>NZ_CP025258.1:3827500-4041647 GCF_002843505.1 Bacillus sp. SJ-10 | reverse complement strand
AAGTCGGGAAGCTTTCCGGCGCGGTCGGCACATATGCAAATATTGATCCGTTCGTAGAGCAGTATGTCTGTGAAAAACTCGGCCTGAAAGCGGCGCCGATTTCCACTCAGACATTACAGCGCGACCGTCATGCGGATTACATGGCGGCACTGGCTTTGATCGCGACGAGCATTGAAAAATTCGCAGTTGAAATCCGCGGTCTGCAAAAGAGTGAAACACGTGAAGTGGAAGAGTTTTTTGCGAAAGGACAAAAAGGTTCATCGGCTATGCCTCATAAACGGAATCCGATCGGGTCGGAAAATATGACGGGCATGGCGCGCGTGATCCGCGGGTACATGCTGACGGCATACGAAAATGTTCCGTTATGGCATGAGCGTGATATTTCTCATTCATCAGCTGAGCGCATCATTCTTCCTGACGCGACAATCGCGCTGAATTACATGCTGAACCGATTCAGCAATATCGTCAAAAACTTAACGGTATTCCCGGAAAATATGAAACGCAACATGGACCGCACACTCGGTTTAATCTACTCTCAGCGCGTGCTGCTCGCTTTAATCGACACGGGTCTGCCTCGTGAAGAAGCATATGACACGGTTCAGCCGAAAGCGATGGAAGCGTGGGAAAAACAAGTGCCGTTCCGCCAGCTTGTCGAAGCGGAGGAAAAAATCACGTCCCGTCTCACACCGGAACAGATTGCCGATTGCTTTGACTACAATTATCATCTGAAAAACGTCGACTTGATCTTTGATCGTTTAGGTTTATAGAAGAAGCCAGCCGGAGGCGGCTTCTTCAGCCGCCATAGATTGAATATTCCCAACATTCGGGTTAGGAGGCCTTCCGTGAATATTGTGAACAATAATCTTCTTTATGAAGGAAAAGCGAAACGGATTTATCAAACTGAAGACGAACAGTTTCTCCGCGTGGTCTACAAGATTCCGCAACAGCCTTTAACGGTGAGAAAAAAGCGGAGATCAGCGGAAAGGGCCGTCTGAACAATGAAATTTCAAGCCTGATTTTCAAACATCTGCACGCCAAAGGAATTGACAACCACTTTGTGGAGCGTGTTTCAGAATCAGAGCAGCTTATCAAAAAAGTGAGCATCATTCCGCTTGAAGTCGTGGTCAGAAACATTGCCGCCGGAAGCATGTCGAAACGTCTCGGCATCCCGGAAGGAACTGAGCTTCCGCAGCCGATTATCGAATTTTACTATAAAGATGATGCACTCGGTGATCCGCTCATCACAGAAGATCATATCTGGCTCTTAAAAGCTGCGGCTCCTGAGCAGGTCAAAACGATCAAATCGATTACAAACCAGGTGAATCAAGAACTTCAGCATATTTTTGAAGACTGCGGCGTCAGATTAATAGATTTTAAGCTGGAATTCGGCTTAGACGCAGAGGGACGGGTGCTTTTAGCGGACGAAATTTCTCCTGACACGTGCCGTCTGTGGGACAAAGACACAAACGAAAAGCTCGATAAAGATTTGTTCAGACGGAACCTGGGAAGCTTAACCGACGCATATGAAGAGATTTTCAAAAGACTGGGAGGCATTTCATAATGTATAAAGTGAAAGTTTATGTCAGCTTAAAAGAAAGTGTGCTCGATCCTCAAGGAAGCGCGGTGCAGCATGCATTGCACAGCATGGCCTACAATGAAGTGCAGGATGTGCGCATCGGAAAATACATGGAGCTGACGATTGAAAAATCTGACCGCGATCTTGACGCGCTCGTGAAAGAAATGTGTGAAAAGCTCCTTGCCAATACAGTCATTGAAGACTACCGATATGAAGTTGAGGAGGTTGTCGCACAGTGAAATTTGCGGTGATTGTGTTACCCGGCTCCAACTGTGATATTGATATGTTCCACGCCGTAAAGGACGAACTCGGCGAAGAAGTCGAGTATGTCTGGCACGAGGAAACAAGCCTTGACGGATTTGACGGCGTGCTCATCCCCGGCGGGTTTTCATACGGCGACTACTTGAGATGCGGCGCCATCGCCAGATTCGCAAACATCATGCCGGCTGTGAAAAAGCGGCTGCCGAAGGAAAACCGGTTCTCGGCGTCTGCAACGGATTCCAGATTCTGCAGGAGCTCGGACTTCTGCCCGGCGCGATGAGACGCAATAAAGATTTAAAGTTCATCTGCCGCCCGGTTGAATTAATCGTGCAGAACAGCGGCACGTTATTCACATCTTCCTATGAAAAAGGACAATCGATTACGATTCCGGTTGCCCACGGCGAAGGCAATTTCTACTGTGATGACGAAACGCTTGAAAGATTAAAAGAAAACGATCAAATCGCCTTCACATACGGCGGCGATATTAACGGAAGCGTCAGCGGCATTGCCGGCGTCGTGAATGAGAAAGGCAACGTATTAGGCATGATGCCTCACCCTGAGCGCGCAGTCGATGAACTGCTCGGCAGCGCAGACGGTCTTACATTGTTCCGGTCTATCGTGAAAAATTGGAGGGAAACTCATGTCGCTACTGCTTGAACCAAGTAAAGAACAGATAAAAGAAGAGAAACTCTATCAGCAAATGGGTGTCAGTGATGACGAGTTCGCACTCATTGAATCTATTATCGGAAGATTGCCGAACTACACGGAAATCGGGATTTTTTCCGTCATGTGGTCAGAGCACTGCAGCTATAAAAACTCAAAACCGGTTTTACGCAAATTCCCGACTAGCGGCGAACGCGTGCTGCAGGGTCCCGGAGAAGGCGCGGGAATCGTTGACATCGGTGACAATCAGGCGGTCGTGTTCAAAATTGAATCTCATAACCACCCGTCAGCGATTGAGCCATACCAAGGTGCTGCGACGGGAGTGGGCGGCATCATCCGTGATGTTTTCTCAATGGGAGCCCGTCCGATAGCTGTATTAAACTCTCTTCGATTTGGTGAGCTCACTTCACCTCGTGTGAAGTACTTGTTTGAAGAAGTAGTGGCGGGAATCGCGGGATACGGAAACTGTATCGGCATTCCGACGGTCGGCGGAGAAGTGCAGTTTGACGCAAGCTATGAGGGCAATCCGCTTGTCAATGCAATGTGCGTCGGCTTAATTGATCATAAAGATATTAAAAAAGGCCAGGCGAAAGGTGTCGGCAACACGGTCATGTACGTCGGCGCTAAAACGGGCCGCGACGGCATACACGGCGCTACTTTCGCATCGGAAGAAATGTCAGATTCATCTGAAGAAAAACGTTCCGCGGTGCAGGTCGGCGATCCTTTCATGGAAAAACTTCTCCTGGAAGCATGCCTTGAAGTCATCCAATGCGACGCCTTAGTCGGCATTCAGGATATGGGGGCGGCCGGTCTGACAAGTTCGAGTGCTGAAATGGCAAGCAAAGCCAGCTCCGGCATTGAAATGAACCTTGATCTCATTCCGCAGCGGGAAACAGGTATGACCGCTTACGAAATGATGCTTTCCGAGTCTCAGGAACGCATGCTTCTCGTCATTGAACGCGGACGTGAACAGGAAATTGTCGATATTTTTGATAAATATGATCTTGAAGCGGTTTCCGTAGGTCATGTTACGGATGATAAAATGCTCCGCCTCCGCCATAACGGAGAGGTTGTTTGCGAGCTTCCGGTCGACGCGCTGGCGGAAGAAGCGCCTGTATACCACAAGCCGTCAGCAGAACCCGCGTACTACCGCGAGTTTCAGGAAACGGAAGTTCCCGCGCCTGAAGTAAAAGATGCGACAGAGACGCTTTTTGCCCTGCTGCAGCAGCCGACAATCGCCAGCAAAGAGTGGGTGTACGATCAATATGACTACATGGTGCGCACAAATACGGTGGTCGCTCCGGGCTCTGACGCCGGTGTGCTCAGAATCCGCGGCACGAAAAAAGCGCTGGCGATGACGACGGATTGCAACGCGCGTTATTTATATCTTGATCCAGAAGAAGGCGGGAAAATCGCCGTTGCCGAAGCGGCGCGCAACATCGTATGCTCCGGCGCCGAACCGCTTGCGGTCACGGATAATCTGAATTTCGGAAACCCGGAAAAACCTGAAATTTTCTGGCAGATCGAAAAAGCGGCCGACGGCATCAGCGAGGCGTGCAATGTTCTCAGCACTCCCGTCATCGGCGGTAACGTATCACTTTATAATGAATCGAACGGAATGGCGATCTACCCGACGCCTGTTATCGGCATGGTCGGCTTAATTGAAGATACAGCTCATATTACGACACAGCATTTCAAACAAGCGGGGGATCTTGTATACGTGATCGGCGAAACAAAACCTGAGTTTGCCGGAAGCGAACTGCAAAAAATGACAGAAGGCCGCATTTACGGCAAAGCGCCGCAAATCGATCTTGATATAGAGCTGTCACGCCAAAAAACATTGCTTGACGCGATTAAAAAAGGCTTCGTTCAATCAGCGCATGATGTGTCTGAAGGCGGCTTAGGCGTGGCGGTTGCAGAAAGCGTCATGACGACGGAAAACCTTGGCGCCAACGTGACTGTAGAAGGGGAAGCGGCATTATTATTCTCTGAATCTCAATCACGCTTCGTCGTTTCGGTGAAAAAAGAACACCAAGCGGCGTTTGAAGCGGCTGCGGCTGATGCGGTTCATATCGGTGAGGTAACGGCTGACGGACTTCTGGCGATTCAAAACCAGGACGGACAACAATTGGTTCACGCGCAAACGAAAGAACTTGAGCGCGCGTGGAAAGGAGCTATTCCATGCTTGCTGAAATCAAAGGCCTGAATGAAGAATGCGGTGTGTTTGGCATCTGGGGACATGAAGAAGCCCCGCAGATCACGTATTACGGCCTGCACAGCCTCCAGCACAGAGGACAGGAAGGCGCCGGCATCGTGGCGACTGACGGTGAAAAACTGACTGCGCATAAAGGACAGGGGCTTATTACCGAGGTTTTTCAAAACGGCGAACTGAGCAAAGTGAAGGGAAAAGGCGCGATCGGGCACGTCCGTTATGCGACGGCAGGCGGAGGCGGATATGAAAATGTCCAGCCGCTCCTGTTCCGTTCGCAAAACAACGGCAGCCTCGCGCTTGCCCATAACGGCAACTTGGTCAACGCCACACAGTTGAAGCAGCAGCTTGAAAACCAAGGGAGCATCTTTCAGACTTCCTCCGATACGGAAGTGCTGGCTCATCTGATTAAACGCAGCGGACACTTTTCGCTGAAGGATCAAATCAAAAATTCACTATCTATGCTGAAAGGCGCTTATGCCTTTTTAATCATGACTGAAACAGAAATGATCGTAGCGCTTGACCCGAACGGACTCAGACCGCTGTCAATCGGCATGATGGGTGACGCTTACGTCGTGGCATCAGAAACGTGCGCATTCGATGTGGTCGGCGCGACATACCTTCGCGAGGTAGAGCCGGGCGAAATGCTGATCATCAATGATGAAGGTATGAAATCAGAGCGTTTCTCCATGAATATCAACCGTTCCATCTGCAGCATGGAGTACATTTATTTCTCAAGACCTGACAGCAATATCGACGGCATTAACGTGCACAGCGCCCGGAAAAACCTCGGAAAAATGCTTGCCCAGGAGTCCGCGATTGAAGCGGATGTCGTCACAGGCGTGCCTGATTCCAGTATTTCTGCAGCCATCGGCTATGCCGAGGCAACGGGCATTCCGTACGAACTCGGTCTCATTAAAAACCGTTATGTCGGCAGAACATTTATTCAGCCGTCCCAGGCTCTGCGCGAGCAAGGCGTGAGAATGAAGCTGTCTGCGGTGCGCGGGGTTGTTGAAGGAAAACGGGTCGTCATGGTTGATGATTCCATCGTGCGCGGGACGACAAGCCGCCGGATTGTCACAATGCTCAGAGAAGCGGGAGCGACAGAGGTGCACGTCAAGATCAGTTCACCGCCGATCGCTCATCCGTGCTTCTACGGCATCGACACATCAACCCATGAGGAGCTGATCGCTTCTTCTCATTCGGTGGAAGAAATCCGCCAGATCATCGGTGCTGACACGCTTTCTTTCTTAAGTGTAGACGGATTGTTAAAAGGAGTCGGCCGAAAATTTGAAGACACCAATTGCGGACAATGCCTCGCTTGTTTTACGGGCAAATATCCGACGGAAATTTATCAGGATACAGTGCTTCCTCACGTAAAAGAAGCGGTGCTGACAAAATAAAATCTGAAAATGACATAAAGGCAGCGGGAATTCAGGCTGCCTTTCTCTTTCTGCCTTTTAAGGAGAAACGAATTGACAAGGAGTGATAGGGATGTCTGATGCTTATAAAAATGCCGGAGTTGACATCGAAGCCGGATACGAAGCCGTCAAACGAATGAAAAAACACGTGGAGCGCACGAAAAGGATCGGCGTTATGGGAAGCCTAGGCGGTTTTGGCGGAATGTTTGATCTGTCAGAGCTTCCGTATCAAAAGCCTGTTTTAATTTCCGGAACAGACGGTGTCGGCACCAAGCTGAAACTCGCATTTTCAATGGATAAGCATGACACGATCGGCGTCGATGCGGTCGCGATGTGTGTAAATGATGTGCTTGCCCAAGGAGCGGAGCCGCTGTTTTTCCTTGATTATTTGGCGGTCGGCAAGGCTGATCCGGTAAAAATTGAGCAGATCGTTCAGGGCGTGGCGGACGGATGCGAGCAGTCAGGATCAGCGCTTATCGGCGGTGAGACGGCGGAAATGCCGGGACTGTATACGGTTGATGAATACGATATTGCGGGCTTTTCAGTCGGCGTCGCGGAAAAAGACGAAATCGTCACCGGTGAACATATCGAAGAGGGGCATCTCTTAATCGGACTTACTTCAAGCGGCCTTCACAGCAACGGATTTTCCCTTGTGAGAAAAGTGCTTCTTGATGACGGCGGACTTGATTTGGATACTGTCTATGAACCGTTTGCGCGTCCTCTCGGAGAAGAATTGCTGGAACCGACGAGAATATATGTGAAGCCGGTGCTCAAGGCGGTGAAAAGCGGTAAGGTGGACGGCATGGCGCATGTGACAGGCGGAGGATTCATCGAGAACATCCCGCGGATGCTGCCGGACGGATTGAGTGCGGAAATTGATCACGGATCATGGCCGATCCCGCCGATTTTTCCGTTTCTGCAGGAGCACGGCAAGCTGAAAGAAGAAGAAATGTTCAATGTTTTTAATATGGGCATCGGTTTTGTCCTTGCCGTTAAAGAAGAAAACCTGACAGACGTCATCGACACGCTTGAAGCTCAGGGCGAGAAGGCTTATTTGATCGGCCGGGTCAAGCGGGGCGAAGGCATTTCTTTCGGCGGTGCGGCTCTTTCATGAAAAAGTTTGCGGTATTTGCTTCAGGAAACGGATCGAACTTCGAGGCCATTGCCAAACGCATGAGAGAAGAGAAGTGGGATGCGGAGCTCTCGCTTCTCGTGACGGATAAGCCTCAGGCAAAGGCGGTGGAAAGGGCGGAGGCTTTACACATTCCGTCATTCGCCTTTGAACCGTCATCTTTTGAAAACAAAGCGGCCTTTGAACGGGCCGTTATTGAACAGCTGCGCCTGCACGGGGCGGAATTAATCGTTCTCGCCGGCTATATGAGACTGATTGGAGATACGCTGCTTGAAGCATACGGGGGCCGCATTATTAATATACATCCCTCGCTTCTTCCGGCATTCCCCGGGATTGACGCTGTCGGACAGGCGTATCGGGCCGGTGTGAAAGTGGCGGGCATTACCGTTCATTACGTCGACGAAGGCATGGACACCGGACCGATTATCGCGCAAAAAGCATTCGAAATACAGGAAAACGATACGCTTGAAGACATAGAGCATACAATACACGAGCTTGAGCACAAATGGTATCCGAGCGTTGTGAAACAGCTGCTGGGACTAAATAACAGAGGTGAAAAGGCATGACAATCAAACGCGCACTAATCAGTGTTTCTGATAAAACAAATCTCGTACCTTTCGTAAAGGAACTGACAGAGCTCGGCGTCGAAGTCATTTCGACCGGAGGAACAAAAAAACTTCTCCAGGAAAACGGTGTGGATGTCATCGGCATTTCAGAAGTGACCGGATTTCCTGAAATTATGGACGGACGGTTAAAAACCCTCCATCCTAATATTCACGGCGGCCTGCTTGCCGTAAGAGACAATGAAGAGCATATGGCGCAGATCAATGAGCACGGCATTGCACCGATTGACCTTGTGGTTGTCAACCTTTATCCGTTTAAAGAAACGATTTCAAAAGAAGATGTAACATACGATGAAGCGATAGAAAACATTGATATCGGCGGCCCCGGCATGCTGCGCGCCGCATCGAAAAACCATCAGGATGTGACGGTCATCACAGATCCGGCCGATTACAGCTCCGTGCTCAATGAGATTAAAGAACACGGCGGTGTTTCGCTTAAAAGAAAACGCGAGCTTGCGGCCAAAGTATTCCGCCATACCGCGGCATACGACGCATTAATCGCTGATTACTTAACACGCGAGGCCGGTGAGAAAGACCCTGAGCAATTCACCGTTACATTTGAGAAAAAACAATCGCTCCGCTACGGTGAAAACCCTCACCAAGAGGCGGTTTTCTACCAAAGCGCACTCCCTGTCTCCGGTTCCATCGCGGCGGCAAAACAGCTTCACGGCAAAGAGCTTTCTTACAACAATATTAAGGACGCGGATGCGGCCGTTCAAATCGTCCGGGAGTTTACAGAACCCGCAGCTGTTGCCGTTAAACATATGAATCCGTGCGGAGTCGGTACGGGAGCTTCAATTGAGGAAGCATTCAATAAAGCGAAAGAAGCTGATAAAACCTCCATTTTCGGCGGCATCATCGCGCTGAACCGTGAAGTTGATCAGGCAACGGCTGAAGCCCTTCACGGCATCTTTTTAGAAATCATTATCGCCCCTTCTTTCAGTGAAGAAGCGCTGAACGTACTGACGGCGAAGAAAAACCTTCGTCTGCTCACGCTTGACGTGACCGCATCAGGGAAGAAAGAAAAACAGCTGACATCCGTACAGGGCGGCCTTTTGATTCAAGATTTAGACGTCCATGGATTTGATGACGCCGACATCAGCATCCCGACAAAAAGAGAGCCGAACGAGCAGGAATGGGAAGATCTGAAGCTCGCCTGGAAAGTCGTCAAACACGTGAAATCCAACGCGATCGTTCTTGCAAAAGACCATATGACGGTCGGTGTGGGCGCAGGACAGATGAATCGCGTCGGTTCAGCTAAAATCGCCATTGAGCAGGCCGGAGAAAAAGCAAAAGGCAGCGCGCTCGGATCAGACGCGTTTTTCCCGATGCCGGATACAGTCGAAGAAGCCGCAAAAGCCGGTGTCACGGCGATTATCCAGCCAGGCGGATCGGTCCGCGATGAAGATTCGATTAAAAAAGCGGATGAATACGGGATCGCCATGGTATTCACCGGCATCAGACATTTCAAACATTAAGAGGGGGAACGAAGCGTGAATGTATTGATTATCGGAAAAGGCGGCAGAGAGCATACATTGGCTTGGAAAGCGGCGCAAAGCCCGCTTGTTGACACGGTGTACGCCGCGCCCGGAAATGACGGTATGGCAGACTGCGCGACGCTGGCCAACATTGAAGAAAGCGATCATGCCGCACTCATTGCGTTTGCGAAAGAACATCATGTCGGGCTGACGATTATCGGCCCTGAAGTTCCTCTGATTGAAGGAATAGCGGACGAGTTTGAAAAAGCCGGACTGCTTGTTTTCGGACCGTCTGAAAAAGCGGCAATCATTGAAGGAAGCAAACAGTTTGCCAAGGATTTAATGAAAAAATACGGCATTCCGACGGCGGAATATGAGACGTTTACTTCATTTGAAGAGGCGAAAGCATATGTGCAGCAAAAAGGCGCGCCGATTGTCATTAAAGCGGACGGGCTTGCCGCCGGAAAAGGTGTCACGGTCGCGATGACGGAAGAAGAAGCGATTGAATGCCTGCACGATTTTCTTGAAGATGAGAAATTCGGCGAGGCGAGCGCATCTGTTGTCATTGAAGAGTTCCTCGCCGGCGAAGAATTTTCTTTAATGGCGTTTGTAAAAGGGGAGACCGTCTATCCGATGGTAATCGCTCAAGATCATAAACGCGCCTTCGATGGAGACAAAGGGCCGAATACGGGCGGAATGGGCGCCTACTCACCGGTGCCGCACATTTCCGATGATATCGTCAGAAGCGCAGTCGAAACGATTGTGAAGCCGGCGGCAAAAGCAATGGTGAAAGAGGGACGCTCCTTCACGGGCGTGCTGTACGCGGGGCTGATTCTGACGGAAAACGGATCAAAAGTCATTGAATTCAACGCGCGCTTCGGAGATCCGGAAACACAGGTTGTCGTGCCGAGAATGGAATCTGACCTCATCCAGGTGCTCTTAGATCTTCTGCATGAGAAGGATGTTGACCTAAGGTGGAAGGATACGGCCGCTGTCAGCGTTGTGCTGGCTTCTGAAGGCTATCCGGAAGGCTATGCGAAAGGGACGCCGATCGGCAGTTTGATGTCCGCTGAAGACGGGATCGCCATTTTTCATGCCGGAACGAAAAAAGACGGCGGACAATTTGTCACAAACGGCGGCCGGGTCGCCAATGTCACCGCATTTGCTGAGACATTTGAAGCGGCGAGAGATAAAGTGTACAGCGCCGTTTCAGGGCTGACAAAACCCGGACTGTTTTACAGAAGCGATATCGGCGCCCGTGCGCTGAAAGCTTCTCAACGATAGAAAGCAGAACCCCGCAGCACCCGAGCTGCGGGGTTTTTTACGTAAGCTGAGGACGGCCTAGGTTGTCGGCTTGCCAGTCATCGATGAAGGCGTATAGACGGATTCTTCTCAGACTCGCTGGACAGGAGAAAATAAATAACAAGCCGAAACGGCTTGTTATTTTTCTTGCTGATGGCTGTCATCCTGATTCATTCCGGCTTGGAACATATATGTCACCGGACAGAAGCGGAGGATGCCGGACGCCGCTTTCATCGCGCCCATCATCATACAGAAGAGATGCATCTTGCACCAAGGTTTTCTCGTGTATTTCGCTGAAGCAGCAGACAAAATTGTGAGGCCGCAAGTGATGCGCATAACGGCATTTAATAAACTGATATTCGGTTTCATCATTTCAGCTCCCTTAGAAAAAGTTTTTCATTCATCTTCAATAATTTGTAACGTTTTAGCCGTGCGATAATTGTGCGGATGTGATACGATGGGTCTAATATAAGCGAAGGAGAGTATGTGAATGTCCGAACGTACCTTTAACTGGAAAAATAAAGACATCAGATCACAGGCGGATGTTGTAGACTCAAAGCTGCTTCCAACGCTACTTTTACGGGATGCTCTCGTATTAAATCCTTTTTTAAAACAATGGCTGAAAAAGAACGTCTGGATTTACGGAGACCGAATTGTATATGTTGGTGATGAGCTTCCTGATGCAGCTGAGCACATTCATACCATAAATTGTGAAGGAAAATACATTGTGCCAGGTTACATTGAACCGCATACACATCCTTTTCAAATATATAATCCCCAAACGCTCGCCGAATATGTGTCTCAATTCGGAACAACGACGTTTGTTAATGATAACTTGTTTTTTCTTTTGCACAGCGGTAAAAAGAAAGCGCTTACTATATTGGAAGAACTGAAAAAACAGCCGGTGCAATATTTCTGGTGGTCCAGATATGATCTGCAGACTGAAGTGCTGAATGAGGATCAGCTTCTTTCTTTTGATGTCCGAAAGCAATGGATTGAGCACCCGGATGTCATTCAAGGCGGAGAATTGACCGGATGGCCGCGCCTCATGGACGGCGATGACCTGATGCTTCATTGCATGCAGGCGACAAAGAAACTGCGCAAGCGGATAGAAGGGCATTTTCCCGGAGCCTCTGAAAAAACACTGACGAAGATGAAACTGTTCGGAGCTGATTCCGACCACGAGGCGATGAATGGCGGCGAGGTGATGAGACGGCTTGAATTGGGCTACTATGTTTCGCTCAGACATTCATCCATCCGCCCTGATTTGAGAACGATTTTGCAGGATCTCCATCAAAAAGGCTTCCGGCATTATGATCATTTCTTTTACACGACGGATGGAGCGACGCCGCATTTTTATAAAGGCGGCATGACGAATGAATTAATCAAAATCGCTTTGGAGGAAGGAGTTCCGGCGATCGATGCCTACAATATGGCGTCCTTTAATATCGCGAAGTATTATCAGATGGACGACTTTCTCGGTGTGATCGGTCCGGGCCGGCTTGCTTCATTGAACATTCTCGATGACCCGATGAATCCTGACCCGGTCACGGTGATCTCCAAAGGCATCCTGCTGAGGGAAGACGGCCGAAATATGAATGCGTTTACAGAAACGGATTGGAAAAAGGGCGGTCTTGTCCCTCTTGAGCTTTCATATGATATGACGATGGATGATTTACAGTTTTCAATGCCGATGGGTGTGTCCATGCGCAACGCGGTCATTATGGAGCCGTATATGATTGCGATTGATAATTCTGTTGACCAGCTTTCTTTTGATCATGATGAATGCTATCTCACGCTTCTCGATAAGCATGGAAAATGGCGGGTTAATACAATGCTGAAAGGTTTTGCCGATCGGGTGCAGGGCTTTGTCAGTTCCTACACGACAACAGGAGATATTATCGCTGCCGGAAAAAATAAGGAAGATATCCTGCTCGCTTTCTCACGGATGAAAGAAATCGGCGGCGGAATCGTGCTTGCCGAAAACGGGAAGATTCTGCATGAGATTCCCCTCGCCTTAAACGGTTCTGCATCTGCGGAGAATTATGAAGAAGTGCTTGAGAAAGAGCAAAAACTGAGGACGTTGCTGGAGGAGCGGGGCTACCGATTCTGCGATCCGATCTATACGCTGCTCTTTTTGCAGAGCACACATCTGCCTTATATCCGCATTACGCCGAGAGGAATATTCGACGTGATGAAAAAAACTGTACTCTTTCCATCGATAATGCGTTAAAATATAAAAGCAGGGAGCCGACATATGAAAAGATGGAAAACCGTTTGTATGCTTTGTTTTGCGTTTTTGCTGCTTGCCGCCTGCCGGCAGAACAATGCCGATCAGGTGCAGCCGAAAGAAGCGGAAGCTCCTTTAACGGGGCTGAAAACTGAGCAGAAGCTTGCAGAACGCCGTCCGATTGCAGTCGCAGTGAACAATCATCCGAAGGCGAGGCCCCAATCCGGGCTGTCAAAGGCGGATGTTGTCATCGAGGCGCTTGCGGAGGGCCGGATTACGCGGTTTCTCGCGATTTTTCAAAGTGAGATGCCGGAAACGGTCGGGCCTGTGCGGAGCGCGAGGGGATATTTTGTCACGCTCAGCAGCGGGTTTAACAGCATATTTGTCCATCATGGCTGGAGTCCCGGCGCAAAAAAGCAGCTGGAGTCCGGAGCTTACGATTATATAAACGGTTTGGATTTTGACGGAAGCCTGTTTTGGAGAGCCGATTTCAGCAAGCCGCCCCACAATTCCTACACGTCGTATGACAATATCAGGAAGGCGGCGGAACAAAAAGGATACAAGCTGAACGGAAAAACAGAACCGCTCCCATTTCAGACATCAGATGCAAAACCCGGAAACGAAACCTACAATATTCGGATAGATTATGGAACACAAAACATTACAAATCTTGTCGAATACGATTATGATAAAAAAGCTGATGCTTATACAAGAAGCTCTGATGGTGTGAAAGCGACAGACCGGGAGACCGGAAAGCCTTTAGCCATGCACAACATTTTTATTGTTGAAGCCGGCCATCGCATGACAGACAAAGATGGAAGGCGGGCCATCGATATTCAGTCAGGGGGGAAGGGCCTCCTGCTTCAGCACGGCGATGTTATGGAGTCAGACTGGGAATATAAAGACGGCCGTATTCTGCCCGTAAAAGGCGGTGAGATTCTTCCGTTTGTGCCAGGAAAGACATGGATTAATATCGTGCCTGATCTCGATGCAGCTTCCATTAGTAAAGGAGAAGGTGTTTGACGATGCAAATCGATAAATTACGCGGAAAAGAACTGGACCAGTTATTTTTATCTATTTTATCGCTGAAAGATCTGGAGGAATGCTATCGTTTCTTTGACGATCTTTGTACGATTAATGAAATCCAATCGCTGGCGCAGCGTTTGGAAGTGGCAAGAATGCTCCGCGAAGGAAATACGTATCACAAAATTGAAAGCGAAACGGGTGCTTCCACAGCGACGATTTCCCGGGTGAAGCGCTGCTTAAATTACGGAAACGACGCCTATGAAATGGCGCTTGACCGCGTAAACAAAGGAGAATCCTCCTCAGCTACGTAAAAAACCGCTCTGCCGATGACGGCAGGCGGTTTTTTTATGCGTGCGGATTCAAAAGGCCGGGAAGTTCCCTCAGGGTTCCGTCTTCCTCCCGGTATACGATGTGTTCAGCTGAGAAATGAACCGGCGAGCTGATGCCCGCCGCCGCGGCAAGGTGAAACAGCCCTTCACGCAACGAGAGCACGTAGTTGCAGACGCGGTGCTGTTTATCCTCGATACTGAGCGCGCGCTGAAGTTTTGGATCGGTTGTCGCCACTCCGACAGGACAATGATTGGTGTGGCATACTTGAGCGCGGATACAGCCGACTGAAAACATCATTCCCCGGGCAATATTGACAAAATCCGCGCCTAACGCGAGGGCAACGGCAATCTTATCCGGAGTGAGCAGCTTTCCGGATGCGAAAATTTTCAGCTTATCTCTTATCCCGTATGTCTTCAAAAGGCCGTCAACAAGGGGAAGGCCGGTCAGAATCGGCAGGCCGACGGAATCCGCCAGCTCATGGAAAGAAGCTCCCGTTCCCCCTTCACTGCCGTCAATCGTAATAAAGTCGGGAAGTTTGCCTGATGAGCTCATACAGGAAATAAGGTCTTCAAGGTCTTTGCGGCTTCCCGGGACAATTTTGATGCCGACCGGTTTTTCGCCGACAGTCCTTAATTTCTCAATGAAATCAAGCATGTCCGGAACATTTGAGAACTCGTTGAAGCGGTTTGGGCTGTCAATGGATTGTCCGGGCTGTACATTTCTGATGGCGGCAATTTCTTCGGTCACCTTTGAACCGTCAATATGCCCGCCTCTTGCTTTCGCCCCTTGCGCAAGCTTTAATTCAAAGGCTTTAATCTGTTCGAGGCGGCTTTTTTTCTTAAATTCTTCCCATGAAAATTCTCCTTCTTCGGTGCGGACGCCGAACAGCCCGGGGCCGATTTGGCAGATAATATCCGCGCCGCCTTTCAGGTGATACTCAGACAGGCCGCCTTCGCCTGTATTCATCCATGTGCCGCCGGCCTGGTGCAGCCCTTTTGACAGGGCGGTAATTGCCCGGTCGCCAAGTGAGCCGTAGCTCATCGCTGATTGTCCGATTAACCCTTTCACATAAAACGGCTTCTTGCATGTATCGCGGCCGATCACTTGCACATCGTCCGGATGCAGGTAATAAGGGTCCGCCTTTGCTTTTTCGCGGTGTTCGCTGCGTTTCAGCAGGTTGTCTTTGTCAATTTTGTATATCATCGTGTCGATCTTCGGCGTCTGATCTGCGCGCAGCTCCTCCCTTTGTTTCGGGAAGAGGGCGTTACGGATATAATAGCCCGGCTGATCGAAATCCCGTTCTGAGCCGAAGCCCATCATTCTGCTTTTATACTTTCCCGACATGACCGTCTGTTCATATTCTCTCCGGGAAAACGGCTGTTCTTCGTTATCATTGCTGAATAAATACTGCCGCAGCTCAGGTCCGATTTTTTCAAATATATAGCGCAGTTTTCCCGCTACGGGATAATTGCGCAGCACTGAATGTTCTTCCTGCTTTTCGTCTCTTATGTATATCCAGAGAAACAATGCGGCGGGAACTAAAATAATAAAGATCAATATACAAATCAGTACGATAATGGCTTGTTCCATTGAGATCAGACTCCTTGTCTTTTTTCTCTTTGACATTCCACATATTGTCTGTTTTCAAACATAGCCGTTTCCCGTCCGGCGGAGCGCAATCTTTTTTTGTGAATCAGGTGAATGACGTCTTTTTCCGTTTTTCCGGGCCAAACGAATTTGTTATAATGTTTAAATGGCAAGAAACGAATGGAGGAACGAAAACGCATGTACGATGTTAACGAGTGGAAGCATGTTTTTAAACTCGATCCGAATAAAGATTTACCGGATGAACAGCTGGAACGGCTTTGTGAATCAGGGACTGACGCCATTGTGATCGGAGGAAGCGACAATATCACCGAGGACAATGTGCTGAGACTGATGTCAAAGGTGCGGCGGTTTTTAGTGCCGTGCGTACTTGAGGTGTCGACGATTGATTCCATTGTGCCCGGGTTTGATCTTTATTTCATTCCGAGTGTGCTCAACAGCAAAAAGGCGGACTGGATTGTCGGCATGCATCATCAGGCGATGAAAGAATACGGAGAGCTCATGTCAATGGAGGAAATCGTGATGGAGGGCTACTGCATCGTCAATCCTGATTGTAAGGCGGCCGCTTTAACGGAGGCGGATACACATATGGAAACAGAAGATATTCTCGCCTATGCGCGGGTCGCGGAACATTTGCTTCATCTCCCGATTTTTTATCTGGAATACAGCGGGATGCTGGCGGACATAGAAACGGTGGAGAAAACGAAGGCTGTGCTGGACAAGTCCGTCCTGTTTTACGGAGGCGGCATTAAAGACGCGGAAACGGCGGAACGGTTCGGCCGTCATGCCGATGTCATCGTTGTCGGAAATGCCGTATATGAAGATTTTGATCAGGCGCTTAAAACAGTGGCGGCTGTAAAGACAAAGTAGCCAAGCGGACGAAATTGATTTATGATAGAACATATGTTTGATAGGCGGTGAACGGATATGAATTACATTAGCAATCAATTATTAAGCGGATTAAATCCCGTTCAGCAGGAAGCAGTCAAGACGACGGACGGTCCGCTGCTTCTGATGGCGGGCGCGGGAAGCGGAAAAACACGTGTGCTGACGCACAGAATCGCATACTTAATGGCGGAAAAACACGTGGCGCCATGGAACATTCTGGCGATTACATTTACAAATAAAGCCGCCAGAGAAATGAAGGAGCGGGTGGAGAGCATTCTCGGACCCGGCGCGGATGAAATCTGGATTTCCACCTTCCACAGCATGTGCGTGCGGATTCTGCGCAGGGATATTGACAGAATCGGCATCAACCGAAATTTCTCCATTCTTGATACGGCTGAT
Organism: Bacillus sp. SJ-10; assembly: GCF_002843505.1. Taxonomy (NCBI): domain Bacteria; kingdom Bacillati; phylum Bacillota; class Bacilli; order Caryophanales; family Bacillaceae; genus Bacillus; species Bacillus sp. SJ-10. The sequence continues at coordinate 4,024,504 of NZ_CP025258.1, read as the reverse complement.
CAGCTTTCCGTTATTAAAGGGATTCTGAAAGAGCGGAATATCGATCCGAAAAAGTTTGATCCGAGAAGTATTTTAGGCTCCATCAGCAGCGCAAAAAACGAGCTGATCGAACCTGAGGAATTCGCAAAAACGGCCGGCGGCTACTACGATCAGGTCACGAGTGACGTGTATACCGATTATCAGAAAAAACTGCTGAAAAACCAATCGCTCGATTTTGATGATTTAATCATGACGACGATTAAGCTTTTCGAGCGTGTGCCGGAAGTGCTTGAGTTTTATCAGCGTAAATTCCAATACATTCACGTAGACGAGTATCAGGATACGAACAGGGCGCAATACCTGCTTGTGAAGCAGCTTGCGGCCCGTCTTGAAAATATCTGCGTCGTCGGTGACTCCGACCAGTCCATTTACAGATGGCGCGGGGCGGATATCGCGAATATCCTTTCCTTTGAAAAAGATTACCCGAGCGCAAACGTGATTCTGCTCGAACAAAACTACCGCTCAACAAAGCGGATTCTGCAAGCGGCTAACGAAGTGATCAAAAACAACTCAAACCGCAAGCCGAAAAACCTGTGGACGGAAAATGACGAAGGCATCAAGCTTTCTTATTACAGCGGCGACAATGAATTCGGCGAAGGCCAATTCGTCGCGGGCAAAATTTATGAGCTGAACAGTTCGGGCCGGCGGAAGCTTTCCGATATCGCGATTTTATACCGGACAAACGCCCAGTCGCGCGTTATTGAGGAAACCCTTTTAAAATCCGGACTGAACTACAATATCGTCGGCGGAACCAAGTTCTACGACAGGAAAGAAATTAAAGACATTCTCGCATACCTGCGCCTTGTGTCAAACCCGGACGACGACATCAGTTTTACGCGGATCGTCAATGTGCCGAAGCGGGGCGTCGGCGCAACTTCACTAGAAAAAATCGCTTCATATGCGGCGATGAACGGAATGTCAATGTTCCAGGCGGTCAAACAGGTTGATTTCATCGGCGTCAGCGCGAAAGCGGCAAACGCGCTTGACGGCTTTGGCGCGATGATTGAAAATCTGACGAACATGCAGGATTACTTGTCCATTACGGAACTCACGGAAGAAATTCTCGAGAAAACGGAATACAGAGAAATGCTGAAGGCTGAAAAATCAATCGAAGCCCAAAGCCGCCTTGAAAATATCGACGAGTTTCTTTCCGTGACGAAAAACTTCGAACAAAAAAGTGAAGACAAGTCTCTCGTCGCGTTTCTGACTGATTTGGCGCTGATTGCGGATATTGACCAGCTCGACCAGAAGGAAGAGGAATCAGGCGGAAAGGATGCCGTCACTTTAATGACACTGCACGCCGCTAAGGGGCTTGAATTTCCTGTCGTGTTCTTAATGGGCATGGAAGAAGGCGTGTTCCCGCACAGCCGCTCCCTGATGGAAGAAGCCGAGATGGAAGAAGAACGCAGGCTCGCATATGTAGGCATTACGAGGGCGGAAGAAGAACTGTATTTAACGAATGCCAAAATGCGCACCTTATTCGGCCGCACCAATATGAATCCGGAATCCCGCTTTATCAGGGAAATACCTGGCGATTTATTGGAGAACCTAAATGAGAAGAAAACACCTCGCATGCAGCCGGGAAGAAAAATGCAGCCAAAACGCGGGCCCGTATCCCGTCCCGTTTCCTATGCGAACAAAACAGGCGGCGACTCGCTCAGCTGGGCGGTCGGCGATAAAGCGGGCCATAAAAAATGGGGCACCGGAACGGTTGTCAGCGTAAAAGGAGAAGGCGAAAGCACCGAGCTTGATATCGCATTCCCGAGCCCAGTCGGCGTGAAGCGTCTTCTTGCCGCTTTTGCGCCGATTGAAAAGCAGTAACCTGAAGAGGAAAGGAAGAACATGATGGACAAAGAAACAGCGAAACACCGGGCAGAAGAATTGCGCCGCACCATCGATCAGTACAGTTATGAATATTACACCTTAGATGAACCGAGCGTGCCGGATTCCGAGTACGACAGACTGATGCAGGAGCTGATTGCCATAGAGGAAGAGCACCCGGAGCTCAGAACGCCTGATTCGCCCACACAGCGGGTCGGGGGAGCGGTGCTTGAATCGTTTCAAAAGGTGCAGCACGGCACGCCGATGCTCAGTCTCGGCAACGCATTTAACGATGATGATCTCCGCGATTTTGACCGCCGCGTCCGTCAGGCTGTCGGTGACGGCGTCGCTTATAATGTGGAGCTGAAAATAGACGGTCTTGCTGTTTCTCTCCGTTATGAAGACGGCTATTTCGTCAGAGGCGCGACAAGAGGAGACGGAACGACGGGCGAAGATATCACGGAAAACTTAAAAACGATCCGCAACATTCCGCTGAAAATGAAACGGAATCTTTCCATAGAAGTGCGCGGAGAGGCGTACATGCCGAAACAGTCATTTGAAGCGCTCAATGAAGATAGGCTGAAACATGAAGAGGAGCCGTTCGCCAATCCCCGGAACGCGGCTGCGGGCTCACTCAGACAGCTCGATCCGAAAATTGCAGCGAAACGAAATCTTGACATCTTCGTCTACAGTATAGCGGAGCTTGACGAAATGGGTGTGGAAACACAGAGTCAGGGCCTGGATTTTCTGGATGAGCTCGGTTTTAAAACAAACCAGGAACGGAAAAAATGCGCCACGATAGATGAAGTCATTGAAATGATCGAAGAGCTGCAGGCGAAGCGGGCCGATCTCCCGTATGAAATTGACGGAATCGTCATCAAAGTCGATTCGCTCGACCAGCAGGAAGAGCTCGGGTATACGGCAAAAAGCCCGCGCTGGGCGATTGCTTATAAATTCCCGGCGGAAGAGGTCGTGACAAAACTTCTCGATATCGAACTGAATGTCGGAAGAACGGGCGTCATTACGCCGACCGCCGTTCTGGAACCGGTAAAAGTCGCGGGAACGACGGTCTCAAGAGCATCCCTTCATAACGAAGATTTAATTAAAGAGAAGGATATCCGCATTCTCGATAAAGTGGTCGTCAAAAAAGCGGGCGACATCATCCCTGAGGTCGTCAATGTCTTAATCGAACAGCGGACCGGGGAAGAAAAAGAATTCAATATGCCTACCAGCTGCCCTGAGTGCGAGAGCGAACTTGTCCGCATTGAAGGGGAAGTCGCGCTGCGCTGCATCAATCCGGAATGTCCGGCGCAGATCAGAGAAGGCCTGATTCACTTTGTCTCACGCAACGCGATGAATATTGACGGACTCGGAGAACGTGTCATCACACAGCTTTTCCGTGAACATCTCGTCCGTAATGTCGCTGATTTGTATAAGCTGACGAAAGAGCAGGTCATCCGGCTTGAGCGGATGGGGGAAAAATCAACTGACAATCTGATCAGCTCCATCCAAAAGTCGAAAGAGAATTCGCTGGAACGCCTGCTGTTCGGTCTCGGCATCCGTTTTATCGGCTCAAAAGCGGCCAAAACACTCGCCATGCATTTTGAAAGCCTGGAAAATCTGAAACAAGCCACGGAAGAAGAGCTGCTTGCGGTAGATGAAATCGGCGAAAAGATGGCCGATGCCGTTGTCACCTATTTCCGTAAAGAAGAAATGGTTGAGCTATTGAATGAACTTGAGGAACTCGGTGTGAACACACTCTACAAAGGCCCGAAAAAAGTAAAAGCGGAGGACAGCGACTCTTATTTTGCCGGCAAAACCATCGTGTTAACCGGAAAGCTTGAAGAGCTGTCCAGAAATGAAGCCAAGGCGCAGATTGAAGCGCTCGGCGGAAAGCTGACGGGATCTGTCAGCAAAAAAACAGACTTGCTGATTGCCGGAGAAGCGGCCGGAAGCAAGCTGACAAAAGCGCAGGAATTAAACATTGAAGTATGGAATGAAGCACAGCTATTGGGAGAGCTAAAGAAATAAGAGGAGTGTTTTCTATTGAAAAAGATGTTGGCATTGGCGGCGACGGCAACGGCGGCAGTACTCATGCTGTCGGCCTGTTCGCCGAGTTTCGGGGGGAACAAAGAGGAAGAGATCACGCAGAAAACGGCAAAGTCTTCTGAAAAAGCGATCATACCGAAATATAATATCTCTGATTCCTACTATAAAATGGTGCTTCCGTTTAAGGCCGGAAAAGCGCGCGGCCTGACCGCGGACCGGCTGAACACGAGGCTGGACATCGATGAATTCGAGACGGGTCTGATGCGGCTCGCTCAAGACACGTTCCCGACGGATGACTATTTGTATCAGGAAGGCCAGTATTTAGATGAGGACACGGTACTCAGCTGGCTTGACCGCAAAAAAGAGGGCAGTGATCTGAAAAAGGCGAAAAAGGCAGACGCCAATTTCCAGAATCTCGGCTTAAACCCGGTGCTGCCAAGCTCGGGATCGGCAAAAGAGAAAAATGAAAACAGCCCGATTTACTTAGCGTCTATGCTTGAACAGGATTACTTAGTAAGAAAAGATAAAAATTCCATCCAGCTTGGCGGTGTCATGATCGGTCTCGCTCTCAACTCTGTTTACTATTACCGCGAAAACACAGGTGATCCGCAGCAGGAAGTGGAGCTCAGCGACAAAACGATCCGCAGCCACGGTGAAGAAATCGCCCAGGAAGTCGTTAACCGCCTCCGGAAAATGGATAACCTGAAAAATGTGCCGATTACCGTCGCCCTTTATAAACAAGCGCCGAAAACATCAATCGTACCGGGGAATTACATTGCGAAAACAGAAGTCAAGGCCGGCTCATCCACCATTTCAAACTGGGATGATGTCAAAGAAAAGTACGTCTTCTATCCGGCGGATACAGACACGGCAAAGAAATACCCTGATGATTCCGAAGTGTTTAAACGCTTCAAAAACGCCATCGACAGCTACTTCCCGAATTACACCGGAGTCGTCGGAACGGCAATGTACGAAAACGATGAAATGAGAAAAATGAAGATTGAAATCCCGATGCAATTTTACGGGAAAAGCGAAGTTATCGCCTTTACCCAATACTTAACAGGTGAGCTGATGGATTATTATTCAAAAAGCTCAGTTGATGTCGAAATTAACATTACCTCGTCTGACGGACAGGAAGCGCTGATCGTCCGCAATGCGGGTGACAAAGAACCGACCGTCCATATTTACGATTAACCAAGATGCCCTTGTTCATTTCTGTATGAGCAAGGGTTTTTTATTGTGAATATCGTTGGAGCGAGGAATGAGGTATGTTAAGATATTTGTATAATTAGGAATTAACAGGAAAACACATTTCATTTCTAAGCGGATGTTACGAATCTGCTGTGAAAAAAGAAGGGCAGGAATGTTGATGAATGACATTTGCTGAGTACACACACCGCCTACAAACGTTATGAAAAGGGTGAATCAGCATGCATAAAGATATTAAAGCGATTTTTGAGGAAGAGAAGGTGCTCGCTGAAGCAGGTGAAATATACGGCTTTACCAAGTTTCAATTTATCGCGGACGCAGAGAACTACGTATATGAAATTGTGAAAGATAACGAACCTTATATCTTAAAAATTACGCATACGATCAGAAGAACACCGGAATATATTCTCGGAGAAATGGAATGGCTTCATCATCTGGCAAAGGGCGGGCTTTCAGCAGCGAAACCGATTCCTTCATTAAATGGCAGAGATGTCGAAGAAGTGCCGGATGGAAAAGGCGGAGCATTTTTAGTAAGAGTCTATGAAAAAGCGCCCGGACGCAAAGTGGAGCAATCAGACTGGAACGGAACTCTGTTTTATGAGCTTGGAAAGTACACGGGGAACATGCACCGGCTGACGAAAAGCTACCGTCTGAGCGACCCGGCATTTAAAAGGCAGGAATGGGATGAAGAGGAGCAGCTGAAGCTGAGAAAATACGTGCCCGCAGATCAGCATCTCGTATTTGAGCGGGCGGATGCTCTAATGGAAAAACTGCGCCGTTTGCCGAAGAACCCTGAAAACTACGGCCTTGTGCACGCCGATCTGCACCACGGCAATTTCAATTGGGACAACGGTAAAATCACTGCATTTGATTTTGATGATACCGGCTACAATTGGTTTGTGAATGATATCAGTATTCTGCTGTACAACATGTTGTGGTATCCGGTCATCCCGTATGAAGACAAGGCCGCGTTTACGGGTGAATTCATGACTCACTTTATGAAAGGCTACAGGGAAGAAAATGACCTTGACCCCGCCTGGCTTGAACACATCCCGGATTTTCTCCGGCTGCGCCATATGCTGATCTACGGATTATTGCATCAGGCGTTTGACCTCAATGCACTCGGGGACGAGGAACGTGAGATGCTGAAAACCTTCAGGCGCGATATCGAAAACGAAACCCCGATTACGGAGTATCACTTTTCTGCATTCGTATAAATAGAAAAACGCCGGCTGAATCCAGCCCGGCGTTTTTTTATAACGTATCACACTTCACTCCGACGACACCCTGAATTTCTTTAATATCATAATAGACGTCAGTGGTATAGCGGTTTTTGTGAACACTGACTTTCACTTCCATAATCGGAAATTCTTTTTCGTGCAGATCATCAATCCGGACGGAGTGAATGCGGAGCTGTTTGCTTTTCATTTCCTTTAAAATCTCGGTCATTTTGTCTTTATCGGAAAGAGACATTCTCACGCGGATATCCTTTTCCTTCAAGCGGTTGGGACCGATTTTTCTGATCAGCCACGGAAGAAATTCGACACTGATCAGGATAAACAAGAGGCTTGCGAACGCCTCTTTATAAAAGCCGGCGCCTGTAGCCAGACCGAGCCCGGCTGCGCCCCAGATGATAGCCGATGTCGTCAGGCCGGAAATGACGTCATTGCTTTTGCGCAGGATCACGCCCGCACCGATAAAACCGACGCCGGAAATGATTTGGGCGGGAAGGCGGAGCGGATCCATCATGATACGGTAATATTTTGGGAAATGATATGCCGCATTAATGCTGACGATCGTCAGCATACAGGAGCTGACGGCGATGACGATACAGGTTTTCAGGCCGAGCGGTTTGTTTTTCAGCTCGCGTTCAAGACCGATGATCATGCCGATCAGCGTGGCAATGCCCAGCTTTAATAAAATGTCTGGTTCGATAGGCCAGCTCAATTTGCACAGCACCTCCGCAATTTTTCTTATAATAAATTGATATGATTTTCTCACAGTATTTATAGCAGGACAAGTGCGGAAGAAAAAAGCCGTCAGGGATAAAATCCGACGGCTTTTTGTCTATTTCTTGTTTTTCAAAAGAGCTTCCATCCGGCTGAACAGCTGATAAGAAGCATCGGCCGGTTTTTTGGTCAGCAGGCTGACGGCAATACCGGCAATCAGACTGAGGAAGAACCCCGGAATGATTTCGTATACGCCGGTTGAAGCGGCAAGCCCTGTCGTGATCCAGATTAAAACGGCCGCGGCCCCTGTAATCATCGCCGCAAGCGCTCCCCATTCATTCATCCGTTTCCAGTACAGACTGAGCAAGAGCGCCGGGCCGATAGCCGAACCGAAGCCTGCCCACGCATATCCGACCAGATCAAGAATGGTGCTGTTCGGATTCAAGGAAAGCAAAATGGCGATAACGGCCACGATCAATACCGACAGGCGTCCGGTCATGACCAATTCTTTATCGCTCGCTTCCCGTCTGAAAAAGGCGCGGTATAAATCTTCCGTAATGGCGCTTGCCGTTACGAGAAGCTGTGAGGAAATGGAACTCATGATCGCCGCTAAAATTGCGGACAGCAAGAAGCCCGTAATCAGCGGATGGAACAAGATTTTAGAAAAAATAATGAAAATCGTTTCCGGATCTTTTACGGAGACCCCGAAGTGATGAGAATACGCAACCCCGATAATCCCGGTCAGCAATGAACCGACAACTGAAATAACCATCCAGCTCATCCCGATTCTGCGGGCGGGTTTTAAATCTTTCACTTCTTTAATCGCCATAAATCGTACGATGATATGAGGCTGGCCGTAATAGCCGAGTCCCCATGCCAAATAAGAAATAATGCTAATGACGCTCGCGCCTTTAAAGATATCCAATAGTTTCGGGTTAACGGCGTTGATCGAATCAATCGTCGTTGAAACGCTCCCGAGCTGGGTAAAAGCAACGATCGGCACAAGCACTAATGCCGCAAACATGATCGCTCCCTGTACAAAGTCAGTCAGACTGACAGCGAGGAAACCGCCAAACAGCGTGTAAAGCACAACAACACCGGCCGTTAAAAACAAACCGAATTTGTAGTCGGCGCCGAATGCCGATTCAAATAACCTGCCTCCGGATACCATCCCGGACGATGTGTACAGCGTGAAAAAGATCATAATAATCACGGCGGAAACAATTTTCAGCAATGATGACGAGTGGCGGAACCGTTTATCGAAAAAATCGGGAATCGTAATCGCATCATCCGCAACTTCCGTGTAAGCGCGCAGCCTCGGAGCAAGCAGCAGATAATTTGAATACGCGCCGATCGTCAAACCGAGCGCCAGCCATAAGGTCGATAACCCCGTTGCGAACATTGCGCCGGGAACTCCCATCAGCATCCATGCGCTCATATCGGCCGCACCTGCGGACAGCGCCGTTACGAACGGGCCTAGTCCTCTTCCGCCCAGCATGTAATCATTAATATTCGTTGTCTTCCTGAATGCGTACCAGCCGATTAACAGCATGGCAGCAAAGTAAATGCCAAGAGATATAATTAATTCAATACTCACGTTTTTGGACCCTCTCTTCTTTCATGTAAATGTTGCATCACCTCTGCAGATTAGTAGTGCCGGAATATGCGCCGGCGATCCAGCCTTTAGTCATCATTCCATGCGGATCGCATGATTTAGTGCTGGCTATGGTTACTAAACCTAACAAAGTATCCCCGATCAATCAACTCTCGAAACCTGGCCCGCTCAAGGAAAAAATCCCCGCCAACATAGAACAGCTTAGAGATGAAAACGCTACCAATAAATTATAAAAGTAAAAATTTTCTGACATATAATTCGTTTCTCTTTCTCCCCGATTTAGGATAAAATAGAGAGGGTTTCATCATGCCTCAGAAGGCGGCGTTTTGTTGCTTTAGAGGGCTCATTTTTGATATGATCAGTATTATATGACGAAACGGAGAATTATGCGGAGGTGGATCTTATGTCACGAATTTCTATAGAAGAAGTAAAGCATGTCGCTCATTTGGCGAGACTCGCCATTACGGATGAAGAAGCTGAAATGTTCACAGAACAGCTTGACAGCATCATCTCGTTTGCCGAGGAGCTTAATGAAGTGGACACGGATAACGTGGAACCGACAACACACGTGCTGAAAATGAAAAACGTAATGAGAGAAGATGAAGCGGGTAAAGGCCTTCCGGTCGAGGATGTCATGAAAAATGCTCCCGATCATAAAGACGGCTATGTCCGTGTGCCATCTATTCTGGATTAAAGGAGGGAGACAGTATGTCATTATTTGATCACAAAATCACAGAACTGAAACAAATGATACATAAAAAAGAAATCAAGATTTCCGATCTTGTTGATGAATCTTACAAACGGATCGCATCCGTGGATGATAAGGTGCAGGCGTTTTTACAGCTTGATGAAGAAAGAGCCCGCGCTTACGCGAAAGAACTTGACGAAGCGGTTGACGGACGGTCTGAACACGGTCTTCTCTTCGGAATGCCGATCGGCGTCAAAGACAACATCGTGACCAAAGGGCTTCGCACAACATGCTCAAGCAAAATCCTCGAAAACTTCGATCCGATTTACGATGCGACGGTCGTGGAGCGCCTTCAAGCCGCTGAAGCCGTCACGATCGGAAAGCTGAATATGGACGAGTTCGCAATGGGTTCTTCTACTGAAAACTCCGCGTACAAAGCGACGAAAAACCCTTGGAATCTCAATACGGTTCCCGGCGGATCAAGCGGCGGTTCCGCAGCTGCGGTTGCCGCGGGCGAAGTGCCGTTTTCACTCGGATCTGATACGGGCGGCTCCATCCGCCAGCCGGCTTCTTTCTGCGGCGTCGTCGGATTAAAGCCTACATACGGACGCGTGTCGCGTTACGGTTTGGTCGCTTTTGCGTCTTCACTGGACCAGATCGGGCCGATCACAAGAACCGTAGAAGATAACGCATTCCTGCTTCAGGCGATTTCAGGCCCGGACAAAATGGACTCTACGAGCGCCAATGTCGAAGTGCCGGATTTTCTTTCCTCATTAACTGGCGATATTAAAGGCTTAAAAATCGCCGTACCGAAAGAATATCTCGGAGAAGGCGTCGGCAAAGAAGCGAAAGAATCGGTTTTAGCCGCTTTAAAAGTGCTTGAAGACCTCGGAGCGACATGGGAAGAAGTATCTCTGCCGCACAGCAAATACGCGCTTGCGACGTATTATCTGCTGTCTTCTTCCGAAGCGTCTGCAAACCTTGCGCGCTTTGACGGCATCCGCTACGGCTACCGCTCAGACAATGCGGACAACCTGATCGACCTTTATAAACAGACACGCTCTGAAGGCTTCGGCAATGAAGTGAAGCGCCGCATCATGCTCGGCACCTTCGCGCTCAGCTCCGGCTACTATGATGCATATTACAAAAAAGCGCAAAAAGTGCGCACGCTTATTAAGAAAGATTTTGAAGACGTATTTGAGAAATACGATGTCATCGTCGGACCGACAACGCCGACACCGGCATTCAAAATCGGCGAAAAAACCAGCGATCCGCTCACAATGTACGCCAACGATATTTTAACGATCCCTGTCAACCTCGCGGGTGTGCCGGGAATCAGCGTGCCGTGCGGATTTGCGGACGGGCTGCCGCTCGGATTGCAAATCATCGGAAAACACTTCGATGAAGGCACTGTATACCGCGTCGCTCATGCTTTTGAGCAGGCAACAGATCATCATAAAGCGAAACCTGAACTGTAAGGGGTGAAATGAAGTGAACTTTGAAACGGTAATCGGACTTGAAGTCCATGTGGAATTAAAAACAAAATCTAAAATTTTCTCAAGCTCACCGACGCCATTCGGCGCGGAAGCGAATACCCAAACGAGCGTCATCGACCTCGGCTATCCCGGCGTGCTGCCCGTTTTGAACAAAGAAGCGGTCGAATTCGCGATGAAAGCCGCAATGGCTTTGAACTGCGAAATCGCAACGGATACGAAGTTTGACCGGAAAAACTATTTCTATCCGGACAACCCGAAGGCATATCAAATTTCTCAATTTGACAAGCCGATCGGCGAAAACGGCTGGATCGAAATCGAAGTCGGCGGAAAAACGAAAAAAATCGGCATTACCCGTCTTCACCTTGAAGAAGATGCGGGAAAGCTGACGCATACGGGCGACGGCTATTCCCTCGTTGACTTCAACCGCCAGGGCACGCCGCTTGTCGAGATTGTATCTGAGCCGGATATCCGCACACCGGAGGAAGCTTACGCATATCTCGAAAAGCTGAAATCAATTATTCAATACACAGGCGTTTCCGACTGTAAAATGGAAGAAGGTTCACTGCGTTGTGACGCCAACATTTCCCTCCGTCCGATTGGCCAGGAGAAATTCGGCACAAAAACGGAGCTGAAAAACCTGAACTCCTTCGCGTTCGTGCAAAAAGGACTTGAGCATGAAGAAAAACGCCAAGAGCAGGTGCTTCTGTCAGGCGGAGTCATTCAGCAGGAGACGCGCCGCTACGATGAAGCGACGAAAAAAACCATTTTGATGCGTGTCAAAGAAGGTTCGGACGACTATCGCTATTTCCCTGAGCCTGACCTTGTCGAGCTCTACATTGATGACGAATGGAAAGAACGCGTAAGAGCAACCATTCCTGAGCTTCCGGACGAGCGCCGCAAGCGTTATATCGAAGAGCTCGGCCTGCCTGCTTATGACGCAATGGTTCTGACGCTGACGAAAGAAATGGCTGATTTCTTCGAAGAAACGGTCAATAAAGGCGCAGAAGCCAAGCAGGCATCAAACTGGCTGATGGGTGAAGTCTCAGCTTACCTGAACGCCGAACAAAAAGAGCTTGAGGATGTCGCGCTGACTCCTGAAGGCCTTGCCGGCATGATTAAGCTGATTGAAAAAGGAACCATCTCGTCCAAAATCGCGAAGAAAGTCTTTAAAGAATTAATTGAAAAAGGCGGCGACGCAGAAAAAATCGTCAAAGAAAAAGGCCTCGTGCAGATTTCTGACGAAAGCGTGCTTCTGAAGCTGGTAACAGATGCGCTTGACAGCAACCCGCAGTCAATTGAAGACTTCAAAAACGGAAAAGACCGCGCGATCGGCTTCCTTGTCGGGCAGATTATGAAAGCCTCAAAAGGACAGGCCAACCCGCCGATGGTCAACAAGATCTTACTTGAAGAAATCAAAAAACGATAAAAAAAGCAGCCGCCTCTAAGGGCGCTGCTGACACGGAGACCGGTAAGCGCCGGTCTCTTTTTTTTATAAGCTGAAATAGGTTTCAATGGAAGCCCGCAGCGTTTCAATCTGCTCATTTCCGCTGCCTGCCAAGTTGGACAGCATTCCTTTAATAATCGGTTTTCGCGGCTCTTCCTTTGCGCATTCCTCTTCAATGACTTCAAGCGATACGAGGACGTCCTCAGGCAGCCCCTGCTGTGCTGTTATCTTTTGAATATTCGCAAGCAGTCTTTCTCTATCCGCCGCGGGCTGAGTGAAGATATCCTCAGGCAGCAGCGGATCGGGATTGTCTTTTATCAGTCCCGTAATCAGATCATCGATTCTGGCAATCAGAAAGGCCGCCACGTTTTCCGTCCGGAATGCCGTATGTTCATTAAAAATCAAGAAATGAATATAGGAGCTCACAATTCCTTGCGCCATAACGGACGCGTCCGCTAAAAACGGTGTGACGGCATCTCCGTAAACGGAGAGCAACGCATCCCGATACAGCATGTTAAATTGAATATTGGCCTCATGAAAATACTGCTTGACCTTTTGATTTTCAGGAATGACCTTTTCGCTCAGCAAGAGAATGATAAAGTCCTTGTGCTCCATAAATTCCTGGAATTGATAAGCGATTTGTTTTCGGAATACGTCCTTAGACGGTTTATGCTGATGTTCTGTTTTGATTTTCTTTATTTCTTCCATAGACATGCCGATGTAATACTCACATGCTGACAGCAAAAGGTCTTCTTTTGATTTGAAATGGAGATAGAAGGCTCCTTTTGAAATTCCGCATTCACCGGCGATTTCCTGAATGGTTGTTGAAGAAAACCCTTTTTTGGCAAATAAATGGATGCCTGTTTTTATGATTTTCTCTTTTTTTTCGTTCATGACGTGCTTCCCCTTAATCCTGAAAAATTTAGAAAAATTTACTGCCTTATTAGTTGACGATGTTGAGTTATACCGTTTAGTATTATATAGAATGACCAGTCAGTCAATAAAAATTAACGGAGGACATGATGAACCACATTATTAACTTTGTACTGAAGAACAAATTCGCAGTTTGGCTGATGACGATTATCGTTACTGTAGCAGGGCTGTATGCCGGTATGAATATGAAGCAGGAATCCATACCGGACGTCAACATGCCTTACCTTTCAGTAAATACGACTTATCCCGGAGCTGCTCCGAGTCAAGTTGCGGATGACGTGACAAAACCGATCGAGCAGGCGGTCCAGAATTTAGAAGGAGTGAGCGTCGTAACGTCCACATCCTCTGAAAACGTCTCATCGGTTATGATTGAATATGATTACAGCAAGGATATGGACAAGGCGAAAACCGAAGTCGCTGAAGCGCTGGACAGTGTCAGCCTTCCTGACGACGCGAAAAAACCTGACATTTCCCGTTACAGCCTCAACTCTTTCCCGATTTTGACGCTCAGTGTGACAAGCGGCAAAAGCTCGCTTGAAGACCTGACCAAAAATGTGGAAAACACTCTCGTTCCTAAGCTTGAAGGCATTCAGGGCGTTGCGTCCGTGCAAGTTTCCGGACAGCAGGAAGAGCAGGTGGAATTCTCTTTCAAAGACAAAAAAATGAAAGAGTACGGACTTGATGAAGATACCGTCAAGAAAGTGATCCAAGGCTCTGACGTCAATACGCCGCTTGGATTGTACACATTCGGCAACAAAGAAAAATCAGTTGTCGTTAACGGAAATATTACGTCAATTAAAGATCTGAAAGATATGAGAATTCCGGTCACATCTTCTTCTGCCGCTCAAGGTCAAGCGGGCGGAGCCGGTGCGGCATCTGCGGCGGACGCTCAGGCTATGCAGCAGGCACAGCAAAGCGCGGCAGCAGGGGTGCCGACAGTCAAGCTTTCTGACATTGCCGACATTAAAGATGTGAAAAAAGCTGAATCCATTTCCCGCACGAACGGAAAGGACAGCATCGGAATTAATATCGTAAAAGCCAATGACGCCAACACGGTAGAAGTGGCCGATGCGATTAAAGATGAACTGAATCAATACAAAAAAGACCACAAAGGGTTCAAGTACAGCTCGACTCTTGATATGGCAGAGCCGATTACAGAGTCGGTGGATACGATGTTAAGCAAAGCGATTTTCGGCGCGATTTTTGCGGTCGTGATCATTCTCTTATTCTTAAGAGATATTAAATCAACGATGATTTCTATCATTTCCATCCCGCTGTCACTGCTGATTGCGCTTCTTGTGCTGAATCAGCTTGATGTCACATTGAACATAATGACGCTCGGTGCGATGACGGTCGCCATCGGACGGGTAGTCGACGACTCGATTGTCGTGATCGAAAACATTTACCGCCGCATGAGGCTGAAAGATGAACCTTTACGCGGGAAGCAATTGGTGCGTGAAGCGACGAAAGAAATGTTTAAACCGATCATGTCATCAACGATCGTAACCATTGCCGTATTCCTGCCGCTTGCCATGGTCGGCGGACAGATCGGCGAACTGTTTATGCCGTTTGCATTAACAATCGTCTTCGCGCTTGCCGCATCGCTGTTGATTTCGATCACACTGGTGCCGATGCTTGCGCACAGCTTATTCAAAAAATCGCTCACAGGCGCGCCTGTTAAAGCGAAAGAGCATAAGCCGGGCAGATTGGCCAATTTCTATAAAAAAGTGCTGAATTGGTCATTAAGACATAAATGGATTACATCTATCATCGCGGTTCTGATGCTTGTCGGCAGTTTGTTCCTCGTACCTCTGATCGGCGCGAGCTACCTGCCTGCGCAAGCGGACAAAACGATGCAGCTCACATACACGCCTGAACCGGGCGAAACGAAAAGCGAAGCTGAAAAAGCTGCGCAAAAAGCGGAAGACATGCTGCTTAAACGCAAACATGTCGATACCGTTCAGTATTCATTAGGCTCGCAAAGTCCGCTCGGCGGAAGCTCAAACGGCGCATTGTTCTACGTGAAATACGAGGATGACACGCCAGATTTTGACAAAGAAAAAGACAATGTCTTAAAAGAAATCAAAAAAACATCCAGCCGCGGCGAATGGAAATCACAAAATTTCAGTTCGTCAGGCAACAACAACGAATTAACGTACTATGTGTACGGAGATTCAGAGTCTGATATTAAAGGCACGGTCAAAGACATCGAAGGCATCATGAAAAAGCAGAAAGATCTGAAAGACATCAACTCAGGCCTTTCCAGCACATATGATGAGTACACGTTCACCGCTGACCAGGAGAAACTCAGCAAGCAGGGCCTGACGGCTTCGCAAATCTCCCAAGCCCTGATGTCCCAAACGTCACAGTCTCCTTTGACAACGGTGAAAAAGGACGGCAAAGAGCTTGACGTCAACATCAAAACAGAAAAAGACCAGTATAAGAGTGTAAAAGAATTAGAGGATAAAACCATCACATCGCCTGCAGGCCAAGAAGTAAAAATCGGCGATGTGGCGAAAGTGAAAAACGGCACGACATCCGATACCATTTCCAAACGCGACGGCAAAGTGTACGCTGATGTAACGGCAACCGTCACTTCTGACAACGTCACGAAGGTGTCATCAGCCGTTCAAAAGAAAGTTGACAAACTGGATAAGCCGGACAATGTATCGATTGATACCGGCGGTGTATCAGCGGATATTGCTGATTCCTTTACGAAACTCGGTTTAGCGATGCTTGCCGCAATCGCCATCGTATACCTCGTTCTTGTGATCACGTTCGGCGGAGCATTAGCACCGTTTGCGATTCTGTTCTCGCTTCCGTTTACAGTCATCGGCGCATTAGCCGGCCTGTATGTATCCGGAGAGACGATCAGTCTGAATGCCATGATCGGTATGCTGATGCTGATCGGAATCGTCGTCACAAACGCGATTGTCTTAATTGACCGCGTCATCCATAAAGAAGCGGAAGGCTTATCGACGAGAGAAGCGCTCCTGGAAGCCGGCTCTACGAGATTACGTCCGATTCTGATGACGGCGATCGCGACAATCGGCGCCCTGCTTCCATTGGCATTGGGCTTCGAAGGCGGAAGCCAAGTCATTTCTAAAGGACTCGGTGTCACCGTTATCGGCGGTTTAATCAGTTCAACTCTGCTTACCCTTCTGATTGTGCCGATCGTATATGAAGTATTGGCGAAATTCCGTAAGAAAAAACCTGGAACGGAAGAAGAGTAAGACAGCGGGCCTTGGCTCCTTAAACGGAGCCGGGGCCTTTTTTCTTCTGGCAATTCCTGTACATATTGTTGCGATTTTCTCAAGTCATAGTATAATTAAAGGTTGTTAGTGTTAATAATGGATCGGATACTCTTAAGTAGGATGATGAGATAATGAAACGTGCACGCATAATATACAATCCGACTTCAGGACGGGAGCTTTTTAAGAAAAATCTTGCCCAGGTCCTGCAAAAATTTGAACAAGCCGGTTATGAAACCTCCACCCATGCCACCACATGCGCGGGGGATGCCACCCACGCCGCAAAAGAAGCCGCTTTGCGGGAGTTTGACCTGATTATCGCTGCCGGCGGAGACGGAACGATTAATGAAGTCGTCAACGGCCTCGCGCCGTTAGACACACGCCCGACACTCGGCATCATTCCGGTCGGCACGACAAATGACTTCGCCAGAGCGCTGGGCATTCCGAGAGAGAATATACTGAATGCCGCTGATACCGTCATTAACGGCGTGGCCCGCCCGATCGACATCGGACAGGTGAACGGTCAGTATTTTATCAACATCGCCGGCGGAGGCCGTCTGACGGAGCTGACGTATGATGTGCCAAGCAAACTGAAAACGATGCTCGGCCAGCTTGCTTATTATTTAAAGGGAATGGAAATGCTGCCTTCACTTCGACCGACAGAAGTCGAGATTGAATATGACGGCAAGCTGTTTCAAGGCGAAATTATGCTGTTTTTAGTGACGCTGACCAACTCGGTCGGCGGATTCGAGAAACTGGCCCCTGATTCCAGCCTGAATGACGGCATGTTTGATTTGATTATTTTGAAAAAAGCCAATCTCGCGGAGTTTATCAGAGTCGCGAGCATGGCGCTCAGAGGCGATCATATTAACGATCAGCACATTATTTACACAAAAGCGAACCGCGTGAAAGTCAACGTATCAGAAAAGATGCAGCTGAACCTGGACGGCGAATACGGCGGCATGCTCCCGGGCGAATTCGTGAACCTGTACCGGCATATTCACGTCATCATGCCGAAGGAGAAAGCGGAACAGCTGGATGATTAATACGCGGACAAAATCCTAAAACAGTATTCGTTTTAGGATTTTGTCATCTTTTCAGCGTGATCGGAAACCTTTGAAGGCTGACATTGAATTTGAAGGTTTGCCAGCACGCTGAAACAAGGTTATTGGTAAAACTAGAGGTGATTATAGATGAAAATGAAACCCCCGATAGAAAAAAATGAATACTATGATGTGACATTTGAGGATTTGACGCACGAAGGAGCGGGCGTTGCAAAGGTTCAGGGCTTTCCGATCTTCGTGCCGAACGCCCTGCCTGAGGAAAAAGCGCAAATCAAAGTGACACGCGTCAAAAAAGGCTTCGCTTTCGGCCGCTTGATCGAGCTGAAGGAAGAAAGCCCGCACAGAACGGATGCCCCGTGCCCAATCTACAAGCAATGCGGCGGCTGCCAGCTTCAGCACATGACCTATGAAGGCCAGCTTTTGTTTAAACAGAAACAAGTCAAAGACGTCTTAGAACGGATCGGCAAGCTGGACCTCTCAAAAGTCACCGTGCACCCGACGCTCGGCATGGAAGACCCGTGGAACTACAGAAACAAAGCACAGGTGCCGGTAGGAGAAAGAGAAGGCGGACTCGTCGCCGGATTTTATCAGCAAAGAAGCCATGACATCATCGACATGAGCGCCTGCCTGATACAGCAATCCAAAAACGACGAAGCCGTCCAAGCCGTCAAAGACATCTGTGCAAATTACGGCGTCAAAGCCTACAACGAAGAACGCCACAAAGGCTGGCTCCGCCACATCATGGTCAGATACGGCGTCGTCACAGGCGAAATGATGATCGTTTTCATCACAAGAACAAGCGATTTTCCGCACAAAGCGAAAATCATCGAAGACATTACGGCGCAATTCCCGCACGTCAAATCCATCGTGCAAAACATCAATCCAAACAAAACAAACGTCATCTTTGGGAACGAAACAAACGTCATCTGGGGCGAAGAATACATCTACGACCTCATCGGAGACGTCAAATTCGCCATCTCCGCCAGATCGTTCTATCAGGTCAACCCGGAACAGACAAAAGTGCTCTACGACAAAGCGCTTGAGTACGCGGAGCTGCAAGGGGAAGAAACCGTCATCGACGCCTACTGCGGCATCGGAACGATTTCTCTATTTCTGGCAAAGCAGGCGAAAAAAGTGTACGGCGTTGAAATCGTGCCGGAAGCCATCGAGGATGCGAAACGCAACGCTGAGCTGAACGGCATCACAAACGCGGAATTCGCAGTCGGAGAAGCGGAAACAGTCATTCCAAAATGGTATGAAGAAGGCATCACGGCCGACACCCTCGTCGTCGACCCGCCAAGAAAAGGCTGTGACGAAGCCCTCCTGCGGACAATCATCGACATGAAACCGAAGCGGGTGGTGTACGTATCCTGCAATCCAGGAACGCTTGCAAGAGACCTGCGGGTGCTTGAGGATGGCGGGTATCAGACGCGAGAAGTGCAGCCAGTGGATATGTTCCCGCATACGAATCATGTGGAGTGTGTGGCGCAATTAATACTAAGAAAATAAAAATAATTAAACTTCTTATACGTTCTTTAAAACTTTTTTCGGATTGCAGTGGTGTTACTCATAGAGTAACTTCTGCAATCTTTTTTTGTACAATCCTAATGCAGATGATAAAGCTTAGTAACAACAATGTATTTTAAATTCGGAAAATTTTATAGGAAAATTTAAATATATTTGTATTTTTGGTATAATATAACTTGTTGCAAGGGGATTAGTGGAAACTTAAAAATATTGCAGAGGGTTATCCGGAGTAGAATAGCGATCGAATGAGACTATCAAAAAGATAGTGACCTTTTCATTCTTTGATGGAGCAAAAGGGACTCTATTATCGGATGTATCAATCCCAATCCAACTGGTATAATGAAGAAATTGGATTAATTGAGGTGTGAAATGGCTAATAAAGTATTGGAAGTTAAAAACTTATCCAAGGTCTACAAAGGGAGTGGTTATGAAGTAACTGCATTAGACAAAGTTTCTTTTGAATTGAAGAATGGTGAACTGCTTGCAATTATGGGGACAAGCGGTTCAGGTAAAAGCACTCTTTTAAATATACTCGGTGCTCTTGATGAACCCTCAAGCGGTAAAGTTATTCTTGATGGTAAAGAAACAAATGACTTTTTTAAAGAACCTAAAGCTACGATCTATAGAAGGGATAACATTGGTTTTATCTTTCAATCTTTTAATCTATTGAAGGATCTTACAGTTGAGGAGAATATAGCTTTACCACTTGTATTAAAGGGAATAAATAAGAAGGATGCAGATAAAAAAGTAAAGGAAATGCTACAGCTTGTAAGCCTTACAAAATGGAAAAGACATCGGCCTATTCAACTTTCAGGAGGTCAGCAGCAAAGAGTTGCGATTGCCAGAGCACTGATTACTTCGCCTCCTATTGTATTAGCAGATGAGCTTACAGGAAATTTGGATTTTAATACAACACAGGATATATTAAATGTGCTTGTAGATATGAAGAAACGTCTTAATAAGAGTATGATCATAGTTACTCATGATCCGAATGTCGCGTTATATTCTGACAGAGTTTTATTTTTTCATGATGGAAATATAGTTGATGAATATAAAAGTCTTGGACAAGGAGATCTGTCGAGTATCCTTAATAAATTTCAAAAAATAATGGAGAGAGACCAATGAAAAAGAATATAGTTGGTCTGTCCCTGCGGTTTTTCAGCACCAATAAATTTATTACACTGACATCCATTATCGGTGTAATTTTATCTGTTTCTTTAATCATTTCTATGACCTTATTTGCATTTAATGCAAAACAGACATTAAAAGATGAAGTTTCCAAGATGTACGGAGAAATGGATTTATCTGTTGGTTATGAGAACGGAAGTCAAAAGATCATTGATAAACATTTTGTTGAAAATCTGCATCGAAATAAAAACATAGAGCAAATATCCAGTGTTTTAGTATCACAGATAAAGCTAGGAACATCTGATTCAAAGGCTAGTTTTTACACAGTTGGAGTCAATAATGACAATTTATCAAAAAGCAGGTACCATTTCACGAGAAATATAAAGAAAAATGAACTTATTGTAAACAAGGGGTTAGCTGAATCACTAGGGGTTAAGGTCGGGGATCACTTACAATCAGAAGGGAAAGACTTCAAACTTGTGGAAACAATTGAAGATCTGAACTCTACAGGCATTGCTCCCAATATCCTCCTGATTTCTCACGATACTTTGCAAAACATTATTGCAAAAAAATTCGGAAAAAACATTGAAGCTACTTACATATTGATTAAAGCAAAAAACGGAACAGACAAATTGTCATTAGCAAATGAGATTAAGAAGAAGGAAAAAGACTTAAGGATAGATATTGCAGAAGAAGATCCTTTCCTGAGAAGCAATATAGAATCATTAAGTATCTTTATCGTAGTCCTCTCTTTTTTAACTATGATTGTGACATCTTTACTCATTGTTTCTAATTTTGAAATGTTTCTCTACAAATATAAAAATCAGTTTGCGATTATGCGATCTATAGGTGCTACGGGAAGACAACTGTTTTCAATTGTTCTGCTGCAGAGCTTTTTCATAACTTCGATCGGTTCTATTCTGGGACTTGGATTTGCCATGTTTAGCAATCAGTATCTCTGGGGTTGGCTTGAAAAAATATTTTCATTTAATGTTTCTTCTGGTGTTACGTTTAATTTTAAATTAGCGGTTTTAATAATGTTGATTTGTATGACAATTATTCAACTGTTTTTACTATCGCCGACAATGAAAATAACAAAAATACTTCCGCTCAAAGTAATACAGGAAAATGAGGAAATTAATTTCAGAACATATAAGTATAATAAGTTCATTGGCAAATCTTTTGTTATTCTTAGCGTTATTACAATTTTGTTTGGGAAGTTTATACCTAAAGAGGACGGAGGACAAGTATTTTGTCTATTGCTGGCTTCTATCTTATTATTGACAGGTATATTCGTGTTATTTCCGGTTTATTTAGGGCCGTTATTAATGTTCCTCGCACCAATCATAAAGAAAATTTCAGGAGTTAATTCGTATGTGGCGATTAAAAATGTTATCCCACAGGTTAAAAAAAATACTTTTGTTATATTAACAATCAGTACGATGATGATTATAACGGTTTTTGGATCTGTAATGCTTAACACTATACAAAAAAATGAGGAAAATGCATTAAAAGAGCAGTTTCCTACCAGTGTTGTTCTAACGAGCAGACTGGGCGATAAATCTTCAATTAACGCAATTGAACTGGAAAAGGAAATAGAGGCAATAAATGGAATAGAGTATACAAGCTCAATTAGCACTCAATCGTCTGGAGAATTAATGAATGGCAATGGAAGTATTACATTTGATTACTCGTTAAGTGATCTAGGAAGAATGCAGAAATTAGGAATTTTCACTGGATTGCCAGATGATAAAAAGAATATCATTGTCATTTCAGAGGACTTTGCTGGGAAGCACAGTTTAAAAATAGGAGATACTGTTGAACTTGGGAAGTACTCGGATACAGATCAAAAAATTATTAGTACTGGAAAGTATAAAATAGGGGCAATTACGAATAGATTAAAGGATTCTGATGTCTATATGGATTGGAAAGAAATAAAATACAGAACGGATGCCACTGTATTTTCTAAATTGCTTGTCCAGACAGATCATGCGAAACAGATGATTGGTAAACTTGAGAAAATGAAAGGACAGTTTCCAGAAATCCAAATCAATAGCTATAAAGAATCTTTAAAAAAATCAAAGGATATGTTTTATCAAAGATGGTCTATCTTCATTGTTGTTATATCAGTTATGCTGATAAGTATTACTATCGGTGTATTTAGTTCGCTAATTAATAATATCAATTCGAAAAGAAGAGAATTCGCTATCTTACGGACCATTTCTTTAAGCAAAAGGGGAATCATCAACGTTATACTTACGCAAATTTTGCTTTATCTTTTTATTGGCCTGCTTTTAGGTGTGCTTTCCGGTGCTTTATTAGCTGTCGTTATCTCCTTGATAGACCCCGGGAAGATATATATTAATTTTTCAATTATCGGTTTAATCTCAGGGTTTATGTTATTAATGGGACTGATTATATTCCTTCCGTTGGCAGCAAAGTTAGGAAACAAGAAAATAACTTTAGAACTTACTCAAGATAATAAGTGAAAAAAGTGTAAAAACATGTGACATGGTTTTATTGATATAAACAATTATTAGATTAAGAACGAGCATAAGGTTGGGAATTAGCATTATGTTCATATCAAACGATAAAAAGGCTGCTGAAAAGAAGCCTTTTTATGTGCGTAATCAAGATGGTATTTTCAGGAATCATAATAAAGTTGGATAAAAATGAGGAAAATCCTGGCGGGAATGACGATATAAAGTTAGTGAACAACGGTATAGAATCTTACTTTTCGAGGTGAACAGAATGGGAGAAGAACAAGACATTATTACAGTAACGGATCTGCGCAAAAAATATGGATCATTTGAAGCAGTGAAAGGGGTATCCTTTTCTGTCAAACGCGGTGAGCTGTTTGCATTTCTGGGAACGAACGGTGCAGGGAAATCGACCACTATCGATATTCTCTGTACGCTGATTAAAAAGACATCCGGAAAAGTGGTAATAGACGGTTATACGCTTGGTGAGGGGAAAGAGAATAATCATATCCGCAAAAAGATCGGAGTCGTTTTCCAAGAGAGCATTTTGGATGAACGATTGACCGTTTATGAAAATATCATGAACCGCGGACAATATTATCATTTAAGCAAGGCACAAGTGCAAGAGAACTATCAGTTTGTAACAGACTATTTAAAATTGGATGATATTAAGGAGAAAAAATACAGCGATTTGTCAGGCGGACAAAGAAGAAGAGCTGATATTGCCCGTGCCATCATCCATAAACCGACTATATTATTTTTAGATGAGCCTACTACAGGTCTTGATCCGCAAACGAGAGTATTTGTTTGGAATGCGATTAAAAGGCTGCAGGAAGAAACAAACATGACGATCTTTTTAACGACCCATTACATGGAGGAGGCCGCTGTGGCTGATAACGTTGTGGTCATCAAAGAAGGACGTCTGATCGCAGAGGGTACACCGAGTCAGCTGAAAGATCAATATGCGTTTGACAGTCTGCATATGATGTTTAAGCAAGGCGTTGATCCGACGGCATGGTTTGAAAATAAACAACTGGATTTTACGGTTAAAAACTCTATTTATTCTCTTCGTGTAGAGTCCACTCTCCATGCGCTGGACATTTTGAAAGGTCTTGAAGGAAAAATTGAATCTTTCGAGGTGATTAAAGGGAATATGGATGATGTGTTTATCCATATTATCGAGGAACAAGGAAGCAGTTTGCCAGTAAAGGGGAGCATTGCATAAATGAAGTCTTTATCCAGTTTAATCAGCAGAAATATAAAAATATACTTCCGTGATCGAACGCTTTTGCTTCTTTCTTTGCTGTCAGTATTTATCGTCATTCTGTTATATGCCGTGTTCTTACAGCAGACACAGCTGGACGCCATTAAGGCCTTGGTCGGTTCGACAGATGATTCCAAAGCAATGGTGAACGAATGGATGGTGGCGGGATTGCTGTCCATTACAGCTGTGACAACGACTTTAGGCGCTTTCGGAATTATGGTGAAAGATAAAGAAAGTAAGAGAACGTATGACTTTTTAACAGCTCCTTTATCAAGGGCGACCATCCAATTGAGCTATGTCATTCATTCATTTGTCATCGGCTTGATCTTTTCTTTCATCGCCTTTTTAGGCTGTGAAATTTTTCTCGTTTCAACAGGCAGCAAGCTTTTAAGCGGTACAGATATACTTGAAGTATTGGGGATCATTATTCTTTCAGTTGCACTGTCAAGTTCCATAAATTTATTTTTAACGCTGTTTATTCATACACAAAATGCATTTTCGACGTTAAGTACGATTGTCGGAACAGCCATTGGTTTTTTATGCGGAGTATATGTGCCGATCGGCGGCGTACCGGTGTTTGTGCAGAAGATTATTATGTATTTCCCTATCAGCCACACCGCTGTTCTGTTCAGAAAAGCGTTTATGACAGACTCAGTTGATAAAGTATTTAAACATGCTTCTGCGGACCAAATACAGGAATATGAAAAGCATTACGGGATCGTCTACAAGTTAAACGGCCATTTTATCAGTACGGCTGCGAGCTTGTGGGTCATTGTCATTACAGCCATCATATTTACCGTCATATCTATTTTCATATTTAAAAAACAAAATAAATGACCTCTTCAGACGATACATAACGATGTAACAGGCAGCATCCGTTTACTGGATGCTGCCTGTTTAGTTTATCATTATTCTTTTTGTGCTCAGCTCGTAATTCCTCAAAAAGTTCACGGATTTCTCTTAATAAAGTTTTGAAGATATCTTTATTTACACTGTATCGAACTGGTATATTTTGAGAATAAATCAGTTGATGTTTTTCTGGTGTCTTGAAGTGAAAGAGAACCATGGTAGAGTCATCTAATACTTCTGCATAAAAATATATTTTTGTCCATTCACAATGTATGATGTCATTTAATTTCTCACCAATAATCTGGTACAGATCTTGCATTTTCTTATTTTCCAACCTTTTCACCTTCAATCGTCTAGAAATCCTAGTTATAAAAAATAGCCCAGCAAAGAAGGGCTGGGCCATTATTGATTTATAGACCGAAGTAGTTTATTACAAATTCTTTGTCGTCCTCATCTTCAGGCAAAATCCCCAAGTTTTGATATTCCCATACCACTTGCCGTTGTGTTCCGTTTAAGTCTGAGGCGATGACATCGGTGTAATCGTAGTCAATTGAGAATTTACCGCTTCGTTCGAGATGTAAAGTGAGGTTTGTCCATAAGTCTTCATTGTTTGTTTTAAATTCATCCCGTAACTCTTCAAAGTAATCATGCAACTCATATAGAAGTTCGTCATATATATCTTCATCAACATTAAAATGTTCAGGAATATCGTGTGAATATATATATTCCTGATTTTGTGGAGTAGTAAAGAAGAAGTAAACTTCTGAAGAATCATCTAAAATTTCGGCATAAAGAGCAACCTTCTCCCACTCAGAGGGGATAATATCATTTATTTGCTCAGCTATTTTTTGATACAGTACTCCCATCTTTTCAGTTTCCACAATATCAGAATCCTTTTTAATTTTTTTAGCCGTTTGAAAGCTTATTATATGTTTAGATACTCTTCTATAAATTTTCTATCTTCCTCATCAGCTGGCAATATGCCCAGATTTTGATATTTCCAAACATCTCGTCTTTGAAGGTCATCAAGTTCAGAGGATAAAACATCATCATCATTATAATCAATTGAAAACTTTCCGGTGTTTTCTAATTTTAAAGTGAGATTAGTCCAAATATCTTGGTTGCCTAGTTTAAATTCTTCTTTTAGTTTTTCAAATAGCTCTTGAAGTTCAATTAGCAGTTGATCGTAAATCTCTTCACTCACATCAAAGTGTTCAGGTATATAATGAGAAAATAAATAATCACTGTTATTTGGTGTTGTAAAATAAAAGTATATATCCGCCGAGTTATCGAGTATTTCAGCATATAAAGCGATCTGTTCCCATTGAGATGGAATCATTTCATTTAGATGTTCAGCAATCTTTTGATATAGTTCACCCATTTTTTGAGTTTCCATTGATGATCCTCTACCTTTGAATTGTTGAAGCCATTATTTAATATTTAGATAATCCTTAACAAATTCTTTGTCCTCTTCATCTTCAGGGTAAATACCCAAGTTATTGTACTCCCAAATCATTTGTCTTTCGTATTCGTCCAAACTAGATTCAATAACATCTTCATAATCATAATCAATTGAAAACGTTCCAGAGCTTTCAAGATTCAGTGTCAAATTTGTCCATGCTTCGGGATTATTTTCTTTAAATTCAGTGTGTAACTGCTTAAACAACTCTTGGAGGTCTAGTAGTAGTTCGGTATAAATTTTTTTACTGACCTGAAATTGTTCTGGAATGTCGTGAGAGTATATATATTCATCGTTTTCTGGTGTTTGAAAGAAAAAATACACTTCTCTGGAGCCGTCTAGTATTTCTGCATAAAGAACAACTTTGCTCCATTCAGAAGGAATTATTTTTCCTATGACATCAGTTATTTTTAGATAAGCTTTTTCTAACATCATTATCCCAACTTTATTAAATTGGATTTTCAGGATATTCTTCTGAATATTTTTTGTTAATTTTTGTAATGATGGATCCTTAGGTTCTTCTCCTAAATTTTTAAATTTCCAGATGATAAGCTGATCACTGAAACTATAATCTGTCTTAAACCAATCTGTATAATCAAAGTTGACAGTTAATTTTCCTGATTTCTCTAGGCTAAGAGTGAAGGAATAAAATAATTCTTGATCATGATCTCTGAAAACATCTCTCATTTTTCGCTTAGTTTAAATAATTCCATCTCATACTGATCGAATTCATTTTCGTCAATATCAAATTCAAACGGAATTTCAAGACTGTACTTAAAATGATTAGGTTCATTTTGAGAATTATAAAAAAAGTAAGTGCCTCCGCCTGTCTCTGAAACCTGAGCATAGAACAAAAATTTCTCCCATGGTTCAGGTATCATTTCGTTAACGGTTTCAGCTATGCTTCTATATAATGCATTTAATTCATTTTCCAAAAAGAATCAGCCTCCAGCATTATAATTGGTAATTTGTAAGGATCATTTGTATCAAAAAACCCCCCAATAAAGGAGGGGAAATTTTAATTTTGAGAACTTAGATATTGTTCTAAAAAGGATTTTAAAGGTTCACTCTTAGGATATTTTCCTGCATTTTTATAAGTCCAGATTGTTTGCCTTTCAGAAATGGTGTATGGAGATTGAATAGCGTCTTCATAATTATAATCTATCGAGAATTCTCCGCTTATCGCCAGATTAAGTGTTAGATTAGTCCATATATCTTGATTGTTTTCTTTAAATTCATTACGTAATTCTTCGAATAAGTCATGTAAGTCAAATAACAGCCCCTCATAAATCTCCTCACTGACATGGAAATGCTCAGGAATGTTATGAGAATAGATAAAATCTTCACTATGTGGAGTATTGAAATAAAAGAAAACCTCAGATGAATCGTCAAGTATTTCCGCATAAAGAATAACTCTTTCCCATTCTGCTGGAATCATTTCATTATTTTGTTCTACTGTTTTTTGACATAATAAATCCATTTTTTGAGTCTCCATAAAATCATCTCCAGAAACAAAAATAGCCCAGTAGAGAAGAGCTATTTTTGTTTTGTAGATTCCAATACCAATAGACGGTGGGGGTACTATTTAAGTCCATCGGTGTAAATTATATGAGAACTTTAAAATTTCACCATTAGAGTCCTAATTGGACAAAACATCTTGATTGTTATTGAAGGTTACGGGCTATAGTGTGATTACTCTTCTTTATAGTTTAGAGCAATCTCCACAATTTGCTCAGCTGTGTATTCTTCATCGCTCCAAAAAATTAAATCACTTGGTGCAGGATGAGGGACATTTTCTTCTAATAAATCGATGTATTTACCAATAACCTCATCTTCTAATTCAGGATTCATAATTTTTTTCACCAATGAGACTAATTCTTCTTTTGACATTTTATTCAAGACTAATTCTTCCTTTCTACATTTAATTTTTACTTCCTTTTTTTCCGAAATGATAAGCCGGATCTAGTATCTCTTGATGCATTTTGGGAGAAGTAATAATTAGGTTATCTAAATTATACACATCCCCACCTTTATCAATAGGTTGTTTATGGTGTAAAATATATGACTTATGTTTACCGTAATGCTCTTTTTTAGGCGCGATAGGGGAATTCCCGTTTTTCATTCTTGCTATGTTATTTTTATTAAATTCATTTGCATATTCAGTGTTTGCTATTGATTTCCAGAATTCTTTTCTGAACTCATCAAATGATTTGAACTCCTTTCCAAGGAGCTGTTTACGTACTTCTTGAGGGATAACCCCTAATTTACCATTATTGTACATTAGTCTTTCTTGAAGCTGAAGCCCTCTGCTTGGAATTGCTTTACCAGTTGCAACACCTGGAATGTTTCTTTTGGTGAACAGAATGCTAGATTCTTTAGTTTCTTCTATAATTTTCTTTAACAAAGGCGTATTCTTCACATTGTGAGTATTTTCAATATCCTGTGCTATTCCGGCAAGTGCGGGTTGGTACTTATTTTTCGAAACGGAATTGATATAGTCTTTTCCTTTTTCAATCCCTGTCTTCACATGGTTTGCAGCCGCTTTTTCTCCGGCTTCCAAGACGTTATCCACTTTGGCGGCGCCTGTTTTAGCGAGCTTGCTTGATACTTTTACAGCTGAGCCGAAACCTTTGAGTCCGACAATGCTCCCGATGGCGTAGGTGATGTAATGTGATCTTGAATACGCATCCCCGTTAACCATTTTATCATTCCATGAATCCGCCAGGTTTGTCCATATGATTTTTGCGTAGGAGGGCGTGTTCAATACAGCCGATATGGTTTTAGTGACTTTTTGTTCATCAGAGAGATGGTAAAAATCCCATGCGCCGACAGCCAGATCTTTGACGCCTGTTATCGTGTCTTTCCCGACATCATAAAGGCCGACGCCTATTCCTTTGACGATATCCCAAGCCGTTTCTCCGACTTCTTCGAGCTGTTTTGCTTGTTCGAGCTGCATCACATATTGCACCTGAGCGGGTTCAAGGTTTTCATAGCCGATCTTTTTCGCGATTTCTAAATATTCATCCGGATCGGTGACACCAGCGGCCAGCTTTTTCTTCAGATCCTTGATTTCCCGCTCTTTCGCTTCTTCCTTTTTAATCGTCAAATAAGCATCCGAATGTCTTGCGATATCGCCTTTTTTCTTATGGATGTCGCTTTCACGGTATGCTTTGGCGTTGTAGTGAAGCGGCGTGGCGCTTTTTCCTTTGCCCGTGACGTTTTGGAGCTGCTGAAAGTCGGCTTGGATGAACTGTTCGTTTGCTTCGGTTTCTGCGTATTCTTTCGTTAGATCGTGATCAAGTTTGCCGAGTTTATGTATCGTTTCGATTCTTTTTTTGTCAGCTGAAGAGAGCTTCTGATCTGTGCTTTCGGTTGAAAACAGATCAAGCGAGATGATGTCTTCGATCTCTCCGAGGATGGAGCGCATGTCCTTTTTCTGCTCTTCCATAATCGCCTTTGATTTACTAAGGGCGTGGGTGAGCTCATGCTCCAGAAATGATTCCTCCACATGCGAATTGGAAAGTCCGGCGTCTTCGACCTTGCCGGGAAGGCTTGTGAGAAATGCGATTTTCATATCGATCAGATCAAGCCAGCTGTCTGTGACGCCGGCGTGGTCCTTGAAAAACGCTTTGATATTGTCAGCGCCCCGGCCTGAGAAATCGCTGTCACCGAGATCAGCCATGCCTTGAAACGCTTTTTTCAGATTAACCATCTGGCCGCGCAGTTTTTTGTATTCACCCGCGCGCTGTTTGGCAGCGGCGAGAAGGCTGTTTGCTTCGAAAACTTTCATGACCATATCCTTTCTTTTGTTCGATATCAAAATTTTACCACGTGAGTCGGGATATACAGTGTAGGAAATAGGTAATAAGAATAAAATGAATCTTTTGGCTTGCGACTTCCTTCCTGTATGAAGGGAGGCTTTTTATGTTTTGTATGATAACCCTAAAATTCGGCCTGCCGCGCTCCGGTGATTTTAAGCGTGCCTGTTTTTTCTAATGTCTTACACTCGAAACAACCTAACTGCTGAGGTATAATAGAAGCAGAGTATTTATCATACAGATTCAATTCGTGAAAGAGAGTGGAACAAAATGGGCCGTAAGTGGAACAATATTAAAGAAAAGAAAGCATCAAAGGACGCAAATACGAGCCGGATTTACGCGAAGTTCGGCCGTGAGATTTATGTGGCGGCAAAACAGGGCGAGCCAGATCCGGAATCGAACCAGGCGTTAAAAGTGGTGCTTGAGCGCGCGAAGACGTACAGTGTGCCGAAAAATATTATTGAGCGTGCGATTGAAAAGGCGAAAGGCGGCGCGGAGGAGAACTTTGACGAGCTGCGTTACGAAGGTTTCGGGCCGAACGGTTCAATGATCATCGTTGACGCGTTAACGAATAATGTAAACCGCACGGCGCCTGAAGTGCGCGCCGCATTCGGGAAAAACGGCGGAAATATGGGTGTGAGCGGGTCTGTCGCTTACATGTTCGATGCGACCGCCGTTATCGGCGTTGAAGGCAAGACGGCGGATGAAGCGCTGGAATTGCTGATGGAAGCTGATGTGGACGTGCGCGATATTTTAGAAGAGGATGACAGTGTTATCGTGTATGCCGAGCCTGACCAATTCCATGCCGTGCAGGAGGCATTCAAAAATGCCGGCGTTGAAGAGTTCACGGTTGCCGAGCTGACGATGCTTGCGCAAAATGAAGTCGAGCTTCCGGAAGATGCGAAAGCTCAATTTGAAAAGCTGATCGATGTGCTGGAAGATCTGGAAGACGTACAGCAGGTTTATCACAATGTAGATTTAGGCGAATAAAGACAAACAGGCCGGGGCGGCATAAGTTCCGGCCTTTTTATTTTGCTTATACGGTCGGCCTGTATCGTATATCTCCGTAAGCAATTATTGATTATTTCGCCAAAACTGGGCGGATGCCCATACGTTTCCTTCCGGATGTCATAAACTGGACTGTAACCTATGTGAAGGAGCGATAAATCATGAATGAAAGAAGACCGATTTACGGCGGAGGCTTTGGCGGCGGCTATGGAGGCTTCGGAGGCTACCCGGGGTACGGTTTTGGCGGCTACGGCGGCTTCGGAGGATATCCGGGACACGGTTTCGGCGGAGGCTACGGCTACCCGGGATACGGTTTTGGCGGTTACGGCGGTTTTGGCGGCTACGGCGGCTTCGGGGGATATCCGGGGTACGGTTTTGGCGGCTATGGCGGAGGCTACGGCGGCTACCCGTTCCATCATCATCATCGGGACAGCCAATATATCTGACCATTCGGGAAAAAGCACTCTTGGAACAGCAGGAGTGCTCTTCTCATGTTCTTGCAGCTGTGTTACGATTGGAGCAAAATCATCAAGTACATAAGGCTTTCTGTAAATCATGAGCAAGCTCACAAACCTTTTCTTTCTGTTGTTTATAAACTGAAAAGCATGATCTGTAAAAATCTCTTTATCGGGAGGTTTTACATGTGAGAAGTGAAGACGAAATGATGAAATTGATTCTTGATATTGCGATGAAGGACGAGAGAATCCGTCTTGTCACTTTAGAGGGATCAAGAACCAATAAAAATGTACCGAGAGACAAATTTCAAGACTATGATATTTCTTATTTTGTGACCGATATGGACTCCTTCACATCTGACGAAAGCTGGCTGGATCAGTTTGGCGAAAGAATGATGATGCAAAAACCTGAAGATATGGAACTTTTCCCTCCGGAACTCGGAGACTGGTTCTCCTATCTAATGCTATTTAAAGATCATCATAAAATCGACTTAACTTTGATCCCTCTGGGTCAAACAGAGGATTATTTTACACGGGGTGATGGTTTGGCGGAAATAGTATTAGACAAAGATGACCGAATCAACCATAAGATTATTGCGAGTGATGAACAATATCATATAAAGAAACCGACTCCCCGAGAGTTTGATGATTGCTGTAATGAATTTTGGATGGTTTCAACCTATGTGATTAAAGGATTAATGCGTAAAGAAATACTGTTTGCGCTGGATCATATGAATGACATTCTAAGGCCTAATGTTTTGCGTATGATTGCGTGGAATATCGGGATAGAGAATCAGTTTTCATTAAGTGTAGGGAAGAATTATAAGTATATTCAACATTACATGAATGCGAAAGATTGGGAAATCCTGCTGAATACTTATGTCGGCAATACTTATGAAAGCGTGTGGAAGGCATTGTTTGACTGCCAGGGTCTCTTCAGAGCATATTCAAAGTCAGTGGCTGTTTTATTGAGATATGAATATCCTGAATATGATCAACAAATTACGGAATATACATTGAAACATTATCAGCGCTTTCAATCAGATTTTTCATTATGATTTTTTCACTTCAAATTCCAGATGAGTTACATTGAGTCCGTTTTTAACGGGCTTTTTTATTTTATTACAGGGCATAAATGCCGATACGGATTCATACCTATTAAGGTCATGTGTTTAGGAAAGGAGGATCGTAATGAAAGAAAATCAGCCGTTTACACCGGTCAAATCCTATAAACCCTTCCACAGCCGGTTTGATCCCTGCCCGCCGATCGGGAGAAAATACTACAGAACGCCGCCGCATCTTTATATGCGGTTTCAGCCGTATCACTTGGAGCAGTTTTCTCCGATGGAGGCATTGAGAAAAGGGACCCTTTGGAAGGATCTTTACGATTTCTATGATAATCCTTATCGGGGGGGAATCGAATATGGCGAAAAAGATTGATGATGAATATTATCGGCTGCTGGAACAAATCCAGGCGGCGGACTTTGTCTTGGTGGAGCTGACGCTTTATCTGGATACGCATCCCCATGACCGTCTCGCGCTTCAGCAGTTTCATGAATATTCCCGGTACTCAAGACAGCTGAGAAAGCGGTTTGAACCTGAGTACGGACCGCTTCTGCAATTCGGCGTGAGTCAGGTCGGCGCTCAATGGGACTGGGGCCGCGGTCCTTGGCCATGGCAAGTATAAGGAGGGATCTGTAAATGTGGGTATATGAAAAAAAGCTGCAGTATCCGGTTAAAGTGAGTACATGCAACCCGATGCTGGCTAAGTTTCTCATTGAACAATACGGCGGGGCGGACGGCGAATTGGCCGCAGCGCTCCGGTACTTAAACCAGCGCTACACGATTCCTGACAAGGTGATCGGCCTGCTGACGGATATCGGCACGGAGGAGTTTGCGCATTTAGAAATGATTGCGACGATGATTTATAAGCTGACAAAAGATGCGACCCCGGAGCAGCTGCGTGATGCAGGGCTCAGTGATCATTACGTCAACCATGACAGCGCGCTGTTTTATCACAATGCGGCCGGAGTTCCGTTCACAGCGTCTTACATACAGGCGAAGGGAGATCCGATCGCTGATTTATATGAGGATATTGCGGCTGAAGAAAAGGCGAGAGCGACGTATCAATGGATTATTGATATTTCCGATGATCCTGACCTGAATGATTCACTCCGTTTTCTGCGTGAGCGTGAAATCGTCCACTCTATGCGTTTCAGGGAAGCGGTTGAGATTTTAAAAGAAGAACGTGATAAGAAGAAAATTTTTTAAACGGCCCTCAAACATGACGGCTGTTTTTTTCCTTTCAGCGTTTGGTCTATAATAAAGGTGTCGAATATTCTGATTACAGGAGGCTTTTATGACACCATTTACGATCACGGAGGAGAAGGCGGGGGCATTCCGGGTCACCCCCGCCCGGAAGGATGATGAAAAAGAGGTCATGGATCTGCTCGTGCAAGCGGCAGAATGGCTTCGCGATAAAGGGTCGAACCAGTGGAGCGGCCTTCTGCAAGGGGAAGATACCCACAATATGCGGGAGGCGATCGCCAAAGGGTATGTTTTTCTATTCAGGCAGAATGAAGAGCTGGCCGGCGTCGTCATGCTGCTTCCCGAAGCAAGCGGGTGGGACAGACGTCTTTGGGGAGATGAAGGACATGAAGAGTCCGTATATCTCCACCGGCTGGCGATTAACAGGCGGTTTGCAGGGGCGGGGCTCGGCCGGACAATCATGACTTGGGCGGAGACGGGTGTGTCTTGTCCGGGAAAAACGAAAATCCGGCTCGATTGCGTGTCCGAAAACAAGGCGCTTCAGTCGTTTTACAGCGGAATGGGGTACGAATCAAAAGGACTCGCGCCGGGTTATCATTTGTTTGAAAAAAAGATGAGCAAATAAAAAGCTCCTCATGACGGAGGTGCAAAAGACATGGGGTTTTTTTATCTGATCTGTCTGGCCGCATTTTGTCTTAACTTTGCCGTATCGGCTGTGCTCCGTAAGAAATGGCCGAAAAAGATGTGGCCTGAGTGCCTTTTGGCGGTGCTGGGCCTGACTGCTTTCAGTACGGTTGTTTACAGCATTTTCGGTGTCGGCGGCTGGGAAGGAATGGGCTTGGGGCTTGCCGCGATGTTTGCGGGTTCCGGAGCGGCCGCCGGTTATGCCGCTGAGGTGTGTTTACGGGTCGTCAGATCGAATCAAAAACAGTAAGCAGAAGTGAAAAAACGCGGCCTCGGCTGCGTTTTTTTGTGTGTTGCCGGCCGCTGTATAGAAAACAGGCGAATGTCCATAATGGTAATGACTTTTAAGAAGAAGGTGCGAATATGGGACATTTACTTACAGTGGCTTGGGAGTTAGTATGCGGTTTGGGTATTTTATTTGTGATTTTAAAATTGCTTGGAAAAACTCAATTCTCGCAAATTACGCCGTTTGATTTTATTTCTGCGCTCATCCTCGGCGAACTGGTCGGAAATGCGGTGTATGATAAAAACGTCAGGATTATTGAAATCATTTTTGCTTCCCTGTTATGGGGGGTTTTAATTTATCTCATCGAACTGATTACGCAGAAAGTAAAAAGCACCAGAAAGCTGTTGGAAGGCGAGCCGAGTATTATCATACATAAAGGAAAACTGAAATATGATGTGCTGAAAAAGAATAAGCTGGACATTAATCAATTGCAAAGCCTTCTCAGACAGGCGAATTGCTTTTCCATACAGGAAGCGGAGTACGCGATTTTAGAAACAAACGGGATGGTCAGCGTCCTGCCGAAATTTCAATATGACACGACGAAAAACGGCGACATGCAAATAAAGCCGAAGCAGGTCTCTTTGCCGGTCACGCTGATTATTGACGGCGAATTGCTGTATGAAAATCTGAAAGAAGCCGGGCTGGAAGAAAAGCAGCTGAATCAGGAGCTGAAAAAGCTGAACATCAAAAAAACGGAGGACGTGCTGTATGCGGAATGGAAGCCCGATAAACCGCTGTTTGTCCTGCCGTATGAGGAGAAAAAATAAAAAGAGCATTGCCCTGGGGCAAATGCTCTTTATTATTTTTCGTGTACGCCTGTTTTAACGGCTCTGACATGATACATACCGACATCCGTCCCAAGCATATAATCAGGTTTCGGCTTGCCTTGGTTTGCTTTATGGGCCGCGATGTGGTCTTCGCTTTTTTCCCATTGTTTCCAATGATCTTCTGACTCCCAGCGGATTAATACGACGACTTCTTCATCACCGCGGCGGACTTTTTTTTCCAAGACCGTTACGTCTATCAAACCTTCCTGCTTTTCAATCACGCCTTCTGAACTGAAGCGTTCGATTACTTTGTCGGCATGTCCTTCTTTTACGGTCATTTTTCTGATTTGCACGAACATCTGGCATCTCTCCAATCATTTTCACGCTTTATCCAACATTTTAAATGAAAATGATTCTCAAAGTCAATTAAGATGCCTGACGGATTACGATTTCAGGAGAAAGACATGACCATCCTCATCTTTAAATTGCACGAAGCTGCCCCATTCCATTTGTTTCGGTTCATCTAAAAAGGTGATGCCGTTCTTTTTCATCTGTTCGTATGCGGCAAAGACATCTTCACACTCAAATACGATAGAAGCCTTCATATGCTCGGCGCCTTTCATCATCGATTTCGGATAAATAACCAAATGAGTGGCGGCTCCTTTGGGCGCTACCTCAAGCCAGAAGGCGCCCGGGCCCATCGGATGCTCGGCGACGGTTTCAAACCCCGCTTTTTCCGTCCAGAATGTTTTCGCTTTTTGCTGATCATCAGTGTATACGGCGACTGTCGCGATTTTTTTGATCATCATACTGACCTCCTGTTTCATTTCTTTTATAGTGTATCCTCCTGCCGAAAAAAGCAATCAAAAGCTTTAATGTGCAGGTTTTTTTAATTTCTCTAGTGCGATCGGCGATTCCGATTTATAATTTAGACAAAAGTACATATTCTTGAAAGAGGAGACGGCAGTGAACAAAGACCAATTACTTCATGATTATATTATTACACATTCGGCAGAGCTGACGGAAAAATGGCTCAAGCTGAGACGGAAGCTGAGAGGGCGTTTTTACTCTGCGGATCAATTAAGTGAGGAAATGAAACGGCTGCTGATCGAGCAGCATACCTTTACAAACACGGTCATCGCAAGCGCTTTTTTGGAAGATCCGGCCGTTTTTCAGCATAACAAAGAAAAATGGGCCGCACAGGTAGCGAAAAGCAGAGTGGAGCAGGACGCGGAGGTTCATGAGGTCGTTGAGGCGATCGGCAATTCAAGAACCGTCTTTTGGGAGGCGGTCACCCGTTTTATGGATGAGCATCAGGACATCGTAACAAACGAGGATGCCCGCCGCTGGAATCACCTTGTCAACAGCTCGTTCGATCAGCTGATGACGGATTTTACTGAACAGTTTCAGACATTAATGATCGCGAGGCTGTCATCTCAGCAGGAGCTTATTTCCGAATTGAGCTGTCCGGTTATTTTGATCGCGGATACGATCGGCACTCTGCCGCTCATCGGATCGATTGATACGAGACGGGCGCGCGTGATTTTGGAGACGGTGCCGGAAAACTGTGTCGCCAAACGGATCACAAACCTTGTGATTGATCTGTCCGGTGTGCCCATTGTCGATACGATGGTGGCGCAGCAATTGTATATGCTGTCGAAAACGTTATTTCTCCTCGGCATCAGAACCGTGTTTTCCGGCATTCGGCCTGATGTGGCACAGACTTCTATCCAATTAGGGCTTGATTTTTCAGAGTATCAAACTTACGGCTCCCTGGAGCAGGCGCTCGCCAGCATGGGTGTCACATGTGTGATCGAGGAAGCAAAAGCATAGAAAAAAGGTGCTCCGTCCAGAGGCGGGGCGCTTTTTTTGTCAGCGGAAAACAATGTAAATATGTCGGAACTTGAAGATTGTGTTCTTAAAAACAGCAATATGACGCCTTGGGGGCGGGCGTCGGTGACACGGTTTATGTCAAAGCGAAGGAAGTGAAAGTTTTTGCAAAGAAGACATATCCAAAAATTGTGTAAATGTTATTGATTTCTGAATGAAAACATAATAGTATAATTATATATTTCTTATCAGAATAGTATGAATTAAAACGCTCATTGTCAAAAGACGAACGGCCAGACATAAAGGGGGAGCATGATGACGTCCAAAGGAAACGTAGATCCGCATGTGATCGAAAAGATTATCAGCGCGCTGGAAACGCTCGATTTCGGGACAGTTCAGATTACGGTTCATAATTCCCAAGTGACACAAATTGATAAGGTGGAGAAATATCGATTTTCCCTGAAGAGCAAAGAAGTAAAACAATCTTAAAAAACAGCCAATGACAGGAGGCGGTACATATGAAGCATTCAACTGTTCCTTTCCGGGAGAGCCGGTATCTGCACCTGCCCGAAGTGCGCTTTCTGCATTGGTGCACGAAGCAATACGGCATTAACAAAGGCGTGCTCAATACAATTGACGGCTGGTTTTATGATGCGGGCGTCATTCCCATTCCCGTCAGGCGTCTTTATGTGCTGGCATTCCTCGATTTCGCGAAAACGCCGGGGCAGAAGGGGAAAATCCGATTCGGGCACGGCGGTTTGACGAAAAAACTGCATGATTTCATGGATATGCAGGAGTGCGCAGCAAAACGTCAGGCCTGAAATCCTTAAAATCTTCTTAAAATCATACAAATTTCTCCCATTTTATTTATAATAGACCTATCACGATCATTTTTTGGGAGGACTTTTGACATGCAAACTGCTGCTTATGAGAGCAAACAATCTATTATGCAGCGCATTATAACGGTATTTGTGTTTACACTGTTAGTTGCGACAATCGGCCTGTATACGGGCCAGTTCATTCCGCCGGCATTGATGCTGCCGCTGTCGGTCTTAGAGGTCGTCATGATCATCGCCGCGTTTTGGCTGCGCCGAAAAAAAGCCGTCGGATATGTGTTTGTGTTTTCATTCGCTTTCATTTCCGGAATGACGCTGTTTCCGATTATCAGCCATTATGCGTCCGCAGCGGGGGCCTATGTCGTATTGGAGGCATTCGGTTCTTCGTTTGTGATTTTTGCGGTGCTCGGCACGATTGGCGCTAAGACGAAAAAGGACTTGTCGTTTTTATGGTCCTTCTTGCTTGTCGCTGTTATCGCGCTTCTTGCAGTGGGGATCTTTAATATTTTCAGCCCGCTGAATTCCGCTGCCATGATGGCGTATTCCGTCATCGGAACGATTGTGTTTTCAATGTACATCTTATACGATCTGAACCAGATCAAGCACCGGGACATCACGGCTGATTTGATTCCTTTGATGGCATTGACGCTTTATATCGACTTTATTAACCTGTTTATCAACCTGCTCCGGTTTTTCGGGATTTTAAACAGTGATGATTAACCGCACGAAAAAGGCGCCCTGCTGAGAGGGGCGCCTTTTTATATTCTGCCGCCGGAAAACAGCAGAAGCTTATCAAATAATACTTCAAGCATTTTTGTCAATTCCGCTTTTTGTTCAGCGGTGAAGCTTTCCATGACTCCTGAAATATTGGAGAAGTGGCCGGGAAGAAACAGCTTCAGCTTTTCTTTTCCTTCTTTTGTGAGTTCGATGCTGATTTTTCGTCTGTCGCCGGTATGCCGGCTGCGGTTTACAAAGCCGTCCCGTGCGAGTCCGTCGATCAATCCGGTGATGGTCGCTTTGGTGACATTGGATTTTTTCGCCAGTTCCGTCGGGCTCAGGCTGTGGCCGGGTGCGTCAAACAGAAACATTAAAATTTTGAATTTCCCTTCGGACAATCCGTGACTTGAGAAATAATGCTCCATGACCTGATTCATTTTTTTAGACATATCAAATAACGTCAAAAATGTTTTCAATGATTCAGCATCCATATCGGCGTAAATCTCAGCGCGTCCGGCAATCTGCGAGTAATCCGGCAAATGTCTCAACTCCATTTTTGTAAGCCTCCGTACCATTTTAGTGATTCAAAGTATAAGCTTGCCGGATTCAAAAGGCAACCTATAAAGATTGACAGTTTTTCAGCCTATATAGTAAGGTGGCTAATAGTTAATGAAAGATAAATAAATAGAGAAGGCGGTATCGGGATGAACCATGAAGTGAAAAAGATCATCATAGCGGGCGGAGGGATCGGCGGTCTGTCCGCAGCGATTTCTCTCGGCAGAGCGGGTTTTGAAGTGACCCTTTGCGAGGCGGCGTCCGGCATGCGAAAAAGCGGAGCGGGCATTCTCCAGCCTCAAAATGCGCTGCGGGTGCTGCGGGAAATCGGTGTGTATGATGAATGCTGCCAACACGGCTTTCAAACGGAATGGCTGAAGCAGCATGATGAAAACGGAACGCTGCAGTTTAAAGTGAGTGAGGCGTTTTTAGATGATTCATTGCCGGGGCGGAATAATATATTGCGGCAAACGTTAAACGATATCCTCAAAAAGCATGCTGAAGCGGCGGGGGTCACGATTCTTCTCGGTAAAAAAGTCGTGTCTTACGAAGAAACAGCAGATGACATAACGGTGCATTGTGCAGACGGAACCGCGATGACGGCTGACATCCTCGCCGGCTTTGACGGCATCCGCTCCGCTGTCCGCAATCAAATGCTGCAAAGAGAAGTGAAAACGGAGTATCTCGGCATGGGAGCGCACAGATTTTACATTTCTTTTCCCGAACCGGTTTTTCATGATTCAACACTGATGTATAAAAAGGGGCAGACGCAGGTCGGGGTCGTGCCGCTCTCTGAAAAAACAGGATACGTATTTATCATCCGGCCGTATGACGCTGACTTCAGGGATGACGAGGACACGCGTTTTGAACGGGTGAAAGACTTGCTGCACGGATTTCCGGGAGTAAAGTTTGTGACAGAGAATATGTCAAAGGAATATCCCGTTTTGTTTCATAAGATTGAGCAGATGGCGGTCAAAGAACCGTGGCACAGAGGCCGGGTCGTTCTGGGCGGGGATGCCGTCCATGCAGGAGCGCCGACATTGGCGCAGGGAGCGGCGATGGCGATTGAAGATGCGATTGTGCTTAGTGAAGAACTGCAAAAACACGAAAACCATGAAACTGCATGTCAAGCATACTTCGAAAGACGGGCGGAGCGGGCATTGCAGGTGCAGAATCTCTCATCTGAAATCGTCCGCCGCGAGATAAAGAGAACGCCCGGCGTCCAAGACATCATCAGTGAATGCTATCGATTGCTCAAAGAGCCTTATTAAATAAAGAAAGTCCAGAACATGGCGTCTGGACTTTTGTCAGTCTTGTTCAGATTTATTCCGTATCCGCTCAATCACCTCATGCAGCCCCTCAGGCTTGTGAAACTCCACCGGCGAACTGCCTTTTTCAAACGAGATCGTCTCCGCCTCAATGAGCGCGACATAGCGCCCGTTCACTTTTGCGAGATGGATGGATTCGCCGAAATCAGCCAGTAATCCTTTAATCTCTGTTTCTCCGACTTTCATTTTCAGCTCGGCTTCCGGCGTATGTTCAATGATCTGCGCGGATGCCTCGATGACTTGATGGGTGTCGAGGCGCTCCTGAATTTCTCGCTTTTCACTCGCTTCCCAAATTTCAATGTCGTGCTCAAACTGCTGAAGCTCTTCGCTGTTTTCTTCAAAAGTTTCATACACGTGCTCCTGCACCATGTTCATGACTTGGCTTTTCATGATTTCCGGCATCGATTCGCCGTATTCGACAAATTTGAGAAAATCTTCGAAATAACGGGCGTGCGAGGCCTGGTGGATTTTCAGCTCATGCTCTTCCGTCATGCCTTCTTCCGGCATATACGGATATTGAATGCTTTTCATGTTTTTTGTCGTGATGGCCATTTCGACCTTTTTAATGAGAGACGAGGCGTCTGAGATGCGGGCGACCTTCGGCTCGAAATCGCATTTCATCATAAAGACGAATTTGTCTTCAAAATACTTGCGCGGAACGGCCGATGCCACGATAAAAACACCGCCGCGCACGGCGCTCGTGTCAAGGTAAGTGCGGACGAACTGCTCGCTTGCTTCGATAAATGCTTCCTTCGTATCCGCAAGTCTGGCGCGGTTGAAAAGGTTGTAATTCGGATTTGAATCAAGCTCATGGCCCGGCTCCGTGATAAAATGGCCGATTTTTGTGGGGACCTGCTCGGATTGCGGATGCCGTTCGGCTTTCCGTTTGACGATTTTCTTCAATTCCCCGTCAAGAAAATCCTTCAGCTCGCTTTCTTCAAATTCTTCCGTGTCAAGGGTCTGGAAATGTTTGAACTGTTTGTTTGCCTGTTCGTCTTTTCCTTCCACTTGAATGACATAAAACGATAAAAACTTGATTTCAAAATCCATATGTGAACTCACCTTATTTCTGTATTTAACAAGCCTCTCCAGTATAGAAAAAACCGTTAACGATCGTCAATCCGATGATTAATCCGTGACGGCGGATAATCGGCTGGTGAAAAGGGCAATGTAGTTGGAAGGAACGCATCAACGTGTTAGAAAGGGTGTTATTCATGAAGGAAACAGGTCCGATTCCGCAGCCGAAGACATTCGGCCCGCTCGGCAATCTTCCTTTGCTTGATAAAGACAAGCCTACAATGTCGCTTATCAAACTGGCAAACGAGCAGGGGCCTATTTTTCAGCTGCATACGCCGGCGGGCGCCATTATCGTCGTGTCCGGCCATGAACTGGTGAAAGAGGTTTGTGATGAAGAGCGGTTCGATAAAAGCATTGAAGGGGCTTTAGAGAAAGTCCGGGCGTTTTCCGGTGACGGGCTGTTTACAAGCTGGACGCATGAGCCTAACTGGCGAAAGGCGCATAATATTCTGATGCCGACCTTCAGCCAGCGCGCGATGAAAGATTATCATTCGATGATGACTGATATCGCGGTGCAGCTGATTCAAAAATGGGCTAGGCTGAACCCGGATGAGGCCGTTGATGTGCCTGCTGATATGACCCGCCTGACGCTCGATACGATCGGGCTTTGCGGCTTTAACTATCGGTTTAACAGCTATTACAGGGAAACGCCTCATCCGTTTATCAACAGCATGGTGCGCGCCCTTGATGAAGCGATGCACCAAATGCAGCGCCTTGATGTTCAGGATAAGCTTATGATCAGGACGAAACGCCAATTTCATCATGACATTCAGGCGATGTTTTCGTTAGTAGACAGTATTATCGCAGAGCGCCGGTCAGGCGGCCGGGATGAAAAGGATCTGCTGGCCAGAATGCTGAATGTGGAAGACCCGGAAACGGGCGAAAAACTTGATGATGAAAATATCCGGTTTCAAATCATCACGTTTTTAATTGCCGGCCACGAAACGACCAGCGGCCTGCTTTCCTTTGCCATTTATTTTCTGCTGAAACATCCCCGTGTTTTGGAAAAAGCCTATGAGGAAGCCGATCGGGTATTGACCGATCCCGTTCCTTCATATAAACAAGTGCTGGATCTTACTTATATCCGAATGATTTTGCAGGAGTCATTGCGCTTATGGCCGACCGCGCCTGCGTTCAGCCTTTATGCGAAAGAGGATACGGTGATCGGCGGGAAATATCCGATCACGCCGAAAGACAGAATTTCCGTCTTAATTCCCCAGCTTCACCGTGATAAAGACGCGTGGGGAGACAATGCGGAGGAATTTTATCCGGAGCGGTTTGAACATCCTGATCAAGTGCCTCAACATGCGTATAAGCCGTTCGGAAACGGTCAGAGGGCGTGTATCGGTATGCAGTTCGCCCTGCATGAAGCAACCCTTGTTCTGGGGATGATTCTGCAGCATTTTACCTTTATCGATCACACCGATTATGAGCTCGATATTAAACAGACACTAACGATCAAGCCCGGCGACTTTCATATCCGGGTGCGGCCGAGAAACAAAGGAGCCGTTGCGGCAGCCCTCCCGGCGGCTGAAAAAACAGCGGAAGACGTCAAAAAAGAAAAACGGGATACAAAAGGCGCATCCATTATCGGGCTTGATAACCGACCGCTTCTGATTCTGTACGGCTCAGATACGGGAACCGCAGAAGGCGTGGCGCGGGAGCTTGCCGATACTGCCGGGATGCACGGCGTCCGGACTGAAACGGCGCCTTTAAATGACCGGATCGGAAAACTGCCGAAAGAAGGGGCTCTCTTGATCATTACGTCCTCTTATAACGGAAAGCCTCCGAGCAACGCGGGACAATTCGTTCAATGGCTTGAAGAAGTCAAACCCGGGGAACTGGAAGGCGTCCGATATGCCGTCTTCGGCTGCGGTGATCATAACTGGGCGGCGACATATCAGGCCGTGCCGAGGCTTATTGATGAGAAGCTTGCCGAA
Organism: Bacillus sp. SJ-10; assembly: GCF_002843505.1. Taxonomy (NCBI): domain Bacteria; kingdom Bacillati; phylum Bacillota; class Bacilli; order Caryophanales; family Bacillaceae; genus Bacillus; species Bacillus sp. SJ-10. Next base: position 3,980,670 of record NZ_CP025258.1, on the reverse strand, counting down.
AAAGGGGCGGAACGCTTTTCCTCCCGAGGCGAGGGGGACGTCAGCGGCGATTTTGAAGGAAAGCTTGATGAATGGAAAAAAAGCATGTGGACGGACGCCATGAAGGCATTCGGTCTCAAGCTGAATGAAAATGCCGAAAAAGAGCGAAGTTCGCTGGGCCTTCAATTTGTCAGCGGGCTTGGCGGGTCCCCTTTGGCACAGACGTATGAAGCGGTTTACGCATCCGTTGCGGAAAACAGGGAACTTCAGGCGCCGGAAAGCGGCCGGAGCACAAGGCATATCGAAATCACTCTGCCGAAAGAGGCTGCCTATCATGAAGGGGATCATCTCGGCGTGCTGCCGGTAAACAGCAAAGAGCAGGTCAGCCGTGTTCTCCGCCGGTTCAATCTGAATGGGAATGATCAAGTGCTGCTGACGGCCAGCGGACAGAGCGCGGCTCATCTCCCGCTCGATCGGCCGGTCAGGCTGCATGATCTTCTGAGCAGCTGTGTCGAATTGCAGGAAGCAGCATCAAGGGCTCAAATCCGGGAAATGGCCGCTTATACGGTCTGCCCGCCGCACAAACGGGAATTGGAAGATTTTCTTGAGGAGGGCGTCTATCAGGAGCAAATCTTAACATCGCGCGTCTCGATGCTCGATCTCCTTGAAAAATATGAAGCGTGTGAACTTCCGTTTGAGCGATTTCTGGAGCTTTTGCGCCCGCTGAAGCCGCGGTATTATTCGATTTCAAGTTCGCCTCGGAAACATCCCGGGCAGGCCTCAATTACCGTCGGCGTCGTTCGCGGCCCCGCCCGGAGCGGTTTGGGTGAGTATCGCGGAGTCGCTTCGAATTATTTAGCGGATCGCGGCCCTGAGGATGGTATCGTGATGTTTGTCCGCACTCCGGAAACACGATTCCGGCTGCCGGAAGATCCGGAAAAACCGATTATTATGGTCGGTCCCGGCACAGGAGTCGCCCCGTTCCGCGGATTTCTGCAGGCCCGGGCGGCGTTAAAAAAAGAAGGAAAAGAGCTGGGGGAGGCTCATTTGTATTTCGGATGCAGAAACGATCATGATTTTATTTACCGTGACGAGCTTGAAGCTTATGAAAAAGACGGAATCGTGACGCTTCATACGGCTTTCTCCCGCAAAGAAGGCGTACCGAAAACGTATGTGCAGCACTTAATGGCGAAAGACGCCGGCGCTTTAATTTCCATCCTCGGCCGGGGAGGGCACCTCTACGTATGCGGCGACGGCAGCAAAATGGCGCCCAATGTAGAGGCAACGCTGCAAAAAGCGTATCAGTCGGTCCACGAAACAGACGAACGGCAAGCGCAAGAATGGCTTTTGGACCTCCAGACAAAAGGCATTTACGCAAAAGATGTTTGGGCGGGGATTTGACCGATTTGATGAGAAGGACTGGATGACTCCAGTCCTTTTTTTACATCAGCCAAAAAAACCTTCAAGTTTTTCAACCCCTTTGCATACAATAACTTCAGCCCGCCTGTTGGGCGGCTGTCTTTGATATTCATTTTTCGTTTTTAGAAGTTTGTGTTATTCTTATATTTGGTATCTCCTATTTTCAGACTGGGTCTGAATACGGTACCTTTTAATGCCAGAAAAAAATGTGAAACGAAGAACGGATATCCTGCGTCTAATGGCTGGCGGGATAAGATGTTCAATGGGCATGACACGAATGATAAATATATCGTTTTTTAAAATGGTGTGTTTATGGGGCTGTGTGATGCTTTCGTTTTGCTCGGAAAGCAGGAATTGAAGCAAAAAGTAAGAATACAGATTTAAAGTGTTTAGGAAAGTAGAGGTTGCCATGAAGAAATTATTTTCTTACAGACTTAGTTTTTTTGTACTGGCTATTATTTTGTTTTGGGCCAAAACGTATTTAGCCTATCATGCTGAATTCAACCTTGGGGTGAAGGGTCCGACGCAGCAGTTTCTGCTTGTGATCAATCCGTTCTCAAGCGCCATTTTCTTTTTAGGACTGGCATTGTTTGCGAAAGGCCGCAAATCAGCGATTATCATGGTGATTATTGATTTCATCATGACGTTTATTTTGTATGCAAATATCCTATTCTATCGATTCTTCGATGATTTCTTGACATTCCCGAACTTAAAGCAATCCGGTAATGTCGGAAATATGGGAGACGGCATCTTCAGCATTATGTCCGGCCATGATATTTTATACTTTGTTGATATTATTATTTTAATCGCGCTTCTTGTGTGGAGACGTGAGCTGAAGGAATTCAAACTGAAAAAACGGTATACGTCATTAATTATCGTGACGGGTATTGTTTTGTTCTTCGTGAACCTGGCGATTGCCGAAGAGGACCGCCCGGAGCTGCTGACAAGAACGTTTGACCGCAATTACATTGTAAAATACTTAGGCCTTTATAATTACACGATTTATGACGGCGTGCAGACGGCGCAGACGGAATCACAGCGGGCATATGCCAGCAGCGATGACCTGACGAGCGTTGAAAACTACACATCCTCGCATTATGCGAAGCCGAACGCCGAGTATTTCGGCAAGGCCAAAGGCAAAAACATTATTAAGATTCACTTGGAAAGTTTCCAAACGTTTTTGATCAACTACAAACTTGACGGAAAAGAAGTCACGCCGTTCCTGAATAAACTCGCCCGCGGCGGAGAGGACATGACGTACTTTGATAACTTTTTCCACCAAACAGGCCAAGGTAAAACATCTGACGCCGAGCTGATGATGGATAACAGCCTGTTCGGACTGCCTGAAGGGTCAGCCTTCGTGACAAAAGGGGAAAACACGTATCAATCGCTTCCTGCCATCCTTAACCAAAGTGAGGGCTATACAAGCGCCGTTTTACACGGTGACTACAAATCATTCTGGAACCGTGACCAGATATACAAACATATCGGCTACGATAAATTCTTTGACGCCAGCACATACGATATGTCTGATGACAACCTTGTCAATTTGGGGCTGAAGGATAAACCATTCTTCAAAGAATCCATTCCGAAGCTTCAATCGCTGAAACAGCCGTTCTATGCGCATTTGCTCACGCTGACGAACCATTATCCGTTTACGCTTGATGAAAAAGACGCAACGATCGAAAAAGCGAAAACGGGCGACGCGACTGTGGATGACTATTTCCAGACGGCGCGTTATCTCGACGAGGCGCTTGAACAGTTCTTTAAAGATCTGAAGTCATCCGGTTTATATGACAACTCGGTGATTATGCTTTACGGAGACCACTACGGAATCTCTGAAAACCATAACCGCGCGATGAAAGAAATTCTCGGCAAAGAAATTACGCCTTATCAAAACGCGCAGAATCAGCGTGTGCCGCTTATGATTCGCATCCCCGGCAAAAAAGGCGGGGTGAACCATACGTACGGCGGTGAAATGGACGTTGTGCCGACGATCCTTCACTTGGAAGGCATCGATTCTAGGAAATATATTAATTTCGGCACCGATCTCTTCTCGAAAGACCATGATGATACGGTGGCGTTCCGTAACGGAGATTACGTCACGCCGAAATATACTTCCATCTCCAATGTCGTATACGATACGAAGACAGGAAAAGAACTGAAAGGCAATCAGGAAACGAAAAACCTGAAAGCCAGAGTCACAGAGCAGCTGAAGCTGTCTGACAGCGTGATGTACAAAGACCTGCTCAGATTCCACAAATTGAGCGACTTTACGCCGGTTGATCCGTCTAAATATCATTACGGCAAAGAAAAACTGAATCAGGATAATAAATAATAGAAAGAGCCTTACGGAATTTCCGTAAGGCTCTTTTTTTGTGTGTATCTTCACCAATCTGAAAAAAGAGAGAGCTTTTGGTCACAAAGGGCGCCAATCTCTCATATCTTACAGTAGATTTTGAAACCGGTGATAGAGAATCGGACAAATTATCGGGTTGGTTTCTCTTATACGGGCGGTTTCGAATCCAATATTCACAGAGAAGAGGGGTAGAGATGAAAGCAGTCATTCTCTGCGGCGGAAAAGGAACGAGAATGAGCGAAATCACCAATGAACGTCCCAAACCGCTCGCCATGATAGGCGGCAAACCGATTCTATGGCATATTATGAAACTCTATCAATACTATGGCGTGAACGAATTTATCCTGCTTCTTGGTTTCAAAGGAGAGATGATTAAGGAATATTTCTTAGATTATGACTGGAAGAATCACAGCATGACGCTGGACAGCTCTACCGGAGAAGTGCGGATATTGGGAAAATCCGAGCCGTGGAAAATCACTTTTTTAGACACGGGGGAACACACGCAGACAGCGGGGCGGCTTTTACAGGCGAAGGACATCATCGGTGATGAAACCTTTCTTATGACGTACGGGGACGGACTGGCCAACATCAACCTGTTTCATCTGATCAGCTATCATCAATCAAAAGGGGCTGCGGCAACCGTCACCGGTATAGAAAAGACCTCGCAATTCGGAACGCTGACGGTTGAAGACGGTATGGCGAAAAGCTTTTCTGAAAAAACCTCAAGTGAAGGCATCATCAACGGCGGATTTTTCGTGCTCAGCCCGAAGGTATTTGATTATCTGCCGAAAGACAGGGACGTCATGTTTGAAGAAGAACCGCTGAAGGAGCTGGCGAAGGACGGCGAATTGGCGGTATACCGGCATTACGGTTTCTGGACGGCGATCGATACGTATAAAAACCTGCTGGAAATCAACAAGATGTGGGACCGGGGACAACATGTATGGAAGGTATGGTGATCAAGTTTGAGTTTCTGGAAAAATAAAAATGTGTTTGTGACGGGATGTACAGGTCTTTTAGGAAGCTGCTTGGTGAAGGAACTGATCGATCAGGGGGCCAATGTGACGGGACTTGTCCGTGACACTGTGCCCAAGTCGAACCTGTATCAGGGAGAACAAGTGAAGCAAATGAATATCGTGCAGGGCGCGCTTGAGGATCTGGATGTGATTGAGCGGGCGCTGGGCGAATATGAAATTGACACGGTCTTTCATTTAGCCGCTCAGGCGATCGTCGGCGTCGCAAACCGCAATCCGATTTCCACATTTGAAGCCAATATTCTCGGCACATGGAACATCCTTGAAGCGTGCCGCAGGCATCCGCTCATCAAGCGGGTGATCGTCGCGTCCAGTGATAAAGCGTACGGCGACCAGCCGACACTGCCGTACGATGAAAACATGCCTCTTCAGGGCAAACATCCGTATGACGTATCAAAAAGCTGTGCCGATTTGTTAAGCCACACATATTTTAATACGTACGGACTTCCGGTCTGTATTACGCGCTGCGGCAACTTGTACGGCGGCGGAGATTTGAACTTCAACCGGATTATTCCGCAGACGATTCAGCTCGTGCTGAACGGTGAAGCGCCGGAAATCCGCAGCGACGGCACATTTATCCGTGATTATTTTTACATCGAGGATGCGGTCGAGGCATACCTTTTGCTGGCGGAAAAGATGGAGGAGCTCAATCTTGCGGGAGAAGCGTTCAACTTCAGCAATGAGATTCAGCTGACGGTGCTGGAGCTTGTAGAAAAAATTCTTAAGGCCATGGACAGTGACCTCAAGCCGAAAGTGCTCAACCAGGGAAGCCATGAAATCAAGCACCAATATTTATCGGCGGAAAAGGCGAGGAAGCTTCTGAATTGGACGCCCGCGCATACCATTGATGAAGGATTGGAAAAAACGATCGAATGGTATAAAGCCTTTTTTCAAAAGTAACAGAAACAGAGGTGAGAGAAAGACGTGACAAGCGCATATTGCACAGTTTTATCAAAAGGAAGGCTGTATCAGGCCATCGCTTTGTTCGGCTCATTGAAAGCGGTTCAGGCGGACGCCCCCATTTTTACTTTGTGTATGGATCAAGACACCTATGACGTGCTTCAGGCAATGCGGCCGGATAATGTCACCTTGATTCAGGTGTCCGCACTGGAAAATGAGGAGCTCCTTGAACTGAAGCGGACGAGGGATCAGAGCGAATACTGCTGGACGGTGAAGCCGGTATTTCTCGAATTCGTGCTGGACGGACATCCGGAATTAGAACGTGTCACGTACATTGATGCCGATTTGTTTTTCTTCGCTGATCCGCGCGCGATTTTTGACAATCAGCCGGATTGTTCGGTGCTTCTGTCACGGGGCGATATCGTCATTCCCTCATTTGAAAAACAGGAAATCGACATGCTGCAGCGTCTTTTAGGCCGGTATAATTCCGGTTTTCTCAGCTTCAAAACCGACAGTGCCGGCACAGATTGTCTCAGATGGTGGAAAGAACGCTGCCTGGAGGAATGCAAAAATGCGCCGGGCGAAGGAAAATTCGGAGATCAAGGCTACTTGGATTACATGTCCGGCCTGTTCCCGAACGTGTGTGACATCACCACGCCCGGCGTGAATATCGGCCATTGGAATTACGGCCGCCACACGTTTTCATGGAAGGACGGGCGTCTTGTGCTCGAAGACGGAAGTCCGCTGATTTTCTATCATTTCAGCGGATACCGGATCGTTACAGCCGGCGACATTCGGCAGATTCATGAGACGGACCGGACCGACCTGCCGTTTGTCCATCAGCTTTACCAGGACATTCTGAAGCGGGTGATCGGGACGGTCAGCGCCGTCTGCCCGGAGTTCAGCGGCTTTGCATCTGAGGATGATAACAAATAAATGATCATATACAGGAAGTGAACGAAAAGTGAAGGCAAGCGTCATTGTTCCCGCATATAATTCCAAGGAGAGGCTTTATAACAGCCTGCTGTCCCTGAATGAACAGGAATGCACAGAGCCGTTCGAAGTGATTGTGGCTGACAACGGTTCGGAAGACGGAACCTTATCCATGCTTGAATCATTCAGCGCGAATTTCCCGCTGATTTTTGTGAGAATTAAAGAAAACAGAGGGATCGCTTACGGCCGGAATCAGGCGGTCCGCAATGCCAGAGGCGATATTTTGATCTTCCATGACAGCGACATGCTTGCCGAAAAGGATTTGGTGGCGAAGCATATCAAGGCTCATGAGAACCGGGACGATCTTGTCGTATGCGGTATGTTCTGGAAGCGGATTTACAGCTTTTATTATGACCGTTTTGAAAAAGAGCATAAGGAAAAACTCGCCGAACTGTATGAAGAGCTGCCGGGCGATAAAGAGCCGCTCCTTGAAGAAGGTGACATCAGAGACGGAAGTTTTCTTGACCAATGCTTTGATTTAGATACCGACTTTATCCGTGTGCTGAAAAGCATTTTGGAAAAATACGGAGATGATTTGAACGGCTACCGTCTGCCGTGGCGTTTTTTCATTACGAACAATTCGTCAGTCAAGAGACAGCACGTGGCAGATCTCGGCCTGTTTGATGAAGGCATTGTCAGATACGGCTTTGAAGATTATGATCTCGGCATCAGGCTTCATCAGTCGGGAATGAGATTTCAGCTGCGGCGCGATATCATGAGCGTCCATCAGGAGCATCCGAGCAACTGCGCTTCCGTTGATGACATCAGGGCGAACATCGCGTACATGTGCGACAAGTACAATGACATTCATTCGCTTGACGTGCACCTCGCGTTTAACGGCCCGTTTGACGCGGAGTTAACCAACAGCATGATGGCAGACATCGAAGTGCTGCTTGATTATGAGAAATATGAAAGCCTGCTGCACATTTTTCTCGAACTGCTCCACGCGGTTAAAGACCGCAACCTCGACCCGGACTGGAAGACGAAAAGCCCGCGGATCACGGCGAACAGCTTCAATCTGCCGGAGGTCGGGAAGCTTTTGGCAAAAGCGGAAAAAAAGCTGGGCGTCACGCACTTTGCAAGGGCGTTCAAAGCGCTGGCTGCTGATTTACTGCATGTGGATCTTAAATAAATTGGATGTGATATGGTGAGTAAATATCATTTTTCAACCATTGTTTCCAGAACGCATATCTTTAAACTGATGCCGATGATTCATTCTCTCCATGAGCATTGCCGGGATTTTCATCTGTATGTGCTGTGTGTCGATCAGAAAGCGTATGAATTGCTTCAGCAGGTGCCGTGGGAACATGTCACGGCGGTTCAGCTCCATGAAATGGAGGACCCGGAGCTGCTTGAAGCAAAGGGCGGCCGGACGTTTCATGAATATTGCTGGACGCTGAAGCCGGCATTTCTGTTCCATGTGATGACAGAGTATGATGAAGCTGAATATTTTGCCCACTTGGACACCGATCTCTTTTTCTTCTCAGATGCGGGCGAGCTGTTTGCGGAAAAGCCGGATGCTTCCCTTTTTCTGACGGATCACCGCAATTCAGAACGGTTTGCGTCTTATTACAAGCTGACAGGGCAGTACAACACCGGGTTTGTCGGCGCGCGGAATACCGGGGAAGCGTATCGGGCGGTCTGGCAGTGGAGACAGGATTGCATCTCCTATTGTACGGTGGAGATGAATGAAGAAAAAAAGACATACGGTGACCAAAGGTATGTTGAAAAGTGGCCCGCGCAGTTTGAACACGTTCATGTCACGGAGTCGATCGGCGCGAATGCGGCGCTGTGGAATATTGAGCAATATGACGTCAGCCTGCGCGACGGGGCTGTATATGTCAATGACACCCCGCTGATTTTTTATCATTTTTCAGGCTTTACGCTCGTCACGGAGAACGAATTCAATCTGTGCTGGTACTATCACATTGATGACGAGGCGACAGTCAATATGATTTACGTGCCGTACATCAAAAACGTGAAAAAATGGATTGATGAAATTCAAAAAGCATTTCCCGATTTCAGAGACGGGTTTATTCCGAAATATGCGGTTCCTGACACCCATTTTTATACGGTTGAAACATAAAATCCCTGCCTTTTCGGCAGGGATTGTTTTTATGAATGCCATTCTTTTAATGTTTTGTCGCTCGGCAGGACAAAGGCGAGCAGACCTAAAACGGGCAGAAAGGCGACGGCTGTCATGGTCGGCGTCAATCCCGCTGAATCAATAAGAGCTCCGAGCGCAACGGCTCCGATCGCGCCCATTCCGAAGGCGAGCCCGACCGTAAGCCCTGACATCGTTCCGATTTTGCCTGGAACAAGCTCCTGCGCGTAGACAACCGTCACGGAGAAGCTGGACATCAGAACAACACCAATCAGCGCCAGTACGCCATAGGCGATGACAGGCCCCGCAAACGGAAGAAAAATCGTCAATGGAGCCGATGCTATCATCGAAACGATGATGACGTTCCGCTTTCCGAAACGGTCTGCAAGCGGCCCGCCGAGAAACGTTCCGACTGCTCCGAAAAATAAAAAGACGAAGATGTAGCTCTGTGCCTGCTGAATGCTGACATGATAGGCATTCATCGCATAGAACGTATAAAAGTTGCCGATCGCGCTCACATACCAGGAGCGCGCGAAAATTAAGAAGATAATCATGATAAGGGCGAGAATAATCGGTTTTGTAATCACGGTCTGCACAGCGGCGGCCGGTGATTTTTTACTTACGGCGCGCAAATGAATAAGGCGGCCTTTATACCATTTGGCGATATAAATGAGAAACAGCACAGCGATTGCGGCGACAAGCGTGAACCAGACAGAGCCGAATTGACCGAGCGGAACGAGAATCAGCGCGGTAATCAAGGGCGCCATCGCCTGGCCGGTATTCCCTCCGACTTGGTAAATCGATTGCGCCAAGCCGCGCTTTTCGCCGGCGGCCATGTAGGCGACACGCGATCCTTCAGGATGAAAGACGGCGGAGCCAAGGCCGATAAAAAAGACACAGCATAAAATCGTCAGAAAAGACGGGGCGAACGCGAGACCTAAAATGCCGAGCATGCTTGCGGTGAGTCCGAGCGGCAAAGCATACGGCATCGGGCGTTTATCCGTATACCAGCCGATGACGGGCTGCATCACGGAAGACACCATATTCAGCGTAAAGGCGATCATTCCGAGCTGCGTAAATGTAAGATTCATGGAACGTTCCAAAATCGGAAACATCGCCGGAATCACCGCTTGCAGTGAATCGTTCAGCAGATGACAGATCCCGATAATGAACAAAATAGAATACATGGTTGTTTCGGGACGATGGACAGGTTTTTCTTTAAGCGGGGCGGCAATTGCCAAAGTGATTCTCCTCCTTTTTATGTAAACGAAGCATACACCATATTATTCATAAGGTGAATGAATTATCAAGTGCAAAAAAGGCTCTTCTTTCTCAAACAGAAAAAAGAGCCTCCCTTTTTATTTATTTAACAAACTGTGTTTTCTCGAATACATCATATAAACGACGATCCCGGCGGCGATCCAGATGACAAAGGCGATCCATGTCACGCCCGGCAGGCTGCTTGCGAGATACAGGCATAAGCATGCGCTGATGATCGGCACAACAGGCACGAAAGGAACACGGAAGGAAGATTTGATCTCCGGATGTTTCTTTCTTAAAACGATGACGGCGATCGCAATGACCGTAAAGGCCGCCAAGGTTCCCATGTTGACGAGATGCGCCAAGGTTCCCAGATCAATAAAACCCGCGATCCCGGCGGCAATGATCCCCGTCACCCATGTGTTTTGAAACGGTGTTTTAAAACGCGGGTGAACCTTGGAAAACATGCGTGGCAAAAGGCCGTCTCTGCTCATCGCAAATGTAAGGCGCACCTGAGCGTAAAGCAGAGCGAGCATGACCGTTGTAATCCCGATAATCGCGCCGACGGAAATAATGCCTGCTATCTTGTTCTGGCCGACAAATTGGAGCGCGAAAGATACCGGATCTCCGACATTCAGCTTGGTGTACGAAAGCATTCCCGTCAGGACGAGCGATACCGTAATGTAAAGGATGGTGCAGATGGCGAGCGCACCGATGATTCCGACCGGCATTGATTTCTGCGGGTTTTTCACTTCTTCCGACGCGTTTGACACGGCATCAAATCCAAGATACGCGAAGAAAACGGTCGCGGCGCTCGTGATGACGCCTTTCATTCCGAACGGCATAAACGGCGACCAGTTTTCCGGTTTCACGTAGCCGAAACCGACGATGATAAACAGCAGAATGATCGCAATTTTCATCAATACAATGACATTGTTAAAGCGGGTGCTTTCTTTCACGCCCCTTGAAACAATCGCGGTAATGACCAAAATAATGATAACGGCCGGCAGGTTGAACACGGCACCCGTTTTGCTGCCGGGTGCGGCGGTCAGCGCCTCCGGAAGATGCAGCCCGAAGCCTGCAAGAAGCGATTGGAAATAGGATGACCAGCCGGTTGCGACGGCGGCGAGCGCGATGACATATTCAAGCATTAAGTCCCATCCGATTAAAAACGCGAGACACTCCCCGAGAGTGACATATGAATACGTATATACGCTGCCTGAAATCGGAATGGAGGAAGAAAATTCCGCATAACAAAACGCGGCGAGCGCGCAGGCAAGACCCGCGAGCACAAACGACAGAATCAAAGCCGGTCCTGCGCCTGTCGCGGCCACAGTCCCGGTAATCACAAAAATCCCCGTTCCGACAACACAGCCGATTCCGAGCAAAACCAAGTCAAAAGCGCTTAACGAGCGGGACAGGCTGGTCTGTTTGCTCTGGGCCTTTAAGTCGGCCAGCGGCTTTTTCCGAAATAGTAAAGACATATGGGTCCTCCTGAAAATTCATAATATTCTTATCATTATATACACTGACGTTTGTATTATATTGTCGAAATTTCTCGCAGTCAATTAAAGAATTTTCCACTTTAAAAGGACAAAGCTAAAAAGCGTCGATGCACGGAAGGAACGGGAATTTTATTGTGAAATAGTTCAATTTTCTCACCTTAAGACCGATACAAAAGATGACTCATCAACTAATTTCAAGTTTCGGTGAAAGGGAGATGTTTACATGTTTCAATATGAAGAACTAAATAAGCAGTTTATCGGCGGCCGATGGAGGGATGGGAGCAGCCGGAACGTATTGGAAAACAGAAATCCTTATACTCAAAAAGTCATCACCTCATTCCAAAAAGCGACGTCTGATGACGTGGATGCGGCATATCGCGCCGCGGCTCTTGCGAAACAAGAATGGGACAAAGTAAACCCTTTTAAAAAGCGGGCCATTTTGGAAAAAGCCGTTTCTTTCATCGAAGAGCACGAAGAAGCGATTATTTACTTAATCATGGAGGAGCTTGGCGGAACACGGCTGAAGGCTGAGTTTGAAATCGGACTTGTCAAAAATATGATAAAAGAAGCCGCAACATTTCCGGTGCGGATGGAAGGGAAAATTCTCCCGTCCACGATTGACGGAAAAGAAAACAGACTGTACAGAATACCCGCCGGAGTCGTGGGAGTCATCAGCCCGTTTAATTTCCCGTTTTTCCTTTCGATGAAATCTGTTGCGCCGGCACTCGGCGCGGGGAACGGCGTCGTGCTGAAGCCTCATGAAGAAACACCGATCTGCGGCGGAACGCTTATCGCGAAAATTTTTGAAGCGGCCGGCGTACCGGACGGGCTGCTGAATGTTATCGTGACGGATATCGGGGAGATCGGCGACAGCTTTGTTGAGCATCCCGTCCCGCGGATTATCTCATTTACAGGTTCAACCGGAGTGGGCAGCTATATCGGACAGCTTGCGGTCAAACACTTTAAAAAACCGCTGTTGGAGCTTGGCGGAAACAGCGCGCTGATCGTGCTTGAGGATGCTGATCTTGAATACGCCGTCAATGCGGCCGTATTCAGCCGGTTTACGCATCAAGGCCAGATCTGTATGTCGGCGAACCGCGTGCTCGTTCACACATCTGTATATGACAAATTTACAGAGCTTTACGAAGCGAAAGTGTCATCGCTGAAAGTCGGCGATCCGATGGACCCTGATACGGTTATCGGTCCTTTAATCAATGAGAGACAGGCGGAAGGTCTGAGACGGTCTGTCGAAAAAGCGATAGAAGAGGGAGCGGTTCCGGTGCTGTCCGGCCGATTCAGCGGAACGGTCGCTGAGCCCGTCATTTTAAAAGATGTGAAACCTGAGATGAGCATCGCGAAGGAGGAGCTGTTCGGACCGGCCGTCTGCATCATGCCGTTTGAAACGGAGGATGAAGCGGTAAGCATCGCAAACGCGACACCGTTCGGTTTAAGCGGAGCCGTGCATACGGCAAACGTTGAGCGCGGCGTTGAGTTTGCTAAGCGGATCGAAACAGGCATGATTCACGTCAACGATACGACCATTAATGATGAACCGAACGTCGCGTTCGGCGGCGAGAAGCAATCAGGTCTCGGCAGGCTGAACGGCGAATGGAGCCTTGAAGAATTCACCACGCTGAAATGGATTTCGGTTCAGCATGAAAAACGGCAATTCCCATATTAAGAAGGAGTGAAAGAAATGAGTATACAGACGGAGCAGCACACGCACAGCCTGCTTGACGCTTTTGTCAAAGTTGCGCCTTTTTTAAACAGCCTGATCCAAGATGACATCACCATCGGAATTTATGATACAGAAAAATTAATCGTGAATATTCCGGCTAAAACGTTTTCTCTTAACGTAAAGCCGGGGGACCCGCTGCAAAAAGGGGACATCATTACAGACGCGATCCGCATGAATCAGAAGAAGACAAGCATGGTGCCGAAAGAGCTGTTCGGATTTCCGCTGATCGCCAGAGCGATTCCGCTTCACGATGAAAACGGAAAAGTCATCGGCGGCGTCGGTCTCGGCACGAGCCTTGAAAAATCAGCCAAGCTTCATGATGTCGCTGAAAGCCTGTCCGCCGTCGTGGAACAGACCGCTTCGGCCATCGCGGATATCTCAGAATCCATCAACGGTTTCTCAGCACAGATGACCGGGATTTCCGCTCAGGCGAAACAAGTCAGTGAAAGCGCGGGAGAAATCGCCGACATTTCCGTCACTGTCAAGGGCATCTCGGATCAAAGCAATCTGCTCGGTTTGAATGCGGCCATTGAAGCCGCGAGAGCAGGAGAATCCGGCAAGGGCTTTTCCGTGGTGGCGGATGAGATCCGCAAGCTTGCCACTCATTCAAAAGACAATGTCGGCCAAATTGACCAGATTACGAAAAAAATCCACAGCCTGCTGAAAGGGCTGGAGGACTCAATTGAATCCATCAACCAGAACACGGACGGCCAAGCGGCGGCGGTTGAACAAATTTCTGCCACGATGCAGGAAATTTCGGGAAGCGCCCAGCATTTAGCGAAAATGGCTGAAAACGTACTCGGAGAGTCATAAAAAAGGGAGCTTACGGGCTCCTTTTTTGTTTTCCCTTTATCAATCGGAAACTGCACTTACACGTTTGATCCGTCATGCTCAGGGGTACACATACGAATACATCACCAATGATAAAGGAGAGTCTTGTATGTCTGATGCAAATCTGCACAACCCGCTGACGAAATATGATCATGATGAATTTCCAAAACAATATCAAGAACCGCCCGGTTTGCAAAAAGAGATGAAGCCTGTGCCGGACTGCGGTGAAACAAGCTATAAAGGAGCCGGCAAGCTGAAGGGAAGAAAAGCCCTCGTCACCGGCGGCGATTCAGGTATCGGCCGGGCCGCCGCGATTGCTTATGCCCGGGAAGGGGCGGATGTGGCCATTAACTATCTGCCTGAGGAACAGCCGGATGCCGAAGAAGTGAAAGCGTTAATTGAAAAAGAGGGAAGAAAAGCCGTTCTGCTGCCGGGAGATTTAAGCGATGAAGCGTTTTGCGGAGAATTGGCGGAAAAAGCGTATCAAGAGCTTGGCGGTCTTGACACGCTCGCTCTTGTCGCCGGCAAACAGCAGGCAGTGGATGATATCAGCGATCTTGCCACAGAACAAATCTATCAAACATTTGAAGTCAACGTATTCTCGCTGTATTGGCTCGTCAAAGCCGCGCTTCCGTATCTGCCGGAAGGCGCGTCTATTATCACGACAACGTCCGTAGAAGGGTATAATCCAAGCCCGATGCTGTTGGATTATGCCGCGACGAAACATGCCATTATCGGTTTTACCGTCGGCTTAGGAAAGCAGCTGGCGAATAAAGGAATCAGAGTCAACTCGGTAGCGCCGGGGCCAATCTGGACGCCGCTGCAGATTTCGGGAGGACAGCCCGGTGAAAACATTCCGAAATTCGGCAAGGAAACACCGGCCGTTCCATTAAAGCGCGCCGGACAGCCGGCGGAGCTAGCAGGGATTTATGTCTTTTTGGCCTCAGAAGAATCGAGCTATGTGACATCCCAGATTTACAGTGTAAGCGGAGGAATTCCGACAGCGTAATCAATAAGGAGCTGCCCTTCATACGGGGGCAGCTCTATTTTTTGATGTTATGTGCCGAGCACGTTTTGATTATACAGGACACTCGGATGTGACGGATGATAGGAGGCGGCTTTGTCGTTATGAATCTTCGCTTTTTCTCTGTCGCCGAGCTGCCAGTGGCAGACGCAGAGCTGCAGATGGGGATACCAGGTGGAATATTCGAGCTGGGTAAAGCCTGCATCACTGCTTTTGGCGGATAGGGCGAGCTCATACCAAAACACGCCCTGCCGGTATTGCCGTTTCTCCGCAAAATAGTCGCCGAGCCTGCAGCAGAACTCCGGCCGCGGACAATCGATCAGAAATGATTTTAAGAGAGATGTCATGGCGGCCTCTTCATGGCCGACCGCCCTGTAGCAATCGGATAGATATTGGCATGTTCTGATCTCGTCTTCGATCCAGCACTGTTTTGTGGAAAGAAAATGGTGATAATACGTGATGGCGCGCTGATACTGGCCGTGATCCTTTAATTCATTCGCGAAGTAAAACAAATCGCGCGGTGTCATCGTTTCACTGTTTTCCGCCATTTTCTCATAAATCTTCAAGTTGCGGTCTGAGGGAGGCGAGTGCTTTTTCTCGGATTTCCGGTGTGTGACGGCAATATCGGTTTCTATGATGTTTCCGTATACTTCAAGATACTCATGCACGGCTCCGATCCAGCGGAACCCTTTTTCACGCTTGACGAGTCGGTTGCGGCGGTATCTGAAGCTGACCTCTCCCCGAGCATCAAAGCCGACGTGATAATACATGGATACCGCGTCCACCTCTTTTGAAAGCGACGCCTTCAGTTCAATCAGCTTTTCACGGTCCTTTTCCGTCAGTATATCGTCGGCGTCCAGCCACAGAATATAATCCATTTCCGCTTTCGAAAACACAAAATTACGGACGGCCGCAAAGTGATCGATCCATTCAAAATCATAAATCTTATCCGTATAACGGGCCGCGATTTCTTTCGTCCGGTCGGTCGAGCCCGTATCAGCAATCACAATTTCATCCGCAATGTCTTTGACGGAATCAAGACAGCCCGCAAGCACTTCCTCTTCATTTTTCACGATAACGCACAAACTGACGCTGATCATGTCATCACCTCTTCACCTCCAGTGTATAAAAGGAGAGGCGGAAACATTCTTCGGACAAAATGATCTCTTCCAAGAAATTTGTCTGTCCTTTTACTAGTTTTATTCCAGCGCCTGATTTAAAATGAACACATGAACTTACGTGAGGATTGATAGGGACCATGAGCATCATAAAAGCGGAAAACCTTTATAAAACATACGGAGATAAGACATTATTCGACCATATCTCCTTTCATATTGAAGAGAATGAAAGAATCGGTTTAATCGGCCCGAACGGAACGGGGAAGTCTACGCTTCTGAAAACCATTGCCGGCCTTGAATCAACGGAGGAAGGCGAGATTACGGCCTCAGGAAACGTGCATATTGAGTTTTTGCATCAGGACCCTGAGCTTCCGGCCGGACAAACCGTACTTGAGCATATTTATTCCGGCGGATCAGCCGTCATGAGAACGATGAGAGAATACGAAAAAGCGCTTCAGGCGCTGAATGAAGAACCGGAAAATGACCAGCGCCAGAAACAGCTGCTTGATGCGCAGGCCCGAATGGACGCGAATGATGCGTGGGAGGCGAATACGTTAGCCAAAACGGTTTTAACCAAACTTGGCGTCACCGATCTGATGAAGGATGTCAGCGAGCTGTCCGGCGGCCAGAGAAAGCGCGTCGCGATTGCGAAAAACGTCATCCAGCCGGCTGACCTGCTCATTTTGGATGAACCGACAAACCACTTGGACAATGAAACGATTGAATGGCTGGAAGGCTACTTATCGCAATATCCGGGCGCCGTTATGCTTGTCACGCACGACAGATATTTTCTGAACAGGGTGACGAACAGAATTTACGAGCTTGAGAGAGGCAGCCTTTATACGTATAAAGGAAACTATGAAGTATTCCTGGAAAAACGGGCCGAACGGGAAGCGCTGGCGGAGCAGAAAGAAACAAAACGTCAAAACCTCCTGCGCCGCGAATTGGCGTGGCTCAGAAGAGGGGCGAAAGCGCGCTCGACGAAACAAAAAGCGAGAGTGGACAGAGCGGAGGCGCTCAAGGAGCAAAAAGGGCCGGCAGTCTCCGGATCACTCGATTTCGCGATCGGCTCCCACCGTCTCGGAAAACAGGTGATCGAAGCCGATAACGTCACCATTACCTATAACGGCCAAGCGCTGATCAGCCGGTTTAATGAGCTTGTCATCCCGGGGGAACGAATCGGCATCATCGGGCCGAACGGAATCGGGAAAACGACACTTTTAAACAGCCTCGCCGGCAGAATTCAGCCTGACAGCGGCAATATCACCATCGGGCAGACGGTCCGGATCGGCTACTACACCCAGGATCACAGCGAAATGAACGGTGATATGAAAGTCATTGAATATATAAAAGAGACGGCTGAAATCGTCAAAACGGCGGAAGGCGATGTCATCACCGCGGAACAAATGCTTGAGCGTTTTCTGTTCCCGCGTCCGATGCAGCAGACGTATATCAGAAAGCTGTCGGGCGGGGAAAAGCGCCGTCTGTACTTGCTGAATGTACTGATGCAGGAACCGAATGTGCTGTTTTTAGATGAGCCGACCAATGATCTGGACACGGAAACATTAAGCGTGCTCGAAGATTATATCGAACAGTTCCCAGGCGTCGTCATCACCGTATCCCATGACCGCTATTTCCTTGACCGCGTCATTGACCGCCTGATCGTATTTGAAGGACAAGGTGTCATTTCCCGTTTCCAAGGTTCGTACAGTGAATACATGGAACACGCAAAAGCGAAGAAGACGGCGGTAAAACAGCCGGCCGAAGAGAAAAAGGCGGAAGAAGAGCCGAAGAAAAAGCGCAAAAAGCTTTCATATAAGGATCAGATCGAATGGGACGGCATCGAAGACAAAATCGCCGGCCTTGAAGAAAAGCATCAGCGTCTGGAAGCGGAAATCGCTGAAGCGGGAAGTGATTTCGGAAAGATTCAAGAACTGATGGCCGAACAGGCAAAAACGGCTGAAGAGCTTGAATCGGCGATGGAGCGCTGGACCGAACTGTCACTGATGATTGAAGAACTTGAGAATTAAGAAAAGCCGGTACGGCCCCCGAGAAGATGGCGGGTCATACCGGCTTTTTTTATCTTGCACAGATGTCTCCCGGCGCTTTAAAGACAAACGTTTTGTCCAAGCAAAGTTTATCAGGCGTAAAAAAGTTTACGTTTACGTTAAGGTTCAAATGGTGTATAATAGAAACAGATACGACAAGAGGGGGATTCACCTTGGAATGGATGAAGATTGATCAAGTTGCCAAGCGAAGCGGATTGACAAAACGAACCATTCGTTTTTACGAGGAGATTGGTTTGATTCCTGCTCCTAAACGGACAGAAGGCGGCGTCCGGCTTTACTCTGAAGATGATATGGAGGAGCTCGAAAAAGTCACCAGCACAAAAGAAGTGCTCGGTTTTTCCCTTCAGGAGCTTCAGCAGTTTATGGAGATGAGCCGTCAGCTGGAATTAAACAAAGAGGGGTACTTGTTGTCACTGGATCCGAAGGAACGGAAAGAAAAGCTGGAAGAGATTCAGCACGCTTTGAACCACCAGCTTGAGATGATTGATGAGAAGATCAGCACATTTCAGCATTTTAAAACGCGCCTTAACGGAATGAAAGAAAAAGCTGACCGCGCCATTCAATCAATCGAATGATTTTGCTGTAAACGCTATGGATATAGCGTTTCTTTTAATGGATGAAACAGGAGGTTTGGTCAAATGGATACATCATCACAACAGAAAACAGGCCTATTCAGCCAGCCGAAAGCCGTTTGGGCGGTTGCGTTTGCCTGTGTGATTTCCTTTATGGGAATCGGTCTTGTCGATCCGATTCTTCCGGCGATCGCCGCACAATTACATGCTTCACCTAGTGAAGTATCTCTGTTATTTACAAGTTATTTGCTCGTTACCGGTTTTATGATGTTTTTCTCCGGCGCGATTTCAAGCCGGATCGGCGCAAAATGGACGCTGCTTCTCGGACTTATTTTTATCATCGTGTTTGCCGCTCTCGGCGGAAGCTCAAGTTCAATCGCTCAGCTTGTCGGCTATCGCGGCGGCTGGGGGCTTGGGAATGCTCTCTTTATTTCAACCGCGCTTGCCGTCATTGTCGGGGTATCTGTCGGCGGCAGCGCCAAAGCCATTATTTTGTATGAGGCTGCACTCGGCTTGGGGATTTCCGTCGGGCCGCTTGCAGGCGGAGAGCTTGGCAGCATTTCATGGCGCGCTCCGTTCTTCGGAGTGTCTGTCCTCATGTTCATAGCGCTTTGCGCGATTTCACTCATGCTGCCGAAGCTGCCGAAACCGGCAAAACGCGTCGGTGTGTTTGATGCGATGAAGGCGCTCAAATATAAAGGCCTTTTGACAATGGCAGTATCTGCATTCTTATACAACTTTGGATTTTTTATTTTGCTTGCTTATTCTCCGTTCGTGCTGGATTTAGATGAACACGGCCTTGGATACGTCTTCTTCGGCTGGGGGTTATTGCTGGCAATTACGTCAGTCTTTACGGCGCCGCTTGTGCACAAAGCGCTGGGAACAGTGCGTTCGCTCGTCGTTCTCTTTATCGCCTTTGCGGTCATTCTCATCGTCATGGGGATCTGGACTGACCATCAGACGTTGATCATTACGTGTATCGTTGTCGCCGGTGCTGTTCTCGGTATGGTGAATACGATCATGACAACCGCTGTAATGGGTTCTGCGCCGGTTGAACGTTCAATCGCGTCTTCAGCCTACAGCTCAGTCCGTTTTATCGGCGGTGCGCTCGCTCCGTGGATTGCGGGAATGCTGTCAGAACACTTCACTGCAAGCACACCATATACAGTAGGCGGGATCGTCGTTTTTGTCGGCATGCTTGTCCTTCTCATGGGACGCAAACATCTCGCCGGAATAAAAGCCGGACATTAAGAAAAAAAGGAACTTCCGCTCAGGCGGGAGTTCCTTTTTGTGTTTACAGCACTTTCGTCGTCCAAGATTCACAATTCCATGTTTCCGTCGCGATATCCATGTAGAACTCGGGTTCGTGGGAAATCAGCAGAATGGAGCCTTTGTATTCTTTCAGCGCGCGTTTCAGCTCTTCTTTCGCATCGACATCCAGGTGGTTTGTCGGTTCGTCAAGCACGAGCAGGTTTGTTTCTGAATTGATCAGCTTGCACAGTCTGACCTTCGCTTTTTCTCCTCCGCTGAGAACGGAGACGCGGCTTTCAATGTGTTTGGTCGTCAGGCCGCATTTGGCGAGGGCGGCGCGGATTTCGTACTGGGTAAAGGAAGGAAATTCGCTCCACACTTCTTCGATGCACGTATTGTTATTGGTTTCTTTCACTTCCTGCTCGAAATAGCCCGTGTATTGATGCTCGCCCCGTTCCACCGTGCCTTCCAGCGGCTGGATTTCACCGAGCAGGCTTTTTAACAGCGTCGTTTTCCCGATGCCGTTTGCGCCGTACAGGGCGACTTTCTGTCCGCGCTCCATTCTGAGATTGAGCGGGCGTGACAGCGGAGTATCGTAGCCGATGACTAAGTCCTTCGTTTCAAAAATGAGCTTGCCTGACGTTCTCGCAGGCTTGAAATGGAATTCCGGTTTCGGTTTTTCAGCCGCCAGTTCGATCATATCCATCTTATCAAGCTTTTTCTGGCGGGACATCGCCATATTTCTCGTGCTGACGCGCGCTTTGTTGCGGGCGACGAAATCTTTCAGCTCAGCGACTTCCTGCTGCTGTTTTTTATAGGCGGCTTCGAGCTGCTGTTTTTTCACTTCGTATACTTCCATGAATTGATGATAATCACCGACATAACGCGTCAGCTCCTGATTTTCCACATGATAAATCAAATTGATCACGCTGTTTAAAAACGGAATGTCGTGAGAAATTAAGATGAACGCATTTTCATATTCCTGCAAATAGCGTTTCAGCCATTCAATATGCTGCTCATCAAGGTAGTTCGTCGGTTCGTCCAACAGAAGGATTTCCGGTTTTTCCAAAAGCAGTTTGGCGAGCAGCACTTTCGTCCGCTGTCCGCCGCTTAAATCTGTGACGTCGCGGTCAAGGCCGACATCCTGCAGGCCGAGGCCGCGGGCGATTTCTTCAACTTTGCTGTCAATCACGTAGAAATCATTGTTTGTCAGGGCGTCTTGAATGACACCGACATCTTCAAGCAGCTGCTCAAGCTCATCAGGGTCCGCTTCGCCCATTTTGTTGTAAATCTCATTCATTTCCTCTTCCATCGCAAATAAGTAATGGAACGCATCTTTCAGCACGTCGCGGATCGTTTTTCCTTTTTCAAGCACGGTATGCTGATCGAGGTAGCCGACGCGCACGTTTTTCGCCCATTCAACCTTACCCTCATCAGGCTCAAGCTTTCCGGTAATAATATTCATAAACGTTGATTTACCTTCGCCGTTTGCTCCGATTAAGCCGACGTGTTCCCCTTTTAAAAGACGGAACGATACATTGTTAAAAAGCGCACGGTCACCAAAGCCGTGGCTTAAATCTTTTACGGATAAAATACTCATCATTACACCTCTATCGTTATCAGACACGCTTTTTTTATCATGTGTCTTTCTCATTTATGATTATAAAGGAGGAGACCGTTTGTTAAAAGGCTTGGAAGGAAAAAGAAAATTGCGTTTGGCGCGTGCATTTGAGATACTATGGAGTAGATTTTAAGAATTGAGGAGAACGACATGACCCAAACATGGCCATTTTTACAGCATACACAACCATTTATCGCCGAAAACTGGGAGGCCTCAGGTTTTCAGGAGCCGACCGTCATTCAGGAAAAAGCCGCTCAGGTGATCATGGAAGGGAAAGACGTCATCGCCGAATCCCCGACGGGAACGGGAAAAACATTGGCGTACACGCTTCCGGTTCTGGAGCGGATCAACCCGGAACAGAAACATCCGCAAGTGATCATTTTAGCGCCGTCCCGCGAGCTGGTGATGCAGATTTTCCAAGTGATTCAGGAGTGGAAAAAAGGCTCTGATCTTCGCGCTTTGTCTTTGATCGGCGGAGCAAACGTGAAAAAGCAGGTGGAAAAGCTCAAAAATAAACCGCATATCATTGCGGGCACACCGGGCAGGGTGCTCGAATTGATTCAGGCGAAAAAGCTGAAAATGCATGAAGTCAAGACGATCGTTCTTGATGAAGCGGATCAGCTCGTGACAAAGGAACACCGCGAAACGATGAAAAAAATCATTAAAACGACGCTGAAAGACCGACAGCTTTTAAGCTTTTCCGCTACGTTGCAGCCGGAAACAGAACAGGTGCTGAATACCATCGCACACGAACCGGCCGTTTTGAAAGTGGAGCGGAATACGGCGGAAAAAGCGCGCGTCACGCATCAATATCTCGTCTGCGATCAGCGGGATAAAGTGAAGCTATTGCAAAAGCTGTCACGGCTGAACGGCATGCAGGCGCTCGTGTTCGTAAGAGATATCGGAAATTTAAGCGTCTATGCGGAAAAACTCGCCTATCATCACGTGGATCTCGGCATCCTGCATGGAGAAGCGAAAAAAATGGAGCGGGCAAAGATATTATCAGCGTTTGAACGGGGAGAATTTCCGCTGCTTCTGGCGACTGACATTGCGGCGCGCGGACTTGATATCGATGATCTTCCGTACGTCATTCACGCGGACATACCGAATGAAGACGGATATATCCACAGATCCGGCCGGACGGGCCGGGCCGGTAAAGAAGGAACCGTACTCAGCCTTGTCACGCCGATGGAAGAATCCAAATTGAAAAAAATGGCCAAATCACTCGGAATTGAGCTGAAAGAGGCCGTTTATTCAGGCGGAAAACTATCTGAGAAATAAGAAACGGAGGGCGGGAAGCCCTTCTTTTTTTGTTGTAAAATAATAGAAAAGGTTCAAGCGGGGGCGGGAAGATGGTTTCAATAGACAGATGTCAAATATTGAAGGAACCCGAACTGAAAATACTTGAACACTGGTTTAAGAACGATAATATCAAACGGAGAATGGATACGATGCTGCCATTAGACGCGTGGTATGCACGATTGAATAAAGATAAAGACGATACTGTCATTATGGCATATGACGGGGAGTGTCCGGCAGGCATGGCCTCTATAGAGTTTGTGGAGGAACGGGCGTATATCGGGTTGATCGTCAATCCTTTATACCAGCTTCAAGGGTACGGAAAACAGATCTTGCAAAAACTGCTGACTGACCCTGGGTTTACCAGCGTGCGGGAATGGGCGGCAAGCATCGAAAAAGACAATCAAATCAGTTTAGCCTGCTTTCAAGCAGCGGGATTCACTTTGGAAGATACGGAGCCTGATGAAGACGGCTTTCTTACTTTGATTCTTCGCGGCTGATCCCAAATAAACAGAAAAGGAGGGGACAAAGCCCTCCTTTTTTTCATCATCATGTTAACTTAGATCACTGACTTTGATGATCTGTTTGCCTTTATTTTCTCCTTTAAACAGGCCGAGGAACGCGTCAGGAATATTGCTGAATCCTTCCGTAATCGTTTCTTCATAATGAAGCTTTCCGTCCTTAAGCCATTCGGCCAATTGTTTCGCACCTTCGGAAAAGCGGTCAGCATAATCACTGACGATGAATCCCTGCATCAGCGCTTTTGTTTTGATCAGCTTCGGCTGGACGCGGGGGCCCATGTCTTCTTCTTCACTTTCGGTATTGTACGATGAGATCGCTCCGCATACCGGAATGCGGGCGAATTCATTCAGCAGGTTTATCACCGCATCTGAAATCGGTCCGCCGACATTGTCAAAATAGACATCGACGCCGTCAGGACATGCCTGTTCCAGCGCTTTTTGAATATCATCCGCCGTTTTGTAATTAATGGCTTCATCAAATTGAAGCTCCTCTTTCAAATACGCGATTTTTTCATCAGATCCGGCGATGCCGACAACCCGCGCGCCTTTGATTTTGGCAATCTGTCCGACTGTTGAGCCGACGGCGCCCGCCGCGCCTGAAACGACGACGGTTTCGCCTTTTTTCGGACGGCCGATGTCGAGCAGCCCGAAGTAAGCGGTCAGTCCGGTCATCCCTAAAATGCCGAGATACGCCTGGGCAGGTGCGATATCCGTATCCAACTTGCGGAGGGCGGACTCATTGACGGCTGAATATTCCTGCCACGCGAGATTTCCGATCACAACATCTCCTTTTTTCAGCTTATCGCCGTCTGTCAGAACCTCGGCAATCACTCCGCCTGTTATGGCTTCATCTAAAGCGAAGGGCTCTACATATGATTTTGTATCCTGCATCCGTCCGCGCATGTACGGATCAACGGACACATAACTCGTTTTCACAAGCACTTCGCCGTCTTTCGGTTCGGGCACGGCAATCGTTTCAAAGCGGAAATCGTCATGGGCGGGAACGCCTTTGGGGCGTCTTGCCAATTGAATTTGCTGCTGATTATTCGGCATACTGAATCCTCCTTCAAGATAAGTGGTTGTTCCAAATGTAACACGAACCATTTCCCGATTACAAAATCAAACCGTCAGCGGTCATAAAAAAAGAAGGGCCCTGGCCCTTCTTTCCTTATATGCATATTTAATAGAATAACCGGTACACATCGGTGTTTTTCTCATGTTCCAAATATTCATAGGCATTCGTTTTTGAAGAATGAAGCATGTCAGCGGTAACGACGGGCTGAAGCGCGGTCAGATAAGAACCCAGCCTATTTTCAATTTCTTTCGGCAGAACGGATTCGATATCACCGATATTGATAATGATAGAGAAAACGAAATCGATATTAATATGAAAAGTATCTTCAGCAAAGGCCGTAAGCTCTTTTATTCCATCCGGGCAGCGGGTATGCCGGCGGAATACCTGCTTCACTAAATCACTGACAACCCAAGCGTTAAATCGCTGTTCCGGTGAAAAGTAATGAATAGGAACCACCTCCCTGCTTAATCGGCTCATGAAGATTTTTATTTTTCTGATAAAAGTAGCTTTCCCTACTGTAACATGTCCCGCCAGAAAATATCCACCGACAATCTGCCCGTTTTTTCACGGAACTCTCTTTCTTTTGTTTGACCTTTGGTTGAGCGGGTAAACATCCAATATACAAAAACAAAAGGGAGGACTTATCAATGAAACCGGTAGTAAGAGAATATACAAATGATCAAAAACTGATGCAGGACGTAAAAGAGCTTCAGCAATTGGGTGTCGCAAAAGAAGACGTATATGTGCTTTCTCATGATGACGACAGAACGGACCGCCTGGCAGATAATACTGATGTCAATACCATCGGAGCGAAAGAAACGGGCATTAAACACGCAGTCGGCAATATGTTTAATAAAAAAGGCGACGAGCTCCGCAACAAAATTCACGAAATCGGCTTTTCAGAAGAGGAAGCATCACAATTTGAAAAGCGCTTAGATGAAGGAAAAGTTCTTCTGTTTGTCACGGATAACGAAAAAGTGAAATCATGGGCGTAAGCTGAACAGATCCCAAGGGGTTTTCGGTCCCTTGGGATTTTTTTTGCGGTTTCCGCAATAAAACCGAAAGGCACATTCTGTACATTTTCGGTGCTGTTTCTCAACTGATTTGATACAATTCAATTGTAATAAATTGGTATACGGAATCAGGAGGAGCACAATTCATGAAAAAAATGTTACTTATGCTGGCGATTTGTTTATGTATGATCCCTGCGGACGTCTATGCCGCTGATCTGGGACGGCAGACGTTAGGAACAAATGACGGCTGGGGAGCCGCTTCCAGCGGGACAACCGGCGGCGCGAAAGCCTCATCATCGAATGTATACACCGTATCAAACAGACAGCAGCTCGTTTCTGCATTAGGGGGAAGCGCCAACAGCACGCCGAAGATTATTTACATACAAGGCACAATCAATATGAATACGGACGACCGCAATAAAACGCTCGGCTTTAATGATTATAAAGATCCGGCATATGATCTCAATGCCTATCTCAAGGCGTACGACCCGGACAAATGGGGAAAAAAAGCGCCGTCAGGCACCCAGGAAGACGCCAGACAGCGATCGCAAAAAAACCAGAAGGCACGGGTCGTGGTTGACATTCCTTCAAATACGACGATCATCGGCTCGGGTTCAAATGCCAAAGTGACAGGCGGAAGTTTTAATATAAAGAACGGCGTCGACAATGTCATCATCCGCAACATTGAATTTCAAGACGCTTACGACTATTTTCCGCAATGGGACCCGACGGACGGCAGCAGCGGCAACTGGAACTCGGAATATGACAATATCACCATTAACGGCGCGACGCACATCTGGATCGATCATTGCACCTTTAATGACGGATCGAATCCCGACAGCGGTTTTCCCTACTATTACGGGAGAAAATATCAGCACCATGACGGCCAGACGGATATAGCCAACGGGGCGAATTATATTACATTGTCCTATAATAAATATCATGACCATGACAAAGGCTCCGTCATCGGAAACAGCGACAGCAAGACGTCGGATGAAGGAAAACTGAAGGTGACCATTCACCATAACTATTACCAGAACATCGTCCAGCGCGCACCGCGGGTCCGGTACGGGCAGGTTCATATTTATAATAATTTTTACGCAGGCTCGAAAAGCGCCGCATACCCGTTCAGCTATGCGTGGGGCGCGGGCCACGCGTCAAAAATGTATGCCCAGAATAATGTCTTTGAAGTGCCGGGACTGGCTGCTGATAAAGTCATCAGCGTCTTCAGCGGCGGAAAAGCGCTTCATGAAGACGGCACTCTTTTAAACGGCGCCTCCATTAACGCGTCAACAGCCAACGGATTAAGTCAGTCCGTCGGCTGGACACCGTCATTGCACGGTTCCATCGGCTCATCATCAAATGTAAAATCAGATGTTATATCTAAAGCCGGGTCGGGCATATTAAAATAAGAAATAAGAAACACAAAGGAAAATATTCCTTTGTGTTTTTTAATTAACAAAAACGTTTATTAACTTAGTTAAGTAGTAAAATGGGATAGGGGATGGAAGACAACAAAATAGGAGGAGACCTGTAATGGCTTCAGAAAAAGACGCAAAAAAACAGCAGGCAGTAAAAATCATTCCTTTGCTTATTACTGTTGCTGTGGGATTAATCATTTGGTTTATTCCCGCGCCGTCCGGACTTGAACCTAAAGCATGGCATTTGTTCGCTATTTTTGTCGCAACAATTATCGGCTTTATCTCCAAGCCCTTGCCAATGGGCGCAATTGCAATTTTTGCATTGGCAGTCACCGCGTTAACGGGAACGCTATCTATTGAAAATACGTTAAGCGGATTTGGAAACAAGACAATCTGGCTGATTGTCATCGCCTTTTTTATTTCCCGGGGGTTCATCAAAACCGGGCTCGGCGCCAGGATTTCTTACGTATTCGTACAACGGTTCGGGAAGAAAACACTCGGCCTTTCTTATTCACTGCTTTTCAGTGATTTAATTTTATCACCTGCCATTCCGAGCAATACGGCACGGGCGGGCGGCATTATTTTTCCTATTATCAGATCATTATCCGAAACTTTCGGATCAACGCCGGCAGACGGAACAGAGCGGAAAATCGGCGCTTTCTTATTAAAAACCGGTTTTCAAGGAAACTTGATTACGTCTGCGATGTTTTTGACGGCAATGGCGGCGAACCCGCTGATCGCCAAGCTGGCCCACGATGTCGCAGGGGTGGACATCACATGGACAAGCTGGGCAATCGCGGCCATTGTACCGGGATTGGCGAGCTTAATCATTACGCCGCTCGTCATTTATAAGCTGTATCCGCCGGAAATTAAAGAAACACCGGATGCGGCTAAAATCGCAACGGAAAAATTGAAAGAAATGGGTCCGTTTAAAAAATCCGAACTCTCCATGGTCATCGTGTTTTTATTGGTGCTTGCGCTGTGGATTTTCGGAGGAAGCTTAAATATTGACGCAACGACGACGGCCCTGATCGGATTATCCGTTTTGCTTTTGTCACAGGTATTAACATGGGAGGATATCAAAAAAGAACAAGGTGCATGGGATACGCTGACTTGGTTCGCGGCGCTTGTGATGCTGGCGAATTTCCTGAATGAGCTCGGTATGGTGTCTTGGTTCAGCAATATGATGAAATCTTCTGTTTCCGGTTTTTCATGGATTGTGGCATTTATGATTCTGATTGTCGTGTATTATTACACGCATTACTTCTTTGCGAGCGCAACCGCGCATATCAGCGCCATGTATGCGGCATTTCTCGCCGTCATCGTGGCGGCAGGCGCTCCGCCGCTGTTGGCGGCGCTCAGCCTGGCGTTTTTCAGCAACCTTTTCGGTTCTACGACGCATTACGGCTCAGGAGCGGCTCCGGTCTTTTTCGGAGCGGGTTATATATCGCAAAGCAAATGGTGGTCCATCGGCTTTATCCTGTCAATCGTCCATATTGTGACATGGCTTGTGATCGGCGGATTATGGTGGAAAGTATTAGGGTTATGGTAGAAGAAAAAAGGCAGACTTAGGTCTGCCTTTTTTTATTTCTGTAGGGAATGGGAAGGGCCTGCACATGATGACTTCAGTGCGAATAGAATATTGCCGGGGTGATAATATGAGCAGCGTCCGTGATCAATACATGATATTGAAACAGAAACCTTACAAATATATGAGCAGACATATGAAACACCGGTATGAACAATTACCATGTGAACTTGAAAGACCGGAAACAGGGACGGAAAAACGGTTTCCATCTTCAGATGAAAATCGATCTGCCTTGTGCGTACCCGGGCTTCGAGGTCCCGAAGGCAAAAGAGGACCCGCCGGCTCCCGCGGTCCGCAAGGGGAGGCGGGTCCGCCCGGTCCCCCGGGGCCTGAGGGGCCGCCGGGAGCGGTTCCTGCGGTAGCTTTTCAAAATACAGCAGACCAGATGATGATTCCGTTAGAAGGAACACCGATAAACGTGTTAAGCACAGTGATAGCCGCGCCGACAGATCAATTGGTGAAAACGGATGCCGTCATACAAGTAAATGTGGAATTAGACCCGCTCGCGTCTCATTTCTCATTGGTCTTAGCTGTCGATCTGCAAAGAAATGGCGTATCGATACAAACACAGAGACAAGAGCGGAACCTCTTTTCTTCAGGCGGACAAATCATAGGAATTCCTTTTACGTACATCGACGAAATGAAGGCGGATGAAACAGCCGCGTACCAGCTCTATTTATCCGTCCTTTCTTCGAATCTCGTAACACAAGTCGCAGCGGCAAACCGCTCCCTCATTGCGACGGGATTCCCCATTCAAGGATCGGACTAAGGTGATGAGTAGAAATCACCTTTTTTATTTAGGTTGTCAAAACACAGCCCGTATTAATATGCTGTCTTAATAGGTAAGACGGTCAACAACGGGAAGGAGAGGGAAAAAGATTGAATGAATAATCCGATTATAAACGGGAGCTTTGAAACCGGCACATTAGCGGGTTGGAGTTCGGCCAATACCCAGATTAACAGTTTGTTTGCACATTCAGGGAGATATTCCGCGCAATTTATTGGAGCTCAGCCATATGCTTACCTCAGTCAAATCGTTCCCATTTCAGCCAAGTCACTGACTCTATTCGTATCACTCGCAACGCTCGGAAATGAGCCAAGTCCCCAAGTAACTCTCCAGATCATCTATATCAGCGCAGCAGGTGAACAAATCAGTTCCATTCAAGAAAATATTACACCCGGAAATTTGCCGAACGTGCTCTTTCACACATGGTCTGAAATCTATAAAACAAGCAGTGTGCCTTCTGGCGCGGCCTCTGCCGTCATTGTATTAAGTAAAGTTTCTTCCGGCACGGTTTTAATAGACGACGTTTCATTGGCGCAAACCGGGGGTGAACCTGGCGTTACAGGAATTACAGGTCCCACAGGAGTGACGGGCCCCACAGGAGTGACCGGAGCAAGAGGAGCGACCGGAGTAACTGGTGTAACGGGAGCAACAGGTTCAACCGGGGCAAGAGGAGCGACTGGGTCAACGGGTGCACCCGGGGTTACAGGCCCAACTGGCGCAACAGGTTCAACCGGGGCAACAGGAGGAACTGGGGTAGCAGGTTCAACCGGAGAAACGGGGTTAACCGGAGCCACTGGAGTAACAGGATCAACAGGAGCGACCGGTTCAACTGGAGCAACAGGCCCAACCGGCTCGACCGGTCCAACTGGAGTTACTGGTGCAGCAGGCTCAACTGGGCCCACGGGAGAGATCGGTCCAACCGGAGCCACCGGCTCAACGGGAGTAACAGGAGCGACTGGGATAACTGGTGCAACAGGAGAGACCGGAGTAACAGGTGCAACAGGAGAAACGGGATCGACCGGAGTAACAGGGGCAACAGGAGTTACTGGCCCGACTGGGGTCACGGGTGTAACCGGCCCAACCGGCCCAACCGGCCCAACCGGCTCAACCGGAGCAACGGGAGTAACAGGAGCCACCGGCTCAACGGGTGCAATGGGATCGACAGGAGCGACTGGGGTAACTGGTATAACGGGATCAACTGGTTCAACGGGAGTAACTGGACCAACAGGAGCAGCAGGGTCAACTGGTTCAACCGGAGAAACCGGTCCAACCGGAGCGACTGGAGTAACAGGCCCAACCGGCGCAATAGGAGAGACCGGTGTAACAGGAATAACCGGCGCAACGGGATCGACAGGAGAAACCGGATCAACCGGGTCAACTGGGGAGACTGGTCCAACAGGAGAAACAGGAGCAACTGGCTCAACGGGAGAAACGGGTCCAACTGGAGTGACTGGGGCAACGGGGATAACGGGAGCCACAGGGGCTACTGGCCCGATCGGCCCAACCGGAGCGACAGGAATAACAGGTCCGACCGGGGAGACAGGAGTGACTGGTGTAACGGGGACAACCGGGGTAACAGGTTCAACCGGAGCAACGGGATCAACGGGAGTGACTGGGGCAACGGGGATAACAGGAGCAACAGGCGCAACCGGAGAAACGGGTGCAATCGGCCCAACCGGATCGACAGGAGAAACGGGGTCAACTGGGGAGACTGGTCCAACAGGAGAAACAGGAGCAACTGGCTCAACGGGAGAAACGGGTCCGACTGGTGTAACCGGATCAACAGGAGTGACTGGCCCGACTGGGGTCACGGGCTCAACTGGTGTAACCGGATCAACAGGATCGACAGGAGAAACGGGTTCAACTGGAGTAACCGGGGCGACGGGAGTAACCGGAGAAACCGGTGCGACAGGAATAACCGGGCCGACAGGAGCAACGGGAACGACCGGCTCAACAGGCCCAACAGGCCCAACGGGAGTAACAGGCGCGACAGGATCAACCGGGTCAACTGGGGAGACTGGTCCAACGGGATCGACAGGAGAAACCGGGGCGACGGGTGCATCCGGTTCAACCGGAGCAACAGGAATAACAGGAATAACAGGCCCAACCGGCTTGACTGGTGTAACTGGAGCAACAGGGGCAACCGGGGCAACAGGAGTAACCGGCTCAACTGGTTCAACGGGAGAAACCGGCGCAACCGGTGTAACTGGAGAAATCGGCCCAACGGGAGAGACCGGTCCAACCGGAGCAACAGGTTCAATCGGAGCAACCGGCCCAACTGGGGCAACAGGAGTAACCGGAGCAACGGGAGAAACTGGTCCAACCGGTCCAACTGGAGTAATTGGCGCAACCGGAGAAACTGGCTCGACCGGGGAAACCGGCCCAGCAGGAGTAACGGGACCAACCGGCTCGACTGGAGCAACAGGATCGACTGGAGAAACCGGCCCAACCGGAATCACGGGTCCAACTGGTGTAACGGGATCAACAGGTGTAACAGGAGAAACCGGAGCAACGGGAGTAACTGGAGCAACAGGATCAACAGGAGAAACGGGTTCAACGGGAGTGACTGGGGCAATCGGCCCAGAAGGACCAACAGGAGAAACCGGCGCAACGGGGGCAATCGGCCCAACAGGAGGAACTGGGTCAACCGGGTCAACCGGGGTAACTGGAGAAATCGGCCCAACGGGAGAAACCGGGGCGACTGGTGTAACTGGGCCAACAGGAGCCACCGGCTCAACGGGTGCAATGGGATCGACAGGAGCGACTGGGGTAACGGGTGTAACAGGAGCCACCGGCGCAACCGGTGTAACTGGAGAAATCGGCCCAACGGGAGAAACCGGTCCAACCGGAGCGACTGGAGTAACAGGCCCAACCGGCGCAATAGGAGAGACCGGTGTAACAGGAATAACCGGCGCAACGGGCGCCACTGGCATAACCGGAGCAACTGGGGTAGCAGGTTCAACCGGCTCAACCGGCCCAACTGGTATAACCGGAGTAACAGGGGCAACAGGAGTTACTGGCCCGACTGGGGTCACGGGCTCAACTGGTGTAACTGGCGCAACCGGCTCAACTGGCCCAACCGGATCAACAGGAGAAACCGGAACCACGGGATCAACCGGCTCGACTGGTGTAACCGGGGCAATGGGAGTAACAGGCTCAACTGGTGCAACGGGATCAACCGGCTCAACCGGAGTAACGGGGGTAACAGGCGCGACAGGATCAACCGGGTCAACTGGGGAGACTGGTCCAACGGGATCGACAGGAGAAACCGGGGCGACGGGTGCATCCGGTTCAACCGGAGCAACAGGAATAACAGGAATAACAGGCCCAACCGGCTTGACTGGTGTAACTGGAGCAACAGGGGCAACCGGAGCAACCGGTGTAACTGGAGAAATCGGCCCAACGGGAGAGGCCGGTCCAACCGGACCAACAGGTTCAATCGGAGCAACCGGCCCAACAGGGGTAACGGGTGTAACTGGAGAAATCGGCCCAACGGGAGAGGCCGGTCCAACCGGACCAACAGGCTCAACCGGAATAACAGGGGCAACAGGTGTAACAGGTTCGACCGGAGAAACCGGCCCAACTGGAGTAACAGGTTCAACGGGAGAAACGGGTCCAACAGGAGTAACAGGGGTGACGGGAGAAACTGGCCCAACCGGAATCACGGGTCCAACAGGAGAAACCGGAGCAATAGGAGTAACCGGGGCAACCGGAGCCATGGGAGAAACCGGAGCAACGGGAGTAACTGGTTCAACTGGAACAACCGGTACAACCGGAATAACAGGCCCAACGGGATCGACAGGCCCAACCGGTTCAACAGGTGTGACTGGAGCAACGGGTATAACTGGAGCAACTGGAGTAACAGGAGAAACCGGAGAAACGGGTCCAACAGGCCCAACCGGTCCAACTGGAGTTACTGGCGAAACCGGAGAAACTGGCTCGACCGGGGAAACCGGAGCTACTGGAGAAACCGGCCCAGCAGGAGTAACGGGACCAACCGGCTCGACTGGAGCAACAGGGCCGACTGGAGCAACAGGGCCGACTGGAGCAACAGGGGCGACTGGAGCAACAGGGCCAACAGGAATCACGGGTCCAACTGGTGTAACTGGCTCAACCGGTCCAACAGGAGTTACTGGCGCAACCGGAGAAACTGGCCCAACAGGAGCAACAGGAGAAACCGGCTCAACTGGTGTAACTGGTTCAACAGGAGAAACTGGAGCGACGGGAGTAACCGGATCGACTGGCGCAACGGGATCAACTGGAGTAACAGGAGCAACAGGACCGACTGGAGCAACGGGGATAACAGGAGCAACGGGTTCAACCGGAGTAACAGGAACAACCGGCTCGACTGGTGTAACCGGTTCAACGGGAGAAACAGGCGCAACCGGTGTAACTGGCCCAACCGGAGAAACTGGCCTAACCGGCGCAACAGGGCCAACAGGTGTAACAGGAGAAACCGGCCCAACTGGAGTAACAGGTTCAACGGGAGAAACGGGTCCAACCGGAATCATGGGAGCAACCGGAGAAACGGGTCCAACTGGTGTAACGGGATCAACAGGTGTAACAGGAGAGACCGGTCCAACCGGAGCAACTGGAGCAACGGGTATATCTGGAGCAACTGGAGTAACTGGAGTAACAGGGGCGACCGGAGAAACGGGCCCAACCGGAGTAACAGGGGCGACTGGAGAAACGGGCCCAACCGGAATCACGGGTCCAACAGGAGCAACAGGTCCAACCGGAGTAACCGGAGAAACCGGCGCAACCGGAGTAACGGGATCAACCGGAGCAACTGGAGTGACTGGGGCAACGGGGATAACCGGAGCGACTGGCGCAACAGGGGTAACAGGTTCAACCGGAGAAACGGGTCCAACTGGTGTAACGGGAATAACTGGTGTAACGGGAATAACTGGTGTAACAGGACTAACTGGAGTAACAGGAGCAACTGGAGTAACAGGAGCAACTGGAGTAACAGGAGCAACAGGATCAACTGGAGTAACAGGATCAACTGGAGTAACAGGAGCAACAGGATCAACTGGAGTAACAGGAGCAACAGGATCAACTGGAGTAACAGGAGCAACAGGAGTAACGGGAGCAACAGGAGCAACTGGAGAAACCGGCTCAACTGGTGCGACGGGATTAACTGGAGAAACCGGTGCAACAGGAGAAACCGGCCCAACTGGTATAACCGGAGTAACAGGGCCAACAGGAGTTACTGGCCCGACTGGGGTCACGGGCTCAACTGGTGTAACTGGTTCAACCGGAGAAACTGGCCCAACAGGAGTAACTGGAGTAACCGGAGCAACTGGAGAAACCGGCGCAACCGGCGCAACCGGTATAACTGGAGAAATGGGCCCAACGGGAGCGACCGGAATAACGGGCTCAACCGGATCAACAGGCGCAACTGGTGTAACCGGAATAACAGGCCCAACCGGTTCAACGGGTGTGACTGGAGCAACGGGTATAACTGGAGCAACTGGAGTAACAGGAGAAACTGGCGCGACTGGCTCAACGGGATCAACAGGAGTAACCGGCGCCACAGGCAGTACACCGGCCTTGCTCTTCACAAGAACCAACGGGCCGCTCACTGTTTATCCGCCGTTAAATACAGAAGTTCCCGTTGCTACGCTGGCAATCCCAGTTAATGCTTTGCAGAATGTAAAGCTTGATTATGCCCTCAGTGTCGCGATAACATCTGCAGCCAATTCAAACTTTGTTTTTGAGGTGAGATTATATAGGGGAACAGTACAAATTCATACAAGAACTCTGTCGCGAACTAATACTACCGCAGCTACGGAAAGTTTTTCGATTGCGGACACAACAGTGGATACTGCGCCGACCGCAGGAACAAACACGTACCAGCTAAGGATTATTTTAACAACTGCTAATAATTTAACGGCAGCAACTGCTCTCAATATCGATTTTAACAGCATAAGTTTCCCGACAACCTAATGACAACAGCAGACTGATATTTTAAAGATGAAAGACCTGACTTATGCACAGTTAGGTCTTTTTTTCTGTGAAAAAAGCTGTGCATGATGCAGCCTTAAAGACCATTTGAAAATTTGCCCAATAGAAGTGGGGTTTTGCCACACCTTTTTTCTTCGTGGAAATATTATGCGAATAGAGGTGGTGTAATGAGAAAAGGAGATACTTGGTATAACAGATACGACTCTTGGGATTACGACTGCCGGAATTGCAATGATTGTTGCTGTCATTTTCAACATAAAAGAAGAAATCAAAGGCGCAGTTATCAAAATCGAGCACATTGCTGTGAAGGATTCTGTTGCGAAAACTCTTGCTGTCATGAAAGATGGTGTCCATGCTGTCATCCAAATCATTTTCATGTAAGAGGATTCACCGGAGCAACGGGGTTCACTGGAGCAACGGGGTTTACCGGAGCAACGGGATTCACCGGAGCAACGGGCTCGACCGGGAATACCGGAGCGACTGGGGTAACAGGCGCAACGGGAGCAACGGGATTCACTGGAGCAACGGGGTTTACCGGAGCAACGGGATTCACCGGAGCTACGGGCTCGACCGGGAATACCGGAGCGACTGGGGTAACAGGCGCAACGGGAGTAACGGGAGCCACCGGAGCTACTGGACTAACCGGAGCAACCGGCGTCACTGGAGATCCCGGCGCGACTGGAGCAACCGGCGCCACGGGAGTAACGGGAGCAACCGGAATAACCGGAGAAACCGGGGAAACCGGAGTAACGGGAGTAACCGGGAATACTGGAGCGACGGGAGTAACAGGCTCGACCGGAGTAACAGGCGCAACTGGGATAACGGGAGCCACGGGAGAAATCGGAGCCACCGGGATAACGGGAGCCACTGGAGTAACCGGAGCGACCGGAGTAACCGGAGCAACCGGGGATACTGGAGCGACCGGAGTAACAGGTGCTACCGGTGTAACCGGGGATACTGGAGTAACGGGAGCCACCGGGCTCACCGGCCCAACCGGAGTAACGGGAGCCACCGGAGCTACTGGACTAACCGGAGCAACCGGCGCCACGGGAGTAACGGGAGCCACTGGAGTAACCGGAGCGACCGGAGTAACCGGAGCAACCGGGGATACTGGAGCGACCGGAGTAACAGGTGCTACCGGTGTAACCGGGGATACTGGAGTAACGGGAGCCACCGGGCTCACCGGCGCAACCGGAGTAACGGGAGCCACGGGGATAACCGGAGCAACTGGATTAACCGGTGCCATCGGGGTAACGGGGGCAACTGGGGTAACAGGCGCAACTGGAGTAACGGGAGTAACCGGGGATACTGGGGCGACCGGAGTAACAGGCGCAACCGGAGTAACAGGCTCGACCGGAGTAACGGGAGTAACCGGAGATACTGGAGCGACTGGGGCAACGGGAGCCACTGGAGTAACCGGAGTAACAGGTGCTACCGGAGTAACAGGTGCTACCGGTGTAACCGGGGATACTGGAGTAACGGGAGCCACCGGGCTCACCGGCGCAACCGGAGTAACGGGAGCCACGGGGATAACCGGCGCAACCGGGGTAACGGGGGCAACTGGGGTAACCGGAGCAACCGGGGATACTGGATCAACAGGAATAACAGGAGCCACCGGAGTAACGGGATCAACTGGAGTAACCGGAGTAACGGGAGTAACCGGAGCGACCGGAGTAACGGGATCAACCGGTGTAACCGGCGCAACCGGGGTAACGGGAGTAACCGGGGATACTGGATCAACAGGAGCGACCGGAGTAACGGGATCAACCGGTGTAACCGGAGCTACTGGAGCCACCGGAGTAACGGGATCAACTGGAGTAACCGGTGTAACCGGAGTAACAGGGGCCACCGGAGTAACAGGGGCCACCGGAGCCACTGGAGAAACCGGAGTAACGGGAGTAACGGGAGTAACAGGTGCTACCGGAGGTACTGGGGCAACCGGGGTAACGGGAGTAACCGGAGGTACTGGAGCGACTGGAGTAACAGGATCGACCGGAGCAACCGGAGTAACCGGAGTAACCGGAGTAACCGGAGTAACCGGCGCAACTGGGATAACCGGAGCAACCGGAGCAGGCGCGATCATTCCCTATGCTTCAGGTCTTCCCACTGCCGTGACGACCATTGCCGGCGGATTAATCGGAACGGTGAGCCTTGTCGGCTTCGGCAATTCTGTGACGGGCGTCAATGTCGGAGGGGGAGGCGCAATTGATCTTACCGGGGCCGGAGGAACTCTGCTGAACTTTGCTTTTTCTGCTCCGAGAAGCGGAACCATTACATCAATTGCCGCCTATTTCAGTACAACCGCAGCATTGTCGCTTGTCGGCTCGACTGTTACGATAACCGCACAATTATACAGTTCCACAGTGCCGAACAATACGTTCTCGCCGATCCCCGGAGCATCCGTCACTTTAGCTCCTCCTCTCACCGGCATATTGTCAATCGGCAGCATCAGCAACGGAATCACGACAGGGCTGAACATTGCGGTAACTCCTCAAACCCGGCTGTTAATGGTATTCTCCGCCACTGCGACCGGCCTTTCGCTTATTAATACAGTGGCGGGATATGCAAGCGCGGGAGTTACGATTTCTTAAGTGAAAACGGCCAGACTGGTGCGGATCATCTAAGCTTGGAGAAGATATCACTTTTTCTTCAAGCTTTTTTGTTTTTACTTTTTGGGTAAATAAAGGCTGACGGGAATTTCCCGACAGCCGGCAGAAGTATTTACAAGCCTTCTGAAGTTAATCAGTATCTTAATGAAGACGTTTTTAGTGAGTTCGAATCATCCGTTGTGCCGGGAGTGTGGATCATCATCGAAACAGCGGTGCCCTCATCCGGGGTGCTGGTGATCGTCAATTCACTTCCGCAAAAATGCTTCAGCCGCCGATTGATATTTTTCAAGCCGACACGGCGATTAACATCAGAAGACAAAATATCTTCCTGTATGTCCGGCATGATGCCGGTTCCATTATCCTCCACTTTGATTAAATACGTGTTTTCGCCTTGTTTTTTCGCTGTCAGCTTTATCCGTCCGCCGCCTCTTTTCTTACTGATCCCGTGATGAACGGCGTTTTCCACCAATGGCTGTATCATTAAAGGCGGAAGGGGGAAGTCAATGTCCTGTTCAATATCAAAAGAGATATCAAGCCGTTTGCCGAAGCGTGTTTTTTCTATAGAAAGATATGACGTAATGATAGAAAGTTCGTTTCTGAATGAGCTGATGTCCGAAGTGTTTTGAAAATCAAAACTCATCCTTAAATAGTTTGTAAATGCAGCAGTCGTTTCCCGGGCTTTTTCAATATCCAAATGGCTGAGCGCGATGATCGTATTTAATACATTGTAAAGAAAATGAGGCTTAATTTGCGACTGAAGAAAAGCCATTTCCAAATTTGTGGCTTGGTGAGCCGTATGCTTCATCAAAATTAAATTTTTAATACGCGCGGTGAATTCAGAGTAATGATAAGGCTTTTGTAAAATGTCGTTTGCTCCGGCATGAAACGCCTTGTATTTGTCATGGCTGATAATGGCTGCCGTAACGATAAGAACCGGCAGATCGACCATGCTGAATCTTTCGCGGATGATTGTGCAGACTTCAAAACCCGTCATGTCGGGCATCATCAAGTCTAATATGACCAAGTCAAGCTTCGAGGAAGAGACAGCTTGAAGCGCCTCTTTTCCGCTTTTTACTGCGATTACGTTATAAGGAACACCTTCCAGCATATCCGTTAAAATTTTCAAACTCTCGATGTTATCGTCGACGATCAGAATCGTCGGAGCATCGATTTTTTCTGAGTGATAAGGCGTGACCAGCGAAATATCCGACATTCTCTGTCCGGGCTGTGATTTAGGAAGTTCGGTCTTTGCTTCCGGTAAAGAATCAATTTGAGCGGCGGGTAACGTAAAATGAAAGGCTGATCCTTGCGCCGCCGCTGACTCCGCCCAGATGTCCCCGTTTTGGAGCTTGACGAGCTGTTTCACAATACTTAAACCTAAACCCGTTCCATCTTCTTCCGTTCCTTCCGCTTGCTGAAAAGAATCAAAAATGGTTTCAAGATCAGCCTCAGGAATGCCGCTGCCGGTATCGGCCACCGTGATTTGAATCATTTTGTCATTCAGGCTTTCAGCAGAAAGAATAATGTTCCCCTCGGATGTGTACTTGATTGCGTTTTCAACAAGATTGGTTAAGATTTGCCGGAAACGGTTTTCATCTGCAAGCACCAAAGGGAGATCGTCCGGCACATGATTAAGAATGGCAAGTTTTTTATGTTTGGATAAAAGCCGGTAGAAGTTCATCTCACTGCATATGACGGCATGCACATCGACGGGAACCGGACGAATCTGCAGCATACCCTGCTTCATTTTTTCCAAATCAAGAATATCATTTACGAGATCAGAAAGTCTGTAGCCCATACGGATGATCAGCTGCATATTTTCTTTCTCTTCCTCTATCGTCTTCTTTTTTCTGCCGGCTACAAGGGTTTGGCATATATTAATAATGCTGTTCAGCGGCGTCTTGAATTCGTGTGAAGTTTTGGCGATAAATTCATCTTTCAGTTGGTCGATTTTGACTAATTTCCGTGAGAGGACTTCATTGTCCCGGAAAGCTCCGGCGAATTGCTGCGCCATCAGAAGAACCACCGCCAATAAAGCAATAACTGTCGGCAATGAATAGATCGAATTAAAAGAAAAAGCCGTTTTGCCGCTGTAAGCTGAAATGGTCGTAAGAATCACAAAAGCGCTCATCGAGACGGATGCGAGTGTAAGGTACGTGCTTCCTTTTATTTTTCTTATGGCGGCAATCGTAAAAATGTATGTAATATAAAACAGAGTCGTAACGGCAAGCACAGAATGTAAAATGTATGAGAGGTGGTCAATGAAACTTCCGGACATAAAATCAGTGATCAAGATAATCCCGGATAAAGCGGTTAAAAAGGTGATCGTCGTTTTTGAAACAATTTCTCTGTATGCATAAAAGAGATAAAGAAAAACCGCCATGCTGACAAGCACGGTTGAGATGATACGCAAGGAATTCAGCAATGAAAATGAAATAGACGGAAAGAGGAGAAAGATAATTCTTTCTTTCCCGATCATAAGAATAATGGCTGAAAAAAGCAGACACATCACGGAAAAGAACAATAAATGTTTATCCTTTGTCCGTTGGAGAAAAAAGCCGAGAAAATATAAACCGGTAATGAAAAAAGCCGTAATCATAATGGAATCATTGAAAAAGGAAATTTGATTCTCGCGTATAATTTGTTCTTGAGTCCCAAACGTTATCGGTTTTGCGATCCCCCAGCCGGGAACTTTTCCGAAATTCGAAAAATGCAGGACAAGTTCATTGTCACCTTTGCGAAGCGTGAAAAAGCTGCTGTACGGTTTGTTCTGCGCCTTAAAATCAGCTTTTTCTGAAGGATTGCCGCTCTGTCCGATTACTTTTCCATTAAGGTAAAGACGGTTTGAACTGTAGATAAAAGATGTGCTGATCCCCAAAACCTGATTGTCTTCATTTGATCGGATTGTCAGTTTGTACGTCCCGTAATCCACATCGGCCGTTTTTCCGAACAGCTTCACATTGACAGGGACATCAACGAGTACGGGATTTTTTCCTTTTGCTGAATGAAGCGCCTGCGGTGACAGCATCTGATTTGGATATAGAATCCATTTCCCGTTCAGCTGGACATTTCCATCCTTTTGAAAATCCCACTTTTCCAGATTGATCACTCCCTGTTCCGCTTGAGGGAGGGATGATCCTGAAAAATGATCCATGGCCATAAAAATCATAAAGAAGGCAGCATAGCCGCAAATAATCGAAATCGAAATGAATTTTTCTTTCACATCATTACTCCTTTATCCCATTCAGGGGCATTCTATTATCCTATTTAATGTACAAATATTGTAATCACAAACTTTATAATACAACAAGAGAAAGAAAAAGAATCCAACTATATAGGGCGTTAGACATGGTATAATTGAAATTATTTTCAGATATCTATATTGACGGGTGGGATGCGGTTTGAAAGCGTTAATTGTGGATGA
The DNA here is from genome assembly GCF_002843505.1 of Bacillus sp. SJ-10. Lineage (NCBI taxonomy): Bacteria > Bacillati > Bacillota > Bacilli > Caryophanales > Bacillaceae > Bacillus > Bacillus sp. SJ-10. The sequence goes on along the minus strand of NZ_CP025258.1, from coordinate 3,939,189 downwards.
TGAGGAACTGGCATTGCTTCATTTTAATCGTATGCTTGAGCGGACAAACGCCTTTCAATCTATTATAACGTTTCAAGATCCGGCGGAAGTTCTGGAGCATTCGGAGCTTTCAGCAGCTGATGCGGTGTTTCTTGACATTGAAATGCCCGGGATAAACGGTATTGAGCTTGCTGAATCGATTCAGGAGGTCAATGAACATATCCAAGTCGTTTTTATCACCGCTTATAATGAATTCGCGATCAAAGCGTTTGAATTAAATGCTGTCGATTATCTTTTAAAACCGGTTGACCATGCCCGGCTGCTGACAACTGTTGAGCGAATCCGAATGAATAAAAAACTCAGGACGGCAGACGAGAATACCGGGACGGATTATGTTATACAATGTTTTGGGAACCTGGACTTTTATCAATCGGTAAATGGTGTCAAAACATACATAACAGTCAAGTGGAGAACATCCAAAGCCCGTGAACTGTATGCATTTTTACTTCTTAATCAAGGGCGCACGGTCAGTAAAGACATGCTGATGGAAATGTTTTGGCCTGCTTATGATGTATCAAAAGCAAGCACCCAGCTCTACTCGACAATATATCAGATACGGAAATTAATCGGTCAGCTGCCCTTCAGCCAATCAATAGAAAATACCGATATAGGATACATTCTCCGGCTTTCCGGGGTAAAGATTGATACAGTTGAATGGGAAAAAACATTAAAAGAGGCTCCTCCGCTCAGCGCAGCTGCACTAACCCGGCACATGAACATTGTCATGTCATATGAGAACCATTACTTCATGGAGAATGGCTATCTGTGGGCGGAGCCGGAAAAAGCGCGTCTTGCCCATCTGTGGCTCAGCAAAGCGTACGAACTGATTGGTTTTCTCATCCAAGAGAAGAACGATCATCAAGCGATGGACATTTGCCTGCAGGTCGAGAAAATAGAGCCCGGTGACGATAAAATTATACAATACAAACTGCAGTTATTTAATAAACTGGGAAAGGTAGAAGAGGCGATAAAGGAATACGAACGCTATAAACAATTGAAGGATAAAATCAATTGACGATTGAATGACCGGACCGGCTGATGCCGGTCTTTTTTTGTGCGCTATTTCTGAAATGATCCCATGTACAGAATTTGTATAGGCCGATTTCATACAATGTAGTTTGGTTCGGATAAGGAGAATCCCATACTTACCGGCTTGTTCGAACGTAAGTCTATATAAAAGGGGAGGAATAAGACTTGGGAGTGAGGAACTTTTCGTTCAGCCCGAAAAAAAGCAAAAGGCTGAGGCCGGCATTGATTTCATGCTTCACGCTGTTTTTCATCTTCAGCCAAGTTGTCAGCTTTACTCCGATCGCAGCCGCTTCCGGATCACAACAAAGCGAGAGCGGGTTCTTTGATTCAGTTGCAGTCAAAGACGGCAGACAGCAGACTGTTGACGGGTCAAAAGCCAGTGAACCGGCTTTAGCACCGGGAGATAAAGTGACACTGACATACGAATGGTCACTAAAACACAAGGAAGATGCAAGTGACCGGAATATCACCATAAAGATTCCGGAAAGTTTTACATTAGATAACGATGCCGAAGGTGAGCTGACATCAGCTGATCGGGTGATCGGTATATATAAAGCTGAAGCAAAAAGCAGCACGCTGGAAGTGAAAGTGAACGATGCTGAAGCGGATGCCGGGAATGCCAAAGGCGTCATTACACTGTCGGCGAAGTTTACTCCCGACATAACAGATGAGACAAAAATGGCAAAAGCTCTTTTTCAACTGGATGCCGGCAAGACCCAGCAGGTGTTAATCCCTGTGAAGAAAGACGGAACAACGGATTCCGATACAGAAAAAAACACCTCTTCAACACCTGCTGAACCTCAGGAAAAGACAGAGAAAAAGTCAGCATCTGCAGGCGGCGGGGAGAAAGCAGAACAGACAACGAAATCAAAACCTTCTGCTAAACGCAGTCAATCAAAAATGGTGATTACAAGCAAATCTGCCGCTAAAAGCCTTCAATCAGGCGGAAGCCGGATTACGCAAAATATTTTAACTGATGTGAAATTGACGGATGAAAAAGGAAAACCATATGACAAAAACAACCCTGCGAATACGAACTCTCCGGCAAATATCACCATTCAATGGGCGATTCCGAATGAGCTGGGAAAAACAATAAACGACGGTGATCGATATGAATTTGATCTGCCTAAAGAATTTATCATGCATAATGACATTACGAACCAGCCATTGACCAACGGCGATAGTACGTACGGAACTTTTTCCATTAATACGAGCGGCCATGTCATCATGACGTTTAACGGCGAGGTAAAAGAAGATTCTAACGTCAAGGGGTCATTGTATGTAAACACCCAATTCAATCAGAAAGAAATAAAAGGATCAACCACACAAAAGATTAAGTTTCCGGTTAACTCTGATACGCCGGACGTAACGGTTTATTTTAAACCGAATGTCAATAAAACCATTGAGAAATCAGGGTCATTGGATAAAGGTATTAATCCCGGAAAGGTAACGTGGACGGTTGATCTTAATAAAAAAGAAGAAGAAGTTAAACATGCGAAATTGACTGAAAGCCTTCCGGACGAATTGACTTTCCGGTCTGTGAAAGTGTATGAACTTGATGTGAATATTGACGGCTCGGTGAGTCAGGGAAATGAGATAACTTCAGGTTATACCGTTGGCGAAAACGGTAATGTCACCTTCGCCGGGACGATCGATTCAGCCTGCCGGCTCATATATGACACGGAAATTAAAGATGAGGCAAAGCCGGGTAAAGGCGGAAAGATCACGCTGACAAACAAGGCGGCATTCAGCGGAGACAATGCGGAGCCGATTTCTGCGGAAGCTTCCGTAACAGCGGGTTACGGAAAAATGATAGAAAAATCTTCGACAGGTTATAAAGGAGAATCCCAAACGTTCAGCTGGGCTGTTATGTACAACTACGGTGAGAAAAAGATTGATCAATCCAAAGCCGGCATCAAGGATACGTTCGGATCAGACGATCTGCATCTTGTTCCCGGTTCATTGAAAGTCCTTCCGATTACATTCAGCCAGAACGGAAGCGAACAAGAGGGCGCCCCATTAAAAGAGGGTGAAGATTATACGCTGACTGATAACGGGAACGGCTTTGAAATAAAATTCAAGCAAAGTGTCACAGGAGCATATAAGATCATTTATCAATCTCAAGTCAACGATGGGGTCATTATTGACAGTCCTGTCAAATACACCAACACAGCAGTGACAGATACGGGGGACTCGAAGGAAACTCCGGGAACCGCCATTCAGCAGAATCTGATCAAAAATTATTCAAATGCAGACTATGAGAAGAAGACGGTTGATTGGACAATCACAGTTAACAAAAACGGTTACACAATGAAAGACTGGACGCTGGATGATCAATTCACCAGCGGAGGCCTGGCGCTCATTGACGATTCATTTCACATGCAAGACACGACTGATAACAAAACGCTGAAAGAAGGAACAGACTATACATTAACAAAAAAAACCGGAAATCAAGGCTTTACAATAGCATTGATCGGGGATTATGCAGAAACAAACAGTCAGTTTAAGATCACGTATACGACAAAATTCAACGCTGACTTTTCAAACGAACCCATTAAGAATACGGCGGAGTCGACATGGACGGATAAAAACGGCGGCAAACGCACAAATAAGGAATCGAGCGGTTTCACACCGAACAATCAGACGTCCCATAACGGATTCAAAAACGGCTCATACAACGCCGTTTCAAAAGAAATCACATGGAAAGTCGGCATCAATTACAATGGCGAACCTTCAAAGAATCCTTATATAAAAGATACGATCACAGATGGTCAGCAATTTTTGCATGGGTCGGTTGCTGTTAAAACGTATACCATCAGCAAAAACGGCTCCATCACTGAAGGAGAGTCGCTGGATTCTTCAAAATATGAAATAGAAGAGCCGTCAGACGGCAACAAAAATACGTTAATCGTACGTCTCAAAACTGATGACGCTTTACCATACCTGATTGAATTTAAAACGTCATTAAAAGGCCAGGCCATCAAACAGAATCAATACACAAACAAAGCAGAGTACTTTAATAATGACCATGCAGACCGAACGCTGACGGGTTCAGTTTCCATCGCAAACGGAGGAAACCTGATTTCTAAAGGCGGCAAGCAGAACGGAAACAATATCGATTGGAACATTAATGTCAATGCCAGCCAATCGACACTGGATGACGTAAAAGTCAAAGACACACCGGATGAGAATCAAATAATAGATGAAGATTCTTTTAAAGTATATCAAGCAAAATATAATGAGAACGGCGTTATGAAAGACAGCAGCGGAAATCTTATTCCGGGTGATGTGAAGCTTGAAAAAGATAAGGACTATAAACTAGATATAAAAACTGACAATGCCACCGGTGAACAATCATTTGTCCTCACCTTTACAGGCGGCTATAAACAAATCGACCGCGCGTATGTCATACAATATCGTTCTCTCATTAATATTTCCGGCAGCAGCGGTCAGGTCAGCAACAAAGTGTCGATATCAGGGACAAATGTTGAGGAGCAGACCCAAGAGAACAACAGCTCAGTGTTTGTCGCCATTTCAAGCGGCGGCGGCTCAGGATCAGGAGAGAAGGGAAGCCTGACGATATCTAAAACAGGATCAGACGGAACATCTCTTTCAGGAGCCGGCTTTCAATTATGGTCTAAAGACGGCAAGCAGCTGCTGCGTACGGGCACAACAGACGATGCCGGTAAACTTGTGTTTGGGAATATCCGTTACGGAACCTATGTACTGAAAGAAATAAAAGCTCCGGACGGCTACACCATCAGCGACGCTTATGTAAACGGGGTCTCCGTTACGATTGACGGCAAATCCTCCGCAGCAGGAGCACTCTATAAAGTCATAAATCAAAAAAATAAGGTGACGCTTATCAAAAAAGACGAAAACAATAATCCTTTGGCCGGTGCTGTATTTAAGCTTGAGAAAAAATCAAGCGACGGCACCTATACTCTGATAAAAAATAATATTGAAAGCGATAAAAATGGGAAAGTTGAGATCAACGGTTTGCCCGCCGGATACTATCGGCTGATGGAGACGAAAGCCCCGTCAGGGTTTATCGTAAACACAAAAGCCATTCACTTCTCAATCGCAAAGAACGAAAAGAATCAAGTACCTGATGTTGAATTGGGATCAATGGTGAATTATAAAGGAAAAGCCGCTTTAACGAAGAAAGATGCAGACGGCCGGAATCTTGAAGGCGCAGTTTTCAAAATCATCGACAGTGATGGTAAAACGGTTCAGGAAGATCTGGTTTCAGAAAAGGACGGAAAAATAGAAACATCCGGCCTTGCACCCGGTCATTACGCCTTCATCGAAACGAAAGCGCCTGACGGTTATGTGTTAAATACGGAGAAAGTGGAGTTTACCATCTCAGAAACAGCGGAAGGAAAGCCGGAGTCAACTGACGCAGGAACGGCCGTCAACTATAAAGGCTCTGTCCGGCTGACGAAGGAAGATACGGACGGCCGGAACCTAGAAGGCGCAGTTTTCAAAATCGTCGACAGTGATGGAAAAACGGTTAAAGAAGATCTGGTTTCAGATAAGGACGGAAAAGTAGAAACGTCCGGCCTTGCACCGGGGCATTACGCCTTCATCGAAACAAAAGCGCCCGACGGTTATGTGTTAAATACGGAGAAAAAAGAGTTTACCATCTCAGAAACAGCGGAAGGAAAGCCGAAGCCGTCTGACGCCGGCACCTTTGTCAACTATCAAGGCTCTGTCCAGCTGATCAAGAAGGATCAAGACGGAAACGTTTTAGACGGTGCAGTATTTAAAATCATTGACAGTGATGGAAAAACCGTAAGAGACGATCTGATGACAAAAGAAGGCGGCAAAATTGACGCCGGCGGTTTGGCGCCCGGAAACTATCAATTTGTTGAAACAAAAGCGCCGGATGGTTATCTGCTGTCAACAACCCCTGTGCCGTTTACGATTAAGGCTGAGAACAGCGGAAAACCGAATCAGGCTGCCCTGACTGCAGTTAACATCAAGAACAGCGTTGTTCTCACAAAATTGGATCAAGGTGACAAACGGAAAGTCCTGCAAGGTGCGAAGTTTAATCTGACAGATGCAAACGGCAAAGTACTGACAGAGGGTCTGACGACAGATGAGCACGGACAAATTATTGTACGGGGACTGAAAGCGGGCGAATATCAATTTATCGAAACAAAAGCGCCTGAACTTTACAGTTTGGATCAAACGCCAATATCATTTAAGATCACAAATACCGACATAAAACCAGTCGAAATCAGTGCGGAGAATACACTGACGCCTGGTGATGTCACACTGACAAAAGTGGATCATGACGATAAAAATAAGGTGCTGGAAGGTGCTGAATTCAAGATCACGGATTCTTCCGGACATCCGGTAAACACCGGCGGCAGCAAAGAACGGCCGGCGGTATGGAAGACGGATCAAAAGGGCCGGTTTACGGTGAAAGGATTAGCGCCCGGGCAGTATCAATTTATCGAAACAAAAGCGCCTGACGGTTATCAGCTGAACGAAAAACCAATTGAATTCACAATTGAAAAAGGACAGTCAAAAGCCGTTGAGGTCGTCGTTTCTAATAAGAAATTAAAAAATCCCGCACCTGGGAAAGACACACCGAATCATCAAACGAATCAAGGCGGGCATCACCCTGATACCAATGGTAAAACCAATCACTCGGATACAGGAAAAAACCTGCCGAAAACCGGTGATACGGACGGTATGATGCCGGTCACGGCCGGTATTCTGCTGCTATTAGCCGGCGGAGCCGCGGCTGTTGTATCAAGAAAGAAGAAAGCAAGGAATAGATAGACGTTATCGCACCTGATCATGTAAGAATCGATCAGGTGCTTTTTTAAAAAGAGAATCATTTCTCACCAAATACTCACCGCATGGCGTACAAGAAAGGAATTTTCTTCATGGTTAAAAAAATGATCATTGCCGTTCTTATTTTGTCCGGGCTGCTTCTCATTTCCTCTCCTCTCATGAAAGGCTGTTTGATCGCGTACCTCAGTAAAAGCCAAATTGAAACGGAATTGACCGCAGAACAAGCGCGGAAAAATAACATGAAAAAAGCGGACTATGATTTTGAATCCATTCATCCGCCCGGTTTCAGTGAAACAGTTCAGTCAAGTTTTAATCGCAAACCAAAACCGATAATCGGACGGATAACCATCAGCAGCATCGATTTAGACCTTCCGATTTTAAAAGGCACAACCAATGAAAACCTGCTGATCGGCGCGGCAACTATGCGTCCGGATCAGAAAATGGGCGAGGGAAACTACCCGTTGGCAGGCCACCATCTGAAGCAGGAGAACCTATTGTTCGGCCCTCTTTTACACATAAAAAAAGGCGCGAAAATCGTGATGACCGACTTTAGAAAAGACTATATTTATTCTGTAACATCAAAAACCATGATTTCAGAAATAGAAGCAAACGCAATTCAGGAGACAAAAGATAAAGAGATTACATTAATCACATGCGACAAAGCGGTAAGAACCGAAGGGCGCCTGGCCGTCAAAGGAAAATTGATTGATATTTCCGGTCATTCAAATGTATCTCGGCCATCATAGAGAAACACTTTGTCAACTGAATATATGTCCGTTGTTAAACATCCCGAGACTGGCTTCTGTCAGTCTTTTTTTTGCGCATCGATTATAAAAAGTTCATCCTTCTTATCTCTCTTAAGGGAAATTATACCAGACTGCACTTTTTGAAAGAAATGACAAGAGAAAAAGATCACGAAAATTCTCAAAAATGAGAAACAAAGATTTAAAAAGTGGTATGATTTTAGGAGGAAAGGACGGCTGGTGCTGTGTTGGAAGCGAAGCGGTTTTATGTCTCTCTGCAAATGAAAATCGCCGGATTAATCACGGCTTTATTAATACTTGTCATCGGGACGCTCACTGTTATATTTGCCTTTCAGCAATTAAAGGAAGGCCAGAAGCAGGCTGAACAGCTGGCGGTGCAAACGGCAAAAACCATTTCATACATGCCTCCTGTAAAAGAGGCATTCCGGCTTGCGGATCAAGAAGCTTTTACAAAGTTAGACGTCATTGAACAAATGAAAGAACAGGCAGGCGCGCACGCCGTCTACATTACTGATCAAAAAGGGCATGTTGCATTTCAGTCGGCCCGCAGCAGCATTCCGAAAGAAAATCAAAATCTGCAAAACAAAACCGTCATGTTCGGCGGGTCTCCGGTTTCCGACGGAATGACGGCCGTCCGGGGAAGCGCCCCGGTTATTCTGGAGGAAAAAAATCATAACGAAGTTGTCGGAACGGTGACAGTCGAGTTTTTACAAGATGAGATAGAAAAAGATATGAAAGCGCATCTGCGGCATTTAGGCTATTTTGCATGTTTGGTGTTTCTTATCGGCATCGGGGGAGCGGCGGCGCTCGCAAAAAGCATCCGTAAAGATACACTCGGCCTTGAACCGCATGAAATTGCAGCGCTGTACCGGGAGCGCAATGCGATGCTCCTTGCGATGAAAGAAGGGATTATCGCCGTAAACAAAGAAGGCGCGGTAACCATGATGAATTTATCTGCGGCTGATATGCTGAATCTTCCGGCACCGATGATCGGAAGGCATATAAAAGAAATCATGCCGGGCGCAAATCTTATGCCGGTTTTGGCAGGGGGAGAATTACCGCCGAACGTGGAGGTGCGTGCCGGAGATAAAGTGTTTATCTTAAACGTGAAAGAAATGAAGCAGACCGGACAAGTATACGGAGCGGTGATCAGCTTCCGCGAAAAAACGGAGCTCAAGAAACTCATTAACAAGCTGACTGAAATGAAAAAATACTCGGAGGATCTCCGGGCGCAAACGCATGAATTCTCGAATAAGCTTTACGCGATCCTCGGTCTGTTAGAGCTGGGAGAATATAATGAAGCCATTGAACTGATAAAAGAAGAGTACGCCATCCAGAATGAACAGCACGAAATCCTCTTTCAAAACATTCATTCACAGCGGGTTCAGGCCATATTATTAGGAAAAATGGGAAAGGCGTCTGAGAAGAAAGTGAAGCTTTCAATAGATGAAAACAGCTTTTTAGAATCGCTGCCGGAGCATGTGGGCTCATCCCAGCTCATTACGATCATCGGAAATCTTATTGATAACGCTTTCGAAGCTGTCGCCGAAAAAGAGAAAAAAGAGGTCGCCTTTTTTATGACCGATATCGGCAGAGATATCGTCATCGAAGTGGCGGATTCAGGAGACGGCGTGCCTCAGGAAAAAACAGAAACCATATTTGAGAAGGGCTACTCTTCAAAGGGGACGAGGAGAGGATACGGCTTAGCCAATCTGAAAGAAGCCGTCAGTGAATTGCAGGGATCGATAGAGATTTCGCAGCAAAAGAGCGGCGGTGCCGTATTTACGGTGTTTATACCGAAAGAAAGGTCAAAGGGGGAATCGGTGTGATTAACATCGCGATTGCAGAGGACGACTTTCGAATAGCGCAAATTCACGAAAAATTTATCGAACATCTAGATGGATTCAATGTCATCGGCAAAGCAATCAATGCCAAAGACACCATATCGCTGCTTGAGAAACGGCAGCCTGATCTGCTGCTTTTGGATATTTATATGCCGGATGAGCTGGGGACAGATCTGCTTCCCCTTATCCGCGGCCGTTTTCCTTCCGTTGATATCATCATTATTACGGCTTCTGCCGAAACAAGACTGCTGCGGGAAGCGCTCAGATCAGGCGTTTCTCACTATGTCATAAAGCCGGTGTCGGCACAGAAATTTACAGAAGTGCTTTTGCAGTACCGTGAAAAAAGAGAATGGCTGCGCTCACAGCCGGAGCTGAGCCAGTCCGTTATCGACATGTTTTTCGGAAGCGGTCAGAAAGAACAAAAACAGCACAATGATCTGCCGACCGGGATTAATTCAATTACACTTCAAAAAATCAAAAACGCGCTCAGGGCAGCCCAAAAAGGGATGACGGCTGAAGAACTGGGCGAAAAAATGGGCGCCTCCAGAACAACGGCGCGGCGCTACGCCGAGTTTCTCGTTTCTCGGGAAGAAGCGCTCGCTGAATTAGAGTACGGCATTATCGGCAGGCCGGAACGGAAATATTATTTAGCACATGAATAAGGGATGGGAGAAATGAAGCGGTTGGGAGTGCTTCTTGTCATGCTGGCGGCGCTGGTTTCTTATGACGGACGGCAGATGGCGGGCATCCGTTCAGCTGAAGGGCCGGTTGAAATTGTCGTCCCGGCGGCGCCTCAAGGGGGCTGGGACGTAACGGCAAAAGCTTTGCAATCGGTAATAGAGCGGAAGCAAATATTAGGCCGGCCCGTAAAGATCGTCTATAAACCCGGCGGAGGCGGAGACAGCGGCTGGAAATATGTAAACGAACGAAAAACGGATGTCATCAGTATGAATTCAAGCCTGCTGTTAAGCAATGAAATTTTGGGACAAAGCCGGCTGAAGGCAGCTGATTTTACGCCTTTGGCCATTATCGCAAAAGAGTGGCAGACCGTCGCTCTTCCGAAGGATTCAAAGATAAAAAGCGGAAAGCGGCTGCTCGGCGATATTAAAGCACATCCGGGCGGCATAAAAATCGGATTTGCGCCCGGCCTCGGAAATGATGACCAGCTCTCCTTTGCGAGAGCGGCGGAAATGGCCGGAATTTCTCCGTTTGATATCCGCTTTTTTCAATACGGGAGCAGCAATGAAGTCATTGAAGCTCTTATCAGCCACGAGATAGACGCCGCCTCAATGACCATTTCAGAAGCGAGAGACGCCTATCGGAAAGGGAAAATCACATTGGCGGCCGTTACGTCGGACAAAAGGCTCTCCGGCTTCAGCGATGTGCCGACATGGAAAGAGCAGGGGGTGCCGTTTGTCTTTGCGCACTGGAGAGGCATCATGGGGCCGAAAGACATGACCGAAGGCGAGATCGCCTATTGGGATCAGGCTTTGAAACAGATTACCTCATCCGCGGAGTGGAAGCAAATGCTGAAAAAACGGGATTGGGAGAGCTTTTATAAAAACAGCAGCGGCGCAAAACGCTTTTTAGAAGAGCAGACCGAGTTTTATAAAGAGATGATGAGCAGCGAAAAATAAGCCTTCCGCATATTTGCGGGAGGCTTTTTATTTATAAATGAACAAAATGAACGAAAAGGTTATAAAAAATTAAAAATCTTTAAAATCCAAAATATTTACTTCAATATCCAATTCTCATAAGATAGCAAAAAGGCGGATAAAGGGGATCGGGCCTTTAAAATGTAAGCGTATTCATGATAAGGGGGACATACTGTGTTAGCAATCTTAGGCTTTCTTATGATGCTTGTTTTTATGGTGCTGATTATGACAAAACGGCTTTCAGTGTTAACGGCGCTTGTATTAACGCCGATCGTGTTTGCGCTGTTTGCCGGGTTTTCTTTTAACCGGGTCGGCGAGATGATGATCTCCGGTATTGAACAGGTGGCGCCGATCGCAGTCATGATTATGTTTGCGATTCTTTATTTCGGCATTATGATTGATACCGGTTTATTTGATCCGATGGTGTCGCGTATTTTAAAGCTGGTTAAAGGCGATCCGCTCAAAATTGTAGTCGGAACAGCCGTTTTGACCATGCTTGTCGCACTGGACGGAGACGGCTCGACGACGTATATGATTACGACAAGCGCAATGCTGCCTTTGTATATCATGCTCGGAATCCGTCCGATTATTTTAGCGGGAATCGCCGGTGTCGGCATGGGTATCATGAACACGATACCATGGGGCGGCGCGACGCCGCGTGCGGCGAGTGCGCTCGGCGTTGACCCGGCAGAGCTGACGGGGCCGATGCTGCCTGTCATTGCGAGCGGAATGGTGTGTATGATTGTGGTCGCTTACGTACTCGGAAGGATGGAAAGGAAACGGCTCGGGGTGATCGAATTAAAGCAGCCGTCCCATACAAATGAAACGGCTGCGGCTGCGGAAGATGAATGGAAGCGGCCGAAACTGTGGTGGTTCAATTTAATGTTAACGCTTTCTTTAGTGGGATTTTTAGTGTCAGGAAAAGTGAATTTAACCGTGCTGTTCATCATTGCGTTTTGTATCGCGCTGATTGTCAACTATCCGAAGCTTAACGATCAAAGGGAGCGTATTTCAGCCCATTCGAGCAATGTGCTTGCGATCGGTTCGATGATTTTTGCCGCAGGCGTGTTTACCGGAATTTTAACGGGGACGAAGATGGTCGATGAGATGGCCATTTCCCTCGTATCGCTTATTCCGGAACAGATGGGGGGATTTATTCCGGCGATTGTTGCCTTAACGAGCGGTATCTTTACGTTTCTGATGCCTAATGACGCCTATTTTTACGGCGTGCTGCCCATTTTATCCGAGACCGCCGTGGCGTACGGTGTAGATAAGGTGGAAATCGCCCGCGCTTCGATTATCGGCCAGCCGATTCATATGTTAAGCCCGCTCGTGCCGTCGACGCATTTATTAGTCGGGCTTGCCGGGGTCACCATTGATGAACACCAGAAATTTGCGATGAAATGGGCGGTTCTAGCCGTTATCGTCATGACGGCCTTTGCGCTCATCATCGGCGCAATCACGATTTTTTAACATAAAACACCCGGTTCGTCGCACACTAAAGGCATCAGAGGAGGTGCCATGATGAGTGATCCGTTTATGCCGCTTTTTTCAGTGAGAAGCGGTGCCGGTTTTAAAGCGGCGGACGGCGTTTACGGACTGACCGTGCAGATTGCGAATGTTTATTTTATCGAAAATCCCTCAGCTCCGCGGGAAATCATTCTGGTTGACGCGGGAATGCCGCAATCGGCGGAGATGATAACAGAAGAAATGAAACGCCGGTTCAAAGAGGGGTATCAGCTGAAGGCGGTCATTTTGACACACGGTCATTTTGATCATGTCGGTGCGATTGAAGAGCTGCTTGAGCTTTGGAATGTGCCGGTTTACATTCATGAAAAGGAGCTCCCGTACGTCACGGGGAAAGCGGATTATCCGCCTGCCAGGCCCGATGCGAAAAAAGGGCTTGTCGCAAAGCTGTCACCGCTGTTTCCGCGCCATACGATCCGTATTCCGTCCGTTCAGGCACTGCCTTCAGACGGTACCGTTCCGTTTCTTGAAGAATGGAAATGGGTGCATACGCCCGGCCACACACCCGGCCATATTTCATTATTCCGGGATAAAGACCGCGTTCTGCTTGCCGGTGATGCCGTGATCACTGTTGAACAGGAATCGCTTGCGGACGTTGTCATTCAAAAGCAAGAGCTTCACGGGCCGCCCGCCTATTTTACAGCGGATACACAGACGGCGGCCGCATCCGTTCAGAAACTGGCCGAACTGGAGCCGGAAGCGCTTTTGACGGGTCACGGAATTCCGATGACGGGAAAAAACTACCGTGAGGATTTGCTTACACTGGCTGAAAAATTGCATTCCGTTTTGTAAAACACCTGCGAAAATCACAGGTGTTTTTTTTGCAGTTTCCAGTATGATACAAAAAAACCATTGTGTTCACTCCTAAAAACGATACAATGGGAAACAGATGTAAATTGAAGGAGAGAGTTTTTTGAAACATACGGAAATACTTTGGGATGAGGCGAAGGATTTTATTGATGTCTGCTATCAGGAACTCGGAATGGAATCGCAAATCAACGCGCGACTACACGCGATAAAAGATGAGATAGAGCGGACGGGAAGTTACGTCCATACGGCGGAAGAGCTTGAACACGGGGCGAAAATGGCGTGGCGCAACAGCAACCGCTGTATCGGGCGTCTGTTCTGGCAATCGCTGAACGTCATTGACCGGCGCGGTGTGAACACGAAAGAAGAGGTGCGCGACGCATTATTTGAACATATTGAAATCGCCACGAACGGCGGAAAAATTAAACCGACAATTACGATTTTCCCTCCTGAGCAGAATGGGGAGAAACAAGTGGAGATCTGGAATCACCAGCTCATCCGCTATGCGGGATATGAGACTGAAAAAGGAAGAGTCGGTGATCCGGCATCATATGAGCTGACGGCTGTCTGCGAAAAACTCGGCTGGCGCGGGAAGCGGACCGATTTTGATATTCTGCCGCTGCTTTTTCGGATGAAAGGGGACGGGCAGCCGGTCTGGTATGACCTGCCTCAGGCGCTCGTGAAAGAAGTGCCGATCACCCATCCGGATATTGAAGAGTTTGCCGATTTAAATCTCAGATGGTACGGGGTTCCGATTATCGCCGATATGAGGCTTGAAATCGGCGGACTGTCGTACAACGCGGCGCCTTTTAACGGATGGTATATGGGAACCGAAATCGGCGCAAGGAACCTTGCAGACGAAAAACGGTATGATATGCTCAAAAAAGCCGCTGCGGTCATGGGGATTTCCGCCAGCCTGAATACCGACCTGTGGAAAGATCAGGTGCTGGTGGAACTGAATAAGGCAGTGCTCTATTCATACAAAAAACACGGTGTCAGCATTGTCGATCACCATACGGCGGCGAATCAATTTAAACGCTTTGAAGAACAGGAACAAGACGCGGGCAGAAAGCTGACGGGCGACTGGACTTGGCTGATTCCGCCGATCTCGCCGGCTTCCACCCACATTTTCCATAAATCATATGACAATACGATTGTGAAGCCGAATTATTATTATCAGGACAAGCCTTATCAGTAACTGATGGAAAAAGTGCGGTATCCTTTCAGACGGTGTGATTCTTCGATGGTTACGCCTGTGACATTTGAGAAGGGGCTGCCTTTTCTGACTGCTTCGGCAAATTGTTTTAACGACTCTTCAGGGCCTTCGGCAAGGATTTCCACCCGGCCGTCATCACGGTTTTTTACCCAGCCGGCTATCTTATGTCTGTCGGCTTCCATCTGGACGAAGTAGCGAAAACCTACGCCCTGAACCCGGCCGTCTGCCATCATATGATATTGAAGCATGGAAAAACCACCTTTTTCTTACTATGATAAAGGAAAGATATGAGATTTCGCAAAGGATGTGAACGAGGTGACGCAAGACTATTCTGTCTTATCTATCAATCTCGGAAAGCCCGCAATTCATGAATTTGCCGGCAGACAAATCAATTCCGGCATCATAAAGCGGCCCGCAGATTCTCCCGTCATGCTGTATAAAACCCATTTTGACGGGGACGGGCAGGCTGATCTGAAGAATCACGGAGGCCCCGATAAAGCGGTGTGCGTGTATCCCGCCGAGCATTATTCATATTGGGAAACAACGCTCGCGAGAAAACTTCCCGCCGCCGCGTTCGGAGAGAATGTAACGGTCAAAGGACTGGCCGAACAAGACGTATGGATCGGAGACGTCTTTCAGCTGGGGGAAGCCGTCGTTCAAGTAAGCCAGCCGCGCCAGCCCTGCGTCAAACTCGCGCTCAAATATGGCATCAAAGATATGGTGCTCCGTGTACAGCAGACGGGATTTACCGGCTTTTATTTCAGGGTGCTTGAAGAAGGATATGTCGATCCGCGTCCCGTCCTCAAGCGTCTGTCGAGAGGCAAAGAAAGCATTTCCGTCTGGTATGCGAATGAAGTGAAATATCGTGATTCCGGCAATCTGTCAGCGATTGAAGAAATACTGCGGGAAGAAGCGCTGTCAGAAAGCTGGAGGGAGTCCTTCCTTAAAAAAAGGGACAGGCTCAGGAATGTATAGAAAAAAAGCCGTGCTGCACTGACAGCACGGCTGATTTACGTTATGCTTGTTTTTTTGTTTCCAGCAGATTGGCAAGGAAGTACTTTTTGAAGCTTTGAAGCTTTCTTCCTTCATAGTGGGTAATTCCTTTTTTCTTTAACTCTTCTACATACCAGCCTTTACTGCCATAATGCATGTCAGAAAACTCCTTTCTCCGTTCTCCCGCTGGGGAGGTTTCTTCAGTTTTTGCCAAACTTTTGGCATTGTAACATCTATAAAAAGACGCTGAAAAGGGATAACACAAAAACTGAGACTTTCGATTCAGAGATGTAAAGCTTTCTTACATATATATGTAAAGGGCGGTCTTTTCATGCTTAATGGCCGGTTAATTTTAACAGCACCGTTCCGAGTGTCATGATTCCGAAAACGACGCCGAAATAAATCAGCATCCCCTTCTTTTTCTTCACCCCGTAAACGGTGAGAATGATGCTTTCAATAAAGAAAATAAACCCGAAGATAATAAACCACATGTTGAAAAATGGCTCCTTTCACAGACATATGTCCAGTGTAGCATAACTCTTATAACGGGGCATAAAAAAGCCGGGCACTGTATCAGTGTCCGGCAAGTTTGACGAGAAGCTGGGCCAAATGCTGTTTTTCATTGTCATCCGCAATGGCCCACAGTTCTTGTAAGAGTTTTTCTTCCGCATTGCGGGGCTCCTCGTGTTTGGCGAGATAGTCCCCGAGGATGGCGGCGCTTTTGATGATTTTGCTGTCATCCAGACCCAGTTTTTTTCCGGCGGAAATTTTCTGATGAAGGTACGCCTTAAATTCCTCGAAATCCTCTAAAATCTGCTGTTTCGTTACGCCGTGCATGGCGTGTATTTCGTTTTCGATTTTGATTTTTTCTTTATCTTTTTTCATGCGTCTCCCTCCTTCGGGTTAGTTGTTGTATACCTGTTTGGGAGGGAGATGAAACATTACAATGCAGTTAAAATAATCGGTTTGTCTTTTGTGATCACGATGGTGTGTTCCACTTGGGCGACAAGGCTTTTATCCGGCGTTTTATACGTCCAGCCGTCTCCCGTTTCAACAATCGTTTCCGCTTTCGTGGAAATAAACGGCTCAAGCGCGATCACGGTTCCGTTTTTAAGAAGCGCGTTATCAAACGGATCGTAGTAATTCATGATGTGGTTCGGCGCTTCATGGAGGTTTCTGCCGATTCCGTGGCCCGTCAGCGTTTTAATGACGGTAAATCCGTTGGAGCGGGCTTCATGGTAGACGGCTCTGCCGATCTGGTTTTGGCGTTTGCCGGCTTTTGCCTGATCCAATCCTTTCTGAAATGCGGATGCTGCGCAGTTACAAAGCTTTTGCAGACGTTCATCGCCTTCTCCGAGTACAAATGAAATGCCCGTATCGGAATAAAAACCGCCGAACTCCGCCGAAATATCGATATTTACAAGATCCCCGGCTTTTAAGATTTTAGAGGCGCTCGGAATGCCGTGAGCGACTTCGTCATTTACACTGATGCATGTCACGCCCGGGAAATCATATTCCTTCTCCGGAGCGGAAGCGGCTCCGTGCTCGTCAAGCACCGCCTTTCCGATCAGGTCAAGATCTTTCGTACTCATGCCGGGCTCGGCTTTTTTCTTCATTTCTTCACGCGCCAGCGCGACGATTCTGCCGATTTTTTTAAGCCCTTCTAATTCTTGATCGTTCGTTACAATCATTGTCATTCCCGCTTTCTATTTTTAATCATCTGATTCAAGCTTACCACAACTGGTTTATAAATAGAAAACCAACAAGCCTTATGTGAATAAATGAAGGAAAATTGGTATAGATCACTAGATAACTTATGTGGTATATTTAAGAAAAAAGAAGGGGGATGGGTAAAATGCTTCAATTTTTGCAAAAACTCGGAAAATCATTTATGCTTCCGATTGCCGTTCTGCCCGCCGTTGGTATTATTTTGGCCATCGGCAGAGAGGACTTATTAAATATTCCGTTCATTTACGCGGCGGGGACCGCGGTATTTGATCATCTGCCGCTGATTTTCGCGATCGGAATCGCGATCGGGATTTCCAAAGACAGCAACGGGGCCGCCGCTCTGTCGGGAGCAATTTCTTATATCATGCTGGACGCGGCTGTAAAATCAATCAATTCGACAAATAATATGGCCGTTTTCGGAGGGATTATCGCGGGGTTAATTGCGGGATACACGTATAATCGCTTTAAGGATACGAAGCTGCCCGAATATCTCGGGTTTTTCAGCGGGCGCAGGCTCGTTCCGATTGTAACGGCGCTGATTACCATTATTTTGGCGGGGATCTTCGGATTTGTGTGGCCGCCGATTCAGTCGGTGATTACGTCTTTCGGGGAATGGATGATCGGGCTTGGCGGAATCGGCGCCGGGATTTACGGGATTTTTAACCGGCTTTTGATTCCGTTCGGTCTTCATCATGTGCTGAATAATATTTTTTGGTTCCAGTTTGGCGATTTTCACGGAAAAACGGGAGATCTGGCCCGCTTCTTTGCGAAGGATCCGACGGCGGGAACTTATATGACGGGATTCTTCCCGATTATGATGTTCGGGCTTCCGGCCGCATGTCTGGCAATGATTGCCGCGGCTAAGCCAAGTAAGCGCAAAGCGACGGCCGGAATGATGATCGGTCTCGCGCTGACGGCATTTATTACCGGAATTACAGAGCCGATTGAATTTGCATTTATGTTTTTATCACCGCTTTTGTACGGGGTTCATGCTATATTAACCGGGTTCTCTTTATTTATCGTGAATGTTCTCGGAATCAGGTCAGGTTTTTCATTCTCGGCGGGGGCGATCGATTATCTCCTCAGCTACGGCATTGCCGAAAAACCGCTTTTGCTGCTCGTTGTCGGGCTTTGTTATGCGGTGATCTATTTTGTCGTATTCTATATGCTCATCAAAACGTTAAACTTGAAAACGCCGGGACGGGAAGATGATGAGGAAGAGGAAGAAGTGCTTAGTGAAGATACGGCCGGTTCCGTCGAAGAACATGCCATGCTCAAGGGGCTCGGCGGCAGGCAAAACCTCGAAACGATTGATCACTGTGCGACCCGCCTCAGGCTGACCGTGCAGGATACGTCTCTCATTAATGAGGCGGCGCTTAAAAAAGCGGGAGCAAAAGGGGTTATCAAAACGGGGAATAAAACGGCGCAGGTCATTATCGGGCCGAACGTCGAATTTGTCGCGGAAGAGCTGAGAGAGGCCGTCAGCCGTGACGACCAGAAGCAGACTTGAAAAATCCGGATCACCTATGTGATCCGGATTTTTTTGAACATATATCAAGTTTCACATAATGTACAAAAAACAATGTTTTCTTCTATGTTAAGATTCATGTAGAACAAGTATGGAGATGATGTAAGGTGACATGGATTGCAGTTGTTTCAATTGTTGTCATAAGCCTGATTAAGATTTTGCTGACATGCCTTCCTACCGGAGCGGTGGAATGGATTCTCCGCAAGTTTGAAACCCATTCAAAGCTCAGTGACGCGTCCGCTGCCGTTTCCCTCGGCGGAAAACGTCTGGAAGGCGAAGACAAACGCCGGGTGATTGATGATTTTAACGAAGCCGTGTTTATCGAACGGCATTATATATACCCAGGGGATGAAGAGCGTTATCTTCATCCGCAAAACGGAGCCGATCCGCTTGTCATTAAGACGAGAAAAGGAAAAAAAGATGTGACGGTATTTGTATACAGCTACGAAGATCATGTAGATGTCGTCAAACAGCAGAAAAAGAAAGTCGTCGCTTATTCAGTTCTTTCCGACAGCCTGCAAAAGCGCTCTATGGCCGCCGGGAGCTGAACATAAAAAAGCCAGATCATTGATATGATCTGGCTTTTGTTTATTCTTTTTGATCATCTGCTGAGGAATCTTCACGCTTCGTATAATCGAATTGTGAAGGGTCCACTTTCTTAAAGCCTTTCGGCTGATAGAAACGAAGCAGATCGCCGTTGATGATCTTATCAGACATTTCAAGCTCAGTCTTGACGAGAGAGTCTTCTTTTTTGTCGACTTCTGAATCATCTAAAAGTCTTCCGGTTTTCGTATCGTAATACTTGCCGGACACTTTCGTATAGTTCGGCGAGATGAAGTCTCCGTTACGGAACGGAATGACTTCTCTGTGCTCTTTCGATAAGATATCTGAACCTGACATGAGATAATCTTTCGTATCGACGCCGAGCAGATGAAGAACGGTCGGCGCAACATCGACTTCACCGGCAAATTTATGATTGCGGCCGCCTTTCACGCCGGGAGCGTGGATAAAGAGCGGCACCCGCTGAAGCTGGGCATTGTCGTATTCAGTGATCTCATCTTTGCCGAGCACTTTCGCCATCGCTTTATTATGGTTTTCGGAGATGCCGTAGTGGTCTCCGTACATCACGATAATCGACTTATCGTACAGGCCGTCTTTTTTCAGGTCATTAAAGAACTGTTCGATTGATTCATCCAGATAGTTCGCGGACTGGAAGTAGTTATTGACGACTGAATCGCCAAAGTCTCCCGCCGGGAAGTCCGTGTCTTCTTTATCCATTCCGAACGGGAAGTGGTTGGACAGCGTAATGAACTTCGTATAGAACGGCTGCGGCAGGCTCTTTAAGAGCGGCATGGATTCTTTGAAATACGGTTTATCTTTCATGCCGTAGTTTTTCGTGTTTTCTTCGCTCATGTCATAATAAGCTGAATCGAAAAACTTATCGATGCCTTCCGCTTTGTACATTTCGTTACGGTTCCAGAAAGTCTGCGTATTTCCGTGGAAAGCGGCAGACGTGTACTTTTTGCCTTTTAGGATCGCAGGAACGGACTGCAGCGTGTTTTGCGCTTTATTGACGAAAACCGAACCTTGCGAAAGCGGGTACAGAGAGTTCTCCATCATAAATTCCGCATCAGATGTTTTACCTTGTCCCGTTTGGTGGAAAAAGTTATCAAAGTAGAATGTTTGATTATCGTGCGCCAGTTTGTTTAAAAACGGCGTCACTTCCTTGCCGTTAATTTTATAGTCAATGATAAAGGATTGCAGAGACTCTAATGAGACGTAGATGACGTTTTTTCCTTCGGCTTTTCCGAAGTAGACGTTGTTCGGCACGTCATAGTTGGCCTTCATATAGTTTTCCACATCCGTTACATCGCTTGAATCGGCAAGCGCGCGCTGGCTGTTTGATTTCACATTCTGCACGGCATCGTAAATCGTAAAGTTGTACGTGCCCAAGTATTTCACCAGATAGTTTCGGTCAAATGAGCGTGTCAAAAGCTCAGGACGATCGGATTCCGCGACGGCGAGGTTGATCAGGAACACAAGCACGGCGGAAGCCAAAACGATTCTGAATGATTTCTTCGCCGGTTTTTCAGCCGGTTTTTTCATCTTAAGGGCCAAAATAATCAAAATGACGGTATCCAGGAAGTAGAAGACGTCTGTCCATCTCATTAACGAGAACGCGCTGTCTCCGAGCTGGCCGCCGTTTGTCTTTGCCTGCATCATGACCGGGATGGTAATGAAATCATTAAAGAATCTATAATAGACGATGTTTGCAAAAAGCAAAAAAGACAATAAAAAATGAATCACAATAATGGCTGTCTGCTGTAATTTTTTCTTGAAAAGAAGCCCAAATCCAAGAAAGAACAAGCTGGAGCTCAGCGGATTCACAAAAAGCAATATTTTCTGGATCGTGTTGTCTATGCCGAGGTTAAAGTTTAAAATATAAGCGACATATGTTTTCACCCACAATAACACGACCGCTATCAAGAAGAAGGCAAGTCCTCTTTCTTTTATAAATGTTTTCATTGTTACACTCCTTTTTTCCGATCACGGTTTACACGGAACGATAGAAAAAATGAACGTAATCAATATACCATGAAACCAGCAAATAGAAAAGGTGGAAAAGGCTCATCGGAAAAAGGGCGAAAAACGCTGTCGCAACGGGGGTTGATCTGTTGAATGACAGCTTTAAAAATCACAAATGGCACAAACTGGGATTTGTGTTTCCGCATGATCACACCCGGTTCTATTGAAAAAAGAGGTGAACAGTGATGGATATTGCCCATATCGTGGCTGAAGATAAAATCAAGCGCGCCATTAAGGATGGAGAGTTCGCCGGCATCAAAGGAATGGGAAAGCCCCTGCCGAAAGACGATGCCGCACATCTTCCGGAATCGCTCAGAATGGGCTACCGCATATTAAAAAACGCCGGGATCGCCGAGGATGAGGGCGCGCTGAAGAAAGAGCTGATGACGCTCGATTATTTGATCGCCAAGTGCCGCAATGAACAGGAGCGGGATCACTTGCGGAACAAACGGACGGAAAAACAAGTCAGACTCGACAAACTGACGGAGGAGAAAGCCATGTTCTCAAAACCCGCATCTTCTCATTATAAGGAGAAAGTGTACAGACGGCTGGGCCGCCCGTAAGCCGGCTCTTTAGATTTTTTTCTGAAAAGGAATGTGCTCCATAAGGCGCGGGTAGGAAATGTGGAGCAGGCCGTTTACGCACTGCGCCTGTAACAGGCGGGGCTCAGCCGGTTCAGGAAGCTCAATCGTCTCATCGATTTCCCCGTAATACCGGTTTTGGCAGACGCCCATGTTCTTTGGAAAAAGGGGTGTGATGTTTCCTCTTATATGCAGCCGTGTTCTTGACAGCAGCCTCAATGTCAATTCTTCTTCGTAAACGCCGGGCATTTCCACAATGACAAATGTGTGCTGTTCATCCTGATAAATATCATAAGTCAGGGTGTTTTTTTGTAAGGAGAAAAAATCTTCGGGAGATTTCCGTTTCAGGACATTGGTCCAAAAGTCGCTGGGCTTGTGCTCGTTCGTAATCTCAAGCCACTTTCTCATTTTTTCGATATCCACTTCGGCAGAACCTCCCTATATTTGATTTGCGATCGGCATTGACGGGTTGGCGATCTGATCTTGGTCGCTCACGTCAGGGTCAAGATGGCCCGAATTCAAACATCCGGCGGCCGGAGAAAAATCCCCTAAAGAAAAGTTCGCGCCGACAAATTTGCTGTTGGCGGTGTGGCTGTTTTGTACGGTCTGACCGATATCGACGTTTCCGTTTTGCGTTGCTCCGTTTACTTTTATATTGACGACGTTAATTTGGTAAGGCATTCATAAAAACCCCTTTAATCTATAGTGGGCGGCACCGGCATAACATTTGCGGTATCTGCGGTTCCGATTTCTGTCTGGTCGTTGACATCAGGATCATTTAACAAGTTCTCCATCATCGATTCTATAGGTGACGTATCGCCGAATGAAGAGTTCAGTCCTTGTGATTTGTTATTTGTGGTGGGACTGTTGTATGCCGCTTCCCCAATCGTAATAGATCCGTTGCCAGAAATACTGTTAATCTTCAAATAGTACAGGTTGATAACAGTGGATGGCATCTCTTCACACCTCTTTAACTTAGTTGTACAGTACTGTATGCTTTTTGTGCTCCTGTTGTGAATTCCGCCCGGACATGTTCCCGATAAAACAAGAAGTCAAGGCCCGGTTCCGGCGGGGCTTTTTTTGTTTCAGGGTCTTTCGCAGTATATTTGTGATGAAAGCGCTATAAAAATAGATTGACGACATGTATATACATCATTACAATAGAGTCATAAACATGTATATACAAGTTTGTGAGACGAAATGAAAACGGTTACGGAGGGGTTGGCATGGGTGAGTTTAACCGGGCTGCGCGGCAGATCGCTGAAGCTGTCGGCGGAATCGAAAATATTGAGGCGGCGACTCATTGTGTGACGCGTTTGCGGTTTGCGTTAATAGATGAAACCAAAGTAAACCAAAAAATGCTTGATGCAATAGACATTGTCAAAGGATCTTTTGCAGTAAACGGGCAGTTTCAAGTCGTGATCGGGCAGGGGACGGTCAACAAAGTATATGCGGAATTAGTGAAGGAAACGGGGATGGGTGAAGCGTCCAAGGATGACGTGAAGAAGGCGGCAGCGCAAAAAATGAATCCTTTACAGCGTGCTGTGAAAACGCTTGCGGACATCTTTATTCCGATCTTGCCGGCGATCGTCACGGCCGGGCTGTTAATGGGTCTGAACAACATTTTAACGGCGGAAGGCATTTTCTACAGCGCCAAATCGATTGTCCAAGTATATCCGCAATGGGCGGATCTCGCCAATATGATTAATCTGATCGCGGGGACGGCTTTCGCTTTTCTGCCGGCTTTAATCGGCTGGTCGGCAGTGAAGCGGTTCGGAGGAAGCCCCCTTTTGGGCATCGTGCTCGGGCTGATGCTGGTGCATCCTGATCTGTTAAACGCATGGGGCTACGGGGCTGCCGAGCAGAGCGGCGATATTCCGGTGTGGAACCTGTTCGGCCTTGAGGTGCAGAAAGTCGGGTATCAAGGTCAGGTGCTCCCGATTCTGCTGGCGTCTTATTTACTTGCCAGGCTTGAGATCTTTTTGACGAAACGGACGCCGGAGGGCATTCAGCTGTTGGTCGTCGCGCCGGTGACGCTTTTGGTCATCGGTTTTCTATCCTTTGTCATCATCGGTCCGATTACCTTTGCGATCGGTAACGCGCTGACGGCGGGATTGATTGCCGTTTTCGGCCAATTCTCCGCCATCGGAGGCCTGCTGTACGGAGGGCTGTATTCGGCGCTTGTGATTACGGGGATGCACCATACGTTTCTCGCGGTCGATCTTCAATTAATCGGCTCAAAGCTCGGCGGCACATTTTTATGGCCGATGCTCGCATTGTCAAATATCGCTCAAGGATCGGCGGCTTTGGCCATGATGCTGATTACAAAAGATAAAAAACAGCGGGGGCTTTCACTGACGGCCGGCATTTCCGCATATTTGGGCATTACCGAGCCGGCGATTTTCGGCGTGAATCTGCGTTACAAATTTCCGTTTGTGATCGCCATGATCAGTTCGGGAATCGCGGGGATGTTCATCTCCGTCAAAGGCGTTCTCGCAAGCTCGGTCGGAGTCGGCGGCGTGCCGGGGATCTTCTCCATTATGAGTCAGTACTGGGGTCCGTTTGCGATCGGAATGCTGATCGTGCTGATTCTCCCGTTTGCGGGAACATACGGGTATGCGCGGCTGAAACGGCAAAAATAGAAAACCTGCGGGGCGCCTTCTATCAGGCTGTCCCTTTTCCCTTTCAATTCAAAACATTACAGGCGGTGAAGAAAAATGAAAACAGACAGCACACCATGGTGGAAAAAGGCAGCGGTATATCAAATTTATCCGAAGAGCTTTAATGATACGACGGGAAACGGGATCGGTGATCTGAACGGCATTATCAAGAAGCTTGATTATTTGCAGAAGCTTTTGATTGATGTCATTTGGCTTACGCCGATTTACGATTCGCCGCAGAATGACAACGGTTATGACATTCGCGATTACTGCACCATTTATGAAGAATACGGAACGATGGAGGATTTTGAACGCCTTCTCGATGAAGCGCACAAAAGAGGAATCAAGGTCGTCATGGATCTTGTCGTAAACCATACATCAGTCGAGCATCGGTGGTTCAAAGAAGCGGTCTCGTCACCCGACAGTCCGTATCGGGATTTTTACATTTGGAAAGACGGAAAGGAAGACGGCCGGGCGCCGAACAACTGGGAATCAAAATTCGGCGGTTCCGCTTGGGAGCTCGACCCGGCGTCAGGCCAGCACTATCTGCATTTATTTGATGTGTCGCAGGCCGATTTGAACTGGGAAAATGAAGAGATGAGAAAAAAGGTCTACGACATGATGCATTTTTGGTTCCGGAAAGGGATCGACGGCTTCCGGCTGGATGTGATCAACCTCATTTCTAAAGACCAATCGTTTCCTGATGCCGAGGATGGGCGTGACGGGCGCCCTTATTATACGGATGGGCCGCGCGTGCACGAATTTCTTCATGAGATGAACCGGGAAGTGTTTTCGAAATATGACAGTATGACGGTCGGGGAAATGTCCTCGACAACTGCTGACCACTGCATCCGGTACACAAACCCTGAGAATAAAGAACTCGATATGACTTTTAACTTTCATCATTTAAAAGTGGATTATCCGAATGGTGAAAAATGGGCGCTCGCTCCGTTTGATTTTCTGAAGCTGAAACGGATTTTAGCGTTTTGGCAGACGGAGATGCAAAAAGGCGGAGGCTGGAACGCATTATTCTGGTGCAACCATGACCAGCCGCGGGCCGTATCCAGATACGGAGACGACGGCGTATACCGGACGAAATCAGCCAAAATGCTGGCGGCGGCCATTCATATGATGCAGGGCACGCCTTACATTTATCAAGGTGAGGAGATCGGCATGGGCAATCCGAAGTTCGATGACATCGGCTCATACCGCGATGTCGAATCACTGAACATGTACAAAAAGATGAAGGAAGAAGGCGTGCCCGAAAAAGACATTATCGCCATTTTAAAAGAGAAATCAAGAGACAATGCCAGAACCCCCATTCAGTGGAACAGCGGGCCGCACGGCGGTTTCACGACGGGCACGCCTTGGATTCCGGCGGCGGATGATTATCGGGACATTAACGCGGAAGCGGCTTTGCGGGACCCGGATTCAATTTTCTACCATTATCAGAAGCTCATCAAGCTCAGAAAGGAATATGACATCGTGACTGAAGGAACGTTTGAGCTGCTCGCTGAAGACGATCCGGCGGTTCTGGCGTACGTCAGACACGGCAAGGATGAAAAACTGCTGTGCATCAACAATTTCTACGGGAAAGAAGCGGACTTTACGGTTCCGCTTAAAGACACGGACGGCTGGCGGTTTACGGTGCTGCTGACGAATGATGAACCGAGGGAAGGGCGGCCGGAACGATTGACGCTTCGTCCGTATGAATCGATCGTTTATCATCTGACAAAAGCGTGATACACTAATCTGGGTGGTCAAATGAAAGTGAATAAATACATCACAATCTATAAAGATATGGTGCGGCAGATCGAAAGCGGCCAGCGGAAGGCTGAAGACGTTCTTCCGTCTGAAAATGATTTGTGTGATCAATATGGCACATCACGAGAAACCGTCCGCAAAGCCCTCAATATGCTGGCGCAAAACGGCTACATCCAGAAAATCAAAGGCAAAGGCTCCGTCATATTAGATAGAGAAAAAATGCGTTTTCCCGTCTCAGGCCTGATCAGCTTCAAAGAGCTTTCGGAAACGCTCGGAAAAGAGACGAGAACGATGGTTCACCGTCTCGGGCTGATCCTGCCTCCCTCAGAAGCCGCAAAAGAGCTTGGTACAGAAGCGGATGAAAAGGTGTGGGAAGTCGTCAGATCAAGACGGATTGACGGAGAACATATTATTTTGGACAAGGATTACTTTGTGAAAAAACACGTGCCTCTATTGACGAAGGCGATTTGTGAAGATTCGATCTATGAGTATCTCGAAGGAGAGCTCGGCTTGTCCATCAGCTACGCGCAAAAGGAAATTGTCGTGGAGCCGGCGGGGGAAGAGGACCGGAAGTATTTGGATCTCGGCGGATTCAGCCATATGGCGGTCGTGAAAAACCGCGTCTTTTTGGAGGATACCAGCCTCTTTCAGTACACGGAAAGCCGGCACAGGCTCGATAAATTCCGTTTCGTCGACTTTGCGAGAAGGGAAAAATAAAAACGGACTGCCGCGGCAGCCCGTTTTTTTTGTCAGTATCAAAATGAATACTATCCAACAAAAATGTGCGTACTGGTACTTTCAAAAATAATGGCTACAATAGTACATAACGATTGAAAAGGAGAGATCATGAATGTCAGATAAAAAACAGCAGATCATCGAAGCGTATCAATTCAGACACGCCACAAAGGAATTTGATCCTGAGAAAAAAATTTCAGAAAGCGATTTTGAATTCATTTTAGAAACGGGAAGGTTATCCCCAAGCTCACTCGGTTTGGAGCCTTGGAAATTTGTCGTCGTTCAAAATCCGGAGCTTCGTGAAAAACTCCGCGAGTTCACATGGGGCGCGCAAAAGCAGCTGCCGACCGCAAGTCATTTCGTACTTCTGCTTGCCCGGACGGCAAAGGATATCCGTTTTGACGCCGACTATGTCAAAAATCACTTGCGGGAAGTCAAAAAAATGCCGGAAGATATGTATGAAGGCTATATCAGCAAAACGGAAGACTTCCAGAAAAATGATTTCAATCTGCTTGAATCAGATCGCGCGCTGTTTGACTGGGCATCCAAACAGACTTACATCGCCCTCGGCAATATGATGACAGCCGCTGCGCAGATCGGAATCGACTCCTGCCCTGTAGAAGGCTTCAACTACAAAGAAATTCACCGGATTCTTGAAGAAGAAGGGCTTCTGGAAAACGGAAGTTTCGACATCTCTGTTATGGCCGCATTCGGCTACCGTGTCAGAGAACCGCGCCCGAAAACAAGATCTGCCTCAAAAGACGTAGTAAACTGGGTATAAGATAAAAAAAGCTGCCGGGCGTGTCCCGGCAGCTTTTAACGTTTATTTGGTTTTGCTAAAAAACAGGCGGTGATCCAGGATGTAACGGGAATGATGATGCCGATCCCGATTCCGGCACAAAGAATGGTGACGGCTTCCGCACTGAATACTTTTGAGTTCACAATTTTTTCAGCTGAGTATGATAAGTCTTTAAACCAGATAATTAAAGCCAAATAGCTGCCGAAAAAAGCAAAGAATAACGTATTCGTATTCGTTCCTAAAATATCTCTCCCGATGCTTAATCCGAATGTGTACAGATCTTTTCTGCTTATGGACGGATTATGACTGTAAATTTCCCGCATGGGTGAAGTAATGGAAATCGCGACATCGGTAATCGCCCCTATCGTGCCCATGATGATCATGGCTGCGGTAACCTTCACAAAATCCACCCCGACAAACAGTGTGAATATGCCGATATCACCCAATTCTTCTTCACCGAATCCCTGAATCGAAGTATGTTTTGTTACAGACATAATAAAAAACAGCAGCAGTACAATCGTCAGCATTGCAGAAATAAAGGCGGTTACGGTTTTGACGTTTCCTCCATTAATATAAAAAAGAGTAATGCTGCAAATCACGGCGGAAGAGAGCAATGTTAAAATAATCGGATTGATATGCGGGTCTGTCATGAAAATAATGGTGAGAAAGAGAACACCGAAATTTAAGAATAACGCAATAAAAGACCTCGCTCCTTTTTTTCCGCCGATGATGACCATTAATAGAAATAAAATCGCCGCGAGAATTACGATGACATTCATGAGCTTGCCTTCTTTCGTTTAATAAAAAAGATAGAAGCATACAGACTGGCGGGTATGGCTAATACGATTCCGATCCCTCCGGCCAATGCTCTGGCTATTTCCAAGGAAATGTTCATAGAAAGAGTGAATCCTATCGGGGAATCATTTTTCAAATACAACAGCATCATCGGAATAGAGCCGCTTATATAAGCAAAAAACAGAATGTTGGTCATCGCCCCCATGATGTCTTTTCCGATCTCCATCCCGGAACGTCTGAGTGCTTGTAATGAGATACCCTTGTTTTCTTCATATAATCCGAAGACAGATGACGTCATGGTAATGGCTACATCCATGACCGCTCCCAGTGATCCGATAAATACCCCGGCCATGAACACCGTGTGATAAGGGCGGGTTAAATACTGCATTTCCTCATATCTGAGACCTTTCTCTCCGGTTGCCAGCATTACCAGATACGTAATCAGCAGGGAAACGAAAGTGCCTGCGAGCGTCGCGGCAATGGCGGCGTATGTTTTCGCGTGAAAACCGCTGACAAGCAGCAATGAGATGACAGTAAAGATGAGAATACAGACACCGCAGATGAAAATTAATCCTATATTAGGATGCTTCCTGTACAAATCTAATGCAAACGACAGTAAAACGGCGTTGAACATCAGGCTGACGATCGAAAAGAAGCCTTGTTTTTTGCCGACGATAAGCAAGGTGAAGATGAAAACCCAAGCGATCAGCAAAAGCTGTTTATCCCGTTTTTTATCTATAATGCTTCCCGATATATCCTTGTTTGATGGTTTCCCTTTATCAATAGAAACGAATACTTCATCGCCAATCGAATATTTCTGATCGTTCGCTCCGGATGATGAATACTGATTGGACAAATGAATGAGCTGTCCTTTCTGACTGCCGTTTTCAAGTCTGGCAGTGATCGTCTGACTGAAAATCTTATCTTTGTTTTTATGCATGTCCTGTACGTCAGACTGGTGTTCCAATGTTGTTTTCGTCACTTTGGCAATCGGGCGCTCATAAAAAGAAGCGTTGTGAGTGACGAAAATGAGCGAGCTGATAAAACAGAGCGCTGTTATCACGTAAAACAGCTTTTTCTTGTAAGACATGCGGTTTTGTTTGTTTCCTGTTATCTTCAAAAAAAGTCCTCCAAACAGGCGGCGCCGTGTGAAAGAGAGGCCCTGCCGTGAAGTGTTAAACGATGCGGATGCAGTCTTTCGCGAATAACGTTCATATTTTATCACTCGGCCGTACGGCTGTCGACTCAGAGGGGGACCGAGAGAAAAAGCTCCCCTGAAATCAGATCAGGAGAGCTCTTGGGATGAACCGCCCGATAAAAGCGGTCTTTTTATGCTTCGTTCACTTTTTTTGCTTTTCTTCTTTGATGCAGATACAGTGCCGTTCCGAGCGCGCTGATGAGTAACCCGGCAAGAAGGATGGAATACATCGTCGTGGCCGTATCAGGAAGCAGGCCGCCCGGCGATACTCCGTCCTGCGCAGGCCCGGATGACGGTTTTTGTCCGCTTGGCTGCTTTCCGGAGCCGTGATCTCCGCTTGTCGGCGGCGCGCTCTTCGTGTTTGCGTTTAATATGGTGTATTCACTGAAATGATTTGTATAGCCCGTGACGAGATCGTGTGAAACCGAACCGTTGTCTGTTTTTGTATAGACGTTCTTTTTCCGGTCTACATGGTAAATGCCCGGCTGTTTCGCCTTTTTCGTATTCTCAATGCGCAGGGTGAGCTTTACCGGCGCTTTGAATGTTTTGATGTCTTTGTTTTTCTGCTTCATTGTAAAGTCGTATACATTTGAAAGCGCCCCGCTTACTTTTCCTTTCGGCGTCACGCCGAATCGTGTATCAGCTGAAGCAGCGTTTGCCATCGGCATTTTCATGCTGAACTTGTCATGCAGGATCGTAAGGGAAGAATCCGATGTTCTGTCCTTTAACAGGCCGATTTGTTTTTTTGTCACGCTGAGATCAATCGGCTTTTTGGCGCCGTCATTCTTATCGTAATACACGATCGGCGTGTTAGCGTTTTTGGCATAGACGGCAAATGCGCTGTCATCTTCAAGCGTCCACGAGCCGTTTTTTTGTTTCGTCGGCAGGTACACTTCCTGCGCGCGGCCGTCAACTTTCGGTTCCACCGCTTTTCCCGCTTTTTCAAGCTGCTCGGTGAAGACCTCATAGTCGACAAAGCCAAGGTCTTCTTTATGGGACGCTTCGTTAAAGACGGAATATCCGTCTCCGCCTTCACCGACAAAGTTACTGGTGGCGACTCTGTATGTCTTCTTATCAGAAATCGGCTTTACGCTGCCGTCATCCTGTACGGCCGCAGCTTGAAGAACGCGGTGTCCCGGCTTTTTATTCAGTGTAAACGTGTATGTTAAACCGGCAACTTGAGGGAAGGCGCCGCCTTGAGCCTCAATTCCGCTTAACCCTTGTTCCAAGGCTTGTTTGATCTGTTTTCCGGTTAAATCCGCGACGTAAAGCGTGTTGCCGAACGGCATCACATTCAGCACCTCGCCGAGTGTGATGTCTCCTTTATCAATGCCCGCGCGGATGCCGCCCCCGTTTGTGATCGCGATTTGGGCGCCGGCCGCTTCCTTCGCTTTTTGCAGCATGCCGTCTGCGATGAAGTTTCCGAGATTGGTTTCTTTGGAGCGGACATGCTCGCGCTGGCCGTCAAGTGCGACCTTCGTTGAACCGACTTTTTCATTTTTGACTGAGACGAGCTCTTTTTTAAACGGATCAAGCTCTTTTTTCAGATCCGGGTCTTCTTTCGTCTGCTCGTTCACCGGCAGCGCCTGAAGAGAGGATTGTTCCGGCAGGACGACGCCGTTTTTGTCAAATGCGACATCGACACGGCCTAAATATTCGCCGTATTCTTTTGCCTGGGCGACGATGGTCGGCTCTTCGTTTTTGACAATTTCCATTTTATCTACAAGCGTATGCGTATGTCCGCCGACGATCAAGTCGATGCCTTTTACCTTTTTGGCGAGATCGAGATCACGCTGATGCCCGATATGGGTCAGGGCGATAATTTTATTGACATGTTCCTTGTTTTGTATTTCTTTTACTGTATCTTGTGCGGATTGGAAGGCATCATGAAAGACAATGCTTTTTCCCGGGCTTGATGTGACGGACGTATCTTCTGTCGTTAAGCCGAATACGGCGACTTTTTCTCCGTTTACATCAAGCAGAATGTATGGATAGATGCCTGCTTTTTTCTTTTTCCCTGCCGTAAATGTGTCTGCTTTTTTCATGAATGGTCTGAGTTTTGACTCTTTGGACACATCGACATTTGAGCTGACGAGCGGAAAGTCAGGCGCTTGAAAATTGTATTTTCCGGACGGATCAGCCGCGCTCCCGTTACCGCTCAGGAAGCTGGCGAGAGCACCCGGACCTTTATCAAACTCATGATTTCCGAAGGTCATTGCGTCGTAGCCCATGCTGTTCATCAATTTTAAATCAGCCAGCCCCTGCCACTTTGTGAAATAGAGATCACCTGAGAAAACGTCTCCCGCATCCAGTAAAATGCTGCGGTCGGTTTCGCTTCTGATTTCTATGATTTTCGTCATCCGCCTCGCCGCGTTATCAAGGTGGGCGTGCGTGTCGTTTGTATGCATAACGGTGAGTTTCCATGCATCATCTTTCGGCGGCTCTGTGCCCGGTTCATCATCTTTGAATTGGAGCTTGTACTGTCCGTAGCCCGCGTTTTGTGATTCACCGATATAGGCGACGTCATCTGCGCGGTCGGCAAACGGCTTTGCGGCCAAGGAAGATTCAAATGTCAGGTTTGTCCCTTTGACCGGAAGGATGGACCAGTTATGATCAGCCTGCGGATTAATCGTTTTCTGCTGGATGATGTAATCCATTAAGACCTGCCTGTTCTCATCGGCAGAAGAGTATACGATTTTATCATTGCTTAAGTGAGGGAATCCTCCGCCGCCTGAAGCGCGGTAATTATTTGTGACGATCAGAAATTCCTGCTTGGCGCTGACGGGCTTTCCTTGATAAGAAAGGTTGACGATCCGGCTTGCATCGGGATGAATGACTGTTCCGTTTTCGTTGTATTTCGCCGGTTTTGTGACATCGACCTGATAGGTGACACCGTCAATGACATCAAAATTGTATGAGCGGTAGGCGTCATTTAAAAGCGCTTGGCTGCCGCCTTTTGCCTGATCGATCTGATTAAATTGCCCCGCGGACATTTCGAGCCAGTCTTTCACTTCGCTTCCGTTCAGCTTGACGATCTGAACCGTGTTGTCATACAGGTACAAATCGCCGATATTTTTGATGGCGAGGTCGCCAGCGGAAATGTTTGTATAGTAGTTTGAGCCGTTTCGCCCGCCGGCTTTAAACGGGGCGCCCGCCGAGAGGATAGGCAGATCTTTGTATTCCGTATCCTTCATCTTATTTTCGGCGTACCATTTTTGCGCATCCGTTACGATTTGAATAGACGGATCATCTTTGACTTGGGCGAAGAAGCTGTTGATATCGGCTTTTGTCTGGCCGACGGGTTCTCTGATGTATTTCAAAGTGCCTTCGTGCGCTTTTTTGACGGTATTGACGACGGTTTCGTTTTCCGACGTCACATTGCCGGCAATCGGCTCGATGCTGCCTTTTGCATCTTCCACATGCCACGCGCTGTCTGTTTTTTCAAGCCGGAGGTCGATGACGCCCGCATATTTGCCCCAGCTGCTTGACATGACAACGGGGATGCCGTTAATCGTGCCTTTATCGACGTCGAATTGATCAGCGCCTTTGTATTCGGCATCAGGGAAAAGCCCGTGCTGATGGCCGGATACGATCGCGTCAATTCCGCCGACTTTCGTTGCCAGGTCAAAAACGGCATTTTCCGCTCCAGAAGACTGCGCTTTTTTTTCGATGCCGCTGTGGGCGAGGGCGATGACGATATCGGCTCCTTCAGCTTTCATTTTCGGAACGGTTTTCTTTGCGGATTCCACAATGTCCTCGACCTGAACGCGGCCTTCGAGATTTTTCTTATCCCACGTCATGATTTGGGGAGGAACAAAGCCGATGTAGCCGACTTTTATCTGATGCTTGCCGCCGTTTTCATCCGTGACGGTTTTATCTTTTATGACATAAGGCGTATAACGGTTTTCGCCGCTTAATGTTTTCACATTGGCGTTAACGATCGGATAATCAGCGCCTTTGATTGTCCCGTCCAGAAATTCAAGCCCGTAATTAAATTCATGATTGCCGAGTGTTCCTGCGTCATAATGCAGACTGTTCATCACTTCAATGATCGGATGGGTCTTTGCGCCTGAAATGATATCATTTTTCTCATATTTTACGGCGTATTCTCCGAGGGGATTCCCCTGAATCAGGTCTCCGTTATCGACAAGCAGCGTATTCGGGTTTTCGCGCCTGTGCTTCTCAATAAGCTGAGCCGTTCTGGCCAGCCCGAATTCCGTTGTCGGTTTGTCGCTGTAGTAATCGTAGTCCATCATGTTAGCGTGAACGTCAGTTGTGGCTAAAATGCTGAGATTCACACTGGAGGATTTGTTTTCTTCTGCTTTAATGGGTGATGTTGGGAGGATTAGACTAAGTATCATAACTAGGGGCAGCAGAATACGGAGTGTCATATTGACGCTGCATCGTCTTTTCTGTATTCTCACCTGTTCTCCACCTTTCAACAAATTTTGTCATGCAGTACCATTGTAAGAATATTTTGTGAAAGTTCATATAGATTTCATGATGATTCTTGTAAAAAGATGAAAAATGAGGATAATGACCTATGTAAAACGGATGAGCGGCAAACGCGTTACCTATGTTTGATGTTAGTGTGGCTGGGGTACATGGATTTATGTAGACTTCATCAAGCAGGAGGTAGTAACTATGGGTAAAAAAATTGCAGTTGTATTAACGGATTATTTTGAGGATGTCGAGTATACTGAACCTGCGAAAGCTTTTAAAGATGCGGGTCATGAATTAACCGTAATTGAACAGGAAAAAGGAAAGACAGTCAAAGGCAAACAAGGGGAAGCGGAAGTGAAAGTGGACGCGTCCATCGATGATGTGAATCCGAAAGACTTTGACGCATTGCTGATCCCGGGCGGATTCTCTCCTGACATGCTGCGTGCGGATGACCGTTTCGTCCAATTTGCCAAAGCGTTCATGGATGATAAAAAACCGGTGTTCGCCATCTGCCACGGACCTCAGCTTCTCATCAACGCGAAAGCATTGGACGGGCGCAAAGCGACAGGGTTTACTTCAATCCGAATCGACATGGAAAACGCGGGCGCGAATGTTGTGGATGAAGAAGTCGTCGTCTGCCAGAACCAGCTGGTTACAAGCCGCACACCGGATGACATTCCGGCATTCAACCGCGAATCATTAAAACTGCTTGCGTAATATAAAAGCGGAGCGCCGTATCAGGCGTTCCGCTTTTTTTGTGAAGATTCCCGGATGACCAGCTCAGGCGCCAGAATAATGCGTTGTTTTTTGTGCTGGGAGCTGGTGATTTTATGATGCAGCAATTGAGCCGCTTCTTTTCCCGACTGCCGCGGAAAGGAAGAAACGGTTGTAAGCGGGGGATAAGAAATTTCAGCTTCCGGCACGTTATCAAAGCCGATAATGTCAATATCTTCGCCCGGAACGAGCCCGGCTTTTCTGATCCCTTGCATGACGCCGAACGCGACCAAATCACTGAAGCAGAAAATTGCGGTCGGGCGCTCAGACCGGCGGAGGAGCTCCGTCACGGCTTCACAGCCTGCTTCGCGGGTCGGCGCGCTGTCAATGACATATTCATTTTTCACTTCCAGATCCGCTTCACGGAGCGCTTTTTTAAACCCTTTCATACGCTTCGTCCATGTTGATGAGTGCTTCACGCCGCCCAGAAACGCAATCTCCTGATGGCCTTTCTCAATGAAATGACGCACTGCCTTATAGGTGCCTTCCTCATAATCGGCTCCGACAAAATCACAATCTGCATCGGCAATCTCCCTGACGGCGAGCACGACCGGAATGTCAAGCTGCTCAAGGCGGGAAAGGGTTTCCTCAGCTGTACCTGAAACCGGACACAAAATCAATCCGCCGACCCTGTGCTCCAGCATGGTCGAGATCAGCTGCTCCTGCTTGGCGACGGAATCAAATGTCGTGCCTAACAGCACCGTTAATCCGACTTCCTCAAGCGTATTCTGAACGCCGATCAGAAACTCTGAGAAAAACGTATTGGAAATGTCAGTAATAATCAATCCTACCGTTGTGGACGTCTGTGATCGTAAATTCGCGGCGACCCGATCATATACGTACCCCAGCTCCCGCATGGATTGCAGCACTTTCTCACGGGTCGCTTCGGAAATTCGCGGATTGTTGCGGACGATTAATGAAGCGGTGGATGTTGAGACGCCGGCATGTTCAGCGACCTGCTGCAATGTCACCCGGCGTTTTTTTTGCTGTTTCATACGTCGCATTCCTCACTTGGTTTTTATTCGTTACATCCATTATAAGCGTTTTGGCGCATGAGAAGAAAGAGAGAGGGGAGAAAATGACAAAGCGCCGGAAGACGGATTGTCCTTCGGCGCTTCTATTACAATAGGTTATTCAAACATTTGCTCTTTAATATACTGAACCGGCATTTCACGGCCTGTCCAATATTCAAACGCCATGGCGCCCTGCCAAAGCATCATGCCGAGGCCGTTAATGGTGCTGCAGCCGGCCGCTTGAGCTTGTTCAAGCAATTTCGACGTAACGGGGTTGTAAACGACGTCTGTCACAATCAAATCAGGACGGAGCATGTATGTATCTTCAATGACGCTCAAGCCTTCAAGCGGTTTCATGCCGACACCTGTTCCGTTTGTGAAAATATCGCTTGAAGCGATTTCAGCACGCAGCGCATCTTGATCTTCGAGCGGGAAGACTTTCGCTTTACAAGAAGATCCCTTCATTTCTTCATTGATAATGCGGACGTTTTCTTCCGCTTTTTCGAAAAACGCGTCATTACGGGCGAAAATAGAGATTTCTCCGAGGCCTTCCAATGCGGATTGAATCGCTATCGGAGTGGCGGCCCCGCCGGAACCGACCAGCGTCATTTTTTTGCCTGTGATATCGATGCCGTGTTCTTTTAAGTTGCGGACGTATCCCATACCGTCAGTCGAGTGTCCGATCAGTCTGCCGTTTTCATTAACGACTGTATTCACCGCGCCGGTGAATTTCGCTGAATCCGCGAGTTCATCGAGGTAAGGGAGAATGTTCATCTTGTTCGGCATCGAGACATTGAATCCTCTGACGTTTAAGGCGCGCATTCCCGTTACCACATCTTCCAGCTGTTCATTGCCGACTTCAAACGCGAGGTAAGCGTAGTTCAATCCTAATTTTTTAAACGCCAGGTTGTGCATCGCCGGAGATAAAGAGTGTCCGATCGGTGTCGCGAATAATCCGATAAGCTGAGTTTTTCCGTTAATCCGTCCTAAATCTTTCTTCATGATGTATTCCTCCGTTAGTCCATTCATTTGTTTTTCATCCCGCTTTGAGGGCAGAAAAACGCTGATTACATATGTTTATTTAAAATGCTGAGTACGCTGCGCAATTCTTCAACGGGAATCTGTCCGGGCGCTGATGCTTCTTTGCCCGCTCCGAACGTGCACGCTGAGCCGAAGACTTCGCCGGCCAGGCGGCTGATCAGGCCTGTCCCCGCCATTGACATCGTGATGATCGGCCGGTCTGCGTATTGTGTTTTCATCGTGTGAGTGGCATCCAATAAGACGAAAACATCTTCAGTGCTTTGCGGCATCACCGCGATTTTCGGAATGTGCGCGCCGTACGCCTGCATGTTCCGCAGCCGGGAAATGATTTCTTCTTTTTTCGGTGTCTGATGAAAATCATGATTGGACATGACGACATATACGCCGTTATCTTCAGCGGTTTTCACAATTGATTTGACTTCCGCTTCTCCCGTAAACAACTCAACGTCTGCAAGGTCAATATGTTTTGTTTCGATGGCGGTTTTAAGCAATTCAATGTAAAAGCGGTCATCAATAACTTTATTTCCGCCTTCTTTATGGGTTCTGAATGTGAAAAGCAGCGGTGTTGCGCCTGCGGCTTTCCGCAGCTTTTCAAGCATGCCTTTTACGGCGTCCAGGCTGTCAACATGCTCGTACACATCCGCCCGCCACTCAATGATATCCGGGCAAAGCCTGTTGACGGCTTCCATTTCTTCGAGCAGTTCTTTCTCTCCGGCCGCCATCAGCGGCACAATGATCTTCGGAAGCCCTTCGCCGATGACCGTGTTTCTGATCGTGATAGATTGCATGATAAATCCTCTCCCTTAAAAAATAGTCAGGCTTTCATCACTTGCTTAAAGCGGATTCCGATAAACAATGCGAGAAGGGCGCTGACGGCCGCAATTCCGATATCAAGCAGAAAAACAGGCGTCAGGCCGGCCGCTTTGGATATCGCTCCCGTTACAAGCGGAATGACAATAAAAGATAAGCTTGATGCTATATTAACAAAAGATGTGATCGTACCTTTATTTTTAGGGAATAAAACAGCCATAACCGTCATCGCCAATTGCAGAATGCCCGCAGTTGAAAGTCCGATGACAAAGGAGCTGATGACTGATACGGCCGGCTGATGAATGAAAATCAGAGCAAGCAGCGCGATTGCCGCGATCACAGGGTACAGCACCATTACCGTAATCGGCTGAATCACTCTGTTTAACAGCACAGCCAGCAATAATACGGATACAAGCGCCCCGATGCTGTAATAGCTCAACAATTTGACGGCCTGCACCTCAGGCATGCCCAAAACGGTTTGCCCGAACTTAGGAAGCCATACTTGAACGAGCATAAACAGCGCCGTAGATGAAAAGCCTAACAGAATGATCGCAAGGCCTTCGCGCCATATCGACGGCTGTGATGTGAACGCGTCATCAGACGGGGAGGCTTCCGTCCGGCCGCCGTCTTCTTTTTGCTTATGATTCGGAAACGGAACTTTTAACAGGAAAAAGCCGTTCAGGAAGAAAATAATGCCCGGTACGAAAAACGTCCAGCCGTAAAACAAATGCCTGTCCGCAATAAACGCGATAAAAAACGGAAGCACCGTCGCGCCGATGGATACAAACGCTTTGATTAACACGGTTGCAGAGCTTGCGTTTTTCGGAAATCCTTCAATAAGCGCCGGATATGTCCCGGAATCCAAAAAGGAATTGGCGATCCCGGCGAAAATGGCGAAGATAAACGCGGCCGTGTAGTTTGTCGAAAGCGGAATTCCGATTAGGAAAATCAGATACAGAAAGGCGCCCGACACGATAAACGGCCGTCTCCCGAATGTATCCGAAAGCTTCCCGGCAAACAGAAGCGAAATCAGCTTCCCGATCCCGATGGCGGAGACCAAATAGCTGACCCCGGCTGCGGATGTATGAAGCTGTTTTGATAATGCCTCCATATTTGATGCGATAATAATATTGATCATGCCCAGCAGGAAATAGTTAATATAAAGACCCGCTGCCATTTTGGTGTATATGTTTTTCATGATGACATCCCCTAATGCGGTTAATAAAGAATTAAATTATTTTTTAAATTGATAAAAGAACAGCACCATTCCCCTTTATTGAACCACTGCCTTTCTTTGAAAACTGTTTGATAAAACGGTTGCAAAACAAACTTGAATAACGCTGAGATCACAACGAGTATATCGTTCTACTAAATAAAAAAAGACAAGCGGCCCGCTCATTTAGTATATCGTTCTACCAAGTTCACAGTTACTATACTCCTTCTTTTTATATGTGTCAAACCGATGAACTTTATTCACTTTTTTAAATCAAAAAAAGACCTGCCGTTTTTCGGCAGGTCTGACATGGGTTTATTTTCTGAGAGAGGCGAGCTCCTCGGCAATGGCCTGCATTTCACTCGGGCTGAATGATGCTTTTTTCATGACCATTTGATGAAGGTATGTAAGATCTTCTATTTTTTCATCACTGAAATCTTCCGCTCTGATGACGCCGACATTGAGCATGTTGAGCTTTTGCGAAATGTCTTCAATCATTTTGTTTAACGTTTCTGTTTGTTGGCTCGGCAAATTCATGCATCCTTTCATGACCTTTTTCGTACCCTTTATTCTAACAGAATTCATTTAGAATAAAAGCTTATTTCCACAGCCGCAGAAAAGTTGCTAAGATGATGATAAGGTTTTTGATCCTCAGAATGCGGGGAAAGAATAGGGAGGTTATCGATATGATACAAGTGCTGTTTGTCTGTCTGGGAAATATTTGCCGGTCGCCTATGGCAGAGGCGGTATTTTCTGATATGGTGAAGAAAAACGGGCTGAACGGGCAGATTAACATTGATTCAGCGGGAATCGGCGCCTGGCATGCGGGAAATCCGCCGCATGAAGGGACAAAGGAGATCCTGAAGAAGAAAGGGATCAGCACAAGCGGCATCACGGCGAGGCAGGTGCGTGAGTCTGACCTGACCGATTTTGATTACGTCATTGCGATGGATGCAGAAAATATCGGACATCTGCGCAGCATGGCCGGTTATAAAAAAGCGGCGCCGCGTATTGCAAGGCTGCTTGATTATGTACCGGAGTCGGACCTTGCGGACGTGCCCGATCCGTATTATACCGGGAATTTCAGCGAGGTGTACGCTTTGGTCGAATCCGGGTGCCGTCATTTGCTGGAGACAATAAAGAAAGACCATCATTTATAAGGGGGATTGACCGATGAAGCAGACACGCATCATGGCAAAAGCGATTCTGATCGGCGCTGCCGCCGGCGGAGCACTGTCCTTATTACATAAGCCGACGAGAGAGGCATGTTTCCGCAACATGGACGCGTGCAGGCGCCGTGCGGCATTTTACCGGAAACATCCTGAAGCCCTGAAACAGCAGGCTTCTGCAAAACTGGATCAAGTGAAAATCATCGCCAATACCGTATCGGAAGATCTGGGTTTTTTAAACGGGCAGATCACCAAGCTGAAGCAGACGACGCCGCAGGTCATTGACCTGTTAAAAGAAACGAAGGAGCATTTTTCGAAAAACGATCATTGAGGTGGGATGTCATGAGTTTTATAAAGGAGCTGTTTGCAAGGTTTTCTCTGCATGAAGGACAAAGTAAATCGGCGGAGCTGGCGTATTTTTTCCTGCTGTCATTGTTTCCGTTGATGATTTTCATGCTGACGCTCACCGCCTATCTTCCCATATCTGCAGAAGACGTGCTCGGGGCGGTCGATCAATACGCGCCCGACAGCGCCATGTCCATGGTGAAATCCATTACGGAGCAAACGCTGAACAAGCGCAGCGGCGGACTTTTGTCATTCGGGATTATCGCCGTCATCTGGTCGGCTTCGAATGGTATGAACGCGATTGTCAGAGCATTTAACCATGCCTACGAAGTCGAGGAAAACCGCTCATTTATCATCATTCGCCTGACCTCAATTTTTTTAACCATCGCGATGGTGGTTACGATTTTAATCGCATTGCTTCTGCCGGTGTTCGGCAGAGAAATCGGAATGCTGGCCGCGGATTTCATCGGCGCCTCAGGCCTGTTTTTGCAGGTGTGGTCGGTTGTCCGCTGGGGTATCAGTCCGCTTATCCTTTTAATCGTGTTTACCGCGCTTTACATTTTCGCGCCGAATAAAAGGCTTTCCCTCCGTTTTGTGCTGCCGGGAGCCGTGTTTGCGGCAGCCGGCTGGATTATCGTCAGTATGCTGTTCTCATTTTACGTCGGCACCTTTGCCAACTACAGCGCCACATACGGGAGCATCGGGGGAATTATCGTCCTTATGATCTGGTTTTATCTTACGGGAACACTGCTGATTTTAGGAGGAGAAATCAACGCGCTTTTACATAAACGTAAAAAGCTTCCTGATGAAAATCCGTACCGCGGGAGCAAGCTATAGAGGAACGGATGACGTTCAAGCTGAAAAACGGAGGGGAATCAATTATGACCAAGCATACGAAAAAAGGCGGAAGCCATAATAAACAAAACTCCAAAAACGGCCCGAAGAATAAAACAAGCGGAAGCGCTAACGGGCAGAACGGATACCACTAGAAAGAAGCCGCCTGACTCAGATCAGGCGGCTTTTTTATGAGGCCGGAAAAGAATGGGATTCGGATGCGGGACTGTGCTTTGTTTTCCCGAAGACGAGCGCAAGCCAAATACAGACCAGAATCACCGTAATAAAGTAAAACAAGTTGGCGCTTTCAAACCGCTGCATATACCAGCCGCCCGCCACCGGGCCGATCATGCTGCCGAGGCTGAAGGAAATGCCGCAGAGCAGATTGCCCGCCGGCAGCAGATGGGACGGCAGCAGGTCGCTCATATAGCTGATGCCGAGGGAAAACATACTGCCGACCGCCATTCCCGCCGTGAAAAAGCAGCAGCCGATGACAGAAGGTGACGGAAACAGTCCGGCCGTCAAAAAGCAAAGGGCACCCGTTAATAAGATGACGAGCAGGACACGTTTTCTCCCGAATCGATCGCTTAATAAACCGAGAGGGAACTGGAATACAATACTTCCGATAGCAAAAGCGGGCAATATCAGCGCGACGGCATCAACGGATATGCCTAAACGCAGGGCGTACACGGGAAAGCTTCCGTTCAGCGCCGTTTCTAAAAAACCGTACCCGAAAGCCGGGAGAAAAGCGACCCAGCCGAAAAGAAGGGCGCGGTAAAACCGTTTTGCGCTGTTATCCCCGGATGTTTCATCCGGACCTTGCGCCGGGTACTCGTTACGTAAGACAAACACAAACAGCCAGGCGGCAAGACTGATACAGCCGGATACGATAAACGGAAGGGACGGACTTGTTTTCACAAGAGGGACCATGAACGGGCCGACAGCGAATCCAAGCCCGAAGGACAGTCCGTACAGCGAAATGTTTCTTCCTCTGTTTCGGGGCGTTGACTTTGACGTCACCCACGTTTGGGTTGAAAAATGCAGCATATGATCCCCGATTCCGATAAGCAGCCGCA
The DNA here is from genome assembly GCF_002843505.1 of Bacillus sp. SJ-10. Taxonomy (NCBI): domain Bacteria; kingdom Bacillati; phylum Bacillota; class Bacilli; order Caryophanales; family Bacillaceae; genus Bacillus; species Bacillus sp. SJ-10. The sequence goes on along the minus strand of NZ_CP025258.1, from coordinate 3,896,415 downwards.
GAAAAAACCATAACCATATGGATTGAAGCCAAATAAAACTGAATAAGCTGATGATAACAAGAAATCCGCCCATGACCATCAGAGGTTTGAACCCGAGCTTGCGCAGCGGGGCCTCCATAAACGGCGACGCCAGAAGCACGCCGATATAAAGGCCGGTTGCGTGAAGTCCGTTTATGGCTGCGGATTCTCCGTTCGTTTCAAAAATGACGGAGATCACCGGCAGAAGCATGCCTTGGGAAAATCCGGAGATGGAAACAAGCAGAACCAAAATAAAGAAGTACAGTCGTGACATCGCGTATTTTCTCCTTCTTCAGTATCTTTCTTGATCGTACACGGATTTGTCGCGTCCGGCAACCTGAAAATGCCAATTCGGGCTGCCGCGGAAGTGTAATTGAGGGAGTTTTTGAGAAGGATATAAAAAGACTCATTCGAAAAAAGGAGCCAGGCAGATATGAATCGGATTTTTTTCTTTACGGCTGCGGCGGGAGTGCCGCTTTCAGTCATCGGCGGCCTGATGCACTGGCCGTCAGCGGTTTTGTTTATTATTTATTGCTTGACGATTATTGCGCTTGCAAGTTATATGGGGAGAGCGACCGAATCTCTTGCCATTATCGCGGGACCGCGGATCGGCGGTCTGCTGAATGCCACGTTCGGCAATGCGGTAGAGCTGATTATATCGCTTTTTGCCTTAAAAGAAGGGCTGACGGGCATCGTGCTTGCTTCACTGACCGGTTCGGTGCTCGGCAATCTTCTGCTCGTCGCGGGACTGTCGTTTTTTATCGGCGGTTTGAAATACAAGCGGCAGGAATTCAATATTCATGATGCCCGGCATAATTCTGGCCTGCTGATTTTTGCCATTATCGTAGCTTTTGTCATTCCCGAAGTGTTTTCCATGGATATGGGGGAAAAAAACAAGCTTGATTTGAGTGTCGGCATCAGCATCATCATGATCCTTCTGTACGTGGCAGCTCTTTATTTCAAGCTCGTCACCCATCGCGGTGTTTATCAGCCGAACCAGCCGGAGGCAAAGGAAGAAGAGGAGCAGCCTGAATGGTCGGGGAAAAGAGCGACAGCCGTCTTATTTATTTCAACCATTATCGTCGCCTACATATCTGAAAACCTTGTCCATACGTTTCATGCGGTGGCTGAACAGTTCGGCTGGAGCGAGCTGTTTATCGGAGTGATTATCGTCGCAATCGTCGGAAATGCCGCAGAGCATGCGTCGGCGATTATTATGGCGTACAAAGACAAAATGGATGTCGCCGTTGAAATCGCGGTAGGCTCGACTTTGCAGATCGCCATGTTTGTGGCTCCGGTTCTTGTGATCTGTTCCATCTTTTTTCCGGTCAATATGCCGCTTGTATTCACATTGCCCGAGCTTGTCGCGATGATATCATCCGTCCTTTTGATGACGATGATTTCAAATGACGGTGATTCGAACTGGTTTGAGGGGGCTACGCTCCTTGCCGCTTATGTCATTATGGCGATCGGATTTTTCCTGCTTTAACCTGTAAAAAATGCGGATAACAACGATTGCGGAGGAAAAGACTAAAGGAAAATGCTATAGAAAGAGTGATATGATGAGAAAGCTGTTTCATGCCACACTGATTCTGCTGTTATCCTTTAGTTTTTTCGCAACGCCATCTGCCGGTGCAAAGAAACCGTTTAAAGTTCCCAACTCTGTCGTAAGCATTTCAAAGGAAAATACGTATCCGAATGCTTCACAGGACCAGCCGATGCTTCAGCCGAGCAAATTGGCGAAGGAATTGTTAGATACATCCGATATCAATATCGAAAATCCGCATCTGATAAAGATGCTGAATGAATCCTCGGTTTCCGGTTCACCGCTTGCCATTGGATACCGGGCGACAATATTTCTCGGGAAATGGGCGCTCGGCTATCAATCGAACGAAACGGTCGCCAACTGGGAATATAAAAAAATCAATACGAACAGAGCGGATAACCGGGGCGGACAGCAAACCGCGGTTATCTCATACGCCCAAGAACAGCAATACAAAATCAAAGGCGGGCTCACAGCGAAGGTGCCGAACGCAGAAGACGTAAAAAGCATGATGATGCAAAAGGCGATGAAGAAAACAAGACTGCCGCTCGCGTTTGAAACGGTTATCGGCGCAGGCACAAAACGCGATCAAACCTACAAAATTTCTCCACAGCGGCTCGGCTACCTGCACGCCTACGCTCCGGCCGTTAATGAAAAAGGAAAAGTAACATACGGTGAAGTGTATTTGGTGCTGAAAGGCAGCAAGCGGAAACTTGTCGTCAAAAATGTGACTTCGCAAGGAATCGGGGCATGGATTCCGGTGCAGGATCACGTCACATTCGGTTTTCAAATGACAGCGCAGCCGAGATAAATAAAAAAAGCTGATTCCGGTTCGGGAATCAGCTTTTTTGTGTGTGATACATTTCCTCAAGCAATTGCACATTGTTGTTGTACAGCTCCCGGGCAAGAACGCGTCTCACCGCAAGGCTCGCCGAGAAGTATTCTTTATCTTGAACCATGCCTTTGACGGTAAATTCAATGCCTCTGGTCAATTTGTTCAGACTCATGATTCCATGCACTTGAAACGGCTCCGCCGCATTGAGAAATTCATCCCGTTTCAATGAATCGCGAAGCTCATCATTGAGCATGTCACACGCTTTTTCTAAGATCGCATATACCCGCTCGGGATCTTCCTTGTAACTGATCACGACGGACTCGGTAATCCGCATATAATCAATGTTATAGTTTTGAAGCTGTCTGACCTCACCGTTAGATATGGTAAGCAGCTTGCCGGTCCACTCACGGATCTGGAGGGAACGGAGTCCGATTTCTTCCACTGTGCCGTTGAACAGATTGTTAATCGTCACGTAATCGCCTTTATGCAGCTGGCGTTCATATATTAAAAAGATACCGGCCAAAATGTCCTTGATTAACGACTGGGCGCCGAAACCGATGACGATACCGGCAACGCCCGCCCCGGCTAAAATTCGGCCGAAATCATGAACAAATAAAGAAATGACGTAAAAGATAAAACCGATCGTCGCCGTATACTGGGTGATGGATCGGACGAGGCTCTCAATCGTTTTCCCTTTCCGTTCCTCTAAGAAATCCGTGCGTTTAAATAACACCTGTACAAAGCGGTTGATCAGAAAAACACCGGCGTAAAGCACGAGAGCGACGATGATGATCTCAACCACTTTGCTTTTCAAAATGTCCGTAATTGTCGTTTCCATCTTCTGTTAACCTCTGGCTTTTCGTAATGAAAAATCCGTGTCCTGATAATAACTGTTTTTGACAAGGACGTTCGGGCCGAGGCACCGGACGTTTGTGCAGCGGCAGTTCAGCTCTTTGCTCAGCTTCGTCTGTCTCCACTTGTCATATGCTTCAGGAAGGCTGTCTGTTTTAATATTGCCGAGCGGCGGTGTATCGCCGAAATCCGTGACAATGATATTTCCGTCAAAAATGTTGACATTCAGGCGGGAGCGGCCGTCAGGGTCGTTTCGCACCGTAACGTTTTTCGCTTCCCGCAGGCGGCGGAGGAGCTTCTGGTCTTCTTCATCAGGGCTGCATGCGTAAAACGGGAGCGTACCGAACAGCATCCATGTCTCTTCATCGCGAATGTCGAGCAGATGATGAATAGCCTGTCTCATGTCCGTCAGGCTGAGTGATTCAAGCGCGCTGGCGAAATCACTCGGATACATCGGATGGACTTCGTGCCGCTGGCATTTCATTTCTTCGGTAATTTGCCGGTGAATATGTTCAATATGCGGCAGCGTCCGTTTGTTCAGCATCGTTTCCGCTGAAACCATTACGCCTGCTTCGACCAGCGTGCGGCTGTTTTCAATCATTTTGTCAAAATAGCGCGCCCGCTGTTCAAATGTCGGTTTCTTCTCCATCATCGCAAATCCGATGTCAGCAAAGTCCTCGACCGTTCCCCAGTTGTGAGAAATGTGAAGGACGTCCAAATAAGGAATAATCCGTTCGTAGCGCCCGATATCAAGCGTCAGGTTTGAATTGATCTGTGTGCGCACGCCGCGTTCATGCGCATATTTTAAAAGCGGGACGACGTATTCCTTTACCGATTTCAGCGAAAGCATCGGTTCGCCGCCCGTAATGCTGATAGAGCGTAACAGAGGAATTTCATCAAGCCGCTTTAATAAAAGGTCGATCGGCAGCGCATTCGGGTCTTTCGGCTGGAGCGTGTACCCGACGGCGCAGTGCTCGCATCTCATATTGCACAAAGTCGTCGTTGTGAATTCAACGTTCGTCAGTTTCATATCTCCATACTGGTCGACATCCATGTACGCTTCCCAAGGATCGTACTCCGGTGTGATCGGACGCAGTGTTGTGTTTTGTGTCATGACTATCTAACTCCTTTATAAATGGGGCATACTAACGTCTGCCAACTGTTAATTTTAGACCTGATCTGCCAAGATCGCAAGTAGCGGAACCATTGAAAAACGGCAAAAAATACGCTACCATTATAAAAAATGAATGGAGTGAAAGTATGGGGAATGCAGTAAACAGCAAAGATCAGCAGCTCGATTACTTAAAGAACAGACTCGATATGTTTATGAATGTCATTGATTCATTAGACCCTGAATCAACGGACGTTGAAGATATAGACCGGCTCATCGGCATACTTGATGATCTGGAAGCAAAATACGAACGCTTTAAAAAGGATTGGGAATAAACCCCGGCGGATGCCGGGGTTTTTCTTTTTCCATAATGCGGCTGTATAAAAGGGCAGGGCCTACTGCAAAATAAGGAAAAATGCAGAAGGAGTGCTGGGCATGAAATGGTTTTGTTCAATTTGCTGCATGGCCGTTTTACTTGCGGGAGGCATCAACAGCGCAGAGGCCGTTCCGAATGAACGGATAAACTGGGGCTTTAAACGCAGCGTCAATCATCAGCCGCCGGATGCCGGCAGACAGCTGGACAATCTGGTCAAAAAATATGATGCTTTTTATTTGGGCAATACGAAAGAAAAGACCATCTATTTAACGTTTGATAACGGATATGAAAATGGGTACACCCCGAAAGTGCTTGATGTGTTAAAAAAACATCACGTCACGGGCACTTTTTTTGTCACGGGTCATTTTGTGAAAGAGCAGCCTGATTTGATTAAACGGATGTCAAAGGAAGGCCATATCATCGGCAATCATTCTTTTCATCATCCTGATCTGACGACAAAAACGGGCGATCAGATTCAAGACGAACTCGATTCCGTCACGGAAGCTGTGTACAACATTACCGGAAAGCGGGACAACCTGTATCTCCGTCCGCCGCGCGGCGTATTCAGCGAATATGTCCTCAAAGAAACGAAACGCCTCGGCTACCAAACCGTTTTCTGGTCCGTCGCATTTGTCGACTGGAAGGTTAACGAGCAAAAAGGGAAACAATACGCCTATGATCACATGATAAAGCAGGCGCATCCCGGCGCGATCTACCTTCTTCACACCGTTTCAAAGGACAATTCAGAAGCTCTGGACGATGCCATTACCGATTTGAAAAAAGAAGGCTACACGTTTAAAAGCATTGATGACCTGATGTTTGAGAAAGAAATGAAGCTGCCGCGCCTGTAGAAAACACCTCTCCTGGTAATGGAGAGGTGTTATTTTGTTATTTTAAGCTTTTAATCAGTGCAGCCCAATCCAGATCCCCGAAGCCTTGTGCGATCCCGCTTTCAAAATGGCTCTTGGCCAGCTCGGCAAGAGGGAGTTTTGCGGAAACCTGTTCAGCGGCGGCGAGCGCCAGATTGGTATCCTTCAGCCCTAAAGACATTTTGAAACCGGCCGGCTCAAATTTCTCCTCAGCCATCATGGTTCCGTAATTTTGATAGACGGGAGAGCCAAAGAGCGCGCCGGCGATTTCTAAAAATTGTTTCCGTTCTAACCCGTATTTCTCCATCATTAAGAATGATTCAGATAACGCCTCCAGCATAGAAACGAGCAAGAAATTGACGCTGATTTTCGCGGCATTGGCCGTTTTTGTTTCTTCACCAGTGTCCAATACTTGCTGACTCAGGATGTTAAGCAGCGGTTCGGCCTTTTTCTTCGCTTCTGCCGGTCCGGCTGTGATGATGCGGAGTTCGGCCTTCTCAGCGGCATCGGGTCGGCCGAGGACGGGAGCGGCGATAAAGGACTGCCCTCTGCCCGAATGTGCGGCGGAAAGCTGTTCTGACAGCGCTGTACTGATCGTGCTCATCGAAATATGAATGCCGTTTTCAGATAACCCGGCAATAATGCCGCAAGCTCCGAACGTCACCCCTGTTACGGCCTCATCGTCTGACAGCATGGACAGCACGATGTCGGCTTGTTCAGCTGCCTGTCGGGGCGTTTCGGCATATTCGGCCCCTTTATCCAGCAGGTCAGCCGCTTTTTCTTTCGTCCGGTTATATACAGTCAGACTGTATCCGGCTTTCATGATATTTTCGGCGATGGGGCGGCCCATATTGCCGAGTCCGACGATGGCGATCTTCATTTGACAGTCCCTCCAATCAAAAGTTTTCCACCATTATACATGCAAAATGGTTAATCCGCTGTGTACAGGATTGCCACTTTCAGTTCAGGTTCTGAAGACCACCCGGAGTCTGAGGCGGCTTTCCCCTTATAAAATCCGGTAAACCGCGTTTTAATGATTGTTTTTGAACGGGGTTTTACAATGAATGTTTTTGATTTGAATGTGACGTCCTTTATGTTTTCTGATAAATCCGGGGTGACAGAAATGGTTTGTTCCCCTTTTCCGTAATGATTGATATAAAGCGTGCAGCTCATGCCCGCTCTTTTTCGCTCAACCAGATGACTGCATTCGCTGCGGTGCTTCAAATATTCGACAGCCTCTTTTTCGGGCGCGAACTGTTTTAAGGAAAAAGCAGCATATTCAGTGGCGGGACTGATACCGGAAGCGGCCCCCATACTGAGAAAGATCAGAAACAGCCCCGCTGCGGGAAGCGTCCGCCTGAACGCGGCGGCACACCAGATTAACGCCGCAAAGTAAAGCAGGACCCCGGGGATGACGGAGATATGGGCTCCATCTTCCGGCCAAGAGGAATAGCCGAGCGACTCAAAGATGTAATCAGACACCGTACGGCCGTTATACAGCGGGGCAATGGACATGACACTGAAAGCCAGGAGGACAGAAGAAATGATTTTGTGAGAAAAGATGGTAACGGCGCACACCTCTTTACGTTTTTTTCCAGACTATCATGTTTTCTCAAAAAAAAGAACAGCCGGCAGCCGTTCTTACTTGAAAATATTAAACCAGCCTTTGCGGGCGAACCAAAACAGCATGGCGGCCACAAGAACGGCCATTACGCCCAAAACGATAAAATACCCGTATTTCCAATGAAGCTCAGGCATGTTATCGAAATTCATGCCGTAAACCCCCGCGATGAACGTCAGCGGGATAAAAATGGTCGAGACGATGGTTAATGTCATCATAATGGCGTTCATCCGGTTTGAATTCAGCGTCACATAGCTGTCCCGCAAATCTGACGTCATATCACGGTTTGACTCGATCAGCTCAGCCAGTTTTAACAGGTGGTCATAAATATCGCTGAAATACGCCTTTGTTTCACGGCTTTCTTTTACATGGTCAAGGCTCAAAATCCGGTACATTAAATCGCGCATCGGAATGATCGTCCGTCTCAGGTTCAAAAGATCAGTCCGCAATTCAAACACTTCATTCATTAAAGTGCCGTAAGATTTATGGGTTCTGCTGTCTTCAATTTCATTCAGCCGGTCTTCAATTTTGTACAGCACGGGGAAATATTCATCGACAAGCTGGTCCATAATCATATAAGTGATGTGCCCGGGCCCTTTTTTGGCTAATCCCGGAGAAGCGAAAAACCGTTCTCTCACCTTTGAGACGCCGGGCGATTCGTGCAAATGGAAGCTGACGATAAAACGGTCGGACTGAAAAATGTCCACCTCTTCCATTTCCAGTGTGTCCGGGTTCAAGGCGTGGAGCACATAAAAACGGTAGCCATCATAATGGTCGATTTTCGGCCGCTGCATATGCTGAAAGCAATCCTCGATCGCAAGCGGATGAAAGTGAAAATAATCCCGCAGCAGCTCGGTTTCATGCATCTCGGCGCCGAAAAAATCAATCCAGTACCATGCGATGTCCGGTTGTTCTGTACGTGATAGGGGGATATTATCTAATATCTCATTATGTGTTGTGATTGCGGTTATATGTATCATAAACAACCCTCCGCCTGCCATTATATCATGCGGCGTTATGAAGAAAAGTATACGAATTGCCGCCCGGCCGCTTCATGATATACTTGGACAAAAAGGGGTGGAGCATATGTGGAAGGAAACGGTTTCGGTCACGCCGCCGTATCATTTTGATAAAGTCCTTGAAAGGCTGTCGCTCGATCCGCTGAATGCGGTCGATCTTAAAGCAAGGTCAATCAAAGTGCCGCTCAGAACACGGGACGGCAAACTGTCCGTCATCACGGTTCAAGGGGAAGGCACCGCCGCAGACCCGGTTTTTCTCGTCAGCGGAGAAACGGACCGCAAAGAGATGATTGAACGGATCAAACACATTTTTCAGTGGGAACAGCCGCTTCAGCCTGTGCTTGATCATTTCTCAAAAACAAATCTGTCGGCGCTTTTTGAGGAACATGCGGGAACCCCGCTCGTCTTGGAATATGACGTCTACAACTGTCTCATGAAATGCATCATCCACCAGCAGCTCAACCTGTCTTTCGCATTTACCTTAACGGAACGGTTCGTCCATGCCTTCGGTGAACAAAAAGACGGCGTCTGGAGCTATCCCGAGCCGAAAACGATCGCGGCGCTTGAGTATCAGGACTTGCGGGAGCTCCAGTTCAGCATGAGAAAAGCGGAATATGCGATTGACATTTCACGGATGATTGCAGAAGGAGCGCTCAATCTGGCGGAACTTACCCATTTGTCGGATGAAGACATTATGAAAAAGCTGATCGCCATCAGAGGCATCGGCCCGTGGACCGTCCAAAACGTCCTCATGTTCGGTCTCGGCCGCCCGAATCTGTTTCCTTTGGCGGACATCGGCCTGCAAAACGCCGTCAAACGCCGCTTCGCCCTAGAGGATAAACCGTCAAAAGACTTGATGCTTCAGGTAAGCAGCGAATGGGCGCCGTATTTAAGCTATGCGTCCTTGTACTTGTGGAGAAGCATTGAATGATGAGGATTTTTGGAAACTTCCAGTGAAAAACATGAAGGAACCGCCGGCTGCATGTTATACTGAACAGATGTGATATTTCAAATCAGCCGCTTTCCCATGAGAAAGGCTTTATATAGAAACGGAGAGAAAAAAACGTGAATCAACATCAAAAAAAGGCGCCTGCCGAATTGAAAATCGGACAGACATTTCCGCTGACCATCAAACGTCTCGGCATTAACGGAGAGGGCGTCGGCTATTTTAAGAAAAAAGTTGTCTTCGTTCCCGGCGCTCTGCCCGGTGAAGAAGTCGTTGCCGAAGCGACAAATGTGCAGCCGAAATTTTCAGAAGCACGCGTCAAAAAAATCCGCAAGCCGTCTGAACACCGTGTCACGCCGCCATGCCCGGTCTACGACCAGTGCGGCGGCTGTCAGCTTCAGCATCTGGCATACACCCAGCAGCTTCGCGAAAAACGCGACATCGTCATTCAGTCTCTGGAACGTCATACGAGATTCAATGTCGAAGAAATGAACATTAAAGATACGATCGGAATGGACAACCCTTGGAATTACCGGAACAAAAGCCAGTTCCAAGTCGGACGCTCGCAAAGCGGCAGCATCATTGCCGGCTTATACGGACTTGATTCCCATAAAATCGTCCCGATTAAGGAATGCATTGTCCAGCATCCGGCAACAAACAAAACAACGGGTATCGTCCGCCGTATTTTAGAAAAACACAACGTGTCCGTTTATAACGAACGGACCAAAAAAGGCGATGTCCGCACCATCGTGACGAGAGTCGGTTTTGAAACAGGCGAAGTGCAGGTCGTGCTTGTCACCGCGAAAGAGACACTGCCGAATAAAGACGAGATCGTCAAAGCCATTCAGAACCGTCTGCCGGAAGTGAAATCGATTATTCAAAACGTCAACGGCGCGCGCACATCCGTCATTTTCGGTGACAAAACAAAAGCGCTGGCCGGAAGCCATGCCATTCAAGAAGTGCTAGGTGACGTGTCATTTGAACTGAGCGCCCGCGCCTTCTTCCAGCTCAACCCTGAGCAGACGGTTAAGCTGTATGACGAAGTGAAACAAGCGGCTCAGCTGACAGGAAAAGAAAAAGTCGTAGACGCGTATTGCGGCGTCGGTACGATCGGCATGTGGGTTTCAAACGGCGCAAAAGAGATCCGCGGCATGGACGTCATTAAAGAATCAATTGACGATGCGAAGAAAAACGCCAAAAAACACGGCATCAAAAACGCGGCATATGTCACAGGAACAGCCGAACACTGGCTCCCGAAATGGACGAAAGAAGGCTTCCGCCCTGACGTGGTCATCGTCGACCCGCCGAGAACGGGCTGTGACAGAACATTTTTAGATACCATCAAAAAAGTAAAACCGAAACGCTTCGTCTACGTATCCTGCAATCCTTCCACACTGGCGAAAGACTTGCAGACGCTGTCGAAGGACTATCGCGTCGAATATATTCAGCCTGTTGATATGTTTCCGCAGACGGCTCATGTGGAAGCCGTGGCGAAGCTTGTATTAAAATCGTCTAACTAAAATAAACAATTCGTAATCAGACCTGGATTTCGGTATAAACATTTCCGATTTCCGGGTCTTTTTCATGTTTTGCCCTTGTCCTGACTGTTTTTTGTCTTTATTTAACTGATAAAAAGAGTTGAAAAAACGTATGGAAAAGCAAGTGAAAAACAGCCAAGCAGGCTGCTTTCTATTAACTCTTTCTTTTTCCGTTTGGAAACGGCATTACAGACAAAATATGAAGATCTTGTTGTGAACCAGAAGCAATAACAAGTCGTTCAAGTTCCGTGAATACTTGTAATTTCCGTTAATATTTTGTAAACTCCTTTCTTAAAGAATACTATTAGCAATAGTTGTAATAAATGATAAAAAGGAGGTGGAATCGAATAAGAGATGTATTGGAACTTCAACAACTGTTTGAAGGTTCTGATGTAGAAGCTGCAAAAGGCAAAGGTGGTTTACTTTAATGTATAACATATTAGCATTACAACAATTAAATAATAGCGCCGAGGCGGGAACGCAAGTGATAACAACTATTACAGTAATACCTGCGATGGTTATATCCTTAATAAGTAATTATCGCGACAATCATGCTTCATCATATAATGATGTTAGATTGACACTTGGCTAAAAAGTATTGCAGAAAAGGAAATGGATAATGAAATGGGTAAAGTATATAAAAAAAGTTGGTTTCTCACGGTTTTGGCATTTTTAGTTTCACAGCTTTATTTTAATTTTGCAGAATTAACGGGATGGGGTCCTAATTATAGAGAAATGAATGGATTCCCAGCAAACATAGCTGAACTGAATTTCTTTCAAACATATCTTTCATTCTATGATAATCCATGGTTTAATATTGTCACTGTTTTCTTGGGGGTTTTCACTGTTATACAAATAATCACAGGCATAACAAAGGATATTCGAAATGAAAGCAATAACTTCTGATGCCTTATTTAATGATGAAAGAAAATGAACACTTTCTTATTAATCTTATGAGTGAGGACTGCGACACTTAGTCAGCAGTCTATTTTATCGGTTCTGGATCAGGATTACCGAATCGTAATCTTATACAAACATATATAGGTGATTGTATAAAGATATTAACATAAGGGGTTTGAAAGCCAATCGACCCTTAGTACATATACTGTATAGAGCCAGAAGCCACTTGTTGCGTTGGTTATTTCTAAACCATGAGCAAATCTCAAATGGTTCAGATTGAAGTTTTGAATTCTTTTAAGTTCGAGTTTATTTTCTCTTCCCATCCCCTTACTCCATACCATCCCCAACTCATTTTGCTTAATCATATTATTTCTTGAAATTCGTTTTCCGCAAATGATATTGAGATACGGATATGGTGCAGCGTTAAATATTTTATCTTCGATAACAGGACAAATATTTTGCATTGGTAATAGGGAGAACTCATATGATATTCTATTTAGGTTGGAATCCTTTTTGTCCAAAAAGAGCAAAAGTAAGGCCGCTAAGAAAGATGAAGGTCAGCGCTACTACTAATAAACCACAATATAAAAAAATAGGTGTAGATAATCATCACACTTTTTTCTCTCTCAAATCCTTTTAAAGGTTAAGGAGTTGACTGAGTTGATCAGAAATGAACGATATGGGGATAACTATAGCGATAGTCTATTACGTTAACTCAATTAAGGTGTTCTCTTTTCACTTTTTAACGAGTAAAAAGTGAAATGTTCAAAATTTACTATCGTTTGATAAGAAGTGCTGACACATGCTATAAGTGTAAAAGAAGCATGGTCAGTTTTTAATTTTGGGATAAAGGTTTGGCTGTATCCCATCATGAAAGGATTTGGATTTGTTATGACAGATAATTTCTGGCGTGAATTACCGCGGCCATTTTTTGTACTGGCACCAATGGAAGATGTGACGGATGTCGTTTTTCGCCATGTTGTGAGTGAAGCAGGCAGACCTGATGTGTTTTTCACAGAGTTTACAAACTCAGAAAGCTATTGTCACCCGGATGGGAAGGATAGTGTGCGCGGCCGTTTGACTTTCACGGAGGATGAACAGCCGATGGTTGCCCACATATGGGGAGATAAGCCTGAAAACTTTCGCCAAATGAGTATTGGGATGGCCGAATTAGGGTTTAAGGGCCTGGATATCAATATGGGCTGTCCTGTACCTAATGTGGCGGGGAATGGAAAGGGAAGCGGCCTGATTTGCCGTCCTGAAGTTGCAGCCGAATTAATACAGGCGGCGAAAGCAGGAGGTCTGCCGGTAAGTGTGAAGACCAGACTTGGCTACACGGATATAGACGAATGGCGCGGCTGGCTGACACACATACTGAAACAAGACATTGCGAATCTTTCCATTCATCTGCGTACAAGAGCGGAAATGAGTAAAGTAGATGCGCATTGGGAGCTCATCCCGGAAATCAAGAAACTTCGTGATGAGATAGCGCCGGATACCCTTTTGACGATCAATGGGGATATTCCTGACCGTGAAACCGGCTTGAAACTCGCTGAACAATACGGTGTTGACGGGATTATGATTGGACGAGGCATTTTTACTAATCCATTCGCCTTTGAAAAGGAGCCGAGAGAGCATAGCAGTAAGGAATTGCTTGATCTTTTGAGATTGCATCTGGATCTTCATGATGAATATTCAAAAGCAGAAGCTCGAGCATATAAACCGCTCCCCCGCTTTTTCAAGATATATCTCCGCGGATTCCGGGGAGCAAGTGAATTAAGAAATCAATGCATGAATACAAAGTCAACAGATGAAGTGCGTGCATTGCTCGATGACTTTGAGAGAAAGTATCTTGATGGGATGGAGCAAGAGTGACATAAACAACCTTCATCCGGCCCGGATTTCGATTTGAATTCCGGGTCTTTTTGTGTGCAGTTTTTACCCAGACAGATCCATGGCCAGTTTCGTCATGCAGAAATAAACGAATAATGGTACATTGATAGGAGATACATCATAAAGGGGGAGAGAAAAATGAAACGACTGTGCATCATCCCCTGCGGCAAGAAAAAAATTTGGGATGTCCATTCAGATACAGGTCCGGTAAGGGCGGAAGACGCTTATCTCAGCCCGTTGCATCAGGCGTGCGAGCGATATGCGAAAGCATTTTTCGATGAGTGGGTGATTTTGTCGGCGAAGCACGGATTCCTTTGTCCGGATGATATTGTTCCCGGAAATTACGATGTCACTTTTGGAACCGGTCATCCGGAGATCATGGCAGCGGACGAGCTGCGCCGTCAATTTCATGAAAAAGGCTTCTCCGACATCGAGGAGCTTGTCATGCTTGGCGGGAAAAAATACCGAAGCGTCCTAAACGCCGTCATCGGAGAGCATCAGCATATCACCTGGCCTTTGTCATCGTATAAAGGCATTGGCTACATGCTTCAAGCGCTGAATCGGGCTGTTGAAGAAAAGAATGAACTGCAGCACGTGGATATGAAAAAAAGAGTGTAACCACTCAAACGCCACGATAGACTGTATGCAGAAGAATGAAGCAGTTAAAAGATTTCCGAGGAAATAAATACGTCGATCATTGTCAAAGACAGGGTGATGCCCGGTCTTTTTTGTATGCCATAAAACGAGACAAAGGGAACAGATCGAGACAAAATGAGACACCTGTCTCAAACTGTCTCCATTGTAAAAATAAAAACATTCATTTTACGGGCTTCAAAGGCTGGCATGCTTCTTGCATTTATAAGTGTGAACCCTAAATAGAAGGAGGCGCACAAAATGGAATTGTTAAAACGAGAAGGCTTGTCATTAACTGAGGAGAAAGCGCTGTGGATGTACCAAAAGATGCTGGAAATCAGGGGCTTTGAAGACAAAGTGCATGAACTTTTCGCACAAGGAGTGCTTCCCGGATTCGTCCATTTGTATGCCGGTGAAGAAGCGGTAGCTGCGGGGGTGTGCGCTCATTTAGATGATGGCGACAGCATTACAAGCACACACAGGGGACATGGCCATTGTATCGCCAAAGGCTGTGATCTGGACGGCATGATGGCGGAAATATTCGGAAAAGCGACCGGACTGTGTAAAGGCAAAGGCGGTTCTATGCACATTGCGGATCTTGATAAAGGCATGTTAGGCGCAAATGGAATCGTCGGGGGCGGATTCACGCTCGCATGCGGATTAGCGCTCACGGCTAAATATAAACAAACTAAAAATGTAAGCGTTTGCTTTTTTGGGGACGGAGCCAATAACCAAGGGACTTTCCATGAAGGGCTGAACTTAGCGGCAGTATGGAACCTTCCTGTCGTGTTCATCGCCGAAAACAACGGCTACGGCGAAGCCACGACATTTGAGTACGCGTCAGCCTGTGATTCAATCGCCGATCGGGCGGCTTCCTATAACATGCCGGGGGTCACGGTGGACGGAAAAGATATTTTAGCGGTTTATCAGGCAGCCGGGGAAGCGATAGAAAGAGCAAGAAACGGCGGAGGCCCGTCTTTGATTGAATGTATGACTTACAGAAACTATGGACATTTCGAAGGAGATGCCCAAACTTATAAAACAAAGGATGAAAAGGCTGAGCATCTTGAAGAAAAAGATGCCATTCAGGGCTTTAAAAACTATCTTCTAAAAGAAACAGATGCAAATAAACTGTCAGACATCGAACAGCGTGTCAGCGAATCGATTGAAAAAGCCGTCTCGTTCAGCGAAAAGAGTCCATATCCGAAAGAGTCGGAGCTGTTGACAGACGTCTACGTGTCATATGAAAAAGGGGGAATGTGAGATGGCGAGAGTCATAAGCATGTCGGACGCGATCAATGAAGCAATGAAGCTTGCGATGAGAAAAGACGACAATGTGCTTGTAATCGGTGAAGATGTCGCCGGGGGAGCGGCGGTCGATCATTTGCAAGATGATGAAGCATGGGGCGGTGTACTGGGGGTCACAAAGGGGCTCGTACAGGAATTCGGGCGCAGCCGAGTGCTGGATACACCGATTTCTGAGGCGGGCTACATGGGTGCGGCCATGGCTGCGGCATCCACGGGGCTGAGACCGATTGCAGAACTGATGTTTAACGATTTTATCGGCACGTGCTTTGATCAGGTGATCAACCAAGGGGCGAAATTCCGCTATATGTTCGGCGGTAAAGCGCAAGTGCCGATCACCGTCCGCACCACATACGGAGCCGGGTTCCGGGCAGCCGCTCAGCATTCGCAGGCGCTGTATGGCCTGTTCACCAGCATCCCGGGTCTGAAGACGGTTGTGCCGTCCAATCCATATGACGCCAAAGGTTTGCTGCTTTCGGCAATAGAAGACAATGATCCGGTATTCTTTTTTGAAGATAAAACGTCCTACAACATGAAGGGCGAGGTGCCGGAAGATTATTATACAATCCCGCTCGGAAAAGCGGATATCAAACGCGAAGGCAGCGACATCACGCTGTTTGCGGTCGGCAAGCAGGTCAATACCGCGCTTGAAGCGGCTGCACAGCTTTCTGAGAAAGGCATCGACGCCGAGGTGCTTGATCCCCGGAGTCTGTCTCCTTTAGATGAGGAAGCGATTTTCACATCGTTAGAAAAAACAAACCGGCTGATCATCATTGACGAAGCCAATCCGCGCTGCAGCATCGCCACGGATATTGCTGCGATTGTCGCCGATAAGGGCTTTGATTTGCTTGATGCGCCGATTAAGCGGATTACAGCGCCGCATACACCGGTGCCGTTTTCGCCGGTGCTTGAAGATCAATATTTGCCGACACCAGACCAAATTGTCAGCGTCACGCTTGAATTGCTTGGCGAGCCGGCAATGAATTAAAGGAGGGATATAGAATGGCTGTAAAAGTAGTAATGCCGAAGCTGGGAATGGCGATGAAGAAAGGTGAAGTATCCGTCTGGAATAAAAAAGTCGGCGACCCGGTTGAAAAGGGAGAAAGCATCGCCAGCATCAACTCGGAAAAAATAGAAATGGAAATAGAAGCGCCTGAAAGCGGCACGCTTCTTCATATTAAAGTCAAAGAGGGAGAAGGAGTCCCGCCGGGAACGGCCATCTGTTATATCGGGGAAAACGGCGAAGAAGTGCGGGAGAAGGAGGCGCCGGCTCCTGAAAATGCGGGGAAACCGCAATCTGAACCTGAATCTGAACAGATTCCTGCTCCCAAAGCCGTGCAAAAGCGTAAACACCGCGTGAAAATATCTCCTGTTGCCCGAAAAATGGCGGAGAAAGCCGGGTTGAAAGTTGATACGCTGAACGGGACGGGACCCGGAGGCAGAATCGTAAAAGCTGACGTCATCAAGGCCATGAAGACGGAAGCTGAACCGCAGTCTTCGGTTCAGACGGCACAGCCGGAGGGAAAACCGGCTTCAGCGATGAGAAAAGTGATTGCAGACCGAATGCACAAAAGCCTGCAAAACAGCGCCCAGCTGACGCTGACTATGAAAGCGGACATTACGGAGCTTGTAAAATGGCAGCAGCAGCTCGCCGACAGCGTGAAAAAGCGGAGCGGTGTTAAACTGACGGTCACACATTTCGTATCCCGGGCCGCGGTGCTTGCGCTGAAACAGCATCCTGAGCTGAACAGCTCTTATCAAGAGGAGCGGATCATCACCTATCCATATGTCCACCTCGGGATGGCGGTTTCTCTTGAAAACGGTCTCGTCGTGCCGGTGATCCGGGATGCGGAAAAGCTTTCATTCCTTGAGCTTGCGGATCACATCAGCACATCGGCACGCCGGGCGCGGGAAGGCAATGCTTCCGGAGATGATCTGCGCGGATCGACATTTTCTATTACAAATCTCGGGGGTTACGGAATTGAGCATTTCACCCCGATTCTTAATCCGCCTGAAGCCGGTATTCTCGGAGTGGGCGCAAGCTATGAAACGCCGGCGTTTAAAGGAGATGAGCTTGTCAAAAGCACCATGCTGCCGCTGAGCCTTACCTTTGATCACAGAGTATGTGACGGCGCACCGGCTGCGGACTTCCTGAAAACGGTCAAAGCGCTGCTTGAAGAGCCGGCCGGATTGATTTTATAGAGAGGGTGAAGAGATTGACACTAGCCATTATCGGCGGCGGGCCTGCCGGATATGCAGCTGCCGTGACTGCCGCGCGGAGGGGAGAAGAAGTCGTTCTGATCGACAAAGGGCCGCTCGGAGGCACTTGTCTCAATGAGGGATGCATCCCGACAAAGTCGCTTTTGGAAAGCGCGAATGTGCTCGATAAAATCAGGCATGCAAATACATTCGGCATCGAACTGCCGCAAAACATTACACTCAATTGGGCCCGCATGCAGGGGCGCAAACGGCAAATCGTCAGCCGGCTCGTGCAGGGAATTCAATACTTAATGAAAGCAAATCAGATTAAAGTCATCAGCGGGACAGCTTCATTTCTCACAGAGCAGACATTGCTTGTTGAAGGAGAAGGAGGCGCAAAAGACATTCTGGAAGCGGATCGGATATTGATTGCATCCGGATCTGAACCGGCGGAGCTGCCGTTTGCCCCATTTGACGGCGATTGGGTGATCGACAGCAAAGATGCGCTTTCTTTACAGAAAATCCCTTCTTCTCTGCTTATTGTCGGGGGAGGTGTGATCGGCTGTGAATTTGCCTCTTTATTCAGCCGGTTTAAAACGAAAGTGACGGTGATTGAATCCGCTGACCGGCTGCTCCCGGCAGAAGACGGGGAAATCGCCGCCGTTTTCGAAGACTCTTTAAGAGACAGCGGGGCTGATATTCAGACAAAAGCCGCCCTTCAACGGATTGATAAAGAAAGGAAAACTGCCGTGTGGACAAAAGATGGCAAAGAAATTGAGGCGCAGGCTGATCACGTTTTGGTTGCAATCGGGAGAAAACCGCGTTTGCAAGAGCTGAATCTGGAGCAGGCCGGCATCCGGTATTCTCCGCGCGGCATTGAAGTCAATGACCATATGCAGACCAATGTGCCTCATATATACGCATGCGGCGATGCGGCCGGAGGAATGCAGCTCGCGCATGCCGCCATTCATGAAGGAATCACAGCCGCCGCGCATGCCACGGGAAAGGACAGCAAAGTCGATATGCGGGCGGTGCCCCGCTGTATTTATACATCGCCGGAAATGGCCGCTGTCGGGCTGACGGAAACACAGGCGAGAGAAACATACGGAGATGTGAAAATCGGAGAATGTTCATTTTCTGCTAACGGAAAAGCGTTAATTAAACATCAGCATGGCGGCAAAATGAAAATCATTGCCGAACCGGAATTCGGAGAAATCGTCGGCGTGTCAATGATCGGGCCGGACGTGACGGAATTGATCGGTCAGGCGGTCATGATGATGAACGGTGAAATGACGGCGGATATGTCGGAGCACTTTATCGCGGCGCATCCGACTCTGTCAGAAACGCTTCAGGAAGCCCTGCTGAATGTCACCGGACTTGCGGTGCATTCTGTATAACCGGAATACCCTTTCTCAGATGAGAAGGGGTATTTTTCGTTGAAAGCGCTTTATTTTTCCCCTACAATATATGAAAAGATGGTCTGAACAGGGGGGAGCGAATACAATGAATGTCATTCGGAATGATTTTAAAACCTGGAAGCGCTTTGTGAAAGAAGGCGTGCTTGATGAATCCCGTATTCAGAAGCGGGTGGCCGCCTCATGGCACCGCTGCAAAAAAGCCGACGTCAATCCTTATCTCGAAAAGGGGCCGAATGTAATGCCGGCAGATCATTTAGAAAGGCAGGCCGAAAAGCATGCGTTATTTTTAGCGGCCTCAACGCCGTATGCAGAAAGAATGAAAACGGCAATGCGGGAAATGGAAATGATGGTTCTCCTGATTGATTCAGACGGCGTTGTCCATTCAGTTGACGGCCACCCGCGCACCATTCATGAAGCGAACCGCATCAATTTCTTAAAAGGCGCCCGCTGGACGGAAACGGCCGTCGGCACGAATGCGATCGGGACGGCTCTTTATACAAATGAGCCGGTCATGATACACGGCTCTGAACATTATTCGCTCGCTTCTCATCAATGGAGCTGTTCCGCCGCGCCGATCCGTTATGAAGACGGACGGCTGGCGGGTGTCATTGATATTTCCTGCCCCGCCGCCCGCGCTCAGCCTTTTATGCTCGGAATTGCCTCCTCCATCGCTTATACGGCGGAACGGGAGCTTGCCCTAAAGATCAAAATGACAGAACTTGACATGATCAGCAAATTCGCCGGGCTTACCCGGTCTCACGATCCGATCGTGCTTTGCAATGAAATGAGCCGGGTTATCGCCGCAAGCCGTCCCGTTCAGCATTTTACCGGACATACGCTGCGCGAGCTTGAGGAACAGGGCTTTCACATCAAGCAGGCGAAGCGGGAGGAGAATGGCTACACGTGCATTTACTTATCCAAACGAGAAGAAAAGCCTTCTTTTTTATTCCATGGTGCGGCAGGCAAAAGCCCGTCATCCCGACATATGCTCCAGCAGCTGGAGCTTGTCGCCCGAACGGACGCAACCGTTTGTCTTACGGGAGAAACCGGGACGGGAAAGGAGATTGCCGCCCGGGCGATTCATAACAACAGCTCCAGGAAAAACGGCCCGTTTATCGCCGTCAATTGCGGAGCGGTCCCCGAAAAGCTGATTGAAAGCGAACTGTTCGGCTACTCGGAAGGCGCCTTCACCGGGGCCAAACGGAAAGGACATAACGGCGCTTTGCAAAAAGCCGATAAAGGCACGCTTTTCCTCGATGAAATCGGAGAAATATCACACTCCATGCAGGTCGCTCTGTTACGGGTGCTGCAGGAACGGAAAGTCACCCCGGTCGGCGGGACAAAAGAGATTCCCGTCGACATCAGAATCATCACTGCCACCCACACTGATCTGAGACAGCTTGTCGAATGCAAAAAGCTGAGAGAAGATTTATTTTACCGGCTTCACGTCTGTCCGATCCATCTCCCTCCATTAAGAGAACGCACCGAAGACATTCCCGGACTCTTCCTTGAATTTCAGCGAAATCGCGGCTGGCGGGGGGAGCTTCCTGATGACTTTTTAGACCTATTAAAGAGCCGGAAATGGCCGGGGAATATCAGGGAATTGTTTAATGTATTTGAACGTCTTTCCGTCATGTTCCCGGACGGGCGGCTGTCAGGGCGCCCCATCGCAGCCCTGCTTGAAGCGTCAGGTCTTAAAGAGGCGGCCGAGTCTTATGAACAGGAAGAAGCGTCCCCCGTCTCCATCCGGGAGCACATTCAGAAAAACATCATCGTAAACGCGCTTGAATCAGCGAAGGGGAATGTCACGCTGGCCGCCAAAATGGCCGGAATCCCGCGGAGCACGTTTTACAAACGCCTCAAAAAATTCAAACTCACCGCCGGACAATTGTAAGAAACAAGCATACTTCTCTTGGCTGCCGGACACGTTATGTGTGAGGCCTAAAGGAGGTTTGAAACGTGAATACACAGCGTGCGAAAGACATTTCGGAATCCGCCGCCATGGCGTATGTGACGTATGAAGGAGTCCCGATTTATATTCAGCATGTCAACGAAGACAAGGAAACAGCCAGAATTTTTCCGATCGGAAATCCGCAATTTGAGCAGGAAGTGCTGCTTTCTGATTTACAAGAGCATTTTTGAGAATGGGTCTGCTGATGACAGCAGGCCTCTTTCGTACCTGTGGGAACTTTCCCGCTTTTTGAGAAAAATAACTAAAAATGATTAAATGATCTAACTCCTCCAAACCCGGTACAGATCGGACCTTCTCATGATATAAATAAAATGTAAACGTTATCAGAGGAGGGCTTCACATGACAGACAAATCATTCTCAATCGTTATTGCAGGCGGCGGCAGCACATTTACCCCCGGAATTGTATTAATGCTTTTGAATCACCTGGAAGAGTTTCCGATCAGAAAGCTGAAACTTTATGACAATGATAAAGAAAGGCAGGAGCGGATTGCGGGTGCGTGTGAGGTATTCATAAAAGAAAAAGCGCCGGACATTGAATTTTTGGCGACTGATGACCCAGAGACGGCTTTTACGGATGTTGACTTCGTCATGGCGCATATCCGCGTCGGAAAATATGCGATGCGCGCGCTCGATGAACAAATCCCGCTGAAGTACGGCGTGGTCGGCCAGGAAACATGCGGGCCGGGCGGAATCGCATACGGCATGCGCTCTATCGGCGGTGTTCTGGAGATTCTTGATTATATGGAAACGTACTCGCCTGAGGCATGGATGCTGAATTACTCCAATCCGGCGGCGATTGTGGCTGAAGCTACACGGCGCCTCAGACCGAATTCAAAAATATTGAACATCTGCGACATGCCGGTCGGAATTGAGGATCGCATGGCGAACATCCTCGGATTATCTTCACGGAAAGAAATGAACGTCCGTTACTACGGCTTGAACCACTTTGGCTGGTGGACGTCCATCACAGACCGGCATGGCAATGATTTAATGCCGAAGCTGAAAGAGCATGTCCGTGAATACGGCTACGTTCCGAAGATGGAGGCCGAACAGACTGAAGCAAGCTGGAATGACACATTCAAAAAAGCGCGCGACGTTCAGGCGGCTGATCCGGATACGCTTCCGAACACATATCTGCAATATTACTTATTCCCGGATGATATGGTGAAAAAATCAAACCCGAACCATACGAGAGCCAACGAAGTCATGGAAGGGCGCGAAGCTTTCATTTTCAGCCAATGCGATATGATTACGCGCGAACAATCATCGGAGAACAGTGAAATTAAAATTGATGATCATGCTTCCTATATCGTCGACCTTGCCCGGGCCATCGCTTACAACACAGGGGAGAGAATGCTGTTAATCGTTGAAAATAACGGCGCGATCGCAAACTTTGATCCGTCAGCCATGGTTGAGATTCCTTGTCTCGTAGGTTCAAACGGACCTGAACCGCTCTCAATCGGGAGCATACCGCAATTTCAAAAAGGCCTGATGGAACAGCAGGTGTCTGTCGAAAAACTGACGGCTGAAGCGTGGGAAGAGCGGTCATTTCAAAAGCTGTGGCAGGCGCTGATTCTGTCAAAAACAGTGCCGAACGCCCGTGTGGCAAAACTGATTCTTGAAGATCTGATGGAGGCTAATAAGGACTACTGGCCTGAACTTGATGTAAGTCCGTCTCATATTTCTTGATGACAATCGTCCCCGTTTTCTTTATCTGTTATTCTATATAATAGAAAGAAAACGGGGGGATTTTTGGGATGAGTCTTGAAGAACTGGTTAACCAGCATTACGCGAAATTAAATGACAACGATTTTTATATTTTAAAATATATATTGAATCATAAACATACGTGCTACCATCTCGGTATCAATGACATGGCGAAAGCCTGCAATGTCTCTCGGTCTTCCATCCTGCGGCTCGCCCAAAAACTGGGCTTCAGCGGCTATAGTGAATTCCGGGTTTTTCTGAAATGGGAGGATCAGCCTGAAGAGGGCGAGAATATGACGTTTGAAAAGCTGCTGGATGATATTGAAGCCAATGTAAAATACGTGAAGTCAAAAGATATGACGGAGATGTGCCGGCTGATAGATGAAGCAAAACGGATTTTCGTTTACGGATCGGGGACGGCTCAGAGGGTGTGCGCCCGTGAGCTGCAGCGGATGTTTGTATCCCGGCGGAAGTATCTGATTTTAATTCAGGACATTATAGAGTTTGATATCATGTGTGATGATTTTAAGGTTGATGACGTATTCATCATTATTTCTTTATCCGGTGAAACACCCGAATTAATTCCGCAGGTAAGGACCCTGTCCGCAAAGGGAGTTCCGTTTATTTCAATCACCAATCTGAAAAACAACGTACTGGCGCAAACGACGCCGTATAATCTTTATGCGACCAGCAAGCCGGTGACGTTAAGCGATAAAACGGAAATCGTCGCATTTGCCCCGTTTTTTCTGGTGGGCGAAGCGTTATTCCGTGCATATGTTGATTATAAAGAGCTCGAAAATTTTGATAAATAGCGGGAGGTCACGTGAAATGATGCAAAAAGTCCAGCGCTTCGGCAGCGCGATGTTTGTGCCTGTTTTATTATTTGCATTTTCCGGTATTATTGTCGGTCTGAGTACGCTGTTTAAAAATAAAACGCTTATGGGGCCGCTGGCTGATCCTGACGGGCTTTGGTATCAATGCTGGTACGTCATTGAACAGGGCGGCTGGACCGTCTTTAATCAAATGCCGCTCCTGTTTGCGATCGGCATACCTGTCGCTTTAGCGAAAAAAGCGCAGGCACGAGCCTGTTTGGAAGCGCTTACAGTCTATCTGACATTCAATTACTTTATCAATGCGATTCTGACGGTTTGGGGCGGGGCTTTTCATGTCGATATGACTCAGGAAGCCGGCGGAACGAGCGGGCTGACGATGATCGCCGGCATCAAAACGCTTGATACGAATATTATCGGCGCCATCTTTATTTCATCTATTGTCGTGTATTTGCACAATCGTTATTTTGATAAAAAACTGCCGGATTTTCTGGGGATTTTTCAAGGATCTTCATACATCGTTATCATTTCTTTCTTTATTATGATACCGATTTCACTTGCGGTGGCATACGTATGGCCGATGGTTCAGTCCGGAATCGGATCGCTGCAAAGTTTTCTCGTTTCTTCCGGGGCGATCGGCGTGTGGATTTACACGTTCCTGGAGCGGATTTTAATCCCGACCGGTCTGCATCATTTTATTTACTCGCCGTTTATTTACGGTCCGGCTGTGGCTGAAGGCGGTATCGTCACCTATTGGGCGCAGCATCTCGGGGAATACTCTCAAAGCGTCAAACCGCTGAAAGAATTGTTCCCGCAGGGGGGATTCGCGCTTCACGGCAACTCGAAAATCTTCGGCATTCCGGGAATCGCGCTCGCTTTTTACGTCACGGCTTCAAAGGAAAAGAAAAAAATCGTCGCCGGCCTTTTGATTCCGGTCACCTTAACGTCCATTGTCGCGGGAATTACAGAGCCGATTGAATTTACATTCCTTTTTATCTCGCCGTTTTTATTTGCGGTTCATGCTTTGCTTGCCGCTTCCATGGCAACCGTCATGTATATGGCCGGCGTCGTCGGAAATATGGGAGGCGGTTTGATCGAAGCTGCGACCTTGAACTGGATCCCGCTGGCGTCAAGCCACGGCTTGACGTATGTATACCAGATCATCATCGGGTTGTGTTTTACCGCTATTTACTTTTTCGTCTTCCGTTTCCTCATTCTCAAATTCAACATCGCCACACCGGGCAGAGAAAAAGAGGAAGGGCAGGAAACAAAGCTCTATTCGAAAAAGGAGTACAGAGAACGGAAGCAGGCTTCAAAAGAAACAGCGGCGGCAGACGAAACACAGCGGGATACAGCCGCTTTGTATATTGAAGCGCTGGGCGGAAAAGACAATATTACGGAGGTCACCAACTGCGCCACCCGTCTCCGCGTCACTGTCGCTGATGAATCAAAGGTCAAAAGTGACGCCGATTTCAGAGAGCTGGGAGCCCACGGCGTCGTCAGAAAAGGCAGGGCGCTTCAGGTCATTGTCGGATTAGGCGTTCCGCAAATGCGGGAGCGTATTGAACAGCAATTGGATCAATAAGGTCAAAACCTTCCCCTCCCCGGGAAGGTTTTATCTTTTTCGCAGATTATTGAAAAAACGGCACACCAAATTTCTTTATTCATTTGCCGGAAAGGCATAAAATAATAATATTGAACAAAGGATTTGGAGGCTTACACATGTCAAAGGCTTTATCATATGTAAAACCGTATTCTCTTTTGGCGGGAATCGCTCTGTTTTTCATGCTCATCGAGCTTGCGGTAGAGCTGATACAGCCCCTGCTGATCGGGAAAATCATTGACGAAGGAATTTTAAAGCAGGATCTCGGTACGGTTTGGCTGTGGGGCGGCGTGATGATCGGACTGACCGCTGTTTCATTCGCATCGGGCATTTTAAATTCATTCTACTCCGCCCACATCAGCCAGAGCTATGCGTATGATACGCGAAAAGGGATTTTTCAAAAAATTCAATCCTTCTCTTATTCGACGTTTGCGCAATTCTCATCCACATCGTTTATCACCCGGCTGACAAACGATGTGACACAGGTCCAAAATATGCTTTTCATGAGTCTCCGGTTTATGCTTCGTGCGCCGTTAATGATCGCGGGCGGCATTATTCTCTCGCTGACCGTCAATGCGAAACTCGGGTTTTTTCTGCTGATCACGGTGCCGATTTTGCTTTTGTTTTTGCTGTGGGTGCTGAAAAGAGGCGGCGCGCTGTTTCGGTCTGTGCAAAAGCGGCTTGATCAGGTCAACACGATCATGCAGGAAAACCTGACGGCGATCAAACTGATTAAAGCGCTCCTCCGTGCAAACCACGAAGTGAAACGTTTTTTGAAATCGAATACGAAGCTGATGGAAAAAACGGTCTCCGCTTTTCGTCTCGTGGAAGCGGCGATGCCGATTTTAATGCTGCTGATGAACATTTGCATTTTGTTTATCTTATGGTTCGGCGCCAAAAGCATTGCTCAGGGCGGAGCGCAGGTCGGCGATGTCGTTTCCGTCATTAACTATGCGACGCGGATTACAGGCGCGCTGTCCGTCCTTCCTTTTCTCATCATGGTATTTTCCCGGGCGAAGGCTTCCGGAGAAAGAATCGGCGAGGTGCTGGAAACAGAAGGCGGCGAGGGAACGGGGCAGGACCCGGCACGGGCGCTTGCAGGCGGGATTGAGTTTCGCGAAGTGTCCTTCCGCTATCCGGGCATGGAAAAAGACGCGCTTCATCACGTGTCCTTTTCTGCCAGCCCGAAAGAAACGGTTGCCATTATGGGCGCGACAGGTTCAGGGAAATCAACGCTTTTTCAGCTGATTCCGCGCCTGTACACGGCTGATTCGGGCAGTATTTTCATAGACGGCAAACCGATCGGTGAATTCTCCGCTTGCGGGCTGCGCAGGGAAATCGGCTATGTGCCGCAGGAAGTGCTTCTGTTTTCGGGCACCATCCGTGAAAATATCGCCTGGGGGCGGGAGGATGCTTCACTAGATGAAGTAATGGAAGCGGCCAAAGACGCGCAAATCCATGACACGATTATGAAGCTGTCAAACGGATACAACACGGTGCTGGGACAGCGGGGCGTCAATTTGTCAGGCGGGCAGAAGCAGCGGATTTCCATCGCGCGCGCTTTTATCAGAAAGCCGTCCCTCCTGCTGTTAGATGACAGTACGAGCGCGCTCGATCTTCAGACGGAAGCAAAGCTTTTACAAGCGATCAGATCCTATGAATGCACGACACTGATTATTACGCAGAAAATAACGACTGCGATGAAGGCTGACACCATCTTATTGCTTGAAGACGGCGAACTGCTGGCCAAAGGCACGCACAAAGAGCTGATGGCACAGTCTCATCTGTACCGGCAGATTTATGAATCACAATTCGGAAAGGAGGGAGCTGACAATGCAAAAAGACATTCGTAAACCTTTCCGATATCCGAAAATACCGCTCAAATCAAATGAAGGCGGCAGAAAACGCGCGAAAGCAAAAGATACAAAAGGCACGCTGCGCAGAATCTGGTCTTATGTAGCCGAGAAAAAAGGGCTTTTAACCCTTGTGATCATCATGGTAGTCATAAGCGCCATATTCGGCCTGCTCGGACCGTTCGTCATCGGGAAAGCGATTGATCATTTTATCGTCGGACAGACGACAGACGGATTGGCGGGGGTGCTGTTCATCCTGTTTGTGATTTACCTCGTGCAATCATTGTCCTTATGGTTTCAAAACTATTGGATGATCAATATCTCGCAAAGCACCGTGTTTAAAATGCGGAGCGAGCTGTTTACCCATCTGCATGAGCTGCCGATTCCGTTTTTTGATAAACAGCGGCTCGGGGACTTAATGAGCCGGGTCACCAATGATATCGAAAATGTCAGCTCCACTTTAAATACATCCGTCATTCAAGTGCTGTCGAGCGTCATTACATTCGTCGGCACAATCGCCGTCATGCTGTACATGAGTCCGCTTTTAACATTGATCACGCTTTTGATTATTCCGATCATGCTTTTGAGCATTAAATGGATCACCAACCGGACGGGACTGCTGTTTAAACAGCAGCAGAAAAACCTCGGCGAGCTGAACGGTTTTATTGAAGAGTCGATATCAGGGGCGAAGGTCATTAAAGCCTATTCGAGGGAAGACCGCGTCATGGAACAATTTTTAGAAAAAAACGCAGCGTTACAATCATCGGGGTTTTGGGCGCAGACAATTTCGGGATTCATTCCGAAAGTCATGAACTCTTTAAACAATTTAAGCTTTACGATTATAGCGGCGGTCGGCGGGCTGTTTGCGCTGAAGGGATGGATCTCGATCGGTGCCATCGTCGTATTCGCCGAATACTCGCGGCAGTTCACGCGCCCTTTAAATGATTTAGCCAATCAGTTCAATACGATGTTATCGGCCATCGCCGGGGCTGAACGGGTGTTTGACGTGCTGGATGAAAAAGAGGAGCGGGAAGATGAAGAGCATGCGCTGTACCAGCCGATCAAAACGGGAGAAATTGAATTCCGAGATGTCTCCTTCGGCTATCAGGAAGACAGCTTGATCTTAAAACACCTGTCCTTCAGCGTTCCGAAAGGACAGTCAATCGCCTTCGTCGGACCGACCGGAGCGGGTAAAACAACCGTTACGAGCCTGATCGCCCGTTTTTACGAGCCGAATAACGGAAAAATCCTCATTGACGGAACGGACATCAAAAAACTGACGAGATCCAGTTTGAGAAAAAACATGGGGTTTGTCCTGCAGGATTCCTTTCTCTTTCAGGGCACCATCATGGAAAATATTCGTTACGGCCGTCTGGATGCATCTGATCAAGAGGTGGAGGCAGCCGCAAAAGCCGCCAATGCCCACGGATTCATCGAACGGCTCCCGAAAGGCTACGATACCGTCCTTACCCAAAACGGCGCGGGCATCAGCCAAGGACAAAAACAGCTTATTTCCATTGCGAGAGCTGTGCTGGCGGACCCTGTGCTGCTCATTTTGGATGAAGCGACGAGCAACATTGACACAGTGACCGAAGTGAAAATACAAGAAGCGCTCGGCCGTTTAATGGCGGGCAGAACAAGCGTCATCATCGCTCACAGGCTGAACACGATTCAAAAAGCCGATCAGATTCTTGTACTGAAAGACGGCGAAATGGCTGAAAAAGGTACCCATGCCGAACTTCTCAGCCAGAACGGGTTTTACCAAGAATTATATGAAAGCCAGTTCCGGGAATCATAGATAGGGAAAAAGACCTCCGACAGAGTGCGGAGGTCTTTTTTTAGCGAAGGCAAATAGTACTTTTAAGTTATTTTCGTTAAATGTAACAAAATTACTTGACGTAAATAAGTTATGTATATATACTAGCTTACATAAAGTAAGTGATAATAATTTTCAAGGAGGATTTTATGAATAAATCATTCGAATCAGGAACACTGCTTTTAAGGGTTGTAACAGGTATTATCTTTTTTGTTCACGGTTTATCCAAGTTTCAAGGGTTGGAAGGAACTGCGCAATTTTTCCAGAGCATCGGGATTCCGGCCTTTATGGTCTATGTCATTGCAACGATTGAGCTTGTCGGCGGGGTTCTGATCTTTTTCGGTTTGGCAACGCGCATTATCGGCGTTCTGTTTGCCGTCACATTAGTCGGCGCCATCTTCACGGCGAAGCTTTCCTCACCATTTATGGGCGGATCGGAATTTGATTTCATTTTACTGGTTGCGTCAATTCACTTAGCGCTTTCAGGAAGCCGTCTGCTTTCATTGGATCAGCTCCTTTTCAAATCAAAAAAGGGAGAAACTTTTTGAGCATAAGAAAGAAGGCGTTCAAATGACCGGCATTCATCAAGATACGGCAATCGGCTATGTCAAATTGACCATTAAAAATATGGAACGCTCGCTCGGCTTTTACCGGAATGTAATCGGCCTTCAAGTCATCTCGCAGACAGATCGTTCAGCAAGACTGTCAGCAGACGGAAAACGCGTCCTGCTGGTGCTTGAAGAAAATCCAAGCGCCGTCGTTCTGCCGGAGCGGTCTGTCACCGGCCTTTACCATTTCGCGATACTTCTGCCTGACCGGAAAGAACTCGGCATCGCATTGGCCAGGCTGATTGAAAACGGTATCGCGCTCGGTCAGGGGGATCACGCGGTCAGTGAGGCTCTTTACCTGTCTGATCCGGACGGCAACGGTATTGAAATATACGCCGATCGTCCCCGCAGCACGTGGCGCCGGGATGCAGAGGGCAATTATGTCATGCAAACGGCGCCCGTCGATGTGGACGGGCTTTTGGAAGAAGCCGGAGCTGAACGGAAAAGCCGTCTCCCAGAAGGAACTGTTATCGGCCACATCCATCTTCATGTGACGGACTTACAGGAAGCCAAAGCGTTTTACACCGATATTCTCGGTTTTGACATTGTCGGCAATTACGCGGGCATGTCCGCTCTGTTTGTTTCGGCGGGAGGGTATCATCATCACATCGGTCTGAATATATGGGCCGGAAAACATGCGCCGCCGAAACCGGGAAATGCAAGCGGGCTGGATTATTACACCATCGCGCTGCCGCATCAAAAAGAGCTGTCACGTGTGACAAAAGCGCTGACCGATGCCGGCTTTGAGATCGAAGAAAAAGAAGAGGGCGTATTCGTCAAAGACCCTGTATCAGGGGCGGATATCGCATTTACACTGTAAGAAACAACCCTTGCCGTCTAACCGGCAAGGGTTTTTATTTTTCTGAAGTTTTCTTGAAAAGGCTCGGGAAAGAACGTCTGTGACTGAAGAGAGCGAACATCTCAGTGAGGCGCAAAAATGACGCGGAGAGCCCGCCATCGCCGGCTCGAGCTCAGGGCATCCGCTGGATTGAAAACTGTATCCGTTCAGCAGATCGGGGTGCTGTATGGGCAGACTTTGAATAGAAAAAGGGAAAAGCCGCATCCGGACACAAGATGCGGCTTTTCACACAATTTACAATTGTGTGAAAAATGCCCAAAACAATTGTGCTTCCTGATTCTTCCTGATATGATAAGCCGAAAAAGGAGAACCTGAACAAATGAACTCAAATGCAGCACAGACGGAACAGTCTATGAAGCATAACGGAAACCGGATGACGGTCAAGGACTTTATCATTATTGCCAAACCGGGGATTATCATCTCAAATTCACTCGCCGCATTGGGCGGATTTTGGATCGCATGGCTTCAGTCGGAAAGGACGGGCGGAGGGCCCGGTATATTTGCCGCCATGGCGGTTGCTATGATCGGAACGGCGTTAGTCATGGCATCAAGCACTGTTTTTAATAACTTCTTTGACCGCGGCATGGACGCAAAAATGGCGCGAACCCGCACCCGCGCAAGCGTCACGGGGAGAATACCGCCGTCGGTCATGATCCTGTACGGCACATGCCTCGGCGCATGCGGATTCATCATGCTTGCTTCGCTTAATGTACTGACCGCCGTTCTTGGGCTGCTTGCCTTTTTGCTGTATGCCGTCGTTTATACGCTTTGGTTTAAAAGACAATCCGTCTGGAGCACATTTGTCGGCAGCTTTCCGGGGGCGGCTCCGCCTTTAATCGGTTATTGCGCGCTGACCGGGTACATTGATATGCCCGCGATTTTGTTATACGCGATTATGTTTTTGTGGCAGCCGCCGCATTTCTGGGCGATCGGAATCAGGCGAAAGGAAGAGTATCGTGCCGCCGGCATTCCGCTTTTGCCGATTATAAAAGGCAATCGCGTCACAAAAATAAAAATGCTGCGCTATATCGCCGTTCTGACTGCGGTTTCGCTGCTCGTTCCTCTTTATATAGACGTCAGCCCGTTTTATACCGCGTCCGCTCTCCTGCTCGGGGCCATCTGGCTGTACCGGAGCGTCAAAGGCTTTCAGGCGGCGGATGACACGCAATGGTCGAAGGGGATGTTTTTTTATTCGATTGTGTATTTCAGTCTGCTTTTTCTTATTTTAATGGCTGATTCGTTTATCAATGCGGTTCTCAGAACGTAAACAGGCGGCCTGCAGATACAGAGCCGCCCCGTTTTGTTTATGCTTTTTTGATGAGAGCCAAAATATCTTCAAGCCAGGAAATATAATTCCGTTCCCGCTCAAGCGCTTTTGTCAGCACGAGATAATGGCCGAAATCAGGAGAAGAAAAAGAATCCGCCTCCGCGGACGATGTCATCAGTTCTTGATAACTGTTTTCCAGATCGGACAATTTCTCCTTCCGCTTTACGAGCTGGTCGGTGAATAGCTCATCCGCTTCTTCCTGCGTCAAAGCTGAGATGAAATAAGCCTTCAGCATAAATTCATCCTTCACCGTTTCCGGAATCGGGTCTTTTTTCGTCAGCCAGGCAGCAAGCTCCAGCTCTCCCTTGCCAGTCAGCGTGTACATTTTTTTCTCAAGCTTCGTTCCTTGAATCGCAGTGCGAAACGTAATAAATCCCTCAGCCGTCAGTTTTTTTAATTCCGGATAAATCTGGCTGTGCTTTGCGCTCCAAAACTGGCCGAGCTCTTCCTTAAAATAGCTCGATATATCATATCCGCTCAATTCGCCTTTTCGCAAAAGCCCTAAAATCGCGTACTTTAAAATTCTCATGTTGTCCTCCAAGCCCATTCATTTGACAGCTAGTATACCATACCGCCGCTCAAAAACGCAGAAGTGCCGGATGCTTGTCATTGAATCTGCGGCGGCAAAATCAGCGAAAATATGCAGAAAGGGGTTATCGAAACGGCAGCGGAACCGGAAAAAGCCTTTCTCATGTCTTTGCCTCATTCATATGACATCATGATATAATCATTGTAAAAATTAATAAATATTGGGAGGGACATATGAAGACGGTGATTGTGTATGCAAACCCGGATGAGAACAGTTTCAATGCGACTCTCGTAAAATACGTCGTCATGGCTTTAAAGGACAGCGGCCGAAGCTATACGGTCATTGACTTATACGCCGACCAATTTGATCCCGTGCTGAAGTACGGCGGCGAAAAAAAGCGCTCTGACATGAACCGGGACGCTGAAACGAAGAAATACCGGAAACTGATGAAAGAAGCGGATCATCTCATTTTCATCTACCCGCTGTGGTGGGGAGGCGTTCCGGCGATTATGAAAGGCTTTTTTGACAGAGTGCTTGTCGCCGGAGAAGCCTACACATATGAAAACGGCCGCGTAAAAGGACTGCTCCGGGCAGAGACGGCACAGGTCTTTTATACGGCGGATTCCCCGGGCTGGTACTTAAAGTGGTTCCGGAAAAACTCGGACTGGATTACGCTGAAAAAAGGCATTCTGCAATTTTGCGGCATTCAAAAAGCCGAGCGGAACCTTTTTTCTGTCGTCAAAACGAGCACACCCGAGCTGCGGGAAAAATGGCTGCGCCAAGCATACGCTAAAGTCCGGCGCGCTTGTGAAAAAGGAGCGGCCGCATGCAGATAAAAGAAATTTTCGTGATTCGCTGCCTGTCCTGTTTAAGCGTCGTTCTGCTTCACACAGTTTCAATGGTGCTGATGATTCAGGAAGAGTCCTTAGCCAGTGCCGCCCATACGGTTGATGCTTTTCGGACCCTGCTGATGTTCAGCACGCCGGCGTTTATCTTTATTTCGGAATTTCTGCTTGCCAGGTCATACCCGGGAGGCGTTCCCGCGGGTTTTTTAAAGAAAAGGGGCAAAGTCATTTTCGTGCCGTTTCTGTTTATTGCCGCGGTGGATGCCATTTTAATGAAAAGCGTGGCGGAAGAAGGAGCCGGATTCATTTCAGTGATCGGTGAATTTTTAGAAAATGTGTTTTTAGGAAACTTCATCGGCTACTTCATTCTTGTGATCTTTCAATTTTACATTCTCCATATGCTGCTGCACCGCTGGCTGAACAACACATCTCCCGTGTGGGTGCTGTCTGTTTCGTTTATCATCAACGCCGTCTATCTGGCTTACTTTTCCATCTTTCATCCGCCGGCATCATCGGGGCTTGATTCTATTTTTCCGTTCTTTTGGGTTCCGTTTCCGGGCTGGGTGTTTTATTTCTGTCTGGCATTTTATTGCGGAAAGGAATATCCGCGTTTTTTAGCGCTCATCAATCAGTACCGTTATGCGGTTTACTTCAGTGCGGCCGTATCGGCAATATTGATTGTGGCCGTTTCATATATCAGCGGCGGCTCCATTTCCTCTAAGCGTCCGGATATTATGATTTACGCGGTCAGTATGATCTTTCTGTGTTTTCATCTGTTTTCAAAGCTCAAAAAAGTGCCCGCGATTGTGATGATGATCAGCAACTATTCGTTTTCAATCTATCTGCTGCACTCCTACTTTTTAATCAGCGGATATCTTCTGGAAGGCTATTTGCGGTCAATGCCTTTGCCGGCTGCTATCCTTCTTTTATTTTTGATCTGCACGCTCGGTCCCATTTTCGTATCTTGGGTGTGCAACCATTTCAGATACGGATACCTGTTTGTCGGGAAAGTGTATCAGCCGAAGCAGACCAAAAGAAATACGGCGGCGCATCATGGCCGCACAGTCTGAAAAAAAGGCGGCGTTTCGGCCGCCTTTTTGATACGGAAGTTGTACATAACCTGCAAACGAAACCCCACGCGGCAAGCCGGCAGCGAATGCCAGGTAAGCAGTATCGGGCAGCCTATCTCTAATTTTAATAGCGCTTTCACTGTAAGGCTGAAGACCCCCGCCTGCGGCCGTTTTGACGGATGCATTTATGACAAAATAACGCCATCGATTTTCTCCCTTGTGAAGACCGATATATTGTATACTTATAGGAAATACTTTCAAAAAAAGTGAAAAAGAGAAAAACTGTGAGCTTGGATGAACGACTAAAAAGGAGCGGGGACATTATGAATGACTGTGTCAAAACATTCGGAGAACTTCCGGCCGAACTTTATTCCTTTGCGGGGGGAAAAGGAAGCATTCTCTCTAAAATGTATCAAAGCGGGTATCCTGTGCCTGAAGGGTTTGTGATTTTGCCGTCAGCCTTTCAGGACGGACAGCTCCGCCATCAGGCGAGAGAGGCTATTGATCAATATGTGAATTCCATCCGCAGCCGCCATGCTTCTGCGTTGTTTGCCGTACGCTCATCCGCGCTGAGCGAGGATTCCGCTCAGGCTTCCTTTGCCGGAGAATTCGATACGGTGTTGAATGTCAAAACAGATCAAGACATGTCCAGGGCGATTGATGAAGTCCGCCGATCGGCACAGTCAGAAAGGGTAAAAGCGTACAGCGCCGTTCAGGGAATGGAAGATGAGCATGAAATCGCAATCGTCATCCAGCTGATGATACCGTGTGAGATATCCGGAGTGCTGTTTACCGCAGATCCGATTACGGGGAGCAGGCGGGAGATGACAGGCAATTACGTCTACGGTCTCGGGGAGCAGCTTGTTTCCGGGGAAGCTGATGCCTATTCTTTTAAACTGGCACGGCCCAAGAAAAAATATGACGGCCCCGCAGAATTTCGCAAATATGCGTCAAAGCTCTATAAACTGGCGAAAAAGCTGGAAAAAGATCTCGGAGGGCCGCAGGATATTGAATGGGCCGCCGCGGGCGGGACATTGTATATTCTTCAATCCCGCCCGATTACGACCTTACAAGCCGGAAATCTGGAAACCTATGAATGGAATGATTCTTTCAGCGGTGATTTTTTATGGACAAACACAAATATAGGAGAAGCGATTCCCGATGTGATGACGCCGCTGACATGGTCGCTCCTCCGGAATCTGGATGAAGAGTCGGGCATCATTCCGGGCTATTATGTCTGGTCCGGCAATATTTGCGGCAGAGCCTATAACAATATGAGCCAGCCTCTTTCCGTTCTCGCCGCTTTCGGTCTGAATCCGAAAGGCGGAAAAATAGGAAAAATGATGAGCGATACATTGGGAGAAATCCCGGCGGAAATGAAGATTCCTTTATATCCGTTCTCAAAGTATGAACTTTTGAAGATCATCTCGAAAAAACTGAAACCGTATCTGTCGAAAATGAAGCACGCGAAAAAAAACATGTCCTCCTATTTGGACGAATCGCCGGAGTGGTGCCGGAATATTGAGGAAAAGCTGAAACGTGCCGAAACGGAGCGGACATTATTAGCGATATGGAACAATGAGATCTATTCGTATTTATGCAACGCGTGGTTTGCGTTAATATCCGGCGGGCGTGATTCTGCGCAATCCTCTTCGTCGTTAACCTCTCAATTAACAAAACTCGCAGGAATAGAAGATGCGAATCTCCTGCTTTCCAATCTGAGGGGAAAAGGCGGACTGGCCAGCCTGGAGCCGATTATCGGCATTGATCAAGTCATGAAAGGCCGTATGAGCGAGGAAGAATATCTCAGGAACCAAGGCCACCGAGGCCCGCATGAATACGAACTTTCCATACCGCATCCCGGAGAAAACCGGGATTGGCTGACGAAGCAGATCAAAGAACACAAGGAGTCGGGTATTGATGCCGAACAAC
Organism: Bacillus sp. SJ-10; assembly: GCF_002843505.1. Classification (NCBI taxonomy): domain Bacteria; kingdom Bacillati; phylum Bacillota; class Bacilli; order Caryophanales; family Bacillaceae; genus Bacillus; species Bacillus sp. SJ-10. Next base: position 3,860,387 of record NZ_CP025258.1, on the reverse strand, counting down.
TGCTTTTGAAACAGCAGCAGGCGCATGAACAGGCCTTCCGAAGATTTGAAGAAAAGTTTCCTCATAAGGTCAAATGGCTCAAAGCCAAAATGGAAAAAGCGTCAGAATACGCGAATATTAGAGAAACAACCAGATCCGAATTTGTCAGGGTGTACCGGACAGCCAGAGCATTCGCGCTCAGAGCGGCGGAAATGACCGGCATGAAGGACGATATTTTCTTCTTGTATCTGCATGAAATAACCGATCTGCTCGCGGGGAAAGAGCCGGCGGTTGCGTCGATTCAAGCGAGAAAGCAAAACTATGAAACCTATAAAAAACTGCCGCCGTTCCCATCCGTTATTAACGGAAGATTCAATCCGTTTAAATGGGCTGAGGAGCCTGACAGAAGAGCGGATTATTACGATGCTTTTATGCCTGCGGAAACTGATGATGCGCATACTTTAAAAGGTTTCGCGGGAGCGGCCGGGAGAGTGGAGGGCATTGTCCGTGTCCTAGATGCTCCGGAAGACGGGGATTCTTTTGCGGCCGGGGAAATTTTAGTGACTTCGACAACCAATGTAGGCTGGACCCCGCTTTTTCCGAGAGCGGCTGCCATCATAACGGACGTCGGCGCCCCTTTGTCCCACGCGGCGATCGTCGCCCGGGAACTTGGGATTCCTGCCGTTGTAGGGTGCGGAAATGCAACGTCAAAACTGAAAACGGGGGACAGGGTGGCCGTTGACGGCGGGCAAGGCATCGTCCAGCTGGAACCGCGGCAGACTCCGGCCACTTCTGAAGAGGAAAATGGTAAACTGATAGAATAAAATCATGGGAAAGGAGCCGCGCATGAATAAAGCAGTTATTAACGGGGAGCAAATCAGAAGTATGAGCGACCTGCATCAGACATTGAAAAAGGAACTTGCCCTTCCTGAATACTACGGTGAAAACCTTGACGCTTTATGGGATTGTCTGACCGGCTGGGTGGAGTACCCGCTTGTTTTGGAATGGAGACAGTTTGAACAAAGCAAGCAGCTTACAGAAAATGGTGCCGAGAGTGTGCTTCAGGTCTTTCGTGAAGCGAAAGCGGAAGGCTGCGACATCACCATCATACTTTCATAATACGATCAACGGGAGAGACAAAAATGGAAAAACAAACCCTCAGCTATCCGATTGGAGAGTATCAGCCGGCTGAATCGATTTCGGCCGGACAGAAACAAGAATGGATCAATGCGCTCGAACACGCTCCGGCCAAACTGAAACAAGCTGTCAGAGCGATGTCGGACAGTCAGCTTGATACGCCGTACCGCGAAGGGGGATGGACTGTCCGCCAAGTGGTTCACCATCTGGCGGACAGCCACATGAACGGCTATAGCCGGTTTAAATTGAGCATAACGGAGAATGAACCGGAAATCCGTCCTTATGATGAAAAAGGCTGGGCTGATCTTCATGATTCCAAAACCGCCGCTTGCGGGGATGCGCTTGAGCTGTTAACGCTCCTGCACAGAAGATGGGCCGCTCTTTTGCGCTCCATGACGGAAGCCCAATTCAAACGGACATACTTCCATCCTGTATCTAAAGAGACGGTTACGCTGGAACAGGCGCTCGGACTATATGTCTGGCACTCTGAACATCACATCGCCCATATTACTGAGCTTTCCCGGCGGATGGGCTGGCATCTGTCTTAGAGGATGCCGGCTTCCGGAAAAACGCCAAAACAGCCGCAGACACAATCGTGCATAATGAAATGACGGCGGCTGCCGTATAAAGATGGTGGTAGCCGCTGGAAATGCCTGCTTCAATCGCATCAGAAACCGCTTTTTTGACGGCGGGAACGGGGATTCGGCTTACCTGCTCCTGCAACGAAGAAAGTCCGCCGCCGATATCGGGCGTTTGCGCCTGATCAGCGGGAATGCCGCTTTTCGCTAAACGGTTTTTGATGTCATCTCCGATCCGGTCAAAGCCCGCTGTAATGAAGCCGGCATATAAAGCCGGAGCGAGCGTCAGCCCGACCTGCCTTACGAGTGACAGCGTGCCGAGCGCTGTTCCTTTGTTTTGGCCCGCCGTTTCTGATACAAGCACATTCAGCGGAGCCCCGAGCAGAAATCCGAAACCGATCCCCGCAATGACACTCGCTGTGACAAATTCCCATTTATCCGTCACCCATAACGGAAACAGGCTGAAGCCGACAAATGCGATGGCGCCTGATACAACCGCGGAAAAGACCGGCCCTTTTTTATCCGTGATCGCCCCGCCGAGCCACGCTCCGATTCCTGACGCCAACGCGAGCGGCGTCATCCAATAACCCGCTTTCTCCGCCGATACGTGCAAATATTGCTCCGCATAAGAAGGAATAAAAATGACCGCAGCGAGCAGCCCTCCCGATAAAAATCCGATGACGAGCGTCCATTGAAACACTTTATTTTGCAGCAGCGAGTAGGCGAGAATCGGATCGCCCCCTCGGTTTTCAACCCGCTTTTCGACCTTAAGCAGCACCAGAAAGAGAAGTGCCGATCCCAAAAGATACCCGTACACCTTTACGTCCATTATGCTTTCTGACAGCTTCGCCCCATTGAGATTCGTGATACCGATCATGCAAGATAAGATCGCAAGAGACAGCAGCATTGTGCCGGCGAGGTCAAGCCGTTTCGCCCCAGGCTCTTTCGTTTCAGCGATAAACAAACCGCCGCACACAACCAAAGCGGCGGCAATCGGCAGGTTAATTAAGAACAGCCAATGCCACGACCCGGTTACATCAAGCAAAAAGCTCCCGATATTCGGTCCGAGGACGGCCGCCATACCGTTCATCGCCCCTAAAAGCCCGAGAGCTTTCCCCTGTTTCTCCTTCGGAAGCACGGCCAGCACATGCGAACTCCCGATTATAAAAATTCCGCCGCCGCCAAGCGCCTGAATGAGCCGTGCCGCCAAAAACATCGGGAAGCTCTGACTGAGTGCGACAAGCAAAGAGCCGAGTCCGAACAGCCCGACTTCAATCATAAACAGCTTTTTCCGCCCGTATCGGTCCGACAGCTTGCCGACAATCGGCACACTGACACTGAGTCCCAATGTGTAAAGGGTCACTCCCCACGATCCCCATGAAGGAGAAACATCAAAAGAGCTGTTAATCGTCGTCAGAGCAGCGGAAATAATTCCGTTGTCCAGCGCCGCCATGAACACACCGATCGTAAAGAGAGTGATGGCCCGGCTCTGGTTTTTTTCTGTTTGCAATGGCTCCGGCATACTGATCAATCCTTCCGTTTTTTAATTCACTTCGAATATATTATTCACTTCAAGTGAATTAAATGTCAAACAAAAAAAGGCCGCCGATACCGGCAGGCCTTTTTCATCTCTATCCCTGTTTGGAAGAATCAAGCGCTCTTGCCAAAATGGCAAGCCCTTGATTGACCGTTTGTTTTTCTTCAGCGGTCAGCGTTTCCAATGAACGCTTCAATTTTACATGTCCTTTTTGATAAAGGCTGCGGAAAATATCTTTCGCGTTTTCCGTTAATTGAACGACGACTGAACGGCGGTCTTCTTCTGACGGAGCGCGTGTAATGAAACATGATTTTTCTAAACGGTCAAGCAGCCCAGTCGTATTTGAAAGAGAAGCGCCCATTTTCTCCGCTATATCACTCACCTTAAGCGTCCCGTGGTTGTTCAGAAGCATCAGCACCTTCATTTGCGGCATGCTCATATCAAGCTTCATCCACTCCGACACATCGCCGAGCCCCGCCGATGTCATCACTTTCATGTACAGCACCCAAATATCCCGTTCCTCAGGAGAAAAAATATCGCCGCCTAATACCGTTGTATCATGCAGATTATAATCCATCGTCTCACTTCCTCATTCATACTCCTGCATACCATATTACTGATTTTAATCAGAGAAAGAAAGTTGCAGGCGAGTTTTGTTTGAATGTGAGGTGGTAGTGTATAATATGTTGGAGATTATTGGGGGAATTATAATAAATAAGCTATTTTATGATGATTGGAGAGAACATTGCTGACTAAAAAGAATGCCTTATCGATATTAAAAGTATTATTTCCTATTGCAGTTTTGCTTTTAGTCATTTATCAGTCCAAAAAGGAATTGACAGACCTTTCTTTTAAACGAACGCTGTACATTATTAACGGGATTGAGCGTTACGATTTATTTATTCTCGTTCTGCTCGGCCTTCTTGCCGTCAGCGCGATGTCCTTTTATGACTTTGTGCTGAAACGGACGCTTCGCCTCAACATTCCGAATTGGAAAGTATTCAGGGTCTCCTTTATCGCCAATTCCTTTAACAATGTCCTTGGATTCGGCGGTCTGGCGGGCGTCGGGCTGCGGACGATGCTTTACAAAGAACATACGAATGACGTAAAACGCCTCGTCGCAGGCATCGCCTGGCTTACGTCCTCAGCGCTGCTCGGGCTGTCCGTCTTCAGTATCCTGACCATCGCCCGGGTTCTGCCGGTTGGAGAGATTACAAGTGAGAAACCGTGGCTGTGGGCTGTTATCGCCGGAGTGGCGCTTATTGTGCCGGCAGCCTTAATCGCCGCTTGGATCAACAATAAAAAAGCTGGCGCAGAAGACGGTGAAGCAAAACCGAGGCATCCGGTTTTTTCTTACATCGGGGCATCGTTTGCCGAATGGTTTGCGGCGGCTGTCGTCATGTATTATTCTCTGTATGTCATGGGAATTCACGCGGATGTCCGCCATGTATTCGGGGTATTTGCCATTGCCGCTATCGGGGGAATCATCAGCCTTGTGCCGGGAGGATTCGGTTCGTTTGACCTTCTGTTTCTGCTCGGCATGCAGAATATGGGCTTTCCCCAGGAGGCGGTTGTGACATCCATCGTCATCTACCGGATTGTGTATTCATTTATTCCGTTTGTGTTCGGGCTGTTCTTTGCGGCCGGCGATTTAACGGAAAATACGCTGAAACGGCTGGAATCAAATCCGAAGATGGCGCCTGCCGTGGAAACGACGAACGTGCTTCTCGTATTCCAGCGCGCTATCTTAATCAGGGTGCTTTACGGTTCGCTGTCGCTTTTGGTTTTCGTGTCGGGAGTCGTCGTGCTTGCGTCCGTCGCCCTGCCGATCGACAGGGAGACGGTCATTCCGCACATTCCGCGCCCGGCGCTCCTTGCGTTTAACGGGTTATCGCTAAGCGCGGCTTTGATTCTATTAATTTTGCCGATTGAATTATACAAACGGACGAAACGTTCTTATTCAATGGCGGTTGCCGCGCTGGTCGGCGGTTTTGTGTTCAGTTTCTTAAAAGGAATGAATATCAGCGCGATCTTTATTCTGCCTGTCGTCATCGTATTGCTTGTGCTGTTAAAGCGGCAGTTTATCAGAGAGCAGGCATCGTATACGCTCGGCCAGATGATTTTTGCGGCCGCTCTGTTTATTATCGCCTTGTTTAACTACAATCTCATTGCCGGCTTTATTTGGGATAAAATGAATCGGCTGCTGCGCCACGACTATTTCGTCCATAACAATTCGCACATTACATATGCCACGATGACGGCCATTATTGTTGTGCCGCTGTTTTTCCTTGTGTTTACGTTCTTTTATCATAAAAGATCGAAGCCGATCGGAGAAGAGGCCGATCCTGAACGGCTGAAGTCCTTTTTGGCGGAAGAAGGCGGAAATGCCCTCAGCCATCTCGGCTTTCTCGGGGATAAGCGGTTTTATTTCTCAAGCGACGGCAAAGCGCTTTTATTGTTCAGCCAGATTTCCAGAAGGCTTGTCGTGCTCGGTGATCCGTCAGGACAGAGAGACTCTTTTCCGCTTGTGATTGAGGAATTTCTGAATGAAGCGCATAAGCAGGGGCTGAGTGTCATGTTTTATCAGATCGAACGTGAAGATCTGGCGCTGTACCATGACTTCGGCTATAACTTCTTCAAGCTTGGAGAAGAAGCGTTCGTGGATATGGAGGCATTTACGCTGTCAGGTAAGAAAAAAGCGGGGCTGCGGGCGATTAACAACAAATTTGACCGCGAAGGCTACACATTTCATGTCGGGGAACCGCCGTTTTCCTCCGAGTTTATCGCCAAGCTGAAAGACATTTCGGACGAATGGCTCGGTCCGAAAAAAGAGAAAGGTTTTTCCCTCGGTTTCTTCGACAGGGATTATCTGGAACAGGCGCCGATTGCTTACGTGAAAGACGCGGAAGGGGAGATCATCGCTTTTGCCAACCTGATGCCGATGTATCAGGAAGGCGAGATATCAGTCGACTTGATGCGTTATCGGAAAAGCGCGCCGAACGGTATTATGGACGCGCTTTTCATCCGTCTGTTTCTCTGGGCGCAGGAAAAAGGCTATACCACCTTCAATATGGGCATGGCGCCTTTGTCAAACGTAGGAACGGCTTTTACATCTTTCTGGTCGGAAAGAATCGCGGCCGTCATCTTCAACAACGTCCGGTATATGTACAGCTTCAGCGGGCTGCGGGCCTTTAAAGAAAAATACAAACCGGAGTGGCGCGGGAAATACTTGGCGTACCGCAAAAACAGATCGCTGTCCGTCACGATGATCCTCGTCACCCGCCTGATCGGAAAAACCAAAAAAAGACGCCGTTAAAAGGCGTCTTTTTTTTTGAATAATTGACTAAAAATTCTAATTTCACTCTGTTATACTGAATAACATGATCATAAGGTGAAAGGAAGGCTGATGAATGAAACAGGCAACCGTGTTTAAATATGAAGCGTTTTCCGATATTCCGGATTTGGGAAATCCCGCGGGAATCGTCTTTAACGGAGATGATTATTCAGATGAAGAGATGCAGATGATCGCCGAAATGGCAGGGTACAATGAAACCTCATTTCTCTGTAAAAGCGGAGAAGCCGATCTGCGCATCCGCTATTTTACACCCGGCCACGAAATGAATTTATGCGGACATGCTACCGTCGCCTCTCTCTACGCATTAATTGAAAAGGGAAGGCTTCAGGCTGATCAGACATATCAAATTGAAACAAAAGCCGGCATTCTTCCCGCAAAATCCGCTGAACGAAACGGCCGGGTATACATCACGCTCGAACAGGCTCCCCCGCAATTTCTGCCGTTTACGGGCGACAAAGAAAAGCTTGCGGCCTCGCTCGGGATTACGGCTGAGGATTTTCACAGCGAGCTGCCGATTGTTTACGGATCAACGGGGATCTGGACACTGATTGTTCCGCTGAGATCACTTAAAGCATCACGGAATATGGTGCCGGACAACGCACAATTCCCCGCTATTTTGCGCGATCTTCCGAAAGCGAGCGTTCATCCGTTTTCTCTGGAAACCGTTCATCCGGAAAGTGATCTGCACGGACGCCATTTTTCTTCCCCTTTCTCCGGTACGACCGAAGATCCCGTCACGGGAACCGCTTCAGGCGTCATGGCAGCCTATATGCGGCAATACGGAGGCTCCGAAGCCGAATGCCTCACGATTGAACAAGGCCAGGAAATCGGGAAAGACGGAAAAGTGGAAATCAGGATTACAGAAGATAACGAAAAGATGAACATCAAGATGACGGGAACGGCCGTGTATGCCGAAACAATTAATTTTCAGCTTCCGTAACGGTTTACAAAAGCCGGTCGTATCCGTTATATTATAAATGATAATCATTTTCATTTGGATAGGAAGGTGAATCGGCATGCCGAAAACCGAACAATTACAGCAAAACGAAAGTCTTGCACATACAATCAGAAACAGAAGATCCATCCGGTCGTTTAAACCGGAAACCGTGCCTTCTGAAGTCATATTAGATATGCTTGAAACGGCCGTTTACGCACCGAACCACAGACTGACGGAGCCGTGGCGTTTTATCTACGCAGCAAGCGAAGCGGGAAAAGCAAAGCTTGCGGACAGCTACGTCTCATTTTTCAAAAAGATAAAAGATGATTTCAACGAGGAAAAAGAGCGGAACATGAGAAAAAATCTCAGCGCCGTTCCGGGATTTTTGCTGGTCGTCTTAAAAGAAGATGAAAATGAATTTACGAGAAACGATGATTTCGCGGCGCTGAGCGGCATGATTCAAAACCTTCAGCTTCTCGCACATGAAAACGGCATCGGCATGGTCTGGAAAAGCGGCCGCATTATGTATGACAAACAAGTGCACCAAGACTTCGGCCTTGCTGACAATGAGCGCTTTGCCGCCATCATTCAAACGGGCTATCCGGATGAACAGCCTAAGGCGAAAGAACGGACGCCGGCAAAAAGCCTGTTTACCGAACTGTAAAAAAAATCCCCGTCTCTATACAGAGGCGGGGATTTCGTATTTAGCGGGTTTTGCTTTTAGCTCTGTTGTCAGCGGCTTTCATCCGCGCCTGCGCTTCACGGTCAGCGGAATCAGCAAGCTCGCTTGAATATTCCTCATATGTGCCGTCTGTTTCGCGTTTCAAAGCATCCGGAACTTGAGGAAGTTTTTGTTTGTTTTTATCACGGTTTTTGTGAGTATGATTTCTGCCCATATCAATCGCCCCCTGAAAAAAGTGATATCAAACAAACATAGTATCTGCCCGGTCCCGATCTTTATTCAGTTTATTTCCGTTTGGCTGCTCTTTCCGCTTTTTTGAATTCACCGGAATAAAGGACTTCCTGCATTTTTTTCAGATTGGCTCCCTGTTGATGTTTTTCGCGCTTCTTTTCCATAAAAGAAGACCCTCCTTCAAAACAGAATACCAATAGGATTGGCTTTTATTTCCGTTTTTATGCAGATAAGAGATCCTTTAAAGCGAAATCAAGCTCTTCATACGTAAATTGAAAACCGGATGTCAGCGCCTGCTTAGGCAGGGCGCGCTGGCCTTTTACGATCAGCAGGCTCATTTCTCCCAAGGCCTTCTCCAGAAAAAGTTCCGGTACGGGAATCCAATGGGGGCGGTGCAGGACGCCTGCGATCGTCTTTCCGAATTGCTTCATTTCTACGGGGTTCGGCGATGTCACATTCATGGGACCGGACAAGTCATCATGCTCCACCGCAAAAGCAATAAGTTCCGCGGCGTCATCCACATGAACCCATGACAGCCATTGCCGTCCAGAGCCGATGGTGCCGCCGGCTAACAGCTTATAAGGGAGAACCATGAGCGGCAGGGCGCCTTTTTCACCGAGCATCACCCCGAATCTGGCATATACCGTCCGGATGCCGAGCGCTTCAATTTTCTGGCCTTCACGTTCCCACATATGAGCCGTATGACTGAGAAAATCTTCATTTGACGTATCTGACTGTTCGGTGAACGTTTTCTCTGTGCTTGTGCCGTAAATGCCGACGGCGCTGGCCTGAATCAAAGCCCGGGGTTTTTTCGGCTGCTGCTTCATAATCCGTCTGACTTCTCTCGTCGCTTCTATTCTGCTTGAGATGATTTGTTCCTTCGTTGTGTCCGTCCAGCGGTCAAAGATGGATTTGCCGGCGAGGTTCACCCATACATCAATAGGGGGAAGCTCGCGCTCAGGCGCCGCGTTTTCGGCCAGCCATTGAACATATGTCACATTTTTTTGTTCGGTTTCTCTCTGTTTTCTTGATAAAATATAGACATGATGTCCCCGGCGGGTCAACACACCTGTCAGATGCCGGCCCAGAAAACCGGTGCCGCCTGTCATCGCGATATTCATATCCATCTCTCCTTACACGTTGATATATATACTGTACCTCATTTGCCAAAAAGAAAAACGCCTGAACATCGGGGCGGGAAAGGAGACCGGGATGCCGTTTATTACAAAAATATCGACCCAAAAGAAAAATACCGAGCGCTTCAACATCTTTCTTGATGAGAAATATGCATTCAGCGTCGACGCCGACGTGCTTGTGCGTTTTGACCTGAAAAAAGGGAAAGAACTCGACGAGCTTGACATTCTTGAAATCCAGCACGGCGATGACGTGAAAAAAGCCTTTAACCGCGCCGTAGAATTTTTATCATACCGGATGCGCTCTGAAAAAGAAGTCCGGGATCATCTGAAGAAAAAAGAAACACCGGATATGGTCATTTCTGAAGTCATCCATAAACTGTACGATTACAGCTACTTAAATGACAAAGAATTTGCGGAAGCTTATGCGAGCACCCACAAAAAAACAAACGGCAAAGGCCCTGACGTCCTGTTCCGCGAGCTGAAAGCGAAAGGAATAGACGACGATACCATCAAGGAGACGCTCAGCGCGTTTACATTTGATGAGCAAATACAAGAAGCGCTGAAACATATCGGCAAAATCCTCAAAAAAGACAAAAAGCTGTCCACAAAAGAGATCAGACAGCGGGCGCAGATGCAGCTTCAGCGAAAAGGTTTCCCTTTCGACGTCATCAATGCCGCTCTGGAACAGACGGAGTATGAAAATGATGATGAAGCCGAGATGGAAGCTCTGAAGGCTCATGCGGAAAAAGCGATCAGGAAATACCGCTATGACGGCAGTTATGAAAGCGGAATGAAGGTCAAACAGTACTTATTCAGAAAAGGATTCTCGATTGACGATATTGATCAATTCTTGCAGGAAGAGGAGTAAACTGAAATGGACAAACGATACAGTCAAATGACGCCTCATGAACTACAGACCGAAATTGCGGGGCTGACGGAAAAAGCGCGAAAGGCGGAACAGATGGGCATTGTAAATGAACTGGCCGTGCTTGAACGGAAAATTACGATGGCCAAAGCTTACATGCTGAACCCGGAAGACTTTCGGCCCGGCGGGGTGTATCAGATAGAAGGTTCTGATGACACTTTCCGCATTGATTACATCAACGGCGTATTCGCCTGGGGACACAGATCTTCCCCGTCTGACGGGGAAGAAGCACTGCCGATTTCCGTTTTAAAAGAAAAAAAATAACAAAAGAGGCCGGTTCCGGCCTCTTTTTCTTTTCGGGCACATTCGTTTCAACCTTTCAGTAAAAAATGATTGAATTCATTTTTGATATCTTTTAAGATGGAATTCGTTGTTTTTTTTAATAAAAAGGAGGCGATTCGCGTTGAATATCAAAATGAAACAGCCATCTGTGAAATTAATGATTTTTGTTTTAATGATTTGCACATTTTCCATCGGGTATACGGAATATGCTGTCATGGGTATTCTGACGTCGATTGCCGATGACTTTCATATACATGTATCTTCAGCGGGCATGCTTGTTACGGCGTACGCGGCAAGCGTCTGCCTGACGGGCCCGATCGTAACCATTATCGCGGTTAAGCTGCCGAGAAAGCCGGTGCTGCTAGGGTTGATGGGCATCTTCGTCCTTGCCAACCTGATGAGCGTCTTTGCGCCAAACTTCGCCGTGCTGGCGATTTCCAGAATTTTATCCGCATCCATCCACGGAGCTTTTTTTGCGATCGCCATGGTGTTTGCGAGTGAAATGGTGCCGCCTGAAAAACGTTCCGCCGCCGCGGCTTCCATGAACGGCGGATTAACCGTGGCGCTGATGCTCGGTGTCCCGTTCGGCTCTTATTTAGGGGATGCCCTTAACTGGCGGGCCGTCTTTTTCATTATTTCCGTTTTAGGCATGATCGGGCTGATCGGACTGATGCTGGTCGTGCCGAACCGGAAACCGAAAGTGATCCCGATGCTGATGAATGAATGGAGTGTCTTTAAGCATAAACAAGTGATTTTTTCCTTTGCGATCACCATTCTCGGCTACTCAGGCGTATTTATCGCTTACACGTTTATTGAGCCGATTTTAAGAGATTCAGCGGGGTTCGGCACAGTCGGCATTACAGGCGCATTATTTGCCTACGGTCTCGGCGGAGTGGCGGGGAATTTTTTCGCGGGCAAAGTGCCGCTCAAACTGCTGACGCGCACGATGATCGGTGTGATGATCGGCTTGATCGGCGTCTTGGCGATTTTCCCTTATATCGCCGTTTTTCCAGCCGCCGCCGTTTCAGCGACATTTTTATTCGGCGCATGTGCGTTCGGCACGCCGCCGCTTTTGCAGACCAAGGTTATTTCTTCCTCTGAAAACGGCACGACAATCGCCGCTGCGGTGAGCGTTTCCGCCTTTAACCTGGCAAACGCGCTCGGCGCCTGGATCGGCGGGTTGATTCTCGGGGGAACGGGATCTTACTCATGGCTGTTTGCCGGCGGTGCGCTGATGACGGCTCTCGGCCTTGTGCTTTCCACGTTCGCTCATCTGTCTGAGAAGAAAGATGTCTATGAATACCAAGTGCATAAAGGATAACAAAAAGCTTGCAGGGGATATTCCGCCTGCAAGCTTTTTTCAGTGTTTCAATGTAATGCTGATCACCGTATGTTTATCACTCTCAGCTAAGGAAATATTCCGGGTTTCCGGTACCCCGTCTTTTTCAAAAACGACGGCATAGGTTCCTTTCGCGCCGCTTTTCCATGCAATATCGCCGTGGTGATCAGTCTTGCCTATTATCTCTCCGCGGTCTATATTCGGCTGATGATCTGACTCCGCCGCTTTCATCACGGTGACCGTCACACCGGCCGCCGGTGAACCGTCTGCATCCTCAACATGGAGCGTAACGGGCAGTGCTTTTTTGGCGGCGGAATCATCCGCTTTGCCGCATCCGCATAAAACGGCCGCGGCGAGCAAGAAAACAAAAGCTTTATTGATTTGACCAATATTGAATGTTGTCGAATACACTGTTTGTCACCCTTGTTCCCAGATTATAAGACGACCCGCCGTTTGTATGAATGGCAATGGCGGTCTGGCCGGTGTCGCTGTAATTGCGGTAAACGGGCGATCCGCTCTGGCAGCCGAACGTATCTGTCGTGTAGGTGAGTTTATATGTCTCGGCAGAACGTATCGGCTTGCTGTCCGACCACATGGAACCGGACACTTTGTCGCACGGATACCCTGTCACGGTTGAGGAAAGCCCGGCCGGACTGGAACTGTTGGTCGTCCGGTAGCCGTACCAGCCGACAGTATTCCCGGGCGACCCGTTTACTTTGATTGCGCCGTAGTCGTAGTTTGTGTCACCGTTTTCTGTCCACCCTTTGACGCTGTAGAATGTCTTGCCTGAATAAGAGCCGTACGGGTACGATGACCCGTTGCGGCCGGGAGCTGCCGTAATTTTCGATGCCCAGCCGTTTTTCTGATCATACACGCAATGTCCCGCCGTAACGATCGTGTCGGCATTGACAAAAAAACCGGTGCATCCGTAAGTGCTTGTGCTGCCGCTGTATGTAACGGTCAGCTGTGCTGTCGCGCGATATGGAAATGATGTTGTAGGAGAAATTCTGATTCGTTCGTCTGTCCCAATAATACTGGAAGGCTTTAATGACTTGATGTCAGCTTTGCTGTTTTGTGCAAGCTGTCTTTTGGTGAGGCCCGTTCCTTCATAAGCGGGGGATGTCTGTGTTGTTTGTACAGGCTGATTCAGATGTGCGTCAAACTCCTCACCGCTGTTTGATACAGATGTCTGCGGACTGCCCTCTGCTTCTGCTGAAACAGCAAATAATGAAACTGACAGTAAGAATGCGGTAAGGCTCAGCAATCGTTTTGAAACTGTCTTCATTTTATAAAACCCCTCCTTTTTTGTCTACCGGCTTTCGGTTGAACATTTAACATATTATGGAATTTATTTAGCGTTATGACCTCAAAAGAATGTTTTTCTCCGCAAAAAAGAGACCGGATCATTCCCGGTCTCTTACGGTGTGTGTTATCGTCTGCCTGAAGCTCTCATGCGCTCTTGCGGGTGCGAATTAATTGAACCGTCCGCCCGTTTAGAAGCGTAGTCATCCTTTGCACGCGGTTCGCCTTCAAACTTATTATTGTTCTGATTAGGAAATCCTTTTGCCTTGTTCCGGACCATTTGTTTTCCCCCTCGGCCAATATCAAAAGGTTGCGCCTTCTGGACTGAAGACGTAAAGTTAGTATATGCCTGTGACAAGCTGCGTAAAAGCAGCAGGTTTTCCCAAGGAAAGGAGACAGAGACATGAATACATATATCGACAAACTGACGAATTTGCTGCTTGAGAAAAATGACATGCTCAGCTATTTGCAAGCGCGAACTTGGGTTGAGCTTTTATGGGGAGATTTCGAAGCGACTTACGCAAAAGCCGGCCGCCCGTATCAAGGAGAGCAAATGACGGAACGCGTCGTCAAGGAATGGATCGAATCATACGGCAGCAAGCTCCATATGTTCCAGAGCGTTCGGGAAGACGTTTCTCATTATTTGGATCAAAGCAGGGGCCTCCTGCATTAACATAGCAGTGCGCCCGCCGGATATATTCCGGCGGTTTTTTCTTTTTATAAAAGAAATGGGAAAATCATGTTTGACGACCCGCGGAATGTGGAAATGTGTAATAACTTATAAAATAGCGGGGAGGAACCACAATGAACATGAAAAAGGGGTTAACCGCATTTATTCCGGCCGCAGGACTTTGCTTATTTTTAGCCGCAGGCACCGTTTTTTTCGATCCGGCAGCGAATGCCGCAGCAGTTCACCAGACAAAAATAGACACCGCAGCAGATACATATATCGTGAAAGCAGGAGAACTTAACGTCCGCAAAGAACCAAATAAACAAGGGGCGATTATCGGCACGCTTCGTTCAGAGGATTCCGTAAAGGTTAAACGGCTTCAAGGAGCAGATTGGGCTGAGATTGACTACAAAGGTCACAAAGCCTATATCTCCACACATTTTCTGATGAAGCAGCCGGTGAAGGCGGTGACGGCGAAACAAACCGCTTTTTATACGCCGACTTTGGAAACCGGCAAACAAAGGTCCGTTAAAGCGGGTGAAACCGTCAATGTGCTCGGCTGGGGGTTCAGCCATGACGGAGGGTTTGACCGTAAATGGGCGTACGTCACATACGGCGGGAAAGCAGGTTATGTGAAAACGGCCGACTTAACTCAAAAATAAAGATTCAGGCAGGCGAATGAGCCTGCTTTTTTTCTGAAACCTTCCGCCTTTCCTTTCGTAAAAGATGAAAAGGAGAGTGAGGGATATGATAATGGTGATCGGCGGCCTTCTGATGGCTGCAGCCGGCATTTCAGTCACATTTTTTCCGCCGAAGTCGATCAACAGCCTGTACGGATATCGGACGAAGCGCTCTATGGCGGATGAGTCGCAGTGGAGAGAAGGCAATCGATTCAGTGCGCTCCTCATGATTTTGTTCGGCCTTATTTCGGCGGCAGCTGGATTTGCGGGCAGCCTGCTTATCCGGCTGACTCAGCCGTTCGCCCTGATCGTTCAGGCCGTATTGTTGATTGCGATCAGCGTACTGATCATCGTCTTAACAGAAAGAAGATTGAAACAAACGGGGAGGAGAATCGATGAATGACATTACGTTTCACATGATCGAAACAAACGGAGTGACGCTGCACACGGCTTCAGCCGGTCCGAAAGACGGTCCTTTGGCGGTGCTGCTGCACGGGTTTCCGGAATTCTGGTACGGCTGGAAGAGCCAGATCAAACCGCTGGCGGATGCCGGATATCATGTTGTCGTGCCTGATCAGCGCGGCTATAATCTCAGTGACAAACCGGAGGGCATTGAAAACTATACCATTGATACGCTCAGAGACGACATTATCGGGCTGATCACGCATTTTACAGATGAAAAAGCCGTCGTCATCGGCCACGATTGGGGAGGAGCCGTGGCCTGGCATTTGGCATCCACGCGGCCGCAATACGTTGAAAAATTGATCACGGTCAATATCCCGCATCCGGCGGTTATGCGGAAGGTTACACCGTTCTACCCGCCGCAGTGGAAGAAAAGCTCTTATATCGCGTTCTTTCAGCTTCCGGAAAAGCCGGAACGGAGATTGTCTGAAGACGATTACCGCGTATTGGATCACGCGATCGGCTTATCCGAACGCCCGGCGCTTTTTTCACGGGAAGATATCGGCAGCTACAAAGAAGCATGGGGCAGAAAAGGAGCGCTCACGGCGATGCTGAACTGGTACCGGGCGATCAGAGCCGGCGGTTTAGGCCCTGCCGTTCCGCTTAAAATGCCCGTTCCGTACCGATTAATATGGGGCGTCAATGACCGCGCGCTGAGCAAAAAGCTTGCCAAGGAAACAAAACGGATGATTCCAAACGGCGACTTAATCTTTATAGACGATGCCTCACATTGGGTCATTCACGAAAAACCGCGCATCGTCAGTCATTTGATTCACGAATACCTTCAGCAATAAAGTCTGTCCCGCGTACAGACTTTTTCTTTTTTTTCTCATATCTGCCGAAAAACATGACAAAATATAAACCATATGCAGAAAAAAATTTTCTTTCCCTGTAACAAAAAAAGGGTTTAAACGTCATTAAAAAAAGGAAAAGCCTTACTGAAGTTTTGCGGACAATTCCTTTAAGGACGTCCTAAAAAAAGAATAATACAAAGAAGGTGCCTTCATGAAACAAAGGTTAATCTCAATTATTATTCCGTCTTACAATGAAGGGAACAATGTCAAGCTCATCCATGAATCTTTAAAAAAAGAGTTTCAGACGATTCATTATGACTATGAAATTTTCTACATCAATGACGGAAGCGCGGATGACACCCTTCAGCAGATTAAAGAACTGGCCGCCAGAAACCATCGCGTCAAATACATATCTTTTTCCCGCAACTTCGGGAAAGAAGCGGCCATTTTGGCAGGATTTGAACACGTGCAGGGCGAAGCGGTAATCGTGATGGACGCCGATCTGCAGCATCCGACCCATCTGCTGAAAGACTTCATTCAAGGCTATGAAGAAGGGTATGACCAAGTCATCGCGCAGCGCAACCGAAAAGGGGACAGCCCCGTGCGTTCCGTGCTTTCTTCCCTGTATTATAAATTTATCAACAAAGCCGTCGAAGTGGACCTGCGTGACGGGGTCGGAGATTTCCGCCTGCTGAGCCGGCAGGCCGTTGATGCCCTTTTGAAGCTGAGTGAAGGGAACCGTTTCTCGAAAGGGCTGTTCTGCTGGATCGGGTTTGACCAGAAAATCGTATTTTATGAAAATGTCGAAAGGAAGAACGGCACGTCCAAATGGTCATTCAGCAATCTGTTCAACTACGGAATGGACGGGGTCGTCTCCTTCAACAACAAGCCCCTGAGGGTATGCTTTTTCACCGGTATTCTGATATTGCTTCTGTCGATGGTTTATATTGTAACGACCTTTGTTCATATTCTGACACACGGCGTGTCCGTACCCGGATACTTCACCATTATTTCCGCCGTGCTGTTTTTAGGGGGCATCCAGCTTTTGAGTCTCGGCATCATCGGAGAATACATCGGCCGGATTTACTATGAAACAAAAAAACGCCCGCACTACTTAATTAAAGAAGCGAATATAACGTATGGAGAACAAAATGAAACGAATTATACAAAAAAGCGCAAGTGGAACCATTAAACAGCCGCCGCTGTGCGCAGGGTCTGGGGACGTTGTATGAAAAAAAATAAATGGATCTTGCCGGCAGCCTGTGTGCTGGCTGCGGCAGCCGCTCATATTTTTTTCTTAAAAGAGTGGTCGGCAGGCCGCTATATGACGGGGTCTGGAGACGGGATCGCCCAAATGGCGGTCTTCAAAAAGCTGCTGTTTGATCAATATATGAACGGCAGGCTGTTTTACAGCTATTCGTTCGGACTGGGCGGGGGAGTGTACAGTCAGCTCGGCTATTATTTCTCTACTTCTTTTCTATTCCTGTTTATCTCCGCCGCTGTCCGCTTTTTGCAGCTTATTCAGCTGACGGGCGAGGCTGATGCGCTGTTCTGGGCGCAGGCCTCCGTTTTTATCAGCATCGCCAAGCAGAGTTTTATCATATTCACGGCGGCGTGTGTGTTCCGTTATTTCGTCAAACGGACGGTGCCTGCTTTTGCCGGCGCCGTGTTGTACGGGGTCTCGATTATCTACTTCCGGCATGAGGTATATTGGGACTTTTTCACTGACAGTATGGTGTGGCTGCCGCTGCTCGTGCTCGGCGCGGAAAAAATCATCAGGGAAAAAAAGCCGGCGTGGTTTATCTTCGCCTGTGCGCTGACATTGATCAACAACTTTTATTTTGCGTATATTAATTTGATTTTCATCGGCATTTATATCTTATTCAGGTGGGTGATCCCCCTTGAAGGCAATGAGGCGAAAAGACTCACTCAATGCAGGATATTTATTCTGTCGGGTCTTCTCGGGTTCGGCATAAGCGCAGTTTCCTTTATTCCTGTCGTATACGGATACCTTCATAATCTGCGGCCGCCGTATTCAGAGCATATTGCATGGCTTGATTTTTCCGACAACATTTTATTTTCAAGCCGGATTATCATCCTGCCGGCGGCTTTTTTGCTCTTTCTATTTACATTTTCTTTATACAAAAACCGCTTGTTCCGGCTGTTTGCGGGAATCAGTCTGCTGTATATTGTGTTTCACTTCAGTCCGTTTGCGGCAAGTGCCTTTAACGGTTTTTCAGCTCCGCAGAACAGGTTTGAATACGTCCTGTGCTTCACGATTGCCGGAACGGTTTCAGCCGGGCTTTCTAGGCTTTCAGGCATCAGCATGAAGAGTATGCTGATGTCCGCCGTACTCGTCGTTCTGCTCTATTGGAGCCAGGTGAGGCGGTACAGTCTGGATATTTCTGATCACGCCAATCTGCCCGTCATTCTTCTTCTGGTGCTGACCATAGCCGCTTTCTTCGCAGCAAAGACAAGACTGAAAGGCGCGGTGCCCGCCGTCTATGCCGTCATTTTGCTTACGGCGGTGCTTACGGCTAATACATATGAAAAATATGCTTTATCAGAAGGCGGGAAGATTTATACGGTATCGCATACATTTATGACGGGTGCTGACTATAAAGGCAAAGAGCAATCAGAGCTCATTCAGCGTCTGAAAGAAAAAGACCCTGATCCGTTTGCCCGTTTAGATTGGATGAACGGTGTTTTCAATAACACCCCGATCATATACGGATTCAACGGATTCAGCGTATACTCAAGCATACTGAACCGCAATCTGCTGTCCTTTTACTGGAACGACCTCCGGATTGACATGGGCAGAGAAAGCGTCAGCCGCTATGCGACATTAGGAAACAGGGCTAATTTATACAGCCTGCTTTACGGAAAATATTATATGACGGAAAAAACAAACGAGGCCGGCGTGCCGTACGGGTTCAAAAAAATCATGGAATCATCCCATTATGCGGTTTATCAAAATCAATATATGCTTCCGTTCGTACGGACAGCCGATCGCGTATATAACGAGGGCGGTCTGAAAAAAGCGCCCGCCCTTGCCAGGGAACGGGCAATGCTTGACGGGATCGTCATGGAATCAAGCACAACCAACACGAAAAAAGCGCCTGAGGCGAAAAATATGATCCGCCATGCAGAGGTAGCGGCCGAACATGGCGATTATCATAACGGCATCCTGACGGTAAACGAAGACGGCGGCGGCCTGATCATTAAGCCGCAAGCCGCTAAGATGGACGGCGGCGATTATTACGTCAGCTTTTATTTGAAGAATAAAGCGAAGGACCAGGGCTTTACATTAAAAGTGAACGATTACACGACAACGAGAAAATCGAATCAATCCATTTACAAAACAGGTGTCAACGATCTTACTGTGAGAGTGCCGAAAACAAAAAACATCCAAATCCGTCTGCCGAAAGGATCGTATCAGCTTGACAGACTGGCGCTTTATGAAGAACGGTACGATACGCTGAAAAGCGCATACCGAAAAGCGGAAAAAGAACCGCCGGCCGATCTCAGCTGGCGCGGAAATACGCTTCATATCTCGTATGATAACAAAACCCGCGCGCCGTATATCATGCTTCCGATTCCATATGAAAAAGGCTGGGAGCTGAAGATAAACGGCAGAAAAGAGCAGATTGAAAAAGCGGATTATTCCTTTATCGGATTTAAAGCGCAAAAAGGAAAAAACGATATTCAATTAACGTATTACCCGCCGTTTTTTAAACCCGCGGCCGCTCTATCGGTGATCAGCCTCGTGTTTGCCGCTATATATGTGAGAAGACAAAAAAAGCCCGGCTCTTAAACAGAGCCGAGCTTTAATTTTTTCTGCAGTTTTTCCTCGCTGAAAATCCAGCCCGTGTAAGAAGAGAGAAGCTCTAAATCATGACTGAGGTGGACGATGGCGACAAAAGGATAGTGGCCTTTGCTCCGGTAGCGCAAATCAATAAAGCGCACCTCATAATGATCTTTAAAGGTATCGACCTCCCACCTGTAAACAGGGGAAAAGGAAAGAAAGGCCGCAATATTTTCGTCCTGTTTCGCGGCCTTCATCACATCGGTTTCCGGAACGGGCACGCGGTTGAATGTATCCAATATCACGACATGGCCGTCAAGGCTTCTGCCGACATAAAAGGCATGCGCCGTTGTCACGGCGATACGCCACTGCCTGAATTTCATCGTCGGCGAAATAATGATGGTTTCAATCTCCTCTTCAATCATCTCGCGCAGCCTTCGCTTTATCCGCAGCTGCATCAAAAACCGGACGGCGTAATATCCTGCGAGGATGATATAAAGCATCAGAAATGTCACGCCCGGATGACCTCCGAGATACCACACGGCAATCGCGGCCAAATGGCTGACGAAAATAAACGGATCAAAGGTATTGATTAAACCGAGAGCGATCCATTTTCTCGAAAACGGGCGGATGGCCTGCGTGCCGTACGCGTTAAAAATGTCAACAAACACATGCAAAACGACAGCGAGAAGCGTCCACAGCCACAGGTGCAAAAAGTTCGCTTCCGGATAAAACATAAACAAAATACCCGGAATCAGAACGGACCAAAATAAAACGGCGGGAATGGAGTGCGTGAACCCTCTATGATTTCGAATATAAACGGCATTATTTTTCAGCTTCAATATGGTATCAATATCAGGTGCCTGAGAGCCGGCAAGAGCGGCGATCATAACTGCCTGAGACATGGGGGTGTGCATGCCGACGGCAGGATCAAGAGTTGCGATTCCGCCAAGCGCGATACCCATGACAACGTGAGTGCCAGTATCCATTGTTGACCTCCTAGCAGGCGTTAAAAATCAGTCGCCCGCATATTTCGCATTATAAGATATTCCCCATTTTCTGTTTGCCCAATCATGGCGTTTATCCGCCGTTCTCATATGTTTCCGCTTTTTCTTTATCACTATTTAATGTAACATATTATCGTAACGTGCCCTAAGTTTACACCAAAATACGGTGTCAAGAAAAGCGGAACCCGAAACATCTGAGGAGAAGATATGAACGCACTTGAAGAAAAAATGAAACAAAAAGATATAGACAAATTTCGCGAGGACTTAATTACATGGTTCGAAAGAGAACAGAGAATTCTGCCGTGGAGAGAAAATCAGGACCCGTATCGGGTGTGGGTATCAGAGGTGATGCTGCAGCAGACGCGCGTAGAAACCGTCATTCCTTATTTCCGGCGGTTTGTTGAGCAATTTCCGACCGTTTCGGCGCTCGCGGAAGCCGATGAGGAAAAAGTGCTCAAAGCCTGGGAAGGGCTAGGTTATTACTCCCGTGTAAGAAATCTGCAAAGTGCCGTAAAAGAAGTGCATGAGCGGTACGGGGGAGTCGTCCCTGCCGAGGAAAAGGAATTTGGCGGACTGAAAGGCGTCGGCCCTTATACAAAAGGCGCCGTGCTCAGCATCGCATACAACAAACCGATTCCCGCCGTAGACGGCAATGTGATGCGTGTCATGTCGAGAATTCTTTCCATATGGGACGATATCGCAAAACCTAAAACGAGAACTATTTTCGAACAGGCGGTATCCGCTTTCATTTCTCATGAAAAACCATCTGAATTCAATCAGGGTTTAATGGAGCTCGGCGCGATCATCTGCACCCCGAAATCGCCGTCCTGCCTGCTTTGCCCCGTACAAAAGCACTGTTCGGCATTTGCGGAAGGGACAGAGCGGGAGCTGCCCGTTAAAAGCAAAAAGAAAAAGCCCGGAATAAAAACAATGGCAGCCGTTGTGCTGACAGACGATCAAGGCGATGTCTATATTCATAAACGGCCGCCAAAAGGCTTGCTCGCCAACTTGTGGGAGTTTCCGAATACCGAAACCCAGAAAGGAATCAAAACCGAGAGAGAGCAGCTTGAAACCTATTTAGAAAAAGAGATGGGAACAACCGCTGAAATCGGGGAGCTGGAAGGCATCGTAGAGCATGTTTTCACCCATCTCGTCTGGAATATTTCGGTCTTTTTCGGTAAAGTAAAACAAGTGTCGGATACAACGGAATTCATACGGGTCACAAAAGAGGAGCTCGAGGAATACGCATTTCCCGTTTCCCATCAAAAGATATGGAAAATGGCGGAAGAAAGCGGCCGCCTGTAAAAAGCGTCAGTCATAGCTGACGCGAGTGCCGTGGCCGTAATCCGCTTCATTCCGTTTCAGTCCGCCGCGGGCTTCGATTTCCTGAATCAGTTCCCGGTATTTGGACTGGCCTTCTTCGTTTAAATACGGCATAATTTGCTGGAAGGCATGATGGAAATAGGCGAGCTCTGAATCTTTCCAATCTTTTTTGGGCATCATGGCCAATTCGCCCATATCACGTCCGACATACATATAAAAGACCCCTTTCAACACATATTGCTTTTATTGTTTGTTGAATGAAAAGAACTATACACAGCAAGGAGCTGAGGAAAAATGGAACAAAATAAATGCGCACTGGTCACGGGAAGCAGCCGCGGTGTCGGGAAAGCAGCCGCCATCAGACTCGCGGAAAAAGGATACAACATCGTCATCAATTACGCCCGCAGTAAAAAAGCGGCATTAGAAACCGCCGAAGAAATTGAAAAACTCGGCGTTAAAACGCTCGTCATTAAAGCCAATGTCGGCCAGCCGGCAAAAATCAAAGACATGTTCCGCCAGATTGACGAAACATTCGGCAGACTGGACGTGTTCGTCAATAATGCGGCTTCAGGCGTGCTGAGACCGGTTATGGAACTCGAAGAAACACACTGGGACTGGACGATGAATATCAATGCGAAAGCATTGCTTTTCTGCGCCCAGGAAGCGGCAAAGATGATGGAGAAAAACGGAGGCGGCCACATCGTCAGCATCAGCTCGCTCGGCAGCATCCGCTATCTTGAAAACTATACGACGGTCGGTGTCTCAAAAGCCGCTTTAGAATCGTTAACCCGTTATCTGGCGGTTGAGCTGTCTCCGAAAAATATCATCGTAAACGCGGTGTCAGGCGGAGCGATTGATACGGACGCGCTGAAGCATTTCCCTAACAGAGATGAACTGCTGGAAGATGCCCGCCAAAATACGCCGGCCGGCAGAATGGTCGAAATTAAAGATATGATCGATACGGTGGAGTTTTTAGTTTCTTCAAAAGCGGACATGATCCGCGGTCAGACCATCATAATTGACGGCGGACGCTCTCTGCTCGTATAAGTTTTAAAAAAGATGAATAGCCTTATCGTCTCCTGCGCATTCTATAGTGCGTGGAGGTGATAACAATGGCAAACTCAAAATTCAGCAAAACAGACGTTCAGCAGGTGAAAAGACAAAACCAGCAATCAGCTTCCGGTCAGGGTCAATTCGGCACTGAATTCGGCAGTGAAACTGATGCGCAGCAGGTTAGAAAGCAAAACCAATCTGCTGAACAAAACAAACAGCAAAACAGCTAATCACTGAAACGAAAAAGCACTTCATCTTCGGATGGAAGTGCTTTTTTCTGTTGCTGAAACGACAAAACTTGTGATTCCTCTACAGAATGAGTCAAAGGGTTTTCCCGCGGAAAATCGAAATGGTAAGGAGTATCAACCTAAAAGCCTAAGGAGGAACCCGATGTCAGAGTTTGAAAAGCTTGTAAGTGAACAGATGAAAATCATGGATCAGCTTCTCGAGCTGCAGTCAGAACTTGACCGCTGCCGCCAGGTGGAAGCGGAACTCATCAGTCTTGAAAGAGATGCAAAGCTGGACAATGTACAGGACGAAATTGCGACAAAGCGAAAAGACCTGGCCGGCATACAGGAGTTATTCCAAAGGCAGACAGAGCAAGTCATCCAGTCTTATCGCAGCACGGAAAAGCCGTCTTCCTATGTGCAGAAATGAATGTGCCATTCCGGAAGCGGAGTGGTTCTTTTATTTTCATTTTTTAATTCGTAACGTTATAATAGTGAAAAGACTTGTCGGAAAGCAATTGCGGCTGCATTGACTGCAGGGCTTTACAGAAAGTAGGGGAGAAATATGGGATATCCCAAGGAAGGAGAAACCATTCAAATTCACAGCTATAAGCATAACGGGCTGCTTCATCGAATTTGGAATGAAACGACGATTTTAAAAAGTACGGAATTGTGTATCATCGGAGCCAACGACCGGACAATGGTGACGGAATCCGACGGACGGACGTGGGTGACGAGAGAGCCGGCGATCTGCTACTTTCATGCCCGTCAGTGGTTTAACGTCATCGGAATGCTGAGAGATGACGGGGTACACTATTATTGCAACATCAGCTCGCCGTTCGCTTATGACGGAGAGGCCATCAAATATATTGATTACGATTTGGATGTCAAGGTGTTTCCGGATATGACGTATAACATTCTTGACGAGGATGAATACGATGACCACCGCAAATCAATGAATTACCCTAAAGAGATCGACAGCATTCTGAAGGAGTATCTGAATACGCTGCTGCACTGGATTCATCAGCGGAAAGGACCGTTTGCTCCGGAATTTGTTGATATGTGGTATGAACGGTATCTGCGCTATACAAAATAAAGAATACAATAAAAAACCTGTTGGGGTGTCAACAGGTTTTTCACATGGGCTCACACGCCTTAAAGAGAGAGGGGGATAAAGTGTGGGCGTAATCAGACGCTATATGCAATTTGTAAAACCTTATAAAAAACAAATTTTTATCACAGTGTTAATCGGCATCATAAAATTCTCCATCCCGCTGGCTCTCCCGCTTCTGTTAAAATACGTGGTCGATGACATTATTCAAGGGAGCGGAACGGCAAGCGCTAAAACATTATCGCTATTTACGATAATGGGTATCATGTTCGTGCTGTTTTTAATTCTGCGTCCCCCGGTAGAGTACTATCGGCAATACTTCGCGCAATGGACGGGCAGCCGGGTGCTCTACGATATCAGGGGGGTATTGTTTGATCATATTCAAAAATTGAGCCTGAGGTTTTATGCCAACACGAGAACGGGCGAAGTCATTTCCCGGGTGATAAATGATGTCGAACAGACAAAAGACTTTGTCATAACGGGACTGATGAATATCTGGCTTGATATGATGACGGTGCTGATCGTCATCTGTATTATGTTTACACTCGATGTCAAGCTGACATTGATATCTGTCATTTTGTTTCCGTTATACGGAATTTCAGTGAAATACTTTTACGGCCGCCTCCGAAAACTGACACGTGAGCGTTCTCAGGCACTCGCCCAAGTTCAGGGACATTTGCACGAAAGAGTTCAGGGGATGCCCGTTATCAGAAGTTTTGCCATTGAAGATTATGAACAAGCCAATTTTGATGAAAAAAACGGACATTTTCTGGACAGAGCGATCCGTCATACGAATTGGAACGCAAAAACGTTTGCAGTCGTGAATACCATTACGGATTTGGCGCCGCTGCTTGTTATCGCGTTTGCGGGTTATTTTGTCATAAACGGTCCCCTGACGGTAGGGACGATGGTTGCGTTCGTCGGCTACATTGACAGAATGTACAATCCGGTCAGAAGATTGATCAACTCATCGACGACGCTGACCCAGTCGATCGCTTCGATGGACCGCATATTTGAATTTATCGACGAGCCGTATGAACTGACTGATAAACCGAATGCAGTAAAAGCTGACGGCATTAAGGGCGAAGTTGAATTCCGAAATGTCTCGTTCCGTTATGAGGAAGGAAAAGAAACGATTTTGCAGGACGTTTCCTTAAAGGTGACAAAAGGGGAAACCGTCGCGCTCGTCGGGATGAGCGGCGGCGGAAAATCGACGCTTGTCAGCCTCATACCGCGTTTTTATGATGTATCCGGCGGCAGCCTGCTGATTGACGGCACAGATATTCGCGATTATGAAGCGAGAAGCCTCCGCAATCAAGTCGGAATGGTGCTTCAGGATACGTTTCTGTTCAGTGAGACAATTCGTGAAAATATCGCCATCGGTAAACCGGGAGCGTCTCTGGATGAGGTGGTTGCGGCAGCGAAAGCGGCAAATGCCCATGAATTTATTATGAACTTCCCCGAAGGCTACGAAACCAAAGTCGGCGAACGGGGCGTCAAATTGTCAGGCGGGCAGAAACAGCGGATTTCTATCGCGCGTGTATTCTTAAAAAATCCGCCGCTGTTAATCTTGGATGAAGCGACATCGGCTCTTGATCTTGAAAGTGAACACTACATTCAGGAAGCGATGGAAAAGCTTGCGAAAAACCGGACGACTTTTATCGTCGCCCACAGGCTGTCCACGATTACGCATGCGGATAAAATTGTCGTCATGGAAAACGGCGCCGTCGTCGAAACCGGCACGCACGAGGAATTAATGGCCCAAGGCGGCCAGTACAGACACTTATTTACGATTCAGAATTTGAACTGATACAAAAACGTATGCCGTCCGAATGGGCGGCATACGTTTTTTTGAATGCAAAAAAACCCGGTTTTACGGAAGCACCGGGTTACTCTTCGTCTGTTTCTAATTCGCTGTCTTTCGGGTGGTATGTCTGAAAACTCGTAATTAATGTATCGAGATGCTCCAGCTGCTCGCGGTATTCCGCAACCGCAGCCATAATGCTGAGCATATTGTAATCAAGCAGTTCATCCTCGCAGTTCTGCTGATTTTTCAAGAAAGACTTCGTCAAAAGCTGTTTATATCTTATGCTTTCTTCAGCATCGTCATCATGCGGCTTGATCTTGCCGACCGTCCGCATCAGAATCCTTTCGTGCCAATGAAGCAGATAATCAATTTCTTCTGTCAGCGTCTCCTGAAATTCCTCCGGCATATGATAAATCTCGTTTTCATAGCGGTGCAGCTTTTTCAGCGTATCAAGCGCCCGATTCGCCGTAATAATCGCCTGTCTGAATAAAACAAGCTTGCGCGACTTTACATACGTCGTTTTCTTAAAGTAGCTTCTCTCCTCTTTATAAAGAAGGTACGTATGATCAAGCTTCATCATCTTTTCTTTCAGCTTCTCAATATCCTCTTTCAATATCGAGTGTTCCGTGGACTGGCGCATCGTCAGCCTGATCCATTTCATGATCTCATCGGTATATTCAACCGTATGATGAGTCAGCTTCGTTTCGTATTTCGGCGGAAGAAACACAAGGTTCACAATAAAAGAAGACAGCACGCCTAAAATAACGGTGCTTGTTCGTATCAGAGCGAACGTCAGGAAGCTGTTTCCCGGTGTTTCTAAAATCGCGATAACCGTCACGAGCGCAATCGAAATGGTGTGTTCAATTTTCAGTTTTAACATGATCGTGATGACAATCACTGCGGTCAATCCGATCATAATCGGACTCGGTCCGAAAATCAGTCCGAATGCCGTAGCGATGACAGCGCCGATGATATTTGCCTGAACCTGATCAATAATGATAAGAAAAGACCTGTAAATAGAGGGCTGTATGGCAAATATAGCTGCAATCCCGGCAAAGATCGGCGACGGAAGTCCGATCCATGATGCTAAGTAGAGCGCGAGCGTAATCGCAATCCCTGTTTTAAAAATGCGGGCACCAAGTTTCATTGGTTTGTGCGTGCATTCCTTTCTCTAATAAATTATGTGCCGAACGAACGGCTGACACTTACATTTCCCTGTCGGCTGATTTGCTAAACAATAAAGTAATATACAGGGATCATACCAATTATTCAAGGTCTTTTTTTGAAAAAACCATTATCTCACAAATCGGACAAAAAGAAAAAGCGGAAGCCCCGGGCTCCCGCTTGTTTCAGCAGTTATTTTTTCATATGTCTGAACGCATCTTCAACGGCTTGTAAAGTGGCGTCGATATCCTCTTCAGTATGTGCGGTTGTGATAAACCAAGCTTCATACTTCGATGGAGCGAGATTGATGCCGCGCTCAAGCATCAGCTTGAAGAACTTGGCGAATGCTTCTCCGTCCGTATTTTCCGCCTGCTCGTAATTGACGATCTTTTCATCAGTGAAGTAAACCGTGAGCGCGCCTTTTAAACGGTTGACGGTGATGGTAATGCCGTGTGTCTCCGCATGGGCGAGAATGCCTTGCTCAAGTCTGGCGCCGAGCTCATCAAGCCGCTCATAAACGCCTTCTTCCTTCAGCACTTCCAGGCAGGCGATGCCAGATAGGATAGATGCCGGGTTTCCGGCCATCGTACCGGCTTGATATGCCGGGCCGAGCGGAGCAACCTGCTCCATGATCTCTTTTTTGCCTCCGTAAGCGCCGATCGGCAAGCCGCCCCCGATAATTTTACCGAGCGCCGTTAAATCAGGCTTCACTTGAAGAAGATCCTGCGCGCCTCCGTACATAAAACGGAACGCCGTGATCACTTCATCATAAATGACGAGCGCGCCCGCTTTATGGGTCAATTCATTTACCTGTTCTAAAAATCCTTCTTCAGGTTCAACGATGCCGAAGTTGCCGACGATCGGCTCGACGAGAACCGCTGCAATTTCCGAACCCCATTTATCCAGCGCGGCTTTGTAGCTTTCAATGTCATTGAAAGGAACGGTAATCACCTCATTGGCGATGCTTTTCGGCACGCCGGCGGAATCGGGGGTGCCGAGCGTAGACGGGCCGGAACCCGCAGCGACAAGCACGAGATCAGAGTGGCCGTGATAGCAGCCGGCGAATTTAATGATTTTTGTCCGGCCTGTATAAGCGCGTGCAACCCGGATCGTTGTCATTACCGCTTCAGTGCCTGAGTTTACGAATCGTACTTTATCAAGTGAAGGAATGGCCTCCTTCAGCATTTTGGCGAAAGTGACCTCATGTTTGGTCGGCGTCCCGTACAGCACGCCGTTTTCAGCCGCTGTTTTAATCGCTTCAGTAATATGCGGATGGGCATGTCCGGTAATAATCGGGCCGTAAGCCGCTAAATAATCGATATACTGATTCCCGTCTACATCCCAGAAATAAGCGCCGTTCGCTTTTTCCATCGCAACGGGTGAACCGCCGCCTACCGCTTTATAGGATCTGGACGGGCTGTTCACGCCTCCGACGATATGCTCTAACGCTTCCTTATGAAGTTCAACTGATTTTGTATACAAAAAATGACCCTCCTAATATCTCCTTACATCATGTTCTATTGTAGCATGCTTCATTGCGAGCACAACGGTTCATGCTTCCAGAAAAGAGCGGGAGGATAACGGTTGTAATCTTAACGTGAATTGGATACGCTTAATAAAAAACCCGGAGGTATAAGAAATGACGATTGAAATCGGACAAACAGCACCGGATATGAAATTAGTGAATGACAGCGGGGAAGAAGTAGCATTGACGGATTTTAAAGGGAAGTACGTCGTTCTCTATTTTTATCCGAAAGACATGACACCCGGATGCACGACGGAAGCATGTGATTTCCGTGATCAGCACGAAAGTTTCGCGGGACTTGATGCGGTTATCATCGGAGTAAGCCCTGACAGCCGTGATAAACATGAAAAATTTAAGCAAAAACACGATCTTCCTTTCCAGCTCCTCGTTGACGATGAGCACAAACTGGCGGAAGCTTTTGATGTGTGGAAGCTGAAGAAGAATTTTGGGAAAGAATATATGGGTATCGAGCGATCCACTTTTTTGTTAGACAAAGAAGGCCGTCTTGTGAAGGAGTGGAGAAAGGTAAAAGTGAAAGATCACGTTGCCGAGGCGCTTCGCGAATTGGAACAAATTGCGTCTAATTAATGGACAAATGCTGAACTCACGGGGTTTTCTTCAGATTACATTTGACAGGAGACCGGAAAAAGATGTACACTAATTATAAACATTATAAAGTAAGAATCTTTTTTAGAAGAGAGGTGCATGACGGATGGCTGCACATGAATTAAAAGAAGCCTTAGACACGTTGAAGGATACGGGAGTCCGGATTACTCCTCAACGTCATGCCATTCTGGAATATCTCGTGGATTCTATGGCACATCCGACAGCGGACGATATATATAAAGCCTTGGAAGGGAAATTCCCTAATATGAGTGTTGCGACAGTGTATAACAATTTGCGTGTATTCCGGGAAGCGGGGCTTGTAAAGGAACTGACGTACGGAGATGCGTCCAGCAGATTTGACTTTGTCACCTCTGACCATTATCACGCCATTTGTGAAAGCTGCGGAAAAATCGTAGACTTCCATTATCCCGGGCTTGACGAAGTGGAACAGCTTGCGGCTCACGTCACGGGGTTTAAGGTAAGCCACCACCGTTTGGAGATTTACGGCGTCTGCCAAGAATGTTCCAAAAAAGAAAACCACTAAACGAAGCTGACCGCTTTGATACGGTCAGCTTCGTTTATTTTACACTGTTTTTTCTGTTATAAGACTCATCGAACGCTTTGCCTTCCAATCCTTTATCCAATGTAAGCGGCTCTCTGCAATGCATGCACATATCCACTCTGCCCAGAATCTTCGTTTCTTTCTCGCAAGCGGGGCACATCACCCGGACCGCTTTTGTGGACAGCATGCCGATCCAAAAATAAACGGCGGTGCTGAGCCCGATCGACAGCAGGCCGAGAACCATAAACAAGCTGGCAAGCAAAACAGACTGCTTAAAGAACAGCCCGATGTACATAATGATAAACCCAACGAAAACCAAACTTAACGCAAACGTTCTGATCTTATTAATTTTGCTCGAGTATTTCGCCATGTCCATCCCCCTCTCGTTTAACTATAGCACAAAACAGATGGCATATTCTTCATGTTTTCGTAAGAAAAGGGAAGAATAAATATGGCACCTGAAAGGAAATTTGTTATAATAGTGCAATGTGTTTAGAAAAAAGGACTTTCATGTTTTATCATAGAAATGTAGAAACAATAGCTAGTGAAACAATCGCATTGGAGGAATCGTAATGGACAATCTTCTCCGTCCAATTTACCAAGAAAGAGCAAGTCATCCCGATACGCTGGCCGTCCTTATGATTGAGAGAAGGAGTAAAGCATCATCCATCACGGATAACTTTGATGCGGTCATGCTTGTCATTGTCAAACAGGCTGATGAACCTCTTTTTATAAAGCATTATGAATTCGAACAAAAAACCGCTTCTTTACATATTGTAACGGATGCTCTGCTTCAGGAATGGATTCTGCTTGGGACAAATAGAAGAGTCATAGATTGGATCATCAACGGCAAAGTGCTGTTTGACCGCAATGAATATATATCTGAACTCAATGACCGGCTCAGCACTTTTCCTTTCGCCGAGCGGAAATTAAAGATCGGAATGGAATACGGCAAGCTGATCAGAAGATTTGTAGAAGGAAAAGCGTTTTTTGAAGCTGATCATTTTCTGGATGCATATTATGCGGTAGTGCATGCTCTTCACCACTTGGCCCGCATAGAAGTGATTGACCGGGGGTTTTATCCCGAAACGACAGTCTGGAACCAGGTCCGTCACATTGAGCCGCAGGTATATAAGTTATATTCCGAACTTGTCGAGAGTCACGAAAGTTTGGAGAAAAGGCTCGAATTATTATTCTTAGCAAATGATTTTCTCATCCATTCAAAAGCTGAAATCGGTTCTGCGCACCTTTTTCAAGTGATGAAAGAAAAAGAAATGTGGCAGTTTGGAGAATTGCTACAGCACCCTGAACTGCTGCACTTCACCCAAGATCTTGGTGTCATGCTTGATTACCTGACGGAAAAAGGCTTTGTTGAAGTATCTCAAATAGAGACCAAAGGGCAGGAAGTATATCATCGAGGATATTCTTTCAAAAAAAGTGTTGACGCTGAATCATAGGCATGGTAT
This sequence comes from Bacillus sp. SJ-10, assembly GCF_002843505.1. Lineage (NCBI taxonomy): Bacteria > Bacillati > Bacillota > Bacilli > Caryophanales > Bacillaceae > Bacillus > Bacillus sp. SJ-10. The sequence goes on along the minus strand of NZ_CP025258.1, from coordinate 3,828,705 downwards.
ATTATTAAACGTCGCTGATGCGCTTCAACAAAAAGCTCACAGCGGCGGAGAAATAAAAACAAAAAAACATTTGACAGCAACTTTCTGAAATGTTATACTGAAAAAGTCGCCTCAAGATGAGGTTGAGATGATCTTTGAAAACTAAACAAGACAAAACGTACCTGTTAATTCAAAGTTTTAAATAAATCGCACAGCGATGTGCGTAGTCAGTCAAACTACTTTATCGGAGAGTTTGATCCTGGCTCAGGACGAACGCTGGCGGCGTGCCTAATACATGCAAGTCGAGCGGACAGATGGGAGCTTGCTCCCTGATGTTAGCGGCGGACGGGTGAGTAACACGTGGGTAACCTGCCTGTAAGACTGGGATAACTCCGGGAAACCGGGGCTAATACCGGATGGTTGTTTGAACCGCATGGTTCAGACATAAAAGGTGGCTTCGGCTACCACTTACAGATGGACCCGCGGCGCATTAGCTAGTTGGTGAGGTAACGGCTCACCAAGGCGACGATGCGTAGCCGACCTGAGAGGGTGATCGGCCACACTGGGACTGAGACACGGCCCAGACTCCTACGGGAGGCAGCAGTAGGGAATCTTCCGCAATGGACGAAAGTCTGACGGAGCAACGCCGCGTGAGTGATGAAGGTTTTCGGATCGTAAAGCTCTGTTGTTAGGGAAGAACAAGTGCCGTTCAAATAGGGCGGCACCTTGACGGTACCTAACCAGAAAGCCACGGCTAACTACGTGCCAGCAGCCGCGGTAATACGTAGGTGGCAAGCGTTGTCCGGAATTATTGGGCGTAAAGGGCTCGCAGGCGGTTTCTTAAGTCTGATGTGAAAGCCCCCGGCTCAACCGGGGAGGGTCATTGGAAACTGGGGAACTTGAGTGCAGAAGAGGAGAGTGGAATTCCACGTGTAGCGGTGAAATGCGTAGAGATGTGGAGGAACACCAGTGGCGAAGGCGACTCTCTGGTCTGTAACTGACGCTGAGGAGCGAAAGCGTGGGGAGCGAACAGGATTAGATACCCTGGTAGTCCACGCCGTAAACGATGAGTGCTAAGTGTTAGGGGGTTTCCGCCCCTTAGTGCTGCAGCTAACGCATTAAGCACTCCGCCTGGGGAGTACGGTCGCAAGACTGAAACTCAAAGGAATTGACGGGGGCCCGCACAAGCGGTGGAGCATGTGGTTTAATTCGAAGCAACGCGAAGA
>NZ_CP025258.1:645000-3822500 GCF_002843505.1 Bacillus sp. SJ-10 | reverse complement strand
TTCGAATCCAGCTAGCCCAGTTGCATTTTTTAAAAAACAACAGCATAAGATGTATTAAGTTCTTTTACATGTTGCGGAAGTAGTTCAGTGGTAGAACATCACCTTGCCAAGGTGGGGGTCGCGGGTTCGAATCCCGTCTTCCGCTCCAAATTACGGCGGCATAGCCAAGTGGTAAGGCAGAGGTCTGCAAAACCTTTATCCCCGGTTCGAATCCGGGTGTCGCCTTTCTATTGCCGGGGTGGTGGAATTGGCAGACACACAGGACTTAAAATCCTGCGGTAGGTGACTACCGTGCCGGTTCAAGTCCGGCCCTCGGCACCAATTTAACTTTGAACGAACTATGTTAAATTGGTCATCAATTTTCACATTATAAAACATATATGAGAGTGATTTGCATATTGCAGATCACTCTTTTTATATAATAAAAACGTAATGACTATCAATATAAGCTTTTTGCTTGTATCGTATATACTGCATTACCATTTAAAAAACTTTGCTAAAACCGTTGACGTTTTATGAAATACATGTTATATTTATATATGTCGGTTGAACACGACGCATTACATGCCGGTGTGGCGGAATTGGCAGACGCGCACGACTCAAAATCGTGTTCCTTCTGGAGTGCCGGTTCGACCCCGGCCACCGGTATTACTTGCTCTTTATAAGAGCCGATAAGAAATTTCAAAACGCCCCTGAATGTTGGTCTACCAATGTTCAGGGGCGTTTTTCGTTTTTGAAGAACAAGATACAAAACGATATGTTTTAAAATCTTTTTGCACAAATTTTACACAGGAACCTTATCGGAGGCCATTTCCTCAAAAATGTTTACTGTCTCATTTTCATCTCTTTCTCGCAGCTCTTTAATTAAGTGGGCATACGTGCTGGAGGTGGTTTCTATGTCAGAGTGCCCCAGCCTTGCGCTTACATAATAAATCGATACCTTTCTATAAAGCAGCACGCTTGCATGAGTGTGCCTTAAACCATGAACTGTGATCGGGGTAATACTTAATTCGGTTAAAACCTTTCTGAGCAGCTTATTTACATTTGTATTGCTGATGACTTTATACTTTGATGATGCACTATAAAAAACAAGCCCATGAAGGTTGTTTGGTGTTACTTCGAATAAATGCTGAAAAGCCATCATTGTTTGCTTGTTCATTTTCACTACTCGGTTAGATTGTTCATTCTTCGTTGGTCCAAATCCTGATTGATGCCTTTTCGCATAGCCCCAAGTTTTATTAACAGTAATTGTGTTGTTTGAAAAATCAAAATCTTTTCTGGTGAGGGCAACCGACTCCCCAAAGCGAAGTCCTGAGGTTAATCCTAATAGCAAAAGATAATAGCCCAGGCCTCTGTCTAACCTTTTATATAATTCCTTGGTTAGTCTTATTGAATCTGAATAATTCAAGTACTTCTCTTCATCTTTTTTTGCCGGCACAGTCCAGGTCTTTACAGCTTTTCTTGTAAAGTTTATTTTGATAATACCTTCTTCAATAGCATCCTCAACACAGGCTTTAATATGCGAATGTAATTTTTCAACGCTTTCCTGTCCTTTTGTCGCCCCATAATTATTTAGAAATTCCTGATAGTCATGCCTCTTTATTTTCTGGATAGGCATACTGCCGAAATATTTTCTGATTTCTTGTAAGGTGTAGGCGTAATGTGATAGCGTCGGACCTTTCAAGCGTGATCTATAGAGTTTTACCCATCTCTCGAAGTATTCATCAAATGGGGTGGTTATATCAACGCCTGGAGCGATGCCTTTGCTTAGTTTTGCCTCAACCTCGGCAGCAGCTATCATAGCTTCTTTTTTTGTTGTGAATCCGCCTTTACGGATTGGTTTTGGTTTCGCGCTCACACAATACTGCCATGTTTTACCGCGCTTTAGGAAACTAGCCATTTTCTCACTCCTATAGGAACTTGCTCAAGTAATAAGATAGCACTAATTAGCTTTATTTTAAAGATTCTTTTAAATAAGCTTTTCGCTTAGTTAACCAATGTAAAATGAGGTATAATAAGTATTAAGAGGAAAAGTTATGCTTTAAAAAATCAAAAAATTCTAAATATAACCGTCACGGTTCGACAAACTTTTTATTATTAAAGTGGTAAATTGGTATTGAAAAGGTGATGTTATGGCAGTCAAAGAAAAGACTAATATTGAACATTTACAAGAGATATTAAAAAAGAACAACGAGACTCAAAAAAATCTAGCTGACAGGATCGGAATAAGCGAGAGCTATTTAAGCAAGTTTTTCTCCGGGAAAGAAATTGCCTTTTGGATGATTCGGAAAATTGTTCAAGCAGTAGACCCTGAGAATGAAACAATCATCATGAAGGAATATTGTTTAAGTGGGGTTAAAAAGAAGAATTTCGCTCCTGCTTTGGAATACTGTTATGCTAAAAAACTTTTTGATGTAATTCATATATTGATAAATAATAAGAACAAGGATAGTATGTGGTCTATTATATACCAGCTTATTTTAAGGTATAGATTAGAATTAGGTAGTATAGAATTTCGAAAAGAATTGGATAATCTGCAGCCTGATGGTATTGAGACACAAACGTTAATCGAGATTTTAAAGATGTATCTTAACTATGATGTAGGAAAATACGAGATCACTCTTTATCAAATTGATAAAATACGAGAACAAATTAAGAATATTAATGATCCCTTCCTTACATTGTCCTTTTCAGCTAGGTTAGAAGAAGTATTACTAAACATATATTTAAAACAGGAAAACAATATTGAAAAAGCTAGAAGATCAGCACGCATTTTACTTAAAGATGACATTAGTTTAAATTTGAATCTGCAGGCTTTTTACACTCTGGGCCTTTCCTATATGACCGAATCATATAAAACCTCTTTGCGCTATTACCAAAAGTGTATTGAAATTTTAAAAGAACATCCCGACCGAATGAAAGAGTTGATTCAAAATAAAGAAGAAATAGCCATACTACAGAAATTTTGGAATGAGCCTATAGATGAACAATATCAAGTCACGTCCTTTTCGAAAGCACTGGCAGCAGAAAAGGGGCTTGCTAGTTTTTATGAAGATGATTATTACAGAAAGTATGCTCTTCTTATTGATGGAATAAACGAAAAATCGAAGGAAAAGTTATTACTTTCTTTGTACCTGTTCACAGAGAAAAATGATAAATTTCGGGCAAACCTCCCAAAAATCCACTTGATAAAATTAGGAATAGATTTTAATATGGATTAGTAAGGAGGTGGAAATATGAAAAGATTTTCATTCTCTATTTTAATTTTAGGCGTTGTGTTATTCATGTTTTTAAACAGTCCTTTAGTCTCGCCAATTATTAAAGGAGATATACAAACCGCTGAAATTAAAGTAGGAGCTTAACCACTCACCTCAAAAAGCGCATATTAAATTTAAAAGACGCTGCCTTAAAAACAGGCAACGTCTTTCGTGCTTTTTGGGGGAATTTCCTTTTTGATAAAAAAATCAAAAAAGGAAATTGTTTAAAAACTATTTGTTTTAATTCTTTTTTAAAATATAATATATAGGAACGAATGTTCTGTCGGAGGTAACAAGAAAAATGACAATTGTATTTGAAGAACTTTTAACTATTATCAAACCGAATAACAAAGACCAGCAAAATCAATCTTCAGCTAAGTCATCCAAGAATTTAGCCTTAGATTCCCGGTAAGACTTTAAAGCGTTAAGCATAAATTCTCTTTCATCTTCTGTTATTTTATTGCCTTCGTTATCAATAATGTCTGCTTTCTTTATTACATCAAGGGTTAAATTCCTTGCAAATACTAATTCTTTTTCTTCTTCGCTCATTTTATTTAATTCATCTTCGTCTGTTGCGAAGTATGAAACATCGACATTAAAATATTTTGCAATTGTATTTAATTTTTCATAAGAGGGCTTTTTAATTTTATCTCCTGCTTCAAGTTTGGAGAGATACCCATGTGTTACACCTGTTGCATCGGCAAGTTGACGGAGAGTTAGCTTTTTTTGCTTTCTTAATTTTGCTATATTCCGTCCAATAATCTTATTTTTTTCCATCAGAAAGCAATCACCTTTCCACTCAACAGATTTTGTTTTTTACTGTAGTAATATTATAACATGCATTGTTTCCAATAGGATAAAAATTCACAAATAAGGGGTTTACAAAGCTGTATGCAAGATGATATATTGAGTTTGTAATGTTCCTATAGGAACCAAGAAGGAGGAGAAGCATTGGACAGCAATATGTTATTTGGTGAAAAAATTAAAAAAATCCGCAAAGAAAAAAACATGTCATTCAATGAATTTGCTAACTTTACAGGGTTTACTCCCTCTTATATCTATAAGTTGGAGACTGGTAAAATTAATCCGACTTTTAAAAGCATTAACCAATTCTGTGAAAAACTAAATGTGCCTGCAGGATATTTTTTTTAACCAAAATGTTTCTTGTAGGAACATACGGAGGGGAGAAATAAAATGGAACAACTTCTTGATGTTAGTCTTTCAATTCCTATTCCTGCTGACAAAATTCTCATTAGCAAGGTGGAACTTCAAGAACTAAGAGAACAATCGTTATCGGGGGTCTATTGGAACATGAAAGACCTTGAGAAAAAGACAGCACGTAAAAGCGAGTGGATCAAAGAAAACATTTTATACCCAAGTCGGTTTCGTAAAGTTTTAGATTCGGTAAACGGGGGCTTTGTATTTTACCCGCAAGCTAAAGGGCAAAACTGGAGCTTTCAAGCTTCTAAAATGGCTGCCTTTTTAGATAAGCACTTTGCTGAGATTTTCAACAAATAGCCGAAAGGAGAATACATGTGTTTTTAGAAAGCCACGTCTGGCTGCATAATCAAATTCACGTAATTATAAGTGAGTCTGTTAATACTCACGAAAGGGCAATTGCCGAACTAAAAGCCCAAGGCGGCACCTGCCTGTCTGATCAATGTCAGCAAAACACCCTCGGCTCTGTAATTGTCAACGGCAAGCGGTCTGTATGGTCTTTGACGAAGGCAGAGACCGCAACGCAAGGAGGGAGAAACAATGGCTAAATATCGCCACGTAAGAACCGAATTTTGGCAAGATCCGAAAGTGCTTGAGGAAATGACACCAGAGGATAGGTACTTTTATCTGTATCTATTGACGAATCCATTCACCTCACAAATAGGCATTTACTCGATCACCAAGAAGCAAATGGCTTTTGATATCGGACACTCTATTGAGTCCATAAACAGCCTTATGGATCGGTTTCAGCATCATCATCATTTGGTCGAATACAATCCGGGTACCCGAGAAATTGCCATTTTAAAATGGGGGCGTTACAACCTCAATAAAGCCGGGAAGCCTATGCTGGATTGCATAGAAAAAGAGTTGCGAGAGGTAAAGGATCGTTCACTAATCGAATTGGTTTATCCGCATATACCGAACGAGTCTATCAGGGAACTGTTTTCACGATACGTTGACGATACGTGTCACGATACGTCGACGTCAAGGGGACAAAAAGAAAAAGAAAAAGAAAAAGAAAAAGAAAAGAATATATATGTCCCCAAATTGAAATTTGAGGACGTCCACATCAATTTGGCAAAGCTCTTATTTTCTCTTATTCAGCGGAACAACCCAAAAGCGAAGGTCCCTAACCTTGAAAAATGGGCTAATCGTTTTCGCTTGATGATGGAGAACAGAGAGCAGCCGCGAACATACGAAGAAATTAAAGACATGATCATATGGACGCAAAACCATGACTTTTGGTTTGCGAATATCTTATCAGCTGATAAGCTCAATCAAAAATTTGATGACCTTACTATGCAAATGAAACGCGAACGGGGGAATGGACCACATGGAGGACTTCACAAGGGAGCGAGCAGCCGCGGTCAAGGGCGAAATATCTCGCAGGATGACATTCCTTACTGACGAGCACGGCAATCCTGTTTACTGCGATAAACACACCCGGATTATCGGTGGAGAAGAAAAGCCGTATCCAGTTCAGCTCATTAAACTTCGGGATGGCTCTGCAAAGTGTCCCATGTGCGAACGGGAACAGCGCAATAAGGAGATTGAGCATGAAACCGAGGAATGGCGCCGCCGGATGGATCAAAAGGTTTTATCTATGTATTCACTAATCGCTGATCCCACACTCAAAGAAGCGACGTTCTCGACATTCCAAAGTTATAACCATGAAGACGAGCGGAACAAGCGCCGGATGATGGAGCTTGTTAAGCAAGTGAAGGCGGGAGCCGTCATGAATGTCTTCTTAACGGGTGAATCTAACGCAGGAAAAAGCCATCTCGCTATGTCAGCCATTAAAGAGCTGAACAAGAGGGACGCAGAAGGATACGCTAAATCAGCGTTGTTTGTAAACAGTGACGCCCTTATGAGGCGAATAAAGAACTCATTCAAGGACAGCTCTGAAAGGCTTACCGAAGCTTTTGCGATCGAACTGCTGACAAGGGTTGATTATCTTGTCATTGACGATCTCGGGGCCGAGGTGGGCGACACAGACAACGAAAACAGGGCGGCAAATGATTTTATTCATCGCGTATGGTACGGCGTCTCTACAGGGAGGCAAGGCAAATTCACGATCGTTACAACTAATCTGTCCGGTGTGGCTCTGACTAAACTTTATGACAAGAAAGTCGTAAGCCGGCTCACGGCACACTTGGAAACAGTCAAATTCGAAGAGAAGCAGAAGGAAAGAAAAGGCCGTACTGCGCCCGCCCTGTCCTTTTAAGGAGGTGAAAACAGTTGATACAGGCAATCATGCCCGGCGTGCTGCAGATCGTCCCTGAACGCAAATTAACGGATGACCAGCGCAAAAAAGAAATAGACGAGCTTATCAAGATTCTTGATCAAAAAATAGCAGACTATCAGAACTTTAGGGGGGATGCAGTGTGAAACACGGGAAGCGCCCGACGCGCGCACAGAAAAATGTCATTAAGGCAAACGGATTAAACCCGAATAACTGGCTTGTAAGCAAAAATCTGCAGCATGAACACCGGCTTATTATCGTTCATCGGAATACAGGAACGCTCCGGAGGTGCTGGGCATGAGTCAGACGGTCAATGCTGAACGGTTCGAACTGGCTTTAGAAAATATGAATTATGAGTGGTCAATGGTCCAGCTGAAAAAGGTCGTTCAATACTGGCATGATGGGAAATCAATTCTTGATATGTCGGAATTATTAAACAGGGATTCGGATGAAATCATTTTGCTGGTCATGGACTTTGCAAGAAAAAACATCCTGCCCGCCCGTAAGAACGGTTTACGCGCTAACAAAAGAATTAGAATATCCGAGAAAACCATGAAAGATAAAATGTACCGACTACGCTATTTGTTTGAAGAAAGCCCGGTGTATATCCCTTTTCAGGACCTAAACTTCATGTTTTATGACAGCGAAATCAGGCGTTTCCGGGAGCTATGGGCGGCCGACGAGTCATATCTGAACATAGCAAAAGAGCTGAGACGGAATGAAGATGAAACGTTATTCCTTATCATCGACCAAGCAAAAAGAGACCTCATTGAGCCTCGGGAATCCGGCTTGCTCGGAAAGGAAGCGTCAGAAGATGAACGCAACAAGCAAAAGCTTCCGTTTTGAAAAAGCAACGGTCCAGCAACTTATGGTCATCGTACGTTATGAAGACTGCGCCCCGGAGGTACGGAACGCGGCTTTACAAATGCTGATTATGAAGGGAGTGGCAGACGTTTGGGACAGGCAGAACGAAAGCATTTAATGGAATGGCTTTTGCTTATCGGCTCTTATGGCAGAGATTTTTTAAACCGCCAGACAGATGAAGAGCTTGAGCGCTTATATAATCTTCAAATCAAAGGCATGAACAAAGAATAGGAGGACAGCACCATGACAGAAAACAAAAACTTGCGTCGGCACGGCGAAGTCACAACACGGGTGATGAGCGAAGAGGAACGCGTTGAGTATATAAAAAAACACCCAATCATTCCGACGGAAAAACCAAAGGTTGGCATACAGCTATTCCCGTCAAACTATTGGATGTAAGGACGGCCGCTAAAGCAACCGCCACCGTATGAATAATAAAACCTAGACACTTTTATTATACCATACGGAGGCTTTGAACATGCAGCCAAAACATATACCAATCAATCAAAATACAGGTATTTCTCAATTTATTGAGCCGGGGAAGGTGTCTGTCATCGTGTTAGACGGCAACCAAAACGCCGCGTATGTCGTTGAGGCACCCGAACACGGCAAAACAATCATTCAAACAGTAAAAGGCGGCCTGGCTCGTTGTGATTACGAGATCGGCCATAAATTCAATTAGCAGGGGTTTTCCCCTGCGGGGGAGGAACGGAACATGTATCAAAACGAGATTGCCCGCAAGTGTGAACGCTGCGGAAAAATATATTATTCAGCTCAATGGGTCGTATGCAAAACATGTCTTTTAGACCGGGAGGCCCGAGCATGAAAGAATTCAAAATCAACTTGTCAAAAGGTGAGGTTTTATATACCGGCTCTTACATTTGCACCCTTTCGAAAACGGCGGCCAGTGCACCTGAGCAAATTTCTTTAGAAGCAGCAGCCGAAAAGCTCGCGGAAGAGTTAATCATGCAGCAGGCTATGAATCGGGAGCATCAGCGGCAGCAAGATATTGCGGCCAATCAATTCCGGCAGGCACAGAAAGATATTAAGTTGCTGCAGGCGGAGAACAAGCGTTATAGAAACGCATTAGAATTTTACGCTGATGACACGACATACACAAATGAATTTGAAGACTGTCCGCCCGCTATTGATATGGATTGGGGCGCCGTTGCGAAAATAGCATTGGAGGGGGCTGCGGAATGAAAATTACAGTAGACAAAAAAGTGAAGAAGTTCTATCTAGCCTTTAGTAATACACGTAAGCCAAAGGATGGCAAATGGAAGCCGGCGGTTGGCCATGAAATTCAAGTTGGAAAATACCGTTTCTGCGCGATTCCAACGTTCGATCATATTAACGTGTCAGAGGTAACAACCGGACTACAGGTCCTTAAAATTCCGATGACACCTTCAATCTATCAAAAGACACTCGACAAAGAAGACACACTGAGACTTTTTGAAAGTGTCGGTGAGGATTTAATCAAAATCATTAAAAAGCAAAGTGCGGCTGATCTTGATAAAAGTCTTATTGAGAAAAGAAGAATCATATTCAGCATGCTTGGCGAAATGCCGCCGATTGAAGTTTATGACATGGAGGGAGCTGCGGAGTGATGCCATTACAAGTAGAACTGCAACGGAACGTGAAGGCCACGAAGGACGAAGCAATGACCGTCGAGCAGGCGGCCGAGCTTTTGAAGGTTCACCCGGACTACATTCCGACGCTGGTCGCTCGGTCTGACGATCTGAAAATGATTGGCGATCATACCATTATCGCTAAACGGGATAAAACAAATATCTGGCTTGTCGGGGCATGTGTGGGGCTTTTCTTCTTCGCTGTCGCTGTCCTGCCGGGATTGATGGGGTGACAGCATAACCGGTTTAGGAAAACCTCTTCAATACCTGTTTAAGTGAACACATGACCAAATTTGCAAGTATAAACACAAAATAGGAGGAAATCAAAATGAATCTTGAACAAAATATCAAAGATGTAATCGCAAAACAAATGGAAGAAGGAATGGTTGAAAAACTGGTCGCAGAACAACTGGAAAAAGGAATTTCAAAAGCGCTTGAAAATTTATTCTCAAGCTATGGCGATGTGACCGAGATTATCAAAAGCAAACTAAAAAGCGTCATCGTCCCATACTTAGAAAACTATGATTACTCGGATTACATCACAAAGCTTGATCATGTGCTGGTCGGAGTATTACAAAATACAACCATAGAAAACCGTAACCTGCTAAACAATTTCAAGGGATTGATGTCAGGAGAGACAGAAAAAACAATCAAACTGTCTGACCTCTTCGAAAAGTGGATGAACTATGTTGCAAAAAACGTTGAGACTGACGATCTGGAAGTAGAATTTGACGATGGACCTGAATATGAAGCGGTTGAGGTATCTGTAAATGTTGAACGTAACGAGGATAGAAGTTGGAGTTCGTTTGAGCATGCAACGATTTTATTTGAGTGTGATCACGACGAAGAAATGAACTTTGAAATACCGATTTCCTTTTATAAGAACGGAACAGATAAGGAATGGGATTTGAGATACAACTCAGTTCACGACTTGAAATCTCTCAGACATCTGAACGAATTTGAAATTCTTCTCATGAGATTATCGCAAAACGGCGTGGGGATAATCCTTGATATTGAATGGGAAAATGATGCAGTTACGCCAGAGAAAGAACCGGAACCAAGTTTCTAAAATGATACCGTCATATGATAAGTGCCGGATATGAAGACGGAGGAATTGCCGAATATGATGAGTACAATAACATGCTTCAGGACTTCTTTGAGAACGAACTAATTGACTTACTTCCGAAAAAAGCGCTTCAATGCATCATAGAAAAGTTTGAGGAGATACACGAATCCGGACCATGGGATGGTTGTCTTTTGACAGGGAATTATTGAGGAGGGCGCGGAATAATGGTTAAATTCACAAGGGATCAGAAGAGAGCGTTTGAAGAAATGATCAAACTTAAATCAATGACCGATAAAGAAACAATAATCCGCGCTATTTTATTAAGGGGTTACGGAGAATTTAAAGGTGTGTTTTCTTCGCTCAATGAAGTTAACGTCCTAGATATTATAGAAGCTGTAATCACGGAAAAATATGAACTTGTCGAGGAAGAAAAGCCGCTACAGGTGATCAGGAAGCGCCTTGATGTATTCATACACAATATGGAGATCGTTCGGGAACAATACCCTTCCTTTCATGTTGATGGCGTTCTAGCAGGTCTGAGGGACGTTGCTGAAGAGGTTTCGGATTTGATTGAAGGAGAAAAGGGGACCGCGGAGTGAACTACATTATCAAAATCGGCAAATACTATTACGTAAAAGATTATAGGTTTTATTCTAGTACCGGAGAAATTGCATTGCTGACTACTGATAAAGCCAAAGATGCGCTTCTATGGGATGAACCCGCCGATGACACAGCTAATTCACTTGCAGAAATGATTGGCGGACGAATGATACCAGTAATTTAGCTCAGAAAATTAAATAAGTCCAAGACGGAGAGCCTGCGGACACTGATCATTGCACAGAATCACTGTGCTCTGATTGGTGTCCGTTTTTTATTTGAACGGAGGGACGGCATGAAAGCGAAGAAAAACGTCACGCTGAGCATTGGTTTTAAAGAAAAACAGCCATCGTCACGCAAAAGTATCGAAAAAAAGCCACAGAAGCTTACTGAGAGAGATTTAAAGAACCTAATGGGAATAGACAGACCAATATACAAAAGAGGCCGTGGCGGGGCTTTTAGACAGCAATAATAATGGGAGGGAAATGCTATGGATAAAAACAACAATGAAAATAAAATGGACCAATTGAGATTGAATATACCTCAAATTGACGAAGAAGCAACGAGAACGAAAGCAGAAAAGCTGCTCGAACAATATCGCATGTACTTGTTACAAGTGCCGGAGGATTTTTTGCCGAAAGTGACCGCAACATACAGCCTTGTTCCGCCCAGCTTTTCGAATGAATTTCATTCCTCCACAGAAGACGCAGCATTAAAACGCATGGATTGGGAGATTGAGAGGGACCGGTTTTTAAAGAGAATACAAAGAGCGGTTAACCGGCTTTCCCAAAAGGAGCGGCAAATACTTGTCATGCTCTATATGCAGAATGAAGAAATGTATGATTATGAAGTCTATGCAGAGATGAGACTCAGTCAGCGGAGCTACTACCGGACGAAAGCAAAAGCATTTTACCGGCTGGCCTTTGCTCTTCGCGTGGAAGTCTATAAGGACGGGGGCGCGCCGGAATGAATTTTGTTCAGCCGATAAGGGACTTAGATCAGATATATTATATTAAAAAGTACCTGAAAGAACGGAGCGAACGGAATCACCTTCTTTTTGTGGCCGGAATTAATTCAGGTCTGCGCATATCAGACTTGCGGCTTTTAAGGGTTAGGGACGTGAAGCGTATGTATATCGACCTCCGGGAGCAAAAGACCAGTAAACAAAAGCGAATCAAAATCAATAAAGCATTAAAGAAGGCTTTTGCTGATTATATCAAGGACAAGGATGATCAAGAATTCTTGTTTAAAAGCCGCGAAGGACTAAATAAACCGATAAGCCGCAGTATGGCATATAATATTTTAAGGGAAGCGGCTGATTATGTTGGCCTTGATGGTATCGGGACTCATACAATGAGAAAAACTTTCGGATACTGGCACTATAAGAAATTCAAAGACGTTGCCTTGCTGCAGGAGATATTTAATCATTCAAGCCCTGACATTACGCTCAGATACATCGGAATTACTCAAGACACCATGGATCAAACAATGGATGCATTCAGCTTATAAGCTCATCTGTTTAAAAAAACAGACGGGCTTTTTTTATGCCTTTTCCTATGAATAAACCATATTGAGAAAATGTCAAACTCATTTTAGAGAAATGAACTAAACATAGTGGTGGCAAAGGATTCAGCGATTCGGGGAATTGGACACAATATAACATATGGGTAATTCGTGGATTGTGTGGATAAATGGAAAATTTGGGCGTTTTTCGTGGTATTATCGTGTTACAGGAGGTGAGCGGCATGAGTAGAGGCGCAACAGGTTCAGCGTTAGAAGAGAAAGGCATGGTTTGATAGAACGATACCAAGTAATGAAGGGGTGAGCGGGATGACTGCAGCAGAGCAAAAAGGAATGTACTAAAAAGATTTTGGCAGAAAGATGGCACGATAACGGCACACCATTTTGTTTTAGATAAGGTATTATGGTAATAGGTAATAAACAGGCAGGCGCTTTCCCGATCGGGAGGGCGCTTTTTCTATTGGAGGGATAATATGAGCGGCATTGGAAATCCGTCTTACAAAGAAGTAAAACAATGGGTAATGCTTGATCCATGCGGAAACGGAATAATGTCTATGTCTATCTTACAACGGCGGTTCAGAATCGGTTATGTTAATGCGGCAACACTCATGGAGCGGCTTGAAGAGGAAGGGATCGTTTCACCTTGGGACGGCTCGAAACCCAGAACAATCATAAAACAAGAATAATAACTAATAGAAATATGTACTAAATATTCAGTGTCGTCTGATAGGATGGCGCTTTTTACATGGTGGGAGGTGAGAGTGGTGACCAAGGAAAAACCGTCTAAGGATGATCTTATCTGGAATAAAGAATTAGGCATTTATATTCTCCCAAAAGATAAATGATGCTGAGAGCGGCTTCCGTATGTGGAGGTGTTGAAATGGCTAGGAAAATACAATTAGATGAGCGAACAACGTTAACAAGCGAAACAAGTGCAGGTGTTTTAGAATGGTTTGGCTATCCCGAAAAGAACTCATTCGAAGATATTCAAGAAATAATTATGCGGCACTATGAATTGAAGAAAAGTGAGCCAACGGATGTTTTATTTGGCGAGAAACATAATCCACTTTTTAAGCCTACGGCGTATGTACTAAAACATATTAGCGAGAGAATGGAAGTACCATTACAACCAGATCAAAATGGAATAGTAGCAGTAAAACAACTATGAGCATCCTTTGGGGTGCTTTTTTATATTCTCTGTAAACTGCGTCCGGTAAGTCTCAGGATGGACATTCGGCGGTTAACGGCTTGAGTGCGGGGGCAGTTTAGAAAGAATATGAAGGAGGGTGAGGAGTAATGAAAAATGGTGGCAATTATAAAGCGTCATTGCTACAGATCGAGATTGATCATATTGATGCTGTGCCTCGCGTCTTTTATAAGGGCGAACAGATCGAAGGGATTGTTCATGCGCACTTTTCCTTCTTAACAAATACCGAGACAATTATCCCGACACATATTGATATTAAATACGTGGATAAGGAAAACGCGCCCGAGACCAAAGCTATTATTTATAATCGTGATGTACTGAAAGAATAGGCTTGGCTAAGGAATTTGCAAAGAGCTTCTACAATAGTAGCGCATGGAAAAGGTGTAGAGCTTCTTACGTTGAAACAAAGCAAGGTCTGTGCGAGAGATGCAGAGAACCAGGAAACATTGTGCATCACATTGAGTATTTGACGCCATACAACATTAACAATCCTGATGTGACTTTGAATCATGAGAATTTGGAACTGCTGTGTGCGACATGTCACCAGCACGAACACTATTTAAGGAATAGTCCAACGGTTGAAGGCGTCATGTTTGATGAGCAAGGAAACCTAATTAAAAGGGATGCCCCCCCATTCTGAAATAAAAAACAAGCCCGCTGGAGACCGAGAGGAGGGCTTCAAAAAATACACGGGTCATTTCGCGTGACCCCCTACCCCATTGACAAGGTAAGAGAGGTGTGATATATGCCGAAAAAGAAAGAATTAACAAAAGAAGAAAGAGTAAAAAAAGAAATATCGAGACTTAAAAGGATTTTCAAAGAAATGCCGAAAGATGCGCTTGCAGTTGTAGACGGTTTGATTGTTGAGGCTGCTGATCTTCGCGTCCGCTTAGAAGATATACGGAAAGACTTGGATGAAAACGGGTATGATGAATTATTCAGTCAGTCTGAGGATCAAGTACCTTACGAAAGGGAACGCCCACAGGCGAGGCGATACATTCAGATGAACAAAAACTTTCAATCAATCATGAAGCAGTTAGGGGATTATATCCCTAAACCTCAAAAGGAAATCAAAGAGGATGACGACGGCTTCAATGATTTTGTGAATAGCCGATGAAGCTGAAGCGATACCCAATTTCATACAACCCAATTTTGGAATACTGGTCAAAGATTGAGAGCGGCGAGGAAGTTGTAAGTCTAAAGGTAAGGCGGATTTACAAAAAACTTGCTGCAGATGTTTACGATCAAGATTCTGAATACGAGTACAGCGGAAGCCGTGCCAATCATGCAATTGAGTTTATCGAGAATTATTGCAAACACTCAAAAGGGAAATGGGCAGGACAACCGATTGAACTCGAATTGTGGCAAAAAGCTTTTCTTGCTGCGACATTTGGATTTATACACAAAGTAGACGGCACGCGAAAACATCGTGAGGTCTTTTTGGTCGTTGCACGGAAAAACGGAAAGTCAACCCTTTCATCAGGGATTTGTTTGTATCTTCAAGTTGCTGACGGAGAGGGCGGCGCAGAGGTTTATGCAGTGGCGACAAAAGAAAGTCAAGCTAAAATCGTTTGGTTGGAAGCAAAGAAAATGGTTAAGAAGTCGCCGGCATTAGCCAAAAGAATGAAAACACTTGTGAAAGAGATAACGGCAGATTTTAATGAAAGTTCATTCAAACCGGTGGGATCTGATTCTGATACGCTTGACGGCCTAAACGTTCATGGTGCTTCTCTTGACGAAGTTCATGCTTGGAAGCATAAAAATCTTTATGACGTTATCGTTGACGGAACCACATCGCGCGAACAGCCTTTAATTCTCATGATCACAACAGCCGGGACAATTAGGGAATCGGTGTATGACATGAAATATGACGAGGCTGAAATGCTGCTCAACGGCATTGACGATCCTGACGGATATAAGGACGATCGTTTCTTACCGATTATCTATGAGTTGGACAAGCGGGAGGAATGGACGGACGAAAGAAACTGGAAAAAACCCAATCCAGGGCTTGGAACAATCAAAAAATTAGATGCTTTAAAAACAAAAGTGAACAAAGCGAAAGCCAATCCATTGCTGGTGAAAAACCTGCTTACCAAAGATTTTAACGTGAGAGACACAGCAACAGAAGCGTGGCTCACATTTGAACAGTTAAATAACCCTGCTACGTTTGACCTGACAGCATTAAAACCAAGGTATGGCATAGGCGGATGTGACCTATCAAGTACGACAGACCTGACCGCGGCCAAGGTTATTTTTATGGTTTCAGGAGATCCACACATCTACGTTAAACAAATGTACTGGCTACCGGAAGATTTGCTGGAAAAACGAGCGGCTGAGGATAAAATCCCCTATGATATATGGCACGAAAACGGTCTTCTCAGAACAACACCAGGTAACAGTGTGCACTATAAATATGTCACAGAGTGGTTTGTCGAGATACAAAATGATCATGACATATATTTGCCGTGGATCGGTTACGACAGATGGTCCGCAAAATATTGGGTAGAGGAAATGCAGGGTTTCTTTGGTATGGATGCAATGATTCCGATAGCTCAAGGGAAACAGACATTGTCCGGCCCAATGAAGCTGCTGGGTGCCGATCTTGAAAATAAAATTGTTAATTACAATAACAATCCAATAGATAAATGGTGTTTAAGCAATACAGCGATTGACATTGATAAGAATTTAAACATCCAGCCTGACAAAACAAACAACCAACGCCGAAGAATTGACGGAACAGCGGCGCTTTTGAATGCTTATGTTGTTTTACAAGAGAAGCGGAATGATTACATGAACTTGATTTAAGGAGGTGAGAGTGAATTCATGGGGCTATTTGATTGGATGTTCCCTAAGAAAGAACAAAAAATCACACATCGGCTTGAAATGATTAGCGATAGCGGAAATGGCTTTTACTCATTCGGCGGCAACCTGTACAAGTCGGATATAGTAAGGTCTTGTATTCGGCCTTTCGCTAAAGCAGCCGGGAAAATGGTTGCTAAACATATCTTAGACAACAAACAAAATGGTGTTTTTAAAGTGAATCCGAATGTTAATATTCGTTTCTTGTTAGAAGAACCTAACTCGTTAATGAGTGGGCAAATGCTGCAAGAGAAAATAGCCACACACCTTAAACTCAATAATAATGCATTCATATACATGAAGTTTAATAACGGTATTTTAAGTGAATTGTGGCCTATTCCTTGTACGTCAGTGGAGGCAGTAGAGGACAGCGGGAATAATTTATTCTTAAAGTTTCGGTTTACGAACGGAAACACGCAGACGATACCTTATCAACACATTATCCATTTGCGAAACGACTTTAACGGCAATGATATTTTCGGGGATCACCCAAAGGATGCGCTGCTTCCTCTTATGGAAGTCATAACAACGGTCGACCAAGGAATTGTTTCGGCCGTTAAGAATTCAGCAGTGATAAAGTGGCTGCTGAAATTCAAATCTTCACTGAGGCCGGAAGATATGAAGCAGCAGACAAAAGACTTCACAGAACAGTATTTGTCAATTGATTCGGATATGGGCGGGGCGGCTGCGGCAGATGCGAAATACGACGCTGAACAGGTCAAAGATAACAGTTACGTACCGGATGACAAGCAAATAGCCGGCACTGTCAAACGTGTACAGGCTTTCTTTGGTACGAATGAAAAAATTATCATGAGTACGTACAGTGAAGACGAATGGAACTCATATTATGAAGCTGAAATCGAGCCGTTCGCAATGCAAATGTCTAATGAATACACCCGTAAGCTCTTCTCAAGAAGAGAAAGAGGTTTCGGTAACTCCATTACATTTGAATCAACAACACTTCAGTACGCTTCCATGAGTACAAAACTTAACCTTGTGCAGCTGGTTGATCGGGGAATCTTCTGCGCTAATGACGTTTTGAAAATATTCAACATGCCGCCGATTGAGGGAGGCGACGAATATGTGCGCAGGTTAGATACTGTCCCCGTCACAGATGACAGACAAACTGGAGCGGGAACAAGTGAAGGAGGTGAAACAGGTGACGAAGACGATAAAGGAAAACTTGAAAACGATCCTTCAAGTGAAGAACGTGACGGAAACTAGCGCTGATCTGTATTTCTACGGTGACATTGTTTCCTCCTGGTGGGGGGCTTGGGATGATACAGATCAATATCCCGATGCCGTGAAAAGCTTTTTAGACAACGCCAAGGGGAAAGACTTGAACATTTACATTAACAGCGGTGGCGGCTCGGTTTTTGCGGGAATCGCTATTTACAATATGATCAAGCGTCACCAAGGATATAAAAGGGTCTATGTTGATGGATTGGCTGCGTCCATATCCTCTATTATTGCGCTGGCCGGAGACGAGACGTATATCCCGAGGAATGCGTATTACATGGTTCATAAACCATGGTTTACGGTTACCGGGAATGCTGATGATTTAAGGACACATGCAGATGTTTTGGACACTGTAGAATCAGGCGTGATGAGCATTTACATGGAAAATGCAAAAGAAGGCGTCACAGAGGAACAAATAAGACAAATGCTTACAGAGGAAACATGGCTTACAGGTGAAGAGGCTTCACAATATTTTAACGTAAGAGTATCGGACGAAGTGGCGGCGGTCGCTTGTGTTTCTGACATGTATAAAGAATTTAAGCATACGCCAAAAGCATTAACGACCCAACAGCCAGAAGATAGATCAGCGGAGTACATGTTTTCATTTTAAAACATAACGGGAGGAATCACACATGGATAAAATCAAAGAGATTCAAGCGAAAATCGAAGCAAAAGAGAAAGAAGGAAAGGAGCTTGTCAAGGCTAAGAAATTTGATGATGCTGAGAAAATCAAAGCTGAATTAGATGATCTTAAAAATGAGCTTAAAGCCGAAATCATGTTCATGAAGGATGATGAATCACACTCCTTAGTTGCACAAGCGAACCTCTTTTCATCCGCGGAGGCTCTTAACAGCGGGAGGCAAAACGGACAAACAGTTGCATCTTTCGGAGGGGCACAACCGGAAAAAAAGCTGAGTGCTTCTAAAGAATATCTAAACGCCTGGGCGAAGGATTTACGCGGCGACAAGCTAAATGAACAAGAACGCGAAGTTTTTGACAAAGTAAATAATGAATTTCAGGCAGCTTTCACACACACGACTGAAAACACAGGGATTTTAATTCCTGACACGGTTGCAGCGGGTATATGGAAGCAAATTGAAGAAGATCATCCATTATGGGACGATGTGACGACAACAAGAATCAAAGGGAACCTATCTTATACTAAAGGCCTTGGAGCCACAAATACAAAAGATTGGTATGACGAGGCAACGGAAACAGAAGATACAGAATTACAATTCGGAGAATTAAATTTAACTGGATGCGAGCTTTCTCGCTCTGTGAGCCTTTCTTGGAAGCTGCGCGCGATGGCCGTCGAGGACCTTGTACCGTATGTTCAAGAGCAACTTGCTACGTTATTGGGACAGGCGCTTTCATATGCAGTATATAGCGGAAAGGGCAAACCAAGCGGAACTGAAACATTCAAGCCGGAGCCGCAAGGAATTCGGACGGCACTTGCTGCTCAGGCCGAGAAGCCACAAATAGAAACTTATACATCTCTCAAATATGAAAACTTGACTGCAGCAATGTCTAAAATTCATTCGAAATATGCAAATGGCGTGACTTTTTATGCCGACAACAATACAGTGTGGAATGTTTTAGCGAATTTGGTTGATCAAATGGGCCGGCCTTTATTTGTCGCTGATGTTACGACTGGCGGGGTAGGCCGCATTTTTGGCCGAACTGTCAAAGTAGATGCGTCAATTGACGAGGGAGAAATTTTGCTTGCCAATCTTGGACAGGGGTACAAAGCAAATGTTAACCAAGACATTTCTATTGTTACAGATGAGCACGCGAAAAAACGAAAAGTCGAATATGTCGGGTATGCAATTGTTGACGGTGGCGTCATTGACGAAAAAGCATTTGCAATCCTGACAGATGAAGTCTAATAAATAAAGAAAAGGGGGCTTAAACGATGTATAAGGTCATTGTCCCTTTCCGGGATAAAACAACCAAAAAGCGTTACGAAAAAGGCGATACTTTCCAGAGTGATGACGCGGAGAGAATCGCCTTTTTAATTTCAAAAGGAAGGCTTGAACAGCCCTTAACAGAAGAAGCGGCTGAACAGAAACAAATAGAAAACAAAGACCAAAAGGAAACCAAGACGAAAGGCAAAAAAGGCAGCAAGTGATGTTTGAATCTGTCAAACGGTCACTAAGAATAACACATAGCTTTTTGGATGATGAGATTCATGAGCTGGTAGCAGCAGCCCGACAGGATTTAGTTCAGTCGGGCGTTTCTGCTTCTAAAGCCGAAAGTGAAGAAGACCCTTTGATTAAGAGGGCCGTTATCACTTATTGTAAAGCGAATTTTGGCCTATCAAACGTTGATTCTGAGAAATATCAGCGGTCATATGACATGTTAAAGAATCATTTAGCGTTAGCGAGTGATTACAATGTATAGCGACGTAATAGAGCTGGTAGGCGTTGTTAATCTCGGTGAGGATGATCTAGGTCAGGAAATAGAAAAAGAAGTGCCTCGGCAGGTTTTCTGTGACAGAAAGAGCATACCGCAAAATGAATTTTTTCAAGCCGGCATAAGCGGAATAAAAGCGGCTCATATGTTTGAAGTGTCTACACTGGATTATCAAGACGAAACGAAAGTACGTTATAACGATAAAATCTATTATGTTTATCGTGTGTATGAGAAAGCAAATGAACGAGTTGAATTATATTGCGAGGTGAAGGCGCGTGGCTAACAGCATCTCTTTAAGTGAACTTCATAAGAGGCTAAAAACTACAGGCATTCCAGTTTCTTATTCCCATTTTAAAGTTTCAGATGGAAAGCAGGCCCCACCCCCGCCGTACATTCTGTACTTCGAAACGGAAACCTTTGGTTTTTACGCGGATAACAAAGCATTTAAAAAGATTAGAGCTGTAGAGATTGAGCTTTACACAGTTTCAAAAGACTTAGAAAAAGAAGAGTTAATCGAAAAACTGCTGGAAGACGCAAATCTATCTTACCAACCAAGTGAAACGTTTATTGAAGCTCAGCAAGTCTTTCGAAGAACTTATGAAGTGTGGGTAAGTTAATGAGAATTTCTGCACAAATGCAAGGAATTGACGAGGCAATTGCGCGGTTGGAGCGAGCAGGAAAGGACATAAAAAAAGCACAACCTAAAGCTCTGCGAGCTGGGGCGAAGATTCTTGCAAAAGCAATGAAAGACGAAGTGAATGTTTCGAATATTGATCACGTGCACGTGAAAGATGACATAAAAGTCCGTCAAACACCTAAACGAAACCGCATCTACCCGGATGCGGTTTCGTTTGATATTGGGCCAGGTAAAGAAACAGCCTGGCGCGCAAAGTTTAACCATGACGGGTACATTGCGAAAAATGGGCGTTATGTGAGCGGAAATCCATTTGGAAGCAAAGCCTTTAAAGCTAAAAAGAGCGCTATTAATCAAGCTGTTTTAAGAGAGCTTCAGCGAGAACTTAGATAATAAGAATGGAGGAATAACATATGACAACAGTTATGGTAGGTTTAGAGAATCTTGTATACAGTGAATTGACGGAGAAGGGAAAGGATTTTTCCTATGGTCCGGTAAAACCATTTGCGCCTGCATGCGGGGCGAAGGTGGATACAAATACAGATTCTTCAACTGTTTACGCAGACAACGGCCCTGTTATTGTCCTTTCATCTACAGGAGAAACAAAAGTGACAATTGAAACAACCGAAATCCCGCAAGATGTTTTAGCATTTATAACAGGCCAAAAGTTGGTTGACGGGGTTATTGTGTGGAGACAAGATGCGGTCCCTCCTTACATTGCCCTAGGGTTCACCGGCACAAAAGAAGACGGGAATGTCCGTCATGTGTGGCTTGTTAAAGGCCGTTTTTCTATTCCGTCTACTGACTGGAAAACAAAAGAAGATAAACCCGATCCGCAAAAAGAAACAATCGACGGGACTTTTGTTCAACGTAGCGATAAGGTCTTTAAAATAACCGGTGACAGCAGCACAGAAGGCTATGAAAAATACCGTGATATCTTCTTTAAAGAAGTATTTGATGTGAAACAACTCGATAATGTAGAAAGCGAAACATCCAGCAAAGTAAGCACAACTAAAACAAGCGGAGGTGCTGCGTAATGTCTAAACCGTTAGAAATCACATTGAGAATAGATGGACAAGACCGAACTTTTCATCAAGAATTTGTGATGTTAAAGTACAAACGAAAGGCGTTAGAAATTGAGCTGGATGCCCAAAAAGGAGATGCTGAAGCCACGGAAATTGAATCGCGGCAGCTCAACCTTATATGGGAAGTATTCGGGAAGCAATTCACCAAAAAGCAGCTTGAAGAGGGTCTAAACGCAATTGATTACCATGATGTCATGTACAATATCATCGGTGTTGCCCTATTGGGCTACCCGACAAAGGAAGAACTCGAGGCAAGGAAAGAAGAAAATGATCTGGGAAAGTTAGTCGAAAAACTGATGAAGGAGCAAGCTCAAAGCCAGTAAAGGGAGTTACGCTGGAACAAGCATACGGCAAGATTAAAACACTTTATTTGCAGTTTATGCGTCAAGGATGGTCTATGTCTCAAATTGATGACACCGACTATCCTTTTTATATTGAGCTCCTTAATCATGTGCCGGAAATGGAAAGCGAAGAAAAGAAAGAAGAAGCCAAGCCGAAATATGTGCCAATAGACAAAGTATTCTAAGGAGGGGAAGCCGTGGCAGCCAGTGAAGTAACAAATATGATTATGCGTTTAGGTTTTGATGACGGCGGCACATCTGCGGGCATTGAAAACGTGGCCGAGAAAATGGCGCTTGTCAGAAGCAGCATGAAAGCTACAGCTTCCCAACTTGGAGCCTTTGGTGATGAGTCGGATAAACTCAGGCGCAAGCAAGAAGACCTTTCCCAGCTCTATGAATTGCAAGGAAGCAAGGTTGACCAGTTAAAGAAAAAGTATGAAGTATTAGCAAAAGAAAAGGGCGAGAATTCAAAAGAGGCTCTACAACTTGCGCGAGTAATTAACAACGAAATCACTCATTACAATCAACTTGATCGCGCTTTACGCTCAACTACTTTGGAGATTAACACCAACAATTCAGCGTGGACTAAAGCAGGTAAGAGTCTGCAGGAGTATGGCGAACGCATACAATCAACTGGCAGCAAAATAAAAACTGTTGGAACCGTTGGTTTTGCCGGGATTACGGCTCCGGTGGCTGCCCTTGGAGTTATGGCAATTAAGTCGGCGAACGACGTAAAAAAAGCGCAAGGAACCATACAGGCACAAATGGGCCTCACCAAAGAAGAAGCCGAGAAATTAACGAAGGCGGGCACAAACATTTGGAAAGAGGGTTTCGGGGAGAACGTCGGCGAGGCTACGAGTGTTATCAGTATTGTTCGACGAAACATTAAATCCCTCGGCGACGCGTCGGCCGAGACGGTCGAAAAAGTCACCAAAGACACAATGACGATCGCGGAATCATTTGATCAAGAGGGAAACGACATCACGAAATCAATTAATGCTATGCAAAACTCTTTTGATAATCTTTCCGTGGATCAATCTATGGACATGATTACGTCCGGCTTCCAAAAAGGCCTAGACTATTCCGGAGAGTTTTTGGATTCTATTAACGAGTATTCCAATCAATTCTCAGCAGCGGGCTTTTCCGTCGAGCAGATGTTCTCTATTTTCGAGGCAGGGGCGGAAACCGGAGCCTTCCAACTTGATAAAGTCGGTGACCTGGTCAAAGAGATGAACATCCGTCTGTCAGACGGCAGCGCAGGCGACGCGATAAAGACGTTATCAAAACATACGCAAAACCTTTATGCCGAGTTTAAAAAGACTGGTAAAGGCGGGGATCAAGTATTCACCGCCATCATGAAAGATATTGACGGCATGTCCAACAAAAGTAAAGCGTACCAGGCTGGACAGGCCATTATGGGAACGCAGTTTGAAGATTTAGGACAAAAAGGCGTTTCAGCGCTTGCGAATGTCAAAAATAGTTTCTCTGACGTAGAGGGAGCAACGAAAAAGGCAGGGGAATCCCTACGAGATAACCTGAGTGATCGGGCCGTTAAAGCTTTCCGGGAACTACAAACCAACCTTATACCGGTTGGGGAAATTCTGATGGACAAACTGGAGCCAGCCTTGCAGAAAACCGGTGAAGTAATTGGCGATTTTACAGAATGGTTCCATAACCTTTCACCATCCATGCAGAATACCGTGGTCATCGCTGGACTGGTGGCGGCCGCATTTCCCCCGGTTGTAATTGCATTGGGGGCGGTTGTCTCAAGCGTTGGAAAAGTAGTCGGCGCCATCGGGCGGGGTACGGCTGCATTCGGCCGATACCGTGCGGAAGCAGCTCTGACACGCACTTCTACTGCTCAACTTGCTGCGGCCAATGCTGCGGCATCCGTAAGCCTCGCCAAAACCAACACGGCCGTTACTCGTAATACCAAGGGCTTAGGTGCTTTACGCGGAGCCTCAACCGTAGCGGGCGGCGCAATGACAATGTTCGGCGGAAAATGGGGCAGTGTATTAGGCATAGCAACCATGTTTTTGCCTGAAATCTTAAAAGGCGGAAAGTCACTTTTAAGCTTTGGCGGAAACGCGTTAAAGGCTGGATCGGCTGCATCCACATTGGGAACGGGCGCAGCACAGACGACAGGCCGATTTGCCAGTTTAGGAGGCAAGGCGCTGGGCCTTGTGAAAAACTTCGGCAGTGTGGCAAGAATTGCGGGAGTGGCCCGCCTTGGGTTCAGTGCGCTGGGTGGCCCCGTTGGTCTTGCGATAACCGGGGTGTCATTACTTGCTGAAGGCGGATATAAGTTGTATAAGCACTTGAAAGAAGAGCAGATCCCGGCGCTGGACAGTTTCGGAAACAAAGTATCTGAATCGACCACTAAAGCCGTTCTCGGTTATAAAAACTTGAACGATAAAGCGACTGAACAGCTAAACTTGCTGAATTGGTCAGGACAAAAAGTATCGAAAGAAGCCGCGGCCAGTATCGCCAAGAATTTTAGCGATATGGGAGATAAGATAAAAACCAGCATTCAGACCAAAGGGAACGAAAGTTATCAATCGCTGAGTCAATTTCTTGCCAGCAGTAAAACCTTGAGCAACAAAGAACAGCAGGCCATTCTGGACAACGTGAAAAAGAAACAGGATGATCAAACGAAAAAAGTCAACGATGCACAGAATCAGATCAAAGCTATTTTGACCAAGGCAAGTAATGAGAAACGTTCTTTGACCAAGGGAGAACAAGAAAAAATCAATTCGATTCAAAGGAATATGATGAACACGGCCGTAAAAACAATGAGTAAAAATGAGGCTGAACAGAAAATGATCTTGGGCCGGCTTAAAAACGAATCTGCAAATATCACAGCCCGGCAAGCTGCTGACACAATCAAAAACAGCATAAAAGCCCGTGACGGCTCCGTGAAAGAGGCAAAAAAGAAGTACAACGAGACAAAAAAAGCAATTGAATATGAAAGGGACGTCACCGGCTCTATCAGTAAAGAACAGGCTGATAAAATGATTAAAGAAGCCAAGCGACAGAAGAGGGATTCCGTCGCCCAAGCCGAAAAAATGCACAAAAAAGTCGTTGCAGAAGCAAAAAAACAAGCGGGTGAACACGCTGACGAGATTAACACCGAAACCGGTGCTGTTAAGACGGGCTGGGATAAAATGATGGATAAAGTAGGAAGCGCATGGGACTGGATCAAAAATCTTTTTTCTGGCGGAGAAAAGAAGTCCAAGCCCAAAGAATCTGCACCTAAAACGGCGGGCCGGTCATTGGGCGGCGCTCAAAAAGGAGCGTACGCAAAAGGGACACCATCAAGCGGTCACCCAGGCGGCCTTGCCATTACGAGCGAAAAAGGCCGTGAATTGATTCATGAGCCGGGCGTTGGTACGTACTTATCAGGCGATAACGGTCCCGAAGTGCGAAACCTCCGGCCAGGTTCTTCTGTCCTTCCGAATCATCACACCGAACGCTTGTTGAAAACTTACGGTTTCCCTGGTTATGCAGGAGGCGTAGGTAAATATTTTGACTGGATCATCAAAGGATCAAAGTTTTTGTGGAATAAAGCATCTGGTATGTTTGGCATTTCTGATCAAATGATACCGAACTGGTTCACCAAGAACAGCGGAAGCCCATTGAAAGCCATTGGTTCCCTCGCGCGAAAAGGTGTTGACAGCCTCATGGGTTCCGTCGGCTCATTTTTTACTGGTGGTGGCGGTTCTGCTGCCGTCAAAAAATGGGTTGCTCAAGCGTTAGCGATAAAGGGCCTCGGTGCTCAATATGCTGGCGCATTGGAAACCATAGCAATGAAGGAGTCGGGCGGAAATCCTAATGTCGTAAATAGATGGGATTCGAACTGGAAAGCAGGCCACCCATCACAAGGGTTAATGCAGTTCATCCCAAGTACCTTTAATGCCCATAAAGAACCGGGTCATGGGAATATCAAAAACCCTATTGACCAAATTCTTGCGTCTATCAACTATTTGAACAGTAGATACGGCGGGATCTTGAACCATCCCGGGCTTGTTTCAATGGCACGCGGCGGCCCATACGTTGGTTATGAATCGGGCGGCACGTCTCCGGGGGCAGGGGGGATGAAGCTTGCTGCTCTCAATGAACGGGGATATGACGAGCACATTATAACGACTGATCCGAAATATAGGGAGCGCAGTATTGGAATATGGGCGAGGGCAGGCCAAGAGTTGGGGGTTTCTGCTTCGAGTCTTCCGCAGCTTCCTTCAATCGAGCCAATCACGCAGCGTCAAGACAAACAAATTGCATTACTGCAGGAACAAAACAGCTTTTTAAAGACCATTGTTACGTCTGTCCAAAACGGCATTACCGCGGTCGTGGACGTTGACAAAATAGGGCAGGCAGTCGGGGAAAGATCGGAAAAAATTCTCAATCAGAAATTGCTTTTACAAGGAGTTTAGTGATTCTATGAAAGAATTAGACTTAATATTAAGTGACGGTTCATTATTAAGCGAGCGCCTTGAGGGTGTCTCGCTTCTTTCATTTAGACCCGCAGCGCCAAAATACGAGTGGAATACAACGTTTACCCACCCTTTGAGGAATGGGATATTGATGCCGAAGAGCAAGAATAAAGGGCGTTTTACTGAACGAAAAATTCTGATCAAACTATATATCGAGGCTCGTAATTCACAACATTTTCATCTCATTAGGGATGACTTATATCGGTTGTTCACCGGAAAAGACCCTTTCTATATCGGGTATACGTATCAGCCGAATAAAAGATGGCTGGTCACCGGGCAAGAAGATTTTTTCGTTGAGCAGGATGGTTCTCGCACATATAAAGAGCAGGACATCACCCTTACCGACATTCAAGGTTTAGCAGAATCCCTGTATGATACGTCACAGCCGGTTAAAGCCGGGGAAAGATGGAGCCTTAACATGATAAAAGGAACCGATAACCCTGTCTATTCCTTCAAAAATAAAGATCATTTTGAGGTGTATAACTTGGGGGATGCTGACATATCTCCAATTGATCATTCCTATAACGTGGAAATGTATCTGGAGGGGAAAGACATTCAGATTGTGAATGAAACGACCGGGGACAGCTATACAATAATCGGCAGTCAATCAAAGAAAAACAAGCTGACGATACTTAAACATTACACGTTGAAAGGCTCTACTATCATCGGCACAAAGGGAGCGTGCTTCCCTCCGTTACAGCCCGGGAAAAATAAAATAAGAATTATCGGAGCCACATACAGTGAAATTAAATTTATCATGCATTTTTATTACAAGTAAGGATGATGCGTTTTGAATGAAATGTATGTCATGGACAGGCTGACAAATATGTCATATGAAATAACGGACGCTGACCCGTTAATAACGGACCGAATAGACGGAACAAAAGATTTATCGTTCTCTCTGCAGCTATTAGAAAACAATGTGATTCCCTTCAATGCAATTGTGGGGAGAAATTTCATTGTCATTGACGAGATAAAGCATAAAAAGCAGCGCTATTTTATCAATTCTCCCACCCTGAGTCAGTCAGGCGAACAGCTGAACAAAAGCGTAACAGCAACACATATTTATGTTTTTCGCCTTGGGCGGCACTACAGAAGCGAAGTATTGTCCGGAAAAAAGTTTTTACAAGATGCCTTAACGTTTGCACTAAAGGGAAGTGGGTTTACTTTTGAAATTAAGCCTGACGCTCAAAGCATCCCGGCTCAAAAGCTTGATAATTTTGGGAATAAGTATTCGTTAGAATTGATGACCGATATTATCACCATATATCAAATTGAGCTGGACGTTGATAACACTCACATTTACGTTTATAAGAAGATGGGTTCACAGCTCAAGAAAAAGTTACATTCCGGTGTGAATTTGACCTCGTTACAGATCACAACCTCAGAAGACAACACGTATACCCGTATTAAAGGTTACGGGAAAAAGAAGGAAGAAAAAGACATAAAGGGTGACGAATCCATTTCCTATGAGAAAAAAACTGGGGAATGGTCGTTTGACGCTGCTTTAAAGGCGGATGTAACCAAAAAAATTGGTGCTACATTCGCTTTTTTATTTACAGGAACCGGATTTGCTTTCAAAACGCTTGTTTCCAAGCTCGGTGGCAAATGGGAATTTAAAATTGACGGAGACCAAACAAAAACCATCTCTGCTTATCAAAATTCAGATCCCATCGAAAAAACGTTTGAAGTGGTTCGCGGACTGGATTCAAAGCAGCATAAAGTGGTTGCCACCTTCAAAGGGAAAGACAGCAAAAACCCAAACACGAAAGGAGCAAAAGGTGCGGCTCCGGTTATGTATCTATTACGGGGAAATATATTGGACATTTTCAGATCCTTTAAGAACGAGAATGAAGAATATGTTTTCCCGCCTGTCATTTATATTCATCCCAAAGAAAACGAGTATCTGGTAGAGGGGCAACCGTCTTGGGCGCCGGACTATTCGGACGACACAATTACAAAAGAGTCTGACATGCTGGAAGTGTTAAAAACAAAGGTTAACCCCTTTTCTGAAGTCAGTCATTCCGTTGATTACCATGAGGTTTTTGAGTTAATAGACATCGAGGAACCGGTATCGAAAGGCGATTCTATCAATGTGTATGCGGAAACAGCATTAAATGGCGTGACTTTTGAAGATACAATCCGAATTACTGCGGTTACTTACAACCCGAGAAATTTAACTCAGGCGCCCACCTTAACCATTGATGGAGGGAAGAAAACCCCGGAAGATCGCATGGCCGAAGAGAAGAAAAGGGCAAGGCAAACAGAGCGATCTATCAAGGCCATACAAAGCAATTATGAAGCTCAAATTTCAGCAATGAAAAGCGAGCTTCAGCAGGCAATTGCAAATAGTCAAACAAGTAAATACCCGCAAACGTTCCCGTATGCTCTTCAATTTGAGAATGGTATATGGTCTGTTTCTTCCGGTGCCTCTGTCTCCGTAGTGGGGAAAAAGCTCATTCTTTATTGTGATGATGAAATTCAGATCAAATATGTCTCTTCTGAAACCTCATCATTGTTAAAGCAGAAGGGCATTGCCGTTTCGGTAGATTATGAGGGAAATACGACGGATCAATTTGGGGTGTCATTTTATCAGAATGGGGAGCAAATAAACCCATCAGCAGTACCGGACCATGCCCAACTAACTGTCCTGATTAATGGATTATTGGAGGAATGAGAAAATGGTTTCACTAAATAAAAACCATACGATCGACCCTGCATCCCGCCTTGTCAGCACATTAAATGAAAATGCAAGGCTCGCAGAATCGGCCATAAATGAAAACAATGACAAATTATTAGCACACAAAAACGCGGAAGTCGCCCATACATCGGCACAGGTCGATCATGGCGGCTTTTCTGTTTCAAATCGGCTCACCAACCTTTTTGCGAGAATCACAAATTTAATTGTCAATCATGACGGAAGCGATGTAAAAGAAGTCGTCGACGCCCGGGTGACGACTGACGGAGAGATTGTGGCCACGGTGAAGGACCGATTAGATTTAGAGTTTAATAGGCTCAACAAAAAAATAAAGAGAGTTGTCAATGTGGATGACTTCGGAGCCGATCCGACAGGGGCAACGGACAGCACCGAAGCATTTAAAAAAGCATTTGGAAAAGGGAAAGTCGAGGTGAACATGTCAGCAGGCCTGTATGTCGTTCGAGGCTTGAAAATTCCTTCATGGGTTCGCCTTGTCGGTCAAGGTATCGGCGGCACATTTTTAATTTTAAGCGATGATGCTCCGGCCTCGGAATGGGTTATCACAAACGCGGACTATGAGAAAGGGAATCGAAACATTCACCTCGAAGGATTTTCAACCAACTGGAACCAAGAACGGCAGGGCGGTTTAAGGGCGACAGGCGGGCAGCATTCCACATGTGTTGCCTTTGCAAACACAAAATTTCTGTGGATCAAAAACATTGAAACGATCAATCCGGCCCTGCATGGGATTGATATAACAGCGCCTACCTATGACCATTTGCCGGATACTGACTATACAAAAGACGGGTGTAAGTATGTATGGATAGATAGCTGTGTCAGTACAGGATATGGGGATGACGGCATCACGACCCATTACAGTGAATACATTTTTATTTCTAACTGCCATTGCACCAACCCGACAGGCATCGCACACGCGGCGGGGCAGGCTAATTCAAACGGTATTGAAATTGATGATGGTTCTAAAAATGTGTGGTTGCTCAATAACTACACGGAAGGGAATATCCGCGGCGTTGAAGTCAAAGCCCATACAGAATGGCCGGCCTCTCAAAACGTCCATATTATCGGACACGTTTCTTTTCGTGATGTCCGTTCTTATGATTTGCGTCATATCGGGCACCACAAAGCAGAGGATCAGGAAAGCACCACAGCATTTAACGTCACTTTAACAGACTGTACAGCGATTGAACCCGTTTATAACGATCTGTATACCGGGGTTACCCCTCGCGCGCTTGTTGTTTCGGCCTATAGAAATGTGCAAATTGTTAATTTCACTGCGATCGGTGATCCTAATTATGACTACAAAGATCAGCCGGCCGTTGCCTTTCAGTATCGCTGCAGTAACATCACGGTTAATGGCATAAAAATGAAAGGCTTTAAGAAAGCGTCCCATGATATACGAGTCATCGGCGGCGCGCAAAAGGCTGATTTTGTGAAAATCTCCAATTTCGATATTTTCGATTCTGCGCCCGTGGGTATTGAGCTGGGCGGCGGTGTGTATCACTCAAATGTGATGAATGGGACACTGATCGGCAAAAACGGTTCAATAGGAATTAAGTCACCCAACAACCAGACAACCATTGTAGGCGTAGAGGCAGCAGGATATAAGGTTCCAGCTAAATTGGCCGGAAGGGAATACAGTACGGTTCCGACAAGAGTAAAAGGCGGATTTATGGGCGGCAATACTTCCGGGTCTGCCTTGCATGAAGCAAGCGCCATTTTGGCCGGTACAGGCGACAACGTCGCCAAAGGCCCCGCCAATGTCCTGCTGGGCATCCGAGGTGGCTCCACCACAGAGGGATCGCGTCAGGCGCTAATTGCCGTCAATAACTGTCACACAAAAGGCGAAGGCAATTCACGTGTCGGCTTGGCTTCAAACAACGTCACATTCAGAAAAAGTTACTCCGTGGGGGGCGGCTATGATGCTCTAAGATGGTTGATAGAATCCATTTCAGGTAACGCGACCTTTGCGGGCACTGTTACAGGCGGTTCTACCTTCTCAGATTACGGGGAATATTTCGAAAGCGAAGACGGCAAAGCCATTCCGACAGGAACACTCGTAGCGCTGCGGGGCGATAAAATAGCACCGGCCCAAGAAGGCGATGCGATTATAGGTGCCATTTCAGAAACGGCAGCCGTGGCGCTTGGGGAATCTTCTTTCCATTGGCAGGGCCGTTACTTACGGAATGAATTTGGCGGCCTGATTTACAATGAAATACACGTGCCATTCACAGACGAAAACGGGCAAAAACGAATTGAGGTTCGTAAGCTGCCAAAAGAAAACCCTGATTATAAGCCAAAGCTTGAAGACGAATATATGTCAAGAGCAGACCGGCCGGAATGGAACATTGTCGGACTGATCGGACAAGTTCATGTGAAAATAGATGCCTCTGTCCATGCTGGCTGCTCACTTAATGCGGTGAATGGCATTGGAACAAAGGCGGAAAATAGAGGGCATGGCATTGTTATGAAAATCACTACACCATTTGACGAGAAAATCGGGTACGGAATCGCCAAGGTTCTTGTATTCCCGCAGAATTAAGGAGGGAAGCCACATGTACAAAACGGGCGTCGTTGCATTTGATATAAACGCGAACCGGACAAATGGGCGAACCACGAGCATTCAATTCATGACACAGGACACGGGCAGCGCAAAGCTGTCTTTTTCTTTTACAAAGGATGGTGTACCGTTGCCTCTGTCAGCAGTAGATGCAAAAATTGTTCTTCTGTATGCTGACGGATCGTTTTACAAAAAAAGCCTTACCCTCACCGATAAGGTGAATGGAAAGGCGGAATATGTGCTTTCAGATGCAGAGCTTAAACATTACGGAACAGTTAAAGCTGAGATCAAGCTATATTACGCGAATGGGCAGGCGCTGGCAACCTCATTTTTTACTTTTTCTATCGCCAAAACGTTAGAAGATCAGAATATTATTCCGACAGCTGACTATTACATTGACGATTTTGAAACGCTGAAAGACGGGATAAACCACATCGTCCAAGAAATCAGCCAGACTGTCGAGGAATTGAGAAAGAAATTTGCTGACTTGGAAGCCATTGAAACGAAAGAGGGCGCGCAGCAAAAGGCAGATGCTGCAGAAGAAAACGCCAAGTCTTATACAAACGATCATGCAAAAGATAACGTGAAACACATCACGGCTGCCGAGCGAAAAGAGTGGAATGCCAAGGAAACCCCTTCCGGCGCGCAAGATAAAGTAAACGCCCATGCGAAAGATGCCGTTATACATGTTTCTGCAGCTGATCGGAAAGCTTGGGACAGCAAGGAAACAGAAGACGGAGCACAGGATAAAGTCAATATCCATGCAAGTAACACGGATATCCATGTTACAGCTGAAGACCAAGCTTATTGGGATGACATGACCCGGCAGTTTAAAGCCCACAACTACAATCAAGAACGGCATATCTCGGCAGCTGAACGGAAGACATGGAACGGGGCTGCCACCTATGCCAACATCATGCTGAAGAACGGGGCCGCCGCAGGGACGCGGACACCGATGTACGCAAAGTGGGGGGCATTTTTAATCTTACGAGGGCATGTGAAAACAGACGCCGAAATCATATTCGGCTCCATCCCCGCGGAATACGCACCTGCTGGCGGTTCCGTTATAACAGTGCCGTTAAGTGGTACAGGCGGCACGGCCAATTTAATCATTTATGATAATGGAGATTTAAAAATAAAATACCCGGACCCGGCGGACTCAGGTAAGATGGGCGGAGGCTACTATCTGGATGTGGTCGTGGGCTTTCAGGAAGGAGGGACAGCATGATTCAGGTGTATGAATACGATGAAAATTTTATTTTGACCAAACCTGTTCGAATTGAGCCAGACGAAGAAGGTAATTATACAATCCCTGAGAATTGTACAACGGTACAGCCCCCGCCTTTTTTCAAAGCCATGTTTCAACCCGAAGAGCAAAAATGGACGGAGGCAGCCTCACAGGAAGAGATTGAGGCGATCCATCGTCAAGCCGAACAAGAAAAGGAGCCTTTGCCTATTGATCTTTTAAAGGTGCAAAACGCAAAATTATCGCTCCAAGTTGCTGCTGCAGAAAAAGAAAACGCCCAACGGCGACAACGGGAGGCGGATACGGCTTTGTTAATCGCCCAGCTGCAAAAACAGGTCAGTGAATTGAAGGAGGGGAAATAGAGTGGCTTCATATCCCGAGTTTGCAGACATTAAGCAGTTCTATGATTGGAAGTGTTATTCGGACGACGATATAAGAACCTATGTGGAAATTGAATGGATAACGGCTGATCAATTTAAAGAGATTACCGGAAAAGATTACACAACGAACGCTGAATAAGCGTTTTTATTTTGCCTCGAAGGAGGTGATAACAATTGGAGGGAATACACGTGTGGATGAATTTTGAAAGCTTACAGATCGCAAGAACATATCTTTTCGGGGAGGTGAAATACCTTGACTTACTTCTGATCCTCAGCATTTTGGATGTCATCACCGGCATTATCAAAGCGTGGAAAATGAAGCAGCTCCGGAGCCGCAGCGCGTGGTTCGGATATGTCCGGAAGATGCTCAGTTTTATGGTGGTCATAGTCGCAAACATTATTGACACGATAACAAATTTGAACGGTGTTCTGACCTTTGGAACCGTTCTTTTTTATATCGCAAATGAGGGCCTGTCCATCACGGAAAACTTGGCACAGATCGGCGTTAAAATTCCGGCCGTCATCACTGACCGGCTCCATGTAATTGAAAGCGACAACGATCAGAAAACAGAAAAAGACGATCAGGCAGCAGGTTAAACCGGCTGCTGTTTTTTGAATCCAAAAACAGAATGGGAGAGATTTTTATGTCAGCATACAGAAATCAATATATTGATATTAACAAATGGACGCGGCCGGGAATCAAAAACAACGGCGTGAAGAAACTGGTGGTGCATTACACGGCAAACCCCGGCGCGCCTGCTGCCAATCATTACAGATACTTTGGTCAAACGCTCCCCGCACAGAACAGAAATCTGTCTGAGAAAAAACAGACGTTTGCATCGGCACATATCTTTGTAGATCGTACAGAGGCTATTTGCATCATTCCGTTGAATGAGGTGGCCTATCATGCGAATGACGTTCAGCAATTCGTTAACGGGCAGCCTTACCGGGGTGTCGCGGCGTTGAAACCGAATGCAAATTTCTTATCTATCGGCGTGGAGCTTTGCATTGAAAAGAACGGCACTTTCCATCCGGATACCATTGCCCGTGCAGAACAAGTCTGCGCTGAGCTATGCAAGAAGTTTAAACTTGACCCGATCAATGACATCGTGCGGCACTATGACATTACACACAAAATCTGTCCGGCCCCATGGGTAAGCAGATCACAAGGGTTTACTGATTTCAAGAATGGAGTAAAAGCACGATTAGGTGGAGTAGTAATTAACAAACCAACTAACAACAAATCAAAAACCAACACCGATTCGAATAAAGGCCGTTTCAT
Source organism: Bacillus sp. SJ-10 (assembly GCF_002843505.1). Lineage (NCBI taxonomy): Bacteria > Bacillati > Bacillota > Bacilli > Caryophanales > Bacillaceae > Bacillus > Bacillus sp. SJ-10. The sequence continues at coordinate 3,787,653 of NZ_CP025258.1, read as the reverse complement.
CAAAAACACGGTGGTTTCAAGTGATGGCCTTGTTCTACGTACACAACGGAGCTCCTCTTCTTCCATGGTTCTCAACCTGCCGAATGGTACGGTTGTAAAATATCAGCTTGGATCAACTGTCAACGGATGGGGATATGTTGAATACACCAATTCAAAAGGCCAGACATTCCACGGATATGTGAATGTCTCCTATATCAAAAGCGATAAAGAGCTGAAAAGCGGCGGCAAGAAGAAAGCAACATCGTCAAAGCCTAAATCCACTCAAAAATCGAAATTCAGCCTGCCTGCGGGTACTTTTAAAGTCACAAGCCCATTGACCCGAGGGGAGGCCGTAAAACGGATTCAGACAGCGCTGGCGGCTCTTCATTATTACCCGGATAAAAGTGCAAAGAATTTCGGAATAGACGGCGCATATGGCCCGAAAACAGCGAATGCGGTCAAACGATTCCAGTCCATGTATGGCCTGTCTGCTGACGGCATCTATGGGCCGAAGACAAAAACAAAGATCGAAGCGCTTCTGAAATGAAAATGAGCAGGCATTAGGCCTGCTCATTTTGTTTTAAGTCATTTGTTAGGTATTCTATATCTTGTATGTACCGTTGTATAGTTTCCTCAATTGCATCTCTTACAACCCGAGGGTAACCCTTTTCACCTTCCTGTTTCTGCTCCTTCTTCAGTTCTTCTAAATCCTCTTTAAACAATTTAATAGCAGTCTTTTTTTGGTCAACATTCATATGATTGTAAATTTTTCTCATGATAAGTCTCCTTTTTTAACTAATTTTAAACAAAAATTATAAATTTTAGTATATAATACTATATTGGAAGGAGGTGGTAAAATGAAAAGGATTATGTCAAGCGTAATTATTCTGTCTCTCACAGGCTTACTTTTAGTATCAACACTATTACCAAGCGTTGCAAGTGCCGCAACTCCTAATAGTCAAACTGAGACTAAAGGAACAACACAGAGTGTTAATGTTCAAACTAACACTGTGAACAATTTGGCTGAGGAACAGAGTGAGGAGCCAGTGTTCCACACTACCGGCATTAAAGGCTATCTAGTCAAATTAGCTGCAAATACAGTCTCCTTAGGAATTAGACATGGCGGAGCAGCGGTTGGCCAAATATTAAAACATGCCGACGCTAAAGCAGCAAAAGCATTTAAAAAGAATTCAGGCTACATAGCAGATAAGATAGATGAAATAGCTGAACTTCCCGATGTTACTGCACATATGATTTCGGACAAGCTATTTAAGGCTTTGAAGGGTAAGATTGGCGGGGGATCGGCCAAAATAATTGCTGATGGTGTTTATTATGCAATTAATCTATTGTTGTTCTAAAAGCAGGTATAATGCCTGCTTTTTTGAATAAGCTTCTGTCTGTGACAATATGTTGAGGCATTAAAAGAGGAATTGGAATTAAAATAAAAGTATCATTCAGACAAAGAATAACCCCCTCACAATCAATGTGAAGGGGGCTTTTTTATTTTAACGATATTTCGATTTCCTTTCCGCGGGTCAATCGGTTTTCTTTACTTCTATCAGCTAAAAGAACATCAGCTGTTTTCAGACGCACTTTCTTTGTAGACGTGGTTACTGGTACAGTTACAAAGCTGTTTTCTTGAGAAGAGTTCCCAAGAATCTCAATATTTTCGGGGTTAGGAAAACGCATCATACGATTGTATCCTAAATCTTTTTGAACACCGTTAACAACGGCATATTCAAATCCTGACCAATCTAATTGATCATCAGAATTATTTTTTAATGAATACTTAATCTGGGCATAGGTGAAGGTACTTAAATCTTCTTTTAATGAGTTTTGAAGGTCGCTATGGTATTGATCAGCCATATTACTCACAGTAAGAACTTTTACACCTGTAAGATAAACACTTAAATCTCCAACTTTTAAAACTTGGTTCAGATCTTTAGATGATTCTAAAGTGACTGTACCCACATTGGGATCTTCTACACTATCTCCTACAGTGTTCAATGTCTTTTTTTCTTCTTTTGAGTTGGTTGTATCAGTGGACTTTTCAGCAGAAATTTCCGTGTTCTCTGTGGTAAGAGTTTTAGAATTGTTACTATCACATGCAGATAAAGCTAAACAAATGAATGCAGACAATAATAAAATACAATATTTCTTCATTTGTAATATTTCCCCCTTTATGGTTATGAAGCAAGAATATCACATATGAAGATAAATTTTTCCTACTTGAATAAATTTCTCAATAGCTTATTTGTTGCCTTGCCTGCAGCACGACGGGCCATCCTTTTTCCGAGTGTGCCGTTTTTGGTTGCTTGAACATCGCCGAGAATACGCGCGATCTTGTACAATAAACCCCTTGTTTTGTTAATGTTCATGATTATCTTTTTTTATCCTCCCACTCTTACTTCCCGCCCGGCATTCATTCCGACTGGTGGATCACATTTTAGATTCAACATTTTCACCCCTTCTTTTAAACCCATATACTTGTATTCAATTATATCTGACGATTCCTTTTCTTGCTAATCGGGATTACACAAACAAAAACACTTAAAATATTTTTACACAAATTTTGCACAAGAGTAAAAGTAAACCTTTATATATCAATGGTTAGAGGGGTATATTCGACCCCGGCCACCGGTATAAAAAGGGTTCTACATATGTAGAAGCTTTTTTTGTTGTATGAAAATATCCTCCAAAGCTTGTGAAAAATGATAAGTCTGCGGCCGGTTATATCCTGTTATATCAGTTCATCTTAGGGAACTTGGGGGCTATTAATGCCGCTCGGCGTAACGCTAGCGGTTCAGTCACATACCAGCTTATTATTAGCGATCGGGGCTGTGTTTGCGAGCGGAACATTTGGAGCGTTTGCTTCTCCTCTCAGTGATAATACGGTGACAACCTGTACGGTGTTGGGGATCGATGTTGTGAAGTATGCCCGTTCGAAGCTTGTTCCGGCGCTTATCGCCGCAGGGATCTCCGTTGTGTTATACGGTGCGTTTTCATTTTTCAGATAACAAATACTTTTTGAAGGCGTTATCCGAAAATGGGATAACGCCTTTTTATGAGCTGTTATACTAGAGAAAAAAAGAGGTGATGACGTGAAGCAGATTATTGCAATGGGCGGCGGAGGCTTTTCCATGGAGCCGGATCATCTTGTGCTGGATCAGTATATTTTAGAGCAGTCGGCGCAGTCAAAGCCGAAAGTTTGTTTTTTGCCGACGGCAAGCGGAGATTCGGAGAATTATATCGGCAGGTTTTATCAGGCCTTTCAAAAGCTGCGGTGTGAGCCGGATCACTTGTCGTTGTTTAAACCGCCGGGTTCTGATCTCAGATCCTTTCTCATGAAGAAAGATATTATATATGTCGGCGGCGGAAATACGCGCAATATGCTTGTCTTATGGAAAGAATGGGGGCTTGACCGTATTCTTCGTGAGGCTTGGGAAAACGGCATCATGTTGGCGGGTCTCAGCGCCGGGGCGATTTGCTGGTATGAAGAAGGATTGACGGATTCAGCTGGAGATTTGAGAGAGTTAAGAGCTTTAGGATTTTTGCCGGGCAGCTTTTGTCCGCACTATGACGGAGAAGCGGGGCGCCGGCCGGTGTATCACCGTCTGATTTCAGAAAAGAAACTCAGGGAGGGCTATGCCGCTGATGACGGCGCTGCGCTTCATTATAAAGACGGTCAGCTGATCCGGGCTGTCTCTTCCCGGGAAACCGCAAAGGGTTATCGGGTTTTTAATACCGAAGAAGGCGTTCGGGAAACAGAGCTTATGACTGTCCCGTTATCTGAATTTTGATAATATGCTTTTTTTTGTACACCAACTTATGTTACGATGAGAGCGAAATCAATAGTTACTGGGGGTGCCCATCTGAGCGGGCTGAGAGAGAAGCGGCGGCTTCTTAACCCTTTGGACCTGATCTGGTTCGTACCAGCGTGGGGAAGTAAAGGTTTTATTATTGTTGAAGAAAACAATAATAGTTTCTTTCTGACTGCAAAACCGGGTTCTTCTTTGAACCCGGTTTTTTTGTGCTGGTGCTGAGCTTGGTTCTGTTATTCAAATGATAAAGGAGAGATTTGTATGCAAAATCAATCAGTACAGCAAGCGAACATTTCCATTATGTCGAGTTTTTCCGGCAGTAAAAAGGTTTATGCAGAAGGTTCTTCGCCCGATATACGAGTGCCGATGCGGGAAATCAGCCTGAGTGCGACTACGGGGGCATTCGGGGAAGAGGAGAATGCGCCGGTCCGTGTTTATGATACGAGCGGGCCGTATACAGACCCGGATGTACAAATTGATATTCATGAAGGGCTGGGGGCGCTCCGCACAAAGTGGATTACCGGGCGCGGAGATGTAGAAGAATATAACGGACGGACCGTGAAGCCTGAAGACAACGGTTATAAAAAAGAGGGCCGTGCCGCCGAATACCCCGGCCTACAGCGAAAACCGCTTCGGGCCAAGCCGGGGAAAAATGTAACACAATTGCATTATGCGAGAAAAGGCATCATTACGCCGGAAATGGAGTTTATCGCAATTCGCGAGCATGTGTCTCCCGAATTTGTCAGGGAAGAGGTGGCGAGCGGACGGGCGATTATTCCTTCTAATGTCAACCACCCGGAAAGCGAGCCGATGATTATCGGCCGGAATTTTCATGTGAAAATTAATGCAAATATCGGCAACTCGGCTGTTACATCTTCTATCGAAGAAGAAGTCGAAAAAATGACGTGGGCGATTCGCTGGGGCGCCGATACGATGATGGACTTATCCACGGGAAAGGACATTCATACGACGCGTGAATGGATTATCCGCAACTGTCCCGTGCCTGTGGGGGCGGTGCCGATTTATCAGGCGCTTGAAAAAGTAAATGGCATTGCCGAGGATTTAACGTGGGACATTTATCGTGACACATTGATTGAGCAGGCGGAGCAGGGCGTGGATTATTTCACCATCCATGCCGGCGTACTGCTTCGTTACGTCCCGTTAACGGCCAAACGCACGACGGGAATCGTATCCCGCGGCGGGGCGATTATGGCGCAATGGTGCCTGGCTCATCATCAGGAAAGCTTTCTGTACACGCATTTTGAAGAAATTTGTGAAATCATGAAGACCTATGATATCGCTTTTTCACTTGGTGACGGGCTTCGCCCCGGTTCGATTGCGGATGCCAATGATGAGGCGCAGTTTGCGGAATTGGAGACTCTCGGAGAATTGACGGAGATCGCGTGGAAGCACGATGTGCAAGTGATGATCGAAGGACCGGGTCATGTGCCGATGCATAAAATTAAGGAAAACATGGACAAGCAGCTGGAAATTTGTAAAGAGGCGCCTTTTTACACGCTCGGGCCATTAACGACGGATATCGCTCCGGGTTATGACCACATTACTTCAGCAATCGGCGCGGCGATGATCGGCTGGTACGGGACGGCGATGCTTTGCTATGTCACGCCGAAGGAGCATTTGGGGCTGCCGAATCGTGATGATGTAAGAGAAGGCGTCATTACGTACAAAATCGCGGCACATGCCGCAGACCTTGCTAAAGGGCATCCGGGTGCACAGATCCGTGACGATGCTCTGTCTAAGGCGCGGTTTGAATTCCGGTGGCTTGATCAATTTCATTTGTCACTTGATCCTGAAAGAGCAATCGAATATCATGATGAAACGCTGCCGGCTGAAGGCGCAAAAACGGCTCACTTCTGTTCGATGTGCGGTCCGAAGTTCTGCAGCATGAGAATTTCTCAGGATATTCGTGATTATGCGAAGGAAAACGGACTTACTGAAGACGAGGCCGTCAATGAAGGGCTGAAAGAAAAAGCAAAAGAGTTTGCGGAGAAGGGAAGCCGCTTATATCAATAAAAGAAAAGATGAAGATGGAGTTTGCCCATCTTCATCTTTTTTAGAAAAACGGTGAACGGCGAAGCGGCGGAATGCTCTGTTCAAATCGGAATATATTTTCCGGATCGTATTTCGTTTTGACTTGACGGAGGCGGTGAACATTTTCTCCGTAATATGTTTGCAGCCAGTTTCTGATTTCTCTATCAGGCCAATTCACGTAATCTCCCATCGTTTCTCTTGATAGGGACGTTCTCAGTCCTTCGATCCAGCGGACATTTTGTCTTTCTTCTTCAGCAGATGTCCAAGTTGTAATATATTCTTGGGCAATGATTGCGTTGCGATAGTAGAATGCCGTTTGGTCCGGAGCGATCCGTCCGGCCGCCCCGCCGAGAGACTGCTGCCAGACACTGGCGTTTTCGTTCGGAGCGTGCTCTAAATAGCGCTTTAAAGTGGAAATCGCGCGTGAAGATAATGGTTTTTCAATAAAGGATCCTGACCGCTTCATCTTTTGCGGCTGATTGCCTCCCGGGCTGTTAAAAAAGGCTGCAGCTTTAATAAATGGCACTGTCTTGACCATGCCGCTTGTCGGTTTTCCCGCTTTCATTAACGGAGCCAGCAGTTCTTTCAGCTCATCCTTTGTCCCGGTAAATTGACCGAGCGCTTCTATGCGGTTGACTTTCTTAGGCCAAAACTGAATTGATGAGGTAAGCCGGTTGTCTGTAAATGGAGCCCAGCGCTGCCATGTGTTAAATACTTTCTCAAAATCATCCCAGCCCCAAGTGACAGAAAAAACAGACACGCACGAGATCGGCACGGCTTTAAACATCATGGATGTGACAATGCCGAAGTTGCCTCCCCCTCCGCCCTGAGACGCCCAAAATAGATCAGAGTGCTTTGAGCGGTTGACTGTGATCAAGTCAGCACCCGCTTTTTCGTCCGCTATGATCATTTCGAGCTGGAGGAGACGATCGCAAGTAAGTCCGGCTGTCCTTGTTAAATATCCGATTCCTCCCCCGAGCGTCAGCCCCGTGATTCCCACATTCGCAATGGTTCCCGCAGGAAGGGTCAAGCCGTACCGCCAGAGTGTCCGGTAGACTTCTCCTAATTCGGCTCCCGCTTCAATCGAGACCAGCCGCGTATCCTCATTTACTCTTATTTTCTTCATTTCACTGAGATCAATGACTAGTCCGTTATTTAACAGGGAAAAATTTTCGTAGCTGTGTCTTCCGCCTCTGATGCGGAAAGGCACATTGTTCTCACGCGCCCATCTCAGCGCATTGAGGGCGTCATGTTTATTTTGACAAAACACAATGATGTCTGGATATCTTTGCAGGCTTAAATTGATATTGGTTCTTGCAGTATTATAGTCCGGGTCATCTTTTTTGACGATGCGACCGGTCAATGTTGTCTTTTCCACATTCTCACTCACTTTCACTTGTACTCTGCTATGTTTTCTAGCATATGCGGAAAAATGAGAGAGTGTATGAGGAAAACCCCCGGAAGGAAACGATATTTTAAATTATAGTTGACAGGTAGGGATTGTATGAATTAACATAATCATTACATATTTCCAAACGATGGCTGATCGGATCACCGAAGGCTCTTATCTTTTAAACAGATAAGGGCCTTTTTTGCGTGAAAGTCATTGAATGAAATGAAAAGCGGAGGGATGAAAAGTGGCGTTAAAAAAGGTATCACATGTGCGCAAAAAGAGCAAAAAACGAAAAAAGTACAGAAAACACACATTGAATTTCGAACTGCTTGTAGAGAAAAACAAACGGGAGATTATGAGAAATGAGGAACAGATGGAGCAGATTTATATAAAGATAGATGAAAAGCATGCGGGGGTTCGATAAAGATGAAGGAGAGAAAATGGAGGATAAAAACAACGGTACTCGCGCTGTCGGTATCCATCATGTTATCAGGGTGCGCGTTAGGGAGTGCCGGAGAAGAACCGTCATCTGCGGCTGATAAAAAGGAAGAAACACGTATCGCCCATGTCAAGACAAAGGAATTTAAAGCTTCTCATCCGGCGGCGATTCCCGCTAAATCGAAAGCCAGAACTGACACTTTTGTTGCTGGGATTTCCGCGCCGGGCGGCGTGTTTCTGCCGTACTTTTACGAAAACGGCTGGGACGGAAATGCGACAGATCCTATTTTTGAACCGTTAGTCAAACTGGATAAAACGGGGAAGCCTGCCCCGGCTCTTGCGGAAAGCTGGAAAATTTCCAAAGATCAACTTACATACACGTTCCGTTTAAGAAAAAATCTCGTTTTCAGCGACGGTTCACCGCTGACCGCAAAGGATGCCGCATTCACTTTAACACTGCTGCATGATCCTGCATACGCGGGCTATGAAGATATCACCACGGCCTATATTAAAGGCGGTAAGGCTTACAAAGAAGGAAAGGCAAAGACGATAGAGGGCATACGCGTCCTTGATGACAGAACCATTCAAATTACGACTGAGAAAGTCAGTGCGAAGTCGCTGCTTCTTTTAGGCGGGCAGGTGCTGTCAGAAGCCTACTACGGGAAGAAATATCAATTCGGCAAACTGGACTATTTAAAAGAGCTTTATGCCAAACCGCTCGGAGCGGGACCTTATCAATTTACAGAATACCTTCCGGGACAGGAAATACGCTATCAGGCTAATGAACACTATTATGCCGGAAAACCGAAAACCGAAAAGCTGATTTATAAAATTATCGATCCGTCAACTTCTCTTCAGCTGTTTGAAACGGGTGACCTTGATTACGCTTCTTTCTCACCTGATGATGATACGGTTCAGCATTTAAAAAGTCTCGGTTTTGCCAATATAAGCGTATCTGTCGTGAATGATTACGGGCTTGTGTACGTCAATCACAAGCGTCCGCCTTTTCAAGATAAGAAAGTGTCCCAGGCGCTTATTTACGGACTTGACCGTCAAAAAATCGTCGATGTCCGCTTTAAACGCTACGGAGAGGTCGCGAATGTTCCGGTGTCTCCGGTTTCGTGGGCTTATGATGACAAAGGTGTCAATCGGTACGCGTTTAACCCTGAAAAAGCCAAAAAGCTTCTCGATGAAGCGGGCTGGAAAACGGGCAAAGACGGTGTGCGTGAAAAAAACGGCAAAAAGCTTGAAATCAGCTATTACACGTCTAAAGCGGATGATGATTTCATCCCGATCGCGAAAGAAAATTACGCGGACATCGGAATCTCATTAAAACCGGAAGTCATGGATTTTAATACAGAAGTAGCGAAAATAAATGACAAACAATACGACCTTGCCGCCGTTTCCACCTCGCAGATTCTTGATCCGAATGACACGGTGGAAAAGCTGGCTTCCGGCCATCCCAATAATGTAACGGGATATTCCAATCCGAAAGCGGACCGGCTGATAGAAAAAGGAGCCGGCACGCTTGATATCAGCAAAAGAAAAGAGATTTATCACAAGCTGTACCGGGAGCTCGGGGAAAACCCGCCTTACATTCTGATTCATTACCGTCAGAGCGCAAGGGCGGTCAGCGGAAAAATAAAAGGGCTTGAGCCTGACAATTATTCTGGAATCAGTTCAAGTCTCTCAAATGTCTCAATTCAATAGAACGGTTGGGCAAAATACCCGGTGCATCCTGGGGATTTTGCCCTTTCAGCGGAAAGGAGGGGCTTTTTGTGAAACGGTATGCTGCAGAACGATTCATTCAAATGCTTGTGATCTTATTCGGTACGTCTTTTATTATTTTTTTCTTATTCGCCATGCTGCCGGGCGACTATATTGATTCCAATGTAAACCTGACTCCTGAAAGAGCGAAGGAGTTAAAAGCGCTTTACGGGCTGGATCAGCCGATTTGGCAGCGCTATGTGACGTGGCTCGGAAATGTGCTCAGCGGAGATTTTGGGTTTTCTTTGAAATATCAGGAGAACGTCCTGTCACTGCTACGGAAATATGTCAGGAATTCGTTTTTTGTCGCGTTTTTGGCGTTGCTTGTCACATGGTCAGCCGCGATGATAACGGGTGTCATATCCGCTGTCAGGAAATACTCATGGTTTGACGGGATCGTGACGTTTCTTGTGTTTGCTTCCATGGCGTTTCCGTCTTTTTTTATCAGCCTTCTGTTTATTAAGTGGTTTGGGGTGGATTTGAAAATATTGCCCGTCGGCGGGATGATTGATACCGGAAGCACGAGTACAGGTTTTTCGTACGTGCTTGAAGCCGCCAGACATATGATTCTTCCGGTCGTGATTTTATCTATGCTCGGCATCGGCTCGCTGACAAGGTATTTCCGCTCCGGCATGCTGGACGTGATCAGACAGGATTATATCAGAACGGCGAGAGCGAAGGGATTGAAAGAGCGCACCGTCATCTGGAAACATGCGTTGAAAAACGCGCTCATTCCGGCCATCACCCTGCTTGCTTTTGAACTGCCGGGACTGTTTTCCGGAGCCATCATTATTGAACAGATTTTCGGGTGGCCGGGTGTCGGACGTATTCAGCTGGAATCTGTGCATTATCGTGATTATCCGGTTTTGATGGCGTTTACCTTGTTTTTGTCTTGTTTAACGATTGTGGGGAACTTCTTGGCGGATATCGCTTATGCCGCGGTTGATCCGCGGGTCAGGCTGAAATAGGGGGTGTTCGGAATGAAAAAACAAAAAGGGGTGCCGCCTTCTCTTTGGAAGCAGACGTACCGCCGCCTGCTGCAGCATAAGCTGACGGTCATCAGTCTTCTTTTCTTATGTTTTATGTTTTTATTGTGCTTTATCGGGCCGTCTTTTTCTCCGTACATAACAGATCGGACGGATATTTCAAATGCCAATCAGCAGCCGGGAATCCATCATTGGCTGGGAACTGACCAGTACGGGAGAGATGTGCTGACGAGGCTGATGCTGGCGGGGCAGATTTCTCTGACCGTGGGGCTTGCTTCAATGGTGATGTCGCTTGTCATCGGTTCTTTACTCGGGGCTGCGGCCGGATTTTATCGGGGAGCCGCTGATATGATCATTATGCGCATCGCTGATATGCTCATGTCCATCCCGGGCCTGCCGCTGCTTTTGATTTTGGCTGCGGTGATGTCGGAGTGGAAAGTGCCTTCTGAATACAGAATGTACCTGATTATGATGATGTTAAGCCTGATCGGATGGCCCGGTTTGGCGCGGCTTGTACGCGGACAGATTTTGTCGCTGAAGGAGCAGCCGTTTATGATGGCCGCGGAAGTTTTGGGGCTTAGTGATAAACGGAAAATCCTCTATCATTTGCTTCCCAATACATTGCCGTTATTACTGGTAGCGGCGACTTTGCATGTGGCGGGAGCGATGCTGAGTGAATCGGCGCTGAGTTTTCTCGGGCTTGGCGTTGCTCCGCCCACACCTTCTTGGGGAAACATGATGGAAGCGGCGAATCATTTTATGGACTTTACACTCCGCCCGTGGCTGTGGATTCCGCCGGGAACGGCCATTTTTCTGACCGTTGTGGCGATTCATCTGCTTGGAGACGGTTTAAGAGACGCTTTTGATCCTAAGGTAAAACGGCAGGTGAAAGTGAAATGAAAAAACCGCTTTTAGAAGTAAGGCATTTGGAAACGGCTTTTTATACAGAGGAGGGGGCGGTAAAGGCTGTGGACGATGTCAGCTTTACGATACATGAGGAGGAAACGGTTTGTATTGTAGGGGAGTCCGGCTGCGGGAAAAGTATGGCGTCATTGTCCATTATGCAGCTTATTCCCGAGACGGGGAGAATCGAACGGGGAGCGGTGCATTTTTCCGGACGGAACCTGTTGGAATTGAAACCAAAAGACATGCAGAAAATCCGCGGCAGCGAAATCGGGATGATATTTCAGGAACCGATGACATCTTTGAATCCGGTGTTTACAATCGGTGAGCAGCTGGCCGAACCGATTCGCGAACATTTGTTGCTGAGTAAGAAAGAAGCATGGCGGAAGGCCGTTGAACTGATCACGTTAGTGGAGATCCCGCATGCCGAGCAGGTTATGCACCGATATCCTCATGAGCTGAGCGGCGGCATGCTGCAGCGCATCATGACGGCTGTCGCGCTAAGCTGCGAACCGAAATTGATCATTGCCGACGAGCCGACGACAGCGCTTGACGTAACCATTCAGGCGCAGATATTGGATTTATTGCGGGATATGAAAAAGCAATTTCGCACGTCTATTTTATTCATTACTCATGACCTTGGCGTGGTTGCCGAAATGGCTGATTATGTGATTGTCATGTATGCGGGAAAAATTGTGGAGGAAGGACCGGTTGCAAAGCTGTTTTCTGATCCGAAGCATCCGTATACGAAAGGGCTGCTCGCGGCCAAGCCGGTTATCGGTCAAAGAAGGGAGATGCTGTACACCATTCCGGGGCAGGTCCCCGAGCTTGCGGACCTGTCGGGATCGTCTTGTTATTTTGCGGAGCGATGTGAACACAGCTCGGAAATATGCCGGAGATCGAGCCCGCATTTTACTGAATTCGGGAAGGGGCATCAGGCGGCGTGCTGGCTTTACAGAGAGGAGAAAGCAGATGAGTGATGCGTTGCTGGAGGTCAAGGGGCTGAAAAAATATTACGAGGAACATGGGGGGATGAGAAAGACCCGCAAAAATCCCGTAAAAGCGGTCGACGGTGTCAGTTTTACGATAGAAAAGGGAGAAGTGTTCGGCTTAGCGGGAGAATCGGGCAGCGGAAAGTCATCAATCGGCAAGACCATTTTGAGGCTTCATGAGAAAACAGGGGGAGAGGTGTTTTTTCAGGGGCGTGATGTGTTTCGGATGAGCCGGCGCGAGCTCAAAACTTTCAGATCAGAAGCGCAGCTCATCTTTCAAGATCCGTTCAGTTCTTTAAATCCCCGGCGCCGGATCGGAGAAGCCATCGGTGAAGCGATGATCGAGCATCAATTGGCGGTGAAGCGGAATGCGCGTGATAAAGCGGCGGAGGTTCTTGAAGCCTGCGGACTTTCCGCAAACTTTATCGACCGATATCCGCATGAATTTTCCGGAGGGCAGCGGCAGCGGATCGTGATTGCAAGAGCGATGGCGCTCAAGCCGCAATTTATCATTATGGATGAACCCGTGGCGGCGTTAGATGTCTCCATCCAGGCGCAGATGATCAATTTGTTCAGCAGCCTTCAAAAACAGCACGGGCTGTCATATTTGTTCATTTCTCATGATTTAAGCGTGGTGGAGCACTTATGTACGAAGGTCGCCATTATGTATTTAGGGACGATTGTGGAATACGCGTCAAAGGAGGAGCTCTTTTCACGGCCGCTTCACCCTTATACGAAAGCGCTGTTATCAGCCGTGCCTGTTCCTGATCCCGGAGCGAAAAGGGAGCGGATAATTTTAAAGGGTGATATACCGAGCCCCTCTGATCCGCCTTCAGGCTGTAAATTCCGAACGAGATGCCCGGCAGCCAAGAAGATATGTGCTGAGAAAAGTCCGGCGCTGTCAGAAAAAGGGCTTCATCATTTTGCGGCATGCCACTTCGTGTAATTGAGAAAAAAACGATTTTATTGATAATAAACAGGAAAAACCTGCCGGGCAGACCGGCAGGTTTTTTGATGCTATTTTGGTGATGGCAGTCCGAGTCCTTCGGCAACGCGTCTGCCGTATTCAGGATCAGCCTTGTAGAAGTGGCCGATCTGGCGCAGCTTAATTTCTTCTTTTTCCACAGGTTTCATCGCACTGACGATATTGGCGACAAGGCGCGCGCGCTCTTCCTCGCTCATCAGGCGGTATAGGTCGCCGGCTTGTGTGTAATGATCATGATGGTTATAGCTTACACTGTCAGCGAAACCTGATACAGGATATGCCGCCTGTTTATCTTCAGGTGACTCTTTCGGGCCGCCGAAGCTGTTAGGCTCGTAATAGACGGAGCGGCCGCCGTTATCATCAAAACGCATTTGTCCGTCACGCTGATAGTTTTTCACTTCATTGCGGGAACGGTTGATCGGCAGCGCCTGATGGTTCGCGCCGACACGGTAGCGGTGCGCGTCATGGTATGCGAACAACCGGCCTTGAAGCATTTTGTCAGGTGAGACGTCGACGCCGGGGACTAATGTGCCGGGAGAGAACGTCGCCTGTTCTACTTCCGCAAAGTAATTTTCCGGATTGCGGTTCAGAACCATGCGGCCGACTTCAATGAGCGGATAGTCTTTTTGAGACCATACTTTTGTGACGTCAAACGGATCAAAGCGATATGTGTTTGCGTCTTCTAACGGCATGATTTGAACATATAATTTCCATGCGGGGAAATCGCCGTTTTCAATCGCATTGAACAAATCTTCCGTATGGTAATCGGGATTTTCGCCCGCGATTTTTGCGGCTGTATTAACATCAAGGTTTTTCACGCCTTGCTCTGTTTTAAAGTGATATTTGATCCAGACGCCTTCGCCTTTATCATTTGTCCATTTAAATGTATGGCTTCCGAATCCGTGCATATGGCGAAGAGTCGCCGGAATGCCCCGGTCTGACATCAGAATGGTTACCTGGTGCAGGGATTCCGGTGACAGAGACCAGAAATCCCAAACGGCCGTCGGGTTTTTCAGATGTGTTCTCGGATCTCTTTTTTGTGTATGGATAAAGTCAGGGAACTTGATGGCATCGCGGATGAAGAACACGGGTGTATTGTTTCCGACGATGTCGTAGTTTCCTTCTTCTGTATAAAACTTAACGGCAAATCCGCGCGGGTCGCGCACTGTGTCACTAGAGCCCAGTTCGCCCGCAACGGTTGAGAAACGGATGAAGAGCGGCGTGCGTTTACCGACTTCTGACAGAAATGCGGCTTTCGTATATTTTGTAACGTCATTTGTGACTTCAAAATAACCGTGTGCGCCCGCGCCTTTTGCGTGAACGACACGCTCCGGAACGCGTTCTCTGTTAAAGTGCGCCAATTTCTCAAGCAGATGGACGTCTTGTATTAAAGCAGGACCGCGATCGCCGGCCGTCATTGAGTTTTGGTTATCTCCGACAGGAGCGCCCCAGCTGGTTGTCAATTTATTTGAACTCATGTGATCACCTCTTTAGATTTATAAAAACATAATATCACCTATCAGTAAAAAGTCAATATTATTTTATAATGATTATAAAATAATTATTTTTATTATCGAAAAAAAGGGTTTGGATTTGAAAGCCTACTTGACTGACGGGAATAATGGGTTTAAGATGAGAAAAAATAGAAACCGCTGACTTGGACACAAGAGGCTCTTATTCTTCACTGGATAAGGGCCTTTTTTTATTGTCAGGCGGTAAGGGAGGCGGCGATTGTATGCTTTTCCGGCAGCATTTTAAACCTGTCGATATTCACGGTCATCTGCCGTACAGCCTTTATTTCGGCAAAAACGATAAGACATTTTCCGATTACAACCGGGAGCGGTCAGAAAGAATGAATCTGACTTGGGATTTTCCTGATCCGCATGATGTTGATGGCGATGACGGCGAAATCGCTTTGATGACAAGATGGGAGAATGAATTAGATAAGTACGGCATTGACGTGCTGAATTTTTTAACAGCAGAGAGCAATGACCGGATGGCGGCGTTTATTCAAGCCAATCCCGCGAGATTTACCGGATTTGCATATCATCCTTTGGAGCGGGAGAATGCGTATGAAGAGCTGAAAAGAGCGGTAGAAGAGCTCGGTCTGAAAGGATATAAACTGTTCGGACCGCTGACAGACATCGATTTTCATGATCCGTCGCTGAAAAAGCTGTGGACGTATCTGGCTGACAAAAAGCTGCCTGTATTAATTCACTTCGGGCTTTTAGGAAGAGCGGGGGGCATTGTCAGCCATCGCAACATCAACCCGCTCTCCATCTATCGCGTCGCGAGAGAGTATGCTGATATCCCGTTCATCATTCCGCATTTCGGCGCCGGATATTATCAGGAACTGCTTCAGCTGTGCTGGAGCTGCCCGAATGTGTATATTGATACGTCCGGCTCAAATCAGTGGATGAGGTGGATGCCGTACCCGCTTGATTTGGAAATTCTGTTTCGAAAGACATCTGAATTAATCGGTGCTGAACGGATCATCTTCGGGACGGATTCGAACGGATTTCCGAGAGGATATGTATACAGATATCTTCAGGAGCAGGTGAGGACCTGCCGGGAAA
Organism: Bacillus sp. SJ-10; assembly: GCF_002843505.1. Lineage (NCBI taxonomy): Bacteria > Bacillati > Bacillota > Bacilli > Caryophanales > Bacillaceae > Bacillus > Bacillus sp. SJ-10. Next base: position 3,771,761 of record NZ_CP025258.1, on the reverse strand, counting down.
TCAATATGCGGGAAGAAGATATAGAAAACATATTCGGCAACAATGCGCGAACATTATTGAAAATCGCCCGGCAAGAAAAGGAAGTAAACACGTGATACAGCCGATGCGCTCTCTGGCAGGGTTATGCCGGAGAGCGTATTTTAATCCTTATAAAAAATAGTTGACAAGTCGGAATAATTTGAATTAACATGATATTCAAATTTAAAAACAAACGGGTTGCCGATCGGACCGCCGAAGGCTCCCATCTCTGCAAGCAATCGGAGATGGGGGCCTTTTTGTTTTTCGATCGCACGCGGCAGAAAGAGAGGGGAAGACAGATGGCTGTAACCATCAGCATACAAGAAAAAGCTTTTGAGCATGAAGGCCGGAAAACACCGGTGCTGAATGATATTGAGCTGTCAATTGCTTCGGGAGAATTTTTGACTGTCATCGGGCCGAGCGGATGCGGCAAAAGCACGCTTTTAAAATTGATTGCCGGTCTTGATACCGATTATAAAGGCTCTGTCACAATAAACGGCCGCAATGTGTCGGGACCGGGCATCCGGCAGGGATTTATCTTTCAGGAGCACCGGCTGTTTCCCTGGCTGTCGGTAAAACAAAACATCGCTGCCGATCTCAATATGAACGACCCGGCCGTTCGGAAAAAAGTGGATGATCTGATTGAGGTTGTCAGGCTGCAGGGAGCGGAGAACGCTTATCCGCGCGAATTATCCGGCGGCATGTCGCAGCGGGTTGCCATCGCCAGAGCCCTTTTGCGCGAGCCGGAGGTGCTGCTTTTAGATGAACCGTTCGGGGCGCTTGACGCTTTTACGAGAAAACATTTGCAGGATGTGCTGCTTGATATATGGCGCGAGAAAAAAACGACGATGATTCTGGTCACGCATGATATTGATGAATCCGTCTATTTAGGCGATAAGCTGGCGATCCTCAGGGCAAAGCCCGGCCGGCTGCACAGTCTGATGCCGATTCAGCTTCCGCATCCGCGCAATCGGACGTCAGCGGATTTTCAGGCTGTCCGGCAGAAGGTGCTTTCTGAGTTTGAGAAAACGGAAGACCTCCGGTTTGCGGATGGGTCCGGGATATAGAAGGGACGAAGCGAAGTGAAAAAAATCATCATTCTTTTAGCCGCAGCAGTCATGATGTCAGCCGGATGCAGTGCAGACGGGACAGGAGGGAGCGGGAAAACGGTGAAAGAAATCCGGATCGGCATCCAGCAGAGTTTAAGCCCGCTTCTCATTGCCAAGGAAAAAGGCTGGTTTGAAGAGGCCTTCAAAAAAGACGGAATAAAAGTAAAATGGGTCGAATTCCAAAGCGGTCCTCCGCAATTTGAAGGTCTTGCCGCCGATAAGCTTGATTTTTCCCAGGTCGGCAATTCACCGGTCATTTCCGGTCAGGCGGCAGGAATTGATTTTAAAGAGATCGGGCTGTCTCAGGACGGGTTAAAGGCAAACGGTATTCTCGTAAACAAGGGCAGCGGCATTCAGAGCCTGAAAGAATTGAAAGGTAAAAAAATCGCCGTAGCCAAAGGCAGCAGCGGCTTTGATTTTCTTTATAAAGCTTTAGATAAAGCGGGGCTTTCCGCCGATGACGTCACCATCATCCAGCTTCAGCCTGATGAGGCGGTTTCCGCTTTTGAAAACAAATCAGTTGACGCATGGTCCATTTGGGAGCCGTATTTGTCGATTGAAACGCTGCAGCACGGGGCGGAAATATTGGCGAACGGAGAAAGCACAGATTTATATTCTCCCGGTTTCACGTTAGTCAGAACGGGATTTTCCAAAGAACACCCGGATGAGGTTGTCCGTTTTCTGAAAGTGTTCAATAAAGCAGTTACATGGCAAAAGGAACACAAAGATGAAGCCGTCTCCTTATATGCGAAAATCAAACATCTTGATCCGAAAGTCGTCAGAAACGTGCTTAACAATACTGAGCCTCTCAATGAACCGATCAATGATGATATTGTCAAAGCCCAGCAGGAAACCGCTGATTTTCAATATCAAACAAAAGCGATTCATAAGAAAATTCATGTAAAAGACGTTGTCGACAATTCATTTATTAAAAAAGCGCTTGAAACGGGGGATGGCAAGTAATGAAAGCAGAAGCATCAACGGCTGCCGGCGCAATAAGCCAATCAGAAAAGAAAGCTCTGGCAAGATCCCGGAAGTATTCATACCAATGGATGAAAGGGGTTGTACTCCCGGCTGCGGTCATCGCAGTATGGCAGTTTATCGCAAGTCTGGGCATCGTCTCGGCCACGGTGCTCCCGTCGCCTGTCGTCATCTTGCAGACGTTTCAGGAACTTCTTCTTTCAGGTGAGCTTTGGGGTCATTTAGAGATCAGCTTATACCGGGCGGCTGCCGGATTTCTGCTTGGCGCGGGCCTTGGACTTGTTTTCGGGCTGCTGGTCGGTTTCTCAAAGCGGACGGAAGCATATCTTGATCCGTCTCTGCAAATGCTCAGAACGGTTCCGCACTTGGCCGTGACTCCTCTGTTCATTTTGTGGTTCGGATTTGATGAGACATCAAAAATTCTGCTGATCGCATTGGGGGCTTTTTTCCCCGTGTACATTAATACGTTTCTCGGAATCCGCAGTGTGGACGCGAAGCTGTTTGACGTCGCGCGTGTGCTGGAATTTAACTGGTATCAGCAGATGGCGAAATTAATTCTTCCGGCATCTCTGCCGAATATCCTGCTCGGCATCAGGCTCTCTCTGGGCATTGCGTGGCTCGGTCTTGTGGTGGCGGAACTGATGGGCTCGAGCGAAGGCGTCGGTTATATGATTATGGATGCCAGACAATTTTCACAGACAAATAAGGTGTTTGTCGGCATTATCATTTTTGCGGCTGTCGGCAAGCTGACAGATGCATTGGTCAGAATGCTCGAACGGAAACTATTAAAATGGCGGAACAGTTATGAAGGGTAACCTATTAAAAAAGGAGAGATTCATATGGAGATTCTTTGGTTTATTCCGACGCATGGTGACGGCCGGTATTTAGGGACGCAAACGGGAGGGAGAACGGCGGATCATCTTTATTTTAAGCAAGTGGCACAGGCGGCGGACAGACTCGGGTATACGGGGGTTCTGCTGCCGACGGGGAGATCATGTGAAGACCCGTGGCTGACGGCTGCCGCTTTAGCGGGGGAAACGAGTGACTTGAAATTTTTAGTGGCGGTCCGTCCGGGACTGATGCAGCCGTCTGTCGCCGCGAGAATGGCGTCGACAATGGACCGGCTGTCAGACGGCCGTTTGCTCGTAAATGTCGTAGCGGGCGGAGATCCTTATGAACTGGCGGGAGACGGCATGTTTATCAGCCACGATGAACGTTATAAGGCGACTGAAGAATTTTTAACCGTCTGGCGCGGACTCATGCGGGGCGAAACGGTGACATATGAAGGGGACCATATCAAAGTGGAAAACAGCAATCTGCTGTTTGCGCCAAAACAGTCTCCGCATCCGCCATTATATTTCGGCGGTTCATCACAGGCGGGAATTGAGGCTGCGGCGAAACATACAGATGTCTATTTAACATGGGGAGAGCCGCCGGAGCAGGTAAAAGAAAAGATTGAAACCGTTAAAAAACAGGCTGCCAAGAAAGGAAGGACAATGCGTTTTGGCATCAGGCTTCACGTGATTGTCCGGGAGACTGAGAAAGAGGCATGGGAAGCGGCTGAACGATTAATCAGCCATTTAGACGAAGAGACGATTGCGAAAGCGCAGGCTGCGCTCCGGCGCGCTGATTCTTCAGGACAAAAACGGATGGCCGATCTCCATAACGGTGACCGCTCGAAGCTTGAGATCAGTCCGAATCTCTGGGCTGGCATCGGACTGGTCAGAGGCGGAGCGGGCACGGCGCTTGTCGGTGATCCCCAGACCGTCGCCGATCGAATTTTAGAGTATCAGGCACTCGGCATTGAGTCGTTTATCTTTTCAGGCTACCCGCATCTGGAAGAAGCTTATTATCTGGCTGAACTCGTGTTTCCGCTTCTGCCGTTTCAGAATGAACGGACTAAAAAGCTTGAGCGCAGACTGGGTGAAGCAATGGGAAACGACCATTTTGCAAGAGGAAATAAAGCGACAGTCTGATGACGTCGCAAGGCGGATAATTGACGGCGGGCGCTTTCTGCGGATTCATTTCCGGGGAAATGCCGGCAGTGAAGGCGGGTATTCACCCGCCTTTTTAAGCGCTTAGCTTGCACGATACTCATATGGATGATATGATACAAAACGTAATTATTACGATTTGATAGGAGTGCTGAAATGGCCAAAAAATCAAAAGTGATCAAAGAGCTCAAGCGGCAGAAGCTTGTTGAACAATATGCGGACATCCGAAGAGAATTAAAGGCAAAAGGAGACTGGGAAGCGCTGAGCAAACTGCCGCGTGATTCTGCTCCGGCCAGGCTTCATAACCGCTGTACGGTGACGGGGCGGCCCCGCGGATATATGAGAAAATTTAAATTGTCCAGAATCGCATTCAGGGAGCTGGCCCATAAAGGCCGGATTCCCGGGGTGAAAAAAGCGAGCTGGTAATGTAAAAAACTCCGGATCTGTCATGAACCGGAGTTTTTGCCGTGCTTATGAAAAGTGAAAACATAAGCCAAATGCTGAATCATCATCAGAATGAAAATCAAAAGAATCGGAAAAAAGGGAAGATGCGGCTGAATCTGCGGATAAAACAAAAGCAGAACGGCTGCGGCCGGCAATGAGAAGTAAACGGCGATATACGAGGAACGGCAAGCTTTAGCCGTCATCATTCGTTCTCTTTCATCCTGTTCCTCAAATTCATCGGGCACAAGCTTGTGCTTTTTGCCGTTTCGTTTTTTCTTTTCGGCATAGATATACAATGCGGCACAAACGGTAAACAGCAGAAACGGAGTGATATTCAGCTCAAATGAACCGCTCCCCTCCGTTTGGAAAAACTGGGCGATCCGCGGCGCCGCTTCCATAAAGGAAATAAGCGTCCAGCAGGCCAATCCGTAGAGTGCAAGGTGAAAACACGCTTTTCTTTTCAAACTCATTTTTTCTCCTCCTCCAGCCAGAAAACTTCCTCCATCGGCAGGGAGAAAGCCCGGCAGATGTTAAGCGCCAATAAAAGTGAAGGCACATAATCTCCTTTTTCAATCGCTGCAATCGTCTGTCTGGTGGCTCCGGCTTCTTTTCCGAGCGTTTCCTGAGAATAGCCGAATCTGGCTCTCAGCTCTTTTACTTTATTTTTCATCATCACGCATACCTCAAGTTTTCTTCTTTTTCGTATTGTATGAAATTCTTAACAAAATGTAAACCCAACTTAACATGTGGACAAAAAAAGAATTTTTTTCGACAAATTTTTTAACATTCCCTTGACGAAAAAAAAATAAACATGTAATATTAGAAACGTCAAAGCGGTACTGACAAAAAGAATTTTGATGCGGGTGTAGTTTAGTGGTAAAACCTCAGCCTTCCAAGCTGATGTCGTGAGTTCGATTCTCATCACCCGCTCCATACATACGTTATTAACGCAGTGTTTCGTTTCTCTGATAAACGAAGTATTGCGTTTTTTTATGTGAAAAAAGACACGAAAGGCGTGTCTTTTTATGAAAGCCAAGAGACGGTATGCGTGCCTCCGTGAATTTGTTCAAACATTTTGGTTAAGGATGATAGCAGCTCATCCGCCGCGTCGGCATGAAATGAAGGCGGGAAAAAGATCAGCTGCAGCATTTTCTTTGTGCCGGGCGTGACCGGTCGGGTATTGATATGTCCGGTGAAATCGCCGAAAACGCCGTCCGGTCCAGAGAAGGACAGTACGCTTTCTTTTTCTCCGATCGTAATCGAAATCGGTTCATCTATTTCTGCGGCGTCATACGCCATGATAGGCAATGAATATTTCAAGGAGAAAAAAAGTATGGTATCATGGGCTGAATTCACACTTTCAATGAATCGTTCCCGGGAAATATCGCCGAGCATAAGCTCCATCGGCGTTTTTTGTCCTGAAAAGGCGGGACTGAGCTGTTCCATTATACGCGCCCACTCTTTTACAAAAGGCTGCTCTTCTATACCGCCGTCAGCATAATCAAAGTAAAGAGATTCTTGAAATAAACGGAGGCGGCCTTTCAGCATTTGCGGAGCAGGCCCGACTTCGATCTGTTCATATAAGACGGCTGCCGCTTTGATCCCCGGCACCCGTTCAGCAATAAGTGGATCTAAACTGATGTTCAAGTGTGTTCACTCCATTTCGGGATGATAAAACTCTATTATACCTGTGCGGGAGCCTGATCACAAAGAAAGGAGGCTGTGCAAAAAATGAATATTCATAAACTGAAAGAGGAATTAATCGAATACGCCAAAAGCATCGGAGTTGACAAAATCGGGTTTACGACGGCTGATACGTTCGACAGTCTGCGGGACCGGCTGATTCTTCAGGAATCACTCGGCTATTTATCCGGGTTTGAAGAGCCGGATATTGAAAAACGGGTCACTCCGTCTTTGCTTCTGCCGAAAGCCAAATCAATCGTCGCCATCGCCCTTGCTTATCCTTCCAAAATGAAAGATGCGCCGAGGAGCACGAGGGACGGGCGGCGCGGCATTTTTTGCAGAGCTTCCTGGGGGAAGGATTATCATGACGTGCTGCGCGAAAAGCTTGATCTGCTGGAGAATTTTCTCCAAAGCAAACATGAGGATATCCGCACAAAGTCAATGGTGGATACAGGGGAATTGTCCGACAGGGCCGTGGCTGAACGGGCGGGAATCGGCTTCAGCGCCAAAAACTGCATGATCACCACACCTGAATACGGCTCTTACGTCTATCTGGCTGAAATGATCACCAATCTGCCCTTTGAACCGGATGTGCCGATTGAAGATATGTGCGGTACGTGCACAAAATGTTTAGACGCGTGTCCGACCGGCGCACTCGTCAATCCCGGACAGCTTAACGCCCAGCGCTGTATTTCGTTCCTGACCCAGACAAAGGGATTTTTGCCGGATGAGTTCCGCACGAAAATCGGAAACCGTCTGTATGGCTGTGACACGTGCCAGACGGTCTGTCCGATTAATAAGGGGAAAGATTTTCATCTTCATCCGCAGATGGAGCCTGATCCGGAAATCGCAAAGCCGCTGTTAAAGCCGCTTTTGACCATAAGCAATCGCGAATTCAAAGAAAAATTCGGACATGTATCGGGATCATGGCGCGGCAAGAAGCCGATACAGCGGAATGCGATTTTAGCTTTGGCTCATTTTAAAGATGCCTCGTCTCTTCCGGAATTAACGGCCTTGATGCACCAAGATCCGCGCCCCGTCATCAGAGGGACGGCCGCCTGGGCCATCGGGAAAATCGGTGACCCTGATTATGCGGGGGAATTAGAAAAAGCGCTTCAAAAGGAGCAGGATGAGGAAGCCATACGGGAAATTGAAAAGGGACTGGAGCTGTTATCGGTTTCTGATAAGACTAAAACCGGCCGGTCCTGACATATGTATAGAGAAAAAGCACTTGACCTGAGTTCAAGTGTTTTTTCTTTATAAAACAGTATGGTGGGTGGAGCGCTTGAAGCATATTATTGAAGATTTAGCGGAGGCCCGGCTTCATTATTTAATAAACGGAACCGAGATGAGGCAGAATGGGCAGGCTGGCGATCTTGAGGTTCTGACGAGAAAAAAAGAGCTGTTTAAAAAACGGAAAGTTGATATCGTGAAAGCGAAGGCAAAAGCCGTCATTGTCAAAAGCAGCCTTGAGGACGACGGCACGTTATGCGTCATGTACACGATTCATTTCGAATATTTGTGCAAGGAGCATGACGGACACCTTTACTTAGAAGAGCAGATTGAGGAACGGACTGCATTTCTCTATGATCAGCTTTTGATTAAAGACCGGGAAGTAAAGAAAAAACCGGCTGGATTTTCTGACGGGAACAGCGTAATTGAATATGAGCGGAGTGAACGGGAAGATTTCGGGCGGGCGTTTCAATACGACCGTCTGGCTGCCGTGCAGTACGCGGAGAAGTTTTGGAATAAACGAAATCCCGCTTATAAAAATTTCAGCGATAATTGCACCAATTTTATTTCCCAATGTTTACATGCCGGAAAAGCGCCGATGCGGGGGCATCCGAACAGAGGCTCAGGCTGGTGGATGAAGGCAAGCTCGTGGAGCTACAGCTGGACGGTCGCGCATTCGATGAAGATGTATCTGGCCCAATCCAAGGCAGGGCTTCGCGCGGTGCAAGTATCAAGAGCTGAAGAACTGATGCCCGGAGATATCATTTGCTATGATTTTGAAGGAGACGGCCGTTTTAATCATACGGCGATCGTGGTCGCGAAAGATAAAAGCAATATGCCGCTTGTCAATGCCCAAACGTATGACAGCAGAATGAGATATTGGTCATATGAGGATTCAACGGCGTATACTCCTTCCATCAGATATGCGTTTTTTCATATTACGGATGATACGACAAAAGAGTAATTAATGATATAATGGTGGGCGGAATAAAAAACAGAGGTGAACATCGTGGCATTACATGTCGTTTTATATCAACCCGAAATCCCGGCCAATACGGGAAATATCGCACGTACTTGTGCGGCAACAGACACAACGCTTCATTTGATCCGCCCGCTCGGATTCTCGACCGATGATAAAATGCTGAAGCGCGCCGGACTCGATTATTGGGAGTTCGTCAACGTCGTATATCATGATTCATTGGAAGAGTTATTTGAGGCATATGAGAACGGAAAGTTTTTCTTCATTACAAAATTCGGCCAAAAGCCGCACACATCATTTGATTACTCAAATACGGAGGAAGACTTTTTCTTCGTATTCGGCAGAGAAACGAGCGGACTTCCGAAAGAATTGATCGAAAACAATATGGACCGCTGCCTGCGTCTTCCTATGACCGAGCATGTGAGATCATTAAACCTGTCCAACACGGCCGCGATTCTTGTATATGAAGCGCTGCGCCAGCAAAATTACAGAGATTTGACGTGAGAAAAAAACGCCCGCATCCGGGCGTTTTTTTATTGAATAAAAAAGACGGACAGCAGCGGTTCACGGCATTTTTATATTTCCAGGCTTAACAACGTAACAGTGTTATGTTACAATACATTCATCGAAGGAGCTGGATTCATGGAGGAACAACTGATTTCTAAAAAAGAATTGCTGGAAGAAACATCAATTTCATACGGGCAGCTGTACCGCTGGAAACGGAAAAATTTAATTCCTGAAGAATGGTTTATCCGAAAATCAACATTTACAGGCCAGGAAACATTTTTTCCGAGAGCGGAAATATTAAAACGCATCTCAAAAATACAGAAAATGAAAGAAAATCTGTCTTTGGATGAAATGAGAGAAATGCTGTCTCCGCAAATGACTGATGTCAATATAACGTCTGCGGAGCTGCTTCAAAAGGGACTGATTTCAAAAGCCGCGCTGCAAGTTTATGGCGAAGACGGTGTGACATTCACGTCCCGAGCGCTGCTGTCTTTATATGTGCTTGAAGGGCTTTTGCAATCGGGCAATATCAGCCTTGAGGAAGGAAAATTGGCGGCAGGGGTGCTGAAAACGTATGAGGCTTCCGAGCTGAAAGCAAATACGGAGCTTGTCATGCTCCGAAAGCTTGGCGTAACGACGTGCTTCATCGCAGACGCGGAACATATTTTATTTGAACCGACTGTCAAAGTGGTTGAACGGGTGGCGCTTGCTGCGGCATCGGAAGAATTAAAAACGAAATGGATGCAGGAGGACCATCAATGGAAGTAACAGATAAATTAATCATCAACGGTTCAGGAAGTTCAAAAGGAGGCCGTTTTCATACAGTGGAGATCAACGGAAGCGGCACGGTGTCAGGTGATGTGGAGTGCGCGAGCTTTTTGTTTAACGGCAGCGGAAAAACAGACGGACATGTCAAGACGCAAACGCTGACGATCAGCGGTTCGGGGAAAATTTCCGGCAGTGCCGAAGCTGAATCCATCCGTATCAACGGAACGGGTGTCATTAAAGGTGATGTCAAAACGGAGCGGCTGAACGTCGCGGGATTTTCATCTTTCGGCGGCGGTGTGAAAGCTGATGATATTTTCATATCCGGGAAAGCCGGGATTGAAGGCGATTGCGAGACAGAGACGTTCCGTTCGGAAGGCAAATGCAAGATCGGCGGCCTGCTGAATGCCGATGAAGTCAGTATTAAGCTGACGGCGGGAGAAAGCCATGTGAAAGAGATCGGCTGCCGCCATTTGAAAGTGATGAGCAGAAAGAGCGTGCTTACGCGTTTTAAGCTGATGCCGGCCCCGGTGCTGACAGCGGAGCTGATTGAAGGTGACATCATTGAATTGGCGGACACGAACGCGAAGACAGTCCGCGGAAATCATGTGCGGATCGGCGCAGGCTGCACCATTGGGACTGTGGAATACAGCGGCGATTTTACATGTGATCCTTCCGCTTTGGTTAACAAAGTCGTGAAACGATAGGAGGAACTGCGATGGAAACGACAAAAAAATTGAGTCATTTAAAAATGTACGGAGCCGGACACGCCTCCGGCGGCTCCTACCAAAATGTAAGCATTAAAGGGGAAGGAACTGTCGGCGAAGGACTTCAAAGCGAACGCTGCCGGATATTCGGTACGGGACTTTTTCTCGGAGATGCCGAGATCAACAGGCTGAAAATTTTCGGAGAGCATGAAGTTGCAGGAGATTTATCAGCACGTTCAGCAAATGTGATGGGCACATTGAAAGTCGGCGGCTCCATGCGTTTCGCCACGATGAGGCTGAAAGGACTTGCTGAAATTGGCGGCGGGGCCGCGGGAGAGCAGTGTCATATAAAAGGCAGTCTCACAGTCGGCGGCGATTGCGAGACGGAGCTGCTTCATGTAACAGGATGTATCAATGTGGCGGGATTGTTAAACGCGGGGGACGTAAACATCCATTTGCGTTATGACCGAAGCCGTGTGAAAGAAATCGGCGGCACATCGATCACCGTCAGACGGAAACCCGGTTTTCTTAAACGGAAAGCCGGCACGCTTTCTGCTGAATTGATCGAAGGAGACGCAATTTACCTCGAATACACGGAAGCGGACATCGTCAGAGGAAAGCATGTGGAAATAGGCCCGGGCTGCAAAATCGGAAAAATCGAGTATCAAACAAGCTGCAAATCTCATGAAAAATCAATTGTCCAAGAACGTATTCAAATATGAAACATTGTTATGTTGTACAGGAAAGGGTGCTCTTTATGAAGAGCACCCTTTTGCCGTTATTTGTTTTCAGGTTTGCTGTCGTAACCCGCCGTAAAAATGGATACTAAAAAAGTGAGAATGACCCCAAGTAAAATGATCGTTTTCATCATTTCTCCTCCTCTTTGCTTTTCCATTTGATGTCCGAGTCTGGATGAAACTGTATTTCTTTCATTATGAACGGTGCACCGGACCCTTGTCAATGACGGCCTTATAACGTCTTTATTTTTAAGAAACGAAAAGCATGTATTATCACGTCACCGCATAGATTGTAACAAAGTACCTTATTTCTAGTGCATTAACCATGATAGAGGAGGTTCTTATGGATATATTAAAGAAAATTGAAAAGTACAGAGAGGAAGAGCAGCGTCTCAAATGGGAAGGGACGTTCGCTGATTATTTGGAGATCATAAAAGAAAATCCATTGGTCGCGCAGTCTGCTCATTCTCGCGTTTTTAATATGATAAAAGACAGCGGAATCGAGGAGGATGACGGTAAAAAGACATACAGCTTTTTCTCGAGGGAGCTGTTCGGCCTTGAGGAATCTCTGGAACGGCTCGTGGAGGAATACTTTCACCCGGCTGCCAAGCGGCTCGATGTAAGAAAACGGATTTTACTATTGATGGGACCCGTCAGCGGCGGAAAGTCAACTCTTGTCACCATGCTGAAAAAAGGGCTTGAAGCCTACTCATTGACAGACAACGGCGCTGTTTACGCCATTAAAGGCTGCCCGATGCATGAAGATCCTCTCCATCTCATTCCCCATCATCTGCGCGACGACTTCTACAGAGAATACGGCATCAGAATTGAGGGCAGCCTTTCTCCGCTTAATGTCATGCGGCTTGAAGAAGAATACGGCGGCAGAATTGAGGATGTAAAGGTTGAACGTATATTCTTCTCGGAGGATAAACGTACCGGAATCGGAACCTTCAGCCCGTCTGACCCGAAATCACAAGATATCGCCGACTTGACGGGGAGTATTGATTTTTCAACGATTGCCGAATACGGCTCAGAATCAGATCCGCGCGCTTATCGGTTTGACGGTGAATTAAATAAAGCGAACCGCGGAATGATGGAGTTTCAGGAAATGCTGAAATGCGATGAAAAATTTCTGTGGCATCTTCTGTCACTCACGCAGGAAGGCAATTTCAAAGCCGGACGGTTTGCGCTCATCTCAGCCGACGAATTGGTTGTTGCGCATACGAACGAAACGGAGTACCGCTCGTTTATTGCCAATAAGAAAAATGAAGCCCTTCACTCCAGGATCATCGTGATGCCTGTTCCTTATAATTTAAAGGTGTCAGAGGAAGAACGGATTTATGAAAAAATGATTTCTGAAAGTGATGTTTCTGACGTACACATCGCCCCCCATACATTAAAAGTGGCCGCGATGTTTTCTATTTTGACCAGGCTGAAGGAACCGAACCGCTCTGATATTGATCTCGTCAAAAAAATGAGGCTCTATGACGGAGAAAGCGTTGAAGGTTACAATTCCGTTGATCTTGAGGATATGAAGAAGGAATTTCATGATGAAGGAATGAGCGGAATTGACCCGCGTTATGTCATCAACCGCATTTCCTCAACGATTATCAGAAAAAATATGGAATCGATCAATTCGCTTGATGTGCTGCGTTCCTTAAAAGAAGGACTCGACCAGCATCCGTCCATCTCCGCCGAGGACAAAGAGCGGTATATGAATTTTATTTCCGCCGCCAGGAAAGAGTACGATGATATCGCCAAAAAGGAAGTGCAGAAGGCGTTCGTCTATTCATATGAAGAATCCGCGAAAACTCTCATGGACAATTATTTAGATAATGTGGAAGCGTACTGCAATAAAAATAAGCTCCGCGATCCGCTGACGGGTGAAGAAATGAATCCTGACGAAAAACTGATGAGATCCATTGAAGAGCAGATCGGCATTTCAGAAAACGCGAAAAAAGCGTTCCGCGAAGAAATCTTAATCCGCATATCCGCATATGCAAGAAAAGGAAAACGCTTTGACTATAATTCGCACGAAAGACTCCGCGAAGCGATTCAGAAAAAGCTGTTCGCAGACTTAAAAGATGTGGTGAAAATTACGACCTCCACCAAAACGCCGGATGAGCAGCAGCTTAAAAAGGTCAATGAGGTAGTGGCAAGGTTAATAGATGAACACGGCTATAATTCGACTAGCGCTAATGAACTGCTGAAGTATGTCGGAAGCTTGTTAAACCGCTGATGTTTGATTTCATTGAGAGGCCCGTCTGTAAAAGGACGGGTTCTTTTGTCTGTTTTTCGCAATTGTTTGTCAATTGGAGAGTCCGGCCGGCATAAGATAAAAATAAATCTTTTCGCCGGACTTGTTTCATAAACAGGACCAAGCCGGAATACACATGTAAAACGACCATAACGGTTAAGGAGGGGAATTCATGTCCCGTAATGACAGCGGAAATTTTTTGATTTCAGAGGAAGACTGGTCCCTCCATCGCAAAGGCTTTGACGACCAGCAGCGCCACCAAAAGAAAGTACAGGAAGCGATAAAAAACAACCTTCCGGACCTTGTCACTGAGGAAAGCATTATTATGTCCAACGGAAAAGATGTCGTGAAAATCCCGATTCGTTCGCTTGATGAATATAAAATCCGTTATAACTATGATAAAAATAAACATGTCGGCCAAGGCGACGGCGACAGCGAAGTCGGCGATGTCGTCGCAAGAGACGGCGCAGATAAAAAGCAGGGTGCCGGAAAAGGCCAGGGAGCCGGCGATCAGGCAGGCGAGGATTATTATGAAGCGGAAGTTTCATTGATGGATCTGGAAGAAGCGCTGTTTCAGGAATTAGAACTGCCGAATCTGCAGCAAAAGGAAAGGGACAATATCGTCCATACCGATATCGAGTTCAATGATATCCGGAAAACCGGGCTGACAGGGAATATCGATAAGAAAAGGACGATGCTGTCGGCCTATAAACGAAACGCTATGACAGGCAAGCCGTCGTTTTACCCTATTTATCCGGAAGATCTGAAATACAAAACATGGAATGATGTGACGAAGCCGGAATCGAAAGCTGTCGTTTTAGCCATGATGGATACAAGCGGTTCGATGGGCGTATGGGAAAAGTATATGGCGAGGAGCTTCTTTTTTTGGATGACACGATTTTTACGGACAAAGTATGAAACGGTTGATATCGAATTTATCGCCCACCATACGGAAGCGAAGGTTGTGTCGGAAGAAGATTTCTTCTCGAAAGGCGAGAGCGGGGGCACCATCTGTTCCTCCGTTTATCGGAAGTCTCTTGAATTAATTGATGAAAAATATGACACCGCCCGCTACAACATCTATCCGTTTCATTTTTCAGACGGAGATAACCTGACTTCGGATAACGCCCGGTGCGTAAAGCTCGTCAATGACATCATGAAAAAATCGAATCTGTTCTGTTACGGGGAGGTCAATCAATATAACAGGCATTCCACCCTCATGTCCGCCTATAAAAATGTCAAAGATGATAAATTTAAATACTACATCCTGAAACAGAAATCAGACGTATTTCAAGCGCTGAAAAGCTTTTTTAAAAATGAGGAAGCCGGTGTAAGCAAAGCATCGTATTAAATATAAAGCCGAGTGAAGAATCGTGCGGCCGCGGTTCTTCACTCGGCTTTTTTAAATTAAAAATAAAGAGAAAAAACGGCATAAAAAAAATCCTTAAAAAATGAAACTTTTCTCTTTACAAACCTTCTTTCATTTATTAATATTTTATCTTGTGAACTATTATTAAGGGAATGAGGTGAAAATACGGTGATTGAATCAGAGCTCGCTTTGCTCAGTTTTGAACAACTGTTTGATACTTCCAGATCGATTTACAAAAAGCAGAAAATGATTCTGGAGACAGTTCTTGAACCTTTTGATATTACAGTACTGCAGTATCTGCTGATGTTCAAAATACATAAGAGCAAAAGCACGCAGCTTTCAAGGCTGGCATTGTCGCTTGATCTGAAACCGGCGTCTGTCACGAGAATGACCGATATTCTGTATAAGCGCCGCCTAATGGTTCGGAGCGACTATCACGACGACCGGCGTGTTGTTATGATTCAGTTAACCGAAGAGGGGGAAGAACTTCTAAAGAAAGCTGCGGTTCAATATGCCGAAAAAGCGGCGGTCTTATACCGGCAGCTCAATACCGCTGAACTGCAGTACCTGCGCAAGCTTGCGGAAAGTTTAACGAAGCTTGCAAACGGCTGTGCAGTGAAAAACGGAAAATAAAAAAATCCCCACATATTTTTATCATCATTCCACAAAATGATAGAGGAAGAAACGAAAGGAGAAAACAAAATGAACAGAGGACGTTTAATTCTGACCAACATTATCGGTTTGATTGTTGTTCTTGCAATTATAGGCGGAGGTGCTTACTACTATTATCAAAGCACACACTATGTAAAAACCGATGAAGCAAAAGTTGCCGGCGACATGGCTGCTATCACAGCTCCTGCTGCAGGTAAAGTAACTGACTGGAACCTTGATGAGGGGAAAGAAGTAAGCAAAAACGACGTTGTTGCAAAAATCAAAGGACAGCAAAATGCTGACGTAAAAGCCATCATGGATGGAACAATCGTGAAAAACGAAGTGAAAAACGGCCAAATGGTGCAAGCCGGTACGACAATTGCCCAGGAAATTGACATGAAACACCTTTACATCACTGCAAATATTAAAGAAACAGACATCAGAGACATTGAAGTAGGAAACAAAGTAGACGTAATTGTTGACGGCGACCCTAATACAACATTTGACGGAACAGTAGAAGAAATCGGTTATGCGACAAATTCAACTTTTGATATGCTGCCTTCTTCAAACTCAAGCGGCAACTACACAAAAGTAACGCAAAAAGTTCCTGTTAAAATTTCACTCAGCAACCCATCTGACAAGGTGCTTCCTGGTATGAACGCATCTGTAAAAATTTCTGAATAATACAGATCAGTCATCAAACCATGAAGGGAGGTTGTCTTAGGTGGCTAAATCAGATAATCAAGTAAAAAGTCCTAAAACATTGCTTATTGTGCTTATGGCCGGGTTATTCCTGGCGATCTTGAACCAAACGCTTCTTAACGTGGCGATGCCGCACTTAATGACCGAGTTCGGTGTGAGTGCGACGACGATTCAGTGGCTTACGACCGGATACATGTTGGTCAACGGTGTTTTGATTCCGTTATCTGCGTTCTTAATTACCCGGTTCGGACAGAGAAGCCTCTTTCTCGTAGCCATGTTCTGTTTTACAGCGGGAACGTTAGTCTGCGGAATCGCGCCTAACTTCTCAACCATGCTGATCGGCCGGTTAATTCAGGCGGTCGGCGGCGGTATCCTGCAGCCGCTGGTCATGACAACCATTCTGCTTATCTTCCCGCCTGAAAGCAGGGGGAAAGGAATGGGGATTTTCGGTCTTGCGATGATGTTTGCTCCGGCGGTCGGACCGACTCTTTCCGGCTGGATCATCGAGCATTACACATGGCGCATTATGTTCTACGGTCTTGTTCCGATCGGGGCAATCGTTATTATCATAGCGTTTTTCCTCTTTAAGAACTTGGTGGAACCGCAAAAAATCAAACTCGACAGCTTGGGTGCGATTCTATCCATTGTCGGATTTGCCTCATTGCTTTACGGAGTCAGTGAAGCGGGCAGCGACGGCTGGGGAGATCCGATCGTGCTGTCTACCGTCATTGTCGGTGTCATCGCGATTGCCGCGTTTGTCATTCAGCAATTGCGCTCTGAAAAACCGATGCTCGACTTCCGGGTATTTAAATATGATATTTTCTCACTTTCCAGTGTGATTAACATCATTATTACCGTTGCGCTTTACACAGGAATGTTCCTGCTTCCGATTTACCTGCAGAACTTAGTCGGCTTTACGGCGCTGCAATCGGGTCTCTTGCTATTGCCGGGCGCGATTGTCATGCTGATCATGTCGCCGATTTCCGGTATTCTGTTTGACAAAATCGGTCCGAGACCGCTTGCGATTATCGGGCTGGTCATCACGGTCGCAACGACATTCCAGTACACAAAATTGACAATTGACACACCGTACACGCACATTATGCTTGTCTATGCCATCCGCGCATTCGGTATGTCACTGTTAATGATGCCTGTTATGACAGCCGGAATGAACCAGCTTCCGGCACGGTTGAACAGCCACGGCACGGCGATGAGCAACACGCTCCGCCAGATCAGCGGTTCAATCGGAACAAGTTTGATCACAACGATTTATACGAACCGTACGACAATGCACTATTCGCAGATTGCGGATAAAACGAGCACGGCTGATCCAAGCTTCATGCAGTCGTTCCAAAGCGCGGTTTCGAATTTAATGGTCAACATGAACATGTCGCTTGATGCGGCGAAACAAACCGTTTATTCATATCTCTACAAAACAGCTTCACTTAATTCCAACGTTATGGGGATTAATGACGCGTTTATGTGGGCGACGATCTTTGCGGTTATCGGCGTAGTCCTGAGTCTGTTCTTGCGTGACGTACGGAAAGACAAACAGCGGGCGAAGAAAAAAGAGGAGCTGTCATTGCTTCCGGCCCCTAAAGAAGTGAAGGAATCTTAATCATCTGAATGGGAGGTTTCCTGAATGAAAATTTACGTAGTGTACGATAGTGAAGGCGAACACACAAAACACCTTGCTGAAGCCATTGCCGAAGGAGCGCGAGAAAACGCTGAGGCTGAAGTCCTGATCGACCATGTCGATCAAGCAGACATCCGCAAGCTGAAAGACATGGATGCCATTATCTGGGGATGCCCGGGACACTTTGGCACCATCAGTTCAGGCTTAAAAGCGTGGATCGACAGACTCGGCTATCTGTGGGCTGAAGGCGAGCTGATTGATAAAGTCGGCGCCGTATTCTGTACGACGGCGACAACACATGGCGGATTAGAAATGACAATGCACAATCTGATCACTCCTATGTTTCACCAAGGCATGATTGTTGTCGGACTTCCCGGCAACGTTCCTGAAAACGCGCTGTACGGCTCTTACTACGGCGCAGGCGTCACATGCCCGGTTGACAGCGATGTGCTGATGACGGAAGAAGGCCTTCAATTAGGCCGTGCGCTTGGCAGACGTGTCAGCCAAGTCACAGGTAATCTAACTGCCGGACGACAGTAAGGAGAGGGTTATATGGCCATTATTATAGCGGTTATTGCTGCTGTCATTGTGATTGCACTTCTTATCACATTCAATGTCCGCAGCACTTCTGCAGGACAGGATGTCAAAGAAGAAAAGAGAGAAGCGATCGGCACTACAGCCGAACAGCCGGAAAAGCATGATCCGGCCGAGGAGCGCTCAGCCGAGCATGCTCCCGTCGTTGTGAAATCTGAATCTCCCCGTGAGAAAAAGAATACAATGGGCGATGATGTGTACCGTCAGGCGCTTCAGAAGTTTAAGACTTCTGAGACGGATCGGGAAACAAACGATCCTGATAGCGGCGGCAAAATGCAGGATAGCAGCTATCGTGATGCGCTGCTCTCCTTAAAAAACAAAAAGAAGTAATTGAAAAGGCAAATCTGCGTAAGAGCGGATTTGTCTTTTTTTTATTGAAGATATTGTAATACGTGATGATCTAGTGTACTATGTTACTCATACACTTGATCCGAATGGAGAGAGCAAGAATGACATCGTTTTTAGGTTTGCTGAAAAAAGATGCGAAGGTTTCATGGATTTGGCTCGCGGTGTGGCTTTGCGGCATGATTTGCTTGGCGTTTGCAGCCCACGTCATCGCTGCCCGTCAGAAAGAACCGCTCGTCATTTTCGGCTTTTTTGCGGCAATGGGGTTTTTTCAATTTCTTGTAGCGCCGCTTTTTATGTACTATCACCTTCATAAAGAAGGAAAAAACCAGCTGTGGCTTTACAATCCGAATGGAGGATTTTATCTGCTGGCTTCCAAGCTGACGGCCTCACTGCTGTATCAGTTGATCGGGCAGCTGGCGCTGACCGGTTACGGCATTTGGATGTACCGGATGCTTTCTGCAAAAGGAGCGCTGGAACACGCCATTCCCCTGGCCGGCACATTAACCGGACTGAATGCTTACCTGCTGATCAGTTCAGCGTACTTATCTGTGATCGTGGCCGTATTTTGGACTGTTTTTCACTCATTAAAACATGTTCCCGTCCTCCGTTGGGTGATCTGCATCGTGCTTGCGTTTGTCTGGACCTATATTGACGATAAAATCATTACGCCTTTCACTTCATCTCAACATGATTTATGGCCGGTAAAAGTGTATGCGAATTTTCATTTTCATTATACAAAATTGACCGGATGGACGATGGAGCTGAAAACCGTCCACATTTCGCTTTTCAGCTTCTTGGCAGTGATCGTGCTTGCGGCGCTCTGTCTTGCGCTGGCCTCTATGCTGCTGAATCGAAAGGTTGAGGTGTAATGATGGAGAATGAATTTCAGTCATCCAAGCCGATTTATCTGCAGATTGCCGATCGTGTATATTACCGGCTGATCCGAAGTGAGCTTTCACCGGGGGACAAACTGCCGTCCGTAAGGGAGATGGCCGTACAGATGAAAGTGAATCCGAACACGATACAAAGAACGTACAGTGAAATGGAAAGGCTGGGGATCGTGGAGACGAGAAGAGGACAGGGAACCTTTATAGCGGAAAGATCCGATCTGAAAGCAGAGCTGAAAGACAGGCTGACAAAAGACGTTTTCAAACGCTTTATTCAGGAAATGGCGGAGCTGGGGTTATCTCCTGAGGAAATGCTCGACGGGATCAAACAATATGCGGAGGAAGCAAACGATGAATCTTGATTTTGAACGCGTAACAAAAAAATACGGCCGCAGGCTCGCGGTCAGCGATGTATCATTTTCATTGTCTCCGGGTAAAATCTACGGAATTTTAGGGCCGAACGGAAGCGGGAAATCAACAACGCTTAAAATGCTTGCCGGGCTTGCGTTCCCGACATCGGGCGCCGTCCGGATGGGAGATTGCGCAGTAAGCAGGAACATGCTGTTTCGTACGGCTTATTTAACCGAACATGATATGTTTTCCGCCCGGACGACCGTCGGTGATATGCTCACATTTTATCATTCGCAATTCCCGGATTTTCAGCTCGAAAAAGCACATAACCTATTAACGGAAATGAATCTTTCAGCGAAGCAGAAGATAAAAGAGCTGTCCAAAGGCAGCCGGGGCAGGCTGAAAATCGTCTTGGCCCTATCGAGAAAAGCATCCGTCATTCTGCTGGATGAGCCGTTTTCAGGTCTTGATCCGGCGGTCAGAGAGTCGATTGTCAACAGTCTCGTATCTTATATTGATTTTGACAGCCAGATCGTCGTCATTGCCACGCATGAGATCGGCGAGATTGAGACGCTGTTAGACGAAGTGATGGTTTTCATAAAAGGGAAAATCGCTGAACGGCGCGAGGTCGAAGAAATCCGGGAACAGGAAGGAATGTCCGTGCTGCAATGGTACAGAAGCGTCATGCAGGCGCACGAAATAGAAGGGGGATTCTAATTGGAAATGGTATTAGAACTGCAACAGGTAAAGAAAACGATAAAAGGACGAACGATTATTCATGATCTGAGCTTCTCCGTCCGGGCGGGCGAAGTGTTTGGATTTTTAGGGCCGAACGGAGCGGGGAAAACCACTACGATCAGAATGATGGTCGGATTAATGAAACTGTCTCAGGGAGACATCGTAATCTGCGGGGAATCCATTACGAAAAACTATGCAAAAGCGGTCAGGCACGTCGGAGCCATCGTGGAAAACCCGGAGCTGTACAAATTCCTGAGCGGTTATAAAAATTTACAGCAGTACGCAAGGATGGTAAAAGGCGTTACGAAAGAAAAAATAGATGAGGTCATCGAGCTCGTCGGGTTGCAGGACAGAATACATGACAAAGTAAAAACCTACTCTCTCGGAATGAGACAGCGTCTCGGCCTCGCCCAAAGCCTGCTGCATAATCCTAAGGTGCTGATTCTGGATGAACCGACAAACGGCCTTGATCCCGCGGGCATCAGGGAAATCAGGGACCATCTGAAAAAGCTGACACGTGAAAAAGGAATGGCTGTCATCGTCTCTAGCCATCTGCTGTCAGAAATGGAGTTAATGTGCGACCGAATCGGCATTCTGCAAAAAGGGGAGCTTGTCGATATTCAAAAAGTAAGGGATGAAGGAAAAGAGGATAAAGATACATACTTCTTCCATATTGAACAAAGAGAAGAGGCTCTTGCCGTTCTGAGTCAGTTTGATTGTGTGAAGAAGACAAACGGTATTGAGATCAAGCTGTCAAAACAGGAAGTGCCTGATGTGATATCTCTGCTCGTCCGTGAAAACATCCGCTTATATGAAGTGAAAATCATGACAAAATCTTTGGAAGACCGTTTCTTGGAGATTACCGGCGGGACGAAAGAGGAGGTTCAATATGTTTAAGCTGATCTATAATGAATGGATAAAAATTTTCAGCCGCGTCGGCACGTGGGCTATGATTGTAATTTTAGGCGTTTCGATGATCGGTTTTGCGCTTCTGTCAAACCATTTCACCTCGAACGAAGCCAATCCGAATTGGAAACAGGAGCTCCAAGCTGAAAACAAAGAAATGAAACAGCAGATGAAGGAAACCGGAAACCAGACGCTCATTGATAACCTGAAACAGAATGTCGCGATAAATCAATACCGTATGGATCATAACATCCCCGAGGATACAGGGTACACAGTGTGGTCATACGTAGCTGATTCTTCGATGATGACTGTTTTGACCGGGCTGTTTACGATTATCATTGCCGCAGGCATCGTGGCGAATGAGTTCAACTGGGGAACCATCAAACTGCTGGCCATCCGTCCGCTCAGCCGTTTTCAGATTTTGCTATCTAAATATATGACGGTGCTGCTGTTCGGACTGCTGATGCTTGTGATTTTATTTGCCGGCTCCGCTCTGTTGGGATTGGTCTTTTTCGGTACAGGCGGAGATACTGCGGCTGATGTTCATCTCGTATACAAAGACGGCCATGTTTTTGAGCAAAATATCATCGCTTTCCTCGCTAAAACATATGTCTATGAATCTGTCTCCGCTTTTATGCTTGCGACGATGGCGTTTATGCTGTCTGCGGTATTCCGGAACAGCTCATTAGCGGTCGGATTTTCTATTTTTCTATTGGTTATGGGGAACACGGCGACGGTATTTCTTGCTGCGAAATTTGAATGGACCAAATATATTTTATTTGCGAACACAGATTTGTCGCAATATATGAACGGGACTCCTTTAGTAGAGGGGATGACGATGACATTTTCGGTTGTGATGCTTGTGATTTACTTCGTTATTTTTCTGGCGCTCGCATTCGGCGTCTTCTTAAAACGCGATATTGCCACCTGATATAAAAAAGCTGTTTTGCCTTTGCAAAACAGCTTTTCGTTTTAGATGAAAAAAACCTGCCGGCGTAAACCGGCAGGTTTTTTAAACAATTTATGCTTTTGTTACGTTAGCAGCTTGTGGTCCGCGGTTTCCTTCAACGATTTCGAAAGAAACAGATTGGCCTTCTTCTAAAGTTTTGAAGCCTTCGCCTTGAATAGCAGAGAAGTGAACGAATACATCGTCTTGACCTTCTACTTCGATGAATCCGAATCCTTTTTCAGAGTTGAACCATTTTACTTTACCTTCTAACATGAAATTTCCTCCTAAAGCGACATAACGCTTAAATTCACTATTCTTGCTCTAAAACAAACTTCCAAGACGAAAACTCTTACAAAACTTTCTTCTTAAAGATAGTTCGAACAAAAATAATTACCTTTACTCTACCAGTAATTCGAAGAAAAAACAACTGCTAAATGTAACTTTTTTCGAAATAACATGTTTTAAGAGGAGAACGCTCTGATACGGAAATCTGATTTGAGACTAGAACAGCCCATTTTCAGCTGATAAAAACCGCTTTGCAGCCTCTTAAGGAAGCAATTGACAACCCTTTTTTTAATCGGTATTGTATGTAATCATGAGCCCGAATACCATGGTGCCGCCTCTGTACATAAAAATAGATAGGGAGTAGGTCAACTTGAACCTGCGGCTTATAAACAGTCTGTTTCTTTTCATTTTGATCATGTTACTTACTTCATGCCATTATCCTGACGGGAACCGGACAATTACTATCGGAATCAATGAATCTGATCAATC
This sequence comes from Bacillus sp. SJ-10, assembly GCF_002843505.1. Classification (NCBI taxonomy): domain Bacteria; kingdom Bacillati; phylum Bacillota; class Bacilli; order Caryophanales; family Bacillaceae; genus Bacillus; species Bacillus sp. SJ-10. The sequence goes on along the minus strand of NZ_CP025258.1, from coordinate 3,748,442 downwards.
GATCTGGGAGTTTGTCGCGAAAAAAGCCGGTGAGGAAGGTTTGCAGCTTTCTTTGGTAACGTTTTCGGATTATGCCGAGGCCGATTTGGCGCTTGCCGGCGGGGATCTCGACGCCAATGCGTTTCAATCCGTTTCTTATTTTCAATCTTTGCCGCCTCATGTGAAAAAGAAGCTGGCTCCTTTAGGAACGACATATGCGGTATCGCTGGGGGTGTATTCCAAGCAGCATAAACGGCTGAAGGATATACCGGACGGAGCGGTCATTGCCGTGCCTGATGAAGCGGCGGCCTTCGGCAGGGCGCTTTTTCTCATGCAGGAGGCCGGACTGATGACATTGAAAAAGGGATTCACCGGTACGGGTTCAACTGATATGATCAAGGACAACCCGAAGCATCTGACCTTAAAAACGGAAACAAAAAAGAACGCATATCAGGCGGCGGAACATGCTGACGCAGCAGTTCTCAGTCAAAGCGAGGCGAAAAGAGCAGGATTTCATGCGGAGAGGGACGCGCTGATCCGATCGGCGCAAATGAAGGAAGCGTATATTCATCTGATCGCCGTCAGAGCTGAGGATAAAGATGATGAACGGATGCAAAAACTCCTGTCTTTGTATCAATCAGATGATACCGCGGCGTTTATTGAAAAAGAATATGAGGGCAGCCTGATTCCTGTTTTCCTGAGGGGCGGCTTTCTCACTGAAAAGAAAGAATGATTTCCGCTTCGGGCGATCATTCTTTTTTTTCAGTGCTGCACACTTGATTGCGCCCTGATGTTTTCGCTTTGTACAGCATCCGGTCTGCGATCAGGGGCAATGTCTGAGGATCCGATGTATTTGTCGGATAATGCGCGATGCCGAGGGAAACGGTCACGGGAATTGTATCTCCGCTCGTAAGCAGAATCGGGTTCGCGTCAATCGTGTGCCTGATTTCCTCTGCGAGGTGAAGCCCTTTCGTATACGTGCAATTGGGCATAAGCACGGCAAATTCTTCCCCGCCGATGCGGGCTGACGGATCAGAACTGCTGAGTAAGAACCTCAGGCGCGCCCCCAGTTCCTTCAGCACTTGATCCCCTTCATAATGGCCGTATTGATCATTGATCTGCTTAAAGTGATCAATATCCAAATAAATAAGCGCGAGCTGAGACGAGGGGGATTGAGACGCCCGATCGTACAGAACGCGCGAGACTTCCTCGAATTTTCTCTTATTAAAAATCCCCGTCAGAAAATCATAATTCGCTTGAAACTTGTATTGCTTGAACAAAAGGCGGGCATCGGCTTCGTGTTTAATAATATACAGCGACAGCATTCCGCCCAAGACGGAAATGAGCCAATAATAAACGAGGGCCCCGGCAGGCTGTTCGGGCATAAGAAACAGCAGCGTCAGGGTGAAAATAACATTTGAAAAAAGCAGCATAACGAACGCCATTTTGTGATCCGGCTTTTTTCCTCTGAGGACGGCCGCAGAAAGTATCGCAATAACCCCGACGGCGGCGATGGAAAAAATGGCGCTGGCATTGAAATTGATCAGGATACGGCCTGCGACGATAATCGCAAAGGCGGCTGCCGTAGACACCCAGCCTCCGTAAAGAGCGGCGATGATAATGGGGATATTTCTGAGATCAATGATGGAATCGGAGTAAGAAAAGCCGAAAGCAATCAGAAAAACCCCTAAAAGCCCGCAGACCGTCCCCTTCAGTAATTGAAACATCAGACGGTCTTCTTTATACGAAAGCGACTCTTTAAAAAGAAGGGTGAACAGATAATTAAATGTAATTAAAATCGTCAAATTAAGAAACAGTTCCTTCAGCATAACAATCACCCTTATATAAGTTACTAGAGAAAGGGTGGAAAGAAAAGAGAAAAGTCTATAAAAATACATATTTTGTCAATTCTTACTTGACCGATCGGAATTCATATAATATAGTGTTAAAGGATAATGAGCAAGGGAGTGTTTACCTGTTTTGGAGAATTTATTTATAGTCTTACATGTTTTCATTATGCTTTTGCTTATAGCAGGTCTGTTTGTCATGCAAAAGAAACACGTTTCCTTTTCTAAACGTGTCTTTACCGCGCTCGGACTAGGCATTGTATTCGGTTTTGCACTGCAATTGATTTACGGGCCGGCTTCACATATCGTGACACAAACGGCCGATTGGTTTAATATTGCCGGCGGCGGTTATGTCAAATTGCTTCAGATGATCGTCATGCCGCTAGTCTTTATTTCTATTCTAGGCGCATTTACGAAGCTGAAACTGACCCATAACATCGGGAAAATCAGCGGACTGATCATCGGAATTTTGATCGCTACGACAGCAATTGCTGCGGCAGTCGGAATTGCTTCGGCGCTTTCCTTTGATCTGAAAGCCGTTCATATCGACCAGGGAAGCACCGAGTTATCAAGAGGCCAGGAGCTGCAGCAAAAATCTGAGGATATGACGGCCAAAACGCTGCCTCAGCAAATCGTTGAGCTTCTGCCGGGAAATCCGTTTCTTGATTTCACGGGGGCCAGACCGACTTCCACCATCGGAGTCGTTATTTTCGCCGCTTTCCTCGGCATCGCTTTTCTGGGCGTGAAACGGAAGCAGCCGGAGCATGCTGCGACTTTCAGCGGAATTGTCGATGCGGTATACGCGATTATTATGCGCGTCGTGACATTGATTTTAAGACTGACGCCTTACGGGGTATTGGCGATTATGACAAAGACGATCGCGACAAGCGACATCGACAGCATTGCGAAACTGGGGATGTTTGTGATCGCTTCATACGCCGCGCTTATCGTCATGTTTATCATTCACTTGCTGCTGATTACGTTCAGCGGTTTAAATCCGATCACATACGTGAAAAAAGCATTTCCTGTCATGGTGTTTGCGTTTACGTCCCGATCAAGCGCAGGGGCTTTGCCGCTTAATATTAAAACGCAAAAAAGCATGGGCGTCCCTGAAGGAATTGCGAACTTCGCCGGTTCATTCGGTTTATCGATCGGTCAAAACGGCTGTGCCGGCATTTACCCGGCGATGCTCGCGATGATGATTGCGCCGACAGTAGGGCAAAACCCGTTTGAACCGGGATTCATCATCTCCGTCATCGCCATCGTGGCAATCAGTTCATTCGGTGTAGCAGGCGTGGGAGGCGGCGCGACATTTGCGGCTCTGCTCGTCCTATCCGCTTTGAACATGCCTGTCGCGCTTGCCGGGCTGCTCATTTCAATTGAGCCGTTAATTGACATGGGGCGTACCGCCTTAAATGTGAGCGGCAGTATGACCGCAGGGCTGTTAACAAGTAAAATGACGAAGGAAACCGATACCGCGGTGTACAATGATTCCTCAATCGTCATTGAAGCTGAAGAAGCTTAACAGCAGATCGATGGTTCATTCTCTTATAGAAAAATAATAGATAGAGCGCTAAAACGAAAAATCCTTCATCGTTGAACGAATGAAGGATTTTTTCGTTTCTAATGATTTCCGGGTTCAATTTCTTCCAGCATATTCATCACGGTGCTGTCATTTAAAACATTTACCGCGCTTTCTTCGAAGTGAATCGGCTCGGTATAGTGAGGCTTCGGCGAAGTTTCTTTACTGCGGTCTGCCTGTCCGTCCGTATGGGATGAGCCGGAGTGATTGCGGGAAGTCTGCTCATGCTGCCTTCCGCCGGAATCCCCGCCGAATGCCTGTTTGATCAGCTCGGCAGGCTGCAATGAGCCGTTTTGTGAATGCCGGGCTTTGTCCGTGTGCTGCTGTCCGCCGGAATCCCCGCCGAACGCCTGTTTGATCAGCTCGGCAGGCTGCGTGGAGCCGTTTTGTGAATGCCGGGCTTTGTCTGTGTGCTGCTGTCCGCCGGAATCCCCGCCGAACGCCTGTTGAATCAGGTCAGCAGGCTGCATGGAATGTGTGCCATCTTTATGCTGCATACTGCCTGAAACCATTCCGGAGATTTTCCGGCGGATTTCGGGTGATAAAGCTGCAATCAGAATCGATGATCCGATCAGCAGCGCTGTCGGGCTGATGCCGCTTTTTTTTCTGAACAAGTTAAATCCCTCCTCATTCAATTGATTACGCTTACCTTTCCCTTTCCTTCTGATATTTATCCAAACCGCTCAGAATGCAAACGGCGTGCATAAATCCCGCCGAATAGAAAAACCTATACGTAAAGTGAGAAAGGAGGAATTCACATGATAAAAAAGCAAGCAGTTATCTCTGCCCTTCTTCTGCCGATGCTGATTACCGCAGGGTGCAGTATGGGGAACCAGGGGGAAGGAAAACGAAATGACAACCGCACCCAGAATGTAAATTACCGCAACACGCCTAACGACGGTGCGACAAATATGAATACAGTGAACCGTCATAACCAAAACACCGATCACAATGACAATCGTAACCTGAGAGTGGCTGATAAAGCCGCTGACAAGGTGACTGATTTAAAAGAAGTTAAAAATGCGACTGTGATCGTTGCCGGAAACAGCGCATATGTTGCCGTTGTTCTGACAAACGGGCAAAAAGGCGCCATCGCCAACCATTTAAAAAATAAAATTACCGATAAGGTGAAATCAGCCGATAAACATGTCCGGACTGTATATGTATCAGCGAACCCGGACTTCGTTGAACGTATGCAAGGCTACGGAAAACGAATCCAAAACGGACATCCTGTATCCGGTCTGTTTGATGAATTCGGTCAAATGGTGCAGCGTGTATTCCCAAACCCCAATAAATAAATGAATGGATAAGCCGCATTTACTGCGGCTTTTTTATTTTATCTGCCGTCACGACCCAGCGCTCCTGAGCATAAAGTAAAGAATGAGATGAAAATTAAAGGATCGGGGAGGGGAGCTTGTTTGCGTGACGGCATGGGGAAACGGGCGGCATTCACTCTGATCCTGTGCGGAGTCCTTGTCATATTGGCTGTCAGTTCAGCCGTTTCAGTAAGTATGATGTACGTCCTGTCAGGCCAAAACAGCCGCTCTGTTCCGACGAAGGAACAAGTGACTGAACACATGAATAAAGAAATTTACAAACATACAGCGATTTACTATACGGCGGATGAAAAGCCGCTCTTGGATCTGACCAAGCTTACGCTGGACCACGCAAAGCGTATCAATCAAATCATTGTCGGCTATAAAGGTGCAGCGCCACTTGAACTCATTTTTTTTTCGGATGAAGCTGAAATGGAGCAATATTCAGGATTGAAAAATGTAGTCGGTTTTTATTCAGAACAGGAGCAGATGATGGGGCTTTTGCCTGAAGAGAAAAAACAGCTTTTGAAAAAAGATGAGCTGGCCGTTTTCATGTATAAGCAATTGATTATACATGAATACACACACTACGCGTTTCATCAAAAAACGCGGCAATTGGGGACGGATACGTCTGTATTTCCGCTTTGGTTTCATGAGGGGCTGAGCGAGTGGGTCGCGCATTATGATGTAGTCATTGATCCGATTGCATTTTCCGTCGTGCCGTTTGATCAATTAACGACCGACCGAAAATGGCAGAAATCGCGTATGGAATATGAAACGGATGTCTATTTGCAAAGCTTCTATATGATAAAGGACTTAACCGAAACATTCGGAGAAGGCATTATCTTAACCATTATCAACAAAACCGCCGAAACACAGGATTTTGAAAAAGGCTTTGAAGCGGCTACGAAAGAAAGCCTAAAACGATTTGAACATGATTTCACAAAAGCATATGAAAAAAAGAAAACGGCATTGGAGAGTCAGGTTTCCAACGCCGTTTTTTAATCAATGGAGGTTTTGCTGCTGCTGTCCCATTTGTCCTTTAATCGGAGGCATTTGCGGCTGTCCCTGGGCCGGTGCAAATGAATTCAGCATGGTCTGCATATCTTGTGCATTGAGCTGAGGAACCTGATAATAACCGTGTTTGTTTTGGTATAAGAAGATTTCAAACGCCATTTCGACATATTGCTGAATTTGGGCGGAAAGCACTCTTCTTGTGACGGGATTGGTCATTTCAAGCGAGCTCATCGTCAAGAGAGAAGCTTGAGCTTTAATCAGGCCGAGCATATGGCCGCTGATCCCGAGATCTTTGACATCATTTAATGATTGATTCGGTTTTTTCGGCTGAGTCGGTTTTATACCGTAGACGGCCTGGTTCTGTTCCTTCATCATATATGTCGACGTTTCCTGAGAAGGCTTTTGGCCGGTTTTAAAGCATTCTGCCGTCAGATTATAGAGTCCGAGAATGAATTGATACTGGCGGTCAAGGATGTCGGCCAGCTGCTGATCCTGTATAAACTGTCTGAGCATCATAAATTGATCCAAAACGCCGACTGTTCCGGCCAGCACTTCATGCATATCGAAAAGCTCATGTCCTCCGTGATTCACTTGCGGTGAACCCGGGATCCCCTGATTTACTGGCGGCTGCTGCTGATTCTGCTGCTGTTCCACTGGTTGTTTTCCTCCTTCATGTCAAATCATCATTAAGATGTGAAAAAAGCCGATCCGTTATACATCAAGACCTATTTCGTTACGTGGGGATTATTTACTATTTTGCGCCAGTGAAGACAATCTTTACAAAAAAGTGATGTGATTTTTAAGAAAATAAGCTAACGTATTTCTTAGAAGACAGGGGGGAAATGAATGAAGAAAAAAAGGGGTATGCGTCTTTCGTGCTGTTTGCTGACGGTTTGTTTTATGATGTTCAGCGTGAAAGATGCGGAAGCAATCGGACAAGCCGGATCACTGAATGAAGCTGGAACGGATAAAGCGTATAAAGAACGGCAGACTGAAGACTCGGGCCGTGTCCCGCTCAGAATCATCAGCATGAATGATCTGCACGGAAAAATTGATCAGCAATATGAGCTTGACCTTAACGGAGACGGTAAACCGGATGGCACTTTCGGGCGGATGGACTACGCCGCCGCGTACATTAAAAAGGCGAAAGCCGAGAAAGAACACGCCTTTGTCGTGCATGCGGGCGATATGATCGGGGGCAGCTCTCCCGTGTCAGCCCTTTTTCAGGATGAACCGACAGTAGAATTGATGGAAGACATCGGTTTTGATGTCGGAACTGTCGGCAATCACGAATTCGATGAAGGAACGGATGAGCTTAAACGGATCATCAATGGAGGAGATCATCCGGACGGTAAGGGGACAAGCGGTTATGACGGCCAAAATTTCCCGCTCGTCTGCGCAAACTGTAAACTGAAGTCAGGGGAGTCCTTTCTGCCGCCGTATGAAATCAAATACGTTTCCGGAATTCCGGTCGCATTTATCGGGGTTGTAACCAGATCGGCGGCAGGCATGGTCATCCCGGACGGAATTAAAAATATTACGTTTACGGATGAGGTAAAGGCCGTCAATGACGCCGCCGCTGACTTGAAGAAAAAAGGAATTAAAGCAATCGCCGTACTCGCCCATATGTCTGCTGAACAAAATGGCTCAGCAATCACTGGAGAATCCGCAAAGCTTGCAAGCGGAACAGACTCAGAGATTGATGTGATTTTCGCCGCGCACAATCATAAAGTCGTAAACGGAGAAATCAACGGCAAGCTGATTGTGCAGGCATTTGAATACGGAAAAGCAATCGGAATCGCCGATCTTGAACTTGATAAAGAGTCGAAGGATATCGTGAAAAAATCAGCGGAAATCCAATATATCGATCAAAGTAAAATCAAGCCTGACCCGGCTGCGGCAGGCATATTAAGCAAATATGAAGAGAAAGTGAAACCGATTATCAGCGAAACGGTCGGGGAAGCGGCCCATGATATAACGGGCGGGTATTCAAATGACGGCGACACGGCGCTCGGAAATCTGATTGCCGACGGTATGAAAGCGAAGATGAAATCCGATTTTGCGCTTATGAATGGGGGAGGCATCCGGGACGGCATAAAAAAAGGGCCGATCATATGGGGAGACCTTTATAATGTACAGCCGTTCGGCAATGTGCTGACGAAGCTTGAAATCAAAGGAAAAGATTTGCGGGAGATCATCAACGCGCAAATTTCTCCGGTGTACGGACCGGATTACAGCATCAGCGGATTTTCCTATACATGGAACCCGGAAACCGGACAAGCGGTTGATATGAAAATGGCGGACGGGACAGACATACAGCCCGAAAAAGGATATACAGTAACAGTCAATCAATTTATGGCGACGGCGGCGGGGGCAAAATACGGTCCGATCGGGAAACTCGGCAAGAATCCGGTGACGGGGCCTGAGGATTTGGAAGCGACAGCAGACTATGTCAAAAGCTTTTCCGCACCGATTTCTTATCAAACCGACGGCCGCATCCGCACGGCATCAGCCGCCAAAACACCTGATGACACCGGCAATCAGCCGGGAAGCGGGGAAACACCGGGCGGCACCAGGCCTGATAAAGGAGAAAAACCTCAAGCGGAAAAACCCGCTAAAAAACCGGATGCAGCAGAACAGCCTGATCAAACCAAAAAACCTGAACGTCCTGTCGTAAAAGAAACAGCATCTGATACAGTGCAGTCAATTCCTGAATCCCGTCCGGCGTCTGCCGCAAATTCGGAACAAAGCACAAAACAGACTGAAAGCGGCACACAAAAAGGCCGCCCATTGCCTGATACTTCAGCGGGCAGCCATCAGACGGCATTGGCCGGCCTGGTGATCACGGGTGCCGGCGTATATTGGCTTTTCAGAAAGAAAAGGGGAATCCGCACACGATGAACAAACTGAAACATATTCCGCTTCTCGTCATCATCGCCGGTATCATCATCACATGTTACGGAAGCTGGAAGATCATTGATTCACATATGAAAACGAACCAATCGCTTGAAGAAGCAAAACAAGCAACAGAACCTGTCTTGGAAAAGAACGAAACAAAAAGCGCTGTGCTGACACAGCGCAAAAAAGAATTTCACCCCGAAACGGGTGAGGCAAGCGGCATTTTAGAAATTCCTGAAATCGACGCTGAGCTCCCGATCGTCGAAGGGACTGACGCAGATGATTTAGCAAAAGGCGTCGGACATTATAAGGACAGCTATTATCCGGGCGATCACGGCCAAATTGTGTTATCCGGCCACAGGGACACGGTGTTCCGCCGGACCGGCGAACTGAAAAAAGGAGACAGACTGAACGTGATTTTGTCTTACGGCACGTTTTCTTATAAACTCAGCCGTACAAAAATCGTCAGCCGGGATGATACATCTGTCATCACCCTTCAGCACAAGCGGGAGGAACTGATCCTGACCACTTGCTATCCGTTTTCTTACATTGGAAATGCGCCGAAACGATATATTATATATGCCGACCCGGTTTAAGAAAAATACGTTTCGGTAAAATGAGCCAGATCAGCCGGCATCGGCGCCTCGGCAACGATTTCTTCTCCTGAGATCGGATGGACGACACTGACTTTTTTGGCGTGAAGCGCCTGCCTGTGAAACAGCGTCCTGCTTCCGCCGTACAGGTCATCGCCCGCCAACGGATGGCCGATGCTTGCCATATGCACCCTGATTTGATGTGTTCTCCCGGTTTCCAGTTCAAGCTCTGCCAATGTAAGCTGCGCACCGGGATGATAGCCTTTCACTTTGTAATGGGTGACGGCGGCTTGTCCGCCGGGTGAGACGCGCCGTCTGACGGAATGTGACCTGTCGCGGCCGATCGGCGAGTCAACCGTGCCTTTTTTCGGCGTGATTTTTCCTTCCGCCGCGGCGATATAGGTGCGTTTTAATGTTTTGGTTTCGAGCTGACGGTCAAGGATTGCATGGGCCAGGCGGTGTTTCGCGAAAACGACCGCGCCTGACGTGTCACGGTCAAGACGGTGAACGTGGCGCACTTTCGCCTGCTCGCCGTTGATTTGAAAATGGTAAGCGATCAGGTTGCTGAGGGTGCCGGTCTGACCCTCTTCATTTGGATGAGTCGGCATTCCCGCCGGCTTATTTGCAATCAGCATATGATTGTCCTCAAATAAAATGTCCGGCTCTCCGTATTCCGGAGTCACCGAAGAACCCGTTTTTTCCTGAAGATCAATGAATAAGCGATCTCCGGTCTTCAGTATGATATTGTTTTTCGGGGATGTCCGATTCACCTGAATGCTTTCTTGGTTCATCCATTCCGTAATTACGGGTTTTGACGCCTGGAATTCAGATTTCAGGACTGAAAACAGCCATTGTCCGGCGTGCTTTTCCGTAATCAGGAGTTCCAGACCGCGGTCATTTTGTTTCATATCATAAAGCTCCTTTTCAAGCGGAAAGCGGCTGTTTCAATAGGAAACACTTACCTTAGCTTTCGCGTTTTTTTCTATGCTATTCTTGATAAAGATTAAGGATATTCACATGGCAAGAAAGGTGATTGATGTGAGAATTGTGAACGCAGCGACTGACGGACAAGAAAGCGCGATACAAGAGCTTTCCTCTGAATTGTTTCAAAATGTCTTTCCTCTTTATTTCTCCGAACTGGAAATTCAGCGCTTTAAAAAAAGGGGCGTATTATCATTACAAAACCAACGTTACCAAGGAACTTTAAAAGAAGCGTTTCAAATTATGGCTTGTCTGCAAACGGTACATATCATGCTGTCAAAGCCGCACCCGGTATATGACGTCAAAGAGCGGGCGCTGTTTGATAAAAATTGCGCTTTGCTGAATGAATGCGGAATGAATTTTCCCTTTACCTATGATGATTTCGAGACAGGGGCCGGATCAGAAGCCTGCGGTCACAGAAGGCTGATCTGACGGGTATAAAGAGCCTTTTAACAGGCTCTTTTTTGCTTCCTTGACATGATACCACAATTTCTTTCCTCTAACTCCCTTTATAATGAGACAAATCCCCGAGCATAATAAATGTCGAAAGGGGTGCTTTACAATGAGTTCAATCAAACAATCAATGACTACCCACGTGGCTACCGTTTCTCCCAATCAAACGATTCAGGAAGCGGCTGCGCTGATGCACCAGCATAATGTCGGAGCAATTCCCGTCGTTGACGGAGGGGAATTAAAAGGAATGCTGACAGACCGTGATATCGCATTGAGAACAACGGCTCAAGGCCGCGACGGCCAAACACCTGTTTCACACGTGATGTCTTCTGCAGTTGTATCCGGAAACCCGGAAATGAGTCTTGAAGAGGCGTCACATCTGATGGCCCAACACCAAATCCGCCGCCTTCCCATTGTCGATCAAAATCATCTGGTCGGGATCGTTGCGCTTGGAGACTTAGCGGTCGATCAGCGTTCAAATGAGTCTGCGGGAGCAGCTCTTTCCAATATTTCCAGTCAAAACACACAGTAACGGATGAAGAGAGCTTGCACTCATGCAGGCTCTTCTTTCCGTCAGAATGTTACATTTTGAACGCGAAAGAAATTCACGGTATAGTGTATACATAGGTCAGTACGTTTTAGCTAAAGGAGCTGTAACCATTGATAAAAGCATTAATCTTTGATTTTGACGGGTTAATTTTAGATACAGAAACCCATGAATATGAAGTGCTGCAGGAAATGTTTGAAGAACACGGTTCAACATTGCCTTTATCCGTCTGGGGAAAGGTGATCGGAACGGCCGCGGGGTTTAAGCCGTTCGCATATTTAGAGGAGCAGCTGGGAAGAAAGCTCGATCATGATGAACTGACGGCGATCAGGCGCGGGCGCTTCGAACAGCGGATGAAGACGGAAACGGCGCGCCCCGGGGTGGAAGCTTATTTAGCCGCGGCAAAAGAATTAGGATTGAAAGTGGGGCTCGCGTCCAGCTCAGATTTTAAATGGGTATCGGGCCATCTGAAGGAATTAGGCCTGTTTGATGAATTTGAAGTGATTCAGACGGCTGACGACGTAGAAGAAGTGAAGCCGAATCCGGAGCTCTATCTGAAAGCTGCGGAACATTTAGGCGTTGAACCATCTGAATGTCTGGCCTTTGAGGATTCGGTCAACGGCTCAATCGCAGCCAAACGTGCCGGAATGAAATGTGTCATCGTCCCGAATAAGGTAACAAGCGCCCTGTTATTTGAAGAATACGATCACAGACTGGAATCGATGGCGGAAATGGAACTTGAATTACTCTTACAGCGATTGAACGATCAAAACGAACCGGCAGGGGGAAGCAGCATTGTCTGAGAAACTTGATCTGACCCGTTTTGAAAAGAAAATGGTCATACGGAATATGGAAGAGAAAGATATCAACAAAATAATTGAGCTGCAAAAGGATTGTTTTCCGGGGATGGAGCCGTGGGAGCCTGAGCATTTAATCAGCCATCTCGCGCACTTTCCGGAAGGTCAGTTTTGCGCCGAGTATGAAGGGGAAATTATCGGTTCATGCTCAAGCCTGATCATCAATTTCGATGAATATGATGACCGCCACACGTGGCAGGACATTACAGACGATGGTTATATCACGAACCACAACCCGGACGGATTGAATCTGTACGGGATTGAGGTAATGGTTCACCCGGAATACAGACGGATGAAAATCGGACACCGGCTGTATGAGGCGAGAAAAGACTTGGCGAGACGATTGAATCTGAAAAGCATCATTATCGGCGGGCGGATTCCGAATTATCATAAGTATGCGGAAGAAATGACGGCGAGAGCCTATGTCGAACAGGTGACGCGCCATCAGATTTATGATCCGGTGCTTTCTTTCCAGCTGATGAACGGATTTACGCTCATGCGGATCAATCCGAATTATCTCCCGGATGACACCGCGTCCATTAAATATGCGACATTAATGCAATGGAACAATGTCGATTACTTGCCGCAGTCAAAGCGCTATTACAAATCGGCATTTCCGGTGCGCATTTGCGTCATTCAATATGAAATGAAAAAGATTTACTCCTTCGAGGAATTTGCCAATCAGGTTGAATATTATGTCGATGTGGCTTCCGATGCGAGATCTGATTTCGCGGTGTTCCCGGAGATTTTCACGACGCAGCTCATGTCATTTCTCGAGGAGCGTTCGCCGAGTCTGGCCATTCAGAGGATTACCGAATATACCGAGGACTATATCAGCCTCTTTACAGATCTGGCGGTGAAATATAATGTCAACATCATCGGCGGCTCCCACTTCGTTGAAGAAGAGGGGAAAATTTATAACATCGCTTACTTATTCAGACGTGACGGCACGATTGAAAAACAATATAAGCTTCACATTACGCCGAATGAGCGGAAATGGTGGGGCATCAGCGCCGGAGACAGGGTGCGCGTATTTGATACGGACTGCGGAAAGATCGCCATTCAGATCTGTTACGATATCGAATTTCCGGAGCTTGCGAGAATTGCCGCGGATCAAGGAGCGAAAATTATCTTTACGCCGTTCTGCACTGAAGACCGCCAAGGCTACTTGCGCGTAAGGTACTGCTCTCAGGCGAGAGCGGTTGAAAACCAAATTTACACCGTCATCTCAGGTACGGTCGGAAACCTGCCGCAAACAGAAAATATGGATATTCAATACGCGCAGTCAGCCATTTTTGCTCCGTCGGATTTTGAATTTGCCAGAGACGGAATCGTCGGTGAAACGAATCCGAATATCGAAATGGTCGTGATCGGGGACGTGGACCTTGAAATCTTAAGAAGGCAGCGTGAAAACGGAACCGTGCGCCAGCTGAAAGACCGGCGCAAAGACATTTACCGGATTACGCATCTTAAATAAAAAACGCCCGCTCCGCTTAAGGTGCGGGTTTTTTTATAAAAACACTTGCGCCGGCCCCGGTTTCGGGATATGCTCTTGTAGCTCTTTCGCTTTCTGGGAGAAAGCGTTTTTTTAATTGCCGCCGCTTTATTGACTCGCCCATGCCGCGCCTTTATATTCTTATTAAGAGGAAAACTTCACCAAGAGAATCGGCGTCAGAAGCCGGGCAGCTTTCGATACAGTGCAATGATATTGAAAGGGAGATGAGCGGTGTGGAACATGTACAAAAAAATCAGTCACTCAAACAAAAGGATAAAGAGCTGATTTGGCACGCGATGAAAGGGGCGGAGCCGGATGACAGCATAATCGTTCAAAAAGGGGAAGGCGCCTGGGTTACGGATATTGACGGCAGACGGTATTTGGACGGCATGTCAGGCCTGTGGTGCGTCAATATCGGATACGGGAGAAAGGAGCTTGCCGATGCGGCTTACAGCCAATTGAAGGAGCTTCCTTATTATCCGCTGACCCAAAGCCATCAACCCGCGATTGAGCTTGCGGAAAAACTGAATGAATGGCTCGGCGGCGATTATGTGATCTTCTTTTCCAACAGCGGATCGGAAGCAAATGAAACCGCGTTCAAAATTGCCCGCCAATACCACATTGAAAACGGCGATCACAGCCGCTTCAAATTCATCTCCCGGTACAGAGGCTATCACGGCAATACGATGGGGGCGCTCGCCGCTACCGGCCAGGCGCAGAGAAAATATAAATATGAGCCGCTCTCACAAGGTTTTTTGCATGCGGCGCCGCCTGATCTTTATCGGAATCCGGGAGATGCCGTCACATTGGAAAGCGCGCATGAAATCGACCGGATCATGACGTGGGAGTTAAGCGAAACGATTGCCGGCGTTATTATGGAACCGATTATTACAGGCGGAGGGATACTGATGCCTCCGGACGGGTATATGGCAAAGGTAGAGGACATTTGCCGCCGCCACGGCGCGCTTCTGATCAGTGATGAAGTCATTTGCGGTTTCGGCCGCACGGGAGAGCCGTTCGGATTTCAGCATTACGGCGTTTCACCGGACATCGTCACAATGGCAAAAGGCATTACGAGCGCTTATCTGCCGCTGTCGGCAACGGCAGTAAAACGGGAGATTTTTGAGGCGTATTCGGGCGGTGAGCCGTACGGCCGCTTCCGGCATGTGAATACATTCGGAGGCAATCCGGCAGCCTGCGCCCTGGCTTTGAAAAACCTGCAATTGATGGAGGACGAAAATCTGATCGCCCGCTCCCGTGAGCTTGGAGAAAGGCTGCTCCGTGAGCTTGAGCCGCTCAGAGAACATCCGGCGGTCGGAGATGTACGGGGCAAGGGCCTTCTTGCCGGCATTGAGCTCGTCAAGGACAAAGTCACGAAGGAACCCGCTGATGCCGCCCTTGTGCAGCACGTCATCACCGCCTGCAGAGAAAAAGGCCTGCTTGTCGGGAAAAATGGCGATACTGTAGCGGGATATAATAATGTCATTCAGCTGTCTCCGCCTTTTTGCCTGTCGGACGAGGAGCTCTCTTTCATCATTTCGACCGTCAAGGAAAGCGTGCTGAGCATTGATTTTTAATGTAAAGGAGTAAAACATGAGTTTTCACAACCAGCAGATTCTACCGGCAATCCGGAACATGAAGCAATTCGATGCATTTTTAGAAAGTCCGTTCTTATACGGCGTCATTTTAGATATCCACCTCGGTCAATTAAAAGGTGTCGTGAATGAAGCGAAAAAACACGGAAAACTTCTGATGGTTCACGTCGATTTAATTCACGGCATTAAGCATGACGAATACGGTGCGGAGTTTATTTGTCAGGATATCCGGCCCGCGGGTATCATTTCGACGAGATCATCAGTCATCGTCAAAGCGAAACAAAAGAAAATATACGCGATCCAGCGTCTGTTTCTCTTGGATACGAGCGCCATGGAGAAAAGCATGGAATTCGTCGGAAAGCATAAGCCTGACTTTATCGAGGTTCTCCCGGGCATCGTTCCGACTTTAATCAGAGAAATTAAAGAAATGACGGGGATTCCGATTTTTGCCGGCGGCTTCATCCGCACGGAGCAGGACGTTGAAAACGCCTTGCAGGCAGGAGCCACAGCCGTGACGACTTCAGACACCGAACTATGGGCTAAATATGAACATTCTATGACAAAAAAAGATTGACACCGCTTACACCCATTGTTACAATAGACCTAGGTTAATACTATGTGATGGAGACCCGGAGACCCACAACAGCTCTTTACGGAAGCAATAAAGCGTAAAGCGGTTTGTTGTGGGTTTTTTATTCTCTATAACTCTGTCAAACCTGCTATTTTGTCATTTAGGAGGAATGATGATGACAGCATTTTGGGGAGAAGTAATCGGTACAATGCTGCTTGTTATTTTCGGCGGCGGCGTTTGTGCGGGAGTCAATTTAAAGAAATCGCTTTCATACCAATCCGGATGGATTGTTATTGTATTCGGCTGGGGATTGGGAGTAGCCATGGCGGCATATGCCGTCGGCAGTATCAGCGGCGCCCACTTGAATCCGGCTTTAACGATAGGCCTTGCGCTTGAAGGCAGCTTTCCTTGGAAAGAGGTCCCTGTTTATATTGCGGGGCAGATGATCGGAGCAATGATCGGTGCGGTTGTTGTGTACCTTCATTATCTGCCGCATTGGAAGGCGACGGATGATCCGGCCGCTAAACTGGGCGTTTTCTCGACCGGCCCGAGTATTCCTCATACATTTGGGAATATGATAAGTGAAGTCATTGGTACGTTTGTGCTTGTGCTCGGCATTTTGGCAATCGGAGCGAATGAATTTACAAAAGGGCTGAACCCGCTGATTGTCGGATTCCTCATCGTTGCCATCGGGATTTCTCTTGGAGGGACGACCGGATATGCGATCAACCCTGCGCGGGATTTGGGGCCGAGAATCGCTCACGCCTTTCTGCCGATTCCGAAAAAAGGGCCGTCAAATTGGAAATATGCCTGGATTCCCGTAGTCGGTCCGATCATGGGCGGTGCGTTCGGCGGCGTATTTTACAATGCTGCGTTTAAAGGAAATGTGACACCTAGCTTTTGGTTTGTAAGCGTTATAATGGTTGTAGTGCTTTTCATACTCTATATTTATACCAAGAAATCTCAATCACGGAAAATATTATCAAATTCTGAATATATTTAAAAAGGAGAGCGGCATCATGGAGACCTATATTTTATCAATTGACCAAGGCACAACAAGTTCAAGAGCGATTCTTTTTAATAAAGAAGGAAAAATCGTGCATTCCGCTCAAAAGGAATTCACACAGCATTTCCCTCAGCCGGGCTGGGTGGAGCACAATGCGAACGAAATCTGGGGATCGGTGCTCGCCGTTATCGCGACTGTGATCTCCGAGTCCGGAATCAGCGCTGATCAAATTGCCGGCATCGGCATCACGAACCAAAGGGAAACGACGGTCGTATGGGATAAAGATACCGGAAAGCCGGTATACAATGCGATTGTGTGGCAATCGAGACAAACATCCGGCATTTGCGAAGAGCTTCGTGAAAAAGGATATAATGATACATTCAGAGAAAAAACGGGACTTTTGATCGACCCTTATTTCTCAGGAACGAAAGTCAAATGGATTCTTGACAATGTAGAAGGCGCGCGGGAAAAAGCGGAAAACGGAAATCTTCTGTTCGGAACGATTGATTCATGGCTCATCTGGAAAATGTCCGGAGGGGCGGCGCACGTAACGGATTATTCCAACGCTTCAAGAACGCTGATGTTTAATATTCATGAATTAAAATGGGATGACGAGCTGCTTGATATTTTAGGCGTGCCGAAATCAATGCTGCCGGAAGTGAAACCGTCTTCTCATGTGTACGCGAAAACGGTTGATTATCATTTCTTCGGTAAAAACATTCCGATTGCGGGAGCGGCGGGAGACCAGCAGTCAGCGCTGTTCGGCCAGGCGTGCTTTGAAGAAGGCATGGGGAAAAACACATACGGCACAGGCTGCTTTATGCTGATGAATACCGGAGAAAAAGCCATCACTTCTGATCACGGCCTTCTGACGACAATCGCCTGGGGATTAGACGGAAAAGTCGAGTATGCACTGGAAGGAAGCATCTTTGTCGCAGGTTCTGCCATCCAATGGCTGAGAGACGGCATGCGGATGTTCCAGGATTCAAAAGAAAGCGAGACATACGCAGAGCGCGTGGATTCCGCTGACGGTGTTTATGTCGTGCCCGCTTTCGTCGGATTAGGCACACCGTACTGGGACAGTGACGTGCGCGGCTCAGTTTTCGGCCTGACACGCGGAACGACGAAGGAGCATTTCATCCGGGCTACGCTTGAATCTCTCGCTTATCAGGCGAAAGATGTGCTTGATGCCATGGAGGCTGATTCAGGCATCTCTTTAAAAACATTGCGTGTAGACGGCGGAGCGGTAAAAAATAACTTCCTCATGCAGTTCCAAAGCGACTTGCTTGATGTGCCGGTCGAACGTCCGGAAATTAATGAAACGACGGCGCTCGGTGCCGCGTATTTGGCCGGAATCGCTGTCGGATACTGGAAGGACAGCACTGAAATCGCCGATCAGTGGAACCTTGATAAGCAATTCAAACCGGAAATGGAAGATGAAAAGCGCGAAGAATTGTACGGCGGATGGAAAAAAGCAGTAAATGCAGCTATGGCTTTTAAATAAGATAAAAATGTGGTATACTGAAAACAAGTTAATAGGAACGGTCCTGAGATGAGGAGAGACCACAGCACCAAAGTGATGACATGCGCTTTGGCTGTTGTGGTCTCTTTTTCTATACCGTGACAACAAGGAGGAAACGTAATGATGAATCACCAATTTTCAAGTTTGGAACGGGATCATATGCTGGAAGACATGACTAAAAAAACATACGATCTGTTTATTATAGGCGGAGGTATTACGGGTGCCGGTACGGCGCTTGACGCAGCTTCAAGGGGAATGAAAGTCGCTTTGAGCGAAATGCAGGATTTCGCGGCCGGCACATCAAGCCGATCCACAAAGCTTGTCCACGGCGGTTTGCGTTATCTGAAGCAATTTGAAGTCAAAATGGTTGCAGAAGTCGGTAAGGAACGTGCCATCGTGTACGAAAACGGCCCGCACGTCACGACGCCGGAATGGATGCTGCTGCCGTTTCATAAAGGCGGCACGTTCGGTTCATTCTCTACTTCCATCGGCCTGCGTGTGTATGACTATTTAGCGGGAGTAAAAAAATCAGAGCGCAGAAGCATGCTGTCTGCTAAAGAAACGCTGCAAAAAGAGCCGCTCGTCAAAAAAGACGGCTTAAAAGGCGGAGGCTATTATGTAGAGTACCGGACGGACGATGCGAGACTGACGATTGAAGTCATGAAAGAAGCCGTTAAATTCGGTGCGGAGCCTGTCAACTACTCTAAAGTGAAAGAACTGCTTTATGAAAAAGGAAAAGTTGTCGGCGTTTTAATTGAAGATCTGCTGTCAGGCAAGGAATACAAAGTTTACGCCAAAAAAATCGTCAATGCGACAGGTCCGTGGGTCGACGAGCTGAGAGAAAAAGACCACAGTAAAAGCGGAAAACATCTTCAGCACACAAAAGGGGTCCATCTCGTATTCGACCAATCCGTATTCCCGCTTAAACAGGCGGTATACTTTGATACGCCGGACGGCCGGATGGTGTTCGCCATTCCGCGTGAAGGAAAAACATACGTGGGTACGACCGATACGGTTTACAAACAAAAACTTGAGCATCCGCGCATGACGGTGCAGGATCGCGATTATGTCGTCAGCTCCATCAATTATATGTTCCCGGAACTGAACATTACGGCGGACGATATTGAATCAAGCTGGGCCGGCCTCAGACCGCTTATTCACGAAGAAGGGAAAGACCCGTCTGAGATCTCCCGTAAAGATGAAATCTGGACATCTCAATCAGGCCTGATTACGATCGCCGGAGGAAAACTGACGGGCTACCGTAAAATGGCTGAGCACATTGTCGATCTTGTCCGCGACCGCTTGAAAGAAGAGGGCGGCCAGGACTTCGGCGGCTGCAAGACGAAGACGATGCCGATTTCCGGCGGACATGTCGGGGGCTCTAAAAACTTCGAGTCATTTGTGGAAGCAAAGACAAAAGACGGCTTGAAAATCGGTTTATCACAGGAAACCGCTAAGCAGTTAGCCATCAGATACGGCTCTAACGTTGAAAATGTATTCAGCCGGATTGAAGGTCTGAAAGACGAAGCGGAAAAACGCCAGATTCCGGTTCACATTCTGGCTGAAGCGGCTTACAGCATCGAAGAAGAAATGGCTGCGACACCTGCCGATTTCTTCGTCCGCAGAACGGGAAGACTGTTCTTCGACATCAAATGGGTGCAAACGTATAAAACGGCCGTGATTGATTACATGAGCGACCGATTCCAATGGAATGACGAAACGAAAGAAAAACACACTGAGTGGTTAAATACGCTGCTGCACGACGCGGTTGTTCCGCTCGAACAATAATAACCGGAGGGCTGTGCCGAAAAGGCATGAGCCCTTCTTTTATCTTCTTACATAAAGCATTTGGTTAGGTTATCAAGTGACACGGGCAGCCGATTCATATTAAAATATGGTCATAAGCTGAAATTATAGGAGGACGAACATGAGTTGGAGTAAGAGCTACGAACGCTGGAATCAGGCCGAACAATTAGATTCAGAATTGAAAAAATTATTGGCGGACGCAGAAGGAAACGAGCAGCTGCTGGAAGATTTTTTCTACAAAAATCTTGAGTTCGGAACAGGAGGCATGAGAGGAGAAATCGGGCCGGGTACGAACAGGATGAATATTTACACGGTCCGCAAAGCATCCGCCGGACTTGCGGCGTATATCGAAAAACAGGGAGAAGACGCGAAAAAAAGAGGGGTTGCGATCGCATACGACTCCCGTCATAAATCTCCTGAGTTTGCGATGGAAGCTGCAAAAACCCTTGCTTCCCAAGGCATTCAAACATACGTATTTGATGAGCTCCGCCCGACGCCTGAGCTGTCTTTTGCGGTGAGAAAGCTGAACGCTTATGCCGGTATCGTCGTGACGGCCAGCCATAACCCGCCTGAATATAACGGATATAAAGTGTATGGCGATGACGGCGCACAGCTGCCGCCGAAAGAAGCGGACATCGTCATTGCGGAAGTGAATGCCATAGAAAATGAATTAACGATTCAAGTTGAAGATGAACAGTCGCTGAAAGAAAAAGGTTTGATTAAAATAATCGGTGAAGAAATTGATAAACCGTATACTGAAAAACTGACTTCCATCTCCGTACATCCCGAGCTTTCGGATGAAGTGGATGTCAGCGTCGTGTTCACTCCGCTGCACGGCACGGCAAATAAACCGGTACGCCGCGGTCTTGAAGCACTCGGTTACAAAAACGTCACCGTCGTAAAGGAGCAAGAGCTGCCGGACCCGGATTTTTCAACCGTCAAATCGCCGAATCCGGAAGAGCACGCGGCATTCGAATATGCCATTAAACTCGGAGAAGAACAAAATGCCGATATTCTCGTCGCTACGGACCCGGATGCCGACCGTCTCGGCATTGCCGTAAAAAACAGCGAAGGCAAGTACACAGTGCTGACGGGAAATCAGACAGGCGCGCTTTTATTGCATTACCTGCTTTCCGAGAAGAAAAAACAGGGCACCCTTCCTGAAAACGGTGTCGTCATGAAAACGATTGTCACGAGCGAATTGGGCCGCTCCGTCGCTTCATCGTTCGGGTTAGATACGATTGACACGCTGACAGGCTTCAAATTTATCGGTGAAAAGATCAAAGAATATGAAAAATCAGGCCAATACACGTTCCAGTTCGGGTATGAAGAAAGCTACGGCTACTTAATCGGCGATTTCGCGCGTGACAAAGACGCGATCCAGGCTGCGCTGTTAGCCGTCGAGGTATGCGCCTTTTATAAAAAGCAGGGCATGTCGCTTTATGACGCGCTGCTGTCCATTTTTAAAGAATACGGTTATTACCGTGAAGGTTTGAAGTCATTGACGTTAAAAGGAAAACAGGGAGCAGAGCAGATTTCCGCTATCCTGACTTCATTCCGAAACGATCCGCCGAAGCAGATGGCCGGAAAACAAATCACGCAGGCTGAAGACTATTCAACGGGAAAACGGACTGTATTTGCCGATCATCGTGAAGAAGATATTGATCTTCCGAAGTCAAATGTCCTGAAATATTTCCTTGAAGACGGCTCTTGGTTCTGCCTTCGTCCATCGGGAACGGAGCCGAAAGTGAAGTTCTATTTCGCCGTGAAGGGAACTTCTTTACAAGACAGCGAACAGCGTCTTGCCGCATTATCTGAAGCCGTCATGAAAACGGTGGATGGCATAGTGGAAAATACGAAATAAACAACAACCGCCGGAAGCGACATCCGGCGGTTTTTTTACGTCTCATCCGAAAGTATGAGGAAAATTCATGCTGAAAACAAAGGAATATACAGAAAAGAATTGATATAATATGGATAATTCTGATTGGCCGGAGTGAGGGAAATTGACGAAAACGACGGTAGAAACGTTAAAAACGTTAAAAGCGATTGCGGAAACCTTAAACCAAAGCCACGATTTAAAGGAAGCGCTTGATAAAGTGCTCCGCGAACTGCTCAGCCTGACCGGGCTGCAGACAGGGTGGATTTTTCTGATTGAGCCGGACGGGTCTTATACGCTCGCCGCATCCGCTTATTTACCGCCGGCTCTCGGTCAGCGGGAAAATGCACTCATGTGCAGCGGGGAATGCTATTGTCTGACCAAATTCAGCAATGGCGGATTGACAAAAGCCGTAAACATAATGAATTGTAAACGGATTGAATTTGCGGAACAGACGACGAACTGCCGCGATACGGAGGGCATTACCCATCATGCGACTGTACCGCTTGAGGACGGCGGCCGGAAGTTCGGTTTATTAAACGTCGCCGCAAGCGAAAAGACATTTTTCAACGAAGAAGAACTGCATCTGCTTGAAGCGGTTGCATTTCAAATCGGAACGGCGATTCAGCGGATGAAATTGGCCGAATTTGAGCAGCAGAACGCCCTGTTGATGGAACGAAGCAGACTTGCGCAAGAGCTGCATGATTCCGTCAATCAGATGCTGTTTTCTGTCAGCTTAACGGCAAAAGCCGCAAAGAGCTTTACAGATGATGATCGACTCCGGCAGATGATTACGTTTATTCAAGAGCTGTCTCAGGATGCGCTAACAGAAATGAGGGCGCTTATTTGGCAGCTGAAGCCGGAAAGTTTGACGAAAGGGCTGTATGCGTCGATCAAAAGCTATGCCGCTCTTATCGGCCTGGAAGCCGTTTGTGAAATGGAGGATGAGCTGGAGCTTACGGATGAACAGGAACACGCGCTTTGGCGGATCGCCCAGGAAGCCTTGAATAACTGTAAAA
Source organism: Bacillus sp. SJ-10 (assembly GCF_002843505.1). Taxonomy (NCBI): domain Bacteria; kingdom Bacillati; phylum Bacillota; class Bacilli; order Caryophanales; family Bacillaceae; genus Bacillus; species Bacillus sp. SJ-10. Next base: position 3,725,479 of record NZ_CP025258.1, on the reverse strand, counting down.
AGCATGCGGGAACGGACCGGGTTATCATTTCCGCCGTTAAAAAGCCGGATTGCGCTGAGCTTCACATCAGCGACCGTGGAGCGGGCTTCAGCGCTGATGCGCACGCTGTGCTCCCATCGCTCGGCGTGGCCGGCATGAAAGCGCGGGCTGAAGCGATCGGAGGCCGCTTTACACTACAATCCGAGCTTGGCGCCGGAACGATTGTCTCCGTTCGGCTTCCGTTTCGGGACAGGAGGTCTGATTGATGAAAATTGTGATTGCTGATGATCATCACGTTGTCCGCAAAGGACTGCGCTATTTCTTCGCCACTCAGGAAGACATTGAAGTTGTCGGTGAGGCATCCACCGGTGCTGAAGCGCTTCAGCAAGCTGAAAAGACGGAGCCGGACATCATTCTGATGGATTTATCAATGCCTGATATGGACGGCATAGAAGCGGCAAAAATTGCGGCTGAACGATTTCCGGACATCAGTATCGTCGTTTTGACGAGCTATTCTGATCAGGAGCATGTCATTCCCGCCCTTAAAGCCGGCGCAAAAGCATATCAGCTGAAAGACGCCCAGCCCGATGATTTAGTGAAAACGCTCCGGGAAGTGTATTCCGGACGTTACCGGCTGTCGGCGGATATTGTGCCTCACGTGCTGACCCATATGGTTCAGGATGATCAGGATAAGGAAAAATATTATCAGCTGACCCCCCGTGAAAAAGATGTTCTTCAAGAAATATCCAAAGGGAAAAGCAATAAGGAAATTGCGGCGGCACTGTGTATTTCCGAAAAAACAGTGAAGACCCACGTATCTAACCTGCTCTCAAAGCTGAATCTTTCCGATCGGACGCAGGCGGCATTGTATGCGGTAAAATATAATGTTTTTGGAAAGGCGGTAAAATTATGAGCATATTAGTGATCAGCGGAACACCGAGAAAAAACGGGCGGACTAGAATTGCCGCTTCTTATATCAGAGATCGGTTTCATACCGATTTTATTGATTTGAGCGAAAGTGAACTGCCGCTTTATAACGGTGAAGAAGAACAGAACGAGCTGCCTTCAGTGCAAGAGTTAAGGCGGCAGGTGAAAAAGTCGGCGGCCGTCGTCTTATTATCTCCCGAGTATCACAGCGGCATGAGCGGCGCTTTAAAAAACGCCATCGATTTTTTAAGCAGCGATCACTGGGCATACAAACCGGTGGCAATCATTGCCGCGGCGGGCGGAGGAAAAGGAGGCATGAACGCGCTGGCGAATATGCGGACGGTCATGCGGGGCGTCTATGCAAATGTCATCCCGAAACAGCTGGTCTTAGACCCGATTCACATCGACATGGAGCGCCGGACCGTATCTGAGGATATGGCGGTCAGCCTGAAAGACATGATTGAAGAGCTGAATATGTTCACAAACACAGGAAATCCCGGCGTCTGACGCCGGGATTGTTTTATGTCAGCATGGCTAATTGATCTTCATAAGCGAGCTCTGTCGCATGATCAATATACCCGAGAAGGGAATACAGCTCTTTTTCAAGCACCGCATGATCATATTCGAAATGATACGCGTGCAGAAAGTGCTCAATACGCTTTGATAATAAATCATCTTTTGTACGAACCATCAAAATTAATAAATTGTCCCATTGAGACCGGTGTGTGTAATACAAGGCTTTGTCATAATCGGCATGATCCATCTTACGCTTCTCCTTTCAATGAGAAGTTCTCCGTTAGTTTATGCCGTCGAAGCCCGGATGCAACGGGGGAAAAGTTGGTGTCCTTATCACATCGGCATAGCAATATGAGGGAGACATAAAATAAAACCGCATATCCGTCTCTTCTTTGGACACGCTAAGATTGACAAAAACGACTCAGGAGAACATAAAGATGAAATCTCTTCCATTTGCGCTTGCCCTCTTGTTTTGCGGCATTCTCATTGCCTCGATCGCTGAAAAAGGGCATACAGAACACCTCGATCCGTCAGTTGAAAAATGGGAGCAGCTCGCATGGAACCAGCTTGAACGTGAATACAAGGGGGCCGAGCTTACCGATTATTCGTACATGGGCCGTACAAAAGTGAACCGGGAACAGACGAAAGATGTGTTTCGCGTAACGGTGCAAACAGCAAAAGAAACGTTTTCATCCCGTGCTGAAGTGTATTTCCACCCCGTAACAAAACACGTGATCAGCATTAATATTTTCAGACTATAAAAAAAGCTGCACAGCCTAATTGAGGCCGTACAGCTTGTCAGATATCAGAAGAAGCGTTTTGCGCCGAGGTAGCGCTGTTTCCAATAGGAATTGTTCATGCTGGAAATAACGACACCCGAATCGTTGGCATTAATAAACTGGCCGTTCCCGAGATAAATACCGACGTGGGAAGGTCCGGCTTTATAAGTTGAGAAAAAGACAAAGTCACCGACCGCCGGCTGGCTGACTGATGTCATCGTATTCCAGTAGCCTGCGGCTGAAAGTCTGGATACAGAAGTGACCTTATTGAGAACGTAATAAATGAAACCGCTGCAGTCAAAGCCTCTCGGCGTTGTCCCGCCCCATACATACGGTACGCCCAGTTGAGCTTTTGCGGCATCGATCATTACATTAATCTTCGCACTTGTTGAACCTGTGCCGCCTGTGTTGCCGGACTGATTCGGTGTCGTGTTTGTCTGCTGCCCGGTAATCGTCAGCTTTTGTCCGATTTGAAGAACATCTGTTTTCAGATTGTTTTTCTCGCGGATCTGCTGGGCGGTCACATTGAACTTTTGGGCGATCACCCATAAAGAATCCCCGCTTTTCACGGTATATGTAGTGGTTTTCCCTGTATCTCCGGACTGGTTCGGAGTTGACGGTGAAGTCGAAGAGCCGGAAGATGACGTTTTGGTCAGCTTAAGCACTTGTCCGACCCGCAGCATGTCTGACGTCAGTTTGTTGATGCTTCTGATTTGCTGAACCGTCATATTGTATGCGTTTGCGATTTTCCAGAGCGAGTCTCCGCTTTTTACTGTATAAGAGGACGTTTGCGTCTGGTTTTTATTTTGGTTTGAATTGTCTTTTGACGGCGTGTTTCCCGAAGAAGACGTTCCTTTTGTTTTCAGGACTTGGTTTACGTAGATCGTATCCGTTTTTAAGTTGTTTAATACTTTGAGTTCCGCAATGGTCATATTGACGCTGTTTGCGATCTTCCATAGGGAATCGCCGAGTTTTACTTTATACGTCCCGGAAGATGATGACTGATTTTTGCTGCTGTTTGAGCTGCTGCCAGGAGCGGTTTTTTTCTGATCGGTGCTTGAGGAAACTTTCCCCGTCACTTGCAGCTTCTGTCCGGCGCGGATTAAGTCGCTTGTCAGACCGTTCAATTTTTTCAGTTCCTGTACGGACATTTTAAAATCAGATGCGATCAGCCACAGCGAGTCGCCGCTTTTCACTGTATAAACGCTTTTAGTCGTGCCGCTGTTCTTTGAAGATGGCTTTTTGCTGCCGGAATCTGATTTGCCGTTAGGAATGTTGAGCGTCTGCCCGATAGAAAGAACGGTGGATTTTAGATGATTCGCTGATGTAATGGCATCCACGCTTGTATTGTAGTTTTGGGCAAGCTTCCATAATGAATCTCCGCTTTTAACCTTAATCGTTTGTGCTTCTGCCGGTGTTACAGCTAACGCAGACCCGACGATCGCAGATGCAGTCAAACCGACCGCTACCTTTTTTTTCATAATGAATCTCCCTTTTCCTGCGATGATTTTACTATCCCCATTCGTTGCAGCCGCAAGGTGAGGATATCAGTAATGATAATCTTTATATCGGCACTTGTCTGCAATCGTTTATCATATTAATAGAAATAGTCCTTTTTTCTTATGCCGGCATAAAAAAAGAAGGAATGCGGACATTCCTTCAGCTTCTGAGCAGTCTCATAATCTCCTCTTTGTTTTTGACCAGATCCCTTAACGTATATTTGTCTAAAACGGCCAGGTAAGCTTGCAGGGCTTCATTCAGAAGGTTCTTTAAGTTGCAGGCGGGAGATATGATACAGAGATTTTTTTTGGAGTCAAAGCATTCTACGATGTTAAAGTCGTCTTCTGTATTTCGAACGACTTCTCCAATGTTTATGTCTTCCGGTGTCATTCCTAATCGGATTCCGCCTCCCCGGCCCCGGATCGTTTCGACATATCCGAGCTGTCCGAGGCGGTAAATGACTTTCATGAGGTGGTTTTTAGAGATGGAATAAGTATCTGCGATTTCTTTTATGTTGGAAAGTTCGTCGGAATGTCTGGAAGCCAAAAAAATCAAAACGCGTAAAGAATAATCAGTATAGTTCGTTAATTTCATAGAATGACCTCGAAAAAAGAGATTTTGCTTCTGTTACAGTCTATCATATATGAATCTAAAATGAAAAAAAAGGAATTTGTCCCTTTAACTCAAAAAAAAAACGTGCGCTCCTTCTGAGCACACGTTTTTTTCGTTAAGACATCGGCGGCTTACGATCGTCAGCCGATTGATGTTTTTCAATTTTGCGATCCAATTTTGCGAGATAACGGGAGGCGAATTCTTTTCCGCCAAGACCGAATGAAAGTCCGAAGGCAAGCGCGAAACCGCCCAGAATCAGAATAAACGCGGCATTTACGATCGTGTCGGCGACACCGAGCTGATCCAGCGCCATAAAGATTGAAAGAGTGATAATGGTATATTTCGCAAGCGGCGCCAGGAATCTGAATTCCTTTCCGCTCAGCATGCCGGCAAGCAGCCTGCTGACGAGCTGTCCGGCCAAAAGCCCGATTCCGAGAATAAATACAGCGGCCAGAACATTAGGCAGGTAAGCGATAATACCTGTTGCGATAACGACGAGAAATTCAAGATGGACAAGCTGCAGCGCCTCTGCCGTAAAGAGCAGGACGATGATGATCTGAACAATCATGCCGACCGTCTGAGAAAGCGTCAGCTTCGGGGTACCCGCCTGTTCAAAGCCCATTTTACCGAGAAGAGAGTCGAAACCGGCCCGGTGCAAGAGCCCGGATACAATGCTGTTGACCCATTTTCCGATCCAGATGCCGGCGATGATCAGCACAATACCGATGATGATATTAGGGAGCATTGTGAAGACCGTGTGCAGCATGGCTGACGCCGGTTCAGAAATACCCGCGACATCAAGCCGGTCAAGCGCAGAGATGATCACCGGAATGAAAATCAGCACGTAGACAATCGTTCCGATGATTGCCGACAGGCTTGTATCCTTCAGATAAATAGAAAGCCCCATACGTGCGGCAAGCCTTTCCGTGCCGATACTCGCCAGAAAGTTTGTGACGATATCACGGACGAGACGGGCAACAAGCCAGCCGATTAAAACAATCAGCGCCGCGGCGAATAATTTCGGTATAAAGGACAAAACGCTTTGGATCATATTTGTAAACGGCCCTGATACTCCGCTGATTTGGAGAGCGGCCAAGACGCCGGGCAGGAACAAGAGCAAGACGAAGTAAAAAACGATTCGTGAAGCGGCCGTAACGGATCTGCTCATTTCCGCTTCTTCAGACACCATTGTCCATTTTCTGAGCCGGCCGTTTTCAGCGAGTTTCATGCCCGCTTTTTTGACGAGATAGCTGAAAAGCGAAGCGGCCGCCCAGCCCAACAGCAGAATCAGGCCGGCTTTTAAAATGCTCGGCACAGCCGCCGTTATCGCTGACAGCATGCTGACAAAAGGCGAAGCCACGGTTGTCAGATGCAGAATGTTAAAGAATAGAATAAAAACGATGATTAATGCGATAAAATAAATGACTTTACTGATGACTTTTTCTGAGGAATAGCGCGCCGGCTTTTTTTCGGCGAACAGCCTGTCGTCGATTTTTGTTTTTTGCAGGCCTTTGTATACGGCTTTTTCAATGATTTTGGCAATGCCCCAGCCGATAAGCAGGACGAGCAGTGCAATGATCAGATTCGGGAGTTTGCTGAGATACGTCGTAAGCATGTCTGCTGTATTCAAGTAGAATCGCTCCTTTTCTTTTTGGGTATGGTGTGTGTTTTACCCACTTACATATAAAGCAAACGGGGCGGATGTGCCGAAAGTTTTCAGCCGGAAACCGGTCTGTTATTTCATCTTTTGAGAGGAGGGGTCATACATTATAAATAAGTCCAAGTAGGGGGGATTCGGTTGAACGCGGAGGAGACAAAAGGTTTACAGCGGGCAATTGAGGAAATAACCGACATTGCCAAGGGTTTCGGCCTTGATTTCTACCCGATGAGATATGAAATTTGCCCGGCTGAAATTATTTATACATTCGGCGCGTACGGCATGCCGACGAGATTCAGCCACTGGAGTTTCGGCAAACAATTTCATAAGATGAAACTCCATTATGATCTCGGTTTGAGCAAAATTTATGAACTTGTCATTAATTCCAACCCTTGCTACGCTTTTTTGCTGGACAGCAATTCGCTGATCCAAAATAAATTAATTGTAGCCCATGTTCTTGCCCATTGTGATTTTTTCAAACATAACTGCCGCTTTCAAAATACGAACCGGGACATGGTTGAGAGTATGGCGGCTGCGGCGGAGCGGATTAAGCATTATGAAAGAATGCACGGGATAAAAGAGGTGGAGTCCTTTTTAGATGCCATTCTGGCGATTCAGGAGCATATCGATCCGTCGCTCGTCAGGCCGAAGCTGCTGTGGAGCGTCGATGACGAAGAGGAGGACGAAGAAGAAACCGCGCCATCGCCTTACGATGATTTATGGGGAATGGATAAGCCGAAGCAGGTGAAAAAGAAAAAAGGGAAAAAACCGTTTCCGCCCCGGCCGGAAAAAGATATTCTGCTGTTTATCGAAGAACATTCGCGGGAGCTTGAACCGTGGCAGCGTGACATTTTAACCATGATGAGAGAAGAAATGCTGTATTTCTGGCCGCAGCTGGAAACGAAAATCATGAACGAAGGCTGGGCATCTTATTGGCATCAGCGGATTATCCGCGAGCTTGACCTGACTTCAGATGAAGCCATCGAATTTGCGAAGCTGAACGCAGGCGTCGTTCAGCCGTCAAAAACGGGAATCAACCCGTATTATTTAGGGCTGAAAATTTTTGAAGACATCGAAGAGCGTTATGACAACCCGACAGATGAAATGAAAAAAACAGGAGTAAAGCCCGGTTCCGGCCGCGAGAAAATGTTTGAGGTCAGGGAAATTGAATCGGATATATCATTTATCCGCAATTATTTGACGAAAGATCTCGTGATGCGTGAGGATTTGTATTTATTCCAAAAGCAGGGCAGGGACTATAAAGTGATCGACAAAGAATGGAAGGCCGTGCGCGACCAGCTCGTGAACATGCGGGTCAACGGGGGATTTCCTTATCTGACCGTCAATGACGGGGATTACCTGAAGAATAATGAGCTTTATATTAAACATTGGTATGAGGGAATTGAGCTTGATCTGAAATATTTGGAGAAAGTGCTGCCGTATCTGTACCAGCTGTGGGGCAGGAGCGTGCACATCGAATCTGTTCTTGAAGACAGAGAAGTGATGTTTTCTTATGACGGCAAAGGAGTGCACCGGAGATATCTGTAAAAGAAGAAAGGATGCGGGAGTTTCCCCGCATCCTTTTTTTATTTTCCGTGTTTCAGGATGTGAAAGATCTTTTTGGCCTGGTCCGTGTTGTTTAAAAGCCCCGTAAATGACTCTCTTCCCGGACCGTACGCGTAAACGGGAACTTCTTCGCCCGTATGATCGCCGGTTGTCCAGCCGCTGTTGGTTTTCGCATTAAAGAGCTTAATGATCGCTTTGTAGATGCTCTTGTCAGCATCCTGTTTTGCGGCCGTTTCGATCTGTTTGATCTCAGCTTTTGACCATTTCAGGTCTGTATAACGCGCAAGCACGGAAGATACGGATTTGCCCGCTTTGATTTGGTCAGCCATAAATGCCGGGGTTTTTTTGGCGGCAAGAATCGGTTCAACATGCCAGTTTTTATCGTCATTCGCGCCGATCGTCAATCCGCCGGTGGTATGATCGGCCGTGGCAACGACAAGCGTATGTTTGTCCTTTTTGGCAAATGCGATCGCTGCTTTATACGCTTTTTCAAAATCCTTCATTTCACTCATTGCGCCGACTATATCATTGTCATGTCCCGCCCAGTCAATTTGGCTGCCTTCGACCATTAAGAAAAACCCTTTTTTATTCTTGTTCAGCCTGTCGATCGCTGCCGTTGTCATGTCTTCTAATGAAGGGACGGCGTTTGAGCGGTCGATTGCTTTGTCGAGTCCGCCATCGGCAAACAGGCCGAGAATCTTCTTGTTACGATCCTTTTTGAGCTCCTGTTTTGATGTAACGTAGCTGTATCCCGCTTTTTTGAAATCCTTTGTTACATTGCGGTCTTTACGGATAAAGTTTGATTTGCCGCCTCCGAGGAGCACATCGACTTTCTGTTTTCCGTTGATGCGGTCATCAAAGTAGCTGCTTGCGATGTCATCCATATTTTTTCTGGATTTGTTATGGGCTCCGAATGCCGCAGGAGTGGCGTGGGCAATCTCCGAAGTTGCGACAAGTCCGGTGGATTTGCCTCTTTGTTTCGCTTCTTCGAGGACGGATTTTATCCGCTTTCCTTTTTTATCGACTCCGATCGCCGCGTTATACGTTTTCACGCCTGTGGCCATTGCCGTGCCTGCCGCCGCGGAATCGGTAATATTGGAATCAGGATCGTCAGGGTAAGTCATCATCATACCGGTGAGATTGGGGTCGAATGCCGTCAGTTTCATGCCGTCTGCAGGCTTTCCTTTGTTAATGACCGAACGGTAGGCGTTCATATAGGGAGCGCCCATTCCGTCGCCGACCATGAAGATGACGTTTCTGATCTCGTTTTTGTCAGGCTGTTTTTTTGCCGCAGCCTGTTCGGAGTGCTGAAGCCCCGCGCCCGCAATCAGACCGGCTGTCAGCACGGATACGGCTGCCGCCGGCAGAAGTTTTGATCGAACCTGTTTAAATAGACTCATTCTCACTCGTCCTCCTTTAATCTTGTCTGCATGTCTAATGGTAGGGGATGTTTGTAAAGAGCGCCTGTTCCTCCTGTAAATTTCAGGTGAAACATTGTTAGAAATGTAAATTCCGGTGTAACTTATGTTTTCAAGAAAGAGTGAAAACCATTCACTTTTTTGAAAAAGACGAGGATTTTTTTAACAAGGGGTTATTTGGAAAATAAACTGCTTTGTTTTTCCAAAATACGAGGATCACAGGAAAAAAACATGACAAATTGACTCATTTTTCGTCACGTTTGAAATCAAATTGAAATATTTAATACCCTTAAAAACTTTTTTTAAAAACGAATTAGTAAGAAATTTGTCACGGGAAGTCAAGTCTATTTCTAGTGGAAATTGAACCTTATAATAGGAAACAGATAAAAACTTTAAAAAAGAGACACATAAAATAGATAGAATCATTCGGGGAGGAAAACATGAAAAAGCAACTTGTTACAGCAACAACGGCAGTGGTTTTGGGGACGACTTTGTTTGCGGGCGCGGCATCTGCGCAAACGATTAAGGTAAAAAAAGGCGATACATTATGGGGACTTTCAAATCGGTACGGAACGTCAATTAATTCCATTAAATCTGAGAACAAATTAAAATCGGATATCATTTACATCGGCCAGACGCTTTCGATCAACGGTAAATCATCTTCAGGTTCAAATTCGGGCAGCAAGTCATCATCGTCTACATATAAAGTCGTAAAAGGCGACAGCCTTTGGAAAATTGCGAATAAATATAAAATGACGGTAAACCAATTAAAAAGTTTAAACGGTTTAAAAACGGACCTGATCCGCATCGGACAAGTTCTTAAAGTAAAGGGATCAACTTCCGGTTCAACGTCTTCAGGATCTTCGTCATCAAAGCAGCCTTCATCCAGCCATAATGCTGCACAGACGAGCCTGAATGTAAACAAGCTGATTTCTGATGCGCAATCTTTAATCGGCACGCCGTATGTATGGGGCGGAACAACGACTTCCGGCTTTGACTGCAGCGGATTTATCTGGTACCTGTTAAACAAACAGACGAGTGTCGGCAGAACAAGCACTGCGGGATACTGGAGCTCAATGAAGAGCGTGTCCAGCCCGTCAAGAGGAGACTTCGTCTTCTTTACAACATATCAGGCCGGCCCTTCACACATGGGTGTGTACATCGGAAACAACAAGTTCATCCATGCCGGTTCTGACGGCGTCACAACAAGTGATCTGAATAACAGCTACTGGAAACCTCGCTACCTTGGCGCGAAAAGATTCTAGCAGCGATAGAAACCCGTTCATCAGAACGGGTTTTTTATTTAGACGGGACAGAGCTCCATTTGTTTCACCTAAAAATGAAAATGTGATAAAAAATCTAAAAAGGTTTTCTTTTTTTCATTTTCATAGAGGGCGATGGCGTACGCGCCCGCGCTCGGCATCTGGGCGAATTCGCACGGAATTTCAATCATGCTGCCTGCGGCGAGCTCGGCCCGTACCGCTGACAGCGGCAGAAATGAGACACCCAGCCCCTCTTTAATAAATCGTTTCGTAATATGCGTCTGTGTCACCTTCATTGTCCTGACGAAAGGGAACTGTATTCTGACCTGGCGGAGCAAATCATCCCAATAGTCAGGGTGGTTATGGGTCAAAAGCAGATATTGTCCGAACAGGTCTTTCACTTCATCCGCCTTCCCTGTCCCGGGTTTTCGGCCGGGCGGCGCGACGAGGACAACGGGGTCATTGTACAGGGGGCGGCAAGTGAGGGAAGATGATTGCACCTTTAAGCAGCTCAGTCCGATATCGGCTGAGCCGTTTCTGATTTGAGAGGCGATTTCTTCCGATTCGAAAATGGTGACCGTCATTTCGGTTTCTTTATTGTCCTCTGTATAACGCTTCATGACAGACGGGAGAACGGTGTCGGCGATAAGCGGCGAAACAGCGAGTGTCAGTGTGTGCGAGTAGCCCTGGCGCACCCTGTGCAGCTCCGCCATGCTGTTTTCATAGTCTTCCAAAAGCCTCATGGCAAACGGCACGTATGCTTTTCCTTCTTCCGTCAATTGTATTTTCCGGCCGCTTCGCTGAAACAGCTTGCAGCTGATTTCTTTCTCTAATAATTTTATATGAACGGTGACGGTCGGCTGAGATAAAAAAAGCGTTTCTGCCGTTTTTCTGAAATTCTCATATTTTGCCGCAGTGACGAAGGTGTGAAGCCATTTAAAATCCATAGATGCACTCCTCTGATTAAAAGTTTTAATTAATTCCCTTAAAAATATTCATTATTTTTTAAATATTATATTTACTATAATAACAGAAAGAGGATAAGGGGGAATGAAATTGATTTATCGTGGATTGAAAGGGATTACTTGTGCAGAAACGGCTATCAGCCACATTGACGGAGAAAAGGGGCATTTAATATATCGCGGCTATGATGCGAAGGATATCGCGCTGCAATCCAGTTTTGAAGAAGCGGCGTATCTCATTTTGAACGGGGCGCTTCCTGATGAGCGGCAATTGCTTGCGTTTCAGGAAGAACTTGCAGCCGAGCGCGGGCTTCCGAAACATTTGATCGACTTACTGGAAACGCTTCCGGATGAAATGGACGACATGGCGGTGCTGAGAACGGCTGTTTCAGGTTTGGGCACAGATTCATTTACATATCCGCCCAAGCCGGAAGAAGCGATTAAACTGATTGCCGTCACACCGACGATTATTGCGTACAGATACCGCCGTAAGCAAGGGAAGGAAGCGTTGTCACCTGAGGCGCGATACGGACACGTTGAAAACTATTTGTATATGCTGACAGGCAGGCAGCCGTCCGCAGCCCAAAAGAAAGCGCTTGAGACGTATATGATTCTGGCGATGGAGCACGGGATGAATGCATCGACTTTTTCAGCGAGAGTCACCGTTTCGACTGAATCGGACTTAGTGTCTGCCGTCACTGCCGCACTGGGTACGATGAAAGGGCCGCTGCACGGAGGCGCGCCTTCAGGCGTCACGAAAATGCTTGAAGACATCGAGGAAAAAGAAAATGCAGAAGCGTATTTGACAGCGAAGCTTATGAGGGGAGAACGCCTGATGGGCTTCGGGCACAGGGTGTACAAAACAAAAGACCCGCGGGCGGAAGCGCTGCGCATAAAGGCTGAAGAAGTGGCGGGAAATGATCCGTCGCTTGACTTGGCGCTTTATGTGGAGAAGGAAGCCATCCGCTTGTTAGAGCAATATAAGCCCGGACGGAAGCTGTATACGAATGTGGAGTTTTACGCAGCGGCTGTGATGCAGGCCATTGATGTCGACAATGATTTATTTACGCCGACCTTTTCAGCAAGCAGAATGGCAGGCTGGTGCGCACACGTGCTTGAACAGTCCGCTGACAACATGATTTACAGGCCGTCTGCGAAATACACCGGCGCTTTTCCCGAAACGGCTCAGCAGCTTTAATACCGGCATATTTGTCCGTTTAACTCTCAGCACTGCGTGGTATCGTCTCAGTAATACCAATTGCAGGAGTGTGAGAATATGAATCCGATGGACAGACAGACGGAAGGACAAAAGCCGCAGGTGCAAAACCGCCAGCCCGGCATTGAGTCAGACATGGAGCCGAAGCCGCTCTTGGAGGACCCGGATGTAAAAGGGTCGGGCAGATTAAAAGGAAAAGTCGCCGTCATCACGGGCGGAGACAGCGGCATCGGCGCAGCGGCTGCGATCGCTTACGCGAAGGAAGGGGCGGATCTTGCCATCCTGTACCTAGACGAACATGCCGATGCCGAGAGAACGAAAAAGCGTGCGGAAGAATACCAGGCCGAATGCCTGTTAATTCCGGGGGACGTCGGTGATGAGGCGCATTGTCAGAAGGCGGTCCGGCAAGTCTTAGATCACTACGGAAAAATAGATATTCTCGTTAATAATGCGGCTGAGCAGCATCCGCAAAACGGGATTCTTGATATTACAGCTGAACAGCTGGAGAAGACATTCCGTACAAACATGTTTTCCATGTTTCATATGACAAAAGCCGTGCTGCCTCATCTCAAAAGAGGGAGCGCCATCATTAATACAACGTCGATTACCGCTTATCAGGGAGACACATCATTGATCGACTATTCGTGCACGAAAGGCGGCATCGTTTCCTTTACTCGTTCAATGGCGATGTCATTGGCCGATCAGGGGATCAGAGTAAATGCGGTGGCCCCTGGCCCGATCTGGACCGCCCTGATTCCGGCAACGTTTACTGAAGAAAAGGTGGAAAAGCATGGTCTGGACACTCCGATGGGAAGACCGGGACAGCCTGCGGAACACGCCGGAGCTTACGTGCTTCTGGCTTCAGACGAATCTTCCTATATGACGGGGCAAACCATTCACGTAAATGGCGGCAGATTTATTTCAACATAATACGCAAGTCTTATCCCGCGCTTTTAAAAAGGGCGGGATTTTTATTTGAACGTACATATGAATACGATTTTAAAAAAAATAAAAGTCGCTAGCTGAATCACTAATGTTAATATTTCACAGTGGAAAATCCGCTGAGTTCTGTTTCATGAAAACTAAAAATAATATATAGAATTTTCAAAAAAGTTATTTTCATTTTTATATTTTTCGCTATAATATGATGTAGGAGAAAGGAATGATGTGCTGAAACATTTCATGCGAAAAATAAGAATTTAGTCATTATTGCTATTGTTATCTGAATATTCTAACATATATTGGTTTACAAGGAGTGAAGCAGATGAAGGGGAGCGTATTCAGAAAGAAAAGCATTCAGGACCTGCTTGCCGCAACGGGCGGGGAAAAGTCGCTAAAAAGAGAGTTAGGGGCCTTTGATTTGACCCTTCTGGGGATAGGGGCCATCATCGGAACGGGGATTTTTGTATTAACCGGAACAGGCGCTGTCACGGCGGGGCCGGGGCTGACCGTTTCATTTGTCATCGCCGCTCTTGCGTGTTTATTTGCGGCTCTGTCATATGCCGAATTTGCTTCAAGCGTCCCGGTTTCCGGTTCCGTCTACACGTTTACTTATGCGACACTGGGTGAACTTCTCGCGTTTATTATCGGATGGGATTTAATCTTGGAATATATGCTCGCCGTCAGCGCGGTTTCGGTCGGATGGTCCGGCTATTTTCAATCATTCTTGGCGGGCTTCGGCATTCATCTTCCGACCGCATTAACGGCCGCGCCGGGGTCAATAAAAGGCACGGTCACATTCTTTAATCTCCCCGCATTTGTTATCGTGCTTGCGATTACATTCCTCCTCTACTTAGGCATTAGGGAATCGAAGCGGGTCAATAATATTATGGTCATTTTGAAGGTTCTGGTTGTTCTATTGTTTATCGCCGTTGCGGCCGTATATGTCAAACCTCACAACTGGCAGCCGTTTATACCGATGGGGTTCGGCGGTGTTTTCAGTGCCGCGGCGCTCGTTTTCTTCTCTTTTATCGGTTTTGACGCCGTCTCTTCCGCCGCTGAAGAAACGAAAAATCCAGCAAAGGATCTGCCGAAAGGAATTATCTTTTCATTAATCGTCTGCACTGTGCTGTATGTGACCGTATCGGCGATTATGACGGGCGTCGTTCCGTTTGCCCGCTTTGAAGGCGTTGACCATCCCGTGTCTCTCGTCCTGCAGATGGCAGGACAGAATTGGGTGGCCGGGATTATTGATATCGGCGCAGTGTTGGGAATGACAACGGTGATGCTCGTCATGCTGTACGGCCAGACGAGGGTGATGTTTGCCATGTCCCGTGACGGTTTAGTGCCGGGGGCGCTTTCAAAAGTCCATCCGAAGCATAAAACGCCGCACGTGGTGACGTGGGTGTTCGGCATCCTGTCAGCATTACTCGGTTCGCTCGTCCCGCTTGATGAACTGGCGAAGCTGGTGAACATCGGCACGCTTGCCGCGTTTGTCCTGATTTCAGTGGCGGTTATCGTATTGAGAAAGAAACAGCCTGATCTGCCGAGGGCTTTTAAATGTCCGGGGGTTCCCTTTATTCCGATATTGTCCATTCTGTTCTGCGTGTTTTTGATTATTAACCTCGGCGCCACCACCATATTCCGTTTCTTTATCTGGCTGATCATCGGTCTGGTGATTTATTTCTTATATTCGAGAAAGCATTCGAAATTAAACGGGGATTTGTAAGGAGCGGCACCCGCCGCTCCTTTTTATTTTTCGGAATAATGAAACATATTGAAATGGGCTTAAGTTATCGCAGTGAATAAGGGATAATATAGGGCGGAAGGGAAGTGGAAAGTCGTGTCTGACCAAAAAAGGGTTCAATGGGCCTCAAAAATAGGATTTATTATGGCCGCTGCCGGTTCGGCGATCGGCCTGGGAGCCATTTGGAAGTTCCCTTACGTAGCGGGTACGAACGGAGGAGGCGCTTTTTTTCTTGTTTTCGTTCTCTTTACCGTGCTTTTAGGCTATCCGCTTTTGCTCGGTGAATTTATTTTCGGAAGACGGAGCCAGACAAATGCGATTGATGCCTACAAACAAGCCGCGCCGAAGTCGGTATGGCACCTCACGGGTTATGTGGGTGTGGCGGCCTGTTTTTTAGTTTTGTCTTTTTACAGTGTTGTCGGCGGGTGGATTTTGCTTTATGTGTTAAAAGCCGTTACCGGTTCTTTATCCGGGCTCACTCAGGAGCAGTACGGCACGGTGTTCGGGACAGTCATTGAAAATCCGATCCAGACTCTCGTTGCGCAGCTTGTATTTATGATCATGACGGTAGCGGTCGTCGCAAAAGGCGTGCAGAAAGGGATTGAACGTGTCAGTGCGGTGCTGATGCCGATTTTATTTGTGCTGTTTCTATTGCTTGTGCTGCGATCAGTCACGCTCGATCATGCCGTTGAGGGGATTAAATTTTTATTGGTTCCGCACTTTGAAGATTTGACGCCGGAATCCATCCTATATGCTTTAGGACAGGCGTTTTTTACATTAACGCTCGGTGTTTCGGTCATGGTGACATACAGTTCGTATCTGCCGAAAACCCAAAATCTTCCGGGTTCGGCGGGTTCCATTGTTATGATGAATGTACTCGTTACGCTGTTTGCGGGACTGGCCATTTTCCCGGCGGTTTTTTCGTTCGGCTTTAAACCGGATGAAGGGCCTACACTGCTGTTTACCGTGCTGCCGGCTGTGTTTGACCGGCTGCCGTTCGGCTCGCTGTTTTTTATCAGCTTTCTGGCGGTCTTTTTCTTCGCCGCGCTGACTTCGGCCTTTTCGATGGTGGAAATTATCGTGGCGACTGTGGGGAAAGGTGATGAAACGAAAAGAAAGAAGCTGTCGTGGACAAGCGGTCTGCTCATTTTCTTAGTCGGAATTCCGTCCTGTTTATCATACGGTGTTCTCGGTGATGTTCATTTGTTCGGAAAAACGTTTTTTGATCTTGCGGATTTCACCGTCAGCAATGTGCTGATTCCGCTCGGCGCTTTATTAATATCAATCTTCGTCCCGCTGAAAATACCGAAGCAGGAGCTGTTTGCCGAGATGAAAAGCGGTTCCGCCATCGGCTATCGTTTCTTTCAGGTGTGGTATTTCCTTCTGAAATATCTCGTGCCGCTGGCTATCATCGTCGTATTGCTGCATTTAATCGGCGTTCTTTCATTTTAAAAAAACAGGCCCCCGTAAAAGGGCCTGTTTTTATGTTTAAAAACCGAATTGCAGATTCGTATCAACCGCAACGATCGTATATACACAGACAATGACGAACAGATTGAGAATGACACCGAGCAGTCCCGGGCCCGTCCGTCCTTTTTTAATAAACAGCTCAATGATGCCGAACGGCACGGCGGCCATCGCAAACGGCAGCATCTGATAAGAATAGAAAGTCACATTGCTGATGATTGCCACGTTCAAAAGCAGCAGCGACAAAATCGCGGTACCGACTGATATCCAGCCGAAAACATTATGCTCTTTAAAAATTCTTACCAATTCCATAATTCCACCTCACCGATGTTTGCTGCTTTTACTGTTTTGTTTTTCAGCAGACGTTCGATTTCTTTTGTCGGCCCCGTCACGACAGAGCCGTATACGTTCATTCCGTGATGTTCAACATAGTCGATTCGGCTGCCAAGATTCATGTCTTTTCGTTTCGATATTGCATGCGCCCATTTTTTATGGCGGGACATAAATTCAAGGGCATTGATAAATTGTTCACGGTCTGTCTGTCCTTGCGTTTCGAAAGAGGACACCATCTTAGAATCTTTCCCGGGAAATCCTAACGGCTCGGCATAAGGACTGTCTTTCAGATTTTTCTCCGTTTCGACCGCATTCCATAAAAACTTCACATCGTATTTTTTAAAAGTTGAATATACTTGAGAAGAAGGGTAGGCCCGGTCATAAGAAAGATAGACCTCCGCCACGCTTCCTTCAGGCAATTTTTTTAATGTCTGACCGGCTTTTTCAATCGTGCGTTCCTTTAAGCCGGAAGGATGGGCGAAATAATGCTTTGCCTGTGCCGCGTCTAGATCATAGTAGTTAACGGCAGGCGATTTGACCGTATCTAAAAACATTTCAATCCGTTCTCCGCCGACGGATTTCGTTTTTGTGCCGATCTGCTTTTGCAGCGGAAATTCCGTATTCATTCCAAACAGCTTCACCTGGCTTTTCAGTCCGGAGGTATCGACGAGGACGTTCGGCATTGTGGTCGCCACCGTCACTGCCGCGGTCTCCATTAATTGATTGCCGGTGCTTTCCTTTCCTCCCAGACCGTAATAGAGGTAGCTTCCCAAAGTGCAAAGCGGCAAAATCATCAAAGTGGAGATGACGGCGAGAACTGAAATCCGCAAATACGATTTGCGTTTTCCGTATGATAAAATGGCCTTCTGTTTTTCCGGGCTGATGCCGACGTCCCATTCCCGGTCGTCCTGCATTTCGCTTTCAATCAACTCCTGATAGACTTCCAGCTTTTCCAGCTCTTCTTCAAAGGCGGCCATTTCCCGGTCGCTCATTTCTCCATTTTTGTATTGGTAAAAACGCTTTTTAAATTCTTCATTCATCATTAACACCTCTATTATAAAGTGCTTTCAGCCGCTGTCTGGCACGAAATAAAACACTTTTAAAATTAGCCTCTGAAATATTCATAATATGGGATGCTTCTTTGTAATTCAGTTCTTTTAAATAATACAGTGTTAAGGCCTCCCGATAATTGTCGGGAAGTTCGGACATATACCCTGTCAGCACTTCCTTGATTTCAATCTGATGAGCCGGGCTTTGAACAGCCGTCTGAAAAAGGCTCCCAATTAAGTCATCGGAAATGGTCACTTCCTTTTTATGTTTTCTGACATAATCTATAAACGCATTTCTCGCCACTTGAAAAAGCCATGGCTTTACTTTGCTGTGGTCGTAGGAGTGAATGTGTATGTATGCCCTCATAAAGGTTTCCTGCAGCAAATCTTCAGCGAGATGCTTGTCTTTTGTCATGGAGAGCAGGAACCGGTAAACATCATTCATATACATTTGGTAAATTTCATCGATCGTCACTGCCTTTTCTCCCCTCTATGTTATACACGCATAAGAAAGGTTTAAAGTTGCACGTTCCATGCAAACGGCTTAAATTCATTTTCACCTCATCAAACACCATTTCTCTATAGTACCCAAAAACCGTCATAAAAGATAGAGATCGGCAGAGGAAAAATATAATTATTAGTACCAGGTAATAAAAAATATTGTTATAATAGAGAGAGAGAACACTTTTGATCATTACAACAAAGGAAGTGCGTTATGTATAAGTTTTGTGCAAATGCCATCAAATGCATTCTATCTCTGCGCGGAGGAGTGAAAGTGTACAATAAAGAGAATCTTCCGTCTGATAAAGGATTCGTTATCGCGTGCACGCATGCGGGCTGGGTGGACGTCCTCACGCTCGGTGTCGGGATATTGCCCCATCAGATTCATTATATGGCGAAAAAAGAGCTGTTTCAGAAAAAGTGGATCGGACGTTTTTTGAAGAAGATTCACGCGTTCCCGGTTGACCGTGAAAATCCGGGCCCGAGCAGCATTAAAACGCCGATTAAGCTTCTGAAGGAAGGGAAGATTGTCGGGATTTTTCCGAGCGGTACGAGAACATCAGAAGACGTCCCGCTGAAAAGAGGGGCCGTGACCATCGCCCAAATGGGAAAAGCGCCGCTCGTTCCGGCCGCATATAAAGGGCCGTCTACGGGAAAAGCGCTGTTTAAAAAGGGAAAAATGCGGCTTATCATCGGAGAGCCGATTTTTTTGGAGGACTTTTCCGATCTTGCGCCGAAGGAGAGGCTTGCGGCCATGACAGAAGAGCTGAATGCCAGAATTAAAGAGCTTGAGAAAAAACTTGAACAATTGTAAATGAAAAAAAGCTTGCCGTCTGTATCAGACGCGCAAGCTTTTTTGTTATGCTTCTTTTTGTTCGGCGGTTTCCAGCAGTTCATCAAACGCCAGTTTTTTCACTTCGATATATGCGACGTGGTGGCCGTCAATTTCATTAATGATAAATTCACAGCCTTCTTCGATAATCGAGTCGTATTGTTCGACGTCGTATTTCTGGGTAAGGAACCAGCCGCCGATGGTGTCGACCTCGTCATTTTCTAAATGGATGCCGAGGAGTTCGTTCACTTGATCAATCAGGACCTTGCCGTCAAGCATGTAATGGCCGTCGCCGAGTTTACGGATTTCGTTGATTTCATCGATATCAAATTCATCACGGATTTCCCCGACGATTTCTTCAATAATGTCTTCAACGGTGACAAGCCCCGCTGTTCCGCCGTATTCATCCGACAGAATCGCCATATGAACCCGTTCCTTCTGCATTTTTACAAGCAGATCGTGAATCGGTGCCGACTCAATCACATGGATGATCGGATTGACAAAATCGGTAATCGGCGAGTCGACTGATACTTCGCCGCTTATGCAGGCGGTCAGCACTTCTTTAATGTTAATAACGCCGATAATATTATCTTTGTCACCCTCTTCGACAGGGTACCGGGTATATTTTTCAATCTGAATGATGTCCATCATTTCAGAGATTTTGATATCATGCGGCAGACTGACGATTTCCGTACGCGGAATCATGATTTCTTTTGCAAGTCTGTCGTCAAATTCAAAGATTTTGTTCACATATTTAAATTCAGACTGGTTGATTTCACCGCTTTTATAGCTTTCCGATAAAATAATGCGCAGCTCTTCTTCAGAGTGGGCAAGCTCATTTTCAGACACCGTCTCCAGACCGAACGCCTTCGTTAAAAGACGGGCGGAGTTGTTCAGAAGCCAGATAAACGGGAACATGATGCGGTAAAACCAAATGAGCGGTTTCGAAAACAGCATTGAAACGGCTTCCGCTTTCTGGATGGCGACTGTTTTCGGCGCCAATTCTCCCACGACCACGTGTAAGAATGTAATGATCGCATAGGCGAGAATAAATGAAATAATATGCGATAATGAGCTTGGTACGTTTATCTTTGTGAAAAGCGGATGAAGCAAGCGTTCAATCGTTGATTCGCCTAAGACACCAAGACCGATGGAAGTCAATGTTATGCCGAGCTGGCACGCCGATAAATACTCATCTAAATGCGTGGTCACTTTTTTGACACCGATTGCGGCTTTATTTCCTTCTGCTATAAGCTGGTCAACCCGTGAGCCTCTGATTCTGATTATCGCAAACTCAGATGCTACGAAAAATGCCGTCAGCGCGATTAAAACCGCGACTAAAATCAAATTCACAATGTCCAATTAGAACCTTCACTCCTTTTGGGAAGATGAAGGTAACACCTCCTGTTAGTAAGATAATGGTTTAACTTAACAGCAGCATAAATGATTGAAGCACTGCAAGCTTTTCAGGAGCCAGCCTTTTTTTCAGCTGGGCGCGCTCCTCTGGTTCAAGCTTTTCAAACCGATTCAAGATCACGGAGATGTTTTGATTCATGTGATCAATTTCCGATGCCAGATTTCCAATATCGTCAGGCAGGGCTGAAGAGGGAAACTGGTTCTCCAGTCGATCTTTTATATCAGACAGGGCCAATCGCTGCTTTTTACAAGCGACTATAAACTTTAACCGATTAAGTGCAAGTGTATCGTAGTAACGATAGTTCGAACAAGACCTGTCAGGCTTTAAAAGCCCGAGGTTTGTGTAGTAATCCACCGTGCGTTTCGTTACACCGGCAAGCTCTGCTAATTCACTGATGCGATAAGTCTCAGCCCCATCTAAATCCCTCCCCAACCATCACGTTATAGTTATGAGAATAGTTTAATATATGAAGGGGAGTTTGCACAAGTTTATTGTTTTCCGTCTTTCTCCTGAAACGGCGCGGCGGGCTGTCTGAAAAAGCGTTGACTGCGCCAGGTAAATCTTTCATAATCATTGTAAATAGAAACGGAAGAAAAAGACAGAAGGGACAGATGACAGTGGCCGATTTATCACGGGAAGTGACACAGAATCTGGAGAAAGGTTCATGGATACGCAAACTATTTGATGAAGGCGCGCGGCTGAAAAAAGAGTTCGGCGCCGATAAGGTGTTTGACTTTTCAATAGGAAATCCGGTTGCGGAGCCGCCTGAAACGTTTAAAAAGGCGCTTTGCGAAGCGGCTGAAACAGGGCGGCACGGATACATACAAAACCAGGGGCTTCCGGAGGCGAGAGAAAAGGTTGCGCGCTTTTTGTCAGAGCGGTTTCAGACAGAAATTTCCGCCAGGCATACAGTCATGACGGTCGGAGCCGGCGGGGCGCTGAATGTCGCGCTGAAGAGCATTTTAAACCCGGAGGAAGAAGTCATCCTCCTTTCGCCTTATTTTGCGGAATATAAAGCGTATGTTGAAAATTACCGCGGCAGACCCGTCATCTGCCCGCTGACTGACTCATTTGAGATTGATATTGAAGCGGTTAAAGGTGCGATCACCCCCCGTACGAAAGGACTGATCGTTAATACGCCGCATAATCCGACGGGGACTGTGCTCAGCCAGAAAAACCTTAACGAATTGGGCGCCTTATTAAAAGAAGCCGAAGAGCGGAACGGCCAAAGCATATTTATTTTATTTGATGAACCGTACAGCCAGCTGATCTACGGAGAAGAGCAGGCGAATCCGTTTCAGGCGTATCACCGCGTGATTTTAGTCAGTTCGTTCAGTAAAGATCTCGGCATTGCGGGGGAAAGGCTCGGGTATATCGCGGCAGACGCCCAAATGCCTGAGGGCGATCTTCTGACGGATGCGTTCGTTTTCTGCAACCGGACGCTCGGTTTTGTGAACGCTCCGGTCATGATGCAGCGCGCCGTGGCGAAAATGGATGATCTTTCGATTGACGCTGAACCTTACAGAAAGCGGAGAGACCTTATGGTGGACATCCTCACAGAAGCCGGCTTCGAATTTGAAATGCCGAAAGGAGGCTTTTTCGTCTTTCCGAAATCACCGATTGAAGACGAGGTGGCGTTCTGCATGCATGCCGCACAGAAATACAAACTATTGATCGTACCCGGCAGCGGATTTGGAAAAAGCGGCTATTTCCGATTATCTTTCAGCGTGCCTTCAGAACAGATCAGACAGTCGCGCGATATTTTCAAAGCACTGTATCAAGATTTTTCTTCATAGCTTCCAATACATAAAGATGGGAGAACGGACAAATGTCGAGGAGAAATAATGGCACGTCAGACATCAGCATTACAGGAATCGGAGTCTTAACCGCGGTCGGACAAGGCAAGGAGGCGTTTCTCGATGCGCTCATGGAGGGGCGGCACGCCTTTGATGTGATGAAACGGCCCGGCCGGCAGAAAGGCAGTTCGTTTATCGGCGCGGAGCTTAGCGAATTAACGCCGCCGGACGCGCTGTCCAAGCGCTTGTACCGAAGGGCCGCATTATCAGGAAAGACGGCGCTTATCGCTTTATATGAAGCGTGGCATGACGCTCAATTAGACGGCGCTGACCACAGCCGCACCGGTCTGATCATCGGCGGCTCGAATATGACGCAGCGCGAATTGCTGCAGGTCTTTGAGAAAAACGGTGAAACGCCGCAATTTGTAAATCCGACATACGGGCTTTCTTTTATGGATAGTGATTTGTCGGGGCTTTGTACGGAGCAATTCGGGATAAAAGGGCCGGCCTTTACGGTCGGCGGCGCGTCGGCAAGCGGCCAGGCGGCGGTTATTCAGGCTGCTCAAGGAATCAAAGGAGGCCTGTTTGACCGGTGCATCGTGATCGGGGCGCTGGCCGATCTGTCGTACATGGAGTGTCATGCTCTCCGTTCTTTGGGAGCGATGGGCACTGATACATACGCTGAACGGCCTGAAGCCGCCTGCCGCCCGTTTGACCGGCATACGGACGGGTTTATATTCGGAGAGGCGTGCGGGGCGATTGTGCTGGAACGCGCTGAATCTGCCGAACAGAGGGGCGCGCGTTCGTGGGCCGGCTTAAAGGGCTGGGGGATGGCTTCCGATGCAAACCGCAACCCGAATCCTTCAGCAGAGGGCGAAATGACGGTGATCCGCCAGGCGCTGGAGCGGGCCGGTCTTTCAGCAAAAGAGATCGATTACATCAACCCGCACGGCACCGGTTCGCCGATCGGTGATAAGACTGAATGCCGGGCGCTTTCTGAAAGCGGCCTGTCGCACGCGCGGATTAATGCGACAAAATCGATTACCGGACACGGTCTGAGTGCGGCCGGAACGGTGGAAATCATTGCTGCTCTCTTGCAAATGCGGGAAAACAAGCTTCATCCGATCCGAAACTTAACGGAGCCGATTGACGATTCTTTTCAGTGGGTGACCGACGGGCCGAGCATCCATACCGTACACCATGCGTTAAGCTTAAGCATGGGATTCGGGGGGATTAATACGGCGCTTTGTTTAGAAAATCATTTCCGAAGCAGATAACGGCAGCCTTCTTTTTGAAGGCTGTTTTTTATATGATAAAAAAATCTGAAAATGATGAAAGAATGGAGTTGTGATACAATAAACTATACAAATGACAATCATGCTTTGACTTAGGAGGTGGCAGGATGGGGCCCTCTGTGTAGTCAATCACCCATTTCGTTCCTCTCGCTTAAGAAAAAACGATGAAATCAGGAGGTGACGTCCTTATCCTTCAATTCGGGATAAGGTGAAATGGACGATATTGACAGTTTGATTTTAATCGGTGTGCTCATTGCGTTAACCGCATTTTTCGTGGCGAGTGAATTTGCGATCGTCAGAGTGAGAAGATCCAGAATCGATCAGCTCATCTCAGAAGGGAACAGACGGGCGGTGCTCGCAAAGCGTATCATTACGGATCTTGATGAGTATTTATCCGCCTCGCAGCTTGGCATTACACTCACATCCATCGGGCTCGGCGTACTGGGAGAGCCTGCATTTGAGCGGATGCTTCATCCTGTGTTTCAGGGCATGGGGCTGCCGGATTCAGCTGAGCATGTGATTGCTTTTGCTGCGGCGTACGGGCTGATTACGTTTTTACATGTCGTCGTCGGTGAGCTTGCGCCTAAAACGGTTGCGATTCAAAAAGCGGAAAAGCTGACGTTATGGATTGCCGGACCGCTTCGGTTATTTTACGTGTTCATGTTCCCGTTTATTTGGGTGCTGAACGGCTCCGCGAGAATTCTGACCGGTTTGGCCGGATTAAAGCCGGCATCTGAGCATGAAGGCTCCCACTCTGAAGAAGAGCTGCGGTTCCTGCTGTCAGAAAGTTTAAAAAACGGAGAAATCAATCCGTCTGAATATACATTTGTGAATAAAATTTTTGATTTTGATAATCGGATCGCCAAGGAAATCATGATCCCGAGAAAAGAAATCGCGGCTGTTTCCACTGATATGGACGTGCCGGAAATGCTTGATATGATGCTGAAAGACAAATATACGCGCTGGCCCGTAACGGACGGGGACAAAGACAGTGTCATCGGCATGATCAATACGAAGCATCTCTTTTCAGATCTGCTGTTTATGACAGAAGATGAAAAAGAGGAAGTATCCATCACGTCTTACGTCCGCCCGGTGATTGAAGTCATCGAGACGATCCCGATACACGACCTGCTGATAAAAATGCAGAGAGAACGGATTCATTTGGCGATATTGTCTGATGAATACGGCGGAACGTCCGGTCTTGTGACGACCGAAGACATCCTTGAAGAAATCGTCGGCGATATCAGAGACGAATTTGATGAGGATGAACAGCCGCAGATTCAAAAGCTGTCCGAACGCCATTATGTGCTGGACGGAAAGGTTCGGATTGATCAGGTGAATCATCTTCTCGGCGCAGGGATTGAAGAGGAAGTCGACACGATCGGCGGTCTTGTGCTGAAACGGAATATTGACATCTGTGCGGGTGAGTCGATACAAATCGGGGGATACACTGCCCTCATATTAGAAATGGACGGCCGGTTTATTAAACAGCTTGAACTCAAAGAAGAACAGGGCCGCCCGGGCGGTCAGGGAACAATAAACCGCCAGCTGCCCGTGCCTGAAACGGTCATGCTTCATAACGCAACCTTGAGCGAAAAATAAGCTCAAGGTTTTTTTAAATGGACATGATAATGAAGCCGCACCAGAACGCCAAAAGGCTTCCGGCTGCTGAAACAGCGATGTAGAGCAGGCTTTCCTTTATGCGGTTGTTCATCATCAGCTGCACGGCTTCAATACTGAACGTGGAAAAGGTCGTAAACGCACCGAAAAAGCCCGTCGCGATGATGATGCCGGCGGAAGGATTATCCAGGCCCAGTCCGGTGAACATGCCGAGGCCGAAGGAGCCGAGCAGGTTGACCGCAGCCATTCCAAGCGGAATCGGAAAACTTTTTGTTCTTTCTGAAATTGCTTTACCCAGCAGAGACCGTAATACCGCTCCGATACCCGCTGCGATAAGCATCAGGACAATCGTCATGGCGTATCATGCCCCCTTCCCGCTGCGTGAAGGGCAATCCGCCGTCCCCAGAAAATGCCGGCGTATGCAAGGGCAATGCCAGAGATTAATGTCGCGGCAGCATAACAAAAAGCCGCTGCGGGAGACGATTGCAGCAGAAAAATGGTTTCTTTTGCGAAGGTTGACATCGTCGTGAAACCTCCGCAAAAACCGGTTCCTAAAAAGGCGGTCAAAAGAGGGCGTTTAGCCCGAATGATGAAATAACCCGTAATAAGACCGAGTAAAAGGCTTCCCGCCGCGTTTTCGAGGAAAGTGGCCGCCGGGAAAGAACCGCTGTGAATGTGCGCGCTCATTTCAAAGCGGAGCAAAGCGCCAAGCGCGCCTCCGATAAAAATTGCGATGTATTGTTTCATATCAGCCATCCTTAGAAATAAAATCCGGAAAATCAGTTACAATGCCGTCAACTGCCATCATTTGCAGCTTTTGGGCCGTCTTTTGATTTCTGACCGTCCAGGCAAACACTTTCAGGCCGTGTCTGTGAGCGGTGGAAATCAAGAACCGATTCAGGCGGGTATATTTAATATTGACATAATGTACGGCTGATTTGTAGGCGGCCAGCTGGCTTTTGGAAAACATCCCGAAGCTGGGTCTTGCAATAATTGCAGTCGGAACGGACGGATACATGTCGTGAAAGGTCTGAATCGACTTGAGGCTGAATGATTGAACGATAGGGTGGATGGAAAAGGAAAACCTGCTTAACAGCTGGCCGACTGCTTTTTCAAGACCGACTTGAGAAACGTGCCCTTTCAGTTCAATTAAAAATCCGATTTTAGAATGATAACGCTTCAAGACCTCTTCGAGCAGGGGAATCCGCTCCCCTTTAAACTCAGCCCCATACCAGCTGCCGGCGTCCAGAGACTGCAGCTTCTTCAGCGTAAAATCTTTTACAAAACCGGAGCCGTCCGTCGTCCGGTCGACTTTGTCATCATGGATGACGACAATCTGGCCGTCTTTTGTGAGCTGGACGTCAAGCTCAATGAAATCAGCGTTCATTTCGGCAGCGATATCAAATGCCGCAAATGTATTTTCGGGCGCGTAACCGGATGCGCCGCGATGAGCGATGGTATACAAGCTTGTCAGCTCCCCTCATGGGCATTTCTGTTATTATATCAGATTCGTATATGCACAGCGATTCAAACTGGTGAATGTGCGAAACAGTATTTTTTTGGAATAAAGATAGTGCTTTTTTCGGTTTACAATCCGCAGTGATGATTTATAATGGCAAAAAGGAGGCGAGATCATGGGAAAAGGGAGATTGAAAGTGGAAGAAAGAATTAAGGCCGAAACCGATGCTGAAATCCAAAAAGCGACTCTCCTGAAACAGACACAATCAAAGAAGAAATAGTGCCTGACCCTGTTGTATCTGGCTGAAAGATGAACGAATGTGTGAAAACCCCGGCTGTGCTCTGATGCCGGGGTTTTTCAGGCTGCCTAAAGACATTAAAAGAAGCTGATGTCCGAATGTTTTAGTATAATAGATTTTCGACAAGACAAAGGAGCATGCCATGATGACACAATTTCAGAGCTTTTTTACGCTTGACCATATTTCGCAGATCAGTATCAGCATCGGAATTTTAGCGGCTTTTCTCGTTTTGAGAAAACTGTTTGTCAAATACTTTTTTCAGCTCGTTTACAAATTGGCGAACAAGCCGAAAACCGACATATTCAAACAGATTGCCGTAGCGTTTGACAAGCCGGCCAGATGGTTTTTCGTGGCGCTGGGTCTGTTTTTGGCGATTGAGTATTCGCCGTTTTTAGACGGGCAGATGGACATTGTCAAAAAATTGTACCGCTCTCTGATCGTTGCGCTGATCGCCTGGGGGCTTTGCAATCTGACATCGGCGTCTTCGTTTTTATTTCATAAAGTCAATCAGCGCTTTGAGCTTGATATGGATGACATTTTGGCGCCGTTTTTATCCAAGGTGCTGCGCTTTGTCATTCTCGCGCTCAGCGTCAGTGTGATCGCGCAGGAATTCAATTATGATGTAAACGGGTTCGTGGCCGGACTCGGACTTGGCGGATTGGCCTTCGCGCTCGCGGCTAAAGATACGATCAGCAATTTTTTCGGCGGCATTATCATCATTACGGAAAAGCCGTTTACGATCGGCGACTGGGTCGAGACGTCATCTGTAACGGGGGGCGTTGAAGATATCACATTCCGAAGCACAAGGTTCCGGACGGCGCAGGGGGCGCTTGTTACCGTGCCCAATTCAACGCTGTCCATGGAAGCCATCACAAACTGGACGAGGATGACGAAGCGCCAGGTCACGTTTTCCGTTCGTGTTTCTTATGCGACGCCGATTGATCGTTTAGAGCGGTGCATCACAAGGCTCAGAGAAATGCTTCGTGAACATGAAGGCGTGCATGATGATACGATTATGGTTAACTTTGACGTGTTTGCGGACAGCTATTATAATCTGTTTTTCAACTTTTACACAAAGACCATCGTCTGGGCGGAAAGCCTGGACGTGCGGCAGGATATCAACCGCCGAATTATTGATATTTTTGCTGAGGAAGGCGTGGAGTTCGCCTATCCGGGCCAGAATGTATTCGTAAAACAGAAGAGCCACGATGATCCGGTTCATGTGAAGGATCATTCCGGAGAAAAAGAACGGGCATAACAGGCGCCGTTCTTTTTTCATGATATGATAAAAAGAAAAGGCGGTGGAAGAGTGGAAGCGTTTATGACATTGATCAATCAGGCGGAACGTATCGTGGTGCTGACGGGAGCGGGAATGAGCACGGAATCCGGCATTCCTGATTTTCGTTCGGCGGGCGGTATATGGACCGAAGACACCTCCAGAATGGAAGCGATGAGCAGGGAATACTTTGAACGCCGTCCGCGTGAATTCTGGCCTAAATTCAAACAGCTCTTTCAGATGAAAATGAGCGGAGGCTATGAGCCGAATGCCGGCCATACGTATTTGGCGGATCTTGAAAAGCGGGGAAAGCAGGTAGACATTTTCACGCAGAATATTGACGGGCTGCATAAGAAAGCGGGAAGCAGCAGTGTCTATGAGCTTCACGGTTCAATTCAGACCGCCGCATGCCCCCGCTGCGGAGCGCGCTACGGGCTTTCTCATCTGCTGAAGGACGAAGTGCCGGAATGTACGGCGGAAATCGGTGATCATGCGGTATGCGGCACCGTATTAAAAACGGATGTCGTGCTGTTCGGCGATCTCGTTCAGCATTTTGAAACCCTTTATGAAAAGCTTGATAAAGCTGATCTTCTTCTTGTGATCGGCACTTCGCTTGAAGTGGCGCCGGCAAGGTTTGTCCCTGAGGATGCGGGCCGGATTCCCGGTTTGAAGCAGGTGATCATTAACCTTGAGCCGACATATTGCGACCATTTATTTGATCTTGTCATCCATGAGAAGATCGGTGAATTTGCAAAACGGATCAGCGCCGCGACATAAAAAAGCCGGATCATATACAGATCCGGCTTTTCTTATTCATGGACGGGAATCATTTGATCCGTCAGAACATCAAAGGAGTAGCCCTGGGCTTTCAGTTTTTGGATCAGGCTAGGCAAAGCGTGCACCGTCGCAGGCAGATCGTGCATTAAAATGACATGCGGCCTGCTCGTATGAACGCTTTCCAAATATGCGAGCTGATTCAATACTTCTGGCACGTACCGTGCGTTTTTGTACTTCCAGTCTTCACTGTCTATCGTCCAGTCCCAGTACACGAATCCGCCTTTTTCGAGATTCTTAATCTGGGCAGCCGTCAATGACGGTTTACTGCCGTAAGGCGTGCGGACAAGATCCGTTTTTACTCCGGTGATTGCCTCGAGCGTATCGCGTCCCTGCTGCATTTCGTTCAGCGGTGATGTCGGTGTTTGATAAAACAGGTGATTATCGTGCGTCACGCCGTGCAGGCCGAGCGCGATTCCTTCCTGCTTCGCTCTTTGCACGGAATGCTTATAGGCTTTCATCCGCGGTTCAAGCATAAAAAAAGTGGCCTTTGCGCCATTTGCCTTCAATACATTCAACAGCTGTTCAGTATATGGAGACGGCCCGTCGTCGAAGGTTAAATATACCGTTTTTTTCCCTGGGTCACGCTCTTTCTGCAAATGTTTCATTAAGACGTCGGGAGAATCATTTTTCAGCCGCAGGCTTTCTGCTTCATCCCGAAGCTGCCCGTTTGCGGTCACGGTGACCTGTTTGTTTTTTGCGGCGGAAGCGGAATATCCCATTATGACGATTACCAGAAGCAGTCCGCACAAAACTGCTAAACTCGTAAGTTTAAAAGCCAATGAAAACAGAGAAGGGGAAGCACCTTCTTTTGTGTTGCGCATAACAATCTCTCCAGTAGCATAAGTTTCTGCATAATGCCGATAACAGCGGAGGCTTGCGAAGTGCCATAAGTTAACAGCATATGTATGTCGAATCAAGTATACAGGAACAAAACTGGAAAAGACATAGAAAAGATGTCGAATAATAAGATTTTAAGAAAAAAATAAACTCCGCAGCCGGCTCGTTCAGTATGATAGAATAGTTGACAATAACAGCTGAGAATGTACATCACGGCAGATAACGATTAGGAGGGTTTACATGAAGACATTAGTAAACGGCCAGTTGATTGATCGTGAAGAAGCGGCAGTTGATATTGAGGACCGCGGATATCAATTCGGTGACGGTGTGTATGAGGTCATCAGAGTGTATAACGGCGCCTTATTCGGTCTGCGTGAGCATATCGTCCGTCTTTTCAGAAGCGCCGCAGAAATCGGCATCACCCTGCCGTTCTCCGCAGAGGACATAGAATGGGATCTGCAAAAGCTCGTACAGGAAAACAAACTCATTGACGGCGGGGTCTATATACAGACGACGAGAGGGAAGGCGCCGCGGAAGCACCAGTATGACGAAGGATTGGAACCGCAGACGACGGCATACACCTTTTCAGTGAAAAAACCGGAAAATGAACAAAAAGCCGGAGCGCAGGCCATAACGGCGGAAGACAAACGCTGGCTGAGGTGTGACATTAAGAGTCTGAATTTACTGTATAATGTGATGATTAAACAAAAAGCCTATGAAGCAGGCGCTTATGAAGCGGTGCTGATAAGGGACGGAGCGGTTACGGAAGGAACCTCTTCCAATGTATACGCCGTCATAAACGGCACTGTCCGGACGCATCCTGCAAATGAGCTGATTTTAAACGGCATTACGCGGATGAAACTGTTAGAGCTGATGAAAGAAAACGGGATTGAGGTGCGGGAGAAGGCTCTTACCGAAGACGAACTCAGGGATGCGGATGAAATTTTCATCTCGTCAACGACGGCTGAATTAATCCCGATCGTAACCCTTGACGGAAAACCGGTCGGAAGCGGCGCGCCGGGACCTGTAGCCAAAACGATTCAGGAGGCTTTTCAGTCGCACATTCAGCAGGAGCTCGGCGTTCAGTCATAAGCTGAAAAAAAGGCCGGAACACATCCGGCCTTTTTGCTTCAGTCAGATAAAAAGAGATTCGATATGCTGAACGAGCACACGGGAGATCTTCTCTTTTGAAAGACGATCAGGTTCAAGCATGGCATGCAGCGCCAATCCGTCGGCGATGGCGTACATTTTCTCCGCTTCGATCTCTTTATCAAGATTCGGTTTCAGAAGCTTATTTTCATCCAGCCAGTCAATCAGGCCGCGGATATATGCCAAGATCCCGTCCTGCTGGGGATGAAACTCTTCTCCCTTATGTCTGGCATAAGCTGTGAAAGCGAACCATACCTCCATTTCAGCCATCGTTTCTTCATCTGTCGGGATGATTTCAAGCATCAGACGCACCGCTTTTTCTTTCGGCGGCAGATCTTTCATGGCAACTTCGTTAATTCTGGCGGCCGCTTTTTCTTTTACGAGTGTCATCGCATACCCTAAAAGCTCATCCTGTGTGGTGAAATAGTGCCTCAGCGCGCCTAAAGAAAGACCCGCTTCCTGGGCGATGTTTCTCACTGTCGCTCCTTCCATTCCCCGCTCCAAAATCGTCCGCCAAGTGGCTTCGGCTATTTGTTTTCTTCTTTTTTCATGATCGATTATTTTAGGCATGGTTCCAGTGTAACAGGAAATATTTTTTCTTGCAATTTTGTAATACAGTTGTATTAAATAAAAAGCAGTGATACAATGCATTTTAGAAAACGATAAGGGGGAACCGGATTGAACGCGATTGCTTGGTTGATTGTCATTTGTGAGGCTGCGTTTTGGGCGGCTGTCATCTTCGGATTGGCGGCGCGCTATATATTCAGGCGGCAAAAGCTCGGAATGTTTTTTTTCGCTCTCATTCCTTTATTGGATGCCGTACTGTTTCTGGCGGCCGCAGCTGATTTATACAGAGGGGCGGCGGCGACTATGGCGCATGCGGTGGCGGCCATTTATATCGGAGTGTCTGTCGCCTTCGGGAAAAGCATGATTCAATGGGCGGATGAGCGGTTCCGCTATTATGTGGTCAAGGAAGGGGCAAAACCGGTCAAGCGGTACGGACTGGATTATGCCAAACATTATGCAAAAGGGTGGGGGAGACATGTATTAGCGTTTGTCATCGGCGGCGTTCTTTTAGCCGGAACGGTATTTCTCATTCAGGACGCTTCCCGCACCGAAGCGCTCAGCGTACTGTTAAAGGGCTGGTCTGTCGTATTGTGCATCGATTTTTTGATCATGGCGAGTTTTTTTGTGATGCCGAAAAAAAGAAGAAACAGCCGGGAGCTGTAAAAAAAGCAGCTTTTGATTAAGCTGCTTTACAGAAAGAATTATTTTACGATCAGCACGGGAATATCGGATTTCGATGACAGTTTTTCACTGACGCTTCCGAATAAAAGTTTTTTCAGCCTGTTCTGGTCCCGGCTCCCCATGACGATCAAATCCGCCGATATACGGTCGGCATGCTCGATAATGGCATCAGCGGGATCACCTTCTAAAATGTCGATATCCCCGTCAATCTGGCTGTCGTTCATCAGCATTCTCGCTTCCGCAACGATTTCTTCCGTACGGTCTTCATAAATCATCGGATCAGGGGAGATTCTTTCCGCCTGGAGCGGGTCAGGAACGCTTGCAATCCCGCCGCCGATATACGTTGCCCCGGCTCCCGGCCTCGGGGGATCAACAATCGTCCGGGTATCTTTTGCATTGTGGGAATGTACGACCGTTAAATCCGCGTGAAACGTTTTTGAAAGGTCTATGGCTTTTTGGAGCGCTTTTTTACTATCATCACTTCCGTCAAAAGCTGCTATCAACCGGTCCGCGTGAAACATCGGCCTCATCCTTTCAGTAAAAAAGGTTTGTTTTACAATACCCGTATGGCAGAAATGTAAAACCTGCATTGACAAAAAAAGGATTTGTTTATATGATGAAGGAACAATATAGGGAAAAAGGAGGTATGGATCATGTCAAAACTAAAGCTTGTCAACTCATCTTCAGCTGAATACCGGCGTGACTCCCATACAGCTTCCGTTTTCTGAACATTTGCTTAAAAACGGGGCAGTCGCGCATAAACGGCGGGTCTGTACCTTATTTATAATAATAAGAGGCATGGAGCTGAGGCTTCATGTCTTTTTTTATACAAAAAAATGAAAGAAAGACAGGTGTGATGCATGTGGCGGTATTAGCGAAAACAATGAAAAACAATCCGGAAAAGCTTGAGGGCGGCTGATTGATGAAAGGGGATGACGGTATTTGTTTACTGTATTAAAAAAGCTCGCGTGGTTTTTTAGAGCCTATTGGCTGCGCTATACGACAGCGATTGTTCTGTTATTGATTGTGAATGTCATTGAAATGTTTCCGCCTAAACTTCTTGGTAACGCGATAGACGATATGAAGGCGGGTGTGTTTACAAAAAGCGGGATGCTGTTTTACATATGTGTTTTTCTCGCATTAACGGCAGCCGTCTATTTACTGTCTTATTTTTGGATGTATCAGCTTTTCGGCGGGGCGAATGTCATGGAGAAGATTCTCCGTTCAAAGCTGATGGGAAGGCTTCTTCAAATGTCACCGCCGTTTTACGAGAAATACAGAACGGGCGATTTAATGGCGCGGGGGACAAATGACTTGCAGGCCGTCAGTATGACGACGGGCTTCGGGGTCTTAACGCTCATTGATTCGACGATGTATATGCTGACGATATTTTTGACAATGGGGCTTCTCATCAGCTGGAAGCTGACATTTGCCGCGATTATTCCGCTGCCGATAATGGCGGCTGCGGTCAGCCTGTACGGAAAAAAGATCCATGAGCGGTTTACGGAAGCGCAGGATGCTTTCGGATCATTAAATGACAAGGTGCTGGAGTCAGTATCCGGCGTCCGGGTCATCCGGGCATTCGTGCAGGAAAAAAATGATGTCAGCCGGTTCGGTGATATGACGGCGGATGTATATGAGAAAAATATGAAAGTGGCGTTTATCGATTCACTTTTTGAACCGACTGTGAAACTTCTCGTCGGCCTCAGCTATCTCATCGGTCTCGGCTACGGCGCTTATCTCGTTTTTCAAAACCGGCTGACGCTGGGAGAGCTGGTATCGTTTAACGTGTACCTCGGAATGATGATCTGGCCGATGTTTGCGATCGGAGAATTAATCAATATCATGCAGCGCGGAAATGCCTCCTTGGATCGTGTCAATGAGACGCTTTCCTATGAGCCTGACGTGACAGGACCCAAGCACCCCGCCGGCATCAAGGAGCCCGGGCGTCTTGCTTTTGAACATGTGACTTTCACATATCCGATCGGAGCTGGACCGGCGGTTTCCGATGTGTCATTTTCCGTTGAGAAAGGGCAGACACTCGGCATCGTCGGGAAGACGGGAAGCGGAAAGACGACGATCATTAAGCAGCTGTTGCGTGAATATCCGCCCGGTGCGGGAGCAATCACGTTTACAGGCGTTCCGATTCAGGAGATTCCGCTTGAGGAGCTCCGCGGGTGGATCGGCTATGTGCCGCAGGATCATATTTTATTTTCAAAGACTGTAAAAGAGAATCTGCTTTACGGACGGCAGGATGCAAACGAAGAGGAAATCGGCAGCGCGCTGAAAGATGCGCATTTTGAAAACGATATCGGCATGCTTTCCGACGGGCTTGAGACGCTTGTCGGCGAGAAGGGCGTAGCGCTCTCTGGCGGACAAAAGCAGCGCATCTCAATTGCGAGAGCGCTTTTGACCGATCCGGACATTCTCATATTAGATGATTCGCTATCTGCCGTAGACGCGAAAACGGAAGCCGCCATCATTGACAGCATCCGTAAAAAACGGCGGCATAAAACAACGATTATCACCACCCACCGGCTCTCGGCAGTTGAACACGCAGATCTCATTCTCGTCATGGATGAAGGCCGGGTATCTGAAAGAGGCACGCACCGGGAGCTATTGGCGCAGAACGGCTGGTATCGAAAACAATATGAGAGGCAGCAGCTGTCCTCTCTTGAAGAAGGGGGGACGGGCGCATGAAGACCGGGAGAAGATTATGGAATTACGCGCTTCAATATAAGAAGCTGCTGATATGGGCGGTCGTCCTGCTCATCATTGCGGTCGGCACTGAGCTGACCGGCCCGTTTATCGGAAAAAAAATGATTGACGACCACATTCTCGGCATTGAAAAAACATGGGTTAAAGCCTCTGCGGACGATCCGGGCGCCGTCAGGTTCCGGGGGCATGATTATGTCAGGGAGGACCGGCTCAAACCGGGGGCGGACAAAACCGGAGAGGCGCACATTTATCAAGTCGGTGCGGGCTACTATTTTGTTGACCGTCCCGTCAGTTTTGACGGAAACCGTTCGGTGTCTGACGGCCGGCTGACAATATCAAACGGTAAAGAAAGCAGGTCATATCCCGCCATTACGTTATCAAGACAGGAGATTTTTCAATTTTACCGTCCCGAAATAAAAGGATTGCTGACGCTGACCGCCATTTACGCGGGACTGCTCATGTTTTCCGTATGTTTTCATTACGGCCAGCATTATCTGCTGCAGATGGGAGCGAACCGGATCATACAGCGCATGAGGCAGGATGTATTTTCACACATTCAGAAAATGCCGATCCGCTACTTTGATAATCTGCCTGCCGGAAAAGTCGTGGCCCGCATTACGAATGACACAGAAGCGGTCAGGGATTTATATGTAACGGTGCTGTCGACATTTATCACAAGCGGCGTTTATATGCTCGGCATTTTTACGGCGCTGTTTATGCTTGACGTCAGGCTGGCCGCCGTTTGCCTGCTGATTATCCCGATTTTAATGGTCTGGTCGGTTGTGTACCGCAAATACGCATCCGTCTTCAACCAAAAAATCCGTTCCATTAACAGTGACATCAATGCGAAAATGAACGAATCCATTCAAGGAATGCCGATTATTCAGGCGTTCCGCCGAGAGAAGGAAACGATGAAGGAATTTGAAGAATTGAATGAATCTCATTTCCGCTACAAAAACAAAATGCTGTCCTTAAATTCTCTCATGTCCCACAGTCTTGTCAATGTGTTGCGCAATCTGGCGTTTGTCGGGCTGATATGGTATTTCGGAGGCGCGAGTCTGAGTGCGGCCGGTATTGTTTCGATCGGCGTTTTATATGCATTTGTTGATTATTTAAACCGTTTATTCCAGCCGGTTACGGGAATTGTCAACCAATTTTCGAAGCTTGAATTGGCCCGTGTCTCTGCCGCCAGGGTATTCGAGCTTTTACAGGAGGAGGAAACGGAAGAAGAAGGCGCTCCCGCAGACAGAAAGGCGAAAGGAACTGTGGAATTCCGCGATGTTTCTTTTGGATATCGAAAGGGAGAAGAGGTGCTGAAACACATCAGCTTTACAGCTGAAAAAGGGGAGACGGTCGCCCTCGTCGGCCATACGGGGTCCGGCAAAAGCTCCATCCTGAATCTTCTGTTCCGTTTTTATGATGCTCAAAAAGGGGATATTCTGCTGGATGGTCAGAGCATATACGGCATGTCGAGGCAGGAGCTGAGGTCGCATATGGGCATTGTGCTGCAAGACCCGTATCTTTTCTCGGGCACGATCGGCTCCAATGTGACACTCGATGATCA
Organism: Bacillus sp. SJ-10; assembly: GCF_002843505.1. Classification (NCBI taxonomy): domain Bacteria; kingdom Bacillati; phylum Bacillota; class Bacilli; order Caryophanales; family Bacillaceae; genus Bacillus; species Bacillus sp. SJ-10. The sequence goes on along the minus strand of NZ_CP025258.1, from coordinate 3,688,703 downwards.
GCGTATTTCTTTGGAGCAGGCGGAAGAAGCGCTTCGCCAAGTCGGCGCCGCAAGTCTTCTGAAATCTCTGCCAAAGGGCATCAGAGAGCCCGTTACTGAAAAAGGCGGCACACTGTCCTCAGGCCAGCGTCAGCTGATTTCTTTTGCAAGAGCGCTTGTGTTTGATCCGGCCATTTTAATTTTGGATGAGGCGACGGCGCACATTGACACCGAAACAGAAGCAGTCATTCAAAAAGCGCTGCAAGTCGTTCAAGAAGGGCGTACGACATTTATTATCGCCCATCGGCTTTCCACGATCAGACACGCAGACCAGATTCTCGTGCTGGAAAAGGGCCGCATCATTGAAAAGGGAAGCCATGACGAATTAATGGCGCAAAAGGGGCAGTACCATCAAATGTATGAATTGCAGAAAGGAACGGCGAAGTCCGCGGTGTAATCGGAAAGGGTGAATCTAAAGATTCGCCCTTTTTTTCATTCAGTAAGCCAGTCCCACCCGTTTTCTGACAAACTGCGGGCTGATCAGCTCACGGTACAGAAAATGCGCCGTGTCTCCGACGGTGATTTCAGCGCCGTCTTCAGGAAGGCGATCTTGTTCGAACCGGTAAACTCCGGCAGCATCTCCGTCAGGAAGATAGGTGGGACAGATGATCGTCCAGTCAAGATCCTCTGCCAGCAGCATCTCGTATACGCGGGCGTGTTCTTTTGCGGCTCTTGTTGATTTTCGTTTTGATTCTGCCGATTCAAAACGGTATTGATCAGGCATAAGCCGTGATTGAAGGATACCCGCGGTGCCGATCGTAATCAGACGCTGAACATGATGCCGTTTCATGCCGTCTATGATATGGGTCATAGCGGCTGAAAGGGTATCGTCACCGTCCGTGCCGAGACAGCTCACGACTGTGTCCGCTTTGGAAATCAATCGGCTTACATCTTCCCGCCGCCTCGCATTCCCTGTTATGATATGTTTTTCAGGAATGGGAAGGACTGTTCCGGCTGATCTGACAAGAGCGAATATCTCCATGTGTCCATGTTTCTGCGCTTCTTTTATAAAAGCCTGTCCGACTCTTCCCGTTGCTCCGAGTAAAGCGATGTTCATGTAAAAAACCTCCTCGCCGCTCATTATATCATTCAAAACAGCGGGGAAAAGAATACCTGTGAATAAACGGGAAATGGTGGGCAACATATTCATTGACCAAAGAGACACTTACGAACTGAAACAGCTCCCAATTGACTGAGGCAATGAATGACATGTTTTCCCTCCTTTTTTCCTAGGGTATGTGGAATAGGAAAAAAGGGTGACGGCATAAAAGAAGACGCGGTATCCCGCGCCTTCTGTAAGCCATTTATTGAGTTATTGTACGCCTTGGCCGCCCATGCTCTGCTGTGCGAAAGATACTAAACGTTTCGTGATTTCTCCTCCGACAGAACCGTTTGCACGAGAAGTTGTTTCTCCGCCAAGGTTTACGCCGAACTCAGAAGCAATTTCGTATTTCATTTGGTCGATTGCTTGAGCAGCGCCGGGTACTACGAGTTGGTTTGAAGAGTTGTTGTTTGCCATTTGTATGATCTCCTTTATAAAGTAGTATGGTTGGGTTTGCTGGAATTGCACCAGCCGATGATTTTCGGAATGAAAACCATTGCCAGCTCGGCTTCACCCAATGCTGTTTGCCGCTTTGTACTACGTATTATGGTAAAGCAAACGGCATCTCATTCGGAAAACGGTGTGGTAAATAGCGGAAGGAAAAAGAAAAGCCCAGCCTGGTGCGGCTGAGCTTTTAGCTTTCAGTCATATATGTGATAAAGCATTAATTCATGCAGCTCTTTTACGAGAGCCGGCTCTTCTTTTCCCGGATGTGTGTGTCCCCATTCAATGTCTCCGGACTTATGGTAAATCCCTTCGTAATGCGTACCCTGCCAGTAAAATGAAATCCGCCATCCGGGCAGTTTCTCTTTTTTGAATAACGGTTTCCAGCTGAAGTGCGAAATCATGACGTTCACGCTCCTTATGGGAAATGTTGATCTTGTTCATTGTAGCTCATCGTTCATTGCCTGTCCCGGGTAAACCAAAAAAAAGACAGCCTCACCGCCAAAGTTTTTCCGGGGCGGTGATGGACCGTTCTGATAAATACGACGCGTATTCAAAATTTCTCCGTTTTGTCAGGTAATCGACCGATCTCAGCTTCGGATGGGAAAAAATGCTGCGCCCGGGGCGGGAATTGGCTTCAAACATCCAAACTTTCCCTGAATGATCGACGCCGAGGTCAAAACCGATTTCGCCGATAAAACCTTCAATGTGCTCATTTAACACGCGGCTGACCGCCAAGGCGGCTTTTGAAAGTTTCCGCATCATGCCGACTCTCTCGCGCGGATCGCCGTATAATTCAGCTAACGTCCTGACTTCTCCGCCGGTTGCCAGATGCGTCGTGATGCTGTTTTCACCGGAAATTTTTGCCGCAATGGCCGTCACTGTCCACTTCCCCTCGGCGTTTTTATTCGTGTGCACCCTGAAATCGACGGGGCGCCCATCCAGCCGGATCAGGTCAATGCCTTGCTGAATTAAAAATGCGGACGGGTCATTGTTTTCTTTAAATGATGTCATGAAGGATGCCGCATCTGAATACTCTGCCGTCACCACCGTTTTTTCCTCATTCGTGTGTTTGACAGATAAGCCGGCATCTGTTTTTTCCACCTTGTAAATCCCCGTTCCGAGTGCGCCGTCTGCAGGTTTGATATAGACGGTGTCAAACGTGCTGCATAACGTTTCTAACGCTTCCGCATTCGGGTGCAGGATAGATTTTGGCAGAAGTGAAGCGGTGAGACTGTTTTTTTCCAGAAGCTTATGAATGTCCCATTTATTAAAGAATTGCGGATTAAACCACGGAATCTGATAGACATTCATCAGCCTTTGTTTTGTCTGTTGTAAAAGCGGAACTTCTTCCGTTTTTCGGCTCGGGAGTCTGTCATATACGACATTCGGAAGCGGGACGGCCGTCCGTTTCCAGCTGTTTTCTTTATAAATCAGCGCTTGGACGGTGCCTTCTTCCCAGTTGATCTGATGAGCACCGAAAACAAAACAATATCCGTTCGCCTGTTCATGAAGAGAGAGCATCTTGGAAAAGAAGTCTGTGCGGTCTCTTAACGGGCGGGTCGGCGATGATGTGAACCCGGCTGTGAAAACGCCGATCAGCGGACCGATGTGCACCGTCTGGCCGTGTATGAGAAAGTCAGCCCGGCTTTTATGCGGTATCAACAGCTCCTCAAACAAATCTTCAGAAAGGAGCGCGCTTTTTTCAAGTGATTGAGAAAAGGCTACACGGCATTTGACAACCTTGGTCCCGAAGGCAGCGGATAAAAGCCCTTCCCGTTTCATGGAGGAGGGGAGAAACAGCGTATTTTTGCTTTTTTTATCGATGCCGACAATCATCCCTTTATGATTCACGCGGTAATACTCCTTTCCGGCTTTCCTGTGACTGAAGTTCGCGGAAGCGTCTCAGCGGACTCGTATACAAATCCTCTTTCGCCTCCGGAGCCACGCTTAAAATAGCTTTCCGCCCCGGCTTTGAATTGACATCCAAAAGCCAGATGCGTCCGTCTTTGGCATAACAAATATCGAGCCCCAGCTCAAACAGCGGCCCGAACCGTTCGTCAAGGAAATAAGGGACGGATTGGGTGATCGAAAAGACATCATCCAATAAAACGGCCTGCTGCTTTCTCGGAATTTCCTCAAACCATGTGTCAAACTTAATCGGTTCAGATCCTCCGGGGAAATGAGATAAAAGACCGTTCTGATAACCCCTTCTGACCGCTTTTCCGACCGTTTCCCAAACGCCTGACTCAGTTTTGCGCATGAAAATGCGGATGTCGCACGGATGCCGCTCTTTATCCTGGATATTTAAGTAGGATTGAAGCAAATAGCGGTGCTGCAGCACTTTTTTGCACCAAGACTTAAAAGACACGTGATTGGAAAATGATTTTGTTTGTTTGTTTTTTCCGATATAGTAAGTGGCCGTAATTGATTTTTTGCCTGTTTCAAGCAGGATGATGCCTCTGCCTCCCGCGCCGAAAGCGGGCTTAAGTATACATGCTTTTTCCTTGGCTAAGTATGATTGCACCTGTTCATAGCGGCTGACTTCGGCCGTTTCAGGAATATAGGGACTGATCAGATGATGTTTTTGGAGCGCATCCGTGACCGTCCATTTATCAGGAAGCCCCCGGCCGATAAATTCCGTTTTCCGATATTTTTTCAGCCATTCGACGATCGGTTTGGCTTTTTGCGCTTCAGCGGATTTTCCGTAAAAACAGCGGTCGTAAATATATTCGGGAATATCGATTTCCGTTTCGTTCCACTTTCCGCTTTGCGGGTGATAGACGAGCGCTTTTACGCGCAAAGAATCCGGAAATATATCAAACGGTGTAAAGCGGGCTAAGCGCACATTATATTGAGGCGCTCTTTCAGCCAATTCCCCGGCGTAATCTTCTTCGTGCCGGCGGGATACAGACATAAAACCGAGTGTTGTCATATTATTACTCCCCCTTTATTCAAAAAGCCGCTGATGGAACGGCCCTTCCATCCAATAAATATGCTAAGGCGCATCATAAAAGATGATCTACTGTAAAGAGTACGAAACAGCATCTTGCCTTATTCCTCACAAACAACAATTCAGGTTCTTCATTTGCCCGCATGCACGCCAGCCTCTATAATACGAATAGATATATCATCAAGAAAATAGAACATTAGATGGAGGCAGAAGAAAAGGAATGGGCATAGCAGGAACGTTTCTATTTATGATTGTGATCGGAGCCGCGATCGGCGCGGTGACGAATCATCTTGCCATTCAGATGTTATTTCGTCCGTACCGGCCGTATTACCTGTTCGGAAAACGGGTTCCGTTTACGCCGGGGCTGATCCCGAAAAGGCGGGATGAATTGGCAAAACAAATGGGGCTCATGGTGACGAACCACCTTTTAACCCCGGAAGGAATAAAAAAACGGCTTTTATCAGATACCGTTAAAAACCAGGCGCTTCTTTTCGCCGAACAATTCACGCAAAAAATGGCCGCTTCCGAGATGACGGTGCACGAAGCTTTGGCCGCCGCGGGCATCCGGAATCCGCAGGAAAAAACGGATGCCTGGATTGACCGTTTTACCGATGAAAAGCTTTCGGAACTGTACCGGAAATATGAGCACCGCGCCATAAAAGACTGGCTTCCTGATGAGCTTCAGGAAAAGCTGGATGAAAAAGTCCCGATGGCCGCAGATTATATCCTGAAGCGGAGCATTGATTATTTTGAGAGCGAAGAAGGGAAAGACAGGCTCGGAAATATGATTGACGACTTTTTGAATTCCCGGGGGATGCTCGGCAGCATGGTGCAGATGTTCCTCGGCAATTCAAGCTTGGCAGACCGTGTGCTGCCTGAGCTGTTAAAGTTTTTGCGCAATGAGGAAACGAAAAAGCTTCTGGCTGATCTGCTTTCTCAAGAATGGGGCAAGCTCAAATCTTATACACTTTATGAGGCCGATGAAAAGTGGAATGCGAAAGATCTGCTGTTCAGCATGAAAAAGCGGGCTTTGGCCGCACTTCAAACCGCGCCCTTTTTCGAATGCCGGCTCGGTGACATCATCTCCCGTTATGAAGGGGAGATTACGGGAACGTACGCGCCGAAGCTGCTTGATGCGGCACTCGGCAGTATTGCCGCTCATTTGGAGGATGTACTGAAACGGCTGCGTCTTGAGGAAGTGGTCAAAGAGCAGGTTGATCAGTTTCCCGTTGAACGGCTGGAGGAAATGGTGCTGTCGATTTCCAAGAGAGAATTTAAGATGATAACGTATTTAGGCGGTTTGCTCGGCGGGATAATCGGAGCAATTCAGGCTTTGTTTGTCATTCTTTTCTAAGGAAAACATACGCCGATGATGAAAGTCGCTCCGCAGTCTGTTATAGTGGAGTGGTATGTCCGAAAGGAAGAAAGGAGCGGTTACTATGGCAGTTCATTTTTATGATGCAGCATATGATCTTGAAAAAGCTTTGCGAAACAGTGATGAATACAGCCGTCTGAGAGGGCTTTATGATCAAGTAAACGCAGATGAATCGGCAAAACGCATGTTTGATAACTTCCGCAATGTACAGCTGCAGCTGCAGCAGAAACAGATGTCAGGTGAAGAAATCACTCAGGAAGAGGTAGAGCAGGCACAAAAAACGGTTGCTCTCGTACAGCAGCATGAATTGATTTCTCAGCTGATGGAAGCGGAACAGCGCATGAGCATGCTGATCGGCGAGTTAAACAAAATCATTATGAAACCTCTTGAAGAGCTTTACGGCAGCCCGGAATAAGCTCCAAACCCCTCCATCTATGAAATGGAGGGGTTTTTTTATTCAACAGAAAAATCAAGCGAACCTTTTACCGTTCCGTTAATGATGATAGACAGAGTGTGAATTCCCCGATAATGCTTGCGGGTGGTTAAATCTTTAAGGGAATGATGTTTGCTGAAGGTTTTTACGTCCCCGTTATCCATGGCGGACTCCGACATCTTAAACACCTTGCGGCTGCGGTGCCCCCTTTTCTTTACAAAATCAATCGCGTATTCAACCCTGACTTTTTGCCGGGCGGATGAGCGGATCTGAAAAGAAAAATGTATGCTTGTTCCGATGGCGGCCGTTTCCGAATTCAGTGTAAAACGTTCCAATGAAATCCGGGAGGCGTCTTCAAACCCGAAAACCGCAAGCGCCTGTTTGTCTCCTCTTTTTAACAGTGTCCTGCAGGCGTGCTTCAAAATCCAGTTCGTGTGCGGACAGCTTCCGAACCGCTCGGCTGCGATCTGTAGCAGAAGATCCGGATGTGTTTTGGAGATGTCATTCAGGTTATTCGCCACGCTTTTTCTGACATATAACGAGTCATCCTGCATCAAGCGGTCCAGAACAGGGAGAATCGGAGAAGGATCGTCAAGAAGAGCCGGAATGGAGATTCCCCATGGGAGGCGCGGTCTTGAGCCTTCGCTGGCAAGCCTTCTGACATGTTCGTCCGGATGCTCCGTCCAGGAAAGGAACTCTTTGAACATCCGCTCCCGGTCAAGCCTGATATACGGGCGGACCGCAAATTCGGAAGTGGAAAAACGAGTGAAATACTGAAGCGCCTTCATGGATTCGTCCCAGTGATCCGTTCCGTACTGTTGGACATAATCGGGAAAAATAATCCCGGCGAGCCCTGAGAAGCGGGGAGCTGTCTCATATAAGACGTTAAGCGCCCGTATGTAATCCTTCGGCAGTGTTTCATATAAAGAGTCTGTGATCCGGCGCATCCGCTGTTTTAACGTCAGTCCGGGCCAATCTTCCTGAAACATCAGCGCCCGGCACTTGTCCCGCTCAAAAGCCGGATACGCCGATTTGATTCTGTTCAGAAGTGCTTCTGCAAATTCTTCGTTATAAATATCTTTTAATAGAGACATGACAGTCACCGCTTTTTTTCTTTTATTATATGAGAATGTATGTTCCCTTTCAACTTTATCATACATTCAGCATAGATATTTCCTCTGATTTTTTTAGTTAAAAAAACCCTTGTTTTTTAACAATATAATTGAGATAATAACTCTGAAAGCGCCTACACTTACAGATGATCTAAGGATACGGTCGCCTATACTGCCTGGTATGTTAAGGGGTAGCAACAGAGAGTAAGTGAAACGAGCGCATCAACGGTCAAATAAGGGGTTCCTGATATATTTCGTAAATAGAAATACACATTGGGGAGAAGGCAGCAAATCGATCGTATCCCAACAAAACGACAGTTCAAAGTCTGCTTGAGGCAGGCTTTTTTGCTGCGGAGAAAAGGTTGTTCTAAACAAAGAGACAGGGTCATATCCTAATGACAAGTACAGTCATCAAGGAGGGGGACTTCTCTGTGTCAAAACAAATGCTGGCGTTAAATATAGACGGAGCGCTTCTTCGCTCCAACGGCAAACTTCATCAGACGACAAAGGATGCCATCGAATACGTCAAGAAAAAAGGAATTTACGTCACACTGGTCACAAACCGCCATTTTCGCTCCGCTCAAAAAGTGGCGAAAATATTAAAGCTGAATGCAAAATTGATTACCCACAGCGGCGCATACATTTCTGAAAAAATAGATGAGCCGTTTTTTGAAAAGAAAATATCAGAAGATCACACGTTTAATATCGTTCAGGTGCTGGAAAGCTATCCATGCAATATCCGGCTTCTTCACGAAAAATATTCGATCGGAAACAAGAAGAAAGTGAACTCCAATCTGGTCGGGAAAACGATGATTCATCCGTCTGACCCGATTTTTTATCCGGTGCAGTTTGTCGAATCATTAAGTGACCTGCTCCTTGATGAGCCGGTTTCAGCGCCCGTCATTGAAGTGCATGCCGAAGATGGTCTGCAGGCTGATATAACGGATACGATAATGAAAGCATTCCCGGCCGTCGATGTGATCCGCGTCAACGGAGAAAAACTGAACATCGTGCCTAAAGGGGTTTCAAAAGAAAGCGGACTTTCGATGGTCGCCGCTGATCTCGGGCTTTCAATGGAAGAGGTTGTGGCTATCGGCCATCAGGAAGATGATCTGCCGATGATCGAGCTGGCCGGTCTCGGCGTCGCGATGGGGAATGCCTCAAATGAATTAAAAAGAAAAGCGGACTGGGTGACAAGGTCAAATGATGAACAGGGAGTCGCCTATATGATTAAGGAATATTTCCGCATGCAGCACCGCAAAGGCTTTCTCGATAAGTTCCATATGAAACGGCCGTAATCAAGAGCCGCAGACGCGAAACGCCGGTCTGCGGCTTTTTCGCGGATTGATTTTAGCCTGTTCTTTCTGTACACTAAAGAAAGTTTTGAATCTGAAAAATAAGGTGATCACATTGCAAATAAAAATAGACGGCATCACGGATGACAGGCTGCATCGTCCGCTGCAAAACATCGCGAATTTATTTTTTGAAGAGTGTGTTCTTGCGTACGGCGAAACGGAGGAACCCTCTGATCTCGTCATCTCACTTGCCATTTCTCAAGATGCAGACAGCGTGTCGGTATCCGGAGAAATCAAAGGAACCGGCGAAAAGGAACATCATACGAAACCGCTTCTTGCCGGATGGAGCGAAAAAGAAGTATTTAAACAGGTGAAAAACACGCTGTCATACGTCTACTTAAATCTTCTTCAATCGCATACGGGCATGACACAAAAATGGGGAATCTTAACCGGCATCAGACCTACTAAACTTCTTCATAAAAAGCTGCAGAGCGGCCTGACAAAAGAAGAGGCGCACGCCGATCTGAAAAAAGATTATCTGATCCATGATGAAAAAATCAATCTGATGCAGGAGATTGTCGACCGCCAGCTCGCTGCGGTTCCCGATCTGTATCGGGTCAAAGATGAAGTCAGCATATATATCGGCATCCCGTTCTGCCCGACGAAATGCGCCTACTGCACGTTTCCGGCTTATGCCATTCAAGGACAGGCGGGAAGAGTCGGCTCCTTTTTATGGGGGCTTCACTATGAAATGCAGAAAATCGGAGAATGGCTGAAGCGGCATGATATCAAAGTGACGACCATTTATTTCGGCGGCGGCACGCCGACAAGCATTACCGCTGAAGAAATGGATCTTTTATATGAAGAAATGGTCCGCTCTTTCCCGGATGTCGCGAATATCAGGGAGATTACCGTTGAAGCGGGCCGACCCGACACGATTACGGAGGAAAAGCTGGCCGTTTTAAATAAGTATAAGATTGACAGAATCAGCATTAACCCGCAATCTTATGAAAACGAAACGCTTAAGGCCATCGGCAGACATCATACAGTTGAAGAAACCATCGAAAAATACCATCTTTCCCGCAAACACGGCATGAATAACATCAACATGGACCTGATCATCGGCCTGCCGGGAGAAGGGACGGCTGAGTTCAGGCACAGTCTTGAAGAAACGGAAAAGCTGATGCCTGAATCTTTGACCGTTCATACGCTTTCTTTTAAACGGGCGTCAGAAATGACGAGAAACAAGCATAAGTATAAAGTTGCCGACAGACAGGAAGTGTCCCGCATGATGGATGACGCCGTCCGCTGGACAAAAGAGCACGGCTATACGCCGTACTACTTGTACCGGCAGAAAAACATTCTCGGAAACCTTGAAAATGTCGGCTACTCCTTCCCTGGTCAAGAAAGCATCTACAACATTATGATTATGGAAGAAGTGCAGACGATTATCGGTATCGGCTGCGGCGCGGCAAGCAAATTCATTCATCCGGAAACCGGAAAAATCACGCACTTCGCCAATCCGAAAGATCCGAAATCATATAATGACCGATTCGAGCATTATACAGAAGAGAAAATCAAATACTTAGATGAGATGTTCGTCAAATCTGCATTATAATATCAAAAATGGCACGGAATCAGCGTGCCGTTTTTTTATGTTTAACCGTCTGCAAAAATGGGAAAAGACCATCAGACTGTTATTCGTAAGAGGTGTAATTATGTATGATGTCATAGGAGCGGGAATCGGGCCGTTTAATTTAGGGCTTGCCGCATTGTTAGAGGATATACCAGGAACAGACGCTCTTTTTTTCGATAAAAAGAAAGAATTTGCGTGGCATCCCGGTCTATTAATTAAAGGGACGGATTTACAGGTGGCGTTTCTGGCGGACCTGGTCACGCTCGCCGATCCGAAAAGCCGCTACACGTTTTTAAACTTTCTCCATGAACATGACCGGCTGTACCGGTTTTATACGTTTAATGAATTTGATATTCCGAGACGGGAATTTAACGACTATTTGAGCTGGGCGGCTTCAGAAATCAAATCATGCCGTTTCGGCTCAGAGGTAATCGGTGTGAAAAATGCCGGCGGACATTATGACGTCAGCGTCAAGAACATTGAGGACGGAAGCATCAGTGTCTATCAAACGAAGCATTTCGTCATGGGGACGGGGTCTGAGCCGCTTATTCCCGCAGAGATTGCTGACGAAGCGCGTCAGGACACGATGGTCAGCACGGAATATTTGTTTCGGAAAGACGAGCTCGCCGGCGCCGAATCAATTACGGTGGTCGGTTCCGGACAGAGCGCCGCGGAGATCTTTTCTGACTTATTGCACGATGAACAATACCGCCGCAGCCGGCTGCAATGGGTGACACGCTCCGCCGGATTTCGAGAATTGGAAACCGCCAAGCTCGGGCAGGAAATGTTTACACCTGATTATGTGGAATATTTTAACCGCCTGCCTTTTAAAGAACGGCTGAACACGCTCCCTGAGCTGGACGGACTGCGCCACGGCATTGATTCTGACACACTTGCCGCCATTTACGATGCCCTGTATCACAGATCGATCAGCGGAGGTTCGCCTGACGTGTATATTCAGCCGATGGCGGAGCTTGAAAAAATTGAAAAGCAAAATGGGCGCTGCGTACTGAGCTTTCATCAATGGCAGATGGATGAAACCTTTACGGCCGATTCAGAAAAAGTGATATTGGCGACCGGCTTTAAACCTCATATTCCGGAATGGTTTACGGCAATTGCCCCCGATATCGAATGGGAGGATGAGAAACGGTTTAAAGTGACGGCCGATTCCCGTCTTATCTTTAAGGACGACAGGCGGCATCATTTTTTCACATTAACGAATCTTGATCATGCTCACGGAACAGGCGCTACGAATTTGAAGCTGTCTGTTTACAGAAACCAAAAAATCATCAATACCATTCTGGGGAAAGAGCATTTCTCCATTAATAAAAAAACGGCTTTTCAGCAATTTCTTCCCGCTCAAAAAAACTGACCCCTTATGAAGAGGTCAGTTTTTTTTATGATTTCTGCGGCTTCTTTTCAGGCGTCTTCCATTTGAACACGCTGTTCAACAGGAGATATATCCGCTTCGATTCTTTCGTGAGCAAAGGGCCGAAGATGGCCAGTATTAAAACATATAAGGCGGCGAAAGGTTTAAGTGAAGCGGACAGGCCGCCGGCGATGCCGAGATTTGCGACGATAATGGAGAATTCGCCGCGTGACACAATGGTCAGCCCGATATTAGACGATGCTTTATGAGAAAGCCCCGCCCGGCGTCCGGCGATCATGCCGGCGATAAAGTTTCCGGCAATCGTCAGCAGAACGGCGCCGAGGGCAAGCCATACCGCATCTCCGAGTGAAAACGGATCAATGCTGAGACCGAAGCTGAAGAAAAACATGGCCCCGAAAAAGTCACGGAACGGCACGACAAGATGCTCAATCCTGTCAGAATGGGCCGTCTCCGAAAATACGAGTCCGAGCAAGAGCGCGCCGATCGCTTCAGCGACATGAATCGTTTCGGAAAAGCCGGCAATGAAAAAGAGCGCGGCGAAAATGACGATGACAAATACCTCGTTTGAACGGATATCAAGCAGCTTGTTCAGCAGAGGCGGCAATTTTCGGGCGGCAATGAAAAACAGCAGCATATATCCGAAAGCGATCACGATTGACATCAGCGCGCCTCCGACAGACGTCGCGTCTCCCAGAACAAGCCCGGAGACGACGGACAAGTAAACCGCCAGAAAGATATCCTCAAACATAATGATGCCGAGAATCAGCTCCGTTTCCGGATTGGCCGTGCGCTTTAAGTCGACAAGCACCTTTGCGACAATGGCGCTTGATGATATCGTGATGACACCCGCCAATACAAGCACTTCCAAAAAGGAAAAGCCCGTGATAAAGCCGTAGATCAGCCCTAAACTGAAATTAATCAGAATATAAATCGTTCCGCCGGCGGCAATTGAACGTCCGGATTTGACTAATTTTCCGACCGAGAATTCAAGCCCGAGGTAAAAGAGGAGGAACAGGACGCCCATCCGTCCGAAAAATTCAATCACTTCCCGGCTTTCGATAAACGTCAGGTCAATGATGCCCGCTTGGGGCGCGTGCGGCCCGACAAGCATTCCTAAAATGATCAGGAAGGGGATGATCGAGAATTTAATTTTATTGGCGATGACACTCGCAATGGCCACAAGAACTAACGCCGTACCGACTTCAAATACGAGATGGTCCATAAACAGATCACACTCCGTCTCTGGAGAGGAAGTCTTGGATCAGTTTCTTCAGATGCTTTCTTTCACCTGAGAGGACGAGTGTATCGTTTGCTTCAAGGAGCGAATCAGCGCCCGGGTTTAAAAGCTTTTTCTGGTTATGCTTAATGATGGCGATGACCGTCACGTCATAGTTCTGGCGCACATCCAGTTCGCCGAGCGTCCGCCCTGCCGCTTTTGCCCCTTTTTCAACTTTAAACCATTCGATAATCAGATCGTTGAACGCCATTTCAATCGATTCAAGCGCCTGCGGTTTATACACCATCCCGCCGATAATCGCGGCAATCTGTCTTGCTTCCGCATCATCAAGTGAAATGCTTGCCAGAAGCTCATCAGGGTCGCGGTCATCAAATCTGTAAATTTCCCGCCTGCCGTCATCATGAATGATGATCGTCATTTTTTCATGATTTCTCGTTTCGATTTCGAATTTTTTCCCGATGCCGGGCAGATCGTTTTCTTTAATATTCATAAAAAATCCCTCCGGAATATACTGTTTTTACACCGTAAATACAGATTGGCAATGAGAAATGGTCTGATGCCGGAGGTAATTTGACTGGTATTGTATCGGAATGGCGCATGTCCTTTCCATGGTGGAATCAATGAATTGATCAAGAGGTTTGACAGATAACAGGGAGATCATCCGGGATAACGCACCGTATCCTTTTGACAGGCCTTGCGGAGCGGTTTTGGTTTGAACCGGCGTCTTTGCCGAATCCGTTTCCTGCGGGTAAACCGAAATTTGTACATGGCTGTCTGTTTCTGTCACCAATTGGGAAGGAAGAGCGACATCCGAAGGGGGGAACAGCACCATAAAAAAGCTCAGTAACAAGCTGAGTATCACATATTTCATTATCGGCGTTTTTCCCCCCTTTTGTTTTGTATATCAATTTCACTATATAAAAATGTATGTTCAGTTTCAAATGATATGCATTTTTCGGTATCTGTTGACCTTGAAAAATAAAGGAGTTTCGCTTCGGGGGAAGGAATATATCATTTGAACAAAATATGTAAGCGGATTCAAGGGGGATGTAAACATGCAGTATATTCGTTATGAAGAAAAGGGAAAGATCGCGGAGATTGTGCTGAACCGGCCTGACAGTTACAATGCGCTGAATGAACAAATGCTCCGGGAATTGGAAAATGCATGCGTGATGGCAGCCGACAGTGAGGCGCTTATCGTGCTTTTACGGGGGGAAGGCCGGGGATTTTCCGCGGGCGGTGATATTCAGATGATGACGTCTGATCATGATTCAGGAGAATATGAACGGCTCATGAAAATGATCGAATCCATTACGCTGACCCTCTATGATATGAAAAAAATTGTGATTGCCGCCATCCACGGAGCCGCGGCGGGGCTCGGGCTGAGTTTCGCGCTGTGCGCCGATGTGGTGCTCGCCGAAGAAAACGCCCGCCTCGCGATGAATTTCATCGGCATCGGATTGGTTCCCGATGGAGGAGGCCATTATTTATTAATGAGACGCGTCGGTGAGATCGAAGCGAAAAAACTGATTTGGAGCGGTGAAAAATTGCCTGCTGAAAAAGCGGTGCGGCTCAAGCTTGCCGACGGGCTGTTCAGCGGCGGCCCTGCGGAGGGGGCACAACCGTATATCGACCGATTGCTGCATGCGCCGCTGTCAGCGATGATTGAAACGAAGGCTATTTATCAGAGCCTCCATATCAGCCGGTTAAAAGACGTTTTGTCTCTTGAACGAAAGGCCCAGGAAAATATGAGAAAAACGGATGATCATAAAGAGGGCATCCGCGCCTTTTTAGAAAAACGGACGCCGCAATTTAACCGGTAAAATACAGAAGCCGGAAAGCTTCTGTTATCTGTGGAATAAAATCAGCTTTCCGGCTTCATTTACCAAGCGATGAGTACTGTTCTCAAGCTTTTTTTCCTTCAATAAAGCCTCTCCGGCGGCCTTCGCCTCCGCCTCATTATCCGCTTCGATCCGTTCATTCAGCAGCGTTTCTCCCGACGCATGGAATGCGGTCAATACATATTGTCCCATCATGTCACCCCCTTTATAGAATGATATTCTGATAAAGAATTTAAAATCCTCCATTAATTTTTACCCATTATTAGTATATAATGGGTCAAGGAAGGAGTTGGATTTGTGCTTACAATTGAAAACGTAACGAAAACATTCGGCAGCTTTACCGCTGTTGACAATTTGAACCTGCAAATACCTGAAAGGGAAATGTTCGGGCTGCTCGGCGCAAACGGCGCGGGAAAAACGACGACCTTTCGGATGATTTTAGGTCTTTTAAGCCTGACTGACGGGCATATCACCTGGAAAGGGCAGCCGGTCAATTATTCCATCAGTGAAAAAATCGGCTATCTCCCGGAAGAGCGGGGGCTGTATCCGAAAGTGAAGGTGAGTGACCAGCTTGTCTATCTGGCGAGATTAAAAGGAATGGGCAAAAAAGAGGCGGAAAAAGAGCTCATGACATGGCTCGAGCGGTTCGGCATTACAGATTACAAGAATAAGAAAGTCGAAGAGCTGTCGAAAGGAAACCAGCAGAAAATCCAGTTCATTTCGGCCGTCCTGCATAAGCCTGAACTGCTGATTCTCGATGAACCTTTCAGCGGTCTTGATCCGGTGAATGTCGAGCTGCTGAAAGAAGCGGTTATTTCTTTGAAAAACAGCGGCGTTTCTATCGTTTTTTCAAGCCACCGAATGGAGCATGTGGAAGAGCTTTGCGAGAATTTGTGCATTCTCCAGAAGGGAAAACCCGTCGTTCAAGGCAATCTGAAAGACATTAAGCGGTCTTTCGGCAAAAAAAATGTCACCGTTCATTCAGATGATGACCTCAGCTTTTTAAAAACGCATGAAGGCGTCGTGAAATGGAAGGAAACAAATGACGGGATCAGACTGCAGGTCGCGAATGAACCGGTTTCTCAGGATATTTTCCGGGCCCTGCAAGGGAAAGGTTTTATACGGAAGTTCGAATTGGAAGAGCCGTCACTGCATGATATTTTTATAGAAAAGGTGGGGGCCGTTTATGAATAAATTTTGGATTATGCTGTTTCATACATATAAAAACAAAATCGCGGCAAAGTCATTCATTATTTCGACCGCCATTACCGTTTTATTAGTATTAGCGGTGACCAACCTGCAATCGATTATATCCGTGTTTCAATCGGATGACGGCAAGCAGCAAATCGCGGTGATTGATGAAACGGGCGGGCTGTACCCGGCGTTTGCAAAACAGCTTAAAGCGGCGGATACAGACAATGATCTCCAGGCAATGGAGACGAAGGAGTCCGAAAAAGATGCCGTAAAGCGTGTCAAAGACGGTGAATGGGACGGACTGTTTATCATCAGACAAGATCAAAAAGGAACGATAACAGGAGCATACAAGGCGCTGACCATTTCCGATGAATCAGCGTATAAACTGCTCAAGCAGGCTTTAACCCAGACAAAAACCGCTGTCGAAACCGCCAAGCTTGGCATTTCGGCAGAAAAAGTCAGCAGCCTCTACACTCCGCCGGAAGTCAGCAAAGACGCGCTGGAAAAAGGGGCGAAGTCTGAGGAAGAGCTCGGTCAGGTAATGGGGCTTGTATACATCATGCTGTTTGTCATCTACTTCTCAGTTATCATGTACGCAAGCATGATTGCGATGGAAGTGGCGACGGAAAAATCGTCCCGCGTCATGGAAATTTTAATTTCAAGCATGCCGCCGATTCAGCAGATGTTTGCCAAGCTGTTCGGTATCGCGCTCGTGGGGATCACACAGTTTGCGGTGCTGATTGCAGCGGGTTATCTCTCACTGAAGCTGAACCCTCATAATGAGGCGTCGTCGCCGATCAGTGCATTTCTCAATTTTACGGATGTTCCAGTCTCGACGATAGTCTATGCCGTCATTTTCTATTTGCTCGGCTATTTTCTTTACGCGACGCTTGCCGCGTTTCTCGGCAGTGTTGTCAGCCGGATAGAGGACGTACAGCAGACGATTCAGCCGATGGTTTTTTTAGTCGTGGCAGGTTTTATGATCGCCATGTTCGGCATCGGCAATCCTGACGCCGGTTTTATTACCGTTACATCTTACATTCCGTTTTTCACGCCGATGATTATGTTTTTACGCGTAGGGATGCTCGATATCCCGTTTTGGCAGGCTGCGGCCGGAATCGCCCTGACACTGGTCACTATCGTGATCTTTGCGGCGGTCGGCGCGAAAATTTACAAAGGCGGCGTATTGATTTACGGAAACGCCAGCGGATTCAAAGCGATTAAACAAGCGCTGCGCATCTCCAAAAAATAAGAGAAACAGCCCGGAACAGCCGGGCTGTTTTTTTATTTTGCAGAACGTGCATTCGTATAAAAACGGTGCTAAAATAAGGGTAATTCAATTTGCAGAAAGGGGAGGGCGAGATGACTGATCTGACGTTTATTCATGCAGCTGACCTGCATCTGGACAGCCCGTTTTACGGCATTTCGAATCTGCCTGAACCGGTATATGCGCGTATTAAAGAAAGCACATTTCACAGCGTCCGCCGTCTGACGGACGGGGCACTCCGGGAGCAGGCAGATTTCGTGCTGCTTTCGGGGGATCTGTTTGACGAAGCCAACAGAAGTTTAAAAGCCCAGCTGTTTTTGAGAAAACAGTTTACGAGATTACAGGAAGCGGATATCCAAGTGTTCGTCATATTCGGCAACCATGATCATTTGGGCGGTAAGTGGACGCCGATTGAATGGCCGGAAAATGTACATATCTTCACCTCGGATACACCGGAGGAAAAATCTTTCTTTAAAAACGGAGAGCTTGCGGCAAGCATATACGGATGCAGCTATCAAGAAAGAAGCGTAATGGTCAATCAGGCAGCCCGTTACCGGAAAATGACCGGCGCGCCTTATCATATTGGCATGCTCCACGGCATGTTATCAGGAGCGGAAGGGCATGACCCGTACTGCCCGTTTACGAAAGAAGACCTTGAAAAAAGCGGCATGGATTACTGGGCGCTCGGACACATTCATAAACGGCAGGTTCTGTCCGCCCGGCATCCCGCCGCCATTTACCCCGGGAATATTCAAGCACGGCATTTAAAAGAAACCGGGCCTAAGGGATATTATCTCGTCCGGGCGGCAAACGGTGAGATGTCTTGGGAATTCAAAGAAGCGCATGATGTGTTATGGGAGGAAATTGATCTTGATATCTCCGGAGCTGAACATATGACTTCACTTCTGAAAGCCGCATCGGATACATTCTCCGGCTTGCGCGCGGCGGGCCGCCCGGCATGTGTCAGGCTGGTGCTTCGCGGCGCGGCGCCCCGCTTTTGGACGGAGGCGCCCGCAGGCATCGCGGAGGAGCTTCTTTCCGCTTTACAGGAGGAAGAGGCCGAAGAGGAATGTTTCGTCTGGCCGCTTGCGCTTGAGGATCGGACGGATGAAACAGACACCGTGCCGCCCGATCCGTTTTTTAAAGGGCTCCTTCAGGACATAGAACAATGCGCGGACATGAGCGGTGTATTTGAAGCCCTTGAGCGTCATCCCGTATACCGGCGTCAGATAGCTTCATTTACAGATGAAGAGATACTGGATATTAAGCGGCAGGCTCAAGCCGTTTTAAGACGCCAGATGAAGGAGCTTCAGCGATGAAAATAACGGCGATGCATATTTACCAATACGGAAAATTTTCCGACCGAAGTTTTCAGCTGTCAGATTCTTCCGTGCAAGTGATCTACGGGTTAAATGAAGCGGGGAAAACGACATTGATGTCCTTTATCAAAAGCGTGCTGTTCGGTTTTCCGAAATCAAAAAAATACGAACCGAAAAATGGCGGGGTTTACGGCGGCACTGTGGAATTGAAGCATGTCGATCACGGTGCTGTCAAAATCGAACGGACAAAAGGCGCTGCCGAAAAAGTCAGAGTGTATACGGCTTCAGGCGAAATTAAGGACGGAGAATGGCTCAAACAGCTTCTTTCCGATACAGATCGGGCGCTGTACGAAGCGATCTATTCGTTCGATGTATTCGGACTGCAGGAGATTCAAGCTTTTAACCGGGACAAAATCGGCGAGTTTCTCCTGTATTCGAGCTTATTCGGGTCGGAAGCGGCGGCAAAGCTTGACGGGCGGCTGGCAAAAGAACTTGACAGGATGTATAAGCCGAACGGGCGGAACCCCCGCTTAAATCAGGAGTTGGATACATTAAAGCGGCTCAGCGCCCAGCTGAAACAGGCGGAAGCTGCGGAAGCGGGCTATCACAGCCTTCTGGAAGAGAAAAAAAGCGCCGGCGGCCGTTTGCAGGATGCCGAAGCACGATTGAAAGACATAACTGAAGAAATCAAAACAGTAAAATCAGCGATAGAAGCAAAGCCGCTCGCAGACAAAAAAACAGCCTTGGAAAGCGAACTTTCTTCTTATCCGGAAGCATTGAAGCAATTCCCGAAGGACGGAATGCATCAGCTTGAAAAATACGAATCGCATCTCCATCCGAAAGCGGCCCGTCTTGAGGGGCTTCGGGCAAAAGCGGATGAACTCCGGCGGCAGGCTGAGCTGCTCGCTCCAAATGAGGACTTGCTGCAAAAAGAGCGGCAGCTGCAGGAGCTTTCCGGCGAGCAGCATATGTACGAATCGCGCGGCGAACAGCTTGCCGCCATCCAATCACAGATCCGGCAGACATCTGCCCGCGTTTCGTCAGGATTGCAGCAGCTCGGAAGACATGAGGAAGACGGCATTCTTTCACTGAACACCGATTATGAATATGAATGGCGGCTGCAGGAAGCCGTGCAGAGCGCCGGACAGGCAAGAGAAAGAAAGGCACAGCTTGATGCGATGTTCGAACAAGCGCGGCTGGAGCTGGAAGAAGCCGAACGAAAACATGCCGTGACGGCGGAAAACATTTTGGACCCCGCTGTCAGGAAAGAAAAAGAAGCCGCTTTACAATTATATAAGCAAACGGCTGATACAGAAGGAAACGAATGGCAGGCACATGTTCAGCATCTGGAAAAACAGCGCGCCAAACAAAAAAAGCTCTTTCTCGGTGCGGGCATTCTGTTCATTGCGATTTTCGCTATGTTAAAAGAATGGCTGCCCGCCGCCCTTTTTACCGGCGCTCTGCTGCTGTATATGCTGTCCGGCATGCAAAAGCCGCTGCCGTCAGAAAGAGGAGGGCCCGGACACAAGAAAAAGAAGCCGGCGATCTCTAAAGAAGCGGCTGATCTTCTGCAGGAAGAGCTTTGGCGTGACGGCCGGCACCGGCAGCAGCTGATTGCGGATCAAGCCGTGCTTGAACAGAAAGAAGCGGCATATGAAAGAGTCATCCGCCAATATGAAGAATGGGAGGCGGAAATGGCGCCGTCTGAAAAACAGGCGGAACTTTTTATGAAGGAACTGGGGTTTTCAGGAAGTCCTTCCCATCTTCTTGACGCATATCATGTGATGAAAGATGTCAAAAAAGAAATCCTTAACAAGCATGAGCTGACCATTGAAGCGGGCCGGCTGCAAAAGCTGCAAAGAGCATTTGAGGACCGGGTCAAAAAGCTGAGTCCTTCAGACGGAAGGGAGCTGTCCGTAAAAGAAAGACTGCACGTTTTGCTGGCGCAGGCGGAACGGGCCCGTGAGGAAGCAAAACGAAAACAGGCGCTCGAAACGGATCTGCTGCATGCACAAGAGCAAATGCGTGAATTAAACGAAGAAGTTCATTACTACGAACAGCAGGTCAAACTGCTTTTCATGGCGGCAGGCGCAAAAAACCGCGAACACTTTTGTGAACTCGCCAGGCTGAATGAAAGCCGCCGGGAAACAGAGCGGCAGCTGCGCGAAATCAAAACGCACTTGTCCGGCATAGGCGGAAAACAGCTGGAGCCGTACATGAGCCGCACAGTGTCCGAACTTGAACATACAGTCGTTCAGAAGGAAACAGAGAAAAAAACGCTTGAGGAAAAAAGCGCCCAGCTCCGTGAGCAAACCGCTTTATTAACGGTGAAGCAAGAGCAGCTGGAGTCCTCGGGGCTTGTATCCGATTTAAAACAGCAGACAGAAATGCAGAAGGAGCGCGTGAAAAAAACCGCTAAAGAGTGGGCCGCATTACAGACGGTCAGACACATTATCAGGGAAAAAATGGAGCGGCATAAAAAAGTGACGCTTCCCCGTCTGTTAGAAACCGCCGGTGCATTATACGGACCGCTTACGGACGGACGCTATCACAAATTGTATTTTTCCGAAGCTGATGATTCCATTATGGTCATGCGGAAAGACGGAACGGTGTTTTCTGCAGGCGAACTGTCACAGGCGGCATGCGAGCAGCTTTATGCGGCGATTCGTTTTGCCCTTGCGTCAGAGAGGGAGTCTGCGGTATCACTGCCGTTTTTACTTGATGACAGTTTTGTCCATTTTGACAGGCAGCGGCTGCAGCGGCTGTTTGATGTGCTGAATCAGCTTTCAGAAGGCGGGCGGCAGATACTTTATTTCACCTGCCATGAGCATGTCAGCCGGTCTTTTCACAGCGGACAAGTCATGCGGCTCCTGTCATAAAAGAGTTTATTTTCAAAAAAGAGGTATGTGCTATACTGGTATTATGTAAGATATGGAGGGAGCTTTTAATAGAATGGCAAAAGGTATTATGCTGCACGAGGTCGGCGAGCAGGTCGATCAATACTTTCTGATTAAATCTTCGACTAAAGGAATCGCAAGCAACGGAAAACCATTCCTGACGTTAATACTGCAGGACCAATCGGGAGATATCGAAGCGAAGCTGTGGGATGCCAAGCCGACTGATGAAGTAACGTACGCGGCGCAGACGATCGTGAAGGTGATCGGAGATGTCCATCACTATCGCGGACGAAACCAGCTTAAGCTGAGAAACATCCGGCCGGCCGGCGAGAACGAAAATGTCAGCATTGATGATTTTCTGGAAACGGCGCCGATTCCGAAAAATGAAATGATGGAAACCGTCACTCAATACATTTTTGAAATGAAAAATCCAAACATCCAGCGGATCACAAGACATCTGGTCAAAAAATATGCGGCTGAGTTTATGGATTACCCGGCTGCGGCTAAAAACCACCATGAGTTCGTCTCCGGGCTCGCGTATCATGTAGTGTCCATGCTGAACCTGGCAAAAGCGATTGCCGATCTGTATCCGTCTCTTGACCGGGATTTACTGTATGCCGGAGTCATTCTGCATGATCTCGGCAAAGTAAAAGAGCTTTCAGGCCCCGTCTCCACAACGTACACCGTGGAAGGGAATCTGCTCGGGCACATTTCGATCATGGTGACAGAGCTTTCAAAAGCAGCCGAAGAGCTTCAGATTGACGCTGAAGAAGTGCTGATTCTGAAACATTTGATTTTAAGCCATCACGGAAAAGCGGAATGGGGAAGCCCGAAACCGCCGATGGTGAAAGAAGCGGAAATTCTGCACTACATTGATAATCTGGATGCAAAAATGATCATGATGGACAGAGCGCTGGAACGGGTGAAGCCGGGCGAATACACAGAGCGTGTATTTGCGCTTGAAAACCGTTCTTTCTACAAACCGACTTTCCATCAATAAGATAAAAAGGCCGATTCTCTATGATCGGTCTTTTTTACGTTCAGCTCTCATAACTTGTCTTTATCAAGCATAGCTTAGAATAAAGACTCTGGGTGAAAAAGGGAGGAAACCGACGTGCTATTTTTTCCTTGGTGGGTATACCTTTGCATTATCGGAATTATTTTCAGCGCATATAAGCTTTTCACAACAGCTAAAGAAGAGGAAAAGCTTGACCAGTCGTTTATTGAAAAAGAAGGAAGGGTGTATATTGAACGGATGGAACAGGAACGCGAGCGCCGTATGGCTGCGCCCGCAAGTGAAAACGGGGATGCAGAAGAAAACTCCAATCATTCCATCGCATAAAAAAACTGTGCGGCTCGCCGAGAGCCCGCACAGTTTTTTTATTTAGATTCAGAAGATGTTGAAGTGTTAAACGTGTCTTTTAAGTCTTTGTCTTCAACTTTTACGTCAGCTTTTTTCATGACTTTTTGAATCGCTGCCTGTACAGCTGAGTTGTCGTTTAATTTCTGTTTAAGAACTTCTTCTTTCAGTTCTTTTTTCATGTCATCATATTTGCCGCGTTCTTCCGTCTTTTTGATGATATGATAACCGAATTTTGTTTTGACCGGATCGCTGACTTGTCCGACTTTCAGGCCGAATGCAGCTTTGCTGAATGTTGCATCCATTGACTTTTTATCGAACCAGCCAAGGTCGCCGCCGCTGTCTTTTGATGTGTCAGTTGAGTATTCTTTCGCAAGCGTTTCAAACTTCTCGCCTTTTTTCAGCTTTTTCTCCACTTCGTCAGCTGTCTTTTTGTCAGCGACAAGGATGTGGCTCGCGCGGATTTTACCTTTTAAGCCGTCGTAATATTCTTTCGTATCAGCGTCAGTCACTTTGATGTTGTCTTTCGCCGCTTTTTGTGCAAGCAGTTCGTACTTCACCTGATCTTTCAGGTAATCTTCGCCGTACTGCTGTTTAAGGGCGCTGTACTGATCGCCGAGCTGCGTTTTGTACTCTTTCAGCTTGTTATCGATTTCTTTATCCGTTACTTTGTATTTTTTTGCTAATACTTTTTCTTGTACGAGCTGTGTCAGCACACTTGCACCCGCGGTTTTTTTCATGTTCGTGTAGAGCTCGCCTTTTGTTACATTTCCGGCATCTGTCTTGGCGATTACGTCGTTGTCGCCGCTGCTGCAAGCGCTGAGAGCCAGGACGCTCGTTGCCGTAATAGCTGCTATCGCGATTTTCTTCATTCCTTTAAACACTCCTAATCATCCAAATTAAATTGCATATGCGTATCATAACATATTGTGGCTTTCTGTAAAAAGATTTTAAATAAAGGGCATTCGTCTAGTCAAACTTTTTCCTGATACATACAAATATATTGATCATGAAAAGGAGGTAATGAACCATGGGCGGAGGATATTCAAACGGTTTCGCGCTGCTCGTAGTACTGTTCATATTGCTTATCATCGTAGGTGCAGCTTACATTTGTTAAGCGAAACGGATCGCTTTTTCTAAAAGCGGTCCGTTTTCTTACCCGGGCGCCTAATCGTTTCAGAAGTACATTGCATATGATGTAATTGGAAAAATAAAACGTTTTGTAGGAGGTGCTTTTGGAGATGGGTGAAGTATTTGCAGGCGGTTTTGCATTATTGGTTGTTCTGTTCATCTTATTGATCATCATCGGCGCTTCTTGGCTTTATTAAGAAAAAAATATGGCTGTCGGGGGTCAGACCTCCGTCAGCCATATTTTTTTGCCTGTTTACACAGTAAAGGAGATCTCGACGAATGAAGAGATCAGTAAAATTAAAATAGATACATTAATAAAACGGAATACCTTATCCTGCCGGTCTTCAGGAATCTCTCTGACAAGGCATAATGTATTTGTGAGCCTGTTTATGAAATAAAGAATAAACAGGGCAGCCACGATAAAATAGAATAAAATGATGGGAGATTCCCCCTCTCTCTGAACTGCTCCCATATTACATTACCAAATATTTATTAAAAAAGATAGAATGTAACCTGAAAAATCAGCGGGACATCAAGACTCCGGCACTTTTTTCACTAAAATATCAAAACCGTCGGATTCCTGGTCAATCAGACATGATTTGGGCGCTTTGACCAGATGGAGCGCAAACAGAAGATCAGGCAGGCAATACCCCGCATGAATGCTCGAAATCATATAAAAGTAATGAGCGTGTCTCGGAAATGCCAGTCCGGCATAAAACAATAACGGCGTAATGAATAAAAACGGGCTGATCGTAGAAATCAGCATCGTCGTTTTCGGTATGCCTTTCCATGTCGGCATCCGCAAGAAGTACATTTTCATTTCCTTTTTTCTTTTTTTACAGATCATCGGCAGGACATGTATGACTTTATGTACAAATAAAGTAACAACGAGCAGAACACAAAAAGCAAACACGTGCCCGTCACTTAAACTGATATTCGGACGCAGCAGCCCGAATGCCAAGAAGTTGCATATAAAAAACAGGATCATAAAACCTACAGCAGTCAATAATAAACGAACCGCACCATAATCTTTGATCAGATTAATGGTTTTCCAGCAATTCATCAGAGTCATCCTTCCGTACAAAGATGGAATACAATCTCAAAATAATTTACTCTCTTCAGGAGAAAAAATCAATCCTTTTTTAAAGAAAAAAATAAACCTGGAAAGAGAAGAACAGAAGAGCTCGGTGAAACATGGAAATGTACGGTTTAACCTTTCTTCTCCATTCATTATCAGCTAAAATAAGATTAAAGATAGAAAGAAGTGAAACGGATGGATTCAATGGATCAGCGTATCGGGCGTTTAGAATATTACATACAATTGCTGGTGAAAACGGTGGATATGGATAAGTACCCTTTTTATGCGATGATGATTGAAAAAGGGCTGACCGAAGAAGAAGGAGAAGAGGTCGGGCGGATCTGCCGCGAATTGGAGGACGAGCTGGAGTCGCAAAAAGCGCAAGGCTTTGTGACGTTTGACAAGCTCCTTGCGCTTTTTGCGGGACAGCTGAACGAAAAATTAGATGTTCATGAAACGATTTTTGCTTTGTATGAGCAGGGGCTTTATACAGCGCTGATGGAAGAGTTTATTGAGATTATGAAGCACTTTGATTAACTGTTGATCGGTTCCAGCTCTTCAGCCGTTTCATGGACAGCCGATTCGTCCGTTTTTTTCTTCAGCCTTCCGTCTTCACTTTCAAAATCATTGTTTATGTTTGTCAATGATTTCTCGAATATCTCCATAAAATCTTCGCCGTAAATGTGGCGGATGACACAGGTTAATTCTTCAACCTCAGGAAACTTCCCGAATAAGTGGTAGATCGGCTGTGAGCCTTTAAACACCGCGTTCCTCGACGGATCAAACTCCTCAAGCAGGCTTTCGAATACATTTTCCCCTTCTTCAGTTAACTGAATGTACGTGTTCCGTTTATCATTCAGCCGCTTGGAAAATTTCAGATATCCCCGTTCTTCAAGCTTTTTTGAAAAGTTAAATGCAGTTGATACGTGCATAACGCCGAATTTGGCGATTTCTGAAATAGAAGCTCCTTTAAGCTGATAGGCAATCCATAATATATGATGCTCATTAATATTAAGGTCGTACGGCTTCAGCCAATTCTGCCAGTCTTTCTCGATAGATTTCCAGAGCGCTTTGGACAGCTGCGCCATTTTTTGGGTATAGATTAAAGCTTCTTTTAGATCGTAAGGCGGTTCAACACGATTCAATACAGATCACCTGCTTCACATTTTCTTTTCCTCTATTATGCCAATAAAATAAAGATTAATAAAGATGAAAATTTAAGAATTTTATAATAAATTCTTAATCCTTTGCTGGGAAAGGCTTTAAACCGCAAAAAAAAGTGCGGAACGCAATAGGTCCGCACTTTTTTTGGTTGTATAGGATATTAGTTTTGTAAGGTTTTCTCCAGCTGTCTGATTTTCTCTTCGATATCAGCGATTTCCTTTTGGAGATCCTGCTGGTGCGGCTTGATTTCCTCCTGCCACCTTTTAATGCTGGTCTGAAGCTCTCCGCCTACGTCTTTAATGACTTCTGCGCTTTCTTTCGCCGTTTGGACAAGCTGGTCCTTAAGCGCCATTCCGTCTTTTTTTAACCGTTTGATTGTGTCCTCAATTGAATTGCAATTCTCTTTGATTTTGCCCCGCAGCTCTTTTCCGGATGAAGGAGCCGAGAGTAACACCGCTGCGCCTCCGATCAATCCGCCTACGAAAAGGCCTGTTAAAAGGGAACGTCCGTCAGCCATTTGAAATCACCCCGTTTTTTTTCTCATAACTTTTATCATTTTTGTTCAGAAGAATAAACTTCTATACATAGCTTGCTTTATTTTAGCATATTTTTTAAGGGAAAAGGAGGGAGAAGGTTGTCTGTCTTTATGATTGTTTTATCTTGTATGGCTCTTGTCTTTGCGGCGGGCGCCGTTTATTACCTGAAACTGCTCGGCCAGGCCGCTTCATATCCGCCGAAGCGGGTCGTCCGCCAAAAGGCCATTGTCTGCTCAGCAGGAACCGCCCTCGCATTGTTCCTTATCTTTTTCACAAAACTTCTCGTATAAAACATGCTGAAACACATTAAAAAACCTCTTCCGGCCGGAAGAGGTTTCGGTATGCGGTTATTACACCGTTTCAATCATATTGGACCGTTTTAAGATCGTCTGCACAATCGGATGCATAATGATCATGGCGATCGCGTTCAGCACAGCCGCCGGAAGGACGACCGCGAGCACCAATGCGGTGAATCCGCCCGGCAGGCCGACAATCAGAAGGGCCAGCGCCAAAAAGAGCAAACCGGAGATGAAGGTGCCGGCTATCGTAATGACGGCGGCGGCCGCAGTTTTCACGCTCTTTTTCACCAAAAGCGCCAGCGCGAGAAACAGAAACGCCGTTACCGGTTTTTCAATGATATTCGGAAGCTGTCCGCCCGGAAAAGATGTCGTGAGTGCGGAAATGATTCCCGTTACAATCCCGATCATCAGCACGTTCTGCACACGGGGGAATAACAGAATACCCATAAACATCATCACAAGCATCATATCGGGTTTCATTCCGAATAATACCGGCGGCATAATGGAATGAAGCACCGCTCCGATTGCCGCAAACAGGGCCATAATGACTAATTCTTTTGTTTTCATACTAAGCTCTCCTCTGCTAAGCTTTTTCGCCATCCAATAATATGCTCGTCATTTATTGCGATGGCCGGAAAAATTGATATGCAAACAGTATATCAAAGGAACCGTTATGTTAGAAGAAATTTATTCGTTTTCCTGCTGGAACTTTCTCATAAACTGAGCCAGTTTTTCACAATCAGCCAGGCTGACGGCGTTGTAGATAGACGCCCTGCAGCCTCCGACTGAGCGGTGGCCTCCGAGTCCGATCATTTTAGCCGCTTTCGCTTCTTCAACGAATTTTTTCGTTAGACTGCTGTCGCGGAGGGTGAACGTGACGTTCATGTGAGAACGGCTGTCTTTTGCGGCATGCCCCGCGTAAAACCCGCCGCTTGCGTCGATTGTGCCGTACAGGACATCGGCCTTTTCCTGATTGCGCCGTTCAGCCGCTTCGACACCGCCGTTTTCAGCCAGCCATTCAAGGACGAGGCTCAGCATATAAATCGCAAATGTAGGCGGCGTATTATACAGTGAGTCGGCTTTTGTGTGAGTGGAGTATTTCAAAATTTTAGGGACGTTGGCGTTTTCGTTTTCAAGCCATGATTTTTTCATGATGACGACCGTGACGCCGGACGGCCCGAGGTTTTTCTGGGCTCCGCCATAGATAACATCAAACGTTTTGACATCAATTTTTCTGCTCAGGATGTCGCTTGACATGTCGGCTACGAGCGGGATCGGTGAATTCGGGAACTCTTTCCACTGCGTTCCGAAAATCGTGTTGTTTGACGTAATATGCAGGTAGGCGCCGTCTTTGATTCCTGAGAGGTCCGCTTCCGGTATGCGGTTGTGGTTTGAATCTGCGCTTGTTGCCGTGACGGATGTGTTTCCGAACAGTTTCGCCTCGGCGAGTGCTTTTTCAGACCATGCGCCCGTTACGATGAAGTGCGCCGTTTTTTCCGGCGTTAAAAAGTTCATCGGCAGCATGGAGAATTGAAGGCTTGCGCCGCCTTGAAGAAATAAAATATCATAATCGTCGGGAATATCCATCAGTTCTTTCAGAAGGCTTTTGGCTTTTTGGTGCACCGCATCATATTCCGTGCTCCGGTGGGACAGCTCCATGACGGACATGCCGGTATCATTGAAGTTGACAAATTCTTTTTGTGCTTTTTGCAGCACATCCAGTGGAAGGGCTGCGGGTCCTGCATTGAAATTCGTTGTACGTTCCATGTTTACGATCTCTCCCTGTTTTCCGCTTTAGTGTAAGAAATAATACAATTATCCTATCACAATTTTTTGATTTTTTTGATATAAAAAAATATAATTTATGTTTTTTGTGTTTCCGGATGCAAAAAAACCTCATCTTTAAGATGAGGCAAGCCGTTTTCTGACGGTTGAAGCGATCTCCTGAAGATCGTCAGGCGTATAGTCTTCGGCGTGGGTCTTCCAGACAGCCCCGAAACCGTCGCCTTTTCCGTAACGCGGAATGATATGCATGTGAAAATGGAACACCGATTGGCCCGCTTTTTCACCGTTGTTATTGAGAATATTCAGCCCGATCGGCTCGAATTCATCGCGGATGGCGCGTGCGATTTTCGGCACCGCTTCAAAATATTCTTTAGAAAGCTCAGGCGTAAACTCGTACACGTTTTCGATATGTGTTTTCGGAATCACGAGCGTGTGGCCCTTTGTGACCTGGCTGATATCAAGAAACGCCGCGACGTGTTCATTTTCGTATACTTTTGAAGACGGAATGTCACCGGCAATGATTTTGCAGAAAATACAATCGTCCGCTTTGTGCATAGATGGGTTTCCTCCCTGAAAAGAAATATATGTATATTCTCATCGTACCACAAAAACGGCCAAAACAAAAAACAGGATGAACGGCTGCGCGTTCACCCTGATGCAGAAGTACGAAGCTTTATCACAGAAAATTGAATATGCCTTTTGTAAGCACCTCATTTGTTTTTAAAATGAAGACTTATGGGTCTGCTTAATCATTCCTGGGACAAACACCTCATTTGATTATTTCATCATGAATGAAGAACATCATCAAAGCAGTGTGTGAAGAAATTGTAAGCACAGGACATGTTGATTTTCATCCAACTGTTCTAAGACGTCTTTTATAAACACCTCATTTTCAGTTGATTAAAGCTGTTTCCTTCTACATACATTATGATGTCCGCCAAAACGATAACTATGCACGATTTTCACGTGAGAAAAAAAGGGAATCGTTTCAAATCAGACTTTATTTTTGGTACTATGAAGAAAAACGAATCAGAAGGGGAGAAATTATGTCTCTGCTATCGGTAAAAGACTTAACCGGCGGTTATACGAGAAACCCGGTCTTAAAAAATGTTTCATTCACCCTTGAGCCGAACCAGATTGTCGGACTCATCGGATTAAACGGCGCGGGCAAAAGCACGACGATCCGGCATATTATCGGATTAATGGACCCGCATAAAGGCTCGATCGAGCTGAACGGCAAGACGTTTTCGGAGGATAAGGAAAGCTACCGCTCGCAATTTACGTACATCCCCGAAACGCCGGTGCTGTATGAAGAACTGACGCTCAAAGAGCATTTGGAGCTGACGGCCATGGCGTACGGCCTTTCCAAAGAAACACTTGAAAAAAGGCTTCCTCCGCTTCTGAAAGAATTCAGAATGGAAAAAAGGCTGAAATGGTTTCCCGCTCACTTTTCCAAAGGGATGAAGCAGAAGGTCATGATCATGTGCGCGTTTCTCGCGGAGCCTTCGCTTTATATCATTGACGAGCCGTTTCTCGGCCTTGACCCGCTTGCGATCAATGCATTGCTGGAGCGGATGGACGCCGCGAAAAAAGCCGGATCAAGCGTGCTGATGTCAACGCATATCCTGGCTACGGCAGAGCGCTACTGTGACGCTTTCATTATTTTACATAACGGCGAAGTGCGGGCAAGCGGCACACTGGAAGAACTGAGAGAGCAGTTCGGCATGAAAGACGCAGCTCTTGATGACTTGTATATCGAACTGACGAAGGAAGACGCCGGCCATGAATAATATGTCTACGATTTGGCAGTCCCGGCTTGAAGAGCATATAAAGGAAACCAGAATGTATATGAAATATATGCTCAATGATCATCTCGTCATTGTGCTGATCTTTTTTATTGCCGGCGCGGCAAGTTGGTACAGCAAGTGGGTCAAAGACATTCCCGTTCATTTTCCGTCATTTTGGGTGATGGCGGTGCTCTTTTCATTTGTGCTGACCGGTTCATACGTCCGGACGCTGTTAAAGGAAGCGGACCTCGTGTTTCTGCTGCCGCTTGAACCGAAAATGGGGACATACTTTAAGCATTCATTTAAGTACAGCTATCTGTCACAGCTGTTTCCGCTTATTGCCCTGTCGCTTGTATGCATGCCTCTGTTTTTCGCTGTAAGTCCGGGGGCGTCGCTTGCGTCGTATGCCGCCGTATTTATTCAGATGCTGGCGGTAAAAGCGTGGAATCAGGCCATGGAGTGGCGGATGACGTTTATGAATGACAGAAGCATGAAAATGATGGATGCGGTCATACGCTTTATCTGCAATATGCTGCTTTTATACTTCGTCTTACAGTCGTTTTATGTGTACGCTGCCGCCGTCTACATTGTGATGGCCGGCCTTTATGTGTATTTCACATCGGCCGCAAAACATAAATCATTAAAATGGGAAGCCCATATTGAATATGAATTAAGAAGGAAGCAGCGGTTTTACAGAATCGCCAATCTGTTTACCGATGTGCCTCACCTGAAGAAACAGGCAAAACGCCGGGCGTATCTCGACTTTTTGCTCAGAATGATTCCGTTTGAACAGCGGAAAACGTTCTCCTATATGTATGCGCGGGCCTTTCTGCGTTCAAATGATTATCTCGGCATTCAGGTCAGGCTCACGATTATTTTTATCCTGATTATTATGCTCGTTTCCGCCAATCCGTGGATAACGGCGGCGTTAACCGTATTTACCGTCTTTATTACGGGGATACAGCTTCTACCGCTGTTCGGGCATTTTCATCATCTGTCGTTACAGGAGCTTTACCCGGTCAACCAGAAAGCGAAGCTGCAAAGTTTCTTTTCGCTGATGAAATCGGCATTAACCGTGCAGGCGCTGCTGTTCTGTGCAGCGTCAGCTTATGCCGCGGGAGTCAGCGGGGCGCTGTATGCGGCTGTTGCTTCAGCCGTTCTGATTTTTGTGATCATGCCTTCGTATATGGGCGGAAGATTGAAAAAGTACGGCAAGCTGTAATCAATCGGGTTTTTGAAACCTCAATGAAAGAAGGAGACACAGATGACCGACGATCAGCAGCTGATACAGGAAGCACTGCAATGGAAAGCGCGTTTTTTGCGCAAAGATTCCATGCTTGAACGCTTTTCTAAAGGAATGCAGGCGAAAATAAATGAGCGGATTCCCGATAAAATTCATGCCGTCATCACAGAAAGCATTAAAAAAATGACCGAAGCAACAATGGCGGGTTCAAATCTGGTGAAAAGCAAGCGGGATACAAACGGTATGACGCTTGCTGAAAAAGATGCCCTCGCCAGACAAACCGTCGCATCGTACCAAAAGGTCGCGGCAGCTGAAGGTATCGGTACGGGGGCCGGCGGAATTTTTTTAGGGATGGCTGATTTTCCTTTGCTGTTATCCATTAAAATGAAATGTCTGTTCGATCTTGCCTCCATTTACGGCTATGATGTGAAAGACAGGGATGAACGATTGTTTTTGTTGTTTATTTTTCAGCTGGCTTTCTCAAGCGGTGAACAGCGGAAACGCATATACTCAATGATTGAACAATGGGATTCGAAAAAGCATGATGTCGATTGGAGAGTTTTTCAGCAGGAATACCGCGATTATCTGGACGTGGTGAAATTGTTTCAGCTTTTGCCGGTCGTCGGAGCCGCCGTGGGCGGAGCGGCCAATTATAAACTGCTGTCACAGCTCGGTGAGACGGCAAGGCACGTTTTTCATTTAAGAATCACAGCAGCCGGTACGTAATGTACCGGCTGTTTTTTATGTCAGCGGGGGTAGCTCACCGCAGCACCGATAAGCACCTTGGCGGCCGTCAGCATCGCTTTTTCATTAAAATCAAATTTCGGATGATGATGAGGATAAATGGTTTCCGCGTTTTCTAAAGCGGCGCCCGTAAAGAAAAATGCGCCTTTTGTATGCTGCAGATAATAGGAAAAATCCTCTCCGGCCATCTGCGGCTCTCCTTCAACGACCTTCGTGACGCCGTCTGTTTCCGCTGCGGCTGCCGCAGCGTGCGCCGCTTCCTCAGGATGATTAACGACGGCGGGATAACCGCGCTTGAAACGATATTCATAGGAAGCGGAGTGCATGGAACAGATTCCTTTTACGACGGCTTCTATTTCTGCTTCGAGCAGGCTGCGCACACTTTCGTCAAACGAGCGGACGGTACCTGATATGACTGCCTGATCGGCAATCGCATTAAACGGATTTTCAGCGATGAATGAGCCGGCTGAGATGACGGCCGGCTGCACCGGATTTACCCGCCGGCTGACGATATGCTGAAGAGCCGTGACGATTTGTGAGCCGATTAAAACGGCGTCCTTCGTATCGTGAGGAATCGCGCCGTGGCCGCCTTTGCCGATGACTTTAATCGTAAAGCCGTCAGCGGCGGCCATCACTGCGCCCGGGCGGCATAAGACCGTCCCGACGGGTTCAGTCGCCCAAAGGTGTGTGCCGAAAATGGCATCGACATGTTCGAGGCAGCCATCCTCAATCATTGCTTGTGCTCCGCCGGGAGATAATTCCTCAGCGTGCTGATGGATCATCACAAATGACCCTTTCAGTTTTTCCCGGTTGCGGTACAGCACTTTTCCGACCGCAAGCAGAGCCGCCGTATGGCCGTCGTGCCCGCAGGCGTGCATGACGCCGGGAATTTGTGAAGCATAGGGCACATCTTTTTCATCCTGTATCGGCAGAGCGTCAAAATCAGCTCTGAGTGCCACGGCCGGTCCCGGTTCACCGCCTTCAATATAGGCTGTGACACCGTTGCCCCCGACATTCGTCCGGATGGGGACGCCGAGCTTTTCATAAAATGAGGCGATGAACGCCGGTGTTTTTTTCTCCTTAAAGGATGGCTCGGGATTCATGTGAAGGTGACGCCTGATTTCAACCATTTCCTCATACAGCCCGTCAAGCTGAGCGTTTAAGCTTTTTTGAAGTGTCGTTAACGTCAAAAGCGATGCCCCCCTCGTCTGCTTTTCCCATGATTGTATAGAAAATGTCAGAAGATTTCAATCCTTTTGCTACGGGAGAATGATGATGGCGGCCATCGTTGTGACGACTAGCCCGGCCGCAACCGGGATAAAGTTTTTCCTGGCAAGCTCAAACGGATCAACTTTACAAATAGCCGCAGCGGGGATCAGTGCCCAAGGGACCAATGTTCCGCCCCCGACCCAGATCGCTGAAATCTGGCCCAACGCCGTTAAAACGGCCGGGTCCGTATGAAGCGCGGCGGAAAACAGCTTTGCCATCGAGCCTGCAAGAGATATACCGGAAAACCCTGACCCGTCGAGCCCGGTAATCGCACCGACTGCTGCCAGGGCGATGCCGGCGAATTCTCCGGACATCGGAAAAGAATGGGACAGGGCCAATCCGAGGTCATTGACGATCCCCGCAGATCCTTTCGGCAGCGGGGTGTTCAAAATACTTTTAAACCCCGCGTCACCGAGATAAAAGAAGGCCGCGATCGGAATGACGGGGCCGAATACTTTAAAGCCGAATTGAAAACCGCCGATAAAATACTCGGTGATCTTTTCTAAATGCCGCTCTTTATATACAATGAAATGAACGATCAGGAGAATGCCGATCGCGGTTCCTCCGACGAGTGCCGTCGCCTCGTTTCCCTGCAGACGGTATACGATCATGCAGATAATATCGGCGAGAAAAACAAGCGGAATGAAAACCGCCAGGATCACCCTGAGTTTTTTCGGCAGATACATACTTGTGTCCAAAGAACCGGAGCTGTCCAAGGAGAGGGGGGCCTTCGTTTTTTTTCGATCCCGCATGATGAGGAAGAAAGCGGTGATTGTCGTCGTTAACCCCATGATCAAAACGAGCGGAATACTTGCCTGCATGACATCGCCCACGGGAATGCCCGCGGCATCGGCCGTTAATTTCGGGGCCGCCTGAATGACGTAATCCCCCGATAAAGCGAATCCGTGGCCGAACAGGTTCATCGCCATAGCCGCGGCGATCGGAGAAAGGCCCGCCCGGATCGCTGCGGGAAGCAGCACAGCGCCGATCAGCGCCACCCCTGGTGACGGCCAGAAAAAAAGAGAGATGGCAAACATCAGACAGCCGATAACCCAATACGCGACAGCCGGCCCTTTCATCAGCTTTGCAAACGGAGAAATCATCGCTTCATTAATACCGGTTTCGGTCAAGAGGCCGCTCATCGCCACGATAAAACAAATGATAAAAATCGTCGGCAGCAATTCTCCGGCGGCATACGTGAAGCTGTGAAACAGGCTGCTGACCGAAGCGGAGAATGAATGCGTCGTCCATAGCGCAATCACAAAAATGCCGGCGAGTGAAATAAAGGTTGTATCTTTTCTGAGAAGCATAAAAACGATAATGGCCGCGATAAAAGCAACATAAAGCAGATGTACCGAGTAGACGCCGATCCCCAATTGAACCACTCCGTTTATAAATAGGATTGCTACAGGTTATTCATAGGCGGGCGGAAGGTGCAAAGAACGAAGCGTAAAATCGGGACATTAAAAAAGCCGGAGAATCTCCGGCGGTTTTTTAGTCTATTGCGTAATAAGCGGTTACATAAGACGGCCGGGAGAAAATAGACGTCGTGTCGATGCCGGCAGATGTTCCGCGTTTTTTATGAGCTTCCTGATAAGAGTTTGACTGCTGCCAATCCTGAAAGGCTTTTTCCTCTTTCCACAGGGTCAAAATGACATACGTATCGCCTTCGAGCGGTCTTAATACGCGGATGGCTTGAAAACCGGGTTCATTTTCCACTTTGCCGGCGCGGTTTTTAAACCGGTTTTCAAACAGCGGACGGCCTTCCTGGGTAACGGCGATGTTGTTGAGGACGGCGTAGCCCGGATTTTTGATTTCCCCGACGCTGTCGATGCTTTCATAGGAATGGGGCGCCTGAAAAACGGTTTCTCCATTTGTTTCATGAATTAAAACCGCATTATCCTCACCTTGCATCAGCACCATATTCTCACTCGGGTGTTTCTTTGCAATCGTCTTTAAAAAATCGGCTGTCCCGTATGTAATATAAACCTTCATATCAGCCACCTCCTGCTTGCTAGTATATCAAAAGAGTGGTATAAGTTTCTATTGGCGACTCATTCTGACATAATTCGAAACAATATTTCCCATACTACAAGTTAAGAAAGGCGAGGTGACTTATGCTGAAAAAGAAAAAAAGATTCTTTATTCCGGCTGTAATTGCGGCGGCAACCGCTTTTCTCGCGTTAATCGGATACATTATCATTATATTTCTCGGCCATTATGTCATCGATGAAAAGAAATTAATACTGCACGCATCTTCAAAAATCGTCGATCAAAACGGTGATAAAATCGCGAGCCTCTATACGGAAAATCGCGAGCCGGTATCCATTCAGCAGGTTCCGGAAGATGTGAGAGATGCCTTTATCGCCGTTGAAGATAAACGGTTTTACGAACATCACGGCATTGATGTGAAGTCTGTCGGCCGGGCGGTGTTCCGGGATGTTTTAGCAGGCGGCAAGGTGGAAGGCGGAAGCACGATCACCCAGCAGCTGGCGAAAAACATTTTTCTGACTCATGATAAAACATTTTTGCGCAAGACGAAGGAAGTCATTATCGCCATCAATCTTGAGCGTGATTACAGCAAGGACAAGCTGCTTGAAATGTACCTGAACCAGCTTTATTTCGGCCATGGCGTTTACGGCATTCAAGCCGCGTCCCACTACTACTTTAATAAAGAAGTAAAAGATTTAACCGTTGCGGAAGGAGCCGTTCTGGCAGCGATTCCGAAGGCGCCATCTCTTTATTCGCCGATTCAGCATCCGGATAAAAATAAAGAACGCCGCGATACGATTCTTGCAATGATGAACGACCAAGGCTATATCAGCGCCAAGGAAGCCGTCAGAGCCCAGGGCCGGACATTGGGGCTTCATGTCAAGAAAACATCAGAAACGCCTTGGTTTGACAGTTATATCGATCTTGTCATCAAGGAGGCGGAATCCCGTTATTCGATGTCGGGTGAACAGCTGCTTCAAGGCGGCTATACGATCCGGACGTCACTTGATTCCAAGCTGCAGAAAACGGCATACACCCTCATGAAGGAAAGCGGCTATTTTCCGGGGACGGATCAAGCGGCAGAGGGAAGCGCCGTCTTTATTGATAATAAAACCGGAGGCGTGCGCGCGGCGGTCGGCGGACGCGACTACGTGACAAAAGGATACAACAGGGTTACGGCGAAGCGGCAGCCGGGCTCAACGTTTAAGCCGATTGCCGTATACGGTCCCGCCATGCAGGAAGACAAGTTCAAACCGTATTCGCTTCTCCAAGACAAACTCACGTCCTACGACGGGTATGAACCGAAAAATTATGACGGACAGTACAAGGGGGAAGTGACGATGCAGGATGCGATCACTTACAGCATAAATGCGCCCGCTGTCTGGACATTGAAGCAGATCGGCGTAGATACGGGAAAATCGTATCTTGAGAAAAACGGTATGAACATTTCTGACAACGGACTCGCGATTGCGCTGGGCGGTCTGTCTGAAGGCGTCACCCCGCTTCAGCTTGCCGGAGCTTATCATACCTTTGCGGCAAGCGGAATGTATACGAAGCCATTTTTTATAGAGAAAATCACGGACGAAGACGGAGAAACGTTGTCCGGGCCTAAAAACGGCAAAACGCGCGTCTTCAGCGGACAGACGGCATGGAATATGACGAGAATGCTTCAGCAGGTCGTAAAAGAAGGAACCGCTTCACAAGGCAGCTATCAAGGTGACCTGGCGGGGAAAACCGGCACGACCACATTTACCGGCGTCCCCGGCGCGACAAAGGACGCCTGGTTTGCGGGATACACTCCCGGACTGACGGGAGCCGTCTGGATGGGCTATGACAAAACGGATAAAACCCATTACCTGAAAGGCGGAAGCCAATACCCGGTCAGACTCTTTAAAGATATCGTTACAAAAGCGGGGGAAAACGGCCGGACATTCAAAAAGCCTGAAAATGTGAAGGAACTGGGCAGCCCGATTGAGCTGGAGGCGGTAAAGTCCCTGTCGGCCCGTTATACATTTAAGGCGATGGGACTGATTACGGTTCAATTAAAATGGGATATTCAAAAGGATGATCGGGTTGTTTACCGAATATATGAGAAGAAAGACGGAAAAGACAAGCTTCTGGATTCAGTGAAAGGAAAAGGCAGCTTTGACATACCGTACGCCAATCTGTTTTCAGGGGCTTCATACAAAGTCGTTCCATATAATTCACAGACGGATCAAGAAGGAGAGGGAACGGAATACGTTCAGCCGAAGCTTTTTTCTTCTTAATCATGAATTCGGCGATTTTTTGAACATTAAGCCTCAATTCTATACGCTTTTGAAAAAACAAGGTATAGTGTAATGGGCGAAGAACACGAACGTATGGTTGCAGGAGGAAAGGTGGAAATTCAGATGAGTAAACGAGAAGCGTTTAATGATACGTTTTTAAAAGCGGCACGGGGAGAAAAGACAAATCACGTCCCTGTCTGGTACATGAGACAGGCGGGGAGGTCGCAGCCGGAATACCGCAAGCTGAAGGAAAAGTACGGCTTAGTCGAAATTACGCATCAGCCCGAGCTGTGCGCGTATGTGACGAGGCTCCCGGTCGAGCAGTACGGAGTGGACGCTGCCATTTTATATAAAGACATTATGACGCCGCTTCCTTATATCGGAGTGGATGTTGAAATAAAAAACGGAATCGGCCCGGTGATCGATCAGCCGGTGCGCTCTGCTGCGGATATTGAAAAGCTCGGCGAACTGAATCCCGAACAGGATGTTCCTTACGTGCTGGAAACGATCCGATTACTCGTAAACGAACAGCTGAATGTTCCGCTCATCGGTTTTTCGGGAGCGCCTTTTACGCTGGCCAGTTATATGATTGAAGGCGGGCCTTCTAAAAATTACAACAAAACAAAAGCGTTTATGCACAGTATGCCGCAAGCGTGGCAAATGCTGATGGACAAGCTCGCGGACATGATTATCGTTTATGCAAAAGCGCAGATTAACGCCGGCGCAAAAGCCATTCAGATTTTTGATTCATGGGTCGGCGCGCTGAACCGCGAAGATTACCGGCAGTTTATAAAACCGGTGATGGACAGAATTTTCCGGGAGCTTTCTGCAGAGCAAGTTCCGCTGATCATGTTCGGCGTAGGCGCAAGCCATCTGGCCGGGGATTGGCATGACCTTCCTCTTGATGTCGTCGGTCTTGATTGGAGACTCGGCATAGATGACGCCAGAAAACAAGGCATTACAAAAACGGTTCAGGGCAATCTTGATCCGTCGCTTCTTCTTGCGCCTTGGGAAGTCATCGAGAAAAAAGCGAAAGCGATACTTGATCAAGGCATGAAAGCGGACGGGTTTATTTTCAATTTAGGGCACGGCGTATTCCCTGATGTCAATCCGGAAACGCTGAAAAAGCTGACGGCGTTTGTACATGAATATTCCGCTGCCAAAAAAACGGAACAATCTTCCTGAGCAGATCGTTGGTTATAAGTAGATTTTCCTGTCAAAATCAAGGTAGACAGACCATCAAAAGAGGTGTTTAACAAAATGAGCAGCAAAAAGAAAATGGGACTTCTTGTCATGGCTTACGGAACGCCTTACAAAGAAGAGGACATAGAACGTTATTATACGCATATCAGACGCGGAAGAAAGCCGGAGCCTCATATGCTTCAAGATTTAAAAGACAGATATGAAGCGATCGGAGGCATTTCTCCGCTGGCGAAAATCACGCAGGAGCAGGCGGAGAAGCTCGCACAGCGTTTAAATGAAATCCAGGATGATGTAACATTCAAAGTGTATATCGGATTAAAACATATTGAACCGTTTATTGAAGACGCGGTGGCGGACATGCATAAAGACGGCATTACAGAAGCTGTCAGCCTTGTGCTCGCCCCTCATTTTTCAACATTCAGCGTCCAGTCATACAACAAACGCGCGAAAGAAGAAGCGGAGAAGCTCGGCGGCTTGACCATCAAGTCCGTTGAAAGCTGGTATGATGAACCGAAATTCGTTGATTATTGGGTCGGCCAGGTGAAGAAAACGTATGAATCAATGCCGAAAGAAGAACGGGATGACGCGATGCTGATCGTCTCAGCGCACAGCCTTCCTGAAAAAATTAAAGAATACGGCGATCCGTATCCTGACCAGCTGGAGGAATCCGCAAAACTGATTGCCGAAGGCGCCGGAATTACCGATTACGCAGTCGGCTGGCAAAGCGAAGGGAACACCCCTGATCCGTGGCTCGGGCCGGATGTGCAGGATCTTACGCGCGAGCTGAATCAAAAGCATCCTTATAAGGCATTTGTATACGTGCCTGCAGGCTTCGTTGCCGATCATTTAGAGGTGCTTTACGATAATGATTATGAATGCAAAGCTGTGACCGAAGAAGTCGGCGCAAGCTACTATCGTCCGGCCATGCCGAACGCACAGCCTGAATTTATCGACGCGCTTGCAGCGGTCGTGCTGAAAGAGCTGGACAAGTAGAATTAAACGGTAAAGAAGGCGATAAAAATGAGTGGCGATAAAAAACATCTGGTCATCATCGGCGGCGGCATAACGGGATTAGCCGCCGCCTTCTACATGGAAAAAGAAATCAAAGAAAAACAGCTGCCGCTTGAGGTCACCCTGATCGAAGCGGGCCCGAGAGCCGGCGGCAAAATTCAGACGGCGCATAAAGACGGCTACATCATTGAGCGGGGGCCGGATTCTTTTTTGGAAAGGAAAAAAAGCGCGCCGCAGCTCGTCAAGGATTTGGGGCTTGAGCATCTGCTCGTCAACAATGCGACCGGACAGTCTTACGTGCTCGTCAACGAGACGCTTCATCCGATGCCGAAGGGCGCGGTGATGGGCATTCCGACCAAAATCGCTCCGTTCATCTCCACCGGTTTATTTTCTGTTCCCGGAAAGGCGCGGGCGGCGCTTGACTTTGTCCTGCCTGCGAGCAAACCGAAGGAAGATCAGTCTCTGGGGGAATTTTTCCGCAGACGCGTCGGTGACGAAGTCGTTGAGAATTTAATAGAACCGCTTTTATCAGGGATTTATGCCGGAGATATTGATAAGCTGAGCCTCATGTCCACGTTTCCGCAATTCTATCAGACTGAGCAAAAGCACAGAAGCCTGATTCTCGGTATGAAAAAATCGCGTCCGCAGCCTTCGGGACAGCAGCTGACGGCCAAAAAGCAGGGCCAGTTTTTAACGCTGACGACAGGGCTTCAAACGTTGGTGGAGGAGCTGGAAAAGCAGCTTACGCTGACAAAGGTGATGAAAGGAACGAAAGTCACCCATATCGGCCGCGAGGAGAAAGGATATTCCGTGACGCTTGATAACGGCAAAGTGCTCTATGCGGAAGGATGCATAGTAACA
The DNA here is from genome assembly GCF_002843505.1 of Bacillus sp. SJ-10. Classification (NCBI taxonomy): domain Bacteria; kingdom Bacillati; phylum Bacillota; class Bacilli; order Caryophanales; family Bacillaceae; genus Bacillus; species Bacillus sp. SJ-10. The sequence goes on along the minus strand of NZ_CP025258.1, from coordinate 3,647,439 downwards.
GCCCCGCATAAAGCCGCGGCGAAAATGCTTTCTGATCTGCCGGCGGTTTCATGTCTCAAAGACATGCATTCTACGTCCGTTGCCAACGTCGCCTTAGGTTTTCCTGAGGGAGCCGTCAAGATGGAGCATGAAGGTACGGGATTCGTAATCTCAAGAAACAGCGACTTCTCCATCACGGCCTGCACATGGACGAATAAAAAATGGCCGCACGCGGCGCCGGAGGGCAAAACGCTTCTCAGGGCGTACGTCGGAAAGGCCGGAGATGAATCCATCGTAGATCTTTCAGATAACGAGATCATTAAAATCGTAATGGAAGATTTGAAAAAAGTAATGAAAATGAATGGCGAACCGGAAATGACCTGTGTGACCCGCTGGAACGAAAGCATGCCGCAATACCATGTCGGCCATAAGGAGCGCATCAAAGAGTTCAGAGATGCGCTGAAAGCTTCCTATCCGGGCGTATACGCGACGGGCGCATCTTTCGAAGGGGTGGGCATCCCCGACTGTATCGACCAGGGAAAAGCCGCCGTATATGATTCACTGGCTTATTTATTTGAAACGTACCAGCCTCCGTTATCGTAAAACGGAGGTTTTTTTGCATGTTCCCGTTCTGTAAAGGGAACACCAATAAAGAGAAAAAACATTTGAATCTTCTTTGCGACTGTGATAAGTTATCTTATGTACAAAATGACTAAAACGTTCAAACGGTCAATTTAACGAGGTGGGAAACATGTCCGTCGATCGGAAAAAGCTCATTCTGGAAGCGGCAACGAAGTCTTTTACACAATTCGGCTACAAAGCAACGACAATGGATCTGGTGGCAAAGCTTGCAAATGTGGGGAAGGGAACCATCTACACGTTTTTCAAAAACAAAGAAGAACTGTTTGATGATATTTTCACCACTATTTTAAGAGAAATGAAGGAACACGCAGACGAAGCGATGAAACCGGAGCTTTCATTTCACGAAAATGTCCACCGGGCGCTTGTCGCGATTTTGGAATTCAGAAAAACACACCAGCTGACTATTAAAATTTTTCAGGAGAACGCCGAGATTGGTACAATAGCCGTTCAGGATGTCATTGCGAAAATGGAGCGGGCCATTCTGTCATACATTAAAGAAAAGATAGAAACAGCCATTGAAAACGGAAGCATTAAACCGTGTGATCCGGAACTGACCGCTTTTGTGATGCTCAAGCTCTACATCGCGCTGATATTTGACTGGGAAAAAAACCATCCGCCTCTTGAAAAAGAGACGATCGCCGAATTGCTGGAAATGTATGTTGGTCAAGGATTATCTAAATAATAGATGATCCTTCACTTTTTAGGTGCCGTGACCGTTTTGTCAAATGAGTCAGTTTGCGGAAGGAGGCAACAGGGTTGAATACAATAAAAAGCCAGTGGAAAGACATTGTAACGAACAAGAAACTGTTAATCCCCATCATTGCCATATTATTCGTTCCGCTGATCTACAGCGGAGTGTTTTTGAAGGCGTACTGGGACCCGTACGGCACGGTGGATCAGCTGCCGGTTGTCGTTGTCAACCAGGATAAAGGGGCGGACTACGAAGGGAAACATCTTCAGATCGGTGACGATCTTGTGAAAGAGTTAAAGAAAAATGATAATTTTGATTGGCATTTTTCAAGCGATCTTGATCAATCGTTAAAGGACTTATTAAATGCTAAATATTATTTATTGGTCGAGATTCCTGAAGATTTTTCGAAAAACGCCAGCACGGTAATGGATAAAAATCCGAAGAAGCTGGATCTGAAATATCATACGAATGCCGGATCAAACTATGTCGGCGCGACAATCGGGGAAAAGGCGATCGACAAACTGAAAGCCTCCGTGTCGAAAGAAGTGACAGAGCAATACGCAAAAGTTATTTTTGATAACTTTAAAGATATTGCCAAAGGGCTCGGCAAAGCCAGCAGCGGAGCCAAGAAAATAGACGACGGCACGAAAAACGCGAAAGACGGCAGCGCCAAGCTGAAGGAAAATTTAGCGAAGCTTACTGAAAGCACCGCCACCATCAGCGATAAAACGCAGCAGCTTGCAGACGGAGCGGCGAAAGTGACAAGCGGAATTCAAACGCTTGACAGCTCTATCGCAAAACTTCAGAGCGCAAGCGCCGAAATTCAAGATAAATCAGGACAGATTGCTTCAGGAGGAGGCCAAGTGGCCAGCGGGCTGAAAACAAGCCTTGACGCACAAAAGCAGCTCCAGCAAAAGCTTCCGGATTTAACGAATGGATTAAGCGCGTTAAACAGCAAGGCGCAGGAAGTGTCGCAAAAAGCGGCGGCATTTGAAGATGCGATCAATTCAGTCAACCTGTCAGACATTGAAAACGCGGTTGGGCAGCTCGAGCAGACTGAAAAGGACCTGCAGCAGTTTAAGAAGAAGCTTTCTGATCTGAAAAACAACCTGGATGCCCGGGATGACGCGGTCAAAAAGGTGATTAAGGACAGTGATTTCTTAACGGATGAGCAAAAAGCGAAACTTGTTCAGCTACTGAATGAGAAGCTTCCGAAGGCCGACCTTCCGGATTTAGACAATATCGTCAGCCAGCTTCCGTCCGGCGGAGATATTCAGCTTCCGGATATGTCAGTCATAAAAAACGCGCTCAAAGATGTAAAAGCGAAGGCTGATCAGCTGAAAGCACTGCCTCAGTCCACATCGAAACTGTATAACGGCGCAGCGGCGGTACAAGACGCGATTAACCAGCTGACAGCTGGAACTGATAAATTGTACAGCGGAGCGCAGACCGTCTTTGAAAGCCAAAACAAACTGACGGCCGGCATCGGTGAATACAACAGCAAGTTCGGACAGCTCAAATCAGGATCAGAAGCGTTAGTGTCAGGGAGCGGCCAAGTATCAGGCGGCTTAACGAAACTCCTGGATGCGCAAAACAAAATCCATGACGGCTCGTCCAAAATTGAGCAGGGTCAAGCATCTCTCGGCACCGGTTTAAGCAAGCTTTTAGACGGCACCGGACAATTGTCCAGCCAGCTGAAAGATGCGGCCGATCAAACCGGGGACATTAAGACAGATGACAAAACGTACAGCATGTTTGCCGATCCGGTAAAAACGGACGATAACGCGATTCATTCCGTGCCTAACTACGGTACCGGACTGACGCCTTATATTCTCTCTATGGGCTTGTATGTCGGCGGATTGATGCTGACGGTCGTATTCCCTCTGAGTGAAGCTTCAGGGCGTCCGAGAAACGGTTTTGAATGGTTCCTCAGCAAATTCAGCGTTATTCTGCTTGTCGGACTGATTCAATCTGTTATTGTCGCCACGGTTCTGTTAAAAGGAATCGGGCTTGATGTGGAGAGCACTTGGAGATTCTATCTCTTTACGATGATTACCAGCATCGCGTTCCTGTCCATGATTCAATTATTGGCGACAACGATGGGAAATCCGGGACGCTTTATCGCTGTCATCATTCTGGTGCTCCAGCTCGGGGCAAGCGGAGGAACCTTCCCGCTTGAACTCCTGCCGGGATTCTATCAAGTGATTCACGGGGCACTGCCGATGACTTACAGCATCAACGGGTTCCGCGCCGTCATTTCAAATGGCGATTACGGCTATATGTGGCAGCAGGCATCCATTCTGTTAGGCATCGCCGTTGTCATGATCGCGCTGACCATCGTGTATTTTACGGTGCAAAGCAAAAAAGAACACAAAACGGAAGAAGAAATAACAGCATAAGAAAAAGAGGCTCTGAGCAGATGCTCAGGGCCTCTTTTTTTTTAGATTTCGATCGTCGTGCTATTAAAATCCCCATCTCACCAACAGTCCGGTATACGTCAATCCTCCGCCGAACCCGAATAATACCAGCGTCTGGCCTTCCGACAGTTTTTTTGCTTTCACAGCTTCATCCAAAGCGAGAATAATAGAAACCGATGAAGTGTTGCCGTAATATTCAACGCTTGTCAATGTCCGTTCAAGCGGGAAGGGCAGTTTTTCACAGATGGATTCGATCATCCGCATGTTGGCGCTGTGAGGAACGAACCAATCCAGATCGTCTTTTGAAAAGCCGGCTTTTTCTAAAAGGGCATTGCATTCCTCAGGCACTGTTCTGGCCGCCCATTTATATACTTCGCGCCCGTTTTGCACCATGTTTCCTCCGCCTTTAAGCGGCTCGCCGTTTAATTCTGCGCTCAGTCCCGTGCGATACAGCACGTCCGCGCTGCCTCCCGCTGTTCCTTGCACGGCTGCCAAAAAGCCCGGCGCTGATTCATCGCGTTCCACCAATAGGGCGCCAGCAGCGTCTCCGAAAAGAACGCAGGTCGTCCGGTCAGTATAATCCGTTACCTTTGATAATGTTTCACCGGCAATGACAATCACTTTTTGATGGGAACCGGCGGTAATTAATGCGTCTGCGAGCTGAAGGCCGTAAGTGAGTCCGGCGCATGTGGCGTTAATATCAAGCGCCCCCGTTTGCGGCCAGCCGAAGTAAGCCTGCACGCGTGCCGCGGTGCTTGGAAACGCATAGTCCGCCGTCGTTGTGGCGACAAGGATCATATCGACATCATCAAGAGTTCCGCTGTATCGTTCTGCAAGATTTTTCACCGCTTCCACACACAAATCCGATGTGAATTCATGTTCGCCGGCAATGCGTCTTTCCTTCATACCGGTGCGCTGGACGATCCATTCATCAGATGTATCGACGATGCGCTCCAAATCCGCGTTTGTTAATCGGCGTGCCGGAGCATATGTACCGATTGCTGTAATTTTAGATTTTGACATGAAAAAATCACTCCTTTATATCAGATTATAACACCTGATATTATTACTTGGTACTAATTTTAATAAAAAAACCCAAGCAGCATCCGCTGTTTGGGGAGCATGAGAATCTATTTGTAAAACGGGCTTGTGTGAACGATTACCAATGACGGCAGCGGCAGCATGAATGATGATGCTTCTTTTTATCTTTCTTCTTTTTACAAGGGTCTTCTTTTTTCTTTTTACAGTGATCTTTTTCTTTTTTACAGCCCCAGAAGGCTGCACCAGACCAATTATCCTCAAACCAATCCTCAAACCAATCATTATGAAATCTTTTCCGCTTGTGCGGTTTACGGCTGATCATACATTTCCCTCCTATGCTCATGCTCCCTTCATTCTATGAAAAAAGAGAAGGAAAAGATTGGACGGGTTATGGATCAAAAGAGTATATTTTAAGAAGAATAAAATTGATAGGAGGAATGACCTGTGGAAAATATGAAACATACGATGGAACTGATTAAAGAATTGGTGTCGATTCCGAGTCCGACGGGCAATACATACGAGGTTATCGCCTATACAGAAAGTCTTTTAAAAGAATGGGGCGTCTCCTCTTACAGAAACCGCAAAGGCGGTCTTTTTGTCACAATTCCCGGCCGTGATGACAAGAAACACAGATTGCTGACGGCGCATGTCGATACGCTCGGCGCGATGGTAAAGGAGATAAAGGCGGACGGCCGGCTGAAGATTGACTTGATCGGCGGCTTCCGATATAACTCGATTGAAGGGGAATATTGCGAGATCCAAACTTCTTCCGGCAAAACCTATACAGGCACCATCTTAATGCATCAGACTTCAGTGCACGTCTACAAGGACGCCGGCAAGGCAGAGCGGAATCAGGAGAATATGGAAGTCCGCCTTGATGAGCCTGTCCGGACGAAGGAAGAGACGTCCGATCTCGGCATCAGGGTCGGCGATTTCATCTCATTTGACCCGCGTGTGCAGATTACGCCGAGCGGCTTTATTAAGTCCCGGCATCTTGATGACAAAGCGAGCGTGGCACTGCTCTTGAATTTAATCCGCCGCATCACGGAAGAGAAAATCGAACTTCCGTATACGACGCATTTTCTGATTTCTAATAATGAAGAAATCGGCTACGGCGGCAATTCCAACATTCCTCCTGAGACCGTCGAATACTTGGCTGTTGATATGGGAGCGATCGGCGACGGCCAGTCTACGGATGAATATACCGTCTCCATTTGCGTGAAGGATGCGAGCGGCCCGTACCATTATCAGCTCAGAAAACATCTGGCCGGGCTTGCGGAGCGCTATGGCATTGATTATCAGCTTGATATTTATCCGTATTACGGTTCTGATGCCTCAGCAGCCATCCGTTCGGGCCATGACATCGTCCACGGGCTGATCGGCCCGGGAATTGACGCTTCACACGCTTTTGAACGCACGCATGAATTATCGCTTCTTAATACGGCGAAGCTTTTGCATCGGTACGTTCTATCGCCGATGGCATAAAAAACCCTGCGCGGAAATCATTCCGTGCAGAGTTTATTTTAACCTGAGATGGTTGTGTTTTGTTCTGTTTTGGCGAGGCTCATGACCTTCGCGCCTTTAACGGGATCATACTGGCCTTCCCATTTTGACATCACAACGGATGCCAGCGCGTTTCCGGTCAGATTGACGACCGTACGGGCCATGTCCATAATCCGGTCAACCCCGGCGATGAATGCAAGGCCTTCTGCAGGAATGTTGAATGCGCCTAATGTCGCAAGCAGGACGACGAAAGAAGTCCCGGGCACGGCAGCCATTCCTTTGGAAGTGACCATCAAGACAAGCACAAGGGTAATCTGCTGCCAAATGGACAAGTCAATGTGGTATACCTGAGCGAGGAATAAAGCGGCGATAGATTGGTACAGCACAGATCCGTCTAAGTTAAAGGTATATCCGATCGGCACAACAAAGGAAACAATACCTTTCGGACAGCCGATTTTCTCCATTTTTTCCATAACGCGGGGGAGTACGGTTTCGGAGCTTGACGTACTGAACGCTAATAAAATTTCATCCTTCATATAGGCGAGGAATTTGAAAATGTTTACTCCGGCAAGCTTTCCGACGATTCCGAATACAACAATGAGAAAGAAAGCCAAAGCTACATATACTAAACCGACCAGTTTACCGAGTGAAAGCAGGGAACTGAGCCCAAATTTGGAAACGGTAACACCAATCAACGCAAAAACACCAAACGGCGCAACTTTCATGACCAGGTTCACAACATGGAACATCGCATGAGAAACACCTTCAAAGAAGGCCAAGACAGGCTTTCCTTTTTCACCGATTGCCGAGATGCCGAGTGCAAACAGCACGGTAAAGCAGATAATGGCAAGCAGATCTCCTTCGGCTAATGATTGGAAGAAGTTTGTCGGTACGATATGCAGGAATGTGTCTGCGATAGATTTGTTATTTTGTTCTTTTTCTGTTTCAACATATTGACTGATATCTGTCTTTTGAGCTTCATGTATATTAACGCCTGTTCCCGGATGAAACAGATTCGCCAAAGCCAGCCCGAGAATAATGGCAAAAGTGGTAATGATCTCAAAATACAAAATCGTTTTGAAGCCTAATTTTCCGACTTGTTTTCCGCTTCCCGCGCCGGCAACGCCGATGATTAAGCTGGAGACGACAATTGGAATCACTATCATTTTGATTAAGCGTAAAAACAAATCGCCGATAGGCTGTAAATATGTTGGAATGGCGGGATTGCCGTACCAGATGACACCGACTACAACCCCTAGTATGAGTCCGACGAAAATTTGCGTCGCTAGTCCAAAGCGTAATTTTTTCATAGATTACCTCCCGAAGAAAAAAGTGCAATAAGTATCTAAAAAGATAGCTATTAGAACAAATTATAATAGAAAAGAAAACAATCCGTCTATAGAAAAATATAGATTGAAAATACTGAATATTTTAAAACGTACAGATAATTGCTAATAATGGTGAATAACGCCCTATTCAGAAAGTATGATGACGGACGAAAAAAACGGGCGCCGCACAACTTAGAATTGTGCGGCGCCCTATTGTCACATATCCTTAATTTTCAAGCAGTCATTACACAAATTAATGTGACACTCATACTGCTCAACAATCTCATTTCCGCATTCTTCGCATTTCTTACCGGGTAAATTTCTGAAAAAATCCGACATCTTTTCCAACATACCCATCCCTCTTTCATTGTTTTGTCTTTACATTGTATTATAACAGTTTGAGAAAATCAACGGCTGTTTTGGCACAATGTTTAAAACATGCAATTTGTACGAAAAATAGGTATATTGGAGGAAAGGAACTTTTTATCATAAACATTCGGAGGATTATATGAAAGTTACAGTTATTGGATGCTGCGGCGGGTTTCCGGCCGCAAACGAAGCAACTTCAGGCTATCTGTTTCAGTCCGGCGGCTATTCTCTGCTCGTCGATTGCGGAAGCGCCGTATTATCAAAGCTGTTTGCCTATGTTCCGGCAGAAGAGCTTGATGCCGTCATTTTGTCCCATTATCATCATGATCACATCGCTGATATCGGGCCGCTTCAATTTGCCAAACAGGTCGGCTCCTTTCTCGGAAAAGGGACGCATGCACTGCCGATTTACGGGCATGATGCTGATATAGAACAGTTTGAGCGTCTTACATATAAATCGCATACAAAAGGAGTGGCCTATCAGCCGGACCGCCCGCTTTCTGCCGGGCCGTTCACCATTACCTTTCTGAAAACGGTGCATCCGGTCACTTGTTATGCGATGCGGATTACTGACGGTTCAGCTTCTGTTGTGTATACGGCTGATTCAAGCTACCAGGACGCGTTTATCCCGTTTGCGGAAAATGCCGATCTGCTGATCTGTGAGTGCAATTTTTACGCAGACCAGGACGGCACGTCAGCCGGCCATATGAACAGTTTGGAAGCCGGACGTATCGCGAAGGAGGCCGGAGCGGGGGAGCTGATTCTCACGCATCTGCCTCATTTCGGCGAGCACCGGAAGCTGAAAGAAGAAGCGGAATCCGTGTTCGGGGGCGAAGTGACAATCGCCGCTTCCGGATTGAAGTGGGAGAAATAAAGGAGGAGCACCATGTTATTTATCGACAATCAAAACATAACCGACCCGAGGATCAACCTCGCGATCGAGGAATATTGCGTGAAGCATCTCGACCCTGAACAGACATACCTGCTGTTTTATGTCAATCAGCCCTCGATTATCATCGGGAAGAACCAAAACACAATAGAAGAAATCAATACGAAATACGTAGAAGATAACGGAATCATCGTCGTCCGCAGGCTGTCAGGGGGCGGTGCGGTTTACCATGACCTCGGGAATCTGAATTTCAGTTTTATCACCAAGGATGACGGCGACAGCTTTCACAATTTTAAAAAATTCACCGAACCCGTTATTCAGGCGCTGCGCCAGCTCGGTGTGGAAGCTGAATTAAGCGGCCGAAACGACATCGTCGCGGACGGCAGAAAAATTTCCGGCAACGCTCAATTTTCGACGAAAGGGCGTATTTTCAGCCACGGAACATTAATGCTGGATTCCGCCATTGATCATGTCGTGTCAGCCTTGAAAGTGAAAAAAGACAAAATCGAATCAAAAGGCATTAAGTCAATCAGAAGCCGTGTCGCCAACATCAGCGAGTTTCTTGATGACAAAATGACGGCGGACGAATTCAAAAAGCACCTGCTTCACCATATTTTTAATACAAATGATCTTTCCGAAGTGCCGGAATATAAACTGACCGATGAAGACTGGAAAGCGATCCGGAAGATTTCCGAAGAGCGCTATCAAAACTGGGACTGGAATTTCGGAAGGTCGCCCGCATTTAATCTTCAGCATTCGAAACGTTATCCGGTCGGATCGATTGATCTGCGTCTTGAAGTGAAAAAAGGAATCATTCAGGACTGCAAAATTTTCGGTGATTTCTTCGGTGCGAAAGATGTGAGTGAAGTCGAACAGGCACTGACCGGAAAACAGTATGACCGAACCGCTATCAGGGAGGCGCTGGCCGGAATCGATCTGAAACAGTATTTCGGCAAAATAGAGCTGGAAGATTTCCTCGAGCTGATTTATTAGAGCATTTGCCGAACGCATGATTTGAATCAGCGCCCGTTTTTGTGAAATGATAGAACCATAATGAATAGGGAGGGATCATGATGAAAGTATTTCTCATCGGAGCAAACGGACAGATCGGACAGCGGCTGACCGGGCTGTTTCAAAAAGACGGCACGCATACGCTGCGGGCGATGGTCCGGAAACAAGAGCAGAAAGAAGCGCTTCAAGCCGCGGGAACAGAAGCCGTTCTTGCAGATTTGGAAGGAAGCCCGGAAGACATCGCGAAAGCCGCCGAAGGCTGTGACGCGATTGTGTTTACCGCCGGATCAGGAGGAAGCACCGGATACGATAAGACGCTTTTGATTGATCTTGACGGAGCGGCGAAAGCGGTAGAAGCGGCAAAGAAAGCCGGCATCAAGCGGTTCATTATGGTAAGCGCCCTTCAGGCTCATAACCGCGGCAATTGGAATGAAGCGCTGAAGCCGTATTACGCCGCAAAGCATTATGCGGATAAAATTCTTGAAGCGAGCGGTCTGACGTATACGATTATCCGGCCGGGCGGGTTATTAAATGATCCCGGCACGGGAAATATCAAAGCCGCGGCCGATTTAGAAAGAGGCTCCATTTCAAGAGACGATGTCGCCAAGACCGTTATCGCATCCCTTGATGAACCGAATACGTATGAAAAAGCATTCGATCTGACGGCGGGCGGCACGCCGGTCAGTGAAGCGCTGAAACAATTATAGTTTCCGGTTTTACGGCACTCGGGGCTTTTTGCCCTTGAGTGTTTTTCTATATTTTTCTATAATAAAAGTGAACGTTTATTCCGGATAAATGAATGACTATTCATTCATTACATTTTTAAAGGGGTGGGAAAATGAATCTGGTTTCCAAATTGGAAGAAACGGCATCGCAGAAACCGGAAAAACCAGCTTGTCTGTTTCAAGATCAGTACATGACGTATGAGGAGCTGGCAGGTAAAATCAAAGCATTTGCAAACGGCTTGGAGGACAGGGGACTGAAAAAAGGGGATCATCTCGCGCTGCTGCTCGGAAATACGCCTGATTTTGTTATTGCGTTTTTCGGCGCGTTAAAAGCGGGAATTGTCGTCATACCTGTTAATCCGGCATATACACCTTCAGAAATCGCATACATGCTGAAAAACGGCGATGTCAAAGCGATCGCCGGCATCGATCTATTAATTCCCGTATTTGAAAGCCTGCACGGCTCGCTGCCGCTGCTGGAGCATATCATTATCAGCCAGACAGCAGAGAACGCTCCATCGACAGAAGACCCTCAATTGCGCTTAAAAATGACAACGTTTACAAAAATGCTTCGCCCGGCGGAGCGCAGCAGAACTTATCCGACATTGTCAAAAGATGATACTGCCGTCATTTTATACACCTCAGGGACGACCGGAAAACCGAAAGGCGCCATGCTCACCCAACAGAATCTTTTCTCCAATGCAAATGATGTCGCCGGATACTTAGGAATGAATGAGAAAGACAAAATTGTGGCGGCATTGCCGATGTTTCACGTTTTTTGTTTAACCGTTTGTATGAATGCGCCTCTGATGAGCGGAGCGTGTGTCTTAATCGAGCCGCAATTCAGCCCGGCTTCTGTGTTTAAACTGATTAAAAGCCGTCAGGCAACCATTTTTGCCGGCGTTCCGACGATGTATAACTATCTGTATCAATACGAGCACGGCAAGGCGGAGGATTTTGCGTCCGTCAGACTGTGCATTTCAGGCGGCGCCTCCATGCCGGTCGCTCTGTTGCAGACGTTTGAACAAACCTTTGACGTCACCATTCTGGAGGGGTACGGACTTTCTGAAGCGTCGCCGGTTACTTGTTTTAATCCGTTTGACCGGGGGAGAAAGCCCGGCTCGATCGGGACGAATATTTTACATGTCGAAAATAAAGTCGTCGATACACTCGGACGCGAATTGCCCGACCATCAAGTGGGAGAATTGATCGTGAAAGGGCCGAATGTGATGAAAGGCTATTACAAGATGCCCGAGGAGACGGAGCACGCGCTGAAAGACGGCTGGCTGTACACGGGTGATTTGGCGAAGCGCGACGAAGACGGTTATTTTTATATCGTCGACAGAAAAAAAGATATGATTCTCGTCGGCGGATACAACGTCTATCCGCGCGAAGTAGAAGAAGTGCTCTACAGCCATGAGGGCATTAAAGAAGCCGTGGTCATCGGCGTTCCTGACGCCAAAACGGGGGAAGCGGTGCATGCTTATATAGTGCCTGGGGACGGTGAGCTGACAGAGCAGGCGGTTTTTGATTACTGTGAAACACATTTGGCAAAATATAAACGGCCGGCGGAAGTAGTTTTTCTTGATGAGATTCCGAAGAACGCGACCGGGAAGCTGCTGAGACGGGCGGTCCGGGACATGCTTCCGAAATGACGGACGAAAAGCGAAGCCGGGGGGCTTCGCTTTTACATGCTGATCCGGTCAGCTCTGCGATTCTTCCTTAATGATGCTTTGCACAAGCTTCGTATCATGCCGGGTCAGTTTGTAATACGTGTTTTTATACTTGTACATCATATAATTGCCGCCTTCGAGCCACATGCTGAATGAATCAAAACGGTCTTCATGGTATTTGACCGTTCCGTCGTAATCGGGAGATACGCTTTTGGTCAGTTTGACTTGTTTTCCTTGGTTCAAGATATCGAGCATATCTTTTACATTCTGCCTGTCTTTAATTTTGATTTCTTTTTTTCCGTGCTCAGACAGAATAATCAGATCTGCGTTGCTTGATGGAAACACATCGCCGGTCCGGCTGTATACATAGAAGAAAGCAATAACCAAAAGGGCGATTACTACAATAAACGCAATTATTTTTTTCATATTCATCACTCCGTCTTTTAGTCTTTCCCGCTTCCTGTTGTTCCATTCTTTTCTGTTGTGAAAAGATTAACATCCGTTTGGAGGCTTGGTTCTATTTATTTGCATTTATGCTTACAATAGGAGTAAGTCATAAGGCTAAGGAGGGAGACTTCCATGCGCAAATGGATAGCGGCAGCGGGACTTGCCTATGTGCTGTACGGCCTTTTTTTCTATTGGTATTTCTTTATGACAGGAGACTCCGCCGTCCCGGAGGCCGTAAAGGGAACGAAAGCCGATCCGTCCTCGTTTATGGACCCGGGCCGCCTGGCAGCCGCTGAAAACTTTTCAAATGTAAAGGATTTTTTGTTTTTCATCGGAGCGCCGTTAGATTGGTTTTTATTTTTTCTGCTGCTCATTACGGGGCTTGCCAAAAAAATAAAGCATTGGCTGGAAGCAGCGGTGCGCTTTCGGGTGCTGCAAATCGTAAGCTTCGTCTTTGTGATTTCACTCATCGTTACGGCGGCTTCGCTTCCGCTTGAGTGGATCGGATATCGGGTTTCGCTTGCGTATCATATTTCGACGCAGACAACAGCAAGCTGGATAAGAGACCATGTCATTGATTTCTGGATCAGCTTTCCGCTGTTTGCCGTGTGTGTGCTTGTGTTTTACTGGCTGATCACAAAGCATACAAAAAAATGGTGGTTTTACGCTTGGTGTCTTACTGTGCCGTTTACCCTGTTTTTGTTTTTCCTGCAGCCGGTCGTGATTGATCCTTTATACAATGATTTCTATCCGCTGAAAGACAAGGAGCTGGAAAGCAAAATTTTGTCGCTTGCCGACAAGGCCGACATTCCGGCCAGCCATGTTTATGAAGTAAATATGTCGGAGAAAACGAATGCGCTGAATGCGTATGTGACGGGGATCGGTTCGAATAAGCGAATCGTTTTGTGGGATACGACGCTTAACAAACTGAAGGATCGGGAAATTTTGTTCATTATGGGGCATGAGATGGGGCACTATGTGATGAAGCACGTGTACATCGGACTGGCCGGGTATCTGCTGCTGTCATTAGCCGGGTTCTATATCATTGACAAGCTTTATAAGCGGCTGTCCAAATTCTTCGGCCGAATGCTCCATATAAAGGGGCCTGAAGATCTGGCCGCCCTCCCGCTGTTATTGCTGCTCATATCCGTTCTCAGTTTTGCTTCTGATCCGGTTACGAATGCCGTCTCCCGGTATCAGGAAAACGCCGCCGACCGCTACGGCATCGAGCTGACCGGAAACCGGGAAGCGGCGATTGAGACGTTTCAGGACTTGGCCGATACGGGACTGAGCCGGGTCAACCCGCCGTTTCTCGTCAAAATTTTCAGAGGGAGCCACCCGTCGATCATGGAGCGGATTGAACATGCGGAGGAAGAAAAATAATAAAAAAACCGGCGGGGCCATGGCCGACGCCGGTTTTTTATGTTTTACTGAGCTGCCGCCTGTACGTTGATCAGCCCTTTTCCGTAGTAGAAAGCATCACCAAGTTTTGTAGTGGTGTTTTCTAAACTGCTGCGGACTTGAGTGTTTGTCCAGTTCGGGTGCTTAGAAAGAATCAAAGCAGCCGCTCCGGCAACGTGCGGAGATGCCATTGACGTACCATTGTACGCGCCGTATTTGTTTCCAGGAAGCGTGCTTTGGATAGAGACGCCTGGTGCCATGACATCAAGCTCAGAACCTACGCTTGAGAAAGATGCTCTTTGGTTGCTGCTGTTAACTGCCCCTACCGCAATGACAGAAGGGTATTTACCAGGGTAGCCCACTGTGCTTGAGCTGCCGGAAGTGCCTTCGTTACCGGCTGCCGCTACGACTACGATGCCGGAAGCAACGGCTTTGTCAACTGCCGCTTTTAACGCTGCAGAACCAGAAGGTCCGCCGAGGCTCATGTTAATAACGTCCATATTGTTTGCGATCGCCCACTCAATTCCGTTAATGATCCAGCTGTACTGGCCGGAACCGTCAGCGCCGAGAACTTTTACAGCGTAAAGAGATGCGCTTGGCGCAACGCCTAATACACCGACTGAGTTATTAAGAGCCGCAACTGTACCGGCAACGTGAGTTCCGTGAGAGTTGTTGTCTTGGAAAGGATTTGTTTCAGAAGGAACCATGCTGGCTCCGCCTGCTACCTTTAAATCAGGATGAGAAGAATCGATACCGCTGTCGATAACCGCTACTTTAACATTTGATCCGGTGAAGCCTTGAGAGTGCAGAGCAGGGGCTTTAATCTGTGATACGCCGTAAGGCACGGACTGCGCGTACGCCTGTGCAACGTGATCTTCTTCAACGTAAGCGACGCTAGGGTCTTTTTTCAGCTCTTTTACAGCTTTTTCATTTAATGTAGCTGAAGCTGCGTCTACATATTTGAATTGCTTTTGCACTTTCCCGCCTTTTTCAGAAATGACATCTTTTTTCTTAGCGGCGCTCATCGTGCTCATTGTCTGTTTAAATCCGACAATGTATTTCTTTTCCCCGTTTGATTTCCCTGCCGCCTGGGCAGGAGACGTGCTGCCGAACGCCATCGTAAAGATTAACGCTAAAGCAAACAGCAAACTGATCCATACCTTTTTGCCTCTCACTCTTTATCCTCTCCTTTTTTTCATTTGCAGAACAACCAATAGACAGATTATTCTGTGGATTAATTGTATAGCATGGAATAATATTTTAGTAGACCCAATTTTTTTCAGTTTGTTTTATTTCTATTTAGGTATATCATCTCTCTTTCGTTTAATAGGAACCCGAAATATTTAAATTTTAATGGAAAAAACCGATGGAAGGACATGAGTATTTGTACACAGCCGCGAGCGCTCTCTTGTTTGCTGGGTCGAACGGTTTGATTCCATTTTTGGAAGCTGCGGCAAAAACAGGATAAATGTCACCTTTTGTTGAATGCAGAAGTCTGATGGAAACGAAAGCGGAATGAAATAAAGCGGCCGGCATGAATCAGTCTTCGGCTTTCTTGACGTAGAAAAGCTGGGAAACCATTTTATAAAAATAATGATAATGAATATCATTGATACTTATATTGTCAATGATATAATTGCGGAAAAATGAAAGAGGGGGAACAGATGAAACCAATTTTCAGTATGCTGATGATCTTATCCGTTCTCTTCATAACGGGATGCTCAGAACAGGAACATGAAACCGCCGTCAGGCATGATCTGGGGACGGCACATGTGGCTGCGCATCCGCAGCGCGTCGCCGTATTGAATGATGGCTTTATTGATACCCTCCATGATCTCGGCATAAAGCCGGCGGCCGCGGCGGATGACCGGGCAGAGCGAAACGACGGCAGTCCGTCCGTCGGGCTCCCGTCACATCCCGATTTGAAAAAGATCACTTCGTTAAAGCCCGATCTCATCATTGCTGACTCAAGCCTTCACAAGGGGATATACCATGAGCTGACAAAGATCGCTCCGACAATCGCTTTACAAAATGAAGCTGCGGATTATCAGGATGCGGTTGACGCTGCCCTTACTATTGAAAAGGCGGTCGGTAAAGATGGCATCATAGAGAAACAATTGTCGGCCCAGGAAGAAAAGCTGAATGACATCAAAAGAAAGCTGGATGCAGAAGGCGGCACGATTTTATTAATTGACGCTGCAAATGACAGCATTTCCGTAAAGGATGACCGGTTTTTCACATCCCGGCTTTTGACGCTCGCAGGGTTTACATATGCGGTCCAGACGGATTCCGGCGGGAAATCAGACTCTATCAAAATGACGCCCGGGCAGCTTTTGCATATCGATCCTGATTACATCGTACTGTTGGACGGTGAGAAAGAACTCGAAAAAAATCACCTTTGGAAACAGCTGACAGCCGTAAAAAACGGACACGTTTACCGCGCGGACAGGGCGGTATGGACGGAGCGCCGGAGCATTGACGGTGCGGACGCCATATTACATGATCTTCAGAAAAAAATGCTCGCCAAAAAGGCCCAAAACTGAATTCGGGCCTTTTTGTTATGATTCTGATAGGTGGTTGCTTATATTGTAATCTTTGACGCGCCACTTATTTTCAATTCGTTCGATATTGCTCAGGCACGCATTGACAAGCTTAGCGTTTTGTATGTCGGTATCACCGTCAGAAATGGCGGACAAGAGGGCGTGAATGGCTGCGCCGTGAGCGACGATCAGTACTTTTTGCTCAGGAAACCGCTCCTGAATTTTCACTAAACCGGCAAGCATTCTGTCTGTCAGCTCTTCTGCTGTCTCCATGTTCGGGTAGTTTTTATCCGGGTAGCGCTTCGACCGTTCCGGTAAAGGCATTCCTTCCGCATCACCGTAGCTCCGTTCTCTGAAATCTTCCATGACGACAATGGGAAGATTCAAAAACCCGTTAATAATGTCAGCTGTTTTTCTGGCCCGTTTCATCGGGCTTGAGACGATGACATCCCATTCGGACCCCTTTAAGTACTCTCCTGTTTCTTTCGCCTGACGCTCTCCCGTCGCATTTAACGGAATATCCGATTTGCCTTGAAGCTTCTTTTGGGCATTCCAATCAGTCTCTCCATGTCTTACTAAACAAACGGCAGTCATAAAGTCTCCACTCCGATCATTTTTTATCGATATTATCTATTATACTGCCGTTACGTTAACACTTCAAAGAGAAGCGCCAGTCCGACTCCGCCTCCGCTGCCGATCGCTGCTGCTGCGTAGCGGGCATCCGGGCGTCTTTTTGCTTCATAAAAAAGCCGGGTGACAAGCGCCGCCCCGGAAGCCCCGTACGGATGCCCGACGGCCAGAGCGCCGCCCCGGACATTTATTTTAGAATACGGCACTTGAAGCTGCTGTGAAAAAACGCATATTTTGACGGCAAACGCCTCGTTGATTTCGTATATATCAATATCATCCGGTGACAGGTTCCGTTCCTTCAAAAGCTTTTTGACGGCATAAACCGGGGCTGCTGACGGATAATGCGGATGGACGCCGCTTACCGCGCTTCCGATAAAACGCAATCTTGGCTTTAAACCGAGAGACCGCGCTTTTTGTTCTTCCATCACACAAACTGCCGCCGCCCCGTCAGAAATTCCGCAGCTGTTGGCGGCGGTGACAGAGCCTCCGGACTGAAAGACGGGTTTGGCACGGGAGATGAGAGGCTCCATGTTCCGCTTTTTCAGCATGTTTTCGTCAGCGGCGAATCCGTGACAGGGAAGAATTTCCCGGCGGTATAAGCCGTCTTCGTTCGCTTTGACGCTCCGTTCATAGCTGAGAAGGGCATATTCGTCCTGCATCTTTCTCGTTACGCCGTAAGCCTGTGCTGTATACTCGGCTGCTATGCCCATATCAGGATCGCCGATGTGTTCAGGAGAAAAGCGCGCCCGGGAAGAGAAAGGGGAACGGCTGCTGCTCTCCGCTCCTCCCGCGATGTACATGCTCCCCGCGCCGGCTTTGATAAAGTGGCACGCGACCCTCACGGCGTCCAGTCCGGAGCCGCATTGCCTGTCGATGGTCGTACCGGACACGCTCAAAGGAAGTCCGGCGGCCAAGGCTGACAGCCGGGCGAGATTCCCGCCGCGGCCCGTCGCGTTTCCGATCAGGACTTCATCAATGTCTTCGGGCATGTTCCGGCTCAAATGGCGGATCAGCGGAGCTGCCAAATCTTCTGGGAGACAGTCTTTTAACAGGCCGTTTTCCCGGGCGAAAATCGTCCGTTTCGCATCCGTAATTACAGCTTCCATTCCATCATGTCCTTTGCCTGCTTTTGTACGGCGGCACGGGCGATCTTTCCGCCGGCTGTTTCCGGTATTTCTGAAAACAGCCATTTTTTCGGGATTTTATATGCCGCCAGCTGCTCGCGGCACTGTTTCTTCAGTTCCTTTACATTTGTATGTCCGTCGATCACCGCAACGGCGATGCTGCCCCAATAATCATCAGGAACGCCGATGACTGCCGCTTTTCTGACGCCCGGACAGCGGTTGAGCACACGTTCTATCTCTTCAGGGAATACATTCAGGCCGCCTGATACGATCATCCCGTTTTCACGTCCTTCGATATAAAGATAGCCTTCACGATCGATATATCCCATGTCATCAACCGTCATCCAGCCGGAATCATCAGGTTTTGCGCCGTTGATGTATCCGGAAAATTTCATCGGGCTGTTCACAAAAATCTTCCCCGTTTCGCCCGGCATGCAGCGTTCTCCTCCGGGGCGGCGGATTTCGATTGTAACATTTTCAAACGGACGGCCCGCCGCGTCAGGCTTTCGGGCGCTGTCTTCAGGCGATAAGAACGCCACGAAACTCAGCTCGGACGTTCCGTAAAAATCGTACAACCGCAAATGGGGATAGCGCTCTGACAGCGCTTGTTTAGACGAAGCGGGCCAGTCTGCACCGGAAGAAATCACCTTGAGCGGTGTATCCGGAAACGCCTCCAGTGAGAGCAGGGCGTCCGTCATTGTCGGCACGGTATATAGAACGTCAGCTTGTCTGAGCCGGTCTTTCATTCCGGCCGGATTGAATTTTCTTTGAAGGATGACGGTTCCGCCGATAAACAAAGTGCTGACGGCGCCGTATAAAAAGTGTGACGAGCGAAGCGTGCCCGGTACCAGCACTTTGTCATCAGGGGAAATGCCGAATTCACGTTTCGTACAAGAAAAGCTCTCCAGCCACGAACGGTGAGAGCGGGTGAAGGCTTTCGGCTTACCGGTCGATCCCGAGGTGAATCCGGTATAAAAGGGCAGGCCGGTGTTTTCGATAAAAGCGCCTTCCGTTTTTTCCGCCTCGATCAAAGGCCTGCATTCATCCCACAGGATGACAGGCGTTTTGACGCCGTCCAGTCTGCCGCTCAGCCGGCGGTCACAGATGACGAGGTCGGTTTTGCTGATGTTAAGCTGGTCCGCGAGTTCCGCCGCTGCCGAGCGGGGATCTAACGGAACCGCCGTGCAGCCGGCATGCGCCGCGCCTGCGAAAAGTTGTAAAAATGGGATGCCGTTCGGCAGTAATATTGCAATGTTTTCGGGCTTATCTGAAAGGCTGCCAAGCCAGTTTGCGGTTTGGTTTACCAGCCTGTTCCAAGTTTGATAGTTGATCTGTTCTGTTTCTGTCTGAATTGCGATCTGTTCCGGCGCTTGTCCGGCTGTATCTGAATATGATGATGTAATCATGATGACTAAAATCAGCTTCCTTTCGTCGGCAAAAGCCGGCTTGCTTGAAGAGTTTTTCTGATTCTTACGGCTGCGAATGAGGCTGCGGCCGCTTTAAGCAGATCTCCGGGCACATAGATGAGGCTGAGCTTTACGGCAGTCAAGATATCAATGTGCATTATAAAAGCCTGAACGGGAATGCCGATGACATACAAAAACAGCACGCCGAACAAGAACTGTCTGATAAACAAATGGGGGACAGCAGCTGAGCGAAGGCCTTGGATGCTGAGGCTCAGAAGTAATGCCGCCAGCGGATATGCGATGAGATATCCGGCGCTCGGCCCGAAAAAAACCCCGAACCCGCCTCTGCCGCCTGAAAGGAGAGGCGCTCCGCATGCCACAATCAGCAAAAAAAGCAATTGGCTTAAAAACGCCGCTTTCGGTTTTAGGATGCTTCCCGATAAGAGCACACCGATCGTCTGGAGCGTAATCGGAACCGGCGTAAAGGATAAGAAAAGCGGCGGGAGCAGCCCCAAAAGTCCCATAATGGCGGTAAACACGGCAATATGCATCATTTCTGTCAATTTCATTATGTATTCCTCCAGCTTATCAAAATATGTTTATACAATAAAGCGAGTCTTTATATATGTCAACTCTATTATATTTCAAGTTAACATTAAAAAGACCGCCCTTTATGAAAAAGGCCGGTCGGTTTATCTTTATTCTTCTGTAAGGATAACAAGTGAATCAACGGATGATGCAACGTGGGAAACGGCGCGGCTGACTTCTTGAAGACCGCCGAGAAAGGCCTGCAAATCAACGTCGATTTTGCCTGTCTGGTCTTTGCTCGTTTTCATGCTTTGGACGATGTCATCAAACAGACGGTTGATCTGCGTCATTTTTTCTTTCGTTTCACTTACAAGTCCGTTGACATCTTTAATATGTTTGGACACGATGTTGATTTGTGTATTGGTATTGTTCACGAGCTCTGATACGGTGGAAACGGTTTTTTTCGTATCCTCTGAAAGCTTTCTTACCTCCGTCGCCACAACGGCGAACCCTTTGCCGTGCTCCCCGGCTCTCGCGGATTCTATTGAAGCGTTGAGTGACAGGAGATTCGTTTGCTCGGCGATCCCCGTCACGATGCCGAAGATTTTTTCGATCTGCTGGGCGATGTCATTCAGCTTGTCCATTTCTTCTTCAATCTGCAGAAGGCTGGCGTCGATTTTATTCATCTGCTTCTGCTGGCTTTCAAGCTCTTTTTTCCCGCCGATTGATTTTTCTTCGACATGTACGGAAGTGACGGTGCCGGCTTTTGACGCCTCGGAAATGCCCTCGGATTTATCGACCAGCTCCTGCACGGCTCTGCTCGTTTCTGAAAACAAATCAGCGAGTGATCCGGATGTTTCCTGGATTTTTTGATGAAGACGGGCTTTCTTTTCCTCTTGTTCGTCACGCTGGCAGTTATATTCGCTCTGGAATGCTTCAAGGACGAGCTGCTGTTCAAGATTCAATATTTTCGTCGTCGCTTTGATCGCTTTTAAAAGCTCATGCAAATCCGGAATTGCTGCTTCATATATGTTCATCATCGACAGAAGCAGATCCTGAAACGCTCCCATATACCATTTCGGTTCAAGGCCGATCCGCAAGTGGATGGAAGCGATGCGCTGTCTTTTTTCGATGAATTCATCATCAATTGTGCCGGCGAACATCTCATGGATATGACGCCGTAATGTTTTTTTCAGGCGCTCGACCGTGCTGTGGTCGTTAATGATCGTCATTAATGATTTTTCGTGATCCAGGTTTCGGTAAAAGGAATCGACGATTGTTGAGATATGCTCTTTAATTAACGGCTGCAGCTCTTCAAGCACATGAAGTTCTTCGTTTCCGAGCCTGACCATTTTCAGCTGTTTTTGGACATCTGCATATTGATTTGAAAGCGCGATGCGTTTTTTTCCATCGGCTTCTGAAAAATAAGCTGTTTCTTTTTTGCGGTCTTTTTTAAATAACAATATAAGTTCCCCCAGATATTCTCTTTTTCTTTTTATCGGTATGGAAGGAACTTGAATGAAGGAATCTGATAAAAATATTTTAATGCGGAAAAAAATAAAACCATTCGTACAGAATGGTTTAGTCAATCTTGGCTGAGGCGCTTCAGCGGCTTGATGGCGGGACCTTCGGCAACCCCGCCGTCAGGTGTGAACCGGGACCCGTGACAAGGACAGTCCCACGTCCGTTCGCCGTCATTCCATTCGACCTCACAGCCCAAATGGGTGCATGTCGTATCGACAAGATGCAGACAGCCTTTTTCATCTTTATAGGCGCCGGCCCGTTTGCCGTTTACCGTTACGATTTTTCCCTCCCCGGGCCGAAGAGTCTCAGGTGAAGCGTCCGGCCTCTCAAGTTTGCCCGAGATAAGGTGTTTGGCCACGTCGGCATTATAAGAAATCAGTTTTTTCAGTCCCGGATCTGCGTGGAAGCGTGACGGAATAAACAGGCCGGAAAACGGGTTCTTTTTGTTTTGAATATGATCAGCCAAAAGCTTCGCGGCGAGCGCTGAGCTTGTCATGCCCCATTTTTTAAAACCGGTCGCCGCCAAAATATGTTCTTCATCGCCCGAGATGGGACCGATGAACGGAATTTTGTCAATGGTGACAAGGTCTTGTGCAGACCAATGATATGGGATGCTTTCAACTCCGATTGTGTCTTCCGCAAATTGTTTCAGTGCTTCGTAATGCTCGGACATTTCTTTTCCTTGGCCTGTTTTGTGGCTTTCGCCGCCGACAAGAACCAGTTTTTCACCGTTCAAATCGGTGTATCGCAGTGATCTGGACGGCTTGTCTATGCTGAGATACATCCCGTCCGGATACGCTTGTTTCGGTTTTACCGCGAGTACGTAGGATCTGCTGGCATACATTCTGGCGGCGTAAAGCCCGCCTCCGTCATAAAAAGGAAAGTGGGAAGAGCAGACAATGTAGCTGCACTTGATGCCGTGTCTGTTTTTCGTGACCACTTCGGGCTGCGGTTCTTTTTTTATGTCGATCGCAGCCGTCTGTTCAAAAATCCGCGCCCCGTTTTTAACGATCTCTTTGACGAGCGCCGCGCCATATAAAAGCGGATGGAATTGCGCCTGATTCTTCATGGCGAGGCCGAGCCTGCAATCAACGGGGACGGGAAGTTCTTTCACAAGCTCGTGTTCAATACCGAGCTTGGTATAAGCTTCCTGCTCACTGCGGATTTTTTTGGCGCCTGATTCTGTATTGGTGTAAAGATATGCGTCTTGTTCAATCAGTCTGCAGTCAATCGAAAGGTCCTTGATGATCTGCTTCATGTCTTCCATGGCGCGGAGATGGGCTTCGAAATACAGCCTTGCGCTGGTCTGTCCGATCTGCTGAATAAGATCGGCATAGATGAAATCATGCTGGGCGGTGATTTTTGCGGTCGTGCCCGCGGTCGTCCCGTTCAAAATCCGGTCTGCTTCAATGACAGCGACACGGAAACCTCTTTTCGTCAGTTCATATGCCGTTGTCAGGCCCGTAATTCCTCCGCCGATAACCGCAACGTCACATTCCGTATCTTCAGTGAGGGCGGGAAAGGAAGGAATGTCAGCTGTCGCTTTCCAATAGGAAGCCGGTTCCTCGTTTGAAAAAGTAGTCAATTCAGATTTACCTCCTCTGTTGTATATTCTTAATTTTTCCAATAAGACTCTGTTCATACATGAAATTCGTATAAGTTGCTCAAATTACTCATAATATAGTAATTAATGTAAAGGAGTGATCAAAATGGCTAATCAGAAGAAGAAAACCTTGCCGCCGCAGCATCAAAACCGGCAGCCGGGCTTTGAATATGTAATGGACCCGCGCCCCGTTTTTGACAAACCGAAAGCGGCGAAAAAACTTGAAGGGAAAACGGCGATCATCACGGGCGGAGACAGCGGGATCGGCCGCGCCGTATCCGTTTTATTCGCGAAGGAAGGCGCTAATGTGGTCATCGTTTACTTTGATGAGCATCAGGATGCCGAAGAGACGAAGCAATATGTAGAAAAAGAGGGGGCGAAGTGTCTGCTGATCGCAGGGGATGTCGGAGACGAAGCCTTCTGCAACGATGTCATCCGCCAGGCGGGCCAAGCCTTTCCTTCCATTGACATCCTGGTCAACAACGCGGGGGAGCAGCACGTGCAGCCGGGGATTGAGAAAATCACGAGCCACCAGCTCATCAGAACGTTTCAGACGAATATTTTTTCAATGTTTTACTTAACGAAAGCCGCGCTCCCTCACCTGAAAAAAGGAAGTTCAATCATTAATACGGCCTCCATTACCGCCTATAAAGGCCACAAAACATTGATTGACTATTCAGCGACAAAAGGGGCGATCGTCACGTTTACAAGATCTCTTTCCCAATCTCTTGTCACTCAGGGCATCAGGGTAAACGCAGTGGCGCCGGGGCCGATCTGGACGCCGCTGATCCCGGCGAGCTTCTCGGCGAAGGAAGTGGAAGTCTTTGGCTCAGACGTGCCGATGCAGCGCCCGGGAGAGCCTGTTGAAGTGGCGCCGAGCTATTTGTACTTAGCAAGCGATGATTCTTCCTATGTCACGGGACAGACGATTCATGTGAACGGCGGCACCATCGTAAACGGATAATGTAAAAAAAGCCAATCCATATGGATTGGCTTATTCACTCTGTTTGAGTGCGGCATATTCTTTTGAAAGCGTGAGGAACGCTTCTTTATTTTTATCATCAAGCGCCTTATTAATCTGCATTGTCAGCATGGCGATCCGGCGTTTATACAAGGATTCATCAAGCACCATTTGAATGTAAATATCGGCCATTGTCACATCGAATTCGTTTGCTTTTTGCGTGTTGCGGGACTTCATGAGCTCAGTGTACGACTTTTTCTCTTTCATAAAGAATCCCCCCAATGCCTTTTTTATAGTATATGGATAACGGCCGGAAAAATCAATTAATTTTTATAATCTTTAGACAACTAATACTTGGAAATATATCGACATATCCTGCAAATTGACGAAAAAACAAAAATGATCATTGTATAATGAGGTGAAATGAAAAAGAAAAATAATATTTAAATAGTAATTTAAGACTAAATTACATCTTTAAAAGGTGATTTTTAGCTATATTCGAAAAAAACCTGTCGTTTTCCACTGACAGATGATAGATTATTAGTATAAATTTTCAAGAAAAGGATTGGAGGCTGCACATCATGTGCCAGAAAACACACGCACCCTTAGAAAGCTACGAAGTAAATCGTTCAACTATCGCTGTTTTGCCTGAGGAAATAGACGGTAAAATGGGGTCGAAGGTCATTGAAAAAGACTGCATTCTGTATGTCAGCATGAAGCCGATTCACATCATCGACAGAAGCTGCCGCTACTTTGGTTCCAGCTATGCCGGGAGAAAAGCGGGAACATATGAAGCGATTAAAATTTCTCACAAGCCGCCGATTATGGTGGACCCTTCAAATCACATCTTTTTATTCCCTACACTTTCTTCTGCAAGGCCTCAATGCGGCTGGATATCGCATGTGCACGTTAAAGATTTTCAACCGACGGCATTTGATGACACAGCGGTCACGTTCTCAAACGGCAAAACGATGGAACTGGAAGTATCCTATCATTCTTTTGAAAATCAGGTTTACAGAACCGCCTATCTCAGAACCACTTTTCAGGACAGGATGGGCAGTCATATCCCGAAGCGGCAGGAATTCATGCTGTATCCGAAAGAAGAGCGGACAAGAATGATCTATGACTTTATTTTGCGGGAGCTGGGGGAGAGATATTAGAGAGAGCTGTGATGTGAAGGGACGGGTCCTCTCCTTTTGGGGAGGGCTTTTTTCGATTTACATGCCGGTATAGAGTTGTATCGTGTCCGTCTGTTGGCTATGATGATGTAAAGAGTAATGATATTTCATTTTAGGAGAGATGGGCATGGATGTGTTTGCAAAATATGTATCAGGAATCGATAACCCGGATCACCGTCTCAAAGCAGAGGAAATTTTGTCGTGGACGGCTGGCCAATTTCCGAACTTAGAAGCGCAGATCAAGTGGAACACGCCGATGTTTACCGATCACGGCACCTTTATTATCGGCTTTGCGGCAGCAAAGCATCATGTAAGTGTTTCCCCCGAAGAAGCTGGAATTGCGCATTTTGCCGACGACATTGCCCGTGCCGGCTACAGCGCTACTTCCCGTTTGTTCAGAATTCAATGGACTGAACCAGTGCATTATGAGCTGCTTGAACGCATGATTCAATTCAATATTCAGGATAAGGCGGACTGCTCAGCATTTTGGCGGAAATAATGAAAGAAATGTTAAAAAAACAACCCTGAGGAGGGCTGTTTTTTTATTGGAAACACATGATCAGCCCATTTTAATCAAGAAGCAATGGATGACGTACTATAAAAAATAAGGAGTACGAAGCAGTGAATGAATTTTATAAGGCGTTAACACATGTAAATAAAATTTTTTATGAACCAAATCACTTAACGATACATGATATTCAAGAAGAAGCTCAAAATTCAGAGTATGGGGCCGGTATGTTTCAACTGCATTCAAAATCAGTTCGATTCAGAGTCGCAAAAATAACGCCTAACAAGATAGGACAGTTTGTTGCTTTTTGGGAAAAAGATGGAGATGGTAAAAACCAAGCCTTTTCATATGAAAAAGCTGCTGATTTATTGGTTATCAATACTTTTGCCGGTAATAATCATTTTGGACAATTTGTTTTTCCAAAAGAAGTTCTTGTAAAGCAAAATATCCTTAAAACAGCCGCTGCAAAAGGAAAAATGGCAATTAGAGTTTACCCTAAATGGGAAAATCCCACTAGCAAACAAGCTATCAAAACACAAAAATGGCAGTTGGCATATTTTGTTGAGGCGAACGATGCAGATCGTTTTCCAGCACAAGACCTGTTAAAGCTATATTCTAACTAAAATTGGACAGCCCTGAGCCGGCTGACAGTATGTGAAGTTAACCGGTGCGTGAGTTGGAGAATAACGGGGAACCTCAACAAATGAGGTTCCTCTAATTGTTATATAGAAATCGACATTTTGAATGTAACAGAGTTTGTTTATTAAACGTAATCCAAAAAATAAGGGATTTGCGTATCCGGCAGACCCTCACGAAACGCACGATGTCAGAAATCGTGCGTTCAACATTCTTTATTTGACGACAGACATGCTGACGCTGCTGCCTGACACTGTCAATTTGGCAAAATCCTGTGTATCAATCACAGGGGTGACTGCTTTATTGTCGATCGAGATGTTCGTAAAGGCTGTTGAGAAGTTTGATTTGATGTAAGGGCGCTGATCCTCTGATGTGACCGCGACGGTGGCGAGCGCTTTCCATTTTGAGACAGAGCCTACATTTGTTTGGGCGAGTTCTGAGATGATGCGGCCGGTGTATCCGTCATTATTCGTGCCCCAATATGTGGCGCGGGTATTGCCGTTCAGATTTTTGTAAATGGTCAGCTGTACGGTGCTGCCGGGCCGGAAGCCTTTCGTATAGGTGAATTGGCTTTCTCCTTCCAGATACCGGACCTGGCCTTGCCCCTTTGAACCGACTTTCATGATCGGTTTCCATACATGATAGGTGTCACTGTACTGAAGCCCGATATCAGCCTCTGTGCCTCCGGTAAATCCTGAGTAAATATAGGCTGTCCCATTTGACACCTGAATCGAGCTTGGAAGCTGAATTTTCGTGACGAGAACTGAGCCCGTGCTGTTCAGGTAGGCCCTTCCGCCGATTCCTTTGCTGAGCTGGGACGCCGCTTCCGCCGTTTTGGGACTGATCACCCCCGGAATATCCGCCGTACATGCGCCGAATAGAACGGCTGTAGTGAGCACACCCGCAAGAAGCCCTTTTTTCATCATCATTTCTCCTCCTATCATCATAGTCAGATAGCGCTATCAATTCATATTATAAAAGGTTTTGGGAAAAATTCCATAAAAGATATACGGGCGGACGTAAATTAAAACTATTTTCCTATTTATCTTGTAAATGGAGATTATTTGAACTATGATATGTTCAGCAATACAGCATGATTCAGGAAAGGGGATAGGATAGAAATGAAAAAGACGGCAGCTGTGCTTTTGTCTTTCGGTCTGGTGTTCGGTTGTTCATACGGAGCGGGGCAGACGGCAGAAGCGAAAACAAAGGTAAAAACGTATCAAAACTGCAAGGCGCTGAATAAGGTGTATAAGGGCGGTGTGGCCAAATCGTCGAAAGTGAAAAACAAGGGCGGCAGAACAAAGTACAAGCCGTATGTATCAAAAGCGCTTTACAATGCAAATAAAAGACTTGACCGAGATAAAGACTATATCGCATGTGAGAAATAAAAAAACAAGCCTCTTTAAAGAGGCTTGTTTTTTTAAATGGATTCGGCGGTGACGGCGGTTCCGTATCCGATTAATTCGGATGTGTTCTGTCCTGCGGTCAGTTCGAACCGCAGGCCGACGATGGCGTTCGCTCCGAGCTGCTCCGCCTCTCTGATCAGCCGCTCTTTCACCGCTTTTTTGGAGTCTTCCAGCATTTCAGTATAGCTTTTCAATTCGCCGCCGACGACAGATTTTAAGCCTGCAAGCAAGTCTTTGCCGATGTGTCTGGACTGGACGATACTGCTTGTCACCAAGCCTTTCACTTCTGTAATCTGTTTTCCGGCGACAGTTTCGGTCGTTGTCATGATCATGCGTTTTTCCCCTTTCGTGTATCTTACCGCTATCTTACCATTTAAGCCGCCTTTTCGGCTGCGCTGATTTGTTTTTTTCTGACTGCGGCGCTGACTGCAAACATGACGGCAATGTTCAGAACCAGTGCGATGATGCCTGTATTCATATCCTTAACGATCTGCGGAAGAAACGGAAAGAGGGTTCCGATGGTTGATTCGGTCAGCGTAATGAAGGCTACCGTTCCGACCCCGGCCGTTATGCCGGCAAAAGCGCCGTGGCTTGTGATGAAACGCCGCTTCGGCAGGCTGAATAAGAGGGCGGGGAAAAGCTGGGTGACAAGGCTGTAGCCCATTAAAAGCAAGGTGACGATGGTATTTCCGCCTTTCAGCGTAAAATATACGGATATCAGCGCGATGACGGGTACGGCGTATTTTGCGAGCCGTGAGACTTTTTCGTCAGTCGTGCCGGGCAGAATGGCTTTGTACACATTTTTGGCGAACAGCGTGCTTGAGGCCATTAATATCATTGAACCGGGTACAAGCGCCGTCAGAATGCCCGCCGATCCGATCAGTCCGACAAACCAGGGATCAAAGGTTTTCACAGACAGCTTTAATAAGGCGAGATCCGTATCCGCCCCTTTTAAACCGGGCACCTGCAGAATCGCCGCAAATCCGGTAAAGATGACAAACAGCAGGACGAGCTGATAAAGAGGCATGATGATTGCGTTTTTCCGAAACACCCGCGGATGCTCCGCCGAATAGGAAGCGGCAAATGTATGGGGCCACATATAAAAGCCGAGAGCGGTCAGCAAAACCGTTGAGCTGAACCAGGAAACGCTCTGTCCGGTTTCCGGCAGCGTGAGAAAATCGGGTTTTGCGGCGTCAATTTGTTTGAACATCTCCGTAAACCCGCCATAGTAATGAATGGGCAAATAAATGCCTAAATACAGGACGATGCCTAAAATCATGATATCTTTAACGACTGATATCCACGCTGAACCGTGGATTCCTGATATCATCACATAAATCGTGATGGAGACAGCGCCGATCCAGACAGCGGCTGAGGGCGGAATCTGTCCGTATGACGTTGCTGAAACAATTAATCCGAGCCCTTTCAGCTGCAGGACGAGATAGGGGATGAGGGATGCGATGCCGACGAGCGATACGAGAATGCCGAGGAGCGGGCTGTTGTATTTTGAAATAAAAAAATCTGATTGCGACATCAGTTTGTGTTGTTTGGCGTAAGTCCACACGGCTGGCAGAAGCCAATATGACAAAATGTAGGCAAGGCAGCCGTACGCGATAATATAAAAGGCGGGGCCTCCTTTTCCGTAAGCCCATCCGCTTCCGCCGAGGAATGTAAAGGTCGTGTATATTTCTCCCGCCATTAATAAAAAGACAAACATCGTGCCGAAGCCGCGTCCGCCCACTGTCCATTGTTCAAGGTCCATATTTTTTCCTTTTCGGGCCCGGATTCCGAGATATACACAAAACAGGAGCACGGCGGCCATTACGGGAAATGCTGCGTTCATTCCGCCTCACCCGCCTTGTTTTCTTTGTCCAATTTGTAAACGGCGGCCATCAGAACGGAAGTCAGCACCGCCCAGATGACGACATACGCGAGAATGAAAGGCATTCCGAAAACATAAGGCGTCACCCGGTTGGCAAATGGAATGCCGGCGAGAATTCCGAAAAAGGGCAGGGCGGCGAGAACATGAATCAGTTTCATAACATTCCTCCTTTTCATTGAAAACAGCGTGTCCCGATTATAAAGAAAATCATGTCGAATGTATAGTGCGAATAGTCTGAAATTTATCAGCTGAAAAGGAAAAGCAGTCCCGGCTGCTTTTTAAATGGTCGCAATAGACAGGTAATATTCCAATAAGGCGGTTACCTGTTCCCGTATTCTCGGGTTGAAATAACGGTGTTTTTCTTCATAGCCGTTAATGGTGCATATATAAAGCGTAAATGCTTCATCTCTTTCCGCTTCGTATAGTTTAATTTTACGCTTTCTTAACTCTTTTCGAACATCACTCAAATCCTTTTGTGCTAATTTTAAAGAGCAGCCGATAAGCTGTTTATAGGGTTGTTTTAATTTGAACGGGCACGAATCAAGCGCTTCGAGGTCCCGGTTCAGGATGGCAGCCGCCATGGGCAGAAACAGCCCTTTTTCGATGAGATCGCGGGTGCCGCTCCGGATGTCAGGCATAAATACTCCTTCTTTCTTAAAAAAGAGAACGTTTGTTCTTATTTTATACTCGCTTACACGATATTTCAAGTCGGAAAATCTCGTAAACATTTTCGTTTTTTGGAGATAATGTGTAGAATAAGGATAGACAAACTCGTTAAGGAGTATAAACGTTGGAGCATTTTTTATCATATTTGACTGAGGAACAGCTGACGGAATGGTTCCAAAGCTATAGAGCTTTCGGCCCGGCGGCTGCGGCTGCACTGCCTTTTATTGAAGCGTTTCTTCCGTTTTTGCCGCTCGTTGTATTTGTGGTGGCGAATACGAATGCATTTGGTTTGTGGGAAGGTTTTTTTCTGTCGTGGCTTGGATCTGCGGCAGGATCGATACTGATGTTTTATGCCGTCCGCCGTTTCGGACAGAAAAGAGCTTTCGGTTTCATCCGCAGGCATCGGACCATAAGGCGGATGATGCTCTGGGTTGAGCGGCACGGTTTCGGTCCGCTGTTTATTTTACTTTGCTTCCCCTTTACGCCGTCCGCTGCGGTTCATATCGTTGCCGGTCTGTCACGGGTGGGGGCGCTGCAGTTTATATCAGCAGCCGCTATGGGGAAAATGGTCATGATCTTTATGATCAGCTTTATCGGGTATGATCTTCACGCACTCATGACACAGCCTTTCAGGATGGCGGGCGCTATAACGGTGATCGGGGTGCTGTGGTATGCCGGAAAGCATATCGAACGGCGTTTACAGACGAGAATCAGTCAGCATGAGAAAGACGGAGGGAGACAGGAATCTTGAAAAAACGATTTTGGTTTATAGCCGGCGTGCTTATCGTTGTTTTGGCCATACAATTAAAGAATGCCATTTTTATTGATTATAAAGTCGAAGGAATCAGCATGAATCCGACCTTTAAACAAGGAAATGAGCTGATGGTCAACAAGTTTTCCCATCGTTACAAAACGATCCGCCGTTTCGATATTGTCCTGTTTAAAGGCCCGCACCGCAAAGTGCTGATCAAACGAGTCATCGGGCTCCCCGGCGAGTCAATCGCATACAGGGAGGATCAGCTGTATGTGAATGGAAAACGGGTGGCGGAACCGTTTTTAAAACCGTTAAAGTCATCATTGTCCGCCGGGAGCCATGTGACCGGTGATTATACGCTGAAGGAAACGACCGGGCGCAAAAGCATACCGAAGGGACAATACTTTGTTATTGGCGACAACCGCATATACAGCCTCGACAGCCGTCATTTCGGTCCGATTAAGGATAAAGACATTGTCGGAGTCATCAGTGAATCAGACGCCAAGTGAACGGCGTCTTTTTTTTCGGAAATGATTGTCAAAAAGCAGAGGAAAGACTATAATGAAAATTGTTACGCGCGAAACAAAAAAGAGGCGTTTTATTTTTGGTGATATTGTTACGTGTGTAACAAAAAATATGAAAGAGGACTGATGAGATGAAAACACAGACTGCCATTATCGGGGGAGGTCCGGTCGGGCTTATGCTTGCATCAGAACTGGCGCTGGCCGGAGTGAAAACGACTGTCATTGAACGATTGAAGAAGACGGTGCCATATTCCAAAGCGCTTATCATGCATCCGCGCACACTTGAGCTTTTTGCCATGAGAGGCATATTGGAACGCTTTTTGGAAAAAGGGACGAAGGTGTCTTCCGGCCATTTTTCCATGCTGGATACACGGCTGGATTTTTCTCGGCTGGATACGAAGCAGAATTATTCGTTAATGCTGCCTCAGGCAGAAACGGAGCGGATTTTGGAGGAGTATGCATCAAGTCTCGGCGCAGACATCATCCGCGGGGCGGAAGCGGTGGCTGTCACTCAGACGGATGACGGAGTGGAGACGGTGTTCCGGGACAAAAGCGGTATCCGCACTCTTCACAGCTTTTATGCCGCGGGTACAGACGGAGCGGGGAGCATTGTCAGGAAACAGGCGGGCATCGCTTTTTCGGGCACTGATGCCGACTTAACAGGAACCCTTTGTGATGCCGCTTTGAAACATCCGCCCGAATCTTCCTTTTTGTCAACGTGCCGCCTGGAGGGATCGGTTGTGATTGTCCCTCTTACGGACGGACTTTTCCGCGTCCTCATCGTTTCTCCGCACGCTCCGCAAAAGCGGAAGGAAGAGCCGGTCACTGAAAATGAGCTGAAAGAAGACCTGCGGCGGATATGCGGCACTGATTTCGGATTGAGTGATCCGGTATGGATGTCGCGGTTCGGCAATGCCGAGCGTCAGGCCGAACAATACCGCTCCGGCCGGGTTTTTGTGGCCGGGGATGCGGCGCACATTCATTTTCCCGCAGGCGGCCAAGGCCTGAACACGGGGCTTCAGGATGCCTTCAACCTCGGCTGGAAGCTGGCGGCGCAAATGAAGGGGAAAGCGGCGCCTCATCTTCTGGACAGCTATCATCAGGAAAGGCACAGCACAGGAAAAGAAGTGTTGCACAATATAAAAACCCAGATAAAGCTCATGGATTTTACCGAGTCGGGGATGGCATTAAGAGAAACGATGACCGCTTTGCTGGATTTTCAGGAGTCCAACCGTTTATTGGCGGGAAAAGTATCCGCGCTTGATCTGCATTATGAACCGGATGCGGAGCTGCCGCCGCATACCCTGAACGGAAAACGCCTGCCGGATATCGAATTGACCCTTCATGACGGGCGGCCGGCCCGGCTGTATGATTTTCTTCATAAGGGCGCCTTTGTGCTTCTGTCATTAAGAGGGAGCATTCCCGCCGGTATTGATACGGACAGCGTGGCAGCTGTCAGAGCGGATCTTGCTGAAACACGTGCCGATTGGGATGACGTCCACACCGTTTTAATCCGGCCGGACGGCCACGCGGCATGGGCAGCCGGCGGCTCGGGACGTGAAGCGGAAGAAGCCGTTCTGGCCGGTTTGGAGAGATGGGGGTTCATCTGATACCCTTTTATGCGCCTATGTGATTGTTTCTTGTGTAACAAAACGTTATAGTAAAAGAAACAATCAATACGGAAGGGTGACTCAGCAGTTGGACAGAAGACAGCCAGACCATGCAAAACACATGATTCTTGAAGGGCTGACAGATATTTTTCACGAGCAGGAGAGGTGTCAGGAGGACATCAGGGCGTCGTTGGCCGGACGGATGGACGAACTCCGTGAAGAAAACGGGAAAAAATTACAGCTGACCTTGACGGAAATTCACATTTTGTCGTGTATCGGAGATCATGAACCGATCAATGTCACGTCAATAGCGGAAAAAATGAAGACGACAAAGCCGACCGTGTCGAGAAGCTGCGCGAAGTTTTTGGAAGCCGGCTTTCTGCGCAGAACCCGGCTGAGCGACAATAAAAAAGAAGTCTATTTCCGGCTGACTCCTGCCGGGAAAGAGCTGCATTCCCTTCATCATGAATATCATGAATTGATAAAAAAGCGGCTCTTGGCGTTTTTAGACCGCTATACAGATGAAGAACTGTTATTTGCTGAACGGCTGTTCCGTGATCTTTCAGCAAACTGGCGGTCTGTAAATGGCGGCGGAGAGCTGTTCAAATAAAAAACACGCATATGAATGCGTGTTTTTTTATTCGGATCATGTTCCTCTTTCTGCCCGGCCTCTTTCGCCGTGTGCCCGTTTCAGCTGAGAAAGGTGGTGCAGCAGCCGATAGAAGGGCGGAAGCATGGCGATGACGAGAACGATCCGGATGACCTGAACCGCGACGACGAAAGTCGAGTCTTCGTGCAGGGTGATCGAAGTCGCCGCCATCTCGGCGATCCCGCCGGGAGAAAAGGCGAGAACAGATGTAATCATGGAGATGCCCGTTAATTTAGAAACCGCAACCGCGCTCAGAATCATGGCGGCGATTAATCCGACCGAAGAAATAAATCCGACGGTCAGCACTCTCGTCACGCCGGTGAACATGCTTTTGTACATTTTTGATCCGATTGTGGCGCCGAGAAAAATTTGTGACAGCTGGTTCGCTTCCGGCGGCCACCAGGCCAGCATGTCTTTGCCTGCCAAGGCGGACACGCCGATTTCCGCAGCAGCAACGCCGATCATGCTGCCGAGTAGCCAAGGGGCGGGAAATTTCAGCCGTTTTGCGCCTTTGCTTGCAAGCCAGGCAGCCAAAATAAATCCGGCCGTTAACAAGACGGGAATAAGGCCCGGGTGTGAAGCTCCTGCCGAAACGGCTCCGGCTGATGTCTGAGCCGTACCGTTTTGTTTGGTAAATAAGAAAATGACGAGAAACGGTATTGTCATGACGACCAAAAGGACGCGCGTCAGCTGAATAAGGCTTACAATCGCGGTGTTTGCGCCGACTTCCTGGGCGATACCGGGCATGGCGGATAAACCGCCCGGCGCCGTGCCTACAAAGCTTGTCATCATGTCCGTCCGGCTGAACCGAAAGAGCGCATATCCGGAAACAAGCGCCATCACGATAGAGAAAATCAGCATGAAGCCTACCGGAAGCCAATGCTCCCGTAAAACCGACAGAACGGACAGGTTCAGTTTCTGGCCGAGTTCGATGCCGAGGATCATTTGTCCCGCCGCAAGCCATCTGCGGTGAATCCCTCTTCTGTCAGGCGCCATGAACAGCCAGCGGGGCCTCGTCATGGAGAGGATGCAGCCGGCGGCCAGCGTTCCGAGCATCCAGGCGATCGACATCCCTGTAAGCGAAAGAAGAAACCCCCCTGCCGCACTGATGAGAATAAACCAGATATCCGTAAGGAGATGTTTGTCTTTCTTCAATGAAAACCCTTCTTCCTGAAACATTCATATTAAATTGTTAAGCTCGTTAACCTTACTATTACTATAGTATAGATTTTGAGATAAATAAATAATGAATTATTTCTCATAATCCATTCATTTTTCTTATCACAAACATAAAAAAAGCTCCGGAGATGGGTGAGTGCACCCTACTCCGAAACCTCGCCCGCTTTTCCTTTCCACACAAAGGTCAATCCCAGACCGAGAAATAAAACCACACCTGCGAACAGAAACGGGAAGTGAATATTCATATCAAATAAAATACCGCCCAGAGCCGGGCCGAAAATGGTGCCCAAACTCGTGTATGTTGAGTTCATACCGGCAACAAACCCCTGCTGATTTCCTGCGATTTTCGATAAATAAGTAGTCAGTGCCGGGCGCAGTAAATCAAACGCAAGGAAAATGATGCAGGTGACAGCGAGCACGGGCAAAAATCCTGACATCACCGTAGAAACGAAAGCCAGCACAGCGCCGATGATCAGACAAAGCTGAATGACTTTTTTCTCCCCGAGGAAGTTGACAAGTCTGCCGAACGCGAGCACTTGAATGAGGACCGCCACAATGGAGCTGAACGTAATAATAATGGCGATATCCTTTGGCGTGAAGCCGAATTTATGGTTTGTAAATAAGCTGAATACCGTTTCGTACGCCGACAGTCCGAATGCCAAAACAAAGACGATGATGAAGGCGATCAAGTAGCTTGGATGAATCGACTTTTTCAAATCTTTTAAGAAGGTTGATTCTTTGACGCTTTCCATCTGCTTTGCGCGTTCTTCTT
Source organism: Bacillus sp. SJ-10 (assembly GCF_002843505.1). Lineage (NCBI taxonomy): Bacteria > Bacillati > Bacillota > Bacilli > Caryophanales > Bacillaceae > Bacillus > Bacillus sp. SJ-10. Next base: position 3,611,240 of record NZ_CP025258.1, on the reverse strand, counting down.
TAGTTAACGGCTCTTTCAGCATAAAGACAGAGGAAATCACTGCGATAAATGCAATTCCCGCCGCAAAGAAAAACGGCATTCGAACGCCGTGATCGGCAATAAATCCTCCTATGCCGGGCCCGATGATAAACCCTGTGCTGATGGCGGCAGATACATAGCCCATCGCCTTCGATCTTTCCTGCACCGTCGTAATATCTGCGACATACGCTGTAACAGCGGGCATGATAAAAGCGGCACTGATGCCCCCCAGCACCCTTGCGAAATATAAAATGGAGACATGTGTGCCCAATCCGAAGGTCAGTTCGGATAATGCGAACAAAAACAGTCCGGCGAGAATCATGATTTTTCTGCCGAAGCGGTCAACCCATCTCCCCGCAATGGGGGATGCAATTAATTGCGCGACGGCGAAGGCAGCGACAAGGTATCCCATTGTGCTGCCCGTCAAGTGCATCACATTCATAAACAGCGGCATAACGGGAATGATCAATCCGATGCCTAAAAACGCAATAAATATGTTGCTTAATAAGATGATGAGTACAGCCTTTTGTTCTCTGATCGGTTTTTGCATGTTGTTTCTCCTTTGTCAGCTGTCATTCTGTTTATCAGCGCTGATCGACCCGTGAATAAACGCGGAGATGGCTTCTTTTTGCAATTCGATTCTTTGCTGAATGGTATCGTTTTTATATAACACATCTAAACCGTAGAAGACGGATAGCAGGATTTTCACTTTTGATTCGACATGATGAATGGACCAGCTGCCGTCTTGATTTCCCTCTTCTAAGATCTCCCTCATCACATCGTCATATTCAATATCAATTTTGTTGAGCCGCTTTACGACCTCCTCTGACGTAAACGCACTCGCATAAAACTCTTCACTTGCTCTCATAAGCGGGTAATTGATGCTCATCCGGCTGAGCAGCTCCGCAAAGCCCGTCAGCTTTTCGGCAGCATCTTTCAGATTAGCTTCCATTTCCCTCCACGTCTCGATCATCACGCGGTGATCCTCTTCCATGATATGAAGAAACAGAAACTCTTTTCCTTTAAAATGGTGATATAGATTGCCTTTACTGATTTCGGCCGCCTCTAAAATATCCCGAATCGATGTTTCTGAATATCCTTTTTTTGCAAATAAGTCACGCGAAGCGGATATGAGCCTGTTCTTCGTCTTTTCGCTCTTTCCGGCACCGCCTTTTGTATTTGTCACTTTACACAGATCCTTTCCGCCTCATTCATATCGTTGTCCCGGCAAAGCGGGGCTCGGTTCGTTTAAAACCGACCAGTTGGTTTATTTTATTATAAAGGGTTTTTGCTGATTATACAATGAAGAAGTTATCCATTGTTTAGAGGGAGTATAAAAACGGCTCGAAAAGTAAACCCCATTCTCTCATGTTGAAAGAACGGGGTTTGTCTGCGGTCTGAAGACTCCCGGCGGGGGAGCGTGATCTGCCTGAACCGTTATTTTCCGGTATTTACCTCGGTGTAGCTTGTGTTCGGCGCGTTTGATACCGTTCCCCCTGTATGGTGGAAAGGAGAGTGGGCCATATCGTATAAAAACCAGACGGCATGACGCTGCTCGTCAAATGCCGTGCGGGCAAATAACCGCTTCGCTTCCGGATGCACCGCTCTATCGGATGCCTGCAAATAAAAATCATTCGTTTTCTGCTCATCATAAAACGCCGCCCTCAGTCCTTCTCTGTATGTGTGCGGACAATGCTCCGTCTGTTTCGGCGTCAACTGTTTTCCGGTAATTGACGTATACAGTGAAGAGAAAGCGTGCAGGTGGCGCACTTCTTCTTCTCTGATATGTTCGATTCGTCTTCTGATTTCTGCGGTCGGCGCTTTTTCGGCTAATATTGAGTAGCAAATCACAGCGCTGTATTCACCGTTTATGGATTTTACCAGATCCTTGATAAGCACAGAATCGTCACTGCAGATGGCTGTATAATGAAAAAAATTCTCGTGCATTGGACTCACCCCCGGATGTTTATAGGGTATTATACGGCGGCAGCCCGTGACATGTGCGGATGTCATTTTTATTCTTGATCTAGCGGCGATGTAATATGGTCGTCGTATGTGTCGACAAAAAGCCGGCCGTTGCTTCCGCGCACAGCGTATACGACGTCTTCCGGTTTGAGGTTTCTCTTGTCCAATTCTTCTCTCAGCCATTTTTCCGATACGTGGTTTTCTTCCAGATTCTTCATCACCAGCCGGCCGTCCATAATCAGCTCAACGGCAAAGTTCTTTTCATGTCCGGCAAAGATGCCGAGATCCTGTCTTGTAATGGGCGCAAATTCCGGTTTGACCTCCACTGACATGCTGCCGTTTGTTTCAATGATGGCAGTCTGAACCTGAGAAATGTCAAATACGTCATTTACACGCAGCTGCTGGTTCAAGTAGTCGATGGTATAACGCATCGTTTTCATATTATGCTCAAGTATTTTACCGTTTTGAATGATAATGGTCGGTTTGCCTGCAAAGAAACCCCTAAGGGTCCTATTTTTCATAGAAAGATATGCGACAAGGTAAATGATTGCCACGAAAATAATGTAGGCAATGACATTATAATGAATCGGCAGCTTTGTATTAAACGACAGATTTGCCGTGATGGCGCCGAGCGAGATGGCCGCAATGAAATCAAAAAGCGTCATCTGTGAAATGGTTTGTTTACCGAGTATCCGGGCGCCGATAAACAGAATGCTGAACGACAGAGCCGTCCGTACAATCACTTCGGGATATTCTGACATCATCATTAGTCCTTTTTTCTTTATTTTGGTCAGAAGCGATATTTTTTAAAACAGTCATCCCGTTTTTACCAGCAGATGAGATTGGTCATTTTCGTCAACTTTCGATAAAATGTAGAAAGATAAAAAGAGAGGGGTCTTCTAATTTGGGTGTTGAGTTTTTAGTAGGCAGATCGGGGAGTGGGAAAACGAGGCTGATTATCGACAGCATTCAAGATGAACTGCGCCGGGAGCCGTTCGGGAAACCGATCATTTTTCTAGTCCCGGATCAAATGACGTTTTTAATGGAATATGAGCTTGCTAAAACGCCGGATATCGGCGGCATGATACGCGCTCAAGTGTTCAGTTTTTCGCGTTTGGCGTGGCGCGTGCTTCAGCATACCGGGGGCATGAACCGCCCGTTTGTGACGACGACGGGTGTGCAGATGCTTTTAAGGAAACTGATTGAAGAACATAAGCACGAGTTTAAAGTGTATCAAAAAGCGAGTGACAAAATCGGGTTCACTGAGCAGGTGGAACGGATGCTGACAGAGTTTAAGCGGTACTGTATTGAGCCTGGAGACGTCCGCCGCATGGCGGAAAGCGGAACGGCGTCAGAATATCGCGGAGAGCGGATGCTGTCTGAAAAACTTCATGATTTAGGCATTTTATATCAGCAGATGGAAAGAAGCCTCGCCGGACACTATTTGCATTCAGAGGACTATTTGACGCTGCTCGCTCAGCAGATTCCTTTGGCGGACGTTGTAAAAGGCGCCCGTGTTTATGTCGACGGATTCTATCAATTTACGCCGCAGGAATTAAGGGTGCTGGAGCAGCTGATCATGCATGCTGAACATGTCACATTCTCGCTGACGGCGGACAGCCCTTCGGCGGAACAGGCACCGGATGAGCTCGATCTGTTCAGAATGACGGGAAGCACATACTATAAGCTTTATCAGACGGCAAAGGAATTGAATGCCGATATTTCCTGCAAGGAACTGCATGGCACGAAGCGGCATCGGCATGTGCCGGAGCTTGCCTGTATAGAGTCGCAGTACGATGTGCGTCCCGCCGCGGCGTATACCGGCGGACAGGAAGCTTTTACCGTCATGCAGGCGCAAAACAGAAGAGCTGAGCTTGAAGGTATTGCCCGGGAAATTCAATCACTTGTCCGGGACGGAGGATACCGGTACAAAGATATGGCGATTCTCATCCGTCAGCCGGAAGATTATAAAGATTTGCTGAAGGAAGTGTTTGCCGATTACGGGCTTCCTTATTTTATAGACGGAAAAGCTTCTATGCAGCATCACCCGCTTATTGAATTCATCCGTTCAAGCCTGGATGTCGTGAAGGGGAACTGGAGATATGAAGCGGTGTTCCGCTGTGCGAAAACCGAACTGTTATTCCCGCTTGATCAGCCGGAGCAGAAAATAAGAGAGCAGGTCGATCAGCTTGAAAACTACTGTATCGCCTACGGCATTAAAGGGGAGCGCTGGACGAGCGGCGAGCGGTTTGTATACAGGCGCTTCGTATCGCTCGATGAGGATTTCGCGCAGACAGATCAGGAAATAGAGATGGAGCAAATGCTGAATGAGACGAAAGAGTGGATGGCCGCGCCCCTTGTCCGGCTTCAAAACCGGATGAAAAAGGCGAAAACGGTTCAAAGCATGGCGGAGGCTCTTTATCTCTTTTTGGAAGATACCGATGTTCCCCTGAAGCTGGACCGAAAAAGGCAGCGGGCCGAAGAGGCCGGAAACATGATCGAAGCGCAGCAGCACGGCCAGGCGTGGGATGCCGTTATCCAGCTTCTCGAGGAGTTTGCCGGCATGATGGGTGAAGATGAAATATCTTTGGCGCTGTTCCAGCAAATGCTTGAAACGGGAACGGAATCGCTTCATTTTTCTTTAATTCCTCCTGCGCTTGACCAAGTATTTGTAGGGAATATGGATCTCTCAAGAATGTACGGCACGTCCTGCACATTCGTCATCGGGGCCAATGACGGCGTTCTTCCGGCGCGCCCGGATGAAAACGGCGTGCTGTCTGATGATGACCGGGAGTGGCTGAAAGCGGTCGGAGTGGAGCTGTCTTCCGCGGGGCGTGAGCGCCTGCTTGATGAGCATTTTCTCATCTATATGGCGCTGTCGAGTCCGTCTGACCGTCTTTATGTGTCATACCCGATTGCCGATGCGGAAGGAAAAACGCTCCTGCCGTCAATCGTTGTAAACAGGCTTGGCGAGCTGTTTCCCGATCATCAGGAAAAGCTGTCAGCGGCTGATCCCGAGCAGGTAAGCGAAGAAGAGCAGCTTCAGTATCTCGTCAATATACAGGTGGCTCAGACATATACGGCAAGTCAGCTCAGGCTGTGGACAAGAGAGTACGAGATCAGTGACGTATGGTGGAGCGCATACAATGTGCTGATGAAAGAGTCTGATCACCAACGTGCGAAAAAGCTGTTTTCAAGCCTGTTTTTCCGCAATGAGGCGAAGCGTCTTGAACGGCCTGTTTCGCGCCAGCTTTACGGCGAGCATATTAAAGGAAGCGTCTCCCGGATGGAGGCGTTTAATGCCTGCCAGTTTTCCCATTTTGCATCACACGGGCTTCAATTAAAAGAGCGGCAGTTTTTCAAGCTGGAAGCCCCGGATATCGGCCAGCTGTTTCACTCCAGCCTGAAGCTGATTTCAGACCGGCTTCGTGAGCAGAAGCTGGAATGGCGCGATCTGACGAAAGATCAGTGCCGGAATTTCTCCTATGAAGCGGTGGAACGGCTTGCGCCAAAGCTGCAAAAAGAGATTCTGCTCAGCTCAAACAGACACTTTTATGTGAAGGAAAAACTGCAGAAGATCGTCACGCGTGTTTCTGGCATATTAAGCGAGCATGCGAAGGCGAGCGGTTTCGTCCCGGTCGGTCTTGAACTCGGTTTCGGCGGAAGCGGGCCGCTGCCTCCGCTCACTTTCACGCTGAAAAACGGCTGTACGATGGAACTCGTCGGACGGATCGACCGCGTGGATAAAGCGGAAAGCTCAAAAGGCCTGCTGCTGAGAATCGTTGATTATAAATCAAGCGACAGAGGGCTTGATCTGGCTGAGGTGTATTACGGGCTCGCTCTGCAAATGCTCACATATCTTGACTTATCGATTACACATTCCGCGGATTGGCTCGGCATGAAAGCGACCCCGGCAGGCGTTTTGTATTTCCATATCCATGATCCGATGGTTCAGGCCAGTCTCCCGATGGGGCTTGATGAAATCGAGCAGGAAATTTTCAAGAAATTTAAGATGAAAGGCCTTCTCCTCGGTGACCGGGAGGCGATCAGCCTGATGGACACGACTTTGGAGGAAGGGCGTTCAAATATCGTCAATGCCGGTTTGAAAAAGGACGGTTCTTTAAGATCCGATTCAGCCGCGGTCAGTGAACAGGATTTTCATCTGCTGACAGACCATGTGCGGCGGACATTTGAACAGGCGGGCGAAGCGATAACGGACGGGCTTGTGTCCATTACCCCGTATAAGCTGAAAGATAAGACGCCTTGTACGTATTGTGCGTTTCAATCGGTGTGCCAGTTTGATGAGTCGCTTAAGGAAAATGAATACCGCAGCCTGAAAGCGGAAAAAGACGGCACCATACTGGATTGGCTGAAGAAGGAGGCGGATGATGATGCAAATTCCTAAACCGAAAGACAGCATATGGACGGATGACCAATGGAGCGCCATCGTTTCTTCCGGCCGCGATATTCTGGTCGCTGCCGCAGCCGGATCAGGTAAAACGGCCGTGCTCGTGGAACGGATGATCAGAAAGATAACCGCGGAGGAAGATCCGGTTGATGTTGACAGGCTCCTTGTGGTGACCTTTACAAACGCCTCAGCAGCGGAGATGAAGCATCGGATCGCGGAAGCATTAGAAAAAGAGCTCGCCAAAAATCCGGGATCTCTGCATATCAGACGGCAGCTCTCTCTATTAAATCGGGCGAGCATTTCGACGCTTCACTCTTTCTGTCTGCAAGTGCTTAAAAAATATTATTATATGATTGATCTTGACCCCGGTTTTCGGATGGCTGACCAGACGGAAGGCGAATTGCTCGGAGACGAAGTGCTTGATGAGCTGTTTGAAGATGAATACGCAAAAGGGAATCAGGCGTTTTTTGAGCTTGCGGACAGATATACGACAGACAGGCATGATCTGGATCTTCAAGACCTTGTCAAACGGGTGTACGAGTATTCCCGGTCGCATCCTGACCCGGAAGCGTGGCTGCAAAGCTTTGTCCGCCTGTATGACGTGACGGAAGAAAGCAAAATGGAAGAGCTTCCGTTTTACCAGTATGTGAGAGAAGATGTTGAAATGGCGCTCTTCGGGGCAAAACAAAAGCTTGAGAAGGCGCTTGAACTGACAAAAGCGCCCGGCGGGCCGGCGCCGCGCGCTGATAATTTTCTGGATGACCTTCAGCAGATAGAAGAGCTGATCAGCTGCCGGCATGACTTCGATGCGCTGTATGAACGGGTTCCCGCAGTCTCATTTAAGCGGGCGAAGGCGGTAAAGGGTGATGAATTTGACAAAGCGCTTTTGGACGAAGCGACCGATTTGCGAAACGGCGCGAAGAAACTGATCGAAAAGGTAAAGACAGATTACTTTACAAGAAGTCCGCAAGATCACTTAAAGAGTTTAACAGATATGAAGCCTGTCATCGAAACGCTCGTTCAGCTCGTGATATCGTACGGAAAACGATTTGAAGCGGCGAAACAAGAAAAATCAATTATTGATTTCTCAGATTTGGAACATTACTGCCTGGCGATTTTAACTGCGGTTGATGAAGAAGGCCGGCGGGTGCCGAGCGAAGCGGCCGTTTATTATCAAGACCAGTTTCATGAAGTTCTGGTTGATGAATATCAAGATACCAATCTTGTGCAGGAGTCTATCCTGCAGCTTGTTAAAAGCGGGAATGAAGAGGCGGGAAATCTGTTTATGGTAGGCGACGTCAAACAATCGATCTACCGTTTCAGACTTGCCGAGCCGCTGCTGTTTCTCGGGAAATATAAAAGGTTTACAGAAAGCGGGGAAGGCGCGGGGCAGAAAATTGATCTGAACCAAAATTTCCGCAGCCGCTCCGATATTTTGGACAGTACGAATTTCTTGTTTAAGCAGCTGATGGGCGGAAAAATCGGCGAAGTGGACTACGATGAACAGGCGGCATTGAAGCTCGGCGCATCGTATCCGCCGAATGACGCGGCAAAAACGGAACTGCTGCTGATTGACAGCGCTGATGACGCAGACAGCGCCGAGGATGCCGAAGACTTTGAAACCGTGCACTGGGAAGCGAAAGCGATAGCCGGGGAGATCCGAAAGCTTGTCTCATCTCCGTTTAAGGTATATGACGGCAAAACAAAAACACACCGGAATATCCAGTACCGGGATATCGTGATTTTGCTGCGCTCCATGCCGTGGGCGCCGCAATTAATGGAAGAGCTGAAAAACCAGGGCATTCCGGTGTACGCCAATTTGACGTCGGGTTACTTTGAAGCCGTGGAGGTGGCTGCGGCGCTTTCAGTCTTGAAGGTGATTGATAATCCGTATCAGGATATTCCGCTTGCTTCCGTGCTGCGCTCGCCCATCGTCGGATGTGACGAAAATGAACTTGCGCTGATACGCCTTGAAAAGAAAAAAGCGCCGTTTTATGAAGCGCTGAAAGCATATATAGCGAACGGTGACAGGCATGATGACCTGTATCAAAAACTGAGAACCTTTTATGACAGTCTGCAAAAGTGGCGGTCATTTTCGACGAATCATTCGGTGTCTGAGCTGATTTGGGAAGTATACCGCGATACCGGATATTTTGACTATGCAGGCGGCATGCCTGGCGGAAAGCAGCGCCAGGCCAATCTGCGCGTCTTGTATGACCGGGCGCGCTCGTACGAAGCGACGGCGTTCCGCGGGTTATTCCGCTTTTTGCGGTTCATTGAACGGATGCAGGAGCGCGGCGATGATCTGGGGACGGCCCGGGCGCTCAGCGAGCAGGAGGATGTCGTTCGGCTGATGACGATCCACAGCAGCAAAGGACTTGAATTTCCCGTCGTTTTCACCGCCGGACTCGGCAGAAGTTTTAATATGATGGATCTCAACAAATCATACCTGCTTGATAAAGAGCTCGGTTTCGGCACGAAGTATATTCATCCGGAACTCAGAATCAGCTATCCGACTCTGCCGCTTGTGGCGATGAAGAAAAAGATGCGCAGAGAGCTCTTATCGGAAGAATTGCGCGTATTGTATGTGGCGCTGACCAGAGCGAAGGAAAAGCTGTTTCTCGTCGGTTCCTGCAAAAACCGGGAAAAACAGCTGGCCAAATGGCAGGCGCAAGCAGACCGGGCTGATTGGCTTCTTTCTGAATTCGACCGCTATCAGGCGTCATCTTATTTGGACTTTATCGGGCCGGCGCTCATCCGCCACCGTGACATGGAGGCGCACAGGACGCAAGGGCTTTCATCGCCTGAGGATATCGCGCGCGACCCGTCGCGTTTTCACATCCGGATGCTGCAGCAAAGTGAATTGCTGGAAGAGAATCCAAAAGAACGTGCAGAAGAAAAGAGCAAACGTCTCAAAGCGATTCAGCAGGGCGAGCCGATTCCTGGTTCGTTTTCATTTGATGATCAGGCGCGCCGTCTGCTTGAATGGGAATATCCGTACCGAGAGCTGACGGCTATCAGAACGAAGCAGTCAGTTTCTGAGCTGAAGAGAAAGCAAGAATACGAGGATGAATACAGCGGCCGCTCTCTCATCAAACCGTCAGGAGACACGCTTTTATACAGGCGTCCCGGTTTTATGATGAAAAAAGGGCTGACAGCTGCCGAAAAAGGAACGGCGATGCATACGGTGATGCAGCACATACCGCTGACGCACGTGCCGACTGCCGAAGAAGCGGAGCGGACGGTCCGGATGCTTTACGAAAAAGAGCTGCTGACAGAAGAGCAGCAGGAAGCTATTGATATAGAAGAAATTGTTCAGTTTTTCGGAACTGAAATCGGGAAAGATCTTCTCGGGGCGCTGCGGATTGACCGGGAAGTGCCGTTCAGTATGGCGCTTCCGGCCGGCGAGGTGTACAAGGATGCCGAAACGGCCGGTGAACCGCTGCTCGTGCAGGGGATTATTGACTGCCTCTACGAAACTGCGGACGGTCTCTATTTGCTGGACTATAAGACAGATCGGATAGAGGGGAAATTCCGGAACGGATTTGAAGGCGCGGCTCCGATTCTGCAAAAAAGGTATGAAACACAAATCGAATTGTATACAAAAGCGGTTGAACAAATTACGAAAACGAAAGTGAAAGGGCGTGCGCTCTATTTCTTCGATGGAGGTCACGTTCTTACACTGTAACAAGATCCGAAGCTCCTTTTTGGAGCGGATCTTTTTTTCTATCAAAAAGTGAGGTGAATGCGGTATGCGCATTTTACATACAGCTGACTGGCACCTCGGCAAAACGCTGGAAGGCAGAAGCCGGCTGAGCGAGCAGGCCGAGGTATTGGAAGAGCTGAATACCATTGTCAAGGAAGAAAATATTGATGCGGTCATTATGGCGGGGGATGTATTTGATACGGTCAACCCGCCTGCGCTCGCTGAACAATTGTATTACGAAAGTCTTTCCGCGCTTTCTGACGGCGGAAAACGACCGGTCGTCGTCATTGCCGGAAACCATGACAATCCCGACAGGCTGGCGGCGGCTTCTCCGTTAACAAATGAGCGCGGCATTCATTTAATCGGCTATCCGCGGACAGAACCCGTGCATATTGAGGTGCCGTCGGCGGACGAGCTGTTAGCCGTAGCCGCGCTGGCATATCCGTCAGAGGCGAGATTAAACGAAGTGCTTTCTGATACGTTTGAGGAAAAGCTTCTTCGCGATCATTACGATGTCAAAATCAGAGAGGCGTTTGCTCACATGTGCGGACTGTGCCGGGACGATGCCGTGAAAATCGCGGCGAGCCACATTTATGTCGCGGGGGGAAATCAGACCGATTCAGAGCGTCCGATTGAAGTCGGGGGCGCTTACACAGTTGCCGCTGACAGCCTGCCGGCTGGTGCGGCTTACGTGGCTCTCGGCCATCTCCACCGTCCGCAAACGATCAAGCGCGCCAAGACGGCTGCCCGTTATTCAGGCTCTCCGCTGGCATACAGCTTTTCAGAAGCCGGTTATGCCAAATCGGTGACGGTGGTAGAAGCGAAGCCCGGCGGAGAAGCGAAGTGGGAAGAGATTTTTCTGTCTTCCGGTAAACCGCTCGTCAAATGGAAAGCGCAGGGGCTGAGCGAGGTTCACGGCTGGCTTGATGAAGGGCGTGACCGGAATGCCTGGATCGACCTTGATATCCATTTGACGGATCAGCTTTCTCTCGAGGAAATTCATCGGCTGAGAAAGGCGCATCCCGGCTTTATCCATATCAGGCCGGTTTTTGAAGAAAAAGAGACCGGCAATGACCGGATTGAAGTGAAACACACATCAATTGAGGATCGATTTAAGAAGTTTTATGAAAAACAAACGGGCGGCGGCGTGCCGGATGAGGAGATGGTCAAGCTGTTTTTAGAGCTTGCGTCAGCAGATGATGAGGAGGATGCGACATGAAGCCGATTCTGTTAACGATAAAAGGGCTCCACAGCTTCAGGGAGGAACAGACCATTGATTTTGCCGGACTGTCAGGAGCCGGGGTGTTCGGGATTTTCGGGCCGACCGGAAGCGGAAAATCGTCGATCCTTGATGCCATGACACTCGCTTTATACGGAAAAGTGGAGCGCGCCGCAAATAATACGCACGGCATCCTGAATCATGCCGAAGATCAGCTCGCCGTCTCATTTACATTCGCGCTTCAATCCGGCCACCGGGTTTCCTACAAGGTCGAGCGCGTTTTTAAGAGAACGGATGAAACGAAAGTAAAAACCGCCCTCTGCCGCCTGATTGAAATCAAAGACGAACAAACGGTGCTGGCCGATAAAGCGAATGAAGTGAACAAAAAGGTAGAGGAGCTTCTTGGCCTGACCATTGACGACTTTACAAGAGCCGTCGTGCTGCCGCAAGGAAAGTTTGCCGAGTTTCTGTCGCTTAAAGGCGCGGAAAGAAGACATATGCTCCAGCGCCTGTTTAATCTGGAACAGTACGGGGACAGGCTTGTCAAAAAATTGCGGAGGCGGGCGCAGGAAGCGGCAGCGAAAAAAAATGAAATGCTGGCCGAACAATCCGGCCTCGGAGACGCAGGAGAAGATGCGCTGAAGCAGGCTGAACAGCAGTTTCACGAAGCGAACGAACGGCTTGAAGAAGCGGAGAAGAAACGGGTCCGGGCAAAAGAGCGTTTTGAAAGTCACCAGGAAATTTGGAACCTGCAGACAGAAAGAGATGAATATGAGCGCCGGGAGAAAAAGCTTGAGGAAAGACGCCCGTACATCACGGATTTGACTGAGCGTCTTAAAGAGGCGGAAACCGCTCTCGCCCTTGAGCCGTACGCAGACCGTTACACAGAAGCCGTCCGCCGGAAGCAGCGCGCCGAACAGGAGCACGAACTGGCCAAACGGAAATCAGAGGCGGAAACCGTTTCATTTACCCGGCAAAATGAAGCCTATGAAGCATGGCGGGCCCATAAGGCCGAACAGGAGCCGAAGCTTGTCAAGGAAGAAGAGCTGTATCAAAGACTTTCAGCCATAGAACAAAAACTGCTTGAAGCGAAAAAAGAAGCGGAAAAAACAAATGCGGAACACAGCAAAAAAGAGGAAGAATACGAAGCCGCCTCGAAACAGCTGGCCGGAGTGAAAGACCGCCTGACCCGCGGTAAAAACAGGCAGAATGAGCTGAAAGAAGAGCTGAAAGCAGTTCAAGTGACCGCCAATGAACGGAAAAAATGCCAGACCGCAGCACAGCTGGCGGCGGGCTTTCAGCAGACACAGGAACAAATCACGAAAGAACGGGCCAATCTGACAACGCAGCTGAAAAACATGGAGAAGCTGAACGGAGAAAGCGAGTCGCTCACAGCGAAAGCGAAAATCGAAGAGGAAGACATTACGCACGCTTATCAAACGCTTCAAACCGTTTACCATATGGTCTGTGAAACGGAGCGTTCACTGAAAGCCGCAGCCGAACGGGCTGACAAAACGCAAGCCGATCTCCGCAGGCGCTCAGAGGAAGCGAGAACGGCTGCATTAACAAAAGAATTATCGGAAAAACTAATCGAAGGAAAGCCTTGTCCTGTATGCGGCTCGACGCAGCATGACCGCCCGCGTTCCGCTCATGAAACATTCTCGCCTGATACGGTTGTACAGGAACAGTTGCAGCAGGTTGAAGCGCTGCTTTCTGAGGCGGCGGCTCTTTCTCAGGAAGTGCTGACAGCCAAGGTTGCATTAGAAGAGCAGTCGGGGCGTTTTACCGAAGAATGTCCGTTTCTGCAAAGCGCCCGGGTTCCGGAGCTGGAAGCCGCTTCTTCCATCAGCGGACGCCCGCTTGATGAAGCGTTCAGCGCCGTCCGCTTGGAATGGAAACAAATGAAACAGGATATGCTGTCGGTAAAAGAGAAGGTCACAAGACTGATCAGCGCGCATCAGCAGACGGTGAAACAAGCTGAGCAGCTTGCCGAACGAATCCGCTACGAGGAAAAAGAAGCCGACCGTCTCAGACATTCATTAGAAGAGCTTGAATCGCTGTCAGAAAGCCGATTGAATCAGTACAACGAAGTCTGCGGTGATATTCCGCCAAACCGGATTGACGCCTGGCAGGCTTCGATAGATGAGAAGGACAGGCAGGCAGAAGAATGTGAGAAGCGCATTGAAACAAGCATCGCATTCCTCAAGGAACATGAAGAGGAGAAAGAACGCCTGCAGGAGATGAAGCATCGGCTTGAACGGGAACGGCTCGAGCTTCACTATGCGTCTGAGCGCCTGCAGCAGGTGATTGACGGATATGAACAAGAGCTCGGAACAGCAGCTGAAGAAACATCAATTTCCGCAAAGCTTGAAGCGGTGCGGCAGGAATTACAGCTGTTAAAATCGAAAGAGCAGTCCCTATTCGATGCGCTGAAGCAGGCGCAGCAATCACTGAATGACGCAAAAGGCCGGGAATCCGGGAGTCTCATGTCACTCAGGGATGCTGAGACCTCCCTTGAGAAAGCGCAAAACGACTGGCGCTTGAGGTCAAAAGACACCGGATTTACCGAGCCGGACCAAGTCAAAAAAAGTCTGCTTCCGCAAGGGCGTGCAGAGGAAATGAAAAAAGAAATTGATGAGTTCCTGGACACCTCAAAACAGCTATCGGCAAATATCAGCCGTGTTACTGATAAATTAGCCGACCGCCGGATATCAGAGGAAGAATGGACAGTATCCGTTTCTCTGCTGAAGCAGGCAGAGGCTGAGTCAGGCGCCGCCATGGAGGAAAAAGGAGCACAGGCAAAAGCCTTCGCGGTTATGCAAAAACAGCATAAGCGCTTTAAAGAGATTGAAGCCGAACTGAAAAGCTGGCAGACACAGATTGACAGGCTTGATAAGCTCCAGTCTGTATGTAAAGGCAATACATTCGTCGAATTTTTAGCGGAAGAACAGCTGGAAAGCGTGGCTCGGGACGCCTCTGCCCGTCTCGGAGCGCTGACAAGGCAGCGGTATGGCATATTAGTCGATTCAGAAGGCGGTTTCGTCATGCGTGATGACGCGAATGGAGGCGTCAAACGGCCCGTATCAAGCCTTTCCGGCGGGGAGACGTTTCTGACATCGCTGTCGCTTGCGCTTGCCTTGTCCGCCCAGATTCAGCTGCGGGGGCAATACCCGCTGCAATTCTTTTTCTTAGATGAAGGATTCGGGACTCTTGACCAAGGGCTCTTAGACACCGTTGTCACAGCGCTCGAAAAGCTGCAATCGGACAACTTATCCGTCGGAGTGATCAGCCATGTGCAGGAGCTGAGAGCGCGTCTGCCGAAAAAATTAATCGTTCATCCGTCCGAACCGGGCGGGAAAGGCACCCGGGTCACATTGGAGATCATGTAGAAAGGAGAAGGAATTATGGCCGATTCTGCCGAGGGCACATGTGAATTATGCGGCCGCCATCATGTGCGGCTGACGGAGCACCACTTAACGCCTAAGGAAGAAGGCGGGACATTCCTTCCGACCGCAATGCTCTGCATCCCTTGTCATAAACAGGTTCACGCGCTCTATACGAATCCGGAGCTTGCGGCAAGGCTCGCGGGAATAGAAGAGCTGCGGCGTGACCCGAAACTCGCGCGGTTTGTGAAATGGATCAGAAAACAGCCGCCAAAAAAGCTTGTAAAAACAAAAAAAGCAAATGAACGAACATAACGCTGAACCAAAAGCAGCCCTCTTCTGAAAGAGCGGCTGCTTTTTAGGCGTTTCCGACCACATTTTGATCGCTGACATCGGGGTCTATATAGTTTGTCGCATTGACAACGTTGTTTAATAACAGGAAATCTCCGGTATTGCCTGCTCCCGAACCGAGCGCAGATTTAGAAGAGCTTTTTGGAGAAAGGTAAAAGGAATCACCAAAGTTTACGACTCCGCCCGATATGGAATTGATAGCTATAGGTCCGGTAATTGCTGGCATAAACGACACCCTTTATAGAAGTCTCACCGTCATTATATGTCAGGGCTGCTGTGATTGTGAGCTTGATGTGAAGATCTGCCTAATATGTTTCAGCCGCGAATCTCCCAGAACGATCGACGTCGATCCGATTTGAACCACGGACGCTGACGATACCCCTTGAACTTTCACATTCCTTACCCGAATTGAAGGGTTTTCATGGCAGAATGCGCTTTGGACTCCCGTTTCCGGTAACGGCATGACGGCCGGCTGCCGAAAGATCTGGTATTCTTTTTTGTTAAATGAGCCTTCATCATCTCTGTATACAGCAAGACTACGCTGATCGGCCAATACTTTGACCCGCATATTGATTTCATTCGTATCGCCTGCTTGAAAGACACTCGCAATCCCGACTGAATTGATTTTGGCGTTCCGGAGGCGTGAAATGCGCTTTAACATTATTCCGGCGCCAGCGGCACATAAGGCCCGATAATAAGAGATTCCGGAGGCGTGTCAAAGATGGAAGACAGATAGACGGAATCGGTGTCGCCGATTAATAATAAGGAAGAACTGGATACACCAGTAGACCGGATGTCGCCGACTTCAATATTCCGGTTAATCACTGTAAAAATCATGACGGATCATCACCTTTCATTTCACCAGGTATGTGCTTAATAAAGTGCTCGACGGCCCTGACAATATCACGCTTCACATGTTCGGCAATCTGCTCGGCATATTGCGCGGGCGCCGTATTTTCTTCTTTCGGGACATGGGACAGATAATACTGAATCCGGCTGTCCATCTGCTTTCTGATATCTTCAATAATATGATATTTGTTCGCTTCGTCCAGCCTGCTCTCATACTGAGTTTCGAGCTTCTCTAAAAGCGCGGGGATTTCTTCATTCAGGTACATATCGACGTTTTGACGGATTTGCTGCATTTGCTGGCCCGCCTGTTCCTGCTGCATCATTCCGACCTGCGGAGATGTCTGGCCGACTTCGAAGTTTTGCACGGCATTCGGATCAGTCGGATTCAATCCGATATTCAGCGTTCCTTCCAGCCGTTCAATTTTCAGCTGATCAAATTTATACTCGAGCCGATCGATTCTTGTAGAAGGCTGCTGCTTCAGCGTTGAAATTTCATTTTGGAATTCTTTCAGCTGCCGTTCGAGCTCCTGAATCTGCTGCGCCTGCTGCTGGACGAAAGAATTTAAATTCTGCAGGTAGGATGAAACGGATTGATCATACATGACATTCACCTCGCGTCTCGTTTCCTTCATTAAAACTACCGGCTTGGCGGCTGGAGCGGTACAAATGATGAGGTGCCGGGACCTCCCCCTGTTGTTACAGTCTGCTGCCCCGCGGTAACAGGCGGCGCCGGCTCAACATAACTCCCTGTATTGTACAGATTGGAAAGAGATTTAATTGAACCGGCGCTTCCGATTTGCAGTATGGAGGAATTACTGACAGATTCTACACGCATGTAATTGATATGGATCGACTGATTGACGTAAAAATTCATACGGCGCCTCCTTTATGCGTTTCCTGCCATCGGCTGATCGATTACATCATTATCGTACACATTCGTTGAATTTCTGTAATTCGTCAGTGTGAGATTGTCTCCGGTATTGAAACTGCCCGCTCCGGCAAATGTCTTAACCTCTGCTTTTGGAGAAATGGTGATGCAGTCGCCTATATGAACGACTCCGCTCGTACCGACGGCATTAATTTTAAACGCTCCGACAATTGCGGGCATACGAGCACATCCTTTTCGTGAAGATTTTCATGACTGCACTCCAGGAGCTTATCTGGGCTGCCTGCCTAAAATAGCTTATGACAAATGCACATTTTTGTGAGCGGAAAAAACTTTAGACGTAAAAACACCGGCGCTATACGCATGCCGGGCCTTATACATAAATGATACAGATTTATATACACATCACGTTTATGAGAAAGCCTCTTTTTTTCCTGCGGTGCGTCCGTGCTCAATCTGTACGGACGGGTTCAGCCCGCTGTCTTTCGTTTGTTGGATGAGCCCGCCCCGGCACCCGTTTAAAAGGCTGTCCAGCTCTTGGCTGCACCTGATGGTCTCCGTCGCATTGATTCCGAATTTTTGCGCTGTCTCGAATAAAGTTAATCTTTTTTCTTCAATTTTGTTCATCGTGTGATCTCCAATTCTCGATTATTTTGGAAAACATAGGATGATAATAGTATAACCCATTTTGTCCAAGAAGGTTTTATTTCGTCAATATGACTAAAAAAGTGACAATTTTTGATACTCTTTTACACTTATTTTCAGCCTGTTTAAAAGAGGAATTTCCCGCCCGGAGGAAGAATACATAAAGGAATGCCAGATTTAAAAATGATGGGGGATTAACATGAAATTTGCGACAGGGGAACTGAACAGCCGAAAATTTGTCGGTCTGATCATTGATGATGACAAAATCTTAGATCTGCAAAAGGCTGAAAAAAAATTGTTTGAACTTGAGACGATTCCGGGTTCGCTGATCGAGTGCATTCAAAAAGGAGATAAGTTTGTCGCGCATGCCGGACAGCTTGCGGAATGGGCGAAAAAACCGAATGACGAGTCGGGTTCATTTATGTATGCGCTGTCTGACGTAAAGCTTTGCGCGCCTATTCCGAGACCTTCAAAGAACGTGATCTGCATCGGGAAAAATTATCGTGATCATGCCGTTGAAATGGGGAGTGAGGCTGATATACCGGAGCATCCCATGGTTTTTACGAAAGCCCCCGCTGCCGTTACAGGACACGGAGAAACAGTGAACAGCCACTTGGACGTAACGGAGCAGCTTGATTATGAAGGGGAGCTTGCGGTAATCATATCAAAAAGCGGATCGCACATCTCCAAAGAACATGCGCTTGATCATATATTCGGCTATACCATTGTAAATGATATAACAGCGCGCGATCTGCAGAAAAAACATAAACAGTTTTTTATCGGCAAAAGCCTGGATACGACATGCCCGATGGGCCCGGTCATTGTACATAAGTCGGCCGTCAGTGATCCGCAAAGCCTGAAAGTTGAAACGCGGGTGAACGGAGAACTGCGCCAATCAGGATCAACGGGGGACATGATTTTTCCGATAGCTGAATTAATCGAGACGCTGTCAAAAGGGATGACGCTTGAAGCCGGTGACATTATAGCGACGGGGACGCCGTCCGGTGTCGGAAAAGGGTTTAAGCCGCCGAAATTTTTAAAGCCGGGGGACCGCATTGACATTACAATTGAACCGATCGGCACGCTGTCGAACCAAATCGGATAATTGTGTGTCTTTCGCACGATTGATAATGCTCCGAGCGGCTTGTTGTGGTACCATAAGTGAGGCAGATTGATCTGATAGGGGGAATTGAACATAATGACACATTGGCATATTACTTCATGGGTCGTTGCGCTTATCCTGGTGTTTGTCAGCTACGGGCTGTACGGTGCCGGAAAAGCGAGGGGCGCAAAAATTACGCATATGATTCTGCGCTTATTCTACATTATTATTATTCTGACCGGAGCTGAGCTTTTTGTCCGTTTTGCGAATTGGAACGGAGAATACGCCGGAAAAATGCTGCTCGGCATCATTACCATCGGACTGATGGAAATGCTCGTCATTCGCAAGAAAAAAGGCAAATCAACCGGCGGACTGTGGATCGGTTTTATTATCGTGCTCGTCCTGACAGTGCTGCTCGGCCTTCACTTGCCGATCGGCTTTCACGTATTTTAATCAGTCGCTTGAAAAACCCGGATGCATCCGGGTTTTTTTAGTTGCGCATACATTTTGCGCAACTGTGCCAGCGTCAATCACTCTCGTTACCGCAAAAGCTACGGCTGTAAAGGGTAAAAGCAAACGCCGGGCGTCAATCAGCGCGAAAAACAAAGCTAAATCCATCAGGCGGCACCTATTTAAAAGTGCTGCCTGTTTGTTACGCGGTGCCGTCTTGTTTTGCCGCTGAATACATAATGGAGCGCCGCCCGTCAGATGCCGTCCATTCAAATCTGTCGTGTTTACCCGAGCTGCCGCGGTGATGCTGCAGGGCGCATTGAGCGTCATCCGCCGAGAAGTGATAAAACGAAACGCCTTCACCGGAAAACAGCGCCTGATTGTAGGAAAATACGCAATCATATACAGACAGGCCGAACCCGTGAAGATGGCTGAGAAACAGCAGAAACGTTTCATCGTCCAGCGAATCGAGCAAGGTTAACAGCGGCCGTTTGACCGCCTTTTCATAACGGATTTCTTCCCCGCCGAGCAGGGGGATGGTGTCAGCGCCGATTTCGGCCGCACCGCCGCAAATCCGTGCCGGCTGCCATCTGCCGCCGCGTTTCATCAATACGTCTGCGTTTCCTAGACTGTCTGCAAGCAGGATATCGCCTTCATCGTTTTCGACGAGGCAGATGCCGTCCTCTATCATCAGGGTGCCGCGCCCCCATTTGTTTTTTTCTGAGAAAAGCTGTTTTCGTTTCATAACCGTGCCGGTCTCCTTTGTTTGTTTCTTCTCTTCCGTTCTTTCCAAATCGGGCTTGTCTCATACAACTCTTAGTGGGACAAATCAACTATCTGCGTTTCTTTGCATAAACTGGGTAAAGTGCTGATAGAAACGAATTTGATACCGACAGAAACGGGATTGGAGCTGATATCACATGTGTGGAATTGCGGGTTGGGTCGATTTTCAAAAGCAGCTCGTCCAAGAGAAACATATTATGAACAATATGATAGACACTCTTTCAAAACGAGGGCCTGATGATTCAAACGTCTGGGGAGAGCCCCATGTTTTATTCGGACATAAAAGACTTTCGGTCGTTGACATTGAAGGCGGCCGCCAGCCGATGGCCTGCACGCATCAAGAGGAGACGTACACCATCATTTATAATGGCGAGCTGTATAACACGGAGGAACTGCGGAAGGAGCTTCAGGCGAGGGGCCACCGTTTTGAGAGGACCTCTGATACAGAAGTGCTGCTGCACAGCTATATTGAGTGGCGGGAGGAGTGCGTGAACCGCTTGAACGGTATTTTCGCTTTTGCCATCTGGGATGAAAAGCGCGAGCGGCTGTTCGGGGCAAGAGACCGGCTCGGCGTCAAACCGTTTTTTTATAAAGAACACGGCTCTTCCTTTCTGTTTGGGTCGGAATTGAAAGCCATCCTTGCTCATCCTGATGTGAAAGCCCGCACAGACAGCGGCGGACTTGCGGAAGTATTCGGACTCGGGCCGTCCAGAACTCCGGGCTGCGGGGTGTTTAAAGGAATTCACGAGGTGCGTCCCGCTCATGCGTTCACTTTCTCAAAGGACGGTTTGTCCATATGGCGTTATTGGAATGTAAAGAGCGAAAAGCATACAGACAGCTTCGATGAAACCGCGGCTCACATTCGGTACTTATTTCAGGATGCAGTGACACGCCAGCTCGTATCTGACGTGCCGGTTTGCACGTTTTTATCAGGGGGGCTTGATTCGAGCGCGATAACCGCGATAGCCGCCGCTCATTTTGAGAAACAAGGCAGAGATCCCCTTCATACTTATTCAATTGATTATGAGGAGAACAGCAAATTTTTTAAAGCGAGCGCCTTTCAGCCGAATGATGACGGCCCGTGGATCGATAAAATGACAAATGCATACGGCACACAGCATCATAAGTGCGTGATTACGCAGGATCAGCTGGTTGAACATCTGGAGGAATCCGTTCTCGTCAGAGACCTGCCGGGCATGGCTGATGTGGATTCCTCGCTACTATGGTTCTGCAGGGAAATTAAAAAAGATTTTGTCGTGAGCCTTTCCGGAGAATGTGCGGACGAAATTTTCGGCGGATATCCGTGGTTTCACACCGCAGCAGAAGAAGACGGATTTCCTTGGATGAGGTCGACTGAGGAGAGAATCACGCTCTTGGATGAAAAGTGGCAAAAACGGCTGAATCTTAGAGAATACGTGAATGCGAGATATGAAGAAACCATTGCGGAAACGCCGCTGTTAGACGGTGAGACGGGAACAGATAAAGCGAGACGGCAGCTGTTCTACTTAAATATGCTTTGGTTTATGACAAATCTGCTCGACCGCAAAGACCGCATGAGCATGGGCGCAAGTCTTGAAGTACGGGTGCCGTTCGCCGACCACAGACTTGTGGAATACGTTTGGAATATTCCTTGGGAAATGAAAATGCATGGCAGCCGGGAAAAAGGCATCTTGCGGAAAGCGCTTGAAGGACTGCTTCCTGAAGATATTTTGTACCGCAAAAAAAGCCCTTATCCGAAAACGCATCACCCGAAATACACGCAGGGGGTCACAGAATGGCTGAAAACGATTTTACAACAGAAAGATTCCGTGCTTCACACCCTGCTTGACAGAAAGAAGCTGGAAATGCTGCTGGAGACAGAAGGTTCATCTTTTCAGGTTCCGTGGTTCGGCCAGCTGATGAAAGGCCCGCAGCTGATCGCCCATCTTGCCCAGATCCATACATGGTTTGAGGCGTACCGTATCGATATAGAAGAATAACAGTGCCGCGACCGGTTTCCGCTGAAGGATATCGGTCTTTTTATTGTGAAACATATGGTACACTAAAAACAGAGGAGTGATACCATGACCGAATACGAAACATGCGCCCAGCTTGCCGAGGCGCACTTTCCTTTATATAAACGGACTTTCTCATCCCTGCCGCCAAAAAACAGGCGGGCCGCATGGGCGGTGCTTGCTTTGTTTCACGAAGCTGACCGGCTTGATGTGCAGGAACTTGGGGGATTTGAACAGGCGGCACAAGACTTTCTGAACGGGGCACGCGCCGACGGCTTTTTGTGGGAAGCGCTCGCCGATGTGCGGCAGCAATTTGCGCTTGAAGAAGAGCCGTTACGTGAGTTTATCGCCGGCCAAATCTCTGACAGAGAAAAAGTAACGTATCAAGAGTTTGATGACCTGCTGATGTACGCGGGCCAAACAGGCGGAGCCCTCGGCCTGCTTCTGCTGCCGGTTTGCGCGCGCCGGAACCAAGAGAAACTCCGCCATGCAGCCGTTTCATTAGGAGCAGCCATTCAGCTGACCCGGGTGCTTCTGGGGGTCCATACGGATGAGCGGGCGAAAAAGCGTCTCCCGCGCCAGGTGATGAAGCAATTCGGCTATACGGAAGAAGAGCTGGAGAGCCATACCGTCAACAAAGCTTTTATGAATGTATGGGAGTACATCGCATTCGAGGCCGAGGCGTATTTCGAGGAGGCGTCTGAAGAGCTGGAGCTGTTTCCGTTATACTCAAGGCCCGCCGTTACCGGTTTGCTGGCACATTACCGGTCAGAGCTCGGTGACATGAGACAACGGCTTTCGCAAGCATAAAAAAACGCCCGGCTTCATAACGAAGCTTCGGGCGTTTATGCAATCCCTTTTTGAATCCAAATCCGCGACCGCCATCTTCTGTACATAAGAATGCCTCTGACCCATTCATCCGCGATAAATGAAATCCAGATGCCCATAAGCCCTAATCCGAAATGGATGCCGAACAGATAAGCGAGAGGCAGTCCGATACCCCACATGGAAATCATCGCCATGTAAACGGGGAATTTTGCATCTCCGGCAGCCCGCAGTGAGTTGATGATAATGACATTAAATGAGCGGCCGGGCTCAAGAATGATCGTCATGGCGATCAGCATGCTCGCCGTCGCAATAATGTCAGGGCTGCTTGTGAAAATTCCGATCAGCTGCTTTGAAAACAAGGTCATGATCACGGATGTCAAAGCGGCAATGCCAAGCGCCCAGTACAGACTTTTCATGCAGCGGTCATAAGCGTCGTCAAACCGTTTGGCGCCGATATATCTGCCGATCAAAATCTGTGTGCCCTGGCTGATCGCCGTTCCGAACAGCAGGATAAACATGGTGATGTTTTGCGTATAAACCTTTGTTGTAAGCGCCTGAGCGCCCATAATTGCGATAAAATAAGTAACAACCATTTGTGAAATGTTGTAAGACAGCTGTTCGCCGGCAGACGGAATCCCGATTTTCAGGAGTTTCCGCAAGTGCTCTTTATGGACGTGAAAAATCTTTTGCCATGTCAGACCGAGTCCGATGCGTTTTTTGACGATCACAATCATCGCGATCAGCCCGATGATCCGCGCGATGGATGTTGACATCGCAACACCGGCGACGCCTAACACCGGAAGGCCGAGCGGCCCGAAAATGACAAGAAAGTTTCCGGCAATATTTAAAATATTCATCCCGATCGTAACGAACATCGTATCCTTCGTATGACCGTAGCTTTTTAAAATGGCGCTGAATGTCATAATCAAAGCCTGAATGAAGGACAGCCCGCCGACCACCTGCAAAAAGACTTTAGCATCCGGCATCAATTCATTGGAAAGACCCATCACATGAAGCAGCGGAACGGCCGCAAAAAATATGGCGGCGCTGATGGCGAGACTGATGACAAAGTTCGCTCCTATTGATACATAAGCCACTTCCTGCGCCTCTTTTTTCTGTTTAGATCCTAAAAACTGTGAAATCACAATTGTCGTACCCGTAGCGATAAAGCTGAACATCACGATAATTAAATTTAAAATCTGATTGCTGACACCCACGGCCGCCACACTGTTGTCAGAGTATTGGCTAAGCATAAGAGTGTCGGCGTTTCCCATAAACATATATAATGAAACCTCAATAAATATCGGCCAAGTCAGCGCGTATAATGAGAGTTTGTGATCAGAGGATTGTTTGAACGCAGCCCGTTTTAAAATCGCTTGTTTCATTTCTTTTAACCCCTTTCCTGACAAAATCAACGTTTAAAAGTGTACCTCCATTTTCTTATAATAAAAAGGGAGAGAAACGAAACTTCTTGCAAAAATCCGACTTAAAAAGGAGGGCCGAAAATATGTCCTTTCTCGAGTTCACAGTTCCTCCGTTCCCGGTCTTTATCGCTGCGGGAGAAGGAGTGTTCAAAAAAGGCGAAACCCATGTGAGACGGGTCTTCCCGGTGTTTGATCTGCTGTATGTGAAAAAAGGCGTCCTCTACATTACAGAAGACGAAAACGCCTTTTCCGTTGAAGCGGGAGAATATATTCTGCTTTCTCCCGGCCTTGAACATTACGGAACAAAAGGCAGTGAAGAAACGACATCCTATTCGTGGCTTCATTTTGAAGGAGCGGCTTATGAGGTGACGGAAACAACCGGGAACAACTGGTCGGAGCTGAGGCGAAAAAAAGGGAGCTTTGAAGAGCCGTCCCGCTACCGCCTGTCCCTGCCGCAAAAAGGGAAGGTGAGACGCCCGCAGTTTATGGCCGGGCAATTCAGTGTCCTGACAGATGACAGCGCAGAGAACTCCGATCTGCCGCTCAGAAAGCAGATTCTGTTTGAAGAGCTGCTGCTCCATCTTCAGAAAGAAGCGTTCCAAATCCCGTCCGCAAAGGAAAGAGTCGCATGGGAGGCCGCCCGGTACCTGCAGGAGCACTATCAGGAGAAAACAACCATCAAAGCGCTCTCTTCGGCTCTTCATTACAACCAAGACTACGTGACCCGCTGCATGCAGCAGGTGCTCGGCGTCACGCCCGGCCAGTATACGAACAAAGTCAGAATGACGGAGGCGAAACGTCTTTTGTCCGCAACCAATTACAAAATGGGGACGATCGCGGACGCCATCGGCATGGAGGACCCAACCTATTTTTCCAAACTGTTTAAACAGATTGAAGGCATTTCGCCGCTTGAATACCGCAAATTCGTAAGCCGGAAAACGGACTGACCTAAAACCAGAGAACAGAAGAGGGATCGGTAAGCATGAAAATGACAATTTACGACGTGGCCGAAAAAGCGGGCGTCTCCATCTCGACGGTCTCGCGGGTCATCAACAATACGGGGAGGATCAGTGACAAAACCCGCCGGATGGTGCTCCGTGTCATGGAGGAGATGGACTATCATCCGAATGTTCACGCATCCGCTTTGACGGGCAAAAAGACGAATATGATCGGCCTGATCACCCCGGATATTTCAAACCCGTTTTTCGGGGAACTGGCGAAAAGCATTGAAGACAGCGCCGGTGCACTGGGATTTCATATCATTATCTGCAGCACCGATTATCAGCCTGAAAAAGAAACGAAGTATTTTTCGATGCTGCGGCAGAAGCAGGCGGACGGCATTATTTTCGCGACGGGACTTGATCATGATGACAGCGTCACAGCGCTTGATGATATGGTGAAATCGGGCATCCCGCTTGCGATGATTACGCAGGATAAACCGCTCGCGCCGATGGACGTCGTCATTATCGATGACTTTCTCGGCGGCTATACGGCGGCTGAGCATCTCATATCTTTAGGCCATAAAAGAATTGCCTGTATCGTCGGCAACGGTTCGACGACGGGTGAAAGAGACAGAATCAAAGGCTTTCGAAAAGCGATGCGGGAAGCGGGGATGACACTAGATGAATCGCTGATCATACCGACGGAATATTCGCTGGAAAGCGGAAAACAGGCAGCGGGCGAGCTGTTTGACAGAGACCTTCCGACCGCCGTTTTCGCCTTTAATGACGTCTTGTCATGCGCGGCGATACAGGCGGCGCGCTCCCGGGGCATTCGGGTGCCGGAAGACTTGTCGGTCATCGGCTTTGACAATACCATTCTCGCTGAAATGACGGCACCGCCGCTCACGACGATTTCTCAGCCCATCCGCGAAATGGGACGGCGTGTCGTTGAACTTCTCATTGATGAGATTCAAGGGAAGAAAAAAACAAAAAGCAAAATCATTTTATCTCCGGAACTCGTCATCAGGCATTCTACGGCACCGGCAAAAACGCGCCCTCAGCGATAAGGCGCGTTTTTTTCTGTGAAAAACATTGTCAAACGAGAGAAAAGCATTGTAAAATTAAAACAGATTTGAGAAAGCGCTTGCTCATATACTGCGGATTACAGAAAAGAAAGCAAACAGCTTGGGTTATAAATAAAGCGCTTTCAAAATGATGATTTCTGTTTAATAAGGGAAACCGCTTGCGCAATTGCGGCATGCGGCCTCAAGAAAAAAGGAGCGGTGATAGATGACAGATCAAGTCAGATGTGCGGTGCTGGGATTAGGACGATTAGGGTATTTTCATGCGAAGCATTTAGTCAGCGAAGTGCGGGGAGCCGAGCTTGCGGCCGTCTGTGACCCGATGAAGGGAAAGGCGGAAGCGTGTGCGAAAGAATTAGGAATCGCCAAATGGACGGAGAATCCGTATGACCTGTTGGAAGATCACACGATTGACGCCGTCATCATTGTCACACCGACAAGCACACATGCGGAAATGATCATGAAGGCTGCTGAAAACGGCAAGCACATCTTTGTTGAAAAGCCGCTCACCCTGAGTCTTGAGGAATCTAAAGAAGTCATGAAAAAAATCGAAGAAACGGGCGTCATCTGCCAGGTCGGTTTTATGAGGCGGTTTGATCCGGCATACGCCGACGCGAAAAGAAGAATCGACGCCGGGGAAATCGGCAGGCCCATTTATTATAAAGGATTTACAAGAGATCAAGGCGCACCGCCCGCGGAATTTATCAAGCATAGCGGAGGGCTTTTCATTGACTGTTCGATTCATGATTACGACATCGCGAGATATCTCATGAATGCCGAAGTTACGTCCGTCTGCGGGCACGGGAGAATTTTAAAGCACCCGTTCATGGAAGAGTGCGGCGACGTTGATCAGGCATTAACGTATCTTGAATTTGATTCGGGCGCGGCCGGCGATGTGGAGGCAAGCCGAAATTCTCCGTACGGGCATGATATCCGAGCCGAAATTATCGGGACGGCGGGAAGCATCTTGGTCGGTACGCTGCGGAAAAGCCATGTCACCGTTTTAACGGAGTCAGGCAGCAGCTACGAAATTATTCCGGATTTTCAAGCCCGCTTTAAAGACGCTTACCGTCTGGAGCTTGAGCACTTTGCCGAATGTGTGAAAAAAGGGGAAACGCCGATTGTGACAGACGTCGATGCCACGATTAACTTAGAAATCGGGATCGCCGCGACGGAATCGTTTAAAACCGGAAGGCCTGTAAAGCTTACCCCGGGCGCCTTCGGCTATGCCGGACTATGATAGATTCGAAGTGAAAAAGCAAAGGCCCGGGAGGCCTTTGCTTTTTTATGATTCGTATGAGAAAAAAATGTAGTCAGTCGGCACGCTTTTATAGCCCATTTGGTGAAGCATCGCGCTTATATTGCCGCGATGGTATGTGCCGTGATTCACAACATGCCGGATCACATCGGCATATGTCGTCCGGAGCGTTCCCATGCGCGGATGAGAAATGGAAATCGGACCTTCCGTGTTCTCCAATTCTTTTAAAAATTTGCTGTATTCTTTGTCCAGTTCAGCCATTCTATGTTCAATCGCCTCAAAATCTCCGTCAAGCTTTTCAAATTGATCAAACTGCGAGACGATTTGTTCGTAAGTTTCTCCGTAAAGCACGTGAAGCCAAATGTAATCAGCCCGGTATATATGCACAAGCACGGCGTTCACAGTCGGAAAAACACTTTTCAGTTTCTGCTGTAAGCTTGCCGCGGGCAGGGTCTTCAGATGCTGAATAACTTGCTCATTTGCCCATCTGTGGTAGTGATACAGCTTTAAAATGTCTGACATTCCAATTCCCCCTCTTCCTTCCGGTACATTCAACATGACCTGGCTGAATTCCTTTTATCGAAACAAAAGCGCCGCAAAATAAAAAGCAGCACCCCACATCACCAATGCCGAGCATTTATTCAGGATGCCGAGGAGCCGGCCTCCTGTATCCGCCGTTTGGACGAGCCGTCCCGCGAATGCCAGTCCGGCGAACCATACCCAGGAAACCGCGATACAAGCACCGGCAAACAGCCATTTATCAATTCCCGGATAGGCGGCGGAGCTTGTGCCGATGACACTGACGGTATCCAAAATCGCATGCGGGTTCAAAAGGGATACCATGGCGGCCGTGACCGCCTGTTTTTTTGCCGAGAAAACCGTTTTTTTCGCCTGTTCGGCCTGCGGTTTGCTTCTCCAAGTCTGCCAGCCTAAAAAACTGAGAAACAAAAAGCCGCCTATAAGCATGACGGTCTGAAAAACGGGAATCTCTGCAATAATCATTGAAACGCCTGCGACGGCCGCGATGATGAGAATCGTATCGCATACCGCGGCGGCAATCACTGCGGGAAACGCCTGCCACACATGTTTTTGCCAGGCTCCCTGCTGAAAAATAAATACATTTTGCGCGCCCAATGGCAAAATAAGGCCGAAAGCGAGCATCACTCCGTGAAGAATGGCATTCATATCGTAAAACCCTCCAATCGTCAACTAAATCTCATTGTAGCCGTACTATGTGCTGATGTCTCCGTCCATTTGGCTGGTACTTGAACCAGCCAAATGTATAATAAATAAAGAAGGAGGGATGACGTATGAACAGCTGGCGTCCGGATCGGGAGTCGTACATACCGCTTTATCTCCAGATCGAACAGCATATAAAAGAAAAAATACTTCATGGCGAATGGACCATCGGCACGAAAATTCCCTCACAAAGAAAGCTCGCCGAGGAGCTTCAGGTCAACCGAAGCACAGTGACGGCAGCAGTTGATGAGTTAATCGCCCAAGGTCTTCTGGAAGGAAAAAGAGGGGGAGGCACAAAAGTCGTCAACAGTACGTGGAGCATCATGGCAGCGGCTAAGCCCCTTGATTGGAGCACATACGTTACATCGGGGAGTCATCAGCCGAATTCAGCCTTGGTTCAGGCCATTAATCAAAACGAGCCGCGTCCGGATCTGATCAGGCTGGGGACGGGTGAGCTGAGTCAAGAGCTTCTGCCTGAGAAGGAGATGGCCGAACTGTTCCGTGAAGCGGGAACTAACATTTTTGCGCTCGGCTATGAAGAGCCGAAGGGCAGCCTGAAGCTTCGGCAAAGCGTCGCGGAACATGTAAAAACAAAGGGGATTCACGCGTCCCCGGCATCCATCGTAATCGTCTCAGGCGCGCTGCAGGCGCTTCAGCTCATTTCAATCGGGCTGTTAAAGCCAAACTCTGTCATGCTGACTGAAAATCCGTCGTACCTCCATTCCCTGCGTGTGTTTCAATCAGCGGGCGTCAGGCTTAAGGGAGTGCCGATGGATGAGAGCGGAATCAAAACGGATCATCTTCCCGCTTACCGTCGGCAATACGAAGCAGGGCTGCTGTACACCATTCCGTCATTCCATAATCCGACCGGAACGGTAATGTCCCTTAAGCGGCGGAAGGAACTCATCGCGCTCGCAAGAAATCACCGTCTGCCTGTCATTGAAGATGACGCTTACGGTGATATATGGATCGATAAAGAACCGCCGCCTTCGTTAAAATCCATGGACGGTGAGGGGAATGTACTGTATATCGGCACGCTGTCAAAAACCGTAAGCCCGGGTCTGCGCATCGGATGGGTCGTCGCCCCTGAGCCGGTTGCAGACAGGCTCGCCGATATTAAAATGCAGACGGATTACGGCTCCAGCGCTTTATCTCAATGGGCGGCATGTCAATGGCTGTCAAGCGGCCGCTATGAAGCGCGTCTTTTGCGTCTCAGAAAGGAACTCAAAATCAGGAGAGATGCGGCATTGCGTTTTCTTGAAAGATACGCGGGAGATATTGCGGAGTGGCGTGTGCCGGAGGGGGGCTTTTATATTTGGGTCACTTTTCATCAAGCAATCGCCGTTCAGAAGCTTTTCACCCGTGCCTTGGAGGCCGGCGTGCTGATCAATCCGGGAGCTCTCTATCTTCCCGAAGACCGGCAAAGCCTGCGTCTTTCCTATTCGTACGCATCCTTACCGGACTTGGAAAAAGGCATTCAAACGATAGTGGACATTGCCCGCCGTTTCGTTTAATAAAAAGATCACGTCACAATGGCTCCGAGCGCTTCTGCGAATGTCACGGCATGAGACGGAGAGATGCGGCATCCTTTCAGCTTATCAAGCGAGACGTGCAGATGATCAAATGTGCACGTGCTGATATCCATATTAAAAAGAGACGTGCCGATGAAGTTTGCGCCGTTCAAATCACAGACGTCAAGATCTGTGTATTCAAGAACGGCATCATTCCACTCACTTTCTGATAGGCCGCACGTGTCAAACCGGACATGCTTCATATTGGAATAGCTGAAGGAGCTGTAATGTGCGAGGCAGTCTTCAAACCGTACATGACGCATGGCGGAATCCGCCAGATTCAAGCCGAGAAGTTTTGAATGCTGAAACGCCGTTCTATGGATGATGCTTCCGCTGAAGTCAGCGTTTGAGACATCACATTTGTCAAACAGGACATCCGTACATTCCATATGTCTGAAAGAGACATCCGTAAAAACGGTGTTTCTGAAAATGACTTTTTCGGCGCGCAGGCCGTCCAGTTTGCCGCTTATCACGGCGTTTTCTATGACGACTTCTTTGATGAGGTCGTCCTGAAGCGCTTCTGTGAAAGAAAGCACCGGCAATTCTTTCGGGATTTTCGGTTTTTGGATCGTATTCATCTCATACTTCCTTTTCTGAATTAATCGCTGAAATCGGCAATTGACAGATATCGTTTTCTGCCTGCCATCTTTGCTGTTGCGTAAAAGCGGGAGGACGTCAATAGTGTCGCATATAAAAGCAGACGTGACCTTCAAGGTAATGCCCTTAGAGACATGTCCCCAAGGGCTTTTGTCTGTTTCAGGCGAGTTCTTTATACATGATTACATGCGGGCCGATGCCGGGTATATCAAAGGGGCTGCCCGTGCTTTTCCAGCCGAGCTTTTCGTAATATCCCTTTACGTGACATCTGGCGTTGCACCAGACAAGCGCCGCCCCCATATCTGCCAGTTTCCGTTCCGCATAGGCGATTAACGTGCTTCCCGCTTTTTGCGTCCGGTATTCCTCAAGCGTCGCCATGCCGCGCAGCTGGTAGGCGGGCGCTGCCTGTAAAGCCTGCTGGTTCTGCGGGTAGAAAGAAGCGATGCTGATCAATGTTCCGTCGTAAAAACCTCCGAGATGAAAGGCTCCTTTGACGCTGTCCTGATCATATTTACAATCCTCAATCGTCTGATGGGGGCGCAGCACGCTGTGTCTGATCGCGTATGTGTCTTCTGCGGTGATGGGTTTTACTTCAACCATGAAAAAATCCTCCTTTGCTTGATTCTTTTTCTGTATCGTACCATGAAAAAGCCGCCTGTCATATCAGGCGGCTTCTTTCGCGTCAATGCAAATATACATCAGCCCGCTTTTCATCCTTTTGCTTAATATAAGCTGCAAGCTCTGACGTCAAATCAGAACGGAGAAACGGGGTGATTAAATAAATTCCGTTAAACAGTTCGCACGCCGTGTCGAGAAGCGACTTGGCGATGGCGAGGCCTTCGGCTTTCTGCTTTCGCTTGTCTTCGCCGGCGAGCGCCATTTTTTCGCGGATGCTGTCTGACAGCTTAATGCCCGGGATTTCATGATGAATGAACTCTGCGTTGCGGCTGCTCGTTAACGGCATGATTCCGATATACACCGGTGTTTTGAGATGCTTCGTTTCATGATGAATGTCAATGAGCTGCTGCTCCGAGTAGACAGGCTGGGACACAAAGTAGTCAGCTCCGCACTCGATTTTTTTCTCCAGCCGTTTGACTGCTTTATCAAGATGGCGGACATTCGGATTAAATGCTCCGGCTACGGAAAAGTTCGTTTTCTTGCCGAGCGGTTTCCCTGATAAAGAAATGCCCTCGTTGAATTGTTTAATCAGCCTGATCAAATCAAAGGACGTTAAATCATAGACGGAGGTAGCCCCCGGAAAGTCACCGATTTTTGAAGGATCACCCGTGATGGCTAAAATGTCGGTGAGCCCGAGCGTATCCAGCCCCATTAAATGTGACTGAAGGCCGATGATGTTGCGGTCTCTGCATGTAATGTGAACGAGAGAACGGATATCAAGGCGCTCTTTCAGCAATGAACCGCACGCGGCATTACTGATCCGCGGTGTCGCCAATGAATTGTCGGCGAGCGTCAGCGCTTCTATGCCGGTTTCTTTTAATTCAGCCGCCGCTTGCAGAAATTTGTCAAAATTCAATTTCTTCGGCGGATCAAGCTCTACGATAATTGACCGTTTTTGAGCGGCGATTTCGTTTAAACCAGGCTCGGTCCGTTCATTACGGACTGAGATGACTTCCTCTTCCCGTCTGATTTTCACTTCTTTATCAGTGACGGGAGAAAGTCCGCGGACCGCTTCAGCCATGGCTCTGATATGGTTTGGCGTCGTACCGCAGCAGCCGCCGATAATGCGCGCGCCCTGAGTGCGGAACTGTACGGCGCTCTCCCGGAAATAGGCATCGTCCGTATCATAAACAAGCCGGCCTTCTTCTAAAGACGGAAGGCTGCTGTTCGGATAGACCGATAAATAAGCGTCACGGAAAATCGGCACTTCGGTGAGCGCTTCAATCATGTGGTACGGGCCGAGCCGGCAATTGATTCCCGTTATGTCAGCGCCGAGATCGGCAATGGACCTGAGGGCTTCCCGAAGCGGCGTTCCGTCCTGCAGAACGCCCTGTTCGTGCATGGATACGTTCAGCATAATCGGAAGTTCCGTTTCTTTTCTCGCGATCTTCAGCACTTCACGCGCCTCTTCTAAATCATAGTATGTTTCCAGAAGCAGACCGTCCGGCTCTTCGTGCAGCAATAAATAAAGCTGCTCCCGAAAGCTGCGTTTAATCTCCTCCAGGCTGTAGGCGTTTTTGTTAAAGGTGCGGATGCCGCCCATCGTTCCCAATACATAAGCGCCGTCTGAGGAAGCGCGCGCGATTCTGACCGCCTCCTGATTGATTTTTTTCGTTTCATCCTCAAGTCCGTATCTTGAGAGCTTAATAAAATTCGCGCCGTACGTATTTGTCTGGATGATGTCTGCCCCGGCTTCCACGTAAGCCTTATGTATCCGCTTGATTTCTTCGGGCTTTGATACGTTCAGTTCCTCAAAACATCTGTCAATGCCGTAGGAATAGAGGAGAGTGCCCATCGCGCCGTCCCCGATTAAAATCCGTTCTTCTAAGTCTTGTAATAGTCCCATTGTTTGCCTCCTTCATCACATTCAGCAAGGAAAAAAGAGAAATAAAAAAAGTCTTCTTAAGAAGAAGACTTTGTAATCATTTGTCTCTCTTCTTATCTTCCAAGCTGTTTTTAGCTTGCTGGATTTAGCACCTTGGTCATGGTTTGGGTAAACCACTACACCGGTTGCTGAAGCGTCGTCGGGCCAGTCCCTCGGCTTCTCTTGATAAGAACGTTCATGTAATTGTCATGGGTTTCCAAAACTTAACTGTGAAAATCCCTTTCTCCAAATTTACCGAAAATAGAGACAATAATCAATAGGAATCACATAATTTATCTAAAATTAATAAATTGAACGTCAATCGGCAGGTCTGCTCCGCGGACGGCTGCAATAATCTGCTGCAGATCATCTTTATTTTTTCCGGTGACGCGCACTTGGTCGTCCTGAATCTGCGACTTGACCTTCAAGCCGGAGTTTTTAATCACCGCGTTGATTTTTTTGGCATTGTCTTTATCAATGCCCTGTACAAGCTTCGCGCGCTGGCGCACCGTGCCTCCAGTTGCATTTTCGATTTTGCCGTATTCAATGTTTTTCGTCGGCACGTCCCGTTTGATCAGCTTGCCGCTCAGCACATCTTTGAGCTGATTCAGTTTAAACTCGTCATCAGAAATCAGGACAAGTTCTTCCTTTTCTAACTTCACATCGCTTTTCGATCCTTTAAAGTCATAGCGCGTGCCGATTTCTTTCAGCGTCATCTGAATCGCATTCTGCACTTCGGGAAATTCAACTTTGGATACAATATCAAAAGAACTTTCTTTTGCCATGAGAAAACCTCCTATAACATTTCACTTATGAGTTGATTATAGTAGAATAAAGAGAAATGTCCAACAGCATAAAGCATGAATTTATGCATATTGGAAAAAATGAGAAAAACATCAGCCTCATACGGGCGAATCAGGAAGGACGATAACATGAGACCAGGGCAGCAGCTCACGCTTAGTATAGATCACCAAACCGATTTCGGTTATTTTTTAACTGACGGCGAGGATACGGTTCTTTTACATAACAGTGAAATCACAGAGGATATCGAAGACAGAGATGAAGTGGACGTATTTATTTACGTCGATCATCAGGAAAGACTCGCGGCGACGATGAAAAAGCCGCTCATCAGCTTTTATGACTACGGATGGGTGGAAGTGACGGACGCTGTGGAAGATATGGGCGTATTCGTCGACGTCGGTCTGTCAAAAGACGCGCTCGTCGCAACGGAGCACCTGCCTCCGTACAAATCCGTCTGGCCGCAAAAAGGAGACAGACTGTATTGCATGCTGAAGGTGACAAGCCGCGGGCGCATGTTTGCCAAACCGGCGCCTGAGGATATCATCAGTGAATTATTTACGGATGCAGAGGAAGACGTCATGAATAAAGACCTGACAGGCACGGTGTACAGACTGATCGCATCAGGCTCTTTTCTGATTACCGATGAAGGCATCCGCGCGTTTATTCACCCTTCAGAAAGAAAAGAAGAGCCGAGACTCGGCAGCCGCGTGACAGGGCGTGTCATCGAGGTAAAGGAAGACGGCTCCGTCAACATGTCCCTGCTGCCGAGAAAGCAGGATGCGCTTTCGGTTGACGCGGAAGAAATTCTGACCTATCTGAGATCAAGAAACGGCGCGATGCCTTACGGAGACAAAAGCCATCCTGACGATATCCGCGAACGGTTTCATTTAAGCAAAGCCGCCTTTAAGCGGGCGCTCGGGCATCTGATGAAAAACGGCAAGGTCTATCAGGAAGACGGCTGGACATACGAAAAACAATAAATGTTCTGCAAAAACATCGGTGAACCAAAACCGATGTTTTTTATTTTCTCAAAAGCTGCTATATTCCTCATTTGTTTAACACCCTGCCGAACATACATATTTTATTGAAATAAAATATTCTGACATCCGAACCGATATATAACTATAGAAAAAACAAAAGGAGAGTTTCAATGAGAAAAATGGCGATATTTGCGGCTGTACTGCTGCTTGCGCTCAGCACGGCGGGATGTGCCGGCAAATCTGAGGAAACGGCGGCCGAAAAAACGAAAACAATCGGCATCATGCTGACAGACAACGGCCTCGGCGACCAATCATTTAATGATTCAGGCTTTCAAGGTTTGATGAAAGCGAGAGACGAGCTCGGCATCACATTTGATTACCGGGAAATAAAAGATACCGGTACATACGAAAAAGGACTGACCCAGCTTGTCCGGGAAGGCAATGATCTTGTTGTGGGGCTCGGTTACAGCATGCAGGCGGATTTAGAAAAGGTCGCCAAAAAATATCCGAAGCAGCGGTTTGTGCTGATTGATTCCGTATCAGACCTGGATAATGTCACCTCCGTCACTTTTAAAGAGGATGAAGGAAGCTTCTTAGCCGGAGCGCTGGCGGCCATGACGAGCAAAACCGGCACGATCGGATTTATCGGCGGTTCCGATGCCGACGTCATTAAACGGTTTAAAAAAGGCTATCTGAAAGGCGCGGAATCAGTCAAACCGAAAATCCGCGTGCTGTCGGACATCAGCGGTACGTTTGATGATGATAAGCTCGGGAAGCGCATCGCCCAAAACATGATCCGAAAAAAAGCCGATGTCCTGTTTACGGCGGCCGGCTTCACGGGTGTCGGCGCACTGAAAGAAGCGGAGGCGCAAAAAGTATACGCCATCGGTGTTGACAGCGATCAATATTACACCGCCGAGCACGCCGTTATTTCTTCTTTAGTGAAAAATGTCGACCGTGTCATCTATGAATTGGCGAAAGATTTAAAAGACAACAAGGAGATCAAAAGCGGTGAGATCGTTTACGGACTGAAGGAAAACGGCATGGAATTAGCCAAGATCAGAGTTGTCAAAAACGCAGGCGGGCTGGCGAAAAAGATCACGGATATGAAAAACAGCCTGATTGAAAAAGGAGGCGATCTGAAGTGACATTACGGACAAGGCTGCTCGTTAACGCAGCCGTTACGATGATTTGCTTCGCCGCCGTCATCGGCTTTACCATCGTAAACATGATGAAGATTCAGGCTTCAAATGAAGATGAAGTGGACGCGCTGTTAAACGTCCAGGAAGCAAAAGCTGACCTTAATACGTTAAAAGAAAGCATCACCGGCTATTCCTATACGCTCGCAGACGCCCAGAAAGAAGATGTGCGAAGCTATATGAAAAGCAGCTCAGACAAACTGGCGGCGCTCGAAAAAACGATGACGGACGATGCGGACAAAGCCGCTTATGACAAACTCGCCAAAAAATACGAATCGTGGCAGGCGGAGGCGGACGCTGCTCTTGATTCGAAAAGCCCGGCTGAAGCGACAAGGACGGCGGCCCGCATCAACGGTCTTCTGAATGATATTTATATGCTGAATCTGAAAAGCCGGGGGGATCACTATGAAGACATGCAGAAGCAGACGGCTGACCAGATTCAGTTTATCGTTTACAGCGCAGCCGTGCTGACCATCGTGATACTTACTGTTACCGTCATATCTTCCATCAGGCTGACGAAGAGAATTGCAGGGCCGATACGCCGTATGGCTGAAAATGCCCGTCGTATTGCGGGAGGGAACCTTGCTGTTGAAATGCTTGATTATAAAGGGAAGGACGAACTGAAAGAGCTGAATGACTCATTCGGAATGATGGCTGAACAGCTCCGCACCTTAATTCAGGCGATCGGAGAGGTCGGCCGTGAAGTCGAGACGTTTGCGGAAGGTTTGACGAAGGAAAACCAGACGCTGAAGGACATGACCGAGCAGGTGTCCGTGTCAACGGAAGAAATGGCGCAAGGCTCCCAAACCATTTCAGAAGATCTGCAGCATGCGGTGCAATTCATTGAACAAATGGATGAACATTCAAAGGCGAACGCCGAACGTTCAAAACAAACGACGAGAAGCAGCGAAGAGACGATTGCGGCGGTGGCTGCGGGGCGCGGTGCTTTAGCCGAGACCAAGCAAGCCATTGATAAAAGCAATGAGACATCAAAAGAGATTTCCGAAGCCGCCGATCTCTTCATAGAACATGCGGCAGGCATCAGTATGATGGCGCAGACCGTTTCTGACATTGCGGGCCAGACCAATCTGCTGTCATTAAACGCCGCAATCGAGGCGGCCAGAGCAGGCGAGTCCGGAAAAGGATTTGCCGTCGTTGCCGAGGAGATACGGAAGCTCGCAGACGGATCAGCCAAAGCGACAGCGCAGATTTTCGATATGGTAAAGCAAATTGAAGACGGCATCACGTCTATTACCGGAGCTGTCACGACCGGCGTCGCTTTAGCGGACAGACAGCAGGAGCTGATGGAGAAAACGTCAGAATCATTCGCCCATATTGAACAAAAAGCCGCCCATATTAAAGCGGAGCTTACTCAATTGGACGGACGGATCATCGAATCGAAACAGCTTGGTGAGCAAGTGCTGCATCATGCCG
Organism: Bacillus sp. SJ-10; assembly: GCF_002843505.1. NCBI lineage: Bacteria > Bacillati > Bacillota > Bacilli > Caryophanales > Bacillaceae > Bacillus > Bacillus sp. SJ-10. The sequence continues at coordinate 3,573,585 of NZ_CP025258.1, read as the reverse complement.
AAAGCATCAGCGCCGTCGTTCAGGAAACGGCTGCAGGAAGCGAAGAGATTTCTGCCTCCGCACTTGAGCAGCTGTCTTCTTTTCATAAAATGGCGGAAAGCGTCAATAATCTGGTGAGCCTGACAGAGCGGTTAAACGATCAGGTCCGCCGGTTTACTTTGTAACGGGCTTTTGCCCCGCCCCTGATTTTTGCAGCCTGACATGAGTAACTTCTGAATGAAACACAAATACTGAATATACATGTGTTTATATTTATTCTTTTTCGTGAAAGGTGAAAAAAGAAGGGAGGAATCGGGATGGATGAACAAATTCCGCATGAAAAGGGTCTTGATAATAGTCTGGCTTTATTACGCGATGGTTATGTGTTTGTGAAAAACCGAGCGGAGACTTATCGCTCAGATGTGTTTCGCGCCCGTTTATTAGGGAAGACATTCATTTGTATGAGCGGAGCGGAAGCCGCAAAGCTTTTTTATGACACAGAACGATTTCAGCGGCAGCAGGCCCTCCCCAAACGGGTGCAGAAAACGTTATTCGGAACAGGGGCAATCCAGGCAATGGACGGTGAACGGCATAAGCACAGGAAGCTTCTATTTATGTCGCTGATGACGCCGCCCCGGCAAAAACGGCTTGCGGAAGCGGTGGCAAAACAGTGGAAAGCATCTGCGGAAATGTGGAAGGGTTCAAACCGAATTGTTCTTTTTGATGAAGCGAAGAAAGTGCTGTGCCGGGCTGCCTGTGAGTGGGCCGGCGTCCCGCTGAAAGACTCAGAAGTGAAAGAGCGGGCAGAGGATTTCACCGATATGGTAGACGCATTCGGCGCTGTCGGACCGCGTCATTGGAAAGGCAGAAGGGCGAGGCTGAAAACGGAGAAATGGATAGAGGAGGTCATTGAGGATGTGCGGTCCGGCAAGCTGCAAACGCCGGAGGGCTCAGCCTTGTATGAAATGGCTTTTCATACAGAACTTGACGGGAACAGACTTGATTCTCACATGGCTGCTGTTGAGCTTATTAATGTTCTGCGCCCGATTGCCGCCATTTCTTACTTCATTACGTTTTCAGCTCTTGCATTGCATGATTACCCTGAATATCGGGGCAAACTGAGATCGAGAGATGATCAGGAGGCCGAAAGATTTGCGCATGAAGTTCGGCGGTATTACCCGTTTGCCCCGTTTTTAGGAGCCGTTGTGAAAAAAGATTTCGTATGGAAGAACTGTGAGTTTAAAAAGGGTGCATCCGTCATGCTTGACCTATATGGGACAAACCATGATTCCCGGCTTTGGGAGGATCCGAATGAATTTCGCCCGGAACGTTTTCAGGGGCGGGAGGAAAATAAATTTGATTTCATTCCCCAGGGCGGAGGTGATCCGGCTAACGGCCACCGCTGTCCGGGTGAGGGAATGACCGTGGAAGTCATGAAAACTTCCCTTGCGTTTCTTGCCAATGAAATAGAGTACGATGTTCCGTCCCAAGATTTAAGCTTCAGCCTGTCCAGAATGCCGGCATTGCCTGAAAGCGGATTCGTGATAAGTGATGTTAGACGCATATAGAACAAAAAACAGCCCTCTTTCTTCTAAGACAAGAGGGCTGTTTTGCTTTTACAGATGGTCCGGTTTTTTGGAATTCTGGTTTTTTCCCGCCTGCCGGTTTTTTTCGGCAAGCCGGTTCTTTTTCTGATTTACGGCGTTATTGTCCAACGGTTTTTTGTCATCATCTTTCATGCGGCAAAGCCTCCCTTCTGTCCGTTAGGATGCCCGCCCGCATTGAAATTATGGCTTCAGGAAAAAAATCGCGAGCGTGCCCGGCCCGGAGTGGGCGCCGATCGCAGAGCCGATTGAATGAAGAATGATCTCTTTCGGATGGAACGCTTCTTCAATCATTTCCTTCATCCGAAGCGCCGTCTCCTCGTTATCTGCATAGCTGATCCCCACGGTTTGATCCGCCCAATCGCCGCCTTCTTCCTTCATCATTTCTATAATCCGTTTAAACAGTTTCTTTTGTCCGCGCAATTTTTCGAGCGGCACGAGCCTGCCGTCATCCACATGCAGAATCGGTTTGATGTTCAAAAGCCCCCCGACAAAAGCGGACGTTTTTGAAATTCTGCCGCCCCGCGCGAGATAAGCGACATCATCGACCGTAAATATATGTTTCATCCGTGCGCAAAAGCTCTTTACAGACGTTTCGATTTCTTGTATTGTATTCCCGTTAACACAGAGTGTTTGCGCGTGCATCACCGCGAGGCCGCAGCCCAATGAAGCGCATTTGGAATCTACAATCCGTAAATCAAAATCGGGAAATTCCTCTTTTACTTCATTGGCCATCATTACGGCCGTCTGATAGGTGCCGGAAAGACCTGAGGAAAAGGCGACGTATATCGCCGGTTCTCCCAGTTCCGCGTATTGTAAAAATACTTTTTTTATCGTATCCGGTGATGCCTGGGATGTTTTCGGAACTTTCCCGTCCCGCATCGCTTGAAATATATGATCCGCCTGAATGGTGACCGCGTCCTCATATTCGTTTCCGTCAAGTGTTACGTGCAGCGGAATGAACCCGATCCGGTTTTCTTCAATATAAGATTTCGGCAGGTCAGAGGCGCTGTCAGCAATAAGGTGAACTGTCATCATAATTCCCTTCTTTCCGATTGGTGAGAGTGATGCCAACTATATCATATAAATGTGGCAAAATAGTGTTCAAAACTTTGTTTTAAGGGAAAAGCTAATAATGAAAATGAGCGGAGGAGCAAGCCATGGTACTAGAACAAGCAAAAAAATTAGCAATCGTCGTCATCGGCGCGTTTCTGTATGCGGCGGGACTGAATTTATTCCTGATACCGGCGAATGTATATGCCAGCGGTTTTACCGGTGTCGCCCAGCTGCTGTCAAGCGTCGTTGATCAATACGCCCCCTTTTATATTTCGACAGGAGTTCTCATGTTCCTCTTAAACATTCCCATCGGTGTGTTAGGGTGGCTGAAAGTCGGCAGATCATTCACCGTATACAGCATATTAAGCGTAGCGATGACGTCCGTCTTTATGGGAATTCTCCCGGAAATGAGACTGTCGCACGATATTCTTCTGAATACCGTATTCGGAGGAGTCATCTCAGCTATCGGCATCGGTTTAACGCTGAAATTCGGCGCTTCGACAGGCGGTCTTGATATCGTGTCGATGGTGTTGGCCAAATGGAAGGATAAACCGGTCGGCACATATTTCTTCATTTTGAACGGGATTATCATTTTGACGGCAGGATTATTGCAAGGATGGGAGAAAGCATTATATACCCTTGTCGCTCTGTATGTCACAACAAGGGTGATTGACGCCATTCACACCCGCCACATGAAACTGACCGCCATGATCGTTACGAAAAAAGCCGATGAAATCAAAGAAGCGATTTACGGGAAAATGGTCCGCGGCATTACGACGGTGCCGGCAAAAGGCGCTTACACAAACGAACAGAAAGAAATGATGATCATCGTCATCACGCGGTACGAATTGTATGACCTTGAGAAAATCGTGAAAGAAGTCGACCCGAAAGCCTTCACAAACATCGTGCAAACGACGGGGATCTTTGGTTTCTTCAGAAAAGACTGATAGGAGCGGATAGAATGAAGTGGCTGTTTGGCCTGTTATTACCGGTCATTTTATTGATCGGGTGCAGCAGTCAATCCGGGCAGAAGGAGCCCGCTGAGGAGGTATCCGGAGAGATGAATGAACAGCAAGCGGAATTAGCCGTAAACCCTGTGCAGACGGATCAGCAGATCGAATTTCAAATGTCTTTAAAAAACAAAAGCGGCAGCCCGATCGATTTCACATTCAGCTCTGGGCAGAAATTCGAATTGACCGTACATGACCAACATCACAAAGAACTGTACCGCTATTCAAAAGACAAAATGTTTACTCAGGCGTTTCAAACCGTGACTTTAATGCCGAATGAAACGTATGACTTTTCAGATGTGTGGAAGAACGTGCCCGGTCCGGGAACATACACGGTGACGGTGACGTTTTTAGGGAAGTCCGATCAGATCGGAAAAAGGCTGAAAACGGTAAAAACATTTGAAGTGAAATAAAAAAGCGGCGCCCTCGTCTAAACGGGGCGCCTTTTTTTTATTGCAATTTCTCCAGCTGATCCTGAAATTGGTGCAGCTGCTGACGTTCTGCATCCGTCGAATTGGCGTACGCGGAAGACACGGCGTTTTTGGCGCGTGAGACGGCTTTTTCCTGATCGCCGTCCTCGAAACCGTTAGCAATCATGACGGCCTGCTGGACAAATGACTTGGCTTGAGAAAACAGTTCGTTTCTCATTAAAAGTCAACCTGCCTTTCAGCCGAATCTTTTGCTGCATCATGCTGTGCTTCCTCTAATGTAGACCGATATGGAAATCTTGCGTCATGAAGACTGACAGAGTCCTTGCCTTGCTGAATAAACCGTTTTGATTTGTTTCGTTTACCCATTGCAATGTCCCCCTTCCATATTTAGACGAGATGAGTCGTCTGTTTTAGTATGGGCGGAAGGCTTTTTGTTATGAGCGGCAAAACCTCACAGGGAGAAATAGGATTTTAAAAATTCGGCGATTCCGTCCGCTTCATTTGATCCCGTGACTCGGTCGGCGGCCTGTTTGACTTCATCCGTGCCGTTTCCCATCGCTACGCCGCACCCGGCAAATCGGAGCATTTCAAGATCGTTGTCTTCGTCGCCGAACGCGATGATCCGTTCTCTCGGCACTTGGTAATAGTCGCTGATTTTCTTCAGGCCGACCGCTTTATTCATCCCGTGTTTAATAATTTCAATCACATGCCAAGGAGCCGCCCATCTTCTGTGGTCAATGACCTCGGCGTGCACATCGGATAAATGCGCGCGTATGTCCGCGACGTCCTCTTCCTTCGCGTGAATCAATACGGACGTCACATCCTCTTGGACTGTTTCGCGCAGATCGCCGAATGTGACATTCGCCGTATTCATATGAAACGCCTCAATTAAATGCTCATCATGATAATGGAAGTACACATCATCAATGATCTCAGCGAGCACATTATGTATTTGATAGGTCTCTGTAAGTTCGGCAAGCTGTCTGACCACATCGACAGATAAGGACGTGTGGTATCGTCCCCATGACTCGTCTTTCGGGTGGTGGACAAATGCCCCGTTAAAATTGACAATCGGCGTTGTCAGCCCGAGCTCGTCATAATACATCGAACTGGAACGGAAAGGGCGGCCGGTTGAGATGCAGACATGATGACCCGCTTCTTTCAGCGTCTGAATCGTCCGCGCCGTTTCAGGGGAAATGGTTTTATCATCTTTTAATAAGGTTCCATCCAGATCTAAAGCGATGAGGTAAGGTTTTGTCTCCATAAATAACTCCTTTTGTCATGTAATTTGCTGTTTTTCTCTTATGTACAGTGTAGCTTTTTACCATCTTTATTGTCTACATGTTACACTTATGATTATGGTTATCCTAAGGAGGGAGTCAACGTGATTCTTATTGATCATCAAACCGTATCAGGCATTCCGTTTTTACATATTGTAAAAGAAGAAAATCGGGACCGTCCCGCTCCCCTTGTTTTCTTTATTCACGGTTTTACAAGCGCGAAGGAGCATAATCTTCATTTCGCTTACCTGCTTGCTGAAAAGGGATTCAGGGCGGTACTGCCGGAAGCTCTTTACCACGGTGAACGCGCTGAACAGCTGTCAGCAGAAGAGCTCGCCGTCCATTTTTGGGACATTGTATTAAATGAAATCGAGGAGCTTGACGTGCTGAAAAAGGATTTTGAAGCGCGCGGTCTGATTAAAGACGGGCGGATCGGTCTTGCGGGCACGTCAATGGGCGGAATTACGACATTCGGCGCGATGGCCGCGTATGATTGGGTCAAAGCCGGCGTCAGCCTGATGGGAAGCCCGAACTATACGGCGTTTTTTCAGCAGCAGATTGACCACATTCAAAAGCAGGACATCGACATTGACGTCACAAAAGAACAGGTCGATGAACTGTTTGCGCGGCTCAAACCGTTTGATCTCAGTCTGGAACCGGAAAAACTCCGGAGCCGCCCGCTGCTGTTCTGGCACGGCGTTCAAGACAAAGTCGTTCCGTATGCACCGACCCGCGGCTTTTATGAAACGATTAAACCTCATTACAGCAGCCGACCTGACCATCTTCAGTTTCTGAAAGACGAACGGGCTGACCATAAAGTCCCGAGATACGCCGTTTTAGAAACCGTCGCCTGGTTCGATAAGCATTTATAAAGCACAAAGGTGTTAACAAAACCCGCTTTTACGTTATACTGAGGAAAAAGGAGTGATGGAACGTGGAAGAAGCATTAAAAGAAAACATCATGGGCGCCTTGGAGCAGGTTGTTGACCCTGAGCTCGGCGTCGATATCGTTAATCTCGGCCTTGTATACGACGTTGATATGGATGACGACGGCCTGACGCACGTTACGATGACACTGACATCAATGGGGTGCCCGCTCGCTCCGATCATCGTCGACGAGGTGAAAAAAGCGCTCGCCGACATTCCGGATGTAAAAGAGACGGAGGTCCACATCGTCTGGAATCCGCCGTGGACAAGAGACAAAATGTCACGCTACGCAAAAATCGCATTAGGGATTCAGTAATAAGAAAATGCACCTCGGATTTTAGGTACATCCTAAAGTTTGGAGGTGCTTTTCTTTTGTCTGCATATAAGCGACAGTGAGGGTTTGTTTTGGATCGCAAACAAACCTTTATATATAAAATTTCATATGAGGTTTATCTTTTTTGTAATAGGACAGTCTGTCTTGGAGTGTGCCTGTGTGGAATTCAAATTTATGCCCATCGGGATCAGTAAAATAAATTGACTTTTGATCTTGTTTATCTCTAGGACGCCCATTTAATATATTTACATTTAGATTTTTTAGCCGTTGATGTATTGCATCAAAATCTTTTGGGTCAATTGTAAAGGCCATATGCGTATAAGATTTATGTATTTCATTTCTTGGTATATCCGCCTCTAAGTTAAGTGCAAGCCAAAGCCCGTTCAGATCAAAATATGCTGTCTTTTGCCCTTTAACCAGGAGTTGTGCATGAAATACTTTTTCATAAAATTCTATAGATCTTTCCAAATTTGAAACAGAAAAAAGAAGATGATTGATTCCTTTTATGTTTATTTTCCCCACCTCATTTAACATGTTTGTCTTAAACAATCCCTTTGGTAATACATCTGCATATATATCGATTATATACTGACTAAAAAATCATTTTAAGGATTTCTGTGTATTTTTTATGCCGTGTGTTTTCCGGTATCGGATTAAAAAGGAAAAAAACGGACGTAAGGCATGATATAATAGACCGGCTGCATGCGAGGGAGGAACCCATGAAGAAAAAATTACTTCTCATTATCCTTAGCATTCTTGTTTATACGGCGCTGTTCGCTGTTTCCGCTTTTCACAAAGAGCCGGAGCAGCAGGCAGGGACAATGACGGATGTCAGCCGTCTCATGCCCGTGAAAATTAAGCAGACGGTCAAAGGAAAAGAGAAAGAAACATTGATCGAAACCATTAAGGAAGCAAAGAGAAAGCATCTGAAGATCTCAATCGCAGGCGCCCAGCACTCAATGGGCGGCCAGACGTATTATGAAGACGGTATCGTTCTCGACATGACGGGCTACAACAAAATACTCGGTCTCGACCGAAAGAAAAAAATCATCAGAGTGCAGGCGGGAGCGACGTGGAATGATATTCAGCGCTATGTCAATCCGTACGGGCTCGCGGTAAAAGTCATGCAATCGCAAAACATTTTTACGATCGGCGGCTCACTGAGCGCCAACGCCCACGGCCGGGATATCCGATACGGTTCGCTGATTGATACGGTCAAATCGTTTCATCTTTTAAAGGCGGACGGCACAATCATCACCGTTACTCCGAAAGATGACCTGTTTTCAGCCGTCATCGGCGGCTACGGCCTGTTCGGCGTCATCCTTGACGCGGATATTGAGCTGACGGATGATGAACTTTATGAAATGAAAACGAAACGCATGAACGCTGATACATACAGTGAATATTTTACGCAGCATGTTCAGCGCAACCCCGCCGTGCGCATGCATCTCGCACGGATCGCAACAGGGGATAAAGGCTTTTTGCATGACATGTATGTGACTGATTACACGCTCTCAGACAATCAGAAAGAATTAAAGCAGCACAATGAACTGAAAGAAGATGAGCATCCGGCGCTGACGAAATTCGCGCTCGGCCTCTCCCGCCGGTATGACTGGGGCAGAAATTGGTTCTGGTCAACCCAGCAGTCTTATTTTCTCACCCAAAACGGCGTGAAAGTCTCCAGGAACAATGTCATGCGGTCAGAGTCGAAATTTTTGGAATATGAAAACACGGACAACACCGACGTGCTACAAGAATACTTCGTGCCCGTCGGCGAATTTGCGCCGTACATTCATGATTTACGCAAGACGCTGTCACATGAAGATCTCAATCTCGTAAATATTACGATCCGCTACGTGCAAAAAAATGAAAAAGCCGATCTGTCATACGCAAAGGAAGACATGTTTTCACTCGTCCTTTTAATCAATGAAGGGTTTTCAAAAGACGGCCAGGCGAGTGCGGCGCGGATTGTCAGAAAAATGACGGATACGGCATTGCGCCACCGCGGCAGTTATTATCTCCCGTATATGCTGTATCAAACGAAAGAGCAGATGCGCGAGGCATATCCGAAAAGCGATATGTTCTTTCAGAAAAAACACAAATATGATCCGGATGACTTGTTTATGAATTATTTTTATCAGAGGTACAAATCATGAAACACAACCATTTAAAATGGCTGATCCTGTCACAGAGCAGTGTCTTTTTTGCCGGCAGCCTGATCTTTCCGTTTTATATTTTATTTATTAAAAACATCGGTTCCAGCTACACGCAATTCGGTCTCTCATACGGCTTGTTCGGCCTGAGCGGCGCATTGATTCATCCGCTGCTCGGCCGGCTGTCGGCAAGACTGGATCCCCGCTGGTTCCTTATGGCGAATTCGTGGGGGATGGCGGTGCTTCTTCTGACGCTCCCGCACATTACCGGCGTGCACCAGGTTTATGTTGTGCAGGTGCTTTTGGGCCTGTTCGGCGCGATGCAAAAACACGGCGAGAAAATCATGATCGCCGATTACACCGACGGCGGGGAGCGGGGAAAAAAAGTCGGCAGCTATCATTTCTGGACGGCCGTATTTTCAGCTGCCGCCATTATTCTCGGCGGGTTTCTCGCTGATTTCTTTACGGTTTATATTATTTTTCACGCCAGCTCCGTGCTGTTTTTTATAAGCGGGCTGATGATGCTGAAGAAAACAGGCTGATCCGATCAGCCTGTTTTTTTGTCAGCGAAAACAGATGGAAAATGAATGAAAAAATATTAAATATACAATTGAATTAATTTTTATTCATGTTATAATGTTAAATAATTTCACAAAAACCAAGAAGGTGAACCCGTTGAAAATAGGTATTATAGGCGCTACTGGTTATGGAGGCGCCGAACTTGTCAGGATTCTTAACCATCACCCTTATGCAGAGGATTGTATATTATATTCATCGAGCGACGAAGGGAAAGAATATGCCGCTTCATATCCGCATTTGAGGAATATAGCGTCACAATCACTTCAGCCGCTTCATATAGAAACGATCCGAAACGAAATTGATGTCATGTTCATAGCCGCGCCGCCCGGCGTCTCCGGAGAGTGGTCGCCCAAGCTGGCGGAGGCGGGCATTCCGGTCATTGATCTATCCGGCGATCTGCGGATTCAAAACCCGGCCGTGTATGAAAAGTGGTATAAGCGGAAGGCCGCTCCGAAAGGAACGATTCAAAGCGCGGTTTACGGTTTAGCTGAACTGCAAAAAGAAGAGATTCAGACTGCAAAGCTGATTGCCAATCCGGGATGTTTTCCGACGGCTGTGCTGCTCGGGCTCGCCCCGCTGGCGAAGAATAAGCTTTTACAAGATTCATTTCTGATTGTTGATGCGAAAACGGGCGTATCCGGCGCCGGCCGAAAAGCATCCATGGGCACTCATTATTCTGAGCTGAATGATAATTTCAAAATTTATAAGGTTAATGAGCATCAGCATACTCCGGAAATTGAACAGCAATTAGCGGCTTGGCAGCCCGGAACAGGCCCGATCACGTTTTCCGCTCATTTGGCGCCGATGACAAGGGGCATTATGGCGACGATGTATACGGAGGCTCCCCCGGGTATGTCTGCTGCACAGGTAAGAGAATTGTATTCCGAATTCTACAAAGATTCATATTTTGTCAGAATCAGGCCGGAAGGTGAATTTCCGGCGACGAAAGAGGTATACGGCAGCAATTTTTGTGATATCAGTGTCACCGTGGATGAAAGAACAAACCGTGCCACCATCGTTTCTGTCATAGATAATCTGATGAAAGGCGCCGCGGGGCAGGCGGTTCAAAATTTAAATATCATGAATGGCTGGCAGGAAGAAACGGGACTTACGATGACGCCAGTCTATCCATAGAACGAAAGAGGGATTCAAAAATATGATTCAGCTGAGTGAGGAAATCACGAAAATAAAAGGCGGCGTATCCTCGCCGAAAGGGTTTGAGGCAAAGGGCGTGCACTGTGGTCTGCGCTATTCAAAAAAAGATCTCGGAGCGATTATCAGTGAAGCGCCTGCAGTCAGTGCAGCGGTATATACGCAGAGCCATTTTCAGGCAGCGCCGCTGAAAGTGACGCAAGCCAGCCTGAAAAAAGAGGGTGTGCTTCAGGCGGTTATCGTCAACAGCGCGATTGCTAACGCCTGTACGGGAGACCAAGGATTAAAGGACGCCTATGAAATGCGGGACGGCTTCGCGAGCCAGCTCGGCATTGAGCCGGAGCTTGTTGCGGTTTCGTCAACCGGGGTGATCGGCGAGCTTTTAGATATGAAAAAAATTCAAGCGGGCATTGAACAGCTCGGTCAAGCGCCGTCCGTGTCCGGAGCATTTGAAGAAGCCATTTTGACGACGGATACAGTGACGAAACAGACGTGTTATGAACTGGTGATCGGCGGAGACATCATCACGATCGGCGGAGCGGCGAAAGGCTCCGGCATGATCCACCCCAACATGGCGACAATGCTCGGCTTTGTCACAACGGACGCGGCCGTGGAAGAACAGGCGCTCAAAAACGCGCTCAGAGAGATTACGGATGTTTCATTTAACCAAATCACCGTTGACGGAGAAACATCGACGAATGACATGGTGCTTGTGATGGCGAACGGCTGCGCGGGGAATGATTGCCTGACGGAGCAGCACCCTGACTGGCCGGCTTTTAAAAAGGGATTAAAGCTTGTATGCGAAGACCTTGCCAAAGATATAGCCAGAGACGGTGAAGGAGCGACGAAATTAATTGAAGCCAGAGTCGAAGGCGCGAAAAATAACCTTGAGGCGAATATTATCGCCAAAAAAATCGTCGGTTCAAGCCTTGTGAAGACCGCCGTTTACGGCACAGACGCCAATTGGGGGCGCATCATCGGCGCAATCGGGCACAGTGCGGCAAGCGTAACGGCCGAACAAGTGGAAGTTTTCCTCGGCGGCCAGTGTCTGTTTAAAAACAACGAACCTCAGCCGTTTTCGGAAACTGATGCCAAGGAGTACTTATCAGGTGATGAGATTATGATTGCAGTCCGCATGCAGGAAGGCTCCGGCAGCGGCCGGGCATGGGGCTGTGACTTAACCTATGATTATATCAAAATCAATGCGAGCTATCGCACATAACAAAGGGGAGCGGCATGAAGAAAACCATCGTTTTTAAGTGCGGCGGAAGCGTGATCCGCGAGTTATCCGCCGATTTTTTTCAAAATGTAAAAGAGCTTATGCAATCGGGCTGGAACATTGCCGTCGTGCATGGAGGCGGCCCGGACATTTCAAGAATGCTGAAAACATTGCAGATTGAAACGGAATTTGTCGATGGACAGCGGAAAACGACCAAACCGGTGCTGGAAACAGCGGAAATGGTCTTGTCAGGGACGATCAATAAATTTTTCGTAACCGAACTCGCGAAAAACGGGCTGAAAGCCGCGGGAATATCAGGTAAGGACGGCGGTCTCCTTCAAGCATCCTATCTTAATCAAGACAAATACGGAGAAGTCGGCGAAATACAAAAAACCGATCGGTCAATCATCCAAGCGTTAATGAAAGCAGGCATCATTCCCGTTATCGCTCCGCTTTCCATGACAAGTGATTTCGAAACGCTGAACGTCAACGCAGACGCCGCGGCATCGGCCGTTGCTTCAGCCTTACACGCCGATAAACTTTTATTTGTCACGGATGTCGAAGGAATTATGGACGGAGAGAACAGGCTGGATACTTTGACGCCGCAAGAGATTCAGGCCCTCATAGATGACGGCGTGATTTCAGGAGGGATGATTCCGAAGGTAAACTCGGCATTATCGGCACTGAGTGAAGATGTCGAGGAAGTGATGATCGTAAACGGAAAAGGAGCGTTTTTCACCGATCAAGCCTTCCAAGGAACAAAAATCGTCAAAGAAAAGGAGAGCGTGTCATGAGCAGTCTATTTCAAACCTACAGCCGCTGGCCCATCGATATCAAAAAAGCGAAAGGGACAATCGCAGAGGATGAAAACGGAAAAACGTATCTCGATTTTATTCAGGGCATCGCCGTTTCCAATCTCGGCCATTGTCATGATGAGGTCACAGAAGCGGTGAAAGAACAGCTTGACAGCGTATGGCACGTTTCCAATCTGTTTGAAAATGATCTTCAGGAAAAAGCCGCGGCAAAGCTTGCCGAACATAGCGCGGGGGATCTCGTTTTCTTCTGCAACAGCGGGGCCGAAGCGAATGAAGGCGCCATTAAGCTTGCCCGTAAAGCAACGGGAAAGACAAAAATCGTAACATTTCATCAATCCTTTCACGGCCGGACCTATGCGGGGATGGCCGCCACCGGACAAGACAAAATCAAGACCGGTTTCGGACCGATGCTTCAAGGCTTTCACTATCTTCCGTTCAATGATCCGTCGGCATTCAGCACGCTTTCAAAAGAGGATGATATCGCCGCCGTCATGCTTGAGACGGTGCAGGGAGAAGGGGGAGTCAATCCCGCCGATCCGGAATTCATCGAAGCCTTACAGACATTTTGCCAAGACAAACAGACGCTGCTTATCGCAGACGAGATTCAAACCGGAATCGGCCGGACGGGCAAGGCATTCGGCTATGAGCATTTCGGCATCTCTCCGGACATCATCACTGCTGCGAAAGGGCTTGGAAACGGTTTTCCCGTCGGAGCCGTGATCGGCAAAAAGAAGCTTGGCGACGCCTTTACGCCGGGTACGCATGGTACGACTTTCGGCGGTAATAAGCTTGCCATGGCAGCTGTGAAAGCAACCTTGGACATTGTGTTTCAGCCGGACTTTCTCCAGGCGGCGGCAGACAAAGGATCATTTTTAAAAGCGCAGCTGAACCGTGAACTGACAGGGCCTTTTGTAAAAGAAATCCGCGGAAAAGGGTTATTAATCGGCATTGAATGCGCAGGTTCCGTGTCCGGCATCATCGGAGATCTGCAGGAACGCGGACTTCTCGTGCTTCCGGCCGGACCGAATGTCATCAGGCTGCTTCCGCCGCTTACAGTTTCTGAAGAAGAAATGCTGTCGGCCGTCAGTATGCTGAAAGCAGCGATCGAAGCGCATTCGGCAGTGAAACGGTAATTTTTTTTCGATATAAGGGTATAAAAATTCATGTTTTTAATTAATTATTCATCAAGAGGTGGGCTTTAGATGAAAGGCTATTTAGTATTGGAAGACGGAACATCATTCGGCGGTGAACTTGAAAAAGAGGCCCGCTGTGTTGGCGAAGCGGTTTTTTTCACCGGAATGACGGGCTATCAGGAAGTGCTTACTGACCCGTCATATAAGGGTCAGATCGTCGTCTTTACGTATCCTCTGATCGGAAACTACGGAATTAATGAAAAAGACCTCGAAAGTAAGATTCCTCAAGTCAAGGCTGTTGCCGTCTATGAAGCGTGTGAACATTTTTCTCACCATGAAGCAGTTTCAAGCTTGAGAGAGTATTTAAATAAATGGAACATCCCGCTCTTAACCGAAGTGGACACACGGGCCGTCGTCAAAACCATCCGCTCCGGCGGCACGATGAACGCTGCCGTGTCAACAACAGGAGAGATTCCCGCAGCATCCGGAACAGAAAACCCGGCGGAGCTGGCGCAGTCTGAAGACATCACGTCAATGGGAAACGGAGACCGGCATATTGCGCTGATTGATTTCGGTTATAAAAAATCAATCGCCTCGTCACTTGTAAAGCGCGGCTGTAAAGTAACGGTCATTCCGTATCAGCAGATGAACGCCGTTTATGACATTCAGCCTGACGGAATCGTGCTCTCAAACGGCCCGGGCGACCCGAAAGCGATTGCGCCGTACATGAACCGGATTAAGGCTTTACTGAAGGCTTTCCCCGCACTCGGCATTTGCCTCGGGCATCAGCTGATTGCCCTGGCTTTCGGAGGAAATACGTATAAGCTGCCGTTCGGCCACAGGGGTGCCAACCATCCCGTCATTGACCGGAAAACGAAACGGGTGTTTATGACAAGCCAGAACCACAGCTATGTCGTCGATGAAGCATCAATTGACGAAAACGAGCTGTCCATCAGATTTCACCATGTCAATGACACATCGGTGGAAGGGCTCATTCATAAGCGCCTTCCCGTATTAAGCGTCCAGTTCCACCCTGAAGCTCATCCCGGCCCGGCTGAGAGCGAGTGGATATTTGATGAATTTCTAGAGAAAGTGATACCAGCAAGGAGAGAAATCGCTCATGCCTAAAGATACAACCATTTCCAGCATATTAGTCATCGGCTCCGGCCCCATCATCATCGGCCAGGCGGCAGAATTTGATTATTCAGGAACGCAGGGCTGCATGGCTCTGAAAGAAGAAGGATACCGCGTTATTCTAGTCAACAACAACCCGGCAACGATTATGACGGATGAGGCGTTTGCCGATGAAATATATTTTGAACCGCTCACAACCGACAGCATCGAGGCCATTATTGAAAAAGAAAAACCGGACGGTCTGCTTGCCAATTTGGGCGGCCAGACGGCATTGAATTTAGCCGTTAAGCTTGAAGAAGCAGGCGTGCTGAAGAAGCATCACGTCAAGCTTTTGGGAACATCAGTGGAAACCATTCAAAAAGGCGAAGACCGGGAGCAGTTCCGCGCCCTGATGAAAGAGCTCGATCAGCCCGTTCCGGAAAGCGAAATCGTCGACAACGAAGAAGACGCCCTCCGTTTCGCTGAGTCTATCGGATTTCCGGTCATTCTGAGACCGGCGTACACGTTAGGCGGAAAGGGAGGCGGAATCGCGAAAACGAAAGAAGCGTTTCAGACGCTTATTAAACAGGCGCTGTTAGCAAGCCCGATCAGCCAATGCCTCGTCGAAAAAAGCATCGCCGGATTTAAAGAAATCGAATATGAGGTCATGCGCGACAGCAATCATACATGCATCACCGTCTGCAATATGGAAAACATCGATCCCGTCGGCGTGCATACAGGAGACTCCATCGTCGTCGCACCGTCCCAGACGTTAACGGATGAAGAATATCAGATGCTGCGTTCAGCAAGCCTGGCGATTATTTCGGCGCTGGATGTGGTCGGCGGCTGCAACATTCAATTTGCGCTGGATCCGTTCAGCAAACAGTACTATGTCATTGAAGTGAACCCGCGTGTCAGCCGTTCATCGGCCCTCGCGTCAAAAGCGACCGGCTACCCGATTGCCAAAATGGCGGCGAAACTTGCCGTCGGCTATACGCTCGACGAACTGAAAAATCCGCTGACGGGCTCTACTTATGCAAGCTTTGAACCGGCGCTTGATTATGTCATCGTCAAATTCCCGCGCTGGCCGTTTGATAAGTTTAAACATGCCGATCGCACGCTCGGAACGAAGATGAAAGCGACGGGAGAGGTCATGGCGATCGAAAGAAATATGGAAGCGGCCATTCAAAAAGCGGCGGCCTCCCTTGAGCTGAAAACGATCGGCACCCGCCTGCCTGAACTCGGCGGCTGTACGATCAATCAGCTGTGGGAATTAGCGGTAACGCCGGATGACCGGAGATTTTTCGTCGTCATGGAACTGTTAAGCCGCGGTGAAACGATAGAAGACATCCATGCCAAAACGAAAATTGACCCGTTTTTTCTCCATGTATTCCGAAATATCATCACATTGGAAAACAAGCTGATGGAAGAAGGGGATCATCTGTCTGTCCCGCTTTTAAAGCAGGCGAAGGTAAAAGGCTTCACTGATGTCATGATCGCATCTCTCACGGGAAAAACGGAAGAAGACATCCGTGCTCTCAGAAAGAAATCAGGCATCGTCCCGTCGTTTAAAATCGTAGATACATGCGCCGCTGAATTTGATGCCAAGACGAATTATTTCTACTCCACCTATCTAGGGGAAAGTGATGGAGATATCAGCCGAAAAGAGAAAAAACGCGCCCTCATCATCGGCTCCGGCCCGATCCGCATCGGTCAGGGAGTGGAATTTGATTACAGCGCCGTCCACGGCGTTCTGACCCTGCAAAAGCTGGGGTATGAAACGATTATGATCAATAACAATCCGGAAACAGTAAGCACGGATTATGAAATCGCCGACCGGCTTTATTTTGAACCGCTGACGACAGAACATATTTTGAACGTGGCGGAACATGAAAACATTGATTTTGCCATCGTCCAATTTGGGGGACAGACCGCGATCAATGCCGCTGAACCGCTGGAAAAAGCGGGCATTCCGCTGCTCGGAACATCCTTTGAAACCCTTGATGCGCTGGAGGATCGGGATCTGTTTTATCAGCTGCTTGATGATCTTGACCTGAAACATGCCAAAGGCGAAACCGCTTATTCAAAAGAAGAAGCAACGGAAAAAGCAAGCCGAATCGGCTACCCCGTGCTGATCCGTCCGTCTTATGTCATCGGTGGGATGGGCATGATCATCGTTGATTCAGAAGCGCAAATGTCAGAACTGCTGGAAAATGAAGCGGGCATGCCGTATCCGATTTTGATCGATCAGTACATTACAGGAAAAGAATTGGAGATCGATCTGATTTCCGACGGACATGAAGTATTCGTGCCGACTTACACAGAGCATATTGAACGCGCCGGCGTCCATTCGGGCGACAGTTTTGCGATTCTTCCGGGTCCGTCTGTCACACCTGATATGCAGCGGAATATAAAAGAGGCCGCCGAAAAAATCGCGGTAAAACTGGCTTTTAAAGGCATCATGAACATTCAGTTTGTCATTGATGACAAAGGAGATATTCTCGTTCTTGAAGTGAACCCGCGGGCAAGCCGCACGGTTCCTGTCGTGTCTAAGGTAATGGGGGTGCCGATGATCCCGCTTGCCGCCAGATTGCTGGCCGGCGCTTCCCTTAAAGACATCAAGCCCGAGGTTCAAAATCAGCACGGAACGGCAGTGAAATTCCCGGTTTTTTCTTCGCACGCCATTCAGGATGTGGACGTAAAGCCCGGGCCGGAAATGAAGTCGACCGGAGAAGGCATGTGTGTCGCGTTTGACGCAGAAAGCGCCCTGAAAAAAATCTACGCGCACGTCTGGGAGAAAAAAGGCAGCATCTATCTGGAAGGCTGTGATGCGGAATTGGAACGTCAGGCTCAAGAGGCGGGATTTACGGTATGCAAAGATGCGTTCCCGGCATGGGCAGAGCGAAAGGATAAAGCGGTCCATATCAATTTCAATTACTCTGAAGAAGCGCGTAAACAACGGATCGAAGCCATGACGCACGGCGTGACGGTCTTTACTGAACCGGAAACCGTAAAGGCATTTTTAGCAAGCGGCTCCGGCAAACCTCAGCCTGTATCGCTCAAAGATCTTTATCAAAAGGAAGTGGCATCATGCACACAATAAAAGCGGAACACACATTAACCCATTTGTACGGCAAAGATTTTCTTTCCTTAAAAGATGTCAGCCCGTCAGACATCAATGCGCTTTTGACAGAAGCTTCATTATTAAAACAACATCCGATACAGCCGATTTTCCAAGGGAAAACATTGGCGATGATTTTTGAAAAATCTTCAACCCGCACACGTGTGTCTTTTGAAGCGGGAATGGCCCAGCTCGGGGGAACGGGACTATTTCTTTCAAGCAGCGACCTGCAGCTTGGGCGGGGGGAGACGGTCGCGGATACGGCGAAGGTGCTGTCCGGCTTCGTTGATGCCATAATGATCCGCACCTTTGAACATGAAAAAGTCGAAGAGCTTGCTGAGCATGCAGATATTCCTGTCATAAACGGGCTGACCGACCGGTATCACCCGTGTCAGGCACTCGCGGATCTGTTAACGATACAAGAAATAAAAGGAAAATTAAAAGGAGTAAAAGCCGCCTATATCGGTGACGGAAATAATGTAGCGCATTCACTAATGATCGGCTGCGCAAAAATGGGCTGTGACATTGCGGTTGCTTCGCCGAAAGGCTATGAAGCCGAAGAAGAGGCTGTGAATGCCGCAAAAGAAGCGGCGGCTGTTTCCGGAGCGAAAATCACACTTACCGAAAATCCGCAGGAAGCGGTGCGGGATGCAGACGTGATTTACTCCGACGTCTTCACGAGCATGGGGCAGGAGGAAGAGACGCAGCAGCGGCTGAATGTGTTTGCCCCGTATCAAGTCAACGCCTCACTTGTCAGTCTCGCCAAACCTGACTATACATTTTTGCATTGCCTGCCCGCGCATCGGGAAGAAGAGGTCACGTCCGAGATTATCGACGGCCCGAACTCTGCGGTATTCCAGCAGGCGGAAAACCGGCTTCACGCGCAAAAAGCGCTCCTGAAAGCTCTTCTATACAAACAGGATGAACAAAAAAACCGCTGAACCTCATTCAGCGGTTTTTGATATTTCTCCGCATACAAGCGCATACTACATAAAAAAGAAAAAGGAGGAAATGACGTGGGACAGCAGCATCAATTCCGCCCGGGACAAAAAGCGCCGAATAACGGTGTGTACGTTGAAATCGGCGAAACGGGAAGCATGGTCAAAAATCCGCAGAAAATCAAGCTCACAGTGGGAGAAATGTTCCCTGAAACTTCAAACCACAACAGATTATGGACGTATCAACGAAAACCGTGAACACAAAAAAACCTGCTGAATAGCAGGTTTTTTTATTTAATGCTGGCTTGCATCCTGTTTGACAGGCATGATCTCCGCAAGAACAAAGACAAGCACCGCAATAACTACGGCAATAACGGATGATTGCTTGAAATTGTACGCCGCACTGTTCATGGAGGCGACCAAATAACAGGCCATATGTGTTAAAAGGAACGTCCAAATAAAACCGATAATAAACCGCACGTTTCCACCTCGTCCTTCATTTTATTCTACGTTGTATCATACCATACATAAAGCGCGGGCGGAAGGTCATTTTCTCATCAAAAAGCGCGCCTGAAACTGACATTTGCCCGCCTGTCAGGCCGTCTGAAGGAAAATTCGGTTCCCGTGCTCGGGATAATAGCCAAAACATAGCAGCAAATAGGAGTTTATCCGATCCGTTTTCATTCTTCTTACATATGATAGCCAATAGAGAGATTAGGAGTAAAAGGAGGCGGGCAGGCATGGGGATAACGGAAAGATTCTTCCAATTCGGATCTGAGCTGAACGTCATCCATCTGCCGTATCGGCCGAACGGCTTCTGTATCTTTATTCTGGGGGACAGAACCCACTTTGTCAGCCGGGACTCAAGCTTTTGGCTCGAACATGAAGGGAGAAACCAGCTGTTAAATACGATGCTTGACAGAGGGTACACCATTTTCAACAGCAATTTATACGGACGGCATTGGGGTTCGGAAAAAGCCGTCCTTTACGCCAGACAGCTGATTCATTATGTGCTGAAACAAGAAACCCTCAATCCGAAAATACACTTGCTCGCAGAAGGCATGGGCGCCCTCATCGCCGATCAATTGCTGCAGTCTTCACCGGAGCATATCCGTTCAGCCGCAATGTTAGATCCTTGTCTTGATCTTCAAGCCCATTTTGAATCAGAGAAAGAAAATAAGTTTTTTTATAAGCAGTTTCTGAGGGAAACGGCACAAAGCTTCGGTGTTTCTGAAAAAGAGGCAAGCTCACTGAGCTATCAGACCATTACCGGCTGCCGCACCCGCGCGCCGGTACATATATGGCAAAGAACGACCGGAGCGCCGTACCCGTACACCCTGCATGCGAACGCGTATAAAGAAGCCCGGGAAAAGACCGGAAGCAAGACTGATATCACGTATCACCTGCTTGAGAACCCTGCGCGTATGTACAGAGCCATCTGCCGGTTTTTCCGCAGTCATGAAAAAGACCTGTAATGAATAGAATACAACAGCCATCTCTTTTCAGAGGGCTGTTTGGCTTGTGTGCGAATGAATAACCGGAAAGGCGGCAGATGTGATGAAGACAGCGTTGATCATTGGAGCAGATGAATTTCTCGGCCTTTCATTGTGCGAACGGTTGATGGATGAGGGTGTGCATGTTGATGTCATTTTGGCAGAACCGGAGGACAAAACGAGGCAGCTGTATTTAGAAGAACGTTTAATGTGGCTCGCGAGAAACGGGCTTTTTCAAATAATAGATGAAATCGGTGAAAAGGAATACGATCGTATCTGCGTTCAATACGGGAGCGGGTGTCTGCCTGAAGAAAGGGCTGAGCCTTTATATTGGATTGTTTACAGTGAGGATCACGGAGACTGGGAAAAAAACGGTCAGCGGGATACGGCAAAAGCGATTATCCTTCCTCCCCTCTACGGTCCGTGGACGGAAGCAAAAGAAGATGGCGAAAGCAGGATCTATTTAGAAGACGCAGTCTGCGGGCTGATGAATCAGCTTGAGGCTGACGGTACAGAAGACGAAAACCAGATTATTACCCTGGAAATAAAAGAAAAAACACAAAAAACGGAAGCGGAAGAAAAAATTAAAGAGTGGAAAAGACAATTTTCATCAATATTCGACATTTTTTAAGAAATACCTTCCATGTTATGTGCATTACCGCTACAATAAACGTATATCAATTTATACATGTTATGAGTTTGAAAAGGGGTTGAACATGGCTTGATCACCAGGCTTGTCATGACCTTTTCTGTCCTCCTTTTATTGAGCGGATGCGCACAAACTCCGTTTAAAGGAAAAATTGAGAAGGTCGGAATGCTTTTTCCCGATACCATCAGTGACTTGGTATGGGGGACAAAAGGTTACAAAGGTTTATTAGCGATACAATCTGAATTTAACGTTGACGTTTATTATAAAGAAAATATCAGATCCGATGAAGATATTTTAAAAGCGATAGATGATTTTCATAAAAAAGGAGTCAATCTTTTATACGGGCACGGAAATGAATACGAGGAAATTTTCAATATGATCAGCAAGGATTATCCCGACATGGAATTCGTCGTCGCAAACGGAACGGCGAAAAGCGATAATGTCACAAGCGTTCATCTTATGGGAGAAGCAATGGGCTTTTTCGGGGGAATGACGGCCGCCCATATGTCAAAAAACAATGAGGTCGGCGTCATCGCCTCTTTTTTGTGGCAGCCTGAAGTAGACGGCTTTATCAAAGGAGCGAAATATGAAAAGCCTGATATCACCGTCAATACTGAATTTACGGACCACTGGGATAACGGCAATGAAGCGCTGCATCTTTACGAGAAGTTAAAAGCGGAAGGCACGGATGTTGTATATCCGGCCGGAGACGGGTATAATGTTCCTGTCATTCAGCAAATCAAAAAAGACGGGCTTTACGCCATCGGCTATGTCGCCGAGCAATCGAATCTCGGCAAAAACACGGTGCTGACAAGCACGGTGCAAAACGTAGATAAAGCCTATACATTAATTGCCGAGCAATATAATAAAGGTACGCTCAAGAGCGGAGATCACAACTTTGATTTCAGGGAAGGAGTCGTTGAAATGGGGACGTTCAGCCCTCTGGTGGACAAAGCATTTCAAGACAAAATCTCAGACCTTGTCAAAACGTATAACAGAACAAATGAACTGCCGTCAAATGAATAGAGGTGGATATACATGCAGCATGAAAAGTCTCTTGAATTTATGCAGATCGCGATGAAATACCTGCCGGAAGCAAAGGCGGAGCTTGAGAAATCCGGCATAGATCTGTCTATGGAAATAATTCAGCCGTTTATGGACCTGTTTACATCGGTCATGGCGGAAGCGTATGAGCTTGGCAGATCTGATGCCGGGGAGCTGAATAAATAAAGAGAGCCACTTTTCATGAAGTGGCTTTTCACATGATTTTTTTCTTTATAGCGGACACCATCGGCGCGAAGTCTTTAAATACGGGCTTTAATTGATCCAGAGAGTTCATGATGGACCCCAGCTGATTCATCACGTGGTTGTAATCGATCTCTTCTTCGTTTTCAGCCTGAGGCTGCTCCGGGTTTTCTTCCGGTTCTTTATCCCGGTCTCTGGAATCGCCGAACATCATTTTGGAGAAAATATCCATAGTGAAGCCTCCTTTCGTCTTCCTTTTATTCTATGAGGAGAAGCGTCCGATAGTTTAGACGAATATATTGCCAACAGAAAAAAAATAGGGTAGAATTAGTACCTGATACTAATAATTGATCATAACTAATTAGTTTTAAATTCATTATAAAAAAGGAGTCTTTCCAATGAAAGCTGGAATTCTTGGCGTCGGCCGTTACATCCCGGAAAAAGTGCTGACAAATCATGATCTTGAACAAATGGTAGATACATCGGACGAGTGGATTCGTACGAGAACAGGTATAGAAGAAAGAAGAATCGCCGCGGAAGATATGTATTCATCCGGCATGGCCGCTGAGGCAGCGCAAAAAGCGCTTGATCAGGCCGGCATTTCCGCTGAGGAGCTTGATATGATCCTCGTGGCGACGGTTACTCCTGACCAGTCCTTCCCTACCGTTTCCTGTATGATACAAGAGAAGCTCGGGGCCAAAAAAGCGTGCGCGATGGATATCAGCGCCGCATGTGCGGGCTTTATGTACGGTATCGTAACCGCCAAACAATTCATTGAATCGCAAACATACAAACATGTCCTCGTGGTCGGCGTGGAAAAGCTCTCAAGCATTACCGACTGGGACGACCGCAATACGGCTGTGCTGTTCGGAGACGGAGCCGGAGCGGCGGTCATCGGACCGGTCAGCGACGACAGAGGCATACTGTCATTTGAGCTCGGAGCAGACGGTACAGGCGGTCAGCACTTGTACTTAGATGAAAAAGGGCATACAATCATGCATGGAAGAGAAGTATTCAAATTCGCCGTCCGGCAAATGGGTGAATCGAGTGTAAATGTCATTGAAAAAGCCGGCCTCTCCAAAGAGGACGTAGACTTTTTGATTCCGCATCAGGCAAACATCCGCATCATGGAAGCGGCACGGGAACGTTTGGAGCTTCCGGTTGAAAAGATGTCTAAAACAGTCCATAAATATGGAAACACATCCGCAGCATCCATTCCGATTTCATTAGTAGAGGAACTGGAAGCAGGCAAAATTAAAGACGGCGACGTCATCGTCATGGTCGGTTTCGGCGGAGGATTGACATGGGGCGCCATAGCAATACGCTGGGGACGATAAAAAAAAGTGAGGTGCACACAAGATGAGTAAAAAAAGAGTAGTCGTTACAGGGCTTGGAGCCCTGTCTCCGCTTGGCAACGACGCCGAAACAAGCTGGAAAAATGCAATCGGCGGCGTATCCGGAATCGGACCGATCACACGTGTGGAATCGGACGAGTATCCGGCGAAAGTAGCTGCTGAACTGAAAGATTTCAATATTGAAAATCACATGGATAAAAAAGAAGCGCGAAAAATGGACCGCTTCACGCAATACGCTGTCGTAGCCGCGAAAATGGCCGTTCAAGATGCCGGTCTGAACATCACAGACGAGATCGCGCCGAGAGTCGGCGTTTGGGTCGGGTCCGGAATCGGCGGTCTTGAAACGCTTGAATCCCAATTCGAAATCTTCCTGACAAAAGGGCCGAGAAGGGTCAGCCCGTTCTTTGTTCCGATGATGATTCCGGATATGGCGACAGGCCAAATCTCAATCGCTCTCGGAGCAAAAGGAGTCAACTCCTGTACGGTGACGGCATGTGCCACGGGAACGAACTCTATCGGTGACGCGTTTAAAGTCATTCAGCGCGGCGATGCCGATGCGATGATTACGGGCGGAACGGAAGCGCCGCTGACAAGAATGTCATTTGCGGGCTTCAGTGCAAACAAAGCCCTTTCTACAAATCCTGATCCGAAAACGGCAAGCCGCCCGTTTGATAAAAACCGTGACGGCTTTGTCATGGGAGAAGGCGCGGGGATCATCGTGCTTGAAGAGCTTGAGCATGCCCTTGCCCGCGGTGCGAAAATCTACGGGGAAATTGTCGGCTACGGCTCAACGGGTGACGCCTACCACATTACCGCGCCTGCCCAAGACGGGGAAGGCGGTGCGAGAGCGATGCAGGAAGCAATCAAAGATGCGGGCATCAAGCCTGAAGAAATTGATTATATCAACGCTCACGGCACAAGCACGTACTACAATGATAAATACGAGACAAAAGCCATTAAGACCGTTTTCGGTGATCATGCGTACAAGCTTGCCGTCAGTTCGACAAAATCAATGACGGGTCATTTGTTAGGCGCTGCCGGAGGAATTGAAGCAATCTTCTCCGTCATGGCCATTAAAGACAGCATTATCCCGCCGACGATTAACATCGAAACACCTGATGAAGAGTGTGATTTAGATTATGTACCGGACAAAGCGCGCGAGCAGGATGTCAACATCGTTCTCAGCAACTCGCTCGGCTTCGGCGGACATAATGCCACTTTGATCTTTAAAAAATATCAATAATACAGTTTTTGACCGGCTGCCTGAAAAAGGTGGCCGGTTTTTTTGTGCGTGCATATGATAACAACAAGAGGAGGCGAACGGTATGAGCGTCAAGCAGACATATCAATGGATGGAAAAGGCGGCATCCGTAAATGATCTGGCCCAGCATCTTTTGCCGCTTTTTTCAGGGGCCGATAAGAAAGAGTGGAAGCCGATACTCGGGATGCTGCAAAACCACGGCATGTTCCGCTATTTGAAGGACGGCGTTAGGACCAGTAAACGGCTGAAAGAAAAAGGATGCTACAGCCATATTCAAAAGGAGGAAGCCTATTTAAAGGAGAAGTGGAACGGGCCGGACGTGCCGATCGTAGTTTTGCCCGTCGATGAACGAAACCGGAAAATCCGTCAGGAATTCGGGTCAAAATCCGGTCTGGCCTTTCGGGACAAAATGTTCCTCTTTCTATCATCGGATAGTTCCAATTCAGCTGTATCCGCCCTTATGACACATGAATATAATCACGTCTGCCGGTTAGAACATGTGACAAAGGACGAAAAAGATGAGACATTCCTTGATACAATCATGATGGAGGGACTGGCAGAATATGCTGTATATGAGCGGTTCGGCTCAAGTCTTACGGCGGAATGGACGTCCTACTATACGCCTGAGCAGCTTGATTTTCTGTTTGAAAAAAGAGTCAAGCCGAACCTCCGCTTAACGAGAGACAGCAGAATGTTTTCCCAGCTGTTATACGGAAAAGGATACTTCCCCTCAATGCTCGGCTATGCCGTCGGATTCAATATAGTAAAAAAATATTTAACCGACCATCAAAAAACAGTAAAAGAAGCATTGGCCATTCCTTCAAAAACCTTTCTGGAGGCAACGCTTTAATAGATTAAAACAATGGAAATTATTTAAGGATATTACATTTATCCTAAAAAATTCTTGCTTTTGTAATAATGATGTAATAATATACAACTATAAAATTTTTCGACTATTCTATATTTTGTGATAGCGAAACGTATGTTTCCCTCTGCTTCAGCGGAATGAGAAAGGGGCGTATCATGAGCACACTATTAGAAGTGAATAATTTAAAGACCTATTTTTTCAGAAAGAAACAGCCGATCCCCGCAGTCGACGGGGTTGATTTTCACATTAACAAAGGCGAAACCGTCGCTCTTGTAGGAGAATCCGGCTCGGGCAAAAGCATCACCTCGCTTTCTATTATGGGACTTGTCCAAGGCTCGGGCGGAAAAATTATGGATGGCTCGATTAAGCTTGAAGGCAGAGACCTGGCCTCCTTCACCGAAAACGAATATTGCAAAATCCGCGGAAATGACGTCTCTATGATCTTTCAGGAGCCCATGACTTCCCTGAATCCGGTGCTGACTATCGGCGAACAAATTACCGAAGTGCTTGAATACCATAAAAAAATGAATAAAAAAGAAGCGTCCAAAAAAGCCGTTGAGCTTCTGGAACTCGTCGGATTCTCCAGAGCGGAACAAGTGATGAAAGAATATCCGCACCGCCTTTCCGGAGGGATGAGACAGAGGGTGATGATCGCCATCGCGCTCAGCTGCAATCCGAAGCTTCTGATCGCTGATGAGCCGACGACGGCGCTTGATGTGACGATACAAGCCCAAGTATTGGAGCTGATGAAAGACCTCTGCAAAAAATTCGATACTTCCATTCTGCTGATCACTCACGATTTAGGTGTGGTTTCCGAAGCCGCCGACAGGGTGATCGTGATGTACTGCGGACAAGTCGTAGAGAGCGCGAGTGTGGAGGACTTATTTTTAAACCCTCTTCATCCGTATACCGAAGGGCTGTTAAACTCCATACCGGTGATAGATGGAGAGATTGATACATTAAAAGCGATCAAAGGCAGTGTCCCGACACCGGATAATCTTCCGGAAGGCTGCCGATTCGCCCCGAGGTGTTCAAAAGCGATGGACAAATGCAAAACAGGGCAGCCGGAGCTGATAACTCATGAAAGCGGCCGTTCTGTAAGATGTTTTTTATATGAGGAAGAGGGTGCCCCATCAAAATGACAGCTGCAGGCCAAGAAACGATTTTAGAGCTGAAAGACGTAAAAAAATATTTCCCGATCCGCTCCGGTTTTTTTCAAAGGAAAGTCGGTGATATAAAGGCTGTTGACGGCGTTTCTTTTTCACTGAAGCGCGGGGAGACGCTCGGCATCGTCGGTGAATCAGGATGCGGCAAATCAACGGCGGGAAGGACGATGATCCGATTATACAAGCCGACAGACGGCCGGATTCTTTTTAAGGGTCAGGATATTTCCGGCTTATCTGAAGAAAAGCTGAGAAAAAGCGTCCGTAAAAACATCCAGATGGTCTTCCAAGATCCCTTCGCATCCCTTAACCCGAGGAAAACGCTGCGTTCCATTATTAAAGAGCCGTTCCAGACTCACCATATGTACAGCATGAGCGAGCGGAACGAGCGAGTGGAGGAGCTGCTGGCGAAAGTCGGCCTTCATCCGAGCTTTGCAAACCGCTATCCGCACGAATTTTCCGGGGGGCAGCGCCAGCGGATCGGGATTGCGCGGGCTCTGACATTGAATCCCGAGCTGATTATTGCGGATGAACCCGTTTCCGCACTCGATGTCTCCATTCAGGCCCAGGTCATCAATCTGATGGAAGAACTGCAGGAAGAATTCAACCTGACCTATTTGTTTATTTCTCATGATTTGAGTGTTGTCCGCCATATCAGCGACAGAGTCGGCGTCATGTATCTGGGAAAAATGATGGAGCTGACTGAAAAACACGAGCTGTACGGCAATCCGCTTCACCCTTATACGCAGGCGCTTTTGTCTTCAGTGCCCGTCACGAGAAAAAAAGACGCCGTCAAGCGGGAACGAATCATCCTGAAAGGAGAACTGCCAAGCCCGGCAAACCCGCCGAAAGGCTGCGTGTTCCACACGCGGTGCCCGATGGCCAAACCGATCTGCAAGGAACAAATCCCGGCATTTGAAGAAGCCGCTCCCGGCCATTACGTCGCCTGCCATTTATATGCCTGAAATGACAAGCATCGAGAGGGGGTATGCCGGATTACATAACCAGTTTGCTGCATATATATCACAAAGGGGGAATTGATATGAAATTACGTAAAAGCGCACTGATGATGCTAAGTGTTTTTATGGCGCTCGCCATCTTCCTGTCAGCCTGCTCCGGTTCAAAATCCACAAGCACCGAATCCAAACCGGCAGGAAAACCGCAAAAAGGCGGAGATTTGGTTGTCGGGTCAACCGGGGAACCCACACTTTTTAATCCACTTTATTCTACCGATGTTGCAAGTTCTGATATTGAAGGAATGATTTACAGCACATTATTGGAAACTGATGAGAAATTAAACGTCAAGCCGTCGCTGGCTGAAAAAGTAACAGAAGCTGACGGGGGATTAACGTATGATGTAAAACTGAAAAAAGGCGTTAAATTCCATGATGGAAAAGAGCTGACGGCCGATGATGTTGTTTTCACCTACAGCATCCCTCTTAACAAAGATTACAACGGTGAGCGTGGCTCGGGTTTTGAGTCCCTTAAATCCGTAACGAAAAAAGGGAAATATGAAATTCAGTTTAAAATGAAGAAAAAAGATGCCTATTTCTATAATGTCGTTCTCGACAGTTACGGCATTTTGCCTAAACATATATTGGGTAAGGTGCCGGTTGCAGATCTGGGAGAGAATGAATTTAACCGTAAAAATCCAATCGGTTCCGGTCCGTTTAAGTTTGTTGAGTGGAAAAAGGGCGAGTATGTCAAACTGGAAGCAAATGATGATTACTTTGGCGGCAGACCTTACCTTAATACAGTGACAGTAAAAACAATACCTGATTCTAACGCTGCTGTGGCTCAGTTAAAAGCGGGGGATATTGATTTCTTCGTTGTGCCGGGCACAGATTTTGATACGGTTAAAACGTTTGGAAACGTGAAGGTCAAATCTGACCTTGGCTTAAACTACAGCTATATCGGCTGGAATGAGAAAAAAGAGATCTTTAAGGACAAAAAAGTGCGTCAGGCATTGACTTACGCTCTTGACAGGCAGGCAATGGTGGATCAAGTGCTGAACGGAGACGGTAAGGTAGCGGATGTTCCTGAGAGTCCGCTGTCATGGAATTATCCGAAGTCTAAAGTGCCGACATTTGATTATAATCCGAAAAAAGCAAAGCAGCTGCTAAAAGAAGCCGGATGGGAAGACCATGACGGTGACGGCTACCTTGATAAAGACGGGAAAAAATTCTCATTTGAAATTAAAACGAATCAGGGCAATAAAATTCGTGAAGATTTAGCTGTTGTCGTTCAGCAGCAATTAAAAGAAGTGGGAATCGAGGCTAAACCGCGAATTGTTGAATTCAGTGCGTTAATCGAACAGACAAGTGCCCCTAATTGGGATTATGACGCTCTTCTTCTCGGATGGAGTCTTGCAACGTTCCCGGATCAATTCTCTATCTTCCATTCAAGCCAATCGAAAAACGGGCTGAATAATATCTGGTATAAAAACCCGAAAGTCGACAAGCTGCTTGAAGAAGCGAAGTCAATTACTGACAGAAAAGAATACCAAAAGAAATATGAAGAGATATACAAATTGATTGCTGAAGATCAGCCGTACAGCTTCTTATTCTATTACAATTACCACAGAGCGATGCCGAATAATTTACAAGGCTATGTATTCCACCCTAAAAATGACTTGTACAATATCGAAAAATGGTGGCTGGATCAAAAATAGCAAAAGCCCTGGAGAGGGAAGGAGGTTCCTTTCCTCTCTTATCCTATTTAAAAAGGGGACAAGAACATGGTTACATATATTTTACGGCGAACATTAATGTCCTTGCCGATTCTCTTAGGCATTACAATTTTGTCGTTTGCCATCATGAAAGCAGCGCCGGGAGACCCGATGTCACTTATGATGGACCCTACAATCAGTCAAGCGGACAGGGCGAAATTCATTGAAAAATACGGGTTGAATGATCCGGAACCTGTTCAATATGTGAAATGGCTGGGGAATATGCTGCAAGGGGATTTCGGGACTTCTATCGTCAAGAAAGGCACTCCAGTTTCTGAACTTATCTTATCCCGCTTACCGAATACGATTGTGCTTATGCTTTTCTCAACCCTTGTCGCTCTTCTTATTTCTATTCCATTTGGTGTTCTGTCAGCGAAACGTCCTTATTCAAAATTGGATTACGGGATAACTGTTACTTCATTTTTAGGGCTTGCCATACCGAATTTTTGGTTCGGTTTGATTTTAATCATGGTTTTATCTGTAAATCTGGGGTGGTTTCCCACTGGCGGAGTAAGCACTTTAAATGCTGACTTTAACATATTTGACCGATTGCATCACTTGATTCTGCCTGCTTTTGTGCTCGCCACGGCAGACATGGCAGGGATAACGAGATACACAAGATCCAGTATGCTGGATGTGTTAAAACAGGATTATATACGAACGGCGCGTGCGAAAGGATTCCGAGATAATAAAGTGATTTTTAAACACGGTTTGAGAAACGGACTTCTTCCTGTCATCACTATTTTTGGTCTGATGATACCGTCATTTATCGGGGGAGCGGTAGTGGTAGAACAGATTTTCACTTGGCCGGGTCTCGGCAAATTGTTTATTGATTCAGCCTTTTCGCGGGATTATCCGGTTATCATGGCCATGACGGTCATTTCAGCTGTTTTGGTTGTAGTGGGGAATTTAATTGCGGACATCTTATATGCGCTGGTTGATCCCCGCATTGAATATTAACAAAGAGAGGTGAGAGGTCAAATGTTACAGCCCAATACCGGCACACCCCCCAGTGAAGTAAAATTAAAGGAAAATATTCAATCCAAACCGGAAACAATGACGAAGATTTTTTTCGAAAAGTTCTTTCAAAATAAACTAGCTGTAATCGGAGCCGTTATATTAACCATCATCATCTTGTCAGCCTTATTCGCTTCGGTAATCGCTCCTTACTCTCCGGAGAGTCAATCTCTTATCAATCGTTTGAAGCCGCCGAGCTTAAAACATCTAATGGGAACTGATAAATTCGGAAGAGACATCTTTACGAGGGTTCTGTACGGGGCGCGCGTCTCCTTGCTTGTCGGATTCGTTTCTGTGATCGGCGCGATTACAATCGGGACAGTTGTCGGAGCCGTTGCCGGATATTTTAAAGGGATTGTCGATGCCGTTCTCATGAGAACCGTTGATATCGTATTATCCATACCTGATATATTTTTGCTTATTACACTTGTTACGATTTTTCAGCCCGGAATGGATAAATTAATTTTAATTTTCTCCCTTACAGGCTGGACAACAACGGCACGCCTTGTCCGGGGGGAATTTTTATCGCTTCGTTCCAGAGAGTTTGTATTAGCTGCAAAGACGATCGGTACAAAAAATCATCACATCATCTTTTCTCATATATTGCCGAATGCGCTCGGACCGATCATTGTCTCAGCGACATTAAAGGTGGGAACGGTTATTTTGGCGGAATCTACATTAAGTTATCTCGGTTTCGGGATTCAGCCGCCGATCGCAAGCTGGGGCAATATGCTTCAGGATGCACAGAACTTTACGATTATGATTCAGGCTTGGTGGTACCCGTTATTTCCGGGACTGTTCATTCTTCTTACCGTATTGTGCTTCAACTTTGTCGGAGACGGGCTGCGTGATGCGCTTGATCCGAAAAATGTGAAATGATCTCCCGGACGGAACGGGAGATTTTTTTTGTTGCAATGCAGTCGGAAATCCAGCTCCGTATTGCGGAAATCTCATATTGAAATGGAATAATTTATCTATCCCTTGCCTATACTGTGGACAACAGTTTTTATAAAGTGAGGGGTCGAATATGTTATTTCTTCATGATGTATGGGTCAATTGGTTTGAAGGGGAAGAAAACGGCTACAATGTATGCCATTTTCACGAATGGCGGA
Source organism: Bacillus sp. SJ-10 (assembly GCF_002843505.1). Taxonomy (NCBI): domain Bacteria; kingdom Bacillati; phylum Bacillota; class Bacilli; order Caryophanales; family Bacillaceae; genus Bacillus; species Bacillus sp. SJ-10. Next base: position 3,541,850 of record NZ_CP025258.1, on the reverse strand, counting down.
AGGAAGACACGGTTGAGCTTTTGGATCAGACACCGCTGCTCAGAGTGCCGTCGGTATTATTTCATTACATAGAAAACGACTTATCAGAGCTTCCGAAAGAACTGCTTGACCAAGTCCACCAAAAGTCATACGTGCGAAAAAATCATGAGCGGACAAAGCTGGAGTACTGTTTTGTCGTGACAGACGGGATCGGCATCATTGCCGTGGATACGATCGGGTATACCATTCCGGTCAGAAAGAGCCGCCTGATTCCGAGGCAGGAGCAGCTTGTTTATGAAATGGTAAAGGATGTAGAACCGGAATCGTTTCAATTTGAGCCGGCGCAATTGGAGTCTTCAAAGGAATATCACATTTTGTCATTGGCGCCGGAGCATGTCAGAGGGCTGACGAGAAAAGAGCGGCAGATCAAGCAGCTGATGTTTATGGCGCTCGACCAGCTGAAAGGGCTGAAAAACCGTGCGGAAATTGTGTATTGGTACACGGAATGGAATCCGCATATGTATGAGCAGATCAAACGGATGAGCTTTGAAGAGATTTGGGACATGCTTTACAATGAAACAATTGAAGGCTGGTCAGATAAACATCTTGCGTTCTGTGAAAATTTGATTAAAGGGCAGCCGTTTTTCGAAAAGCTTTGGGAAATGGAGCAGGAATCAAAAGTGAACTAAAAAAGAGGCGGGATTCTCCCGCCTCTTTTCTTTATCTTCTTTTCCGTCCGAGACCCATGGCATTTTCCATTTTTTTCACCATTTTGCCGGCCGTTTTGTTTGCGCGCGCCGCTCCTTCGTCGAGAATGCGGTCAAGCTCGTCGCTCTCAATTAATTCACGGTAGCGTTCTTGGATCGGTGTCAATGCGCCGATAACGACTTCGGCTAAATCGCTTTTGAATTCACCGTACCCTTTGCCTTCATATTTAGCCTCTAAATCTTCAATTGATGTGTTTCCTAAAATAGAATAGATCGTCAAAAGATTAGAAACGCCCGGTTTGTTTTCTTTATCATACTTTACAATGCCTTCAGAATCAGTCACGGCGCTCTTGATTTTCTTTTCGAGCTGCTTCGGCTCATCAAGCAGCGTGATGTATGCCTTTTGGTTCGGATCTGATTTGCTCATTTTTTTGAGCGGATCAGCCAGTGACATGATGCGCGCGCCTGATTCAGGAATTTTCACCTCAGGAATCGTGAAGATGTCATTATATTTTTTATTGAAGCGTTCCGCCAGGTTGCGGGTCAGTTCAAGGTGCTGTTTTTGGTCTTCTCCGACCGGAACAAGATCCGTTCCGTACAGTAAAATATCGCCGGCCATCAGCGGCGGATAGGTTAACAGTCCGGACACGACGGCTTCTTTGCCCTTTGACTTATCCTTAAATTGCGTCATCCGCTCAAGCTCGCCGATATATGCGACGCATTGGAGCATCCACCCCGCCTGGGCATGAGCGGGAACCTCCGACTGGATAAAGAGGGTCGCTTTCTCAGGATCGAGTCCGACGGCCACGTAAAGGGCCGCGAGATTGCGAATGTTCTTCCGCAGTTCAAGCCGATCCTGCGGAACCGTAATCGCATGCTGATCGACAATGCAGAAGTAGCCGTTGTAGTCATGCTGCAAGTCGACAAATTGCTTCATTGCGCCGATATAGTTGCCGAGGGTAACGGAACCGCTCGGCTGAATGCCTGAAAAAATCGTTTTCTTCATATTTCTTACCTCATTTCTTAAAACATAATAAAAAAAGCCCATTCTTCCCGTAGAAAAAAGGGACGAATGAACCGTGGTGCCACCCTGATTATTCCATTACAATGGAATCGCTCGAGACGTTGGTAACGGAGGCTGCTCCGGCTGGGCCTACTAACGTTCGGTCAGCTGCTCAGAAGTCCATTCCACATCGCCCGTTACCTGCTCCCAGCACCGCAGACTCTCTTCAAACGGATGAAAATGTGTACTACTCTTCATCATCGCAATCACAACAAATGTATTTGATTGATCTATTATAAATCAATTATAGCCAAATGTCATCAGAGGAATACAAGCTTATTTCCAGTTTGCTAAAGGGCTGGAAATCCTCAAAAAGAACTGAAAATGCTTAAATGATAACGTATATCAACATTTCGTATAACGAATATTATATGTAAAAAGCAATATGAACTGGAAATTGCAATAAAAAAATTTAGTTAGGTCATGCTTTAAACTATAGAAGTGTATCACCTTTTTGACAGAAAAACTGACCAAATTTAAATATTTTAAATTGAGAAAATAGTATTGCAATAAATTATTCATTTCATTATAATGAACTTGTTCACTCTATTGTTACAGCTTCTTTACATAAAATAATCAGAAAAGACGGAACACAATTAAAGTTTAGAAAAATATTAAGTTATTTTGTCTGATATTTCTGAGTATTTAGTAGTAAAGGCTGAAAAATTTGATTAGGGGGTTAGTGCATGAAAAAGCGTTGGTCTATTGTAGGTTTGATGCTTATCTTCTCGCTTGTATTAAGTGCGTGCGGCGGATTCAGCGGCGGATCAGGCGGCGGTAAAAAAGACACCAAAGGACAGACTTCACTTAATATCAATATTAAAACCGAGCCGTTCTCACTGCATCCGGGTTTAGCGAATGATTCCGTGTCAGGAGGCGTAATCCGACAGACTTTTGAAGGATTGACACGCGTAAACTCCAAAGGTGAGCCTGAAGAAGGAATGGCATCTAAAATTGAAACAAGCAAAGACGGAAAGACCTATACATTTACGATTCGTGACGGTGCGAAATGGTCTAACGGCGACCCTGTGACGGCGCAGGATTTTGAATATGCGTGGAAATGGGCGCTTGACCCGAACAACGAATCACAATACGCTTATCAGCTCTACTACATCAAAGGCGCTGAAGCTGCCAATACAGGAAAAGGCAAGATTGATGATGTAGGCGTAAAAGCCGTAAATGACAAAACATTAAAGGTTGAACTGAATAACCCGACACCTTATTTCACGCAATTAACTTCATTCTATACGTATATGCCGGTCAACAAGAAAATTGCGGAAAAACATAAAAACTGGAACACAAACGCAGGCGAAAATTACGTGTCAAACGGCCCGTTCAAAATGACGGCCTGGAAACACAGCGGTTCCATCACGCTCGAAAAGAACGATCAATATTGGGATAAAGACGCTGTGAAATTGAAGAAAATCAACATGGTGATGATTAACAATAACAACACCGAACTGAAAAAATTCCAGGCCGGTGAGCTTGACTGGGCAGGGATGCCGCTCGGCCAGCTTCCGACTGAATCATTGCCGACATTGAAAAAAGACGGATCTCTTCACGTTGAACCGATCGCAGGCGTGTATTGGTACAAATTCAACACAGAAGCGAAACCGCTGAACAATGTCAACATCCGTAAAGCCCTTGCTTATGCGATCGACCGCTCGTCCATCGTGAAAAATGTAACGCAGGGCGAACAAATCCCGGCCATGGCTGCGGTGCCGCCGTCAATGAAGGGATTCAAGGATAACACAAAAGGTTATTTCAAAGACAATGACGTCAAATCAGCTAAAGAATTCTTAAATAAAGGACTGAAGGAATTAGGCGTCAAGAATGCCTCTGACCTTCCGGCGATCAAACTGTCCTACAATACGGATGACGCGCATGCGAAAATCGCGCAGGCCGTACAGGAAATGTGGAAAAAGAACTTAGGCGTCAAAGTTGAGCTTGATAACTCCGAATGGAATGTTTACATCGACAAGCTGCACAGCCAGAACTACCAAATCGGGCGTATGGGCTGGCTCGGCGATTTCAACGATCCGATCAACTTCCTTGAATTGTTCCGTGATAAAGAAGGCGGAAACAATGATACCGGATGGGAAGATCCTGAGTTTAAAAAGCTGCTGAACCAATCTCAGCTTGAAACGGATCCGGATAAACGTATCGAAGAGCTGAAAAAAGCAGAAAAGATCTTTATTGACGCAATGCCGGTCGCGCCAGTTTATTTCTATACGGATCCTTGGGTGCAGGATAAAAACCTCAAAAATGTAATCTTGACCGGAACAGGCGAAGTTTACTTCAGAAACGCTTCTTTTGAATAAAAGACGGTTCTGAAAACAAAAGACCCAAGGTATATGGGGAGGATGTCCCCATATACCTTTCTTACTGATTACGTATAAAATTGTAAAAAACATGGAGGTGTTCACCTTGCTGAAATATATCGGTAAACGATTCATTTACATGATCATCACATTGTTTGTGATTGTGACCGCCACATTCTTCTTAATGCAGGCAGCGCCGGGCGGACCATTTTCCGGCGAAAGAAAGCTGCCGCCTGAAATTGAGGCAAACTTAAACGAACACTATGGCCTGGACAAGCCTCTTTTCGTTCAATATGCCAGCTACTTAAAATCTGTGGCGATGTGGGACTTCGGACCTTCTTTTAAATATAAAGGCCAAAGTGTTAATGATTTAATCAATTCAGGCTTCCCCGTCTCATTCACTCTCGGTGCAGAAGCTATTCTCCTCGCTTTAGCGTTCGGTGTGCTTTTCGGGGTGCTTGCTGCCCTGTACCATAATAAATGGCAGGATTATACCATTGCGATTTTAACGATCTTTGGGATCTCAGTTCCGAGCTTTATATTGGCGACGATTTTGCAATATATTTTCTCAATTAAATTAGAACTGTTCCCGGTCGCAGGGTGGGAATCCTGGGCATACACCTTTCTGCCCTCTATTGCGCTCGCTTCCATGCCGATGGCGTTCATTGCCAGACTCTCCCGTTCAAGCATGATTGAAGTGTTAAACAGCGATTACATACGGACTGCAAAAGCTAAAGGACTTTCCCGTCCGTCAGTCACCGTGCGCCATGCGCTTCGAAACGCGCTTTTGCCGGTCGTGACATATATGGGGCCGATGGCGGCATCCATTTTAACGGGAAGTTTCATCATTGAATCCATTTTCGGAATTCCCGGTTTAGGCGCGCATTTTGTAAACAGCATTACAAACCGTGATTATACGGTCATTATGGGAGTTACCGTGTTCTTCAGCGTGCTCCTGCTTTTATGCGTATTAATTGTAGACGTGCTGTACGGATTAATCGATCCGAGAATCAAGCTTTCCAAAGCAAAGAAAGGAGCCTAGACCATGCAGAACATTCCTAAAAATATGTTTGAACCAGCTTCAGCTAATGCCGGCGATGCCGAAAAAATAAATAAAAAAAGCCTTTCCCTCTGGAAAGACGCCATGCTCCGCTTCCGCAGCAATAAGCTTGCGATGGTCGGGTTCGTACTGATCGTTCTTATTATTCTGATGGCGATTTTTGCGCCTGTCTTTTCAAGGTATGATTATGCGACTACCAATCTATTAAATGCGGATAAAGCGCCGTCGAAAGATCATTGGTTCGGCACGGATGACCTTGGAAGGGATATATTCGTCCGGACATGGGTGGGCGCGCGGATTTCCATCTTTATCGGTGTCGCAGCTGCCGTGCTTGATTTATTAATCGGCGTAATCTGGGGCAGCATTTCCGGATTCCGCGGCGGACGCACAGATGAAGTGATGATGCGCATCGCCGACATTCTGTGGGCTGTTCCTTCATTATTAATGGTTATTTTGCTGATGGTTGTCCTGCCGAAAGGATTGCTCACCATTATCGTCGCCATGACAATCACGGGCTGGATCAATATGGCGAGAATCGTCCGCGGACAGGTGCTGCAATTAAAGAATCAGGAGTATGTGCTTGCTTCACAGACACTCGGCGCCAAAACCGGCCGGCTTTTGTTTAAACATATCGTCCCGAACGCGATGGGCTCTATCCTCGTAACGATGACACTGACGGTTCCGACGGCGATTTTTACAGAAGCGTTTTTAAGTTATTTGGGCCTCGGCGTACCTGCGCCGCTTGCGAGCTGGGGAACGATGGCCTCAGACGGATTGCCTGCATTAACCTATTACCCTTGGCGTCTGTTCTTCCCTGCCGGCTTTATCTGCCTGGCGATGTTCGGCTTTAACGTTGTCGGCGACGGGTTAAGAGACGCGCTGGATCCTAAGTTACGCAAATAAGGAGTGATATGAGTGACACGTTTGCTAGAAGTAAAAGACTTAGCCATTTCATTTAAAACATACGGCGGAGAGGTACAGGCAATCCGCGGCGTGAATTTCCATTTGAATAAAGGAGAGACGCTTGCGATCGTGGGGGAGTCGGGTTCCGGAAAAAGTGTGACCTCCCAAGCGATTATGAAGCTGATCCCGATGCCGCCGGGCTACTTTAAAAGAGGACAGATTCTTTTTGACGGACGCGATATCGTGCCGATGTCTGAAAAAGAAATGCAGGCCATCAGAGGAAAGGACATCGGAATGATTTTCCAAGATCCGATGACCTCTCTGAACCCGACGATGAGAGTCGGCAAACAAATTACGGAAGTGCTTTTCAAACATGAAAAAATCTCAAGTGAAGCGGCGAAAAAGCGCGCCATAGAGCTGCTTGATCTCGTCGGGATTCCGATGCCCGAAAAACGGATCGGCCAATTCCCCCATGAATTTTCAGGCGGGATGAGACAGCGTGTCGTCATCGCGATGGCGCTTGCGGCAAATCCGAAACTGTTAATTGCCGATGAACCGACAACAGCGCTTGATGTGACGATTCAGGCACAGATCCTTGAGCTGATGAAAGATCTGCAAAAGAAAATTGATACGTCTATCATTTTTATCACGCATGATCTCGGCGTTGTCGCCAATGTCGCCGACCGGGTCGCTGTCATGTACGCGGGTCAGGTCGTCGAATCGGGCACGGTGGATGAAATATTTTATGATCCGCGCCATCCGTATACGTGGGGGCTGCTTGCCTCAATGCCTAGCCTGGACAGTACCGATCAGGAAAAACTGACGGCCATCCCGGGCACGCCGCCTGATCTGACGAATCCTCCGAAAGGGGATGCATTTGCGCTCCGCAGCTCATATGCGATGAAAATTGACTTTGAACAGGAACCGCCGATGTATAAAGTGTCTGATACGCATTTTGTGAAATCGTGGCTTCTGCATCCTGATGCGCCTAAGGTCGAGCCCCCTGAAGCGGTGAAGGCTAAAATCCGTCAGCTTCCGAATACGTATCAGCATCCTGTTTTAATGAAGGAAGGTGAAAAAAATGACTGAGAAACTTCTCGAAATCAAACATTTAAAACAGCATTTTTTCACGCAGAAAGGAACGGTAAAAGCCGTAGATGATTTGTCATTTGATATTTATAAAGGCGAAACGCTCGGCCTTGTCGGAGAATCGGGCTGCGGTAAATCAACGACGGGCCGCAGTATTATCCGGCTGTATGAGGCAACCGGCGGGGAAGTTCTCTTTAACGGGGAAAATGTCCACGGGAAAAAATCCCGCAAGAAGCTGCTGGAATTTAACCGGAAAATGCAGATGATTTTCCAGGATCCGTACGCATCTTTAAATCCGAGAATGACAGTCGCCGACATTATTGCCGAGGGAATAGATATTCACCGCCTGGCAAAAACGAAAAAAGAGCGGATGCAGCGGGTTCACGAACTGCTGGAAACGGTCGGTTTAAATAAAGAGCACGCCAACCGCTACCCGCATGAATTTTCGGGCGGACAGCGCCAGCGTATCGGAATCGCCAGAGCGCTGGCGGTTGATCCGGAGTTTATCATCGCGGACGAACCGATTTCGGCGCTTGACGTCTCCATTCAGGCGCAAGTCGTCAATTTAATGAAAGAATTGCAGAAAGAAAAAGGGCTCACTTACCTGTTTATTGCCCATGATTTATCAATGGTCAAATACATCAGCGACCGCATCGGCGTCATGTATTTCGGAAAATTGGTGGAGCTTGCGCCGGCGGATGAGCTTTACGAAAACCCGCTTCACCCATATACGAAATCATTGCTGTCCGCTATCCCGCTCCCTGATCCGGACTATGAAAGAAATCGCATGCGAAAGAAATACGATCCGTCCATTCATCAGCTCCAAGAAGGAGAAAAAATGGAATTCAGAGAAGTGAAACCGGGACATTTTGTCATGTGCACAGAAGCTGAATTTAAAACCTATCTATAAAAGTATCATCCTCCAAGACTCAGTCTTGGAGGATTTTTTTGCGCACATTCAAGTTTATTAAGCCTGCTCCCGTTTTTCTATAATGGAAAAAAAGGGGGAGATCAGTATGAAAACCATTTTGTGCGCCATTTGTGCGGGACTGTTTATCAGTGCAGCCGCTTATCCGGCCCACGCCGCTGCGAAAGAGGAGCAGCCGCTTGTAAAAATAGCGCTGGCTGAAAAAGAACTGCCGAAATCAAATTCACGGTTCGCTTATCCGTCAGGGCTGCATTTTACACATCCTGATAAGGTGCGGGGCATTTACGTCACAGGGCATTCAGCGGGAGGAAGCAAATTCGGGGAGCTGACAGACTTTGTGGACAAAACGGAGCTCAATACAATGGTGATTGATGTCAAGGACGACAACGGAAACCTCACCTTTAAGCCGGACGGCCATTCTGAGTATGCCAAAATCGCCAAGCCGTACATCAAAGATCCAAAAAAGATGATGAAAAAGCTGGAGGAAAAAAAGATCTATCCGATTGCGCGTATTGTCGTATTTAAAGACAGCGAACTCGCGAACAAAAAGCCGGAGTGGTCCTTTAAAGAAAAAAACGGAAGTGTCTGGAAAAACGGCCGCGGCGAATCGTTCGTCAATCCGTTTATGAAAGAAGTATGGGATTACAATGTAAAGATTGCAAAACAAGCCGTAAAGATGGGTTTTCAAGAAATTCAGTTTGATTATGTCCGTTTTCCTGAAGGATTTGAAAAACGTGATGACGAACTGACATACGGTCACGGCGATTACGGAAAAACAGCAGACAGCAATGTGCAAAAACGCGTTCACGCCGTCACCGATTTTGTCGGTTATGCGAAGAAAAAACTCAAGCCGTACGGCGCGGATGTGTCGGTTGATATTTTCGGCTATTCTGCCACGCTGCCGGAAGCGCCGGGGATCGGCCAGAATTTCAGCAAGATTTCAGAACAGGTCGATGTCATTTCATCCATGATTTATCCGAGCCATTGGACAAGCTATTTCGGCATTGATAAACCGGATCTTGAGCCTTACAATGTCGTCAAAGAATACGCGAAGGTGGAAAATAAAAAACTGTCTAAGCTGAAACACCCGCCTGTATCGCGTCCGTGGCTTCAGGACTTCACGGCATCATATCTCGGCAGCGGAAATTATCAAAAGTACGGAAAACGCCAGGTGGAAGAACAGGTTAAAGCGCTGCATGATGAAGGAATTGACGAATTTTTGCTGTGGGACGCGGCAAACCGTTATACCAAAAACGTCGATTACACACCATTTTTAAAAAATTGAAACCATGTTAAAGGATCACACGTCTTAATAGATGTAAGATTGTTTAAACAATCGGAAATGGGGTATATCTAAAAGTGTGAAGACAACGAACCCATAAGGAGCAAATGAATGAACTGGTACGAAAAGCTGAGTGAATATTTTCCGATTGAAGAAATGAAATCAAAAGCGCATATGGAAGCTCTGTTAAAGGAGCAAAGCGATGTTTATCATAAAGAAGAGGGGCAGTACCACGTGCTGATGTATGCGGAATTTGACTCTTTCATCTTTATTGATTACCTGTTTGTGTCAAAGAAATCCAGAGGACAAGGCCTCGGAAGCAAGCTGATCGGCAGGCTGAAAAAGAAAAACAAGCCGATTCTGCTTGAGGTGGAGCCTGTTGACGAGGATGACACGGATACACAGAAACGCTTGCGTTTTTATCAAAGAGAGCATTTCAAGCACGCGCAGTCAATCGGGTATCGGCGCCGGTCATTGGCTACGAATGAAGTGAACAAAATGGAGATTCTGTACTGGTCACCTAAGACGGAATCAGAAGAAGAAATGTTTGAAGCGATGAAACAGACATATGAAAACATTCACACTTATAAAGATGAAAAATGGTACGGAGAATCATACGAAAAAACGGATGAAGTTCTCAAAGTCATTGATGAGAAAAAACGAAAAAACATTTTCGATCAGCTGAGCTAATTGAGAATGGGGAAAAATCCGCCAGCCGTAAATTTGCCGGATTGACACATTTTTTTCTCAGGAGACTGTTCACACTTACTTTTTTATAGTATAATACCTATAAAGATTCCTTTTTTAAAGTCATTTCAATTTGAGAATACAAACATGTTCATCCTACTAATTAGAGGAGTGAAGATTAATGGTTACATTATACACATCACCTAGCTGTACGTCATGCAGAAAAGCAAGAGCTTGGCTTGAAGAGCACGAGATTCCGTTTGTAGAGAGAAACATTTTCTCCGAGCCGTTATCAATTGATGAGATCAAGCAGATTCTGCGTATGACTGAAGACGGTACGGATGAAATTATCTCTACCCGTTCTAAAGTATTCCAGAAACTGAACGTAAATGTTGAATCTATGCCGCTTCAAGACTTATATACTTTGATCAATGAGCATCCGGGACTGCTCCGCCGTCCGATCATCATTGATGAAAAACGTCTGCAAGTCGGCTATAACGAAGATGAAATCAGACGATTCCTGCCAAGAAAAGTGCGTTCTTTCCAATTAAGAGAAGCACAGCGTCTTGCCAACTGATATAAGCTTACGATAGCATGGAAAAAGCCCAAAACCATCGCGGTTTGGGCTTTTTGTTATTTTTCAGTCTGCTGGTAAATCATACTGGCGAGGATAACAAATACGACGGTCAAAATCGGCAGCATCATTTGTATAATGCCGTGTTCTGCCATGAAAAATGACAGCTTGCTGTCTCCGGCAATCATTTCACCGCCGGTAAATGCGAGAAGACCGCTCCCGGCGTACATCAATAAAGGCATTTTGTCCATGGCGGCATGAACGAGCTTGCTGCCCCAAATGATAATCGGCACCGAGATGAAGAGGCCGATCACTACAAGTGTCAGCTCACCGTGAGAAGCGCCGGCTACTGCGATGACATTGTCAAGCGACATAAAGATATCAGCCAGAACGATTGTGCGGATGGCTTTCCAAAGAGAAGAACTGCTTTTCACATGCTGCGCATCTTTCTTCTCAATCAGAAGCTGATAGCCGAGATACAATAAAAATACCCCGCCTGCGCATTGTAAAAAAGGAACATTCAATAAATAGACCGCAGCGCTCGTCAGAACGATTCTCAAGACGACTGCGATAAACGTTCCGAAGATGATCGCTTGCTGTCTTTGTTTATGAGCCAGATTCCGGCTGGCCATCGCGATGACGACGGCATTGTCGCCGCCGAGAATAAGGTCAATCCCGATAATAAGCAGAAGGGACAGCAGGTAATCGTGCGGCATGGTAACACCTCGCTTATAGATCGATTGCTTGTACAGCTAATATATGAAGCAGTGCGCTATTTATGATGGGAACCGGGAGAAAGCCTGTTTTTCGGTGTGAAAATGCTTTTTTATTTCTTTTATAACTGTTTTATCATAAAATAGAAATATAAAGAATTTGCGCTGTCCTCTATAAGGTTAAGATGTGGACGGAATGGGTAAAGTGTAGTAAAGTACTATTCATCGGGAGCTTAGATGTCCCTTCAACATCTTATAAAGAAGGGAAGGTTGGCAAAATGGAAATAGAAAGAATTAATGAGCATACTGTAAAATTTTATATGTCTTATGGTGATATTGAAGATCGCGGTTTTGACAGAGAAGAAATCTGGTACAATCGCGAGCGCAGTGAAGAACTGTTCTGGGAAGTCATGGATGAAGTGCATGATGAAGAAGAATTCGCTGTCGAGGGTCCTCTTTGGATTCAGGTTCAGGCATTGGACAAAGGACTGGAAATAATCGTAACAAAAGCCCAGCTTTCAAAGGACGGACAAAAACTCGAACTGCCGATCCCGGAAGATAAAAAACAAGAGCCGGCAGATGAAAATCTCGATGCTTTACTTGATGATTTCCAGAAAGAAGAGCAGGCCGAGAGCCGGGAAGATAAGGAGCAAAAGCTTCAGTTCACTTTGCGGTTCGATGATTTTGAGGATCTCATCTCGCTATCAAAATTGAATCTTAACGGAATCAAAACGACCCTGTATTCGTTTGAAGACCGATATTATTTATATGCAGATTTTTATGAGCAAACTGATGAAGAGGTTGAAAATCAGCTAAGCATCCTGTTGGAGTACGCGCACGAATCATCAGTCAGCATTCACCGTCTTGAAGAATACGGCAAATTGGTGATCGCTGATCATGCGTTATATACAATAAAAAAACACTTTGCATCATAACAAACCGATTTCTCTCAGCAGAAATCGGTTTTTTTTGTTCTGAATGACACGATGAACGGCTGAAAACCGTATAACGGGCTCTCATCCGCAAACAGGATTATGCCTTCTTCCTGCTGAATACAACAAGATTCAGGAAAGGAGAAGATGCAACATGTTCAGTGCTGTGACTGCCGACGGACGGCTCATTCAGCTGGCCGGAAGCTATTCAAAGGAAAAAGCGGCGGAGCTGAGAAAGAAAAGCTGGTTCTGCCCTGTTTGCAAAAGTGAGCTTGATATCAAACTGGGACGGGAGAAACTGCCGCACTTCGCTCATAAAAAAAGCAGGCTGTGTCCGGGGGAATCCGAACCCGAAAGCGAATACCATCTGGAAGGAAAAAGGCAGCTTTTTCTCTGGCTAAAGACACAAGGGTGCAGTGTCAGCCTGGAACCGTATCTGACTTCCGCTGGACAGCGGCCTGACTTGACGGCAGTAAGCGGAGAAGAGAGGCTGGCTTTTGAATTTCAATGTGCGAACCTTTCGGCGGACTCTTTAAAGAGCCGGACGGCAGGCCTGAAAAATGCCGGTTACCGGCCGGTCTGGATCATCGGGGCAAAACGGTTAAAACGGATGGCCACGCAATTTTTCCGGCTTTCTGCTTTTCACTGGCAGTTCTTTGAAGTCCATTCATTTTCCTCCTTACTGTTTTACTGCCCCGACGCCCGCTCCTTTTACAGGCTGCATTCCATCACTCCGTTTTACACCGGCTATTCTTATGCCGGCTTAACCGCAATCCCTCTTCACAAAGCAAACCTGAACGACATTTGTCATCCGGAAGGGCGGCACAGCGTCAAACTTTCCTCGTGGGGACGTGCCGTAGCCGGCTTCCGCAACAAAAGCGGGCGGTTTTTATCTGAAGATGCCGGTCTTATCCGGCGTCTTTTTTACGAAAGACATCAGGTTGCATTTCCATTTCTCCCCTCTGAAGTGTTTATTCCCGTTTCAGCGGGCTTTGTGTTTGCAAGTCCCGTTTTTGTGTGGCAGAGCCATTTATACTTGCGGCTTGAGGAACTTTTTAAAAAAGGCGCGCCGATCCGATTATCCGGCATGGTTCATGATTTACGGCAAAAAATCAGGGGTAAGGAGATCCGGATGAGGTATGGTTCACAAGATAGCCTTATCGGAATGGCGGTAAAACAATATGCTGATTTCTTATGCTTGCAGGATTTTTTAAGGGAAATTGAGAATGAAGTATATATGCCCTCATCTCCATGGAAGCGCCCTCAAACGGCAGAAGAGCTGCGCCGGCGGGATCTGCTCTTTTTTGGGGAATGAGAATGCTTCATTTCGTTCACCCTAACGTCAAGGTGGTGGCGAATGTGAGGGGCGTACAAGCATTTTGTTTTCGTTTTTTCACTGTATTATTGGTATGCTCGGTCTTATATGCCGCATATGATTTGACAAAAGGCAGTGAAAAGCCGGAAGATAATCACAACACAAGTTTTTGGAGAAACAATCGTTTTTTCAATTGGCTTGAAGTAAAGAAAACGAGGGGGATCACCATGACTGAGGAAAATAAAGCAGCACAGCTGCCTGACAGAAGTGAAGTAAAGGCAGAGCATACATGGAGACTAGAGGATATTTTTCCTAGTGATGAGGCCTGGAATAAAGAATTTCAAGCAGTTAAAGAATTAATCCCGAATTTATCTTCTTTTAAAGGAACGCTTGCTCATTCGGCTGACAATTTATACGCGGCGCTTACGGCACAGGATGAAGTGACGAACCGCCTTGGCAAACTTTATGCATACGCGCATATGCGCTCAGACCAGGATACGGGAAATTCTTTCTACCAAGGGCTGAACGACAAAGCCGCAAGCCTGTATTCCCAGGCTGCCAGCGCGACTGCTTACATTGAACCGGAAATTCTGGCGATTCAGGAGGACAAGCTGCACCAGTTCATTCTGGAAAAAGAAGAGCTTAAGCTTTACTCCCATGCAATTGAAGAAATTACAAAACAGCGCCCGCACGTGCTGAGCGAACAAGAAGAGGCCCTGCTTGCGGAAGCCTCAGAAGCGCTGTCGTCGCCTTCCAATACATTCAGCGTTTTAAATAACGCCGATATTACATTTCCGTCGATTAAAGATGAAAACGGCAAGGAAACTCAAATCACACACGGCAACTTTATTAATTTTCTGGAAAGCAGCAATCGTGAAGTCCGCAAAAACGCATTTGAAGCTGTATATAAAACATACGGACAGTATAAAAACACGATGGCGACTACACTCAGCGGCACTGTGAAAAAAGATAATTTTTACGCCCGTGTGAAAAAATATAAATCAGCACGGGAAGCGGCTTTATCCAATAACAGCATCCCTGAAGAAGTTTACGATAACCTTATTAAAACGATAAATAAACATCTTCCGTTATTACACCGTTACATTGACCTGCGGAAAAAGGTGCTCGGCCTTGATGAAGTCCATATTTATGACCTGTACACACCGCTCGTAAAAGATTCGGGAATGAAGGTCACATATGAGGAAGCGAAAGATTATATGCTCAAAGGACTTGCTCCGCTGGGCGAGGAATACGCGTCTATTTTAAAAGAAGGACTTGAAAACCGCTGGGTCGATGTATACGAAAACAAAGGAAAACGCAGCGGTGCTTATTCGTCCGGTACATACGGCACGAATCCGTACATCTTGATGAACTGGCATGATAATGTCAATAATCTGTTTACGCTCGTTCACGAGTTCGGCCATTCCGTGCACAGCTACTATACGAGAAAATATCAGCCGTATCCGTACGGTAACTACAGCATTTTTGTCGCTGAAGTCGCTTCAACGACTAATGAAGCGCTGCTCGGTGAATATATGCTGAACAGCTTAAAGGATGAAAAACAGCGTCTGTACCTGCTCAACCACATGCTTGAAGGATTCAGAGGCACAGTGTTCAGACAGACGATGTTCGCTGAATTTGAGCATCTGATTCATACGAAAGCGCAGGAAGGCGAGCCGCTGACGCCTGAACTGCTGAACGAACTTTATTATGATCTGAATAAAAAGTATTTCGGTGACAACATGGTGATTGATAAAGAAATCAGTCTGGAATGGTCAAGAATTCCGCATTTCTATTACAATTATTATGTGTATCAATATGCGACAGGCTACAGTGCGGCCCAAGCGCTGAGCAGCCAGATCTTAAAAGAAGGCAAGCCTGCGGTGGAGCGCTATACCGAATTCTTAAAAGCGGGAAGCTCGGAATATCCGATCGACATACTGAAAAAAGCGGGAGTCGATATGACATCGCCTGAACCGATCGAGGCGGCCTGCAAAATGTTTGAAGAGAAGCTGAACGAAATGGAAGAGCTTCTTTCGAAAGTGAACCCTTCGTAATTCAAAAAAGCCTGTGCATAAGTTGCGCAGGCTTTTTCTAAAACCCTTTAAACGTTTTTCTGTGATTCAGCCGGTACAAGGCAAACAATATGGACAGAAACAGCAGGGGAGATGTAATGTAAATCGGCAGCATGTGCATCATGGCCAGCAGATTTAAAAAGAAGAAAAACACAATCATTCCGATGATCAATACGGTGCGGAGCATTGATTTCCCTCCTTGTTTTTCATTGATATATTCTATGAAAACAAGCAGTCAGTTATGTTTTGTGACAAAAATATGAACATTAATCTTATGGCTTGTCAAAACTCGACAAGATTTGATATGATAAGGATGTGAAATTGATCACAAACAAACATTACCCCTTTGTTTGACCGTGAAAAATTTCTCCCATCCCCTTTGTTGTCGTTAAGACATATGAAACCGCGCTTATCCCGGCGCGGTTTCTTTATTTGCACAAAAAAAAGCCGGCTCCGTAAGGAATCAGCTTTTTTTAATGATCACAACAGGTGACATCCTCCTGAGTGCCGGCCAGAGATTTCCAAAACAGGCCGTGCTTTGCTTCCACTCTGGCGACCTTTTTGGCGAATGCCAGTTTTTTCATTTCTTTTTCAACTTCTTCTAGACTCAAATCATAAACGAGTGCGATTTCTTTCGATGCGACAAACCGGAAATATTCAATGAAACA
Source organism: Bacillus sp. SJ-10 (assembly GCF_002843505.1). Taxonomy (NCBI): domain Bacteria; kingdom Bacillati; phylum Bacillota; class Bacilli; order Caryophanales; family Bacillaceae; genus Bacillus; species Bacillus sp. SJ-10. Next base: position 3,525,554 of record NZ_CP025258.1, on the reverse strand, counting down.
TTCCAAAGGCGGCGTTTCAGAAGGCTTCGGTTCATCCCCGAGCATTTCGAATAAGATCTCTTCGTATACGTCATAAGAATAGTTGCCGGGAACCTTCAGCCCTTCATCATCATGCAGGCTGTTAAAGAACGTCAATGTCGGGTTGACGGTGACGTCCATTTCCGCCGCGATTTTCATATCGCACTGAAGCGCTTTTACCGCGCTTTGCGAATGGAGGTCACGCTTGAATTCTTCAACATCCAATTTCGTCTTTTCGGCAATTTCTAAAAGAACGTCTTCATCTGTAATATTCTGCTTGGAGACAAACAGGCTTTCCTGCATGCTGCGGAGAAACAGAATGCCCGCTTTTCTTCCCTGCAGTTCAGCCGCTTTTAAAGCGAGTGCGGCAAGGTAGGGCGATGAAAGAGGCTGATCCTGCTCGAGCCAAAGGCTTCCGTCACAGGGCATCCCGGAACGGTTCGCAATTTTTTCCCAAGCTTCGGCAAGAAGGTGTTTTTTCCGCTTTTGCTTATTCAGCGATGTAATGCTCGCGGAAACAATGATCCGCAGCGTAAAAAAACGTCCGTATTTGATTTTTAATTTTTTTATGGCGGGCTCCAGCGACCAGCATTCAGGACATAAAGGGTCGACAAACATGTAAATTTCGAGCGGTTTTTTTGGATGTCCGTGGCAATGGGCGAAGTATTGCTCATGCTGATAATTCGTCAATATGATCGATCCTCCGCTTCTGACTGGTTTACCATATGCCTGGCCGTCAGTTCCAGACGCCCGTACAGAAATTCACGAATATCGCCCTCCAGCCCGACCTGATCCATCGCTTTGCTCATACAGCTTAGCCACGCATCAGCCCTCTCGTCCGTAATCGGAAAGGGGAGATGCCTTGCCTTGAGCATGGGATGTCCGTGCTCTTCAGTATAAAGAGGAGGTCCGCCCAAATACTGGGTTAAAAATTGCTTTTGTTTTCTGGCCGTTTCAGTCAAATCACTTGGAAATATCGGCTTCAGCAAGGGATGAGACGAGACACGCTCATAAAAAGTATCAACAAGTTGCGATAGAAGTTCCTCTCCAATCGCTTCATATGGTGCGTTAAACGATTGTACCATGTTGACTACTCCTTTATATGGCTAATAGGAATCATAATTCCCATTGCGAATTTATCTTTTTGTTTTACTATCTTCAGTTACTGTATATTTTAGCAATAACATTTTATTTCTACAAACAAAGTGCCTTTCTGTCAGGCGCTTGTATTTCATATCATATCACATCGCCTTCATTCATGTGTAAGATTTCACTCCGCAAAAAAACCAGAGGGCGAAGGAAGCCTCTCTGGTTTACGCGTAATACTGTTTGGTTATGTTTTTGACATACTGCTGTGTTTCCTTAAACGGCGGAATGCCTCCGTACCGATCTACGTTGCCGGGGCCTGCGTTGTAGGCGGCTAACGCGAGAGATACATCTCCGTCGTATTTCGTGAGCATCTGCTTTAAGTACTTCGTGCCGCCCTCAGCGTTCTGGACGGGATCAAGCGGGTTTGACACCCCGAGTGATTCTGCCGTGGAAGGCATGAGCTGCATCAGTCCCATTGCCCCCGCACCGCTGACCGCTTTCGGATTAAAGCCTGATTCCTGTTTAATAACCGCGCGGATCAGCTTTTCGTCCACACCGTATTTTTCGGCCGCTTTCTGAATGGCGCTGTCTATTGAAAAGTTTCCGGTGCTGATGTCAGAAGCCGCATTCGCAGACTTTATGCTTGGGGAAGCGGTCTGTGAAGCTGCCGCGGAATCGGATGAAACGGGAATTCTCGGTGAATATGAAGCGTGAGCGGTCCGCACACCGTTTAAAATCCCTGATTCCGGCTGCTGCCGGACGGCTGTGTCCGTATACTGGCTGAGAAGCGCGCTGAAATTGGCAAGCGGGCTTTCTGAAGATTGTCCGCCTGAAGCCGTGCTTGTATGAGAGATTGATTGCAGCGCCATTGATTGCAGCTGGAGAAGGGCCGCCCAATTCGTTATATTCACTGTGTCATTCCACCTTTTTTTGTTTCTGTTCATAAAAACGCTGGATTTTATTTTTCGTGATCCGCTCTGGGATGCCGAATTGCTTGAGCAATTGTTCAAACGCCCGTTTTCCTTCATCCCAGTCAGCAGCCTCGAATTCCAATTCAAAGTCTTCTTTCTCTAAATATCGGCTGTGATCTAAAATGATTAAGCCTTTTTCTGATTCTTTTTCCGCGCGTGCGGTCGACAGCGTTCCGAAATAGCAAATGTGTTCTGAGTTGATTCCGAGACCTTCCAGCTGACGTTTGACGGGGCCATCCGGAATCTTGAAGACGTCAAGATCAGGTGCCGCAAGCTCTTGATGGGTTTCCAGCAGACCGACCGCGGCAGGTTCTTTTAACGTCAGGACGAACGCGCCGTCTTTTTCTCGGATGCGGAGTGCTGATTTTTTTTGTTTCAGGGAAAAATCTTTCGTGTCGAAATAATGATTGACCTGCTGTTTAAAATCATGTTCTTTCATGCAGAGTGCTTCACTCAGCTTCAGAAATTCTGATTTTGTCAGCAGGTTTTTGAATTCAATTTCTATTTCTTGGGTCATGACAGTCTTCCTTTCAGGACGAAAAATTGTATAATTCCCATTATCTCTTTAGAGGTTACGTTTATCAATATCGACCTTGATATGATAAAATAAATGCTGTACTTTGTTAAAAAAGGAGAACATTATGCAAAAGAGAATTGAAATCCAAAATGCATCATTAACAGAAGACGCGCTCCGCTTGAAGTGCGGAGAGGACTTAAGCGGAGCGGAACGCAAAGCCTCAGGTCAAATGCTTGTTGATTCCGATCACTTTGCTTTTGTATACATACTTGAATCAGCTGACTCTTTTGAATATGTCATTATAAAAGAACATATCTGGCCGGATCTGAAAGAAGCCTTAGACCAAAGAAAGCCGGCGGTCCTTGAGGCCGGCGGAAAAACGGTTGAACTTTCAGGGCTGCATGAAGAACTCGATTATCTTCTTGAAAATATTAAAGATAATGCAAACTACGGAGATATGGAAGAAAAAGTGAAAAACGTATTTCTTTAGAACAGGTTCGGAATTGGGGGATGTACGATGGATGACAAACAATGGGAGCAATTTCTAGCGCCATACCGCCAGGCTGTTGAAGAATTAAAGGTGAAGCTGAAAGGCGTCAGAACCCTTTATGAGTATGAAGATGACCACTCACCGATTGAGTTTGTGACAGGCCGCGTGAAGCCGGTGGCGAGCATACTTGAAAAAGCGAGACGAAAAAGCATACCGCTTCATCAGATTGAAACGATGCAGGATATCGCGGGGCTGCGTATTATGTGCCAATTTGTCGATGATATCCAGATCGTCAAAAATATGCTGTTTGCCAGAAAAGATTTTACCGTTGTCGATAAGCGGGATTACATAGCAGAGCATAAGGAAAGCGGATATCGGTCTTACCACCTTGTCGTTTTATATCCTTTACAAACAACGTCCGGTGAAAAGCACGTTCTTGTGGAAATACAGATTCGGACGCTTGCCATGAACTTTTGGGCAACCATTGAGCATTCACTGAATTACAAATACAGCGGGAACATTCCCGAAAAAGTAAAGCTGAGGCTGCAGCGGGCCTCAGAAGCCGCATCCCGGCTCGATGAAGAAATGTCAGAAATCCGCGGAGAAATCCAGGAAGCCCAAGCCGCGTTCTCGCGAAAGAAAAAAGCGGGAGACCGCCAGTAGGAAAGGAGGGGAATGGCATGAAATTTGCCGTTTCTTCAAAAGGAGACGAGGTTTCAGATACACTGAAAAGCAAAATACAGGCGTATTTACTCGATTTTGATATGACCTTGGATGAAAAAGAGCCGGAAATCGTTATTTCCGTCGGCGGTGACGGAACGCTTCTTTACGCATTTCACAGGTACAGCGACCGTCTCGATAAAACGGCGTTTGTCGGAGTTCACACGGGGCATTTGGGTTTTTATGCCGATTGGGTTCCGCAGGAGATAGAAAAGCTCGTTCTGGCCATTGCCAAAACGCCGTATCATACCGTGGAGTATCCCCTTCTTGAGGTGATTGTCACTTATCATGATGAAGAGCGTGAGGAGCGGTATCTGGCTTTGAACGAATGTACGATCAAAAGCATAGAAGGCAGTCTCGTCGCTGACGTGGAAATTAAAGGCCAGCTGTTTGAAACGTTCAGGGGGGACGGTTTATGTCTGTCTACGCCTTCCGGAAGCACGGCTTATAATAAGGCGTTAGGCGGCGCAATCATCCACCCTTCCATCAGGGCGATTCAGCTTGCGGAAATGGCATCCATCAACAACAGAGTGTTCAGGACTGTCGGTTCGCCGCTTTTGCTTCCCGATCATCATAACTGTGTCATCAAACCGAGAAACGACGTCGACTTTCAAGTCACAATTGATCATTTAACCTTGCTGCATAAGGATGTCAAGTCCATTCTATGCCGTGTGGCAAATGAAAAAGTCAGATTTGCAAGATTCCGCCCTTTTCCGTTTTGGAAAAGGGTGCAGGACTCCTTTATCGGAAAAGGCGAATAGAAAGAGGAAACGGATTGGACAACTTTTTTATCCAAAAGAACATGACTGCCCGGGAAGCCGGCATGACGATAAAAGAATATACGGCGCAGCTCGGCATTTCAAAGCGGCTACTCGCTGACATTAAATTCGGCGGGGGAGACCTGCTTGTGAACGGAGAGCATGTAACCGTCCGCACCGTGTTAGCGGACGGAGACGTGCTTAAGATTGAATTTCCGAAGGAGCATGTGAGTGAAACGCTTTTGCCTGAGCCGGTTCCGCTTGATATTCTTTATGAAGATGACCATGTGCTTGTGGTCAATAAACAGCCGTATGTCTCCTCAATTCCATCAAGAGAACATCCGTCGGGAAGCATCGCTAACGGAGTGATCAGCCACTACCGAAAAAGCGGCGTGCCATCAACGGTTCATCTTGTCACCCGCCTTGACAGGGATACATCGGGGGCGATGCTGATCGCCAAACATCGGCTTTCCCATTCTCTTTTGTCAGCAGCGCAGAAGAAGGGGCTTGTCAGCAGGCGGTATCTCGCTGTCGTACACGGCATCATGCCGCAGAAGGAAGGAACGGTGGACGCGCCCATCGGAAGAAAACACGACAGTATTATTGAGCGGATGGTAACGCCGGAGGGACAACGAGCGGTGACGCATTTTCAAACGGAAAAAGCGGGACATGCGTTTACGCTTGCAGCCCTGCGGCTGGAAACGGGGCGGACGCATCAAATCCGGGTGCACATGAGCTACCTCGGCCATCCGTTAGTCGGTGATACACTGTACGGCGGAAAAAATGAGGGAATTGCGCGGCAGGCTCTTCACAGTGAGCGGCTTTCATTCGTACACCCCATGACCGGAGAAACGCTCGTTTTTCACGCCCCGGTGCCTGACGATATGAAAACATTAATTGAACACATGTAAAGCCCGAACCGTGTGCCGGTTTCGGGCTTTTTTCATGCCTGCCTGCCGTGATCCTCGCGAAATCGTGAAGCATCATACGGCATTGAGCTTTCCACAGAGACGGTTTCGTGCTCGGGAAAACGAAAGCCTGTCAGTTGATTGCCGAAGACGCAGCCTGTGTCAATGTTGATTGTACGGTTGACGATCCGGGGGCGTTTTACCGGGGTATGGCCGTAAACAATCCATGCCTTGCCTTCGTAAGCGGCGGCCCAGTCTCTTCTGACGGGTCTGCCGTCGGGATACGTTTCACCCGTGATATCGCCGTACAGAACAAATTCTTTTACCTTACGCGAGTATTTACCGATATCGTCAGCTTTTATGCCGGCGTGGGCGACAACGAGATCGCCATTATGTAAAATGTCATAAAGCGGCGCTGACTCATATAATCGGATGAATTGTCTGGAGACTTCCGTTCTGTCGGCGGGAGACAGCTCTTTCAGTTCGGCTGCCGTCGTTTCCAGTCCGTGCATCACTTTTACGGGGTTTCCTTTTAAGTAACGATACAGTTTGTTGCAATGATTTCCCGGGACATAACGGACGGCTCCTTTTTCATATGCTTTTGCCACAAAACGCATCACTTCTACGGATTTTGGGCCTCTGTCCGTTAAATCCCCCGCAAAGACAAGCGTCCTGCCTTCAGAATGAACGGGCGTTCCGTCTTTCACTTCATATCCGAGCTTTTGCATTAACGCGATCATTTCGTCATAACATCCGTGTATATCGCTGATGATGTCATAAGCCATTCGTGTCAGCCTCCTTATTAACGGTTTTTTATTTATTATGGGGCTAATTCCTATACCTAATTACGCTGTTTTGGTACAAATTAAAAAAGAATTAAAGAAATAAAGCCTTATCACTTTTTTTTCGCGTTCAGCCTTGTTAGAATATGCGTTATGTTTTTAAAAAAAAGTAAGGTTTCGCCCGCTTTAAGCGGGCTTTTATAGCCCTTGTTTTAAGGAGGTATTTACGAATGGAACACACATCAGTCGCATCTTTAGTCGTCGTTCTGATCGTCGCTTTTTTGACGCCGCTCCTTTTACATCGGTTTAAGCTCAGCATCCCCGTCGTCGTCGCGGAGATCATCATGGGGCTTATTATCGGAAAAAGCGGCCTGAATCTTGTCGTTCAGGGAGACACGTGGCTGGAGACGCTGTCTGTTCTCGGCTTTATCTTTTTAATGTTTTTAAGCGGCTTGGAAATTGATTTTTCTTCATTTGAGAAAGGGAAGAAAAAACAATTCCTTCCGAATGGCAAGGAAGCGCCCAACACGTTTTCTGCCGCACTGATTATCTTTTTCGGCATCTTTATTTTATCATTGCTGCTGTCCTATGCTTTTGTATTAGCCGGTTTTATACAAAACGCATTTTTAATGACGCTTATTATTTCGACGATATCACTCGGCGTGGTGGTCCCGACTTTAAAGGAAGAACGGATCATGAACTCCAATATCGGCCAGATTATCCTGCTTGTCGCCGTTATCGCGGACTTGGCTACGATGATTCTGCTCGCTTTCTTCTCTTCTCTTTACGGAGAAGACAGCGGAAATATGTGGCTTCTGTTGATCCTTTTTGCCGCGGGGGTCGTGCTGTATTTCTTCGGCAGGATCTTTAAACACCGTTCATTTGTGCAGTCGATGTCTAAAGGCACCGTGCAGATCGGCACGAGAGCCATTTTCACACTGATTATCGTGCTTGTCGCTTTATCGGAATCTCTCGGGGCGGAAAATATTCTCGGCGCGTTTTTGGCAGGCGTTCTGGTATCGCTTCTGTCTCCGAATAAAGAAATGGTGGAACAGCTGGATTCATTCGGATACGGGTTTTTAATTCCGATCTTTTTCGTCATGGTCGGGGTGAAATTGGACATTTGGACGCTTTTCCAAGATCCGAAAACATTAACGATGATTCCGCTGCTTCTGCTTGCGCTGTTTATCAGCAAAATGTTCCCGGTGTTTTATTTAAAGAAATGGTATGACAAAAGAACCGTGTTTGCTTCGGGCTTTTTGCTGACGTCCACGCTGTCGCTTGTTATCGCGGCGGCTACGATCGGAGAAAGGCTCCACATTATCAGCGCCAATATGTCCGGCGCGCTGACTTTAGTTGCGGTTATTGCCAGCATCATCTCGCCGATCGGCTTTAAGAAATTATTCAAGCGGCAAAGCGCGCCGCAGGAAAAAAAGCGCATTACATTTATCGGCGCCAACCAAATGACGCTTCCGGTTACGCTGGAATTGCCTGTGGAGGAATATGAAGTACGGGTCGTCCATGTGTATCAGGAAAATGCCGGGGAAACGCTTGCGGAATCGGTTTTTTCGGTTGACACGATTTCTGATTACGAGCCCGGCACGCTTGAGTCGCACGGTATTTTCAAAACGGATATTCTTGTCGTGGCGACGGGAAATGAAGATGTGAACGCCGAAATTTCCTTAATAGCGAAAGAGAAAGGGACTGAGCGTATCATCGCAAGCGTCGGCTCGGTTGAGCATGAAACAAAACTGAAGGAAGAGGGCATCAGTATTTTTTCTATCCTTCTGTCTACAAAGACGCTCTTGCGCGCATTAATTGAGGCGCCGGGCGTGATGAGCCTCCTGACGAATGAGGAGTCTTCGTTATATCAGATCAATCTGGAAAACCCGGCGTATAACGGCATCATTCTGCGGGAATTTCCGCTGATGGGCGATGTGATTTTCGTCCGGATTTTCAGAGGTGTGGACAGCATCGTTCCGCACGGAGACACGCGGCTGAAAACAGGAGACCGTCTCATCGTCACGGGCTCGCGCAACTACGTGTCGGAACTGAGAAAAATCCTTGAAGCTTGACCAAATTGCAATTCGTGATAATATAGAAGGCATAACAATTAAATCATTAATCGTATGACCACTAGGGGTGTCCTTCATAAGGGCTGAGATAAAAGTGAGACTTTTAGACCCTCATAACTTGAACAGGTTCAGACCTGCGTAGGGAAGTGGAGCGGTATTTTTTTGGGGTTCCTTTTATCCATTTAAATTCCAAACCACTTTTCCGATGCGGGAAAGTGGTTTTTTTATTTTATCAGGGGGGAAGACATGATGACATTTTCTGAAGAATGCAGACAGGCGGCTGCCGAATGGTGGGACGGAAGTTTTGTTCATCCGTTTGTAACGGGAATCGGTGACGGAAGCCTGCCGATAGACCGTTTCAGCTATTACGTGCTGCAAGATTCCTACTATTTGACGCATTTTGCAAAAGTTCAGGCGTTCGGCGCCGCATATGCCGAAGACTTGTTTACGACGGGCAGGATGGCGGGCCACGCTCAAGGGACATATGAAGCGGAAATGGCGCTGCACCGCGAGTTTACGGAGCTTTTAGGGATTACGGAAGAAGAGCGTGCGGCATTTAAACCGGCACCGACCGCCTATTCTTATACGTCTCATATGTACAGATCGGTGATGAGCGGCAATTTTGGAGAAATATTAGCTGCGCTTCTGCCCTGTTATTGGCTTTATTATGAAGTCGGCGAACACTTAAAAGAGTGCAAACCGGAGCATCCGATTTATGAAAAATGGATCGGTACATACGGCGGAGACTGGTTCAGACAGCAAGTCGAAGAACAAATCAGCCGTTTCGACGAGATTGCTGAAAACAGCACAGAGGACATCCGCGCGAAAATGAAAGAGAATTTTGTGATTTCAAGCTATTATGAATATCAATTTTGGGGAATGGCCTATCAAAAAGAAGGCTGGTCCGAGAAGGGCGGAAAAGAGGTGGAATCTTTTGGAGCTGCACGCGGTAACTGATAATCGCAAACCCGTTGCCGAGCTTGCCGAGGATATTCTTTCGATTCAGCGCGAAGTAAGCTTTATCCATATCCGTGAGCGGGATAAAACAGCGGGAGAGATCATGCAGCTTTTGTCCCTTTTGAAAAAGGGCGGTGCGGATAAGGACAAATTGATTATCAATGACAGGGCGGATATCGCGCTTTTTGCCAACATACACCGTGTTCAGCTTCCGTCCCGCAGCTTTTCCGTAAAGCAGGTGCGAAGCAGATTTCCCCATCTTCATATCGGACGTTCGGTTCATTCGCTGAAAGAAGCTATCCAAGCTGAAAAGGAAGATGCGGATTATGTGGTGTTCGGCCATGTATTTGAAACCGAATGTAAACAAGGACTTGAAGCAAGAGGCATCAGCCTGCTTTCAGAGATCAAACGCACGCTTTCCATCCCCGTCATCGCAATCGGCGGAATGACAATGCAGACGATCGGACACACAAAGCAGGCGAAACCGGACGGAATTGCCGTCATGTCAGGTATTTTCTCAGCTGAAAATCCTGAGGAGGCGGCAAAACGGTATGCACGCGCGGTAAGGGAGGCCGATTATGAAGAAGCACTATGATACAGCGGTGATCGGCGGCGGAATTATCGGGTGCGCCATTTCTTATGAGCTGGCGAAGACGCAGCAGAACGTTGTCTTGTTTGAAGCCGGAGAAGTCGGCCGAAAAACGACAAGCGCTGCCGCGGGAATGCTGGGCGCTCATGCGGAATGTGAAAACCGGGATGCGTTTTTTGATTTTGCCATGCACAGTCAAAGGCTGTATGAAGCGGCGGGGCAAGAGCTTGAGGAAGCTTGCGGCATTGACATCAGGCGCCATAACGGCGGAATGCTTAAACTGGCGTATACCGAAGAAGATATCGCCCGTCTACGGAAGATGGATGATCTGCCTTCCGTCACCTGGCTTTCAGCGAAAGATGCCCTTGAAAAAGAGCCTTACGCTTCAAAAGACATTCTCGGCGCAAGTTTTATAAAAGACGATGTCCATGTCGAACCGTACTATGTCTGCAAAGCGTATGCAAAAGGAGCGCGGCGCTATGGCGCTCACATATATGAGCATACACAAGTCACCTCCGTAAAACGGGTGAACGGAGAATATTGCATCACAACATCCGGCGGGGATGTCTATGCTGACAAAGTCGCAGTTGCAAGCGGTGTATGGAGCGGCCGGTTTTTCAGCCAGCTCGGCTTGGGACAGCCTTTTTTTCCTGTGAAGGGAGAATGCCTTTCCGTGTGGAATGACGATACCCCGCTGACCAAAACCCTTTACCATGATCATTGTTATGTCGTCCCGAGAAAAAGCGGCCGGCTTGTCATCGGCGCCACGATGAAACAGGGCGACTGGAGCGATACGCCTGACATCGGAGGAATTGAGGCCGTCATTGCAAAAGCGAAAACAATGCTTCCCGCCATCGAACATATGAAAATAGACCGGTTTTGGGCGGGTCTCAGGCCGGGAACAAGAGACGGAAAGCCGTTTATCGGGCGGCATCCTGAAGACAGCGGCATCATCTTCGCCGCCGGCCATTTTCGGAACGGCATCCTGTTGGCGCCGGCAACGGCTGAAATGGTGCGGGATATGATCCTGGAAAGACAGATTAAACAGGAATGGGAAGAAGCGTTTCGAATTGATCGCAAGGAGGCTGTTCATATATGATCCTTCAGCTGAACGGAAAACAAATTGATTGGAATCGAAATGAGGGGACGGTTCAGGATTTGCTTGAATCGTACCAGCTTGATCAAAGAATCGTAGTTGTGGAGAGAAATAAAGAAATCATTGAAAAAAAGAATTATGAAAATACAAGTTTGTGTGACCGCGATGTCATAGAAATTGTCCATTTTGTAGGAGGCGGATGAGGATGTTAACAATAGGCGGAAAACAGTTTCAGTCAAGATTGCTGTTAGGAACGGGAAAATATCCGAGTTTTGAGATTCAGAAAGAGGCGGTGGCTGTCTCGGAATCAGATATTTTAACCTTTGCGGTGCGGCGGATGAACATCTTTGAAGAGTCTCAGCCTAACTTTCTCGAACAGCTTGATTTGTCTAAATACACGCTTCTGCCGAATACGGCCGGTGCCGCAACGGCTGAAGAGGCGGTCCGAATCGCAAGGCTTGCCAAAGCTTCAGGGCTTTGTGACATGATAAAAGTAGAAGTCATCGGATGCAGCCGGTCACTTTTGCCTGATCCGGTTGAAACGCTGAAAGCATCAGAACAGCTGCTCGAAGAGGGATTTATCGTGCTTCCGTATACGTCAGACGATGTCGTGCTCGCAAGACGTCTTGAGGAGCTCGGAGTGCATGCCATTATGCCGGGCGCTTCCCCGATCGGTTCCGGTCAGGGAATTTTAAATCCGCTGAATCTATCCTTTATCATTGAACAGGCGAAGGTGCCGGTCATTGTCGATGCCGGCGTCGGATCTTCAAAAGACGCCGCCTACGCGATGGAGCTCGGGGCTGACGGCGTGCTGTTAAATACCGCTGTGTCAGGCGCTGATGATCCGGTCAAGATGGCCCGGGCGATGAAGCTTGCCGTAGAAGCGGGCCGCCTTTCTTATGAAGCCGGGAGAATTCCGGTGAAAGATTACGGAACTGCAAGCAGTCCGCGAGACGGTCTTCCGGTATGACGGACAGATATTCCAGACAGGAGCTGTTTCAGCCGATCGGTCCCTCCGGCCAAGAGAAGCTCCGGTCGTCTCATGCCGTGATTATCGGCGCGGGTGCGCTTGGGACGGCAAGTGCGGAGATGCTTGTCAGAGCAGGGGTCGGGAAGGTAACGATCGCTGACAGAGATTATGTGGAGTGGAGTAATCTCCAGCGCCAGCAGCTTTATACCGAAGACGATGTCAGACAGGAAATGCCGAAAGCCGCGGCGGCTGAAAAACGGCTTCGATCTATAAATAGTGATGTAGAGGTCGAGGGATTTGTCATGGATGTCACTGCGGAAAACGCACCCGGATTGATTCGTGACGCCTCTCTCATCGTGGATGCCGCCGACAACTTTGAAACGAGGCTGATTGTGAATGATGCGGCTGTGCAGAAAGGGATTCCCTTTCTGTACGGCGCCTGTGTCGGCAGCTACGGGCTCTCTTTTACCGTCATTCCCGGTGTCACGCCGTGCCTTCACTGTCTGCTTGAGACATTGCCTTTAGGCGGTATGACATGCGATACGGCGGGAATCATCAGCCCGGCTGTATTGCAGACGGCCGTTTTTCAGGCAGCAGATGCGCTGAAGCTGTTAACGGGCGGATCTATCGAGCATGTTCTCCGTTCCTTTGATTTATGGAAAAATGAACGGTCAGAAATAAACGTCGCCCGTCTTAAGTCGGCTGATTGCCCAAGCTGCGGCACAAACGATTATCCGTTTTTATCCTATGAAAATCAGACAAAAGCGGCGGTTCTGTGCGGGCGGAACACGGTGCAGATCAGAACGGGGATCTCCGAACAGTTTGATCTGCAAAAACTTGCAGGACAGCTCAGACGGACAGGGCTTGATGTTTCAGCCAACCCGTATTTAATTTCGTTTTGCACAGACAAGTTCAAGATGGTTCTGTTTCGTGACGGCAGAGCATTAATACACGGCACAAGTGATATCAGCAGAGCGAAATCCTTTTATCATAAATGGATCGGATAATGCGAAAGGAGAGAAAAACATCATGAGCATATGCAAAGCATTGACGATTGCCGGATCAGATTCAGGAGGCGGTGCCGGTATACAGGCGGATCTCAAAACCTTTCAGGAGCTCGGCGTTTTCGGGATGTCAGCCATTACAGCGGTAACCGCCCAGAACACTTTGGGCGTTCACGGCATTTATCCGCTCACCCGGGAAGCGCTGGGCAGCCAGATTGACGCGGTGGCGGAAGATTTGCGGCCTGACGCTGTAAAAACGGGAATGCTGTGGAGCGCGGAAATGATTGCGGAAATTGCGGAAAAAACGGATCAGTACGGGCTTGATCATGTCATCACCGACCCCGTCATGATTGCCAAAGGAGGCGCTTCCCTGCTGCGTGAGGAATCTCAGGCCGCGTTAAAAGAGCTGTTAATTCCGCGCAGCTATGCGGTGACGCCGAATGTTCCGGAAGCTGAGGTATTGACGGGAATGGAAATCCGAACGTTTGAGGACCGGAAAAAAGCGGCCGAATGCCTTTGCAAGCTTGGTGCAAAGCATGTCATCATAAAAGGCGGACATCAGCCTGAACAGGGGAGAATCGTTGATTTATTATTTGACGGTTCGTCTTTTACCCAAATCAGCCACGCTTATATTGACACCAAACACACCCACGGAACAGGCTGCACGTTCGCAGCCGCGCTGACGGCGGAAACGGCAAAGGGGAAAAACATTCAGACCGCGTTTGAGACAGCCGTCAATTTTGTGCGGGAAGCCGTGGAACATACGCTTGGCATCGGAGAGGGACACGGCCCGACCAATCATTTTGCCTTTAAAAGGAACAGTCTGCAGACGAGATAAAAAAGAGACCGCTTCAACATCCGCGGTCTTTTTCCCATGCTTTCAATCTGGACAAGGTTATGATATGATAAAAATTAAGATCAGGTACTAAAACTATGTCTTTAAGACGATTACAGGAGGCTTTATACATATGAATTTCTCACTTGAAGGCCGCAACATCGTTGTGATGGGCGTTGCCAATAAACGCAGTATCGCATGGGGAATCGCCCGTTCGCTGCATGAAGCCGGAGCGCGCCTCATTTTCACTTACGCGGGAGAGCGCTTGGAAAAATCAGTTCATGACCTTGCGGCTACATTAGAAAGAAATGATTCCATCATCCTTCCGTGTGATGTGACAAATGACGCTGAGATCGAAACTTGCTTTGCGAGCATTAAAGAGCAGGTCGGCGTGATTCACGGCATCGCGCACTGTATCGCGTTCGCAAACAAAGAAGAGCTTGTCGGCGAATATTTAAATACGAACCGCGAAGGATTCCTGCTTGCGCATAACATCAGTTCTTACTCTCTGACAGCGGTTGCAAAAGCGGCGCGTCCGATTATGACTGAAGGCGGAAGCATCGTTACACTCACTTACCTCGGCGGAGAGCGCGTCGTTTCAAACTATAACGTAATGGGTGTGGCAAAAGCGTCTCTTGATGCGAGCGTCAGATATTTAGCCGCTGACTTAGGAAAAGAAAACATCCGCGTCAACAGCATTTCAGCAGGACCGATCCGTACGCTGTCTGCAAAAGGAATCAGTGATTTCAACTCTATCCTGAAAGAAATTGAAGAGCGCGCGCCGCTGCGCCGCACGACAACACCTGAAGAAGTGGGCGACACGGCTGCATTCTTGTTCAGTGACCTGTCAAGAGGCATCACGGGCGAAAATCTTCACGTTGATTCAGGATTCCATATTACCGCTCGTTAAATAACAAGCAGTCCCTTTCAGGGATTGCTTTTTTCTTTCTTCTGATTTTAATCATTCCGTCATATAAATAAAACATGACAGAATCGGAGGGATGAAGATGTCAAAACAAAACAGAAACGCGGAAAAAAAACCGCTCATGTATATTGTTCAGGCGGATTATTCAGACACGCAATCATCAATGCAGGACATATTAATCAAAAAAAGGAAAGCGCCTCAGCCGCCGGAAGAAGAGCCGATGCATGAAAAGCGGGAGGAAGAATGTAAAACTCAGCCTGAAGGAGCAGTGGCTGTCGAACCAGAAAAGCAAGTGCCTGAACAGCACAGCCGCACAGAAGAAGCCGTTCAAGAAGTTCCGGCGCAAGCGGAGCAGGACACTGCCAAGCCTGACGCCGCTAAAAAAGAGCCTGATACCGCTGAAAAAGAGCCTGAAGCGGTTCACAATGCCGCCCCAGAGGAAAAGGTTCCGCCAAAGCGCGTGAAAAAGCCGATGAGCAGAATGTCCATTCTTGAAAAAATTGATTTCTTAACGAAGCTGCCGCATAATATGCCGCGGACCCTTTGTCTGATAGAAGCCAACGGGAAAACCTACAGAGGCGTAATCGTCGGCAGAAAAAATAATGCGATCTTCCTGCGGACGACAAGCAACGGAGCGCCGGCAGAACTCGCGATAGACGATATTACCTCGCTGCATCCGCTTGGATTTTAACCATACAAAAAGCTGCCTGAATTCTTTAATCCGGCAGCTTATTTTTATGCTTTTTGATTTAAGAATGTGTGCGGTTGATCAGTCTCGGGTTCAGGCAATTGATGGCACAGAAGCTATGGAGATCGACTTCAACGCAATAGTTCGTTTTTTCTAAACGGAATACATCGCAGAGAGAGTCTTTATCTGTAAAATCAAGAATGTGCTTATGCTCGTCAAAAGCAATAAGCAGGCTTAATGTGGCACAGCCGTCACAGACCCTTTCAACTCTGAAAAAAACGGTGTTAAAACACGGACCGTTATCCAGCTCGCCGACATTTCCGAATGCGGTAAACGGTGATGATTTAGAAGTGAAAAGCACAAACGGCACTGTATCGCCTAATGAAAAACCCGGCGATAAAAGGTTGGAATAGCATCCGGCCGGGCAATCTTCCTCAACCGCATTTTGCAGGTCTTCAATATTTTCTACCGCTTCACGCACACAGTATGTTGTATGCTTGCTCATAATATCCCTCCTGACTTCACGTTTTATATACCGGATTAAACGATATCGGAGAGTCAGCCGCCCGGAAGTCCGGGCGGGCTGATGATTGCATCTGTAATAGAAGGTTGGAAGGGGATTCTTCTTTAGGAAAGATGCGAATCAATGACTATCCGTGATGCTTTTTCTCTTTGTGCGGCTCAGGCCGGTCAACAAGCTCCGGTGAAAGGCATTGAATGGCGCTGAAGCAGCTCAGATCAACTTCAATGCAAAAATCTGTTTTTTCTAAACCGAAGAAATCCGGGTCACAAGGATGGCAGACGCTGAGGGTGTCGCCGTGCACATCTACGGGGCGCAATACTGAAAGCGTTGCGCAGCAATCACAAACTCTTTCTGCCCGGAAGAAAATAGACTCGAAGCACTGGCTGTCATCCGCAAATCCTCCGACGTTCCCGAATGTGGAGAACAAACCGCCTTTTTTATCAAACAAGAGAAACGGGATGGTATCTTTACCGGTAACCGTCGGGCTTAACAGATTGGTATAGCATCCAGTCGGGCATTGTTCTTCAACAGCCTCTTGTTCTGCTAAAATCTTCTCGACTGCATCGCATACACAACTTTCATCTCGGCCATGGTGTTTTCCGCAGCTCATGGATTTCAGCTCCTTCTTTTAGGGTATTTGACTTTTGTCTTTAACAACATATGTACGCGAGCCTCACTTGGTGTGGGTGAACGTCTATATATTCATCATATGCGGAGAAAATAAGAAAAAGCAGAGCATTTTTAGCTCTGCTTTTTCTTTTTAGAGGATCAGGGTGATGACTAAGATGGCAACCAGTGTATTTGTCGCTGTTGAGATCAACACTGCGATATCGGCATCTACTGTTGTCACGTTTACGCCGCGGGAGTTTTCGATGAGCAGTTTTTGACGGTTGATTTGTTTGTTAGCTGTTAGCTGCAATAAGTCTTGTGCGACCAATTCAGCGATGACTCCGTCAGCGATTGAAGTGAGAGTGGCCGTTACGACTGCTGCATTAAGAGCTGTCATGACTGAAGCGACTGCCTGAACGTCTGTTGACGTTACGTTAATATCACAAGAGTCTCTGATAATAATCGCTTCTTCAGAAACTTGTTTGTTGAGATTCGCTTGAGCCAGGTCCTGGTCGATGAAGGCATTATCTTCGCCGAATCCGTTTCCGTTACAGCAAACACTGCATCTTCTGCCTTCTTTTTCTTCTTTTTCTTCTCGCGGATGTTCGCATTCAGGATCAAGTGCAACCCAAGAGTATGGTCTGCTTTCCATATCTATTCCTCCTTTTCTTTTACTAATATTAAATGAGCCGGCCCCTTACTTTGACTCAGGCATCTATCCTGATAAAAATCACTATTTTTTAGTTATTGACCGGGATTTTGGCGTCTTTGCCGGAGCTGTTCGATTAATTGTTCTCTGCGGGTTTGCGGATTTGTCTGCTGTTCTTGCGCTTTTTCCTGCTCTTTTTTCTGTTTCTGGCTTTCAAGAAAAGCTTCTGATTTCGCCTGCATGTCTTTGACTAATGCGATCAGCATTTCTTTTTCTTCATCAGGGATATCCCGCATTTTATCCTTTGTCACGCCGTGTTTTTTGAAGACATTGCTGACAAGCACTTTTAAAAGCGGATCCACTTCTGGTAGACTTTCGAGTTCTTTTTTTAATTTTTCGTTATCTGCCATTTGTTCTCACCTCTATTTAAATATTTGAAAAGAAAGGTTAAAGGATGTCTAGTTCAGCAAAAAGTATATTTAATAATTGAAATAAAGTTTGTACAAAGGCCATGATATCGTCTGCTGTCAGTGTGATTTTGACATTGCGGCTGTTAATGACTTGAATGAGGGTTCGCTTTTTTATTTGGCAATGATCGAGGATCAGCAGTTCGGTTGCCATTTGGTCGGCTGTGTCTTCATCTGCGATCGCGAGCTGTGTCGCAAGGATAATCGCCGTAGTAACTGAAGCTTGTATTGAAAGAGCGGCCGTTATAAGTGTTGTATCTATTGTGACATTTTCGCAATCAATCACTTCGATCTTCTGCTCGAATTCGTTGGATAATTGTTCGAATATTTGCGGTTGCAGTGTTTCGACTTTTTCTTCAAACGACATAACCTTCACTCCTTTCTCATTCATACTTTATATAATGCAAATGAAACGCCGAGCGGAATAAGAAAAACAACTAAATCGCACCTATTTTTTTATCGGACAAGGTGCGATTCATGAAGATCAGGGTTTTCGCATATGTATAAAGAGGTCAAGTTTTGAAAAGGAGTGAACAGGTGGTTATCAATTGGCTTTCATTTATTCTGTTATCGTTTGCCGTTTTCCGGCTGGCCAGGCTTTTCGTATTTGACACCATTATGGCGCCGCTTCGGAGCCTTTTTCACGAGGAAAAAACAGAAACCGCACCAGACGGCACGACAGAAACCTACATTGTCATAAAAGGAAAAGGCATCAGGGCATTTATCGGTGAACTTCTCAGCTGCTACTGGTGTACGGGCGTGTGGTGCGCCGCCTTTTTAATTGCGGCCCAGATTGTGGTACCCGAGGCTGCGCAATGGCTGATTTTGCTGTTAGCCATCGCCGGCGCGGCCGGGATCATTGAAGCTGCGGTTTCTCGTCTTCTGCAGGAATAAGGCGGTTCCACCAGCAACTTACCGTCACTTTCGGCATAAACTGGCATATATGACATAAGGAAAGGAAGGATCACCATGAATCAATCAAGCAAACCTTCCCAACATTCTCCATACAAGTCAACTGTGCATCAGCCTTACGAAAAAAAAATTAAGAAAAAAGGCTGCGGCTGCGGCCAAAAGAAAAAACCGAAATAGCCGTTTTCTAAAAAACCGGAACTTCCGGTTTTTTTGTTTTTTGCCGAACGCCGGCCTCTGTTCGGCATAGATCATAGGAGGAGGGGATGTTATGAATATATTTGAATCATTCATAAACGGTAAATACCGCCGGCACAATCAAAACCAGCGGGAGCATGACAAATATATCTTATCTATTGAAAAACAGCTGTTTGAGTTTGATGAAGCGGGATCGCGCTTTGAGGAATGGATAGATGTGTTTGCCGCCGAAACAGAAGCAAAACTGAAGAAAAATGAGCATTCTCACTAAAATGAATGAAATCCGCACCGGCCCTATGCATTTATCCAAGCCAAACAAGTCGGCTCACATAGAGTATAGAGAGTAAAGGAGGTGCTTAGATATGGGATTCGGATATGGCGGATTCGGCGGCGGCTACGGCGGTTATGGCGGCTGCGGCGGATACGGAGGCGGCTATGTCGGAGGCGGATACGGCTCAACATTTGTTCTTGTTGTCGTATTGTTCATCCTTCTGATCATTGTCGGTGCATCCTTTTTTGGCTAAACCTTAGCAAGACCTTGGATAAGCGCGGGACCGTTCAGTCCCGTGCTTCCCTGATGTATGAAGGAGTATAGAGACGGGGCACTCGGAATTTTTTCCTTGTCTTACGGGCACATGTTCCGCTCTTTATTCATACAATATCGTATTACTCCACAAAAGGAGGCACACCATGGATAATCAATTTTTCAAAAATATTGAGAAGAAAACAGGCGTCAGCATGAAGGATGTCATGAACCTTGCAGGATCATTGCAAAATGCCAATTTCAAAGATGAAAACACGGTGAGAGGCGTCATTCAGAAGGTGTCCCAGCTGGCTAACAAGCGTGTTCCGAAAGAATTGGAAGACAAAATCGTTCAATCTATTACAAGCGGTAAAGAGAAACTTGATTTTGGCACCATTTCTAAAATGCTGAACAATAAATAGGCATCAGCCGGCCTTGCTAAAAAGGCCTTTTTATGTGAGAAGAACCCGGCAGCGATCTGCCGGGTTCTTTATATCCTGAGTGCGCTCCGTCTGTCCGTCCGAAGAAGGGGCTCGAGAAATCTTGAGCTGCGCGCTGTTTTTCCCCGCCTGTACGCGGGACAAGATACATATAAATGCTGCATGGCCCTTGTCATTGCGACATACAGAAGCCGTCTTTCTTCTTCGAGCGGAGCGGGATCGCCCTGTCTCGCCGTCTCAAGCGCGAAGTCATGGGGGATCGAGCCGTCAGCCGCGCCTAAAATATAGACCGTATTGAATTCAAGACCTTTAGAGCGGTGAATGGTCAGCAGTTCGACGCCGTTTTCATCGGTTTTCAGATTCTCAGCGGCGCGCATATGATCGACATGCGCAAGAAAATCGGGAATCGTTTTGAATTTTTTGGCGGCCACTTTGACATCCCTGAGATCATCAGAGCCTTTTTCCAGTTTGTTCCCCTCATTGCCCCGTTTTTTTAAATACTCGGAAAAACCCATTTTGCTTTCTGCAAAGGTGATGGCTTCAACCGGCTTCATTGTCCGGATGCTTGCGAAAAACGGAACGATCTGCTTGATCTTCCCTATTTGAAAAGGCTTCAGGTCAGGCAGTTTCGTCAGTGCCTTAACCATCGTGCAATCTTCCGTGATTGACAGCGCCTTTAACGTTTGCAGGGCGGATTGCTTTAAAAATAAGGCGGGCAGCAGGTCTTTCACCGCATCCGGATCATCTTCATTCTGACTCGCATATAAGTAGGCGAGGATCTGGCGTACGATTCTGCGGCTGTAGAACGTCTGCACGCCCCGGTCGGCATGATAAGGAATCGATGATTGATGCAGTCTTTCATAAATGGCCCGTCCGGCGCTGTTTGTCCGGTAAAGCACGGCAAAGTCGTCAGGACTCGCCCCGTTTTGAATCTTCTCTTTCATATCCGAAACGATCATGGTCGCTTCTTCTTCTTCATCGTAAGGATAAAATATCACGGGATTGTGAACGCCGTCTTTGACGGCAGAAAGTGTTTTTTCATACCGTTTTTTATTTTTCTTTACGACGGCATGAGCGCTTGAGACGATCGGATGCGGCGATCGGTAATTTGCCGTTAAGTAAATGGTCTTTGCAGCCGGATAATCCTTTTGAAAATCTAAAATGAAAGACGGGCTGCTGCCGCGGAACGCATAAATGGATTGGTCGTCATCACCCACGCAGCACAGGTTATTCTCAGGGCTTGCGATCATTTGCATAATGTTGTACTGGACAGGATTGATATCTTGAAACTCATCAATCAAAATATGAGAAAATCTGTTTTGGTACTGTGCGAGAATATCAGGCCGGCTTTGAAACAGTTCATAACAGCCTTGGGCCATGTCATCAAAATCAAATTGCCGTTTTTCCCGCTTTTGCCGTTCGTAATGTTCGTAGAGCCTGTACACTTTTTTCTCCCAGTCGTCCGCAAGCGGAATGGTCTCATGGGGGAGATATGTGTTTTTCCAGCAGCCGATAAGCTGAAGCGCCTGGTCGACGGGAAACTCTTTTTCATCCAAATTTTCTTCATAGAGCGCCTTTTTCACATATTGCTCTTTTTGCCACTCCATTTTTAAAAGCTGGCTGCCGTTCCATTTTGAAGAATCATAGTGATAGAGTATTTTATAGAAAAAGCTGTGGAATGTTCCGGTCACGAGACGGGAGACTTTTCCGGCTGCCAGACCGTACTCATTCGCCATCCGCTCTTTCATTTCGGCGACGGCTTTTGTCGTAAAGGTCACAAGCAGCATATTCTCAGGTGAAATGCCGAGGTGTTCAATCATATGGGCGGCGCGTGCTGTCAGCACCCTTGTTTTTCCGCTTCCCGCTCCGGCAAGCACTAACAAAGGTCCGTCCGTTTCAGTAACTGCCTTCATCTGTTCACGGTTCAGGCCGATGCCGGGGAACAAAGATGTATCAGCCGCCTCGGATGTTGGTGAAAACGGTTCGGCCGCAGGCACTTTTTTCGGGCTTTTCCATTCTGAGACGATCGGTTTCGGATTCTCTGAAATCGCTTTTCCTTTCGGCAGGCGGAACATGCCGGCTTTCTTATACTCTTCTTTTTCTTTCTCCGCTTGCGGTTCCTCGGCCGCGCATGCTTTTTCACAGGCGGTGAAGTCTCCCTTTTGCCGGTGATAAAATGCCGGCTGCTCTAAAATCGAAAGCCGCATCAAGACGGGCTGCTCACAATGTGCGCAAAAAATATTTCCTTTCTGAGCTTCTTCAAAAAGGAATTGGTAATGTTCTCTAGAATATTTATGTAAATGTATCGTTCGGTTATTCATTCGGGCGCATTTCAAAAAGGGGTCCTCCCATTAAAAGGTGTTCATCCATTTGATAGACAAAGAATATCATAACAAAAGAACCGCGTTTCAAAAAGTAAGATTAAGGGAAATGAAAAGCGAAGGGGAGGGGTACATATGATTTATGCAGGACGGATTCAAAACCAGCAGTATTCTCAATACGCAAACCGGGCAGCGGGTTATAAGCCTGATTACGCCGGCATTACGAAAGCAGCCGCCCTCGCCAATGACAGGGTGTACAGAGAGGTGGAACGCCGCCAGGAAAACACCGCAGCCGCAGAAAAGAAAGTACTTGAGGAAAAACGTAAGCGCTCTCTTTCCCGTCTGCCGCAAATCATGGGAAAAGGCCGGTTAATAAATCAATACGTGTGAAAAAGCCCGGAAATATCCGGGTTTTTTTGAGTCGTATATATGAAAGATGCGGAAAGGAATGATTCAATTTGAGAAAGCTTTCATTATTAATTGCGGGGTTATTTCTATTCGGCCTCTTTACTGCCGGAATGAAACCGGCACATGCGGCGGATGGCTCCGCAGCAAAAGATGTCACTCTCACACAGCTGGCGCCGCATGTCTGGATGCATACAAGCATCGGTACGGCAGACGGAAGTCCCGTCCCTGCGAACGGATTGCTTCTTGAGACTTCCAAAGGAATCGTACTGATTGATACTCCGTGGAATGACAGTCTCACAGAGCAATTAATGACACAAATAAAAAAGCGGTTTCCCGGAAAAAGGATGACCGATGCCATTGTGACACACGCCCATGATGATCGTATCGGCGGTCTGAACACCCTGTACAAATACGGTGTAAAGGTGCACAGCACGAAACTGACCGCCGACTTCGCCCGACAGCAGGGATATGACCGGCCGCTCGGAGATTTGAAAAACGTGACAAAGCTGCAGTTTGGCGATATGAAAATTGAAACGTTTTATCCGGGAAAAGGGCATACGGAAGACAATATGACCGTCTGGCTGCCTGAGGATAAGCTCTTATTCGGCGGATGCTTAATCAAGGCTTTAGAAACAAAGGAAATCGTGCCTACTCCGGGCTTTTATCCGGATCAGTGGCCGCGCGCCGTCCGCAAAGTCATGAAAAGATATCAGGACATCAGCATTGTCGTTCCGGGCCATGGCAGTCCGGGGGATGACCGTCTGCTGCCGCATACGATAAGCCTTCTGAAAGAAACGTAATAAAGAAGACCGGCGCTCCCATTACGGAGTGCCGGCTTTTTTTATTTCTTCCTGATTTTCATAAAACTGAGGAAAGCAAGTGCAAGCGCCAAAACGGTATATCCCGCTATCGGCCAAATATGCTGATGAAATGAAGAATAATCTCCGGATATGACTTCCTGGGCCAGCTCGATCGAGTGAATAAACGGTAAGGCATAAGCGATATGTTTGAATGTGTCACCGAGCAGGCTCACCTCCATCCAAGCCCCGCCCAGAAATTGCACGAGTGTAATATAAATCGTTCCGATACCTGAAATTTGTTTGTCCGTAAACACAGCCCCTAAACATAAACCGAAGAAAACGGACATCATCGCAATCGGCAGCAAGACAGCGATACCTGCGAGAAGATTCATCCACTCGGCGGATAAACCGGCAGCCGCTGCTGCGATAAAACAAATGACGATTTGTAAAATGGCTAACGGCAGCATCGGCAGTGCATAACCGATGACATAATCGGCTGTTTTTAAAGGGGAAGCAAACAAACGGGTCAAAAGGGCGGTCTGTTTGTCTTTTGCGATCAGCAATGCAGAGAACATCGTAAGGAAAGCGAAACCGAAAACAATGAGTCCGGGTGCTAAGTGCTGAATTTTAAAGGTATCAAGCGGCGCATTTTTTTCAATCGCCGTAAACAGAAACAATAGAATAACAGGCAGTGCGATTCCAAGGATAATAGACAGGGGGTCACGAAAAATTTCTTTGCGGTTGCGAATGGCGAAATCAAGCATAAAGACCCGCCTCCCCGTCACAAATCGCTAAAAAGGCATCTTCAAATGTGGCTGAATGAGTTTGCATTTTCAGAGCCTCCGCCGTGCCCAGTGCTTTTAAAGTCCCATTTTCTAAAATGCAAATACGATCTGCCAGGGCTTCAGCCTCTTCTAAATAGTGTGTCGTTAATATAATCGTCATGTCTCCCTTTAATGCCTCAAGATTTTTCCACAACTCGCGGCGTGAACGGACGTCCAGCCCTAATGTCGGCTCATCTAAGAAATAAATATCCGGCTTGGTGATCATTCCCATTGCGATGCTGAGGCGGCGCTGCATTCCTCCTGATAATGTTTTTGTTTTTGCTCTTTCTTTCTCTTTTAATTGAAACAATTCGAGCATCTCATCTGTTCTTTTTTTTGCTTCTTTTTTCGGAATTCCGTAGACTCCGGCTATAAACTCTAAGTTTTCCCGTACGGTTAGATGAGGAGCGATGGCTGTTTCCTGCGGGGACATATTCAATTTCGGTTTTATTTTATCCAAATCAGTCAAAATACTGTGTCCAAGCACTGATGCATCACCGTCATCCGGAGAAAGAAGTCCGCAAAGCATACTGATTAATGTCGTTTTTCCGGCTCCGTTCTCACCGAGTAAAGCGAAAACTTCCCCTTTCTCAACTGAGAACTCAAGACGGTCAACGGCGGCGGTTTCTTTATAATGTTTCGTTAATTGCTTCAGCTCAATCGCGTGCATTTACTCATCCTCGCTATCTTCATCGATTTGCTTAGCGTTTAAAATATCTTTTGCAAATTCGAAAAAGAGTTCTTGTTTTACAAGTGCGATACCTTGCTGGTCATCCCCGAGCATAAGCAGTGAGTCCCCCGGATTTATATCGAAAACATCTCTTGCTTCTTTAGGAATGACAATCTGTCCTTTTGTACCCACTTTAACAGTCCCGAATATGTGTTTTCCTTTTGGTGCCGTCATGTTTATCCCTCCGAAATATGAATTGTATTTTTTGTATGAATTGTAATACTTCGTATACTAAACATACATTAACCTTCCATAAAATGCAATAAAATTCATGAAATAGTATTATTTTCATAAAAAAAGCACTCCTGCTATAAACAGGGGTGCTTTTGATTTTATCGTTTGTGTTCCTTTATCATTTCCAGATGGGGGATGCCCGCATCGAGAAATTCTTCGCCGGATGTGACGCGGTAGCCTTGTTTTTCGTAAAACGGAACCGCCTGCGTCTGCGCATGTAAGAGAAAGCTGTCGGCGCCCTTGGCTGCCGCCGCTTTTTCAAGCGCCTGCATAATGATGGCTCCGACGCCTAAAGAACGATGGCTTTTCATCACGCAGATGCGTTCTAATTTTCCATGTCCGTCTTTCATGCGCCATCTGCCGGCTCCGACCGGCTGGCCGCCGTCATATATGACTATATGTTCTGACGTGTCCTCGAATTGATCAATCTCTTCTTCTTCCGGAACGTGCTGTTCTTTAACAAAGACCTCTTTTCTGACGAAAAAAGCGTCGTTCAGCTGTTTTTCAGTTTTTGCGATGATGGATTCCAAGCAGCTTATTCTCCTCCGCCTAATAAAAATGTTTCGTACACAGTCCATGAGCCGTTATCCAGCTGATAGAGCAGGTGAAAACGGTCGATGACTTCTTCGTGGGAAATGTCCTGCATTTTCAGCTGTCCGAGTACGTCGGAATGTTCATCTGACGACAGCTTCTGGCCGACCGTGACATGCGGAACGAAGCTGTATTCCGGCTCGCCGGATAATGCTCCTGAGTAGCATTTCTCACTCAGAGATTTTAATTCCTCCGTCGGTTCTGCTTTCATATATATCACATTATTCACAGGAGAAAACGAGCTGTATTTTGTGATTTTCAGAACGAGCGGATGCGACTCTTTCGCCGTCTGTCTCAGCTGTGATACGACCTGCTCGATTTCCTGTTCTGTCGCTTCAAACGGATCTCTTACCGTCAGATGCGGCGGAATGAGCGCGTAGCTCGGGTCGTAGCGTTTCCGGTACGAATTTGCGAGATCCTGTAATTTTTTTGATGGAAATAAAACAATACCGTATTTCATGAAAGTTCCCTCCTTAAATGAATGGTTACAGCATTTTTTTCAGCGCCGGCGTGATGAGCGGCTGCCAGTAGGTCCATTTATGATCCCCGTCGAAGGTTTCATACGTGTATTCGGACTGTTTGCTTTCCAGCAGCTGTTTGAGCTCTTCGTTCGGCGCGGTGAAATCAAGAACCTGGCCGTCCGTCGTGTGAACGGCGGTTTCTTTTTCTCCGATTTGATGATAAACGGAAATCTGTTTGAGATCCTCCGACTGCCGGACGGCATCCAGCACGTGCCCGTCAACATACGGAGACTGCATGATGACGTTTCCAAACATGTTCGGATAGTCAATCGCCGTCATGAGCGAAACGGTTCCGCCGAGGGAATCCCCGATCATCGTGCGGCCGTATCCGACTTGATAAGTCGGGTATTCTTTGTCGATAAAAGGAACGAGCTCATTTGCGATAAACCGCTTATATGAGGCGAACTTAGAGCCTTCTGGATGGTATGTGTTTCTTCGCTCCCGCACATTTTTATAAGGGACGCCGATAATGATGCAGCGGTCAATTTCCCCTGTTGACATAAGCTCTTCCGCCTGCCGCCCGATTCTTCCTAATCTGAAATAATCATGGCCGTCCTGAGCGATGACCGTATGATATTTATAGAGAGGGGAGTAGGTGGCGGGCAGGTAGACCAAAACGGTCATTTCCTCTTCAAGCTCATGGGAGAAAAGTTTTTTCTCATGAATGATTCCGTTTTTTGATGCCACATCGCATTCCTCCAGGCCGCTTCTTATCTTGATGGTTTTTTCCTATTGTACCATGAATTATTAGAAATTTCTTTCTTCAGGTGCACTTCTTGCGAGAGTTCAGATAAATAAAAAGTTGTTGAAATCCATTTTATTGTGCGTTAATATAGAACAATCAGAAAATACAAAACAATATTCTTATCACGAGAGGTGGAGGGACTGGCCCTTTGAAACCTCAGCAACCGGTTTGCTTTGCCGCGGGAAGGCAAAGTGCCAAGGTGCTAAATCCAGCAAGCGATTCACATGCTTGGAAGATAAGAGGAAGAGAAAAGCTCCTTCTTCTTATGAAGAGGGGGCTTTTTTATTTTTGAAAAAGGATGGTGCTTACTGATGACGCAGCATGTTGATACAAAATTAGCCCAAATCGGAAATAGAAGCGAAGAAGCAACGGGAACGGTCAGTCCGCCGATTTATCTGTCCACCGCTTACCGCCATAGAGGAATAGGAGAATCTACAGGTTTTGACTACGTGCGCACGAAAAACCCGACACGCCAGCTCGTCGAAGACGCCATCGCCGTGTTGGAAAACGGTGCGAGAGGATTTGCCTTCAGCTCGGGAATGGCAGCCATTCAAACCATTATGGCATTGTTTAAAAGCGGGGATGAATTGATTGTATCCTCCGATTTATACGGAGGCACGTACCGTTTGTTTGAAAACGAATGGAGAAAATACGGCTTAAGCTTTATTTACGATGATTTCAGCGATGAAGACTGTTTACGCTCCAAAATAACGGAAAACACGAAAGCGGTATTTGTTGAAACGCCGACAAACCCGTTAATGCAGGAGGCGGACATTGAAAAAATTGCCCGGATTACGAAAGAAGCCGGCCTGCTTTTAATTGTGGATAATACGTTTTATACCCCGGTGCTCCAGCGCCCGCTTGAACTGGGAGCGGACATCGTCATTCACAGCGCCACAAAATATTTAGCCGGGCACAATGATCTTCTTGCCGGTCTGGCTGTCGTTAAGGATGAAGAGCTCGGCGAGATCATGTTTAATCACCAAAATGCGATCGGCGCGGTTCTTTCGCCGTTTGATTCGTGGCTTTTAATGAGAGGGATGAAAACACTCGGACTCAGAATGCGCCGTCATGAAGAAAACGCTCGTGAACTTGCAGAATTTTTAGAACAGGAAAAAGAAATCGCCGACGTATTATATCCCGGAAAAGGCGGAATGCTGTCTTTCCGGCTGCAAAAAGAGGAATGGGTCAATCCGTTTTTAAAGGCGCTGAAAACGATCTGTTTCGCAGAAAGTCTCGGCGGGGTGGAAAGCTTTATTACATATCCCGCGACGCAGACGCACATGGACATTCCGGAAGACATCCGTATCGCAAACGGCGTCTGCAACCGTCTGCTGAGATTTTCAGTGGGCATTGAACATGCAGAAGATTTGAAGCGGGATGTCAAGCAGGCATTACAGCAAGTAAAAGAGGGGGCCGTGTCATATGAGTAATCACAATTGGACGCTGGAAACCCAGCTTGTGCACAATCCATTTAAAACAGACGGAGCCACCGGAGCCGTCAGCGTGCCGATCCAGCATGCTTCCACATTCCATCAGTCTTCATTTGAAGAATTCGGGACATATGACTACAGCCGCTCGGGCACACCGACAAGAACAGCGCTTGAGGAAACGATCGCAGGTCTTGAAGGCGGAACGAGAGGTTTTGCTTTCAGCTCCGGTATGGCGGCGATTTCGACGGCGTTTCTGCTCTTATCCCAAGGCGACCATGTCCTCGTCACGGAGGATGTGTACGGCGGAACATTCCGCATGGTGACTGAGGTTCTGTCCCGTTTCGGAATCGAACATACCTTTGTCGATATGACGGATATCAACGAAGTGGCGCGGAATATCCAGCCGAACACAAAGGTCATTTATATGGAGACACCGTCAAATCCGACGCTCGGAATTACTGATATTAAAGCGGTTGTCCAGCTTGCAAAAGAAAACGGCTGTCTGACCTTTCTGGATAATACATTCATGACACCTGCACTGCAGCGTCCGCTTGATCTCGGCGTTGATATTGTGCTTCACAGCGCAACAAAATTCCTGAGCGGACACAGTGACGTGCTGTCAGGCCTTGCCGCCGTAAAAGATGAAGAGCTCGGCAATCAGCTGTATAAGCTGCAAAATTCATTTGGAGCGGTGCTCGGCGTTCAGGACTGCTGGCTCGTATTGAGAGGCTTAAAAACATTGCAGGTCAGACTGGAAAAAGCGAGCCGGACGGCTGAGCGGCTGGCTGCCTATTTTGACGGGCATCCCGCAGTCAAAAACGTTTACTATCCCGGCCTTGCCGGACACCCGGGAGCCGATACCCATAAACGTCAAGCGAGCGGAGCGGGCGCCGTCCTGTCCTTTGAATTGGAAAGCAAAGAAGCCGTCAAAAAGCTGGTCGAAAACGTATCGCTTTCGGTATTTGCCGTCAGCCTCGGCGCCGTCGAGTCCATTCTCTCATACCCTGCAGCCATGTCGCATGCCGCCATGCCGAAAGCAGAGAGGGAGAAACGCGGCATCACAGACGGCCTTCTGCGCCTGAGCGTCGGAGTCGAAAACGCCGAAGATTTAGAACGGGACTTCGAACAGGCATTGAAAAAAATAACCCCCGCCCAAGTGAGATCATAAACGAAAAGGGCGCCGTCAATTTTGCGACGCGCCCTTTTTTTTATTTTAGATAAAAAAAGTGTTGACGAATGAGAAATCAGGATATATAATTATAAATGTCAGAGAGACAACAACATACCCAGCAACACATACATATCATGATTCCGTAGCTCAGCTGGGAGAGCGCTACCTTGACAGGGTAGAGGTCGCTGGTTCGAGCCCAGTCGGAATCATAGCCAAAACCCTTGCGCAGCAAGGGTTTTTTACTTTTTATTGAAACAGCTCTAGAGGCTTACATTATTTCAGTAAGAAGGGCAAGGAAATGGCATTGATAGCTATTATGCACTGAAAACCGAAAATTCGTCAGACGGTTCCTAATGAGTTCTCCAGATAGTAACTGCGGATCGAAAACAAAGTGAAACTTGAAGCGGTATTAAGTAATAAAAAGGTCCCTTGAATTTCAAGGGACCTAAAGTTTCAATCATCACTCTTATACCTTTGGGGGATCTTGTCTCTCCAATCGAGTATAAGTTTTTTGAATTTTTCTGTCTCCATGGAGCTTCTATCGTTTTCATTTTCTGTATAAAGGTGTTCTATGACTGTTTGATCTTCTTTTATATATGCAATGGTTGTATTTAGTTGAATCTCATATTCTTCAGAAGAACCATCCAATACATCTTGAATCAATTTCAAGTATTCATCAGCTTCATCTACCGAAACAATGTCTTCAATGAAATCAGAAAAGTATTCTAACTCTGCGGGGAGAATTACTCGTAAGTATCCTAAATGATCTCTTTTACATTCAAATGAATATTCCATAATAAAATCAATCATTCCCTTGGTTTTTTATATAAAGGATATGCAGTAGCTATTGAGCCATCTTTATTAATATACATCTCTACATCTAATACAGCCGATATGGTTTAGCGACTTTTTGTTCATCAGAGAGATGGGAAAAATCCCATAAAATGAGATTAAAAGAATATAAATTAAGTCCATTATTATGGGTTTTTTTATTACCCTCTTTTTCTGCAGTTTATACCACTTCAATTTATCTGTCATCAAAAATGCGGTCGAACGATTCAGTCCATGTTTGTTTTGAAGACATACGGCATTTACGGACTAAAAACGAAAGCGGAGCTAGAAGTGAAATTGAAATTATAAAAGAAGCCCTTCTTATAAGAGGGCTCTTTTTCTAACTATGTTGTTTTAAGGTGTTTTTTAATTTGTTCAGTGACTTGCTTAAGCCATTCTAATGGAGTTATATCATCTTCAGGAAAGTATATGCCATCCGCTGCTTCCTCTATAAATTCATTCTTGTCTTCTTCTGAATAATCACTATTTACAAACTCAGTTAGTGCTATTAAATCTCTTTCTTTTAGTTTTTGTGATGCTTCATTTAAATATTTATCAAGTGCATTTGCCGGAGACTCTATTCCTTGGTGGAAATGTCCACCGAGAAATCTAAATACAGGATCAGAAACTTTAATTTCAATCATTACTTATCACCACCAAGAAATGAACTTCAAATCTGAGAAATGGTGCGTATCGTTATTCTATATAACTTTCTGCTATATCAATATCGTTTGTCATTTCTAAGTCAGGGCACTTTTCATCTAATTTTTTTAAACAATTAATAAGTTCTTTACTGTGCAAACTTTCAGCTAAATCTTCAAATACCTCACTGACCCAATATAAATCTGTTTATTACAATTTTCTAGATAGCTGATTGTATTTTCTTCGTTTTCTGAAAGCACTTCAATTATTTCATCCCAACTTTTTTGAATGCCATAGTCATCATTAAGATTAAGTTTTTTTCTTTTAATTAATATATCTTTCATTTTTTTCTCTAAATTCATATTGATTCTCTTAACTAAGAAGGGCTAATATTTTCATATTGCTTTTCCTATTGTTACATCTCCATCATGGAAAAATTCAATAACATAACCAGATTCGCTGAACATGAAGGTATCTGAACCTACAGCAGTTACATCATCAATTACGTTTAAGGCGTTGTCTAAGCTGGTTTTTACAGCTGGATAATCACCGTAAGCCCAAAGGAGAATAACAGTTTTATTATCTATTTTATTCTCAACTAACCATTCATCAATATCTTCAGCGTAATCAATAGATCTGTGATAAGTTACTTCATCCCATTTAATTCTTCCCCATGATGTGAAGGGGAAACTTTCGCCAAGATGCTCATGATATTTACGTGTCTCAGAAATAGTGAGGACTTCTTTGTTATCTCCAAGAGCTTCTAGACATTCTTCGTATAAGGTCATATTAACACTTCCTATTTATTTAAATGTTTTAAAAGGGATTTATAAGTATCTTCGTTTCCGTTAAAAGGTATATAATATTTCTTTGCCATATCTCCTTTTCCATTTCTATAATCCTCAACATTTATATGAGGTCCCTTTTCGGGATCATAATCTAATCTCCAAAGGACTTTATTATCTTCAGACATTCGGCCAGTAACTTTACCAAAGCCTGCGCTTTTAGATAAAGTACCTATAAAAGGCTTTGAATCTATTCCTAAATCACCAATTAGATTTAGCGCCTCATTTCTAGCTTGTTCATATGTGTCTACCTTTGGAAGCGCAACTTCTCTTGATTTTTTGGAAAGGCCTTTTTTAACTGCCTTGTTTTTTGATGACTTACCATTGATTGATTTAAAGAGTACCCTATCTTTAGTGGAATCGGCTATTCCTTTTAGGAGTGGTGTATTTTTTACGTTAATAGTATGCTCAGCATCTTGAAGGATTCCTTCTAATGCAGGAGTATACCGATTGACAGGAGATTTGTAAAACTGTTTTACAGACTTTCCGCCTTTCTTAATTGTGCCGCCAGCTTTAGCAAGATCTTTTGAGCCTGTTGAGACAGAGGACTTTCCGCCTTTCAATAACAGAAGACTTCCGCCCAAGTAAGTAACATAGTGCATCCGTGTATATGCATCGCCGTGAATCATCTTTTTATCCCAATCATCCTTCAATGTGTCAACCATACTTTGAAAGACACCTAGATAGTCGTATTCCAGAACAGTATCCAGAACTTTTTGAGGATCTTTGTTTAAGTTGTCAATTGTCCAACCAATATTCCGTCCGAGTTGAAGTGCTCCTTCACCGGTATCCTTGGCAAGATCGTATACACCTACAAGCAGACCTTTGGCGCCATCACCTATGATTCGCAATGCTTCTTTTCCGTTATCAATGAAAGCTTTACGCTGTTCCAGAAATGAAACAAATTCAAGCTGTTCAGGGGTGAGATTCTCATAGCCAACCTTTTTGGCGATTTCTAAGTATTCATCCGGATCAGTGACTCCATCGGCCAGCTTTTTCTTCAGATCCTTGATTTCCCGCTCTTTCGCTTCTTCCTTTTTAATCGTCAAATAAGCATCCGAATGCCTAGCAATCTCGCCTTTTTTCTTATGGATGTCGCTTTCACGGTACGCTTTGGCGTTGTAGTGAAGCGGCGTGGCGCCTTTTCCTTTGCCTGTGGCGTTTTGAAGCTGTTGAAAGTCGGCTTGGATGAACTGTTCGTTCGCTTCGGTTTCTGCGTATTCTTTCGTTAGATCGTGATCAAGCTTGCCGAGCTTATGTATCGTTTCGCTTCTTTTTTTGTCAGCTGAAGAAATCTTCTGATCTGTGTTTTCGGTTGAAAACAGATCAAGCGAGATGATGTCTTCAATCTCTCCGAGGATGGAGCGCATGTCCTTTTTCTGCTCTTCCATAATCGCCTTTGATTTACTGAGGGCGTGGGTGAGCTCATGCTCCAGAAATGATTCCTCCACATGCGAATTGGAAAGTCCGGCATCTTCGACCTTACCGGGAAGGCTTGTGAGAAATGCGATTTTCATATCGATCAGATCAAGCCAGCTGTCTGTGACGCCGGCGTGGTCTTGGAAAAAGGCTTTGATGTTGTCAGCGCCCCGGCCTGAGAAGTCGCTGTCACCGAGATCAGCCATACCTTGAAACGCTTTTTTCAGATTGACCATCTGGCCGCGCAGTTTTTTGTATTCATCGGCACGCTGTTTGGCAGCGGCGAGGAGGGTGGTTGCTTCGAAAACTTTCATGACCATAATCCTTTCATTCGAAATACTTCAACAAGATTTTACCATGGAGGAATGTGGAATAAGGTCAATGTACTATCTAAAATGGTAAAATGAATCATTTGACCCACTTCTTTGTCCTTTTAATTATGTGATTAAGCATTTGAGAAGAGAGCTTATGGATGGGAAACCGGAGTGCAGGAATTACTCGGCAGTGTTTGAATGAATTGGAAATATTAAGCCAGTTAAAAGGCTGGAACATATTTTTAGATAATGAATTGTAGTGTGTAAAAGATGAAAATGGCGTAATTCAAGATGCAGGTGATTTATTAACCGGAATTGATATATTAACGGAAAATAATGTATAATGTACCGGGCAGCTTTGAACTCATTGAATGTGATGAACATGAAGAAGTGGAAAGTTTTTATAAGATAAATCCTGACTGAAGAGACTTAATTGAATGAAAGTTAACATAAGTCTATTTACCCTGTTCTTTTTTAGGAGGAAGGTATGTAAATATTAACAATAATTGAAATCGCATTAGTGGCAACTGTATTAGGTTTATTTGCATGGACTTTTAAAAAAGAGAAAAATACTGATGAAGATGTATTAAATTATGCTAGATATATGATTTATTTGCTTGTAGCTGAAGTTGCATTGTATGCCGTGTTTCAAATGGTTTAAGTTTAAACACGTCTTTACTCTAACAAAGAGAGATGTGAACAATGATAAATATCTTAACTAATATCTTAAAAAATGACAGATTAGATGAATACCCATTATTACATAGAGAGTCTCGATTTCTAGGGTAGCATATAGTGTTCTAAGTGATGATAAGGGTTTAAAAGAAGTATTTTTTAGAGAAGAAGAGTTTATTGGAATGAGATGATGGCATTTGACTAAAAAAATCAGAGACAGAATGCCCCGTTTTAACCTATAAATCTAATGATTAAACACTGGAGGTTTTTGTATGAATAAAATTACCAATACTGGCAAGATGCAAGATATTGGTGGTATTAAGCTCTATTACGAATTTTTTGAAAGGCAAAATGAAAACATTACAGTCATATTTGAATCAGGGTACGGATGCCCTTCTGCTTCTTGGGACCCTATAAAAGGTGAAATTTCAAAATTTGCGCAATTTTTCATCTACGATAGAGCAGGTTTAGGAAAAAGTGAAAAAGACGATAGACCAAAAGACAGCAAGCAGTCTGTTGAAAATCTTCGTACTCTTTTACAAAATGCGAATATTAAACCACCATATATGCTCGTAGGGCATTCATTTGGAGGAGCAAATGTAAGATTATATGCTTGTACATATCCAGAAGAAGTAGCAGCGGTTATTCTCTTAGATTCCTGCCATGAAGATCAAAACAAAATTATGCCACCACTATTCAGTGAAGAAACAAGATCTCTTTACTTTAATCAATTTTCGGTAGAAGGTTCTTTAAGTGAAATTCAAGATAGTTTTGAACAAATAGACAAATGCACATCATTAGGAGATATCCCACTTATAGTTGTCAGCGCTGGTTTACAGTCTTATCATACAACTGAATCCTTCGCTGCGTGGAATCTATTTCAAAGAGACTTTCTGCGTTTATCAACAAATAGCAAACATATTGTTGTGAAGAATGCATCACACGGTCTACATGTTGATCAACCCCAGATTATTGTTGACATTATTAAAGATACATTGAAAGAGATACAAAAATTAGTTTAGTTAAAAGCAGTAGATGAGGGCAGTCTTGTATTGGTTAGAATAGGTAGCAATCCTTAAACACCGTATCAAAAGCGGCTGGATTGCACGGAATGGAAAATTCTATAAAGCAATACGATAAAGAGTAAACATTTTATTTAGACATTATTTCTTAGAGGAGAAAGCTTATGGATTTACTTAATTGGACTTACATTATATCTACAATTATAGGAGCTGCTGGATTCATAAGTTTATTGTGGTTCTCTTATTTTAATGATAAAGGTGAAAAATAAAGCAGAGCATCGAGTGAATTTGTATATTGACTATGAAGATCAACGCTAAAAAGTAAGGGGGGGATTAATGATGACAGAAGATTTTTATTGCGATGAAGTATTAAGCGGAAAAACAAAAGTAAATAAAGTTTTAGAAACCGAGAATGTATTGGCGTATCATCATACAAGACCTTTTTGGCCGGTGCATATTGTTGCTATTCCTAAAAAACATATCTCTTCTTTAATCACTTTGGAAGAAGACTACAATGAACTTTTACTCGAGTTGCTGGGTGTGATTAAAAAGGTTGCGGCGAAGGTGACAAAAGAAAGTGGTTCTTGCAGGGTGCTTACAAACTTAGGAGATTATCAGGATTCAAAGCATCTGCATTGGCATATAGCTTCAGGAGACCCATTGAGATAAAAGAATCCTTTTAAAGTGGACTCCAAGGAGCAGTTGATTCTAAATAGCCAAAAATTGAGGATATAAAATGAAATTGTATAATGAATTTATAAATATAGCTAAAACTCTTAATAAAGAGTTAGACATTACTCCATTATTATATGGCTCTTTAGGTCTTGAAAAGGTAACTGGGTTGAACTTTTCACCAGAAGATATTGACATCCTTATTCCTTTAATATTTTTAGAGGAAAAGTGGGAAAAACTTAAAAAAATTATGGAACTGCAAGGATATAAATTGGTTGATTTACATGAGCATGAATTTAGGAAAACTAATACTAAAATAGGCATTGCTTACATTGAGGATTTAAAACCATTTGCAGATGTAGACTATCATAACCTAGGGGTTTTTGAAGATGACGGAGCCAAATATCATTTGCTGACTATTGATGATTACCTCAAGGTTTATAATATGTCTTTATTAGATGGATATAGAAGAACAAAGAAGAGTAATAAAGATCAAAGTAAAATTAACATATTGAATAAACTGATACAGTATTAATTAAATATTTGTACATTAACATGGCGGCAAAATCATCACCTCTTCAATCCATTTTTGCATCTCTTCGTTTGGAGTTCAATAAAGAAATATCGGCCGCATACTCAAGACCCCCTCACCATTAACTGTGAAGGGGTCTTTTTTATTTATCTTATTAATTTGGAATATGCATTGACTAGCAATTCATATTCAGAAAGGTCAATTGTTTTTAGATTCACCGTTCTTTTTGTTCTCGGCAATCTTTTTGTCGACTAAATCACTTTGTTCAGGTTGAATCGGTTGTTAGAACATCATGTGATGCACCTCCTTTAAAAAGCATAGCACACACATATTAGAGGGCTGAAATTCACCCGTATGAATTGGGATACGGCTTTTCGCATGGAACCAACATGCGGCAACTGGTCAACAGCTTTAGAAATTTCATCCTAACAGGGAAGTGCGGCAAGCATTGGGAATATAAAGGAATATAGGCTTGCAGCTATGAAGGATGTATGAAAATCCGTCAGATGGCGGTGTCGTGACAGTTCGAATGCGAGTGTATGGAACTTCCCGTTCATCCGGAGTTATGTGAGAGGGACGAAAAGACTTTTTTTGAGGAGGAAGCGGAATGATTGAATTTACACGGCCATCACCTATGAAGAAAACATGCACGATGCACCCGGAAAAGGAATCTGTCAGATCGGTTTCGTTTACTGATTTTAACGGCAATTCTGTAACAGTAACACTTTGTCAAATGTGTCTGGCTGAATTAAAAATGAAAGCCGCGACTGAATACAGGAGCATGACCGAGGAGCGGGCCAAACAGAATCGTTTCAAGATTGGTGATCATGTGTATTTAGAGCATTTGGGAATAGTCAGCGAGATAAAAAACATGGAAGGCGTTCAAGTGGCAAACAGGACAGACGCAGACGGAGTCCGGAAGGCTACCCCTAAGGAAATCGCAGAATTTAAAAAGCAGGGGAAGCAATGACGGTGAAAAAACGATTCAGTCAATCATTTATCAGTTGTGTTACTTATGGGAGCGGCGGCCGTTGCGCCGCCTGCTTCCGCCGTATGGTCCGGCTGGCAAAATGAATTCGGGTAGAGCGGCTGGGTGTTTTACGAATGCCGCGACATACACGGCCGGCGTATACAAGAAGCACAGCGGCGGCGGGCTGAATGATACGAATCTGGTGCCGCAGGGCGGCTCCGGCAAGAAATCAAACGCTGTATCACACGGGTTTTTCTCGAAATATCTGCCGGAAGAAACACTATCCATTGAAGAGATTCAGGGGTGTTTTTAATTAAATTTTCAGCTGATTTCCTAACTGTCATGGACAACATCTCACAGGAAATATATTGACTTTCATCCTGTTTGTAATGTTAATTAGAAGATGTATACAAAATCATTTTAATGAGGAGGCCTGAATGTGAAAAATAAAGCGGGAATACAAGTTGGAATATGCATTGGACTTTTATGTTTAAGCTTTACCGGTTTCAATCCTTTATTCGGCTCAGCGCATGCTGAAGCGAAGTCTATAGAAAACACAAAAATGACAAGCTGTATAACGAATCAAAAATTTGTTCAGCTTGAGAAAAAATTTGATGCCAGGCTTGGGGTTTATGCGATTGATACAGGTTCAAACAAGACAATCGCCTATCGGCCGAATGAACGGTTTGCTTACGCATCAACCTATAAAGTTCTGGCCGCAGCTGCTGTTCTGAAGAAAAGCTCAAATGAAAAACTTAATGCCATCATCCGCTACAGCAAAGACGATTTAGTTACATATTCTCCAATCACAGAAAAACACCTGGATACAGGCATGAGCCTGAAAGAAATCTCAGAAGCCGCTGTCCGTTACAGCGATAATACCGCCGGGAACCTATTGCTGCAGCAGCTTGGCGGCCCTAAAGGTTTTGAAAAGTCATTGAAACAGATCGGGGATCATGTAACGAAAGCTGATCGATTCGAGACGGATCTAAACTCTGCGATTCCCGGGGATCGTCGTGACACAAGCACCGCAAAAGCACTGGCAACTGATCTTAAGACTTTCGCTTTGGGTAACACTCTCACGACTGACAAGCGCACGATTTTAACAGATTGGATGCGGGGCAACGCTACCGGCGACGAACTGATTCGGGCAGGCGCTCCTGCAGGATGGGAAGTCGGCGATAAATCCGGAGCCGGAAGCTACGGCACACGAAACGACATTGCCATCGTGTGGCCGCCTGACAGAGCCCCAATTGTTTTGGCAATCCTGTCAAACCGGTTTACGGAAGATGCCAATTATAATAATGCTCTTATCGCTGAGGCTGCAAAAGTCGCTCTTAATGCCCTTAAATAAACATTGCCGTTCATTTTTTATGGACGGTTTTTTATATGTTGAGAATGCGGTATGCCGGTTTCGATGTTATAATGTAAAGCCATAAAAAGATGGGAAGAGGGGGAATTTCGATGCATTACATAACGGCATGCTTAAAAATCATCAGTGATAAAGACCTTAATGAAATAATGAAGGAATTCAAAAAACTTGAGGAAGAAACGAACAAAGAAGACGGCTGTATTCAGTTCCATGCTCATCCGCTCGAACCATCAGAACGCAAAATCATGCTTTGGGAGATTTGGGAAAACGAAGAAGCTGTTAAAGTCCATTTTACGAAAAAACATACAAAAGACGTTCAAAAACAAGAATTAACGGAAGTAGAATGATTAATGAAAAGCAATGTGAATGAGTAAAAGGCTTTGTCTATTGTTGGCCGACTCTGTCAACAACAATCATCAGTTTCGTTCACTAAAACCCTTGCTGCGCAAGGGTTTTTTACTTTAAAAAGTTCTTTATATCGCAGTCTTTTTATGGGTAAGGAACAGACTTGGAATGAAGATGGCCGCAAGGATGATGACGGATATTAAGAATCCGGCATGGTAGCCTTTTAAACTGTTCGGAATCGTTGGCTGCAATCCTTGTATGACAGTTGCGGTAACGGTTGCGATCACAGCTGAGCCAAAGCTGGAACCGAGGTTTTCAATCATATGAATACCGACACCCGCTTCCGGAAGCTGTTTGCTGTCAAGGCCTGTATAAGCGTCACTCATTAATGGGAGCATAATTCCTCCAAAACTGGTGCCGCGGATAAATAATACGACGGAAATCCAGATCATACTTGTGTTATCGGTGATAAAAATAAGCGGGATAGATCCGATCAGCGAAAGAACAAGACTGACCGTAACCACGTATTTCGCACCGATTTTATCAATCATTTTTCCGATCAGCGGACGAGTCACGAGCATTCCGACTCCTTGAGGGATTAAAGCGAGTGCTGCTCCGACTGCCGTGAAATGACGAATGTTTTGAAAAAACAGCGGAAGTATTAACATCGGCCCCATGATGGCAACATTCGCTAAGAACAACCCGATCGAAGATGATAAGAAGCTCTTGTTTGCAAACAAATTCATAGGCAGCACGGTTTGGTTTTTCTTGATCAGATTATATACAAGATAAATGGCTGCTGAAACAAGACCGATGCCCGCCCATAAAATGGTGTCGCTATTGTTAAATGATGCATGATCCGCCGCTTTTGTAATAGCGTAAATCAATGCCGCGCTCATTAATGACAAATTGATAATCCCGAAAATATCGAGTTTACGATCTTTGTTGAATGGTTCAAAGTCTGGAATGGTTTTCATCATAAGCGGTGCAGCAATCAAAACGATGAACACGTTGATGTAAAAAATCCAATGCCATGAAGCGCCTTGGACGATGAAGCCTCCGATGACAGGTCCTAAGATCGGGCCGAAGATCATAGGGGTGCTGACGATTGCCATCACTTTTCCCAGGTTTTCCGGACCTGCCGTTTTAACCAAGAGTGTTGACATAAGCGGAGTCATAATGCCGGCGCTGAATCCTTGAAGCAAACGAAAGAAGATGAAGCTGGAAACGTCACGGCTCATCCCCGCAAAAACAGAAATGACACCAAAGGCGATGACTGAGCCGATGAAGATTTTCTTACCGTTATATTTGTTCATAAGCCAGCCGGATACGGGTACTGCAATCGCAAGTGCTAAGACATAGCCTGTAACGGACCACTGAATGGTATCCAATGTCGTGTTGAAGTCTTTGGTCAGTTTGTCGATGGCGATGTTTACCATCGTAGAGTCAAGCATTGGAGCGATTGCTCCCAGTGCAATAGCCCAGGCGGCTGTGAGAACTTCTTTTGGCAGCCGAAGTTCCTTTCTTTTATGTCTTGACATAGTATTCTCCTCTCAAAATCGCTGTCTTTGTTTCCTTGTCAACAAAATAATAGAGTGATTTTGTTTCTTTGTCAACAATAAGAGGGGTATAAAAAGGCAGCCCGTTTTCATGGAGCAGGGCTGCCTATGGTTTTATTCATATTTATTCCGATTTCATGTCTGCACCAAGTTTCTTTATTTCTGAATCCAAATGCCTGCTGTATGTTTCCACGAAGTTCAGCATTGTGTCAAATTGTTCATCAGTTACTTGTTCAAACACGATTTTGTCGCGTTCTTGAAACTCTTTGTGCAATTCCTCGTGAATTTTATAAATGACTTTTCCTTGCTCGGTAAGCCTGAAATAGATTTCTTTCTTGTTAAGCGGCTTCTGATAGCTTTCGATAAGGCCTTTATTGATAAGCTTCTTCGTTAATTTACTTATGGCGCCTCTTGTCATATAAAGAGACTCCGCAAGTTTTGTCACATTGGCGTCTTCAATTTTTTCGATGAATTCGATGCAATGCACTTCAGAAGGTTTATGCCCCTTAAGGCTTTCTTCCATCTTCAGCCTATTCAGCCACACCATCTTGTTAAAAAAGTCCCTGAAATCCGTGAGGAGCTGTTCTTTTTTGTCCATGTCCCGTCCTCCTGCTCGGTGGTGCTTACACAATATTATAAAATTTTTGTTTCTTTTTCAACAATCGTAAAGTTATTATTTAGGAACTGAGAGATAGTGCGCAGAAATAAGAAGGAGGGGGAACAGAAGAAGTATTCTATTTAAAAAGCGGCTTTTCGGGTATCTTTCTTTCCGTATTCGTTACTTTCTCTGTTTCATAACAGGCTAACTCTACAGCCTTATAAAAAAGCAGGCTGCGCAATGAGCCTGCTTGAGATTCGCATCAATCATTTTCCTGTTGCGGCGTCATAAAAAGCGTCAATTGCGGTTGTGTATTTCAAGACGTTTTTAGACACTTTGGCGGTTGCGCCTAATGGATACGCGTCTGACAGAACGCTGGAGTGAGCCTCGGGCTCCCAGTAAAATACGCCGGTTCCTTTACCGTTCGGAACCGCTTTCACCAGTTTTATGGTGTCTTTTATGGTCCAGTAGGAATCTTTCGGATTATTTTCATCTCCGCCCAGTTCAACCACCATAACTTCCTTGTTGTAGCGTGAGGCGATGTCATTTAAATTAGAGGATAATTGGCCGGTGAGCTCCCAGTACGGCTTACCCTCCCAATAGGGATAGAACGAAACGCCGATGATGTCGGTTTTTCCTCCGTTTTTAAAGAATTGATCAAACCACCATCTGAATAGGCTGTTGTCCGTGCCGTGTGCCAAATGGCTGATGACCTTGGTGGCCGGGCTGACGGATTTCACGGCGTCATAGCCTTTGTTCAGTAAGGCGGTCAATTTGCTGAAATCGTTCGTGCTGCCGTCGGGCAGTAAAATTCCTGAATTCATTTCATTCCCTACTTGCACCCAATCAGGGGAGATGCCGTGATTTTTAAGTTCTTTCATGACATCGTACGTATGGTTATACACGGCTGCCTGCAGCTGGCTGCTTGAATAGCCGGTCCATTGGTTCGGCTTGGTCTGGTGGCCGGGATCAGCGAACACATCACTGTAATGGAAGTCAACCATTACCTTCATTCCTAACGCTTTTGCCCTTTTGGCCGCCGCAAGTACGCCCGCTTTGTCACTATAGCCGAGCATGGTCCATGTTGTGCCGTCTTTCAGCCAATAATAGCTGCTTGGCGGATTCACAAACACTCTCAGTCTCACGGCATTTATTCCGTGATCTTTAAGAATCTGCAAGGCATCTTTCTGTTTTCCGCCGTCATCCAGCCAGCGCACACCTTCGTCCTCCATTTGTTTCAGCCATCCTATATCAGCGCCATAGGCAAACGGGGCATCCGCTTTTGCTTTAGGAGACTTCTCAAAGAATGTAAAAGCAGTGAAAATGAGAGAAAGACAGATTGCGTTTACAAATACACGTTTCAATCGGTTTTTGAACATCACAATACCTCCTGATAAAAAAGATTGTTGATTGATTTCACTCTGAATGTTTCAGCTGCCATTCTCCAATAACGTCGTGAAACGCTGAAACGCCTGAATTCCTTCGGGTGTCATTTTAAAAACGCCTGAATCGGTCAGCGCGCGTAAAAATACATTCGCGGTTTCTTTTTGTAAAACAGCGGCTGCATTTTCCGGTGTCACGTCTTCATCCGCTTTGATGTTTTCAGCCCACGGAAGATGAATGTCTTTGATGTCATGAGGTTCATTCAGTAAATACTTTTTCACTTCTGCCAGCTCATCTTTCAGGCGGGGAGGTAAAACGGCGAGCCCCATCACTTCAATCAGACCGATATTTTCTTTTTTGATGTGATGGACATCTTGATGCGGGTGAAAAATGCCATCCGGATAATCTTCGGAGGTGCGGTTGTTTCTGAGAGCGAGATCGATTTCGAAATCCGTTCCCCTGCGTCTGGCAATTGGGGTGACGGTATTATGGGGTTCATTTGTCTTTGCGATGATGCTGACGGTTTCGTCTGAATATTCCCGCCACTTTTCAAAAACATACGCAGCGGCATCTGTCAGCAAATTCGGATCTTTTGCGCGAAGGCGGATCACTGATACCGGCCACTTCACGGCTTCGGCCTGAACGTCTGGAAAATGACGCATATGAAAAGGGTAGAGGGAACCCGCTTTTGCCATCGGAAACTCATGGGCGCCGCCTTGATAATGATCGTGTGAAAGAATGGAACCTCCTACGATCGGCAGGTCAGCGTTTGATCCCGCGAAATAATGCGGGAAAATTTCCGTAATGGCCAGAAGCCTTCTGAAGCTGTCACGGCTGATGTTCATCGGCTTGTGCACGCTTGAAAGAAAGATAGCATGCTCGCTGTAATACGCATAAGGAGAGTATTGAAACCCCCACTGTTCTCCCGCTAAGTCAAGCCTGATGATGCGGTGGTTTGAACGGGCGGGGTGATGCGGTGTTCCGGTATACCCCTCGTTTTCCATACAGAGCAGGCATGTCGGATACCGGTTTCCCGGGCTGTTTTTTATCGCGGCGATGTCTTTAGGGTCTTTTTCGGGCTTTGATAAATTAATGGTGATGTCCAATTCTCCAAAAGGTGTTGGTGAGCTGTACACGATATTTTTTCGAATGGCCTGCGTCTTAATATAGTCGTTGTTTTGACTCAATCTATAAAAATAATCTGTTGCTTTTTTCGGGCAATCTGATAACAATTTGCTGAATGCGGCATTGATCAGAGAAGGGGCCGGTGTGATCACGTCCATGATTCTGCTTTCCAGCATGTCTCTTTCAGCCGGCGTATCGTTAATGATTGACCGTTTTACCGCGTCTTTCACCATTTCGTCCAAATAGTGAAGCCTGTTTTGTTTCTTGATATGTTTCGGTTCTGCATAATTCGTCAGTCCGAGCAGATCGAGAAGTCTGTTTCTTGTATAAATCACATCTG
The DNA here is from genome assembly GCF_002843505.1 of Bacillus sp. SJ-10. NCBI lineage: Bacteria > Bacillati > Bacillota > Bacilli > Caryophanales > Bacillaceae > Bacillus > Bacillus sp. SJ-10. The sequence goes on along the minus strand of NZ_CP025258.1, from coordinate 3,481,422 downwards.
TTTCATTTATGTCGCCTAAGACAGTGCTTTCTTTCAGAAACCCTGCGACTGATTCAAAAACGTCAATGACCGCCGCCTCCATTTCATTTGTCCTTGTATCCGTTTGGATGATGCCGATGCCAATTCCATGCTGACGCAATGATTTCCGATATGTTCGTTTGTTTCGGATTCCAGCCCAGAATGTTCCGCGCTTTATCGCTGGAAGCGATGAGGGTGCTTGGATCACCGGGTCTTCTTGCGGCCGCTCTTACTTTTATGTCTCTTTTGGTCACTTGCCGGGCCGCTTCCGCCATTTCTGATACGGAAAACCCGGTGCTTGATCCTAAATTGAAAATGCCGCTGTCTCCGCCGTTTTGCAAATATTCCAGAGCGAGAATATGAGCATCGATTAAATCGGAAACATGGACATAATCGCGGATGCACGTGCCGTCTTTTGTATCATAGTCAGTGCCGAATATCAAAACCTCCTCGCGCTGACCGAGCGCGGTTTGTAAAAGGATAGGGATAAGATGGGTTTCCGGATGATGATCTTCTCCGATGGAACCGTCCGTTTTCGCGCCGGCAACGTTAAAATACCGAAGCGAGACATATTTTATGCCGCAGGCGGTTTCACACCACTTCAGCATTTTTTCTGCCATGAGTTTTGATTCGCCGTATGCGCTTTCCGGCTTTTCCGGCATGTCTTCTGTGATGGGCACTTTTTCAGGTTCGCCGTATACAGCGGCGGATGAAGAAAACACAATGTGTTTCACCCCGAATTCCTGCATGACCTCCAGCGTAATTTGTGTACCGTACACATTATTATTGAAATATGAAAGAGGGTCTTTCATTGATTCGCCCACAAGGGATTGAGCGGCAAAATGGAGAACGCCTGTTACGTTCTCCTTCGCAAACACAGAGCGAAGAAACGGTTTGTCACGGATATCTCCATAGTAAAAAACTGCTTTTTCATGGACAGCTTTCCGGTGGCCTGTCTGCAGATGATCCACAGCTATCGTTTTCAATCCTTTGTTTAATAATTGATCAACCGCATGAGAACCGATATAGCCGGCGCCGCCGAGAACGAGAATCGCCATGATTAGTTTTCCCTCCATTCAGCCGCGCCATCGCTTATATCTGCGATGTAAAAAGAAGCTTCAAGACCTGTCCTGCTGCGGTAGTGAGATGAAACGGCCCGTATAAAGCCGGCGGTTTCTTCACTTTCTACAATGGCTATGGCGCAGCCGCCGAACCCCGCGCCCGTCATCCGCGCTCCGAGTGCTCCTTCTTTCCAGGCTGCTTCAGCGAGCGCGTCTAATTCGTCACCGGTCACTTCATAATCATCGCGTAACGAACGGTGGGACGCATTCATCAGCTCGCCGAACGTTTTCAAATCATTCGATTTGAGAGCTTCCGCGGCTGAGAGGGTTCGCTCGTTTTCATTGACCGCGTGCCGGGCTCTTTTACGCAACGTTTCACAGGAGAGAAGGGATTCGAGTTCGTTGAATTCTTCTGCCGTCAATTCCGCAAGTGATGCGATATTCCGATATTGCCGCAGTTCCGAGAGAGCCTCGTCACATTCGCTGCGGCGTTCATTATATTTTGAAGCCGCCAGCTCCCGGCGCTTGTTCGTATTCATAATGACGATTTTATATCCGTTAAAAGCAGCCGGAATCATTTCGTGCTCAAGCTTATCGCAGTTTAACAGAATAGCCATGTTCTTTTTGCCTTTTTGCACTGCGAATTGATCCATAATGCCTGAATTCACGCCGATAAATTCATTTTCGACTCTTTTTCCGATAAGCGCCAGTTCAGTATCGGAAACATCCAGACTGAATAACTTCCTTAAAATGGAACTGGTTAACATTTCAATAGAAGCGGAGGAGCTTAAACCGGCTCCGTTTGGAATCGTACCGTGAAAAAGAATATCCATTCCGCTGTCTATTTGGCCGCCGGCTTTAAGAAGGTAATGGATCATCCCCTTCGGATAATTGGCCCAGCCGTCTTCTTTTTTGTATGCTGTGGCGGAAAGATCAAGGCAGACAATGCCGCTGTCAGGAAAGTTTTCTGAGTATAACCGGATCTGATGATCTTCGCGTTTTGCGCATACGGCATAAGTTCCGATCGTGATCGCGCATGGAAGAACGTGGCCGCCTATATAATCCGTATGTTCCCCGATCAGGTTGATCCGGCCGGGTGCGAAAAACAGTTCTCCGTTACTTCTCTTGAAAACGTCTTCGAATCTTAATTTCAAAAGTTTGGCATCCATGATAAACCCCCGATTCTATTTTGAGGTATGCTCCAGTATGAACTGAATGGCTTTTTGTGAATTTCTGGTGAGGCTGATATATTCCGCTCCTTTCGTTGCGATGAGTTTCACTTGCAGGCGATCCGCATCTTCTTTAATGTCATCGTAATAAGAGCCGACTTGCGGAGCCAAAATGATCATATCGAAGTCTTTCATGATGTCGTAATGGGAACCGTAGGCGCCTGCTGAGGCGGTAATCGGCACGTTATATTCTTCGGCTCCTTCTGTCAGTGCGTTCGCAAGCATGGCGCTCGTTCCCGCTCCGGCGCACAGCACTAACACATTGGTGCTGTGTTCCAAGGCGGATGAGGATTCCTGAAGATTTGTGCTGATGACGGAGGCCGCGTCTTCGGAGGCGCCGGCCATGGCGGGCTGTAATGTTTGCGGCGCGCTTTCAGGTTCGGTGTGTTGGGCTTCTTTCGCCGCTAATACTTTGTCATAAGCTTTGCAGAATGGCAGGTATATCAGGAAATCGACGATGATTAATACAGCCGTCAGTACAAAAGCCGAGAGCCCCATGCCGGTTCCGAGAATCAAGCCGGCGGGCGCCGGGGTGGCCCACGGAAGAACATACATAAAACTGTTCATTCCGATGACATCCACAAAAAATTTAAACAGACAGACATTCACCATCGGCGTTACAACAAACGGAATGAAAAAATAAGGATTTAAAATGATCGGCGCAGCAAAGAGAAGAGGTTCGTTTACTGCGAAAGACACCGGAACCGCGGATGCTTTTCCGACTGCTTTCAATTGCTTGGATTTCGCGAAAAGAAGAAAGATAAACGGAACAACAAGGGTTGCGCCGGTCCCTCCCATTGTGCCGACGAAGTTCCCGAGTCCGACGGTCAGCACGTTGGACGCTTGCTCGCCGGCATTATGAAGCTGAAGATTCGCCTCCACATTTGCGTAAATAATAGCTGCGATGGCAGGTTCCACAATAGAAGGCCCGTGAACGCCGACAAACCAGAACAGCGCCATCATTCCCCAAATGATACAAATCCCAAGATAACCGTCTGCGGCGGTAAAAAACGGCGATAAGAGAGAGGAGAGAGCCTCTGCAAACGATACATTCAGCGTATTCCTGATCAATAAATCAACGATCACCATAGCCAAAACGGAAAAAGCGAACGGAAAAACATCTTTAAATGTTTGTGAAATGGTACCCGGTACTTCTTTAGGCATTTTAATCGTAATATTTTTCAGCACGCAGAATCTGTAAACGTTCACTGTTATGAAAGCGGATACAAAAGCGGCTAAAAGACCTTTTGTGCCGAGGTATTCCGTGGAGAATCCGCCATCGATTTGAGTGACGCTTAAAATGAGAAACCCGACGACTGAAGCAAGCATCGCTGAAACGGGGTTGATCCCTTTGTTTTTAGGCATTTTTCGGTTCATTGATTCACTCAGGCATTTCGCACTTGTTGCCGCAACGATCAGACCGAGGGCGCCCATTGAATAGTTATAAACTTTCCAAAGCCATTCAGAAACACTTTTAGGCCAAGTGAAACCCAACACTTCCGGCACAGCGGCGGTGAGGATGAAAATGCTGGCGAATAAAATAACAGGCATGGCAGTTAAGAAGCCGTCGCGGATCGCGCCTAAATAAATGTTTCTTGAGATTTTTTCAAAAAACGGTTTTCCCTTTTCGATTTGCTTGATGATACCGTTCATTTTTCCACTCCTTATCGGCGGCTTCGGTAGAGTTCTATAAAATCCTGAATAAGATCACGGAGCAAAAGGGTTGTCATCAAGTGGTCCTGACCGTGAACGAAAATAAACCCTAATTCCATGTCCTTGCCGTCAGCTTCTTCAGCTAACATTTTCGTTTGCGCATTGTGGGCGAGGGTTAAATTTTCATCGGCGCTTTTCAATGCTGCTTCCGTGTTTTCGAAGTTTCCGGCACGGACTTCTTTCAGGACTTTCAATAAAGTGCTTCTGGCGTCGCCGGCATAGGCGACGATTTCAAAACCGAGCATCTGCAATTCTTCCTTTGTCATGAAAAAAACCTCCTAAAGACGGCACACATGATGAAAAGAGACTCTTTTCACCATGTATGATCGTTAAATGATTGTTTTTGTTTCACTTACAAGTTTGTACCAGTAGGCCGATTCTTTCGGATACCGTTTTTGGGTGTCAAAGTCGACGTAAAAAAGACCGTAACGTTTGTTGTAGCCGTTGGTCCATGAAAATAAATCCATTAAGGACCATAAGAAGTACCCCTTTACGTTGACCCCGTCGGTAATCGCTTTACTGACGGCTTCTAAATAGACTTTTAAATAGTCGATTCTTGCCTTATCCATAATGATGCCGTCTTCAAACTCATCTTTATAGCCCATGCCGTTTTCGGTAATGTAAATTTTGTTATATTGCGGATAGTCCCGTTTGATGCGCATCAGCATGTCATACATGCCTTCAGGATAAATGAGCCAGTCCCAATCGGTCCGCTTCAGGCCTTCTTTGTAAATTCTTTCGCCGATTCCTTTTACTTTATAGACCGAAGTGCCCTTATCGCCCGTTCCGTTATGGTGAATAACGGTTTCTCCGTCGTACGCTTTGACGAAATGGCATTGATAATGATTGATGCCGAGATAATCATTGCGCGTTGAAGCTTTTTTCATCACGTCAAAGTCACTGTCTGAAAACTCGTAGGAAGCGCCGTTTGCCTCACAGATTTCATCCAGAGCCCGCATGGTTTCCTCAGAATAATAGCCGAGGTAGGTGGCGTCGAGGAGGAATCTCACTGATAACGCGTCATCCAGAAAACAGGCGTGGCGGTCATCTTCTGAGTCGCTGGCGGGATATTTTGTTTCTAATGAGTGAACGACACCGATTTCTCCCGGATAGCCGCCGTCTTTAAAAAGATTGACGGTCATCGCATGCGCTACCATCATGTGATGGAGGCATTGAATGACTTTTGTGATATCACTTTTAACAGATGGCGGGAAAACCCCGAGTAAATACTGGTTGGTGGCTGTGGGATAAATTTCGTTAAACGTGCTCCAATATCTGATTTCGCTGAATTCTTTAAAGCAAAATTCCGCATAGCTGACAAACGCTTCTATTGCAGCGCGGTTGAGGAAATCTCCCTGATCAAATAATCCTTTCGGTGTATCGAAATGATGCAGCGTGACAAAAGGGATGACGTTGCGTTTATGGCACTCTGAGAAAATACGATGATAGTAATCAACACCTTCCTGATTGATTTTGCCCGTGCCGTCAGGGAAAATTCTCGTCCAGGCTATAGAAAGGCGGATGCCGTTTATTCCGAATTTTTCACATAGTTTAATATCTTCCGGAAACTGACGGTAAAAATCACTTGCCGGATCAGGGCTGAATCTTCCCTGTTTTTCAAGAAATTCATCCCAGGCTACAGGCCCTTTGCCGCCTTCTTTTGTGGCGCCTTCCGCTTGATATGCCGCAGTCGCCCCGCCGAAAATAAAGTCATTAGGTAATTTGAGCATTACTGAATCCTCCTTCGCCAATGTGTGAATTGGAGTTTGTTAATGTTCGTAATTGTTATCTTTTGTTTAATAGTAAACGCATACATTTTTGTTGTCAATAGCTTCATAAAGAAATAACATCTGTTTTTATAGGGTTTATATAAGTTTTTCGTTGTTTTATATGTTAATTATGTTGTTTGTTAGTGTTTGTTTTTGTTGACCGGATTGCCGCAGTGTGTTAGATTGTGTGTAAAGTTGAGGGGATGATTGAACATGTTAAAAAAAGAGCGTCTTTTAAAAATCATCGATATCGTAAACTCGCGGGGGTTTATTACGGTGAGTGATATTATCGATGAACTGGATGTTTCTGATATGACAGTGAGAAGAGATCTGGACGAGCTGGATAAGGCCGGAAAAATCGTACGTATTCACGGAGGCGCACAGAGCATATCTTATTCCATTGATCACGAATTATCGCATAATGAAAAACTGGGTGTTCAAATGGAGGAGAAGGAGAAGATCGCGGAACTCGCAGCTTCCTATGTAAATGACGGCGATACCGTTTTTTTAGGGCCCGGCACGACGATTGAACTTTTAGCCAAACACCTGCTGCATAAGCGAATCAGGATTATCACAAACAACTATCCCGTATTTGATATTTTAAAACATGGTGACACTGCGGATACCATCCTGATTGGCGGCGATTTCCGAAAAAATACCGGTGCCTTCGTCGGACCCATCGTGAACGGCAATCTGCAGAAATTCAATTTTACGAAAGCTTTCATCAGCGCAAACGGCATACATAATGATGAGATTTCTTCTTACAGCATTGAAGAAGGGGAAGCCCATCAAATCGCGCTGAATAATTCGCGGACGAAATTTTTACTGGCGGATAATAAAAAATTCAACCGGGAAGATTTTTACGTGTTCTATAACTTGCATGATATGGATTATCTGATTACGGATGATAAAGTGATGAAAGATGTTCAAATTCATTACGAGCAATATGTAGATGTCAAAATCGCAAAAAAATAAAAAAGGCGGGCGGTTCGATGAAAGGGGTTATTTTTGATTTCAACGGCACGATGTTTCAAGATTCGCATCTGCACGAAAAAGCATGGTTTTTCATGGTGAAAAAATACGCGCCGAAAACCATTTCTGATGAAGACATTTTCGTTAACATTCACGGGAGAACAAACAGTGAAATCCTGACGTATTTTATTTCCGGCGATTTAACAAATGAAGAAATCGAGAAGCTGTCTTTTGAAAAAGAAGCCTACTACAGAGAATTATGCCTTGAAAACAAAGATGAGTTAAAGCTGACGAAGGGACTGACCGGCGTATTGAACCATCTGAAAAAATCAGAAACGCCAATGACCATTGCCACGGCTACGGTAAAGGAAAATGTCGAGTTTTACTTTGACGTCTTTCAGTTGGATCGGTGGTTTGATTTTGACAAAGTCACGTTTGATGACGGGAGCTTCCCCGGAAAACCGGCGCCGGATATTTTTCTCATCGCATCGGAAAAGTTAGGCCTCAGACCTGAAGAATGCTTAGTCATTGAAGATGCCTTTTCGGGGCTCACAGCGGCGAAAAAAGCAGGTGCAGGCAAGATTATGGCCATTGACCCGCTCGGAAAAAACCGCGCGCTATTTGAAGAAAAGCAGCTGGCGGATGACGGGATACTGACAGATTTCACCTCGTTTTTTGAGGTGATTGCCGGACATTCTGTTTGAGAGATCAGCCGGTTTTTTATGCCGATATGGCTGTACAGGCTGCGGACTCCGTTCGCAACACGGGATGTTTTTGTGTTCGGCGGTGTCTGCTTCTCGTGAAGAAAGGGGGTTCGCTTTTTAATCGGAGTCACTTTTAAGACAGGGGTATCCCTGTTTTTTTAAATTCCTCGTATTTACAAACAAGCGCTAAGATGCTTATTGCTGACTGTTTATATGTTTTACGATAAAATCCTGAGCATACAAGAAAACCAGCCATCCTGTAAGTCCAAGCCCTGATGCGGCAATGAAAGACAGTGAATGGCGAAGGGCGATGCCGATAATGACCAGCATAATGACTGTGGAGGGGATGCCGGAAGCCGCGCTGAATGCAAAATGACTTAATGTCTCCTTCGTTTCGCCTTGGATGTACAGCCAAACCATGCTCAGCATACTGACAATTGGTAAAGCCGCTATAATACCTCCATAACTCGGGCTTCTTCTTGATATTTCAGTGATAATCCCAATAATAGCAGCGGAGACAATGATTTTAACGATCGTAAACATCTTCAGCACGCTCCTTCATCAAACTGAATGCTTTTAAGACAAGTGTTCTTTCTTCATGATTCATGCTGTCAAAAAGAAGCTGTTTAAGCTTTTCTTCATCAAGACCGGAATGCCGGTAAAGGACATCCGCCCCCAAACTGGTAAGTTTTAAAATGACTTTCCGCTCATCCTCAACACTTCTGGTTTTATAAACGTACTTTTTCTGCAGTAACCGCTTTATATGTTCCGAAGCGGTATTATGTGATACTTGAATCGCTTCGGCAATGTCTTTTATTCCGACTGCCTTCTCTTTTTGAATGACTTGCAGAATCCGTACACCTTGGTGAGTGATTTTTTCATGGTGCTGATAACGGAGCCGGTAGTAAATATCTGTCCAGAGGTCATTTAATCGCATGATTTCGTTTGACATCATCATCCACCTTACATCGTTTATTGAGATTATATCTTATATTACGATATATTTTTGCGGATTGAAAGCAATTTTTGAGCATGAGGGAGCGGCATTCGTTCTGTTTTTAGAAGATTGGAAGAGACAAGCGGCCGCAGCTTCAACGAATAAACTTGTTTAATATACTCTCAATAAGTTATTTTCCTTATTTTAGAAACGTCAGCTTCATACCTTCCGCATATAAATAAGAGCACTGACAATATGATAAAGAACCAAAGTATATATTCAAATGCAGTTTTTTTCAGCTGGGCAGTCCTGTGCTGATTGAAAAAGATACGGGGGATAAAAAGCGGGTAAGAAGATAAGGAAAGGAGAGAGACGGATGGAACTTGATTTTGTGATTCGTCTGGCGGTTGCGGGTCTGCTTGGGGCTCTTATTGGATTGGAGAGAGAATTCAGGGCGAAGGAAGCCGGTTTGAGGACGCATTTTTTAGTGGCCGTCGGCAGCGCCTTGATGATGATCGTTTCCAAATACGGCTTTTTTGATTTGTTATCCAACAGCCATACGTCCTTTGATCCGAGCCGGGTGGCGGCGCAGGTCGTCAGCGGCGTCGGATTTTTAGGAGCCGGCACGATTATTTTGCAGCGGCATGTCGTGCGGGGGCTTACGACGGCCGCGGGGATTTGGGCTACGTCTGGGATCGGGCTGACGATCGGGGCGGGTATGTATGTCATCGGCATCAGCGGCACGATTTTGGCGTTAATCGGGCTTGAACTGTTAAATTTTCTGTTTAAACCGGCGGCGCATTCTTTGTCTGTCAGTTTCAGGATTGAGGAGAAAGCCGTCATGCATGATATTTTAACTTCTCTTGAGGAAAAAGGAATTCTTATTACGTCCTATGAATTGAATAAGGCGGTGCTTGAAGTGAAGGGAAGGGTGAAAAGCAAAAGCGGGAAAGCGGCGGTAATGGAAAAAGTTCAAGCTCTCCCGTATATTCTGTCGGTCAAAGTTGAATAGCAGACAGGAGAAGCCTCCTGTCTGCAGTCATTTCTTTTCAAACATTAATACCAAGGATAGTACGGGATATACGGCCGCGGATAGTATGGATACGGTCTGGGGAAATAATAAGGCGGCCGCGGATAGTATGGATATGGTCTGGGGAAATAATAAGGCGGCCGCGGATAATGATATGGCACCCGTTCGTGGCTCTCAGCTGTGTATTCATGATAGAAAGGATCGTACAAGAGGAAAACCTCCTTTTCAAATGTTGGTTCCGTTTACCTTATTCCTGTATGCCCGGTATGGTGTACGTACAACGGGCAAAAAAAAAGACGCCGGTTATCATCCGGCATCTTTTTTTACACTTTCACATCAATTGAATGTCCGGCAGTCGGGTGCTGGGACGGCAGCATTTTCACTGTTTCTTCCGCCGCAGCCTGTGCATGCTGCATGACCGTTTTTGTTAAAGCGATATTTACATTCTGCGCCAGAGATGCCTGGTGCATAGCGATTGATAACGCAGGGATATCCATAGCTTCCACCTCCTTATCCCTTCATATCGGCGGCGTGCTCCGATTATGAAGGGGACTGGCGGTTTCTTTTTACGGCCCATTCTAAAAGTGCGGCAGCGCATACCCCGAGAGTATAGGCAAAAATGTCACTCCAGACAAATTGCCAGCCGAGGATCAGCCCGCCGAGCGTGCTGCTTCTGATTGCGTCAATCCAAGGCGCGTGATACAGCTGGCTGCATTCAATCAGACAGCAAAACGAGAGGCTCAAAAATGCGGCTGTTTCCGTCCGGATGTGCCGAAAGAAAAGCCCGAATCCTGTAAAAATCATTGCCGCCCACAAGGCATCTCCTAAATAAGCGTTTATGATGCCGGGCAATAGGGCGGTGATGTATGCGGTTCTGGACAGCAAACCGAGGGCGATGATAAAAACGGTACATATTCCGTATGTCAATGGATGTCTAATCACTTCACATTGTTCCCCTTTTTTTTGTACTCCCATGTATTGTAAGGAACGACGGAGAAGCTGTCTATGAAAAAAACGGCCCGGGAGGCCGCTTTTTTTGCGTTATCTGGCTTTTAGGTTGACGTGGTCTGCTTTTTGGTCACTGCCGATGACGAAGCGGAGCTCATACTGCCCCGTATGGTAGACGTAATCTGTTTCGCCCGTTTTTGGCACTGTCAGGATTTTGTCAGCGCTGCCGATTTGTTTGCTTAAGACGTCAGGTGTGACGCTTCCGAGGTTTAAGCGCCGCTCGACCCCTGTTCCGAAATAGCGTATTTCCGAGATTTTTCCGTTTTTATGATAGGAAAATCCATAACCGGGGTTTCCCATGTTCCAGCTGTATAAATCAAATGGGTTGCGGCTGTCTGCTTTTTGTTCCGGCTCGCCGATTTTATTGTAAACGTCCAGTCTTGTGCTTTGGTTGATTTTCAGGCCTTTCACATGTTGCGGCATTTCCCCTTTAAACGCCGATTGGTAAAGGCTGTTCACCAGTTCTTGTGCACGTTGGTTTTCCGTTTTTGAAGCGGCTGCGGCATGGACGGGCTGTGTATCTGAAAATGCTTCTGCGCCGAATGCGCATCCCGTGAGCATCACTGCCGATAATCCCGTGGCGAGTGTTTTTTTCTTCAACATATGTGAACGCCTCCTTTTTACCGCTCATACCCGTATGTTTCCTGAGATAAACGAGATGTTTTAGTGAAAGGCCGGTTGGGAATCATAGAGGATGTATAGAGGGGGACAGAAAGGGGAAAAGAAAATGGCTGATACAAAGAAAGTTACAATCAATGGGGTTGAAATGGAAGCGCCGGACGGCCAAACCGTTTTGCAGCTTTTGAACAATAGTTCAATTGACGTGCCGCACGTGTGTTATCATCCGAGTCTCGGGCCGATTGAAACGTGCGATACCTGTATCGTCAATGTTAACGGGGAACTGGTGCGTTCGTGTTCCGCGCAAATAAAGGACGGAGATGTCATCGATACGCTTTCGTCCGATGTAAAAAAAGCGCAGATTATCGGCATGGACAACATTTTGCACAACCATGAATTGTACTGCACGGTCTGTGATTACAACAATGGGAGCTGCGAAGTACATAATACCGTAAAGGAAATGAAAATCAATCATCAAAGCATTCCGTTCGATCAAAAACCGTATCCTAAAGATGAATCAAATCCGTTTTACCGATATGATCCCGACCAGTGCATCCTATGCGGCCGCTGCGTCGAAGCCTGTCAGGACGTACAGGTAACCGAAACCTTAAGCATTGATTGGGAGCGGAAACGCCCGCGGGTCATTTGGGATCAGGATGTGCCGATCAATGAATCATCATGTGTTTCCTGCGGACATTGCTCGACGGTATGTCCGTGCAATGCCATGATGGAAAAAGGCATGGAAGGCGAAGCGGGGTATTTAACAGGCATTAACCAAGAGACGCTTCGGCCGATGATTGACATCACAAAAGGGGTCGAAACCGGGTACGGATCGATTTTGGCCATATCGGACATGGAATCGGCCATGAGGGATGAAAGAATCAAAAAAACGAAAACCGTATGCACTTACTGCGGTGTCGGCTGCAGTTTTGATATATGGACGAAAGGAAGAGACATTTTAAAGGTTGAGCCTCAGGCCGAGGCGCCCGCAAATGGCATTTCGACGTGTGTGAAAGGGAAATTCGGCTGGGATTTCGTCAATAGTGAAAAGCGCCTTACCAAACCGCTTATCCGGGAAGGAGACTCGTTTCGGGAGGCGGAATGGGATGAAGCGCTGCAGCTGATCGCTGATAAATTTACCGATATAAAAGAACATTTCGGCCCGGATGCACTTGCCTTTATCACATCTTCCAAATGCACGAATGAAGAATCATACGTGATGCAGAAGCTTGCAAGAGCTGTGATCGGCACAAATAATGTCGACAACTGCTCACGCTACTGCCAGTCTCCCGCCACGGCCGGATTGTTCAGAACGGTCGGATACGGCGGTGATTCAGGGTCGATTACAGATATAGAAAAAGCTGAGCTCGTTCTGATAATCGGTTCAAATACGTCTGAGTCTCACCCCGTCCTGTCCACACGCATTAAACGTTCTCATAAGCTGCACGGACAGAAGCTCGTCGTCGCTGACTTGCGAAAACATGAAATGGCCGAGCGCTCCGATGTGTTTTTCCAGCCGCGTGCCGGATCAGATATTGTCTGGCTGAATGCCGTATCGAAATATCTGCTTGATCACGATTTGGCGGATACTGCATTTCTGAATGAGAGAGTGAACGGATTAGATGAATTCGTGAAAAGTCTTGAACCTTATACAATGGAATATGCGGAAAAACATACCGGTGTGGACAAGGATACCCTAATCAAAGTGGCCCGGATGATTCATGAAGCCGGCAGCGTGTGCGCACTGTGGGCGATGGGGGTCACCCAGCATATCGGAGGAAGTGATACGAGCACGGCCATTTCCAACATGCTCCTTGTGACCGGAAATTACGGCAAGCCCGGCGCAGGCTCATATCCGCTTCGTGGCCATAATAACGTGCAGGGAGCCAGTGATTTCGGCAGTATGCCTGACAGCTTCCCCGGCTATGAAAAAGTAACGGATGAAAAAGCCCGCAAAAAGTATGAACAGGGCTGGGGAACAGACCTGCCGAAAGAAATCGGAATGACAAATCATGAAATGATCGAAGGCATCCACTCAGGAAAACTGAAGTCCATGTACTTAAAAGGAGAAGAAATGGGGCTTGTCGACTCCAATATTAACCATGTTCATGCCGCATTTGAAAAGCTGGATTTCTTCGTTGTGCAGGATATCTTTCTTTCGCGTACGGCCGAGTTCGCCGATGTCGTGCTTCCGGCAAGCCCGAGCCTTGAAAAAGAAGGGACGTTTACGAATACGGAACGAAGGGTGCAGCGCCTTTACGAAGTGTTTGAACCGCTGGGAGATTCAAAGCCTGATTGGCAGATCATTACGGACATCGCCAACCGTCTGGGCGCTGATTGGCACTATGAACATCCGGCAGACATTATGGAAGAAGCGGCAATGCTTTCGCCGCTCTATGCAGGCGTCACTTACGAACGTCTCGAAGGCTACAATTCACTGCAATGGCCGGTTGCAGCGGACGGAACCGATTCACCGCTTTTATTTACGGATAAGTTCCCTTTTTCAGACGGCAAAGCGATTTTATATCCCGTTCAGTGGACCGAGCCGAAAGAATTTGGTGAAGAATATGATATCCATGTGAATAACGGGCGGCTGCTCGAGCATTTTCACGAAGGAAATCTGACTTACCGATCAAAAGGAATATCCGAAAAAACACCGAGTGTGTTCCTTGAGGTCTCGCCCGAACTCGCCGAAGAAAGAGGGCTGGAAGACGGAACGCTTGTCCGTCTGACATCACCGTACGGAAATGTGAAAGTCAAATGCGTCATCACAGACAGGGTAAAAGGCAAACAAGTCTATCTCCCGATGAACGATTCAAAAGACGCCGCCATTAACCTTTTGACAAGCAGCTATGCGGATAAGGATACCGATACACCGGCTTATAAAGAAACATCAGCGAAGATGGAGATTTTGAAAAAAGAAGGCGTTAATCCGCTTCCGAAAATCAATTTCCGTTATGGAAACCCGCAGCCGCAGATCGGTGTCCGGGTTGAGCGGAAATGGGCGCGTAAAGATTATGTATTTCCGGGAGACGCCGTAAAAAGGGGGAAACAGCAAAATGGCTAAAGCAATCAGCGGCATCCGAAAACAGACCGTCACAGAAGAAGACAAACGAAAAAAGGACTTAGAAGAGATCGAGACGGCTCTTTTACGAAATAAAGACGCGATTTTGGAATCTCTGCACATTCTTCAGCACATGAACGAGCGCGGCGTTTTGGCGCTTTTGCGCGGGCTCTTCGGCCAGGGAGACAAAGTGATGGATATCCTGGTGAAGAAGGCGAATACTCCGGAAACGGCCAATATGCTGAAAAATCTCCTGCTGTTAAGCGGCGTTCTCGGCATGCTCGATGTAAAACAGCTTGAGCCGTTTATCGTTAAAATCAATGCGGGCGTCACAAAGGCCGTCGAGGAAAAAGACAGCGGCAGGAAGACGGGGTATTTTGATATCGTCCGCGCTTTAAAAGACCCGGAAATCAACAAGGCCGTCACTCTGCTGTTTTCTTTCCTGAAAGGCATGGGCGCTGATACGGACGATATGGAAAGAAATACGCAGCCTCCTGAAGACCAAAAGCAGCACCAGAAACCGCAGACGAATGAGTGAACATATCTCCCGAGCCTGGCCGAAGGCTCGGGTTTTTTGTGCGCTTCTGCTGTTTTCTTGGGAGAAATTTCACCTCCGGATTTATGACTTTTGTTGTGTTATGTTAATAGTTCAGGTTATGAATAGAAAAAAATTGAAAATATGTGCTAGGATAAAATTCAAGGTACGTCAACTATTCAAATATGAAACAATCAGGAGTGATGAAACATGAGTAAGCTGAGGAGCACGAGACAAGCCATCCAAAGAACCCTGATGAAAGGAAAAAACGGCCTGGACGTATACAACCCTTTTCCTTGGTACGAAAAAATGAGACGGGAAAGCCCTATACACTTTGATGAAGAAACGAAGGTTTGGAGTGTGTTTTTATACGATGATGTCAAAAAAGTCATCAGTGATAAAGAGACGTTCTCAAGCCTCATGACTGATGTGAAAAGCTCGATTGCAAAGTCCATGCTGAATATGGACCCGCCGAAGCATACCCAAATCAGATCTGCCGTCAATCGTGCTTTCACTCCCCGCGTCTTGAAGGAATGGGAGCCGCGAATTAAAGACATTACCGATCATCTCCTGAAACAGGCAAAGAACAAAGGGCGGATTGATATCGTTAAAGATCTCTCTTACCCTTTGCCGGTCATGGTGATTTCAGAATTATTAGGCGTTCCGTCCGAACATATGGATCAGTTTAAAAAATGGTCGGACATTCTCGTCAGCATGCCGAAAGATGCGAGTCCTGAAGCGGCGGAGAAAAATCAGCAGGAACGTGACCAATGTGAGGCGGAGCTGGCGGCGTTTTTTGCGGAAATAATAGAAAGCAAACGAAAAAAGCCCGGCCAAGACATTATTTCTATTTTGATAAAAGAGGAAGAAGAGGGAGAGAAGCTCACGGCAGAAGATCTGATCCCGTTTTGCAACCTGCTTTTAGTGGCGGGAAATGAAACAACGACTAATCTCATTTCAAATGCGGTTTACAGCATATTAGAAACGCCCGGCCTTTATGAAGAGCTGAGACAGGACCCTTCTCTCATCGCGCAAACGGTGGAAGAAACGCTGCGTTTTCGCGCTCCCGCTCCGTTTGTCAGAAGGACGGTCCGGCACGACACTGAACTGCGCGGACGCCGCTTGAAAAGCGGGGAGATCGTTCTCTGCTACGTTGCATCTGCCAACCGTGATGAAAACAAATTTGAGAAGGCGGGCGTATTTGATATTCATCGCCAATCGAATCCGCACCTTTCCTTCGGATTCGGCGTACACTTCTGCTTAGGCGCACCGCTTGCCAGACTTGAAGCGGAAGCCGCGCTGAAAGGAATTGTAAAAACCTTTTCACACCTTGAGCCCGTCGGGATTGAGCCGATCCGAAACAGTGTCATGTACGGGCTGGAGTCTTTAGAAGCGGAGATAAACGAAAGTGAGGGAGAAGAAAAAAGATGAGAAAAACACACATCGCCATTATTAATGTGGCCGCTCACGGTCATGTCAATCCCACGCTGCCTGTAGCCGAGGAACTTGTCAATCGCGGGTATAAAGTGACATTCGCTACGACTGAGGAATTTGAAGCTTCCGTTGCCAAAACGGGCGCCATTCCCGTTTTATACCGCACAAGCATAAAGGCGGACCCGGAGACGATAAAAGAACGGGTAAATAAAAATGACGCGTTTGTGATGTTTCTGGAAGAAGCGGTTGAAGTGCTTCCGCAGTTGGAAGAGCTGTACAAAGACGACCTTCCTGACATCGTCCTGTTTGATTTTTTAGCTCTTGCCGGAAAATTGTTTGCGGATAATGGCGGCATCCCGGCCGTAAAGTTCTGCCCGAGCTATGCAATGAATGAGTATTTTCAATTAGGAAGAGACGAAGAAACACTGGAAGCGGCCAAACAGGCGATAGAAGAATATCAGGAGCAGATTGAAAATGAACAATTGAAACGGATGACAATGGAAGAATTTTTTATGCCTGAAAAACTGAATATTGTCTTTATGCCAAGGGCCTTTCAGCCGAAACAGGAAACCTTTGATGAACGATTCTGTTTTGTGGGTCCGTCTCTTGGAGAACGCACAAATACGGGAAGTCTGGAAATTGATGCAGCCGATGACCGTCCGCTTATGCTCATCTCACTGGGAACGGCGTTTAACGCCTGGCCTGAATTTTACCGGATGTGTATTGACGCGTTTCGGGACTCGGACTGGCGGGTTATTATGTCAGTCGGCACAACAATTGATCCGGAAAGTTTTTCGGATGTCCCCGATCACTTTATCATCCGCCAGCACGTTCCTCAGCTTGATGTGCTGGAGAAAGCAAAGCTGTTCGTATCTCACGGCGGGATGAACAGTACAATGGAGGCGATGAATGCGGGTGTCCCGCTCGTTGTCGTTCCGCAAATGCACGAACAAGAGGTCACCGCAAAGCGTGTGGATGAATTGGGGCTTGGCGTGCATCTGCCGCCGAAAGAAGTCACTGCGGCCCGTTTGCAAAAAGACGTTCAGAACGTATACGGCGA
This sequence comes from Bacillus sp. SJ-10, assembly GCF_002843505.1. Classification (NCBI taxonomy): domain Bacteria; kingdom Bacillati; phylum Bacillota; class Bacilli; order Caryophanales; family Bacillaceae; genus Bacillus; species Bacillus sp. SJ-10. Next base: position 3,464,270 of record NZ_CP025258.1, on the reverse strand, counting down.
TAAGAACATCCTCAGCCGCGTGAAAAGCATGCAGCAGAAAATAGAAGAAACCGGCGGCCCCAAACAGGCTGTTTGCGCCATTGAAGAATTTTTGAAAACGGCGGCCGTCGAAAATTGATTGAGAAACAGGCAGCGCACCGGAAGACGGCTGCCTGTTTTGTTATATGTTTTTCTTCATGCCGCATCTCCGGCATTCCCTCAAAAATTTTCCGCCCTTCACTGAACTTTTAAACAGCGTGTAGTCGCAATTGTCACATCGGCCGCTGTGAACATCAGGATATTCATTGAACTCATAAATGACCGAAGTATCGTATCCTTTTGTCTCGAACTCTTTTTTTGTTTCCATGATTGAAAGTCCCTCCGCGAATCAAATCGTTCTGCCCGGTTAATGATACAGCAACTGCACGGGGGATTCAACGGGAGCATAGCTTGATTTTCCCGGCTGATTGCGTAACAATAATAGAAATAAATGACGGCCTGCCATAGGGCGCCCGGCATCTGAAGGGAAGAAGAAAACAGCGATGGGAAAAGGATTGAACGGGAAACGGATTGCCATCGGCGGTTCGCGGAAAACAGAAGAGATCACAAAATTAATAGAAAAGCAGGGCGGAACGGCAGTCGTCCGTTCCCTCCAAGGAACCGTATACCTGGCGGAGGATCAAATTGAACCCGACGTAAGAACATTTGCCGGGCAAAAAGCCGACTGGGTGATATTCACCACAGGCATCGGTACGGAAACGTTATTGTCGGTATCGGAAAAAATCGGTCTGAAAGAAGAATTTTTAGCGGCCGTTCATGAAGCGAAAATCGGCTGCAGAGGCTATAAAACATATGCGGCCTTAAAAAAGCTCGGCATCACGCCGCATGCCTCAGATGAAGACGGTACAACAAGAGGGCTGATCCGCTCCTTGGAACGATTTGACTTTAAAGATAAAAAAGTCATGATACAGCTTCATGGCGAAAAAGCGCCGGTCTTAACGGAGTTCCTTGAGAAAAACGGAGCGGAGGTTTTCCCTGTTCTGCCGTATAAGCATATTCCGCCTGAAAGGGAGACGGTCGATAAACTGCTGGGAGAGCTGTTAAACGGAGAGGTCGATGCCGTATGTTTTACGACAGCCATTCAAGTGCGCTCTCTCTTTGATTATGCAAAAGAAAAAGGGTTCACAAAAGAATTGCAGCAGGCATTCGAAAAACATGTGCTTGCCGCCGCAGTCGGCAAAGTGACGGCTGAAGCGATCCGGGATGAAGGGGTAAAGAGGGTCCTTGCTCCGGACATTGAGCGGATGGGAGCGATGATTATTGAATTATCCCGTTACTATGAATCTCTGACCTTGTCATAAACCATCATTCAGCAGGGAAAAAAGCCTACGCTTCCCTGCTGAATTTTTTTAATTGCCAGTGTTCCGTGAAAAGGGAAGGATATGTCAAGGCGCTGAGTATGATACATGTAAGAAGAGCGGAGGCCATCGTTGTAAAAACGATCAGCAGCTGAAAGCGCACCGCCTGTATCGGATCAGCCCCCGCTAAAATCTGCCCCGTCATCATGCCGGGAAGCTGAACGAGACCCAATGTTTTCTGGCTTTCAAGCGTCGGGATCATACTGAGCTTCATACTGGACGTCAATATCTGCCGGACGGCCTGCTTAGGCGTTCCTCCGAGAGAGAGAATCAGCTGGATTTCTTCTTTCCGCAGGTCTGCTTCCGAACTGAGCCGGCTTAAAAACAGGCTTGAGAGCACCATGGAGTTTCCGATGACCATACCGCTTATCGGAATGACATATCTTGAAGTGAACGGAATGATATGCAGGGTCAGTAAAAGTCCCTGCGTCACAACTTCCACGATCGCCAGTGTCAGAAAAACGCGCCAAAATGAGCCGATCCGCATTTTTTTCCGTTTGGCGACATTGTGCGAAGCGGCCGTGAGCATGAGAAGCACCATTAATATGATAAACACCGGGTGATCACCGCGAAAAATCAGCGACAGCACATAGCCGATGATGAGAAGCTGAATGACGGCCCTGACGGTTGCGACGATCATATCCTTTTCGACGCCGGCTTTAAAAGATTTAGACAGGAATAAAGCGATAATGACAAATATACTTGTTAGTAACAGAGAAAGATCATTCATATCAGCACCCGCTCCCTTGTAAAAGCGCCCGGGCCTTTTCGTGTTTCGGTTCTTTAAAGAACGTTTTCGTTTCCGCGGTCTCTAAAAGCCGTCCCTCAGCCATAAACCATACTGTATCGGATAATCGTTCCGCTTGTTCAAGGTTATGGGTGATCCACAGGATCGTCAGCTGTTTTTGCCGATGGAGTTTCGTAATCAGTTTCTCAATGGTGAGAACGGATGACGGGTCCAGCGCCGATGTGATTTCATCAAGCAGCAGGATGGACGGCAGTCCGGCGAGAGTTCGCGCTAATGAGAGCTTCTGCCGCTGACCTCCGGATAATTCTTTTGCATTTCGATCCAGAAGCCCGCGCGGAAGATCTGTAAAATCTGCGAGCTCTTCAGGCGTATAGTGCTGTGCCCCGTGGAGTTTTTCTGCGAGCAGAAGGTTGTCCCGCACCATGCCGTCCATGACGGGAGCTGATTGAAATGCAAGGCCCGCGGTTTTTCTGAGCTCTCTGATGTCCCAGTGTCTTATTTCTTTTCCGAATACAAGCACTTCTCCTTCATCAGGTGTATTCATCAGATTGCACAGCGACAGCAATGTGCTTTTTCCCGCGCCGGAAGGCCCTATCAACGCCGTGATAGAACCTTTTTGAATATGTCCGGTTACACGGCTTAGGACATCAAAGGACGTATGGTTTTGTTCAAAGCGTTTGCCGGCTGACAGAAAAGATATTGCCGGAGTTTCTTCTTTCATACAGGATGACACCTTTCGTAAAAAAATCAGGAACCGGTGAGATTGGCTGACGTTTGCTCAGCTGTTTTCTGGTCTGTCTGCCGGGAAGCGAATGTATGCATGACCATTCCCGCAATAATAATGAACAGTCCGGCAAATGAAAGAAGTGACGGAAACACCGCGGATAAAAAGACGATTTCGCCGATCAGTGCAAAAAGAACCTCTCCGGACTGCGTCGCCTCAACAGCAGCGAGCTTCTGCGGCTCATTCCTCACCATATCGGTGGCGCGGAAAAATAATACTGTTGCGATAACGCCAGAACTGAGTGCGACGATAAATGATTGGAATGTCTGTCCCATTGAGGGAAGCCCGTCTCTATGCCAGCCGAAAGCGGCGATCAAAAGCCAAAACGGAAGGCTTGCGAGCGTCATGCCGAGCACCCGCTGAAACGTATCGAGTTTTCCGCCGTATTGTTCCAGCATTTTGCGGTTGCCGAGCGGATAGGCAAAAGCGGCGATGACGACCGGCACAACGCTGAATAGTATCGTGCGGCCGGACAGAGAACCCGCATGCTGAAGCTGAATCAGACCGGCTCCGATCAGGATGATGACGGAAGTAACCAGCGAAATCAGCGGGATCTTTTGTCTGGCGGAAACCGGGCCCGCCGGTGAATGTTTTGTTTCGTAGAAAAACGGCGACAGAAGCACACCCGCGACAATTGTAATCTGCCACGTGCCGGCGATCAGCCAGCCCGGCCCATATGCCGCCGCAAACGTAATCGGGGCATAAAAAAGCACGAACCCGGTAAAACTCCACTTCAGCCAAAACAACGGTTTTTTTCGGATTTCATGCCAGAGCGGCACCCATTTTCCTTTCGCATAAACGATCAAAAATAAAAACGGAACCATAAAAAGAAAACGCAGGGAAGAGCTCCACATCCAGCTTCCGCCGGAAAGCTCCATCGCCCTGTTTAAAATAAAGGTGACTGCAAAAAACAGAGATGCCAATATTCCGATCACGATGGCTTTCATTAAATCCCTCATTTTGACACATATTTTTTTATACTATACTATTCACCGGCAGGCTTCGCAATGGAATATGAAAAAATAGCGTTTTAACAAATGATGAATGGGAAACAGACATATACGGAGGTGAAAACAGTGCAGAAAGAGGATATTCAAGTGCTTTATTTCGAAGATGACGGCCGCATTCCGAATAACCCGAATCTTCCGCTTGTTATTTATAAAGCGGTATTTAATGAAGAAACGGTACAGAAAGCAGAGTCCGTCCTCCGCCGGCACGATTGGTCGAACAGCTGGACGGGCGGAGTATTTCCGTATCACCATTTTCACAGCACCACGCACGAAGTTCTTGTCGCGGTAAAAGGAAACGCGGTTTTGAGGTTCGGCGGGGAACAAGGAGCGGACGCGGTTCTTCAAATGGGAGACGCAGCGGTCATTCCGGCCGGCACCGGACATAAAAAACTGTCGGGCAGTTCTGATTTTACCGTGATCGGGGCTTATCCGGGCGGCCGGCAGTACGATACAAAAACGGAGAAAAATGATAGAACTTCAGAAGAAATCAGCCGTGTCCCGCTCCCGGAATGCGACCCCTTTACGGGAAAATCGGGCCCGCTTTTAAAATTGTGGGAAAAATGACAGGGGAAAAGCGGATGGTCTGTAAAAAAATAGCCTGAAAGAAACGTTATTACACCCCCGCCATATAAATAATTTCATAAACGAAACAATTCACGTTCAAATTTTGTTCAAAAAGTGTTATTATATAAGAGTAAATCAAATTGGGGTTTTTTATGTTTGCTATTTTCAGAGAGGAAAAAGAAATTTTGACTTATTCAATTGTTTTTGTTGATATAAAAATAATACTGGATATGGCAAAGTGAAAAACTGGGTAGTAAACATTTATTTTTGTAAATGATTGTGCATGAATTCACAATCTTGCTTTTTCATGCTTTTCTGCATGAAGGGGGAAAGGCTACCCTTTCCAAAAAAATCAGCATACTGCTTATAGTAAAGGAGAATCGGATATGCCAGAAACAATCGATCAAACAAATGCATCTGTCAGCCAAGGCCAACGCGATCTTATTGATCAGCTGCTAAAACCTGAAGTTCAAGAATCACTGACTGTTTTAGTGGATCAGCTTCCAAAACTGACTGAGTTAGTAAATATTTTAACGAAGTCTTATGATTTTGCACAGTCTGTAGCGACAGACGAAGTATTGAAGAGCGATACAGTGGGTGCGCTTACAGAAATTCTTGAGCCGGTGAAAGAAACAGCGAAAGAAGTGGCGGCTACTGCGATCGAAGCAAAAGACCGCGCGGATGCAAGCAATGAAACGATCGGACTTTTCGGCCTGCTGCGCATGCTGAAAGATCCTCAAGCTCAAAAGCTGTTCCGTTTTGCTAACAGCTATCTTGAAATCATGAACGAAAAACAAAAATAATCTCAGATTCAAATTGATATAAAGGACGGAGGATATACGATGTCAAAACATATTGTCATTTTAGGCGCTGGTTACGGCGGAGTTCTTTCTGCTTTAACCGTTCGCAAACATTACAGTAAAGATGAAGCACGCGTAACCGTTGTGAACAAATACCCGACTCACCAAATCATTACGGAACTGCACCGCCTTGCAGCAGGCAACGTGTCTGAACAGGCTGTTGCTATGCCGCTTGAAAAACTTCTGAAAGGAAAAGACGTCGACATTAAAATCGCAGAAGTCAATTCTTTCTCAGTTGATAAGAAAGAAGTTGCCCTTTCTGACGGTTCTAAGCTGACTTATGACGCGCTTGTTGTCGGACTTGGTTCTGTTACGGCTTATTTCGGCATTCCTGGACTCGAAGAAAACAGCATGGTGCTGAAATCTGCTGCTGATGCCAACAAAGTATACAAACACGTGGAAGACCGTGTGCGTGAATACGCTAAAACGAAAAACGAAGCTGATGCAACGATCCTTATCGGCGGCGGCGGCTTAACAGGCGTCGAGCTTGTCGGTGAGCTTGCTGACATCATGCCGAACCTTACGAAAAAATACGGCGTAGATCCGAAAGAAATCAAACTGAAATTAGTAGAAGCAGGTCCGAAAATTCTTCCTGTTCTTCCTGATGACCTTATCGAACGCGCGACAAAAAGTCTTGAAAAACGCGGCGTTGAGTTCTTAACAGGTCTTCCTGTTACAAATGTTGAAGGAAACGTTATTGATCTGAAAGACGGTTCAAAAGTCGTTGCCAACACATTTGTATGGACAGGCGGCGTACAAGGCAACCCGTTAGTCGGCGAATCCGGCCTTGAAGTGAACCGCGGCCGTGCGACGGTTAACGATTTCTTACAATCTACTTCTCACGAAGATGTATTCGTTGTCGGAGACAGCGCTGTATACTTTGCGCCGGACGGCCGTCCGTACCCGCCGACAGCGCAAATCGCTTGGCAGATGGGTGAACTTGTCGGTTACAACCTGTTCGCTTACTTAGAAGGAAAAACGCTTGAAACATTCAAGCCTGTAAACTCTGGTACGCTTGCAAGCCTCGGACGTAAAGACGCGGTTGCCATCATCGGAGCGAACTCTACTCCGCTGAAAGGTCTTCCGGCATCTTTAATGAAAGAAGCAAGTAACGTACGTTATTTAACACATATCAAAGGATTATTCAGCCTCGCTTACTAATCCTCAAGATCACACAGAAGACATTGCCGGACTTTCTCGGCAGTGTCTTTTTTTGTATGAAAATGTTAACGGATACAATTTTCTGAAAAATAAAATAAAAATGATTGATATGTGAGAAAGAGGAAGCTAAAATAAAAAAGAACCATTTTGTTAACGTTAACATTTTTAAGAGGGAGGATGAAAGTGTGAAAGCTTTTATGGGTGATGATTTTTTACTGGATAGTAAAACGGCCGTAAAGCTGTACCGGGAATACGCTGAAAACATGCCGATCATTGATTATCACTGTCACTTAAGCCCAAAGGAAATCTATGAAAATAAAACCTTCGCAACCATTACGGAGGCATGGCTTTACGGTGACCACTACAAGTGGCGGATTATGAGGGCCAACGGCATTGAAGAGCGCTGCATTACCGGAAACGCTTCAGATGAAGAGAAGTTTTTCGCCTGGGCAAAAACGGTGCCGATGGCGATAGGCAATCCGCTGTACAGCTGGACGCATTTAGAGCTGCAGCGCTGGTTCGGCATTTATGACGTATTGAATGAAAAAACGGCCGCGGCCATTTGGAAAAAAACGAATGAGCTCCTGCAGGGAGACGGGTTTGGCGCAAGGGATCTCATTCTGAAATCAAATGTCAAAGTCATTTGCACAACCGACGATCCTGCCGATGCGCTGACATACCACGAACTGTTGAAAGAAAGTGATTTTCCGGTTCAAGTGCTGCCCGGATTTCGGCCTGACAAAGGACTGGACATCAGCAGACCGGGTTTTGCCGATTGGGTCCGTTCGCTGGAGAGTGCTTCCGGAATAGCTGTCACCACCTACCAATCGTATTTAGATGCGTTAGAATCCCGCGTCCGCTTTTTTCACAATGCCGGGGGAAGAGTGTCGGATCATGCGTTAGATCAAATGGTTTATGCCGAGACGACCGAAGAGGAAGCGGCCCGGATTTTTGCAGCCGGATTAAGCGGAGAGCATGTGTCTTTTGAAGATGAAAAGAAATTCAAAACACGGACGCTGAAATATCTTTGCGGCCTTTACGCCGAACTGGACTGGGCGATGCAGTTCCATATTAACGCGTTAAGAAATACCAATACAAATAAGTTCAGCAGCCTCGGTCCTGATACGGGATATGACTCAATTAATGATGAACGTATCGCAAAACCGCTTGCCCGGCTGTTAGATTCCGCCGAAAAAAAGCGGCAGTTGCCTAAAACGATTTTGTATTCTTTGAATCCGAATGACAACTATATTATCGCCAGCATGATCAACAGCTTTCAGGATGGGAAAACACCGGGGAAAATTCAATTCGGCACAGCCTGGTGGTTCAATGACACGAAAGATGGAATGCTCCAGCAAATGAAAGCGTTATCAAACATGGGCCTGTTCAGCCGTTTTATCGGGATGCTGACGGATTCAAGAAGTTTCTTGTCCTATCCCCGCCATGAATACTTCAGGCGGCTTGTCTGCACGCTGATCGGCGGCTGGGCGGAACAAGGCGAAGCGCCTTACGATATGGAGCTTTTAGGAAAGATTGTCGAGGGGATTTGTTACCGGAATGCTGAGGAATATTTCCGCTTTTAAAAAATGGAATGAAAGAGGTGGCCTATGAGTAATGTGCCTGTCGTGACAGCACCTGCCGCAAAAGTGAAGGAGCATAAGCTGAGTCTGAAAGAAAAAGTATCCTATGGATTTGGAGATTTTGGGAACGGATTTATGTTTGATCTCGGGCAGATCTATTTGCTGAAGTTTTTCACAGATGTCGCAGGCATTCCGGCAGCGTTCGCCGGCAGTATTTTTTTGGTCAGCAAGCTGTTTGCGGCTGTGACTGATCCGATTGTCGGCTCGGCCATTGACTACAGAAAAAAGATCGGACCCCGGGGTAAATTCAGGCCGTATTTATTATTCGGAAGTATTATTCTTGCGGTCATGACCGTATTGATTTTTGTGTCACCGGACGTGAGCGTCACCTGGAAGCTTGTGTACGCCTATGCTTCTTACATGCTGTGGGGGGTCGCTTATTCTTTCGTCAATATTCCGTACGGCTCCCTCGGCGCGGCCATTACACAGGATGCGGAGGACAGAACGGCGCTTTCTGCATTCCGCCAGATCGGCTCCCTCGGCGCGCTGCTCATTACAAGTGTCATCGTCATCCCGATTCTCGTTCATTTTGATAACGTTCACATCGGCTACCCGGCAGTCATGGGAATGATGGCCGTAATCGGAATCGCGGGATTTATGATCTGCTACCGAAACTGCAAAGAAAGAATTATCGTCCGTGAAGCGCCGAAAGAAAAGCTGTCCGTCATGTCGGTTTTCAAATGCTTTATCGGCAACAAACCGCTTCTGACCGTCGTTTTCATGACGATTTTCTCAATATCGGCATATAACATTAAATCCGCTATGCTTGTTTACTTCGCCCAGTACAATCTCAACAATGCGGAGCTGATGTCCTACATGAGTTTTATCATCATCGGTTCTTCATTTTTAGGTGTTTTGTTTATGCCGAAACTCGTCAAACGCTTCGGAAAAAAGCAAACGGTGATGATCGGTTTTGCCGTCAGCGCCGCGGCTGATGCGCTGAATTTCTGTCTCCCGTCAAATGTATATATCTTTACGGCGTTAGCGAGCATTGCTTTTATCGGGATCAGCATACCAAACGGCATTACGTGGGCGCTTGTGTCGGACATTATTGATTACGGAGAATGGAAGACGGGTGAACGGAAGGAGGCGACGACATATTCGCTTTTCAACTTCTCCAGAAAACTCGCCCAATCTTTATCAGGTTTTCTTTCAGGCATCGGGCTGAGCGTTATCGGCTATATCCCGAATGCATCTCAGACAAAAGGCACGTTAATCGGGATTAAAGGGCTTCTGCTGCTGTACCCGGCTTTCGCTTTAGCGTGCGCCATGCTGATTATCGGTTTGATGTATAAACTGACGGACCGGCAGCATGCCGAGCTCGTTCAGGACTTACATCATGCAAAACCTCAACTTTAGTGATTTTATGGACTGTCCGTTAATGGTACAATAGAAATAAATGACAGCATACAGAAAGAAAGGAAAAACGATGGTAACCATAAAAGATATCGCAAAACTCGCCAACGTATCCCACACCACCGTATCCCGGGCACTTAACGGCAGCCCCTACATTAAAGAGCATACAAAACAGAAAATATTAGCGCTCGCTTCACAGCTGAATTACACACCGAATGTAAATGCAAAAAGCCTTGCCATGCAAAAGTCCCATACGATCGGACTGTTTTTTACAAGCATCACAAACGGAACCTCACACAGCTTTTTTTCCGATACCATCAAAGGTGTAAACCGCACAATCAGTGAGGAATACAATTTGTTCGTCCGCGCGATTGACGACCTGAAAAGCTTTGAAACCATTACGCCCATGAGATATGACGGAATCATTTTAATGAGCCAAAGCGACAGTGATAATTCATTTATTTATCATATTCGCGAGAAAAACATCCCGCTTGTCGTGCTGAACCGGGACATTGATGACCGGAGCATCACCAATATCCTGTCAAACGATAAAGAAGGCTCCAGACAGGCGGTCGACTGCCTGATCGCAAACGGACACAGAGATATCGCGATCATTGAGGGAAAGGAAGGATTCAGGTCAACTTCTCAGCGGAAAGAAGGCTATTTGACATCTTTAATTGATCATTCTATCCCGATTAAGCATGAATACAGTGTAAAAGGCCGCTATGATATGGAAAGCGGCAGTCAGGCGATGGAAAAACTCTTGGCGCTTCAATCACCGCCTACGGCTGTTTTTTGTTCAAACGATGATATGGCGATCGGGGCGATGAATGCCATTTTCGCCAAAGGCCTGAACGTTCCGGAAGATATATCCGTTATCGGGTTTGATGACATCGGCATTTCCCAATACATGACGCCGAGGCTTTCGACAGTAAAACGCCCGGTTGAAAACATCAGCATACTCGGCGCAGAGAAGATTTTGGCGCTAATCGCCGACCCGGATACGGCGGCGGAAAAAATATACGAAAACACCGAGGTGATGATAAGAGATTCAATTAAAAAACTCACATAACGGCCCGTCTGATTATCCGGGTTTTCGTACAGAAAAATGTTAACGTGTGCATAAATGCAGAAGGAGGCGGACAGCTTGCGTCAGCTGAATAAAAAGATGTGCGGTGAATACATTCAATATCCTGAAAAAGTCCTTCAGTTCGGCGAAGGCAACTTTTTGCGGGCCTTCGCAGACTGGCAGATCGATCAAATGAATCAATTGACGGATTTTAACGGAAGCGTTGTCGCCGTACAGCCGAGAGGCTCTGAGAAAATCAAACGTTTAAACGAGCAGGACGGTTTGTTTACGCTTTTTTTGCGGGGGATAAAGGACGGAAAACCGGCTGAAGAACACATGATCGTCAAATCCATCAGCCGCGGCATTGATCTTTTTTCTGACTATGATTCCTTTAAACGGCTGGCAGCACAAGAGGAGCTTCGTTTTATCATTTCCAATACGACAGAAGCGGGAATTACGTTTGAGAAAGGCGACCGGCTTGAGGATAGACCTCAAAAAACATTCCCCGGGAAATTAGCGGCGTTCCTTTATTTCCGCTATAAGGCATTTGCGGGTGACGCCGAGAAAGGGTGCATTGTGCTTCCATGTGAACTGGTCGAAGAAAACGGACGGAAACTGAAGGCTGCCGTGCTTCAATATGCCGGGCTGTGGGAGCTGGAGCCTGATTTTACTCAATGGATTCATGACGCGAACATCTTCTGCAATACTCTCGTGGATCGGATTGTTCCCGGATTTCCTGTTGATACCACGGAAGAACTTACCGATTTTCTCGGATACGAAGACCGTCTGATTGTGGTCAGTGAGCATTATTATTTGTGGGTGATAGAAGGGCCGGAACAGCTTCAGAATGAGCTTCCTTTTGCTGAGGCCGGGCTGAACGCACTGATCACGTCTGACCTTACGCCTTACAGGACAAAAAAGGTGAGAATCTTAAACGGCGCTCACACGGCATTGGCGCCAGTGGCTTTACTATACGGACTGCAAACCGTCCGGGAAGCGGCTGAGCACGAGGTGACGGGCAGATTCATCGAAGAGCTGATCAATGAAGAAATCCTCCCTGTGCTGCAAATGGAGGGTGTCACCCAATACGCGGCAGATGTGTTACAGCGGTTTAAAAACCCTTATATCCAACATTATCTGCAAAGCATTACCCTTAACGCCGCCGCGAAATTCAAAACAAGAAACCTGCCGACGCTGAAGGCTTATATCGAACAGGAGGGCCGGCTACCTGAGAAGCTGGTATTTTCGTTCAGCTCCATGATCTATTCATACTGGAACGAACCGAACAAACCGGCTGACGGCGAGGAGGTTCTTAACCGTTTTCAAATGGCGCGGTCCCGTTGCAAAGATGATATGTTTCAAGCGGCATCTTCTATATTAGGAGAAGAGCGACTGTGGGGGAAGAACCTGAATCATCTTCCGGGGCTGACTGAACGAACGGCTTATTTTCTGTCTGTCATTCATAAGCGGGGTATGAAGCATGCGTTACATGAATGCTGAGGCAAAAAGGGGGAAGTAAAATGAAAGAGGTCATAAAAATCCATAAAAACGATAACGTGCTTCTCGCCATGCGCCATTTTAACAAAGGGGAGCGGCTGCATACAGACGGACTGACGATTGAAGTGAAGGACCCTGTAAAGCGGGGGCATAAAATCGCGCTGCAAACCATTGAAGAAAACGGCAGCATCATTAAATACGGTTTTTCGATCGGGCGTGCGACAAGGCGGATTTCGGCCGGCGAGCATATTCATACCCATAATCTGCAAACGAATTTATCCGATGTGCAAGAATACACGTATTCACCGCGCTTCGAGGACAATCCTTTTACAAATGAGAACCGGACATTTAAAGGCTACAAAAGAGAAAACGGTACATCCGGCGTCCGGAATGAACTGTGGATCGTGCCTACAGTCGGCTGCGTAAACGGCGTCGCTGAGAAAATCCTGCAGCGCTTCGTAAAAGAGGCGAAAGACATTGCGCCCTTTGACAATGTGCTGGTTTTAAAGCACCAATACGGCTGCTCCCAGCTTGGCGATGATCATGAGAATACGAAACAAATGCTGATAAACGCCATCCGTCATCCAAATGCGGGCGGTGTGCTGGTTTTAGGGCTCGGCTGTGAAAATAATGAGCTGGCGGCGATTAAGGAAACGCTTTCTGAAGTGAACGGAGATCGGGTGAAATTTCTCGAATCACAGGCTGTCACAGATGAAATTGAAGCAGGGACTGCGCTACTTAAAGAGATACACCTTGCGGCAAAGGGAGATAAACGTGAGGAGATTCCGCTGTCAGAATTGAGCATCGGATTGAAGTGCGGCGGGTCGGACGGTTTTTCCGGCATCACCGCAAACCCTTTATTAGGGAGATTTTCAGATTACTTGATTGCACAGGGAGGGAGCACGGTCTTAACGGAGGTGCCTGAGATGTTCGGCGCTGAGACGATTCTCATGCAGCGTGCGGCGAGCGAAGAAGTGTTTCATAAAACAGTCCGATTGATCAATGATTTCAAGCAATATTTTATGAAGCACGAGCAGCCGATTTATGAAAACCCGTCACCAGGGAATAAGGAAGGCGGCATTTCAACGCTCGAAGACAAGTCGCTCGGCTGCACCCAAAAAGCCGGTCTTGCACCGGTTTCTGATGTGCTGACATACGGTGAAACCCTGAAAACAAAGGGATTGACACTGCTCAGTGCGCCCGGCAATGATTTAATCGCTTCTTCAGCGCTCGCCGCGGCGGGCTGTCACATCGTTTTGTTTACAACCGGAAGAGGCACGCCGTTCGGCACATTTGTCCCGACTGTGAAAGTATCAACAAATACCGATTTATTTCAATCAAAGCCTCATTGGATTGATTACAACGCGGGCAGATTGGCGGAAGACCAAACAACAGAAGATCACATTGTAAGAGATTTTATTCAATACATTATTAAAGTTGCAAGCGGAGAATGCGTCAATAACGAAAAAAACGATTTTCGGGAGCTTGCAATCTTTAAGTCCGGTGTGACGTTATAAGGGAAAAGGCGATCTGACAACAGACCGCCTTTTTTATATTAATTTTATTCCGCTGATTAAAATAATCGCCGCCATCACAAATTGCAGCGGGCGCGGTGAGAATTTCGGCGAAAAGAAGCTGCCGAGAAGCACACCCGGCACAGAGCCGATCAACAGATTCAATACAAGCAGGTAATCGACGCTTCCGAAGCTTGCGTTTAACAGACCGGCAGCAGTTACGAGCAGAAAGGCATGTGCGATATCCGTTCCCACTACTTCTGCCGTTTTCATTCTGAACAGGTATAGCATGGCGATCGCAAATAACGAGCCGGACCCAATAGATGTCAGGCCGACGATGAAGCCGAAAATGACGCCGATCAATATCATGAGTGTCCGCTTTTCTTCAAGCGTTTTTTGCTGCCAGCGGTTCGGCCGCAGTTTTTTATCGAAAAAAAGGCGGGCGATAATGGAAATGGCGACAAGGGTCAGCACGTAGCCGAGCGCCTGTTTGATAATCTGCTCCTGATGCTGGTGAAAAGCGGGAAACAAGTGAAGAACACCGATGGCGGCTGTTGCGCTGGGAATGCTCCCGAGCGCCAAGTAGCCGACAAGTTTAAATTGAACGGTACGCTGCTTCCAATGAGAAACGACACCGAACAGTTTGGTGATGGAGTTATATAAAAGGTCAGTGCCGACGGCGATTGAGGGGTTGATCCCCAAAACGATCAGTAAAGGAGTCAAAAGCGCCGCTCCTCCCACACCCGTCAATCCGACCAGCGTTCCGACAAAGAAACCCATAAACACAATGCTTACAGTCATCTGTGTGCCTCCTGAATAATCCTACTATTTTTATCAGATTATATATGATTAAGAGGCGGTAATCAATTAAATTTTCGGAAAATTTTATACAGAACAAAAAATCCGCCAGCCTGCTGTTATGTCGCAGACCGGCGGATGGCCGGATTATGATTTTTGCTGATAAAACGGAAGTTCCGTGTGGCCCATTTCTCTGACATACACGAAAAGATTGCCTTTATGATGAATTTCATGCTCCATGGCAAGCTGAAGGAGAGCCGCGCCGGTCACTTTTCTGCCGAAAGAGGCGGTCAGGTCAATTTCGCGGTTCAGCTGCTCTTCAGTCAGCTGTGACAGGATGTCTGTCGTTTTTTCAGTACATGCTTCCGCCAGTTTGACGAGGTCTGTTTCCGCTTCTTCTTTCGGTTTGTTCTGGATGGCTGATCCGTTTCCGTCGTTAATGACGTTTGCAAACATAAGAAAAGAATAAACGATGTGTTTTACAAGTTCCTGAGCGGACATTGATGTCTCTGCCGGTTTGTAGTCGTAATGCTCGCGGCTGATTTTTTCCGCCAGTTCAATCGTCACGTTTCGATGTGACAGAAAGTGGCTGACCAATTGATTTTGTGCTGTCATGTGATAACCCCCATTTAATACAGAATAAAAGCTGCAAGGATATGCTATATCAACGGCACGGAAGAAACAAGCAATACGCTTGTGACGGAGATAAATCGTTGCGGATATCCGAAATTCGACAATTGCGGTCTTTTTGCGTTCTTCTTTTTCTAGCAAATATGATAAAATATGACATATCTCGGTCATTCCAAAAGGGGGGATTTATTGAGGATGAAGCAGACTATTCCGTCCTCTTTTGTCGGGCTCAAAATTAATGAATGGTATACCCATATCCGGCAGTTTCACGTCCTTGAGGCGGAGCGCGTCAAGCGTGAAGTAGAGAGAGAGATCGAGGATATGGAAG
This sequence comes from Bacillus sp. SJ-10, assembly GCF_002843505.1. Classification (NCBI taxonomy): domain Bacteria; kingdom Bacillati; phylum Bacillota; class Bacilli; order Caryophanales; family Bacillaceae; genus Bacillus; species Bacillus sp. SJ-10. The sequence goes on along the minus strand of NZ_CP025258.1, from coordinate 3,448,914 downwards.
AAGATCAGGATCTGCTGCTGTATTATTCATTAATGGAATTCAGACACCGTGTCATGCTGGATTACATCAAGCCCTTAAAGGAGGACCCTTCTCAGCCTGAGTTTTCAGAATTATTGGAAGACATTGAAGGCAACCAGTATAAACTGACAGGACTGCTTGATTACTACTTTAATTTTTTTCGAGGAATGTACGAATTTAAACAGAAAATGTTCCTAAACGCCATGATGTATTACAAACGGGCTGAAAAAAACCTTGCACTCGTTTCTGATGACATCGAGAAAGCTGAGTTTGCTTTTAAAATGGCCGAGATATTTTACAACCTGAAACAAACCTACGTCTCCATGAGTTATGCCGTTCAAGCCCTTGAAACGTACCAATCGTATGAGACGTACAACGTCCGCAGAATCCAATGTGAATTCGTTATTGCAGGGAATTATGATGACATGCAGTATCCAGAAAGAGCATTGCCCCACTTAGAACTTGCTTTAGATCTTGCAAAACAAGAAGGCAATCCCCGTCTTATCAGTTCAGCCTTATATAATCTCGGAAACTGTTACGAAAAAATGGGAGACCTCTCTAAAGCAGCCGAATATTTTGAGACATCCGTTTCCATTTGCAGGTCAGAAAAGTTCGATAATCTTCCGCATTCTATTTACTCATTAACACAGGTTCTTTATAAACAGAACACTACAGCCGAAGCAGAGAAGCAATACCGCCTCGGGCTCAGTATCGCCCGCGAATACAATGATGAATTGTTTGTGAATCTGTTCCAATTTTTACATGCGTTATACGGCAAGGAAATGGATAACGCATCCGTCAGGCACACGTTTGATTTTCTGGAAGAACACATGCTGTATCCGTATGTGGAAGAATTGGCGCATGATGCTGCCAAATTTTACATGAAACACGGACAGCCTGAAAAAGCGCTCACGTTTTATGAAAAAATGGTGCACGCCCAAAAACAAATCCAGAGAGGAGATTGTCTATATGAAATCTAAACTGTTGTCAGGATTGCTGCTTGTTGCTGTCGGGTTCAGCTTTACACAGGTGATCGGCCATGAAAGCCATTTGGAAAACCAAGCGGACGGCACATTCCATATTGCCGCGCGCAACCAAACATAACATAAAGACCCTTCTTTGGAAGGGTCTTATTTTTTGCATGCGTATCCATTCCATTTTTATCCGAATGCAGGGTCTATATGCTCAAGTTATCTGTCCTACGAATGCCACCTATTGATGAAAAAGGCATAAGGAGAGATGAAGAGTGGGGATTGAAGTGAAAAAACGGCTCGTATCGGCTGATAAATATGCGTTAAAATGTCCGAATCCGATGACGCCGGAGTATATTACCATTCATAACACGGCAAACGACGCATCCGCCGCTAATGAAATCAGCTATATGACGGGAAACAGCGAATCAACGAGCTATCATTTTGCGGTTGATGACAAAGAAGTGATCCAGGGAATTCCGTTGGACCGGAATGCCTGGCATTCGGGAGACGGCACGAACGGTACCGGAAACCGAAAGTCGATTGCTATAGAAATCTGTTACAGCAAGTCAGGCGGCGAACGGTACAGAGCCGCAGAAGAACTGGCGATTGCGTTCGCGGCGCAGCTTTTGAAAGAACGAGGCTGGGGGATTGACAGAATCAGAAAGCATCAGGACTGGAACGGAAAGTACTGCCCGCACCGCATTTTGTCTGAAGGCCGCTGGGATGAAGTGAAGGCGAAGATTGAAAAGAAATTAAGCGGAAGTATGCCGGCGAAAAAAGCCTCTATTTCTTCTTCCGCCTCTGAATACCATGTGAAAAAAGGCGACACCCTATCGGAAATCGCCGCATCGCACGGTGTCAGCATAAAATCGCTGCAAAGCATCAACCATATCACCGATCCGAATCACATTACAGTCGGACAAGTGATCAAGCTCGCTCAGACGGGTTCTTCTTCAAAAAGTCAGGCTGTGCCTTCCTATCCGCTTCCATCCGGTGTGATCAAAGTGACGAAACCGCTGACGAAAGGGACAAACGTAAAACAAGTGCAAAACGCTTTATCCGCTCTTTATTTTTATCCCGATAAAGGAGCAAAAAATCATGGGGCGGACGGCGTTTACGGTCCGAAAACGGCAAATGCCGTAAAACGTTTTCAATCCGTCAGCGGATTAACGGCAGACGGAATTTACGGCCCGAAAACGAAGGCGAAAATTGAAGAAAAACTGTAATCAATAAAACGGAAGCTCCCCGGGCTTCCGTTTCTTCTTACATACAAACTGCGGCAAGGGCCTTTTGAATATCATAAATGCTTTCATCTTTTTTAAACTGCTTTGAGACAGCGGGAAGTTCCGCGCCTGAAATCCAAATTTTCAGCTCTGAATCAAGGTCAAAGCGGCCGGCGGTTTCTACGCTGAATCTGGAAATGCTCTTGTACGGAATGGATTGAATCTCCGTTTTCTTCCCCGTGAGTCCCTGTTTATCAACAAGAATAAGACGCTTATCCGTAAAGACAATAATATCTCGGACGAGCTTAAATGCGGCGTTGACATTCTCACCTTCCAGCAGAATACGGGCCAGTTCTGCTTTTGCTTCAGCCGTCGATATTGTCGACGCATTGCCCAGCAATCCATTGATGAACCCCATGATATATCCCCCCTGATACGTATTCTATCAAATCATACTATAAAAAGGTTTCCATTCCCAGATGAGTAGAGTAAACTGATGCTGACTGGAAAAGGAGAGCATGTTACACATGAAAGATAGATATGACAATTTCGCAGCCCTTTCTGCTGCTGAATCGGAATACAGAATTATTTATGAAGAAAAAGTGGGAAGTAAATGTATCGTCCTCGCTCCCCACGGCGGGAGAATTGAACCGGGTGTCAGTGAGCTGGTGCGGGCATTTTCTGACCAAAGCTCAATTTACTTATTTGAAGGGACGAAGCGGTGCAATAACCGTTCTCTCCACTTGACAAGCACACGCTTTGACGAACCCCTGGCTTTAGAAAAAGTGACCGCCCATCATTACGGATTGGCTTTTCACGGGTATCATGATCTGAAAAAGGCAAATACACTCGTCGGGGGCGCGGATCTGGAAAAAGCAAGACTGATTTGTGATCTGCTGCGTGAAGCGGGATTTGATGCCGAGCTGACAGAGAAGAATGATCGGCTGGCAGGTGTAAATCCCGGCAACATTGTCAATCGGACAAAAAGGAAAATGGGGCTGCAATTGGAAGTGAGCACGGCGCAGAGACACGCGCTGTTCAGCAATTTTGGCTGCCGGGGAGAAAAATATACGCCAACCGATCTGTTTTTTCGGTATGTAGAAGCCGTGAAGGCCGGTTTTTATGATAAATGAACAGGGGGCCTGGAGCTATGCGGCGCAAGAAGTGCTTGGCGGGCAGCACGGTGAGAACAGCGTCATGATGCAAAAACCTTTCCTGCGATTTAAAATGATGACATTCTGCCGGCGGAGAATCGCTAATTTTCAATAAAATACGGCGTTTTTTCTTCAGCGGCATGCAAGTGTGTCTGTCCGCTTTCATAATACCCATTCGGCCGCTTGTCGGATAACAGACAAGTGAGCCGCTTCTGAAATTGAATACCTGCTTTACGCCGTTCAAACAGCTCCAGCCTTTTTTCCGCAAATGATGCCGTCACCCGGAAAGCGGCTGCGATTAAAATAACGGCATGGCTTCTCCGCTGGGGAAGCTCCATGTTTAACAGCATAAAGGTCGGCACACAGAAGTGGTACATAAAATGGTTGGCCTGAAATTCCTGCAGTTCCCTGAACAGCTTGTTCATATGAAAATGGTTGCCGGTATGCTTCAGCACATGGCACAGTTCGTGCGCAAAATCCTGCCATTGCTCTTCGGGTGACTTTTTTTGGTTCAGGACGATGCTGTACATGCCGTCCCGCTTCAGCATCATACTGTGCGTATCTTCAAAATGAATCCAAATGTCAAGCTCCTTGGCAATCATCTGCATATCAATATGGAGAGGGGCGGTCATTCCCATGCGGCAATATAAGTTTTTGACGTATTCCTCAAGATGTGTTAAAAAATCGCCCAATTGAATACACCCTTTCGAACATATGTTCTTTTTTAGCGAGAAAGAAAAGCCCTGATCGGACTTTGAATCAATTCCCTTTTCTTTTAAAAATAAACATTCAGCTTTTATATCGGCTGAACGTTAAGCAGTTTAAAGGAAAAGAGCGGATTATTTATGTTTCGGCCTGCGGTTTTTCTCTTTTTCTTTTAAATAATTAATGAATTCAATGGCCTGCTGCTTGCTTTCCGGCGAAAAGTCCTGCATGTCCCGATATGCTATCTGCAGGTCGGGATCGGCAAACATGTCTTCATCTGAAGGTTCTTTTCCGGTTAACAAATAATCAGTCGACACTTTGAAATAATCCGCAAGCTTTTGCAGCGTGTCGTAATCGGGTTCAGATCGGCCGTTTTCATAATGAGAATATCTGGCGCGCGAGACACCGATATGATTTGCGACTTCTTCCTGCGTTTTCTTTCCTCTGAGACTCTTTAATCTTCCGCCTATCATCCGAATGACCTCTCTTTTTTCAACACCCTAAGTTACTTATGATTATAGATACAAAATGTATCAAAATAAAGAGATGATAAAAAAAGTATCAAAAAGGTCTTGATGATACGAAATGTATCGTATATAATCAACATCATAAGGATACAAAATGTATCAAAATACGATAAGAAATTGATCAGGAGGGTGAGAGATGCAGCCGATAATCATCCGTTTCAGCAGCAATCCGGCTGACCAGAGATGTTTAGGGAAAGCAGGCGGTTCGATATCTTTTACCGCTTGCGGACTTCCGGTATTCCGATTTGATAACCGATTGCAGTATGAACGCTATATAAGTCTGAAGAAAAACGGAGACGTCCAATATGAATCGTAAAAGCTACCCGTTTTTCATCTATTCCGGATTATTGAATTCAGAACATTATGAAAAAATAGGGTCCGCCATATGGCTGTTTTTATGGTTCATCAGCTCAACGACAAAGGAACACGTAAAAGACGGCGTAAAGTGGGGGATCGTCCTCGGTCATAAACCCGTAAAAGCAAAAGAAATGGCCGACGTATTTGCCGTCAGCGAAAAAACCGTCAGACGGTGGCTCGAGAGCTTGGAACAGCATGAATATATCAAAACCGTCCGCGCCCCTTACGGACTCATCGTCTCCGTAAAGCACTCGAAAAGATTCACGCCGAAAAAGACATTGACCCGTCCGGAAGTCACAGACCGGACAATATCGGCGGATCACCGGGACAAAAATGTCCGGAGAGAAATAGATATAACAAAAAATCATACTGCTGAAGAAGCGATTAACGACATTGCCGCCCATTTTATCAGATTAAGGTCTGCACAGGAGGGGCGGAGCGTATACCCCTCGCCCCGGGATTATCAGGCCATCGCCCGTATTGTTTCCCTCGGTGCGTCAGCACAAGAAGCAATCAAATGGCTCGGCGAATGCTTTACCGCTTTTGAACAGCGGCGCACCTCTTCAGCTGAAACGATCAAGGCTTTCAGCTATTGCGCCAAGTATATGGAAGACCGCTTGAATGCACGAATTGCGGGAAGGACAATCACAACAAAAAAAGAGAGGAATACGATACATGACAAAACGAACGATCGAGCAGATACTGGCCGACCTGAAAAACGGAAAACGTCCATTACTGGCGGACAGACCGGAAGAATCAGACGAAAGCCGCTTTGACTGTCCGCTCTGTAAAGATCAGGGCGGTTATCTCAAAAACCAGCTGGGAATGGATGTGTGGGTTAAGTGCCGCTGCGCCGCCGAACGAAAAGCAGAGCGCATCCTCAGCGCAAGTGAGATTACAGGCGCCTTTCGGAAGCTGGATTTCAAAGGATTTATCACGCGGGGCAAGCCTCAGGCAGTCGTCGACGCATATGAGTGCGCCCTTGAATATGTTGAAAACTTCGACAAGATTAAAAACTGCCGGAAAAACAGCATTGCCCTTTTAGGGCGTCCGGGATCGGGAAAAACCCATCTTTTGACCGCTCTCAGCAATTATGTCATGAGACAGAAGCAGACACCGGTGCTGTATTTTCCTTTTGTGGAGGGCTTTACGGATTTAAAAAATGATTTTGATCTGCTTGATGCAAAGCTTGGCCGTATGAAACAGGCGGATGTGCTTTTTATTGACGATCTGTTCAAACCGCTGAACGGAAAACCCCGGGCGACCGATTGGCAGATTGAACAAATGTACGCCGTCGTGAATTACCGCTATTTAAATCATAAGCCGGTTCTTATCTCGAGCGAGCTGGCCTGTGACGGACTGGTGCAGGTTGATGAAGCCTTGGGCACAAGAATTTATGAGATGTGCAGCGATTATTTAGTCATCATTAATGGCAATTCATTTGACGTAAACCACAGATTAGAGGGGGCGAGATAATGTGTAAGCTGTGCGGGCCGAAGAAGGTCATTGTGACGGAAACGGGTTTCGGCGCTGTCTTTCACCCTTGCCCGAACTGCAAAACAGGCACTGATTTAACGCCGGTCATTAAACGTCTTGAGCGAATGGTTCAAGACGCAAAAGTGAGGCTTGATGCACGTGTGCAAATATATTAAATGGCTTTTTTGCCTGCTGTTCAGGGCGAAACGGATAGAAAAGCAAATTGAAGCATGGCATGAGGCTGATGGAAAGTGAGGATAACCATTGCAAGAAAAACACAGCCCCGCTCCATGGCGGGCCGTACACAGCGGAGAAGAAAAACCCATTTACATTTATTCCGCTTACAGCGAAGCGGATAAAGAGAAGTTCCCTTATTCAAACGGAAGGCTCATCGCGGCCGTTTTCAACTTAAGTTCATACTCTCAGCAGATCAACGCGGCATTGATGGCGAAAGCCCCGGAACTTTTTGAGGCGGCCGAAACGGCTCTCCGCCTGCTCCGGGGAGAAAGTTCTGAAGAAAAAGAAGCGTTTATAAATCAGCTCGAAAGCCTCATACATGAAGTAAACATCCTGAAAAAGACGGAGGACGTAAAACATGAATCCTAAAAAACTGACCGACATTGAACATACAACATTAAAAAGCCAGCTGGAAGAAGGCAAGGTTCGGGTGATTATTGTAGACGGACTGAAAAAGGAAGCATGGCTCGCCGAAGCGCCGGAGCACGGCAAAACGCTTGTCGAAACGCGAAAAGGGGATCTGGCCCGGGTCGAATATGAAATCGGCTTTAAATTGAATTAAAAACAGAATACGTCCAAGACGGAAAGCCTGCGGACACTGATCAATCGCGCACATGCTGCGCATTGGTTGGTGTCCTTTTTTTGTTCCGAAAAAGAGGAGGATCTACATGGAAGACTTACTATTTGAATATAAACGCACGCTGAAAGAGACGAAAAAGTGGTACAAGCAGCTGGAGGAAGCCGATGAAACGGTGCTTACTTCAGAAGAACTGAAAGATAAAAAAATCATCAGAACAATCATTACAGATGTGGAATATGTCATCGAATGGCTTGAAAAAGGCCGGCAGCCCGGCATAAGAAGAGCGATAGACCGCAGAGACGCTTATCAGAGAATGCTGATTAAAGATCCGAGAATTATAGAAACCTATTCACAGGCGCTGATGTTTGAACCTTCCGCAAATGTGACTGAAGAAGACAGAATCAGACTGCGGGACGCATTAGCCGTTTTAACGGATAGAGAAAAAGAAATGCTGCTGCTCCACAAAGCGGAATGCTTTTCATATGAACGGATCGCCGCCTTGCTGAATGTAAAGAAATCAACCGTACAGACGACGGTCAAACGGGCGCTTCTAAAAATTCAAAAACAGCAAGAACAAAGAAATCAATCGCCTGCTTCATAAGTTGTCATACGTTTGCCACCTAGAAGTGAACAGACGATCACAAAAAGCGGCCCGATTAGAAGCCGCTTTTTATTATAGACAATCATGTCGGAGGTGGCGGTGATGCCGTAGCATGAAAAACGCAAAAAGAGAACAGGCATTTACAATCTATCAGTCTCATCAAGGCCGCATCACAAATCGCGCCCTTGCCGGCAAATCAGGCGTATCCGCAAGAACGATCGGCAGATGGAAAAAAGAAGGGCGCTGGGACGAGGCGCTCCATAAGAACGCGGAAAGCGGCGGAAAAAACAACCCGGGCGAAGGTGATGAGTTAAACGAACGCCAGCGGCTGTTTTGTCTTTATTATGTGAAAAGCTTTAACGATACAAGTCTTTACGATATGATGCTAAAAGCGTTAAAGCAGACAAAAAGCCAGACGGGGCGCAATTATCAGCTCTATTCAGAAAAAGGCAGGCTCGGCTTGCGTGAATGGCCGGAGCCGTCTGACATATGGGTGCTGGAAACAGGAGTTAATATCACAGGGTATCAATACAGCACCTCAATTGATGATACCGCAACCCGTGTCGTCATGCGGCTGCAAAAAGACGATAAAACCGTGAAGGCTTCCGCCTCAGACAGCGCGGGCATGAAAACATTCGGCGTTTTGCAGTATACCGAAACGGTTTCTGCATGTTTCATTTTACCTCTCTTGACAGTGAGGGAAAGGGAACGTTTGGGTATGTCATTGCCGTCGATTATAAAAATAATATGTTCACGAACTATTTGGATTTGAACTTGGGCTGGCAGGGCTGGCGGCGCCTCGTTACTGAACTTGATACTGAGAATGTACCTTGGATAAATGTTCCTTATAAAAATGGCGCTAAATCAGGAGACAGGCCGCTTCAATACCGCAAAGTGGGAAACACCCTTCACCTGAACGGACACGTTCTTACGGACAGAGAAGTGGTATTTGGGAGTGTGCCATCCTCTTGTGCGCCGGCCAAAGGCGTTGTAACGATGGTTGCAGCCAGCGGCACCACCGGTTACAGCAAATTTATTATTTATTCTAATGGAGATATGAAGCTGACGGGAATTATGGCCAATATAGAAAATAACGTGAACGGCTATTATATTGACCTTGTTTTGGCACTCACGTAAAGGAGCGAGAATATGAAATTAATATTTCCGTATGACAATGACAACATTTATACAGGCACTCCGGTTGAGCTTTATCCGGATTCTGAGACAGGAGATTATTTGATGCTGGCTAACGCTGCGGACTTTCCGCCGGAAATAAACGGCGAAGGCATGTGGCGCCCATTTTTTGATGAAGAGAAACAAGAATGGGTGGAAACGGCTGACGAAGTATATAAAGACAGCTTAAAAAAAGATACGGCTCCCGATTCAAACCAGCTTGCAGGCTTCGGCGGACAGCTGGCGAATGAGAAATTGGCCAGAAAAGCAGCCGAACAAGCGCAGCAGTCACTCGGCAGGCAATTAGCGTCTTTAAAATTAGAATTATTAAACGTAAAAGGAGAATGAAAAAATGAAGAGACTTAACTTTTGGGTTTACGCTTTGTTTTATAAGTGGGCCTCAATAGAAATGGTAAAACAGGCTATGGGCTATGATGACTGCTCTGCCGAAGATCTGGCTGAAGGTGTGGCCGCGAAGTATATCACGCCTGAGGAATTTCAAGAAATAACGGGTGAAACATACGAAAACTATAAAAATGCTGTGTCATAAGCCAAACGGCTTTTTTTATTTGTCATTTTTAATAAATGAGAAAAGGAGGACGGCCGATGAAAAAGCATTCATTTGAATTTCCCGCCGATCAACTTGGCAGACCCGGCGCAGTAAAAGCTTATCGCGGTAACAAAAACGATTATGTCACACCGGTTGCTGATTTGTCCGGAATGACAGAGCTTCTTACCAATACGCCGCTAGAAGCGATTGAAGTATACAGCCAATTCGGACAAGACCGTTTAGGAGCCGTCTTAATAGACAGAGCACAGGGGTGGGCTTATTCGGACCGCAGCGGAACTCTTTTTATCGAAGAGAGCGAGGATAACAATTCGTGGACGGCTTCACATTCTGTCGCAGTTAAAGGCGGAGTGCTGACCGCTTCGGGGTGGGTCAGCCTGACAAAAAGATATTATCGGTTCCGTTTTGAAAATGGAAATCAAAAGCAGTCCGAATTTGTTTTATACCAATCTGTCGGTACGGGCGGTGATATGGCGTTTTCATATACAGACGTGATTTTTCATGAAAATGCAGCAGAGGCGGGCGAGGGAAGCATCTTCTCGGCGGGCGCTTGGAAAAAACTTCTCGTCGAAATCACCGGCACGGCTGAGTCGGGCCATGTCGCGTTTTGGGGGAGATCCATCTCGGGAAAAAATGTGCCGATCAGAGGAATCAGGTCTGAAGACGGAACATCAGCCGCCGGTACATCAGGCACAGACGAAGTGTGGTTATTTGATATTGCCGGCTTTAAGGAAATCATCATGGAAATCAAGAGCATTTCCGGCGGGAGCCTTTCTGTCAAAGGCACGGCATTTTCTTAAGAATGAAACTTCCGAAGGGAGGTGAGAACAATGTAAGAGGGGGGAGCGGAAGTGCTTCTGGATGAACAAGCGGTGCAAAAAGAATTCGCAGGCATCAAAGGTGAACAAAAGGTGCTTGAACAGCGGGTGGCCGCATTAGAGCGGGTATCCGACCGGCAGGATCAGCAAATCATGACGCTGAATGAAAAACTGAACAAAATTGACGAAAACACAACATGGATTAAGCGGACCATTACAGGAGCGATCGTGACAGCAATCTGCACGGGCGTCATTGGCGGAGCCATCGCCATCATGTACAATCTGCTGCAAAAGTAGGGGGGAAACCGATATGAAATTCGCGGACAAAGGCACGGTCGTCAGGACGGTGCTTCTTTTGCTTGCTTTATTGAATCAAACTTTGCTGATGTTCGGCAAATCGCCGCTGAATATTCAGGAGGACCAGGTCAGCCAGCTTGCAGATACGCTGTATGCCGCCGGGTCGGCCGTTTTTACAATCATAACGACTGCCGCCGCCTGGTTTAAAAACAATTACGTTACAGCAAAAGGGAAAAAACAGCAGGCTTTATTAAAAATAAACAATTTATCGAAATAGGAGAGATGAGAATATGGTAAAAATCACACAGGATTTTATCCCGGCAGGAAACAATAACCGCCCAGGCTATGCAATGACACCGATTTACATTACGGTGCACAATACAGCCAATACCGCAGTCGGAGCTAACGCCAAAAGTCACGCAAGCTATGTGAAAAATCCCGATACACCGACAAGCTGGCATTTCACAGTCGATGATACGGAAATTTATCAGCATCTTCCGCTGAACGAAAACGGCTGGCATGCCGGTGACGGAAACGGGGACGGCAACCGTAAATCCATCGGTATTGAAATTTGTGAAAACGCAGACGGCAACTTTTCACAGGCCGTGGCAAACGCCCAATGGCTCATCCGCACATTAATGACGTCGCACGGCATCCCGCTTGCGAATGTCGTTGCGCACAAGCATTGGTCAGGAAAGCTTTGTCCGAGAAGACTGTTGGATACATGGGATGAGTTTAAAGCGGGAATCGGTTCTGGGGAAAGACAGACGTATACCGTCCAAAAAGGAGATACGCTGTCAGCGATCGCGCGGAAATTCGGCGTCAGCGTGGCCGATCTGCAGAAATGGAATAACATCGCTGACCCGAACCTGATTAAAGTCGGACAAGTACTGATCGTCAGCCCGCCGGTTGAAGCACTGTATTCTCTTCCGGACGAGGTGATTCAGCTGACAGAGCCGTACACGTCCGGTGAAAAGGTATACCAGGTGCAAAACGCGCTCGCCGCGCTTTATTTCTATCCTGAAAAAGGAGCTGTCAATAATGGCATTGACGGTATCTACGGTCCGAAAACCGCAGATGCCGTGGCCCGCTTCCAATCTGTAAACGGACTGACGTCTGACGGCGTCTACGGTCCCGCTGTAAAAGCGAAAATTCTGATGCAGCTTTAACAAAAAAGGCTGAGTCCCGTTCACATTGCGGGATTCAGCCTTTTTTCTTTTTTAACCGGTTCAATAGCCCGAGATTCCTCGCCCGCATCCTCAGCGAATAAGCGGAAAGCCCGAAGCGTCCGTAATCCACAAACTTTACGCGCCTGACAATTTTCTTCACATCATCACCTGTCGCATCTCTTTGTTAGTTTTATTATATGAAAGATAAGGAAAAAAGGAATAAGGACAAGAGCCGTGTCTCCTGTCCTTAGTGTAATCAAGCTTTTTTTTGTTTATACTTGTCAATCAGCCGCTCGTTTTCTTTGAAAATTCTGGCGGTATGAGGGCTGACCTGGTAACTTGCGATACTTGTCATTGAACGTTTTTTAAACATTTTGAACGGTTTCGCTCTTTTTTCCGGCTGCCCGTTTTGAAATGCCTGCTCCATTTAACCGTCACCTTCCTCTTCTATTGGCAGCATTAAATCATAAATGCTCGTTAGCGATGTGAAAAGCAAATAATCGAATTCCGTCAACAGGTTTTCCGACGTGAGTTTGATCACGTAATGGCGGTTCTGGACTGTAAACGGAATAAGCACAAGCCTGCCTTTTTGATCATAGTAGACGTCTTTACGGTTAAGACGGGACTGAACGTCTGCCGCATCAGGCATATGCTCCGTCAAGCGGTCCTTATCCGATTGTGCGGAATAGTCGCACAAGGAAGCCGTGACATTCATTTTTTCGGCATAAGCGGCCAGCAGTCTGCTGATGCCTTCCGCATAAGCTTCTGTACTTCCATAATATACATGGATCGGTTCATTTTTCAACAGATATTGATAGGTTTTCAGTTTTTCAAGATAGGAGTGAAGCATTTCGTTATTTTCTTCTAAAATTTCCCGCGTATCCGTCTCTAATTCATTGCCGGCGAGCTTTTTGATATACGCGCTCAAAAAGATAAACGCATCAATAAGGGCAAAGCAGACGGCAACAATCAAATATTGTCTCCATGCGGCAAAGAGCGATTCGGGATCATATGTCCAATAGACCATGGAGCCCAGTACAAATAGTAAATACCACGTTTTACGGATGGCAAACATTTTTTCTTTTACCTTTGCCTCATACCGCCAGGATGCGTACACATATAAAATGAGTGCGGCCGCCATCGTCCACACCATAATCTGAAAAAACAAAAGCATGAGCATCCCTCACAATTTGAAAAATGGTCTGCTATGTTCATTCTATGTCATGACATCATTTTCCTGTCACAAAAAAACCGCTTCTGTAAAGAAGCGGATGTCATCAGAAAAACAGATCTAAGATGAAAAAGGCGATGGCGCCGAGTGTACCTGCAATCGGCAGGGTGATGACCCATGTAATGAGCATCCGTTTAGCCGTTCCCCAGTTTACGCCTTTTACGCGGTGGGAAGCGCCCACACCGAGAATGGAAGACGAAATGACGTGTGTCGTGCTGACAGGGAGATGAATAAACGTGGCCCCGAAAATAATGGCTGCGCCGGTTAAGTCGGCAGATACGCCGTTTACCGGACGGATTTTCATAATTTTTCCGCCGACGGTTTTAATGATTTTCCAGCCGCCAATGGATGTGCCGAGACCCATTGCCAGGGCACAAGAGAGCTGCACCCAAAAAGGAATGGCATCACTTTTATGTAAATTGGCCGTCATAAGCGCCATCGTAATGATACCCATCGCTTTTTGCGCGTCGTTCGTTCCGTGTGTATAGGACTGAATGGCAGCCGTCAAAATCTGCACTCTGCGGAAGCGTTTATTTGTTTTCGCCAGATTGCTGTCTTTAAAAATCAGCTTCACGATCGAATATACGATAAAGCCGAGAACAAAGGCGATGATCGGTGATAAAATAAGTGCTTCGATAATTTTAATGAACCCTTTATAATTAAGAGTCGCAAAACCTGACGCTGCAATGGCCGCTCCGGCGATCGCTCCGATAATCGCATGTGAAGAGCTGCTCGGAATGCCGAAATACCATGTGATCAAGTTCCAGGCGATTGCGGCGAGTAGAGCCGCCAGAATGACAACTGACCCGTTGTCTAATGTATAAGGATTCACAATGTCCTTTGTAATGGTTTTCGCCACACCGGTAAATGTCATCGCTCCGAGAAAGTTCATGATGGCGGCCATGACGATTGCGTGCCGCGGCTTCAGCGCTTTTGTCGAAACTGAGGTGGCGATTGCGTTTGCGGTATCGTGAAATCCGTTAATGAAGTCAAATACCAAAGCGCATATGACAATTAATATCGTTAAAAGTAATAGAGTATCCATTATAACCCCTCGTTACGCGTTTTTCATAATAATGGTTTCAAGGTTATTGGCAACGCTTTGGCAAGAGTCGGCAATTTCCTCAAGCGTTTCGTAAATCTCGCGGTACTGAATCACTTTAATCGGATCGGTTTCTGTGCCGAACAGATTTTTTAATGATTTACGGTGCAGGTTATCACAGCTGTGCTCGTATTCCTTAATTTTAATGGCGTGAGGGTGAATGTCCTTCAATCGGTTTTCTGCAAGCAGCTCAATCGTGATTAAAATTTCCTTCGCGCACTCTCTGATGTATCCGCTGAACTTATCGATATGCTCATCGGAAGAAGTGATCGAGAAAATCTCCATCATTGCTGAAAAATGTTCGATTCCGTCAAGCACGTCATCGAGGCTGTTTGTCAGCTCAAGGATGTCTTCACGTTCAATGGGAGTGATAAAAGCTTTGTTCAGCTCTTTAATCATGACATGAACATGATTATCTCCTTTTGTTTCAAACTCTTTTAACGTATCGGCAAATTCCTTTAAAGTCGTCTGGTTCGTCACTTTAAAGTTGACAAAGTATTCTGCGGTTTCGTCTATGTTTTTTGCGATTTCTGTTAAAAGGAGTGAGAACTTATCTTTTTTTCTTTTTATCATTAAAAACCCTCCATTGTTTGAATGAGACAATGCACACATCAAATTATTATATAGCCTTTTGTCGAAAAAAAACAGATAAAGTCGAAAAAAACGCCTCTTGATTTTTTCGTAAAAACGTGTCTCATCCTGTTTTTCTTATGTTACCCACTTCGCCAAAAAAACGTAACATACTTCGAATTCAGACATCTTGCTTAAAAAGTATAACAAAAGATGTGAATTTGCTGTCAACTTTTGCACGTGATTTTGCCAGAAAAAAAACGGCTCCCGTAAAAGGAACCGTTTTTATCAGTTTTTTCTGCCGTTTTTCAGCCAAAAATAAAGCGGCAGCCCGGCGAGGCCGATCAAGAGGGACAGCGCGCAGCTCAGTGTATCTGTAATGATCGTGCTGATCAGCACAAACAGTGAACCCGCGATGGCCAAAACAGGAATGATCGGATACAAAGGCACGCTGTAGGCGCGCGGTTTTCCGCCGCTTTTTTTTCTGAGGATAAACACGGCGAAAAAGGCCATGACGTAAAAAATATAAATCATGAAAATAGAGATTTCAGACAGCTTATCGGGATTGCTGGCGATCATAAAAATAATGGCCAGCGCGATCTGAAATGACACGGCAATCCACGGGGTGCGGAACGTCGGATGAACCCGCGAAATCTGTCCGGCAAACGGCAGCTGTTTCCGTTCCGCCATCGCAAACGAGACACGCGGAAAAGCGAGAATCTTTCCGTTTAAACAGCCGAAGATGCTGACGATGATTCCGACGCTGATCAATTTTCCTCCGATGTCGCCAAACAGCATTCCGGCAGCGGTGCCGGTCGCATTTTCACCGAGTTTGACGATGTCGGTCGCAGGAAGAATGTGCAGCAGCGCAAAGTTAATGAAAAGATAAATGGCGGTGACGACCAGCAGTCCGCCCGTCATCGCTCTCGGGAGCAGCTTTTCCGGATTTTTCATCTCGCCGCCGAGTGCCGCAAGCAGAATCCAGCCGTCATAAGCAAACAAGGTGGCCAGTATGGCAGCGCCGAAATTCATGTCCGACATGCTGCTTGTAACGGCTGTGAAAATATGCTGATCGCCTTTCCAAAGGCCGAACACGATCATGCAGATAATCGGAATCAATTTGCCGACAGTCGTAATTCCCTGTACGATGCCGCCATATTTCGTTCCGATAATATTAATGATGCTTAAAAACAAAACGGCTGAAATCCCGATCAATTTAGACCAGCCGGAATCCCAATTGAACAAGTGCGCCATCAAAGATCCGAAATACAAGCCGATTGCTCCGATAATGGCCGGGCCGTAAATGATAATTTGAACCCATCCGCACAAAAAGCCCCAAAATTCGCCGTACACTTCTTCGAGATATGTATAAAGTCCGCCCGTTTTCGGAATCTGAGTGCCGATTTCCGCAACGGTCAATCCGCCTGCAAGCGTCAAAATACCTCCTAACAGCCACGCGATAAGCGCGGTTTTCGCATCACCGGAGTAGGCAAGCACGGCGCCTGGTTTCATAAATACGCCGGAACCGATGATGGTGCCGATAACAAGTGAGAGGGCGATGGTAAGGCCGATCTCTTTTTTAAGTCCGTTCTCTTCAATCTGCATATCCTTTCCCTCCAGATGTAAAATCGTCATGATGAAAAAACTATTTTCCATATTGTAAACCCTAATTGCTGAAACACGAATAAAATAAATTTTCTGATTTTGTTGTTTTCCCTAAAAGATAAAGGTTTCTGCTTTTGAGAAGGAAAAAATACCGTTTTAAAAGCGAACATTAATGGTTTTTTTATATCAAAGGTTCGTTATTTAGGGAGCGGCAGTCTGCAGACCGTCTGTGAAGCAGATGGGTTGACTTTACGATCCGGATAACATAAATTGTATATATAAATATCTCGAAATCGAGATAATTGACTGGAGGATAACATAATGAAAGTTAATGGAATACACCATGTATCAGCATTGACGGCTGATGCGCAGAAAAATTTAGATTTCTATCGGAACATCCTGGGACTGAAGCTTGTGAAAAAGTCCGTAAACCAAGATGAACCGACGATGTATCATTTGTTTTACGGTGATGAAACAGCCAATCCGGGATCTGAATTGACGTTTTTCGAGATTCCGCGGATTGCGCCGTTTCATGCGGGAACAAACAGTATTTCTTCAATCGGCCTGCGTGTCCCGGATGCACAAGCGCTCCAATATTGGAAAAAACGATTTGAAGAGCATCAGGTCTCTCACAGTGAGATCGTGAAAATAGCGGGCAGGGACACACTCGCTTTTCAGGATCATGAAGGACAGCGGCTTGTGCTGACAGCTGACGAAAAAGGAAAAGACATCGGTGAAGCGGTGAAGCAAAGCGGCATACCGGAAGAATTTTCTTTCCGCGGTCTTGGTCCCGTTGAATTGACCGTCCCGTATGCAGAACCGACGCTGCGTGTGTTAACCGATGTGCTGGGCTTCACTGAAATCGGGAAAGAAACGCATGAAGACCGGGGCACGGTTACGGTGCTCGAATCCGGAAACGGAGGCGCGCGTACAGAAGTCCATCTCATTGAAAGAAACGATCTTCCGCGCGAGCGTCCTGGAAAAGGCAGCGTGCACCATGTGGCCTTCCGCGTCCAGAATGAAGAGGAGCTTGCTTTATGGCACCGCATCATTACGAAAGAAGGTTTCAGCAACTCAGGCATTGTAGAGCGTTATTATTTCAAAGCGCTGTACTTCCGGGAGCCGAACGGAATTCTGTTTGAATTGTCAACGGACGGTCCGGGATTTATGGTTGATGAAAAACCTGAAGAGCTGGGCAAAACGGTTGCGCTCCCGCCTTATCTCGAACACCGCCGTTCTGAAATAGAAGCACGGCTGAAACCGATTCAGTAAATCAGAAATCATGACAGATGCCTCCCGGCTTGACGGGGGCATCTTTTTTTGCTTTTTTACCCGTTTTGTCATTCTTTTTACCTATTTGTAAACGGCAAAATAATTGTCTTTGTTTATTAATAAATTTTTCACATTTGGTTGTTACACTTGTTCAAAGTTAAACAAAAGGAGTGAAAACACAGGTGAAAATGAAAAAACGCGAGATAGACGCAGTCTTAATTCTCATTTTACTCGCTTCCGCATTCTTGAATATGTACAACATCTGGAATGACGATACGGTGAATCCTTATTACACCGCAGCGGTAACGAGTATGCTTCAAAGCTTTCATAATTTCTTTTACGCTTCATTTGACGCAGCCGGGTTTATCACGGTAGATAAACCGCCTGTTACATACCAGATTCAAACGATCAGCGCGCTGATATTCGGTATGCACGGGTGGAGCGTCATCCTGCCTCAGGCATTGGCGGGTGTAGGTTCAGTTCTATTCATGTACTTATTAATAAAGCCGACGTTCGGAAAAACGGCGGCGCGCATCGCCTCATTTGTCATGGCGTGTACACCGATCGCAGTAGCGGTCGCGCGGACGAACAATGTCGATGCTTTACTGGTCTTTTTCCTCTTGTTCGCCACATGGCTTCTCTTTAAAGCGATCAGAAAGGGCAGACTGATCTGGCTTTTGGCGGCATTTTTTGTCGTCGGAGCAGGCTTTAACACAAAAATGCTTCAGGCTTATATGATTTTGCCGGCCTTCTTGCTGTTCTATATGATTGCGGCAAACACCACGATTAAGAAAAAAATCATTTCATTGGTAAGCGCGTTAGCCGTTTTAGCAGCCGTTTCATTGTCATGGCCGCTCATTGTTGACAATATTCCTGCCAGCAAAAGGCCATATGTCGGAAGCAGCCAGACAAACTCCGTATTGGAATTGGCTTTCGGATATAACGGGATTCAGCGGCTGACAGGGCAAAGTTCCGGCGGCGGCCAGGGCGGGCCGGACGGAAACGCATCGAAAGAGATGTCTTCTTCCGGCGGTTCTTCACAAATGCAAAAACCGCCTGGCCAGTCTTCAAGCAGCAGTTCAGCAAGCGGAGACAAATCACAAAACGGCAGTATGACGGCACCTCCATCTAACGGGAAAATGCCAAGCGGCGGCGAAATGCCAAGCGGCGGTCAAGGAGGCCCTCCAAGCGGCGGAGATGGCGGCGGAGGCGGTCCCGGCGGCGGAGGAAAAAGCGGTACAGGCACCGGCTCGAAAATGCAATCAGGTTCAGGAATGTTCGGTACGGGAACCCCTGGTCCGCTGCGCCTTTTCCAAACGGAATTATCTGATCAGATCAGCTGGCTCCTGCCGTTTGCGATTTTTGGAATGGCCGGTTTATTGATCGCCGGGGCGAGAGAAAGAAGACGATTATCAGCAGAACAGAAGGAAACGATCTTTTGGGCAGCGTGGCTTGTGCCGATTGCCGGATTCTTCAGTGTCGCAGAATTTTTCCACCATTATTATCTCATTATGCTGGCGCCTCCGATCGCGGCACTTGTCGGTGCGGGATGGGTCGCCCTCGTTCATCTGTACCGCAAGCAGGCGGGATGGAAAACTTGGCTATTGCCGGCCGCTATTCTTGTGACAACCGGATTTGAGCTGTTTATCCTTAGAAACTACAATGATCAAATCGGCGCAGGCTGGAGCATCGGAGTAGGCGTTATCGGCGCAGTGGCAGCAATCGCTCTGTTCGTATTCAAACAGCGCCAAAAACCGCTCAGTTACTATGTTTCACTTGCAGCCCTTCTCGTCTTGATGGTCATGCCGATTTATTGGGCGAGCACACCGCTTCTGTACGGAGGCAACAGCTCATTGCCTGAAACAGGCCCTCAGCTCGCTTCAACAAGCGGAAAAGGCATGGGAATGGATAACGCATCTGTCAATACAAAACTGATCAACTATTTAGAGAAACACAACGCCGGAGCGGACTATCTATTTGCAACAACCGATTCCAACACTGCGGCGCCTTACATTATTAAAACGAAAAAAGCGGTCATGGCGATCGGCGGATACAGCGGGTCTGACCCGGCCATTACGCTGGCCCAATTTAAAAAGCTCGTAAAAGAAGGGAAAGTAAAATACTTCTTAGCATCCGGAATGGGCAAAGGCGGAAATAACGATATTGTGCAGTGGGTTGAGAAAAACGGAAAGAAAGTATCTTCAGATAAATGGCAATCAAACACAGATCAGAAAACGAAAAATAGTGATGCAGCTGATAAAAAAAGCAGCAAGGCCTCAGGTAAAAACAGCCGAATGAGCGGCGGGCCGGGCGGAATGAATCAATCAGCTTCACTATACGAACTTCAATCTGATGAATAGGAGGAAAAAACATGAGCAGACATATTCAATATTCAATAGTCGTCCCGGTTTATAACGAGGAACTCGTCATTCAGACAACCTATCAGCGTCTGAAAGAAGTGATGGATCAAACAAAAGAGCATTATGAATTGATCTTTGTCAATGATGGAAGCAAAGACCGCAGTATTGAGATTTTAAGAGAGCAAAGTCTGATTGATCCGAGAGTGAAAATTATTGATTTTTCCAGAAACTTCGGACATCAGATCGCGATCACAGCGGGTATGGATTATGCAGAGGGGAATGCAATCGCCGTCATTGACGCCGATTTGCAGGACCCTCCTGAATTAATCCTTGATATGATTGAGCAGTGGAAAGAAGGCTACGATGTGGTGTACGCCGTCAGAACGAAACGAAAGGGAGAAACCTTTTTCAAGAAACAGACGGCCTCTATGTTTTACCGGCTGCTGCGGAACGTGACTGATATTGATATTCCGCTCGACACCGGAGATTTCCGCCTGCTGGACAGAAAAGTCTGTGATGAGATGAAAAAATTAAAAGAAAAAAATCCTTTTGTCAGAGGGCTCGTCAGCTGGGTCGGCTTTAAGCAGACTGCTGTAGAATATGAACGAGATGAGCGGCTTGCGGGGGAAACGAAATACCCGCTTAAAAAAATGCTGAAGCTTTCCATGGACGGAATCACAACGTTCTCTCATAAACCGCTCAAGGCGGCAAGCTATGCGGGAATGATCATGTCCGGAGCGGGTTTTCTCTATATGTTTATTGTTTTATACATGAAGCTGTTTACGAACAGCACCATTACGGGCTGGTCCTCTCTGATTGTGATACAGCTGTTATTCAGCGGCATCGTTCTATTAATGCTCGGAATGATCGGCGAATATATCGGAAGGATTTATGACGAAGCAAAAGACCGTCCGCTCTATATCGTGCAAAAAGCGTACGGCATTAAAAACGAAAAGATTTATCGGGACCAGCACATGTCTTAACCGAAACACCCTGTCCGGCCAGCGGGCAGGGTGTTTTTATATCAGAAATAAAAGCCGCGGGATGACAGAATGTCCCGCGGCTTTTTTTATTCATCTGCGGCCGGTCTGCGTGTGCAGAGAGCGCATGATCAGTCCGGTTCCCGAAAGGTTCAGTAAAATGCTTGCACCAAGCGTCATTCCCCAAGCAGCGTTTTGCTGAGGAAGCTGAATGCTCAGCTGCAGCAAGATCAGACCGGTAACGACAAGCAAAAGTCCGGTTTGTTTCATGTGTATGTATCCTCCTTTGTACACTAAGTCATACGGCTGATCTAGGCCCTAAAGTTTCATCTGTATATAAAAAATCCAAGGCGGCTGCCTTGGATTTTTGTTAAGAAGATGTTTCTTCTTTTTGAGTCAGTTTCATTTTTTTCGTCATTTCCTTGCCGTTTCTGATAATCTTCACGTCAACGGTGCTGCCGACTTTCGTATTCTTGTAGAGAATATTGCGAAGTTCGCTGCCCGTGTCGGTTTCTTTCCCTTTTAAGCTGATAATGATGTCTTCTGCTTTTAATCCGGCTTTGGCTGCAGGTGAGCCCTGCGCCACTTCGCGAATATAAACGCCTTTATTCAGCTGTTTGCCGAAAAGCCCGAGTGTGCCTTCCTGATAGTTTTGCGGCACTTGTTCCAAGTCGATCATGCTCACGCCGATATAAGGGCGCTCCACCTGTCCTTTCGTGAGAAGCTCTTCGGCGATCGGTTTTACATCGTTGCTCGGGATGGCAAAGCCGATGCCTTCTACATCACTTTCGCTGATTTTCATGCTGTTGATGCCGATGATTTTGCCGTCTGTATTCAAGAGCGGTCCGCCGCTGTTTCCGGGATTGATGGCGGCATCGGTTTGGATGACGTTGATGCTTGACTCGCCGGCTGACGTAGAGATCGAGACGGTTCTGTTTAAGCCGCTCACGATGCCCTGTGTGACGGTGCGGGAAAGGTCTTTTCCGAGCGGATCACCGATGGCGATGACGGATTCACCCGTTCTGAGAGCGGATGAGCTGCCGAAGCTTGCCGTTTTTGTCACGTGTTTATCACTGATTTCTAAAACGGCCAAGTCTGTCAGAGAGTCGCTGCCGACGAGTTTAGCTGTTACATCGGTGCCGTCATATAATGACACTTTAAGGGAAGAGGCGCCTTCGACCACGTGGTTATTCGTAATGATATACGCTTTGCCGTTTGCTTTCTTAAAAATAACGCCTGAACCCGATCCCGTTTCCGCATCTTCACCCGATGAATTTGAGTTTGAATCTGAGCTTGATCCGAATCCGAATAAATCGGAACTGCTTTGCTGCTTCTGCAGATTGGTGATTCCGACGATCGCCGGTGAAATGTCTTCCACCATATTCGAAATGCTGCTTGAATTTGCCGATGAGCTGTTTGCCGATTTGCTGCTGCCGGAATCAGAAGATGTCTGCTTGGCGGTTACCGATGACGTTTCCTGAGCGGGAGCCGTATTGGAAGTATCTTGAGTCTGATGGTCTCCAAGCGGCGTAAATGTATAGATGCCGAGGGCGAGCCCTCCGCCGATCACTCCGCCGAGAAGCGGTCTGAACCAGCCGAAGCTTCGTTTTTTCTTGTCCTCGTCCGACGCGGAATATCTGGCCGGCTGCGGGTTTTCTTTTACTAAAAGGACTTCCTGTTCTTTTTGGTCTGTCCGATTTTCATCACGATAGTTATCCATCATGTTCACTCCGTTTCTCTATTTTCATCATAGCATGATTTGCCTATTATTACTGACTCCATCTTAAACAAAAAGTGTGGGATAATAATGAAAAGATTGTGGGAAATTGTGAAAAAGGCGTAATCGGACGGAGGCGCTTTATATTGACAATTTCCATCGGATTTGAAATAATAAATGAGATATTATGTTCAATCCTTCACATGAAAAGATATGAAAAATTCTGTCAAGCTAATGGGGGAAATCTGTTAGCTTTTTCACTTTGTTAAATAGTCAGAAAGGAGTTGTCAAATGAAAGAAAAACATCATTGGATTATTTCTCTGCTCGCTGTATTGGCGGTCGGGCCGGGGCTGATGTCGAATACCGCACTTTCGGCTGTCCAAAGCCTTGTCCGGCAGACGGTCGGCGGGGAAAACTTTGACTCTTTTCATCCGATTATTATCGGTAATATGGCATTTGCCTTATTCGTGCCGGCGGGGCCGTATTTAAGAAAAAGATTCGGCTCCCGGCCTGTCTATATGATTTCGATGGCCGCGGGTGTCATCGGAGCGCTCCTTGCTGCTGTGACAAATGATATTTATCCGCTCGCCGCGGGCCGTTTTTTACAGGGAGCTGCGGCGGGCACTATGCTGATGATTATGATCCCGATGCTGGTGCTTTCGTTTCCGATTGAGCGCCGGAATTACGCATTATTTGTGTTAATCGGCGGATTTTACGGGTCCGTCATTATGGGGACCGTTTTAGGCACGGCGGCGGCAAGCGCCGGCCATTGGCATTGGCTGTTCGGCATTTTTGGCCTGCTGTCTTTTTTCGGCCTCATTTTCAGTTATATGTGGCTGCGGGATGACGCTCATAAAAATGCTGAAAAATCTCCATTTGACGGCATCGGTTTTCTGTTAGCGGGTGTATCAGCCGTGCTGACCGCCTATACATTTATTCATCTGCCGAAATGGGGCTTTTCATCATGGCAGACATTGGCGGGATTTGGAGGAAGCATCGTCATTCTTCTGATCTTGCTGATCATGCAGTACAGAAACGAACATGCGCTGATTTCGATTAAACTTATGCTGATTCCAAAGCCGATTCTGGGTGTTTTCATGATCGCTGCGGGCAGTATTTCCATAGCGGTCAGTCTTTCTGCATTTCACGGGGAGCTTCAGACCGCATATCATATGTCACAAACTCAACTGATATTCCTATATGCGAGCCTTTTGGGAGGCGTGGCCATCGCCGCTGTCATCAGTGCATTAGCATATGATAAAGTCGGTCCGGGCATGCTCGGCATAACAGGCTCTGTTATACTGGTGTTCGTGAATTTCCAATGGATGACGGCGGATCATCATATACCGCTTATTCTATTTGCGGGGCTTTTCGTGATGCTGGCGGCCGGGACAGGGCTTATTGTGGCAGCCGGACTGATGGGAGCCGCGTTGGGCGGACCGCTTCCGGAACTGGTGAAACGCATGACGGCAGTTCAGTTTTTAAGGCTGTTCATTTATATGGGCGCACCTGTTTTAATAGGGTATTTTACGAAAAGAGATGCTTCCGGCATGCTTCGGGGCGCGCGCGGCACACAATCGCCGCATGACCTGCTGATGGGGACATACAGCGATTTGTTTCTTATTGCTTTCATCTTAAGCTTGCTTTTAGTGTGTTTATCATTTGTCATGAATGCGACCGGCATGGGGCATAAGCTGGCGCATAAACCGCATGCCGTCCGTAAGCAGGCTCCTGAACCGATCAGGCATCAGGTCATTCCCGATCGTGAATACAGAAGTGCGGTCAGACAGTTTCAGCGTCATCATATAAGCAAAAACGGTATGTAACTTTTTCTATCAGCAAACCCTTTTCCCGGTGAAAAGGGTTTGTTTTTTCCCATAATAGCAGAATGGTATATTGCATGTTTCATCCTTTTTTAATATAATTTGTTAGAATATTCATAATTTAATATCGAAATTTTAAGTAAAAAAGGAGGCATTACATGAAACTGTATCTATCTGTGGATATGGAAGGGATTTCCGGACTGCCTGATGAAACATTTGTCAATTCCCGCATGCACAATTATGAGCGCGGCAGGGTTCTGATGACCGAAGAAGCAAACTGGTGCATCGCAGAAGCGCTTAATAACGGATGCACGGAAGTGACCGTGAATGACAGCCACTCAAAGATGAATAATCTGCTCGCGGAAAAACTTCACCCTGAGGCAGAGCTGATTACGGGGGATGTCAAGCCGTTTTCCATGATGCAGGGGCTTGATGAATCGTATTCAGGCGTGATGTTTATCGGCTATCATGCGAGAGCGTCGATGCCGGGCGTCATGTCGCACAGCATGATATTCGGCGTCCGCCACTTTTACATAAATGATAAGCCGGTCGGTGAACTGGGGTTAAATGCCTATCTCGCCGGATTTTACGATGTACCGGTCATCATGGCTGCCGGAGATGATTGCGCCGCAAAAGAAGCGGAGGAGCTGATCCCGAATGTGACGACTGCCGCCGTCAAACAAACCATTTCAAGAACCGCGGTCAAATGCCTGTCCCCTCAAAAAGCCGGACGGCTCCTGACGGAAAAAACAGCCTATGCGCTCAAAAATAAAGATAAGGTCAAACCGCTGACTCCGCCTGAAAGACCTGTATTAGGCATTGAATTTGCCAACTACGGACAGGCTGAATGGGCCCATTTAATGCCGGGCACAGAAATCATCCCGGGAACGACAATCGTTCAATTTCAGGCAAAAGACATGCCGGAAGCCTATCAGGCCATGCTCGTCATGACAGAACTCGCCATGAGAACAACATTCTGTTAAAGGGGTGAACGGCATTGCTGCGGTATTTTATCAAACGTTTTATCGCCATGATTATGACCGTCCTCGTCATCACCACTCTGACATTTGTCATGATGAAAGTGATACCCGGCTCGCCTTTTAACGAAGAGCGGGGCACAAACGAAGCGGTCCAGCGAAATCTCGAATCCTACTACCATCTGAACGAACCTCTTATCACTCAATACGCCATCTATCTAAAATCCATTCTTACCTTTGATTTCGGTCCTTCAATTAAAAAACCGTCAGACAGTGTAAACGCCATGCTTGAACGCGGGTTTCCGGTCTCATTTGAGCTTGGGATAACGGCGATCATCATCGCTGTTATTTCCGGTCTCGCGCTCGGCATAATGGCCGCTCTCAGGCGCGGCGGCTTTCTCGATTATGCGGCCATGAGCCTTGCGGTGCTCGGGATTTCCATTCCGAATTTTATTATGGCTACGCTGCTGATTCAGCAATTTGCGGTTCATCTGAAATGGTTTCCGGCAGCTACCTGGACGAGTCCCGTTCACATGGTCCTGCCGACTGTTGCGCTTGCCGTCGGTCCCATGGCCATTATCGCGAGGCTGACAAGATCAAGCATGGCCGAAGTGCTGACTCAGGATTACATCCGCACGGCAAAAGCAAAGGGGCTTTCTCCCGTCAAAATTGTGATCAAACACGCATTAAAAAACGCTCTTATGCCTGTTGTGACAGTACTCGGGACGCTTGCAGCAAGTATTTTAACGGGCAGTTTCGTCATCGAGAAAATTTTTGCCATACCGGGAATGGGCAAATATTTCGTAGAAAGCATCAATCAGCGTGATTACCCGGTCATCATGGGAACGACCGTATTTTACAGTGTGATTCTGATCGTCCTGCTGTTTCTGGTTGATTTGGCATACGGCCTGTTAGACCCGCGCATAAAACTTCATAAGAAAGGGTGATCCTGATGAATCTCCCGCAAGAAACGGTAAAACACACAGAAGTGCCTGATGACTGGTTTCAGCCGGGCGCGGAAAGAAAGGGTGAAACCGAGTCGGTCAAGCGTCCGAGCCTGTCTTACAGTCAGGATGCGTGGCGGCGGCTTAAAAAGAACAAATTGGCGATGGCCGGCCTTGTGATATTATGCTGCCTGTTTCTATCGGCTGTGTTCGGTCCGCTGATATCACCGCACAGCGTGACAAGGCAGACGCTCGCCGAGCAGAATCTTCCGCCGTCTTTTTCACACTGGTTCGGAACCGATGAACTTGGCCGGGACGTGTTTACAAGAACGTGGTACGGAGCGAGGATCTCTTTATTTGTCGGTGTGATGGCGGCGCTGATCGACTTTTTGATCGGCGTTATCTACGGAGGCGTCGCCGGATACAAAGGGGGCCGGACAGACAGCGCCATGATGAGAATCATCGAGGTTCTCTACGGATTGCCGTATCTGCTCGTTGTCATTTTGTTAATGGTGCTGATGGGGCCGGGGCTCAGTTCCATTATCGTCGCTCTGACCGTGACGGGATGGGTCGGCATGGCGCGGATTGTCAGAGGGCAGGTGCTGAGGATGAAGCATGATGAACACGTATTGGCTTCGAAAACGTTTGGAGCGAAAACATTTCGGATCATTAAGAAAAATCTGCTGCCGAATACGATGGGAGCCATTATTGTCCAAATGACGCTTACGGTGCCGGCGGCGATTTTTGCGGAATCATTTTTAAGTTTTCTCGGACTCGGCATTCAGGCGCCGTTTGCAAGCTGGGGCGTCATGGCAAACGACGGGCTGCCGGCGATTTTATCAGGCCATTGGTGGCGGCTGTTTTTCCCCGCTTTTTTCATTTCCTTGACGATGTACGCGTTTAACGTACTTGGAGACGGCTTGCAGGAC
The DNA here is from genome assembly GCF_002843505.1 of Bacillus sp. SJ-10. NCBI lineage: Bacteria > Bacillati > Bacillota > Bacilli > Caryophanales > Bacillaceae > Bacillus > Bacillus sp. SJ-10. The sequence goes on along the minus strand of NZ_CP025258.1, from coordinate 3,421,526 downwards.
GCGTTAGACCCGAAACTGAGGAGGTAGGAAAAATGGCGCAGCAAGTTCTTTCCGTTAAAAATCTGCATGTTACTTTTTCAACATACGGAGGCACTGTAAAAGCCGTAAGAGGCGTCAGCTTCGATTTATATAAAGGTGAAACGTTTGCGATCGTCGGTGAATCGGGCTGCGGAAAAAGCGTGACGTCACAAGCCGTGATGGGTCTTCTTCCGAAACATTCGGCAAAGATTGAATCCGGAAGCATACAATTTAAACAGAAAGACCTTTGCCAAATGTCGGATCGGGAAATGCGGGGAATCCGGGGGCGCGATATTTCTATGATCTTTCAGGACCCGATGACGGCGCTCAATCCGACTTTGACCATAGGGGATCAGCTCTCAGAAGCGCTGTTGGAACACCGCGCCATGACAAGAAAACAAGCTGAATCCGAAGTTCTCGCCATGCTGGATCTGGTCGGTATCCCGGACTCGAAATCCCGCCTGAAGCAGTACCCCCACCAATTAAGCGGGGGCATGCGGCAGCGGATCGTGATCGCGATGGCTCTGATCTGCGAGCCGGAAATTATGATCGCCGATGAACCGACAACGGCTCTTGATGTGACGATTCAAGCACAAATCCTTGAATTATTTAAGAAGATTCAAAGAAAAACAGGCGTGTCTATTATTCTGATCACGCATGATCTCGGCGTCGTCGCTCAGACCGCCGACAGAGTCGCCGTCATGTATGCGGGGAAAATCGCCGAAATCGGCACGAGGCATGATATTTTTTACCGTCCGGCTCATCCATACACAAAGGGGCTGCTTCGTTCAGTGCCGCGGCTGGATATGGAGGATAGTGAGCTGTCGCCGATTGACGGGACGCCGCCTGATTTATTCGATCCGCCGCCGGGCTGCCCGTTTGCCGCCCGCTGCCCGGACAGGATGATCGTCTGTGAAAAGGTATACCCGGCAACAACCGTGAAATCCAAAAGCCATATCGTTAACTGCTGGCTTCAGGATCACCGTGCAGAGCGGCTGAAGCAGCAGCTGACGGCAGCAGAGGAAAAAGGGGGATTGAAATGAAAAAGAGATGGGCGATCGGTGTGATTGCTGTTGTTTCGTTTGCTTTGATGGGCTGTACAGCCAATGAACAGGCGGGGACAGAACCCGGCAAAGCAAAAGAACAGGGGGGTGAAACGGTGCTGCGGCTCAATAACGAAAATGAGCCGACCTCACTTGATCCGCCGATCGGATTTAATAATGTTTCCTGGCAGCCGCTGAATAACATCATGGAAGGATTGACGAGGCTCGGAAAAGATAATAAACCCGAACCGGCCATGGCGGAAAGCTGGAAGGTGTCCGCTGATAAGCTGACATATACCTTCAATATCCGTGATAACGCCGAATGGACAAATGGCGATCCCGTTACGGCGGAAGACTTCGTGTACGCCTGGAAACGGATGCTCGATCCGAAAACGGGCGCATCTTCCGCATTTCTCGGCTATATGATCAAAGGCGGGGAGGAATTTAACAGCGGAAAAGGCAAAAAAGAAGACGTGAAAATCACGGCAAAAGATAAAAATACGCTTGTCGTCACATTGGCGGCACCGCAGGATTATTTTCTGAGCGTCGTGTCCAATCCGGCGTATTTCCCGATTAATGAGAAGGTCGCCAAGGCTGATCCGAAATGGTTCACTGAAGCAAAAACCTTTGTCGGCAACGGGCCGTTCAAACTGACGGAATGGAAGCATGACGACAGCATGACGATGGTCAAAAACGAGACGTATTGGGATAAAAAGACGGTGAAACTGGATAAAGTCACATGGGCGATGGTCAGTGATCGGAATACCGACTATCAGATGTTCCAGTCGGGGGATTTGGATACCGCCTTTGTGCCGGCAGAGCTGAGCGAGCAGCTGATGGGAGGAAAAAATGTCCGCACGTGGGATCAGGCCGGACTCTATTTCTATCGTTTTAACGTAAAAATGGAGCCGTTTCAAAATGAGAAGATCAGAAAAGCGTTCGCGGCAGCGATTGATCAGAAAGAAATCACGGATTATGTGACCAAAAACAGTGAAAAGCCGGCACATGCCTTTGTATCCCCGGGATTTACTCAGCCTGACGGGAAAGATTTCCGCGAAGCGGGCGGCAGTTTATTAAATCCGGATGAATCAGAAGCCAAAAAACTGCTGGAAAAAGGCATGGCGGAAGAGCATTATGACAAGCTGCCCGCCGTTACATTGACATACAGCACAAAACCGGAGCATAAGAAAATAGCGGAAGCGGTTCAGCAGAAGCTCAAAAGTGTGCTCGGTATAGACGTTAAGCTCGCCAATATGGAATGGAACGTCTTTTTAGAAGAGCAGAAAGGACTGAAGTTCCAGTTCTCTCAAAGCTCATTTTTACCGGATTACGCAGATCCGATCAGTTTTCTTGAGGCTTTCCAAACGGATAATTCCATGAACCGCACCGGCTGGGGCAGCGCGGCATACGACGGCTGCATCAAGCAGGCAAAACAGGAGGCCGATGCCAAAAAACGTTTTGCGCTCATGCATAAAGCGGAAAAGCTGCTCATGAATGAGGCTCCGATCATTCCGATTTACTTTTACAATCAGGTGCATCTGCAGAACAGCGGCGTGAAGGGCATTGTTCGGCACCCCGTCGGTTACATTGATCTGAAATGGGCGGAAAAGTCCTGATCTTACAGCGGAAACATATGCCGCTCTTTATCCATTAAAGGAGCGGCGTGTTTCACTTTTCAATCCGGAAAGGAGATTGAAAAAGTTATGAACCATAAACCGAAAGCACTGCAAAAAGGCGACACGGTCGGTGTGATTGCGCCCGCAAGCCCGCCTGAGAGCGGGACGCTGCAAACCGCGCTGCTGTTTTTAGAGAATGAGCTTGGCCTTCATGTGAAACTCGGCCGGGCGCTGAAGACCCGTCACGGCTATTTGGCGGGAGAAGACCGGGCGCGTCTCGATGATCTCCATGACATGTTTAGTGATCAGAATGTCAAAGCGGTGATATGCGCGTGCGGAGGATTCGGCACGGGCCGCATTGCCGCCGACATCGATTTCGGCTTAATCCGCCGCAATCCGAAAATTTTCTGGGGATACAGTGATATCACGTTTTTACATACCGCCATTCATCAAAATACAGGGCTCGTCACATTTCACGGCCCGATGCTGAGCACGGATGTCGGGCTTGAAGACGCTGATCCCCTGACAAAAGCGTCGTATCATCAGCTTTTTACAGAAACGGAATTCACCTATACGGAGGACATTTCTCCCTTAGAGGTGCTGACAGGCGGAAGGGCCGAGGGAGAGCTTGCGGGCGGCAATCTGTCGCTCATTACGTCCACACTCGGCACGCCGTTTGAAATCGATACGAAAGACAAATTGCTGTTTATCGAGGATATTGATGAGGAGCCGTATCAAATCGACAAAATGCTGAATCAATTAAAGATGGCAGGAAAACTGTCAGACGCAGCCGGAATCCTGGTCTGTGATTTTCACCAATGCGAACCGAAGCATAAAGAAAAGTCGCTTACTTTAGAGCAAGTGCTGAATGATTACATTGTCAAATCAGGGAAGCCCGCGCTTAAAGGCTTTAAAATCGGCCATTGTTCACCGAGCTTCGCCGTTCCGATCGGAGCCCGCGCGGTTATGGATACGGCGGCCAAAGCGGTAACGATTGAATCGGGGGTTTCCGGAAGGGAGTGATCAGGCGTGAGGATAACAGATATTCAAACGGGACGGATGTCCGTGCCGCTGAAAAAGCCGTTTAAGACCGCTTTACGCACGGTTTACAATGCTGAATCGGTCATTGTGAAGCTCACTTTTGACAACGGTCTGACCGGCTGGGGGGAGGCGCCGCCGACGGTTGTCATTACAGGCGACAGCACGGCCGGTATTGAAAGCGCCGTCCACGATGTGCTGAAGCCCGTTCTCTTGGGGCGGAGCCTTTTCGGCACGGAAGCTGTTCTGTATGATATCAGCCGGCTGTTGGAAAGAAATCAAAGCGCAAAAGCCGCGGTGGATATGGCTGTATATGACGGATGGGCGCAAATGCACGGACAGCCGCTTTACCGGCTTCTCGGCGGCTATCGGAATACACTGGAAACAGATTTTACCGTCAGCGTCAATTCTCCTGAGGAGATGGCGGGGGATGCAGACCGTTATATGAACAAAGGATTTCATATTTTAAAAATAAAAGTCGGCATAGGTGACATATCGGACGATGTTGCCCGGATTCAGGCGATCAGATCACGTGTCGGCGGAAACGTCAAACTGAGATTGGACGCCAACCAAGGCTGGACGCCGAAAGAAGCCGTGACTGCGATCCGAAAGATGGAAGACGCCGGCCTCGGCATTGAGCTGGTCGAGCAGCCTGTTCATAAAGACGATATCGCCGGGCTGAAGCAGGTTACCGATGCCGTAGACACGCCGATTATGGCGGATGAGAGCGTCTTTACCCCTCGTCAGGCCTTTCACGTGCTGCAGACGAGAAGCGCCGATTTAATTAATATTAAGCTGATGAAAGCGGGCGGCATAAAGCAGGCGGAAACAATCAATGCGATGGCCGAAACGTGCGGCGTGGAATGCATGGTCGGCAGCATGATTGAGACCAAGCTCGGCATCACCGCCGCGGCTCATTTTGCCGCGGGCAAACGGAATGTGACAAGGTTTGATTTTGATGCGCCGCTTATGCTGAAAGATGATTTGATTCAAGGCGGCATCACATACAGCGGCAGTCAGATTACGATTCCCGACGAACCGGGTCTCGGCATTACCGGTGTGTCGATACAAGAGGAGGCGAAAAGATGAGAGCAGCCGTTACAGCGGCGGCAGCCAACGTATGGACGCTGCCGTCATCTCCCCGTTCGGATGATGCGCCGATGCTTGAAAACCCGCCGCAGATCAGAAAATGGTTAGCGTTTATGGGATATGAAGAGCGGCTGCAATTATGCACAGACAACCTTGTCCAAACGCAAGCGCTTTTCGGGGAAGAAGTGATCATTCTCAAAGAGGAAGGGGAATGGGCTTTTGTCGCCGTTTCCGGCCAGCCTTCAAACAAGGATGCGCGCGGATATCCGGGCTGGATGAAAAAAAGCCAGCTTTCAAAAGACGGCTTTCATACATCTTCCCCCGCCGTATGGATTACCAAACCGACAGCTTTTTTATATCACACAAACGGCGAACCGGACTTGGAAGTAAGTTTCTTAACGCGTCTTCCGGCATCAGGACGTGAGAAAGGCTTTTTCCGGGTGCTGACGCCCCTCGGAGAACGGTTCGTAAATGAAGCTGACGCAGACGAGTGCCGGCATACGGAAGGACGGGCGGCCGATGTCATCGAAACGGGCATGATGTTTCTCGGGCTTCCGTATTTATGGGGAGGACTGAGCGGTTTCGGGTTTGACTGTTCCGGGTTTATGTATTCGATATTTAAAGCAAACGGCTATACCCTTCCCCGTGATGCAAAGGACCAAGCAAAAGCCGGATGCGGCGCGGCGGTAAACGATATCCGGCCGGCTGACCTTTTGTTTTTCGCCTATGAAGAAGGAAAAGGCGCGATCCACCATGTCGGTTTGGCGCTGGGAGACGGCCGAATGCTGCACTCCCCGAAAACGGGAAAAACAATCGAAGTGCTGTCTTTAGAAGGAACCGTCTATGAAAAAGAATTATGCACCGTACGCCGCTGTATAAGCGAAAAGGGGGAATAGAAAATGACGGCATCTCCGCTCCTTGAAGTCAGCGGGCTGAAAATGCATTTTGACGCAGGAAGAAAGAAAGCCGTAAAAGCAGTCGACGGTGTCAGCTTTCACATTAAAAGAGGGGAAACATTCGGACTTGTCGGAGAATCGGGATGCGGTAAATCGACGCTCGGAAGAGTTATTCTCCGTCTGTATGACCCGACGGCCGGTTCGGTATCATATGAAGGGACGGATATACACCGTGCCGCGGCAGAACAGCGGTCGGTCTTCTTCCGCAAGCTGCAGATGATTTTCCAAGACCCTTACGCCTCGTTAAATCCGCGCCTGACCGTAAGGGAAATTATTATGGAGCCGATGGAAATCCACAATCTTTACAATACAAGAAAAGCCCGTCTGATGATGGCGGATGAACTGCTTGAAGCTGTCGGGCTCCATCCGGATTTCGGCAGCCGGTATCCCCACGAATTCAGCGGCGGACAGAGGCAGAGAATCGGGATTGCCAGAGCGCTCTCTCTGCATCCCGAATTTATCGTGGCGGATGAGCCGATTTCCGCGCTGGATGTGTCGGTACAGGCTCAGGTCGTCAACCTTTTAAAAAGGCTTCAGAAAGAGAAAGGACTGACATTTTTATTTATCGCCCACGATTTATCAATGGTCAAGCATATCAGCGACCGGATCGGCGTAATGTATTTGGGCCGCATGATGGAAATTACAGAAAGCGCTGCGCTTTACCGGGAACCGCTTCATCCTTATACGAAGGCGCTTTTATCCTCAATCCCGATTCCTGATCCGCTTCTTGAGGACAAGCGTGAACGGATTATTCTGAAAGGGGAGCTCCCGAGCCCCCTTAACCCGCCGAGCGGCTGTGTATTCAGGACGCGGTGTCCTGAAGCGATGGAGCTCTGCGGTAAGATAACGCCTGAGCTTGAAGAAGTGAAGGCGGGGCGTTTTGTCGCCTGCCATTTATACAAAAAAGAAAGCTGACAATATAAAGTCAGCTTTCTTTTTTGATTAAACCTGATGCAGAAATGACACGCAGACCGGATACGGAACCGGAATGTCAGATTGAAGCAGAGTCAATTTGCCTGTTTCCGGATCACGTTCAAACAAAACCAGATTTCCCGTTTCTTCGTTTGACGCGACAAGGAATGTCTCGGAAGGGTCAAACGCGAAATCACGCGGCCAGTTTCCTTCTGTCGGCACCCATTCAATCAGAGACAATTCACCGGAATATTGGTTGATCTTATAGATGGCGATGCTGTCATGTCCGCGGTTGGCGGCATAAAGAAATCTGCCGTCTTTAGATATGCGGATCGCGCTGCCTTGCGATTTGTCCGTAAAGCCTTCAGGCAAAGCGGAAATGACCTGCAGCTCTCTGAATTCACCTAAGGTCGGGTTGTATTCAAGCGCGATGACTTCATTACTGATTTCCGTCATGACATAGGCGTATTTTTCCGCCGGATGGAAAACGATGTGGCGCGGCCCTGAACCCGGTGTGAAAGAGTGAGTTTTCACCTCTGTGAGCGAACCGTTTTTCATTTGGTAAGTATAAAGCGTATCCGTCCCTAAATCGACGGCTGCAATGTAGTTATGCTCGGGTGTATAGCCTGCGAAATGGGTATGCGGTTTCTCTTGTCTTTCATGAGGACCTGTTCCCGTATGAGCGGCTTCGGCAGCCGGCTCCCGCAGACTTCCGTCCTCATTGACGGGAAAGGCGTGCACTTTTCCGCTGTGGTAATTAGCGGTTAACACATATTCATGTTTATCATCAATGCTGACGTGGCATGGAGACGGGCCTTCAATCAGCTGGTGGTTCACAAAAGTTAATTCCCCGCTGTTCTGATGAATCTGATAGGCTGCGACGCCGCCTTTTCCGTCTGTCTTTTCAATGGAATACAGCATGCTGTTATCAGAATTCGGAGTGACGTATGTCGGGTTGCCGAGCTTTGCTGCCAGCTTCGGCCGGCTGAGCCGTTTCGCTTCTGTATCAAGTTCAAAACAATAAATGCCTTCGCTTCCGCCTTTTGTATATGTTCCCGCGTATCCTATGTACTTAGCCATTCGGTTTCCCCCTTTAGAGTCTTGTCTTCTCTATATTAACGTATCTTGAAGGAAACTGCCTTGTAAATGTTTAAGATGTTCTGACAAGCGGCAAGGTGCAGCAGCGGAAGGAACCGCCTGATTTAATAATTTCGGAAAACTCGGTTTCAATGACCGTATAACCTCTTTTTCTGAGCTCGCGGTTCGTATGACGGTGCTGCGGCAGGCTGATAATTGTCTGATTGCCGATTGACAGGATATTCGGGCCGAGCGTGAATTGCTCTTCTTCAGGCACTTCTATCATCTCAAAACGTTCGGCGAGAAGATCAATTTCTTTCTGCCGCAAGCCATTTTTGCAGTATAGCGCTTCCGTTTCCGAGATCATATTAAATACACAGTCCAAATGTAAGAAATCCTCCTTGAGAGGGATCGGCACAACCGTCATCTCCGGCAGCGCCTCCTGCAGCTCCCGGACAGCCGCTTTATCCGTACGCTTGCTCAGCCCGGCGTAAACGGTGCCGTCTGCGATCAAGATGTCGCCGCCTTCAATGTTCGCTTTTTTCAGTCGCGTATAAGGGATTTTCTTATTGTCAAGCAGGTCTTGAAACACTGTTTCTTCTCCCTGCCGGACTGAAGCCGCCATGTTTGAAATAAACGCCGTCTCGCCTAATACAAATCCGATATCCCGGGTGAATACCTGCTCAGGCAATGCGGAATCGGCAGGCAGCAGGACGACTTCAATCTGATGAGATCTTAAAATGTCAATAAACTCACTATGCTGTTTGAGGGCAACGGGTATGTTAATATTTTCTTGTTTGAAATGTTTCTGCGTTCCGTTAATAATATCCTTGATGGCCATGTGTTCCGGCCGGCATAAGATGACTGTCTGCAAAGCATCAAACTCACTGCGGCAAGCCGGTTTCCGCGTGGATTTGGGAATGGATACGTCCATGTGATATCCTCCTATCGGTATTCAATGTGCGTTTATTATTCCCGGATGTGGTGAATAATGAAACATTTCTGAGAGAATATCTAACCAACTTAATATTTAAAATTTTAGACAAAACGGTCAAAGTATTGTTTAATAGGGTACAGATGAATGAGTCAAAACGACCAGACACCAAAGGGGAGTTTAAATAATATGAAGTTGCCAGAATCAAGATTTTGCAAAGAAACAAGGGTTGTTAAAACAAGCAGGGTTTTTCCGCTTGATACGAATAATCACAATACGCTGTTTGGCGGAAAGCTGATGAGCTACATTGATGATATCGCTTCAATTTCCGCGGCCCGCCACTGCCGGTGTGAAACAGTCACGGCTTCAATGGATTCTGTAGATTTTTTGCGCCCCATCGGCCAACAGGATTCCGTATGCCTTGAATCTTACGTCACATGGGTCGGCACATCGTCTATGGAGGTGTTTGTCAAAGTCATTAAAGAGCATCTGATGACGGGCGAACGCGAGCTTGCGGCAACGTCGTTTCTGACCTTTGTCGCGCTTGATTCAAACGGGAAATCGGTACCCGTTCCGCGGATCGTGCCGGAAACCGAGGAAGAAATCATGCTTCACAATACGGCCGTTCAGCGCGCCGGAGAACGAAAAAACCGCTTAAAACACAGCAAGGCCCTGGCCGAGGCGCTCGGAACAGATAAACCTTGGTAATCGTCAAACCGCTTTTTAAAAAAGCGGTTTTTTTATGCTGAGAAAGGACTTTTCCTGCCGGATCCATAATCTATTACAGGGAAAGGAGACGTGGCGTGCATGATGGAACATAAGTCTTCCGGCACCATCCTGACAACCGGGCGTATCCGTCTGCGGACTATGCGGGATGACGATGAAGAAAATTTGTACGGGCTGTTTACCGACAGAGAGGTCATGAAATATTATCCTTCTCTCAAAAGCAGACGGGAAACGAGGGAATGGATTGCCTGGAACAAACGATTGGCCGCAGGATACGGCATCAGTCTTTGGATCGCAGAGGATAAAGAGACGGGCGCATTTCTCGGTCAATGCGGAATCGTTCCGCAGACGGTAAACGGAAACACTTTGATGGAAATCGGCTATATGTTTGCCCGCTGCCGCTGGGGCTGCGGCTATGCGACAGAGGCGGCGAATGCCTGTCTGGACTACGGTTTTCATATGCAGCAATACGGACGCATAGCGGCGCTGATTGATCCGGAAAACGCTGCCTCCGTCCGTGTCGCGGAAAAAATCGGCATGGTGCCCGGTGAGACCGTTACCAAATGGGAGAGGCAGCTGACGGTTTTTGACATCACATCTGACGTTGAACGTTTCGGCGAAATGTAGTATGATACAAACAGACATGTTTTCTAGGGTTCCGCATGTTCATACATGGCCTGGTCCGAGAGAAAACACATATGCGGACATATCCCGCATATGCACACGGAGGGAAAAAAGCCCGGGAGAGTCAATCTCATGAGAGACGACTATCCGGGCTTTTTTGTATTGTCCGGATACAGAAAGGGTGAAGAACATGAAATGGGGTTTAGTGGTCATAGCGGCCGTATTTGAAGTGGTATGGGTCACCGGCCTGAAACATGCTGATTCAGCACTGGCGTGGAGCGGCACGATTACGGGAATCATCATCAGTTTTTATCTATTAATCAAGGCGACAGACAGCCTGCCCGTAGGAACGGTATACGCGGTCTTTACCGGACTCGGGACAGCGGGCACCGTGCTCAGTGAAATCCTGCTTTTCAAAGAACAGGCCGATCCGGTGAAAATCGTGCTGATCGGCGTTTTGCTGATCGGTGTCATCGGATTAAAGCTGGTCACACAGGATAAGCCTGAGACGAAGGAGGAGAAGGCGTAATGCATTGGATCAGCCTGATAGCCGCGGGTCTTTGTGAAATGCTCGGGGTCATTTTAATGAATCAATTTCAAAAAGAAAAGAAAGTCAAATGGATTCTTTTCATTATCGCCGGATTTGCGGCTTCTTTTTCCCTGCTTTCTTATGCGATGGAGACGATCGCGATGGGCACGGCCTATGCGATCTGGACCGGTATCGGCACAGCGGGCGGCGCATTAGCCGGCATTCTTTTCTACGGCGAGCAGAAGGATGCGAAGCGCATCTTTTTCATTGCGCTTATTTTATGCGCTGCCGTAGGGCTGAAAATTCTTTCGTAAATTGATTTTTATCAAATCTTCAGTATAATCTATTAGTAAGTTACGAATTATGAAGATACGAGGGATTAAAACAGATGAATTCATATATGACACAGCGGCTGAAAGAATACCGCCGCGGGAATGAGGAAAAAGGGCGCCTGCTTGTCAGCTGCCCCGACCAGCCGGGAATTGTATCGGCCGTGTCGGCGTTTTTGTTTGAACATGGCGCAAACATTATTGAATCAAATCAATACACGACTGACCCTGAAGGCGGACGGTTTTTTCTTAGGATCGAATTCGACTGTAAGGGCATTCGTGAGAAAAAAGAGGACTTACAGCAGGCGTTCGCCTCAATCGCCCAGACATTCGGCATGACATGGAGCCTGTCTCTGGCAAGTGAGCTGAAGCGAGTGGCGATCTTTGTATCGAAGGAGCTGCACTGCCTTCATGAACTGATTTGGGAATGGCAAAGCGGCAATATGATGGCCGAAATTGCGGTCGTCATCAGCAACCACGAAGAGGCCAAAGAAGTGGTCGAACCGCTGAATATTCCGTTCCATTACATGAAAGCTAACAAAGACATCCGCGCCGAAGTGGAGCGGCGCCAGCTTGAGCTGCTGGAGCAGTATAAGATTGATGTGATCGTTCTTGCCCGATACATGCAGATTTTGACGTCTGATTTTGTATCTGCCCATCCGAATCGGATTATTAACATCCACCATTCATTTCTGCCGGCCTTTATCGGCGCTAATCCGTATAAACGGGCTTATGAGCGCGGAGTGAAATTAATCGGCGCGACTTCTCACTATGTGACGGACGATCTTGACGAAGGGCCGATTATTGAACAGGATATTGAACGCGTCGATCACAGAGATCACGCAGAGGATCTGAAGAATATCGGCAGAACGATTGAGCGGAGCGTGTTGGCAAGAGCCGTAAAATGGCATCTGGAAGACCGTGTCATCGTTCACGGAAACAAAACGATTGTATTTAATTAATGACGGTCCGCCGGGGAGGCGGACTGTTTTTTATGGATGAAAATGTCTTGACAAGAACCTGTTTTCTTTGCATAATATAAAAAAATCATTGAGCGTTGAAGAGGATCAGTACGCAGAACTTTCTGTGACAGAGAGCAAAATGGCCCGCTGAAACATTTTGCCGCATGAAACCTGCCGAACCTGCCTTGGAGTCCTGAGGGGAAAACTCAGGCGCGATAACCTGGCGTTACAGGAAAGCGGGACGCGTGAAAAACGCGTTCAAACAAGGTGGTACCACGGAAAGCCCATTTCGTCCTTATTTTTCAGGACGGAATGGGCTTTTTTTATTGACGAGAGCCGGTTTGGATTGATTGCCACGGAGGAGAAATGATGAAAAAACAAAGAATTGTTGTGAAAATCGGGAGCAGCTCGCTCACCAACAGTAACGGAAGTATTGATGAAGCAAAAATCAAGGAACATACGGAAGCCATTTCTTTATTAAAAGAAAACGGGCATGAAGTGATCCTCATTACCTCAGGCGCGGTGGCAGCGGGTTTTTCCGCTCTCGGCTATCCGTCGCGACCCGTTACGATAAAAGGAAAGCAGGCCGCTGCCGCAGTCGGCCAGACGCTTTTAATGCAGCAATATATGGACCATTTAAAAAGATACGGTCTGACGCCGGCACAAATTTTATTAACAAGAAATGATTTCTCAAAAAGAGAGCGGTACAGAAATGCCTATGCCACTGTAATGGAACTGTTGGAGCGTGGCGTCGTGCCGATTATTAACGAGAATGATTCCACATCAGTCGAAGAGCTGACGTTCGGTGATAACGACATGCTGTCGGCGCTTGTGAGCGGGTTGATTCATGCAGACCAATTAATGATTCTCACAGACATTAACGGGCTGTACGATGCCAATCCGAATGAAAACCCGGACGCAAATCGGTTCGACTATCTGAATGACATTACGCCAGAATTGCTCGGGTATGCCGGATCAGCAGGCTCAAAGGTCGGCACCGGAGGCATGAAGTCAAAACTTCTCGCCGCCCAGACCGCATTGTCGCTCGGGGTGAAGGTATTTATCGGAACCGGCTCCGGACGGGAAAAACTGATGGGAATTTTAGACGGAAAAGGCGACGGCACTTATATCGGCGATAAAGACCTGTCCTCAGTGAATAATACACGGCAATGGATCATGTTTCATTCTCCGATATCAGGGGAAATCATCATTGATGGGGGAGCGGAGCAGGCGATGATCCATAACGGGTCAAGTCTCCTCCCGGCCGGTGTCGCCGATGTCTGCGGCAGTTTTCCGAAAGGGGCTGTAGTGGAAGTCAGAGGGCCCGGCGGCATTATCGGCAAAGGGCAGACGCAGTACTCATCCGATGAAATTTTAGAAGCCAAAGGGAAGCGGAGCGACCAGCTTTCAGGAACGAAGCAGGTGGAAGTGATTCACAGAGATGATTGGGTGAATTTATTTGACGAGGGGGAACACAAATGAGTGAAGTATTGCAAAAAGCGGCTTTGGCAAAAGAAGCGGCTGCCGAAATGGTCATGAAAACGACGGCTGAAAAAAACGAAGCGCTCCAATGTATTGCAGACGGACTCAGAAATGAACGCCGGCTGATTTTAACAGAGAATCAGAAAGATATTGAAGCGGGACGGAACAGAGGACTGACACCTGACATTATTGACAGGCTGACTCTTGATGAAAAACGCCTGCTCGATATCGCGGACGCCGTGGAACTATTAATCGGTCTTGAAGATCCCGTCGGTGAATCGCTGGAGACCATTCAAAAAGAGAATGGATTATCCATTGAAAAAATCCGCGTGCCCCTCGGAGTAGTGGGCATGATCTATGAGGCCAGACCGAACGTTACCGTAGACGCGGCCACACTCTGCCTGAAAACCGGAAACGCGGTTGTGCTCAGAGGAAGTTCTTCCGCCATCCACAGCAACATAGCGCTTGTCAGTGTGATGAAACGCGCACTGGGGCTGTCAAAGCTTCCGATTGATGCCGTTCAGCTCATAGAAGATACAAGCAAAGAAACCGCCAAACAGCTCTTTACATTAAATGACGGGCTGGATGTATTGATCCCGCGCGGCGGTAAAAATTTAATTGATCTTGTGGTCAGGGAATCAACCGTACCCGTTTTAGAAACCGGAGCGGGCAATTGCCACGTGTACATAGATGAGTCAGCAGATCCTCAAATGGCAGGCGAGATCGTCATCAATGCCAAAACACAGCGTCCTTCGGTCTGCAACGCGATTGAATCTCTTTTGATTCATGAAAAATGGGCCGAAGAACACGGGCGAAAGCTGCTGAATCAGCTGACAGAAAAAGGGGTGGAGCTCCGGGGAGACCAGGTGATTTGCAGACTGGAGCCTCAAGCGAAACAAGCAGAAGAAGCCGATTGGGGAGCGGAGTACCTGGCGCCGATTCTCAGTGTGAAAACGGTGCAGGACGTACAGGAGGCGGTCCGCCACATTCAGCAGTACGGCACAAACCATTCAGAAGCCATTCTGACGGAGAACGCCGAGCATGCGGCTTACTTCCAGACCGCCGTTGACGCCGCCGCCGTGTATCATAATGCTTCAACCCGGTTTACGGACGGTTTTGAATTCGGATACGGAGCCGAAATCGGCATCAGCACGCAAAAGCTTCACGCGAGAGGGCCGATGGGGCTTCCGGCGTTAACATCTACAAAAATCATCATCAAAGGAAACGGACAAATCCGCGTATAATCTTTTAAGCTTATCCTTCAAAAAGGGTAGGCTTTTTTTATGCGGAAAGATTGACGGTTTCTATTATATTGTGTAAGATTAAATTGTACACAATATAATAGAGGTGAATTCACATGACAAAACCATTATTTACTGCAACCGTATCAGCCGCCGGCGGACGTGAAGGGAAAGTCACGTCTTCTGACGGAGTGCTGAATCTTGATGTTGCCATGCCGGGAACGCCAAGAGCAAAAAAGCTCGAACATGCCACAAACCCTGAGCAGCTGTTTGCCGCAGGATATTCAGCCTGCTTTGACAGCGCTCTTCAGCTCGTAGCGAGAAAAGAGCGTCTGAGTATTGAAACAGAGGTCACTGCACATGTCAGTCTGCTGAAAGATGAAGCAGACCAAGGATATAAACTAGGCGTTACGCTTGAGGTCAAAGCATCCGGCATTGATAAACAGGAGCTTGAAGCCCTTATTCAAAAAGCGCACGGTGTCTGCCCGTATTCAAAAGCGACAGCGGGAAATATTGAAGTGAAGCTTCTGGCAGCAGAATAAAAATAAGGATGCCCATTCGGGGCATCCTTATTTTTTGCCGTGCAGCGTATTCAAAACCTCATAAAGCGACTGCTTTAACTGCTTTAATTCCTCTTTTGACCGTCCCGTCTGTTCCAGCATGGCAATGGGGATATCCGCCGCTGTTTTCTGCAAGGCCCGTCCTTCATCTGTGAGCCTGATCGTCACGGATCGCTCGTCTTCAGCCGACCGCTTTCTCATGATGATTCCGTGCTGCTCCATCCGTTTCAGCATCGGTGTCAGCGTTCCGGAATCCAGGTACAAAAGCTCACCCATCCGTTTCACATTCAGTTCTTCGTGCTCCCATAATAAAAGCAGCGCCAAATACTGGGGATAAGTTACGTTGAGCTTATCAAGCAGCGGTTTGTACCGTTTCGTCATTTCCCTTGAGCTTGCGTACAGCAAAAAACAAAGCTGATTCTCCAGTTTCATATGTTCAAAATCTTTTTCTGCCATTACTTCTTTCACCAACTCTTTGTTTGTTAACGTTACCCCTATTGTAGCCGAAAAACGGTCCATTTCCTATTCCTCATGTTTAAAAATATGAGCAGGGGCAATATATACAGTAAGTACAATGAGGAGGCTGATAATAATGGCATTATTTACTTCAAAAGCGACCGCAGTCGGCGGACGAGCAGGACATATTAAATCCGAAGACGGGGTGCTGGATTTTGACATCATCATGCCGAATGCAAAAAAAGACGGAGAAACCGGCACAAACCCTGAACAGCTCTTTGCGGCAGGGTATGCTGCCTGCTTCGGGGGAGCGCTTGAGCTTGCCGCCCAAAAACAAAAAATCGACATGACCTCTGAAATTGAAGGACAGGTCAGCCTTTTAAAAGATGAGAGTGACGGAGGTTACAAAATCGGCGTAACGCTCGTCATTGATACAAAAGATCTTGACAAAGAAACGGCGGAGAAGCTAGTGCACGCCGCTCACGAGTTCTGTCCGTATTCAAAAGCAACAAGAGGAAATGTAGACGTCAAACTTGAATTAAAATAAATCAACGAACGAATATCCCGGATTTTATATCCGGGATATTTTATTAACGAAAACATCAGTAATGATCTCTTCTCTCCCGGAATAAGAATACGATATAGCACTTTTGCATAATGACACCAAGAGAAAAGAGGGAGAAATCGATGTCTCTTCCAAACATACCGAACATCACCCCCGACATTACACTCTCCAGATGTGAGACCCTGAACCTCCTTCTTTCATCCGTGGCTATGGAAGAAATCGGACTATCCCATATTCTGCAGGCGGAAGCGGAAAGGATTCAAATGTTTCTCGGCGCTTCCGGCGATCCCTCCTTGGAGGAATTGTCATCAATCAATAGAAGCACTGAACGGCTCCTGCGCACCGTCATGAAATCACAACTCCTTTTGCAGACGAAGCTTGAGGACATTATCTTCTTACAGGATTCTGAAGCCTGTATGGACCCGGACGATCCAAGCAATCCGAGTAATCCGGGCGATCCTGATGACCCGTGGAATCCGGACGACCCAAGTAATCCGAGTGATCCGGGCGATCCTGATGACCCGTGGAATCCGGACGATCCCAGTGATCCGGAAGATCCATGCGACCCGTGCTTTCCGAATCCGCATCCTGAAGATCCGTGTGACGGCCTGTTTTACGGCCGCATTGGCTGCTGTGAGTGCGGGGATTGTGAGGACTGCGGTTGGAAGAAGAAAGGCGGGGAGCGTTCATAAAAAAAGAGACGGGTGAAGCATATGCCGTATCCAAGCATCTCAAAAGCGAAACAGACATCTTTTGAAGCCATGCATTGCCTCACGATTGCGCTGTTAAATATATTATCTGTGACCGTGGATAAAAGAAGGGATTCAGATTACAAAGAAGAAATCAGGCTGTTCTCCGCATTGTGCCGCTGTCAGATGGAAACAGGCGGCCGGCTGTTTTTAATGGTCAGCTTGGAAGAAGAGCAGAAGCAGATGTATGAGCGGCACTTTCATGAAATGAAGACAGTTACGGAACGAACGAAAAAATTCATTTTTGAAAGCCCGCGCGAATTCCGGGCGCATCCCATTACGAAGCGGGCTGTCAGGCAGCTTCAGGAATGGGATGCAGAATCAACTGCCGAACCTGCCGTCAGATGGGTGCGGCCTGTCATCATAACGATGAACGGCACTCCTGAACGGCCTTGGTTCAATCAACAACTCCAAAATCGGGAAAGGTGAGAAAATGAGCGGAAATGCTGAATGTAAACTGACTCTTTGCATGATTGTGAAAAACGAGGAGAGATACATCTCCCGTTGTTTATCAAGTGTACAAGACATCGTTGATGAGATCGTCATCGCAGACACCGGATCACAAGATAATACAAAAGATATATGCAAAAGCTTTCAGGCAAGAGTGTTTGATTTCGAATGGGAGAATGATTTCGCAAAGGCCAGAAATTACGCCCTGCAGCATGCCGAAGGAGATTGGATTTTAGTGCTTGACGCGGATGAAGAGCTCGATCAGGAGACGGGCCGCTTTTTAACTTCGCTGCTTCATGACGGATTACCGAGCCGGGGCCTTTTGAAAATCATCAATTATACGGGGAAGCAGCTCGATGAAAACGAAGCGTTTGAAAGCATGCAGCCGAGACTGTTCCGCAATCATAAAGGCCTTCTGTATCAAGGCAGAATTCACGAGAATATCTCGGCTTCCAATGAGGAAGAAAACAATACTTTTTTCACGCTCCCATGTGTGATTCATCACTACGGCTACTTGGAGCAGGAAGAAAAGATCAAGCAAAAACATAAACGGAATATCAGCATTTTAAATGAAGAGCTTTCAGAGGAAAATCCTGATCCGTGGCTTGTCTATCATTTGGCAAGTGAATGCTACAGAATAAAAGACTATGAAAAAGCATTATATCTTGTCAACGGCTCAATTTTTCAATTTTTAAGCGAAAAACGAATGCCTCCGTCTCTCCTGTATTATTTGAAATATACAATATTGCTTGAGCTCAAACGGTATGAAGAAGCCGAACAAGGGATTGAAAAAGTGCTCAAGCTATATCCTGATTACAGCAATCTTCATTATTATAAAGGCCTTGTATTATATCATTTGGAAAAGTACAGAGCGGCAATCAAAGCATTTGAAAACGGAACGCAGGTTGAAGGAGAAAACGCTGATCACTTAATTTTAAAAGGTGCCGCCGATTTCAGAGCCTTTTATTATATGGCGAAATGCCATGCTGAATTAAACCATGATATGACGGCCATCGCTTACGCCAAAAAATCCGTGAAGTTCAATCCTCAATTTAAACCCGCGCAAGAGCTTCTGTCTCAATTAAAAAAGGATCAGCGGACAAACGCCTGATCCTTTTTTTGCATGTTCCATTAAGATAATCGAATAATGTTTAAAGCTGCACCGACGCTTCCTCCAAGCAATGTGGCCGCACCCAATAATCCGAACAGCTGAAGCTGGATGGTGCTGCCTGCTGGCAATGTCACAATAAAGGAGTTATTAAAGTTTGCCAAAGACGCGACCGGGGCGATAATCGAACTTGCAGGAGGAGTGCCGTTGATTAAAATACGCGAACTTACAAGCAGGCCGGCCGTTAAATTAATATGGTAGGAGATATAGTAACGTCCCGCCGGAGCAACGGTAAATACGGTATTAGCGGCATTAGCCGTTATATCCGCCGAAAGGTTTTGTTCATTCGGTAAAGAAATGGTCGTGCCGCCGACAATAACTGCGACAACACCGCCGCCCGTATTGCTTGCATAGCCGGAAGTTGCTGTCAGACTTGTTCCGGTGCTTCCGGTCGGTCCGGTGCCGCCAGTAGCGCCGGTGCTTCCGGTCGGTCCGGTAACGCCAGTAGCGCCGGTAATTCCAGTCGGTCCGGTGCCGCCAGTAGCGCCGGTGCTTCCGGTCGGTCCGGTGCCGCCAGTAGCGCCGGTGCTTCCAGTCGGTCCGGTGCCGCCAGTAGCGCCGGTAAATCCGGTCGGTCCGGTGCCGCCAGTAGCGCCGGTAAATCCGGTCGGTCCGGTTTCGCCAGTAGCGCCGGTGCTTCCGGTCGGTCCGGTGCCGCCAGTAGCGCCGGTAAATCCGGTCGGTCCGGAAACGCCAGTAGCACCGGTAAATCCGGTCGGTCCGGTGCCGCCAGTAGCGCCGGTGCTTCCGGTCGGTCCGGTACCGCCAGTAGCGCCGGTGATCCCGGTCGGCCCGGAAACGCCAGTAGCACCGGTGCTTCCGGTCGGTCCGGTGCCGCCAGTAGCGCCGGTGATTCCCGCCGCAGCTAAAAGTGTATAGTCAGCTGAGGCTCCAGGGGTTCCCGCCGGGCTGTTTACGTTTGCGACGTAAGAGCTGCCGTTGAAAGTAACTGGCTGTCCGGCGGTATAGGCAGCGGCGGCGAGGGGATCAAACGGTACGATGCCTTGCAGTCCGGCGCCCGTGACCCCTGTCGGCCCGGTCGGCCCCGCGGCGGCAAGCAGTGTATAATCCGGCGATGTCCCGGGAATGCCTGAAGGGTTATTGATATTTACGACATAAGAAGCACCCTCATACAATACAACCTGCCCCGCTGTATAAAAAGGTGCAGCAGCGGGATCAAAAGCTGTCAATCCTGTCAATCCGGCTCCTGTAGCGCCTGTTGGTCCGATCGGCCCGGTTGATCCTGCGGCAGCTAAAAGCGTATAATCGGCAGACGTATCCGGAATCCCTGCCGGCGAAGGTGTGTTCACGACATAGGAGCTTCCGTTATACAATACAACCTGTCCGGGTGTATAAGTGGGAGCAATCAGCGGATTAAAAGCAACAATCCCTTGAAGACCCGCACCGGTGACCCCCGTCGGCCCGGTCGGTCCGGTTGGCCCTGTCGCTCCGGCCGGGCCGATCGGCCCGGTTGATCCTGCGGGCCCTCCGGCTGGTCCCGTCGGCCCCGTAGCACCAGTCGGTCCCGCCAGTGTAGGGATATTTGAGATACTGTCCAATTTTGAACCGAGAAGAAGCTCCTGTTTCATTAAGCTGTCAAGCGTATCCCGGACGCTCTCATTCAGGTTCAGAATATCCGCAAGACTTGACGGGGGCCCTGTTAATCCGGGAATCGTTCCGAGCGCGTATTGGATTTTTTCCCCTTCCGCATTCAGAATATGTGCCATTCCCAGCTCTTCCATAGCAATTGACGAAAGAAGAAGGTTAATGGTATCGTCTCTGGAAAGTGTAACGACAGGGGTGATATTAGGCAAATTAGGCTGTGACACAATGTCCCTCCTTATGAGTTGGCTGAAAATCATTTTATTACGAACAAAGTTCCCCGAAATAAGCGTAAGCAGTACTGTATCAGTATATTCACTGACTCTGTCCAAGTTTCTGAACGAATTCCCGCATTAAATTCATCATATATGAAGGAAATACTTTAAATATAGAGAAAATACATCGCACAGCATTCGCAAATCGGTCAAAATGACAGCGGGACATGTGATCGTCTATAAAGCGATGGCTACATATCTTGAGCGTTTCCAGCAAAAACTCTCTTTTTCATTTCAAGTTTTCTGTATAAAAGGGCGAGAAGCATGGATGGGATCGTACAAACAATCATTCCGATAAAGGCATACCGGGGTTCAATTTCATATAAAAAACCTCCGAAAATAGTAAATACCGCAGTGCTCCAGCTGAGAGCAAGCGCTGAATATATGCCTTGGGCTTTCGGGATTTGCGCCGGTGAAATATTCTTAATTAAGTATTTCATAAATGCATAGTGTCCCATCGCGAATGAACAGGCATGCAGCGTCTGCGCAATACAGAAAATGATGACATGCGGAAAGGCAAATACGAGTATCCAGCGTACGGTAGCACCAAGCGCCGCCAAGGCGAGCAAAGAGCCTGCCGTAAATTGATGAAAGTATCGGTCAGCGATTGCAAAGAAGATAATCTCCGCGATAACGGCGATGTTGATGATGATTCCGATGGCATATGCGGGCGCATCGATTTCCTGTAAAAAGAGATAACCGTAATTGTAGTAAGATGCATGTGCCGCTTGCAGTAAGATAACGATTGCGAGCACCAGACCGAAATATTTGATGCGGAATAAGGCAAACATACCCTCTTTTCTTGCGCGGTCTGTTTCCGGCCGTTTCGAGAGAACAGCTGGCGCATGCATAAAGCTGAGGCATGCGAATATCAGGGTGCCCAAAAGCAGTGCCCATAAAATCGCTTGATCTCCGAATATACCTGTAAAGACGGACAGGATGACGCCGGCTGAAACAAAACCCGCGGACCCCCACTGGCGGCTTGTCCCATAAGCCTTTAATTCGTTATGCTGTACAAGGACGCCGCAAGCGCTGTCTAAAGCAGGCATTAAAGCAGGGTAAAACACATGCAGCACTAATGTGACAAGAAGCAGGCTTTGAAAAGAATCAGCGGGAATATAACATAAAAGTGCGAGAAGCGTCCCGATTCTGGCGCCGTTTAATAAGGCTTTGCTGCTGAATTTTCCTGATAAATAAGGGAAGAAAAATAATGTGGAAATCCCTCTTGCCGCCAAGCCCAGGCTCATAATGAAACTGGCTTCGGATACGGAAACCCCTTTTATATGCACCATCCATCCCGTCCAATAGGGCAGAAAAACACCCCATGTCATAAAAAAACTAAAAAAATGCAGACTCATCCAGCGATATGCTTTCATTCCCGTTCCTCCTTTAATTGGCATGTTATCATGTAAAGACATAAAGACAATATGAGATATCTCATATTTTTGGGGTGGACGATGGAAATTTATAAAGGCGAGAAAAAGCGGCATCAGTTAGAAAAACACTCAATCGCGCATTTATTCTCTTTCCCCGCTGAAAAGTTTATGGAAGTGCGCGAATATGAGCGGGACGAATGGATGATTCAAGAGGGCAGGAGGCCTGACTTCCTGTTTTACGTGATTGAAGGAAAAGCGAAAATATATGTAACCCATCAAAACGGGAAAGTTTCTTTAATTAATTTTATCAACAAAAATGATTACATCGGAGAGATGGAACTATTACATGAAGTGTATTACACAAAAGGAATTCAAGCCTCAGCGAAGACTGTTTGTTTTGCTCTGCCTATTTACCGCTGCCGCGCGCAATTGCTGCAGGATGCGAAATTCCTGCGTGAGTTGGCTAAGTTTTTAAGTGCTAAGGCAACGCTTATGGCTTCGAAATATTCACAAAGTCTGGCGTTCCCATTTGAAAACCGGCTGGCTGATTTTATTTTGCAGACGGCTTATGAAGGGGTTTATAAAGAGAAGCACGTAACGGTCTGTGATTATTTGGGTGTATCTTACCGTCATCTCTTGCATGTGCTGACGCAATTCTGCCAAAAAGGGTATTTGCAAAAAGAAGGGAGGGGCTATCAAATTAAGCAGTATGATACACTAAGTGAACTTGCAGAAGCGCTGAAGAATAAGTAGCACGCCCCAGAAAAAACAGCCACCCGCAATTTGCGGATGGCTGTTTTTTTTATACAAGCTGAGCTTGTTTTTTTCGTGCCTGTTTCGCGGCGTCGACCATATTTTTTAATGCCGCAACGGTTTCTTCCTGCTGTCTTGTTTTCAGTCCGCAGTCCGGGTTTACCCAGAAGCGGTCAGTCGGACACACTTCAAGCGCGTCATCAATAATTTGATAGATTTCTTCAGTTGCCGGCACACGCGGGCTGTGAATGTCGTATACACCGAGTCCGAGGCCTTTCACGTAAGGATGTTCTTTCAAGTATTCTAAAAATCCTCCGTGGCTTCTGCTGTGTTCGATTGTAATGACATCCGCGTCAAGATCATTGATCGTATCTACGATATCTTCAAAGTTGCTGTAACACATATGCGTATGAATCTGCGTCTCATTTTGCACAGAAGACGTCGTTAACCGGAATGCTTCTGCGGCCCAAGTTAAATATTCATCCCAATCCTGCGTTTTTAACGGCAGTCCTTCGCGGAGCGCGGGTTCATCCACTTGGATAATTTGGATACCGGCATCTTCAAGCGCTTTTACTTCTTTTCTGAGGGCAAGCCCGATCTGGAAGGCGATTTCTTTTCTTGAAATATCCACACGCGGGAATGACCAGTTTAAGATGGTGACAGGTCCCGTCAGCATGCCTTTCATGTGTTTTTCCGTCAGCGATTGGGCGTAGACCGTATCTTTTACCGTCATCGGTTCGATAAATTCGACATCTCCGAAAATGACAGGCGGACGTACGCAGCGTGAACCGTAAGACTGCACCCATGCATATTTCGTAAAGGCGAACCCAGCCAGTTTTTCACCGAAGTATTCGACCATGTCCGTCCGCTCAAATTCTCCGTGAACGAGCACGTCTAAGCCGATTTCTTCCTGAATGTCAACCCAGCGCTTCGTTTCCGCATTAATAAAGGCTTGGTACTGTTCATCTGTCCAATCTTTTTTCCGCCATTTTTGCCGTGCGCTCCGCACCTCGGCAGATTGAGGGAAGCTTCCGATTGTCGTCGTCGGCAGAAGGGGAAGACCGAGTGATTCATTTTGCAGCGCCAATCGTTCTTCAAAGCTTGCCGGACGGGAGAAATCTTTTTCCGTCAGCTGATTCAGCTCTTCTTTTTGAGCTGAGTTCGCTCCTGTTGCGAATGCTTTTAAAGCCTTAAGTGCCGCTTTTGACTCTTCGATCTGCTCACTGACGGCCGCTTTGCCGGACAGAAGCCCTTCTTTTAAGACGCCGAGTTCCGCCAGTTTTTCTTTAGCGTATGACAGGCCGTTCAGCAAATCCTTTTCAAGGTGCTCGTCAGGGTGTTTTGCCACCGGCACGTGCAGAAGGCTGCTTGAAGGCTGAATCCATAATTCCTCAACGTCAGCGTGGCTGAGGATATCCAGAGCTGCATCAAGGCGTTCTTCAACATCGATTTTCCAAATGTTGCGCCCGTCGATCACACCGGCTGCCAGCACTTTATCTTTCGGGAAGCCGTGCTTTTTCAGCTGCTCAAGGTTTCTGCCTTTATCATGCACAAAGTCAAGCCCGATTCCCTGTACGGGATAAGAAACGAGTTCTTCATATGCATCAACCGAATCAAAGTATGTCTGCAGGAGAACATTCAGTCCTGAAAGCTCTTTTGTGATCGCTTCATAGAGGTCTTTGGCGGCACGGACGTCTTCAGAAGAAGCTGTCACAAGGGCAGGCTCATCAATCTGAACCCATTTGACGCCTTCTGCTTCAAGCTCTTTCAGCAGCTGAACATAAAGAGGAACAAGGCGTTTTTGAATCGCTTTCGCTTCTGATTCTTCGTATCCTTTCGCAAGCGTGACGAATGTGTACGGACCGACGATGACAGGTTTCGTTTCCGCTCCGAATTCTTCTTTGATCCGGCGGTAGTCATCAAGCTGTTTGTTTCTCGTCAGACGGAATTCAATGCTTTCGTCATATTCAGGAACGATGTAATGGTAGTTGGTATTAAACCATTTCGTCATTTCACTGGAAACGGCGTCTTTTACACCGCGGGCAATCGCAAAGTATGTATCAACGGGATCCGTGATGCTGCGGAATCTTTCCGGAATCCAGTTAAAGCTGACGGCTGTATCAAGCACATGGTCATAATGGGTGAAATCAGAGACCGGCACGATATCGATATGTTGGTCAAGCTGTGTTTTGACAGCTGATAAGAATAAACCGTCAAGTTCTTTAAGAAACGTTTCTTTGTCAGTGTTACCTTTCCAATATGCCTCAAGCGCTTTTTTCCATTCTCTGTTCAAGCCGATTCTCGGAAAACCGAGGTTCGAAGTTTTGATTGTTGTCATTAAGTTTCCTCCTTTAAGTGAGATGTAACAAAAAAGCCCCTTTCTCATGAGAGAAAGAGGCTTTAACTTCAAAATGTAAGCCTCTCTCATCTCTCAGATCACGTCTGATGGAATTAGCACCGTGCCTTATGAGACAGTCGTCTCGGCGCAAAAATCACGCGCCCCATTTCACAATGGAATTACGGTCGGTTGCTGTTGGGGTCAAAAGGCCAATCCCTCGCCCAACTCTCGATAAGAGAAAGTATTTCAATTTTTTTGAAAAGTTACATCATTTGTTGGTTATCTTATCAGCTTATTCAGATCACTGTCAATAGAAAATCTCACATTTTAAAAATTGGTGATGTGACAAGCTGATCAATCATTATATGAGAAAAATATCAGAAAGACAGCAGCTGTGCCTGTTCGGCTCTTTCCATCAGCACTTCAGGCGCGTCTAAATACAGAAACCCGTTCCCGGCCAATGTTTTGGCGATGTCCAAAGGAAGGGTCCGCCGCACGAGCTGGGCGTAGACTTCAGCCTCAGAAAGCGTCCGCTGAAACGCGTCCTGTTCAAGCCCTTTTATTAAGGCAAGCGCTCCGCTCACATGCGGGGCGGCCATTGAAGTGCCCGTCAGCTTCCCGTATTTATGGTTGGGAAGGGTGGAGAGAATATTTTCTCCCGGAGCCACCAGGTCAATCTCTTTATTGGCGTTTGAAAATTCAGACGATTTACGGGCGATTGAGACTGATCCGACTGCGATCACTTCGTTGTAAGCGGCCGGATACGACAGTTCCTCTGTACGCTCGTCTCCGTCGCCTTCGTTTCCTGCCGCGCAAACGACCAGAACACCGCTTTTTACCGCATTTGCGACGGCTTCTTTCAATTCAGGCACATCGCTTGGC
Organism: Bacillus sp. SJ-10; assembly: GCF_002843505.1. Lineage (NCBI taxonomy): Bacteria > Bacillati > Bacillota > Bacilli > Caryophanales > Bacillaceae > Bacillus > Bacillus sp. SJ-10. The sequence continues at coordinate 3,395,776 of NZ_CP025258.1, read as the reverse complement.
CCGCCGAGTGACATGGAAATGATATCGGCCTTTTGTTCAACGGCGTAGTTGATGCCGTTAATGATCCATTCGTATTTGCCGCTGCCGTTTTGACCGCCGAGAACTTTAACAATTAAGAGGCTTGCTTCCGGCGCGACACCCGAAATTCCGCCGTTTGAATCATTGGCGGCAATCGTTCCGGAAACGTGTGTCCCGTGTCCGTTATAATCGGAAATCGCGTCTTCTTTGCCTCCGTCATCATCGGTGAAGTTTTTCCCGCCGACAATCCGGTCTTTCAAATCAGGATGATTGATGTCGCAGCCTGTGTCAAGCACCGCGATTTTAATATCCTTGCCTTTAAACCCTTTTGCCCACAACTCTGGCGCCTTAATCACTTTAATACCCTCTGGAAGCTCGTTCACATCCATGATCTGTTCATCCGTGACATAAGGAATCAAATGCATTTCACCATTCATAAAAAAGCCCTCCTTTTTTATGCTTGCGAGTGGATACAAGGGTGTTGCTACTATTTTATGGCAGAGCATGCCGGTCGGAAAGAGTCATTTGAAGCATTTTCATAAAAAAGGCGTAATCTATTGCACTAAAAAATTTCAAATAAATGGATAGTTTAACAGCTTTTATTTTCATTCATGACCCGCTGACGCTATAATTGGAAATGGGAAAGGAGAAGAGATATGAAGATAAATGAAGCATTATACGACTATTTTACAGAACAAGCGGATCAAATTGCGGAAGAGTGGATCGAAACGATGGAAGATTCGGACCCGAATTCGGTTTATTCTTTGGCAAATCCTGTCATCACAGAAGAACTGACGGAGCAGGATAAAGAATTTTACCGGCATATTAATAAAATGTATATCATGCCGGAAAAAGAATTTTTAGAAGAGTTCGAGCAGTGGGTGATTGAGCTCGCGAAAGACCAGAAGCATCTGGATACACCCGTCCAGTATGTGGTCCGTGAATTCATGAGAAACCGGAGGCTATACATCAGTTATTATGATGCGTTTGCCGATAAACATGAATCTTCGTTTGCAGAGGGAGAAAGGAAGAAATGGGAGAATTTAATTGTACGAGTATTTGATTTTACGATTTACACGTTTGTCGATCATGCCGAGCATAACTCGAAAATGCAGCTGAACGCGCAAAGAGAAATGATTTTGGAGTTAAGCTCTCCGGTTATCACGCTGAGCAAACGGACGGCGCTGCTGCCGCTTGTCGGCGATATTGACACGGAGCGCGCCAAATTCATTCTTGAAAATACGCTGAGCACATGTGCCAAACGGCTGATTGAACATCTGTTTATTGACCTATCGGGTGTAGTGGTTGTCGATACGATGGTGGCGCATCAGATTTTTAAATTAATTGAGGCGCTGAAATTGATCGGCGTCACGTCCACTTTATCCGGAATCAGGCCGGAAATCGCTCAAACCGCCGTACAGCTCGGCATTAATTTCTCAGATATTACGATCAAGTCCAATCTCGCTCAGGCTCTCAATTATCATCAATAACATACATAACAAAACAGGCTGCCGAATCACTCCGGCGGCCTGTTTTTATACAAACAACAATGAAATGAGCCAGCTTGCGCCGAATAACAGAAGCACGAGCAGGAAAAAACACCAGTCGGCGCGGCGCACAGTAACAGTTTTGTAAAACGTGCGGTTTCGGCTCCCCGTAAAGCCTTTAGATTCCATCGCGATCGCCGTGCGTTCCGCCTTTCTGATTGCGCCTGCCAATAGCGGAATGGTGAAGCGCCTGAAGGCGGAGAGCTTTCCTTTCAGCCCTGAATCAGACGCCGCGCCCCTGATTCTGTGCGCCTGCCGGATGATCAGGATTTCATCTTTCAGAAGAGGGAGAAACCGGAACCCCGCGATAACGCCGTATGCAAGCTTGGGCGGCAGCTTACACTGCTGAATCAGACTGAGCATGAACAGAATCGGATCGGTTGTGAAAAGAAACATCATCGACAAAGCGGAAAAACATAAAATACGAAACGCGATAGAAATCCCGAGCGCCGCGTTATCACTGTTGACGGCAATCGGCCCGAGCTTAAACAGCAGGTTGCTTCCGGTTGTCGGGACGTTTCCGAATACGGCGGCTGTCCATAAAGAACCGAAGGCCAGAATGACAAACGGAATCGTGAACAGCAGCCATTTTTTCAGCGGCACACGCCCCGCCGAGAGGACGCCTCCCGCAATGATGATATAAAACAAAGCAGGGGTGTACGGATTATAAATAAACGACAGCATAATGACGCATAACAATACAGCCGCCGCCTTTATTGACGGGTTAACAGCCTCCAGCCGCAAGTTCATTTCTCCGCCTCCTGTCGTGTTTCATCCATTCATACCGCAGCGGCAAAGCCAAATGCGCCTGCTCGGCGATCCCGGTGTTATCAGAAAATAAAGCGTCGGGAGTTCCCCGGAATACCAGTTTCGTGCCGCAGAGCACAAGGATCGTGTCGGCATAATCTGAGACGAGTTCCATATCGTGTGTCACCATCAAAACAGCCGTTCCTTCCTTTTGAATCTCACGGAGCATTTGCATACACTCCCGCGCCGTTTTGGCATCCTGTCCGAAAGTCGGTTCATCAAGCATCAAAACGTTCACATTGTGCATAAGCATTGTCGCGACACTGAGCCGGCGTTTTTGTCCTTGGCTTAAAGAAAACGGATGCTGTGAGGCATGGCGTCTCAGGCCGAATCGGGTTAACAGCTGAAGAGCTTTCTCCTTTGCGGGTCTGCTGCTTTCAAAACCGAACATCAGCTCTTGAATGACGGAATCTGTGACAAATTGGTGTTCAGGATTTTGGAAAACATATCCGATCAGCCGCCGCAGCTCTTTTTCAGAATAGGAATCAATCGGTCTGCCGTCTATTTTGATGTCTCCGCTCAGCGGACGGATGAGCTTGGCCGCGGCAGAAAGGAGCGTGGATTTTCCTGTTCCGTTAGGGCCGGCAATCGCGGTGATTGAACCTTTTTTTACGGAAAAGTTCACATCCTGAAAAATGACGTCTGCTCCTCTTGAGAATGACAGCTCGTGAACGCTCAGCGCGTCTTCTGCCGAAAGCGCGGCGGGCCGGGGTTCGGGCAGAGATGGTACAGGTTCGTGAAACAGCTTTTCTTTACACAATGTAAAAGGAATGCTGACGTGCTCCTGCAATGAGAACACACGCGGAATCGGAATGCCGAGCTGCATCAGCTCTTCAATCTTTGTTTCAAAGATAACGTCCGTCTCTCCGTCCATCACCTTCTGACCCATTTCGTCAAGGACAATCGTCCTGTCCATCCACGGCGCCCAATGATCAAGCTGATGTTCGATAACGAGAAGGCCGAAGCCTTTTTTTGCTTGAAGATCTTTGATCAGCCGCACTAATTCACGTGCGGAATATGGATCAAGCTGTGCCGTCGGTTCGTCCAAAATAATGAGTTCCGGTTCCATCGCAATGATACAGGCAAGCGCCACTTTTTGTTTTGAACCGCCTGACAGCGAAGCGATCGTTCGCGTTTTCAAATGAGTGATCTCTAATTTTTCTAAAACGTCATTGATGATTGCGTCCATATCTTCTTTTGTATATTGCAAATTTTCCAAGCCGAAGGCGATTTCATCTTCAACCGTCAGCATGCAAAACTGCTGGTCCGGATCTTGAAACACGACGCCGATGGATCTGGCGGCGGGTTCTGTCAGGTGTGAAAGAGGTGTTCCGTATAAAGAAACGGTGCCCGATTGAACCCCATCGCATGCTTCCGGGTACAGACCGTTTAAACAAAGAGCGAGCGAGCTTTTGCCGCATCCGCTCGGCCCGAGCAATAAAGCCCGCTCTCCTTTGCGGAGCTGAAAGGACACGTTTTGAAGAATCGGCTTTTCATCCTGATCATAAGAAAAGGTAAGACAGCCGGCCGATAGAAGGGGCTCAGATGCCTGCATCTTGGTTCACCTGTTTCTTTTTCTTCTTGAATTGTTTTCCGAGCGCCATGCCGTTCAGCACCCCTGTGTAAGCCAGCGCATCACTGATTGCTTTGCCGAGAAGGCCGGCAAGAAGCGCACCTGAGATCAGACGGACAAGAAGCATGACGGCTAATAAACCCGGATTCAAAACAGAGTATCCGGAAACGAACAAGTCATAAATGAAGCTCGTCACAGAAGACCCCATACCGGATAAAAGAAGCACGGGCAGGGTATAAATCCGCCAGCGTGTCGCAAAAAAGACCGCTTCCGCACCGATTCCCTGTGCGATCCCGATCAGAATCACCATCGGTCCTGACGGATTTCCGAGTAAGCACTCCACAAACGCGGCGATGATTTCAGAAACAAGAGCCGCTCCCGGTTTTTGAATAATGTACGCGGCAATTACCGAGACGATAAACCAGATACCGTAAATCGGTTCGTAGCTCATTCGGCCGAAAAACCCTGCCGCTATATTGCTTGCATGAGTTGATACTAAATAAATGACAGCAAATACAACACTGATGACGGACATGACGACAATTTCTCTCATTTTCCAATTTTTCATTGTGATCTCCTGCTTTCTTATCGGATAGTCGTATGTATGAAAGAGATGATTTTACAGGCGGTTTATATTCAGTTTCATATTGCGGTGTCCTCCCCCGTTTTTTAATGAAAAATAAAAAACTGCATATCCGAGGGAATATGCAGCAGCAGAACGAAAACGCATGGGGAAAAACCCTGCGCTCCGGTCAATCTGCACTTCCCCACGCTGGTATTATCCAGATCGGGTTATAAGGGATCAAAACACGCCTGCCGCATGTTTTATCTCAGCCGATAACAGCACCCCTAGTGCGTTTCCTATACAGTTTTTTATGATGACATCATCATAGTTGATCATGTCTGATTTGTAAACAGCCTTTCTCCAAACAGAGTTTGGAATCGGACCGGATGATCATTCATAAAGATAAGAAGAGCCCTTTTGATCAAAAGGAAACGGAGGACATCTATGTTTGTTCATACAGTGCAGTCTGGCGACTCGTTATTTTCCATCAGCAGAAAGTACGGATACCCTGTTGACAGCATCAGAAGCGTCAACGGGCTTGAGGAAACGAATATCGTTCCGGGGCAGGCGCTTTTAATCCCTCTTAATGAATATACGGTTCAGCCGAATGATACGTATGCCGTTATCGCAGGTAAGGCTTATGTGCCGCAGATGCAGCTGATGCAGGCAAACCCGGATATTCCGCCGAACCGGCTGCGGGCGGGTATGAAAGTGAAGATCCCTGATATCTCTAACTATCTTGCGGGAACCCTGCAATTTTATGTCATTCGGACGCCTGAAGCGGATAGAGAGTTAATTAATGATTTTGCGCCGTATTCTTCGGCGATTTCTTTGTTTGAATATCATTTTGGCCCGAACGGAGATATCATTAACGATTTAAACGACAGAACCGCAATAGAAACCACATGGCAGAACAGAGTGCGCCCGCTTGCCGTTATTACAAATTTGACAGAAGGGGGATTCAGTCCGGAATTAGCCCATCAAGTGCTGCAAAATCCGACGGCACGAACGAATCTCGTCAACAATATCGTCTCCTTAACCGTAAGAAAGGGATACGGCGGTGTAAATATCGATTTTGAACGGGTCAGAGAAGCTGACAGGGACCTCTTCACAGGATTTCTCCGGCAGTTAAAAACCCGGCTTTCAGAGCATCAGCTCGCGTTAACGATATCGGTTCCGGCGAAAACAAGTGATGCAGTGCCGTGGCTGAGGGGATATGATTACGGCGGAATCGGAGCCGTCGTCGATTATATGTTCATTATGGCGTACGACTGGCACCACGCCGGCAGTGAGCCGGGACCCGTGGCGCCTTTGACAGAGGTCAGGCAAACGATCAATTTTGCCATCAGCAGGGTGCCGAGAAGAAAAGTGATTCTCGGTGTTCCGCTGTACGGGTATGATTGGGTGATTCCGTACCGTCCCGGAACGATCGGATCCGCCATCTCCAATCAGCGCGCCATGGAAACGGCCATGAAGCATCAATCAGTGATCCGTTATTCCCAGCAGGAGCGTTCCCCTTACTTCCGGTATACTGATGAAAATGGAAGAACGCATGAAGTGTGGTTTGAGGATGTGCGGAGCATGAGTGAAAAAATGGTTCTCATTCGGGAGTTCGGACTGCAGGCGATCGGCGCGTGGCAATTAACGCTCGGTTTCAAACCGGGCCCGTGGCTGCTTAGGAACTTTTTCACGATCCGAAAAATATAGCTGCATGTCCCCCTCCGCAAGTGATTTTTTTTCCTATGATAACGGGTCTTCTTTTGGACAATCTAAAATTGAACAGGAGGTCTGTCATATGAAGAAAAGGGAAGAGCAGTATATCAACGAGGCTGAGTATGTACCGCATCCGACAAAAGAAGGGGAGTACGCGCTCATGCTGCATGAATCCTATCATTTCCTTTCAGAAGAGGATGAAAGCGATTTGCCGGAATAAGGGCTTTATGCCTTTATTCCGTTTATTTTATAGGCATGTGCTGAAATCACAAATTTAAGGTTGACACATTCCTTTTTTTTCTGTAATCTCAGTGTGTCAATTCAAATAAGAACTTCGTTAGGTGAGGCTCCTGTATGGAGATACGCTGCTGCCCAAAAATGTCCAAAGACGCCAATGGGTCAACAGGAATCATCGACATAAGGTGATTCTTAACGCAGCTGGATGGCTGTCCTATGCCATACAGTGCTAAAGCTCTACGATTGGAGGCCCCGCACGTTTATTTGCCGTGCTTGTTTTCGCCTTCATATCGGAAGGTTTTTTTTATGCCTCAAAACGTACACGACTGAGCATGATAAGGAGGTGCGGAGTATGGATTCTCCCCATTCGAGTATGTCAGAAGAAGTACCCATATACAGCCAGATAACCAGTGACGACATGATGAGGAGACAAACCGCCGCACTTCCCTTGACGGACGGCGCGTCTCCGTAAAGGAGGTACGAGTCCCGATGGTCCAAAACATGACCTATGACGAACTCATATTACGCATTATCATTTTATTGCGGGACGGAAAAATAAAAGAATTCCGAAACATGATAGATGAGCTTCAGCCCTATGACATGGCATTTTTGTTTAAAGAAATGCCGGAAAAGCACCGGGCCCGCTATCTGTCATATATGACGGTTGATGACATCACCGACATGATCGGAGAGCTGGAGCGGGAATTTCAGCTTGCCGTTTTGCATAAAGTCGGTAAAACGAAAGCCACTCTCGCAATGAATAAAATGGATAACGACGATCTCGCCGCATTGCTGGAAGAGATGGATGAAGAACTGAAAGAACAGCTTTTATCCAGCATGGAGGCTGAGGAATCAAAGGCCGTACAGCTTTTGATGAACTATCCGCAAGAATCGGCGGGCCGGATGATGACGAACCGCTTCGTCTGGATTCCGCAGCATTATACAGTAAAAGATGCGGTCGTGAAGCTGAAAAGCTTTGCAGAAATCGCAGAATCAATAAATTATTTGTACGTGATTAATGACAGCAAGCAGCTTGTCGGAGTGCTCTCTTACAGAGATTTAATTCTCGGCGAGCCTGAGGATAAAGTGCAGGATCTCATGTTTACGCGTGTCATCTCGGCCGGGGTGCTCCAAGACCAGGAAGAAGTCGCCCGGCTGATCCAGCGGTATGACTTTTTAGCCATTCCGATCGTGGAAGAAAATCATGTGCTTGTCGGTATTGTCACTGTCGATGATATTATTGACGTCGTGATTAAAGAAGCCGATGAAGATTACGAAAAATTCGCAGCCTCCGGTAAGGCGATTACATTTGATACGAAAGCGTACGTTGCGGCGTACCGCCGTTTGCCGTGGCTCATTCTGCTTTTGTTTATCGGATTGATTTCCGGAAGCATTCTGAATTATTTTGAAGATACATTGCAAAAAGTAGTCGCCCTCGCATTTTTCATGCCGATGATTGCGGGAACGACGGGTAATACAGGCACACAGTCACTCGCCGTCGTCATCAGAGGACTGGCTAAAGAAGAAATGAATAAAAAAACCATCTTTAAACTGATTTTCCGTGAATTAAGAACCGGTATCTATATCGGCATCGTCTGTGCGATCGCGATTACGATTGTCGCAACCGTCTGGCAGAAAGACTTAACGCTCGGTTTTGTCGTCGGTTCATCGCTGCTTGCAACGTTGATTATCGGTACGATGGCCGGAACGATCGTCCCTATTATTCTTCATAAACTGAACATTGACCCGGCGATTGCATCAGGACCGCTGATTACGACGCTGAACGATATTTTGTCCTTATTAATTTATTTCGGCATTGCAACTGCATTTCTTCATGCTTTATAAAAAAGTCCGTCTCACAGGAGGCGGACTTTTTTGATCAGCGGTTTTTATACTTAAAATGAGCATTAAGCTGTCCTTCCAGCATTTTTTTGCGGAGCTGCGGGTCGTTTTTGAGAGCCTGTTCTTTTTTTCGCATGTCTTTTAAAATCTCAGCTGTCTGCACGCCGTCTTCCCGCTTGTTGGCAATATCCATCAGCCGCTCAACGTCCGCGAAGGAATACTTTCTCGTTCCCCGTGATGATCGCTGCGGGTAGATTAATTTCCGTTCTTCATAGTATCTGATCTGTCTGACTGACAATCCGGTTAATTCGCTTACAATGCCGATCGAGATTACTTTTTTATCTTTGTAAGATTGTTCGTCTGCCGTCATTTTTCCACCCCTGGATGTCTTTTACTCATATTATATAAGAAAAAAAGAGAAAAAACCTGACGCTTGTCAGGTTTTCTGACGTGGAATAGAAAATTTTAGAAAAAAAGCGGCAGAAAAATTGACAAGGTTAATGCATGGTCCTTTGCCCCGTTTTATGCTTACTGTACAGACACAATGAGGAGGAAGGATAGGAATGGAGAAAGAAAAAGCGGTTTCGCTGGCAAAAGAAATCATTGAATTAGATATGAAACGCGATGAAATGCTGGAGGCGTTCATGCAGCTTGCCGGGGAACATGCTTTTCCGCTGCTCAGAGCCGTCCAGAACGGACTTTACCGAAAAACATCATAATCCACAGAAGATTTACAATGGCTTTATACGTCTTTGATATAAAAGCGTTATTCTGATCATAGAATAACGGAAAACAAAGGAGGCCGCCATGAGTCGTTTGCTTCAAAATGCATTGGACAAAGAGAGAAACCATTATTCCAAAAAGCTTCTGCAGATCGGAGTCTATACGAAAGAAATACTCAATTCCATGACAATTACGGAGCTGAGAAAGGAATACGCGTATTTTTTTCGGAACATTCCCTATAAAGAACGGAACCCTTATACAAATTAAATGATGTATAAGGGTATTTTTTTATATAAAAAAGAAGGAATTCTGAAAAACGGCACGAATAGAATATAAAACAAAGAACGACTCTTATGAATTGTAAGGGTTTACATTATTTTTTTATAAAAATCTTAAATACGGGGTAGATATGATGAGATTATCATTTAACGAAGAAGAAGTGATGCGTTCGATGAATTTGTACAAAGTTTTTGCAAGGGCTTTCAAGAGTGTGTCTGAACACAGCATCCGCGACAGTAAAGAACACGGTTTTAATCCGACTGAATTTGCCGTTTTGGAGCTGCTCTATACGAGAGGACCGCAAAAGCTTCAGCAAATCGGGTCGCGTCTTTTGCTTGTCAGCGGGAATGTCACCTATGTCATCGACAAGCTTGAAAGAAACGGGTTTTTGGTCAGAGAACAAGACCCGAAGGACAAACGGTCTGTTTACGCCCATTTAACTGATAAAGGAAACGAGTATTTGGATAAAATTTATCCGATTCATTCATTGAGAATTGCGAGAGCGTTTTCAGGACTTATGCCTGAAGAACAGGAACAGCTGATAGCCTTACTGAAAAAAGCGGGAATTCACAGCCAGCATTTGCTTTTCCGTTAAAAGAAAGCGGATACAAACACTCTTCTTCACGAAGAGTGTTTTTTCTGTTCCGGACAGTAGAGCCTGAAGCGGTTTTTGCATAAGCTGATACAGGTCGGCATCATTATTTACCAATCATAATGTGACATGCCCCATGCCAAAATATGAGGGTGCTTTGAATATAAAGAAGGTGAACATGTGAGAAGCTGTCTGCTGTCTATATGGTACTTACTTGATCCGCTTTATTTCTTCTTTACCCGGCTGACGCTGATTGATAAACGGCAATCGAATGTATTCCGCGTCCGTTTGACAAGATATAAAGGAAAAGAAGTCATCCTGAGCGACGGAACCAGAATTAAAAAAAACGACGTGTTAGTTAAGATTCATCTTCATAATGTCAAACTCCTGAAAGAGCTGCAGCCTATTGAAAGCGCGGTCAGAAGGGGGATTATGCTATATCAGAAGGTATATCAATCCATGCCTCATTTAGCGGATTATATTAACCAGCATAAACGGAAAGACGAGATTAAGGGAGTCGTCGGCATTACAATGCTTCATAAAGGAGCGGCGAGACTCGGTTTTGATGTGATAAAACCATCCAGCGGCTGCTACAGGCTGTTTAAGAAAGCGGCCCATATTCCGATTTTATACTTTACTGCAAAACAGCTCACCCTCAAAAACATTCCTTACTCCTGCTATTTATTTATTTCCAAAGAAAAATTGATGTGCACGTATCAGACTGAAAAGAGCTGACAAAAAGCGTCAGCTCTTTCTCTTGATTTGCTCAAGCACGATTGAAAGCGGGCCGTCCTGCGGATTCCGGTAAAAATCATAAAACGGATCTCCCTCTGTCCTGACGCGGTTCACTACTGTATCGATCGTATAATCATCAGGTGTTAAAGAGGAGTTGACTTCGCTCCAATAAAGGGGAGCCGCAACCGTTCCCAATTCGTTGCCCCGGGTCGAATAGGGGGCGATAATGGTTTTCCCTTCGGCATGCTGCAAATAATCTAGGTAGAGCCTGCCGTTTCGGTTTTTGATAAACCGCTCTGTCGTAAAAAGATCCGGGCGCGTCCTGACGCAATAATCGGCGATGAGCATTGTGAACGCACGGGTTTCTTCATAGCTGAATGCTTCCGGTGAAAGCGGGATGTAGAGCTGAATGCCTTTATTTCCGGAGAGCTTCGGGAATGACGTAATGCTGAATGAGTCAAACAGCTGTTTCAGCACATGCGCAGCCTCCACTGCCATGGGAAAATCATTCCTTGACGGAGGATCAAGGTCAATTACAATCTCTGCGGGTCTTTCAGAATGCACTGTCTGAAACGGAACGTGAAATTCAAGCGCCAGCTGATTGGCCAGCCATAGAAGTGACGGTATGCTGCTGCATACGATGTGCTCGTGGCTCCCGTCAAACACGCTTGAGACAAAGTCCGGCGTGTAGTCCGGTTTGTTTTTTTGAAAAAAAGATTCGCCAGGCGCGCCGTGCGGATAACGGATCACCGTGACGGCCCGATCTTTAAGAAAGGGCATAAGAAAATCGCTCATTTTCACCATATAACTAAGGAAATCTGCTTTCGTTTTTTCACGTTTTTTAAAAACGATCTTATCCAGGCTTGTGAACTGCAGCTTCGGCGGCAGCGTTTTAGAGCGGAGGATAAGCTGCTGATACGTGCATTCCGTCCAATCCATTTCAAACTGAAAAGACACAAAAGATACTTCACGCAGCGTGTCCTGCAATATGGTTAAATACTGCACGGTCATGCAGATAGAAGGCTCAAGTATATACTCGCCGCTTGGCAGTTTTTTTCCGTGGGTCTCCATAATGGTTCTGACGGCGTTTTTTTCTTCCGCCTGCATGCCGTGGGAAACGGAAGCGATCGGGACGGCGGTGCCGTCTTTTAAAACAGAGGCTGTTACATACCCGTTCTTCGGATTAAACCCGGTTAATAGCACATGTGCCGTTTTCATATGTTTATACTTTTGCCAGTCGGGAGAGCGTTTATTTTCCGCCCAGCCGCTTGATGCTCTTTTTGCTACGACACCTTCTCCGTCATGGCGGACGACCTTGGCCCAAAGCGCATCAAAGTCAGTGTGTTCCGGAATGTATTGAATCGCTTCTTCCGCTAAGTGATGAGGGCAGGCGGGAAGATTTGCTTCTTTAAACAGTTTGGAAAGGGCGCGCTTCCGTTTCACATACGGTAATGAGACGGTGCCGGCGCCTTCCAGAACGAGGAGATCAAATGCCAGAAAGCGGCACGGCCGTCTATCAGCGGTGCTTTCAATTGCTTCCGTCCGTTTTAAACGTCCGCGGATTTGAAGATGCTCAAAGTCCGCTCTGTACGGATTGATTAAATAGACAAGCTCTCCATCAAGCGTGATGGGGAACCTGTCTTTCATGTGCTGAAAACACCGGGCCGCAAAAGCCGTGATTTCCGGAAATTGATTCGTCAGCGTCTGTCCGTTTCTGCTGGTTAATGTAACGCCGCTTTCGTCTATGCGGAGAAGACAGCGGAATCCGTCATACTTTACCTCATAGCGCCACTCACTGCCTTCAGGCGGTACAGAGGTCAAAATCGGCTGCATCGTCAGCACCATGATTAAGACGTTCCGGCTTTTTGTCTGGTCGTCTTTTGCTTTTTGCCTCCGCCGCCTGCTGACGCGGCGTCTTTTGTCCGCGCCGGTGCAGCCTGTTCGCGATCCGGCCGCTTCGTCCGGTCAATGCTTGCCTGAAGCGCGCTGACAAGATCAATGACATCTTCGCGCGGGCCGGCAGCAACCGGTGTCACGCCCGCTTCTTCATGTTCGAGCTTATCGTTAATTTTAGCGAGAAGGGCTTTCCGGTATGTGTCTTCGTATTGTTCCGGGTCAAACTCGGTTGTCAGTTCATTAATTAACGTAATCGCCGTCTGCAGCTCTTTTTCATTAACGGCTGTCTGCTCGGGAACGCCCGGCACATGTCCGGCATTTCTGACTTCATCCGGATAATGAATGGATTCCATCACGATGCAGTTGTCATACACGCGAAGAATCGCAAGCTGCTGTTTAGAGCGGATCGTAATGGAGGCAATCCCGATTTTACCCGTCGTTCTCAGCGCTTCCCGCAGAAGTGTATAGGCTTTTGTGCCGTTATCTCCCGGCCCGACATAATACGACCGGTTAAAATAAATCGGATCAATTTCCTGCAGCTGGACAAAGTCAACAATCTCAACCGCTTTTTCTTCATGTTCCTGTTTTACGTCTTTCAAGTCTTCGTCTGTCATAATGACGTATTTCCCTTTTACATACTCATAGCCTTTCACGATTTCATCAGGTTCCAGACTTTTTTCACATCCGGTGCAGATTTTTTCGTATTTAATCGGCGCATGGTCTTCTTTATGAAGACTGCGGAATTTTATATCTTTATCTTCAGTGGCCGCAAAGAGCTTGACCGGGATATTGACGAGACCGAAACTGATCGAACCCTTCCACATCGTGTGCATGAATAAAAACTCCTTTTTGTTTTATTGTGGATAAACGGGTCCGTTCCATGTGTAGCAACTTATGGGTGATGCGGCGCTTCATGGAGCGGCTGTTCCATTTCCTCAGGCGGAAATGGTCGGCTGAAAAGCAAATGAATTCTCTATTTACAATCAGTGAATCGGTAAGTTCTTTAAAGCGCTGAAGTCCCTGAAAATCATCAGTGGTAATCAAAAAGATTATACAAAATCATTCCCCGGGAAATGCCCACGCATTCCCATGTAATGCCTGAGAGAATTTCCCGCTCCCATAAAAACAGATCCGGTGATGGAAAAGATCCCGGCAAAACGCAATGCCCATATGCTGAATCCGCGGTCAGCCGCCGCTTCCCGCGAAGGGTAACTTTTCCGGAGATCTTCAGTGATGTAAACGCCGCCAGACAAGCAATCAGGAGACAGGCGGGACGTTGTATTGCTCATGTCATTCCCTCCCGCTATACCGATCTGAAACGACTCACATTTATAACGGGGCATGTCTAAAAGATATTTCAGCCTCAAGGTTTTGTGTTAAAATCATTCTTAAGTTTCGGAATATAGACGTAAGCCGGGAGTGATAGATCATCGAAGATTTCATCATATCAATAATAGAGGCGTTTAAAAGCTTATCTTACGCCGGGATTTTTTTGGCGCTCAGTATAGAATTCATCCCGGCGGAAATTGTTCTTCCGCTTGCGGGCTATTGGGTCTCAAAAGGGGATATGACGCTTGCCGGGACCGTGTTTGCCGGTTCGCTCGGCGGTGTTTCAGGTCCGCTTGTCTTATATGGAATCGGCAGGCTGGGCGGTCGGCCGTTTTTGCTGAAATATGGAAAGTATATATGGATAAAACCCGAATCCCTGCAGAAATCAGATGATTTCTTTCAGAAGCACGGAGGTTTGGTCGCGTTCAGCGGCCGTTTTATACCGGGGGTCAGGACGCTGATTTCTTTGCCGTGCGGCATTGCGAAGATGAATGTCTGGGTGTTCTCTCTATATACATATGCGGCGATGCTGCCGATTACATTTGCTTACGTATACCTCGGAATGAAACTCGGGGAAAATTGGAAAAGCGTCGGTTCCATTCTCGATCAATATATGCTGCCGCTCGGTATATTCATTGTGTTGCTTCTCATTCTTTGGATGTTTTTAAAGAGAAGAAAACAGCGGGCCAAAACAGAAAAAATTTCTCAATTTGTTAAAAAAGTTAAGCGTTGACAAATGATGAAACAGGCTTTATCATGAGCGTATAAACAAATATTTCTTGAAATCCCAAAGGGGAGTAGCGTCCGGATATTCCGGAAACAAAGTCGTCAATTCATGGATCATATCCATCGGCTTTGTTGGCATGCCAATCATTCATGTCTAGCAAGACCTTTGCCTTATATCGGCAAAGGTCTTTTTTGCGTAAAAAACCGCCGGTATAAGCTCGGATGATAGAAAAAAGAAACGGAGGGAATGGATTGGACTTTGCATTATTATTGGAGTATGGATGGGTTCTTCTCGTTTTAATCGGGCTGGAAGGGATTTTGGCGGCGGATAACGCGCTGGTGATGGCTGTGATGGTGAAGCATCTTCCTGAAAAACAAAGGAAGAAGGCTTTATTTTACGGATTGGCGGGTGCATTTATTTTGCGTTTCGGGTCGCTGTTCGCCATTTCTTTTCTGGTGAATGTTTGGCAGGTCCAGGCCGTCGGCGCTTTATATCTGTTTTACATTGCGGTCAGCCATTTGCTGAAGCGGTATGTATTTAAAGATAACGCCGGTCAGAAAACGCAGAAAGAAAGCGGGTTTTGGCAGACTGTCTTGAAAGTGGAGCTCGCGGACATCGCTTTTGCCGTTGACTCCATTTTAGCGGCGGTCGCGCTTGCCGTAACGCTCCCGGGAACTCAGCTTCCTGCCATCGGCGGCTTGGACGGCGGTCAGTTTCTCGTTATTTTAGCCGGCGGCGTAATCGGTTTAATCATTATGCGTTTTGCGGCATCAATGTTCGTATCCTTACTGAAAACCAGGCCGGGCCTTGAAACGGCGGCATTTGTGATTGTCGGATGGGTAGGCGTAAAGCTCGCTCTTTATACATTGGCCCATGAGGAACTCGGTATAATTCCGGCAGATGTCATCCATTCGGCGGCCTGGAAAATCATTTTCTGGGCGGTTCTGGCTGCCATCGCGGTTTGCGGATGGTTTATGTCAGGAGCAAAACAAATAGAGTCTGGCGCGGAATCGGAAAAAAGGGAACACGCGTAAAATGATCAAAAAGGGAGTCTGGCTTTTTAAAAAGCAGGTTCCCTTTTTTTGTTTGAAACGCTTACATTTAAGACATATGATAACAATTTTATAACAGCATTGTTACAAAAAACACAGAGAAAACCCCCTTAATTCTGCATGGGGGCACGAAATCATGTATAGTACGTCTTATTGGCTTGTCATAATTGAGACAAATGAAATCGATTTCTCTTTTTCTTCCTTTGCGAATCCCTACTAAATTAGCTATGATTATGAGTAGTTATAGGGAGGAACTGAGGTGAAACCAGTGCTTAGCCTTTTGTTTAAATTGGGAAAAAAGAAGCAAACGCTTGAAACATCTGTTGAAAAAATACAAAAAGGCGACAAAGATCTGCAGAACGATTTAATACAGCAATATAAGCCTTTTATCGCGAAGACGGTTTCATCCGTTTGTAAACGATATATAGATGAAAAAGACGACGAATTCAGCATCGGGCTGATCGCGTTTAACGAAGCCATTGAAAAGTATTCGGCTGAAAAAGGTAATTCGCTGCTTGCATTTGCAGAGCTGATTATAAAAAGAAAAGTGATAGACTATATCAGAAAAGAAGCAAGAACCGCTCAGCATATCAATATGGATGTGCAGGAAGGCGACGACCAGGAATCTTCGCAGAGCCTTATCGAAGCGAAGCTTTCCATTGATGAATACCGCAAACAAATAGAACAGGAACAGCGCCGGGAAGAAATTCTTTTTTTTCAGAAGCAGCTCAAAGAATACGGGCTGTCTTTTAAAGAGCTGCTGGAACAATCGCCGAAGCATACAGATGCGAGGCAGAATGCGATTAAGGTAGCCTACACGCTTGTTGAAAATGAAGAGCTGGCGTCCATTTTGCACCAGAAAAAACAGCTTCCTGTCAAACAGCTGGAGCAGCTCGTGTCGGTCAGCAGAAAAACGATCGAACGGAACCGAAAATATATCATCGCCATGAGTATTATTATTACCGGTGATTATATTTATTTAAAAGATTATCTTAAAGGGGTGTTGCACTCATGAGAAGAGGGATCATAGTAGAGAAAAATAAAAAATTCGTCACGTTGCTAACCCCTGACGGACAATTTTTAAAAACAAAAAATGATCACCGCACTTGTGAAATCGGAGAGGAAATTACGTTCGAAGGCGAAACGCGTATGGGAAGAAGGGCCAGCTTTTTTGATTTTCTGAAACTGCGCCCTTTTAAATTGGGAGTGTTTACGATGACTGCTATTATTTTGTTTATTTTAATTTTGCTCCCGGTTTTTTCGGATAACAAAGCTTACGCGTATATGACGCTTGACATTAATCCCAGTATTGAAATGGCTTTAAACAGCAAATATGAAGTCATTGAACTGACACCGCTGAACCATGACGCCAAACAGGTCATCAGTGACATCGGAGATTGGAAAAGCAGCGATTTTAAGGAAGTCATCAGTAATATTATTACCGATTGCAGCAAGCATGGATATGTAAAGGAATCAAAAGAGATTTTAATTTCCACGGTTTATGAAAATACAGATGACAATACATATAAAAAAGGCGTTAAAAAACAGCTGGCCGACATGACTGAAAAATATAAGGGCACCTACCAGGTCCAATCGCTTGAATCTGATATGGAAACAAGAGAAAAAGCAAAACAGGAAGGGATGTCAACAGGCAGCTACATAAGAAGAAACGAAAAGAAAACAGAAGAAAAACAGCCTGAAAAGCAAACCGACGGCAATGAAACAGATCAAAAAGATACCGAAACAGACGCTGATCAAAGCGAGCAGCCGGACACAGACAAGCCGGCGGCTGATGAAAAGACAGCTCCTGATGAAGAAAAGGCAGCAGAGAAGCCGGGAAACAATGAAACAACGCCCGGTACGGAAGAAGCGAAGCCGGACAGTCAGGACGGCAATCAGCAAACCGAAAAAAATGCAGCTTCCGGATCAGAGGAAAACACACAGAAGGAACAAGATGGGGAAACAGAGCAGCCCCCAACACAAAATCCTCAGGAAAACGGAAATGACAAAGAGCCTAAGCAAAAGTATTACAATCATTACTGGAATCATGATCGCAATGAACATTGGGAATCCTATCGGCATCATGAAGATTCGTCAGACCGAAGGAATCCGAACGGCTACCGACACGGAAAGGAGAATGCCGATAAATATCAAAATTCGCCGAGAAGTCCCGGCGAATAAGCTGCATTATTGATTTTTCCCGTTTAATTGTGATTGAGCCTGCTGTACAAGACGTTTTGTCATTTCCCCGCCTACAGAGCCGTTTGCGCGTGCTGCTGTATCAGAGCTAAGGTTCACGCCGAATTCTTGAGCCACTTCGTATTTAAATTGGTCAAGTGCCTGCTCAGCCCCTGGAACTAAGAGTTTATTTCTGCTCGCCATCTTTTTCATCTCCTTTTCTCTGGCAAGATGTGTTTTCGCATTTTAGTTTCAAACGGAACGGTATTGATTATGCTGGCAATTGTTGTACAGCAAAAAAACCCCGGCGCAGACACCGGGGCGAAGAAGCGTTATGAATTATAATAAATGGCTGATCATTTTGTAGGCCGAGGCTTGAATATGGAAAGTCAAAACGGAGAGCACCGTGACGGCGATTATGGATCTGATATTGTTCCATTGTCCGCTTCCGAGTTCTTTAAAGCAGCCTTTGAGCTTGTCCGTCTGCTCTTCGACGAGCTCCTGCAGGCTCGTTTCCTTCATCGGCGGGTTTGCCTTATGATGAAGATAATCAATCACTTGGGCGCAGCTTTCATAGTAGCTGATCGGGCTGATGACGTCGTCTGATCTGTCTGTGATCGTGTTAAAAGCGATTTTTAATATGCCGCGTATATGTTCGAAGTCATAAATTGATTTTAAATCACGTACAATGAGAAGGATGACAGCTTGTTCAATTGTATATTTTTTGCCGAGTAAGGGGTGGCCGATTAAATCTTTAATATCGCGCTTCACCCAGTTTTGGACGGCGGTTGATTTTAAAGACGTCAGCTCGCACAGATTTCCCAGCTCGACAATCTCGTTAGTTGAAAGCCCGTATTCCTTTTTCTCTTTTTTTCGTTCGAATCTCGTCAGAAATTCAGGGATATGCAGACGGCTTTCCGCTTCATCCAAGGTCATATCCGCTGAGTGCAATAAGATTTGGAGAGGAGTTGCGTCTCCTTGGCCTTTTAACGCGTAAAGAAGCCGGACCATATCAGTTCGGGTCAGTTTAAACGTGTTCATGGTTCACCTCTGATTGATTACGTGTTCACTTTTTAATATCACTGAGAATTACATTAACATCATACGTCGAAATTGTTGCATTTTCAAACAGATCATTTATAATTTAAGTAAATAAGTTCTTTTGATCTTAAAAAAGACGGAGGTAATTATGGCGAAAAGAATATTTCTGTTTATTTTAACGAACCTTTTGGTCATTACGACAATCGGAATTGTGCTTACGATTATTACAAGCGTTACCGGTGTCGGCTCGTATATACAAAATGGCCGCATTGATCTGATGGCATTGCTCGTGTTCAGTCTTGTCGTCGGTTTTGTCGGTTCTTTTATTTCTCTCGGAATGTCCAGATGGATGGCCAAAACGATGATGGGCGTCCGGGTGTTAAATCCGAAGAAACAGTCGCTCAGCTATGAAGAACAGCAATTGGTTGACCGTGTGCACAGATTGTCCCGTGCCGCAGGGATGACGAAAATGCCTGAAGTCGGCATTTATCATTCCCCGGAGGTCAATGCTTTTGCGACCGGGCCTTCTAAGCGCCGTTCGCTTGTCGCGGTTTCTTCAGGTTTATTGCAGCAGATGGATGATGCTGCGGTGGAAGGGGTTCTTGCCCATGAAGTCGCACACATCACAAACGGTGATATGGTCACGATGACGCTGCTGCAGGGAATCGTCAATACGTTCGTCGTATTCCTTTCCCGAATCGCGGCATGGGTTGCAAGCCGCTTTGTCAAAGAAGACCTCGCACCGGTCGTGCATTTTATCGCGATGATCGTGTTTCAGATTATCTTTTCCATTCTCGGCAGTCTTGTCGTCTTCGCCTACTCGCGCCACAGAGAGTTTCACGCTGACCGCGGCGGTGCAGACCTTGCCGGCAAGGATAAAATGATTCACGCCCTGCGTACGCTGAAGTCTTATACAGGACATGTGAATGAAGAAGACCAGACGGCAGTGCAGACGTTAAAAATTAACGGCAAAAAGCATTCGTCATTGTTCTCCACACACCCTGATCTCGATGAGCGCATTCGCAGGCTGGAAGCAAAATAATCAACAAAACCTCTGACAATCGTTTCAGAGGTTTTTTGTTTAAAGATCGGCAAATTACATAAGGTAATGAAAAATCTTTCTAAAAAGACCTTTAAAAATTCTCCCAATATCATTAGAATAATTACGTACTACATTTGAGAGGCAGAAGGAACTATCTTATGAAATTAAAACTGAAGAAATTCATACAGATCTTGTCGCCAGCACAGCTGATTGCATTATATTATTTTCTTGCTGTGACGGTGGCATTTATTTTGCTAAGTCTGCCGGCCGCCCACAAACAAGGGGCCAGCTGGTCGTTTATAGACGCGCTGTTTACGGCTGTCAGCTCAGTCAGTGTCACCGGTTTAACGGTCGTCAACACGGCTGATACATTCAGCACGGCCGGGATTGTCATTTTGGCTTTCGTGCTTCAATTCGGCGGAATCGGCATCATGACGCTCGGAACATTCGTCTGGCTCATTATGGGCAAACGGATCGGTCTGCGGGAACGGAAGCTCATCATGGTGGATCAGAATCAATCGCAGTTTTCCGGTATCGTCAACCTGATGAAGCAAGTGCTGTTTTTGATTTTATTAATCGAGTTTTTAGGCGGCATCATCTTAGGAACATATTTTTTAACGTATTATGATTCGTTTGAACAGGCGTACTTGCACGGATTCTTTGCGAGCGTCAGCGCCACGACAAACGGCGGTTTTGATATTACGGGAAATTCACTCGTCCCGTTCAGACATGACTATTTCGTGCAGTTTATTACGATGCTTCTGATTATTTTCGGTGCGATCGGTTTTCCGGTGCTCGTTGAAGTAAAGGACTTTTTGTTTTCAAAACAGCGCAGATACTCATTCACGCTGTTTACGAAAATTACGACCGTTACGTTCGGAATGCTCGTTTTGTTCGGAGCCGTGGGCATTTACGCACTTGAAGCAAGCCATGTCATGAAGGGGAAAAGCTGGCATGATGTTTTATTTTTATGTCTCTTTCAATCAACCGCTACGCGAAGCGGCGGGCTTGCGACAATTGATATCAGCCAGCTGTCGGCGCCGACATTATTTTTCATCTGTGCCCTCATGTTTATCGGCGCATCACCGAGCTCGGTCGGCGGCGGAATCCGTACGACGACGTTTGCGCTTAACCTTCTTGCTCTGTTTCATTTTGCCCGGGGGAATAAAGCGGTCAAGGTCTTTAAACGCGAGCTTCACCAGGCTGATGTCATGAAGTCGCTGGTCGTTACGATGATGGCGATTCTGCTCGTGTTCGGATCGACGCTGATTCTGGCCGTGACGGAGAAAAATCAGACGCTGCTCGGACTGCTTTTTGAAGTGTGTTCCGCTTTCGGAACGACCGGCCTGTCGCTCGGGATTACTCCGCATTTAAGCGATATCGGAAAATGCGTGATCATGATTGTCATGTTTATCGGCCGGATCGGCATTTTGACATTCCTTTATTTGATCGGCCGAAAAGAAATCGAAGCAAATTATCACTATCCGAAGGAAAGAATGATTATCGGCTGACACCGCTTTTCAGAAAGCGGTGTTTTTTATTGCCGTAAAATGGATGAGTGGAAACAGTTTCTTTGGAGATTCTACTTGTAAAGAGGTGACGTCATTGTTTGCCGTATTTTGGAAGTCGGTAGTTATGATAGCGGTCGGTACCTTTTTATTGCGGATTGCCGGACGGAAATCAATCAGCCAGCTGTCGGTGACCCAGACAGTCATCATGATTTCGATCGGCTCGATTATTATTCAGCCGTTTATTGAACATAATTTATGGGAAACCATTTTCGCGGCGGCGATTTTTATTGCGGTGTTAATCCTGATGGAATATTTAGAAATCAAATCAAGCTTTTTTGAGTTTTTATTTTCAGGAAAAACCGTCGCCGTTGTCAGAAACGGAAAAATCATCCCGGAAAACTTAATAAAAATGCGTTTTACCGAAGATCAGCTGTCAATGAGGATCAGACAGGAAGGCCTCGGAGACATTCAAGATTTTAAATATGTGCTGCTTGAGCCGAACGGACAGATCGGCTATGAACTCATTGATGAGGCCAAAAACGTGACAGTGCGCGACTTGAAAAAAATGCTTGATGAATTCAAAACAGATTTGCTGACAGAAGGAGGAAATCAAATGAAACGCAAAGCAGCAAAGAATGAAGCTTTAACCAATAACAACACACCGACTGAGAGCATGGACAAAGATGCATACAAAACACAATATGACGGTGATCCCGGACTGAGAGGCGCAAACCGCAAATCAAAACACGGCAAACAAGGAGGCGAGTAACATGACGAAAAAAAACCGCCACAGCAAAGACATGCAAAACCATAAAAAGCCGATGGACCCTAAATTGCTTGAAGAAGAGTTTGCAAGCGAGCTCGGTGATTATAACGCCGGAAAATGGATTGAAACGCTTGAACAGACGAAGCCAAAGAAAAAAGAAGACGGCAAAAAATAAAAAATACCTCTTAGGCGGCAACGCTTAAGAGGTATTTTGCATTATTTCGAATAAGCACCGTTTCTTGTTCCTTTCACCGCTTCAAGCAAGCCGGTTATCCGCAGCTCAATAAACGGCTGTGCGGCCGTTTTCACCGCATTGCTGGAGAGAATGGACGTAAGAGCGGCCGTTAACATTAAGAGTATGACTAAATTCTGATAATCAGACAAGTGATCTTCAAGCCCGATCTGCCGCAGCGTTTTTATAATGAATCCATGCAGCAGATATACGTAAAACGTTCTCGTCCCCCATTTCGTAAAGAAATAACGCTTTTGCGGAACGAGCGCCAAAAAGCTGAAAGTGGCGGCAAAGGCCAAAACATACCAGCCGATGCGCGACAGACCGCTCAACAGCGACACTGTGCCGAATGTGGAATAAGGCTCCGATCCGAACAGCCACGAGTAATCAAAGTCAATGCACCAGCATAACAGGAAAACAATCCCCAGCACGCCCGCGGCAATCTGCCTGCCTCTTTTAGCCCGAAGCAAATCAAAGTGCTGTTTCTTTAAATAAAACCCGACGAGAAACATCGGAAGAAAAACAAACGTCCGTGAAAGACTCAGCGTGCTGCTGATAAAATCAAGATACCCGATCATGACGGCAAGCCCGCAGCTCGCCCCAAGCGCCCACATTTTCGGCAGCTTCGTAAAGGGATAAAGCAGCAGATTCCAAAAGAATAAGCTGACTAAAAACCAGAGAGACCACTGCGGATCAATCGGATTGACGCTTGCCATGCTTTCATCCTGAATCAAATAGTAAAAAACTGAGTAAATGCCCTGAAAAATCAGGTACGGAATAATCAGCTTCACAGCCAGCTTCTTCACATAACCTGTCCGCTTAAAGTTTTTTGCGAAATAGCCGGAAACCAGGATAAAGGCCGGCATATGAAAAGTATAAATGAATTTGTAGAGATGGAGCATAAACTCATTTCCGTTAATAAATGACCGGAGGATATGGCCGAACACCACCAGAAAAATCAAGATAAACTTGGCGTTGTCAAAGTAACTGTCTCGCGATTTTGTCATAGCATCACCTTCTCTTCAAAAATCATCCACTGCATGATTATTTCCTGTTGGTGTTCATTTTAAAATAAAAAACAAAAAATTGAAGGAGGACAAAAGGGATTGTTAGGATGATGTAACGGGGAGGTAAGGATCGTAGAAAAAGACTTTAACTTGTCATATCATTGAAATTTTCTGAAATGTATAGGGCGAATGAAGGAAGATGAGGTATTTTGTAGAAATATTGAAGGATAGGTTTTTGAAGAAGGAGTGTACTGAATGGCTGAAACTCTGGATTTGCAAACAAACGAGTCGCTGAAAGAGCAGCTGAAGCGGATGAAAGAGGAAAATGACCGCCTGAAGAGTGATTTGAACCGGTATCACGTGATTATGAATAACACGCTTGATGCCATTTTTATATGCCGTAAGGAAATGAAAATCGTCCAGGCGAACGAGGCTGCGGCCCGGATGATGCAGATTGAGGCAGAGAACCTCATTAACCGCTCCGTCCTGGATTTTTTATATTCCGTGCCTCAGGAAGAACTGAATAAGGCCGTGAAAAAGTTTTTAAAAAAAGGCCATCTGTGGAAAGAGGTGCCGATTAAGCTTGACAGCGGCGCGACGAAATACATTGAATTCCTCGCCAGAGACGGAATTGGGGAGGATTATTTTTTTGTGGTGATGAGGGATATCTCCTCTAAAAAAATATTAGAGCGCGAATTCTCCATGAACGAGCAGCTGTTTAAAGATTTGTTTGACAGGGCTGTCGACGGCATCGTGCTGTTTGATAAGGACGGCGGGTTTATTGATGCGAACCTCTCTTTTTGCAAAAGCTTTGAGATCGGCCAGAATGAATTGTCCCATCTGTCGCTCCGCCATTTTACCGACGGAGAAAACAAAAAGCATCTGAAAGAAATCTGGGAAACCCTCCGCAGAAAAGGAAACGCCAAAGGAGAACTGCCCGTCAAGCTTCGGTCCGGCGAAGAGAAGCTGTTTGAATTTACGATTACGTCCAACTTAATCAGCGGGTTCTACATGTCCATTATGAGAGACATAACAGAGAAACGGCTGATGGAATTGAAACTCTTTAAAAGCGAAGAGCGATTCCGCGAAATTTTTGAAAACGCCATGGACGCGATTGTCATTTGGTCTGATGACGGAAAGATTGCCAAAGCAAACGAATCGGCGTGCCGCATTTTCGAACTGCCGATGGATAAGCTGGTGGAGACGAATTTATGTACGTTTATCGTTGATCCGCAGAAAAAATACAAGCAGATTAAGAAGAAATATGAAAAATACGGGGAAATCCGTGAAGAAATGCTGTTTCAGATGGCAAACGGCCAATTTAAAGAGCTGGAATTCACATCAAAACGAACCATACTTGAAGGTCAGCATTTAACCATTTTAAGAAATGTCAGCGATCGTAAGCGGATGGAAAAAGAATTGCGGGAAAGCGAGCTGAAATTCAGAAAAGTATTCAACGGCTCAATGGACGGCAAGGTCTTATTTGACAACCAATTCCGCATTATTGACGCGAATCCTCTCGCAAGCCGTATACTTGGTATGCCGGATGAGGAGCTGAGAGCGTACACCGTTCCGGATATTCTTTCTTTATTTGATATTGAAAACGCGGGTGTTCCCGCCAGAAAGATTGATTTAGAAGGAATGGATAATGAAATCCCCTTCCTGTTAAGCAGCAGCGACAGCCGCAAACTGGAATTCTCCTTCAAAAGAAATATCATTCAAAATATGAATCTGGCCATCTTTAAAGATGTCACAGAGGCCAAAGAGCTTGAAGAGAGGCTGCGGAAATCCGATACTCTTCATGTTGTAGGGGAGCTGGCGGCGGGCATCGCCCACGAAATCAGAAACCCGATGACAGCGCTGAAAGGGTTCATTCAGCTTCTTCAAGGAAGCATTGAAGGCGAATATTCTCTGTACTTTAACGTCATTACCTCAGAATTAAAACGCATCGAGTCTATCATCACTGAATTTTTAATTTTAGCGAAACCCCAAGCGATACTATATGAAGAAAAAGACGTGACGCAGATTATGAAAGACACGGCTGATCTTTTGAATGCCCAGGCCAATCTTGTCAATGTGCAGATCCATCTGAACCTGACCGGAAACATCCCGCCGATTTACTGTGAACCGAATCAATTAAAACAGGTGTTTATCAATATTTTAAAAAACGCCATTGAAGTCATGCCGGGCGGCGGCAATATCTACGTGACCATTCAGTCTTCTGATCAAGACCACATTTTGATTTCTATTCAAGATGAAGGAACAGGCATTTCCGAAGACAAATTAAAACGTCTGGGTGAACCATTTTACACGACAAAAGACAGGGGAACGGGCCTCGGCCTCATGGTCAGCTATAAAATCATCGAAGAGCATCAGGGCCGCATTCATGTGGAAAGTGAAGAAGGGAAGGGCACCGTTTTTCATTTGACGCTTCCGATCCGGCAGAATACGGAAGAAAGAAGGAGCGGGGAATGATCTGTTTTACAAGTGTAAGAGCGCCGTTTGGAACCGTCATCGTAACAGAGGAAGAGAGCTTTATTACCGGCCTGTTTCTCACCGGGGAAGATTTTGAGGAATGGCGGAAAGACGCGCCCAGCGTAAAGCCGTGCGAAACCGCTTTGCTGTCGGAGGCGAAACAGCAGCTGGCATCATATTTTTCAGGAGAAAGAAAGCAATTCTCTCTGCCTCTGAGACAAAAAGGCACACCCTTTCAGGAAAGGGTGTGGAACGCGCTGACGATGATTCCTTACGGGGAATCCCGAAGCTACGGCGATATGGCTGAAGCGATCGGAAAACCGAAAGCGGTGCGCGCCATCGGACAAGCCAATAAACGAAACCGGCTGCCGATTTTGATCCCGTGCCATCGGGTAATCGGCAAAAACAGCGCCTTAACGGGATACGCGGGCACGAAGACGGATGTAAAAGCGGTGCTGCTGAACATCGAACAAATATCCTATAAAGAAAAATAAAGCGTATGGCACGTTCCGTTTTTTTGCGTCCGACATATCATTTTATTAAGTGAAAAAAGTTGCCCTGATGAAAAAGGAGGACGAAGCCTGATGAAAGTGAGCCGTCCGCAAAAGATAGCCGGTTATGCAGAGCTGTTTTTTAAAATGCATCTCATTACAGCCGCCCAAAAAGATGAAGTGATTACGTTGTGCAGACAAAAAAACCGCTGACATTGCCTGAGGCAATATCATCAGCGGTTTTTCAGCTCAGCTGGCAGTCAGCGAATAATTGTTCAATTTCTTCCGTGTAAGAACCGGTCACAATTCCTTTCTCGGTTATTATGCCGGAAATCAGGCTGCCCGGTGTGATGTCAAAGGCCGGATTGAAGACCGGAACATCCTCGGGAGCGGTGCGTATGCCGGAGATCTGTCTGACTTCATCCGGATCTCTTTCTTCAATCGGAATCTGATCGCCGTTTTCAATCTGCAAGTCAAATGTCGAAAGCGGTGCGGCCACAAAAAACGGAATTTGAAAGGCGTTTGCCAAAATAGCGAGGCCGTACGTTCCGATTTTGTTGGCCGTATCACCGTTTTTTGCAATTCTGTCAGCGCCGACAATGACCGCAGAAATATGTTTTTCCTTCATTGTATGGGCGGCCATGCTGTCCGTAATGAGCGTGACATCAATTCCGCCCTGCATCAGCTCCCACGCCGTCAGCCGTGATCCTTGAAGAACGGGTCTTGTTTCACATGCGTAGATATGAAGGCCGAGGTCTTTTTGTTTCGCTAAGTAAAAGGGAGCAAGCGCCGTACCGTACCGGCTTGTGGCAATCGAGCCCGCATTGCAGATGGTCATGATCTGATCGCCTTTATTAAAAAGGTGCAGAGCATTTTGGCCGATCATTCGGCATGTTTCTTCATCCTCAATCTGAATTTGAATGGCTTCATGAACGAGCGTTGTCTTCGCTTCATTGATTGAGATCGCATCCCTGATCGAATCCGTAAGTCTGTCAAGCGCCCACGCAAGGTTGACGGCAGTGGGCCTCGAACTGTTTAAATACGCTTTGACATCCGCGAATTGACGTCGGAAATCTGAAAGGTCGCGGGCTTCAAATGACTTGGCGGAGAGCGCGAGTCCGAACGCCGCGGTTATACCGATGGCCGGGGCGCCCCTTACTTTCAGCGTGACAATCGCGTCGAATACATCTTCCTTTGTTTCAAGTTCCACATATTCAGTGACGTCGGGAAGCTTTTGCTGATTTAAAATGCGGATGTAGGTTTCTTTCCATTCTACAGAACGGGGGATGGCAAATTCATTGGTCATGCTGCATCATTCCTTTACACGGAGCTTAAATTGGTCCAGAACCTCGGTGATATGCTTCAGTTTTTTTCTGTTTTCGATATAATAGGCGCCGATGTCAAGCGCCAGCTTCTTCCGTTCGATTCGTTTGTCAAACGGAGTGATTTCATCTAAGTCAGCCACATGGGCGAGTCCGATCGTGCGCCGGATCAATTCGCATCCCGCAAAACCGACCGCTTCCTCAAACGCGTTTTTCAGTGTGTCTTCCAGCAGGTGTCTGCGGGAAGGCAAGCAGTCTTTCTCCCATGCTTCACTGAATGTTTTCACAAATGTATCCCATACGGCAGCGGTGTGGTCATATAACGGCTGTCTGTCGTCACCGTCGCGGCTGAGGGCGTTTAACAGCAGATTGGCGATAAATTGGCCGATGTCAAACCCGATCGGTCCGAAGAAAGCAAACTCGGGATCAATCACCTTTGTTTCATGTTCATCGGCGAAGATGCTTCCCGTGTGCAGATCGCCGTGAACCAATGTTTCCGCGGAATTCAGAAAGATGGCTTTCAATTCGTCAGCGCCTTCTTTCAGCCGGGAATTGTTCCAAACTTTTTCTGCGTATGGGCGCAGCTCCTCTTCAAAATCGTTTGTCTCATGGTCGAGAAACGGTTCTGTAAACACAAGCCTTTCTGTAATATTGCAAAGCTCAGGATTTGTAAACTGCTTTGCGAGCTGCTGCTTTACTTTCGCATCAAGCGCATAATCGGATGAGTAAAAAAGCGTTTTCCCTAAAAATTCACCGATATGAACCGATAAGTTCGGATAATGCTGCCCTTCCAGCAGCCCTTTTCTTGAAATCCGCAAATGGGAGAGGTCTTCCATTACCGTGACGGCCATTTCAGTATCGGAATAGTAAACGGCCGGAACGAGGTGCGGCACGTGTTCGCCCTGGCGGATGAGGGCGCTGCTTTCGATTCTCGCCCGGTCAATGGTAAGCGGCCAGCTTTCACCGACGACTTTCGCGTAAGGGATTGCCTGTTTAATAATCAGTCCTTTTTTGTTTTCTTTATCGTAAACATGAAAGACGTAATTTAAATTGCCGTCGCCGATTTCACGGCATGTCAGAGTGCTTTTGCTTTGGAATAAGCCGAGCTTGACGGCTAACGCGGCGGCGGAGCTTTCTGTTAATTGTTCATAAAGACTTGTTTTAGTTGCTGACATGGATTTACCCTCCAATTATGTAGTGGCAGTAAGAGATCGTGACGGAGAATACGCCCGAAAAAAAACCTCCTTCTCTGAAAGAGAAGGAGGCTGAAACAGTGCAGTCCGCCTCTTATCTCTCAGATAACATCTGATGGAATTAGCACCGTGCCTTATGAGACAATCGTCTCGGCGCAAAATGTACGCGCCCCATTTCACAATGGAATTACGGTCGGTTGCTGTTGGGGTCAAAAGGCCAATCCCTCGCCCAACTCTCGATAAGAGAAAAATATATTGATTTGTATCACAATTCGGATTAATCAGTTGATGAAAATATTAGCAGGTGCCGGATATTCTTGTCAACGTTTTTTTGAAAATTAATATAAATCACGCCGCAAGTCTTGGAAAACCGGAATGGTTCCGCGAACGGCCGCGCTTTCTGACACATCGATTTCCGCCCGGACTGCGCCTTCCGTCCGGTCTCCTTCGGCTAAAATCCGGCCCCACGGGTCAATAATCAGGCTGTGGCCGGCAAATTCATTATCGGGATTGGACCCCGTGCAGTTAGAGGCTGCGACAAAACATTGGTTTTCAATTGCTCTGGCGATAAGCAGGCTTCGCCAATGATCAAGGCGGGGCAGAGGCCATTCAGCAGAGATAAACAGGACATTCGCGCCCTGGGACGTATGCTTTCTGATCCATTCGGGGAAACGGATATCATAGCAGATCAGCCCGGCGCACTTGACACCGTCAAGCTCAAAGGAACCGTCACTGTTTCCTGCTGACAAGTAAAGGTGTTCATCCATCAGCTGAAACAGATGTGCTTTCTGATACCGCTTCACGATCTGTCCACTGTTATCGGCGATGTACATGGTGTTATAGACATTTTCGCCTTCTTTGACCGCAAAAGATCCGGCAACGAGGTGTACGTTGTATGTTTTTGCCGTTTCTTTAAGCCATTGTTCCGAAACTTTGCCGTTTTCATCCGCAAGCTGATCTAGCCGTGTGAGATCATAGCCGGTCGTCCACAACTCAGGAAGCACGATTACATCCGCATGGCGGCTTTCTTGCTCAATCAAAGATTCTGCTTTTTTAAAGTTTTCTGAAGGATTTCCGTATGAAATATCAAATTGCAAACAGGAAACGGTCCATTTCATTTTTTAACACCTCAAGTTTCTCTTTACTTTTTTTATTTAACCATATATGATGATGGACTATCATTTCAAGACATTTTTAGAAGGTGAAAAATATGAACTTTGAAATCTCAGATGTACTCAAACAGCTGCCGGAACAATTTTTCGCATCATTGGTGCAAAAAGTGAATCAAAAGCTGAAAGAAGGCAGAGACGTCATCAATTTAGGGCAGGGAAACCCTGATCAGCCGACGCCTCAGCATATCGTTGAAGAAATGAAGCGCGCCGTCGAAAGGCCGGAAAATCATAAATACTCATCATTCCGGGGCGCTTACAGCTTCAAAAAAGCAGCCGCTGCATTTTATGAAAGGGAGTACGGGGTCACGCTTGATCCGGAAACGGAAGTCGCCGTGCTGTTCGGAGGCAAGGCGGGACTTGTTGAGCTTCCGCAATGTCTTTTAAACCCTGGAGATACCATTCTGGTGCCTGATCCCGGATATCCTGATTACTGGTCAGGCGTCGCCCTTGCGAAAGCGAAAATGGAAATGATGCCGCTGACGGAGGAAAGAGGGTTTCTCCCTGATTACAGCGTAATTCCTGAAAAGGTGCGGAGCGAGGCGAAGCTGCTGTATCTCAATTATCCGAATAATCCGACCGGCGCTGTGGCGACAGAGGCGTTTTTCGAGGAGACGGTCGGTTTTGCGGAACAAAACGGCATTTGTGTCGTTCATGATTTCGCGTACGGAGCCGTCGGTTTTGACGGGCATAAACCGCTGAGCTTTTTGCAGACCGAAGGCGCAAAAGAGACGGGAATCGAAATCTACACCTTGTCTAAAACCTATAATATGGCGGGCTGGCGGGTCGGATTTGCCGTCGGAAACGCTTCTGTCATCGAAGCGATCAACCTTTATCAGGATCATATGTTTGTCAGTTTGTTTCCCGCGGCGCAGCAGGCGGCGGCAGCCGCTCTTTTAGCGGATCAGGCATGCGTCGCAGCGCAAAATGACAGATATGAATCGAGACGCAATGCATGGATTGAAGCCTGCCGCGATATCGGCTGGGATGTGACGGCTCCGGCGGGCTCCTTTTTTGCATGGCTCCCTGTGCCTGACGGTTATACGTCACA
Source organism: Bacillus sp. SJ-10 (assembly GCF_002843505.1). Classification (NCBI taxonomy): domain Bacteria; kingdom Bacillati; phylum Bacillota; class Bacilli; order Caryophanales; family Bacillaceae; genus Bacillus; species Bacillus sp. SJ-10. The sequence continues at coordinate 3,364,663 of NZ_CP025258.1, read as the reverse complement.
GTCGTTTTCAGACTTGCTGCTCGAGAAAGCGGATGTCGCGGTCGCTGCCGGAAACGGGTTCGGAAAATGGGGGGAAGGCTATATAAGAGTCGGTCTTCTGACAAGTGAAGAAAGACTTAAAGAAGCTGCGGAACGGATCGGGAAACTGAATCTTTTCACCCGAAAAAGCATTGACATATCAGGGTAACAATGCGATAATTCAAAATACTTTATAAAATCATTATTCTTATCAAGAGCAGGCAGAGGGACGAGCCCGATGAAGCCCGGCAACCGACTGATAAAGCACGGTGCTAATTCTTGCAGCAGGAGCTGAGAGATAAGATTCGGACATAACACGAAGCCTCTTTCTGCTCATACGGAAGAGGTTTTTTTATGTTTTGCGAAAGAAAGAGAGGCGTTCACGCATGAGCGAATTATTGGCAACATATCTTCTGACAGACACAACGGACAGTGAAAAGCGGGCGGAACAGATTGCGGCGGGGCTGACGGTAGGCTCCTGGACTGACCTGCCCCTGGTGAAGCAGGAACAGCTCAGAAAACATAAAGGGCGGGTCGTAAAAGTTGGGGAGAAAGAAGGAACCTCAGAAAACGAAACACAATCCGTCATCACCATCGCCTATCCTGAGGCGAACTTTTCAAGAGATATTCCGGCCGTCCTGACGACGGTATTCGGAAAGCTGTCACTGGACGGAAAAATAAAATTGACTGATCTTGAATTTTCCGAAGGGTTTAAACGCTCCCTTCCCGGGCCGAAATTCGGTATATACGGCATCCGCAAACTGCTGGGCGAATTTGAAAGACCGCTTCTGATGAGCATATTTAAAGGCGTGATCGGACGGGATCTCGCCGACATTAAAGAACAGCTCAGACAGCAGGCGCTCGGCGGCGTGGATCTTATTAAAGATGACGAAATTTTCTTTGAAAATGAACTGGCTCCGTTTGAAACCCGCATTATCGAAGGAAAACAAGTCCTGAAGGAAACCCGGGAGGAGACGGGGCATAAAACGCTGTATGCCGTAAACCTTACGGGAAGGACCGCCGAATTGCGGGATAAAGCGAGGCGCGCGGCAGAACTCGGGGCGGACGCGCTTTTATTGAATGTGTTCGCTTACGGTTTAGATGTGATGCAGAGCCTTGCTGAAGACAGGGAAATCCCGCTTCCGATCATGGCGCATCCGGCAGTCAGCGGCGCGTTCACATCATCTCCCGTTTACGGCTTGTCGCATGCGCTTTTGCTCGGCAAGCTGAACCGCTATTGCGGCGCTGATTTCAGTTTATTTCCGTCACCTTACGGAACCGTTGCTCTTCCGAAGGAGTCCGCGCTTGCAATCCATGATGAATGTGTAAAAGACGATGTCTTTCATCCGTCGTTTGCCGTCCCGTCAGCAGGCATTCATCCCGGTATGGTGCCATTATTGATGCGCGATTTCGGCATCGATCACATCATCAATGCCGGCGGAGGCATTCACGGCCACCCGAAAGGAGCCGAGGGTGGCGGAAAAGCGTTCCGCGCCGTCATTGATGCGGTGCTTGAAGCGCAGCCGATTGAAGAAAAAGCCGCGTCGTGCAAAGATCTTCAGCTCGCATTAGACAAATGGGGAAGGGTGGAAGCCGTATGACCCGCACACCGCTGATTATTTGTGATTTCGACGGAACGGTCACCATGAACGACAACATTGTCAGCATGATGAAAGAATTCGCGCCTCCTGAGTGGCTTGAATTAAAAGACGGTGTTCTGTCTAAAAGCATATCAATCCAAGAAGGAGTCGGACGGATGTTCGGACTGCTGCCGAGCAGCTTAAAAGAAGAACTGACCGGCTTTATCCTGAAGGATGCGAAAATACGGGACGGCTTTTTTGATTTTGTCTCGTTTGTCCGCTCAAACGACCTCCCGTTTTATATCGTAAGCGGAGGAATGGACTTTTTTGTGCATCCGCTTTTGGAAGGGATCGTAGAAAAGGAGCGGATTTTCTGCAATCATGCATCCTTTGACAATGAATATATTCATATAGACTGGCCGCACGCCTGTGACGGAGACTGCACCAATCAATGCGGCTGCTGCAAACCGTCAGTCATCCGGAAGCTATCCGATCAGCAGAAATTTCTCGTTATGATCGGTGATTCGGTCACGGATGTCGAGGCTGCAAAGTTATCCGATATGTGTTTTGCGAGAGATTATCTTTTGACTGAATGCAAAGAACTCGGCCTCCGGCATCTGCCTTTTCAAGATTTTCATGAGGTGAAAACAGGCATTGAAAACATCGGGGAGGTGCAGGCATGGCTGCAAAAGAAGAACGCTGGCGCGAACTTGCTGAGGTAAAGCGCGAGCTGGCCGAAAGAGACTGGTTCCCGGCAACGAGCGGGAATCTTTCCATCAAAGTATCCGACGGGCCGCTGACTTTTCTCGTTACGGCGAGCGGAAAAGACAAACGAAAAGAAACAGACGAAGATTTTCTCTTAATCGATGAGTACGGGAAGCCCGCTGAGACCGGCCATTCTTTAAAACCTTCAGCGGAAACGCTTCTCCATACTTACTTATACCAAAAGACAGACGCAGGCTGCTGTCTGCATGTCCATACCGTCAATAATAATGTCATCTCAGAGCTTTACGGGGATGAAAAACAAATCACTTTTCAGGGGCAGGAGATGATTAAGGCGCTCGGATTATGGGAGGAAAACGCGTCCGTGACCGTTCCGATCATTGACAATCCGGCGCACATCCCGGCATTGGCCGAAAATTTCGCGCACCATGCGGACGCCGGCTCAGGCGCGGTGTTAATCCGCAATCACGGCATTACGGCATGGGGACGTACCGCATTTGAAGCGAAAAGAGTGCTGGAAGCCTATGAATTTTTATTCAGCTGTCACCTCAAGCTTCTGTCACTTCGTCCGCAGCTGGTAAAATAAAAGGAGGAATAGAAAATGGCGACCATCAGAATTCATGACGAAAAAAATACGATCATTGAACATCAGGAAGAAGTAGCGCGCTTCTTAGATGAACAAGAGGTGATCTATGAGCAGTGGAACATTGAAAAACTTCCGTCTGAGCTTTCGGAAAAATACGATCTAACTGAAGATGAAAAAGAACGGATTCTCGCGGCGTTTGACACGGAGATTCAGGACATTTCAGCCCGGCGCGGATATCAGTCTCAGGATGTCATTTATTTATCAGATACCACGCCGAATCTTGATGAATTATTAAAAAATTTCCAAAGAGAACATCACCACACGGATGATGAAGTCCGCTTTATCGTCAGCGGACACGGCATCTTCGTCATTCAAGGCAAAGACGGCACATTTTTCGACGTCCGTTTAAATCCGGGAGATTTGATTTCAGTTCCGGAGAACATCCGCCACTACTTTACGCTTCAGGAAGACCGCCGGGTCGTCGCAATCCGGATCTTTGTGACGACTGAGGGCTGGGTGCCGATTTACGAAAATGAAAGTGTGCAAAACTGATAGACGCCCGAACCTCTCATGCACCCACCGGCATGAGAGGTTTTTTATTGTAATATAAAGTCAGCTGTGTCTGTTTTTTAATTCCTGAATATGCCGCATTCTGTTTATATCATTACCCGAATGGGTATTATTCTCGTATTCATGCTAAAGATTCCAATATGAAATGAAAAAATAAGTTATTTAGTAAAAAAATGTTTACAAATAAAGTATAATCTGTAATAATGCTCAATAACCCAATCAAACTTGTTTCCTATTCTTTTAGCGGTGAGGGGTGAAGTGAATGGGCAGTTATTCTGAACAAGAAAAATTGCTTGTATCTATTGATAAAAAAAGAAAAATGATGATAGATGCAGCTAACAGGCAAGGGTTTACAGGATATGACACGATCAGGCACAGCCAGGAACTGGACTGTCTGATGAACGCGTATCAGCAGCTGGTAAACCGTGATCGTACACATCACCAAGGAATACAGGGCCTTGTGAAGAAAATAGGCTTGTTCTCCCGCGGTGACGTCATGCCTGCATATGAAGCAAACAAATGATTGATGATAAAACAGATAACGAAGACTGAATGCGCTTCCTGATCAAGCGCCGCATCCGAAAGATGACCGCGTACAGTCAGCAGATTTTTCCGCTGGCACGGCTCACGAAGCGCCTCGTACTATCTGCCGGCTATGATGCCGTTCCTCTGGTATATCCTCTTACACATATTCTTCTTAAGTAAAAAACACCCGATACAGGGTGTTTTTTCATCGAGAAGCGGCAGGGAGGGCAATGGTGACCTCTGTGCCCTTATCGACTTCGCTTTGAATGTCAATCGAACCGCCGTACATCAGCATGATTCGTTTACATACGACAAGGCCGAGGCCGGTGCCTTTTTCCTTTGACGTTACAAACGGAAGAAAAATGTGCTCAAGCATATCTTCAGAAATGCCCATTCCGTTGTCGGCCACCTTAATGACTGCTTTATGATCGCGTGCTTCTAAATAGATGGACAGCCGGCCGCCTTCCTGCATGGATTCCAGCGCGTTTTTCGCGACATTTAAAATCACCTGTTTAATATGGTCTTTCGTGCAGTTGACCTTGAGCGGCCGATTGACGAGAATCTCCACATTCACTTCCACATTATACAGATTCCCTTCAGAATAAATAATCGGCATAATCTCATCAAGAATATCCTGCAGCGAGTTCACTTCCAACCGTTCAGCAGTGGGTTTTCCAAGCACTAAAAACTCACTGACAATCTGATTGATCCGTTTAATCTCCTGCTCAATAATTGAGAAATACAGCTGATCTTCCTCCGATTTGTATTTTTTCTGCAAAAGCTGAATGAAGCCGCTGATCCCTGTAAGCGGGTTGCGGATTTCATGGGCGGTGCTGGCGGCAAGCGTTCCGATCAGCTCCAATTTCTGCGCTTCATTTTGAGCGCGCTCCAGCTGGGTCTTGCGCTTAAGCAGATAATATTGAACGAGGATGAACAGAATATTCAGCAGCACGGCAATACTGGACATCGGCAGCAGCACGCTTTTGGTCAGCTCGTTCAGCTCAACCGGTTTCGGATAAACATTGATATTCCAATTAATATCATCCAGATAGCCGCTGACCGGTTTCACACCTTCTGATTGATCAGCCCGTCCGCTGGCAAATATCACTTTATTCTGATTGGTTGCCTTGACATAAACGTCAGGGCTCAGCATATTGATCATATTTCTCAAATAATCGACTTGTATGGCGGCTACTAAATAATCCGTGACTTCCCGTTTTGCGTCTAACACCGGCACGCAGATCGTGAAGATGCGCTGGCCTGTAATTCTGCTGGAGTAGTCATTTGTGATGACCGTTTTTTTCGTCTTTTTCGCCTTCGTAAAATACGGTCTGTCGGCCAAATTCACCTTTGATTTCAGATCAGTCGTGCTTGCGATGACATCACCTTTGGAATTCAGCATATACAGACCGCTGAATCTGGGTTCATCCTCAAAAGCCTGATCGAGAATGTCAATGATCTTTTCTTCATTGACAGGCTTATCGACAGCGATCGCAAGTGTTGTCATCCGGGCTTTTGTTTCACCGATTAAATAATTGAGCTTATTGCGGTGAAGGTTGAGCATCATACTGGCTTCCTGTATGTGTTTATCGGCTATTTTCTGCTTTTCTTTTTCATAAATGAAAAAGCTGATAATAAGTGCCGGGATGATCACCAATATGAGATAAAGCTTGATCTTTCCCCGGGCACCTTTAAATGTATTCACTCTGCATCGCTCCAACATTACACTTGAATAGAGGTATTATATCATTTTTATACTTCTTTAATAAGAAAAAATAACCAAAATGATAGAAAAACAAATTATTTTATTAAGGTCAGACAAAAAGAAGAGAAATTTTGGAAACATTTTTGTTGACATTTTTCATTTTGTTTATTAATGTTTCTCTGTAACGGTTTCTTTTGTAAAAGGATGATTGAATGTATGACGGATAAAACAGAAAACTCATTGAAATTATTTATTGTACTGTCACGTGCGTACCGATCTATTAACGACCATATGAATAAACATATTCATAAGCACGGCCTGAACCCGACGGAATTTGCGGTGCTTGAGCTGCTGTACCACAAAGGCAACCAGCCGCTTCAGCAGATCGGCGACAAAATTTTATTAGCGAGCGGAAGTATTACATACGTTGTTGACAAATTAGAGAAAAAAGAACTTCTCATCAGAAAAGCCTCGCCGACTGACAGGAGAGTGACTTTCGCACAGATTTCTGAAAAGGGAATCCGTCTTTTGGACGATATTTTCCCTGATCATGCTGAAGAAATTAAAGAAATGATCAGTGTGCTGAGTGATGAAGAGATAGAAATGTGTACGGAAATGCTGAAAAGAGTGGGATTAAACGCTAAACATTTTCATCAGAAATAAAAAAGGAAGCCATTTGAAAGGCTTCCTTTTTTATATTACTGATTTTGGTCAGTCGCGGCGTTTCTAGGCTGTATCAATACCTCGACGCGCCTGTTTTTGCTGCGCCCTTCAGCGGTTTTATTCGACACGGCCGGTTTATACTCTCCGAAACCTTTGGCGCTGAATACTTTTGCGTCAAGTTTCGGGTTTTCTGTCAGAATAGCCATGAAGTTGACGGCCCGCATGACGCTTAAATGCCAGTTAGATTGATATTGTGAGTTTTTAATCGGTACATTGTCCGTATGTCCGCTGATGATAATGTTCCTCGGCGGATTCAGCACAAGGAGATTCGAGATTTCCTTGGCAAGCGGAATATCTTCCTGACGGATATCCGCCCGTCCGGAATCAAAAAAGATACTGTCTTTAATCGTAATTAAGAGTCCTTCTTTAGTCAGCTTTGTTTCAAGCTGAGTTTCAAGCTTTTTATTTTTTATAAATTGATTGACTTGCTTTTGCACGCCTTCAAGTTCTTCGCGGTCGGCTGCTTCTCTTTCTTTCTTTTTCTGTTCTTTATCTTTTTCCTTTTCCTTGTCTTTTTTTAACTGATCAATGCCGTCTTTTTCGTTTTCAGGAGGGGTGACGCTTGAATATTCAAGAACACCCGTGCCTCCGGTAAACACGGCGTTAAATGATTTAGACAGCATTTGGAATTTCGCCGCATCGACCGAGCTCATGGCGAACAATACAATGAACAGAGCCAAAAGAAGGGTGAGCAAATCCGCGTACGGGATCAGCCAAGACTCATCCACATGCTCGTCATCATGCTTCTTCTTCTTTTTTCTCGCCATTGTTTGCCTCTCCTTCTTGTTCAGCGACTTTTGCGCGTTCATTCGCAGGAAGATACATGAGAAGTTTTTGTTCGATCACTTTCGGGGCCTGTCCTTCAAGCACTGACAGAACGCCTTCGATCATGATTTCACGCAGTTTGACTTCCTGCTTTGATTTGCGTTTCAGTTTGTTGGCGAAGGGATGCCAAAGTACATACCCTGTGAAAATCCCGAGAAGGGTGGCGACAAACGCCGCACTGATGGCATGTCCGAGCGCCTCGGTATTGTTCATGTTGGAAAGAGCGGCGATAAGGCCGATGACCGCACCCAAAACGCCGAGTGTCGGCGCATATGTGCCGGCTTGTGTAAAGATGGCTGCGCCGGCCTGGTGTCTGTCTTCCATCGCTTCAACTTCCTCAGTCATAATATCTCTGATAAATTCTGCGCTTTGTCCGTCAACCGCCATGCTCAGGCCGTTTTTCAAAAATGCGTCATCCACGTCTTCAATGCTTGCTTCTAATGCGAGCAGACCTTCACGTCTGGCGATTTGCGCCCATTGAGAGAACATAGGAATTAATTGCGCAATTGTCAGCTGTTTGTTTTCTTTAAACAGCACTTTAAAAAGGGCAGGCACTTTTTTGATTTCTTTTCCGGGGAATGCGATGATCACCGCAGAAATCGTACCGAACAAAATAATCAGAATAGCTGCCGGGTTAGCGAGTGCGCTTAAGCTGACCCCTTTCAGCACCATGCCCACGCTTAAAGCAATCACGGCGAGGATGATACCGATAATCGATGTTTTATCCATAGTTTTCACCAAATCCTTTATACTAGCTTTCTATGGTTAATATCGGTGGCAGTGCATGGAACTTTAGGGTGATTGAGAAATTGTTCCCGAATTCTTCACAGTTTCTCCCTTCCGGCATGGAGAAATAACAAAAAAGCGGCTCCCCGCGAGGAGGGAACCGCTTTTTTGTTATTGTGCCCGGACTTTGATGCCGTCCTCTTCCATTACGACATGGAAGGCTTTGATTTCGTTGTCATCCAATAGAAGATCTGTCATTTCGTCCTCGATCAATTCTTGGATGGTTCTTCTGAGCGGGCGTGCTCCGAAAGCGGGGTGGTAGCCGATTTCAGCGATTTTTTCTTTCGCATCATCGGTGACGCTCAGGCTGATGCCGCGCTCTTTTAATGTGTCTTCAAGCTCTGTGAGAAGCAGGCTGACGATTTTCACGAGATGTTCTTTTTTTAGGGATTGGAATTCAATAATGCTGTCAAACCGGTTTAAAAACTCCGGTTTGAAGAACGCGCTCAGTGAATCAATCAGCGTTTGTTCTTCCATGACGCTCTCTTCAGATTGGAATCCGACTTTCACCTGTTTTTCGCCGGTTCCAGCGTTGCTAGTCATAATCAAAACGGTATCTTTGAAGCTGACCGTTCTGCCCTGGCTGTCTGTCAGACGGCCGTCCTCCATAATCTGCAGAAACATATGCTGGACATCAGGATGGGCTTTTTCAATCTCGTCGAGCAGCACGATGCTGTACGGATTGCGGCGCACTTTTTCCGTTAATTGACCGGCTTCATCGTGTCCGACATATCCCGGCGGTGAACCGATAATTTTTGATACGGCGTGTTTTTCCATGTATTCACTCATATCGAGACGGATAATGGAATCTTTTGTACCGAACAGTTCATCTGCGAGTGTCTTTGATAACTCGGTTTTTCCGACTCCGGTCGGTCCGACAAAGAGGAAGGAGCCGACAGGTCTGTTTTTGGATTTTAAGCCGGCGCGGCTTCGTCTGACCGCTTTCGCCACTTTTTTCACGGCTTTTTCCTGACCGATGACGCGCTGATGAAGATGCTCTTCAAGTTCCTTCATTTTGACTTGTTCATCAGCCTGGAGTTTTCCGACCGGAATGCCTGTTTTCTGTTCAATGATGGCTTGAATATGCTCCGCCCCGATTTCAGGTGAAGAGGCCGGTGTTTCATGCGCCAGCTGCTTTTCCAACGCCGCTTCTTCATCACGCAGTTTCGCGGCAAGCTCATAATTTTCTTCATGAAGCGCTTTTGTTTTCTCCGCGTCAATTGCTTTGAGTCTCTCAGCCGCATCTTCTTCATTTACGGTATCAAGCTCCAGGTTCGCCTTAGAGCCGGCTTCATCTAATAAGTCGATCGCTTTATCCGGCAGGTGGCGGTCCTGAATGTAACGGGATGAAAGCGTAACACAGGCATTTATCGCTTCATTGCTGAATGTGACGCCGTGGTATTTCTCATATTTATCTTTAATGCCTTCCAGAATGCTGATGGCTTGTTCTATTGTAGGCTCGTGAACCATGACGGGCTGGAAGCGTCTTTCAAGCGCCGCATCTTTTTCAATCTGGCGGTACTCTTTCAGCGTTGTCGCCCCGATGACCTGCAGCTCGCCTCTGGCAAGCGCCGGTTTCAGGATGTTCCCGGCATCCATTGATCCCTCGGCAGAGCCGGCGCCTACAAGAAGATGAATCTCATCAATGAACAAGATGACGTTTTTCCGTTCTTTTAATTCGTTCATTAATTGTTTCATTCTTTCTTCAAACTGGCCTCTGATCCCTGTATTGGCGACGAGAGAAGCGACGTCAAGCAGGTAAAGCTCTTTGTTTTTCAATTTGTTCGGCACATCGCCTTCAGCGATTTTAAGCGCGAGGCCTTCTGCAATAGCCGTTTTACCGACGCCCGGCTCACCGATCAGCACCGGATTGTTTTTATTCCGGCGGTTCAAAATTTCAATTACGCGCGCCACTTCATTATCGCGGCCGATCACAGGGTCAATCAGACCTGCTTTTGCGCCGTTTGTGACGTTTTGAGCGAGCTCGTCGAGCAGGCCTTTTTCAGGGCCGGCCTGCTGTTTATTTTGATTGGGAGCGAAACCTTGCTCAAACGGGAATCCGAATGATTGCGGCCCCATGCTCATAGACGGTTTTCGGGTTAATTCTGTATAACATGTTTCACATAAAACGAATTGTTTTTGAATGGAATTGACTTGCATGTTCAGGCGAATCGTCGCCTCGTTTTTCTGACAATGTTGACAACGCATTTGCCAAAACCTCCTTGAAAAATGTTTGATCATCTTTGACCAAATGGATTAGAAAATAAGGTCTTAACTTTGACCTTCTTTGATTAATAGTATACTCTGACCTTCTTTGACTTTCAAGTATTTTGTTTCAAACCCCGAAAAATAAATGTTTACAGCATGATAAGTGATATTTGTGAGGTTTGATTATTTTTGACCAATATAGTCAGAAAGGAAATGAAATGCTTTGACCTTTCTTGATGAAGAGTATACGCCGGCCCTTTTTTTCTTTCAATATTTTTGCTTAGAGGAGAGAGCAGAATCTGTTTTCTCCGGGGAAGGACGATTTGGTCGTCTTTTCGGGCGACTTGTCTCATAAGCATATATAAAGGCCTGGACAAATCTGCGCTTAGCCGGAGGGAGAAATGGGACAAACAAAAGGTTTTGCAAGTCAGCTTGCATTTGTATACGTAGGCACGGTTGTAGGAGCCGGTTTTGCCACGGGACGGGAAATCGTTGAGTTTTTTCTGAAGTTTGGCTGGATCGGTCTGTTCGGTATCGTGGTAAGCGGTCTGATGTTTACATATTTAGGCGCCAAAATCATGATCATTTCCAAACGGATTCACGCAGCATCTTATCAGGAATTGAACACATATTTATTCGGCCAGTCCATCGGCCGCGCCGTGAATATGTTTATGATGTTTATATTGCTGGGAGTGACCTCTGTCATGCTGTCCGGAGCGGGGGCGCTGTTTCATGAACAGCTTGGATGGTCCGCACAAGCGGGGATCCTTTTGACGATCGTACTGAGCTTTGCCGTCATGACAAGCGGCGTTAAAGGTGTGTTCGGCGTCAATATATTGGTTGTGCCGCTTTTAATTTCTTTCTCTTTTATCGTGACAGCTGATTCATTTGTATTTACAAGCACGAGAAACGCGGACGAATGGGTATGGCCTGACAAGTGGAATTGGCTTTTGTCCGCCGTCTCTTACGGCGCGTTAAATTTATCGCTCGCCCAAGCCGTCCTTGTGCCGCTTGCGAACGAAATGTCTTCAGAGAAGGTGATCAGAAAGGGGGCTTATTTAGGCGGCGTTCTGTTGACACTGGTGCTTGCCGCGAGCTTTTTATCATTATCGGTGCTGCCGGATGTGCTGGAGTTTGACATTCCGATGGCTCAAGTTGTCTATTCGTATTCGCGTTCGCTTCATATCATTTATTTGTTTATTATTTTCGGGGAAGTGTTTACGTCAGTCATCGGCAATCTATACGGATTGGAAAAACAATTAAACAGTTTTCTTCATATAAAAAGTACATATATTTACGGCGGCATTTTGGCGTTTGCTTTCATTATCAGCCAAATCGGCTACGGACAGCTGATTTCCACCGTTTACCCGGTGTTTGGGTATGTGAGCCTCGCTTTTATCGGCGCATTGATTTGCAAAAAAATCCCGAAAGAAAAATAAGGATATAAGGAAAATGTCTGTATTTTTTGGGAATTCCCCTTCTTTTTTCCTGACATTTCTGTATAATGAATTGGGAAATGATGGGGAGGAGTAAGAGATGAAAGCTCGACGTGTATTATTGGGATTTATTTTTATTTGTATCGGCATTGCGTTTTTTTTACAGAAGGCGGGAGTTATATATATATCCGCAGGTTCGGCGTGGCCGTTTCTTTTCATTATAATGTCCGCAGGGTTTCACGCGGGATTTATTTTTGCGAAAAAAACGCCTGACCAGGCGGGACTGCTCGTTCCGGGCGGTATGTTTCTTGTGCTGGGCTGCCTGTTTTGTTTTGAAATGGCAACGGGATGGACGTATTCAGGCGTGACGTGGCCTGTTTATATATGGGCGCCTGCTCTCGGTCTGTTTGAGCTGTGGTATTTCGGCGGGAGGAAGTTAGGTGTATTGATTCCTGCTTTCATCCTGACTGCCGTGGGAGCACTATGCTTTGCCGGTATGCTGATGCCGGGGCTGTGGCCGCTTTTGATCATCGCAGCCGCGCTTTTGTTTCACGCCGCTGCCTTTATGCAGCCGAAAAAAAGATCGGGCCTTCTTATTCCGGGCGGCATTTTGCTTGTGACGGGCGGCTTGTTATGGTTTGAAACGCTGACGGATTGGACATACGCAAATGTGACATCTCCTGTCTACCTCTTTGCCGTTGCGTTCGGCCTGTTTGAAGCTTGGTTGTTCGGCAGAAGGAAAAGGGGGCTTTTGACTGCTGCTGCGGTTCTGTGCGCCGCGGGCATTTTCGGCATATTCACCAATGCAAATGAAGTCATCAGCGAACGCGGCTGGCCCGCTCTCATTCTTTTGCTGGGCGCCGCTTTTCACATTCCGATTTTTGGCCCGAAACCTGTCAAAAACGCGGGACTTCTCGTACCGGGCGGCATCTTGTTGATTACGGGGATCTTGTTTGTCTTTGAAACGGCAACCAATTGGTCCTACTCCGGTGTGACATGGCCTGTTTACCTGCTTGCAACGGCATTCGGTTTATTTGAGCTGTGGCTGTTCGGCGGGAAAGAGAAGGCGCTGCTCATCCCGGTTGCGGTGCTGACCTTGACAGCACTTTGCTTTATGATGACGAATCAGCCGATCATTCCGGTTTCTGTTTTCTGGCCTGCTTTATTTGTTCTGATCGGGATTGCGCTGATGGTATTTCCGGGGAAAAAACGCGGGGCCTAATCCCGCTTTTGCAGCCTGACACAGGTTCAGGCTGTTTTTTTATTGTCACGGGAAACAACATTATGGTATGATAGCGAAAGTGAAAAAAGAAGAAAATCCGTATGTATGCGGGAGAGGTTCTAGCTACACCCTCTATAAAAAACTAAGGACGAGCTGTATCCTTGGATACGGTTTTTTTATGTTTTTTTAGGGCGCCTTCTCCGAAAAAGGCGCTTTTTTTATGGAATGATAGATAAGGGAGAGAAAGACATGAAAAAAGAAAAAGCAGTTGTGGTGTTCAGCGGAGGCCAAGACAGCACGACTTGTTTATTATGGGCTTTGCAAAACTTTGAAGAAGTGGAAACCGTTACATTCCATTATAATCAGCGTCACCAAGAAGAAATCGATGTGGCAAAATCGATTGCCGAAAAGCTCGGTGTCAAAAATCACTTGCTTGATATGTCTCTTTTAAATCAGCTTGCGCCGAATGCGCTGACAAGAGATGATATCGAAATTGAAGCGAAGGACGGGGAATTGCCGACAACCTTTGTACCGGGACGCAACCTTGTATTTTTATCCTTTGCATCGATTCTTGCATATCAAATCGGTGCGCGCCACATTATTACCGGTGTTTGCGAGACTGATTTCAGCGGCTACCCGGACTGCCGTGACGAGTTTGTCAAATCCTGCAATGTCACCGTCAATTTGGCGATGGAAAAGCCGTTCGTCATTCATACGCCGCTTATGTGGCTGAACAAAGCAGAAACGTGGAAACTTGCGGATGAGCTCGGCGCGCTTGATTTTGTAAAGAATAATACACTGACTTGCTATAACGGCATCATTGCGGACGGATGCGGCGAATGCCCGGCATGCCTGCTCCGCAATAAAGGATATGATGAATATATGAAAATGAAAGGAGAGCGGAACTAATTGCTTTCTCAAATTTACCCGCAGGTTCAGCATCCTTATTCGTTTGAGTTAAATAAGGACATGCACATTTCAGCCGCGCACTTTATTCCCCGCGAAAGCGCAGGAGCGTGCAGCAGAGTCCACGGGCACACGTATACAGTAAATATTACCGTTGCGGGGGATGAACTGGACGATTCAGGCTTTCTCGTGAATTTCAGCGTGCTGAAGAAATTGGTGCACGGCGCTTATGACCATACATTGCTGAATGACCATGAGGAATTTTCTGATGATGACAGATATTCACTGCCGACGACCGAGGTCGTGGCCAAAACGATTTATGATAAGGTGCAGTCCTACCTCGAAACACTGGAGAATCAGCCGGTCTGCGTGCAGGTTTTTGTCAGGGAAACCCCGACAAGCTATTGCGTATACCGCCCGAAAAAAGGTGATAGGAATGGCTAAAGGAATTCCGGTATTAGAAATTTTCGGACCGACGATACAAGGGGAGGGCATGGTTATCGGCCAGAAAACCATGTTCGTCCGCACGGCGGGCTGCGACTACTCCTGCAGCTGGTGCGACTCCGCTTTTACATGGGACGGCTCAGCCAAAAAAGATATCCGCTGGATGACAGCGGAAGACATTTACCGCGAGCTGAGAGAAATCGGCGGAGACGCCTTTTCTCATGTCACCATCTCAGGAGGAAACCCGGCGCTGTTAAAGCAGCTTGACGCGCTGATTTTGCTGCTGAAAGAGCACGGGGTGCGCGCCGCTTTAGAAACGCAGGGAACGGTCTATCAGGATTGGTTCACAATGATTAACGACCTGACGATTTCACCGAAGCCGCCAAGTTCGGGGATGACAACCGATTTTGCAAAGCTCGATCACATTGTGTCTTCGCTTGATGCGGCAGAAAGGCTTAACGCGGTCAGCTTAAAGGTTGTCATTTTTAATGATGAAGATCTGCAATTTGCGAAAACCGTGCACAAGCGGTATCCGAATATTCCATTTTATCTTCAGGTCGGAAACGATAATGTCCATACGACGGACGACCGGGCATTGATCGCACATCTGCTCGGAAAATACGAAACACTTGTTGATAAGGTTTCTGCCGATTCGGATCTGAATCTCGTCAGAGTCCTGCCTCAGCTGCATACGCTGCTTTGGGGCAATAAACGGGGAGTTTAATAGAAAGGGAGATTTATATGACAAGAAAAGAATCAGAATTAGAAGGAGTTACGCTCCTGGGGAATCAAGGAACAAACTATTTATTTGAATATGCGCCGGAGGTTTTGGAATCATTTCCGAATAAACACGTGAACCGTGATTATTTCGTTAAATTCAACTGCCCGGAATTTACGTCGCTTTGCCCGAAAACGGGACAGCCGGACTTCGCAACTATCTACATCAGCTATATTCCGGATGAAAAAATGGTGGAAAGCAAATCGCTGAAGCTGTATCTTTTCAGCTTCCGCAACCACGGAGATTTCCACGAGGACTGCATGAACATCATCATGAATGACTTGATTGAATTAATGGACCCGCGCTACATCGAAGTATGGGGCAAATTCACGCCAAGAGGCGGAATCTCCATTGACCCGTATACAAACTACGGCAGACCGGGAACAAAATATGAAAAAATGGCCGAACATCGGATGATGAATCATGATATGTATCCGGAGACGATTGATAATCGGTAATTATTCCGCTGTGTGATACGGAGTGTGAAACGAAGTGGAGTTACAGTAAAATCCGAACATTCAGTGCTGATTTTAGCGGAATTGTGACCCGACTGTGACCCGAAGTGACCGGAGTGTGACCCGCACTAAGCTCAATAAAAGTTTGACCTGAGGTGCAACCTGAACTGTGACTTTTATGCAGTGAAAAATTGATAGTACAGAAGCAGATTAAGGCGTACAATTTGTACGTCTTTTCTTTTTTATCCGAAAGAAAAAATGCCTATCTAGAGATCATAGGCATTAAATATGATTATCAATATCTTCATTTATTTTTTGGCTAAGTTTCTGAACCTTCTCTTTAACAATTGAAACAGCTCTTTTTTGAATTTCATCAAAGTTCTCCTGAATATAGTCGATGACACTTCTTATTAGAACTTCACTTTCAAAATTGAATATCTCATTTATTTCTGACTGTTCTTCATCTGTTAGGTGATGGTATTGAAGTTGTTTAGCATTTACTTCAGCAGCTACATCAATCCTAACTTAGTTGTTCTGGTTGTACAATTTCATATTCACCTTCTGCATACTCTTGCTCCGCATAATGGCCTCCCCATTGACAGAGCTCCTGCAAGATAGGTTTAAGAGATTCTCCAAGTTCAGTGGATGAATATTCAACCTTCGGCGGTACTTGATTATACATCTTTCTGCTCACAAGTCCACTGGCTTCAAGCTCTCTAAGTGTTTGAATCAGCATTTTCTGAGTTATATTTGGGATAATGCGCTTTAATTCACTCGTTCTCTTTGGTCCATTCATTAAAAAGTATAATACAAGCCCTTTCCATTTTCCGCCAATAACTTCCTTTGTCACTTCAAACCCGCAGCTAAATTTTTTCATGTCTAAAGCTCTCCATTCCACATTTATTACTTTTTAGTTACTATATCACAAAAAAGTGGGTACTTCCGATAATGTGCTTACTGAAGGATACTATATCTTGTAAGTTGTTCTTCAAGTACTTAAAGGTACTAGACATAAAATAAAATTAATTCTAAAGGAGTGTTAAGTATGGGTAAATTTGAAGGTAAAATAGCGCTTGTAACGGGTGGAACAAGTGGGATTGGTCTTGCTGCAGCACAAAAATTTGTAAACGAAGGTGCATATGTTTATATCACGGGACGCAGACAAAACGAACTTGATAAAGCAGTTAACCAAATTGGCAAGAACGTAACCGGTGTTCAAGGTGATATTTCTAAGCTTGAAGACTTAGACAAACTATATGACATTATAAAGCAGGAAAAAGGTAAGTTGGACATTCTTTTTGCTAATGCAGGCATCGGCAACTTCCTTCCATTAGGTGAAATTACTGAAGAGCAGGTTGATAGAACGTTCGACATTAACGTTAAAGGAACCATCTTTACTGTTCAAAAAGCGTTATCACTATTCCCGGACAAAGCAGGTTCTATTATTGTAACGGGCTCTACTGCTGGATCAATTGGCAACCCAGCGTTTAGTGTATATGGAGCATCTAAAGCAGCATTAAGAGCACTAGTTCGCAACTGGATTCTTGACCTAAAAGGTACTGAAATCCGTGTAAATGTGGTTAGTCCAGGAGCTATTCTTACACCTGCCTACGATGAGCTTTTTGGTGATGCACTTGAAGAAGTAATGGAAAATAGCAGAAATACTGTTCCAGCTGGAAAAGTTGGGACACCTGAAGAAGTAGCAAACGCTGTATCTTTCCTTGCTTCAGACGAAAGCAGTTACTTGACGGGTGTTGAATTGTTCGTAGATGGCGGGCTAGCACAGGTATAATTTCCCTGCGCAGAGATTACAAATAGTCCCCAAAAAAGGTTAAAATCAATCGTTTGGTAAGGTGTGAAATTGGTGTGACTTCATGATTAATGTCTAGAGCAAGTACTTATGGGACAAGACTTTGACCTGCCTTTTCTTCCACGAGGATTGCATGAACATCATCATGAATGACTTGATCGAATAAATGAACCCCCGCTGCATTGAAGTATGGGGCAAATTCACGCCTAGAGGCGGAATCTCCATTGACCCGTATACAAACTACGGCAGACCGGGAACAAAATATGAAAAAATGGCCGAACATCGGATGAGGAATCATGATATGTATCCGGAGACGATTGACAACCGTTAATTTTCAGACGGAGTACGGTCTCGGAATATAACCTAAATACCCCCGCCTTTTAAGCGGGGGTATTTTTCGTCTGTGCCGCGCCGCCAAAAAGGTGCATGATATTTGCACAGAACTTCTATAAGGAAAGGAGAGATCATTTGGAGAAAAGAAAAAGACGAGTAAACCCGGGGGGAGTGTACTCGCCGCTTCAATACGTGACGGGTGCTGGATGGCAGCTCGTCTGTTTTATTATAAAATAGGGAACGTATGTTTGTAAAGACCTGCGCTGTTTTTTCTCATTCGGAGCGGATCAATTGTAAAGGAATGGTCAGCATGATAGCATGTCCTGTAAAAAGAAGGAGTGTTCGTTATGGAGCCGTTAGAGTTAAACGGTGTAAGGCTGAAAATGTATGATTGTAAAGAAAGTGCGGGCAAAAACGGCCGCATGATTTCATTTGTATTGAAGGTGACCTCTGAAACGTATCATGATATTGCCGTCCTTTTGTATGAAAAAACATTTGACATCAAGGCGCCCGAGCGCGGGCTTGAATTCCGCGGTAAAATAACCAACTACTATACATCCGTCACAAATCTTTACAATAAAGATGAGACCGGTGATTTTTATGTAGAAATGACCGAGATCTGAATTCATTTGAAAAAGCTGCCGGGCGGCAGCTTTTGTGCGGGATATGTAAATGGTTCGGATGTTCGGGGGGGTTTAATAGGAGTCTCTGATGATTTTATAATTCTTATGGTTGACGACAGTGAGGGAATCTAATTCAAGGTCACGATAATTATCCATGATGGTTACATCAACGATGACGGAGTTTTCATTTACTTTTTCAACAATACCGGTTAATCCGTTTTTAAATTCAATGACGTTTCCAACCTTAGCAATTTTCACGAGCTTCCTCTCCTTTATCATAAATCCTGTTTGAAAATATTTTGCAGTATTTTCTTTAAGAAGTAAAGCGATATGGGTATCAGCCCGCTCAATCATTGTCCCGGCGGGGGAAAGATGGTATATTGTTTTTCGGGAAAAAGCCGAGAAAAGGAGGCTGTATTCGTTGCTGCCTGAGGAAATTTCAGAACGTATCAACCAAATGCGCACCGGTGAAATCAAAGAATTCAGGGTGCAGAAAGAACATTTTCTTGCATTTCGAGCGGTTTTGTCGAAGCAGGAAGATTTTAAGCATTTCCGCGGTATTGCCCAGCAGGGCGGGGATGTTATATTCCAGTATTTAGAACAGCCAAGAAGCTGACGGCTCCTCGCACTTGAGGAGTCTTTTTTTTGTTTTTTAGTTTCTCATTTCATCTGGCTGTAACAGATGTAAACAAAATGTAAAATCCCTCCGATGGATACTTTTACTGCTATTTGGTTAATGTTGTGAAAATGACGGCTGTTTTCCTGCCAATAACAAGGCTGTTAACGAACTTCTTCCATCATAAAAGCTGATTGGGAGCACTGGAAAATCTTTAACCGTGAATTTGCGCACAGCTCTTGTTAAGGTAGTGAAGTATTTAAGGAGGAAATCGTATGACGACAAAATTTGCTGCCTTGGCTGTCTTTTTTCTATGTTTTATGCCTGCATCAAAAATTGAACATACAGAAGCTCTGTTTACTTTTGCGAAGAAGCCAAAGCAAGAACCCAGCACACTGGTTGCTGATTTAAATAAAAAAAGCTCGGTTCCGAAGCTTTCAAAAACGGATCATAAGCATTCTATCCAACCGATAAAGCTGTCATCTCACCAAGAGAAGAAAGCAAAACCGGAAGAGACGGCTTATCAGCCGCCGAAAAAAACGTATTCCCGCGCTGACAGACAACTTCTGGCACGTCTCGTTCACGCAGAAGCGAAAGGTGAATCTTATAAAGGGAAGGTTGCGGTAGCCAGCGTAGTGCTGAACCGCACTGAAAAAAACGGCTTCCCGGATACCATTCGGGGTGTGATCTATCAAAGGAATGCATTTGAACCGGTAGCAAACGGAAGCATTAATCAAAAGCCGGATAAGGATTCCGTCGCCGCCGCAAATGAGGCGCTTGACCATCCGGGCAGAGAAACGAACGCGTTGTTTTTCTACAATCCGAAAACGGCATCTGACCACTGGATCCGTTCCCGAAAAATTATCGAACGGATCGGCAGACACGTATTTGCGATGTAAGCATAGCGGGATCAAAAATATCCCGGCTATGCTTTTTTCAATTTTGAGAAATCGAAAATATTTTCAGAACTTGTCTCATATGATGATGGAAGAACGAGAGACAAGGAGAGACACCATGAATCGATTTGTGAAAGGGATCATTCTTTTATCCATCGCCGCCTTTTTCGCGGAATGTCTGGAATTTGTCGTGAATATGATACTGGCGCGGGAGCTTGGCGAGCATGGGATGGGGCTTTACATGAGCATCCTGCCCACCATTTTTTTAATTATCGTGATCGCCAGTCTGGAGCTTCCGATCTCTATTTCAAAATTCATCGCGGAATCCAATCAGAAGCTGCATGAAAGCATGCTCCGGCATGCCTTCAGAATGACCGCCGTTTTTACCGCGTTTTCAACCGCGGCCGCAAGCATCGCGCTGCCGTTCATTCCTGTATTCGATACGTATCACCCGTTTATTAAAGGGATTGTCATCGGGCTGATTCCAGTCGTCGCTTTTACATCCATCGCCAGAGGTTATTTTATGGGTGTGCAGCAAATGGGAAAAATCGCGGTTGCGAATGTCTTGAAAAAAATCATTCAAGTGCTTTGTCTGTTTATCTTTTTTCAATGGTACTCTTTTGAAATTGATATGGCCGTGCTCATTTCGTTATTTGTGCTGGTCGCAAGCGATGTTGTGGTGTTCGTTTACTTGTATACGCAGTTTATTTTGGCGCGGAGGGCGCTTTCCGGCCATCAGCACATTCATCTTCGCGGGAAAGACGTGCGGAAACGCCTCCTGGCCGTATCCATCCCGACAACGGGACTTCGTATATTTCATGCGGTGACAAACGCCATTGAACCCTTTTTAGTGAAAGGAGCGCTGCTGGCGTCCGGGGCAGCCGGGACCGCCGCGATTGATCAATACGGCATGCTTGCCGGTGTAGCGATGACAATCGGTTCGTTTCCTGCATTTATCGCCCATTCGCTGATGGTCGTCATGATTCCCAGCATTTCAGAAGCGTATGCGCTGTCCCAATATGATATTGTGCTGAAACGGCTGAGACAAGCGATTTTTATTACATTCGGCTACGGCATTCCGGCAGTCTGGGTCATGTTTCAGTTCGCGGGCCCGCTGACCCATTTGTTTTTTCAGTCTCCGGAAGCGCAGTATTATTTGCAGCTTTTGTGGCCGTTTTTTCTTTTTCACCTGTTTGTGATGCCGCTTCAGGCCTGTCTGATCGGCATCGGCCACGTGAAAACGGCGTTTTATCATAACGTATGGAGCAGCATTGTAGGGCTTTCGATGATGTATGTGCTCGGTTCTATGCCGGAATTGCAAATGCTCGGCATTATACTCGGCATGAATACCGGCATGATTCTTCTGACAAGTTTACATTACGCGACGATCTGCAAAGACCTCGGTGTCTCCGTGTTTTTGACGGGCGGCGGAAGAACAGCGCCCCGGATCGAAAGCTGAAAAGGCTGATACATTTCAATAAGGAAGGGCAAGCTATCCGAAACGCGTGAAAGGAAGATCATATGCATAAAAACCGCCTAATTGTATGTGCAGTCCTTTTGATAGCTGCCGCCGTCTGGATGCCTGAAGCAAACGCCTCATCAGAAAAACAGGCAGTTCCCGCCGTGTTTCTGATGAAGACGATTGAAGGAGACGAGATATCGATTCCGAATAAAGGGCAGAAAACGATATTGCATTTTTGGACATCGTGGTGTCCGCCGTGCAAAAAAGAACTGCCGCAGTTCCAAACGTATTATGAACAGTATCAGTCCGATGATGTAAGCCTTGTAACGGTAAATCTGATGAATGCCGAGCGAAACAAAAATACCGTTCAAAACTTTGTCAGTCAGCACCATCTCACTTTCCCGATTGTTCTTGACACGAAAGGCGAGCTTATGAAGGAATACGATGTCATGACGATTCCCACGTCATTTCTGCTGAATGAAAAAGGAGAAATCGAAAAAAAGATCGTCGGTCCGATGACCGCCTCACAATTAAAAGAATGGTCAGAGAAATAAAAAGGTGCGGGAGGAATTCCTCCCGCACCTTTTTTGCATATAATGAACAGCTGAAGAAACACTAATGATAATTATTATCAAAAAGAAATTAAAACAATTATAATTGAAATCTTCCGCCGGCATGCTATAATAAAGAAAACACTGCGATAACACTGTGAAAATGCTGCCTGTCAGGCGGCTGTTTTGCTTTTATCGGGGAATTGAAGATGATTTGCGTTCTCAATTAGAGAGGAGAATTCATAATGAATGAACAAGTGATGACACAAACCCATTCACAACAGCACATACAAGAAGAGCGGGCCGGAAAAAAGTGGCTCCAGCATGCAGAACTCATTGCGGCGCTCGTATCCGGCGTCCTTATTCTTGCGGCCTGGTTTTTTACCGAAACAAAAGGCCTGTCCGTCACTTTGTATATCCTTGCCTTCCTGATCGGGGGATTTGCAAAAGCGAAAGAGGGAATTGAGGATACCATTGAGACGAAGGCGTTAAATGTGGAACTGCTGATGATTTTTGCGGCTGTCGGCTCCGCCCTGATCGGTTACTGGGCGGAAGGCGCTGTTCTTATCTTTATTTTTTCGTTAAGCGGCGCGCTCGAAACATATACGATGAATAAAAGCAGCCGTGATTTAACCTCTTTGATGAAACTGGAACCGGAGGAAGCGACTCTGCTTGCGGACGGACGGGAAAAGCGGGTGCCGGCTGCTGAACTTAAGATCGGTGACATGATCGTCATTAAGCCGGGCGAACGCGTAGCGGCAGACGGGATCATTGAGTCTGGCGTGACGAGCCTCGATGAATCGGCGCTTACGGGTGAAGCGATGCCGGCGGAAAAAACAGCCGGAGATTCTGTGTTTACAGGAACGGTAAACGGAAACGGCTCCTTAACGGTCCGTGTGACGAAAACAAATGAACAGTCTTTATTCAGAAAAATCATCCGGCTGGTGGAATCAGCCCAAAACAGCGTGTCACCGGCTCAGGCATTTATTGAGCGGTTCGAAAGTGTCTATGTCAAAGGCGTACTGTTAGCCGTGGCTTTGCTTTTATTCGTTCCTCATTTCGCTTTAGGCTGGAGCTGGAGTGAAACCTTTTACCGGGCGATGGTGTTTATGGTGGTCGCCTCCCCGTGCGCGCTTGTCGCTTCTATTATGCCCGCTGCGCTTTCCCTTATCTCAAATGGGGCCCGCAACGGATTATTGGTTAAAGGAAGTGTGTTTTTAGAGCAGCTGGGAAGCGTACGGATGATCGCTTTTGACAAAACCGGCACGGTCACTAAGGGACAGCCGGCAGTCGCGGCATTTCAAGCTGCGGAAAATGTGAGTGAAGATGAGATCATGCAGGCGGTGTATGCGATAGAAAAGCAATCAAGCCACCCGCTTGCAAAAGCGATAGCTGAATTCGCCGAAAGCCGGGGCGCCGCGCCCGCAGGACATTTATCGATTGACGAGACGTCCGGATTCGGTGTTCAGGCTGAAATAGAAGGCGTCAAATGGATGGTCGGAAAAGCGGGATTTGCAGGTGAAGATGCGGCAGATGCTTTTTTGCAAACATCGGGAAAAGAATTAAAGGATAAAGGCTTTACACTGGTCTTTGTTAAAAAAGATGACCGGATTGCGGGCTGCTTCGCCTTAAAGGATCAAATCCGACCTGAAGCCAAAGCCGTGATGGCTGAGCTTGAATCACTGGGCATTAAAACAGCCATGCTCACCGGCGATCAGTCTGAAACTGCGGCTGCCATTGCAAAAGAGGCGGGCATGACGACGGTTGTTGCCGATTGTCTGCCGGACCAAAAGGCAAAAGAAGTGAAGAAGCTGAAAGAAACGTACGGCACAATCGCCATGGTGGGAGACGGCATTAATGACGCGCCCGCTCTGAAAACCGCTGACGTCGGTATTGCGATGGGCGGGGGAACGGACGTGGCTCTTGAAACGGCTGACTTAGTCCTTATGAAAAATGATCTTCACAAGCTTGTGAAAATGTGCAGACTCTCAAGGAAAATGAACCGGATTATTAAGCAGAATATTGTTTTCTCGCTCTCGGTCATCTGCCTTTTGATCTGCGCTAACTTTCTGCAGGTGATGGAACTGCCGTTTGGCGTGATCGGGCATGAGGGGAGCACGATTCTGGTCATATTGAACGGACTGAGATTATTAAAATAAACATGACAGCCGCACACGGGCGGCTGTTTTTTTAATGTTCGTTCACAGCATAAACGCCGGAAAACTGATAGAATGAATAAAGAGTCACTTTGGTAAGGAGGAAAAGCAAAAAATGAACAGATTAAAACGTGTTTCATCTTGGCTGAAAAAAGAAGGACATGATGCGGCGTTTATACATACAAAGGAAAACGTATTTTATTTAACTGATTTTTACACGGATCCGCATGAGCGGTTAATGGGATTGTTCTTGTTTCAGGAACAGGAGCCGTTTTTCGTTTGTCCGGGAATGGAAGCCGGACAAGCCCGAAGCGCCGGGTGGGAGCATGGTATTATCGGCTACGGCGATCACGAAGATCCGTGGGAGCTGATCAAAGCCGAGCTCACAAAACGAAATGTGCGGCTTGATTCCATCGCGGTTGAAAAGGATTCGATCTCTCTTTCCCGCTCAGAACAGCTCAAACAAGCTTCAGGGGGCGCGGCATTTGTTTCGGCAGAAGAAACGCTCAACCAATTCCGTCTCGTAAAAGATGAGAAGGAAATCAGCATTCTCAGGGAAGCGGCAAAACTCGCGGATTACGGAGTTGAAGTCGGTGTCGCGGCGCTTAAAGAGGGTGTGAGTGAAACCGAAGTACTCGCGCAGATTGAGTTTGAGCTGAAGAAAAAAGGCGTGCAGGGCATGTCATTTTCAACGATGGTGCTGTTCGGGGAAAAATCAGGCCAGCCCCATGGAAATCCGGGTGCAGACCGGTTGAAAAAAGGCGATTTCGTTCTGTTTGATCTGGGCGTTATTCTTGACGGCTACTGTTCAGACATTACGAGAACATTCGCATACCAATCAATCAGCCCGAAACAGGAAGAGATTTACGAAACGGTGCTTAAAGCTGAACAGGCGGCGCTTCAATTAAGCAAACCCGGCGTCAGAATCGGCGATCTTGATTTAAAAGCCCGCGGCATTATTGAAAAAGCCGGATACGGAGACTATTTCCCGCACCGCCTCGGCCACGGACTCGGGATTTCGGTTCACGAATATCCATCAATGAGCAGCGCGAACGACACACTCCTCAAAGAAGGCATGGTCTACACGATAGAACCGGGGATTTACGTGCCGGATGTCGGCGGCGTGCGCATTGAAGACGATGTGTTCGTCACAAAAGACGGCGCCGAAGCATTAACGCAGTATCCGAAAGAATTAACGATTCTGAAATAGAAAGCTTTGTGATAAAAAAGGACGGTTCTGGAACGCAGCGTCCTTTTTTATCACCTTTTAAATGAAAAAATCATCAAAATGCTGAAATGGTTTGATGTCATGCTTTTCATTCAGGGGCCGCATGGCAAGGTAACTGCCGCCGACTATGGCCAGACACAAACCGATTAAGCAAAGAATCCCCATCGCTGTTCTTCTCCTTTCAAACGAATAGGCTGTATCTGTTTCTAGCTTACTGTATGAAACGCATTCCAGATCAAGGGAAAAAAGAAAGGGGGGACGCCATGGCTACGATCAGAGACATTGCCGGCGCTGCCGGGGTTTCCGTTACCACGGTATCAAGAGTGTTAAACGATCATCCTTATGTAAGTAAGGACAAAAGAGAAAGAGTGAAAAAAGCGATGCAATCGCTCGGATATACGCGCAACATTCATGCTGTGCATTTATCCAAAGGTTTTTCCGATATGATCGGCGTTGTGCTTCCGTCGGTGAATCTGCCGTATTTTGCAGACCTTGTTGCAGGTATTGCCGAGGCTGCCGAAGCGTCAGGCGTGCATCTTTCTTTATACCAGACAGATTATCAGGAGCAAAAAGAACGTTTTGCTTTATCACAATTACAGGAGCGCCAAGTGGACGGCCTGATTATCTGCTCCAAAGCAATTCCTGATGAGCATCTGCTTACCGTGAAAGAACCGCTCATCCTCTGCCAGTACACTGATGCGGCGGGGCTTTCCTCCATCAGTAATCCGCATCGGGAAGCATTTCGGCACGGTCTGGATTATCTGATAGAAAAGGGACACCGGAAAATAGCGATCAGCCTGGCCAGAAAAAAGGGAAAAAACAGTCAAGTACGCATTGCCGCATACAAAGAGGCGCTGAAGAAGATCGGGCAGCCTTACAGGGAAGAGCTGGTTGTGGAAAAGGCGCTGACGCTGCTTGACGGGAAAGCCCTTTTTCATAGATGGAAGAGCTGGGATGACAAACCGACTGCGCTGTTTGCAGCGAATGATCAAGTATCCGCAGGTCTTTACCTTGAAGCCAAGGCAAACGGGACACGCATCCCGGAAGAGCTTGCGATTTTGAGCATCGACAATCATGATATCAGCAAGATGTTAGGTATTTCCACAATAGATATACAAACAAAAGAAATGGGAAAGCAGGCTTTTCACATGCTTGAGAACCGGATCAGCGGCGGGCCTCCGGCAAGGAAAGTTCTTGATTACCGCCTTATTGAACGATCAACCGTCTAAAAAAAGAATTGACGCGCTTTCCGTTCGTTTTGTACGATATGAGGTATTGAATGACAAAGGAGCTGAGGATCATGAAGGGGTCCTTTACAGTTGAAAAGGTATTAAATAACAATGTGCTCATCGCAACACATGATAGATACAGTGAGGTCGTCTTAATCGGAAAAGGGATCGGCTTTGGAAAAAAACAAGCGGATGTCATTGAAGATAAAGGGTATGACAAGATGTTCATCTTAAAGGATGAAAAAGAACAAAAACAATTTAAAAAGCTCCTCGGTTATGTGGACGAGACACTTGTCGACATCTCCAATGACGTCATTTATCATATCAAGAAGCGGACAAGCCAACCGTTAAATGAGCATATCCATATTGCGCTGACTGACCATATCGCCTTTGCGGTAAAGCGGCTGCAGCAGGGTTTTGACATTAAAAACCCGTTTCTCATGGAAACCGAAACGCTTTATCCGGAAGAATTCCAAATTGCCCGTGAAGTCGTCGGCATGATTAATGAAAAGACGGGAATCTGCCTTCCGGAAGGAGAGATCGGCTTTATCGCTCTGCATATCCATTCCGCCCTGACGAATCGGCCCCTTTCAGAGGTCAATCAGCATTCACAGCTGATGTCCCGCCTCGTTCAGGTGATTGAGGAATCTTTCCAGATGAAAGTGAATAAAGAAAGCGTCCACTATTTGCGGCTGATCCGGCATATCAGATTTACCATAGACAGGATTAATCGGGAAGAGCAGACAAAAGAACCAGAAAAGTTAATGTTATTATTGAAAAATGAATACCCGCTATGCTACAATACTGCTTGGAAACTGATAAAAATCTTGCAGCAAATACTGAAAAAACCAGTTCATGAGGCGGAAGCGGTTTATCTCACGCTTCATTTGTACCGATTAACCAATAAAATTTCATAATTTCAGTTGAAACCTTAAAAACGTGTCACTGATTCGATCAGGCATGAGTGATTGAGGGTAAAAAAACGGGAAGAACGATCCCGTTATTTTGCACACCCTTTTTACTCATGCCTTTTTTGTTGTGTAAAAGGGCAAATGTAAACGGTTAAACTGAAGACTTGCGCCAGTGAATTCGTTGTCATGAATTTTCGCTGTAAGGTCACACTAGCTAACAGAGGAGGTACATCTTTTATGTTTAAAGCATTATTCGGCGTTCTCCAGAAAATCGGCCGTGCTCTTATGCTTCCGGTTGCGATTTTACCGGCTGCAGGGATCTTGCTTGCGTTAGGGAATGCCATGCAGAACAAAGATATGATTCAAGTCATGCATTTCTTAAGCAATGATAACGTTCAGCTTGTGGCGAACGTCATGGAAAGCGCCGGCCAAATCGTATTTGACAACCTGCCGCTTCTTTTTGCAGTAGGGGTTGCGATCGGTCTTGCCAACGGAGACGGTGTTGCCGGAATCGCGGCTATTATCGGATACTTGGTCATGAACGTATCCATGAGCGCCGTGCTTATGGCAAACGGCAGTATTCCGTCTGACAAAATTGAACGGGCAAAGTTTTTTGCGGAAAACCATCCGGCCTATATTAACATGCTGGGGATACCCACTTTGGCGACGGGCGTGTTCGGCGGTATTATCGTCGGGGTTCTGGCCGCGTTATTGTTCAACAAGTTTTATAAAATTGAACTTCCGCAGTACCTCGGATTCTTTGCGGGTAAGCGGTTCGTCCCGATTATCACATCAATTTCCGCATTAATTCTCGGTCTTATTATGTTAGTGATCTGGCCTCCGATCCAGCACGGTCTGAATTCCTTCTCCACGGGTCTTGTGGAAGCGAATCCAACCTTGGCGGCCTTTATTTTCGGGATGATTGAGCGGTCATTGATTCCGTTCGGTCTTCATCACATTTTCTACTCGCCGTTCTGGTATGAATTTTTCAGCTATAAAGATGCCGCCGGAGACATCATCCGCGGAGATCAGCGGATTTTCATGGCTCAGATCAAAGACGGCGTGCAGCTGACGGCGGGAACATTTATGACGGGGAAATATCCGTTTATGATGTTCGGTCTTCCGGCGGCAGCACTTGCAATCTATCATGAAGCGAAGCCTGAAAAGAAAAAACTTGTAGCCGGAATCATGGGTTCTGCCGCTCTGACAAGTTTCTTAACGGGAATTACCGAGCCGCTTGAATTCTCATTCTTGTTTGTGGCTCCTATCCTGTTTGCGATTCACTGCGTTTTCGCGGGGCTTTCCTTTATGGTCATGCAGCTGCTGCATGTAAAAATCGGTATGACCTTCTCAGGCGGTCTGATTGACTACTTCCTGTTCGGAATTCTGCCTAACCGGACGGCTTGGTGGCTTGTCATTCCGGTCGGCTTAGGATTAGCCGTCATTTACTACTTCGGTTTCCGGTTTGCGATCAGAAAGTTCAATCTGAAAACGCCGGGCCGTGAAGAAGAGGCTGCGGATGAAGGTGCGGGCGCCTCAGGCGAAGCCGGCGACCTTCCTTATGAAATCCTGCAGGCAATGGGTGATCAGGAAAACATTAAGCACCTTGACGCTTGTATCACGAGACTCCGCGTTACGGTCAACGACCAGAAGAAAGTGGATAAGGCCCGTCTGAAACAGCTTGGCGCCTCAGGCGTTCTTGAAGTCGGAAACAACATTCAGGCCATTTTCGGCCCGCGTTCTGACGGTTTAAAAACACAGATGCAGGATATTATCGCCGGACGCACGCCGCGCCCTGAACCGAAAGTATCCGCGCAAGAAGAAGTCAGCCAGCAGGTTGAAGAGGTTATCGCAGATCCGCTCCGAAACGAGCAGGGTGAAGAAGTGTTCGCTTCTCCGATCACCGGCGAAATCCATCCGATTACTGATGTGCCTGACCAGGTGTTCTCAGGAAAAATGATGGGTGACGGTTTTGCGATTCTTCCTGAAGAAGGAATCGTCGTATCGCCTGTCCGCGGAAAAGTGCTGAATGTTTTCCCGACAAAACATGCGATCGGCCTTCAGGCTGACGGCGGAAGAGAGATCCTCATTCATTTCGGAATCGACACAGTCAGCCTGAAAGGCGAAGGATTCACTTCTTTTGTTTCTGAGGGTGACCGGGTTGAACCGGGGCAAAAGCTGCTTGAAGTTGATCTTGAAGCGGTTAAACCTCATGTTCCTTCATTAATGACACCGATTGTCTTTACAAATCTTGCCGAGGGTGAAGCGATTTCCCTTTCGGCCGAAGGTACCGTAAAACGGGAACAAAAAGATATTGTGAAAATCGGAAAATAAGCATATAAATACGCCGTGCTTGTCAGATGACAAGTACGGCTGTATGATATAATATTGTGTAGTAAAATAGCTTTAATTTAAAGGAGAATGATAATCATGGCACAAAAAACATTTAAAGTAACAGCAGATTCCGGAATCCACGCTCGTCCTGCGACAGTTCTTGTACAGACTGCAAGCAAATACGATGCTGACGTAAACTTAGAATATAACGGCAAAACAGTAAACCTTAAGTCAATCATGGGCGTTATGTCTCTAGGTATCGCTAAAGGCGCTGAAATCACAATTTCCGCTTCAGGCGCTGACGAAAACGATGCTCTTAACGCTTTAGAAGAAACAATGAAAAGCGAAGGACTCGGCGAGTAATGCAAGAATTAAAGGGAATAGGCGCTTCAGCCGGAATTGCGATTGCGAAAGCATACCGGCTTGAAGAGCCGGACTTAACGGTTGAAAAGAAAAACATTGCTGATGCTGCGGCTGAAGTAAGCCGTTTTGATGAAGCGATTGTACGTTCTAAAGAAGAGCTTGAAAAAATTAAAGAGCATGCTTTAAAAGAACTGGGACAAGACAAAGCTGACATTTTCTCCGCGCACCTTTTAGTTCTGAGTGATCCTGAGCTGTTGAACCCGGTAAAGGAGAAAATCAGCACCGATTCAGTCAATGCTGAATTCGCTCTGAAAGAAACAGCTTCCATGTTCGTTACTATGTTTGAATCAATGGATAACGAGTACATGAAAGAGCGTGCGGCGGATATCCGTGACGTAACAAAACGTGTGACGGGGCACCTGCTGGGCGTGGAAATTCCGAACCCGAGCATGATCTCAGAAGAGGTTGTTATCGTGGCTGAAGATTTAACACCGTCTGATACGGCGCAATTAAACCGCCAGTTTGTAAAAGGTTTTACAACTGATATCGGCGGACGCACTTCACACTCCGCGATCATGGCCCGTTCGCTTGAAATTCCGGCTGTTGTCGGCACAAAAGCGGCTACAGGGACAATTGAAAACGGTGTTACGGTAATCGTAGACGGCATCGATGGTGATGTGATCATCGATCCTTCCAGTGAAACGTTAAAGAAATATGAAGAAAAGCACAGTGCTTACCTGGCGCAAAAAGCTGAGTGGGCGAAGCTCGTAAATGAACCGACTGTTTCTAAAGACGGCCATCATGTAGAGCTTGCCGCAAATATCGGCACACCTGACGATGTAAAAGGCGTTCTTGAAAACGGAGGAGAAGCTGTAGGGCTTTACCGTACGGAATTCCTTTACATGGGACGCGACCAGCTTCCGACGGAAGAGGAGCAGTTTGACGCTTATAAAACGGTTCTTGAGCGTATGGAAGGAAAATCAGTTGTCGTGCGGACATTGGATATCGGCGGCGACAAAGAGCTTCCATACCTGCAGCTCCCTAAAGAAATGAACCCGTTCTTAGGCTACAGAGCCATCCGCCTTTGCCTTGAAGAGCAAGAAATCTTCAGAACTCAGCTTCGTGCGCTGCTTCGTGCAAGTACATACGGAAACTTAAAAATCATGTTCCCGATGATTGCGACAGTAAACGAGTTTAAACAGGCGAAAGCGATTCTTCTCGAAGAAAAAGAAAAACTCGTTGAAGCCGGCGTAGCGGTTTCTGACGATATTGAAGTCGGTATGATGGTAGAGATTCCGTCTACAGCCGTTATCGCAGATCAGTTTGCCACAGAAGTTGACTTCTTCAGTATCGGAACAAATGACTTAATCCAATACACGATGGCTGCTGACCGCATGAACGAGCGCGTAGCTTATCTGTATCAGCCATACAATCCGGCGATTCTTCGTCTGATCACCCTTGTTATTGAAGCCGCTCACAAAGAGGGTAAATGGGTCGGCATGTGCGGAGAAATGGCGGGAGACGAAATTGCGATTCCGATTCTTCTCGGCTTAGGCTTAGATGAGTTCTCAATGAGCGCTACATCCATCCTTCCGGCAAGAACGCAGATCAGCAAGCTTTCTAAAAAAGAAGCTGAATCATTCAAAGAAACAATCTTGTCTATGAGCACGACAGAAGAGGTTGTCGCATTCGTTAAAGAAACATTCAATAAGTAATACAAAAGCCAGACGGTGTAAGCCGTCTGGTTTTTTTCATATTCGGAAAAAAGGGGGGAACAATAACTTTCAACAGGAGGGATTATCATGACAAAATCATTTGCAGCGGGGGATACGGTCTATGTGATTTACCGCAATCCGCATGCCGCCAATGTTGCCCATATTAAAGAGGCGGAGATCGTCCATCACCCGTATCACGAGGGAGAACTGTCTCTGTTTTTATACGAAACCTATCATCCGCTGGCCGAAGATGACGCGGTCTTTTCGACATATGAGGAAGCGGAAGCGCTTTACAGCGAGCTTTTTGAAGAAGACCGATATCATTGATCAAAGGAAATGTTTACAACGCATATTCACTCTCTTTTCAACGGAAAGTAACAACATGAGAATATGTAAAGGGAGTGTCTGTCTATGCTGAAGCCGTTTGTGCCCCAGCTTGTTTATATTGAACCGAGAGCGCTCGAATACCCGTTAGGACAAGAGCTGAAGAATAAGTTTGAAAACATGGGGCTTGAGATCAGAGAAACGACATCGCATAATCAAGTCCGGAATATTCCGGGAAAAAATCACTTGCAGCAATACCGGAACGCGAAATCAACATTGGTAATCGGCGTCCGGAAAACACTGAAATTCGATTCTTCAAAGCCGTCCGCCGAATATGCCATTCCATTTGCGACGGGCTGTATGGGGCATTGTCACTATTGCTACCTGCAGACGACGATGGGGTCAAAGCCTTACATCCGGACATATGTCAATGTGGAAGAGATTCTGGATCAGGCTGATGAGTATATGAAAGAACGGGCGCCGGAATTTACAAGATTTGAAGCCTCTTGTACATCTGATATCGTAGGAATCGATCATCTGACACATACATTAAAAAGAGCCATTGAACATTTCGGACAAAGCGAATTGGGACAGCTCAGATTCGTGACTAAATTTCACCACGTCGATCATTTGCTTGATGCAAAACATAACGGAAAGACTAGGTTCAGATTCAGCATCAATGCGGATTATGTCATTAAAAACTTTGAACCGGGAACTTCTCCGCTCGACAAACGGATAGAAGCCGCCGTCAAAGTCGCTAAAGCGGGCTATCCGCTCGGTTTCATCGTGGCGCCGATTTATATTCACGATGGCTGGGAGGAAGGCTATAAGGAACTGTTTGAGAAACTTGACGCGGCGCTTGATGAAGACGTTCGGCATGACATCACATTTGAACTGATCCAGCACCGTTTTACAAAACCGGCCAAACGGGTGATTGAGAAGAACTATCCGAAAACAAAGCTTGAGCTTGATGAAGAAAAGCGCAGATACAAATGGGGACGCTACGGAATCGGCAAGTATATATACCAAAAAGACGAAGAGCATGCTTTAAGGGAAACACTGGAGTCTTATATCGAAACCTATTTCCCTAAAGCGAAAATCGAATATTTTACGTAAGGCGGAGCTGTCGGCATGACAGCTCTTTTTTTGCTGCGCCAAATGGCGGGAATTTTTGATATTTATTTCAAGGTTTATTCATTTTCTTGGCCGAAAGACCGATATAACTCTCAGGAGGGGATGGTTATGTTTAAAAAAATGCACATCAAAATTGCTGTGTTTGTATCGGTAATGCTTATCGTAACGGTTGTTTTTTTAACGGTTTCTTCATATTTGACATTAAAGCCGATGATGACGGAGGAAGCAAAACGTACGACAGAGAATGTCACCAATTCACTCGGTCAGAACATTGAGCTTCAGCTGAAAAATGATGAGACCGTATTAATGAGATTAGCAGACGGTGAATTGTCCCGGTCTTTTCTATCAGATGGGAAGAAAGAAACCGCGCGGCTTTTTAACGATGAGTTAAAACAGATCGGACAGAATGACAAATATGTCGCGCTTGCGTATGTCGGAACCGCAAACAAACAAATGTTTACATATCCAAAGGCCGAATTTGCCAAAGACTATGATCCGACAAATCGAACGTGGTATAAGATGGCGGCCGAAAAACCCGATAAAGTTGTCTGGACTGATCCTTATAAAGATGCAGTGACGGGAGACATGATTGTGACGGCGTCAAAAGCCATTCAAAACAGCGGAACCGTCGTCGGAGTGGCGAGCTTAGATCTGAAGCTGTCCTCCATTCAGAGCATGGTCAACGAGCAAAAGGTTCCATATAAAGGATTTGCGTTTTTGGCGGATGAAAACGGTTCTCTGCTGGCGCATCCGGAAAAACAGGGAAAAAATATTTCGGAAGATCAGACGTTAAAAGACATCACTACGGATAAAGAAGGCATCAAAGAGCTGCAGGGGAACATGGTCGTCTACCAAACGGTAAAAGAAACAGGGTGGAAAGTCGGAACGCAGTTTGAAAAAGATCAGCTGATGGGAGTAGCCGACAAAATGAACACGGTGAGCATTTTTATGTCACTGATCGCCCTTGTGATTACGATCGGACTCAGCTATTTACTAGCAAAAACGATAACCGGGCCGATTCAGCAGCTGATCGCCAAAACAAATTCAGTCTCAGCCGGAGATTTAACCGTCCGCGCCCAGACGAAATCAAAAGATGAAGTAGGCGAGTTAACAAAAGACTTTAATCAAATGGTTGAAAATATGAAAGAGATGGTCGAACAGGTTAAGGCCTCCTCAGAAAATGTGTCTGATACATCTGACCAGCTAACCGTCATTTCACAAGAAACAAATGAAACGAGCGGACAAATCGCAAAAGCGATAGAGGAAGTCGCCGCCGGAGCGACAGAGCAAGCGTCAGAGGTTGAGACGATCAACGAAAAATCAGAAAATCTCTCAGTCAAAATAAAAGGAATCGCAGATCGCGCGGGCAGCATAAAACAACTCTCAAAATCTTCAGAGGATGCCAGCTACAAAGGATTGGACGCGCTCGGGCAGCTGCTGATGAAGTCAAACGAAGCCAATTCAGAAACGAAAAAAGTAGAGGCAATGCTGAATGACCTGGAAGAACAAACGAAAAACATAGAAGAAGTCGTGACGGCAATATCCGCCATTTCAGACCAGACGAACCTCTTGGCGCTGAATGCGAGCATTGAAGCCGCAAGAGCGGGAGAAAGCGGCCGGGGCTTTGCCGTCGTCGCGGAAGAAGTCCGAAAGCTTGCTGAACAATCAGCTCTTTCTTCCGGCCATATCAGTGAGACGGTCCGTCTGATTCAATCTGAGACAAAAGAAGCGTCACACGCGATGATTGAGGCAAGCAGAATGAATGATGAACAAAACAGCGCCATTCATGAAACGGGTGAGGTCCTCAATCTGATTACGACGGAAATGCAGTCTCTCGTTCAAGGTATAGATCATATTTACAATGACATTCAAAAAATGAGTGAAGAACAAGCCGCGATTCAAGAAGCGATTCAAAGCATCTCCGCCATTTCTCAAGAATCTGCGGCAGCGGCGGAAGAAGTGAATGCTTCTACTGATGAACAGCTCGTTACGCTTGAAAAAGTGAAGCAATCGACTGATATGTTAAAGAGCGCAAGCGAAGATCTGATCAGCGCCATTTCTAAATTCACTTTGTAATGCGGTCTCTATCAGCCTATAATATGGTAATATAGACATGGAAGAATAAATACTATGAATCGCATAAGGGGAGGAAAGCGCAGTGAACAAAACGGTCGGATTTATCGGTTTGGGCGTCATGGGAAACAGTATGGCATCGCACATTTTAGAAGCGGGCTATCCTGTTTTAGTCTACACGCGGACGAAACAAAAAGCGGAAGAGATTCTGAATAAGGGAGCGGTCTGGCAGGAGATGGTCAAAGACCTCTCGGAAAAAGCTGACATTATTATTACCATGGTCGGCTATCCGAGTGATGTCGAGGACATCTATCTCGGCGAAAACGGCATTCTCCGGCACGCAAAAGAAGGGGCGTTTGTCATTGACATGACGACATCAAAACCGTCTCTGGCGAAAAAGATTGCGGAGAAAGCCAAAGAAAAGTCCATTCACGCCTTGGATGCACCCGTTTCCGGCGGAGACATCGGCGCGAGGAACGGAACGCTTGCCATTATGGCCGGAGGAGAAAAAGAAGCGTTTGAAGCATGCCTGCCGCTTTTCTCCGTTATGGGGGAAAACATTCAGTATCAAGGGCCGGCTGGCAGCGGCCAGCATACGAAAATGTGCAATCAGATCGCGATTGCAGCGGGAATGGTCGGAGTGGCTGAAGCGATGGCTTACGCTGAAAAATCCGGTCTGAACCCGGAACAAGTGCTGAAAAGCATTACAACCGGAGCGGCTGGCAGCTGGTCATTGTCAAATCTCGCCCCCCGTATGCTGAAAGGCGATTTTGCGCCCGGATTCTACGTGAAACACTTTATTAAAGACATGGGCATTGCCCTTGAAGAAGCGGAGCTCATGGGAGAAGAAATGCCCGGATTGGCTCTTGCCAAATCATTGTACGACAAGCTTTCCGCGCAAGGTGAAGAAAACAGCGGAACTCAAAGTATTTATAAGCTTTGGGTGAAATAAAAAAGATTGCCCGAACGGACTATTTTATGGATGCCGAGGAAGAGAAGGCTTACGGTATTGTTGATGGTGTTTTGTAAACAATGATCTGTAAACCTTGTATTCTTAGAGTCTTTAATGAAGACAGGAACTTAGCAGGATAATGTATTAACGTGTATCCGTTTATAATGCTCTACTGTGAATAATTTGGAAAATCCCCCTCGTTTGTTTGATGCAGACTGTCTATTATAAATCTAAAGGGGGATTTCCAAATAATGATTAGGATTAATACAACTTTACAACAGTAGGATGTATCATGTTTGATTCAACTATGAATTCGAGTAACCCAAATGTACATAGCAATAAATCGAGTTGATTCCCGCAATTAAAACCTAATAATTTGGCATCCGAAACTCTACAGATTAGCTTTCTAGCAAAACTGAAAAATAAAAGAGGATGTATCGTAAAAAATCCAAGAGATTTACGAAAACATCCTCGATTCAGAGATTTCATCATTACATGCTGTTTTTTGAATTCCAGATGAAATCAACGTTAAACCCATTTGTTAATAATATGAATTTTAATGTTTTACAGTAATATAGTGTTTCAGTTCTCCTCTATGGGTTTGATTTCCCCAAGTCAATGCTACCACCACATCATACTTGCCTGCTGGAATATTTTTTGTCAAAAAGCTCACTTTAAAACTGCGAATATTACGGCCATTAACATATATGTCTTTGACTACATCTCTTTTTTTATTGACAAGAAGAACATTAACACCCCAGTTTACCTCATATTTTGCAGGAACAGTACCTGTTACGACAATAGAAGTAGCGTGTTTTGAGTAAGTATTAGCATCTGTTTGGAATTTAATTGCTCCTTTTGAAGTCATGGCTAACGCTTCTGAACTGTTTGAGAAAATCCCGAATGTCAAAAGAGCAACTGTGAATAGTGTCATTACAATTTTTTTCAATTTAAACTTCCTCTCTCCATTCATTTAGAAACCCATTCAATATACTACTAAATATTGAAAAATTATTCAACAGAAAATAGGTAAATTCTACTTTTTATTAAATAAAGTATTACTAAAGAAGCAAAGGCTAACAAAACCAATTTAATCATCACGTTTAAGATTTTACAAAAAAGCTCCCAGCACTTATGTGCTGGGAGCTTCAAAATTTATAAATTTTGCCGTCACCGGGTTCACGGGTTTTGAGCACTTTTTGTGCCGTCTCAGCCACTTTTTCGACAGACAAAAGATTGCCCGCAGGGGCAATCTTTTTTATTATTTATTTTCCGATGAATTGCTGTGTCCAGATGTTTCCTGATTCTACATAACCGACACCGATTTGAGTGAACTCAGGATTCATAATGTTCTTTCTGTGGCCTTCACTGTTCATCCAAGCTTTAACGACAGCTTCAGGAGTCGGCTGTCCTTTGGCAATATTTTCACCGGCAGTTTTATAAGTGATTCCGAAAGACTTCATCATATCGAAAGGTGAGCCGTAAGTAGGACTTTGGTGATCAAAATAGTTTTTGTCTTTCATATCTTGTGATTTTGCGTGAGCTGATTTGCTTAATTTTTCATCAATCTGCAGAGGTTTTAAGCCTTGCTTTTGTCTCTCTGCATTTGTCAATTCAACGACTTTCTTTTCGTACGCACTGACTGATGAAGGAGTTTTCTCGCTGCTGTTGTTTGTGTTATCTGTCTGCTTTGCATTGTCAGCCGTCTGGTTTTGATCGGCTTTCGGTTTTTCGGCAGCTGCCGGAGCCGTTTTTGCCGGTGTTTCTTTTTGAACGTCTTTAACTGTCATATCAGAATGCTTTGCGTGTTTTTGCAGCAGCTGAGTCAGTTCTTTCTCATTTTTAACGTTCAGCTTTTTCACGCTCGTTTTCATATGTAGTTTTTCAACAGCCTCTTGAAGAGTCAGATGCTGTACGGTGTTTCCTTTTTTCACAGTAACGACGTGCTGGCATGACAGCTCTTTGGCAGATGCCTGCTGAATGCCTCCGAATGTAATCAAACTGACTGCCGCGGCGGCAGATAAGAGAAATGCTTTTTTCATAAGTTTATAGCCTCCCAGAGAAGTTGTTTTTTTCTACATGAAAAATCTTATCACAGCTTTTTTGTCATAATGCAGGCAGCCATTTCCTTTGACAACAAACGTTTGTCATAATTGTAATTGAGCACAGAAAAATGGCTTTATATCAGGAAAAACGATCTGTATTTATTTTTAAAATCCGTTACATCTCTTCAAATTATTTGAAGTGTTAGATATATTTTAAGATAATTTGATCTTGACAGTTTTTTTTACCCGTTTTCGCTGTAACAACTTTTACAAAAATGTTACAATTAAAATCTGTTTATGTAAATATATTCAATGATTTGAGAGGTGTAACAGAAAGTGGCTGAAGTCGCGCGCGAACCAAAGAAAAAAACGAAACGTTACAGAGCGCTGAGAATGAATCTCTATTTTTTGATTGTTTTTCTTCTCTTTACGGCACTGATTTTTAAACTCGGCATCGTCCAGATTGTCGAAGGGGATAAACACCGCCAGGATGCGGAGAAGGCAAACGCAAAAACCGCCTATTATCCGACACCGCGGGGAAAGATGTATGACAAGCGGAACAGAGTGGCGGTTGATAACCAGGCCGTGCCCGAAATTGTATATGTATCCACCTCAAAAACCTCGGCAAAGGACAAATTGAAAACGGCAAAAAATCTCGCCGCACTGATTCATATTGATACTGAATTTATGAAGGATCGAAATATCATTGATTACTGGCTTGCGGCACATCCGAAGAAGGCGGAAAAGCTTATGAAGGATTCAGAAAACAGCCTGAAGCCGCAAGAAGTATACAAACGCCAGATTGAACGCGTCCCGAAGCAAGAGATTGATGCGATCAAACAAAATAAAAAAGAGCTGGAAATCGCGGCGATTTATACGCGTTTTTCAAGCGGCAACGCTTATCAGCCGCAAGTCGTCAAATCAATGGACCCGAATAAGCTGAACGGAAACGGAAACAGCGGTTCACTGCTTGACGAGCATGACAACAACAAGCAAAAACCGAAAAGCGACCTGACATATGAAGAAGTTTCCGTCGTATCCGAGCACCTGAAAGAGCTCCCCGGCATTGACGTAATCAATGACTGGACGCGGAAATATCCGTACGACAAAACACTGTACTCTCTGTTCGGCGGTGTGACGACACCGGAACAGGGATTGTTGGGCGAACGGAAAGATTACTATGTCACAAGAGGCTATTCACTGAATGACCGAGTGGGAAAAAGCTACATCGAATATCAGTATGAAGACTATTTAAACGCGCATAAAGAAAAAGTAGAGTATGTGGAAAACAGCAAAGGTGAGGTCGTCAGCCAAAAGCCCGTCGATGAAGGCAGCAGAGGCTACGATCTGCAGCTCTCGCTCGATATGGAACTACAGTCGAAAGTCGAAAAAGTCATTGAAAAAGAGCTGAGAAGAAGCCGCGCCGCAGGCAACTATATGGTTGACAGAGGATTTGCCGTCATGATGGACCCGAACAACGGGGACATTCTCTCAATGGCGGGGAAACGCATCGATCTCGAAACAAATAAAATACAGGATTTTGCGATCGGAGCATTTACGACCCAATATGAGATGGGCTCTTCTGTTAAAGGAGCGACTGTTCTCGCAGGTTACCAAAGCGGCCTCCCGCATTATAAAACGTTTGTCGATGCACCGCTTGTATTTAAAGGCAAAACGAGAAAACAATCGTGGACACAAATGGGAGCCATTACTGAGCTGACTGCGCTGCAAAGAAGTTCAAACGTATATATGTTTCATGTGGCCATGCATATCGCGGGCATTACCTACGTCCCGCACGGCACGCTGCCTGCCGGATTAGACGATATTAAGAAAATGCGCAACTACTACGCCCAATTCGGCCTGGGTGTGAAGACCGGGATTGATCTTCCGCAGGAATCAGCGGGCATGCAGTCAAATCCGCAAATGGTCGGGGGATTGCTGCTTGACTTTGCGATCGGACAATTTGATACATATACGCCGCTTCAAATGGCTCAATATATTTCAGCCATCGCAAACGGCGGGTATCGCGTCCAGCCGCGGATCGTCACAAGCATTCATGAACCGGACAGCAAAAACAAGATTGGAAAAGCGATTGAACAGCGAGATATTAAAATTTTGAACAAAGTAAATAACAGCCCGAGCGATTTTGACCAAGTTCATAAAGGGATGAAATTGGTTACAAGCTCACCTCAAGGAACGGCTTATTCAACATTCCAGGGGTCCGGCGCCGATGTTTCCGGAAAAACGGGAACCGCGCAGACGCGCTATTACGGCACGAACAAAAACTGGTGGGGGAAAGAGACGTATAACCTGACCTTTGTCGGCTATTATCCGTCAGAACATCCGCGAGTGGCATTCAGTGTCGTCGTACCGACTGTTCAGGATGATCACGATCCCGTCAGTAAAAACATTGCCAAGGGAGCAGTTGACGCTTACAAAGAGCTTGAAAAGAAATACAATAAAAAATAACAAATGAAAGGGCGGCCGAACATCTCGTGCGCCCTTTCTTTCATTCAGGAAAATTGACGTTCACAATAAGAATAGAAGGAGAATGCTTATTTTTTAGCGAATCAATCTAGTGGAATTTCTTTTTATATCAGTCCGTGTCCAGCCTGCAGTGCGAGTATAATGCAAAGGAGGGATTCTGTGGAACAGGATACTCAGCATGTCAAACAGTTTCAATCGAAAACCGATCTTCATGCCGTTTTGACGTCTAACGGGCGTATTATGTATATTTCTGCAAACTGCAAATCGTACTTCAGTTATTCTCAGGAAGAGATGATTGGGTCATTTCTCAAAACGTTCCTGCATGAAGAAGATCAATTTTTGGTTGAAAGTTACTTCTATAATGAGCATCATTTGATGCCTTGCACCTTTCGTCTTATTAAAAAAGATCATACCATCGTATGGCTTGAAGCGGGTGTGGAAATTGTCACACCGCAAATGGAGGGGACGGATCGGGAAATCATCCTCAAAATCAAGGTGCTTGAGGAGAAGACGCCCCGCCGGCCTTATATGTATGAACAAAAGAAGCAAAAGGCAGAACAACAGTCGGAAGATGCGGCTGGAAACGGCGAATTCGAGCGTCTTGTCGAAATGCTGCCGAATCCTTTATATGTCAGCATCAACGGCACAATCGCCTACGCCAACAATGCGATGCTTGCCATGCTGGGAGCCGAAAGCAAAGACGAGGTAATCGGCAGGCGCTCTTATGAGTTTATTGAAGAAGAGTATCACGACATTGTGAAAAACCGAATTGTGCGGATGCAAAAAGGAATGGAAGTCGGAATGATCGAACAGACGTGGAGAAGGCTCGACGGCACGCCCGTTCATTTAGAAGTAAAGGCGGCACCGACGACATATAAAAATCAGCGGGCGGAATTGCTGCTTCTGATTGATATTTCTTCACGGAAAAAATTCCAAACGATTCTGCAAAAAAGCAGAGAGCGTTATCAGCTCCTCATTCAGAATTCAATTGATACGATCGCCGTGATTCACAATGATAAATGGGTATTCATGAATGAGTCGGGCATTTCGCTGTTTGAGGCTGAAACATATGAAGATTTAATCGGGAAAAACGTCTATGATCAGCTTCATCCCTGTGATCATGACGGCGTGAAACAGCGGATCCAAAATATTATCAACCGAAAGACCGAGTCAGAAATTATTAAGCAATCGTGGTTTACCTTTAAAAACCGGCTGATCTACACGGAAATGGTCTGCATTCCGACGACGTTTTTCGGAGAAACGGCCGTACAGGTCATTCTGCGTGACATTTCTGAGCGGAAGCAGACGGAGGAATTAATGCTGAAGTCGGAAAAGCTGTCTATCGCAGGGCAGCTGGCGGCGGGAATCGCTCACGAAATCCGCAATCCGCTGACGGCGATCAAAGGATTTTTACAGCTCATGAAGCCGACGATGGAGG
The DNA here is from genome assembly GCF_002843505.1 of Bacillus sp. SJ-10. Lineage (NCBI taxonomy): Bacteria > Bacillati > Bacillota > Bacilli > Caryophanales > Bacillaceae > Bacillus > Bacillus sp. SJ-10. The sequence goes on along the minus strand of NZ_CP025258.1, from coordinate 3,322,493 downwards.
AAAACGAACATTACTTTGAAATTGTGTTTTCTGAACTGAGCAGAATCGAATTAATTTTAAGTGAGCTTTTAATGCTTGCCAAACCTCAGCAAAACGCCGTGAAAGAGCGTGTAAACTTAAAGAAAATTATAAGTGAAGTGACCGCTCTTTTAGAGACGCAGGCAAATCTTAAAGGGATTTTTATCAAAACGGATTACGAACATGACAGCATGTATATTAACGGTGATCAAAATCAGCTGAAACAGGTGTTTATCAATCTGATTAAAAATGCCGTTGAGTCGATGCCGGATGGGGGAACGGTTCACATTCTTATGACAGAAGATGAGTATTCCGTTAATGTGACGGTGAAAGACGAGGGTGACGGGATACCGGAAAACGTGCTGAAACGAATAGGCGAACCGTTTTTGACAACGAAAGAAAAAGGAACCGGCCTGGGGCTGATGGTCACATTCAACCTTATTAAAAACCACCAGGGAGCTATCCAAGTAGACAGCAAACCGGATAGAGGCACGGCCTTTCATATTACATTCCCGAAACAATAAAAAACAACGGCGTTATGCCGTTGTTTAAATAGTCTGCATGGATTCTCTCGTTTTTAAAATAAATGCTTCCAGCCGGTCCAAGCCTTCTCTCAATGTATCCAGTGAATATGCGAATGACAGCCTCACATACCCTTCACCCAACTTTGAAAACGAGCTGCCGGGGACAAGAGCCACACCTGCATCCTCTAAAAGAGCCATACTAAAATCAAACGATGACATTCCGAATGACTTAATGGAAGGGAAGATATAAAATGCGCCTGACGGCTTTACGACGTCAAGCCCCATTGAAACAAGACGGTCATATACATAGTCAAGCCGCTTTTTATACTGTTCTCTCATAATAAGCGCATCATCAACACCGTTTGTCACTGCTTCAAGAGCCGCTTTCTGAGAGATTGAAGACGCGCATGTCACACTGTATTGGTGAACTTTTAAGATGTGCTTGGCAATTTCTTTCGGTGCGAAAATGAAACCGATTCTCCAGCCCGTCATGCTGTGTGATTTTGACAGGCCGTTGATGACGATCGTCTGGTCTCTCAAATAAGACGCGATCGAATAATGCGGTCTGTCATAGGTTAATTCGCTGTAAATTTCATCAGACAGGACAAAAACATTTCTGCCCTTCAGGACGGCTGCGATGTTTTGCAGCTCTTCCTCAGACAATGTCACTCCGGTCGGATTTGACGGATAAGGAAGAATGACGCATTTTGTTTTTGGTGTCAGCGATTCTTCAATGAGCCGCGCCGTCAGCTTAAATCCGTGTGTCGTCGTATCCACATGGACCGGAACGGCGCCCGACATGCGGATGATCGGTTCGTAGCCCGGATATATCGGTCCGGGGAGAATAACTTCATCGCCCGGAGATAAAATCGTCCGCAAAGACGCGTCAATCGCTTGGCTTGCCCCGGTTGTGACGATGATTTCAGTTTCAGCTTCATAATTCAAATCAGCTTTTTTCTTCATATAAAGCTGTACGGCCTGTCTCAGCTCAAGGCCGCCCGCATTCGGAGTATATGCCGTGGCGTTCTCGTCGATTGCCTTTTTGGCAGCCGCTTTGACATGGTGCGGCGTGAAGAAATCCGGCTGACCGATCGTAAGCGAAATGACATTGTCGTGCTGAGCTACAAGATTTGAGAATTTGCGAATTCCTGAAATTTCAATTTCTTTTACATTCGGATTAAGCAAATGTTCCATAATTCATCACCTTATACTATATATTGAGTTTATCCTATTTTACCACTAGCTGAGCATTTGTCATCTTTTTATTGAACTATCCCGAGTATATGTCCGATATGTGAAAACATACCTTCTTTCAGAAAAAAATAAGACAACCAGCTGAAATGATTGTCTTCATTGTATCATGATCTATCTATTGTGATATGTAGCGAATGTCATTAATACCCGTATTCAAAGCTGACGTCTTCCCGCCATAAGATGTATGGAGCGGGCTTGTCGGGACGCTCTTTCGCCTCTTTTTTCATTTGCAGGTAAGCCGTTTTGCTGATATCTTCTAACACCGTCATTTGATCTTGGTCGAATATGACTACTGTACCCATTTATTACACCCTTCTTCCTGAAAAATCCTTGACTATTTTACCACTCGATGTCAAAAAGTCAATGGGATATCAGAAAAAAGCATTTTTTTATAAAGAGTTTTTGGCCAGTTGGACCGAATACATTCACTTTTTCCGTTTACAGCCGATATATACAGTACAATACTGAATGCGGATAGCGAGGGATTGAATTGTCTTTACAACAATACGATATTTTATTGGATTCAGGCACAAACGAATTAGAAATCGTCAAATTTGAAGTAGGCGTCAATACATTTGGCATAAATGTGATGAAAGTCCGGGAAATCATTCAGCCGGTAGATGTCACATCTGTGCCTCAGTCTCATAAAGACGTAGAAGGGATGATTAAGCTGAGAGGCGAAATTCTTCCCGTCATCAGTCTGTATTCCTTTTTCGGCGTTGATGCCGAAGGAGCAAAAGACGATAAATATATCGTAACGGAATTCAACAAACGGAAAATCGTCTTTCACGTCGGTTCCGTTTCACAAATCCACAGGGTGTCCTGGGAGGCGATTGAAAAGCCGACTTCCCTGAACCAGGGCATGGAGCGGCATTTAACGGGAATCATCAAACTGGAAGACACGATGATCTTTCTGCCTGATTATGAAAAGATCATTTACGATATTGAATCGGCATCGGGAGTTGAGACTTATCATGTCCATCAGGAAGGATTTGACGAAAGACGGGCGGGTAAAAAACTGATCATCGTTGAAGATTCGCCGCTTCTGATGCGTCTTTTGACGGATGAGCTGACTGAGGCGGGGTACAGTGAAATCGTTACGTTTGAAAACGGAAAAGAAGCGTATGATTACGTCGTAGAACTGACGGATAACGGAGAAAACCTGTCAGACCATATTGACATGATTATCAGTGACATTGAGATGCCGAAAATGGACGGGCATCGTTTGACGAAGCTCCTTAAGGATAACCCGCAAAGCTCTGATGTGCCGATTATGATTTTCTCGTCCCTGATTACGGACGACCTGCGCCACCGGGGCGAAGTAGTCGGAGCGGATGAACAGATCAGCAAGCCTGAAATCAGCGAGCTCATTAAAAAAGTGGATACGTACGTGATTGAATAGAAAAAAGCCGATGCATGACGCTCGGCTTTTTTGCGGAGGAATTAAAAATAACTCTCACCAAGTTTTTTAAATACGGGTTTATGATAAGCGGGCTGCTGCCTGTTGGCGGCAAGCGGTTTTTCCTTTAAGCCCACATATTTTTGCAATACGTTTTTCGCTTTTGTTAAAGACATTTGTGCTTTAGGATTGCGGTACGATTGATTTAACGTACCTAAATGCGGAAGATGATGCCGGAAGTCTTCTTTTGTTGGAGGCATGTGAAAATAGTAGTCTCCGATAGAGATAAGTACGTCTGACTGCTGTTGGCTAAACCTGGGATTATTTGAAAAGTGAAGCCCTATTTTTTTCCCTTTGCCTTCTTTCACAAGCTTTTGTAATGCCCGTTTTTTCAGCAGATAAAGGTATTTAGGGTTGGGGGCGGTTTTTGCATGGCGGTTCACAGTATAAACAGCTTTTGAAAGATTCTCGATGGTTGGCTGCAGCTCTTTCGAATAAGCGTGGTCGTCCATTATTTCTCTCCTTTGCATTGATCAAGTTCATATATAGATTATACTTTTTTAGCGTTGAAATGCAAATATTGATTATAAAAATACGCCTTTTTCTGATGAAAAGGGCGCATCTTTTTCCTTTATTAGACAGGATTCGCATGTTTTTCGGAATCAGCCTTTAATGATTGCTGCACATCGACCTCTGCTGCCTCGGCGCTGTATTTCGGAAGAGCGATAAAATAGAACACAAATACCGCTAAAATCACGATTCCCATGCCGTAATAAAGGTAATCAATATTGGAAACGAATTTCGGAAATAACAGGGCAACCAGTCCGAGTGTAATCGATTGGGCAAACATCATAAAAGGATCCTGCCAGCCGCTGACCCGGCCCATTATTTTCGGATGAACAATTTTCGGCATCCAGCCGCCGATGGCGATATTGACAGGGCCGATGCACATGCCGAGGACGAAAGCCGCCGCATAATAAATCCACAGCTTATCCGTATAGCCGAGGACAAAAATGAGCAGTCCGGCTGCCAAAATAGGAATCGACATCAAATGATGCGGTTTGACTTTTTTCGCGATCATCGTTCCGATCACACTTCCTGCAAGCAGGCCGAAGCCGAGTGCGACGGTGAAGATGGAAGTATGTGATTCGTAATGATCAGGCGCAAGTCCGTACTTCATCGTAAACATCGGCAGTACGGCAAAGCCGCCGTTGACAAAACCGAAGATAAAAAAGCCGAAAATAAGGGAAGCAAGCAATTTGTTTTTAACAATATATACGATCCCTTCCTTAAAATCAGCGACCGAGTCTTTCAGAAACGAATCTCCCCATTTAAAAGGGCCGTTCGGCTGACGGGCTTCTTTCGGAATGCGGCAGGCGCGGATCAGAAAGCCTGATACAATAAAGCTGACAAAATCAAGGATAATGGCTCCGTGAATACCGATCGTTTTATACATAAACGCGCCTATACCGACGCCGAATACCATGAAGATGCTGAACAGGATCTGGTTAAGTCCCGCCGCTTTCGCGTAATGCTCCTTAGGCAGAATAGCTTGTACAAGGCTGGCTTCCGCCGGGAAAAAGAACTTGGTCACGGCGCTTCTGATGAACAAAATACAGAACACGAGAGGGATGCTCCCGGTGTATAGTGCGGCAAACAATACGATCGTCAGTCCGGCTCTGATCCAGTCACAATTCTCTGCGACCTTTTTCCTGTCAAGCCGGTCAGCTGCGACACCGACAATCAGAAATACGAAAACTGTCGGCAGTGAATACATCAGCTCAGCCAAAGTCGTGTATGCCGGCTGATTTGAAAAATGGTCCAGCAAGTAAAAAGCGAAAGCCATATTACCTACAGTCGTTCCCATTTGAGAAGCGAGTGCTGCGAAAAAGAGACGGACAAAATTGCGATTTTTAAATATATCCATAAACACGCTCCTTACCCTAAAGGTCCCACTGTAATATATTATCATCAGCTCGTTCCATTAACAAATAAGATCTTTCTATCTTATAATAGTCACCCTTGTTCCATTAGGAACGGCAGCGGCAAGTTTAGTGACGTCCTGATTATACATCCGGATGCATCCTTTTGATACCGCTTTGCCGATGGAGGAAGGATTATTTGTTCCGTGAATGCCGTAATGAATTTTAGAGAGGCTGAGCCAATAAGCGCCGAACGGGCCTCCGGGCTTAGGCTGGCGGTTCACGATGTAAAATTCTCCGGTCGGCGTGGTCGTCAATATTTTTCCGACTGCGATGGGGTACGTACGGATGAGCCTGCCAAGGCGGTATAACTCCAGTTTCTTCGCTCCGATATACACGATGATGGAGTAGGGAATGGTGGATGGGTCAGGAAGATTCGGTATGATAATGTGCTGTCCCGCGTATATGACCGATTGGATTGAGGGATTTGCCTGAAGGAGAGCAGCAGTGCTTATTCTGAAGTCTTGCGCAATGCTTGAGATGGTTTCTCCTTGTTTCACTTGATATGTCAGCAGTTTCATCACCCTCCTTTTTGCTCTTTTCCATATACATATTACGGAGGGGGTGTCTGTGCATCAGGATAAAAGTCTTATTTTTGCTCGGTTTTCAATGTGAACAGCGTGATTTCCGGTCTGGCTAAAAATCGATACGGCAGTCTTGTCGTACCGAGCCCGCGATTGACGTAAACGGCTGTGTCATGCAGCGTATACATGCCGTCGGTATACGTTTTTCCGTAAGGAGGCGTAATGAGAGGGCCGAAAAACGGGAGCTGGACCTGGCCGCCGTGAGTGTGTCCCGACAGCTGGAGGTTTACGGGATATCCGCCTATCTCGAGAGCGGCATCAGGCTCGTGGACGATTAAAATGGAAAACGCATCTTCGGAAAGGCGGGACAGGGTGCCTTCATAATCGGGTTTTCCGAGCATTACATCATCCAAAAACGCGAGTTCAATCCGGCTTCCGTCTGTCAGCTGCACCTGACGATAGCCGTTTCGAAACACTTGAAAATCAGCCGCTTCCATCAGAGCCTTGTACGTGTTCGTACCGTAGCCTCCGTGGTCATGGTTTCCGTAAACACAAAGTTTGCCGAAGGGAGCTTCAAGATTTTGCAGCACGGCGAGTGCACGCTGGTGATCATTAAATAAATGCGGCTTATCAATTAAATCTCCCGTAAAGATGAGCAGATCGGGTTTCAGCTGATTGATCTTTTCCGCTGCTTTTTTCAAGTCAACGGATGTAAACACATCACTGAGATGCGTATCGCTGAATTGAACGATTTTAAAATTGTCAAAGCCGCGGGGGATCAGGCGGTTGGTGATTGTATGCCGGGTGATTTCAATCATGCGCGGTTCAATATACCGGGCATAGCCGTAGCCACCGCAAGCCGTTGCAAGAGCTGCACCCAAAACACCGAATCCTCTTTTTAAAAATGTTCTTCTGGTCATTTTCTCCATATGTAAAACCAACCTTTGTCAGAGTTTTTCTATTATATCATCAGCTTGGCTGAAAAATCCCTTCTCAGCATGTAATGACGCGGAAAGACATCTATGATAAAATTATGAATGATTATTCATTCAATAAAAGGGGTGGGTTTGTTATGGATAAGAAAGCGGTAATCATTACAGGCGGTTCAAGCGGCATGGGAAAAGCAATGGCGAAAAAACAGGCTGAATTAGGATGGCACGTCATGGTGACAGGGAGGAACCATGAAGCACTTGAGGAAACAAAAAAAGAAATTGAGACCTTTGAGGGGCAGGTCGCCTGTTTTCAAATGGATGTCCGTTCTGATTCCGCCGCTTCAGACATGATTACAGAAGCGAAAAAAGTCTTTGGCCGGCTCGATGCGCTGATTAACAATGCGGCCGGCAACTTTATTTGCCCGGCAGAGAAGCTGACGCCCAATGGATGGAAAGCTGTTATTGAGATTGTTTTAAACGGCACATTTTTCTGCAGCCAAGCCGCGGCAAGGCATTGGATCGAGCAGGAGCAGAAGGGCGTCATCTTAAATATGGCCGCTACATACGCATGGGGAGCGGGAGCGGGTGTCGTTCATTCTGCTGCAGCCAAAGCGGGGGTATTGTCACTGACAAGAACGCTGGCCGTTGAATGGGGGAGCAAATACGGCATCCGCACAAACGCGATAGCCCCAGGCCCGATTGAACGGACAGGCGGTGCGGAGAAGCTGTTTGAATCGGAAAAAGCGGCGTCCCGCACTATGAACAGTGTGCCGCTCGGCCGGCTGGGCACACCGGAAGAAATCGCCGCGTTGGCAGCGTTTTTGCTATCTGATGAAGCGTCCTATATAAACGGGGATTGTATCACAATGGACGGGGGGCAATGGCTGAATCCTTATCCGTTTTAATTTTTCAGATATTGATGATTTTGCAAAACAAGCGAACGTTAAAGCCGCCGTTCGCTTGTTTTATTTTCTATTCAAAATTATGATATAATTTTGAAAGATTAAGGGGCGATTAATTGAAGAAATTATTAAAATGGTTCGTTGTACTATTTGTAAGCAGTTTAGCTATCATCTTTAATATTTGGTACTTTATTATTTGTGCTTTTACTCCGGAGTATTATCAAAATACCAATCTTACATCTGATGAAATAATCAGATTTGAAAAGCTATATCACATAGATTTTCCTGATGAAACGAAATGTATTAAAGCCAGGGAGTATTTGAGTGGGCTCGGAGGCGATACATCGGCTGTATTATATGTGTCTCTGCCAACCAAGCTGGCGGAAACAATTTTATCTGATTATACGTATATGCCAATAAATCATACTGATCATGCCGGTTCAATGTATGGAGTTGACGTTTCCGAGAGTGTTGGCGGGTTAACAACTCTTACATTTGGCATTTTAGATAAAAAAGGAACTTTCTTTCAGTTGAAACATGATGATGATTGGATATTTAACAGCACTGATTGGAGCCATTATTTTTGGACAGCTGCCGGTTATAATGCTCTTATATTTATCCTTTTATTTGTGATTGTGAAACAAATGAATAACGTCCTTAATTAACCGGTCTGAAGAGTGATCTTAAAAATGTCCCCCTTTTATTTTAAGCTGCTGCCATACTGCCTCCTTTTCCCCTAATCTAAACATTTGTGGTGCTGATATAATTGTGTATAATCAGACAAAGATAGAGAAGCAGGTGATAACATGTTGGACCCACTTGATATACTGACGAATATTGATGATGTCATTCCGTATTACCAAGCGATTTTTAACGCTGAAGAACAAAGAGTCGTAGGCTATGAGGTGCTTGGGCGTATTTTGGCAGATGCGGAGATTGAGAGCCTCGGGTCGTTTTTCTTAGATTCCGGCATTCCGGAAGAATATAAGCTTGAGGTCGATGACAGAGTCATCAGGCAGGCGCTGGAGCGGTTTAAAGAAGCTGACCGTGATCTGTTGATTTTTATCAATCAGGATGCGAATGTATTGATGCTTGACCACGGCGAAAGCTTTCTTGAGCTTTTGAAAGAATACGAAGAGCAGGGCATTGAATTGAACCGTATTGTGCTTGAGATCACCGAGCACAATTTCGAAGGCGACATTGAACAGCTGTACCATATGCTTGCCTATTATCGTACATACGGCATTAAAATCGCGGTGGACAATATAGGTAAGGAGAGCAGCAACCTGGACAGAATCGCGCTCCTTTCACCGGACCTTCTGAAAATAGATTTGCAGGCGCTGAAGGTATCTCAGCCGTCACCATCATATGAGCATGTGCTGTACAGCATTTCATTGCTGGCGAGAAAAATCGGCGCCGCGCTGCTGTATGAAGATATAGAAGCTGATTTCCAGCTCCAGTACGCATGGAGAAACGGAGGCCGATTTTTTCAAGGCTATTATCTGCAGGCGCCGAGCGGGGATTTTATAGACCGGAGCCTGTTAAAAGCACGCTTGAAAACGGAGTTTCAGCAATTTATCACGAGAGAAAAAAAGAAGCTGGAAACGGTATATGAACACTCTGAGAATTTTTATAAGCGGGTCAATCAGGCAGTTTCCGAGCTGAAGAAAACCCATCAGGCGGACGATGAGTTTATTAAAAAACTGGCGGAAAACCTGACCGACTGCTGCTTCAGAATTTATATGTGTGATGAAGAAGGCTATCAGCTGACGGGAAATGTGTTCAAGCAGTCCGGCGAATGGCTTTATCAGCCTGAATACATGGAGAAAAACTGGAGCTGGCGTCCGTACTTTTTAGAAAACATCATGAAGATGCGGAATTCAAGAAAAGGTTTTTTCAGTGACCTGTACAGTGATATTGAGACGGGTGAGATGATCAGAACCTTTTCATACCCGATGGATGACAATATGTATTTATTTATCGATCTGCCTTACTCTTATTTATATGAACAGGACGGGTTACTTTAAAGCGGCTGCTGTATGCCGCTTTTTTTATAAGTGTGAAAAAGTTTTAAAAAACGATTGACAATGATACTGATAATCATTATCATTTAGTTATAGAGAGAAGTTACTCTCTGTTCCCCAACCCCTCTATCAGATCAAGATCCGAAAAAACTTGGCGCTACCCCCGCCAAGTTTTTTTATGCCGTCTGCGCATAAAAAGGCTTCTTCTCACATACATCTGACAATGGCGGCTCAAAAAGCGAAAAAATTTTTTGAAAGGTGTATGACATTCCGAAAAAAGCTTCAAACTATTCGAAAACACGGTTTTCCCGTTTATTTCTTTTTGAAAATCCAGCGGGAAAATGCCATCCCGGTCTACTTTATGGTATGATGCTCTGTAGAACTTGTATTATAATAAATACTTGTTGATTTGAAGTTGTTTTTTGAAAGGAGTCTTTTTTTAGAATGTCACAATTAATGGGTATCATCACGCGGCTGCAAAGTCTGCAAGAAACAGCGGAAGCGGCGAACGAGCCGATGCAGCGTTATTTTGAAGTTAACGGCGAAAAAATTTGCAGTGTTAAATATTTCGAAAAAAATCAAACGTTTGAACTGACGGTTTTCCAAAAAGGTGAAAAACCTAACACATATCCGTTTGATAACATTGACATGATTTCTATTGAAATTTTTGAGCTCCTTCAGTAATTTGATTTGATTTTTCAGGCTGACCAAGCTTCCGGTCTTCCGCAAGCGGAGCTTTATTAAATTATGCAAAGGAACGTGCTTGTTCGTTTGGTTGTAGACTCTGGAAAGAGGAGTGTCCGTACATGGCTGATTCTTTTCTGTTTTATAATCTTTCTGAGGCACAGATGACCTTTCAAGACGTGACGGAGCGGCTGAAACGCTTTGTCAATAAAGACCCCCGTTCAGCATACGTGCTGTCTGTAGGGACTGATTCACAAGTTTACCGCGACTTCACAAAGTTTATTACGGCTATACACTTGCACCGTACAGGCAAGGGAGCTTGGGGCTGTTTGAAAAATCATGATCTTGCAAGACCGATACATAGCCTTCGCGAAAAAATTTCGCTGGAAACCGCGTTCAGCCAGGAGATGGCTGCGCATATCCTCGACGGCCGTCTTATGGAAATGACAGATTTACTCTTGCCTTTTGCGGATGAAGGGGCGGATCTTTCATTTGAAGTGCATCTGGATATCGGTCAAAAAGGGCTGACAAAAGAATTGATACAAGAAATGACCGGCCGCATTACCTCGATGGGCATTGAAGCGAAAATCAAGCCCGATTCCTGCACAGCATTCAGTTATGCCAATCGTTACACAAAATAATATTTCATACAGAATCCGCAAAATGTCGAATTATGCGGTTGACGATTTTTTTCTGTTTACTTATTCTAGCGGTAGAGCTGAAAGCAAATTTCACCTTGCTTTCAGAGGTATTCAGTTAAAAATAGGGGGCCTGATTACGTATGAGTCTTATCAGTGAACGATTTACGGAAGAAGAACAGAAACTTCTGCTGAATATCCTGATCAATCAAGAATATGCCATTGAGCTTTTGACCAGCGAAATCAACGATATAGAAGCAGGGTCAAAAAGCGTTGATGGAACCACTTATAAAAAACTCGTAACGCTCTATGACCGTTTTCGGAATGAAAATTAATCAGCGGCCTATAAATTGATACTCGATTGCAAAGAGTATCTTTTTTATTGACGGAAACTTTTCGACAAAAAATGATAATGTTTATATTATTGCAATATAGGGAATACATGCTTTGATGAAAAATGTAAAGGGGTCGAAGTGACATGATTAGCTTACAATCAGATCAGCTTCTTGATGCAACAGTCGGACAATTTATGATCGAGGCGGATAAAGTGGCGCACGTTCAAGTCGGTAACAACCTTGAGCATGCTCTTTTAGTGCTGACCAAAACCGGCTATACCGCCATTCCCGTCCTCGACGCTTCGTACCGTCTGCACGGTTTGATCGGGACAAATATGATTATGAACAGCATTTTCGGACTTGAACGGATCGAGTTTGAGAAACTGGATCAAATTACGGTTGAGGAAGTCATGCTGAAAGACATTCCCCGTCTCCACATCAATGATCCGATTATCAAAGGGTTCAGCATGGTCATTAACAACGGCTTTGTCTGCGTTGAAAATGATGAAGGCGTCTTTGAAGGCATTTTCACGAGAAGAGTCGTGTTAAAACAGTTGAGCAGCCATATCAGATCATTGAATAAGTAGGCTCGCACGATCAGCCTATTTGTTCTTTTGCATGCCGGAAAAAGAAAACGCATACATATGAGTGGCGCTTGCCTCGGCAGCCTTTATTTTATTAGAATGGTAGATAAGAAATACGAAAGGCATTGAAAAGGAGGACGACATGCAGCTTCAAGAGCTTCATATGCTCGTAGTTTTAGCTGAGGAATTAAACATGAGGAAGGCTGCCGAACGGTTATTCGTGTCACAGCCGGCTCTGTCCCAGCGATTGCAGACCATTGAAAAAGCCTGGGGAACAAAGATCTTTCTAAGATCTCAAAAAGGACTTACGGTAACGCCGGCAGGAGAAAAAATCATACAATTTGCAAATGACGTCACGGATCGGCAAGAAAGAATCAGAGAAAACATTGATGAACTTGAGGGTGAGATTCACGGCACATTAAAGCTTGCCGTCGCCTCCATTATCGGGCAGCACTGGCTTCCGAGAGTGTTAAAAACATATGTGGAACGATATCCGAATGCAAAGGTCTCTCTCATTACAGGGTGGAGCAGCGAAATGCTGAAAAGTCTGTATGAAGATCAGGTACATATCGGCATTATCCGGGGAAATCCGGAATGGAAAGGCCGGAAAGATTATTTAATGACCGATCATTTATATTTGGTTGATACGGAAATTTCCTGTATTGATGATATTGCCCATACCGATCGGCCGTTTATCCAATTCAAAAGTGACAGTACATATTTTCAGGAAATTCAGCATTGGTGGCATCAAAAATTCAAAACCTCGCCGAAACAGACCATCCTCGTCGATCAGATTGAAACGTGCAAGCAGATGGCGCTGCACGGAATCGGTTATGCCATTCTGCCGTCAGTCACTTTAGAAGAGGAAGACAAAGTAAATAAAATGCCCCTGCTTGATACAAAAGATCATCCGATCGGCCGTGACACATGGCTGCTCGGTTATGAGCCGGCATTTGAATTAAAACAGGTGCAGGCTTTTGTTTCTGTCATTAAAGATATGCTGAAGCAGGAACGCCCATTTTAGAAAGACAGCAATCATGCTGTCTTTTTTTTATTTTTTATTGACAATGAAAATCATTATCATTTAAAGTGTTATATATGTTAATGAAAATCATTATCAATTACGAGGTGATCATATGCAGAAAGCATTAATGATATACGCAAGCATGTCGGGGAATACAGAGGATATTGCCGGCATTATAAAAGAAACACTGAGCGGGCATCAGATAGCAGTTGACTGTCTCGACATGGATGAGGCAGATGCGGATTCTCTCGAAGCATATGATTATGTTTTTGTCGGCACGTACACATGGGGGGATGGTGATCTTCCTTACGAAGCGGAAGATTTTTACGAAGATATTCTGCACAGCCAGCTCAACGGACTGAAAACGGCCTGTTTCGGTTCAGGCGATCACGCCTACCCGAAGTTTTGCGAAGCGGTCACGCTGTTTTGCGATGCGTTTGAACAGGCCGGAGCCAATTTATATCCGGAAACGCTGAAAATCGAATTGGCGCCCGAGACGGCTGAGGATCAGGAATGCTGCAAAGAATTTGTCCGCGGTTTTCTTGCATGGGCCGCTCACCACGGAGACCGGTGCCATGTTTCATAAAGGCGCGACGGCTGTCATGGCATCAGTGACTTTAGGATATTTTGTCGCAGTGAAAGACGAAGGTATTTTTCATTTTTCCGCGGAAGAAGGCTGGAAAAGACTATTCCGAGTGAAAAGCAGAATTCATGTGCTGACTTATATAGGGCCCTACATATTCGCGGCTGGAGAAAAAGGCGCCGTTCTCAGATCAGCCGATCAGGGAAAGACTTGGACGGTCTCCCGATTTCCGACCAGCGCCTCCGTATGGGCCGTTGCCGGGCGGAATGACGGGTTTGTCTGTGCGCACGGCACATATTGCCTCTACTTATCTGATGATTTCGGCGTCACTTGGCATGTGGCTAAGCCCTTTTCACAATTAAAGGAGCCGCCTGTCATCCGTTCGCTTTGTTTACACGGTCAGACGATTTATATCGGCACCCGGATTCATATGAATCATGGCGGCATTTGGGCGTATGATCTGACGGAAGACCGCATCCGGCGTATAAGCCGCGAAAGGCAGCGCATGACGGCTTCAATGATGATGTATCAGAATGACTGGCTCATTGCAGCAAAGGGCGCGGCAAAGGGAGAACGGGGGGAGGTTGCCGTCCGAAACGTGCGGACGCAAGAGGAGTTTGCCATTACAGCCGGGCCCGCCGTACGGGAAAAATCATTTCTCGACGTTTCTGAGGATAACGGGATTATTTATGTCACATCGTCACAGGACGAAAACGGATTTTCGCGTATTTATCAAGCTGATCTCGCCGCCGGTGAATTAAAGTGGTTTGATACGATCCGCGGTCACGGATGGCGGGTGGCAAACCGGGAAGAAAACTTTTTTTGCGCGGGCCTTTACGAAAGTAAGTTTGTCAGACCGTATGAGGCGGTTCGGCTCGCACATTAGTTTTTATGCATAAAGGAGAGACGAAGATGGGGAATGTACTGCTTGTTTACGCTACAATGTCAGGAAACACCGAGGCGATGGCGGATTTAATTGAAAAAGGGCTGATCCAAGCACAAGCATCCGTAGACAGATATGAAGCGATGGATATTCATGCCGAACTTTTTAATGATTACGAGTATATTTTATTAGGCACATATACGTGGGGAGACGGGGATCTTCCTGATGAAATGCTCGATATTGCTGAAGATATGGAAAACCTGGAGTTTACGGGAAAAACATTTGCTTTGTTCGGTTCCGGAGATACGTCCTATGAGTTTTTTTGCGGAGCAGTTGACGAATTGGAAAAAGTAATCACGGCCCGCGGCGGGCGGGTGGTGCTGCCGTCGGTCAAAATTGAAAACAACCCTGAGGGCAGTGAGGAAGAAGAGCTCCGGGAATTCGGAAGACAGTTTGCCGCGCTGTGCAGCCAGCCGGCAGAATAAAGGCTTGTTCCTTTTTTTCTTGTCTTTGTATCCTTCCTTTGTTACAGTAATGAGGTAGAAAATCAGAGGAGGACAATACATATGAAAATGATGGATGCAAATGAAATTATTTCATTTATTCAAAATAGTACAAAATCAACGCCTGTAAAAGTGTATGTAAAAGGCGATCTCGAAGGAATCAGCTTTGGCGATTCCGCTAAAACATTCCTGAACGGCCAATCCGGCGTCGTTTTTGGCGAGTGGGCTGAAATTAAAAGCGCAATCGAAGAAAACAAAGACAAAATTGAGGATTACGTCATTGAGAATGACCGCCGCAACTCTGCGATCCCGATGCTTGATTTAAAAGATGTTAAAGCGAGAATCGAGCCCGGCGCTATTATCCGCGACCAAGTCGAAATCGGCGACAATGCCGTTATCATGATGGGTGCGTCTATTAATATCGGTTCAGTCATCGGCGAAGGTACGATGATTGATATGAACGTTGTTCTCGGTGGGCGCGCGACTGTCGGCAAAAACTGCCACATCGGAGCGGGTTCTGTATTAGCGGGCGTTATTGAGCCGCCTAGCGCTAAGCCTGTTGTCGTGGAAGACGACGTTGTGATCGGCGCAAATGCGGTTGTGCTTGAAGGCGTAACAATCGGTAAAGGCGCGGTTGTCGCTGCGGGAGCCATCGTTGTGAACGATGTCGAACCATATACCGTTGTAGCGGGAACACCTGCGAAAAAAATCAAAGATATCGATGAAAAAACAAAAGGCAAAACAGAAATCAAACAGGAATTACGCCAGCTGTAAGGAATGGTTTGATAGAATGGGCGTGGATGATAAAATCCACGCCTTATTCTTATCTCAAGGAGGAATACATATGGAAAAAGAGCGGCTCATTGCCATCCGAAGAGATCTGCACCGCATTCCGGAGATCGGCTTTCAGGAATATAAAACCCAGCAGTACCTGCTGAATCTATTGAACCAATATCCGGAGGAAAGAATTGAAATCGAAACTTGGAGAACCGGGATCTTTGTTAAAGTCAACGGCACGGCTCCGGAAAAAATGCTCGCCTACAGAGCGGATATAGACGCTCTGTCGATTGAAGAGCAGACGGGGCTTCCGTTTGCATCTGAACACCCCGGTTTTATGCACGCATGCGGCCACGATATGCACATGACCATCGCGCTAGGCATTATTGATCATTTTGTCCATCATCCCGTCAAACATGATCTGCTCTTTTTATTCCAGCCGGCTGAAGAAGGACCGGGCGGAGCGGAACCGATGCTTGAAAGCGATGTGCTGAAAAAATGGACACCGGATTTGATTACCGCTCTCCATATAGCACCTGAGCTTCCTGTAGGCACAATCTCCACCAAAAGCGGATTGCTGTTTGCCAATACGAGCGAACTCGTCATCGATCTCGAGGGGAAAGGCGGGCATGCGGCATATCCGCATACAGCAGACGACATGGTCGTCGCCGCGAGCACGCTTGTCACGCAGCTGCAGACGGTCATATCCAGAAATACGGATCCGCTTGACAGCGCTGTGATCACTGTCGGAACGATTACCGGGGGCACGGCGCAAAATATCATCGCAGAGGATGCTCATCTGGAGGGAACCATCCGGACGCTTTCCGAGGAATCAATGCGTATGGTGAAAAAGCGGATTGAAGAGCTTGTCAAAGGAATTGAAATCGGCTTCCGATGCAAAGGAAAAGTCACGTATCCGTCCGTTTATCATCAAGTTTATAATACAAGCGGCCTGACCGAAGAATTTATGCAATTTGTCAGCGATCATCAGCTTGCTGACGTGAGAACGGCGAAAGAAGCGATGACCGGAGAAGATTTCGGATATATGCTGAAAAAATATCCCGGCTTTATGTTCTGGCTGGGGACCGATTCATCCCACGGGCTTCATCACGCAAAGCTGAACCCGGATGAAGATGCGATGGAAACCGCGGTAAATGTCATGGTCGGATATTTTTCGAAGTATGCCAATTAAATCCGAAAAGAAGAATAATCTAACAAAAATTGAGCATTCTACATAACGGAGGTGTTCAATATGACGAAAAAAATTGGAATTGAACAATCTTTATCGGATGTAGAACAGGCGTTAAAACAAAAAGGATATGACGTAGTGATGATGAAGACTCCTGAGGATGCGAAGAATTGTGACTGCTGTGTTGTAACCGGACTTGACAGCAATGTCCAAGGAATTGCAGATACGTCAACTCAGGCTCCCGTCATTACGGCTTCCGGAATGACCGCCGACGAAATCTGCAGCGAAGTGGAAAAAAAATTTCATTAAAAAGAAAAAACCGAAGCTTACGCTTCGGTTTTTCTATTCGGCGGAAGCGGCGTTTTTAAAACGGTCGAGCGCGATTTTCATTTCTCTCCGCAGTACGCGTTCAACCCGCCATTGCTCCATATTTTCTGTTTTGGCAATGATTCTGAGCACCATTTCTGACGAGCTTAAATCCTGAACCCCGATGACGTCCGGCCCTTCCTTAATCTGCGGGAGCTCAGCGGCTGCTTTGTCACACGCGGTTTGCAGGATTTGAATGGTTTCATCAAGATTTTCTTCAAGCGGCACTTTAATATCGACAAGCGCCTGCATCGTTCCGCGGGAATGGTTGCTCACATTCGTAATGCCCCGGTTGGGAAGATAGTGAAGCGTGCCGTCAAAGCTCCGGATTTGCGTCGTACGGAGACCGACCTGCTCGACAATGCCGCTGTAGCCGGCAACCGTAATATAATCACCGACGTCGATCTGTTTTTCCAAAAGGATAAAAAATCCGGTGACGATGTCACTGACAAGCCCCTGAGCCCCGAAGCCGACTGCGAGACCGACCACGCCGGCGCCGGCAATGAGAGCGCTCGGATTGTAGTGAAATAAATCCAAAATCATTACGATAAAAACGAAAATCAGGATGTATCCATATACATTAAGCGCGAGGCTTCGCAAAGTATAAGCGCGGCCTGTAGAGAGGTTGTTTTGTTGCTCGAATTTCTGAAACAGATGCTTGATCAGCTTTTTTCCTGCCGTCCGGAAAATAAAGTACGCTAAAATAATGAGAGCCAGCTTTATGATGAAAATCCCGGCAGATGTGAGAAGCCCGGCCCAATCAAAGTGTTTTAAATCAATCATAGTGATGTCTTCCTTTCAAGTCTATTGCGGAAAAAGCTAAAAGTGATATACCCGTTTTTAAAATAAAATAAACCTTTTAATAGAAATCAGTTATTTCATTTATGATTTGTTCATATTGCCCGGTTTCAATATCATCATTTTTGTGAAGATATGAACTAAGGAATCGCCACACTCATTTTAACATGGTGATTCAGCCAAATCATATCCTTTGGAGGGAAAACAGGAGAACGTTGCCCGGCGGACTGAAAGCCCCGGCAAAAAACCTTTTTCGTAAGGAGGGAAATAAGATGAAATTACGTCAGCAAATGCCTGAATTGACAGGCGCTAAAGCATGGATTAACAGAGAAGTCTCGAAGGAACAGCTGGTCGGCGGAAAGCCGGCACTGATTCACTTCTGGTCCGCCAGCTGCCGCATGTGTAAAGAAGCGATGCCTGAGGTGAACGGGTTTCGTGATAAATATAAAGATCAGCTGAATGTGGTGGCCGTTCACATGCCCCGTTCCGAAGATGATCTTGATCTTGAGAAAATCAAGAAAACAGCGGCTGAACATGATATCTCTCAGCCGATTTACGTCGACAGCGATCATACGCTGACTGAAGCATTTGAAAATGAATATGTGCCGGCTTATTACGTTTTTGATAAAAGCGGGCAGCTCCGCCATTTTCAAGCGGGAGGAAGCGGGATGAAAATGCTTGAAAAACGCGTCAGCCGAGTACTTTCAGAAACGGAGCAGGCTTCTGAGTAATCGGGACAATCTCCGCCGGACTATTGTCTCGGTTCCGCAAGACCTTTGCCGTTTAGGTAACAGGGTTTTTTTGTGCCTATTGGATAAAAAATTCCAATATGACATGTGTGGCTTAAAAAATAAGAGAAACAGCCGTAAACACGCTGTACCGCTTGTTTTATCCATATCATTATCTTTTACATATTATAGTCGAAAATTGTAGATATCACGCTAATTTTCATTAAAGAAGTAATTTCAAGTTATATTTTGAAATGGTTGAATAAATTGGAACTTTGTCCAGAATCCCCTATATGATAAGGATTTTTGTATATAAAGTACCATTTTCAGAAAATAAGCAATTTTTCATAGAGTAAATAAAATAGTAAAATGATAAAATAATAGTTGATAAAATTACTTTTGTAATCTAATATCTTAATAAAAGCGTTTAAATTTTTGACAGGGGGTTTTACACATGTTTAATGAAAGAGAAGCGCTGCGCTTACGTTTAGAACAATTGAACGAAGCAGAGGTAAAAGTCATTCGTGAATATCAAATAGAACGTGATAAAATATATGCAAAACTGAGAGAATTAGACAATACAGGCAGCCTGTCCGATACAAAAAAAGAGTTTCGTCCGGAGAAAAAAAGTGACTCTCTCCCGGTGCTTGCAGAGCTTGCGGCACAGGAAATGAGAAGCTATCAAAAGCCGCAGACACAGACTCAATCCTCCCAGCCGCAGATGCAGTCTATTACGTCTCTTCCCGCCGGCATTCCGGACGGTTCTACAAGAAGAAGAAGAGGGACGGCGAGACCGGGATCAAAAGCGGCAAAACTGCGCGAAGCAGCGATTAAAACGTTGAAACGCCACAATGCAGCGATCAAAAGTTCCGAACTGCAAAAGGAAATTGAAAAGGAAAGCGGCCTTGAAATTCCTAATATGACAACATTTATGCAAAGCTTAATTAAAATGTATCCGGAAGTGAAAAAACCATACCGCGGCCAATATATTCTTGAGGGAGAAATTTCTCAGGAAACAGCAGAAACGGCAAATGATACGGCTGCTGAATAAAACAGTAAAAACTGCTTGCGTTACTCAAGCAGTTTTTTTGCGTTTTCCCGCTTATTCTGCGGAAGTGACGCATCTTTTCCCGGCTTTTTTTCAAGCTTGACGACATATTTTTGGAAAGGCTTTTCGCCGTCAGCACGTTCTTTCAACGCATCCAGTTTTTCATCAAACGACTGATCGCGGGACTCTGATTGTACAAATTGTTTTTGCAGGGAGATGACTTGTTCGGTAACGGCTTTAAGCAAGTCTTCTGCCTGAACAGTCTCTTTGGAAACAGAAGGGATTTCCAGAGCTTGTTCCGCCGGTTCCGCCGTGCGGCTGTCAATATCAGCAAAATGGCCGGCAATCCAAGCATCACTTTCGTCCAGCTGCCGTTTATACGAAAGAATGGTTTCTTGAAATAACTTTTCTTTCGTTTTTTCTATTTCTACAAGCCGTTCTTTTGTTTCTAGTATTCGATCTCTCATATGATTAATTTCTATTTTAATATGTTTGAGCTGGTATTCTTTTTCTATCATTTGTGTTTGGAGCCGGGTATTTTCGTCTGCAGCGGCATGATAACGCTGTTTCATATCTTCGTGAGAAGTCCGTTCAGTTTGAATGGCGGTCTCAAGTGAGCGGATGCGGGTATGTAAGTTTTTATTTTCTTCTTCAAATTTTACATTTGTAAGATGCAGACGGTGCTTTTCTTCCATCTCATTCTTCCGCCGAAACGTTTCCTGCTGAAGCAGTTCTTGCAGAATGACGATTTTATCGAGCAGCCCGGCTCTGATTTCCTGCAAAGAACGTTCCGTGTCACTTGTCTGTTTGTGTTTTTGAGCCATGGCTTCCAATTCGTCAGAAAGCTTGTGAAGCCGCTCTTTAATATTGGCGTTTTCCTCTTGAAGCTTATTATTTTTCTGATGGAAGTAGCTTGCTTCAAATTCTGAAATTAATTTTCTGCATCTGGAAAGTTCGGATTTCAAGTAAAGGTTCTCTTGAGAAGTGTCGTGGAAAAACGGACCGGATATTTTCATAAGAACCATCTCCCTCATGATGTTAACACTACAATATGGGAAAGGAACAACGGCTATTCCTCTTATTTAAACAGACAAGCACCGTAATATTGTATTTCGGCTGAGGCGTTTGCTATGCTTTTATATAGAATGGGAGAGAGATGACATGAAACGGGTGAATGTAATATTAGCGGGGGGAGCTTCCCGAAGATTCGGAGAACCGAAAGCTTTTGCAAAGTGGAAGGGCGGCATGTTTTATGAACAGGCGAAAAAAGCCTTCGGCGGCGGAGAAACGGTAATTATCAGCCGCCCTGAGCATATAAAAAAGTTCTTATCAAACAGGGAGCGGCATGTTTTTGCCGATGAGCCGCGGTTTCGGGGAATGGGCCCGCTGGCCGGCATATATACGGCAATGAAACAAACGGAAGGCGAAACATACACGGTCATATCCTGTGACACGCCGCTCGTGACAAGAAAGACGATGGCTGCGCTTGAAATGAAGCTGACCGGAAATCTGGACGCTGTCATACCGGTTTGTGAAAACAGAGAGCATCCCCTCTTGGCGGTTTACCATAAACGGGTGCAGGATGTGCTTTTTGATCAGCTGACACAAAACAAACTGAAAATGACAGACACGCTGAAACGGCTGTCTGTCTGTTATGTGCAGGCTGAAGACATCGGCGCCGGGCCGGAGGAGTTCGCTAATATCAACACACGGGACGATTACACCAGACTTTTGGCGCATGTCGAGTCTTCAAATCAGGACTGATCGGGAAGAAACATGGTATGATGGAAATAAAAATGCAAGGGGACAACACAGATGGAAGAGCGCTATTCGCGGCAGACAAGATTTAAGCCGATAGGGGAAAAAGGGCAGCAGGCGCTGGCTGACAGCAGTGTCCTGATTGTCGGAGCCGGAGCCCTCGGAACAGCCGCGGCAGAGGGCTTGGCAAGAGCCGGAGCGGGCCGTATGGCGATTATTGACCGGGATTATGTGGAATGGAGCAATTTACAAAGACAGCAGCTGTATACAGAAGAAGACGCGAGACAGCGCCTGCCGAAAGCAATGGCGGCCAAGGCGCGTCTTTTGGCGGTAAACAGTGATATACATATCGATGCTTACGCGGCGGAAGGTACGGCGGAAACGCTCGAACCGCTGATCGAACAAGCGGATTGCATCGTGGATGCGACAGATAATTTTGAAACGAGAATGGTCATCAATGATCTGGCGCTGAAAACGAAAACACCTTGGATTTACGGTGCCTGTGTCAGCAGTCAGGGAATGTGCATGACGATTATTCCGGGGGTTACGCCGTGTTTATCCTGCCTGTTTGAGCAAATGCCCGTGGGCGGAGCGACATGTGATACAGCAGGTATCATACCTCCGGCGGTTCATATCGTCTCCGCTTATCAGCAGGCTGAGGCGCTGAAATTGCTGACAGGAAATCATGCAGCGGTAAATCGGCGCTTTTTCACGTTTGACGTGTGGAATAACACCAATATGAGCATAAATGTGGATCAGATCAAACGGGATCATTGCCCTTCCTGCGGCGCGGAGCCCGTATATCCGTATCTGCAGCCTGAAAACAGGCCGAAAGCAAGCGTGCTGTGCGGAAGAGACACCGTTCAAATCAGATCGGAAGCCTTAAAGAGGCTGGATAAAGAAGAGCTTGTCAAACGCCTGAAGCAGATCGGTAAAGTGGAAGCAAATGAATTTCTGCTGCACATGGCGTATGAGCGCTTCAGAATCGTTATTTTTCAGGACGGACGGGCTTTGATTCACGGTACAAACGATATAAAAGAAGCAAATTCAGTTCTGGCCAGAGTGATCGGACTGTAGGAAGGGGAGATATTGCTATGCTTGAAAAAAGAACGCCGATTCAGGTGGACGAAGCAGTCCGCCGGGTGAGCCGGTATAAAAAACAGGGGGATACCGAATGGGTGGCGCTTGAGGACAGTCTCCACCGCTATTTGGCGGAGGATGTTAAGGCGGATCATGATGTGCCGGCCTTTAACCGTTCCCCGTATGACGGGTTTGCCATCAGGGCGAGCGATTCAAAAACGGCTTCCCGTGACAATGCCGTCACCTTTGAAGTCATTGACCATATCGGAGCCGGCGCCGTGTCAGAAAAAGAACTCGGGCCTTATGAAGCGGTCCGCATTATGACGGGGGCGCAGATTCCAAAAGGCGCGGATGCCGTAGTGATGCTTGAACTGACAAAAACGTTTTCTGAAAACGGGACGAATTACATGTCAGTGAAACGCCCTTTTCATGCGGGTGATAATATTTCATATCAAGGAGAAGATGCGAAAAAGGGCAGCTCGCTATTAAAAAAAGGGACGAAAATCACGCCGGGCGTAACCGCTCTTTTAGCAACCTTCGGCTATGCTTCCGTTCCCGTGGTCAGAAAGCCGGTTGTCGGCATTATCGCAACGGGAACCGAGCTTCTTCATGTCAGCGATCCGCTTGAGCCGGGGAAAATCCGCAACAGCAACGCTGCCATGGTGTATGCCCAGGTCATTGAAGCGGGCGCGGTACCGCTGAACTTAGGGAAAATTTCCGATGATTTTGATGACAGCTATGCTGCGGTGAAGGAAGCTATGAAAAAAGTTGATTTTCTGATCACGACCGGCGGCGTGTCAGTCGGCGATTTTGATTTTCTTCCAGACATTTATAATAAGCTCGGAGCGGAAGTTCTTTTTAACAAAGTGGCAATGCGCCCGGGGAGCGTGACAACTGTCGCCCGGGCCGATGACATGCTGCTGTTCGGCCTTTCAGGCAATCCGTCCGCATGTTATGTCGGATTCACCCTGTTTGTCAAACCGATGATTCAGACGTGGCTTCTGAATGAAAAACCTCATTCCGGATGGGCGGAAGCCGTGTTAACAAACGACTTTCCGAAACCGAATCCGTTTACGAGATTTGTGAGAGCATTTGTTTATCATAAGGACGGAAAGATGATGGCGTCACCGGTCGGTCTCGACAAATCAAGCTCAGTCACATCTCTAGCCGAAGCAAACGCGTTTATCCTTCTGCCGGGAGGAACGAGGGGGTATGAAGCGGGACGGACGGTTCACGTGCTCCTCATCCGTGATGAGAATGGAAGTGAATGGCCGTGGTCAATTCTTTCCCGATCGTCCAGATCGTAGGTTTTCAAAACAGCGGTAAAACAACGTTTATTGAACGTGTGCTGAAAGCGGCGCCGAAAGAGTGCGATATTGGATGTTTAAAACATCACGGACATGGCGGAGAACCGGAACCTTTTTCTGACGGAAAAGACTCGGAGCGTTTTTCAAAAGCCGGAGCCGCGGTTACGGCAGTAGAAGGGGACGGCGTCCTGCAGCTTACGGCGCGAAAAAAATGGGATCTGGCGGGTTTGATCAGTCTGTATGAATGTCTGGGAATTGACGGTCTTCTTATAGAGGGATTTAAACATGCGCCGCATCCGAAAATCATTATGATCAAAGACAGCGAAGATTGGCAAAAGCTGAAGCATTTGGAGCGCGTGATCGCGGTTATCAGCAGAAATACGGAGCATATGCCGGCAGATGCAGGCATGCCCGTATTCCATGCGGACGATCCGGCTGCCATTATGTTTGTGCTTTCGCAGCTGAAAGGGGAATCAGCATAAATGGAACGTTTTCAAATTACAAGGGAACCTATCATTGCGGAAAATATCGTAAAAAAAGTTGAAAAGCGTGAAGCCGGCGCCATCACAACGTTTATCGGCACGGTCAGAGAGTGGACTGCCGGGCGGCGGACGGTGCGGCTCGAATATGAAGCGTATGAACCGATGGCTGTTCAAATGCTTTCTCAAATCGGCGATGAAATCAGTGCGAAATGGGAAGGAGCCGAAGCTGCAATCACTCACCGTGTCGGCGTCCTTGATATCGGAGAAGCAGCGGTCGTAATCGCCGTGTCTTCACCGCACAGAAAGGCGGCATATGAGGCGAATGAATATGCAATTGAACGGATAAAACAGATTGTGCCGATATGGAAAAAAGAAATCTGGGAAGACGGCGAAGAATGGATAGGCGATCAGCTGGAAACAACGCCCTATCCGAACGGAAAACCGGATTTGGATAAAGGGGAATCGCGATGATTAAAGTATTATTGTTTGCCGGGCTTGCGGAGCAGGCGGGAACACCGGTCATTGAACTTGAAGAAAAAGAGACGGCGGCGTCTGCTGTAAAAACACTGTTAAAGGAACGGTACGGACTTCAGACGATTGACAATGCCATGATCGCAATCAATGAAACATATGTAAAAGACAACAGCATCGTAACAGAAGGTGATACCATTGCCTTTATCCCTCCTGTAAGCGGAGGGTGAAAAAAGAGCCGGATGAGCATCATTGCCATCCGGCTTTTTTGTATATAGGAGCTGAATTCCAGAGAATATCTAAATGGGATTTAAAGGAATTTGTGATTGAGACGGTTTTGATTAGATGAATAGGCTGAAGACAGTGCCTTCACAAGGCTTTGAGCCTCCCGTCATACCGGTCTGACAATACTTTTTTTTACATAATTATGGAACGTAAAGCTGAGAATTTGTGTTACAATTTAGCATAAATACGCAAACGGCAAAAAAATTGAAACTTCTCTCAGCCTAAAGCGTACGTATAAACAGAATAATACATAGGAGGCATCAGCAATATGGAACCAAACCTGGAAAAAAGCAATACGGCAGTAACGGAAAAGCCGTCAATTTTCGGCGTCATTACAAGTCCTGTTGTGCAGTTTAAAAGATTAAAAGAAAAGCCGGTCATCGGCATTCCTCTCCTGATTGTCATCATTCTCATCGCGGCCGGCAGTATTTTGCGCGGACTGGGGATGAATTATGAAGAAGTGCTGAACAGCACATCTCTTGACGGATTGTCGGATGATCAGATTGAAATGACCAAAACCATTGCTAAATTCGGCTCGATGTTCGGAGGAATCTTCGGGGGCATTATCGCTCTGTTTATCGTTCCGCTCATTTACTGGCTGTGCGTCAAAATTTCAGGCGGCGTGACAACTTATAAAAAAATGCTCTCACTCAGCCTGTTCACGGCATTTATTACCAATATCGGCTTAGTCATTAACGGTCTTGTCACTTATTTTACCGGAGCGGGCTCCCTGCACGCCGTTACATCTTTGGCGAGTATCATACCGGCCGGAGACGGCGTTGCGGTCTTTTTAAGCGCGTTCGACATTTTCAGCATCTGGAGCTATATTCTGCTCGCTTTGGGACTTCGCTATACAGGCGGCATTTCGAAAAAAGCGGCCTGGACTTCCGCGATTGTCCTGTTTGTTATTATGCTTTTGGTTTCGGCAGTCGGAGGACTGTTAAGTTCAGTGACAGCAGGTGTATAACATGAAAAAAATTTGGATCGGAATCGGCATCGCCGTAATTGTTGCAGTATTCATCGGTATCAATATTTATAAGTCTGCCGCTCCCGCGGGCGGCAGCGCCGGGAAAAAAATCGAAACCGGAACCATGGAAAACAGAGAAATCTCCTCTACGGTTATGGTTCCGGGAACACTTAAATTCTCTAAAGAACAGTATGTTTTTTATGAAGCGGATAAAGGAACTCTTGATAAAGTGAAAGTAAAAGAAGGCGACAAAGTAAAAAAAGGGTCGTCGTTAGTCACGTATACAAATGAGCAGCTCAATCTTGATAAAGAACAAAATGAGTTGACAGAACAATCAAAACGGATGCAAATCGAACAAGTTGAAGAAAAACTCAGAGCATTAAACAGCAAGGAACAAGATCTGGCAAAACAAGTTGGAGAAGCGGAAGCCAAAAAACAAATTGAATCCGAACGGACTGATCTGCAGCTTCAGCAAAAAACGGCGGAAATCGAATTAAAGCAATCTGATTTGCAAAAGCAGTCTCTTGAAAATCAAGTGGCGAATCTCAATGTTAAGAGTGAGATGGACGGGACGGTAATCTCGGTAAATCAAGAAGCGGCTTCTAAAAAATCGGATATTCAAGAACCGGTTATACATATAGGAGACCCGGAACACCTGATCGTTGCCGGCAATTTGTCCGAATACGACACGCTGAAAGTGAAAAAGGGACAAAGCGTTACGATTACCTCAGACGCCATTCCAGGTAAAACGTGGAAAGGGAGAGTGGCGGCTGTCGGACTCGTTCCTGATCAAAAGTCAAGCGCTGCTTCGGGGGAAAGCACGGAACAGGCTGTGCAGTATCCGTTTCAGGTTAAGCTGATCGGAAACCTTCCGGAGGGCAAGCCGGGGTTTAAATTAATTATGAACATTGAAACCGACAAACGGAAAGCCGATACGCTGCCGTCCTCCGCGGTCAAAAAAGACGGAGATGAGCACTGGGTCTTTACGGTAAAAGACGGGAAGGCCAAACGCGTGAAAGTTAAAGTCGGCGATACCGCAAATCAGCTTACGGAGATAAAAGAGGGGCTTTCAAAGGATGATAAAGTCATTCTGAATCCGGCTGACGGTTTGACTGACGGAACGGATGTGAAAGCATAGATGATTCAGCTTTCAAAGGTGAAAAAAAGCTATCAGATCGGCAAGGAGACGTTTGATGTTCTCCGTTCAATCGACCTGACGATTGAAGAAGGAGAATATGTGTCAATTATGGGACCGTCGGGATCGGGGAAATCTACGATCATGAATATCATCGGCTGTCTGGACAGACCGACGTCCGGCAGTTACAGGCTTGCGGGCGAAGATGTTTCTTCATGCACCGAAAAAGAGCTTGCGGCGGTCCGGAACAAATCAATCGGATTTGTCTTTCAGCAATTTCAGCTGCTGCCGCGATTGAATGCAAGAAAAAATGTCGAACTCCCCATGATCTACGCCGGTATCGGCAAAAAAGAGCGTGAGGAACGGGCTGAGCATGCGCTGGAAAAAGTCGGTTTGGCGGATCGGATGCGTCACATGCCGAATGAGCTGTCAGGCGGCCAGAAGCAGCGTGTCGCGATTGCAAGAGCCATCGTGAACGAACCGAAGCTCATTTTAGCTGATGAACCGACCGGCGCGCTGGATACGAAAACAAGCATTTCCATTATGGAGCAGTTCACAGAGCTTAATGCAGAGGGCGTGACCGTGGTGCTTGTGACTCATGAGCCTGAAGTGGCGGACTGTACAAACAGAGTGGTTTTCGTCCGTGACGGCATGATCGTTTCCCGCGATGCTGAGCAGAGGAGAGTGGGGGAATGAGCCTGTTAGAAAATCTCCGGATGGCCCTCAGTTCCGTAAGAGCTCACAAGCTGAGATCGATCCTGACAATGCTCGGAATCATTATCGGCGTCGGTTCAGTAATCGTGGTTGTGGCTGTCGGCCAGGGCGGAGAGCAAATGCTGAAGCAATCCATCAGCGGGCCGGGCAATACGATTGAATTGTTTTACCTTCCGAGTGATGAAGAATTAACAGCCAATCCGAACGCCTTACAGGAAGCGAGTTTTACAGAAGAAGATATTAATGGATTAAAAGGAGTGGACGGCGTAAAGCAGGTTGTCGCTTCCGCGGTAAAATCCATGACGGCCCGTTACCATGAAGAAGACACGGATATTACGCTGAACGGCATTAACAGCGGCTACATGGACGTAAAAAAGCTGGACGTTCAAGATGGACGGACATTTACGGACAATGATTTTCTTTCCGGGAAAAGAGCGGGAATCATCTCGAAAAAAATGGCTGAAAAGCTGTTCGGGAAAACGTCTCCGCTCGGAAAAATCGTCTGGGCCGGCGGACAGCCCGTTGAAGTAATCGGCGTACTGAAAGAAGAGAGCGGTTTTTTATCGTTAGGACTCAGTGAAATGTATGTGCCGTTCAACATGCTGAAAACGTCTTTCGGTACTAACGACTACAGTAACGTTTCCGTTCAGACGGAGTCCGCTGATCAAATCAAAACAACAGGAAAAGAAGCGGCCCGTCTCTTAAATGACAATCACGGTACAAAAGAGGCCTATCAAGTCATGAATATGGAAGAAATCGCGGCGGGAATCGGTCAGGTCACGACCGTCATGACGACGATCATCGGTTCGATCGCCGGTATTTCTCTCATTGTCGGCGGGATCGGGGTCATGAATATTATGCTCGTATCAGTGACGGAACGGACAAGAGAAATCGGCATCCGCAAATCGCTCGGTGCCACGAGAGGACAGATTCTGACACAATTCTTAATTGAATCTGTTGTGCTTACATTAATCGGCGGCTTAATCGGAATCGGTCTCGGCTACGGGGGAGCATCACTCGTTTCTCTTATCGCAGGCTGGCCGTCGCTCGTTTCCTGGCAGGTGGTTTGTATCGGCGTACTGTTCAGTATGCTGATCGGTGTCATTTTCGGCATGCTGCCCGCCAACAAAGCATCACGCTTAGATCCGATTGAAGCATTAAGGTATGAATAACCTGCGCCCCATGCAGTCTGCATGGGGTTTTTTGTGTTTTAATGATTGAATGAATATAATAGACTTTTTTCATTTATGATAAAAAGAAAATGTCATACAATTGTCCCCCTTTTTGTCGAATTTACAGTTTACAAACCCTATGTACATACGTTAATATGAACAAATGTGAAAGATTTTGATAGTTATTGAATGAATTTGAGTGATTTTAGTTGCTTGAAGTAAAAAAAGCGTTTACAATTATCTTGCAGCCGAAATGAATACGTTTTCAAAGGAGGCGGAATATGCTCACTCCTGAAAGGTATCAGCTGATTATGGATCAGATTGAAAAGCGAGATGTGGTGAAGATTCAAGAGCTGATAAGCATGACAAACGCTTCTGAATCAACGATCAGAAGAGATTTATCAACACTTGAAGAGCGCGGGTTTTTAAAGCGCGTTCACGGCGGGGCGTCTAAACTTTCCAACAGCAGGCAAGAACCCGATATGCTTGAAAAATCCTCCAAAAACCTTCAAGATAAACTGAAGATCGCAGAAGAAGCGGCATCTTTATTAGAAGAAGGTGACTGTATTTACCTCGATGCGGGAACAACTACATTGCACATGATTGATTTTATAGATCATACAAAGGACATTGTGGTTGTCACAAACGGAGTTATGCATATCGACGCTTTAATAAGGAAAGGGATTCCTTTTTATCTTCTCGGAGGATATGTGAAGCATAGAACAGGTGCGATGATCGGCGGCGCCTCATTAACGGCGGTCAGCCAGTACCGTTTTGACAAAAGCTTTCTCGGGGTGAACGGCGTGCACATTGAAGCCGGCTTTACAACACCCGATCCGGATGAGGCTCTTCTGAAGACAAAGGCTGTGAGACAGGCGAAAAATGCGTATGTTTTAGCCGATCCTTCTAAATTCGGCGAGATTTCTTTCGCAGCGTTCGCCGCCTTGGGCGATGCCGCTATCATTACCACTGAAGCTGAAGAACTTGCATTCGATAATTACCAAGAAAAAACTGTCGTAAAGGTAGTGAAACCATGATTTACACTGTAACCCTCAATCCGTCTGTTGACTATATCGTTCACGTTGAAGATTTTGCCGTAGGCGGTTTAAACCGTTCCAGCTATGACACGAAGTATCCCGGCGGAAAAGGCATCAACGTTTCGAGATTACTGAAAAGACACCATGTGCCGTCAAAAGCATTGGGGTTTGTCGGCGGATTTACCGGAAATTATATCACGTCATTTTTGCAGCAGGAAGGTCTGGAAACGGCTTTTTCTGAGGTAGATGAAGACACGCGTATAAATGTAAAACTGAAAACGGGCGATGAAACGGAAATTAACGGACAGGGCCCGACGATTTCAGATGAAGTGTTCAATGCCTTTTTAGAACAGTTCTCCGCTCTGGAAGAGGGAGACATCATCGTTTTAGCGGGAAGCATTCCTTCTTCCCTGCCGCATAACACGTATGAAAAAATTGCTGAGGCATGCAGAAAGCAGAATGCCCGGGTAGTGGTGGACATCTCCGGTGAAGCGCTGATGAAAGCGACAGAAATGAAACCGTTTTTGATGAAGCCGAATCATCATGAGCTTGGGGAAATGTTCAATACGGTCATTGATTCAGCCGAAGCTGCCGTTCCTTACGGTAAAAAATTAATTGAACAAGGCGCTGAACACGCGATTGTTTCGATGGCTGGCGACGGTGCGCTTTTATTTACGAAAGAGGCGGTTTTCCTCGCCAATGTTCCTAAAGGAAAGCTTGTCAATTCGGTAGGCGCGGGTGATTCCGTCGTCGCGGGATTCCTTGCGGGAATTTCAAAACAGCTGCCTTTGGAAGATGCGTTCCGTTTAGGAGTTGCTTCCGGAAGCGCGACGGCATTTTCTGAAGAACTCGGAACTGAAGAGTTTGTACAGCAGCTTCTTCCTGAAGTTAAAGTCACACGTCTATAGAGGAGGAAAGAAAAGTGAAGATAACTGAGCTGTTAACAAGAGATACAATTCATCTCAATATAGAAAGCAAAGAGAAAGAAAACGTTATCGATGAAATGGTGACAGTGCTTGACAAAGCCGGCAGATTAAATGACAGAGAGGCTTACAAAGCAGCCATTTTAAATCGTGAAAGCCAAAGCTCGACGGGAATCGGCGAAGGCATTGCCATTCCTCATGCGAAGACGGCGAGCGTCATTAACCCGGCCATCGCATTCGGCCGTTCAAAAGATGGTGTGGATTATGAATCATTAGACGGTCAGCCGGCACACCTGGTCTTTATGATTGCGGCAACCGAAGGAGCGAATAATACGCACCTTGAGGCATTATCAAGACTTTCAACGCTTCTTATGCGTGAGGAAATCCGCAAACAGCTTCTTGAAGCTGAATCAGAAGACGCGATCATTGACATCATCAATCAGCATGACAAAGATGACGATGAGGAAGAAGAAGAGCAGGAAGAACAGGCAGCGCCGTCAGGAAAAGGCAAAATCCTTGCCGTTACGGCATGTCCGACAGGTATCGCCCATACGTTCATGGCAGCTGACGCACTGAAGGAAAAAGCGAAAGAGCTCGGCGTTGACATTAAAGTCGAGACAAACGGCTCAAGCGGTATCAAACATAAGCTGACGGCTCAAGAAATTGAAGACGCGCCTGCGATCATCGTGGCGGCTGATAAACAGGTTGAAATGGAGCGCTTTAAAGGCAAACATGTTCTTCAAGTACCTGTAACAGCTGGTATCAGACGTCCTCAGGAACTGATTGAAAAAGCCGTTAACCAAGATGCGCCGATTTACGAGGGCAGCGGCGGCGGATCTTCCGCTTCAAATGAAGACGGCCCGAAACAGAAATCAGGCACAAGTATCGGAAGCACTTTCTATAAACACTTAATGAGCGGTGTCAGCAACATGCTGCCATTTGTCGTCGGCGGCGGAATTCTCGTTGCGATCTCATTCTTCTGGGGAATTCATTCAGCTGATCCGAAAGACCCGACATACAACACGTTTGCCGCAGCGCTGAACTTTATCGGCAGCGATAATGCGTTAAAACTGATCGTTGCCGTTCTTGCCGGATTCATCGCAATGAGTATTGCGGACCGTCCGGGATTTGCGCCGGGTATGGTCGGCGGATTTATGGCTACGCAGGCGAATGCCGGATTCTTGGGCGGACTGATTGCCGGATTCTTAGCCGGTTATGTCGTAATCCTGCTGAAAAAGCTGTTTGTCTTTATCCCTCAATCTCTTGACGGATTAAAACCTGTATTGATTTATCCGCTGCTCGGTATTTTTATCACAGGAGTTCTGATGCAATTTGTCATTAACACACCTGTAGCAGCGTTCATGAATTTCTTAACAAATTGGCTTGAAAGCCTTGGAACTGGAAACCTTGTTTTAATGGGGATTATTTTAGGCGGTATGATGGCTATCGACATGGGCGGCCCGCTCAATAAAGCGGCGTTCACTTTCGGAATTGCGATGATCGATGCCGGAAACTATGCGCCGCATGCGGCCATCATGGCGGGCGGAATGGCTCCGCCGCTTGGAATCGCACTGGCGACAACATTCTTTAAACACAAATTCTCTAAACGTGACCGTGAAGCCGGTATTACGTGCTACTTCATGGGAGCAGCTTTCGTTACAGAAGGCGCCATCCCGTTTGCAGCGGCTGATCCGCTTCGCGTCATCCCTGCAGCCGTTGTCGGTTCTGCGGTAGCTGGCGGGTTGACAGAGTTTTTCCGTGTAACGCTTCCTGCACCGCACGGAGGAATATTCGTTGCATTCATTACGAACCATCCGCTGCTTTATTTAATGAGCATCGTGATCGGAGCGATTGTAACGGCTGTTATCTTGGGAATCGTCAAAAAACCGGTTGTAGAGAAATAAGCAAAAAGCGTCCTTTACGGGCGCTTTTTTCAATCATGTACGCATAGAAGCGTTATGTATTTTGTGATGAGTTATGATAAAGTAAAGATGGTGCATGAACTGAAACAGTGATCGTCTAGGAGGAACCACGTTGACTGAAGAACAAAAACCTACTTCTGAAAAATCGGTAAAAAGAAAATCCAACACGTATTGGGAATGGGGAAAGGCCATCATTATAGCGGTCGCACTTGCGCTGTTAATCCGCCATTTCCTGTTCGAACCGTACTTAGTGGAAGGATCATCAATGTACCCGACATTACATGACGGTGAAAGGCTGTTTGTCAACAAAAGCGTCAATTATATCGGAGAAATCGAGCGGGGGGACATCGTCATTATTAACGGCGATACATCGAAAGTCCATTATGTAAAGCGTCTCATCGGAAAACCGGGAGAAACGGTGGAAATGAAAAATGACACGCTTTATATAAACGGCAAAAAAATCGCAGAACCGTACCTCGCGAGCAATAAAAAAGAAGCGAAAAAACTGGGAGTCAACCTGACGGGAGATTTCGGCCCCGTAAAGGTTCCGAAAGGCAAATACTTCGTCATGGGCGACAATCGGCTGAACTCAATGGACAGCCGGAACGGACTCGGTTTAATTGCCGAAAACCGGATCGTCGGCACCTCGAAGTTTGTGTTCTTCCCATTTCATGATATGCGTCAGACAAAATAAAAACGCCGCGCTGCCCGATTTGGACAGCAGGCGTTTTTTATTTGGCAAACGAGGCGGCGACGGCGATGAACAATACCGTGGCCAGCACTGATCCGACAATGGCCAGAACGCTGAAAAAAAGGTTCACCTGCTTCTTCTCTTTGCCGCGTTTTTCAAGCATCCGTTTTGAAAAGAGATGCGAAAACGTATAAATGAGGGCGATTCCCACGTACAAGCCGATGTCACGGGCCGTAAAGCCTGTGACGGCCAGAAAAACCCCGGTGAAGAAAATCATAAGACAGTATTCTGTGAGTGTTAAAAGCTTCAACTTGTTCCTCCGTGATGAATATGTATATATATCTATTGTATCACAGCGCTCCGGGTTTGACGCCTGCATCTTTTCAAACCCGTATATTCGCAGGGAAACATTTCTCTTCCCCTTTATTCATGGTATACTTTTAATGATGATAGACACGATGGAGGATTCTAAATGATTGCTGTAAATAATGTGAGCTTGCGTTTTGCGGATCGCAAGTTATTTGAAGATGTCAATATTAAATTTACGCCGGGCAACTGCTACGGATTAATAGGCGCAAACGGTGCCGGAAAATCAACATTTTTGAAAATTTTATCCGGTGAGCTGGAGCCGCAGACCGGCGATGTCCATATGAGCCCGGGTGAACGTCTTGCCATTCTGAAGCAGAACCACTTTGAATATGAAGACTTCGAAGTGCTGAAAGTCGTCATTATGGGACATAAACGTTTATACGAAGTTATGCAGGAAAAAGACGCGATTTATATGAAGCCTGATTTTTC
Organism: Bacillus sp. SJ-10; assembly: GCF_002843505.1. Classification (NCBI taxonomy): domain Bacteria; kingdom Bacillati; phylum Bacillota; class Bacilli; order Caryophanales; family Bacillaceae; genus Bacillus; species Bacillus sp. SJ-10. The sequence goes on along the minus strand of NZ_CP025258.1, from coordinate 3,288,052 downwards.
AGATGAAGACGGCATCCGCGCCGCTGAGCTTGAAGGAGAGTTTGCGGAATTAAACGGATGGGAAGCTGAAAGTGAAGCCGCTATTTTGTTAAAGGGCCTGGGCATCTCTGAAGACCTGCATACGAAGAAAATGGCGGACTTAGGCGGTTCAGAAAAGGTGAAAGTGCTTTTGGCACAGGCGCTGTTCGGCAAGCCGGACGTTCTGCTGCTTGATGAACCGACCAACCACTTGGATCTGAAAGCGATTCAGTGGCTGGAAGAGTTTTTAATCAACTTTGAGAACACAGTCATCGTCGTATCCCATGACCGTCACTTTTTAAATAAAGTGTGCACGCACATCGCCGATCTTGATTTTAATAAAATTCAAGTGTACGTCGGCAACTATGATTTCTGGTATGAATCCAGCCAGCTTGCTTTAAAGCTTTCTCAGGAAGCCAACAAGAAAAAAGAAGAGCAGATTAAACAGCTTCAGGAATTCGTGGCCAGATTCAGCGCCAACGCTTCTAAATCAAAGCAGGCGACATCAAGAAAGAAACTCCTTGATAAAATCACGCTTGATGATATCAAACCGTCATCACGCCGTTATCCTTATGTCAATTTCACGCCGGAACGCGAGATCGGAAATGACGTGCTGCGGGTTGAAGGCTTAACAAAAACGATTGACGGGGTAAAAGTGCTTGATAACGTCAGCTTTATTATGAACAGAGAAGATAAAATCGCTTTTACGGGCCGCAACGAACTTGCCGTTACGACATTGTTTAAAATCATTTCCGGGGAAATGGAAGCTGACAGCGGCACATTTAAATGGGGCGTGACCACTTCTCAGGCGTACTTCCCTAAAGACAACAGCGAGTATTTTGACGGCAGCGATGCGAACCTTGTTGACTGGCTCCGCCAATACTCGCCGCATGACCAAAGTGAAAGCTTTCTGCGCGGTTTCTTAGGACGCATGCTGTTCTCAGGAGAAGAAGTCAACAAAAAATCAAACGTTCTTTCCGGAGGAGAAAAAGTGCGCTGCATGCTTTCAAAAGCGATGCTTTCCGGCGCGAATATCTTAATTCTGGATGAACCGACAAACCACTTAGATTTGGAATCCATTACGGCGCTTAACAACGGCTTAATCAGCTTTAAAGGCGCTATGCTGTTTTCATCTCATGACCATCAGTTTGTACAGACAATTGCCAACCGCATCATTGAATTAACGCCTAAAGGCATTGTTGACAAACAAATGTCTTATGACGAATTTCTTGAAAACGCGGATGTACAGAAAAAGCTTGAAGAGCTATACGCGTAATAAAGAAGCAGGGGAGACTCTGCTTCTTTATTTATGAAAAAAGTTTTCAATCTTCTGACTTCCCGTTACAATAAATGAATACATAACTTGAAAAGATACGGAGGAATGCATCATGAAGTTTTTAATTGTCGGAGCTGGAGGAGTGGGCGGATATATCGGCGCGCGTCTTGCAGAAAAGGGAAATGACGTTACGTTTCTCGTCCGCAAGAAACGGGCGGAACAATTACAAGAAACGGGTTTGATCGTCAAAAGTGCAAAAGGTGATGTTTCAATCAAGCCGAAATTAATGATGGCGGGCGAAGAAGGAGCATTTGACGCCGTTATTATCGCTTCAAAAGCGTATTCTTTGCAGGACGTTATTCGGGATGTCAAACCGTTTGTCAAACCTTCGTCGGTCATTATTCCTTTTTTAAACGGATACAGGCACTATAACCAGCTGTTTGAAGCTTTTTCAAAACGGCAGGTGCTGGGCGGCCTCTGCTTTATTGAGAGCGCCCTTAACGACAAAGGGGACATTCTTCATACGAGCGCTGGCCACCGCTTTGTTTTCGGTGAATGGAACGGGGAACGCACAGAACGTATGAACGAGCTGGAAAACGCATTTGCAGGTGTGAAAGCGGATGTCATCATCAGCCGGGATATTGAAAAGGACATTTGGAAAAAATATATGTTTATTGCCGCGCAGGCGGGAGTGACCACTCTGTTTCAACAGCCGGTCGGACCGATTTTAGAAACAGAAGGCGGCCTCAACACGGCAAAGCGCCTCTTTGCTGAAATCGGAGCCATTTTCAAGGCTGCCGGCATCCCGAAAGATCCTGGTCTGGAAGAAGAGAGTTATCGCACATTGACAAGCATGTCTTACCATATGAAATCGTCGATGCTGAGAGATATGGAAAAGGGCAGGGTGACGGAAGGTGATCATTTACACGGATTTTTGCTTGAGAAAGCGAAAGGCTTGTCAGTTGATACACCTGTTTTGGAAACCGTCTGCGCCAACTTGCAAATGTATGAAGCGAAATAAAAAAAGGAGGCCTGATCGCCTCCTTTTTTATTAAAATGCCCAGTTTCCGTTTCTGAAGATCGGTTCTCTTTTGCCGTCCGCCGTAATGCCGTCGATATTCATATCTTTGGAACCGACCATAAAATCTACGTGTGTAATGCTTTCATTTAAGCCCTCTTTGACAAGCTCTTCCCGTGTCATTTGTTTACCGCCCTCAATATTAAAGGCATACGCACTGCCGATCGCCAAGTGGTTAGAGGCGTTTTCATCGTACAGTGTGTTGTAAAATAAAATATTTGATTGTGAAATCGGTGAATCGTACGGCACTAAGGCCACTTCTCCGAGATAGTGTGAGCCTTCATCGGTTTCGACGATGCCTTTTAAAATCTCCTCGCCTTTTTCAGCTTTCACATCGACAATGCGGCCGTTTTCAAAGGTAAGAGTGAAGTTATCAATAATGTTGCCGCCGTAGCTCAGCGGTTTCGTGCTGGAAACCGTGCCGTTCACCCCGTCACGCTGCGGAAGGGTGAAAACCTCTTCTGTCGGCATGTTGGCCATGAATTCGTGCCCGCTCTCATTCACGCTTCCCGCGCCTGCCCATACATGTTTTTTCGGCAGTTCAATGGTTAAGTCTGTTCCTTCAGCCTGATAATGCAGGGCGCTGTAATGTTTTTTGTTCAGGTGTTCCACTTTTTCATGAAGATTTTGATCATGTTTTTTCCATGCTTCCACAGGGTTTTCTTCATTTACGCGGGTCGTTTTGAAAATTTCTTCCCATAAAAGCTGAACGGCTGTTTCTTCCGGCTGATCCGGGAACACTTTTTTCGCCCAGCCTGTTGAAGCCGCTCCGATCACCGTCCAGCTGACCTTATCTGATTGAATATATTGTCTGTATGTATGCAATGCTTTTCCGGCGGCTTTTTGGAACGCTGCAATCCGTTTGCCGTCAGTGCCTTTTAACAGGTCGGGGTCGGATGAGACGACAGAAATAAACGCAGCCCCTTTTTTCGCGAGCTCTTCTTTGCCTTTTGCTTCCCATTCAGGATACTCTTCAAACGCTTCAAACGGTGCCATCTCGTATTTTAATCTGGACAGTTCATCGTCCTGCCAATTTACGGTGACGTTTTTTGCGCCTTTTTCATAAGAATGTTTGGCAAGCAGTCTGACAAGTTCCCTAACATCAGTTGAGGCATTGATTACGACATGCTGTCCTTTTTGGACATTGACGCCGACTTCTACCGCCAGCTGAGCATATGTATGTAACTTTTCAGTAAACGAACTCATCGTTCATTCCTCCTCATCGGTTTTTCTCATCATATCAAATATCGCCTCATAAAGGAAAGAAAGGAGCACAAACGAAAAAGACACAGCTTTTGCTGCGTCTTTACGGGTGATTCAGTTTTACGGCGCCGCCGGCCGGAGAATGGGGCATATTGGCCAGTGAAATGCTCATACCCCCCAAAATAATTCCGCTTAAAATGACGGCTACTGCTACGCGTCTTCCCACATCTCTAAGCATATGCTTCCTCCTTAATGTTTCTCCAGTTCTCACAATATGAGCCGGCCGGAGAAAAAAGAAGCACAATCTTATTATTTAATCGCTTTTTGCAGCTTGTCGATGACGTCTAATGAACGCCCCGTGCCGATAGCCACTGATTCAAGCGGATTTGCCGCCAAATGAACGGGAACGACGATTTCTTCTGTCAGCCATTCTTTCATCCCGTTTAAAAGGGAGCCTCCGCCGGTTAACACGACGCCGCGGTCAACGATATCGCCGCTGAGCTCCGGCGGACAATCTTCAAGTGTCGCTCTGATCGCTTCAAGAATATGCAGGAGCGACTCACGCATCGCGTGCTGAATTTCATTAGACTGCAGTCTGATTGTCTTCGGCAGACCGGTTACAAGGTCACGGCCGCGGATTTCCATCGTTTCCGGCACATGTTCAATCAATGCAAAACCGATTTCCATTTTCACTTGTTCTGCCGTACGTTCCCCGATCAGCAGGTTGTATTTTTTTCTGACGAACGAGGCGATATCTTCATCAAGCTGGTCGCCGCCGATTCTGATCGAATGGCAGGATACGACGCCCCCGAATGAGATGATGGCGACTTCAGTCGTACCGCCGCCGATATCTACGACGACGTTTGCGACCGGCTCGTCAACAGGGAGGTCGGCCCCGATTGCAGCGGCTACGGGTTCTTCAATCAAGTGAACGTTTTTCGCTCCGCAGTTTTTGACAGCGTCACTGATGGCGCGGCGTTCAACGGCTGTTGAGCCTGAAGGCGTGCAGACGACGACATTCGGTTTGCGGAAAGTCATTCCGATTTTTTTTCCGGCTTTTTTCATAATGTGTTTTAATAAGTCAGTTGTCATATCATAATCAGCAATGACACCGTCTTTCATCGGCCGTACGGCGACGATTTTCCCCGGCGTCTTTCCGATCATGCTTTTGGCATCCGTTCCGATGGCAAGCACCGCTTTCGTTGTTGTATCTACAGCGACAACGGAAGGTTCGTTTAAAATAATTCCTTTATTTTTACTGTAAACAAGTATATTAGCGGTTCCTAAGTCGATTCCGATCTCAGTTGATTGAAACATGTTTTCACCCAATCCCTATCCTGATTTAATTGATTCTACATTTAAAGTTTCTGAGAAAAACCACGATTTTTGGGGGTTTCCGCCGGGAATGAAATGTTTTTGTAAAAAAGGAGGGAAAGTCTGTATCCCATATTTCAAAAGGATTTTCTTCTGTAAAAAAACATTCAGTTCCGGATGCTGAGAAACTTTTGCTCCGTTCCTTTCGTCTACGTTTATGAAGGATTTTCCTTGGACATAAAGAAGAGACATTAAAGGAAGTAGGGGATTTCTATGAAATCAATTGGTGTAGTAAGAAAAGTAGACGAACTCGGGCGTATTGTCATGCCGATTGAATTGAGAAGAGCATTGGATATCGCTATTAAAGATAGTATTGAATTTTTCGTTGACGGAGACAAAATTGTCTTAAAAAAATACAAGCCGCACGGCATTTGCTTAATGACGGGGGAAATTACCTCCGAAAATCAGGAGTACGGCAACGGCAAAATTATTTTAAGTCCTGAAGGAGCGAAAATGCTGCTTGAGGAAATCGAGGAAGCGTTAAAAGGTAGATCATAATCGGCAAAAAGGGCGGAGCATCATTCCGTCCTTTTATTATGAACTTGTGCAAAAACTCACGGGAAAAGTAAGCGAACCTGCTCAATTAATTGGGAATAGTTATCATTTTTTAGTCAATAATGCAGTCAACAATGTTACAATATATGTAGAAATGCTAGCGGCAGGTGGGACTATGGGAAAATATCAAGCGCGTATCATTTCCTTAATCTTGGCAATGATTTTTATTATGTTTTGGGATTATTTATTTTATATGATTGAACGGAATCCGATTAACTGGCCAGTTGACATCACCTTTACCGCCGTCACATTAATCGGCGTCTGGCTGCTGGCTTATTATGTGGATAATAAAAAGCAGCTGCTGGCGGAGCTGAAGGACAGCGAGCAGAAAGCAAAGGCGCTTTCAGATGAGAAAAACCGGATCATGGACAATCTGCAGGAAATCGTTTTTCAGACGGATGCACAAGGGAATATTACATATTTGAATCAGGCCTGGACGGCGATTACGGGCCACTCCATCAGCGAATGTATGGGCACGATGTATAATGATTATTTTATAAAAGAAAAACATATCATTGATTATATTATCTCCCAAATCAAGCAGCAGTCCCCGTCAGGAATGTTTACGGCCAAATATATTAAAAGAGACGGCTCGATCTTTTGGGGAGAAGTCCATTATAAGCTGTATTATGACCGCAGACAGAAATTTGTCGGAAGCCTGGGGACGATGTCTGATATCAGTGAACGGAAAAAAGCGGTCGACGAGCTTCTGGAGACGAACGAACGCCTTGCCATGCAATCTCAAAAGCTGGCCATTGCCGGGGAGCTTGCGGCAGGAATCGCCCATGAAGTAAGAAATCCTTTAACGTCAGTCAGCGGCTTTCTCCAGCTGATGAAAGCCCAGTATCCGGAAAGAACGGATTATTTTGATATTATTTTTTCGGAGATTAAAAGGATTGATCTCGTGCTGGGGGAGCTGCTTCTGCTCGCCAAGCCGCAGACCGTGACGTTTACCGCTCATCATCTCAACCATATTTTAAGGCAGGTGGCGACGCTTCTTGACACGAACGCGGTGCTGTCGAACACTGTGATTGAGAAGGATTTCAGGCAGACTGAGTCCTGTATGGTCAACGGTGACGAAAACCAGTTGAAACAGGTATTTATCAATATTATTAAAAATGCGATTGAAGCGATGCCTGACGGCGGGAATATTCATATTTATACAAAACGGGATGAAGAATACGCGGTGATCAGCATACAGGATGAAGGGAACGGCATGTCGAAAGAAAAGCTTGAAAACATCGGGAAACCGTTTTTCTCAACAAAAGATCAGGGAACGGGTCTCGGTCTTCCGATTTGTTTACGAATTCTGAAGGAGCATAATGGTAAACTTAACATTAAGAGCAAAAATGGAGAAGGCAGTACGTTTCAGGTGATTCTGCCGTTAGAAGCGGCTGCTGTCCAAAAGGAGGAAAAATAACTTGCTTCTTTTTGTATACGGTTTGTTACGGAAGCGTGAAGAAAACCATGAACTGCTGAAAGGCGCTCCGTGTGTGTGCGAGCAGGCCGCGATAAACGGCGTGCTGTACGAAACGGATAAAGGTCAGCCTGCGGCGTCTTTAGCAGAAACAGCTTTTGTGTACGGGGAATTGTATGAAACAGATCATCAGATGATCCGTAAGCTGGATGCGTATTATGCTGATTTTGATCGGAAAGAGGTTGCCGTGACGACGGATGCCGGGAATAAAACCGCCTTCGCATATGTCGTAAAGCCCGGCCAGTGTGCCTCATTCAGCCGTATCAAAAGCGGAGACTGGAAAGAATACCGTTTTATGAAACGGGAGGATGACAGTCCGGTTTATTATTTCGCTTACGGCTCCTGTATGGACAATGCCCGGTTTAAACAGGCGGGGGTCGACCACTTTTTTGCCGAGCCGGTCGGAGGGGCGGTTGTTGAAGGGTATTCGACGAGATTCACGTTAAGGCGTCCTGACGGTTCCAGAGCCGATCTTGTTGAAGACGGGGGACGAACTGAAGGCGTGCTGTACAAGCTCCCGTTTGAAGCGGCAACCTATCTGTACAAAAGAGAAGGTGTTGATAACCACACATACCGTCCAGCATTCATAGAAGTGTGTGCCGGCGGCCGTGTATACAGAGGCGTCCTGACGTTTCTCGTTCTTGATAAAGCTGAGGAAATTGCGCCTCCGGGTCACTATCAGGAAGAAATCGAACGCGGAGCGGACCTGTATTTATCGCCCGCCTTTTCAGAAAAGCTTAAACGCTATATGAACTCATTGCCGAAAATGTGATACTATTCCTATTAGAGATATTGTTTAAAGGAGTACTGTTATGAGAAAAGAGTTTGCCGTTATCGGTCTCGGACGCTTCGGCGGAAGTATTTGCAAAGCATTAAGTGAAGAAGGCCTTGAGGTCATGGCGATGGATATTGATGAAGATAAAGTAAATGAATACGCCAAAATCGCATCACACGCGGTCATCGGCGATTCAACCGATGAATCGGTGCTGAAAAACTTAGGGCTGCGCAACTTTGACCACGTCATTGTGGCAATCGGCGAAAATATACAGGCGAGCATTTTAACGACGCTGATCTTAAAGGAACTCGGCGTGAACACGATCACGGTTAAAGCGCAGAACGATTATCATGAGAAAGTGCTTGCGAAAATCGGGGCCGACCACATCGTCCACCCTGAACGTGACATGGCAAAACGCATCGCCCACAACATCGTATCAAATAATGTGCTTGATTATTTGGAGCTGTCCGACGAACACAGCATTGTGGAGATCGTGGCCAACAGCAGGCTTGCGGGCAACACACTGCTTGACCTGGACATCCGGGCGAAGTACGGCATTAATATCGTGGCCATCAAGAGAGAAAAAGAAGTGATCGTATCTCCGCTGGCGACTGAAATGATCCAAAAAGAAGATATTCTCATCGTTATCGGCTCTCTTACGGACATTTCCCGATTTGAAAAAAGAGTGCTTCATACAAAGTGAAAAGCCGTCCGTAAAAGGGCGGTCTTTTATTATGTCAGAATAGTAAGACATTTATCGTGTAAGCGGTATTTTCTGCGATTTTTATTGACTATGATCAAGCGATCCGATAGCATATTGTACCATATAAAGAAAAAGAGGAGGCCTCATTTTGAACAAAGAAACACTGGCTGAACGGCTGAATGCATCAGCCGGCAGACAAAAAGCCGATACCGTCATTAAAAACGGAAAAATCATGGATGTATTTAACCAGGAATGGATTTCTGCAGATATCGCCATTACGGACGGAGTGATCGTCGGGCTGGGCGAATATGAAGGGGAAGAAGTCATTGATGCAGAAGGCCAAATGATCGTTCCGGGCTTTATTGACGGACATGTTCATATCGAGTCCTCTATGGTTACTCCGATTGAATTTGCTAAAGCCGTCCTCCCACACGGAGTGACTACGGTCATTACTGATCCTCACGAAATTGCGAACGTTTCCGGAGCAAAAGGCATTTCATTTATGATAGAGCAGGCGAAAAAGGCGCCGCTGAACATCCGTTTCATGCTTCCTTCCTGTGTTCCCGCCGCTAGCTTTGAACGCTCAGGAGCCGTATTAAAAGCCGAGGATTTAAAGCCTTTTTATCAGGAGAAAGAGGTGCTCGGACTTGCGGAAGTAATGGATTATGTGTCTGTTGCGGAAGGTCAAGAGGATATGCTTCAGAAACTGCTTGATGCCAAGCGTCACGGAAAACGGATCGACGGGCATTTAGCCGGACTCTCTTCAGATATCATCAATATATATAGAACCGCAATGGTGTCAAATGATCATGAAGTGACGACAAAAGAAGAAGCGCTGGACAGAATCAGACGGGGGATGTATGTCATGCTGCGCGAAGGATCGGTGGCAAAAAATACGCTCAATGTGCTGCCGGCGGTGAATGAAAAAAACGCGCGGCGCTTTTTCTTTTGCACGGATGATAAGCATGTAGATGATCTGCTTTCAGAAGGAAGTGTGAACCACCAAGTCAAAATGGCGATAAAGGCGGGACTTGATCCATTCCTTGCGTATCAGCTCGCCAGCTTAAATGCGGCTGAGTGCTACGGTCTTGAAACAAAAGGGGCGGTAGCGCCGGGTTTTGACGCAGATCTGCTGTTCATTTCAGATGTACGGGAGGCTGCCGTCACGAAGACCATGGTCGCCGGCCGGACCGTTGCCGAGAACGGACGCACGGTTTATGAACAGTCTGCCGGTTCCTATTCGCCGGACCAGGCGCTGTTGGATACAGTGCGGCTGAAAGCGCCGCTGACTGAATCGGATTTTCATATACCGATTCAAGAGGGCAAGAAAATGAACGTAATCGAAATGATACCGAATCATTTGGAGACGAGAAAAAAAGAAGTGCCTGCACCGTCTGCTGACGCGTTTCGTCCTGATACAGAAAATGATTTATTAAAAATCGCCGTCGCAGAGCGGCACAGCGGCGAAAAAATGATAGGACTCGGGATTGTACAAGGGTTCGGGTTAAAAGAAGGCGCCATCGCCACAACCATTTCTCACGATTCCCATAATATCATCGCCGTCGGTACAAACGATGCCGATTTGGCAAAAGCAATCAACAGGCTCCGTGACACCGGAGGAGGATTAACAGCCGTGAAAAACGGAGAATTGCTTCATTCCGTTCCGCTTCCGATCGCCGGGCTTTTGTCTGATAAGTCGGCGGAATGGGTCAATGACAGCTTGGGCGTGCTTCATGAAAAGCTTTCTCTGCTCGGATTCACCGGTGATTTCAATCCGTTTCTCACATTATCGTTTTTAGCGCTTCCGGTGATTCCGGATATTAAAATGACGGCGGCCGGTCTGTTTGATGTCAAAGCCTTTCAGCATATTCCGCTGCAATAAAAAAACTGCACTCGTAATGAGTGCAGTTTTTTTTAGACCTCCATAATGATCGGAAGGATCATCGGGCGGCGTTTTGTTTTTTCGTATAGGAACGGAGCTAGTGTATCGGTAATTTCGTTTTTAATTTCGGACCACTGCGTTGTTTTCCGATCCATTACTTTCTCCAGATGGTTCGAAATGAGCTGCTGCGCGTCATTGATCAAATCACCGGATTCTCTCATGTAAACAAAACCTCTTGAGATTAAATCAGGTCCCGCCGAAACCCTAAAGTCGTCCATATTGATGCTGACAACAACGATAACAAGGCCTTCTTCTGAAAGAATGCGGCGGTCGCGGAGCACGATATTGCCGATATCACCGATTCCGCTTCCGTCAATGTAAACGGAGCCGGACGGAATTTTGCCTGCCACAGCGGCTTCTTCGCCTTTGAGGGCCAGCACTTCGCCATTATCCATGATAAAGCAGTTTTCTTCAGGTATGCCGCAATCAGTCGCGAGTTTGACGTGCATTTTCTGCATTCTGTACTCACCGTGAATCGGCATAAAGAACTTCGGTTTGATCAGGCGGAGCATTAATTTCTGCTCTTCCTGTCCGCCGTGTCCGGATGTATGAATGTCATTCAATGAACCGTGAATGACTTCTGCGCCCGCACGGTACAGCTGGTTGATGGTGCGGCTTACGCTGATTGTGTTTCCGGGAATCGGAGAGGAAGAAAAGACGACCGTATCTCCGGGATTAATGGAAATCTGCCGGTGCGTCCCGTTAGCGATGCGTGATAACGCCGCCATCGGTTCACCTTGGCTTCCCGTACATAAAATCGTTACCTTATTGGCAGGCATACGATTGATTTCGTTATGCTCAATAAACGTATTTTTAGGACAGGTAATGTAACCGAGATTTTGTCCGATTTCAATAGCCGATTCCATACTGCGTCCGAATACGGCAACTTTTCTGCCGTTTAAAACGGCTGCTTCAATCACCTGCTGAAGACGGTGTATATTTGAAGCGAATGTCGCAAATATAATTCTGCCGTCCACTTTTCGGAAAATATCGTGAATGCTTTCGCCTACGCGGCGTTCTGACATGGTGAAATCAGGAACCTCACTGTTTGTACTGTCAGAAAGCAGGCACAGAACGCCTTCTTTCCCGATTTCAGCCATCTTAGTCAAGTTTGCCGGTTCGCCTACCGGTGTGAAATCGAACTTAAAGTCCCCGGTATGTACGATATTGCCCGGCGGTGTTTTGACGACGATTCCGTATGAATCCGGAATGCTGTGTGTCGTTCTGAAGAAGGATACAGACGTCTTGCGGAACTTCACGATGTCGTCTTCACCGATGATGTTTAATTTGGTCTGTCTTAGCAGCCCGTGCTCTTCAAGTTTATTCCGAAGTAAGCCGATCGCGAGTTTACCGCCGTAAACGGGAATATTTACTTGTCTGAGCAGGTACGGAATACCGCCGATATGGTCTTCGTGACCGTGGGTGATAAACAGACCTTTAATTTTATCTTCATTTTTTACTAAATACGTGTAATCGGGGATTACGTAATCAATGCCGAGAAGTTCATCTTCCGGGAACTTGATTCCCGCATCAATCAGTACAATTTCATCCTGAAACTGCACCCCGTACGTATTTTTCCCGATCTCGCCCAATCCGCCGAGGGCGAAAACGGCAGTCTGGTCATTTTTTACAAATTTCATTCCGCTCATAACTCCAATACTTTAAAATTTTCGCTCTGCTTCTCATATTCTAAAAAAGCACCGTCCACAGGCTGAACAAATTCAATGTTGTATTTCTGATCTTTCAGTTTCGTTCTGACGTCCCGTTCTGAAACGCCCTCAATGTAAAGTGAATCTGTTTTTTCCCGAACAGGTACTTCGTCAGCCTTCTCTTGATAAAATACCTTATAAATCATCCAAATCTCTCCTTAAATGCCGTATGTTAGACTCGCTTATTCTATTATATTCGAAAACGGATTATAAGGAAAGTCTCGAGCAAAAAAGGGACTTTCAAAAACCGAAAGACCCCTTCTACGCGATGACTTTTTTCCGGAGCATTCCGCCCCACTGTCTTCTGAGTTTCTTCCGTAATCGGCGCAGCATCGTATACCTCCTTTGAAGCCCTTTATAGCAGTAGTATGCGGAAAAACTGAATTTGTTTTCGTGGGTAAAACTGGAATTTCATCAAGGCGGTTTTCCGGAAGAAAAACTTTATGTATGATGATATTGAAAAAGACACGACTGATAAACGGGAAAAAGGAGAAATTGACATGAAACCAAAATTGATTTTTTTTGATATTGACGGCACGATCTATGACCATGATAAACATATTCCCGATAGCGCAAGAAACGCCGTGACGGCGCTTAAAGAGGCTGGCCATCACGTTTTTATCGCCAGCGGAAGGTCCCCGTTTATGGTAAAACCGATTCTGGAAGAGCTTGAGATTGAATCATTTATTTCATACAACGGCCAGTATGTCGTATTTGAAGGTGAGGTCATTTATAAAAATCCGCTTCCTGAAGATGCAGTTGCGCGTTTATTAAAGCAGGCGGCAGAAGGGGAGCACCCCGTCGTATTTATGGCGGAAGACACGATGAAAACGACCGTCCCCGGACATCCGCACGTCTCGGAAGGAATAGGCAGTCTGAAAGCGCCTTATCCCGAAGTTGATGAAACATTTTATAAAGGAAAAGAAATTTATCAGCTGCTTTTATTCTGCCGCGGTCATGAAGAAAAAGCATATGCCGCTTTTCCGGAGTTTGATTATGTCCGCTGGCATGAATTGTCAACGGATGTGCTTCCGAAAGGCGGTTCAAAAGCGGAAGGCATTAAAAGAGTGCTTGAGCGGCTTCCGTACGGGGTAAGTGACACTTATGCATTCGGCGACGGACTAAATGACCTTGAGATGATCCGTTTTGTCGGCACCGGGGTGGCGATGGGAAATGCGGTTCCGGAATTAAAAGCTGCCGCCGATTTCGTCACAAAGCCGGTGGATGAAGAGGGAATCAGCTGGGCCGTCAAAGAACTGGGCCTTTTGAAATAGAGAAAACCGGCACTTTGGGAAGTGCCGGTTATTTTTAACGGTCAATGGCAATGGCGTTTTCAGGTTCTTTGAACGGATTTTCTTTGTCGATATGGTCGTAAAACATCACGCCGTTCAGATGATCGATTTCGTGCTGAAACACGATGGCCGGAAAACCTTTGAGACGGATGTCAATCTGTTCTCCTTCAAGCGTCACCGCCTTTACGCGGATGCGGGCGTAGCGCGGCACATAGCCGGGAATGGGTTCGTCTACCGACAGGCAGCCTTCTCCGCTCGTCAAGTAGCTTTTTTCCACTGAGTGGCTGACGATCTTAGGGTTAAAAAGAGCATAGCTGTATAAAGTGCCTTTCGCATCTTCTGCATGGACGGCGATCATCCGTTTTTTTACGTCTGTTTGCGGAGCGGCAAGACCGACGCCCGGACGAAGCTTGTATTTCTCGGCTAATTCAGGATTTTGGCTGTTTTTCACAAACTCAATCATATCAGCAAGATGCTGTTTTTCTTCGTCAGAAGCGGGAAGCTGAACCTCTTCAGCGATCTCTCTGAGCGCGGGATGTCCGTCGCGTACAATATTTTCCATAGTAATCAAGAAACTTCACTCCTAAAGCTTAATATGTAAATTATAGCGAATTTCTTTATCGCGGCGCAACGAAACAATTGGCCGGCCATAGCAGGCCGGCCGATGTTCATGGTGTATAAGGTCAGCAGCCGCAGCCTAAATAAGCGGCACCGACGATGATTAATAAGATAAACAATACGACGATTAATGCGAATGTGCGGCCGTATCCGCCGCCGCAGCCGTAACCGTAACCGCCGCCATAACCATATCCGCCGCCGCAACAACCGCCGCCAAATCCGCCGCCAAATCCATATCCGTACATAAAAAAACCTCCTCTTTTAATTACGCTGACCCTCTGTCAGCAGGGCCGGCGTCTACTATAAACTATGTAAAAGCCAAAAAGATGTATGGTCATCCGCCCTGTTTTCTCAATTTTTTACGCAAGTATTCTTTGAAAGCACCGTAAGCGTCTTTACCCGGTCATGCCAATTACAGCTCAGCTATTGTCAAAAAGCGTTCGGGCTTCTATAGTGGAAATTGTCAAGATTGGGGGATTTTAAGTGAATATGATTCAAAAAAAGGTATTAGCAGGAATCGGAGCGCTCGGCGCCGCAAGTATGCTGCTTGCCGGCTGCGGGGGAAAAGATCCGGTTGAATCGCTTCATGACTCGATGGAAAAAGCCGTTCAAGCGGAAAAACCGTTTCAAAAAGAGCAGAAAACATTAGAAAAATTGGAGAAAAAAGAGCATCAGCTATACGACAGCGCGGTTAAACTGAATATGGATGATTACCAGAAAATTGTCACACTGTCTGATCAGGCTCTGAGCAATGCAAATCAGCGAAAAAAACATCTGAAAGCAGAAAAAGACAGTATTGATGATTCAAAACAAGCGTTTGAATCCGCAAAAAAAACTTCTCAAGAAATAAAGGATAAGAAAGTAAAAGAAAAAGCCGGGCATGCGGTCGCTTTAATGGAGAAAAGGTATGCATCTTATGACCTTTTGTACAAAAAGTACGAAAAAGCCATTTCACTTGATAAGGACCTTTATAAACTGATTAAAGATAAAAAGCTCACATTAGCGCAGCTGGAAGAGCAAATCAGCAAAGTAAACTCAGTTTACGAAAAGGTGCATAAACAAGCAGATGAGTTCAATCAATTTACTAAAGACTACAACAAAGAGAAAGAACTATTATTCCGCAAATAGTATAGTGAAGGCATATCGGCATGGGCTGATGAACTGATAACAACCGAGTTCAGCCGCCTGTAAAAAGGCGGCTGAAGAATTGGTAAATACGTGTGTTTCCCATTGACAACAAGTAAATCATAGTATAGTATTTATTTAGGGAAATATTCACATAAAACCAATCGTTGTTTCGGCACGTTGGAATGTTTTTATTATATTGATATATATATATATATAAAACAGAATGAAAATGTGATTTTAATTATCAGAAAATTCTATCTATTTATATTTACGGCAATATGATATTTGTACATGCTTTTTGCTTTTAAACCTTTATCCGGCATAAAGGTTTTTTTATTTTGCTTAGTAATGCTTATTAAGTAAGGGTGCTGAAAGTAAACGACAATTTTAAAATTGAAGTGAAAAACGTTTATCAAAATCGTAACGAAAAGAAACGGCAGAAATACGGAACAGGAGGAAAACAAATGCTTGCTTACGTCTTTCCCGGACAGGGAGCGCAGTTTAAAGGAATGGGCAGAGACTTATTCGATGAATTCGGTGAGCTCATTAAAAAGGCAGATCATATTTTAGGATACTCCATAAAGGATTTATGCCTTTCAGACGAAAAAGAGAGGCTGACTGATACGAAGTATACACAACCTGCAATTTATACAGTGAGCGCACTGCAATATTTAAAGGGTTTAAAAGAAGGTCATACACGTCCTGATGCTGTTGCAGGACATAGTCTGGGTGAATATACTGCGCTTTTTGCGGCCGGTGTTTTTAATTTTGAAACAGGTCTCCGGCTGGTTGCTAAAAGAGGCGAGTTAATGAGTGAGGCTTCCGAGGGCGGAATGGCTGCCGTGATCGGACTGGATGAGCACCACATAAAAAAAATACTTCAAAAGTATGAATTCGGCCAAATAGATATCGCCAATTACAATACATCTTCACAAATTGTGATAGCAGGGGCTGCAGAAGAGATAAAGCGGGCAGCCTCTTTTTTTGAAAAAGAAGGGGCGAAAGCTTATATCGTATTGCAGGTCGGCGGGGCTTTTCATTCTCGTTTCATGGAAAGTGCACAGCGTGAATTTGCGGAATTTATCGAGGGGTTTCATTTTTCTGAATTGAATTTCCCGGTCATTTCTAACTATACGGCAAGACCTTATAAACAAGAAGATATCAAACGGAATTTAATTGAACAAATAACAAACTCGGTAAAATGGACTGAAAGCATCAGGTATCTAATGGGACAAGGCGTCACTGTGTTTGAAGAGATCGGTCCCGGAAACATTCTGACTAAATTAATTCAAACCATACAAAGAGATGAGGAACCGCTTACTATCAGTGCGCCGGAAGACAGTCTCTTTTTTCCTGAAGGGAACAAGGACAATTCGGAAAGCGGGAAAGAGCATAGCCTCTTGGCCGAAAATATAGAGAGCGGTGCAGCTTCACCGGTGTCCCGATTGGGTGATCAATCTTTCAAAGAAGATTACGGTTTGACATACGCGTATTTGGCAGGTGCGATGCATAGAGGGATCTCTTCCGCTGAAATGCTGATCCGCCTCGGGAAGAAAGGAATGCTGGGGTTCTTTGGAACAGCAGGTTTAACGATAAGGGAAATTGAACAGGCCCTTATTTCTATTAAGAAGACACTCAAAAATGGCCAGCCCTACGGTATGAATCTGCGATTTGAGCCGGCTCATCAAGATAGAGAAAAGGAATTGATAGATTTATATATCAAGCATGACGTACGAGTAATAGAAGCGTCTTCGTATCTTTCCGTCAGCGCGCCATTAATTTATTACAAAGCGCATCAGTTGAAGATAGACAAAAGCGGCAGCGTCATACCTCATAATCGGATCATTGCCAAAGTTTCACGGCCGGAAGTTGCGGCCGCATTTCTGAGTCCGCCTCCTCAAAGTATCGTAAAGAGAATGTGTCAGAACGGTATGCTGACGGAAGAGCAGGCGGAGTGGCTCAGCCGTATTCCGTTAGCAGACGATATCATTATTGAAGCAGATTGCGGAAGTAATACCGAACAGGGCTCATTGACGGCGATGCTGCCGTTTTTTGTTAACCTGCGGGATGAAATGATGGAAACACACAAATACGCAAGGAAGATAAGGATCGGGGCTGCGGGAGGAATCGGGACTCCCGAGTCTGCCGCGTCTGCTTTTTTAATGGGCGCTGATTTTATTATGACGGGATCCATTAATCAATGTACAGTTGAAGCCGAAACAAGCGGTTTTGTTAAAGAAATGCTGAGTGAGACAGGAATATGCGATACTGCTTATGCGCCTTCGGAGACTCTGTTTGAGTTCGGAACAAAGGTTCAGGTGCTGAAAAAGGGCACGCTGTTTCCGGTCAGGGCAAATAAATTATTTCAAATCTACCAACAATACGAGTCTTTGAATGAGATAGATGAAAAGACAAAGATTCAGCTCGAAAATGATTATTTTAACAAGACTTTTGATGAAATCTACGAAAGCATAATAGAAAAACAGCCGAACCTGGCCCAAAAAGCTGAGCGCAATCAAAAATATAAGATGCTGTTACTATTTAAGTGGTATTTGCAAAGAGGATGTCTGCTTGCTTTGGAAGGGCAGGAAGAACAAAAGGTGAATTTCCAAGTTCATTGCGGCCCGTCTTTAGGCGCTTTTAATCATTGGGTAAAGGGCACGGATTTGGAATCATGGAGAAACAGACATGTCGATGACATTGGTGAAAAATTGATGAATGAGACCGAAAGTCTGCTGAGGCGCAGATTGGATACGTTATTTCTACACTAAAGAAGGGGCGGGTGGAGGCCAATGGTTCATTTGAATAAACAGAGTGCGGATATCGCGATAATCGGGGTTGCTTGCAGATTCCCCGATGCAGATCATTATCATGAATTCTGGGAAAACATAAATAGCGGCAAAGATTCCATCCGGGAAGTGCCGATTGAACGGTGGGATCCCGATCTTTATTATTCAGCCGATATCAGTATACCGAACAAAACAATCAGCAAGTGGGGAGGTTTTATTCATAAAGCTGACCATTTCGACCATAAGTTTTTTAATATCTCTCCCCGGGAAGCGAAAAACATGGACCCTGAGCAAAGAATCCTTTTAGAAGAAACTTGGCGGTGCATCGAAGATTCCGGGATTTCTTTGCAGGATCTCCAGCGTAAAACCACTTCTGTTTTTGCGGGTATTATGAATTCTGACTACCGGCAGACAGGTCATACTGAATCGGAAATCGACAGTTACGCCTGTTTAGGAAGTTTCGAAGCTATGCTTTCCAACCGGCTTTCATACACATTCGGTTTGACCGGAAAAAGCATGTCTGTAAATGCCGCTTGTGCATCGTCGCTTGTTGCTTTACATGAAGCGGTTAAGTCATTGCGGACAAAAGAAAGCGATTATGCAATCGCATCGGGAGTAAACTTGAATTTCCAACCCGGAAAATATATTTCTTTTTCCAAAGCCAGAATGCTGAGTCCTGACGGCAAATGTAAAACCTTTGACGCAGCGGCGAACGGGTACGTTCCCGGAGAAGGGGCAGGCGTTGTATTGCTGCAGCGCCTTGGTGATGCAGTAAAAGCCGGTCACCATATATACGGGATCATAAAAGGGACAGCTGTTAATCATGGCGGTAAATCCCGTTCCATAACCGCTCCCAGAGCAGAAGCGCAGAGCCGGGTCATCTCAGAAGCTTTACACAACGCTGCTGTCGATGCTGCGACGGTTTCTTATGTAGAAGCACACGGCACAGGTACATCTCTGGGCGATCCGATAGAAATAGAAGCATTGACAAAAGCGTATCGGCAATATACTGAGGATACTCAATATTGCAGGATCGGAAGTGTGAAAACAAATATCGGTCATACAGAAGCAGCGGCGGGAATGGCCGGATTGATAAAAGTTCTAATGATGATGAAACACCGGAGGGTGCCGAAAAGCCTGAATGTACATACGGTAAATCCAATTATACAGTTTGAAAAAACACCGTTTAGGCCGGCACTTGATTCAAGTGATTGGAAGGCGGCAGACGGGGCTCCGCTCAGGGCGGGAATCAGCTCCTTCGGTTTTGGGGGTGTCAACTCTCACGTCATCATCGAAGAATTTATACATACAAAAGACGAATCTGACAGAAAAGGAAGGGTACCCTTCCTTTTTTCCGCTAAAAGTGAAGAAAGCATGAAACAAATGATACATCATTGGAGAACCTTTGCTGACGATTCAGAGGAATTTTGCAAAATATCAAATGAAGTGATCAGCAGCACCCTTTTAACAGGGAGGACATCGTTTGATTACAGGGCTGGTTTATTGGCAGGCAGCAAGGAGGAATTTAAAAATCAGCTTAAAGAGGGATTGAGTTTTCGGAGGAAACAAGATTCTGAATGGGCGCTTGCCATCGGTGACTTCAAATGGGAAAGTTATAAACAATTTGCCGTTTTGAAACGGGTGTTCCCTGATTTAGAAAAGAACGTAAGGCCGGTGCTGAAGGGTATACCGACATTGCACAGTTCATTTAAAAGAAAATGGACGCCTGAGAAAATCCGCTTGTATTCTTTAGTTATCAATACGGAAATCATAAAAAGTATCCTGGCATCCGGTTTTAAGCCAAGCCTCATTACAGGCGCCGGAGACGGATATTACGTCGCTCTTGCAGCAGCGGGTATCATCAAAATTGAAAAGGCCATTTCTGTCATCACAGGCGCTGAAAAACCTTCGCACTTATCCTGTGAGCCGCCGTCCATTCCATTTGTCAATCCGTACACTTCAAAAACGTACCCGCCGGTTCGATTAAATGAAGAATATGTAAGGATGCTGCTGAACGGTCTGAGCTTCCCGGCTGATTTTGCAGACCGCCTGTACGGGAAAACACGGCTGCTTCTTGAGCACCAATATACGTTTAAAGGGTTTTTAGAAGAGTGGGATAAAGCGGGAAAGACTCAGGAAATCGAGATTTTATCTTATATTGTGAATCGCACGGCGGATAAAAGAAACGCATTGCCGGCTGATGAGGAAGCGGCGATCATGGCTATCCTTGCCTCTATGAGGAGACTGTATAAGAGATGGGATTTAACAGATTATGATGGATTCTTTAATAATGATTATGTTCTGGAAATATTAAATTTACTGGACGAAGGAATTTTGTCTAAAGAACTTTTTCTGAGCATGTTATTGAAAAAGCAAGACGGAATTAAACAGGCTGTTGCTTGTATGAATGAGCAGCCGGCAGATTTTTATGATAAGGATCGTTTTCCGTTGATGACAGAATACAATCAAATGGATGCCGTGTCTCAGGAGATAGCTGATCATATGCCGCTTCACACGGAAGAAAAGGGAACGGAGCCGGATGTGGATATTTCTGAGTTTTCAGTTTTTCAATTCGGATCGCTCCCTCCATCAGCAAAACTAAACAAAGCGGCTGCTTTTGAAGCGGACAAAGCAGCTGATGAGGCTCTTTATCATTCATTTATGCAAATGTGGCTTTCAGGAGAAGAGATTGAATGGGCGAAACTAGGTGACTATCATAAAAGAAAAGCCCCGCTTCCGCCTTATCCGTTTGAGCGCTGTCAATTTTCTTTAAACCCTCAGCAGGTAAAATCAGACGCGGCTTTTTCAGCAAAGAAGAATCAGGCACTTTATACGCCGATATGGAAAGAAACCGCACTTGAGAATGAAGCGGACAGCGGACAAGCCTGTACTATTTTGCTGTTCTCCGAGAATAAAGACTATTTTGAAGAGATGAAAAAAAGAGAGAATACGTCCGCATATCTTATTATGCCCGGTGACCGTTTAGAGCAGATAAGCGATAGTGTTTTCACGATCAACAGGCAGCGTCCCGATGATTATCAAAGTGTCATTCGTCTGTTAAAAGAAAAAGGCGCAGCGCCTGATGCAATTTTGCATACGTGGTCTGAAAAACAGCCTGAACTGGAAGAAACACTCGAATCAGGAATTTATTCCGTGTTTTATCTGACTAAGGCTTTAATCAGCGAGAACCTTATAAACAAAGTAACGTTCATTTATACATTCAGCGCAGATCAAAAAGAAAAATTGCCGTATTTTGAAGGTGTGAACGGTTTTTTTAAATCGGTAAAACAAGAATATCCGCAGCTGCATTGTAAGACGGTTTGCTTTGAACATGATTCTGCAGCCGTTTCATTTTCAGAGAAGGCTGCCATTCTTTATAAAGAAATAAACACAGCGCCTGATCGGCATATTCATATCACTTACAGAGGCTGCGTAAGATATGCACGGATGTTAGAGAAGCAGAGAGAAACATACACAAAGACCATTCAATACCCTGAAAAAGATAAAGTATATTTAATTACAGGGGGATTTGGGGGGATTGGCAGTAAAGTCGCTGAATATTGCGCGAAAACTGAAAGATCCACCATTATTCTATCGGGGCGATCTGCTTTAACCGGAGATAAGCAGAAACATTTAGAATATCTGAACAGCTTTAAAGCCAAGGTTTATTATATACAGGCGAATATATCCGATAAAGAAGCGGTAAAAAAAATGATTGACGGTATTACCGATCAGCATGCAGGTCTTCATGGCGTCATTCATTGCGCAGGAGTTATCAGAGACTCGCTGCTTTTTCAAAAAACAAAGCAGGAACTTTCAGAGGTGATTGCTCCAAAAGTTCATGGTGCATTGAATCTTGATCATGCAACGAAGTCGCTGGAATTGGATTTTTTCGCCGTTTTTTCTTCAGTCGTCTCTATTGCAGGGAACGAAGGCCAGTGTGATTATGCATATGCAAACGGCTTTTTAGATCATTTTGCAGAATATCGGGAATGGAAACGGCAAAATTCTCTGCGCAGCGGCCGCACGCTGACAATCAATTGGCCTTTATGGAAAGACATCGGAATGGGGGCGAACCTGTCAGGTCAAGGGCGGACGTCTCTTTTTCATGGTTCCGGGCTCGAAGAACTTCCTGCTGAAAACGGAACGCAATGGTTTTCGCGGATTGTAACTTCGGGTCAGCTGCATAATATTGCAGTCTGCGGTGATCATGAGCGCTTTGAACAATTTATGCGGCAGAGATTTTTGACGGACGAAACAGAGACAGGCAGTGCCATTCCTTTGGCTCAAGGCGATATTTTGGATCAGACAGTTTTGTTTTTAACCAATATCATCTCCTCTGAGGTCGGTGCAGAACGGGAAGAGATCGATCAAGATGTGCATCTGGCTGAATATGGAATGGATTCGGTTATGATTCATCAATGCAACACAAAGCTGGAGCAGTCACTGGGAGCAATTTCGAAAACGCTTTTATTTGAATTTCATACAATCAGAGATTTAGCAGATCATCTTGTAAAGGAATATCCGGATCGGCTGGGGCGTTTATTTTCACGGGAGGAAAAAGGAAAACAGATTCAGAGCATTACCCCCGCCAGGCCGGAACAAAACATCACTGCACCTGCGGCGGAGGAAAAAGAACATCTTGACGGGATAGCGGTAATCGGTATCAGCGGCCGTTATCCCGGGGCTGAAAATATCGAAGAATTGTGGGAGCTTCTATCAAAAGAGAGAACCGCAATCACAGAAATTCCGAAAGAACGATGGAATTATGAGACCTACTATGATCCAGACCCCGCTAAAGCGCATGAGGGGAAAATTTATTGCAAATGGGGCGGATTTTTAAAGAATGCTGAATCATTTGATTCTTTGTTTTTTCAAATATCTCCAAGAGAAGCAGAAGCGATGGATCCTCAGGAACGAATATTTCTCGAAACCGTATGGAAAGCATTTGAAGATTCGGGATATACCATTGAAGGGTTGAGAAAGCAGACCGAAAAACATGTCGGTGTATTTGCGGGAGTGACAACCAATTCTTACAAGCTGCTCGGCGAAAGAATACCGACGGACAAAAACGATGTACTTCCAAATTCGTTCCCATGGTCTCTCGCGAACAGAGTGTCTTACACATTTGACTTTACAGGTCCCAGTGTCCCTGTAGATACGGCTTGCTCTTCATCCTTAACGGCAATTCACATGGCTTGCCAAAGTTTAAAAAAAGGTGAGTGCTCGGTTGCGGTTGCGGGAGGAGTAAATTTGTATCTTCATCCTTCTGACTATTTATACCGATGTCAGATGGGAATGCTTTCAAAATCGGGAAAATGCAGAAGTTTTGGAGAAGGCGGCGACGGTTTCGTACCCGGGGAAGGTGTCGGGGCCGTTATTCTTAAACCGCTTAAAGATGCCATACGTGATAATGATACTGTGTACGCCGTCATTAAAGGAACGGCAATTAATCATGGGGGAAAGACGAATGGCTATACGGTGCCTAATCCTGCCGCACAGGCGGATTTAATCCAAGGAGCTCTTAAAGCGGCCGGTTGGAGCGCCAGAAGTGTCAGCTTTATTGAAGCCCACGGCACGGGAACGCCGCTGGGTGACCCGATTGAAGTCCGAGGCCTGACCAAGGCGTTTAGAGCTTATACCGAAGATGTTTCATATTGCTCTCTCGGATCGATTAAATCTAACATCGGTCATCTCGAAGCGGCTGCGGGTATTGCCGGCCTGACAAAGATTATCTTACAAATGAAGTATAAAAAAATAGCCGCAACACTGCATGCTGAACGGGTGCATCCGGATCTTTATCTGGAAGAGACACCTTTTTGCCTTCAGCAGGAAACCGCCGACTGGATAAAACCCGCGAATGAAAAACATTCTGACAGCAAATATCCGCGGCGTGCGGGATTAAGTTCTTTCGGAGCGGGCGGGGCGAATGCTCATATTCTTGTGGAAGAGTATGAGTCTGCTGCTGACTGTTATACGGATTGTGAGGAAAGTGAGGAACTTATCGTACTCTCAGCCAAGCATTCACTGAGTTTACGGGAATCGGCAAAACAGCTGGTGGAATATCTTCAAAAGGCCCGTCAACAACAGGGCGAGTTTTTGCAGCAAGCGGGAACAAACAAGCCGCTTCACCTTTCTGATATTGCGTATACCCTTCTTGAAGGGCGTGAAGCCATGCCGGAAAGGCTTGCTGTCATTTCAAATAATATCGATGATCTGATGTTGAAATTAAATCACTTTTATAATGGAATTGACGATCACGAAATATTTAGAGGGAAAAAACTGAATCATAAACGCAGACAGCAGCAATCGGAACTTCCGCTCAAATCCGGCAGAACCACATTAGCCGAAATGGCTGAATTCTGGGTATCAGGAGGCAATTTAAGCTGGGAAGATTTCCGCACTGGCAGAAAACCGGCGAAACTTACCCTGCCGACTTACCCTTTCTTAAAAAACAGACTGTGGGTGTCAAATAAGGCGCAATCAAAATCAACAGCTGATAAAGCTCCTTTATTTGATTTTTCTGCAGGTGAGTGCCGATTTTATAAAACGCTTTCAGATTCTGAATATTATGTAAAAGATCATGTTGTGCATGGGAATATGGTTCTGCCAGGAGCGGCAATCATCGAAGCGGCCAGAGAAGCGGGAGAGAGGCTGTACGGAAAATCAGTCATAAAACTGAGTCAGGTTGTATGGGCGGTTCCAATAACCGTTGAAAAAGAAAAGACGATAATGATAGATCTGCTGCCGAATCAAAAAGACGGCAGATTTGTGGTGAAAACCGATATGCAACCTGAAGCGGCAGTTCACTGCCAAGGAAACATTATCACATGCGGAGATAAAGATGCCTCTCATACAGAGCGTTTTCAATTGGACAGCTGGTTAACCGGACAGAAAAGATTAATCAGCGGCGCTGAGTGTTACAGGGATTTCCGGCAGAGCGGTTTGGACTATGGAGCCAGTTTTCAGGTAATAAAACAGCTGTTTATCCATGAAAATGCTGTTCTTGCACGAATATCACTTCCTGAGAGCATTCATAAAAAATCCGGCACGCTGCTGGAACCGTGTTTATTGGATGGCATTTTTCAATCCACAACCGGGTTTACGTCCGGTCAAGAAGGAGATCACACCGCATATTTGCCTTTTGAATTAGGTGAGCTGGAGATTCTTCATACACCTTCGGCAAACGGCTATGCTTACATTACAGCTGCCGATGAAAGACAACATGATGATGTCAAAAGGTTTCATATATTATTTATGGATGAAAACGGATCTGTAAGTCTTAAAATAAAAAACTTAGCGTTAAAGGCGTTAAGGGCTGCACCGCAGACTCAGGATGAGCGGCATTCAGTTAAGTATTACACTGATATGTGGAAGCGGGCCCCTCTGCTTCATCAGCCTGAAGCCAGCGGTTTAAACAGCTGCCTTGTGATTTCACTCCGTCGGGATATATCAGAACCGCTGATCCGCCAGGCATATAAAGATATCGGCTTGAACATGATCTTTGTCCGCCATGGCGGCAGTTTTCAAGAAAAAAGAGCTGATTCCTTTGAATTGAACAGCGTCAAACTTGACGGCTATCAGAAATTGCTGGCGATTCTTAAAGAAAGACAAGTGACAATTGACCGCGTCATTTTAATCGGGATGAGCCCTGAAACGGGAATTGAGCAGAACATTCATGAAAAGCTGGAAGAGGCTGTTTTGCCGGTTTTCAATGTAACGAAAGCTCTGCTAGCAACAATCCCAAGACATAAAATCCTGATATCACATGTATTTTTCACAAGGGAAAATCAAATCTTACCTTATCAAATGGCAATCAGCGGCTTTTTTAGGTCACTTCATTTGGAACATCCAATGTTGTCCGGTAAAAATATTGAAATACAAAGCGGTGAAATTCAGTTACAGCTGAACACCGGTCTGCCTGAATTAAAAAACCTTGTGAAAGAAACAATCATCAGCGATGGTACTTCAGAAATCAGATACAGAGATGGAATCAGGCAGGTCAAGCACTCTGCAGAAATTGAAAGTGCCGAGCCCCCCAAAAAGATGGAAGTAAAAGAAGGGGGAGTTTACCTCATTACAGGAGGAACGGGCGGTCTGGGACTGATTTTCGCCAGACATCTTGTGCGAAAAGGGAGAATAAAACTTGTCCTTATCGGCAGGTCAGAGCTTTCTGAGGAAGCCGTAAGCAATGTAAAAGAGCTCGAAAAAAACGGATCAGAGGTTTTTTATGTAAGAACCGATATTTCTGATAAGGAAAATGTCAATAACCTGATAAACCTCGTCAAAAACAAATTAGGTCCTGTTAAAGGAATTATTCACAGTGCCGGTGTGATAAAAGATTCATTACTCATCAATAAGCGTGAAGAGGATCTCGATTCAGTCGTGGCCAGCAAGGTTTACGGAACGATATGGCTTGACCGGTATACAGACAGAGAACCTCTGGACTTTTTTGTAATGTTTTCATCTATCAGCGCAATAATCGGGAACGCGGGACAAACCGATTATGCTTATGCAAACCGGTTTATGGATTATTTTGCGGAAATGAGAGCGGCGGAAAATAAACCTGGAAAAACAGTCTCGATTAATTGGCCTTTATGGAAAGAAGGCGGTATGCAAATTGATATTCATTCAGAGAAGTTCCTTTATGACCGTTTCGGAATGCTGCCTCTGGGAAAACGGGAAGGCCTTGCAGCATTTGATCAAGCAATGACAGGGTGTGAACATCAAATAATGGTATTTAGCGGTAATGAATTAAAGCTGGAACGAATGATAACGATTGACAGCGGAAAAAGTGATCCGGCAATCGCCGACGAAAATCACGAACCGAAAGAGCTGTCAATAACTGAATCTTTAAAAAGCACTTTGACGCGCATCATCACCGGCGTATTAAAAATTGAAGAACGGGAATTTGATTTTGAACTGCCGATAAGTGAATACGGATTTGATTCAATTATGTTTACAATGCTGGGCAGCGAATTAAACGAGTCATTAGGAATATCAATGATGCCGTCAGATTTTTTCGGTCTTACTGATTTTAATGAACTTCTTGAGTTTTTAAAGAGTGAGTATTCCGAGAAGCTTCATCTCTGCGGTTCTTTTTCTTCAGATGAATCTGCGGCGAAAGACCGGAGAGAAAATCTGATTGAGGGCATCGCAAAGATGATGTCAAGTATTTTGAAGATTGACAGAAAGGAAATAGAAGAAGAGACTTCATTCGGCGAGTACGGATTTGATTCTATTACGTTTACCAGACTCGGAAATGAAATCAATCAACAATATGGTACGGAATTATTGCCGTCCATTTTCTTTGAATGCAATTCACTGGCTGAAATGACTGATTATGTAATCGAGGAATACGGAGAAATCCTTTTTGCTGAGACAGAATCTTTTTCTGCAGCTGACGAAAAAACATTGTACAGCACGCCTCCGCCGGAATCCTATGAACATTCCCCTGAGCCTGAAAATAAAACTAGGCAAGAGGAAAGACATATGAATGAGCCGGTGGCAATAGTGGGAATAAGCGGCCGTTTCCCCCAAACAGATACGCTGGAAGACTTTTGGGAAGGAATTGAAAAAGGCCGGGATATGATTACAGACATTCCTGAAGACCGTTGGAACTGGAAAGAGTTTGACGGCGATCCGATCAGGGACGTCAATAGAACAAAAATAAAAAAAGGCGGATTTATCAAAGGCGCGGACAGTTTTGATCCGTTGTTTTTCGGGATTTCTCCCGCCGAAGCAGAATTAATGGATCCCCAGCAAAGAATTTTTATGGAGACTGTATGGAAAACAATAGAAGATGCGGGCTATAAGCCGTCTGATTTGGCAGGGACGAAAACCGCGGTGTTTGCAGGGGTCGCCACAACGGATTATGCTGAACGTCTGAATGAAAATGGCGTCTCTGTTCAGGCGCAGACCGCAACCGGTTTAAATCATTGTATATTGGCAAATCGTATTTCTTACCAGCTGAACCTGACGGGTCCGAGCGAACCGATTGACACTGCCTGTTCAAGTTCGTTAGTTGCGCTCCATCGTGCGGCTGA
Source organism: Bacillus sp. SJ-10 (assembly GCF_002843505.1). Classification (NCBI taxonomy): domain Bacteria; kingdom Bacillati; phylum Bacillota; class Bacilli; order Caryophanales; family Bacillaceae; genus Bacillus; species Bacillus sp. SJ-10. The sequence goes on along the minus strand of NZ_CP025258.1, from coordinate 3,260,069 downwards.
GGGGATTCAAAGAGGCGATTTTGAAATGGCGATTGCAGGCGGAGTGCATATTATGACAAGCCCTACTCTGTTTATAGCTTTTGATAAAGCAGGTATGCTTTCCAAAGACGGAAAGTGCAAAACGTTTGATAAAAGCGCTGACGGCTATGTAAGGAGTGAAGGGGCGGCTGCAGTATTGCTCAAGCCGCTCAGCAAAGCACAGGCAGACGGTGATCATATATATGGTTTGATTAAAGGGTCAGCTGTAAATCACGGCGGCCGCGCCAATTCTTTGACAGCTCCGAATCCGAACGCACAGGCGGACTTATTAACCGAAGCTTGGCGGAAGGCGGGGGTCAGTCCTGCCACTGCGGGATATATAGAAGCGCATGGCACAGGGACAAGTCTTGGTGATCCGATTGAAGTGAACAGCATCATAAAGGCATTTAAAACGTTATATCAAGAATGGGACATTCCTTTTGCGAAACAGAAATGCTGCGGAATCGGGTCTGTGAAAACAAACATCGGCCATCTCGAAACCGCTGCCGGAATAGCCGGAGTGCTGAAAGTGTTACTGGCTTTTAAATATCGCAAACTTCCGGGACTCGCCCATTTTTCAGAACTCAATCCATACATCAAACTGGAAAATACGCCATTTTATATCACAGAAACCGCTCAAAAGTGGAATTCGATAAAAGATGAAGAGAACAACGATCTGCCGAGGAGAGCAGGTGTCAGCTCATTCGGATTCGGCGGTGTGAACGCGCATATTGTTTTAGAGGAATATAGGGAACCTCAAAAAGAAGTGCCGGAAAACAACGGTAACACACATATTTTTGTTTTATCTGCGAAAACCAAAGATCAATTACTTGAGTATATCCGGCTTATGGTTCAGTACTTGGATCGCGTGATTGCCGGTGACATGACCGTTAATGCCAGTGACATGGAATTTACATTGCAAAACGGCCGGGAAGCAATGAACGAAAGAATTGCCGTATGTGCAGCGAGTCTGACTGAGCTGAGAGATAAATACGTCAGCTTTCTTGATGACAGCAAGGTGCAAAAAGGCGTATTTATAAGCGAAAACACTGAAGAGCGCACAGCTGTTTCTGAATATATGATTCAGGAGGCTCTTCAAAGCGGAAAAGAGGAGCTGCTCGCACAATGGTGGGCCAATGGAGCCGAGTTTGAATGGAAGACAATCGGCAATAAGAAATTGAATAGAGTGCCGATGCCAACTTATCCGTTTGCAAAAGAGAGTTATTGGTTTACTCCGAAAAAGAACAAAAGCGAGGTTAATAGTAAAAGTCTTCACCCATTAATCAGCGAGAATGTCTCAACATTAAAGAAACAAGCATTTAAAACTGTTATTTCCGGAACTGAATTTTTCGTCACTGATCATCTTGTTTCAGGAGACTATGTGCTGCCAGGAGCCGCTTCGCTTGAAATGGCTCTTGTTTGTGCGGAAATAAGCGGAGAAAGTAAAGTATATAAAATAAAAGACGTGATGTGGAACAGACCTATATTATATAAAGGAAAAACGCTGCACATTTATACCGACTTGGAAATGAAACAAGATAAGTTGAACGTAATGATATGTAAGGAGGGTCCGGATGGCGTGCAGCAAATCTGCACACAAAGTGAAACAGTATTCGGAGACATAAACAGCAATCCTGAGTATGTCGATATTGATCAGTTCATACGCAGCAGTGAGCCGGTCATAAGCCGGGAAGAGTGTTATCACCGCTTCAGCCGTATGGGCCTGACATATCATAGCAGTTTTCAAACGTTGAAAGCCGTATATCGCAGTGATATGGAGTTAATGGCAGAATTGGAGCTTCCTGCTCATTTAGCGAACGGGTTTTCACATTTTACACTTCATCCTTCATTGATTGACGGCGGTTTTCAAGCGGCGGCATTTTTGTTAAGAGATAATGAGAAAGAGGGCTTATTTGTTCCATATTCACTTAGAGAGCTTCACATTAAGAGGGCGCTTACTGCCCGATGCCATGTTTCGGTGAAAGAAACCGGTTTTTATACGTATAACATTGATTTTATTAACGAGAGCGGCGAAATAGCCGTGAGCATGAAAGACTTTTCTGTCAGAAAAGTGACCGGGGGAGAATTAACCGCAGGACGTAAAAATGAAGATCAGGAAATTCTCTTCTTATTAGAACGATTGAAAAACGGTGAACTTTCTGCTGACCAAGTTTATCAGCTGCTGGAGGGAAAATAGTGCAGATCAAACAAATACTTTCCTTAATTGAAGAACAGCAAATGTCTCCTGATGCAGGACTGGAGCTAATTCGCACTTACAGAAAAGAACAAATGGAAAAAAAGGCGGAGCCGGAATCACAAGCTCCGTCCCCAACCATTTTTTTCAAGAACGATTGGGTAAGGACAAATAACATTGATATGCCGAATCAGCAGGCGCCGGGAAATATGCTGATTTTTGATCAGGATAACCGTCTTTTTCAGCATGCCGAGATGATGAATGGAGAACATAACCGTGTCATTCTCGTAACGCCCGATTCTGATTATAGAATTGAACGGAATAGATGCATAATCAATCCTTCTGATGAAAATCATGTCGAAATGCTGCTGTCTGATTTGGCTGAAAACGGATTTACACCTGATGTCGTGCTTTATTTATGGAACGGAGAAATCAGAGAATTCACTGAAGAATCCGTTAACGAAACTCTTCGCAGAGGGATAAACTCGCTCTTTTTATTATCAAAAGCTTTAATGCGAAGAAACGAACCTGTTACGTTATTGCATATTTATTGGACAAGCGGTCTGAATCAGCCGTTTCATGAAGCTGTCGGAGGGTTCATGAAAACGGTAAACATGGAAAGCTCCAAGCTTAAAGCGAAAACCATACAGATTCGCCATGAGCATTCTGAGATAAATCCTCCGGTTTCCGAGGTGTGGGATGCTGCAATCAGTGAAATACAGCACTTTCAATCCGATGAATGTGAGGTTTTAATAGACTCACATACCCGTTATGTGAAAGGGCTGCAGCATATTGATAATCCGGAACACGATAACGGATCTGTAACGTATCAAAAAGGCGGCATATATATCATTACCGGAGGAGCGGGAAAACTCGGGCTGCTGTTTGCGGAACACATCGCTAAAGAAAACCAAGCCGTGATTATACTTACAGGCCGTTCTTTTTTAACCGCTGATCAAAAAGAACGGATCAGTAAGCTTAATGAGAGCGGCTCTATTGTTGAATATCAGCGGACGGACATAACAGATCGAACAGAGACAGAGCGATTCATTTTCGGCGTTAAACAGCGGTACGGCAGCATAAACGGGATCATTCATGCTGCCGGCATCCTTCGTGACTCATTTCTTGTAAATAAAAGTCTCAGTGATTTTACGGACGTACTGAACCCGAAAGTTTACGGGACAATCTGGCTGGATGAGCTGACAAAAGACGAAGATCTTGATTTTTTTGTTCTCTTTTCTTCTTTTTCCGCTTACGGAAATGCCGGCCAAAGTGACTATGCGTACGCAAATCATTTTATGGACAGTTTTGCAGTGCTTCGATCTCAGCTCTCCCGAAACGGAAAAACCCTTTCAATCAATTGGCCGTTATTGAAAGATGGCGGGATGAGTCTCGACAGCAATGGAATCATTCAAATAAAAGAAAAATACGGAATGACTCCGATGCGAACTTCCTCTGTTTTGGAAGCGTTTCTGAAAATGCTGCGGTCTTCATTTACCAGCTTAATGCCTGCAGAAGGAGAGCGGGATAAAATGATAAAAGCGCTTTCGATTCAAAGAAATACAGCTGCAGCAGATCAAGATACACTCACGGCGGAACACGATGAAGAAGAGGAATATGCTGCGAAAGAAAAAGTCAATGACTATTTAATCAAGATCATCAGCGGTGTCTTGAAAATCCAATCTCATAAAATAAATGCGAAAGACTCTTTTGAGAAATTCGGAATCAACTCACTTATGATCATGTCACTTATTTCAAAGCTTGAAGATACTTTCGGGGATCTTCCAAAAACAATCTTTTTTGAATATCAGAACATTGAAGAGCTTTCAAACTTCTTCCTAACATCTTTTAAAGAAAAAGTGCTTAAGGCCGCAGGGGCAGCTCCGGTAACAAGAGTGCCGAAGAAAAGAGAAAATCTGAGTAAAAAACAGCACCGGCAGCAGAAGGTTGCATCTGCACCGAGCATGGTTCCGCCGGGTGAGGATATTGCCATTATCGGTGTGAGCGGAAGATATCCGAAATCCGATACTCTTGAGGAGTTCTGGGAAAACATTGCCGGAGGGAAAAACTGTATTATTGAAATCCCCGAGGAACGTTGGGATTTCAGATCGAATTACAGTCCCGACAGAATGGAGAAGGGGAAAATCAACAGTAAGTGGGGCGGTTTTATCAGCGGTGTTGATCAATTCGATCCGCTGTTTTTCCACATTTCTCATAAAGAAGCTGAGCTGATGGACCCTCAGGAGCGAATTTTTCTCGAAACCTCCTGGCATACGCTTGAAGATTCAGGATATACAAAAGAGAAGCTTGACGGTATGAAAGCCGGTGTGTTTGTCGGAGCCATGTACGGACAATATCAATTATTCGGCGCAGAAGAAACTGCGCGGGGCAATCCGATTGCGCTCAGTTCCTTCTTTTCATCTATTGCGAACAGGGTTTCATACTTTTTTAATCTCTCCGGCCCGAGCATTGCACTGGATACGATGTGTTCATCATCGCTGACGGCCATTCACTTGGCATGTGAGAGCATTAAAAGAGGGGAAAGTGAAATTGCGCTTGCGGGCGGCGTTAATGTGTCCATACATCCCAGCAAATACCTTTGGCTGAGTCAAGGTAATTTTGTTTCCACCGAAGGATTGTGCAGAAGTTTCGGAGAGGGCGGAGACGGCTATGTCCCGGGAGAAGGTTCGGGAGCCGTCCTTTTGAAACCTCTGGAAAAAGCAATTGCTGATCAGGATCATATATACGGAGTGATTAAAGGAACATCTGTAAATCATGGCGGAAAAACCAATGGATTTACGGTTCCGAATCCGAATGCACAAGCTGAGCTGATTGCTGAAAATTTCAAGAAATCAGGCATCAGTCCGCGATCCGTCAGCTACTTGGAAGCACACGGAACGGGTACCTCGCTCGGAGATCCGATTGAGATCGCAGGATTGACAAAAGCGTTTGAGAAATTTACGGATGATAAACAATTTTGTGCTATAGGTTCAGTGAAGTCTAATATCGGACATTTGGAGTCTGCTGCAGGTATAGCAGCTCTTACAAAAGTTCTTTTACAATTTAAGCATCAGAAATTGGCGCCATCCATTCACTCGGAACAGCTGAACCAAAATATCCGATTTGAAAAGACGCCTTTTTACGTTCAGCGGAAAGAAGAAGAGTGGCGGAAAGAATCAGGCGCCTCCAACAGGAGAGCAGCAATCAGTTCGTTCGGAGCGGGAGGAGCAAATGCCCATGTCATTGTGGAAGAATATCAAAACCATGCGGACACACAAACAATAAGCGGGCCGTTTGCCGCAGTTCTCTCAGCCAAAAATGAAGACAGACTGAAAGAATACGCTCGGCGCCTTCTGCAATTCACAGAGCGGGAGACAAAGGCCTCGGCAGCTGATATCGCTTTTACATTGCAGACATGCAGGCAACCGATGGAAGACAGACTTGCTGTTGTAGCTTCCGATTTGCCGGAGCTTAAGGAGAAGCTGAGAACTTTCTGTACTGAAGGAACAATTGGAGAGGGCGTATACAAAGGCAATGTTACGAAAGATTTTGATAAAGTCTTTATCTTTCATGACCAAAAGATGAAAGATAAATTCCTCGAGGTGATGATGGAGACAAAGGACTTGAATCTTCTTGCAAAATTATGGTCTTTCGGGGCTGATATTCAATGGCGAGAGTTATATGAAGAATATACCCCGCAAAAGGTCAAGCTTCCTTTATATCCATTTGCTGAGGAGTCTTACTGGGTGCCTCGAAATCAAAGTGCAATATTTCCGGAAACATTGCCGCAGCAGTCTTCACTGCACCCGCTTCTGGATTCGAATGAATCTACTCTGGAACAGCAGTTTTTTAAAACGACATTAAGAGAAAAAGAGATTTGGTTAAAAGACCACATTGTAAAAAACAAGAGCATTCTCCCGGCAGCTGCTTTTCTTGAAATGGCATGCGCAGCGGGAACGCGGTCATATCGAAAGAAAAAGGTCACTCGTTTAAAAAACGTGATATTTGCCAGACCGGCCATGCTTTTGCAAGAGAGCCTGACCATTTACACTCACATTTCCGTAAAAGACGGCAGCATATTATTTAACATGTCACCTGACGAGGATGCTGCTGTAAGGACTGGATTTGTGACGGGGGAATTAGATTATGATCATCATTACAGTGATGATGATATAGAGAACATCGACAGACAAGAGATGATAAACAGAAGTGCTTTTGTCCGTGAACAAGATGAATGTTACGAGTATTTTCGGGAAAACGGGTTCCTGTATGGGCGCGCTTTTCAGCCGATTCAACGTTTATGGGGCGGCGGAACGGAAGCGGTTGCACACTTATTGCTGCCAAAAGAAGCCGCATATGCTCTTGAAAATTATACATTGCATCCGTCTTTAATTGATGGGGCTCTGCAATCTTTGTTCGGAATTACCGACGGAAGAGAAGAGGCATCTGTTTATGTTCCTTTTTCAATAGGAGAGATTACGATTCGGAAAAAGGTTTCAGCAGAATGCTGGGCTTATGCGCGTAAAACAGGCCAAAAAGGTCAATCCGAGCTTATTTACGATATTCAGCTGCTTAATGAACAAGGAGAGAGACTTGCAGGTTTGAAGGATGTAACCATTCGTAAAAAAGAAACGTTTTCCGCGGAGGCACAGACTCGTGCAACAGCGGATTCCAATGGAAAGAACGAGAGAGTAAAAGAGCTCCTCAGACAATTAAAAGCGGGCGAACTGACTGCGGAGGAAGCAGATTATGCGCTGGAGCGTATGCAGGATTAGTTTATCATTTTGCGGAAGTGCCATTTGTAAAGGGGATGAAGATTTTTATGAAAGAAGCCCGTCATATTAGAAAAAAAGTACTTTCTGACATAGAAAGCGGCATCATTTCTTTGGAAGAAGGAGTAAAGCGGATACAGCAGCTTGGTTCTCATTCCGCAGGGGGTAACGGACAGGCGATATATTATCAGACGGTCTGGCAGCGGACAGATCTCAGCATTCATGTAAAAGGCGGCCGACGTGAGGGCAGCCTTTTATTATTTGATAAAAATGAAATTGTGAGAAATGAACTTGCTGCATTGCATGATACAAGGGTTATTTTGGTTAAGCCGGGGAAAGAGTTTCGAAAAACCGGGGACGGTGTATTTGAAATCGACCCCCGCTCTGAAAGAGATTACATAAACCTGTTAGGATGGCTTATAGAAGAAGAGAAGTCAGATATACGGGAAGCGGTGCATTTATGGTCAGACATGCCGTTTGAAAAGACTGAGAGAGCGATTCGTGAACAATGCGACAGCGGAGTCTATTCTTTGTTTTTACTGCAACAGGCGCTCTTCAAAAATAACTGCCGCAAACCGATCAAGCTGTTATACGGATATTTTTCGCATCTTTCCGGAGAACAGCCTCTTTACGCGGCGGCAAGCGGATTTTTGCGGACATTGCAGCTGGAAAATCCGTTAATCTCAGCAAAAAGCATTGAATTGGAGCAGTCAATAGCAGCCGTTCACGCGGCTGATATCATACGCAATGAGCTGAGTGATTTCCAGCCTTCAGATGTAGAGATCCGTTATAAAGACATGCAGCGTTATGTTAAACAGCTCAAAACGTATGAACCCGAAAAAAATTCCCGAAGCGGAGATGTGCCGCTGAGAGAAAATGGAGTATATATTATCGCGGGAGGCGCGGGCGGATTAGGATTTACCTTTGCAGAATATTTGGCTTTTCAAACAAAATGCTGCCTTGTTTTAACGGGGAGATCTCCGCTTTCAGATCATATAAGAAAACAGCTGAGACGATTAGAGGATGCCGGTTCTTCAGCTGTTTATGTTCAGGCTGATATTACCAATAAGGAAGAAGCCGAATATGTAGTCAAAAAAGCCAAAACTTCTTATGGAAAAGTAAACGGGGTCATTCAGGGCGCGGGAATCATCCGTGATTCTTTCCTTCTTAACAAGTCACGAGAGGAATTCGATCAGGTAATCAGACCGAAAGTATTGGGTACGATGTGGCTGAATGATGCTGTTGAGAAAGAAAATCCTGACTTTTTCATTTGCTTCTCCTCTACTTCCGCAGTGTTGGGAAATGTCGGGCAATCTGATTACGCGTTCGGAAACAGTTATATGGATCATTTCATGAATATGCGTTCTGCCCAGGATTCTGATACGATTTCTCTCTCTCTGAACTGGCCGCTGTGGAAAGAAGTCGGCATGCAAGTGGATGAGCGCACGGTAGAGACAATGAAAAAGGCGGGTTTTTATCCTTTAGAAAAAGAAGAAGGTAAAGAAGCGTTTGCAGTCGCATTGTCCTCCGGTTTTTCGCAATTTACTGTATTTTACGGAGATGAGCAAATTGACAATCATGTTCATCAATTATATGAACGAAAAGACAATATTCAGGCAGATGAAGGAACAGGGAGAAATATCGAATCATTTGATTCAGAGAAACTGACAGCTGAAACATCTGATTTTATTATAAAAATGATTGCTGCAGAATTCAGGATGCCTGCGGACAAAATAGATGCAGAAGAGGCATTGGAAAAATACGGACTTGATTCCGTTATGATTATCAATATGACGAATGAGCTTGAAAAACATTTCGGCGCGCTCTCAAAAACGCTGTTATTCGAATATCAGACTGCGGCAGAATTGTCACAGTATTTCGTTGAGGAGCACAGGGATACTCTTCTTCATAAACTCCGGTTAGGAGAAAACAGGAGCAGCACCCCATCTCAGAAGAAAAAAGACAATAAACAGACAGCCGAAGTTAACGGGAAACAGAAAATCCAGATGAAAAATCAGGTGCAGCAGCAGGAGAAGTATCATGACAATGATATCGCGATTATCGGTATCAGCGGACGTTACCCGATGGCAAATGATCTTGATACTCTGTGGGAAAACTTATTGAACGGTAAAGACTGTATAACTGAGATACCTAAGGATCGGTGGGATTCGGGGCTGCACTATCAGCCCGCAGCGGGCGATGAAGTAAAAAACCAAAGCAAATGGGGGGGATTTATTGACGATGTGTATCATTTTGATCCGTTGTTCTTTAATATTTCTCCTGCCGAAGCTGAATTAATTGATCCGCAGGAGAGACTGTTTTTAGAGACGGTTTGGCACACCATAGAAGATGCGGGGTACGCAAAGAAAACGCTTGAAAGAAAAAACGTCGGTGTTTTTGCAGGGGTTATGTACGGCCAATATCAGCTGTACAGCGTTGGTCACGAAGCGGCCGTTTCTTCCTCATATGCATCAATCGCCAACCGGGTATCCTACTTCTTTAATTTCAGCGGGCCAAGTATTGCTTTGGACACGATGTGTTCCTCATCATTAACGGCTGTTCATTTTGCTTGTGAAAGTTTAATCAGGAATGAATGTGAAATTGCAATTGCAGGAGGCGTCAATTTATCCATTCATCCTCATAAATATGAACTCTTGACTCAAGGCGGATTTTTATCCAGTGATGGCCGATGCAGAAGCTTCGGTTCAGGAGGAGACGGCTATGTGCCGGGAGAAGGGACAGGTGCCGTGCTGCTGAAACCCGTAAAAAAGGCTATTGCCGACGGTGATCAGATTTATTCAGTGATTAAGGCAACAGCCATCAACCACGGTGCTAAGACGAATGGATATACCGTGCCGAATCCCAAAGCTCAAAGTGAGGTCATTACGAGAGCCTTAAAAAAAGGATTTATTGATCCAGACAGCATCAGCTATATAGAGGCTCACGGAACAGGCACCGCGTTAGGAGATCCGATTGAAATCACCGGTCTGACCAAAGCATTTTCAGGTGCCGAACGCGATAAGAAGACATGCGCGATCGGGTCGATTAAATCAAATATCGGACATCTTGAGGCTGCTGCAGGCATAGCGGGCATTACGAAAGTTATTCTTCAAATGAAACATAAAACAATTGTTCCGTCACTGACTCATTCTGCTGAATTGAATGAAAATATACCGTTTCAAAAAACACCTTTTTATGTACCGGACAGTGCCGAAAAATGGGAGTCATCCGTTCCCAGGCGTGCCGGAATCAGTTCTTTCGGGGCAGGAGGAGCTAATGCCCATGTTATTTTAGAAGAATTTGCGGATGAAGCTATCTCTCCTCTCGCGGCTGAAGAACCTGAACAGCTTTTATTTGTTTTTTCTGCAAAAAATGCCGACAGGCTGGAAGAATATGCAAAACGCGCAAAAGAACATATAGCAGCCAGAGATTATCCATTAGAAACACTTAGAAATACAGCATTTACTTTACAAACCGGCAGAGAAGAAATGCCGCACAGATTGGCTGTTATCGCCTCCACAAGAGATGAATTGCTTAAAGGACTGACAGACTATACTCTCGGAAACGCGATGGATCATATTTTTACAAGCGGCAAAGACACAACAGAAGCAAAAAGGATGAACAAAGCTGAAATTGAAGAAGCAGCCGCAAACAGGGATCTTTTGAAGATTGCTGAATACTGGGTTGCCGGTAACGGGGTAGATTGGCCGTCACTTTATAAAGATGTCACTCTGAGACGGGTATCAGCACCCGGATATCCATTTGCCAAAGAGCTATGCAGAATAGATGCGCAAAATACGGGAAGCCGCCGGATGAACGTAAATAACGATCTGCATCCTTACATTTCATGCAATATATCTGATTTTAAAGCACAGAAGTTTCTTATCAATGTAAGCGATACCGATTTGTATATAAAAACAAAGTATCAAGACAAGGAAATGTTTCCGTTTCTCAGCCAGATTGAAATGGCGAGAGCTGCCGGAGCGATGGCTTCAGGGAATCCGATTATTAAATTAACAGAGCTCTCCTTTAGAGAACCGATGTTACAAAGCGGAAGCAATGAGCAGATCCGGATTGTATTAACCCCGGATAATCAGGGTGCATCGTATTCTATAGAAAAACAGAGCGACTCATCCATTTATTCCTCAGGGCGGCTCGAATTAGAAGGCGGGGCGTACGAGAACGGAAATATTCGTCTTGAGCCGTTTCTGTCTCAGCGCGCAGACCGCATACCGTATGAAGCGTTTTATCAGCGGCTTGCCGAATTCGGATACAGCTGCAGTGACAGTCTGAAAGCCGCAGAGCAATGTGTCAGCAGGAACGGACAGGTACTTTTAAAGATAAAAGCAAAGGCCGAGCCGAAAGGGTGCATAATCAAACCGGAAGTTATTGAGAGCGTATATCAAGCCGTCATATACCTTGCGGGGGAAAATGCCGGAGAGCTCCCGGAAAACATTAAAGAATGTACGATTTTTGATCATGAGACTGAACCCGTTTATGTATATGCAGAACAAACTGAAGAAAGCGATTCGGCTTATGATGTGTATGTATTAGACAATGCCGGCGGGATTTTGATGGAACTGAGCGGACTGGTTTTTGGCGGAAAGCCTAATAAAAATGTACGTTTTTATGAGCATAAGTGGGATCAAAAAAACCCTCTGATTGAAATGAAAGATAGGGAGCCTAAAACAATTCTGGTCTTTGCAAAAGATGAAGCATTGGCTGGAGCTCTGAAAAATCAATCAGACAGCCGTGTCATTCTCGTCACGCCGGATCAGCGGCAGACCGATCAAAATCTGCTGACATTCTGTATAAACCCGGAAGTGACGTCAGATTACATTCGTTTATTCGAAGAATTGGAGAAAAAGGGGTTTTCTCCTGATGTCATCTTGCACACGGGAGAAACATTTTACGCGGGTGACCGCCTTCTCAGCGGCCTGGAATCAATTTTTTATTTATTAAAAGCGCTGAACGCCCGCAGTGACGCCGCTCTTTATCTTCATTCTCTGCTTCTTGTTCACTCTTTTAAAGAAGGCGTGAATGATCCGTATACGGGCGCTCTTGCAGGCTGTTTAAAAACGGCAAATATGTTGGTGCCATCCGCAGAGAATGTGAAGTCAATCGGTTTTTCAGAACGTATATCAATTGAAAAAATGGCTGAATTTTGTCTTAACGAAATGGTTTCAGGCGTGGAACGGCAGGCGGAAGAAGTTAAATATATAAATGACAAGAGGTATGTTAAGACATTAAAGGAGTATGTATTCAATCATACAGAGCACTCTCATCAGCTGAAACAGAAAGGGATTTACCTCATAACGGGCGGTTTGGGCGGTCTGGGCCTGATTTTCGCCAAATATTTAGCCTCTCAATATCAAGCAAAATTAGTATTGACGGGAAGGTCACCGTTAACAGCTGATAAACGACATAACATTGACCGGCTGCAGGCGCTTGGAGGAGATGCGGTATATTATCAAGCTGATGCCGCAGATCAAAAGACGATGGGACGGGTCATAGAAGAAACGAAACGGACTTGGGGCTCCATTCAAGGCGTTATTCATTCAGCTGGTCATGCCGATGATCGGTTATTTACAGAGATGAATCTGACTGATTTTTCAGAAGGCATGACTGCTAAAATTGAAGGAACGGTATGCTTAGATGAATTAACGAAAGATGAGCCGCTTGATTTCTTTATCGTATTTTCTTCTATTTCTGCGGTCTTCGGAGATTTTGGACAGGTTAATTATGCGTTGGGCAATTATTTTCAAGATCAATATATAAATTGGAGATCCGAACAGAGCCGCCGGCAAGAGAGACAAGGCAAGAGCATTTCGATTAACTGGCCGTTGTGGCGTAAAGGCGGAATGCATTTAAACAAAGAAGCTGAAGAAGCATATCTTTCCGCATCCGGGTTTGATTATTTGGAAACGGAAGAAGGGATAGCGGCTTTTGAGACGATTTTGGCAAGTGACTGTCCGCAAATTTCGGTTGTTACCGGGGATGCCGGAACAACACCAGCAAAAAAAGACCTGCCGCATCAAAAAGTAAATACGCTTCCGGTTCGTCAAGAGGAAATTTCTTATACAGCACCGGTGTCTGCAGACAATGTCCTGGAAGAACTGAAGCAAATGGTATCGGAATTATTGAAAATTAACATTGAACAGCTGGATACGGCAGAGAATTTCGGCAATCTCGGCTTTGATTCTATCAGTTTGAAAACATTAGCTGTCCGACTGAATAAAAAATACAAGCTTAAGCTGACACCTGCCGTTTTCTTTACTTACAGCCATATAAAATCTCTTTCAGAATTTCTAAACAGTGAACTGCGTACTGTTGCAAAAGGGAATACAGATGCAGAAAAAAACATTTCTGAAAAAAGGAAAGTAGTGCACGCTGGGAAAACCGCCGGGAAAACCGTGAAGCCGCCGCGAAGTTTTCCGTTTGAAAAAAAGACAACAAGACAGGCTGACCATCATCCAGAGAAGCAGCCAGTTGCCATTATCGGGATGAGTTGTGTTTTTCCGGGATCAAAAAATGCAGATGAGTTTTGGATCAATTTAATCAATGAAAAAGATTTGATTCAGGAAATTCCCCCGGATCGCTGGGATTGGAAAAAATACGCCGAAGGCAAAGGAAGCAGCGAAGTACATTCGAAATGGGGCGGCTTTATCACAGATGCCGATAAATTCGATGAGGCGTTTTTCAATATTAATCCGCGGGAAGCAGAACTCATGGATCCTCAGCACAGAATTTATTTGCAGGAAACCTGGAAAGCGATAGAAGATGCGGGTTACAAAGCTTCAAAGCTGTCTGGAAAAAATATCGGGGTGTTTACGGGCATTCAATTTAATGATTACCGCCAGCTGCTGATGAGGCATTCGGACGGGGCGCATGCGTTTGCGGGAACCGGAAACAGCCAGGCGCTCATCAGCAATCGTGTATCCCACTATTTTAATTTCAGAGGTCCGAGTGAGTCCATTGATACAGCCTGCTCAAGCAGTCTTGCAGCAATCCACAGAGCTGTGCGCTCGATTCAAAATGGCGAAAGTGAGCTGGCGGTAGCAGGCGGGGTTTCGCTGCTCTTAGATCCAGTCACGCATATGTATACTGATAAACTCGGTATTTTGTCTAGGGACGGCCGGTGTAAGACGTTTGATAAACTTGCCGACGGTTATGTCCGCGGTGAAGGTGCAGCTGTTCTGTTATTGAAACCATTGCAAGCGGCAATGAATGACAGAGACAATATTTACGGAGTCCTGAGAGGAACCGGAGAAAATCACGGAGGAAGATCTGCTTCATTGACCGCTCCGAACCCGGAAGCTCAGGCTGAACTGTTAACGTCTGTTTACAAAAATGCCGGTATTCCTGTTGATACGATATCTTATATTGAAGCACACGGAACCGGGACAGAACTGGGAGATCCGATTGAGATTGAAGGCTTGAAAAAAGCGTTTGGATCTTTTGAGCCGCATCCAGGAAAGAATCATGACCAATATTGCGGCATCGGTTCAGTAAAAACGAATATCGGTCATTTAGAGCCCGCCTCTGGAATGCCGGGGCTGATTAAAGTATTACTATCCATGAAGTATAAAACATTGCCTGCCACACTTCATGTCAAGGAGCTGAACCCTTACATTCAATTAAGCGGAACACCGTTTCATATTGTCAATAAAACGATGAAGTGGGCCAGATTAAAAGATCGAAAAGGAAATGAAATTCCGCGCCGTGCCGGAGTCAGTTCCTTTGGATTCGGCGGGGCAAATGCTCATGTCATCGTGGAAGAATTTGAATACGGCCAAGATAAAGCAGTAACTGCCGAGCGGGAACAAATCATTGTTCTATCGGCCAAAACAAAGGAAAGGCTGATGGTTAAAGCCAAAGAGTTAACAACATTTTTACATGAAGAACGATCAGTTCAATTCAGTCAGCAAGAGGTGCAGGAACGTGATTTACAAGAGGCGGTTCGGGAAGCGGCAGCGGGTATCCTGCGTTTAGATACCGCAGATATAGATGCAAAGACACCTCTTTCGGAATTCGGATTTGATCCGTTGGCTTATTCCGAATTAATCTCTTTTATAAACCAAATGTACGGCACAGAAATATCACTTGACATATTTCAGGAATTAAAGACACTGAGCGAGCTGTGCCGCTATATCAGCCGCATCCGGAATCGATCAGCTGATAAACCGCATAACGGCAATTTTAGAGAAAAGTCCGGATTCGGTCTTGAAGAAATAGCATATACGCTGCAAACCGGAAGGGAACCATTTGAATGCCGCCTTGCGATCACTTGCTCGAATACCGGAGATCTTCTTGAAAAATTAAACGGTTACATCCAGGGGAGCAGGCTGCAAGGTGTTTATGAAGGAAATGTAACGGATTTTGATAGTCTGTACGCTCCTTTATTCGGCGGCCCCGAAGGTCATGCATATGTTCAATCACTAATTCAGCAAAACAAGCCGGCCAAACTGGCTCAGTTGTGGACGATCGGTTGTGAAATCAGCTGGGAAGACTTGTATGAGGAGGAACTCAAACCGGTTAAACTGTCTCTTCCTCTTTATCCTTTCAGCAAGAACAGACATTGGATTCATTTAAATAAAGATGAAGCGCAGAAGGCTGAGGCTTTCTCGAACACTGAGCTTCACAACTCAAATAAAGATACAGCAGATGGAGAAATCATGTCGCTTCTTGAAAAAGCACAAACAGGTGAGATGAATACGAAAGAGACGTCAGAGCTGATAGAGGAGTTGCTTTTCCATGAATGAAAAAACGATGCAAATTGAGCAAATCGTGAAAAAGGTGAAAGAACGCAGCCTGACGCCTGAAGAAGGGCTGGAATTCATTAAGAGCTTGGGGAAAACCCATCTATATGAAATGGTATGGGATAGACATGAATTTAAAGGCAGTGAAAAATTCCCGCATACGAAAGAGCCAATTTTATTTTTTTGCGAAGACGACAGCATGTATACCGTAATGAAGAGGCAGCTTGAAGGCTATGAGGCACCTTTCATTTACGTGACTTCCGGCGAGCGTTTCGAAGATTGCCGGAACGGTCGTTTTACAATGAACTTTACAAAAGGTGAGGATTATGATGCGTTATGCGGGGTTCTGCGTTCTCAAAATATAAGACCCCGCCACATTATTCATTTTTTAGCTGCCGGGCTCTTCAAAAATACGGAAGATGCAATGAGAAAGCAGCTCAATAAAAGTCTGTATTCCTTGTTTCAAATGTTTCAGGCCTTAATGGCGAACAAACTTTGTCCGAAAGCAGAAATTTTGTACCTGTATGAAAATACCGAGGGCGAGGTTCAGCCGATTTATAACGCGGTTGAAAGTTTTCTTAAGACCGTACAGGCCGAAAATCCGAATTTCACATGTAAGGCTGCAGAGCTGAAATCAATGTTTGACGAGCCGTTTACAAAGCAGCATATTGCAGATGTCATCTCTTTTGAATGGAACAATCAATGTAAAACGGACCACTTTACCTGCTATGAGCCGAGGCATTATTATAAAAGGCAGCTTCAAAGAGTAAAAAAAGAAGATGGGGAGAAACATAGTTTCAGTGTAAAAAAGAACGGTGTGTATTTAATTACGGGAGGAGCCGGCGGTCTTGGGTATCTGTTTGCTGAATATCTGGCGAAACAGGCAGAAGTCAAGCTGGTATTAACCGGGCGTTCCCCGGCCTCCAGTGAAACGGCGCAAAAATTGAGCGCTCTTGAAAATCTTGGCGCTGAAGCCTTATATGTCCCGGCAGATATTTCAAAGGAAAAAGAGACGGACGCTTTGATTAAGCACATTAAGCAGACATTCGGAGAATTAAACGGAATTTTGCACAGTGCCGGACTTGTTAAGGATGCATTTATCATAAAAAAAACGAAAGAAAGCATAGAAGAAGTTATAGCGCCTAAAGTATTCGGAACCGTTTGGCTGGATAAAGCAGCTGAAGAAGAGCCTCTTGATTTCTTCGTTATGTTTTCATCCCTTTCGGCCGTTCTGCCTAATGCGGGTCAAAGCGACTACGCCTTCGCTAACGGATGTATGGATGGATTCACTCAGTATCGAAGCATTAAAGGACGTCCCGGGAAAACACTTTCTATTAATTGGCCGTTATGGGATGCGGGCAATATGACAGTCGGGCCGGGAGAGCTGCAAGCTTTAAGACATGCAGGGCTGGAACTTTTATCCGCCCAAGCAGGGCTTGCCGCTTTTCAGGACAGTATGAGCCGCTCTGCTTCTCAGCTGGCTGTTATCAGCGGAGACAAAGATAGAATAAGTGAATTACTCTCAACTGATCATAAAGAAATAGAGACTGTGCCTGAAAACAACAGTAATCTGCCGCAATTAAATGAAAAAGATCTGAAAAAGCAAACGGTCCGTCTTTTGACAGAGATCGTCGGTGCGGAAACGGGAAGACCGGCGGACAGTATTTTACCCGAGGATACGTTTGACCGTTACGGAATTGATTCTCTCACGATTTTAGGTCTTAACTCCCGTCTGGAAAAATATTTTGGAAGAGTGTCTAAGACTCTTTTCTTTGAATACAGCAGTGTTGAAGAGCTGTCAGAGTATTTTCTTGAACACTATCATCATGAGTTGAAGAAGGCGTTTTTACCGGCAGCCGAACAGCGAATTGATCATTCGGCGCCGGCGAAACGGGAGAAGCTTTCCGTTTCCCGCATACCATCCGCACCTTCCGAGGAAGATATTGCAATTATCGGTATAGCCGGCCGCTACCCGATGGCGAAGGATGTGGAACAGTTTTGGGAAAATATTTCTTCCGGAAAAGATTGTATAACGGAAATACCGAAAGAGCGCTGGGATTTTCGGAAATATTATCACACAGGTGACAATGCCCGTCATGACAGCAAATGGGGAGGTTTTATAAAAGACGCTGATAAATTCGATCCGCTGTTCTTCTCAATTTCGCCCCGTGATGCCGAGTTAATTGATCCTCAGGAACGGTTATTTTTAGAGACAGCGTGGCACACGTTTGAAGATGCGGGTTACACAAAGAAAAAGTTGAAACGGCATAAGACAGGTGTATTTGTCGGCGTCACCTACAGCCACTATCAGTTATTTGCAGCCGGTGCTTCAGATGATGAGGAACGTCAGGCGCTCCTGTCTTCTTATTCGTCTATCGCAAACCGGGTGTCATATTTCTTTGACCTGCACGGACCCAGCCTTGCAATTGATACAATGTGTTCTTCTTCACTTTCTGCTGTTCATTTTGCATGTGAAAGTATAAAAAGGGGAGAATCCACCCTCGCTATTGCCGGAGGAGTGAATTTATCCTTACACCCTGATAAATATACTTTGCTTTCACAAAATCATTTTGTTTCAAGCGATGGGCGCTGCAGAAGCTTTGGAGCGGGAGGAGACGGATATGTGCCGGGAGAAGGAGTCGGGGCCGTTCTTTTGAAATCGCTTTCTGCCGCGAAGGCTGACGGGGACAGGATTTACGGTGTGATTAAGGGAACATCTGTAAATCACGGCGGAAAAACAAACGGATACACTGTGCCAAATCCGGGCGAGCAGGCAAACGTCATCAGTGAAACTCTTGATAAGGCGGGGATTGATGCAGACAGCATAAGTTATATTGAAGCGCATGGCACCGGGACATCTTTGGGAGACCCGATTGAAATTTCAGGATTAACCAAAGCTTTGCACAGCTCGAAAAGCGATTATCGTTGTGCAATTGGTTCGGTTAAGTCAAATATCGGACACCTAGAGGCTGCGGCGGGAATTGCTTCTATTACAAAAGTGCTGATGCAAATGAAGTATAAACAGCTTGCTCCTTCCCTTCATTCCGATCACTTAAATCCTAATATTGATTTTGGGGAAACACCGTTTTACGTGCAGTCTGAACTGACCGATTGGGAGACGCCGCAAAATCAAGCCAGAAGGTCAGGCATCAGTTCTTTCGGCGCTGGAGGATCTAATGCCCACATTATCATCGAAGAGTATAAGAATGAAGAAAAGATGGAAACGGTACAGAGCAACAAGACGCAAATTATTCTGCTTTCTGCCAAAAATGAAGAACGGCTCAGACTCTTGATTGATGCATATATAAAAGAACTGGAGCCAAAAACGTCATTAGCTGATGCTGCGTACACCTCGCAGACCGGGAGAAACGCTATGGAAGAGCGGCTCGCTGTTGAGGTTAGCAGCATTGACGATCTTCGCAATAAGCTGACGATGTATTTGCGTTCAGATCATAAGTTAAACGGTTTATATAGGGGAAAGGCCCGCCGAGGCGCTGGTCAAAAGGATGCCATGTCAGCCGCTCACTTTAAAAGTGCAAGAGAAATGGCCATTCACTGGGTGAACGGAGGAGATGTTCAATGGGAAGAGATGTACACTTCGGAATTACCGAAGCTTATCTCTCTTCCTGCATATCCTTTTGAACGGAACAGATATTGGGTGCCTGCCGCAAAAGCAGCACAGAAACAGAAAAAAACAGGCGTACCGCAGAGTCTGCCCCATGCACCGACTGACTTATCATTTGATGTATTAAAAAAATCGTGGAAAAAACAAAAGGCTGCGCCTTCCGCTTTTACGAAAGGACAGGTGATGATCCTGGCTAATAGTGAAAGTGAGCGGCTTGCATTCGAATTGTTTGATTCAGACCCTATGATTGAATCCGCTGTCATTTGCGCAGATAACTGGGATCATTCGGATGGGGAAGCCAAAAAAACGGCTCTAGCGGTCATAGAAGAAAATCCGGAAATCATCGGCATGATTGACCTGTCAGATTTCCGGAGTGATCAAAACGGGGCACGCACTGGCACAATCGGGAAGCTGACACTGCTGCAGGAAATCATAAAGACACGTAAACAGCTTTTCGTTTTACATGTGACCAGAGGGCTGCAGACATTTCTGAATGACAAGCCGTCGTTAGCCGGAGCCGAAACAGCCGGACTATATAAAATGCTGAGTGCGGAGTATCAAAAGATAAAATCAAAAACAATAGATGTAGACGGGCATGTCGGGACTGCGGCGGAACTGAGACAGGTAATCACAGATGAAGCTTGCGCTGACGGGCTGTATAGTGAAATCTGCTACCGGAACGGTGAACGTTATATTCCATACGTCGAGAAATTACATGCAGCGGAAATAAACCGGAAACTATCCGGTCTGCCAGTATGCCGTACGGATCAAACCCTGGTAATTACAGGGGGAACAAGAGGGATCGGAGCAGAACTTGCCAGACATTATGCCGGCAAGGGAGTCAAAAAACTTGTGTTGATGGGAGTAACCGACCTTCCGGAATCTGATAAAATAGCCGGCATGTTAAAAGACACCGATGAAAAGTCACCTCTTTATTCGAAATTACAACTGCTGCATGAGTTGGATCAAAAGGGAGTTCAGGTGGAAGTGTATTCCGGGCCGCTCACGGAAAAAGAAACATTACATCGCTTCTTTTCAGAGGTGAGACTGAAGTTCGGCAAAATCGGCGGGGTGATTCATTGCGCTGGTGCAGCCAATCATTCGAATCCGGCTTTTATTCATAAATCTGATAAAGAAATAAGAGAAGTATTTGAGCCAAAGGTGCAGGGGATGCAGGTACTTCATGACATTTTTATTGATGACGAACTTGATTTCTTCATTTTGTTTTCATCTGTTGCGAGCGCTTTTCCTTTATTAGGCGCCGGAACAAGTGACTATGCCGCAGCGAACGCTTTTATGGATTACTTTGCGGCGTATCAGCATGCAGCCGGCAGAACATATTATCAATCAATTAACTGGCCGAGCTGGAAGGACATTGGGATGGGCGAGGTGACAAGTCCATCATATCAGGCACTTGGTTTACTATCTCACTCAACAGAAACAGGTATTGCCATGCTGGATGAAATGATGACGATAAACGGATACCCCTGCCTTATACCGGCAAAGACACATCCGGAGAAATTCATGCTGCAGCAGCTGCTTCAGACAAGAATTCAAGCTGCTAAAAATAACCCGGATGCTGAGGAAAAAGTGATTTCTGGTCAGGGAGACAATGAAGCTATGATCAGGAAGTTAATGGAGATTTTTTCCGCAGAGCTGAAAATACCTTACGGGAATTTAGATCAAGATACGTCTTTTGCGGATTACGGAGTTGATTCAATCTTACTGGTTCAGCTTGTCAAAAAAGCGGAAGATGCATTTCAAATAAAAATTGAACCTTCAGCTTTTCTGGAGTATCCGAGTTTTTCACAACTGGCCGTCTATTTAAACGAATTATTTGCAAGTGAGGGGATCAGTCCTCAAATTGATTCAGAAAACATTGAGGTTCGGAAAAAAGAGCAACATATAAATCAAAATGCTTCCGAAGTACGGGACAGCGGATCTCAAATGCAACAAACCAGTCTGAACCAAATCGCTATTATCGGAATGGGCTGTGAGTTTCCGGATGCTCCGGACACAGAAACGTTCTGGACAAATTTGAAGAAAGGACAAAATAGTGTCCGCGAAGTCCCGGCGTCGCGATGGGATATTTCTTCATACTACTCTGACACCTATGAAAAGGGAAAAAGTATCAGTAAGTGGGGCGGATTTCTTCAAGATATTGAGTCTTTCGATCCCGCATTTTTTAATATGAACAAAAGTGAGGCATCAGAGCTTGATCCGTTAATCAAAAAATGCCTTGAGGTCAGCGTCCAGACATTGAGAGACGGCGGCTATACAAAAGAAGAAGTATCAAATAAAGAAGTCGGCGTCTTCGTCGGTTCGCGGACCGGGACGTTTATGTCCAAAATAGGTTCCCCTTCAAAAAATACGATCGTTGGTATAGGACAAAATTTCATAGGCGCGCATATCTCACACTTTTTTAATCTGAAAGGACCGAATCTGGTTGTAGACACGGCTTGTTCTTCTTCATTGGTCAGCGTCCATCTCGCTTGTCAAAGCCTGATGTCAAAAGAGTCAGATATGGCGATTGCGGGCGGGGTTGACATTTTGCTGGATCAAAAGCCTTACGTCATGCTGAGTGAGGCTCGGGCGCTTTCACCTGAAGGAAAATGTCATACATTTGATGAGAAGGCAGATGGATTTGTACCGGGAGAGGGATGCGGCGCAGTCCTTTTGAAAAGACTTGATGATGCCCTTGCCGAAGGTGACAGAATTTACGCGGTAATTGACTCATCCGCGGTTAATAATGACGGACAGACAATGGGAATGACAACACCTAATCCGAAAGCGCAAAGCGCAGTGATAAAAAAAGCCCTGAAAAAAGGCGGAATTGATGCAGATACTCTCAGTTATGTCGAGACGCATGGCACCGGTACGATGATAGGAGATCCGATTGAATTAAAAGCGCTGACTGAAGTGTTCCGGGAGGTTACGGAAGAAACGCAATTTTGCGGAGTAGGCAGCGTAAAAACGAATTTCGGACATTTAATGAGCGCAGCGGGGATAGCGAGTATTATAAAGGTTGCCTTATCCATAAAAAATCAGATGCTCCCGCCGACATTACATTGTAAAACGCCAAATCCGCGTTTTAAATTTGATCAGTCGCCATTCTTTCCGAACACGTCTTTAAAAGAATGGCGTCCCAGAAAAGGGGTTTTGAGAGCCGGAATCAGTTCTTTTGGATTCGGGGGCACGAACGCACATATGATATTGAGCGACAGCCATCTCACATTAGGATATGGAGAGACAAAAAGACACCCGCTTTCTCCGATTATATTCAATAAGGAACAATGCTGGATCGACAATGGAGAAACTCCAGAAAAGGAAGAGTCAGAATTGCTGATTCCTTTACTTGATTTCAAAGAATTATAAAGAAAAGAAAAGGAATGAGACAGGTGGCCAGTAAACAAAACTATCAGTTCACATTAACAATTAAACATACGGACTATATTGTCAGGGATCACCGGGTGCATGGCACCCGGATTATACCCGGTGTCACATTTTTAGATATGATA
This sequence comes from Bacillus sp. SJ-10, assembly GCF_002843505.1. Classification (NCBI taxonomy): domain Bacteria; kingdom Bacillati; phylum Bacillota; class Bacilli; order Caryophanales; family Bacillaceae; genus Bacillus; species Bacillus sp. SJ-10. The sequence continues at coordinate 3,237,183 of NZ_CP025258.1, read as the reverse complement.
TACCGTATGGCGCTGAGCAAAGGTTTGCCTATTGAAGAACTCGAGTGTCAGAATATTTTGTATTTGGAACCTGTAGCAACATCGGATACCTTTGACAGAGAAATCCGCATCCGTTTTCAGGGATTGGAACAGGGATGGGAAATTCAGGCGAAGAGCAGAAAAGTAAAAGATGACCGCATTCTGGATGAAAGCTGGGATGAGAATATGAACTGCAGGCTCATGCCGAAAATCCCGGAAAGCATGAGTTCAATCAATATTGATGAAATCAAACATGCCTCCGTCCGTGAAGCCGATATGGAGATATGTTATGACTATTTAAAAAAGGTCGATATAGAGCATTTTGAATTTATGAAGAGTCTGGGGAAGGTTTATGCGTCTGACCATTCTGTACTTGCAGAGTTGACGCTCAGCCAAATTGCCAATCAATATACCGGCTATTTTCAATTGCATCCCACTTTTCTTGATGCGTCTACCATCATATCGATCCTTTATCAGGCATGTCCCGAATATTTTACACAAGGATCTCCGGCAAGCCGGATGAAAACGTATATTCCCATTCATATTGAATCTTTCCGTATGACGAAGCGCCTGGAAGACAGGTGTTATGTGTACATAGAGAAGCAAGACCAAAATCATGATTCAGGGGATGTCATCCAAGTAAGTTACGGTTTGTACGATGCACACGGGGAGATGATCGCTTATTTTACGCGGCTGTCTGTGAAACATATCCGCTCAAAAGATTTAATTGAAAACCTGAAGCAGACTCGTTTGGAAACTGAAGCGGCTTCTCAGCCAAAAGACAGCCTGATCAGAAAAGATTCAATCATAAATCGAAGCGAAAGCATCGAGACACACCTTAAAGAATTAATATCCGGGGTTTCAAATATAGATCTGCGTGACATAAGGACAGACATTGGTTTTTATGAACAGGGCCTGGATTCAGCTTCTTTGCTTGCCATTGTCAAAGAACTTGAAAACAAAACAGGGGAACAGCTGTATCCTACACTCCTGTTTGAGCAGAAAACGATCCGGGAACTCGCCGCGTATATTAAAGAAAATCAAAAAATGTCCAGTTATTTCTTAACGCGAAATCTACCGGCTGAAAAGCCTGACTTGAAAGAAAGTAAGAACGAAAATCTTTCCGCTCTTATAACAGAAGGAGACATTCAGCAGCTGATCGCAGATATCAAAGGGACTGCTCCTGAAACACTCTCTGTTGTAAAAGGTTTTTATGAACAAGGCCTCGATTCCGTAACACTTATGCAAGCCGTAAAGGCATTGGAAGAGAAAACAGGCAGGGAACTGTACCCTACTTTATTGTTTGAGTATCCGACGATTCAAAAACTTGCAAATTATTTTGCAGAGAGCGGCGAAAAGACTTCCGTTGAAAAAGACCGCCCTCTTCATCATGGAGAGAATCATACGGCTCTGACCTATTTAACGCCGCATTGGAGACAAAAGGCTGCCGCTTGGGACCCGAATTGCGGAAATAAAAAGAAAAGAACATGCCTGCTGTTTCAATATGACAGAGAGCTTTTTCATTTTATGCGGGAAAATGCTGAAAATGGATTCGAAAATACACAGATCATTCTCGTTTTATCAGGGAATCGTTTCTCCTATCACGGAGACGGTGTTTATGAGATAGATCACAGGGAGGAAGCTCACTTTGACAGGCTTGCAGCTGATCTGAAAAAAAGGGGGCAAATGCCCGACACCGTGGTTTACGGGTGGCCGGAAGGGTCATTTGCCGGCCCGGAAAAAATAAGTGAACAGCTTTCTAAAGGGGCTTACCCGCTATTCTTTTTCAGCCGGGCATTGATGCGCAGCAAGGCGGAAAAAAAGGTTGTATCGCTTTTCCTTTATCCGGCGGACCATAAAAATGATCAGCCGCTTTACGCTTCAGTCCATGGCGCAGGGCAGTCTATTTTGCTTGAGAACCCGAAACTGGCCCTTAAGACAATCGGGATATCAGTTTCAGACAAGTCATCGTTGCCGGAACTTACAGCTGAAATCATCAGAGTCGAATCTACGGAAGCGCATCCGGGAGAAACCGATCTTTATTATGAAAGAAATGTGCGCTGGGTCCGTGCCTTACGGGAAGCGGAACCGGCTCAAAACTCAGGTTTCTCCTTTAAAGAAAACGGAGTATACATGATTACAGGAGGGGCCGGCGGCTTAGGCCTTATATTTGCAGAACATATCGCAGCCCAAACGAAAGCCAATATTATTTTAGCGGGCCGTTCTGAACTTACGGAAGACAAAAAGAACAAAATCAGCCGAATGAAAGCAGGCGGTTCTTCGGTTCAATATATAAGAGGTGATTTTTCAGATAGCCGCGATGCAGAGCGAATCATAAAAACCATAAAAAGGCAATTCGGAGAAATCAACGGTGTGATACACAGTGCCGGTGTGACGCACGACGCTTTATTGATTCAAAAATCAAAAGATGAAATTCAGGAAGTGATCGCTCCGAAAATAAATGGGACGGTCTTATTGGACAGCTTGCTGCAAACCGAACCTTTGGACTTCTTTGTGATGTTTTCATCAAGCAGCTCGATGTACGGGAATATCGGACAGACGGATTACGCATTGGCCAACCGGTTCATTGATCTTTTCGCTGAGTGGCGTGAAGGAATGAGGCGGAAAAAAGAACGCTCCGGCGTCTCAGTAGCCATCGGCTGGCCGCTATGGGAAGACGGCGGCATGAAAGTGGATAAACAAACTGAAAAATGGATGAAACAAAAAATCGGTATGGTTCCCCTTAGTAAAACCAATGGGATCAAAGCTTTTCAAGATTCACTCTCTCTGAACGCATCACAGCTGATCGTGTTTGAAGGTGACAAAGAAAAATTAGAATCTGTACTTCAAGATACCTTCATAGAGGATGAAAACTGCGAGATCCAAATAAATGAGAAAGCTGATACAAGGCATGAGGACATTGCCATTATCGGATTAAGCGGGAAGTATCCGATGGCTGAAGACTTACCTGAATTTTGGAAGAATTTAAAGAGCGGAAAAGATTGTATTACAGAAATCCCGCCTGACCGCTGGAATATGGATGATTTCTTCAGCGAAGACAGAGATATGAAAGGGAAGTCTTACAGCAAGTGGGGAGGTTTTATCAGCGGAGCCGATCAATTTGATCCGCTTTTCTTTCATATTTCCCCAAGGGAAGCAGAACTTATGGATCCCCAGGAAAGGCTCTTTTTAGAAACGGCCAAAAATTGTTTTGAAGACTCAGGGTACCCGAGAAACATGCTGGAAAAGATGAAAGTCGGTGTATTTGTCGGTGCAATGTGGGGCCAATATCAACTATTTGAAGGGGAAGAAAACGGAGCGGCTTTCTCGCCGGCGTCCGTCTATTCTTCAATTGCCAATCGGGTGTCTTATTATTTTCATTTAAAAGGTCCGAGTTTGGCTCTGGATACAATGTGCTCTTCATCACTGACCTCTATTCATTACGCATGCCAAAGCATACATTGCGGAGAGAGCGATATGGCATTAGCCGGCGGAGTGAATTTGTCAATACATCCGAATAAATATAAGTTCCTCAGTATGGGACAGTTTCTATCAAGTGACGGCAGATGCCGGAGTTTTGGAAAAGACGGAAGCGGTTATGTTCCCGGTGAGGGAGTCGGAGCCGTATTGTTAAAACCATTGAAAAAAGCAATAGAAGATCAAGATCAAATATATGGCGTGATTAAGGGAAGCGCCGTTAACCATGGAGGAAAGGCGAGCGGGTATTCCATACCGAATCCGGATGCGCAGGCGGAGGTCATTTCAGAAGCGCTTCGTAAAGCTGACATTGATCCGAACACCGTCAATTATATTGAAGCGCATGGAACAGGGACGTCATTAGGCGATCCGATTGAAATTCAAGGACTGAAAGATTCCTATCAATTGAACCATCCTTGCGCCATCGGTTCGGTGAAATCAAATATCGGACATTTAGAATCTGCGGCAGGAATCGCTGCGGTAACGAAAGTGCTTCTCCAAATGAAGAATAAGCAGCTTGTTCCTTCTCTGCATTCCGATATTGTTAATCCGTTTATAGATTTTGATCAGGTTCCTTTTCAAGTGCAGCGGAAAGCGGCTGAATGGAATATTCCGCAAAACAGCAATGTTGTTCATCCTTTGAGAGCCGGGGTAAGCGCTTTTGGGGCAGGAGGGACAAACGCGCATCTTATATTGGAAGCGTATGAGCCGCCAAAAGCTTTTGATCATCAAAGCGGCCGAGTGATCTTTGTTTTATCGGCTCAAGACAAACAACGGCTGATAAAATATGCAAAGGTTATGGCTGATTTTCTATCAGAAAATGAATCGAAGGATAACAATCATAAACTGCGTCTTCAGGATATTGCCTATACACTTCAGACGGGACGCGATCATATGGAAGAACGGCTGGCGATAGTGGCAGATTCCGGGCAGGTCATTGCTGAAGAGCTTTCAGCTTATATCAGGGGTGAAAAAAGCAGCTTGAGCCATACCGGTCATACATTCGAATCAGAAGTTCACAATGAAATGCCTCACGTTTGTTCAGATTACGCCGAAGCAGCATCCAAATGGGTAAATGGAAGAAAGATAGATTGGGAGACTTTTGAGGTGAATCGGAATGCTCGCAGGATTTCTATTCCGGGACAACCGCTGATCAAACAGCGGTATTGGATAGCGGAAAAAGGGGACGCACTTGCTTCAGCGGATGTGAGTAAGCCGGGTCACCCTTTCTTGGGGAGTAACACGTCCGATTTTAATCAGTTCAGTTTCACGAAAAAAATCAGCCGTAATCATCCGTTTGCACTAAGTCTGTCTGAAGGAAACGTGTCCTTTTTCCCTTATGCATCTTTGGCTGAAATGGCTATCGTCAATGCAGCGGAGGCATTTGGACAACCAGTTCATACATTGACTGATTTATTGTGGACCGAAAGCATGAACGGAATGACTGATATACGGGAACTGATGATTACGCTGACGCCTGAGCGCGGCTTTGCGCGATTTGAGATATATGCAAACACAAAAAATGAGAATAAAGTACGTCTTGCCAGGGGAAATGCGCATATTGTTAAGCCTGAAAGCGGTATGCTTCCTGAAGCGCTTGATATTGCTGAAGTCAAATCAGAAATGACTGAACATCCGGCTGAAGCGCCTTTTGTCATTGAATCAGCGAAAAACAGTGACGGAATGCTGTCGCTTCATTCATTGCCGGATGAGCTTTATGCAAAAAGAGAGAATTTTACGATCTCTCCTGAAGCGCTTGAGTCCGCGATTCAAGCCAGTGCGTTTTTTGTCAGCGGAGAAACCTTCCCGGAATTGATCGGAATGGGAGCGGCGGATGTCTATCAGCCTCTCGCTCAAAATTTTTATGTCTATACTCAAAAAGAGAACCGGCAGAACAGCCGTGATGTAACGTGTCATATGACATTTACAGATGGAAACGGAAGCATTCTGGCAGAGTGCAGAGATGTGAGATTCAGGTATGGTCATGAAAAAGACACTGTTCAGACGGACGATGAACTCATTCGTCTCCTGCGTCAATTGGAAACCAATGATATTGATCAGAAGGCTGTATTGAAACAATTAATGGGGGAAGAATGATGAACGGAAAACGTGAACAAATCAGCGATATTCTTGATCTGATTCAAACAGGACAAATGTCGGCTGACGAAGGCTATGCCCGTGTGACATCCATTCAGAATCAAAAATCACGGGCATCGAACCATCCGCTTTTTTATTACAAGCCGGAATGGACAGAATCGTTCATTCCGAGTAAGAAGAGCGTACCCTTGACGGGATTGCTCCTGATTTTTGCAGAAAATGAACGGCAAATACAAGAATTGAGCGGTTTGTTTAAGGGCTGTACTCTCTTGTTTGTCATCCGCGGAAAAGAATTTGCTGTTTTACATGATGATACGATTTGTATGAACCACGTGAAAAAACACGATTATCTAAAGCTGTTCCGATACATTCATGATCATTATCAGCTGCCCGAAAAGATTCTTCACTTGTGGTCTGATTCTCAGGCTGACATGAGTAAAGGAGGTATACAGAAACAATTGGAAAACGGATTGTTTTCTCTTCTGTATATTACACAGGCGCTGATTGAACTAAAATGGAAAAAGATAATAAAGCTGACGCATATTTTTCAAACAGAGAATAAAGAACAACTGCCGCTGCATCATGCGCTCGGCGGATTGGTGAAAACCGTTCACCAGGAACACCCCAATTTTCACTATCAGATTATCAATATCACGCAATCAGAGGGTGCGGGAGCCGCTCTTCCTGCAATAGCGGACATATATCAGAGAGAGTTTGACGAAAAACGGGATATTCATTTTGAAGTGCGCTATGAAAACGGCAGACGTTTTACGAAAAGCTATAATAAAGCCGGCTCATTCGATTTAACCCAGCCGCTGAAACATCATGGGAATTATCTGATTACAGGAGGCCTGGGCGGTCTCGGTTATATTCTGGCAAAACATCTGTCGGAAAAATGGAAAGCGAATCTCATATTAACGGGGCGCTCTGATTTAACTGAAGAGCAGGAGAAAAAGATCGAATATTTAAGAAGTTCAGGTTCAACAGTTGAATATATCCGATCTGATGTTTCAAAACAAAGTGATGCTGAACGGATATTTGCTTTTGCAAAAGAGCAGTTCGGCACCTTACATGGAGTATTTCACAGTGCCGGCGTACTCCGTGACTCTTTTATCTTAAGAAAGACAAAAGAAGAAATTGATCAAGTCACAGGTTCGAAAGTTTATGGCACGCTGTGGCTGGCGGAAGAAATCAAAAAAATGAAAGTTGAATTACTTGTCTTGTTTTCATCCACATCGGCAGTCTTCGGCTCAGCCGGCCAATGTGACTATGCTTTCGCCAATGCCTTTCTGGATCAGTATGCAGCAGTTATGACCGCAAAAGAGTCTGCCGAAAGGGTAGTGTCAGTCAATTGGCCGCTATGGACTTCCGGCGGGATGAATATTGACGATGAAGGAGTATCCTACATGAAACAGGAACTCGGTCTTGACCCGTTAGATGACAGTGACGGAATACAGGCTCTGGAGAACAGCTTGTGTCAATCATCTGAACAGCTGATTGCCCTGAAAGGCCGTAAAGAAAAGATTGAGGATGTGCTGAAGCGTGCCGGCACAATCAGCTTTCATTTAAAGCAGCAGGAAGATGCTGATTTGCAAAATGATGAATTAAGACAAAATATAATCAGTTATCTGAAAAATATAATGTCAGAGGAATTGAAATTACCGGCCTCACTCATAGATGAAAAACAATATCTGGAGAAATACGGCATTGATTCAGTGATGATCATGCGTCTGACCAAAAAGCTGGAGCAAAGTATCGGCAGATTGTCGAAAACATTATTTTTTGAATATCATTCAATATCGCAGTTAGCCGAATATTTCCTGAGTCATCACAGCGAACGAATGATGAAACTGCTGAACCCGGCCGGCACATCTGAACTTGTTTCATATCAAAAAAAGCCAAAAAGAAAACCAGTGGAAACAAAAGCGCCGTTACGCTCTGAAGGAGAAGATTCAAAAGAGCACATTTCGGCCGATCCCCTTTCTGCTGATATAGCCATTATCGGTGTCAGCGGCAGATACCCGGGTGCGGAAAACATCAGGGAGTTCCAGAATGTGCTGATGAATGGACGGGATTGCGTAAGCGAAATTCCTGATGACCGGAAGGAAATGCTGGAGGGAAGCTGCTATAAGTGGGGAGGTTTTCTGAAAAATCCAGACCGGTTTGATCCTTTATTTTTCCGGATATCACCGAAAGAAGCGGCTTTTCTTGATCCTCAGGAACGCCTCTTTTTAGAGACAGTGTACAATACCATAGAGGATGCGGGTTATAAACCTTCAGATCTGACCCGCAAAAAGGTCGGAGTATTTGCAGGCGTCACATATGGAAGCTATCAATTTTTCGGCGTTGAAGAATCACTTAAAGGAAATGAACTGGCCGTCGGGTCTCCATTTTCTGCAATAGCAAACAGAATATCATATTTCTTTAACTTTAAGGGGCCGAGTATGGCGGTTGATACAATGTGTTCATCCTCTCTTAACGCCATTCACTTAGCCTGTGAAAGTATACGAAGAGGAGAAAGCACCCTTGCTGTTGCGGGCGGGGTCAATCTTACGCTTCATCCGAATAAATATACATTATTAAATCAAAGCCGCTTCTTTGCAAGTGATGGCCGGTGCCGTACATTCGGCGAGGGCGGTGACGGTTATGTACCGGGAGAAGGAGTGGGATCCGTACTTTTAAAGCCGGCGGCGGAAGCGGTAAGGGACGGAGATCATATTTATGCGCTGATTAAAGCGACAGCGGTCAATCACGGAGGGAGAACAAACGGTTTTACGGTTCCTAATCCAAATGGTCAGTCTGAACTGATACAGGACGCGCTTCAGAAAGCTTGTATTGACCCTCGTACAATTAGTTATATTGAAGCTCACGGAACGGGAACTTCTCTGGGAGACCCGATTGAGATCACCGGATTAACAAAAGCGTTTCGGGAATTTACGGAGCACACTCAATATTGTTCAATCGGTTCTGTCAAATCAAATATCGGCCATCTTGAGGCCGCAGCGGGAATTGCCGGTTTGACAAAGGTTCTTTTGCAAATGAAACTGAAAAAACTGTTTCCTTCCATACATGCGGAGACGTTGAATCCAAATATTGATTTTAAAGCATCTCCCTTTTATGTACAGCGGTCATTGCAAGACTGGAAGAAACCGAAACTGCAGGAAAACGGAAAAACAGTAACTGTTCCGAGAAGAGCGGGGATCAGCTCATTCGGAGCCGGAGGAACGAATGTTCATATCATTATAGAAGAATATGAAGAAACAAACGTCTCAACAGAACATGTTGAGAACGAACCGCATATTGTCCTGTTATCTGCCAAAGACAATGAACGTCTTCTTGAGTATGCCGAAAACATGAAAGATTTTATTCAACGTTCACTAAGTCCTGAAGTAAAGGATAAACAGCCTGATATGAAAGAAAAGGTGAATGAAGTACTCAAACCGTTTGTTTCGGAATTGCTTCATATCCATCCGGAAGAAATTAATATTGCTGATCACCTGAGTGAATTTGGCGTAGGGCCTTTGGAATTAAGCCGGATGGCGGATTTTATTAACGAAATGTTTCATATTGAACTCACGATGTATGAATTAACTGATTGCGCCTCCATTCAAGCGGTTACTGAATACTTATTGAAGGAATATGCCGGAGCGATAAGAAACATGTTCCCGAATGAAGTGATGGAAGCCGGCCATTCGGAAAGCGTCGTTTTACGGGATCTGGCATACACTACACAATCGGGCAGAGAAGCGATGGAGGCCAGAGCGGCGATTACCGGTACCTCTCTTAAAGAAATGAAAGATAAATTATTTGAGTTTTGCCGCGGTGACAAGCAAGTTCCAGGCGTATATGTTAATCAGCAATCAGCAGATGCATTCGCTGAAAAAATGAAGGCGTTAACGGAAGGCAGAGCAGGTGAATTGTTTGTAAAGACCATTATTGAGAACGGTGAAGCGGAAAAGCTGGCTCAATTATGGGTTTGGGGGGCGGATATCGACTGGAAATCCGTTCATCAACATTTACAGCAGCCGGGTAAACGGATCTCAATTCCGACTTATCCGTTTGCAAAAGAACGTTATTGGGTTCCGTCCAGGACTGAGAAGGCAGAGATCCCTCAGCATTCTTTTCAACATCACTTGCAAAAAAAATGGAGGGAGAATCCGTTTGTAAATCCATCCGAAACAAAAGAGTACGGACTGACAGTAGCATTTGTAAATCAAGACACAGAATCAATTGCCCGCACCATTTGTTCGGATATAGATCAGGAGAATCTGATTGTCATAAAACATCACTCTTCATTTATAAAACACTCTGATCAAATGTTTAAGTGTTCTTTATTAGATGAAAACCACGCATACGACGTTATCCGTGAGATCTTCTCGGGCGGTGAGCGGCAGGTCGAAAATATATTTGATTTCTCAGATATCGGAAACCAGAGTGACAATCAGAACGGCATCCCATATGGTAAATTCTTATTTATACAAGAAATAATTAAGCGGAGTAAAAAGGAAACACCATTATCCATTTTACAAATCACCAATGGCTTGCAGGTATTTAAAGCGGAAAAACCAAAGCTGACGGGGGCAGAATCAGCGGCTTTTCTGAAAGCCCTTTCTGCGGAATACGGCTTTGCTCATGTGAAAACAATAGATATAGACAGCATGAAAGAAACGCATGAGCTGAAACAAATCTTTGAGAATGAAAGGGCGCAATGTACCGGAGAGAATGAAGTATGCTACCGCAGCGGCGTCAGATATGTTCCGTATTTTGAAGAAGAAAGAATCCATACCGGCGGGCCTGTTTCATTTCCTGCGGATAAAGCCATCGTGATTACCGGCGGGACAGGGGGTATTGGCAGAGCAATAGCTGAAGATTTGGTGAAACGGGGAGTGAAAAAACTCGTGCTGACGGGGACGCGTCCATTACCTTTGCGAAGTGAATGGGATCATTTGCTGAAAGAGGGCAGACAGGACGAAAAGACAGTCAGCAATATCAAACTGTTTCAAAGTTTTGAAGAGAAAGGTGTCAACTATCTGTATTACAGCGGTTCTCTCACAAATGAAGAGAGGCTGCGTTCATTCTTTCACCAAGTAAGCATTGAATTTAAAGATATAAGCGGTGTCATACACTGTGCCGGACTGCACAGCGGCGGAAATCCGGCCTTTATTCATAAAAGAATGAGTGAATTTAAGACGGTGTACGGCCCGAAAGTCACTGGACTTCAGAATTTGGAGCGGATTTTTAATAATAGGCCGCTGGATTTCTTTATTCTATTTTCATCAATTGCTGCACAGTCACCCAAACTGTCGAAAGGAATGACTGATTACGCGTCTGCAAACGCATATATGGACTATTTCGCGGCTTATCATTTTCAAAAGGGGAGAACGTATTTCACGTCCATCAATTGGCCGAGCTGGAAAGAAGTCGGAATGGGTACTGTGACGAGTCCTTTATATGATGAATTGGGATTGGACTCTCTTTCCACACGGGAAGGACTGGCGGTTTTGTATCATGCACTGGAGAAAAAATCGGCCAATATCATTCCTATCGTGAAAAAAGGAACAGTGTTTCATGCAGACAGTCTCCTGAATATCAATAAAACCGGCAAGGCTTCATTTCCAGTGCGAAGACAGGAGACTCCCGACACTTTTGATCATTCAGAAGGGCTTGTCAGTGAACTTTCTGCCGTATTTGCCGAGGAATTGAGCATTCCCCTTGAAAAGCTTAACCCAAATACGGATTTTCAGGAATACGGTGTGGATTCTATACTTCTTGTCAGCATTATACATCGTATAGAAGCAATGATTCAGAAAAAAATTGACCCTACTGTGCTTCTTGAACACAACACGATTCATGGTCTTGCGGAATATATCGGTAAGACGGCGCCGCCGTTGAAAAAACAAATCGAACAGACTGATTCTCAAAGCAGCAATCAGCATGATATGCAGTCTGTGACGAGCCGAAATACAGAACCGCAGACGGCTTCCTCTGCAAAGATAGCTGTTATCGGAATCGGATGTAAGTTCCCTGGAGCGGCTGATAAAGAGGAATTTTGGGACAATCTGAAAAAAGGGAAGAATCATATTAAAGAAGTACCTGATTCCCGGTGGAATATAGAAGAAAATTACTCTCCGGTGCAGCAAAAGGGAAAAAGCATCAGCAAATGGGGAGGATTTATCAATGGAATCGGCAGCTTTGATCCGGAGTATTTCCGCATGGAAGAGGAGAAAGCCATCCAAACGGACCCGCTGATAAGACATTTCTTAGAAACGAGTGTACAGACTGTACGGGATGCCGGTTATGAAGAAACAGAATTATCGGGAAAAAAAGTCGGCGTATTTGTCGGTTCCAGAATGGGCGGCTACGGTCACAAACTGCCGAAAGAAAGCAGCAGCCACATCGTCGGGCTTAGTCAAAACTTTATTGCTTCACACGTGTCGCATTTCTTTAATTTTCACGGTCCAAGCATGGTTTCTGATACCGCTTGTTCTTCTTCATTAGTCAGCATTCATTTAGCCTGCCAAAGCATAAAAAACGGTGATTCAGAGATGGCGCTGGCAGGAGGGGCGGATCTGCTTTTGGATGAAATTCCTTACCTGATGTTAACAGAAGGAGGAGCTCTTTCGCCGGACGGTCAGTGTTTTACTTTTGATGAAAGGGCAAACGGCTTTGTACCCGGAGAGGGTTTTGGCGCTGTTCTGTTAAAACCGCTCGAGAAAGCGAAAGCGGACGGAGATCGGATATACGGTATCATTGAAGCATCAGCTATTAATAACGACGGTGCGACAATGGGAATTACGACCCCGAATCCTAAGCTTCAAGAGCAGGTTATTCAAGATGCATTTGAAAAAGCCGATATCACTCCCGGATCAGTCAGCTACGTCGAAACTCACGGCACAGGTACGATGATTGGAGATCCGATTGAGCTACAGGCTCTGACAAAAGTATTCCGAAGAGACACAAACAAAACGCAATTTTGCGGAGTAGGAAGTGTAAAAACCAATATCGGACACTTATTAAGCGCTGCCGGAGCGGCAAGTTTCATTAAAGTGATTTTATCAATATGGCATAAGGAAATTCCGCCTACATTGAATTGTGAAACGCCAAATCCCCGCTTTGAATTTGAAAAGTCGCCTTTTTATCCGAATACAGAGCTGAGAAGCTGGAAGGATGGAAAACGGAGGGCGGGCATCAGCGCTTTCGGTTTTGGCGGAACAAACGCCCACCTTTTGGTAAGCGGCCTGGATGATTCATATCATGCCGTCAGAACTCCGCTGCCGCCTGCCGAGTTTGTCAGAAAAGAGTACTGGCCGGATTCAAATCGAAAAAAACAAATCAAACAGAATAAAAAACGGCTTCTTGAAATTATTGATGAAACAGAGTAGCACCTGCTCTGTTTCTTTACTTTGTAAAAGAAGAAAGGTTGTCGAGTTGCATGAGGTTCAGCGTATTAGTCAAACATGACGATTATATTGTTTCAGACCATGTCCTTCATCAAGTGCGTACGATACCCGGCGTAACGTATCTGGATTTAATAACACGATTTTTAGCTGAGAAAGGGATATCCCCCCGAAGTTTTGAAATCAAACATGTTTTATTCCGTGAACCTGTTGCGACGTCAGTCCATTTTGATAAAAAAGTCACCTTCCAGTTTACGGAACAAGAAAACGGCTGGCTTGTTGAAACAACAAGCAGGAAATGGGTCGCTGAAAAGGCGGAAGGTGAAGCGTCAGTCAACTTGCAGGCGGAAATCATAAGAAAAAATGCGATAAACGAAAAGACAATTTCAATCGAAGAATTAAAGAAAGGAGCCGTCCGGATTTCGGATGCTGAATCCGCCTATCGTAATTTGCGCAGGGGCGGGCTGATTCATAAAGATTTTATGAAATTGGAAGGTACGGTATTTGAAGGTGAAAATTATATTCTGGGAGAGGTCAGTTTAAGCGGACTTTCAAAAGAATATACAGATGACTTTTACATGCATCCCGCATTTTTGGATGGGTCTCTCAGCTTGTTGGGAATCCTTACATCAGACTTGCCGGATGAAGGAACAAATGCGTTTATCCCTATATATATTGAGACATTCCGGGCACTGCATAAAACAACTGGGTCTTGTTTTGTGTATATTGATAAAAACAGTATAACGCAGCCGCCTTCTAAAGACATTTTATATGCGGACATAGAAGTATACAGGCCTGATGGAGAGCTTGCTTTTTATTATGAGCGATTCGGTGTGAAAAGAGTCAGAAATGAAAAATCAATACAAAGGCTGGAGCATTCCCAAAAAGCTAAAGAAGTCGGCAGCGCAACGAACAATAAAGAAATGATCAGAAATAATTTGATCCAAGAGATAGCCGGCATGATTGAAAAACCTGCTGAAACAGTGAAGAATGATATTTCCTTTTACGAGATGGGCTTGGATTCTAAACAATTATTAGACTTATCCAAAAAATTAGAACTGATGTTAGATACAAAGCTGTACCCGACTTTATTATTTGATTACTCCACAATCGGTGAATTGACGGAATATCTGCAGGAGAAATACGGAGCTGACATTACAGACTCTATCTCTGATACAGTTTTGCACCAAGACAGTCAAAAAACATTAACAGATGAGCTGTCATCCATTATTGGAGAGGTTACAGACACACCGCCAAATAAAGCGGACAAACACCAATCTTTTTACGAACTGGGTCTTGACTCAAAACAGCTGCTGCATATATCGAAAATGCTCGAGGAAAGATTGGATACACAATTGTATCCGACATTGCTTTTTGATTATAACAATATTCATGATTTAGCGGCTTATTTAGAAGAAAAATATGATGTGCGTAATACACCGGCTGCAGCTTTTAAAGAAAAAACGCAAACGAAAGAGCCGTCTGAAAAGCCGATGCTTGAATCTTTGTATTTACAAAAAGAATGGATTGAGTCGCCATTAAAGTCCGGAGAAGTACCTAAGGAAAATACATTGATTTTCGATTTCGACAGTTCATTGAGTGATGAAATCCGTAAGTGCATCGGCAGTGAAAATGTTATTTATGCGGAAGCCGCCGCTGAATATGAAATGGTAAATGAAAAGCATTATAAATTTAACCCGGAGCAGTCTGCTCATTACACCAGACTGTTAGATGATATGAAAAAGTCCGGAGCGTTTCCGGCGTCAATCATTCATTACCTGTCAAAAAAAGCTTATACTGAAGCGGCGTTAGACCTGACTCACAGCTTTTATTCAATCCTTTATTTAAGTAAAGCTTTGATCCGTCAAAAAACAAAAGAAAACATCAACATTCTGTACGTACATGACAAGGATCAATATACAAATCCGGTTTACGCCGCGATTGGAGGCTTTTTTAAAACGCTGAATGCGGAGCAGCCGAATATAAAGTGTAAAACGGTTGAGATTTCTTCAAGACAAACCATTGAAAAAGCACCTTTGCTTCTCAATGAATTAAGTGCCGGACATCATCGGGCTGTGAAATATGACGGCGATCAAAAAAGGTGGGTGACAGCATATAGAGACGCTTCGCTGCAAACAGGACAAAAGGCCGCAAAGTTTGCAAAAAACGGGGTGTATCTCATCATCGGAGGGTTAAGCGGCATCGGCTGGATTATTTCAGCGTTTCTTTATGCAAATCACGGAGCCAGCGTTATCATTGCCGGGCGATCGAAAATGACAGCAGACATGGAAGAAAAATTAGACAGCATCCGATATGACGGGGCAAGCATTTCTTATATCCAGGCTGACATGTCAGATAAGCAGCAGGTCATCAAGTTAGCGGAAAAAATTCGTGCTGATTATTCCGAAATCAACGGGGTCATTTACAGTGCAGGCGTGTTAAAAGACTCTCTCATTATGAACAAAACAGACGCGGAAGCTCAAGCGGTGCTGCAATCAAAGGTCAATGGTGTGATTCATTTGGATGAAGCGCTCAGAGATATGCCTTTAGACTTTTTTGTTTTGTTTTCTTCCATCTCCTCAGAAATCGGAAGTCTGGGTCAAGCCGATTATGCCTACGCCAATCGTTTTCTGGAGCATTTTGCCGAGTGGAGGGAATGTATGAGAAAGGCGGGGGGAAGATCAGGAAAAACCATCGCTGTAAATTGGCCTTTCTGGAAAGACGGAGGCATGTCAGTTGATCCCGGCATCCAAGATATTATGAAAAGGGAGTACGGACTTCACCCATTAGAAAATACTGCCGGAATCAAAGCTTTTGAACACTCGCTTCTCGGCCAAGGCCACCAGCTGATCGTGTTATACGGAGAAAAAGAAAAAATACAAAACGATTTCAAGCCGTTATCCGCCCGTTCAGCACCGCCTCTGGTAAGAGATTCAGCGATTGCAGCCGATTTTGATGCTTCGTCAATCGTTACGGAAGCTGAAAGTCCTTTCCGGATACTCGGCACGGCTTCCAATCGTCATCTCGACGATTATTTGCATTATTGGAGCAGACTGAAGAAAGGAGCCCTTCAGCACAATCAAAGCGATGCCGCAAAAAAACTCATCGCTTTTTACCAGACAGAAGAAACGGAAACCGTTCATTTTCTGGCAAACACAGAAAATGCCCGGCATATGGAGATATTGATGAGCGGTAAGGGCGAAACAATTTTACTGATTTGCGGTTTTGCTACCACTGCTTACATGTGGAAAGAACAAATGAAAGAGTGGGCAGATCAATTTAATGTAATTGTCATACACACACCGGGTTACGGGCTGAGTGAGGGGAGCGCCGATTTTACACTGAGCGGGCTGGCTCAGACTTTTATCGAAGTGCTGAACGAGATAGGGGTTGCGTGGCCGATCCACATTGCGGCAGCTTCTTGGGGAGGCATGATAGGGCAGAGGATAGCCTATGAATACCCTGAAAAAGTAAAAACACTCATTCTTTCCGGAAGTTACACCGAATACGAAGAAGACCCTGAAAGCAGTGTCGAGGAAAAACTGAAAAATGATTTTATAGCTATAGGAAAATCGCATGAATATGAAAGTTTATACAGTAATCAATTTTTAAATGCTTCTATTGAACGTTTTATGAAGATACATCAACAAGAAGGCTATTCTACGATCGGCTTTTTAAAAGACATTCATACAAGAACGCTTATCCTTACGGGTGAGAAGGAAAGCGTAGTTGATCAGAAAGAAACAAAAAGGCTGCAGAAACTGCTGAGCAATGCAGAATTAAAGAAAATTAAGGGAGCGGGGCATCTTCCGAACCTCACACATCCGGAAGAATTTAATAAAGCGGTGTCAGAATTCATCAAGAAATCAGTAAGTAAAGGATGAAAACGATACATACAGTACAGGGGGAGAAAACAATGAAACAAACAATAAGCAATCCGGCATTTGATATGAAACAAATTAACGCTCTTAACAGCCATTATCAGACGATGATAGACAATGGAGATCTGCAATGTGCGAGTTATATGATGTCAAGAGGAGGTGAGGTTTTTGCAGCTGAGTCGTTAGGGGAATTTACCGGCGGACAAAACGAAAAGCAAACATTTCAGCTTGATACAATCAGAGAAATCGGTTCTTTGACAAAAGTGTTTACCGCTGTAGCCGTCATGCAGCTCGTCGAAAAAGGTTTGCTCGATCTGAAAATGCCGGTCAAGCTCATTTTGCCTGCGTTTGATAAACCGGGTTTCGGAGAAATTAAAATTTTGCACCTTTTGACTCATACGGCGGGATTAAGTTTTGAGCTGGATATTCAAAAGGCTGAAGGCATTGACTTAACGAATGAGGAAGAATGGATAAACTATCTGGTCAGTACGCCTTTGGAGTACGGAGTGGATGAAGCATGGAACTATTCCAGAACCGGTTTTGTTATACTTGGCATCATTATTTCAAAAGTAACAGGCGTATCCTACGAACAGTATGTAACAAAGCATATTATTGAAGCGCTCGGATTAGAAAGAACGTATTTTTATGTGCCTGATGCTTTAAAAGAAGAAGTTTGTGTGATCAATGAACACGAGTGCGTACAGCTGGAAAAAAGTCATCACCCGTATTTTCCGAATAAAGCGACAAGCGGTCTGTACTCTTCGTTGCGGGATATTTGGAAGTTGGCTGAAATGTTTAGAAATAAAGGCAGATTGAAAGATAAGAAGCTGCTTGGAAGAAAAACAGTCGAGGCCATGCTGAGAAATCAAATAAAGCCCGGTCTTCCTTTTTACTTCTTCGGAGCGCCCAGAGAGGAAGGCGGCTTTGGTTTAGGCGTTAATTTGTGGCCGGCCGGCGACCATTATTTCATGACAGAAGGCACCTTCTCACATCTTGGAATGGGTTGGTGCGGCATGTTTTCTGATCCAGCCGAAGATTTTACGTATGTATTTTTCACTCCGATTTCCGAGTTTCATCCTCATGCCGTGCTGACGCCGCTGAATATCGTGTGGGCGGGTATTGAATAATTAGACAAAAGCATCGTCCCGTCTGTTCGGCAGGCGGGACGATTGCTAACTGCCCGTTTTTATCCCGCGGCATCTTTTCAAAGCCTGCCCCTAAGTTAAATAACTTAATTTACTCTTTGTAATTTTTTTTAATTGTAGTACAGTAGAGTATTTTTATAATACAGTTTAAAGTCTTTTATAGTACAGTTTGGCGCAATATGGTCTTAAGTTTTATAAGCGGTTTCAAAATGAGGTTATAAATAATTGACGGCTTTGTTTAATTACTGTAAACTATGGTTGTTGATCATATTGTACTAATAAAAAATCTTTTTTTATTAGTACAGTTTAAACGTCATTATCTTTGCTTAAGCGCTATGTGAATTTCTGAATGATTAATTTTAGAATTGCAGAGCATGATAAGACTGTTTTTAATACGGATGGCTAAACGGTATCCTAACCCTGTTAAATCAAAAGAAGAGGTGGTTTAAAAAATGGCTGCAAAGACAAAAACTTCAATTGTTGATAGCAAAAAACAATTTGATGCTATTCATAAGCAGTTTGAAACGTTCCAAATTTTAAATGCTGAAGGAGAAGTCGTAAATAAAGACGCAATGCCTGATCTTTCAGATGATCAGTTAAAGGAATTAATGAGAAGAATGGTGTATATCCGCATTTTAGACCAGCGTTCAATTTCTCTTTCCCGTCAAGGACGTTTAGGTTTCTATGCACCGACAGCGGGCCAGGAAGCTTCTCAAATTGCATCACACTTCGCGCTTGAACAGGACGACTTTATCCTTCCGGGTTATCGTGACGTTCCTCAGCTGATTTGGCACGGGCTTCCTTTACATCAGGCATTCCTGTTCTCAAGAGGCCATTTTAAAGGTAATCAGATGCCTGAGGGAGTAAATGCTTTATCACCTCAAATTATTATCGGTGCTCAAATTATTCAAACCGCAGGTGTAGCTTTAGGTCTTAAAAAGCGCGGTAAAAAAGCGGTAGCTATTACTTACACTGGTGACGGCGGAGCTTCTCAAGGTGACTTCTATGAAGGAATGAACTTTGCCGGAGCATTTAAAGCGCCAGCGATCTTCGTTGTTCAGAATAACCGCTATGCGATTTCAACTCCTGTAGAAAAGCAATCATCCGCACAGACAATTGCCCAAAAAGCAGTTGCCGTCGGTATTACAGGTGTTCAAGTAGACGGAATGGATGCACTTGCCGTTTACGCTGCAACCGCAGAAGCACGCCAGCGCGCAATTAACGGTGAAGGTCCGACTCTGATCGAAACTCTTACATTCCGTTACGGACCTCATACAATGTCCGGTGACGATCCGACTAAATACCGTACGAAAGAAATAGAAAATGAATGGGAGCAAAAAGACCCGCTCGTACGTTTCCGCAAGTTCTTGGAAAACAAAGGACTATGGTCTGAAGAAGAAGAGAACAAAGTGATTGAACAGGCCAAAGAAGAAATCAAACAAGCTATCAAAAAGGCTGACGGCGAATCAAAACCGAAAGTAACAGAGCTGATTGAGAATATGTTTGAAGAGCCGACGTTCAACTTAAAAGAACAACTTGAAATTTACAAAGCGAAGGAGTCGAAGTAAGCCATGGCGCAAATGACAATGATTCAAGCGATCACTGATGCGTTACGCACAGAACTGAAAAACAATGAAAACGTTCTGCTTTTCGGGGAAGATGTAGGCGTTGCCGGAGGCGTATTCCGTGCAACTGAAGGCCTTCAAAAAGAATTCGGTGAGGACCGCGTATTTGACACGCCGCTTGCTGAATCCGGTATCGGCGGTCTCGCTCTCGGTTTAGGCCTGCAAGATTACCGTCCTGTTATGGAAATCCAATTCTTCGGATTCGTATATGAAGTAATGGATTCAATCTCAGGACAAATGGCTCGTCTCCGCTACCGTTCCGGCGGACGCTGGACTTCTCCGGTGACAATCCGTTCTCCATTCGGCGGAGGGGTTCATACACCTGAACTTCACGCTGACAGTTTGGAAGGCCTTATCGCTCAGCAGCCGGGTATTAAAGTTGTTATCCCTTCCACTCCTTACGATGCAAAAGGACTGCTGATTGCCTCTATCAGAGACAATGATCCGGTTGTTTTCTTAGAGCATATGAAACTTTACCGTTCTTTCCGTCAGGAAGTTCCTGAGGAGGAATACACAATCGAGCTTGGCAAAGCTGATGTGAAACGCGAAGGTACTGACCTTTCTATCATCACATACGGCGCGATGGTTCATGAGTCGCTTAAGGCTGCTGAAGAGCTTGAAAAAGAAGGCGTTTCTGCTGAAGTTATCGACCTTCGAACTGTAAGTCCGCTTGATATTGATACGATTATTGCTTCTGTTGAAAAAACAGGCCGCGCAATTGTCGTGCAAGAAGCTCAAAAACAAGCCGGCATCGCTGCCAACGTTGTAGCTGAAATCAATGACCGCGCGATTCTGAGCCTGGAAGCTCCGGTTCTGCGTGTTGCGGCGCCTGATACAGTATTTCCTTTCTCGCTTGCTGAGAGCGTATGGCTTCCAAACCATAAAGACGTTCTTGAAACTGCGAAAAAAGTTCTTGAATTTTAATCAGGCATCATAAAAGACGGTAAAGAGAGTCCTTTTCTCTATATGAAGGAGTCTGTTTACTAGGTTCAATGCTTGCGAATGCATAACTAAAATTTGCTTAATCAACTAGGAGGTCGAAAACTGTGGCATTTGAATTTAAACTTCCGGATATCGGGGAAGGTATCCACGAAGGCGAAATCGTAAAATGGTTTGTTAAGCCGAACGACGAGGTAGAAGAAGACGATGTTCTGGCTGAAGTGCAAAATGATAAAGCAGTGGTAGAAATTCCTTCACCTGTTAAAGGAAAAGTATTAGAATTAAAAGTTGAAGAGGGAACAGTTGCAACTGTTGGACAAACGATTATTACGTTTGACGCACCTGGTTACGAAGATCTTCAATTTAAAGGAAGCCATGATTCAGGAGATGCGAAAACTGAAGCTCAAGTTCAGTCGTCTGCTGAAGCAGGGCAGGATATCGCTAAAGAAGAGACTCCTAAAGAGCCTGCAAAAGAAACCGGCGCAGGACAGCAGGACCAAGCGGAAGCTGATCCGAACAAACGCGTGATCGCGATGCCTTCCGTACGCAAATATGCCCGTGAAAAAGGCGTGGATATCCGTAAAGTAACAGGTTCAGGCAATAACGGACGTGTTGTAAAAGAAGATATCGACAGCTTTGCAAATGGTGGAGCGGCTCAAGAAGCGGCACCGCAAGAAACAGCTGCACCTCAGGAAACAGCTAAACCTGCAGCGGCTCAGGCTCCTGAAGGCGAATTCCCTGAAACACGCGAAAAAATGAGCGGTATCCGTAAAGCGATCGCGAAAGCAATGGTGAACTCTAAGCATACTGCACCGCACGTAACTCTTATGGATGAAGTTGACGTAACAAATCTTGTTGCTCACCGCAAACAGTTCAAACAAGTTGCTGCTGATCAAGGCATCAAGCTGACTTATCTGCCTTACGTCGTCAAAGCATTAACATCCGCTTTGAAAAAATTCCCTGTTTTAAACACATCTATTGATGATAAAACAGATGAAGTGATCCAAAAACATTACTTCAACATCGGAATTGCAGCGGATACCGAAAAAGGCCTGCTTGTGCCGGTAGTGAAAAATGCCGACCGTAAAGCCGTTTTCGAAATCTCTGATGAAATCAACAGCCTTGCTACAAAAGCGCGTGAAGGCAAGCTTGCACCTGCGGAAATGAAAGGCGCTTCTTGCACGATCACAAATATCGGTTCTGCCGGAGGCCAATGGTTCACACCGGTTATCAACCACCCAGAGGTTGCGATTCTCGGTATCGGCCGTATTGCTGAAAAAGCGATCGTCCGTGACGGTGAAATTGTAGCTGCTCCTGTCTTAGCTCTTTCTCTCAGCTTTGACCACCGTATGATTGACGGAGCAACTGCACAAAATGCGTTAAACCACATCAAGCGTTTACTGAACGATCCACAACTTATTTTAATGGAGGCGTAATGTTATGGTAGTAGGAGATTTCCCTATTGAAACAGATACTCTTGTGATTGGTGCGGGACCTGGCGGCTATGTAGCTGCCATCCGCGCTGCTCAGCTTGGACAAAAAGTAACAGTCGTTGAAAAAGCAACTCTTGGAGGCGTTTGTCTGAACGTCGGCTGTATTCCTTCAAAAGCGCTCATCAATGCAGGCCATCGTTACGAGAATGCAAAACATTCAGATGACATGGGAATCACTGCTGAGAACGTAACGGTTGACTTTACAAAAGTCCAAGAATGGAAAGCTTCTGTTGTAAATAAGCTTACCGGCGGTGTTGCAGGTCTTTTAAAAGGAAATAAAGTGGACGTTATAAAAGGGGAAGCTTATTTCGTAGACAGCAACTCTGTCCGCGTAATGGATGAGAACTCTGCGCAAACATACACATTTAAAAACGCAATCATTGCTACCGGTTCTCGCCCTATCGAATTGCCAAACTTCAAATATAGCGAACGCGTTCTGAACTCTACAGGCGCACTTGCGCTTAAAGAAATTCCGAAAAAGCTCGTTGTTATCGGCGGCGGATATATCGGTACTGAGCTTGGAACAGCGTATGCGAACTTCGGAACTGAATTGGTTATTTTAGAAGGCGGAGATGAAATTCTTCCTGGCTTCGAAAAACAAATGAGTTCTCTCGTTACCCGCAGACTGAAGAAAAAAGGCAACGTTGAAATCCATACAAGCGCTATGGCTAAAGGCGTTGAAGAAAGACCTGACGGCGTAACAGTTACATTCGAAGTAAAAGGCGAAGAAAAAACGGTTGATGCTGATTACGTATTAATCACTGTCGGACGCCGTCCGAACACTGATGAGCTCGGCCTTGAGCAAGTCGGTATCGAAATGACTGACCGCGGTGTCATTAAAACAGACAAGCAGTGCCGCACAAACGTACCGAACATTTACGCAATCGGTGACATCATTGACGGACCTCCATTGGCTCACAAAGCGTCTTACGAAGGTAAAATCGCTGCGGAAGCTATTTCAGGAGAGCCGGCTGAAATCGATTACCTCGGTATTCCGGCGGTTGTATTCTCTGAGCCTGAACTGGCTTCTGTCGGTTACACTGAAGCACAGGCGAAAGAAGAAGGCATTGAAGTCGTTGCAGCTAAGTTCCCGTTTGCAGCAAACGGACGTGCGCTGTCTCTTAACGAAACTGACGGCTTCATGAAGCTGATCACTCGTAAAGAAGACGGTCTTGTAATCGGTGCGCAAATTGCCGGCGCAAGCGCTTCTGACATGATTTCTGAATTGAGCCTGGCGATCGAAGGCGGAATGACTGCTGAAGATATCGCAATGACAATTCACGCTCACCCGACATTGGGCGAAATCACTATGGAAGCTGCCGAAGTAGCAATCGGAAGCCCGATCCATATCGTAAAATAATAATGTAACAAAGAAACAGCCCCCGTTTGTAAAAGCGGGGGCTGTTTTTATTGTGCAAGCACATGCTGCATAGGTTTGATGATATCCTCTTTTTTCTTTACGGATCCCTCAATCTTCATGACCACATGCCGATGATTGATCACCATCAGCGCAGGGAACGTATTGATTTCCTCTTCCCATCCCTTTCTGTTGTCATAAACCTTCATTTGATCGACATGATGGGGATATTTCTTTTCTAAATCAAGGATCGCATCGTAATAAGGCACTTCTTTATCTATATGATTTTCATCGGAAAAAAACAAGATTTGAGTGTGATGAATGCTGTCGATCCGGTTTTTTTTGAATGGACTGACAGTAGAAACCGAACAGCTTGACAGAACGAACAGCATCAAAAAAAAGGGAATCACCGTACGGTAGCGCATCTATCTTACTCCTCTGTTTTATATAATATATTGGTTCATCCATTTATAAGGACTATATCAAGTGTATCACGAGAGGTGAAAAACCTAAGGCTTGTTACTGAATTGTTATATAATTGAAACCGTTTTTAATGAAGAAATAATACGTGTGACAACTTGCGCAGCCGATGTGTAAAAAAGGCACATTGTTTTTCGTGAGAGCGCTGTTTTTTCGTTATACTGGGGGCAAAACCATATCAGGAGGGATTGTCATGTATAAAGCCGCTGCAGCCGTCGTATGTATGTGCTTACTCGCCGGCTGCCAATCAAATGAAAAAATGCAAACAAACAAACCCCATTCTCAAGCCGCGGCCAATCATGCCAAACGGGAAAACCACCATACAAAAGAGGAAAAACAGAAAAAACAGAAGGCGGAGCCTCGTTACTATATCAATCCTAAAACCTTTTCTGTGGAAAAAATGGATGAACAGAAAGAGAAAAAACCGATCGCATTGGTAACGATCGATGACGCGCCTGATCAGCATGCCGCTGAGATTGCGGACAAACTGCATGATCTCAATGCGTCAGCGATCTTTTTTGTAAACGGACATTTTTTGAAAAAAGATGAAAATAAGAAAGCGCTTAAGCATATTCATGAGTTAGGTTTTATGATCGGAAATCATACAATGACTCATCAAAACTTAAAAGATCTTTCCGAACAAAAACAACGGGAAGAAATCATTGGCGTCAATAAAGCGGTTGAAAAGGTAATAGGAGAGAAACCCGCATTTTTCAGGGCGCCTTTCGGAAGCAATACGGACTACAGTGACAGACTTATAAAAAAAGAAGGCATGGTGAAAATGAACTGGACCTTCGGGTATGATTGGGATCAGAAATATCAATCCAAAAAAGCGCTTACCGATATCACACTGAGCAGTCCTTATCTGCGGGACGGGGCCAACATATTGATGCATGACCGGAAATGGACGGCAGAAGCCATGCCGGACATTGTAAAAGGATTGCGTAATAAAGGATATACTGTGATTGACCCTCGAGCTATAAAAAGACCGTAAAAAATAAATGTGTTATACAATTTATCAGTTGACATATTAAATGTGACATAATAATATAATAACAACAAGTAAAAATTAAGCGTTTTCAAATTCTGAGAAATGGGGAATGACAGATGGGTACAATTGTTTGCCAAGACTGTAACGAAGCGATTCATTACTTTGAGGATGAGAAGGTCACGACGTTATACGGAACATGCTGCGGACAATGCCAGTGTCATCTTGAAGAAGAGTAAAAAGCGTAAAAAGGCCCGAAACAATTTCGTTTCGGGCTTCTTTATATTTATTGGATGGCTTTTTGCTCTTTGATGACTCTGATCATTTCAAGCGTTGCATCTTCGGGACCCTGCACAGGAAGGCCGGCGTCCAAGTTTTTAAAAATGTAGCTGATATTTTCTTCAGTAATGATCTCACCCGGAATAAAGATCGGAATTCCCGGCGGGTACACCATGACAAACTCTGCGATGATCCGTCCCGCGGATTCTTTTAACGGAATGACTTCCGTATTTGCGTAAAACGCGTCTCTTGGCGTCATCGCTAACAGAGGAATTTCAGGAAGCAGAACTTCGGTTTGCTGATGAGCATAGTCATTGGCGGAAGCCTGTTTTGAAATGTCTGTAAGCGCGCTTACAAGACGGTCGGCATCTCCTGCTCTGTCTCCGGGGGTGAAAATACATAAAATATTATACAAATCGGACAGCTCGACTTCGATATTATATGATTCGCGGAGCCATTTTTCAACGTCATGACCCGTCAGGCCGAGGTTTTTGACCGAAATGATTAATTTAGTCGGATCATAACTGAAGGCAGCTTTAGACCCTGTGATTTCTTCGCCGACACAGCGGAAGCCTTCAATTTGATTGAGGCGTTCCCGTGTCTGATCCGCCAGCAGAATCGTATCTTCAAGAAGATCGCGGCCTTCTGTAGCGAGGCGTTTTCTTGCGACATCCAGTGAAGCGAGAAGCAGATAGGATGTTGACGTTGTCGTCAGCATGCTTAAAATCGACTGTACTCTTTCTTTGGAAACAAGACCTTCTCTCACATTTAAAATGGAGCTCTGCGTCAGGGAGCCTCCCAATTTGTGCACGCTTGTGGCTGCCATATCAGCGCCCGCCTGCATGGCGGACAGAGGAAGCTTATCATGAAAATGAATATGCACGCCGTGCGCTTCATCGACAAGCACAGGCACATCGAAAGAATGCGCGAGCTTTACAATGCTGCTCAAGTCCGCTGCCACACCGAAGTACGTCGGATTTATGACAAGCAGGCCTTTTGCGTCAGGGTGCTCCGTCAAAGCCCGCTCTGCGGACTCAAGCGTAATGCCGTGAGAAATTCCGAGCTCATCGTCAATTTCCGGGTGTATAAAAATCGGAACCGCTCCGGAAAATACAATGGCCGACATAATGGATTTATGAACGTTTCTCGGGATGATGATTTTATCTCCGGGTCCGCATACGGCCATGACCATCGTCATAATGGCGCCGCTCGTCCCTTGAACGGAAAAGAAGGTATGGTCTGCGCCGAATGCTTCCGCGGCCAGATCCTGGGCTTCTTTAATGATGCCCTTTGGCGCATGTAAATCATCCAGAGGTTCGATATTAATTAAATCTATGCTTAACGCGTTTTCTCCGATAAATTGTCTGAATTCCGGATCCATTCCCGCGCCTTTTTTATGGCCCGGAATGTGGAATTGGACAGGCTGTCTGTCCGCGTGCTTTTTCAGTCCGCTGTACAGGGGTGTTTCATGTTGCGGCAATTGTTTTCCCACCTTTATCATAATACCTACGGATTAGTTTGTATTACATTCAGTTTTATTACCCATTTTTTAAACGTAAAACAAATGAATTATATTATGAACTTGAAAGAAAGTAAAGAACAATTTATGATCTATGGAAGATGCTTATTTTGAGCATGATTATAAAGGAGTGAAGACATTTGGAATATCAATATCCGATGAATGAGGACTGGACGACAGAGGAGGCTGTGGATGTCATTGCTTTTTTTCAGCAGGTGGAAAACGCCTATGAAAAAGGAGCTGACCGAGACAGACTTCTGAATGCGTACCGCCGCTTTAAAGAAATCGTTCCCGGGAAAGCGGAAGAAAAGAAAATCTGCAGCCAATTTGAAGCTGACAGCACCTATTCCCCGTATCGGACTGTGAAACAGGCGAAACAATCAGATCAAGCGATTATCAAAATGTAAACAAAGCGAGCCGGCAATCGGCCCGCTTTTTATGTTATGAGACTTTCTGAGTCAGTGTGTATAAAAAGGAAAGCTTCCTAAAAGCGTCTTCAATGGTTTGCAGGAATTCATTGTTGTTCATGTTGATCACGTCTTCTTTTTGCAGCTGAATGCCGCACAATAGCTCTGCTTTTTTCACTGTCTGCAGGCGTTCAAATAATGTTTTCAGCTGCTCCTGATCCATGTCGGACTGCTTGTACGCACCTGGCTTCGTATGATCCGGCGACCATACAAAATGACCGGGAATCTGTTTTGTGATGTCCTCCTGCTTCGCTTCCAGCAATCTGCCGTATTCCTCTTTTATCGGAGATTCATAAATGATGGCAAACCATACAAACATATGGGTGTCCCATAAACCGATCTGAAAGTGAGGGAGTTTCTTATACCCGCGTTTGCTGTTGGCAAAGGCAACCCAGCTGTCAGCCGGCGGGTTGACAGATCTTCTCGCGTGCTTGGCGACATGCGGGAACATTTCATCGCCTGTCAATGCTGACAATGTCGGTGCGAAATGCTCTCCTAACAAGGTCAGCTTCGGACGGACTTGTTCTTTTAACACCTCCATGCGCGGATCTAAACCTTCTATTGTAAATGTATCGAAGTCTTCTTTTGTAAAACGCATCTGAGTCATCTTTTTCCTCCTTATCGTAAGTATTCATATTTTACCACAGCCGCCGCCGGCCGCAAAAACATTGAGAACGTTTGAGCCGAGAGGATTGGGGTAAAAAACGAATAGGTAAACACACAATTTTAAGAATGTTGTTACAGCCGAATATAAGTTTCCATACGATATAAGAAGTATCATTAATAAATTGGAAAAATGGGATGCTTTTTTAACAAATGATCTCTGGAAGGGGCGAAAGACAATGAGGCAAGTGGTGAAGGAAGGATTCAGGGAGGAAAAAAATAACCGTGTAGCTGTCTGGAGACTAGAGGTTGATTATGAATTGGCAACCCTGTATGAGGCCATGCAAAAAGAGAATGAAGATCAAATCGATCTCAGCAAAAGAAAACTGGAACGTCTCAGAAAAGAATGGATTCGGCTTAACGGATAAAGAATAGTAAAAACGAACCGCAGGAAATGGTTCGTTTTTACGTGAGAAGGCATTTTTTTCATTTTCCTTGCTTTTTCATCGCCTTTATCAGTATGCTATAGAATAAGCTATACATAGAAAAGAGGTACACGGTATGACAAATTGGACGGAAATTGATGATATCGCAAAAAAATGGGTAAAAGAAGCCGGAACGAGAATCAGACAATCCATGCAGGAAAGCTTGACGATTGAAACAAAATCAAATCCGAATGATTTAGTCACAAATATTGATAAAGAGACGGAACGCTTTTTCATTGACCGTATACAAGGAACTTTTCCCGGACACCGGATTCTCGGAGAAGAAGGGCAGGGGGATAAACTCCGCTCCCTTGACGGAATTGTCTGGATCATTGATCCGATTGACGGAACGATGAATTTTGTCCATCAAAAGCGGCATTTCGCGATCTCCATCGGCATCTTTGAAGACGGAAAAGGCAAAATCGGCTTAATTTATGATGTGATGCAGGACGAATTGTATCACGCATTCAGCGGAAAAGGGGCTTATCTGAACAATACGCCGCTTGCTCCTTTAAAAGAAGCTTCCATTGAAGAAGCCATTATTGCAATCAATGCCACATGGGTGACGGAAAACAGAAGGATTGACCCGAGTATTTTGGCGCCGCTCGTAAAACGGGTCAGAGGAACGCGTTCCTACGGTTCGGCGGCACTTGAGCTGGCCAGTGTTGCGGCCGGCCGCATTGACGCATACATTACGATGAGGCTCGCGCCGTGGGATTACGCTGCCGGCTGCGTGCTGCTGAACGAAGTCGGGGGCATTTACACGACCACAGACGGCGAGCCGTTTACGTTTTTAGATAACCACAGCGTGCTTGCGGGCAATCCGGCAATACATAAAATTATCTTTGACGACTATTTACATGCTGACAGGTAGAGATTTTGAAGAAGAAGATCTCGGGTTTCTGGAGCAGCTGGCGGCATCACACCCGGTGTGGAAAAGCGAAGAGTTCGGAACAAAAAATGCGGCGGAGTTTATGCTTGCATACTCCATGTACAATGGAACGTGGCTCGTATGGGAGATTGACGGCGCTCCTGCCGCCGTCAGTTTTCATTTGGAATGGGCGCCTTCAAACGGAAAACCGTGGCTCGGAACCGTGGCCGTCGCTCCGGAGGCAAAAGAGAAAGGAATCGGACGCGCGGTCATTGAAGAGATTGCGGGCCGGCTGAGAGGGGAGCATAAAGCGATGTTTTCAGCCGTTCCCCTGGACAGGCAGGAATGGGTTTTGTTTTTAAGCCAATGCGGCTTTGAACAGCTTAAGCTTGAAAAAGACGATCGGGAAAAAACATATATGATCATGGTGAAGCCATTGTGAAATGTTTCAGATATAAAAAAGAGACCGGATTTCTCCGGTCTCTTTTCTTGTTTACAAGCCGACCGCATTCCAGGCCGCTTCTACGCTTGCAGCGTCTTGAGAGCCGTAAAGGTCCCGCGCTGATTGAATCAAAGCTGCTTTTGCATCTTTAAAGCTTGATGACGGAGTGAGATATACCGTCAGTGCACGGTAGTAAATCTGCTCCGCTTTTTTCACGCCGATTTTTGTAATCGTGTTGTAAGCGGCTTTGTTCGGAATTCCGCTGTTTGTATGCACGCCGCCGTAGTCGCCGGCATCAGTATTCGGAAGGTTTCGATAATTTTTGTAATGGTCGGGCTGTCCGTATTTTGTCGGATTGGATAAACTGCGGAGAGCCGGCTGGCTGACC
The DNA here is from genome assembly GCF_002843505.1 of Bacillus sp. SJ-10. Taxonomy (NCBI): domain Bacteria; kingdom Bacillati; phylum Bacillota; class Bacilli; order Caryophanales; family Bacillaceae; genus Bacillus; species Bacillus sp. SJ-10. The sequence continues at coordinate 3,207,232 of NZ_CP025258.1, read as the reverse complement.
GTAATATCTTCACCGATATCCCAGTCCTCAGTATCATTGAAGTATCCGAATACATCAGAGAAGGATTCGTTTAAAGCGCCCGGCTGATTTTCATAGTTCAGGTTGGCTGTTTCCTGTGTAACACCGTGTGTCATTTCATGGGCCGTTACGTCCATTGAACCGGAAAGAGGCGAGAAGAATGAGCCGTCACCGTCACCGTAAATCATTTGGTCGCCGATCCAGGCCGCGTTATTGTATTTGCTGCCGTAATGAACGGAAGATACGATTTTGCCGCCTTTATTGTCGTAGCTATTGCGTTTAAACGTCTGATAGAAATAATCGTACACTTTGCCGAGATTGTAATGCGCATCAACGGCAGCGCGCTGAGAAGAAGTTGTGAACTGGTTTGTAGTGCTTGATACGAGCGTGCCCGGCAGGTTATATTGTCGGTTTTGCAGATCGTACGTAATAATTTGCGTTCCGGTAGGTTTAGAAAGATCACGCATTACATATTTGCCGCTTTCAGAAGAAATATTTAATGAGACCGTTTTTCCTTTAAGAGTCGTACCTGTTCCGGTTGCAGCGGCATGCTCCACTTTGTTTTGCTTTTTCAGGACTTTCCCTGTTTCCGCATCAACGGTTACTTCCCAGTTAGCTGGTTCCGGTTCGATGTAGCGGATGGTTACATCATAGGCGAGGCGGTATTTACCGTCTTTTGTGGCCGCTGCTTTCAGCTCGGCTTTGTTTTTGTTTGCAACGTTGCCGTTAGAGACGGCTTCAGGTGATTTGCCGATTGCTTTAAAAGCATGATCCAGCGCCTGATTTGCAGATAATTTTTTGCTGTTTGCCGTTTTGGCAGAAGCATCGTTGTTTAATTCACCGTTAATCGCATAGACATTGTTGGATTTATCGACGTGAATAATGACTTGCGAGTCTTTCACAGGCACACCGTTAACGACAGGCACATAACGGAAGTGCTTGTAGCCGAGATCATCGGTCGTGTGGTCAATCAGCTTCAGTCTCTCAGAAGGGTTGCCTTTGAAGACTTTGCCGTTTTGTTTCAAGTATTGCTTGATTGCTTTGTCACTGACTGAAGGCAATTCAGATTGCACCAAAGAATGCTTCGGCACAAAGTTCGTCAGGTTTTCTTTAAGCTGAGGATTCTCAGCGGCCTGAACACCCGGAAGACTGATGGTTAAACTCATAAAGGAAGCGGCGACAGCAACAGACAATTTCTTACCTAAACCCACAATAAATCCCCCTTTTTGAAAATAATGAAAACTTATATTGTTATAATAAACCAGCATTCTCTCATTCTGCAATATAAAACTAGACTCCGCTGATGAATTGATAGAATCGTCCCGGAAAGGCTTCCGGAGGCCAGCATCGGGGGATAAGCCGAGAGGCACGTGTTGAATCAGACATGAGTCGAATGATGCGATTTATTCTGAAAAAAATGACAAATGAAGTCGGGAAAAATGATAGGGGAAAAATGTTCCGATTTGTAAAACTTTTTTTATAGCCGTTTGTCTAAACGGGTGAGGCCTTAATAAACGAAAAGGATTGTTTCAGATGTCAGAGATTTTCAGTCATTTTATTCAGCATTTCGACAGATATTTCAAGAGCTGTCTTACGAAGAGATTGCAGATGTTTTGGACTGGAGTCTTTCGAAGGTGAAGAGCACCCTGTACAGGGCGAGAATGCAGCTGAAACAGCACTTGGCGGAAAAAAGGAAGGACGGACAGATATGACTTGCTGTTTAGTGAGAGATTTACTCCCTTTATATATTGAAGGCGATTGTGAAACAGAAACGGAGCGGTTTATTTCCCGCCATCTTGAATCATGCGGTAAGTGCGGGAGTTTATATCATATGATGAAGGAGCCGCTTGACCTCGGCAGCCCTGAGATGAAGGCGCCAGCCTGTTACGCAGAAGAAGAAAGGCGGTTTAAGGAACGGTATTACGGGAAGCTGCTGATAAAAGCAGCCTGTTTGTTCGGCGCTGTTTTCTTTATCATGCTGATCCTTAAACTGCTGATTTAAAAAAACGCCCGGCTGAATGACCGGGCGTTTTAATCCGTTTACTCAGCCGGATGAAAGGCTGTATAAATGCCTTCAAGCAATTCCTGGGGCAGTGAATTAAAGAATCCGGCACACAGCTTTGCTTCTTTTTTTCCTGCTCCTGCTTTTTCAGCAAGGTCCTGATCAAACGTATACTCACCGTCTTCTTCAATCAGCGCAGATTGAAGGATATGAAGACTTTGGGAAAAAGCGGTGAACAGCTGATCAACGATAAGGGCCTCTTTTTCCGTAAAGCCGAGCTCCACCGCTTTTTCTTTATTAAATGTATATTCGCCGTCCGTTTTCTCAATACATTGGGAAAGAACGGTTAAAAATTCGGTTGAACTGTCCCACAGCTTTTGAATGATCTGGGCTTGTTCTTGATCTAATCCCAATTCCACCGCTTTTTCGCTGTCAAAATAATAGACACCGTCTTTTTCGTAAATCGATTGGCTGATGATGTCAATGAGTTTTGCCGCGTCTTCCGGTGTTTTCTCTGCGGAAGCCTGCAGGATATGCGGTTCATTTGCCTGGATCGTTTTTGCGCCGGCAGAATCAAGCGGACTGAATGCAAGCAAGGCGGCTGAGGCGGTTGCGGCGGCAGTTACAGCGGTTTTCTTCAAAAAAGATGTTTTCATTTCGTTCTCTCCTTGTCATGTGTATTTGCTTACAGCCACAAGTATAAAAAGACAATGATGGAATTGATATAGGAGGTATGGTATTTTCTGCATAACGATGCCGGACTATTTCAGACTGCATCTTCTGAGGGAATCTGCTGATGTAACTAGAATGGGAGCTGTCATTTCCGGCTTCCTGACTAGGCGGCGGGGGAGATAAGCCTTACATCTAAAGCCTGTTTTGAGCATGTGAAAAAGCCTGAATCTTTGATTCAGGCTTCATTAGATATTGTGCTTTCCATGTTTACCGAATTTTGCAAAGGGCCATGCTTTTAATCAAGCAGTCCCTGTTCGCGCATTTTTTTCTTTACGGTGAAACCGCTTCCCATCATGGCGATAACGAGAACAATGCTTCCGATGATGCCCCATGCGCTTTTCTCAGCGATTGATACGCCGATCAGCATCATGCTGAAGACTGCTGCGAATGCAAATAATAATAAGAGCCAATTCAATTTTTTCATATTTCCATCCCCTTTAACGTCATACTTTCAGTTTACAGAAAAACGTAACGCTTTTAAAGAGGATGTGTGGTATAATATGAAAGTTATCTAATTTTTTTAGGAGATGAAAATGTGAAACTTCGAAACGATCTTCGCAACATCGCGATTATTGCCCACGTTGACCATGGGAAAACGACTTTGGTAGACCAATTGCTTCACCAAGCCGGAACATTCCGTGCCAACGAAAATATTGCCGAGCGCGCAATGGATTCAAACGATCTTGAACGTGAACGCGGTATTACAATTCTTGCGAAAAATACTGCGATTAACTATAAAGATACACGCATTAATATTTTGGACACTCCGGGACACGCCGACTTCGGCGGAGAGGTAGAACGGATTATGAAAATGGTTGACGGCGTTCTGTTAGTCGTTGACGCATATGAAGGCTGCATGCCGCAAACCCGTTTCGTACTGAAAAAAGCCCTTGAGCAGAACTTAAATCCGGTTGTCGTCGTAAACAAAATCGACCGTGATTTCGCCCGTCCGGAAGAAGTCATTGATGAAGTGCTTGATTTGTTCATCGAGCTTGACGCAAACGAAGAACAGCTTGAGTTCCCTGTCGTCTACGCTTCTGCGATTAACGGAACGGCAAGTCTTGATCCGAAAAAGCAGGACGAAAATATGGAATCATTGTATGAAACGATTCTTGAACATGTCCCTGCCCCGGTAGATAACGCCGAAGAGCCTCTTCAATTCCAAGTGGCGCTGCTTGATTACAATGATTATGTCGGCCGTATCGGTATCGGACGCGTTTTCCGCGGCACGATGAAAGTGGGTCAGCAGGTTTCATTGATGAAACTTGACGGAACGGTAAAATCATTCCGCGTAACGAAAATCTTCGGTTTCCAAGGATTGAAACGCGTGGAAATTGAAGAAGCGAGAGCGGGAGACCTCGTTGCCGTTTCGGGCATGGAAGATATCAACGTCGGTGAAACGGTTTGTCCGGCTGAACACCATGAGCCGCTGCCGGTTCTGCGCATTGATGAGCCTACGCTCCAAATGACATTTGTCGTAAACAACAGCCCGTTTGCAGGCCGTGAAGGCAAATATGTCACATCCCGCAAAATTGAAGAGCGTCTGAACGCGCAGCTTCAAACAGATGTCAGTCTCCGTGTCGAACCGACGGCATCACCTGACGCATGGGTTGTTTCAGGACGCGGTGAGCTTCACCTGTCCATTTTAATTGAAAACATGCGCCGTGAAGGCTATGAGCTTCAAGTGTCTAAGCCTGAAGTTATCATTAAGGAAATCGACGGCGTAAGCTGCGAGCCTGTTGAGCGCGTGCAGATTGACGTGCCTGAAGAGCATACCGGTTCTGTTATGGAATCAATGGGTGCGAGAAAAGGCGAAATGCTTGATATGATTAATAACGGAAACGGCCAGGTCCGCCTGATCTTTACCGTACCTTCGCGCGGACTCATCGGCTATTCTACTGAGTTTCTGTCACTGACACGCGGTTTCGGTATCCTGAACCACACGTTTGACAGCTATCAGCCGATGCAAAAAGGCCAAGTCGGAGGCCGCCGTCAGGGTGTGCTCGTTTCCATGGAAAACGGAAAAGCGACATCTTACGGAATTCAAGGTATTGAAGACCGCGGCGTCATCTTCGTTGAGCCTGGAACAGAAGTATATGAAGGTATGATTGTCGGCGAACATAACCGTGACAATGACCTTGTCGTCAATGTCAGCAAAATGAAACAGCAGACAAACGTCCGTTCCGCTACGAAGGATCAAACGACTACGATTAAGAAAGCGCGCATTATGTCGCTTGAAGAATCACTCGAGTACTTAAACGAAGATGAATACTGTGAAGTAACGCCGGAATCCATCCGTTTAAGAAAGAAAATCCTGAATAAAAACGAACGTGAAAAAGCGGCGAAAAAGAAAAAAACAGCAGGAATGTCTTAATCACTTGCAGAATTTGAAAAGGTAGAACCCGAACGGAAAAGGGGAGGGGGATCCTTTTGAATGAAGTAAGTGAACGGCTGTCGTTCTTTGCGGCTCTTTACCAAGTGGATGAGCATCCGCTGACGGGAATGTGGCTGTTATACGGAACGATCGTCGTGCTTTCGGTGATTGTATTTAAACTCGGCTTTGCCAAACGGCTGCCGGTGTTGAAGGCTGCGGCAGTTTATCTCTTTCTCGTGCTCGGCTGCACCGTGCTGACTTTTTTCGGTGTGTTTCTGCCGGTCGGAGAAGGGCTTGTTGTCGCCGCCTTGATTTTGATCGTTTACAAAATCCGTCTGCACCAGTCCAAAAAAAACCAGTCAGCTAAACCGCAATAAAAAAATGACCTTGCCTTCCGGCGGGTCATTTTTTATTCGGTTTATTTTTTCAGTTTATCTTTTTTCGCTTTTTGTCCGGGATGAAAGGAAAAGTGTCCGGTATTCAGCCGCGCCTCCGTTTTGACTTTGATTCGGTCATGGCATTCCCGGCACATATATGTATGAATCGGACGATTGCGGAGGCGTTTGGCTGTCAGTGTTTCATCATCAATTTGTTCGATTTTGTCGCAAATGGAACATTTTACTCTCATTGATTTTTCACCTCTTTCACTATGACAAGCATTATATCATGGATGCCCCTCCTGCCAAAGGGAAAGAAAGCAGCGCCCTTCCTTTGAAGCGGGCGCTGCTTTTTACCGGCGGTTTTTCATATGATGATCCGATTGATCGTTCTGTTCGTTCTGCAGCTTGTTCTGGTCTCTTTCGTTCAGCTGATCATCATTCGATTGAGTCGGTGATTCTTTTTCATTGTCGGTCACATCATTCGGGACTTCCGGCATGACACGGCCGACGATGGCGGCAAGTTCGTCCAAAATGCCTGAAACGGGGCGGCCGGCCTTAATGTCGCTGCCCATGCCTCTCAGACGGGAAACCGTATCAGGATCAGCCACGACAACGGCATTGGCGCCGTAAGGATCGTTTTTTAACGCCTGGGCAACCGTGTATTTAATGCTCTCCACTTTGCTTCTTTCTAAATTGTCATCCACATCGATACCGACAACGGAGTATCTTCCGAGTACAACCGCGGTGGCATCTGAAATGCCGGGGATTTTTTCGGTTACCTCGACGAGATGCTTAGCGATGTCTGTCCGGCCTGGATTTTCAGCTGTCTCAGGAGCCGTATTTTTCACATGGATCGGTTTTGCATCGCGCTGATCGGCTGATTCGTTCTGAATATTGCGGCCGCGGCCGTCCTGTACAGCAGTGCAGCCGGTAAGGATAAACAAGGCTTGTATGATAATGAAAAGAATTCGCACGTCAGATTTCCTCCTTGAATGCTTTCATTTATTTTATTGTTGAATTAACCTTCTATCTTTATTCACCAAATCATATATTTTAGCAGGCATCCCCGTTTTTCGCGGAAAGAGAAGCACACGATGGGCTTTGATCCTTATTTCAGGAGGCTGAGACTTGAGTAAAATTTATGTGTTAGATACGAATGTACTTTTGCAGGATCCTAACGCCATTTTTTCCTTTGAAGAAAACGAAGTTGTCATCCCCGCCGTCGTGCTGGAAGAGGTCGATTCAAAAAAGCGGTATATGGACGAGGTCGGGAGAAATGCGAGGCACGTATCTAAGCTGATAGACGGGCTCAGGGAGAAAGGAAGGCTGCACGAGAAAGTTCCGCTTGAAAGCGGAGGAACGCTCAGAATTGAACTGAACCACCGGTCATTTCACCAGCTCCAAGAAATTTTTATCGAAAAAACGAATGATAACCGCATTTTGGCGGTGGCAAAAAATTTAAGCCTTGAGGAGGAAACGAAAGAAAACGGCCGCCTCGTCATCCTGGTCAGCAAAGATGTGCTTGTCAGGGTAAAGGCGGATGCCATCGGGCTTTTGGCGGAGGACTTTTTAAACGACAGAGTCGTTGACCATGATGAAATATATAGCGGGTACAAAGATATATTTATGAATAAAGAGCGGTTTGCCTCGTTTTATAAAAACAAACAAATTTCAGTCAAGGAGCTTCAGCAGCATCAGGTTTATCCGAATCAATTTGTGCTGATGAAAGATGAATTAGGAGGATCTTCGTCTGCGGTCGGCATGGCAGATAAGAAAGGCGAGACCGTAAAAAGACTCGTTTTCGATGATGAGCACGTATGGGGTATCAGGCCGAAGAACGTCCAGCAGACAATGGCGCTTGAACTCCTGCTGAGGGAAGATATCCCGCTTGTCACCCTGATCGGAAAAGCGGGAACGGGAAAAACCTTGCTTGCTCTCGCGGCAGGGCTTCTGCAGACGGAGGATCTCGGTATTTATAAAAAACTGATCGTCGCGCGTCCCATCGTCCCGGTGGGAAAGGATATCGGATATTTGCCGGGCGAAAAAGAGGAAAAGCTCAAGCCGTGGATGCAGCCGATCTTTGATAATCTTGAATTTTTATTCAATGCGAAAAAGCCGGGTGAACTTGAAGCGATTTTGGCAGGAATCGGATCGATTCAGGTGGAGGCGCTGACATACATTCGGGGAAGAAGCATTCCGGATCAATTTATTATTATTGATGAGGCTCAGAATCTGACGAGGCACGAGGTCAAAACGCTTTTGACTCGGGTGGGAGAGGGCAGCAAAATTGTCCTGATGGGCGATCCGGAGCAAATAGATCACCCATACTTAGACAGTTTAAACAACGGACTTGCTTATGTTGTAGAACGGTTTAAAGAACAAACCGTCTCCGGCAGCGTGAAGCTTGTGAAAGGTGAGAGATCCGGCCTTGCACAGCTTGCCGCCGATTTGTTATAAAACTTCGATTTCTGTGACGCCCGTTATTGGTTTTTCAAAGTCTCCGTCCACGTAAAAATGGACCGGGCCGCCGTCTTGAAGGGGTTTCCCCGCATCGCTGAAATGCGCGATTGCGTCCATCGCCTTTTCGAGCGGCACTTCGGTTCTTTCTGATTTTGAAATAAATGCGCACAGGACAGCGCTTTCTTTCGGCTCGGCATTTGCTAAAACAGCGCCGAGCTTCATGGCGAAGCTGCCGTTCATCAGTCTTTCTTTTTCATAACGTTTTTCGCTTTTTAAAGTCGGCGGCGAAATGCGCCCTTCTCTGATCACCCGTTCCGGATCAAGCGTATGCTCCTGGGTTTCTGCAGAGCCGTCCGGATGAACGGGCTGATTTTTTTCAAACGGAAACTTGCGGTCATCGAAAATCCAGACACTCGGATCAATTGTAATCGGGTATGTAACATTGCCTTTTACTTGAATAACGCTCATGGTGAAGCCCCCCTTTACTTAAAGTATAAAAGTTTTCGCATGAATTGTCACTTTGTGTCGCAAATTAGATGTATACAACGGCAGCGAAGTGAGGATGATCGACATGGTATGCCGGCATTACCAAGAGCTGGACGCATTAGTTCAGGAAGCGAAAAAAAGGACCGAAGAAGGCAAAGTGGCAGACTATATTCCGGCTCTGGCTGAATCTGAACAAGACAGCCTATCGGTCACGATTTATCATGCGGAAAATACATGTCTGACGGCAGGAGACGCCGACCGGACATTTACGCTGCAGAGCATTTCGAAAGTGCTTTCTCTGGCGCTCGTACTGATGGATTACGGAAAGGAAAAGGTGTTCAGCTGCGTGGGTCAGGAGCCGACCGGCGACCCGTTTAATTCCATGATTAAGCTTGAAACAGTAAATCCGGGCAAGCCTTTAAATCCGATGATTAATGCGGGAGCTCTCGTCGTTACGGGTTTAATTAAAGGGCATTCGCCGAAAGACCGCCTGAATTACCTGCTCGGATTCATCAGAAGACTTGCGAATAATCAGGACATTACATATTGCAGCCATGTCGCGGAATCGGAATTCAAATCTTCCATGATTAATCGGGCCATGTGTTATTACATGAAGCAGTATGACATTTTTAAAGGCGATGTTGAAGAGGTCATGGATTTGTATACAAAACAGTGCGCGATTAAGATGAGCAGTCTGGATTTAGCCAAAATCGGCTGTGTATTCGCCCTTGACGGCAAGCATCCGGAAACCGGGGAGCAGGTCATTAAAAAAGATGTGGCGAGAATCTGCAAGACGTTTATGGTGACCTGCGGCATGTACAATGCGAGCGGGGAATTCGCAATCAAGGTCGGCATTCCCGCTAAAAGCGGCGTTTCGGGAGGAATCATGGGTATTTCGCCGTACAACTTCGGAATCGGTATATTCGGCCCGGCGCTTGATGAAAAAGGCAACAGCATCGCGGGTGTGAAGCTTTTGGAAATCATGTCTGAGAAATACAGGCTGAGTATTTTTTGAAACATTTTTTATCATAACATCTGCTTAAATCCTCTTGCAATTTCACCTGATACCCTTTATGATAAATAGAAGAATTAGGTACTCGCCTGGGGAACGGAGGGATACTTTTGGCTTCAGAGATTATAGTTGACCATCAGCAGAAAGCATTCGAGCTGTTGAAGTTAGATGCTGAGAAGATTTTGAAGCTGATCCGAGTACAAATGGATAACTTAACGATGCCTCAATGTCCTCTGTATGAAGAGGTCTTGGATACTCAGATGTTCGGACTGTCGAGGGAAATCGATTTTGCTGTCCGCCTGGGATTAGTTGACGAAAACGACGGCAAAGAGCTGCTGGACAGACTTGAAAGAGAACTGTCTGCTTTGCATGACGCGTTTACAGGAAAATAAATGATCAAACTCAAACTATTCAACGGTTTGGGTTTTTTTATAACCGTAAACCGTTTTTTTGCATCTTCTTTTCGTAAGACGGTCTCTTAATCTGCATTTCATCCGAAAAACTATAAAGAAACTGCGTAAATTGTTTATGAATTATAGTAAAATATAATACGCAATAGGTATTAAACGTAAGCTTTAAGCAGGAAAGAGGATGTTATGTTTAAAAGAATGTTAAAATCTTACGATTATTCATTGATATGCGCTATCATTCTGCTGTGCAGTTTCGGATTGGTAATGGTATACAGCTCAAGCATGATTACCGCCGTTATGCGTTACGGCGTGAGCAGCGACTATTTCTTTAAACGGCAGCTGTTCGCCGTCATCGCGGGGTTTGTGCTGTTTATCATCGCGGCCGTTTTTCCGTACAAAGTGTTCGCCCATCAAAAGATTCAGAAATTCATACTGCTTGCGTCAGTGGCTGCGCTTTGCGCGCTGTTTGTTTTCGGACATGTTGCCGGAAACGCGCAAAGCTGGTTTAAAATCGGAGGAATGGCCATTCAGCCGGGGGAATTTGTCAAGCTGACCCTGATACTGTACCTTGCCGCGGTATACGCAAAGAAACAAAGCTACATCGATCAGCTTTTGACGGGGGTTGCTCCGCCGGTGATCGTCACCGTAGTCATTTGTGCGCTTATCGCTATTCAGCCTGACTTCGGAACGGCGATGATTATCGGTCTGATCGCGCTTTGCGTTATTATGTGTTCGGGATTCAGCGGAAGGACCCTGCTCAAGCTGGTTCTCATGGCGGGAATCGTATTACTCCTTGTCAGCCCGATCATCTATCTGAAATGGGACGATATTTTGACACCCGGGCGTATGAGCCGGTTTGAAAGTCTTGAAAATCCCTTTAAATACGCCAGCACATCAGGCCTGCAGATTATAAATTCGTATTATGCGATCGGCTCAGGCGGTTTTTTCGGTCTCGGTCTTGGAGAAAGCATTCAAAAATACGGTTATCTGCCTGAATCGCATACAGACTTTATTATGGCGGTTATTTCAGAGGAGCTCGGCATTTTCGGCGTCCTGTTTGTCATTGTGCTGCTGGCTTTTGTCGTGTTAAAAGGTTTTTATATTGCGAGAAAATGTGAAGATCCGTTCGGAAGCCTTTTGGCAATCGGGATATCCAGCATGATTGCGATTCAGACCTTTATCAATCTCGGCGGTGTCAGCGGTTTAATTCCGATCACAGGTGTTCCGCTGCCGTTTATCAGCTACGGGGGCTCATCAATGTTTTTGTTATTAACGAGTGCCGGTATATTGGTGAATGTCAGCATGCATGTCAAGTACTCAGAAAAGAAGAAAAAGAGGGAGCCCGTTCCGTCTAAGGGGGTAAAAAGACGGCAGACGGAAAAATCTGTGTATCTCTAAAAAACAAGTGTATACACAGGACGGATATTCCTTTATTATAAACTACATATTTATTAGGCCAAGGGGGAGAAAAGTTTGTCACAACAATCCATCCAAAAAGTGTTAGTAGCAAACAGGGGAGAAATTGCGATCCGGATTTTCCGGGCGTGCACAGAATTGAACATCAGAACGGTAGCCGTTTATTCAAAAGAAGATTCGGGCTCCTATCATCGCTATAAAGCGGATGAAGCTTATCTTGTGGGAGAAGGCAAAAAACCGATTGACGCGTATCTTGATATTGAAGGGATTATTGAGATCGCAAAAAGAAACGGCGTTGATGCCATTCATCCGGGCTACGGATTTCTCTCTGAAAATATCCAATTTGCGAGGCGCTGTGAAGAAGAGGGCATCGTATTTATCGGACCGACGTCAGCGCATTTGGATATGTTCGGAGATAAGGTAAAGGCGAGGGAGCAGGCAGAAAAAGCCGGCATCCCCGTTATTCCGGGGAGTGACGGACCGGCTGAAACATTAAAAGATGTCGAACAATTCGCAAAAGTCCACGGATTTCCGTTTATTATTAAAGCATCGCTCGGAGGCGGAGGCCGCGGAATGAGAATCGTCCGAAGCGAAAGCGAATTGAAAGAATCGTTTGAGCGGGCCAAATCAGAAGCGAAAGCCGCATTCGGAAACGATGAAGTGTATGTTGAAAAACTGATCGAAAATCCTAAGCATATTGAAGTTCAGGTGATCGGAGATAAAGAAGGCAATGTCGTCCATCTGTATGAGCGGGACTGTTCCGTTCAGAGACGCCATCAAAAGGTCATTGAGGTGGCGCCGAGTGTATCTTTGCAGCCTGAATTAAGGGACGAAATCTGTGAAGCGGCTGTCGCGCTTGCGAAAAATGTCGGCTATATCAACGCGGGGACCGTGGAATTTCTCGTAGCGGGCGGTGAATTTTACTTTATTGAAGTGAACCCGCGCGTACAAGTGGAGCATACGATTACGGAAATGATAACGGGGGTTGATATCGTTCAGACGCAAATCCTCGTCGCGCAGGGCCACGGACTGCACAGCCGTGCCGTCAATATCCCTGAGCAGAAAGACATTTTTACAAACGGGTATGCGATCCAATCACGTGTGACCACTGAAGATCCGCTGAATGACTTTATGCCTGACACGGGTAAAATTATGGCTTACCGCTCAGGCGGCGGCTTCGGCGTCCGCCTTGATACGGGAAACAGCTTCCAGGGCGCCGTCATCACGCCTTATTATGATTCACTGCTCGTCAAGCTGTCGACATGGGCGCTGACGTTTGAACAGGCATCAGCGAAAATGGTCCGCAACCTGCAGGAATTCAGGATCAGAGGCATTAAGACCAATATTCCGTTTCTTGAAAACGTGGCAAAGCATGAAAAATTCCTGACGGGCCAATACGACACATCATTTATCGACACAACGCCTGAGCTGTTTGTTTTCCCAAAACAGAAGGACCGCGGAACAAAAATGCTTTCCTATATCGGCAATGTCACGGTGAACGGTTTTCCGGGAATCGGGAAAAAAGAAAAGCCTGCATTTGATAAGCCTCAGACCGTTACGTTAGATATCGGGGAAAGGCCGGCAAGCGGTACGAAACAGATCCTTGATGAAAGAGGCGCTGAGGGGCTTGCAGACTGGGTGAAAGAGCAAAAATCCGTGCTCCTGACCGATACAACGTTCAGGGATGCCCATCAGTCCCTGCTCGCAACACGGATCAGATCCAATGATTTGAAAAAAATCGCGAATCCTACGGCTGCCCTGTGGCCTGAACTGTTCAGCCTTGAAATGTGGGGAGGCGCGACATTTGATGTAGCGTACCGTTTCTTAAAAGAAGACCCTTGGAAACGCCTTGAAGATCTTCGCAAGGAAGTGCCGAACACATTGTTCCAGATGCTGCTTCGTTCATCAAATGCCGTCGGTTATACAAACTATCCGGACAATGTCATCCAAAAATTTGTCCGGCAGTCAGCGAAGTCAGGTATTGACGTATTCCGGATCTTTGACAGCCTGAACTGGGTAAAAGGGATGACGCTGGCCATCGATGCCGTCCGTGAAACCGGAAAAGTGGCGGAGGCTGCGATTTGTTACACGGGAGATATTCTTGATAAGACCCGGACGAAATATGATTTGAAGTATTATCTTTCTATGGCGAAAGAGCTTGAGGCGTCTGGTGCGCACATTCTCGGTATTAAAGACATGGCCGGTCTTTTGAAACCTCAAGCCGCATACGAACTTATCTCAGCGCTGAAGGAAACGATTGATATTCCCGTTCATCTTCACACGCATGATACGAGCGGCAATGGCGTCTTTCTCTATGCCAAAGCTGTTGAAGCGGGTGTGGACATCGTGGATGTCGCCGTCAGCTCAATGGCGGGTCTGACTTCACAGCCGAGCGCAAGCGGATTTTATCATGCCCTTGAAGGAAACAGCCGCCGTCCTGAAATGGATGTCCGGCAGGTGGAAAGACTGTCGCAATACTGGGAATCCGTCCGTCAGTATTACAGTGAATTTGAAAGCGGGATGAAGTCTCCGCATACTGAGATTTATAATCATGAAATGCCGGGCGGCCAGTACAGCAATCTGCAGCAGCAGGCAAAAGGAGTCGGCCTCGGTGATCGCTGGAATGAGGTGAAAGACATGTACAGCGTCGTCAACCGCATGTTCGGCGACGTCGTGAAAGTAACACCTTCTTCCAAAGTCGTCGGAGATATGGCGCTTTACATGGTGCAAAACAATTTAACAGAACAAGATGTTTATGATAAAGGCGAAACGCTTGATTTTCCGGATTCAGTCGTTGAGCTCTTTAAAGGGCAGATCGGCCAGCCGCACGGCGGATTTCCGGAAAAACTGCAAAAGCTCGTTCTGAAAGGACAGACGCCGATCACGGTAAGACCGGGTGAGCTGCTTGAACCGGTATCTTTTGAAGGCATTAAAGAAGAATGGAAAGAAACACATCAGATGGAATTGAGTGATCAGGACGCAATCGCGTATGCTCTTTATCCGAAGGTGTTTACTGAATATGTTAAAACGGCGGAACGCTTCGGTGATATTTCCGTATTGGACACACCGACTTTCTTCTACGGCATGACACTCGGTGAAGAAATCGAAGTGGAAATCGAGCGCGGAAAAACGCTGATCGTGAAGCTTGTATCTATCGGTGAACCGCAGCCAGATGCGACACGTGTCGTTTATTTCGAATTGAACGGCCAGCCGCGCGAGGTGGTCATTAAAGATGAAAGCATTAAATCGTCCGTACAGGAAAAATTAAAAGCAGATCGGACAAACCCAAGCCACATTGCGGCATCCATGCCGGGAACCGTCATTAAATTGTTAACGGAAACCGGGGCAAAGGTGAATAAAGGCGATCATCTGATGATTAATGAAGCGATGAAAATGGAGACGACGGTACAGGCGCCGTTCTCCGGGACGATACAGCAGATTCATGTGAAAAACGGTGAACCGATTCAGACAGGCGATTTACTGATCGAAATTGAAAAAGCGTAAAAAATGAATATAAAAAACCTGATCCGCCCCCGTGTGCGATCAGGTTTTTTATATGTAAAAAGGCCGAAGCTCTAATGCTTCGGCCTTTTCATGTGCCTCAGATGTTCCGCTGTTTTGATTCATAGCGGAAGCGGGCGATTAATAATAAGAAATAGCATAAGACGCCGAACAGGCCGGCAATAAAGAGCGAATGGGCAAGTGCAAAACCGGTGGCCATTTCTGAATAAACAACCATGATTCCGGACAGCGCCTGTAATAAAACAAAGACAAGAGACGCTATCCAGCCCCCAAGAATCTGTTTTTGATCTTTGTAGGAGCGCACCGCATGCGCAAAAGCGACAAGAATCCATACGAACAGAAGCAGTGCTGCCGTTCTGTGACCCATCTGCACCCATTCCTGAAAATGGGACGGAAGCCCGTGATTCAGCCTGCTGCAAAGCGGAACGTCAGGGCAGGCAAGGCTTGATTTCGTATGGCGTACATAAGCCCCCGTATAAACGACGATATACGTGTAAATCGAAAGACCGATCATATGAAACTGCATTTTTCTGCCGATTCTGAGCGGCTTGACGAGCTTTTTGTCTGATTTATCAGCTTCGAATATGAGCAGCGTCAAAATCAGAACAGAAGCGAAAGAAATCAGCGATATGCCGAAATGAAGCGCCATAACGAGCGCATTTGATCCGAAAACAACCGCTAATGCGCCGAGAAGCGCCTGTAAAAATAAAAAGATAATGGACATAATGGCGAGAAAGGTTGTTTCACGGAAAACAGGCGTGACTTTTCTCCATGCCCAAAAAGCGAGACTCAGCACGAGAACGATTGAGACACCGCTTGCGAGTCTGTGGCTCCATTCAATGATAGAAGCGGCGTTAAGCTCCGGGAAAAACCGGCCGTGGCAAAGCGGCCACTGCCTTCCGCAACCGAGACCCGATCCTGTCTTTGTGACAAGAGCGCCGCCGATCAGCACGACGAGCATGACGAATGTCGTCAGTACGCCGAGCGCTTTCAAAGCTTTATTCATTTTACATTCACCTTCTTAACAAACTGGACAAAATGATATACGTACCAAGTGTAAGCGAATATGTGTTTTGTGGCAATTCTCAATTCTGTTTGTTCACAAAAATATAATAGAATCAGGACTTCTTAGATAATGGGGTTGATTATTCCAGATGGGTCTGATAGAAATAAAGTAACCGCTTTATTAAGAAACCGGCGGATTTGGTAAAATTCATAAAAAGTTCACAAATAAATTCCTGTTTCTCGTTTAATATTTAAGAGGATGTTTTTTTACAGGTCATTATCTTGTATGATAGAGTTGCAGGTCTTAAAAAACCTGCTTTAGGTTTGTAAGGGAGGTTTACGTTATGGCTAATTCCAGAATTTTAAACGATACAGCTATAGACGGACAGATTGAAGAGACGACGGCATGGAAGGATTTCCTTTCGCTTATCAAAATAGGAATCGTCAATTCGAATTTAATTACGACTTTTACCGGCATGTGGCTTGCGTTACATATATCCGGTCTGAGTTTTTTAGGCAATTTAAACACCGTGCTTCTTACATTAATAGGATCTTCTTTGATCATCGCCGGTTCTTGTGCGGTTAACAACTATTACGATCGTGATATTGATCATTTAATGGAACGCACGAAAGTAAGACCGACGGTAACCGGAAAGATTCAGCCGAATCAAGCGCTGTGGTCAGGAATTTTACTCATTGCTTTAGGACTTATCATGCTTTTGATGACCACCGTGATGGCAGCAGTCATCGGTTTTATCGGCGTGTTTACGTACGTTGTTCTTTATACAATGTGGACGAAACGCCGTTATACGATTAATACGGTTGTCGGAAGTGTATCAGGCGCCGTGCCGCCGTTAATCGGCTGGACAGCGGTTGAAGGGCACATCGGTGTTGTCGCGTGGGTTTTATTCATGATTTTATTCATCTGGCAGATTCCGCACTTTT
Source organism: Bacillus sp. SJ-10 (assembly GCF_002843505.1). NCBI lineage: Bacteria > Bacillati > Bacillota > Bacilli > Caryophanales > Bacillaceae > Bacillus > Bacillus sp. SJ-10. The sequence continues at coordinate 3,190,470 of NZ_CP025258.1, read as the reverse complement.
TAGCGCTTGCGATTAAAAAGACGGAAGATTACAGAGCAGCGAATATCCCGATGCTTCCGGTAGTGCACGGCTTTGAAGTGACGAAAAGACAGATTATCGTCTGGGTCGCATGCCTGCTGCCTCTTCCGTTTTTCCTCGGCAGTCTCGGTCTTCCGATCGTCATTCTCGGCACTTTGCTGAATGTCGGATGGCTTGTTCTCGGACTGATGGGATTCCGCATGAAAAACATCATGAAGTGGGCAACTCTTATGTTTGTCTATTCGCTTAATTACATGACCATTTATTTTGTAGCGATGGTGGTCTTCACGCTGTTTTAATTGAATAATGAGCTTGTTTGATCGCCAAAACAAACAATGACAACTAGTAAACGCCGCCTTGACCTTTTGTTTAATCAGGCGGCTTTGCTTTTATACATAGATGGAATTTTAAGTAAAAAATCTCATATTTTAAGAAATGAGGAAATGAAGTATTTCGGCTGGAAGCAGATTTACTGCTTGTGCATCTCGTACTGATTCAAAAAAGGGGTTGGGTGAAATGTTAAAGCGTTGGCGTCTTTTATCATTATTAGCCTTAGTGCCGCTTTTATTGAGCGGCTGTGGAAAACCGTTTCTGTCCACACTCAAGCCTGCCGGCGAAGTGGCTGATAAACAATATGATCTGACGGTGCTCAGCACACTTATCATGGTTGTCGTCGTTGCGGTCGTAGCAGTTATTTTCTTTTACGTCATTGTGAGGTTCAGACGGTCGCGTGTAGGGGAAGACACGATACCGAAACAGGTGGAGGGGAACCGTTTTTTAGAAATCACCTGGACCGTTATTCCGATCCTGCTTCTGATTATTCTTGTCATTCCGGTTGTCATCGACACATTGGCGCTGGCGGATACGTCGCCGATGGATAAGAAAAACCGTAAAGCAGAGGATGCGCTCGTGATTAATGTAAGGGCGAATTTATACTGGTGGGAATTCGAGTATCCTGATTACGGGTTTGTGACAAGTCAGGAGCTGATCGTTCCCACAGATGAACGCGTCTATTTCAAGCTGAAGTCCTCAGATGTGAAACACTCTTTCTGGATTCCGTCAGCCGGGGGAAAAATCGATACGAATACGGATAATGACAATACTTTCTTTCTGACCTTCGATTCTAAACGCAGCAAAGAAGCGGGAGAATATTTCTTCGGGAAATGCGCAGAGCTGTGCGGACCTTCACATGCGCTGATGGATTTCAAAGTGAAACCGCTGCCGTCAAAAGAATTTAAACAATGGACGAAAGCGATGAAAAATTATAAGCATACAACAGATTCCGGTTTAGCCGCGCAAGGAGAAGAGCTCTTTAAGGAAAAAAACTGCCTGAGCTGTCATGCGGTTGAGCCCAATGATAAACGGGCTGAAGCGGCAAGAACGGCTCCGAACCTCGCTACCTTCGGTGAGCGGGTCAAAGTGGCCGGCATTAAGGATGCGAATAAAGAGAATATAAAAGCCTGGCTGAAAAATCCGGACAGCATTAAACCGGGCAATAAAATGACAGGGACTTATCCGAAGCTCTCGGACGCTGAAACGGATGCGCTGTATGAATATTTAAAAGGGCTGAAAGCGGAGAACAAGTGAGGACAGGGAGATATCAGGGGGGAGGTCGCAAATGATGAATACGCTTACAGGACAGCAAAGAAAAAGCTCTTTGCTTTGGGATTATTTGACGACGGTTGACCATAAGAAAATCGCGATTTTATATATGATCGCCGGGGGATTTTTCTTCGTCGTCGGCGGACTTGAGGCCATGCTTATCAGGATTCAGCTCTTGAGGCCGGGGAACGATTTTATGGGTGCGCAGCAGTTTAATGAAATTATGACGATGCACGGCACGACAATGATCTTCCTGGCGGCGATGCCGCTGTTATTCGGGCTGATGAACGCGGTTGTGCCGCTGCAGATCGGGGCGCGTGACGTATCATTCCCATTTTTGAATGCGCTCGGATTTTGGCTGTTTTTCTTCGGAGGCATCTTTTTGAATCTGAGCTGGTTTTTAGGGGGCGCTCCTGATGCAGGATGGACGTCGTACGCGTCACTTGCGCTGAATTCGAAAGGGCACGGCATAGACTTTTTCGTGCTCGGCCTGCAAATATCAGGCTTAGGTACGCTGATTGCGGGGATCAATTTTCTCGCCACGATTATTAATATGAGGGCGCCGGGTTTGACGTATATGAGATTGCCGCTGTTTACGTGGACGACATTTGTGGCGTCGGCACTCATTTTATTCGCATTTCCTCCGCTCACCGTCGGTTTGGCGCTGATGATGCTGGATCGTTTGTTCGGAACGAATTTCTTTAATCCTGAATTGGGCGGCAATACGATAATCTGGGAGCATCTGTTTTGGATTTTCGGGCATCCGGAAGTATACATTTTAATTCTTCCCGCCTTTGGGATTTTTTCAGAAATCATTCCCGTATTTGCGAGGAAACGTCTGTTCGGTTATTCGTCTATGGTCTTTGCGATCGTGCTGATCGGCTTTCTCGGGTTCATGGTTTGGGTTCACCACATGTTTACGACGGGACTCGGACCGATCGCTAATGCGATATTTGCGGTTGCGACGATGGCGATCGCGGTGCCTACGGGCATTAAAATTTTCAACTGGCTTTTGACCATCTGGGGAGGAAATGTCAAATTCACGACGCCTATGCTGTATGCCGTCGCCTTTATTCCTTCTTTCGTACTCGGAGGAGTCACGGGTGTCATGCTGGCGGCCGCAGCGGCAGATTATCAGTTCCATGATACGTATTTTGTCGTAGCGCATTTCCACTACGTCATTATCGGCGGCGTTGTGTTCGGCATCCTGGCGGGCGTGCATTTCTGGTGGCCGAAAATGTTCGGGAAGGTGCTTCATGAAACGATGGGAAAAATTTCGTTCGTCTTATTTTTTATCGGGTTTCATCTTACCTTCTTCATTCAGCATTTCCTCGGCTTGATGGGAATGCCGCGGCGCGTTTACACATATCTGCCCGGCCAGGGGCTTGATACCGGCAACCTGATCAGTTCAATCGGCGCGTTTTTCATGGCGGGCGCGGCAGTTTTACTCGTCGTCAATATTATTTATACCTCAATAAAGGGGAAATACGTGGGGAACGACCCGTGGCTGGACGGTCGTACGCTTGAATGGGCGGTCTCTTCGCCGCCGCCGGAATATAATTTTAAACAGCTTCCGTTTGTCCGGGGACTTGACCCGCTGTGGATTGAAAAGCAGGCCGGAAATGAAGGGATGGCGCCTGCAGAGCCTGTAGAGGACATTCATATGCCGAACGGCTCCATCATGCCGTTTATCATATCTTTCGGGCTGTTTGTCGCAGCGTTTGGGTTTTTATACCACTCCGATTATTCATGGGGGCTTCCGGTTATCTTCATAGGGCTCGGCATCACATTCTTTACCATGCTGCTTCGCTCTGTGGTCGATGATTACGGCTATCATATTCACAAAGAAGATCTGCCGAATGATGATAAAGGGGTGAAGGCGTAATGCAGCTGCAGGAAAAAATGACGGCTGAAACCTTTCCGGCTTCTCCTGAAAAAGCAACGCTAGAGGGGAAAAATAAGTTTTTGGGATTTTGGCTGTTTCTCGGCGGCGAAACGGTTCTGTTCGCCTCGCTATTTGCGACATTTCTTGCTTTACGGGAATCTAAAGCCGGAGGGCCGTCAACGGCTGAGATGTTTGAGCTGCCGATCGTGTTTATCGCGACGATGCTTCTTTTAACGAGCAGCTTAACGAGTGTGTATGCGATGTATCATATGAAAAATTTCTCCTTTAAAAAAATGCAGGTGTGGCTTCTGGTTACCGTTTTATTGGGAGCAGGATTTTTAGGGGTAGAAATCTATGAATTTATGCATTACACTCACGAATTCGGCTTTACCATTACAAGCTCTGCGCTCGGCTCAGCGTTTTACACGCTGGTCGGCACACACGGAGCACACGTGGCGTTCGGGCTGTTGTGGATCAGCGCGCTTATGATCCGGAATGCGAAAAGAGGGCTCAGCCTTTATAATGCGCCGAAATATTATGTGGCCAGCTTATATTGGCATTTTATCGATGTCGTGTGGGTCTTTATCTTTACCGTTGTATATTTGATGGGGATGGTGGGATAACGATGGACGATAACAAAAACAGAGGGACTGTCAGTACGGATCTCGAATATCGGAAAAAGAAAAATGCCGAGGAGATGAAATATCAGGTCATATCCTTCGGTTTGATGATCGGCCTTACGCTTGTCGCGTTTTTGACGGTGGCTGCTGACGGCATTGCCGGATGGTTTACGATGCCGTTTCTGATCCTGCTTGCGGTCATCCAGGTCATCTTTCAGCTGTTTTACTTTATGCATATGAGCCAGAAGGGGCATGAAGCGCCGTCATTATTTCTGTATTCGGGAATATTTGTCGCGTTTATCACCGTGCTTGCATTTGTCACGATTATTTGGTGGTAATCGGGACGGCGGGGAGTGAGAGATTTGATTAATTTGGAAATGTTCGGGTTTCGCGCAATGTGGAGCCCGTATCTGTTTTGTATAACTGCCGTGATAACAGGTGTTTACTTTTACTGGTGCAGCCGGCATAAAGGACGTGTGGCCGCTAAGGAGAAGGTGCTGTTTGTGCTTTCCGCGCTATTTTTTTACACGGCTGCGGGAAGTCCGGTTGATTTATTGGGCCATGTGATGTTCAGCGCCCATATGGCGCAGATGGCGGTTCTGTTTTTAGTCGTACCGCCGCTGTTGATTTCCGGAATTCCCGGCTGGGCATGGAAAAAACTGATCTTCCGTCCTGTCATAAAGCCGCTGTTTTCGTTCTTTTCAATGCCGCTTATCGCATTAGTGCTGTTTAACGGTATTTTTTCACTGTATCACATCCCGTTTATATTTGATTTCGTCAAAACGGATTCGCTGTATCACACGCTGATGAACGGACTCATCTTTGTAACGGCGTTTTTTATGTGGTGGCCGCTCGTGCATAAGGTGGACGGTCTGCCCCGTCTCAGCGGTTTAATGAAGCTGGGGTATATTATGGCAGACGGGATTCTGTTAACGCCGGCCTGCGCGCTCATTATGTTCAGCGGGGCGCCCATGTATGCCACGTATACAGATCCGGCGGCTTGGGCCGAAGCAATGAAGCTTTGCGTTCCTTTAGACTTGCTGGAGGAGATCCCTTTATCCGGACCGGAGATGTTTAACACGCTCCCTCCTCTGGAAGATCAGCAGCTTGGGGCAGTACTGATGAAAATCATTCAAGAGGCGGTCTACGGAACATATTTGGCTGTCATCTTTTTTCAGTGGGTCAGAACGGAACGGGAAAAAGATACGCTGTCAGAGCCGCCGTATATCGAGCATACCGTCTCATAAAAAAAGTACAGCAGAATATGCTGTACTTTTTTATTACATTTGCACTGTTTTTAATGACTCTTCCAATTCAAGCAGTAAAGCTTTGCTTTCAGCGACAACATGTTCCGGAAATTCTTCAGCACTGCCGTATTCTACGCCGTGCGGATAATAATGCTTTCCTAAAAGAGGGGCCTTCAGCTGAATCACGGCCCGGCTGCCGCCGACATCGCCCTCTTTTGCCGTTCCTTGAATCCGCAGATAAAATGTCCCCTCAGGTACTGAAAACTTTTTGTCGTAAGTCACTCTTTCATAATCCCATTGTCCAGCCAGAATGAGCCCTTTACCTTCCATCAGATCATTCAAGCGGCTGAGCTCCGCTGTTACCCCTTCAAGACCGCTGTTTTCAAACTTCAAACCTTCCCCCTCCTTTTAAAAATGCCCTTTCCTGACAATCATAGTATGAAAGCGTTACACTTTCAATGATTCATGCGGTGAAAGTATGCAAAAAGAAAAATTTGACGACAATAGTAGCAGAAAAAGGAGGAATTCCGCAATGACAAAGATCAATAAGCTCATGACGTCAGACTTGCAATATTGTACAGTATTAGATAATGTATATGAAGCTGCGGTGAAGATGAAAGACGCGGATGTCGGCGCCATTCCGATAGTGGATGAAGACGGCGCCACACTTGTCGGGATCGTGACAGACAGAGATCTCGTATTACGGGGAATTGCTTCAAAAAAGCCGAACTCTCAAAAAATAACCGACGCAATGACAGAGCGGGTTATCAGTGCAGAAGAAGACGCCTCTGTGGAGGAGGTGCTCCATTTGATGGCTGAACATCAGCTCAGAAGAATTCCCGTCACAAAGGATAAAAAACTGGTCGGCATTGTTACGCTCGGCGATCTTTCGCTGGCCGAGCAATCAAATGAGCAAGCAGGCCGGGCGCTGTCTGACATTTCTGAAGACGGCGGTCCGGAGGGGTTTATCCATTAAACATAAATCACGGACGATGCAAATAGGCTGTACTGTATAAGAGTAAACAAAAACAGAACGGTTTGAACATATGGGGGTGAGAGGTTGAAAAATATCGCAAGGGCTCTCGTTATCCTTTTGCTTATTTACGGAGCGTATGTTCTGTTTATACAATATGGATCGGCTCCTCAGAAAAAGACGGATCAGGAGGAGCCTCAGGTTTCCAATGAAGAAGAGAGCGGAAAACGGCTGAAAATGCCGTCATCCGGACTGCTTTCTCTCATGGGGAAATCTGCCGCCGATGTGAAAAAGAAACTTGGGGAACCGTCCCGGAAAGATCCTTCTGCCTACGATTACGAGTGGTGGGTGTACAACCAGGGGAAAGACCAATACGTACAAGTCGGTATTTTGAATGATAAAGCCGTGACTTTGTACGCTTCGGGAAGCGGCATCAACGCAAAACCGTTTAAGATCGGCGAATCGACGGGCGAAGTTTTTAAAACGACGCAGGTTTCTCCTTTTGTCAATGTGACTGACAAGGGAAACACGTATCGGTTCGAGTTTTCTGAAGAAGATATCAATACCCGCCCCACCGTCAAGATAGGCGGAATGTATGTTCAGCTGTACATGGACAAATTTGACGGGAATCTGTCAAGCATCAGGGCATTTGATGCGGAAACACTTGTGAAACAAAGGCCGTATGAAGTCATGTACAGAGGAAAGCTGACAGAACCCGAGCCAGTTTCTGATGAAAAATGGAACGACATTGAACGAGCGAGTGAGCAGCAGATTCTCGACATTACAAATGTCATCCGCGTGAAACACGGACTGGCAAGGCTGAAATGGGACGAAGGCGCCGCAAAAGTGGCATTCGGCCACAGCAAGGACATGAAGGATAACAAGTATTTCTCTCACGTCTCAAAGAAATACGGGACTCTGAAGGACCGCTTGGAAAAAGGCGATGTGAAATACCGGGAGGCCGGTGAAAATATTGCCTACAACTATGTGGACGGTCCTGCCGCCGTGGAGGGCTGGCTGAACAGCGAAGGCCACAGAAAGGCGCTGTTAAGCCCGGATTATACGCACCTCGGTGTCGGCGTGGACCGGAAGTATTATACGCAAAACTTCATTAAGCCTTGGCAGTAAAAACCGCAGAGGGGCGCGTCCCCCGCGGTTTTTTTATGTTTTTTCGCGAGCGGCGCTCCTGCTGAAAAAAATATACCTGCTTTTTTTCGCAATTTAGGCGAACATTAAGGCGCATGAACCGATACATTATAGCAGGCAAAACTTTTCGGAGGGGGTGAGAATTGTGGCGAATCAGCAATCACGGCAATCAATCGATGATTTTAAACAATTCGTAAAAAAGCATCCCAAACTGATCCAAAATGTTCGCAAGGAACAAAGGAGCTGGCAGGAAGTCTATGAAAATTGGGTTCTTCTGGGCGGGGATGATCCGATATGGGACCCTTTTAAAGACGAGGCCGTTCAGCCTTCTTCCGACGCGGAAACCAAACAGGAACCAGCTGAAAAGAACGATTTCGTTTCAAAAATGGTCACTGCCGTTAAAAAGATGGATATCAACCAAATGAATGAGCAGATCAATAAAATGAGCCAGTCCATTTCATCATTGCAAAGCCTTTTAAGCCAATTTTCGGGGAGCAGCACGAAGCAGCCCCGGCAAGGCTCCGGACAACATCCTTTTTCGTTCAGAAAGGATTAAAGAAGGGGATCGTGTATGCGAAAAGAGGTTCAGGAATTCATATCCGCAGATGAGGAACGGAAACGGTTTATACGGCAGCGTCCCGTCTGGTACCGCAGACTTGCGAGAAAACCGGACGATCTCAATTCCTTTCAGCTTGACATGATGAATTTTTATGAAAAGACGATACCGCATCGGGTAAGCCAATTCTCAAACGGGATTCAAATGGCGCAGATGATGATGCAGATGGTTCACGCCATGCGTTCACAGGATTAAAAAGCGTTTAAACGCCGCATTTTCCAATTGGGTGGTTTCATGGTAAACTAGCAACTGGAGGTGCGTATTTATGTATGCAACAATTGAGTCCGTCAAGCTTCAAAGTGAAGCGGAGCAGCTTGCCGGCATGATTCTGCAGTCTGAGACGGCTGAAAATTACCGCGATTGTTACAAGCGTCTCCGTGAAGATGAAGAGGCAGGGCGGATCATTCGTTCTTTTATGAGCGTTAAAGAGCAGTATGAGGATGTGCAGCGCTTTGGCAAATACCATCCTGATTATAGAGAGATTTCCCGCAAAATGAGAGAAATGAAGCGGGAACTGGATTTAAACGATAAGGTGGCCGAATTTAAAAAAGCGGAGACTGAGCTTCAGTCGCTGCTTGACGAGATCAGCATTGAACTCGGAACGGCCGTCTCGGAGCATGTAAAAGTTCCGACGGGGAATCCTTATTTTGACGGCCTGTCATCCTGCGGCGGCGGGTGCGGTTCCGGCGGCGGCTGCGGATGCAAAGTTTCCTGACGAGACGGCCGTCTCGTCTTTTACATAAAATGAACAGAAAGTCAGGCGGGTGATCATGATGGAAAATAAGCGCCAAGGCATAATCGTATATCTGCATTCTTTAAAACACAGCAAAATGCTGAGAAAATTCGGCAACGTTCATTATGTTTCCAAGCGGCTGAAATACGTTGTGCTGTATTGCGATATGGATCTAATCGAAAAAACAATGGAAAAGATTTCTTCTTATTCTTATGTGAAGAAGGTAGAGCCTTCTTATAAACCTTTTTTAAAGCTGGAATTTGAATCAAAGCTTGATAAAGCGAAAGAGTACGATTATAAAATCGGCATATAAAAAAATCCCCGCAGATACCTGCGGGGTCCTTCTATTCCTTAACAAGTTAAGGAGAAGGAAAAGGGAGAGGAGAAACCGGAGGAAGAACTTATGGGGAAACGTAAGTCTTCTCCGCGGTTGGCAACAACATCATTCATTGATGCTGTTACACTTAGTCTTGACAGGAATGTGAATATGTATACACGATTTCACGTTCATTGTTTGAAAGAATGCTTTATGATAAGATAGGGATTGTTTTGATACATAACGGCTCAGCCGATGAGAAACATCAAAGTTTTCAGAAAAAGTGGTGTGAATAATGAGAGTAATTTCCGGTTCAAGAAAAGGACGAGCCTTAAAGGCTGTGCCGGGCACATCAACAAGGCCGACGACGGATAAAGTAAAAGAGTCTATTTTTAATATGATCGGCCCGTATTTTGACGGAGGAACGGGGCTGGATTTGTTTGCGGGGAGCGGCGGTCTCGGGATTGAAGCGCTGTCGCGCGGATTTGACCGCTGTATCTTTGTGGATCGTGATTTCAAAGCCATCCAAACGGTAAAAGCGAATATCAAAGCGCTTGATCTGCTGTCTTCAGCGGAAGTATACCGCAATGATGCAGAGCGGGCCCTCTATGCCGCGGCGAAACGGGAAAAAGGTTTTGACGGAATTTTCTTAGATCCTCCGTATAAGGAACAAAAGCTGAAAGCGCTTATCGAAATGATTGATGAGCAGAACATGCTGAATGAAGGCGGTTTTGTCGTAGCCGAGCATGATAAAGCCGTTGCGCTTCCTGAAGCCGTCGGCGCGCTTTCCGTAACAAGAAGGGAAATTTACGGGCTTACAGGAGTGACGATATACCGAAATAGGGGGTAATGATGTGGCAAGTATAGCTGTATGTCCCGGAAGTTTTGATCCCGTTACCTACGGACATCTGGACATTATCAGACGGGGGGCAAACGTGTTTGAGCAGGTGTACGTATGCGTGCTCAATAATTCTTCTAAGCAGCCGCTGTTTACAGTTGAGGAACGATGTGAGCTGTTAAGAGAAGTGACAAAAGACATACCGAATGTTACGGTCGAGACGTCACAGGGACTGTTAATCGACTATGCGAAAAAAAAGCGGGCGAAGGCGATTATCAGGGGGCTCAGAGCCGTTTCTGACTTCGAATATGAGATGCAGGGGACTTCCGTCAACCGCGTGCTCGACGAATCAATAGAAACTTTTTTTATGATGACGAACAATCAGTATTCTTTTTTAAGTTCAAGCATCGTAAAAGAAGTCGCAAAATATAACGGGCCTGTTTCAGAGTTTGTTCCTCCGGAAGTTGAACAGGCGCTGAAGCAGAAATTTAAAGGATGAGAAGCGCTGATTGGCGTCTCATCCTTTTTTTGTCCGTGCTGACAGCCTGTAACAATAAATCAATGCGTATACGGCGAGAGCTGTCAGCGTGATGGCGGGTCCGGTTTCAACAAGTGTATTCCATCCGCTGACGGCAGCAGATACCGCTTCCTGATCGCGGAAAGGGAGGAATACGGACTGGTAAGGTTCGTCCAATGCAAGGTAAAGCGGCTTCCACAGTAAGAGAATAAAGAGTGCGGCATAAATGCCCTGAAGGATACGCGCCGCGAAAAATGGTTTAAAGCGGATATCTGTTTCCGATAAAATGCCGGCTACCTGGGCCTGTACGGAAAGGCCGCTGAACCCGAGAATAAAACTCACAATCATGGCTTTCGGCAGCAAGTCGGCATCAGCTTCACTGACCAGTTTGCTCCCAAGTGTAATTTCAAACATCCCGCTGATAAGAGGGATGTCCAGATTTGCCGGAAGATGAAAAAGCGAAAGCAGCGCGTTTGTAAATACAGAAAGCACATCCATGACTTGTACGATTGATAATAACCGGCTGAAAACCGAAAACAATATAATAAAACCGCCCACCATCAGCAAGGTTTGTACAGAAGAGGTGACGGCGTCGCCCAAAATTTTTCCGAGCGGCCGCTTTTCCGAAAGCCGCGCCTTGTGGAGGGCCAGAAATGCTTCCTTCAGAGAAGGGAGAGCGATCGACTTTTTACCGGTATACGCTGCTTCTTCTTTCCGTCCGTATGAACGCATCGTCAGGCCGACGGCGATGTTTCCGAGATAGTGAGCCGATGCCAGCAGAATGCCGAGAGACGCGTTATGAAAAAAGCCGACCGCTACAGCAGCGAATATAAATAACGGATTGGATGAATTGGTAAAAGAGACGAGGCGTTCAGCCTCTACTCTGGAGATTTGTTTATCCTGGCGCAGCCGTGCAGTCAGCTTCGCGCCGGCCGGATTGCCTGAAGCCATGCCCATAGCCAGTACAAATCCGCCGACCCCCGGCACTCTGAAAATGGGACGCATAAAGGGTTCGAGTAAAAGGCCGACAAACTTGACAATGCCGAATCCGATTAAAAGCTCAGATAGAATAAAAAACGGAAGCAATGAAGGAAAAACTACCTCCCACCACATGGAAAGACCGGTTTTGGAGGCTTCGAATGAGGCCTGAGGGTGTGAAATAACCGTCGCCGTCAAAAAAATGAAAAACAATGAAATCAAAAATGTATGAAACTTAGACAAATTCATTCTTACCTCCCCGATGCTAAAATTGCACACTGACATTTATATCATGATAAAATATAGAACAGACCTTAAAGGCGGCCGGGCAAGTACCTATTTGTCATCCTGTACTAATATACGAGCATAGGGGTTCAATTTAGACCATAGAATTCATGTATAGGATGTCTATTAGGGGGTTCGTCGCGTTGGCCAAACCTACAATCGGGTTAGCGTTAGGTTCGGGAGGGGCAAGAGGCATCGCTCATCTCGGAGTGTTATCCAGTTTACATAAGCATCAGATTCCAATTGATATGATTGCCGGCAGCAGCATGGGAGCATTAGTCGGGAGCTTTTATGCGGCCGGGCATGACGTGGCCACGATGAAAAAAGTCGCTAAAGCATTTAAGCGGCGGCTGTACGCGGATTATACGATGCCGAGGCTTGGTTTTTTAAAAGGAGACCGCATCAGGCAGCTCGTTCATGCCTATACGTACGGCAAGCCGATAGAAGAACTGCGGATCCCGCTCGGCATTGTGGCCTGCGACCTTCAGACCGGCGAAAAGCTTGTTTTTACGAAAGGTTCAGTATCCGAAGCCGTCCGAGCGAGCATCAGCATACCGGGCGTTTTCGTCCCGCAAAAAATGAACGGACGTATGTTAGTCGACGGCGCGGTGGTCGACAGAATCCCGGTTTCCGCCGTAAAAGATATGGGTGCTGATATCGTCATCGCCTCTGACGTATCCCGGGTGAAAAAAACGGAAAAGGCGGCACATATTTTTGATGTAATCATGCAAAGTATGGATATACTGCAAAATGAATTGGTCCGTCACCAGACCATTGCCGCAGACGTCATGATCCGCCCTTCTCTTGAATCATTCAGCTCAAGTTCTTTTGCCAACATTGATCATATGATCACAGCGGGCGAAGAAGCCGCAGACCGGATGATCGGCCGGATTAAACAAGAAATAGAGAACTGGGAGGGCTAACTCATATGAAAGCAAAACATTTTCGCTGGGTGTTTATCATCCTGATCTTATTAATCGCTGTTACATTTATTAAGCTTCCGTATTACATCACACAGCCGGGAGAAGCATCAGAGCTGAGACCGCTGATTAAGGTGGACGGAGGCTATCCTGAAAAAGGAAGCCTTTCCTTGATGACTGTCAAAGTAGGCCCCGCCAATCCGTATACATATCTTTGGGCGAAAGTGCATCCTTACGATGAAATCGTCCCTGACGAAAGCATAAAAGAAGAGGGCGAATCGGACTCGGATTATATGAAGCGCCAGCTGCAAATGATGAAAAGCTCCCAAGAAAACGCGGTCATTGCCGCTTATCAAAAAGCCGGGAAACAGGTGAAATACTCATTTAACGGCATTTATGCCAGCTCAGTCGTCTCTGACATGCCGGCAAAAGGAAAAATAGAGGTCGGTGATAAAATCATCAGCGCGGACGGGAAAACATATGATTCCGCCGAAAAGCTGATTGATTATATCAGCAGCAAAAAAGCGGGGGAAAAAGTAACGTTTCACATTGAACGGGACACGAAAGAAAAGACCGTTGACATTGTGCTGAAATCCTTCCCGGACGACCCGAAAAGAGCGGGAATCGGCGTCGCGTTATATACGGACCGGAACGTGAAAGTGAAGCCGGATCTTCATTTCAGCATTGAAAACATCGGCGGGCCTTCTGCGGGTCTCATGATGTCTTTAGAAATTTACAACCAGCTGACAAAACCTGACGAAACAAAAGGCTATAATATAGCCGGAACGGGGACAATCGACGTGGACGGCAAAGTCGGACCCATCGGCGGAATCGATCAGAAAGTCGTCGCCGCAGACAAAGCGGGAAAAGATATTTTCTTTGCGCCGAATCAAAACGGAGCTGAAAATTCTGATTACAAAAATGCGGTAAAAACGGCGAAAGCAATCAAGTCCGATATGAAGATCGTCCCTGTCGACACCATGCAGGACGCACTTGACTATTTAGATCAGATGAAAGTAAAAAGCACCTGATACAGTCAGGTGCTTTTTTTACGCATTCAAAAAACGCTTTTCGTCTTCATCATAGCGGATCGGCGCTTGTGAAAATTCCTGCTTCTCAAACAATGTGCGTTCAGGTTCTTTTATCGGCAGGCTGTAAACCCGTCCCGCCAGTATGTCCAGATCCAGAGCGGGATGAGAGAAAGAAGAGAGCTTGCTGACGAGAGGTGCGGTAAGCTCTTTTTTCTTTGCCGACAGGTACGCCTGTCCTTTTTTCGTCATTCCGAGAAGACGGATATAAGGAGCGCTTGAAGGCTGCAAGAGCCGATGCATGTCTTCTTTTTTCGACCGTGTCAGAATGTGCGTGTTCATCCGCTGCAGCCTCGTCCACGTGTATCGTTTTGTTTTCAATCGTTCCATCATTTCGCGATAGGATCGGGCTTGTCTGATGGTGCGCAGAATTCTGTGCTCAAGGCCTTCTTCCACTTCATAGATTCGGCTCAATTCTTCAGCGGAAAGAGTGCTGAGGCTGTATTTTACATATGAAAAATAGTCTTCCGTGCTGTGCCATATTCCGTATGAATTTCTGTATGCCTCCAGCTCACGCGCAGACGCTTCCGGGAGAAAGCTCCTTGCGGCCGCCGTTCCTTTTTCTATCAGCGCTTTCCGGATGCTTGTTGCGCTGGCTATCCGGCTGTTATCTCCGGGAAGCTCGGCGTCATGATATTGGGAAGCGATTCTGGCTGTCGTATAAGGCTTCATAGCGGAACCGGAGGTGTGTATCGCTCTAACGTAGTGAAAACCGAGAATATTGTTCGGCTTGGACAAATCGAGCATGTCCCGCCCTTTGAATATGTGTGAAAAAGCTTTTGAGGCGGCGGCCGGATAGCTGAGACCCTTTTTCAGCTCCTCTTTCAGAATCAGGCTGCAGTCATCTTCCTTTCGGCTGAACGCTTCAGACGCTTCAATAAAGGGTTCGATCCGCCCGTTTTCGCTGCCGAAAAACAAGCTGCTGCATCCTAAATGATGAAGAAGCGAAACGCTGCCGCGCGCGAATAATTCCGCTTTTTGTACGGCATATATATAAGGGAGCTCAATGACGATATCCACGCCGTTTTCCAGCGCCATTTTTGTCCGGGCCCACTTTGAGACGGCGGCCGGTTCCCCGCGCTGCAAAAAAGGGCCGCTCATCACCGCCGCCGCGACGCTGCTGTCCGTTTTGATTTTTGCTTGTTCCGCATGATAGCGGTGTCCGTTATGAAAGGGATTATATTCAACAACCAGGCCGACTGCTTTCATATTTGTCCCGCCTTTCTTGCTATGTTTTGCTTCGTGTGGTACATTTGCAAATGAAGTGCATATTTTAGTCCGTTTCGTTTAGTGTATGCATAGCCTATCCGGCTGTCAACGATTGCATGACGGCGGCATTATGCTGTAAAGAAAAAATATTGACAAAAACATTCTGAAAAGCTATAATCATGTTTGTTGCTTTCCTGAGGTGATACAAATGAAATGGACGATTTATCAGCTTCATCAAATGGCGAAAAAGAGCTTTGAATTTGATGAAACAGTTGAGTTAAATGAGCTGACAAAATTGAATTCTGACATCCGCCGCATTTCTCCCGTCCGGGTGAAGGGCCGCGCGGAGATTGAATCCAAGCAAGTTTCGTTTGACTTTACGATTTCAGGCGAAATGGTTTTGCCGTGCTCAAGAACTTTAGTTGATGTGCCGTATCCATTTACAATCGCGACAAAAGAACTGTTTAGATTTCATAAGTCGGATGATATAGAAGATGAGGACGTTCATATTGCTGAAGACGATACCGTCGACTTAACTCCGATCGTAAAAGAAGAGATTCTTTTAGAAATTCCTATGCAAGTCTTTTGTGAAACTGAACAAAAAGAAGGAGCCGCTCCCCAAGTGGGGAAGGATTGGCAAGTGATTTCTGAGGAAGACAAGAAAAATCAAATCGACCCCAGACTTGCAGATCTGAAAAAGCTCTTAACACAAGATGATGAATCTTAACTCTTTAAGGAGGTGGGAATAATGGCTGTACCTTTTAGAAGAACTTCTAAAATGAAAAAAAGATTGCGCCGTACACATTTCAAACTAAATGTACCTGGTATGACAGAATGCCCGTCATGCGGAGAGATGAAATTGTCTCACCGTGTATGTAAAGCATGCGGATCATACAACGGCAAAGACATAAATGTTAAAAGCAATTAATGTATGAAGAAAAGCGCGGGAATCTCGGTTCCTGCGCTTTTCTTTTTTTTTTGCCCCTCCGGCCTGCTTCCGCCGAAAAAATTGTGAGCCCCAGTAGTCTATCTAATCTATCAGCGGCATATGTATGAGGTAAATGAGCAAATATGGAGGGAGATACGATTGACGATAACGAGACAAGACGCGTGGACGCAAGATGAAGATTTGCTGCTGGCCGAAGTGGTGCTCAGGCATATTCGGGAAGGCGGGACCCAGCTTTCCGCTTTTGAAGAAGTCGGCAGAGCGCTGACGAGAACGGCTGCCGCCTGCGGGTTCAGATGGAATTCTTATGTCAGAAAACAATATCAGTCAGGGATAGAACTGGCGAAAAAACAGCGGAAGGAATTAAGAAAGCAGATCGGGGTGCATTCCGCCAATATGCCGGGAACCGTCAAACAGCCTCCGATCCGCAGGGCGGAAGGAGAAAAAGAGCTGTCCATTGATGATGTCATTTTGTTTCTGCAGCAATTTAAAGAGTCGCCGGCCGCAGCGGATGTGCGTCATGAAAAAGAAAAACTCACAGAACAGCTGACCGCGCTGCAAAAAGAAGTCGAGGATCTGCGTGAGGAAAATGAAAGCTTGAGAAACAAGCTGGAGATGACGGAAGAAGATTATAAAGCGCTAATTGACATTATGGACAGAGCGAGAAGGATGGTCAATTCAAAAGAAGACGACAGAAAATCGGCGCAGAGCCTGTAAAATGAACCGGCCTGGGGGCGGCGCCCCGCCGGTTTTTTATTATGCCGTTTCTCCGGATGTCATTTCACCGTCCATATCGGGATGCCAGATATAAGGATTTTCTCCTTTATCACGCGCCATATCATATTTAACGGGCTCAAAATTCATCTTATCCCAGAAATCTGCTGATTTCATGCGTGAATTTGTCCTGATCGGCATTCTGAAGGATTTTGCAAAATCAACAAGCGCTTTTCCGTATCCGTTATTTTGATAGCCCGGAAGAACCTCAAGCTTCCAAAGTTCCAAAAAGTCCTGACGCTGATCAAAATACGGATTCGCACCTCCGTTTACCTGATATAAACTCATTCTCGCCACTAGTTTATCCCCGAAGTAAATCCCGTAAAAAGGCGAGGTGCTGTCATTTTCAATGATATTATCCTGAAGATCTTCAAGCATCGACAGCTCCTGCATCCCGTATTCCTTAAACCTTTTAAATTCTTCGAGTGTCTTAAAGTTGATGAGCAGTCGCTCTATTTTCAACACAAACTCCCCCTTTGTTGTGTTCTACCATTATTGTAAACGCTTTAATTGAAAATTCCAACTATAATATGCTTGCCAGTCTTTTTGCTCAAAACGAAATTGAAGTAATTTGCGGCGGCTTCTGCTATGATAATATGGAAAAATGCAGATATAGGGTGTGACAGTGTGAAAATCGGAATTATCGGCGGCGGAGCGGTAGGCCTTTTATGTGCTTACTACTTATCGTCCCGCCATCAGGTAACGGTCATTACGCGGCGGACGGAGCAGGCTGATGCGATTAACTCAGGCGGTATACGGCTTGTGAAAGACGGAATAGAATGTACGGCGGCATGCAGAGCGCAAACGGGCATCACTTCCGGATTCGACCTCTTAATCGCAGCCGTTAAACAGCACCAGCTCAGTGCTGTGCTGCGGGATCTTGAGACGATAAAAGAGACGAATGTGCTGTTTTTGCAAAACGGCATGGGACACATACACGACATGAAAGATTGGCAAACAGATCATTCGCTTTATGTCGGCACTGTTGAGCACGGAGCAAAAAAGATATCAGATCATGCCGTTGAACATACGGGAGCGGGAGCCGTAAGATGGAGTGTATTCAGCGCATCCCGGCCGGAAACGATCAAAAGCATCTTTTCCGGCATGCATCGGGATTTTCCCGTATATGATGAAAACGACTGGTATCGGCTGTTAACGGGAAAACTGATCATAAATGTATGCATCAACCCGTTAACTGCATTGCTGCGCGTGAAAAACGGAGAGCTGTTAAGAAATGACGCTTACAAAAAGTATATGAGAAACGTATTTGAAGAAGCGGAGACAATTCTTGGCCTCGCCGATAGAGAAAAAGCGTGGAACAAGGTTTGCGAAGTGTGCAGACTGACGGAAAAAAATCATTCTTCCATGCTCGTCGATATCATGGCAGGCAGGCGGACAGAGGTTGATGCGATTATCGGCTACCTTGTAAAAGAAGCGGAAAGCCGCGGATTGCCGGCCGTTCATCTCACGTTTTTACACCGCAGCATAAAAGCGTTAGAAAGAAACTGAAACAAAGTCTTTTGAGGTTTTCCGGTAACATGCTATACTCATTTCGGAAACCTAACTATTTATTGGAGAAAGGAAGTTCCAGACAGATGCAGCTAACTGAACTTTCCATCAAAAGTCAAAATAAGTTTGTGCAGCACTATATAGATGGAGAAAACATGTCTTCATTTTTTGATTATGATATTCATTCAGAGGACGTATGGCAAAAGCGGCTCCATGACTTGTCTTCGCGGCCGTTTGCCAGAGAGGAATTAGCGGATTATTTATCCTCCTATCACGAAAAATTTCACTCCGCCGCCATGCAGGCCTCCATCGAAAAACTGAGAGATCCAAAAAGCGCAGCGGTAGTAGGCGGCCAGCAGGCCGGTCTTTTAACGGGGCCTCTTTACACCATACATAAAATTATCTCCATTATCGTACTTGCCAGACAGCAGGAAGAGGCGTTACAGATTCCTGTCGTTCCGATTTTCTGGGTGGCGGGTGAAGATCACGATCTGGAAGAAATCAATTTTGTGCATACGTCAACAGAGAATAAAGGTCCGGTGAAACAGAAACTGCCGCAGTCGTACTGGAAAAAAACATCGGCGGCTAAAACCGAGCTTGATCAGGAAAAATGCGCGGCTTGGATTGATGAAGTGTTCGCTGCTTTTGAGGAAACGGATCACACAAACACACTCCTTCAAAACGTGAAGCGATGTTTACGCTCATCAGAGACATTCACCGACTTTTTTGAGCTGTTGATCGCCGACTTGTTTCAAGAAGAAGGCCTTATTCTGATGAACTCGGGAGATCCGGGGATTAAAAAGCTGGAAACGGGTATGTTTCAGCAGATTTTAAAACACAATCATGAGCTTGCCAAAGCCGTTTCAGACCAGCAGCGTCTTATGCGGGAAGCCGGTTATCACCCGATTATTGAATCGGACAAAGATCAGGCCAATCTGTTTTACGAACACGAGGGAGAGCGTTTCTTAATTGAAAAAGAAAACGGCGTTTTTGTCATTAAGGAGCTTGACCTGAAGTGGACGAACGACGAGCTTCATACCCATATGGAAGAAAAACCGGAATGTTTCAGCAATAACGTTGTGACAAGGCCGCTTATGCAGGAGTTTCTCATCCCGACTCTGGCGTTTATCGCGGGACCGGGGGAGATCAATTATTGGGGTGAGCTGAAGCAGGCTTTCTCATTAATGGGCTTTCGCATGACGCCGGTAGTGCCGAGACTGAACATTACGATTCTTGAGCGCCATATTGAAAAGAAGCTTTCAGAACGGAATATCCCGCTTCAGGAAGCGATCGAACACGGCACCGGACACCTGAAAGACACTTATTTTGAAGAGCAGATTCCGGAAGAGTTTTCTTCTGTAATGGAGCAGGCGAAGTCGCAGATTGAAGCTGTCCATAAAAGCGCAAGGGACGAAGCGCTGAAGGTCGATTCAAGCCTTGAGCCGCTCTTACAGAAGAATGCCGCTTTCATTCAAGATCAGCTCTTGTTTTTAGAACGGACGGTAACGAAAAGAATTGAAGAAAAAGAAGGCTTTGTGCTGCGTGACTATGAAAGAATCCAAAACAGCATCAGACCGCTCGGCGCTCCGCAGGAACGGATTTGGAATGTGATGTATTATCTGAACCGCTACGGTCCAAAATTCTTCACAACCTTCAAACATCTGCCATTTTCTTTTCAAAACCAACATCAGATTGTCAAACTTTGAAATAAAGTTTTAAAGAACCCTGAATAGTTCAGGGTTTTTTTTTATGTGTAAACAGTGTAAAATGAGGTTGTGGAGAGAAGTGGCGGATAGTGGTGAGTTTAGGGGAGAAAGTGGGGGTCCTTATCATGTTTATGGGTGAATACCGGCATACTGTTGATGCAAAGGGCCGCATGATCGTACCCGCAAAATTCAGAGAAGGCCTCGGTGAGCAGTTTGTGCTGACCAGAGGACTGGACCAATGCCTTTTCGGCTATCCGATGAATGAATGGAAGCTGATTGAAGAAAAGCTGAAGGCTCTGCCGCTCACCAAAAAAGACGCCCGCGCATTTACCCGATTCTTTTTTTCCGGTGCGACCGAATGCGAACTGGACAAGCAGGGAAGGGTTAATATTGCGTCATCTCTTCTGAATTACGCAAAACTGGAAAAAGAATGTGTTGTCATCGGGGTTTCCAATCGAATTGAATTGTGGAGTAAGGTAATATGGGAACAATACACAGAAGAGCAAGAAGATTCATTCGCTGAAATTGCTGAAAACATGATTGGATTTGATATATAATGGATCTTCGTGCATCACAACAACAACTGACAATTCAATTCATTCCTGATAAAGGTGGGACCGACACAAATGTTTCAGCATAAGACAGTACTTCTTCGTGAAACCGTCGACGGTTTAAATATCAAACCGGACGGAACCTATGTGGACTGCACCCTTGGCGGCGCCGGGCACAGTACATATTTATTGCAGCAATTATCGGAAAAAGGACGCTTGATCGCCTTTGACCAAGATGACACAGCACTTGAAAACGCAAAGAAAACATTGTCCGAATACAAAGGACAGCTTATTCTGGTGAAAAGCAACTTTCGTTATTTAAAAGAGTGTTTACATGAACACGGCATTACGAGTGTCGACGGAATTTTATTTGATTTAGGAGTATCCTCTCCGCAGCTTGATACACCGGAACGGGGATTCAGCTATCATCATGACGCACCGCTGGACATGAGGATGGACCAGTCGGCCGCCCTTACGGCGAAAGAAGTCGTAAATGAATGGCGGTATGAGGACCTTGTGAGGATTTTCTTTAAATACGGAGAAGAAAAATTCAGCAAGCAGATCGCCCGAAAAATTGAAGAGGCTAGAGAAAAATCGCCTATTCAAACAACCGGCCAACTGGTCGATCTAATAAAGGACGCGATACCTGCTCCGGCGAGAAGAAGCGGAGGTCATCCGGCCAAACGTGTATTCCAAGCCATTCGAATCGCCGTAAACGACGAGCTTCAAGTATTTGAAGAGGCCCTCTTGCAAGCGATAGAGGTGCTGAAGCCGGGCGGAAGGGTGTCTGTGATCACTTTTCACTCGCTGGAAGACAGAATGTGCAAGACGACATTCAAGGAAAAATCATCACTTCCCGAACTGCCTCCGGGTCTTCCCGTGATACCGGAAGAATTTGAACCGGAATTAAAACTGATTACGAGAAAGCCCATTACGGCATCAAAAGAGGAGCTTGAAGAAAATAACCGCGCCCGGTCAGCGAAGCTCCGCATTGCGGAGAAACGAAAATAACGGGCAGCAAATGACAACATTAAAGGAGGTCATCAGCCTATGAGCAACTTAGCTTACCAGCAGGAAAAACAACAACGGCCAGTGATAAGTCCCGAAAAAAAGGTGATTGTCAAAAAAAGGGCTTCCATTACACTCGGGGAAAAGGTGCTGCTCGTCCTGTTTGCCATTGCCGTTCTCTCCACATCAATGTTTATCGTATCAAAGGCATACGCGGCGTACCAATCCAATATTGAGGTGCAAAAACTGGAGGAGAAAGTATCTGAGAAGAATAAGCAGATCGGTGATCTCGAAAAGACGGCTGCTGACTTAAGCCAGCCGCAGCGCCTGATGGATATCGCCAAAAAGCACGGTTTGAATCTGAAAGATAAAAAAGTGAAAAACATACAGGAATGATAACCCATGCCGAAAAAAAATAAGTTTATGAACAGAGGAGCAGCGATACTCAGTATTTGTTTCGCTCTCTTTTTCTTTGTCATTCTCGGGAGAATGGCGTACATTCAATTAACCGGTAAAGCAAACGGTGTAGAACTTGCAACAAAAGCGACCGAGCAGCACGAAAAAAAGCGGACGATAGAAGCGAGCCGCGGCTCTATTCTTGACCGGAACGGCAAAGTGCTTGCAGAGGACACGGCGACATATAAGCTCATTGCAGTGCTTGATAAAAAGATGACGACCGACAAGAAGCATCCTCAGCATGTCAAAGACAAAGAGAAAACGGCGGAAAAACTGGCGACCGTTATCAATCTTGATAAAAGCAAGATTCTGGACATCTTAAACAGGGATGGCGCGAAGCAGGTGGAATTCGGTTCAGCCGGCCGCGATATCTCTTATGCGAAAAAACAAAAGATCGAAAAAATGAATCTTCCGGGTATTTCTTTCTTAAGAGATACGAAGCGCTACTATCCGAACGGCATATTTTTGTCAAATGTTCTCGGCTATGCCGATGTGAATGAAAAAACAAACGAGATACAAGGCTCTTTAGGGCTTGAAAAAATACTGAATAACTATCTGACGGAACGCGACGGATCCGTCACTTACGAAAGTGATAAATCCGGCTGGAAACTTCCGAACAGCAAAGAAAAAATCACCGCACCTAAAAACGGTGACAATGTATATTTAACCATTGATCAGAAAATTCAAACCTTTTTAGAAGACAGCATGACGAAAGTAGCGGAAAAATATAAACCGAAAAAAATTATGGCGGCTGTCGTAGAACCGAAAACAGGCAAAGTGCTTGCGATGGGGCAGCGTCCGAGTTTCGACCCGAATATCAGAAACGTCACCAATTATTACAACGACTTAGTGTCGTACGCGTATGAACCGGGTTCAACGATGAAGATCTTTACGCTTGCCGCGGCGATTCAGGAAAATGTGTTTTCTGCAAACGAGAAATATAAATCAGGAACATATAAAGTGGGAGGCAAACCTGTTAAAGATTGGAACGAAGGCGCCGGTTGGGGTATGACAAGCTTCCGTGACGGCCTCATGAGGTCATCCAATGTTGCTTTCGCCAAACTGGCCAACGAAAAACTGGGGTTTGACCGGTTTAATGAGTACCTGCACAAATTCGGGCTCTATCAAAAAACAGGGATTGATCTGCCCGGTGAAGTATCAAGTAAAATTAACTACAAATATGATTTTGACAAAGCGTCTACGGCTTACGGCCAAGCATCGGCGATAACGCCGATCCAGCAGCTTCAGGCCGTCACGGCGATTGCCAATAACGGCAAAATGATGAAACCTTACGTCATTGATCATATTGTCGACCCCGATACGAAAAAAGTCGTCAAGCAGACAAAACCAGAGCAAGTAGGCACGCCGATTTCAGCCGATACGGCGAAAAAAGTCCGGAACCTGCTCGGAGAAGTCGTGACGTCAGACATCGGAACGGGAAAACCTTATAAAATTGAAGGATTTGACGTCGCGGGTAAAACGGGAACCGCGCAAATCGCCGGGACGGGCGGATATTTAAAGGGAACGAGCAACTATGTGTTTTCATTCATGGGCATGGCGCCGAAAAATGATCCTAAGCTCGTCATCTATGTAGCCGTGCAGCAGCCGCAATTAAAAGCGGGCCAAAGCAGCACTGATCCTGTCGCGGAAATCTTTAACCCGACGATGAAAAACAGCCTCCACTACCTGAATATTGAACCGACGGAAAAAACAGATTCCGGTCAGGAAGAAACGAAAAGCCAAAAGATGCCTGACCTGACAGATAAGACGGTCACGAGCGCTGAGAAGGAAGCGAAAAATGAACATCTCACACCGATTGTCATTGGCAGCGATGTTGCCGTAAAAGAGCAGTATCCGACAGCTGGAGAAGATGTGATCACCAATCAGAAAATCTTCTTAAAAACAGACGGAAAGATGACGATGCCGGATATGTCCGGATGGTCGAGACGGGAAGTGCTTCAATTCAGCAAAGTATCAGGTATTCACATTGATGTGAGCGGTGAAGGTTACGCTTCAAGCCAAAGTGTGAAAAAAGGCAAAGAACTGAAAGAAAATACCGTGATCAAGGTGAAATTTAAAAATCCTGATTAACGGGACAGAGAAGTCCGCGGATGCCCGCGGGCTTCTTTTTTATACGCCGCCGTTCTATGTGTCCAAGCTGAGGCATAAATTGAAACAAGCCTAAATAAGGAGTGGACGGTCCCTTGCGCGTTTCAAATGTAACGGTTCGAAAACGTTTATTACTGGTTTTGCTTTTTGGCGTAATCATTTTTTTGATCATTGACAGCAGATTAGGCTATGTCCAATTTGTGATGGGAGAAAAGCTGACTTCACTGGCTAAGGATTCCTGGAGCCGGAATTTGCCGTTTGAGCCTGAGCGGGGAGAGATTCTTGACCGAAACGGCGTGAAGCTGGCTACTAATAAAAGCGCGCCGACCGTCTTTGTCGTACCGCGCCAGATCCAAAATCCCATAAAAACGGGCAAGCTTCTCGCGTCAGTTTTAAATATGTCGGAAGAGAAGGTCTACAAACACATTACTAAGAAAACCTCCATAGAAAAAATCTCACCCGAGGGGCGGAAAATTTCCAATAAAAAAGCGAAAGAAATCAAAGCGCTCGACTTAAAGGGGGTTTATGTGGCTGAAGACAGCATCCGCCATTATCCGTACGGAAGCTTTTTGTCCCATGTTCTCGGTTTTGCCGGTATTGATAACCAGGGCCTTCTCGGATTGGAGGCTTATTATGATGATGACTTAAAAGGTGTAAAGGGATCTGTGAAATTTTATACGGATGCCAAGGGGAAGAAAATGCCTGATGAAGCGGATGATTACAACCCTCCGAAAGACGGACTTGATATGAAATTGACGATTGATGCCAAGGTTCAGACGATTATAGAAAGGGAGCTCGACAATGCAGCGGCGAAATATAACCCGGACGGAATGATTGCGGTCGCAATGAATCCGAAAAACGGGGAAGTGCTCGGCATGTCAAGCCGTCCTGATTTTGATCCGGCTGACTATCAATCGGTGGATCCGTCCGTTTACAACCGGAACCTGCCGGTATGGAGCACATATGAACCGGGTTCGACCTTTAAGATTATTACGCTTGCGGCGGCTCTCCAAGAGCAAAAAGTAAACTTGCAAAGAGACCACTTTTATGACAAAGGATTTGCCGAGGTCGACGGCGCCCGCCTCCGATGCTGGAAAAAGGGCGGCCACGGTTCGCAATCTTATCTTGAAGTCGTTCAAAATTCCTGCAACCCCGGGTTTGTACAGCTGGGGGAACGGCTCGGAAAACAAAAGCTGTTTCAATATATTAAGGACTTCGGCTTTGGAAAGAAAACAGGCATTGATCTGCAAGGGGAAGGAACGGGGATCTTATTCCCGCTTGACAGAGTCGGACCGGTCGAACAGGCGACAACCGCTTTCGGACAAGGGGTTTCCGTCACGCCGATTCAGCAGGTGGCAGCCGTTTCCGCGGCAATAAACGGCGGAACGCTTTATACTCCGTTTATCGCCAAAGAGTGGGTTGATCCCGTTACGAAAAAAACCGTTAAGAAACAATCGCCGATTGCGAAAAGGCAAGTTATTTCCCAGGAAACGTCAAAGCAGATCAGATATGCTTTAGAAAGCGTCGTCGCTCAGGGAACGGGGCGGAATGCCTTTGTGGAAGGATATCGCGTCGGCGGAAAAACAGGTACCGCACAAAAGGTTAAAGACGGCAAATATCTCGAAAACAACCATATCGTCTCCTTTATCGGTTTTGCGCCGGCTGATGACCCGAGCCTTGTCGTATATGTCGCGGTTGATAATCCGAAAGGTACGATTCAATTCGGGGGAACCGTCGCCGCGCCGATTGTCGGAAATATGATGAGAGACAGTCTGCCTGAGCTCGGCGTCAAACCGCGAAAAAATCAAATCGAGAAAAAATATCAATGGAACGACACAAAAACAATAGAGGTTCCGAATGTTGTAGGGATGTCTGTCTCTGATCTTGAGTCGCTGCTTGTCAATTTGAATATAGACTCCTCAGGAAAAGGAAGCAAAATTGTGAAACAATCACCTGCAGCCGGAACGAAAGTAAAAGAAGGCTCAAAGATCCGTGTTTACTTGAGTGAAGAATGAGTCTTTTTGAGGCAGCCGATTGTTTTCGGCTGCCTCTTATCATAAAGAGAAAAAAAGAAGATAACTTTTAAGATTAACTGGATGTATCCTTTTATTTACGCTAAAATATGAACTGTATGTTTAAAAGCCATTCTGACTTTTATAAACGGTTATCATGATAAAAGAATGAATAGAATTTCTGAGAGGTTTGATACAATGAAACTTACAAAGCTGCTTACATATTTAATGGCCGAACCTGTTCAAAATGACTTTCATGACCCTGACATAACTTCAATTGAGATGGACTCCAGGGAAGTGAGAAAAGGGAGTCTTTTTGTATGTATAAAAGGGTATACGGTAGACGGACATGATTTCGCCCAAAAAGCCGCAGAAAACGGCGCAGCGGCCATCGTTGCCGAGAAAGAGCTTGACGTCGATGTTCCTGTCATTATCGTCCGCCGGTCACAGCGGGCGCTCAGCGTTCTTTCTGACGCGTTTTACGGGCAGCCGACAAAGCAGCTTCAGCTTATCGGCATCACCGGCACAAACGGCAAAACATCAACGACGCACATGGTTGATGAGATTTTCAAAAAAGCGGGAAGGCAGACCGGTTTAATCGGAACGATGTACATTAAAATCGGGGATGAGACATTCCCGGTCAAAAATACAACGCCCGAAAGCGTCACACTGCAAAAAACGTTCAAGAAAATGAATGATGAGCATGTTGACACAGCTATTATGGAAGTGTCTTCTCACGCTCTGTCACTCGGCAGGGTTCACGGCTGCGATTATGATATCGCCGTATTCACGAACCTGACGCAGGACCATTTAGACTATCACAAGACGATGGAAGACTACAGACAGGCTAAAAGCCTCCTGTTTTCCCAGCTGGGCGGCTCCTTTAACCACGAAAAGCCGAAGCGGGCCGTTTTAAACGCAGATGACAAAGCCAGTGCTTATTTTGAAAAAGTGACGGCGGCGCACATCCTTACATACGGAATCGAGAACGATGCCGATGTCATGGCGAAACAAATCGAGATCTCTGCGCAAGGCACAAGCTTTGAACTCGTTACGCCAAAAGGAACAAAGCAGATCACGGTTTCACTCGTCGGCCGCTTCAACGTGTATAACGTACTGGCTGCAGCGGCGACAGCGATCGCAGCGGGTCTGCCGTTTGATACGATCACAAGCGCTCTTGAAGAGCTGCAAGGTGTCAGAGGCCGGTTTGAACTGGTGAATCATAATCAGCCGTTTCCTGTGATCGTCGATTACGCGCACACGCCTGACAGTCTGGAAAACGTTCTGAATACATGTAAAGACATGACAGAGGGCAAGCTTTTCGTCGTCGTCGGATGCGGCGGAGACCGGGACAAAACGAAACGCCCGAAAATGGCGGAAATTGCGGTGCGGATTGCCGACGAACCGATTTTTACTTCAGATAACCCGAGAAGCGAGGACCCGCTGGCCATATTAAGAGATATGGAAAGAGGGGTAGAAGGCACTTACTATCACAGTATCGCAAACCGCGAGCAGGCTATCTTTTTTGCCATTGCCAACGCGAAAAAGGGAGATGTGGTTCTGATTGCCGGGAAAGGGCATGAAACCTATCAGCAGATCGGCAATGAAACATTCGACTTTGATGACGCCGAAGTAGCGGGTAGAGCTATTGTTGAGCTGAATAAAAAGTAAAACAGGAAAGAGTGTTAGAATGAGGGAAATGAAAAGAATTACGGGGACACAATGTGAATATGATAAATACGTATGTCGTTTGAACGAAACGGGAGGAGAAAAGAGCAATGCTTGAGCAAGTGATTTTATTTACAATAATAATGGGATTTTTAATCAGTGTTCTGATATCTCCGATTCTTATCCCGTTTTTAAGACGTTTAAAATTCGGCCAAAGTATCAGGGAAGAGGGGCCGAAATCACATATGAAAAAATCAGGGACGCCGACGATGGGCGGAGTCATGATTATCGTATCCATCGCCATTACGGCGATTGTCATGACGCAGAAATTTTCGCATCTGAGCGCGGAAATGTTTCTTCTGCTGTTTGTCACGATCGGATACGGCCTGCTCGGCTTTCTGGATGACTATATTAAAGTAGTAATGAAACGGAATCTCGGATTGACGTCGAAGCAGAAATTGATCGGCCAGATCATTATTGCCATTGTATTTTACGGAGTATATCATTATTGCCATTTTTCAACCGGCATCCGGGTGCCGGGCACACATCTGTCAATCGATCTCGGCTGGGGATACTTTATCCTCGTTCTCTTTATGCTTGTCGGAGGTTCAAATGCCGTCAACCTGACAGACGGTCTGGACGGTCTCTTGTCCGGTACCGCGGCTATCGCATTCGGCGCTTTCGCCATCCTTGCATGGAACCAGTCACAATATGACGTTGCGATTTTCTCGGTTGCCGTTGTCGGCGCCGTTCTCGGTTTTCTTGTA
Source organism: Bacillus sp. SJ-10 (assembly GCF_002843505.1). Lineage (NCBI taxonomy): Bacteria > Bacillati > Bacillota > Bacilli > Caryophanales > Bacillaceae > Bacillus > Bacillus sp. SJ-10. Next base: position 3,161,973 of record NZ_CP025258.1, on the reverse strand, counting down.
TTCAATGCCCATCCCGCCAAGGTATTTATGGGGGATACCGGTTCGCTTGCGCTCGGAGGAGCGATCGTGACCGTTGCCATTCTGACGAAGCTTGAAATTCTGCTCGTCATTATCGGCGGAGTATTTGTTATTGAGACCTTATCTGTTATCTTACAAGTCATCAGCTTTAAAACGACAGGAAAACGAATCTTTAAGATGAGTCCGCTTCACCACCATTACGAATTGGTCGGATGGTCTGAATGGAGAGTTGTCGTCACATTCTGGACTGCGGGACTGCTGCTTGCCGTTTTAGGAATTTACATCGAGGTGTGGTTATAAGTGGAAAACGAACTTTTTTTGCAAAAACAAAACTTTCTGGTCCTCGGACTGGCGAAAAGCGGATATGCGGCTGCGTCGATTCTTCATGAAAAAGGCGTTAACGTCGTCGTGAATGATCAAAAAGCCTTTGAAGAGAACGAACCTGCCCAAAGGCTTGCAGAAAGAGGAATTGAAGTCATCTGCGGTGAGCATCCGACGTCACTTTTTGATCAGCATCACATTACCATTCTGATCAAAAATCCCGGAATCCCGTATGAAAATATCATGGTGGAGGAAGCGCAAAGAAGAGGCATCCCGGTCTGGACGGAAATCGAGCTTGCGTATTATATCACCAATGCAAAATTCATCGGCATTACAGGTTCAAACGGGAAAACAACAACGACGACCCTGATTTATGAAATGCTGAAAGCTGACTCGATAAAGGCGCTGATCGCAGGGAATATCGGCACTGTCGCCAGTGAAGTGGCTTATCATGCTGACGGTGATGAATGGATCGTCACAGAGCTTTCTTCGTTCCAGCTTATGGGGACTCATGCGTTCAGACCTGAAATCGGCCTGATTTTAAATGTATTCGACGCTCATTTGGATTATCATCACAGCCGTGAAAACTATGAAAAAGCCAAGCAGAACGTGTATCTTCATCAGCTTGAGAGTGATACGGCCATCGTGAATCAAAGCGATGAAACAGTCGTGCGGCTTGCCGAAAGCGGAAAAGCCGGCACCGTTCCGTTTTCAGTTCACCAGGAACTGTCAAGCGGCGCATTCATTAAAGACGGAATGCTGATGTTCGGCAATGAAGCGATTCTGCCTGTTGATGACATCGTACTGCCGGGCGCGCACAATTTAGAAAATATATTGGCCGCTGTAGCCGCGGCAAAAACGGCGGGCGCGTCTAATAAAGCGATTCAGAAGGTGCTGACAAGCTTTACCGGTGTCAAACACCGTCTGCAGTATGTAACTGCGATCCAGAATCGTAAATTTTATAATGACAGCAAAGCGACGAATATTTTGGCCACAAGCAAAGCGCTCTCCGCATTCAAAGCACCGGTTATTCTGCTTGCAGGCGGACTGGACCGCGGCAACGGTTTTGACGACCTGAAACCGTATATGGACAATGTCAAAGCGGTCCTGACGTTCGGACAGACAGCGCCGAAGATAGAAAAACTGGGCAATGAGCTGGGAATACAACATGTCAAACGTGTCGATAATGTTGAACAAGCAGTATCTGCGGCGTTTGCGCTCTCAAATGAAGGAGACGTCATCCTCTTGTCACCCGCGTGTGCAAGCTGGGATCAGTTCAAAACATTTGAAGAACGCGGTGACATGTTTATAGATGCCGTGCATATGCTTAAGTAAGGGCTTGTCTCTGTTCATCGGCAGCCCTAAATGACTTATGCTTGGGGTGTCGATTGCTTTGACTACTAAAAAAACAGCGCCTGATTTGTTATTAGTTATCATTACGTTATTGCTTTTAACAATAGGATTAATTATGGTCTACAGTGCAAGTGCGGTATGGGCGGATTATAAATTTGACGACTCGTTTTTCTTCGCGAAACGGCAGCTGCTGTTTGCGGGGATCGGCGTCATTGCCATGTTTTTCATTATGAATGTGGATTATTGGACATGGCGCACATGGTCGAAGCTGCTTCTGATCATTTGTTTTTTTCTGCTTGTGCTTGTGCTGATTCCGGGAGTCGGAATGGTGCGGAACGGTTCAAGAAGCTGGATCGGAGTGGGAGCGTTCAGCATTCAGCCTTCGGAGTTTATGAAACTCGCGATGATCGCGTTTCTGGCTAAATTTCTTTCTGAAAAACAGAAGAATATTACGTCATTCAGACGCGGATTCGTTCCCGCGCTCGGAATCGTGTTTTCTGCATTTATTATTATTATGTGCCAGCCCGACCTGGGAACGGGGACGGTAATGGTGGGCACGTGCATCGTGATGATTTTTGTTTCCGGTGCGCGAATCGCTCATTTCGCGTTTCTCGGACTCATCGGTTTAAGCGGATTTGCGGCGCTTGTTCTATCCGCTCCTTATCGGATTAAACGGATTACCTCTTACTTAAACCCGTGGGAGGATCCGCTTGGAAGCGGATTTCAGATCATTCAGTCGCTCTATGCCGTAGGTCCGGGCGGTCTGTTCGGGATGGGGCTGGGCCAAAGCCGGCAAAAGTTTTTTTACCTGCCGGAGCCGCAAACCGATTTCATTTTTGCTATTTTATCTGAGGAACTCGGCTTTATCGGCGGTTCGCTCATATTGCTGCTGTTCAGTATTTTATTATGGCGGGGCGTCAGGATTGCCCTCGGCGCGCCGGATTTATACGGAAGCTTTGTCGCCATCGGTATTATTTCTATGATAGCTATTCAAGTCATGATTAATATCGGCGTTGTGACGGGGCTGATCCCGGTAACAGGAATTACGCTGCCGTTTTTAAGCTACGGAGGCTCATCACTGACGCTGATGCTCGCAGCGGTCGGCGTGCTTTTAAATGTCAGCCGGTACTCGAGGTATTGATCTGTATCTTGCCTCATCACTCATGATTTATTCGTTATCTATAAAAAAACAGACAACATCAATAACCCTGTCCTAAAAAACAGGGTTATCGCTATGTGATTAAGGGGGACATACGAATGCGTATTGCAGTAAGCGGAGGCGGAACCGGAGGACATATTTATCCGGCCCTGGCCTTTATTAAAGAAGTTCAGCGCCGGCATCCGGATGTGGAATTTTTGTATATCGGAACAGAGAACGGCCTTGAGAAAAAAATTGTTGAACGGGAAAATATTCCGTTTCGCGCCATTGAAATTACAGGTTTCAAACGAAAACTTTCTTTTGAAAATGTAAAAACCGTCATGCGTTTCTTAAAAGGCGTGACGAAAAGCAAATCATATTTAAAAGAGTTTAAACCGGATGCCGTTATCGGTACAGGCGGCTATGTATGCGGTCCGGTCGTATACGCGGCGGCAAAAATGGGGATTCCGACGATCATTCATGAGCAAAACAGCCTGCCCGGCATCACAAATAAGTTTCTCTCGAAATATGTTAATAAGGTGGCAATTTGCTTTGAAGAGGCAAAATCGCATTTTCCTGCTGAAAAAGTTGTGTTTACGGGAAACCCGAGAGCCTCTGAAGTCGTCTCAATTAAGACAGGCCGCTCATTAACTGAGTTCGGGCTGAAAGACAATCAAAAAACGGTGCTCATTTTCGGCGGAAGCAGAGGCGCGGCTCCCATTAACCGTGCCGTTATAGATATGCAGGAAGAATTGAAAACGAGACCTTACCAAGTCCTTTATATTACCGGGGAAGTGCATTACGAGAAGGTAACGGCTGAGCTGAAAGGCGGAAAAGCCGCTGATAATATGGTGACAAAACCGTTTTTGCACCAAATGCCGGAGTACTTACAATCAATTGATGTCATTGTGGCAAGAGCCGGAGCGACGACGATTGCGGAGATCACCGCTCTCGGCATTCCGAGCGTGCTTATTCCGAGCCCGTATGTGACAGCCAATCACCAGGAAGTCAATGCGAAGGCGCTCAGCCAGCATGACGCTGCAATCGTACTGAAGGAAACCGAGCTCAGCGGAGAAAAACTGATCGCTGCGCTGGACAAAATCGTCATGAATGAAGAAACCTTAAAAGACATGAGTGAGCGGACAAAATCACTCGGTGTTCCGGATGCGGCAGCCAGACTGTACAGTATCATGGAAGACATAAAAAAATAGAGCAAATGGAATGCGGAGGTTTATGATGGAGAACGTAATTCAGGAATTAAGAGACCGCGAAGTCGGCAAAGTGCTGGAACAAGAACCGCTCGCGAACCATACAACGATGAAAATCGGCGGTCCGGCGGACATTTTAATCATCCCCAACCGTGTGGAAGCGGTCAAAGATATTATGGATATTGTGAAGAAACATGATCTGCCATGGACGGTTATCGGCCGCGGTTCAAATCTGCTCGTGCTTGATGAAGGCATAAGAGGAGTTGTCATCAAACTGGGCGCGGGTCTGGATCATTTGGAGATTGACGGTGATCAGGTGACGGTCGGAGGCGGCTATTCGGTCGTCCGGCTTGCGACTTCCATGAGTAAAAAAGGAATGTCCGGTCTCGAATTTGCAGCGGGCATTCCCGGATCAATCGGCGGAGCCGTCTATATGAATGCCGGGGCGCACGGATCTGATATGAGTGAGATTCTTGTGAAAGCCCGTATCTTATTTGAAGACGGCACAATCGAGTGGCTGACAAACGAAGAGATGGATTTCAGCTACAGAACGTCTGTTTTGCAGAAAAAACGCCCCGGTGTCTGTCTCGAGGCAGTTCTTAAGCTTGAGCAAAAGGAACGGGAAGCCATTACGGCGCAAATGCAGCAGAACAAAGATTACAGAAAAAATACTCAGCCGTATTCAAGCCCATGCGCCGGAAGCATATTCAGAAATCCGCTGCCGAATCATGCCGGAAACCTCGTTGAAAAAGCGGGATTAAAAGGACATCAGATCGGCGGAGCGAAAGTATCCGAAATGCACGGGAATTTTATCGTCAATGCCGGCGGAGCGACTGCCAAGGACGTTCTAGACCTGATTGAGTATGTGAAAAAGACAATCCGTGAGCAGTATGATGTTGACATGCATACAGAAGTTGAAATCATCGGAGGGAATCGTTAAAAGGTTCTCTGATTTACATGGGCTCATGTGATATACTTTTAACAAATGTCAAACGGCATCACAGCATGCCGTTTGTTTTTCAATCAGACGAATGTCAAGCTGTTTCATTCTTAGTGAGGTGGACAGGCAGTGAACCCAAATCATGAAAGAGAAAAAATCGTAAATATTGAAGAGCGGATTCCGAAAATCAAAGAGCAGCGGAAACAAAAAGCAAACCGCCGGCTGATTTCATTCATTGTGCTCTTTTTTATGATGGTGCTGATCATCGTGTACTTGCAGATGCCGATCAGCAAAGTGTCTTCTGTCACCGTTTCCGGAAACGAAAACGTTTCTGTAAAAGAGATCAACGCGCTTTCTGATATACATAACGGACAAACCGAGTTCTGGAGTCTGAACAAGAAACAAACAGAAGAAAAGATTGAGCAGAATAAGCTGGTGAAAAAGGCGGAACTTTCAAAAGTATTTCCTAACAAAGTCAGCATTCACATTGAAGAATACAAGACGATCGCGTATCTGCAGCGACATGATGTGTATTATGAAGTGCTGGAGAACGGCACTGTGCTGCCGAACGAAGTCACGCCGGATGACGCGGGCCCGATTTTGGTTGACTGGACAAACGCGAAAAAGCGGGTCAAAATGGCGGAGCAGCTTGATAAGCTTTCCGGTTCGCTTAAGCAGTCGATTTCTGAAATCTATTATACACCGGTAAAAATGGATCAGGACCGGATCAAGCTGTATATGAACGACGGGTATGTAGTTACCGCTTCTATTAAAACGTTTGCCGGCCGGATGAAGACCTATCCTTCTATCGTTTCCCAGCTGGATGGCGGGAAAAAGGGGATTATCCACTTAGAAGTCGCTACGTATTTTGAAGAATTTAACAAAGGTAAATCCGGCAAGAAAAAAGAAAATGATTAATAGTTCTAAAGAACTAATTTAAAGGCGGTTCAAAAGAATCTATTACAATCAGCGGGGCAGCCGATATAACCGATAGCGGAATCATTATGACTATGTTTGTTTTTGCGCGGGATATGGCTGCCGGACAAGCGGAAAATTCTCAATGCAATGGGCGTGTCTTCTGCAGTGAGCATTACATTTGGAATTTTCCTCCTGTTTCTTCTTTTTTCGGATGTTTCTGGCAATATCTATAGCTTTTCTGGAGGTTCATCTTAGTGTAGACTAAGGGAAAGCGGGTATATTTGCATCTGGATTGCACAGTATGACACCGTGACAAGAAATCTTACGGTAAGGTGGGCCGTCTCTAAAAAAAATAAAAAAAATGCGATATAAAAGAGGATATACATAGAATATAACGAATAGTTTCATTAAACATAAATTGTGAGAAATCAGATAAGAATTTGTTGATGCTGTTGTTTTTGTTACACACTTGTAAAGCCACATTCATTGTATTGTTGTTCCGCAAATAATAGAATAGAATTTGATCGAAATGTGAGGAGGTGCCATAGAATGAACAACAATGAACTTTACGTCAGTCTTGACATCGGTACGTCCAATACAAAAGTGATCGTCGGAGAAATGACAGATGATTCCCTTAACATTATCGGAGTGGGAAATGTACCGTCTGAAGGGTTGAAAAAAGGCTCAATCGTTGATATAGATGAAACCGTTCATTCTATAAGAAAAGCGTTTGACCAAGCTGAAAGAATGGTAGGTTTTCCGCTGAAAAAAGCCATTGTCGGCGTTAATGGAAATTATATTCATATTCAAGATACGAACGGCGTTGTCGCTGTTTCCAGTGAAAACAAAGAAATTCACGTTGAAGACGTCCGCAGGGTAATGGAAGCGGCACAGGTCGTGTCAGTTCCGCATGAGCAGCTGATCGTTGACGTTGTTCCGAAACAGTTTATCGTTGACGGAAGAGACGAAATTACCGATCCGAAAAAAATGCTCGGCGTGCGCCTGGAAGTAGAAGGCACGCTGATTACCGGCTCCAAAACGATCTTACATAATTTACTTCGCTGTGTGGAGAGAGCGGGCGTTGAAATTACTGATATCTGCCTGCAGCCGCTTGCGGCCGGTTCGGCGGCTTTGTCAAAAGACGAAAAAAACCTCGGAGTCGCCATGATTGATATCGGCGGCGGCTCGACGACGGTGGCGGTATTTGAACAGGGGCACCTGAAGGAGACAGCCGTCATTCCGCTCGGAGGCGAAAACATCACGAAAGATGTATCGATCGGATTGCGCACTTCCACCGAAGAGGCTGAAAGAGTAAAAAAACAATTCGGACATGCATTCTATGATGAGGCTTCAGAAGATGAAGTATTTGAAGTCACCGTCATAGGAACGAATCAAAAGCAATCTTTTACACAGCAGGAAATTGCCAATATTATTGAAGCAAGAGTGGAAGAGATTCTTGAGATTGCCGCAGCCGAAATTGAGCATATGGGAATTACAGATCTGCCCGGCGGCTTTGTGCTGACCGGCGGACAGGCCGCAATGCCCGGAGTGCTTTCATTGGCACAGGAAGTGCTGAGGCACAATGTAAGGGTCGCAAGCCCGAATTATATCGGTGTAAGAGACCCTCAGTATATGACGGGTGTCGGCTTGATACAATTTGCCTGCCGAAATGCCAGAATTCAGGGAAGAAAAATAGGCTTTCATATGCCGGAAGAAGCCGTGCAGGAAATCGCGGTCTCTCACGAAGAAGAACATCATCAGCGGCCAGAGGCGCAGCAGCGTCCAAAAGCAAAACAAAAAACACAAGCCGAACACAACAAACCGAGCAAAATGAAAAAACTATTAAGCATGTTTTGGGAATAGATTGATAGTCATTCGGCAGATTAGGAGGATTTAGCATGTTGGATTTCGAAACAAACATAGACGGCTTAGCATCAATTAAAGTAATCGGAGTAGGAGGCGGCGGTAATAACGCGGTCAACCGAATGATTGAAAATGAAGTACAGGGTGTAGAGTACATTGCGGTAAACACGGACGCGCAAGCTCTTAACCTGTCAAAAGCGGAAGTGAAAATGCAGATCGGGGAAAAGCTGACCCGCGGTCTCGGAGCGGGTGCGAATCCGGAAGTGGGCAAAAAAGCCGCTGAAGAAAGTAAGGAACAAATCGAAGAAGCGCTAAAAGGCGCTGACATGGTGTTCGTTACAGCCGGAATGGGAGGCGGTACCGGAACGGGAGCCGCACCGGTTATCGCGCAAATCGCAAAGGACTTAGGCGCTTTGACTGTCGGTGTCGTAACAAGACCGTTTACATTTGAAGGAAGAAAACGTCAGCTGCAGGCTGCAGGCGGTATCACGGCAATGAAAGAAGCCGTTGACACACTGATCGTTATTCCGAATGACCGCATTCTTGAAATTGTCGATAAAAACACACCGATGCTTGAAGCATTCCGTGAAGCTGATAACGTGCTTCGCCAAGGGGTGCAAGGTATCTCTGACCTCATCGCAACGCCTGGTTTAATCAACTTGGACTTTGCCGATGTCAAAACCATCATGTCCAACAAAGGTTCAGCATTGATGGGTATCGGGATCGCTACGGGCGAAAGCCGTGCTGCTGAAGCCGCCAAAAAGGCGATCTCCAGTCCGTTACTGGAAGCGGCAATCGACGGAGCGCAAGGTGTTTTGATGAACATTACGGGAGGTACAAACCTGAGCCTCTACGAAGTGCAGGAAGCAGCCGACATCGTCGCTTCTGCATCTGACCCTGATGTCAACATGATTTTCGGTTCAGTTATCAATGAAAATCTGAAAGATGAAATCGTCGTCACCGTTATTGCGACCGGTTTTATCGAACAGGAAAAAGATGACTCAAAACCGCAGCGCCCGACTTTAAACCAAGGATTGAAGTCTCAAAGCCAAAACGCTGCGAAACGTGAGCCGAAACGAGAAGAAACACAGCATCAAAACACGGCGAACCGCCATACATCACAGCCGGCGGATGATGCCCTCGACATTCCTACATTTTTAAGAAACCGCAACAAACGCGGCTGATGTAAAAAAGGACAAGACCACATGGTTTTGTCCTTTTTCTTTTTTGTGCCAGTCTTCCTTCCTATCCCCATGATCTATACGGTGAAAAAAGCAACTTTATACCTATGACGAATTGATTGTTTTTTAGTTTCATACGGCTTTCTACAGAATGTGACAATATCTGGATGGAAGATTGTCTACATTTAACGTACAGCATCGAAAATGACAAACGATTCCAATTATGAAGGAGGGATACACATTTTATAGGGTGTTACCAAATAAGGGGGGATACGATTGAAGAAAAAAACGAGAAACAGATGGACAGGCTCCGTTTTAAGCGCGATTGTCGTCAGTTCACTGTTGTTTCCGGGTGCAGCCGGAGCGAACAGCACACCGGGGGCAGTTTCTTTCACCAAAGATCTTTCTTCCTCTAAGAGCATTCAGCATAAGATTTCCGATTCAGTCAAGAAGCGTTTTGAAAAAAATGATAAAGTCACGTTTCTTATCAAATTTAAAGAGAAAGCCAATACGAAAAAAGCGGTCAAAGAAGCAGAAAAAAACGCCAAGTCTCAATCGCTTTCCGCAGCAAAAACCGAATATCAAAAGCGGTCAGCCGTCGTTTCTTCTTTAAAACTGGCGGCTCATGATGCGCAGCAGAATCTGAAAACATATTTGGAAAAACAAAAAAAGAAAGGCAAGGCTGATCACATCCATTCCTATTATATTGTTAACGGAATGGCAGTCACTGCTTCGAAAGAGGTAATGGAAAAAGCCGCCTCATTTCCTGAAGTAGAAAAAGTTCTTCCGAATGAAAAACGTCAGCTTACTCAACGACAATCAAAAGCTCCTTTTCAAATGAAGAAAAAACAAAAAGAGATCAAAGCAAAGGAAGGCATCGAATGGAATATCAGCCAAATTGATGCGCCGCAGGCCTGGGCCTCAGGATACGACGGAACCGGCACGGTTGTCGCCTCCATTGATACGGGAGTTCAGTGGGATCATCCGGCGCTTAAGGAAAAATACCGGGGTTACGATCCTGAAAATCCCGCAGCGCCGAATAATGAAATGAACTGGTATGATGCCGTGTCCCATAAAGACGCTCCCTACGATGATCTTGAACACGGCACTCATGTAACAGGGACCATGACGGGTTCAGAACCTGACGGCTCAAATCAAATCGGTGTGGCTCCGGGGGCGAAATGGATCGCAGTAAAAGCATTTTCAGATGACGGAGGAACCGATGCCGATATTTTGGATGCCGGTGAATGGGTGCTCGCGCCTAAAGATAAAAACGGCACGCCGCATCCCGAGATGGCGCCGGATGTTGTTAATAATTCCTGGGCAGGCGGTTCGGGAATGGACGAGTGGTACCGCGATATGGTGAATGCGTGGAGAGCGGCAGGGATTTTTCCGGAGTTCTCTGCGGGAAATGAAGACTTATTTACACCGGGAGGACCGGGTTCAATCGCAAATCCGGCCAATTATCCTGAAGCATTTGCGACAGGTGCGACTGACATCGACAAGAAACTCGCTGATTTCTCACTTCAAGGCCCCTCACCGTATCATGAAACAAAACCGGACATTTCGGCTCCGGGAGTGAATATCCGTTCTTCGATCCCTGGAGGAACATACGAAGGCGGCTGGGACGGAACTTCAATGGCCGGGCCGCATGTGGCGGCGACGGCGGCTTTGTTAAGGCAGGCAAACGCCTCTATTACGGTCGATGAAATGGAAGACGTTTTGACGCGCACCGCGGAAAAGCTGACAGATTCCGTTTTTCCGGAGTCACCGAATAACGGTTACGGCCACGGTCTCGTTAACGCTTTTGATGCCGTTTCTGCCGTAACGGACGGTATCGGAAGCGTAGAAGGCAAGGTCTCTTCTGCGGGCGAAGATCACAATCCGCCCAGCTTTCACCATGAACCGGTCTCAGTGGCTTACAAAGGGGCAAACCTTCCGTTAACGGTTACAGCAGAAGACAATGTAAGCGTAACTGAAGTCATCCTTTCCTATCAGTTTGATGAAGGAGAGTGGAAAACGACAGCCGCCGTTCAAAAAAGCGGTGATGAAAAAAAGGGAACATACCAGGCGGAAATTCCGGATGTAACGGGAAGCAAGATAAGTTATAAATGGACCATAAAAGATTTCGGAGGTCATTCTGTAGAATCTGATACGTACCGGGCTGACGTGAAACCGAGCATTACTGCGGGATACAAAGAGGATTTTGAATCACAGCCGGCGGGCTGGTCCAGTTACGGGACACATGACCAATGGGAATGGGGTACCCCGGGTTCAGGGCCCGGCACCGCATTTTCCGGAGATAAAGTGTATGCGACGAATCTGTCCGGCCCTTATGCCGATTCAGCCAACATGAATTTGGTGATGCCTCCGATTCAAGTTCCGGAAACAGGACGGCTGTTTTTGCAATTTAAAAGCTGGCACAAGCTCGAAGAATTTTTTGATTACGGGTATGTGTTCGTTCTGCCGGAAGGAAAATCAAATTGGGAGCAGGCGGCCGTTTACAATGGTGACTCCGCAGGATGGAACGATGAAGAGGCTGATTTATCTGCGTATAAAGGCCAAAACATAAAGCTCATGTTTAATATGCAGTCAGACGAAGTACTGAATGAAGACGGATGGTATATCGATGATGTCCGGCTTTCAAGCAGCCCTCTCGGCAAGGCGGCCAAAAAAAATAAACACAAAAGACAAACACCTCCCGGCCACCTGAAGAAAAAAGCCGTCAGTCCGAAACAGGCCAAACCGGCAGTGAAATCACCCGGAAAAAGAGTGAAACGTGAAACAAACCTCCTGCCGCTCAGAGCGCAAATCAGTGTCGCCGAGACGGGGAAATCCGTATATTCCGACCCTGCAAGCGGAAGCTACAGCCTGTCACATAAGGCGGGAAGCTATACGCTGAAAGCCGAGGCTTACGGATTTAAGTCCGCTTCGAAACAAGTTTCTATTCAATCAGACAAAACCGCACAGGCAGACTTTACACTGGAGCAAATGCCGTCCGGTACGCTAAAAGGAACCATCACCAATCAGTCAACAGGTAAACCGGTAAAAGGGGCTGCGCTTTATGTGGCTGAGGATGCCGCAATTGAACCGGCGGTGACAAACGATAAAGGGGAATATTCGCTTAAGGCGTACGAAGGCTCCTACACAATCAAAGTAGCGGCAAAAGGCTTTTACAATAGCGAATTTTCTGTTGACATCAAAGGAGATTCTGAAAAAAACGTCAAGCTTAAGCCGTATATCGGTTATGAAGGGGAAATTGCCTATGATAACGGGACGGAAGAAGCCGCGCTGTCATATTTTAAAGCCGGCAGCAAATCTGCCGTTAAGATGACGCTTAAAGACGGAAAAGAACACGGTATGCTGACGGGAGGCCTTTTTAAATTTTGGGGCGCCGACTGGCCTGATCCGGGCGGTACTGAATTTCAAGCAGAAGTATATGATGCATCCGGCCCTGATGGAGCTCCGGGCAGCAAAATTGCCGGCCCGTTCCAAGCTGAAGCGCTTCGAAACGGCGAATGGACCAAAGTGGATCTCAGCTCAAAAGGAATCGCGGTCGGAAAGGATTTTTATCTTGTGTTCCGCCAGACGAAACCCGATCCTTATACACCTGCCCTGTCATCTGATGACGGCAGTCCGTACTCGAACAGAAACTGGCAATACCTTGACGGCCGCTGGTCAAAAGCCGATAAATCAGACGGAAACTTTATGATCAGGGCTTTGGTCGACTATGAAGCTTCTGTGCCTGAGATAACCTCGCCTGAAGATCAGTCATTTACAAACAAGAAGTCAATCACGGTGAAGGGAACGGCTTCACCAAAAACCGCTGTCCGTCTTACCAATAACGGTAAAACCGCCGCAGAAACGAAAGCAGATGCAGACGGCAATTTCCAGGCTGATGTCACACTCACTAAAGATGCCAATCGGCTGACAGCGGCATCTGTGACAGACAGCGGGTCAACCGATGAGTCACGCCCTGTCACGGTCATACTGGATGAGGATAAGCCGGATGTGACGATTGACAGTCCGGCAAACGGTGATAAAACAAATAAAGAAGCAGTGACTGTAAAAGGAAAAGTGCACGACGCCCATTTAAAATGGGTAAAGGTGAACGGAAAAAAAGCTGAAGTAAATAACGGTTCTTATCAAGCGAGAACCCTTCTGGAAAACGGCAGCAATGAGATCAAGGTCACGGCCTCAGATGAAGCGGGTAACAAAACAACGAAAAAGACGGTAATCGATGTCAATTACAATGCTCCCGTCATTTCCGGATTGGTTCCCGGAGCGGATAAGGAATTAAAAGCCGGAGAATCAGTGAAAATCGCTTTTTCAAGCGGAAAGAAATTAGACGCTTCCTTCGTGATCCGTCTGCCTCTGACAAACGCCCGGGCAGGGAGCCAAAACGCAACAGAGCTTCCGCTGAGAGAAATTTCTCCGGGACGATATGAGGGTTACTGGACGGCGACTTCTTCCATCAAAGCAAGCGGAGCAAAAATTGACGTTATCGCAAGAGATGACTACGGAAATGAAACGAGACAGACGGCTAAAGGAAAACTTTATATCAATGAGTAAAAACAGAGCGCTGCCAAATCACGGCAGCGCTTTTTTAGTTGAAGGGGACAATAGGAAATCAACCCTTTCGGCCCTCGACAAATAAAACGGTTATCCCTTAAAAATTGTACTTTACCCTCAACATTAATTGACAGACTTTCCCACAGAGCTTGCTTTATACTTATGAAACAAGAGAGAGAAACAGATAAGTAAGACAAAAGAGGAAAGGGGTCAGATGTGAAAATCTATCTGGATGTCATTTGGCTGTTGAACTTTTGTTTTGATTCTCTTTTGCTTTTATTGACCGCCTTTATTTTAAAACGCCAGGTGAAAAAAAGAAGAGTGGCCGCCGGCGGTTTCATCGGGTCAGCCATTGTGCTTCTGATGTTTACGCCTGTTTCTCCCTTTGTGGAGCATCCGGCGGGAAAAATGGCGTTTTCAGTAGTCATCGTGCTTACGGCTTTTGGCTTTAAACGGTTCCGATACTTTTTTCAAAATTTGTTCGCCTTTTATTTCGCGACTTTTCTCGTCGGCGGGGGAATGATCGGCGTACATTCCCTGCTGCAGACAGAATCAATTGTGCAGCAAGGCGTAATGGTCACAAGCCAGACCGGATTCGGCGACCCGATCAGCTGGATGTTTGTAGTTATCGGATTTCCGGCCATATGGTTTTTTTCGAAAAAGAGAATTGAAGACATCGAGACGAAGTCCATTCAGTACGATGAACTTGTCATGGTGCAGGCGGAATTCAGCGGACAGACAATCCGCGCGAAAGGATTGGTGGATTCCGGGAATCAGCTGTATGATCCGCTGACGAAAACGCCGGTCATGATCCTTTGCATTGACAAATTCGCTCCGATTCTCAGCGAAAAGGAAACGGACCTCATCAAATCCGCCAGTCCGCTTGAAGTGATAGAGCAGCTTGATGATTCGTTCCGCCATGCGGATAAGCTGAGGCTGATTCCGTACAGGGGCGTCGGCCAGGACAATCAATTTTTACTCTGTTTAAAGCCGGATTACGTCACGATTTTAACAAAAGACGAAATGATCGCTTGTGAAAAATGCCTGATCGGCATCAGCACGAAACCATTATCCGCGGACGGTGAATTTGACGGAATCGTTCATCCGAAGATGCTGACAGGGAAGGCTGTAAAACATGTTTCCTGACGAAAAGTCTGTTATTCATCATACTCAAAATGCATTGTATTTAGAAGGGGGAGGAAGATGAAAAAACTTAAGCTGCGTCTGACATATTTGTGGTATAAATGGCTGATGAAACTCGGACTGAAAAGCGATGAAGTGTATTACATAGGAGGAAGCGAGGCGCTGCCGCCGCCTTTGTCTAAAGAAGAGGAGCAGGTGCTCTTATTAAAGCTGCCGAGCGGGGATCAGGCGGCGCGGGCCATTCTGATTGAGAGAAACTTACGTCTTGTCGTTTACATTGCCCGCAAATTCGAAAATACCGGCATCAATATCGAGGACTTAATCAGCATCGGCACCATCGGTTTGATCAAAGCGGTAAATACTTTTAATCCGGAAAAGAAAATCAAACTCGCCACCTACGCGTCGCGATGTATCGAAAACGAAATTTTAATGTACTTGCGCAGAAACAATAAAATCCGTTCAGAGGTGTCCTTTGATGAACCGCTGAATATTGATTGGGACGGAAACGAGCTGCTGCTTTCGGATGTGCTCGGCACAGATGATGATATTATTACAAAAGACATTGAAGCCAATGTGGATAAAAAACTTTTGAAAAAAGCGCTTGAGCAATTAAACGAAAGAGAAAAGCAGATTATGGAACTGCGTTTCGGGCTTGTCGGAGAAGAAGAAAAAACACAAAAAGATGTAGCCGACATGATGGGGATTTCACAATCTTATATCTCCCGGCTCGAAAAGCGGATTATCAAAAGACTGAGAAAAGAGTTTAACAAAATGGTGTAAAATTTTTTCCATCTGACAGCCCTTACTGCTGCAAGGATTGCCGCAGCCGGATGTTTATTTCTGTAAAATGGCGGTGCATATTTTTCCCACCCGAGGAGATACTTAACGTTGTACAGCAGCTCCTAGTGGGAGGGAAAAACGTGTCAAGAAATAAAGTCGAAATTTGCGGGGTGGATACCTCCAAATTACCGGTGCTCAAGAATGAAGAGATGAGAAAGCTGTTTAGGCAATTACAGGATGAGGGCGATGATTCAGCGAGGGAAAAGCTTGTAAACGGCAATCTGCGCCTTGTCTTAAGCGTCATTCAGAGGTTTAACAACAGAGGAGAGTATGTTGATGACTTATTTCAGGTCGGCTGCATCGGACTAATGAAATCCATTGATAATTTTGACCTAAGCCATAATGTTAAGTTTTCAACATACGCTGTACCGATGATCATCGGAGAAATCCGCAGATATTTGCGGGATAATAATCCGATCCGCGTCTCGAGGTCGCTTCGCGATATCGCATATAAAGCGCTTCAAGTAAGAGAGCGGTTAATCAGTGAGACAAGCAGGGAGCCGACAGCAGAGGAAATCGCCAAAGTTCTTGAAGTGCCCCATGAAGAAATTGTGTTTGCCCTTGACGCCATCCAGGATCCGGTTTCACTGTTTGAGCCGATTTATAATGACGGCGGCGATCCGATTTACGTGATGGACCAGATCAGCGATGAGCGCAACAAGGATACACAATGGATTGAGGAGCTGGCTCTGAAAGAAGGCATGAGAAGACTGAACGAACGGGAAAAAATGATTTTGCGAAAGCGCTTTTTCCAAGGGAAAACCCAAATGGAAGTCGCTGAAGAAATCGGCATATCCCAAGCTCAGGTCTCAAGGCTTGAAAAGGCAGCCATTAAACAAATGAATAAGAATATCCATCAATAACGGAAAAAGCCTTTAAACCTTGTTTAAAGGCTTTTTTTATGCGATGGTTTACGTTTGCAAAAAAGTGATGTATTCTAATGTGTAAAAGTTTTTAGAAAATTTAAATAAAACAAACGGGGGAAACTGCAATGATTTTACAGCTGGACAGTGTGTCATTAAAAAGAAACGGGAAATGGATTTTGAAAGATATCAACTGGCGCGTCGAGAAAAACGAAAATTGGGTGCTGTACGGATTAAACGGAGCCGGGAAAACGGCTTTGCTGAATATGTTATGCTCTTATTACTTCCCCACTTCAGGAGAGATGCAGGTGCTCGGCCATCAATTCGGCAAAACAGAGCTCGGTGACAGGCTCAGAAGGAAAATCGGCCTTGTTTCGGCAGGTCTTCAGCACAAATTATATGCCGCGGACTCCGCTTTTGAAATCGCCCTCAGCGGCGCGTACGCCTCAATCGGGCTGTACGAAACTCCGAGTGAGCAAGTAAGGGAAAAAGCGATCGGTCTTCTGAAGGATTTGGGCGCCATCGGTTACGCCGACAGACGGTATGAAACATTATCACAAGGGGAAAGACAAAGAGCGCTGATTGCGCGGGCGCTTATGGCTGATCCGGAACTGCTGATTTTGGACGAACCCGTGACGGGTCTTGATTTTATGGCAAGGGAGCAGCTGCTGGACACGATTACGTCGATCGCCGAAAAAGAAAATGCGCCGTCCATCCTTTATGTCACCCATCACGCTGAAGAAATTCTGCCGGTATTTGATCAGGCGCTTCTTTTAAAACAGGGCGAGGTGTTCGCCTCCGGGAAAATCAGGGACATGCTTTCTGACGAGCGGCTTACAGCGTTTTTCGATATGCCTGTCAATGTCTTATGGAACAATGGCCGCCCGTTTTTAACACGTGCAAAAGAGGCATCATCCGTAAAATAACATATATTCACCCTGGGGGTGCTGCCATGCGGCTGAGAGAGACGTTGTCTCAACCCTTAACGGACCTGATCCGGATCATGCCGGCGGAGGGAAGCGGTGAAAAAGCGGAGGAAGATCCGTTTTTTACCCGTTTCATTTCATGAATGAACGGGTTTTTTGATACAGCCAAAGGGGAGATTTCCAATGCATCAGATTGATATGCTGTTACACCAGGCGGAGAAACGGCGGCACGACTTCATACATATTGCTGAAAGACTGATAGCCTTTCCCACTCCGGCCCCGCCAGCAAGAAATACGGCAGAAGCCCAAAAGTGGGTGGCCGGCTTTTTAAAAGAAACGGGCTGCTCGGTCGATATGTGGGATGTGTATCCGGAAGACCCGAATGTAGTCGGTGTTTTAAAAGGGACAGATTCAAGCAGGCATCAAAGCCTGATTTTAAACGGACACATTGATGTGGCAGAAGCCGGGGGCGAAGACTGGCACTCTGACCCGTTTCAGCCGCTCGTAAAAGACGGCATGCTGATCGGAAGGGGCGCCGCTGATATGAAAGGGGGATTGGCGTGTGTTCTTTTCTCTCTGAAGCTGATCCATGATGCCGGCATTGAGCTTCCGGGCGACCTCATTGTACAGTCTGTAATCGGAGAAGAAGTCGGTGAGGCGGGGACGCTGGAATGCTGCAAACGCGGCTATCACGCGGATTTTGCGGTTGTCGCGGATACGAGCAGCCTGCATATTCAAGGGCAGGGCGGTGTAATCACCGGCTGGATAGAATTGAAAAGCAAACAAACATTTCATGACGGCATGAGGCGCAATATGATTCATGCAGGCGGAGGCACATTCGGAGCGAGCGCCATCGAAAAAATGGCGAAAATCATTGCTGCCTTGGGAGAGCTGGAGCGCCACTGGGCGGTAACGAAAAGCTATCCCGGCTTTGCGCCCGGCACCAATACGATCAACCCCGCCGTCATTGAAGGCGGAAGACACGCAGCGTTTGTCGCCGATGAATGCCGGTTATGGATCACCGTCCACTTTTATCCGAACGAAACGCACGAACAAGCAGCCGCAGAAATCGAAGACTATATTAATCGTGTCGCTGACAGTGATCTGTGGCTCAAAGAAAACAGGCCGGTGTTCAAATGGGGCGGATCTTCGATGATTGAAGACAGAGGAGAGGTGTTCCCGGCGCTGGAAATCGACCCGGACCATCCGGCAGTTTCTGTCTTGGCTGCATCACACTCAGCCGTCAAAAAACAGGAGCCCGTCATTGATGTTTCCCAAACCGTAACAGACGGAGGGTGGCTTTATCATGCCGGGATTCCGAGCGTCATATACGGCCCCGGCGATTTAAAAAACGCCCACTCCGTAAACGAGGAAGTGTCCGTTGATGAGCTTATGGACTATACGAAAATCATGCTGAGATTTATCCTCGGCTGGTGCAGCCGCAAAAAAGATTGCCCGATGTGACAAGGTTCAGCCCGGCCGTTCATATAATAGGAAAAAGAACGGGCAAAGGGCGTGATACGGATGATCAGCATATCTGAATTTCAAATAAAAGATGTGGTAAACGTGTCGAACGGAAAAAAACTCGGAAGCATCGGTGATATTGATATTAACGTGACAACGGGAAAAATTCAGGCGATTATTTTAGGCGGAAGCGGAAAAGTTCTCGGTTTTTTCGGAAAAGAAGAGGAAATGATCATTCCTTGGCGAAATATAGTTAAAATTGGGGAAGATGTCATCTTAGTGCGTGTAAACGAACCAAAGGGGGGAGCGTAATCCTCCCTTCACTTGTAAAAAGCCGGAAATCTCAATGTTTCCGGCACATTTATTTATCTCATTTTTCAATCAGCCGCTAAACGTATGCTTAAAATTGTGTTAAAATGAGTGGGAAATTACGCTTTTTTAATGTTTGTCGAAAGGTTGGATCTCCATGAATACATATCACCCGTTTAGTCTTACCACCCCCTCGGCACTCATGATAGAAGACTGGAACTGTGTGAATCAGCTTAACACAAAGGTCATCGCCGGATTCACGACGAAAAACGGCGGGGTCAGCAATCCTCCGTATGAGTCATTAAATACCGGATTGCACGTCCGGGACGAAGCTCATGATGTTGTGACAAACCGTGAAGTCATAGCGTCCTTATGCGGTACTGATCTGGATTCCTGGGTGTTCGCCGACCAGACACATGAAAACCGCGTCCGGCGCGTGACAGCCGGGGATAAAGGAAAAGGAGCGAGAGACTATTCTTCCGCATTCCGCGGGACGGACGGGCTCTACACGAAAGATGCGAATCTTTTTTTGGCCCTTTGTTTTGCGGACTGTGTGCCCTTGTATTTTTATGACCCGGTGAAATCCATTATCGGCGCTGCCCATGCCGGATGGAAGGGGACGGTCAAACAAATCGGACGCATCATGACGGAACGCTGGGTAAACGAAGAAGGCTCCCGTTTAACAGATATTCAGGCTGTCATCGGTCCGTCCATCAGCGCGGGAAGCTATACAGTCGACGACCGCGTCATCAATGAAGTGCGGGCGCTGCCTTTTACGGCTGAATCCGCCATATGCGAAACGGAAAAAGGCCAGTATCAGCTTGATTTAAAAGAGGTCAACCGTCTTCTTCTGATACATTGCGGCATTCCGGAAGAAAACATTTCAGTCAGCGGTTTATGCACCGAACGAGAGCGTGAACTATTCTTTTCACACCGCCGCGACAAAGGGAAAACGGGACGCATGATGTCCTTTATCGGAATGAAGGAGGCGTAAGATCTTGCGTGTTGCTGATCAATTACGACATATAAACGAAAGAATAAACGAAGCATGTAACAGATCGGGCCGAAGCCCCGAAGATGTTACCGTCATCGCGGTTACAAAATACGTATCAGCCGAAAGGGCTCAAGAGGCCGTTGATGCCGGTATTACAAGTCTGGGAGAAAACCGGGATGCCGAGCTTATCCATAAGCAGGAAGTCATCAAAGGCAGCCCGGAGTGGCACTTTATCGGCAGTCTTCAGTCCAGAAAGGTGAAGGCCGTCGTTGACCGTGTATCTTATATTCATTCCTTAGACAGACTGTCATTGGCAAAAGAGATTGAAAAACGGGCGCAGCATACGGTTCGCTGTTTTGTGCAGGTGAATACTTCGCTTGAGCCGTCTAAGCACGGTTTGAAAACAGAGGAGGTCATCCCCTTTATCAGAGAGCTTTCTGAGTTTAGAAACATTTCTGTAGAGGGCCTGATGACGATGGCTCCCCTGACAGACGATACAGAAACGATCAGAGCCTGCTTCCGGCAATTGCGTGATCTGAGGGATCAGGTGCAAAAACTGAATCAGACAAACGCACCGTGCCGGGAACTGTCAATGGGCATGTCAAATGACTATGAAATCGCTGTTGAAGAGGGCGCAACTTTTATCAGAATCGGCTCTTCATTAGTCGGAAATGAACCGGGGGGTGTAAACAAATGAGCATGAAAAATAAACTGAAAAACTTTTTCTCAATGGATGAGGAGGAGTACGAGTACGAATACATTGAAACGGAGCAGGATCATCCGGAAGAGCATGAACAGCAGAAAGATAAACAGCCTGCTTACGCTCAGAAGCCGCAGGGCAAGCAAAACGTAGTAAGCTTGCAAAGTGTTCAGAAATCCTCTAAAGTGGTGTTGAGTGAACCGCGTGTATATGCGGAAGCGCAGGAAATCGCCGATCATTTAAAGAACAGGCGGGCGGT
This sequence comes from Bacillus sp. SJ-10, assembly GCF_002843505.1. NCBI lineage: Bacteria > Bacillati > Bacillota > Bacilli > Caryophanales > Bacillaceae > Bacillus > Bacillus sp. SJ-10. Next base: position 3,140,963 of record NZ_CP025258.1, on the reverse strand, counting down.
TGTCGTCAATCTGCAGCGCATCCAGCATGATCAGGCGAAAAGAATCGTCGACTTTTTAAGCGGTACCGTCTACGCCATCGGCGGCGACATTCAGAGAATCGGTTCAGATATTTTTCTGTGCACGCCTGATAATGTCGACGTTTCCGGCACGATTTCGGAGCTTATAAATGAAGACGAACATCAGAGGTGGTAAAGCAGGATGATTCTTTATCAAATTTTTTCCGTTCTGAGTTATTTAATTTACATCTACTCGTTTGCCCTGATCATCTATATCTTTATGTCATGGGTGCCGAGTACGAGAGAAACGGCGGTCGGACGGTTTCTCGCAGCGATTTGCGAACCGTATTTAGAGCCGTTCAGAAGGATCATTCCGCCCATTGCCATGCTGGATATATCCCCGATTGTAGCGATTATCGTGCTTCGGTTTGCCACGACGGGACTTTGGGGCCTATACCGCATGATCGCAATGTATACTTGAATGCGACAGTTTGATACGGGCTTGGCACCAGCCAAGCCTCTTTACATAGAAAGGAAAGAACATGAGCGATATTTACCAGCACTTCAGACAAGACGAGCGGCCTTTTATTGATCAGGCGCTTGAATGGAAACAGATTGTCCTGGACCAGTATCGGATGAAGCTGACTGATTTCTTAGATCCCAGAGAACAGGTGATTGTAAAAGCCGTTATCGGCGACGCCTGCGGTCTTGCGTTTTTCGGAGGATATGACAGAGCTGAGCGCAAACGCGCGATTTTATACCCTGAATATATGGAACCTGAACAGGATGATTTTGAGCTTCGGGCTTTTGACGTTCAATACGCTGAAAAATTCGTCAGCATTGACCACCGCTCTCTTCTCGGATCATTAATGGGGATCGGCTTAAAGCGGCAGAAATACGGCGATCTGATTTTCTCAGAGGAAGCCGTGCAGCTGATCGTCTCCGGTGAAATCGCCGATTTTGTCAGCACTCAGCTGACCAAAGCGGGCAAAGCGCCGGTAAAGCTTGAGAAAATCGAGCTTTCCGCTCTTCACATTCCCGCTTCAGATGTCGAAATAAGGGATGACACGGTTTCTTCATTGCGTCTCGACGCCGTCTGCGCTTCAATGAGCAGGCAATCCCGTCAGAAAGCGCAGGCGCTTGTGAAAAACGGGCTCGTTAAGGTGAATTGGAAAGCCATTGAAGATCCGTCTTATCAGGTTGCTGAAGGGGACATGCTCTCGATTCGCGGCTTCGGACGATGCAGTTTGGCAAAAGTTGACGGAAAAACGAAAAAAGACAAATGGAAAGTTACATTTGAACGGCAAAAATGAGTCGTTTTTTCAGTTTTTTTCTCCATCTGTGCCGTATTTGTTTTATAATGTGAACTAGATAACCGTACTGAAATGTAAAAATGGAGGTGGCAATATGCCATTAACGCCGAATGATATCCATAACAAAACGTTTACAAAAGGTTTTCGCGGATATGATGAAGATGAAGTAAATGAATTTTTAATGCAGGTCAGAAAAGATTACGAAATCGCACTCCGTAAAAAAACGGAGCTTGAGGCGAAAGTGAACGAGCTGGACGAAAAAATCGGCCACTTTGCCAATATCGAAGAAACGCTGAATAAATCAATTCTCGTAGCTCAGGAAGCCGCAGAAGACGTAAAGCGCAACTCGCAGAAAGAAGCGAAGCTGATCGTCCGTGAAGCAGAAAAAAATGCTGATCGCATCATCAATGAGTCGCTTTCCAAATCAAGAAAAATCGCAATGGAAATTGAAGAGCTGAAAAAACAGTCTAAAGTCTTCAGAACGCGTTTCCAAATGCTGATTGAGGCGCAGCTCGACCTGCTGAAGAACGATGATTGGGATCATCTGCTGGAATATGAAGTCGACGCGGTTTTTGAGGAAAAAGAATAATTTTCTGATTTTCTTGACATTCTCCGGCCCGTTCGAATATAATACGTTCATAAATTCAGATGAAAAGACGATTGAAAGGGACCGGCATGACTCAAAACAGGCTATAAAGCGACCCGGGGAAGGTGAAAGCCCGGGATGGCCGGAATCATGCAGATCAGCCCTTTAGTTTCCTTTCTGAACCGAGAGTAGGATAGGACGTTCCATCACGTTACGATGTTCGAGAGGAAAAGACGGATGATCCGTTTTTTCTAAAAGGGTGGTACCGCGAGATAAGCTTTCTCGTCCCTTATGGGATGAGAGGGCTTTTTTTATTTTCTGAAAAATGTTGTGGAGGAATGAAAATGGATTACAAAGATACGCTGTTAATGCCGAAAACAGATTTTCCGATGCGCGGAAATCTGCCGAATCGTGAGCCGGACATGCAAAAAGACTGGGAGGAGCAGGACATTTACCGTCTTGTTCAAGAACGGACGAAAGACCGCCCGAAATTCGTGCTGCATGACGGACCTCCTTATGCAAACGGAGACATCCACATGGGCCATGCCCTGAACAAAATCCTGAAAGACTTCATCGTCCGCTATAAATCAATGAGCGGCTACAACGCACCGTACGTGCCGGGCTGGGATACGCACGGACTGCCGATTGAAACGGCGCTGACGAAAAACAAAAAAGTAAACCGGAAAGAAATGTCAGTAGCGGAATTCCGCAAACTATGTGAAGAGTACGCTTGGAAGCAAATCGAGGGACAGCGTGAGCAATTCAAACGTCTTGGTGTCCGCGGTGACTGGGAAAACCCATACGTGACATTAAAACCGGAATACGAAGCGCAGCAAATCCGCGTATTTGGTGAAATGGCAAAACGAGGCTACATTTACAAAGGCCTTAAACCGGTTAACTGGTCACCTTCAAGTGAGTCTGCTCTGGCTGAAGCCGAGATCGAATATCAAGACAAACGTTCAGCATCTATTTACGTCGCTTTTGGTGTAAAAGACGGAAAAGGCGTTCTTGAAAACGGCGAGCGCATCATTATTTGGACAACAACGCCTTGGACAATTCCGGCGAACCTCGGAATCTCAGTGCACCCTGATCTTGAGTACAGCGTGATTGCAGTAGGTGAAGACCGCTTTGTCGTAGCAAGTGCCTTAGTCGAAAGTGTTGCATCAGCATGCGGATTTGATCAGTATGAAGTGACAAGAACGGTCAAAGGAAAAGACCTTGAGAACATTATCGCTGAACACCCGCTATATGGCAGAGACTCTCTCGTTATGCTTGGTGAACACGTAACAACTGATGCCGGAACAGGCTGTGTTCATACAGCGCCAGGACATGGGGAAGATGACTTTATCATTGGCCAAAAATACGGTTTAGATGTGCTTTGCCCAGTCGATGAAAAAGGTGTAATGACAAGCGAAGCCCCTGGGTTTGAAGGCATGTTCTATGATGATGCAAACAAAGCGATCACACAGCAGCTCGATGAAAAAGGCGCACTTGTGAAGCTTGAATTCATTACTCATTCTTATCCGCATGATTGGAGAACAAAAAAACCAACCATTTTCAGAGCGACAGCGCAATGGTTTGCGTCTATTAAAGATTTCAGATCAGACCTGCTGGATGCCATTAAAGAAACCAAATGGGTTCCTGAATGGGGTGAGCAGCGTTTGCACAACATGGTTCGGGACCGCGGAGACTGGTGTATTTCCAGACAGCGTGCGTGGGGTGTGCCGATTCCGGTATTTTACGCTGAAAACGGAGAACCGATTATTACAGATGAAACCATTGAACATGTTTCTGAATTGTTCAGACAGCACGGATCAAACATTTGGTTTGAAAAAGAAGCAAAGGATCTTCTTCCGGAAGGCTTTACGCATCCTGGCAGCCCGAACGGCACATTTACAAAAGAACAGGATATCATGGATGTTTGGTTTGATTCAGGCTCTTCACATCAAGCAGTGCTTGAAGAACGTGATGACCTCGTTCGCCCGGCTGATTTATACCTAGAGGGATCTGACCAATATCGCGGCTGGTTTAACTCTTCTCTTTCTACAGCAGTAGCCGTAACAGGAAAAGCGCCGTATAAAGGTGTGCTCAGCCATGGGTTCGCACTGGATGGAGAAGGACGCAAGATGAGTAAATCAATCGGTAACGTTGTTGTTCCGGCTAAAGTCATGAAACAGCTTGGTGCCGACATCTTAAGATTATGGGTATCGTCAGTGGATTATCAGGCGGACGTTCGCGTGTCTGACGCCATTCTGAAGCAGGTTGCGGAAGTATACCGGAAAGTCCGCAACACGTTCCGCTTCCTTCACGGCAACCTGTTCGATTTCAATCCAAGTGTCAATGCCGTTGATGTAAAAGATCTCCGCGAAGTGGATCAATATATGCTGATCAAGCTGAATAAGCTGATTGATAAGGTGAAAAAAGCGTACGATGAATATGAATTTGCGGTGGTTTATCACAGCATTCACAATTTCTGTACGATCGAGCTCAGCTCCTTCTATCTTGATTTTGCAAAAGATGTTGTGTACATCGAGCATGCGGATCATCCGGACCGCCGCAGCATGCAGACCGTCTTTTATGAAACGCTGCTGGCGTTAGTGAAGCTGACGGCGCCGATTCTCCCGCATACGGCGGATGAAATGTGGTCTCACTTATCATTTGTTGAAGAAGCAAGCGTGCAGCTGACAGATATGCCGGAAACCATTGCTGTTCCGGACAGTCAAGCGACAGAAGAAAAGTTCGACCGCTTCATGGAGCTTCGAAACGACGTGCTGAAAGCTTTGGAAACAGCCCGTAACGAAAAAATTATCGGAAGATCATTGGAAGCGAGCCTGACTTTGTATCCGAACAAAGAAAACCGCGACCTCTTGTCATCCATTAAAGAAAACATCGCGCAGCTGTTTATCGTCTCAGAACTGACAGTAAAAGACGAAAGTGAAGCGCCTGAAAACGCGCAAAGTTTCACAACAGGAAAAATGACCGTAGAAAAAGCGGAAGGCCAGATGTGTGAGCGTTCCCGCGTAATTTCTAAAGATGTCGGAGCCAATCCGAAATATCCGACATTATCACTGCGCAATGCAGAAATCGTTGAAAAATATTATCAAAAATAATAAATGGGAAAGCGCCCGGTGTCAGCCGGGCGCTTTTTTACATGCCAGCAATGTCATCGATTAGAACGACAGGAAAAATCTTATGGGCTTCAAATGGCGCTCTGGGGGCAACAATAAAGCCATAACATCAAGAGCAGGAGTTGTGATGAATGAATGATCAACTGACCGCAATCCACACGGAGCTTCTCATGATGAAAGAAGAACTTCAATCAAGATTATTCGAATATTCTTGCTTTCAAATGTCAGCATCTGTTGAACCTTCAATGAACGACCAAGAAGCAACTCTGATCTATCATATAAAAGAAGAACTTCAGGACGTTCTTCTTGCCCTGTCTAAGTTTGAAAACAATACGTACGGTTATTGTGAAAAAACAGGCGCCCCCATTCCGATTGAAAAACTTGCGGTGTTGCCGACGGCCAGAACCGCTGATGATTTTTATTATCCCGCTCAATTTGAAAAGAAAACCCTTCCATATTGGGAACCCGGAGATTATGCATATGATCAGGCGCTGTATGAGTGACAGCGTCTGTTTGCATGCGCTTATGATCTGCCTTTACTCTGGCATCTTTTACTGATAAAATTCATAAAGGATAAAAGTAACTGTATACTGGAGGAACGTGTGTGCTTTATTATCTTATCGCTCTTTTTATTATTATTGCCGACCAATTGACCAAATGGCTTGTCGTCAGCCATATGGAATTGGGACAAAGCATACCTGTCATCAATCAGGTGCTTTATATCACATCTCATCGCAACACGGGAGCGGCGTGGGGGATTTTAGCCGGCCAAATGTGGTTTTTCTACGTCATTACCATCGCCGTGATTATCGGAATCGTTTATTACATACAGCGTTATGCAAAAGGGCAGATGTTACTCGGAATTTCTCTCGGCTTAATGCTGGGCGGTGCGGCCGGAAACTTTATTGACCGGGCGGCGCGCCAGGAAGTGGTGGATTTTATTCATGTCATCATCGTGGATTATCACTATCCGATTTTTAATATCGCGGACTCCTCACTGTGCGTCGGTGTAATACTTTTATTTATTCATATGCTGTTTGACAGCGGGAAAAAGAAGGAGCAATAACATGAATCAATTTGAGATAACCGTTCAGCCTGAACAAAAGAGCGAACGGATTGATAAATTTTTGGCTTCAACGGGAGAAAACTGGTCACGCACTCAAGTGCAGCAGTGGGTAAAAGAGGGACTGGTATCCGTTAACGGCAAATCCGTAAAAGCGAATTATAAAATGCAGCCCGGCGATCAGGTAAACGTCACCATTCCTGAACCGGAAGAATTGGACGTGCTTGCAGAGCCGATGGATTTGGACATTTACTATGAGGATCAGGACGTCTTGGTTGTGAACAAACCGCGGGGCATGGTTGTACACCCGGCGCCCGGCCATGTGACAGGGACGCTTGTAAACGGACTGATGGCTCACTGCAACGACCTTTCCGGCATTAACGGCGTCATGCGCCCGGGAATCGTCCACCGGATTGATAAAGATACTTCCGGTCTGTTAATGGTCGCTAAAAACGATATGGCGCATGAATCACTCGTTAATCAGCTCGTCAATAAAACCGTGACCAGAAAGTACACAGCGGTTGTCCACGGGATGATTTCACATGATGACGGAACGATTGACGCTCCGATCGGGAGAGATAAAAAAGACCGTCAAAGCATGACCGTAACAAGAGAAAGCAGCAAAAACGCCGTCACGCATTTCCACGTGCTTGAGCGTTTTCAAGATTTCACGCTCGTAGAGTGCCGTCTTGAGACCGGAAGAACGCATCAGATCCGTGTTCATATGAAATATATCGGATTTCCTTTGGCGGGCGATCCGAAATACGGACCGAGAAAAACCGTTGATTTTAACGGTCAGGCGCTTCATGCCGGAATATTAGGTTTTGATCATCCCCGGACGGGCGAATACATGGAGTTTGAAGCGCCCCTTCCTGAAGATATGAAAAAACTCATTGAAGATTTAAGAAATAGCCGTTGACAGCGAGTTTCTTTTCTGAAATAATAAAAACAAGCTGAATAGATTCTTTAACACAGTCCAGAGAGGCTGAGAAGGATAACGGATAGGACAGAAGAGATACACGTGTGTCTTCGTCCTGGAAAGGAACCCCTCTATGCTCTGGCAGGAGGGGTTTTTTCTTCTTATATACGAATGGAGAGGTGTCACGAGTGAATCAAAAAGCTGTTATTCTCGACGAACAGGCGATCAGGCGGGCGCTGACAAGGATAGCCCATGAAATGATCGAACGGAATAAAGGAATGAATGACTGCATTCTTGTAGGAATTAAAACAAGAGGCATTTATTTAGCGAAGCGGCTGGCCGAGCGGATCGAACAGATTGAAGGGAATCCGGTCACCGTCGGGGAAATCGATATCACCCTTTACCGTGACGATCTCACGAAAAAAACGAGCAATGAAGAGCCGCTTGTAAAAGGCGCGGACATTCCGGCCGATATCACAGACCAAAAGGTCATTGTGGTTGATGATGTGCTTTATACCGGCCGGACGGTGAGAGCTGCGATGGATGCCCTCGTTGATGTCGGGCGGCCGTCATCGATACAGCTTGCCGTGCTTGTCGACAGAGGGCACCGGGAACTGCCGATCAGAGCGGACTATATCGGGAAAAACATTCCGACCTCAAAAGCTGAAAAAGTGATGGTTCAGCTGAGCGAAGTTGATCAGACTGATATGGTCGCCATTTATGAAAATGAATAATCACCCTTTTTAAATGCATTCCAGAGAGTTTGCAAAGAGGATTTTAAAACACAAAGCCGGGCGGATCGACGCGGCCGGGTTTTGTATGCCTCTTTGCGCAAAAAGCAAAGAGGTTTTTTTATACCATTTGAAAGTCAACCGGGAGGAAAACGCCATGAGTAAGAAAAAAGTAAACCTGGGAGTCAGGGACGTCCCCAATCCATTGTCCTGGCTGTCATTCAGCCTGCAGCATTTATTCGCCATGTTCGGCTCAACCATACTCGTGCCGAAACTGGTCGGAATGAGCCCGGCTGTGGCGCTTGTCACGAGCGGAATCGGGACACTCGCCTATCTCTTGGTGACAAAAGGCCAGATTCCCGCTTATCTCGGCTCATCATTCGCCTTTATATCACCGATTATCTTGGTGAAGGCGACGGGAGGGCCGGGGGCTGCCATGGTCGGCGCTTTCCTGGCGGGAATTGTGTACGGCCTGATCGCACTTCTCATCAGGCAGCTTGGAACGGGGTGGCTGATGAAGCTGCTGCCCCCGGTGGTCGTCGGGCCGGTCATCATCGTCATCGGCCTCGGACTGGCAAGCACAGCCGTCAATATGGCAATGTATGCTGATCCGAATGCGAAGGAACTCGTCTACAGCTTGAAACATTTCAGTGTAGCCGGCGTCACTTTGGCAATCACCATTATCTGCGCCATCTTTTTACGAGGATTTTTAAGCCTGATTCCGGTATTGATCGGCATTATAGGCGGATATCTGTTTGCGCTGACACAGGGTATCGTCAATTTTCAGCCGGTCATTGATGCAAAATGGTTCGCCGCTCCTGAATTTATCATCCCTTTCAAAGACTATACGCCGTCAGTGACATTGGGCATTGCGGCTGCGATGGTGCCGGTCGCTTTCGTGACGATGTCAGAACATATCGGCCACCAAATGGTGCTGAGTAAAGTCGTCGGACAGGATTTCATTAAAAAGCCGGGACTGCACCGCTCCATAATGGGGGACAGCGTAGCGACGATTATCGCTTCGTTAATCGGCGGCCCGCCGACGACAACATACGGCGAAAACATCGGTGTACTGGCAATTACGAGAGTTTTCAGCGTCTTTGTCATCGGCGGCGCGGGTGTGATTGCGCTGTGCTTCGGATTTATAGGAAAAGTATCAGCGCTGATCAGCTCTGTTCCGTCCGCGGTTATGGGAGGCGTTTCCTTCCTGCTCTTCGGAATTATCGCCTCCAGCGGCTTAAGAATGCTGATTGACAACAACATTGATTATGAAAACAAGAGAAATTTAATTATCACATCCGTCATCCTCGTGATCGGCGTCGGAGGGGCTTTTATTCAAGTATCAAAAGGCGGGTTCCAAATATCCGGCATGGCGCTTGCGGCAATCGTCGGAGTCATCCTGAACCTCATCCTGCCGCATGCAAATGAAGAAGACGCGATTGCATCAGAAAAACAAAATCATATGTAAAACCTTTTAAAGAAAGTCCAGAGAGGCTTGGAAGGGTTATAACGGGAAGAAGCTGTACGCTGCTTCTCTCTTTAACCGCACCCCGAGTCTATAGACCGGGGTGTTTTTTACGGCCTTCAAGCGGAAACGGAGGAGAAAAACATGAATCATTTAACGGCGATGTCTGAACTGAGCACGGCTGAAATTACAGAACTGCTGCGTGAGGCAAAAGCGATAAAAGAGGGAACAGTCCGCCCCGATCTCGCGGGAAAATTTGTTGCGAATCTGTTTTTTGAACCGAGCACGAGAACGCGGTTCAGCTTTGAAGTGGCGGAAAAGAAACTCGGAATGAACGTGCTCAGCTTAGACGATACGAGCACAAGCGTTCAAAAAGGCGAGTCCTTATATGACACGGTCAAAACACTGGAATCAATCGGAGCGGACGCCTGCGTCATCCGGCACAGCACGGATGAATATTACAAAGATCTGACCGGCAGAGTCAATATTCCGATCTTAAACGCCGGCGACGGCTGCGGCCAGCACCCGACTCAGTCATTGCTCGATTTAATGACGATTCAAGAGGAATTTGAGACCTTTCAGGGCCTGACGGTTTCCATTCATGGCGATATCAAACACAGCAGGGTGGCAAGGTCGAATGCCGAGGTGCTGACAAGGCTCGGCGCACGCGTGCTGTTTTCTGGTCCGCCGCAATGGCAGGATGAGAAAAACGCCTTCGGCACCTGTGTTCAGACGGATGAAGCCATACAAGCTTCAGATGTCGTCATGCTGCTCCGCATCCAAAATGAAAGGCATCAGACAGAAGCTGACCAAAAAGGCTACCTGGAAGCATACGGGCTGACCGCAAAGCGGGCGGAGAGCATGAAGCGGCATGCCATCATCATGCATCCCGCACCGGTGAACAGAGGAGTCGAAATTGACACAACATTAGTGGAATGCGGAAAATCAAGAATCTTTAAACAAATGGAAAATGGTGTGTATATCAGAATGGCAGTCTTAAAAAGAGCACTGCAAACCAATGTGAAAAGGGGAGAAGCGGCTTATGTCTTATCTCATTAAAAACGGCTGGATGTTAAATGAACAGGGAGAAAAAGTGGCACAGGATATCCGGGTAACGGGTGAATTCATTACGGAAACCGGGCTTCTGACAGCGAAAGAAGGAGAAACGGTGATCGACGCTGAGGGACTGTTCGTTTCACCGGGGCTCGTAGACCTTCATGTCCACTTCAGAGAACCGGGCGGCGAGAAAAAAGAAACCATTGAGACGGGCTCTAAAGCCGCGGCGCGGGGCGGCTTTACCACAGTCGCAGCCATGCCGAATACAAGACCGGTGCCGGATACGAAAGAGCAGATGGAATGGCTGCAAAACCGGATCAAAGAAACCTCATCTGTCAGGGTCCTTCCTTACGCATCAATTACGATCAGACAAATCGGCGAAGAAATGACAGATTTTGAGGCGCTTCATGAAGCGGGCGCATTCGCCTTCACCGATGACGGCGTCGGCGTTCAGACGGCAGGAATGATGTATGAAGCCATGAAACGGGCGGCTTCAATGAATAAAGCGATTGTCGCTCATTGTGAGGATAACTCGCTTATTTACGGCGGAAGCGTGCATGAAGGATCTTTTTCAAAAGCGAACGGCCTGAACGGCATACCTTCCATTTGTGAAGCGGTACATATCGCCCGTGACGTCCTGCTGGCGGAAGCGGCGGACTGCCATTACCATGTGTGTCATATCAGCACGAAAGAATCCGTCAGAGCCGTAAGAGACGCAAAAAAAGCGGGAATCCGCGTGACGGCGGAAGTGTCGCCGCACCACCTGCTGCTTTGTGACGAAGATATCCCGGGACTTGATACCAATTTTAAAATGAATCCGCCGCTTCGCAGCAAAGAGGACAGAGAGGCGCTGATTGAAGGGCTTTTAGACGGCACGATTGATTTCATCGCCACTGACCATGCGCCGCATACAGAAGAAGAGAAAAACACGGATATGAAGCTTGCGCCTTTCGGTATCGTCGGTTTAGAAACAGCCTTTCCGCTTCTGTACACACATTTTGTGAAAAACGGGACGTGGACGCTGAAGCAGCTGGTTGATTTCATGACGGTAAAACCTTGCGAGGCATTCGGTCTTCCGTACGGAACGCTTGCACCGGGGGCGCCGGCTGACATTACCCTGATTGATCTGGAAAAAGAAGCAGCCATTGACAAAGATACATTTTTATCTAAAGGAAAAAATACGCCATTCAACAAGATGAAGTGCTTCGGCTGGCCTGTTGCAACGATGGCTGCCGGTAAGCTTGCATATGAAGAAGGGAGACTCGTCAAATGAAAAGAAGACTAGTGCTGGAAAATGGAGCGGTATTTGAGGGTGAAGCATTCGGGAGCCTGGAACATACCGCGGGTGAAGTTGTATTCAACACGGGAATGACCGGTTATCAGGAAATTTTATCAGACCCTTCTTACTGCGGGCAGATCGTGACGCTGACGTATCCTCTGATCGGCAACTACGGAATTAACAGAGATGACTTTGAATCCATCACTCCTTTTGTAAAAGGGCTGATCGTAAAAGAACTGTGCGAGCTGCCTTCCAACTGGCGTTCGGCTTACACGCTTGACGAGTATCTGAAAATGAAAAATATCCCCGGCTTACAAGGGATTGACACGAGAAAGCTCACAAGAATGATCCGCACGGCCGGCGCATTAAAAGGAACGTTTGCTTCAAGTGAGGAGAATGTCGGTGAGGTTCTTGCAAGGCTGAAAGAAACGGAACTGCCGAGAAATCAAGTCGCTCAAGTATCTGCGAAAACGGCATATCCGAGTCCGGGCCGCGGCAAACGCATCGTACTCGTCGATTTCGGTATGAAGCACGGCATTTTAAGAGAGTTAAACAAAAGAAAATGCGATGTCATCGTTGTGCCGTACAATGTAACGGCGGAAGAAGTGCTTCAGCTCAAGCCGGACGGCATCATGCTTTCTAACGGACCCGGAGATCCGAAAGATGTGCCGGAAGCCATTGAAATGATAAAAGGCATACTCGGGAAGGTGCCGTTATTCGGAATCTGCCTCGGCCACCAATTATTTGCGCTGGCATCCGGAGCGGAAACGGAAAAAATGAAATTCGGACACAGGGGTTCCAATCATCCGGTTAAAGAGCTTGCGACAGGGAAAGTCGCTTTAACCGCCCAAAACCACGGATATACAGTTTCTTCAATAGATGAGACAGAGCTTGAAGTGACGCACATTGCGATCAATGATCAAACGATCGAAGGACTCAAGCATAAAACGTTGCCGGCATTTACGGTTCAGTACCACCCTGAAGCTTCACCGGGGCCGGAAGACGCCAATCATTTATTTGACAGATTCATTGACTTGATCGAAACAACTGAGAAAGAAGGGGAAGCGGTATGCCAAAACGCGTAGATATTAAAAAGATTTTAGTGATCGGATCAGGCCCGATTATTATCGGACAGGCGGCGGAATTTGATTATGCGGGCACACAGGCGTGTCTCGCTTTAAAGGAAGAAGGCTATGAAGTCATTCTCGTCAACTCGAATCCGGCAACGATTATGACGGATACGGAAATGGCTGATCGGGTATACATAGAGCCGCTGACGCCGGAGTTTCTCACGCGTATTATCAGAAAAGAACGGCCGGACGCCATCCTGCCGACTCTGGGAGGACAGACCGGACTGAACCTTGCCGTCGAGCTGTCTGAACTCGGGGTTCTTGAGGAATGCGGGGTGGAAGTGCTCGGCACAAAGCTGTCCGCCATCCAGCAGGCGGAAGACCGCGACTTATTCCGTACGCTGATGAATGAGCTGAATGAACCGGTGCCGGAAAGTGAGATCATCCGCACTTTACAGGAAGCCGAGGAATTTGTCGGCCGGATCGGGTTTCCGGTTATCGTGCGCCCCGCTTACACATTAGGCGGAACGGGCGGCGGCATCTGCTCGAATGAAGCAGAACTGAAAGAGATCGTCGAAAACGGATTAAAACTCAGCCCCGTCCATCAGTGCCTTCTGGAAAAAAGCATTGCCGGTTACAAAGAGATCGAATATGAAGTCATGAGAGACAGCAGAGATCACGCGATCGTCGTTTGCAACATGGAAAATATCGATCCGGTCGGCATCCATACGGGCGACAGCATCGTCGTTGCCCCGAGCCAGACTTTGAGCGACCGGGAATATCAGCTTTTGCGCAATGTTTCATTAAAGCTGATCCGCGCGCTCGGCATTGAAGGCGGCTGTAATGTTCAGCTCGCGCTCGATCCCGACAGCTTCCAATATTACATTATCGAAGTGAATCCGCGGGTGAGCCGCTCATCTGCCCTCGCTTCAAAAGCGACGGGTTACCCGATCGCAAAGCTTGCGGCGAAAATCGCAGTCGGGCTTTCTCTTGATGAAATGATGAATCCCGTAACAGGAAAAACATATGCGGCTTTTGAGCCCGCGCTTGACTATATCGTTTCTAAAATCCCGCGCTGGCCGTTCGACAAATTTGAGTCGGCAAACCGCAGGCTCGGGACGCAAATGAAAGCCACCGGAGAGGTCATGGCCATCGGACGCACCCTTGAAGAATCGCTGTTAAAGGCGGTCCGCTCACTGGAAGCCGATGTCTATCACCTGGAACTGAAGGATGCGGGAGAGATTTCTGACGGACTTTTGGAAAAACGGATCAGAAAAGCCGGGGATGAACGCCTGTTTTATCTTGCTGAAGCGTTCAGAAGAGGCTATACAGTGGAGCAGCTTCATGAGTTTTCCGCAATTGACGTATTCTTTTTGCACAAGCTCTGGAAGCTGGTCGCTTTTGAAACAGAGCTGAAAGCGGAAAAAGGCAGCCTCGCCGTCCTTCAAACAGCGAAGGAACTCGGTTTCTCCGACAAATATATCAGCCGGGAATGGAATATGCCGGAACAAGAGCTGTATCAAATGCGAAAAGAAGCAGACATCAAGCCTGTATATAAAATGGTGGATACATGCGCGGCGGAATTCGAATCAGAAACCCCGTACTTCTACAGCACATATGAGGAAGAGAACGAGTCTGAGGTTACTTCAAGAAAAAGCGTCGTCGTCCTCGGTTCCGGGCCGATCCGTATCGGACAGGGCGTCGAATTTGACTATGCGACCGTTCATTCTGTCTGGGCGATCAAGCAGGCAGGCTATGAAGCGATTATTATCAACAACAATCCTGAGACGGTGTCCACTGATTTCAGCATATCAGACAAACTGTATTTTGAACCGCTGACGGTTGAAGATGTCATGCACATCATTGATTTGGAACAGCCGGAAGGCGTTGTTGTCCAATTCGGCGGGCAGACGGCGATCAATCTTGCGGAAGAATTGAGCGCCCGCGGCGTCAAAATTCTCGGCACATCACTTGAAGATTTAGACCGTGCGGAAGACCGGGATAAGTTCGAGCAGGCGCTTGAGGCGCTGAATGTGCCGCAGCCTCTTGGAAAAACCGCCGTGTCGGTGAACGAAGCTGTCAAAATCGCCGCATCCATCGGCTATCCGGTACTTGTCCGCCCTTCGTATGTGCTCGGCGGCCGGGCGATGGAAATCGTCTATCACGAAGAAGAGCTGCTTCACTATATGAAAAATGCGGTCAAAATCAACCCGCAGCATCCGGTGTTAATCGACCGTTATCTGACGGGGAAAGAAATCGAAGTCGATGCCGTATCTGACGGCGAAACAGTCGTTATTCCGGGAATTATGGAGCATATCGAGCGGGCCGGCGTCCATTCAGGGGATTCAATCGCCGTCTATCCGCCTCAGTCTTTAAGCGAAGACATTAAGAAAAAAATCGAACAATACACTGTAGCCTTAGCAAAAGGCCTTAACATCATCGGGTTGCTGAACATCCAGTTCGTCCTGTCGCAAGGTGAGGTGTATGTGCTTGAGGTAAATCCGCGGTCAAGCAGAACCGTGCCGTTCTTAAGCAAAATCACAAAAATCCCAATGGCGAACCTGGCGACAAAGGTCATCCTCGGCCAAAAGCTTGCTGATTTCGGCTATCAAGAGGGGCTGCAGCCTGAACAGCAGGGGGTATTCGTGAAAGCGCCTGTCTTCTCATTCGCGAAGCTGAGAAGAGTGGATATTACGTTAGGCCCTGAAATGAAGTCGACGGGAGAGGTCATGGGCAAAGATTCAACCCTTGAAAAAGCGCTCTATAAAGCGCTGATTGCCTCTGGCATTCAAATTCCGAACTACGGCTCAGTGCTGTTGACTGTTGCCGATAAAGATAAAGAAGAAGGACTGCTGATCGCCAAGCGGTTCCACGCCATCGGCTATAAAATCTTGGCAACGGAAGGAACGGCGGCTTATTTGAAAGACGCTCAGATTCCGGCTCAGGTCGTCGGAAAAATCGGCGAAGAAGGGAAAAATCTGCTCGATGTCATCAGAAACGGCGAAGCGCAATTTGTCATCAATACGCTGACAAAGGGCAAACAGCCGGCCAGAGACGGCTTCAGAATCCGCCGCGAATCCGTTGAGAACGGAGTCGCCTGCCTGACATCTTTAGATACGGCCGAAGCCATTTTGCGGGTATTGGAAAGCAT
Organism: Bacillus sp. SJ-10; assembly: GCF_002843505.1. Lineage (NCBI taxonomy): Bacteria > Bacillati > Bacillota > Bacilli > Caryophanales > Bacillaceae > Bacillus > Bacillus sp. SJ-10. Next base: position 3,125,205 of record NZ_CP025258.1, on the reverse strand, counting down.
GACATTCCGGGCGGATCATATGCCTGCATCCGAAACCAATCAAAAGGCGGCAGTCACGATATGAAGAAAGCGCATTTGACTGTTCAATCCAACTTAGAGATTGCCGACAGGATTTATAAGATGGTGCTGAAAGGAGAGCTTGTCCGGCACCTTACCGAGCCGGGTCAATTTCTTCATCTGAAGGTGAGTGACGCGGTCACGCCGCTATTAAGAAGACCGCTCAGCATTGCGGACGTCAATTTCGCCGCGAATGAAGTATCCGTTATCTACAGAGCTGACGGTGAGGGAACGCGTCTTTTGTCCGAGAAAAAAGAGGGCGGCAGGATAGACGTTCTCGGCCCTCTCGGCAACGGATTCCCCGTCCGGCGGATTGAACCCGGCAAAACCGCGCTGTTAGTCGGAGGCGGAGTCGGGGTTCCGCCTTTGCAGGAACTGTCAAAGCGCCTGACGGAAAAAGGCGTAAACGTCATTCATGTGCTTGGATTTCAATCAGCAAAGGATGTTTTTTACGAACAGGAATGTCGTGCGTACGGAGACACCTATGTGGCGACGGCTGACGGAACATATGGAGAGAAAGGATTTGTCACCGATGTCATCCGTGAAAAGCAGCTCGAATTCGATGTCCTGCTAAGCTGCGGACCGACACCGATGCTGAAAGCTCTGAAGCAGCAGTACGGCCATAAAGAGGTTTACCTTTCGATGGAAGAGCGGATGGGCTGCGGCATCGGGGCCTGCTTCGCCTGCGTGTGCCGCACGGGTGAAAGCGATACATCCTATGTAAAGGTCTGCCTTGACGGGCCGGTATTTAAAGCTGAGGAGGTGGCGCTGTAATGTTAGAAGTGAATCTGCCGGGTCTCCAATTGAAAAATCCGATCATCCCCGCTTCCGGATGTTTCGGTTTCGGGAAAGAATATGCCGGATTTTACGATTTATCATGTCTCGGAGGCATTATGATTAAAGCAACGACGAACGAAGCCCGCTTCGGAAATCCTACGCCGAGAGTGGCGGAGACAAGCGCGGGAATGCTGAATGCCATCGGACTGCAAAATCCCGGGCTTGAGCATGTGCTCAATCATGAGCTGCCTTGGCTCGAACAATTTGACACGCCGATTATCGCAAATGTCGCCGGTTCTCAGGTGGACGACTATAAAGAAGTGGCCGAGCACATCAGCCAAGCGCCGAATGTGCATGCGCTTGAGCTTAACATTTCATGTCCGAATGTCAAAACAGGTGGGATTGCTTTTGGCACTGATCCCGTCATGGCGGCCGAACTGACAAAAGCGGTGAAAGAAGTTTCCGCAGTGCCTGTGTATGTGAAGCTTTCGCCTAATGTCGCAAACATAACCGAAATTGCCAAAGCGATTGAAGCGGCCGGTGCTGACGGTCTGACGATGATTAATACACTCATCGGGATGAGGCTCGATCTCAAGACGGGACGGCCGATCTTAGCAAATAAAACGGGCGGACTGTCAGGCCCGGCGATCAAACCGGTCGCCATCCGGATGGTATACGAAGTCAGCCAGGCCGTTCAAATCCCGATTATCGGGATGGGCGGCGTTCAGACCGCAGAGGATGCATTAGAATTTCTTCTTGCGGGAGCGAGTGCGGTTGCCGTCGGCACGGCGAACTTCGTCAATCCGTTCGTCTGCCCGGAAATCATAGAACAGCTCCCCCGTGTGCTGCGCCAACACGGCTTTCAATCTGTAAGTGAATGCATCGGAAGGAGCTGGAAACATGAAAAACAACCTGCCCATCATCGCGCTTGATTTTGCATCAGGGGAAGAGACTTTAACGTTTTTAGACTTGTTTGAAAAGGAAAGGCTTTTTGTCAAAACGGGGATGGAACTTTTTTATCAGGAAGGCCCCGCCATCATTCACCAATTAAAAGAACGGAACTGTGATATATTTTTAGATTTAAAGCTTCATGATATCCCGACTACGGTCAATAAAGCGATGAGGCGGCTTGCCGGCCTCGGCGTTGATCTCGTCAATGTGCATGCGGCAGGGGGCGCACGCATGATGCGCGCGGCCCTTGAGGGGCTTGAAGAAGGCACGCCGGCAGGCAGAAAACGCCCGTCTTTAATCGCGGTGACTCAGCTGACCAGCACTTCAGAGCAGGTGGCGAAGGAAGAGCTTCTGCTGCATAAGCCGCTGTTAGAAACGGTTGTGCATTACGGCAAAATGGCGGAAGAGTGCGGGCTGGACGGAGTGGTATGTTCGGTACATGAAACAAAAGCCATTTATGAAGCGGTCCGGCCTTCATTTCTGACAGTCACACCGGGCATCCGCACGGCCAGTGACGCAGCTGACGATCAAGTCCGGACGGCGACTCCGTCATTTGCGAAAGAAAACGGGTCGTCAGCCATCGTCGTGGGCCGCTCAATTACAAAAGCGGAAAACCCCGTTAAAGCATATGAAGCAATTAAACTGGAATGGGAGGGCGTTCGCCGATGAAACAGGCTATCGCAAAACATCTATTACACATTGAAGCTGTCTTTTTACGCCCGAATGAGCCGTTTACGTGGGCGAGCGGCATTTTATCACCGATCTATTGTGACAACCGTCTGACATTGTCGTATCCAAAAGTGAGAAATGATGTGGCGGACGGGCTCGGCAAACTGCTGAAAGAGCATTTCCCCGAGGCGGAGATGATCGCGGGCACTGCAACGGCGGGCATTCCGCATGCTGCGCTTCTCGCAGATCGTACAGGCGCGCCGATGTGCTACGTCAGAAGCAAACCGAAAGCGCACGGCAAAGGAAATCAAATAGAAGGCGCCATTAAGAAAGGACAAAAAACAGTCGTGATTGAAGACTTGATTTCTACCGGGGGCAGCGTGCTTGAAGCTGCGGCGGCCCTTCAAAGAGAGGGCGCGGAAGTTCTCGGCGTCATTTCCATTTTTACATACGGACTGCCGAAAGCAAAAGAAGCCTTTAAAAAAGCGGGTCTTCCTTATTACTCGTTAACGGATTATGACACGCTGATTGAAGTCGCGCTTGAAAACGGAACGATTCATTCAGCTGACATTGAAAAACTGAAATCATGGAAATTAAATCCCGAGTCAAAAGATTGGTTTAAAAAATAATGACAATAAAAACAGGCCTCAGGGCCTGTTTTATTATTCCTATCAAAAAACTCGGGTTGACTTCTGTTAGAATTGTGCTAAAATTTAGTACAAATCTAAAAAGCTTATCAAGAGCGGCTGAGGGACTGGACCGATGACGCCCGGCAACCTGCGTGAATTGCAAGGTGCCGCATCCAGAAAAATGCACAGCATTTTGAAGATAAGGGCTATACCGGGTCACTGTCTTTCATTCCGCTGGATTGAAAGTTTTTTATATGAAAAAAAGATTGAGGGATAAGACAACCGGCAGAAAACAACAGCTGTTTGATTGTCTCCGGGAGGAGGAAAGAAAAAATGCTAACGTATGACACATGGGAAGAGCCGGCGATTACATTTCCGGAAGACGATTCCTATAAAGGCGCGCTGTCCGTTTTAAAATGGGCATACGGCCACTACGGAGACCAGCTTGTTTACGCGTGCAGCTTCGGGATTGAAGGCATCGTCCTGATCGATTTAATTTCTAAAGTAAAGAAAGACGCGGAAATCGTGTTTCTTGATACGGGTCTTCACTTTAAAGAAACATATGAAACGATTGAAAAAGTGAAAGAACGTTACCCGGGGCTGAACATTATCCTGAAAAAGCCAAGCCTTACTCTTGAGGAACAGGCCGAGGCTCACGGAGATAAACTGTGGGAAAGAGAACCGAACCAGTGCTGCTACATCAGAAAAATTCTGCCGTTAAGAGAAGCGCTCGCGGGGCATCCGGCATGGCTGTCCGGTCTTCGCCGGGATCAAGGGCCGAGCCGGGCGAATACGAATTTCCTGAATAAAGACGACAAGTTTCAATCGATTAAAGTATGCCCGCTGATCCATTGGACATGGAAAGACATCTGGAGATATACTTCCAAGCATGAGCTGGATTACAATATCCTCCACGATCAGGGGTATCCGAGCATCGGCTGTGAACCGTGCACTTCACCTGCATTTACCGCGGAAGATTTGCGGAGCGGCAGATGGAACGGCATGGCGAAAACAGAATGCGGACTGCATGAATAAAGGAGCTGCACGATGGAATTAGCCGCTATTTTATTCTGCCTGTTTTTTGCCATGAATATCGGAGCCAGCGGAGCCGCGGCTTCAATGGGAGTCGCTTACGGGTCCGGCGCCGTTAAAAAGAAAACGTATGCGCTGATCATCTGCGCGGCCGGAGTCCTGTCAGGGGCGGTTATCGGCGGCGGTGAAGTTGTTAAGACGATCAGCGGCGGAATCATTCCCGAACAAACCATTACGCTCACCATTGTCTGCATTATTATCGGATCGGCGGCGCTATCGTTATTCACGGCGAATGTGCTCGGCATTCCGCTGTCGACGAGTGAGGTCACTGTCGGGGCGATTGTCGGTGTCGGCGTCGCGTACAAAGTATTGTTTTTACAGCATCTTTTGGTCATCGTGAGTTTTTGGGTGCTTGTACCGTTTGTCGCGTTCTGTTTCACGTTTCTCGTCTCGAAGGTATTCAGTTCTCTGAATATTCGAGTCATTTCGAATCGGAAACAGAAGATTTTAGGGATTGTGCTGCTGATTGCGGGGTTTTGGGAAGCTTTTTCAGCCGGAATGAATAATGTCGCAAATGCAGTGGGCCCTCTGGTTGCTGCGGGCGTGCTCAGCGTGTCCAAAGGAACGCTGTACGGAGGCATCTTTGTCGCTCTCGGCGCTCTGCTTTTAGGACGTAAAGTGCTTGAAACCAACGGGAAAAAGATTACGAGATTTTCAGCCGGAGAAGGCATACTGCTTTCAGGAACCGGCGCGGGGCTTGTCATTATCAGTTCCGTCTTCGGTCTGCCGGTCCCATTGGCGCAAGTCACATCATCATCAATTATCGGTATCGGAATGGCCAAAAACGGGCCGAACGTTTTTCATAAAGAAGTCGTGAAAACGATGCTCAAAGTATGGGTCGTTTCGCCGTTTTTGTCACTATCGATTTCGTATCTGCTTGTCTCCCTGCTGTTAAAAGGAGATTACTATTCCATCTTTATGATGGCCAGCGTGCTTTTGGCAGCTGGCGGAGCCGCCAGTCTGATGAAAGCCATCCGAAAAGAGAAACGCTCTGTCCATGAACAAGGCGGGGGCATTTAACTATTAATCTGAGTTTATTTATCTGTTAACTGGGAGGAATCATGTATTATGAGTTTAGCACCGCACGGAGGAACATTAATTAACCGGGTGAATGAGCAGTATGATCTTACATCCGTCCAAAAAGAAATTGAGCTTGATTTGATTTCGTTCGCTGATTTAGAGCTGATCGGCATCGGGGGGTACAGCCCGATTGAAGGATTTTTCACAGAAAAAGATTACGTGTCAGTCGTTGAAAATATGCGTCTGGCATCCGGGGTTGTCTGGTCCCTGCCGATCACGCTTCCGGTCGATTCAGAAAAAGCGGCTGAGCTTGCCGTCGGCGACACGGTGAAACTGACTTACGGCGGAGAAACATATGGCGTCGTCGACATCGAAGATATTTATACGCCGGATAAACAAAAAGAAGCTGTTCACGTATATAAAACCGATGATGCCGCGCATCCGGGCGTGAAAAAATTATTTTCACGCGGCGATACGTATATCGGCGGGCCGATCACATTAGTTAAAAAAGCGTCAAAGCAGTTTCCCGAGTTTACATTTGAACCTGCCGATACAAGACGAAGCTTCGAAGAAAAGGGCTGGAAAACCATCGTCGGTTTCCAAACGAGAAATCCGGTTCACCGCGCCCACGAATATATCCAAAAAACCGCGCTTGAGACGGTTGACGGCCTGTTTTTGAACCCGCTCGTCGGTGAAACAAAATCAGATGACATTCCGGCGGATGTCAGAATGGAAAGCTACCAGGTGCTGCTCGATCATTATTATCCGAAAGACCGTGTTTTCCTCGGCGTATTTTTGGCGGCAATGCGGTATGCGGGGCCGAGAGAAGCCATTTTCCACGCGCTTGTCCGCAAAAACTACGGCTGCACGCATTTTATCGTCGGCCGCGATCATGCCGGCGTCGGTGATTACTACGGCACATATGAAGCGCAAGAGCTGTTTGATCAATTTACAGCGGATGAACTCGGGATTACACCGATGAAATTCGAGCACAGCTTCTTCTGCCGGAAATGCGGCAACATGGGAACGGCCAAAACATGCCCGCATGACAGAGAAGACCACGTCATTCTGTCAGGAACAAAGGTTAGAGAAATGCTGCGAAGCGGCGTCATGCCGCCGGCGGAATTCAGCCGTCCTGAAGTTGTCGAGGTGTTGATTAAAGGGCTGAAAACGAAAGAAGAAGCAGGCGTTTCTTAAGGAGGAAAATAGAGTGACAAATCGTGATATCGTGTGGCATGAAGCCTCAATAACGAAAGAAGAATACCAGCAGAAAAACAAGCATAAAAGCTCTATCCTCTGGCTGACGGGCTTAAGCGGTTCAGGGAAATCCACGATTGCAAACGCCGCAGCGCGCGAGCTGTTTGAACAAGGCTATCAAGTCATCGTGCTTGATGGTGATAACATCCGCCACGGCTTAAACAAGGACTTAGGTTTTTCCGATGATGACCGCAAGGAAAATATACGCCGAATCGGGGAAGTGGCGAAGCTTTTCGTTCAGCAGGGAACCATCGTCATCACGGCTTTTATTTCTCCGTTCCGTGAGGACAGAGATCAGGTGAGAGAGCTTGTGGCAGAGGGCGAATTTAATGAAATCTATGTGAAATGCGACCTCGATATATGTGAAAAACGCGATCCGAAAGGTTTATATAAAAAAGCAAGAAATGGTGAAATTCCGTTCTTTACGGGGATCGACTCACCGTATGAAGAGCCGAAAGCGCCTGAGCTCGTACTTGATTCAGGCAAATGTGAACGCGAAGAATGCACGGGAAGACTGGTTGACTTTGTGAAAAACAGCTTAGCATAATAGGTCCAAAAAGGCCGCGCAATCAGCCGGATATCCCCCCTAATGGCGGGATATGGTAAAATAGCTGAAGTGCGGCCTCGCGGCTGTTCTGGGAAGATTTCAAAACGGATCGGGGAGACATGCTATGGGGAAAGTATTTATCGTTGGAGCCGGTCCGGGAGATCCGGACTTATTAACGGTCAAGGCAATGAAAGCCATACAGAAAGCGGATGTTATATTATATGACAGATTGGTAAGCAAAGAGATTTTACAGTATGCCGGAGAAGAAGCGGATCTGATTTACTGCGGCAAGCTCCCGGATTTTCACATTATGAAACAGGATACGATCAACCGTTTCCTTGTGAAGTATGCGAAAAAAGGAAAAACCGTTGTAAGGCTCAAGGGGGGCGACCCGTTTGTTTTCGGCCGCGGAGGCGAAGAAGCGGAGGCTCTCGCGCAAAACGCCATTCCGTTTGAGATCGTTCCCGGCATTACATCAGGAATCGCGGCTGCTGCTTATGCCGGCATTCCCGTGACGCACAGAGAGGCGAGCTCCAATGTCGCATTCGTTACGGGGCATTATAAACAAGAAGACGACTTTGAAGAAAAATGGAAAGCGCTGGCGACGGGCATTGATACGCTGGTGATTTATATGGGAATTAAAAATATCCGGCAGATAGAAAGAATGCTGCTGGAAAACGGAAGAGACGCCGGCACCCCGGCAGCCTTTATTCATTGGGGAACGACGGACAGGCAAAAAACAGTCGTCTGCACCGTCGGCACGCTTTCAGACACAGTGATAAAAGAAGAAATCAAAAACCCGAGCTTAATTGTTATCGGTGATGTCGTCAATTATCACTGCAAACTGGACTGGTATGCATCTGAACAGAAAAATCTGGATTTGAGCGAGGCGTTGTAAATGAAGCAGGCGATTTTATACATCGGGCACGGAAGCAGGCTGAAAAAAGCGCAGACAGAGTCGGCGGCGTTTTTAAAAGGGTGCATGCCGCACGCTGACGCTCCCATTCAGGAAATTTGTTTTTTAGAACTGCAGGAACCGTCTATTGAAGCGGGATTTGAAGCATGTGTCAGACAAGGCGCCACTCATATTGCGGCCGTGCCTTTGCTGCTGTTGACCGCTGCCCACGCAAAACATGACATTCCGGCTGAAATCGCCCGTGCGGCGGCCCTGCATCCCGATATAAAAGTGACATATGGTGTTCCGATCGGAGTGGACGATGAAGTCGTAAAAGCGGTGCATCATCGCATTGAAGATACCGGAGTGCCCATTGAGCAGGCGAAAGTGGTGCTGATCGGAAGAGGAAGCACAGATCCGGCAGTTAAAAACGCAGTCAGTAAGATTGCCGGAAAACTTGAGGCGATTACACCTGTTAAAGAAGTCATCCCTTGTTTTTTAACAGCATGTGACCCGCACTATAAAGAAGTGTTTGCCGGCCTTGAAGAGGATGACGGAGCACCCGTTTTTATCGTTCCATATCTTCTGTTTACCGGGCTTTTAATGACTGAGATTGAACGGGAAGTTCAAAAGCTTCAAACGATCAATCAAAATGTTCATCTCGCTTCATACTTAGGTTTTCACCCGCATATTAAGCAGGCGTTTTTGAACCGTGTGTCAGAAGCTGTTCGAAACCCCGGCGGCCAGTTTGATTTTAAGGGGGGACAGTATGCTGCCTCTGCACATTAATCTAAGCGGAAAAAGAATTATCATCGCGGGCGGAGGCAATGTTGCCTTAAGAAGGCTCAAAACGGTGCTTCCGGAAGGCGCGGATATTACTGTAATCAGTCCCGATGCCCTGCCTGAAATTAAACAGCTGGCGGATGAAGGACGTATTCGCTGGGTTTCCCGTAAAATTGAAATGAAGGATCTCGCGCCCGCTTTTTTCATCATTGCCGCGACAAATGACCGCAGCGTGAATCAGGAGATAGCCGCGACCGCTTCTGAAACACAGCTGGTCAATTGTGTAAGCGAGGCTGAACAGGGCAGCGTGTATATGCCGAAGATCATCCGCAAAGGTCGCATTCAAGTATCCGTATCAACAAGCGGCGCAAGCCCGGCACATACGAAAAGACTGGCTGAGGACATAGAGCCTCTCATTACTGCTGATTTGGCTGAAGAAGTGGATCGTTTATTTGAGAAAAGAAGAAGATCATAAAAAACACCTTGTCTGTCATCAGGCAGGGTATTTTTTATACTGTCCTGACAGTCCCCGAATGTGAACAATTCAAAACGAAAGCGGGCAGTTTGAATGTTATATGCCGACAAGCGGTCAGGATTGCGAAGTGACGCGGAATATGTATCTGGTCCCGATGCCGCCTGGATTCCGCCCGCATACAAAGGAAAGGTCAGAGACCCGCCCGGATGTGCTCAGGTTCGGCGAGGGAAGGTGACAGTATCCGCCGCCAAATCAGGTGTGACCGTTTTAATCAGAGACGGCCCCGGCGGATCAGGCAGACATGACGGGAAACTGATCAGATACTGTAAAGATCGGTTCTGACGGCTGGGAGAGTTTCGTCACCGTTTATAAGTAATAAAAAACACCTCCAAGCTGAGTGCGGGTTTCAGCTTGGAGGTGCGTTTATTTTTTCAGCCGTATGACAAGGTCGGCATCAGGTGTGACAAATACGGTATGCTGGCTGTCATAGGTGACAAATCCGGGCTTTGCGCCGTTTGGCTTTTTCACGTGTCTGATTTTTGTATAATCAACGGGAACGGAGCCGGAATCTTTCGCCTTGGAAAAATAAGCGGCGATCGCAGCCGCCTCCAGTATGGATTGTTCATCCGGATCGCTGCTTTTAATCACAACGTGGGAACCCGGAATGTCTTTCGTGTGGAACCATAAATCATCCCTTGCGGCAGCTTTTGTCGTTAAGTATTCATTTTGTTTATTGTTTTTGCCGACAAGAATCGTCAATCCCCGTGAAGATTCATATTGCTCCAAAACAGGAACGTGCTGCTTCTGCTTTTTCTGTCCTCGCTGCTGTTTCGGTCGCAGATATTTGCCTTCCACAAGCTCTTCCCTTATTTCGTGAATATCCTTTGTGGAGGCGGAGGAGAGCTGCTGGATCAGCTGATCGAAATAAGCGATTTCCTCCTCGGCCAGACGGATCTGTTCTTTTACCACCTCGACGGAATTCTTCGCCTTTTGATACTTTGTAAAATACATCTGCGCGTTTTCTGACGGTGTTTTGTTCGGATTTAAAGGGATGGTCACCGTCTTACTTTCTTCATCATAATAATTGATGACTTCCGCTTCTTTGTCACCTTTTTTCAGCATATACAAATTCGCCGTCAGCAGTTCGCCGTATAGCTGGAATTCCTTCGCATTCTCTGAGTAGTCGAGCGTCTTTTCCAGCTTTTTTATCTTATTGGCGTTCTTTTTCCGTTCATTTGCGACAAACCGCTCGAGATCCTGAGCCTGCTGTTTGACGCGGTCGCGTTCCGCTTTGCCGAAATAAAACCGGTCCAACAGCTCACTCAGTGAGTGAAAGGTGCGCTCCTCTCCGTTTACATGTGTGAGAGACAGGAGATAAAAGTATTCCTTTCCGCCGGCTGTTGTAATGTTTGGTGTAAACCTGCAATCTTTCACGGCATGGAACATTTCAATCAGCGTCTTCGGCAGCGTTATTTTGTTAGCGAGACCCGCTCTGTGAACGGCTTCTTTTGCAAACAGCGGAGAAACACCGGAGAAATGTCTGACGATCTGCTGGTCAAGCCGTCCTTCCTGAAAACTGAGATAACGCAAAACGTCTTCTTCGTCCGCGGCGAGCGGCGAAATTTTTTCCTGAGCGGGAGGAAGCTTGTAATCATAGCCCGGCAGAACGGTCCGGTAGCTGTTCATCGACGGAGATAAATGTTTCAGCCCGTCGATGATGGCTCCTTCTCCGTCAGTCAGGATAATATTGCTGTGCCGTCCCATAATTTCAACATACAGCGTTCTTACGGTTTCGTCGCCGATTTCATTTCTGCTTTTTATGCGGAATATCATAATCCGGTCTAATCCGGCCTGTTCTATTTTCTCAATAAATCCGCCTTCTATATGCTTTCTGAGCAGCGTACAAAACATCGGCGGCTCGCTCGGATTTTCATAGGCCTGATTCGTCATGTGCACCCGTGAATAGCTCGGATGCGCCGATAATAATAATTTATGGTTTTTTCCGTTAGCGCGGATATGGAATATCACATCGTGCTTAAAAGGCTGATGGACTCTCGTGATCCGGCCTCCGGCAATCCGGCTGTTTAATTCATGTGTCATTCCGTATGTAAACATGCCATCAAAAGACATATAAAACACCCTTTCCTTCTTCCTGCATTCGATAATTATAGCATGAAAAGGGACGAGTCAGAATAAGCTTGTTTACAGAGTGACATCTCTAAAGCGAGGCAGGGGAGTGGACGAGAAGAATGAAGTTTCATGAAATGGGACAAACCGATTTGCTGAAAGCAACAAATACGTCCATTAAACAGGGGTTGACCGAAAAAGAGGTGAAAAAACGCCTTGAAAAGCACGGGCCGAACGAGCTTCAGGAGGGCAAGAGGACACCGGCGATCGCCGTGTTTTTCGCCCAATTTAAAGATTTTATGGTGCTCGTGCTGCTGGCGGCAACCTTAATATCCGGGTTTTTAGGCGAATATGTAGATGCCGTAGCGATTATGGCGATTGTATTTGTCAATGGGGTTCTCGGTTTTTTTCAAGAGCGGCGGGCGGAAAAGTCTTTACATGCATTAAAAGAGCTGTCAACGCCGTATGTGTCAGCGTTGCGGGACGGGAGCTGGAAGAAAATTCAGTCCAAGGAGCTCGTTCCCGGCGATATCATGAAATTTTCAAGCGGCGACCGGATTGGCGCGGATGTGCGGATCGTTGAAGCGAAAAGCCTTGAAATTGAGGAATCGGCGCTGACCGGGGAATCAATTCCGGTGGTTAAACAAGCCGATAAATTGAGAAAGCCGGATGTTTCGTTAGGCGACATCAGCAATATGGCGTTTATGGGTACGATCGTAACGCGCGGCAGCGGTGTCGGCGTCGTTGTCGGTACAGGAATGAATACGGCAATGGGGAAAATCGCCGATATGCTGGAATCCGCCGGCAGCCTTTCAACACCGCTACAGCGAAGACTTGAAGAGCTCGGCAAAATTTTAATTATCGTCGCGCTCCTTTTAACGGTATTGGTCGTTGCAGTCGGCGTCTTACAGGGACATGATCTTTACAGCATGTTTTTGGCCGGGGTGTCATTGGCCGTCGCCGCGATTCCGGAAGGGCTTCCCGCCATTGTTACGGTGGCATTATCAATCGGCGTCCAGCGCATGATCAAACAAAAATCAATTGTCAGAAAGCTCCCGGCGGTTGAAACATTGGGCTGCGCCTCTGTCATTTGTTCTGATAAAACCGGCACGCTGACACAAAACAAAATGACCGTCACCCATATGTGGTCAGGCGGCAAAATTTATAAAGTGTCGGGCATCGGCTATGTGCCGGAGGGCGTTTTCACTCGCGATGAGCGGGAAATCAAGCCGAAAGATGAGAAGATTCTTGAACAGATGCTGGTTTTCGGCGCGTTGTGCAACACATCTGAAATCTCACTGAAAGACGGCCGTTATGTACTCGACGGTGATCCGACAGAAGGAGCGCTGCTGACGGCTGCAAGAAAGGGCGGCTATTCAAACGATTGGCTCAGCGGGCAATACCGCGTGGTTGCCGAGTTTCCGTTTGACTCCGTCCGCAAAATGATGACCGTCATTATAGAGGATAAGGAAAAAAAGCAGTTCGTCATCACTAAAGGAGCGCCCGATGTGCTGATTGACCGCTCGTCACATCTGATGCACGGCGCAAGAAGTACGCCTTTTTCAGGAGAAAAGAAAGCAGAAACGGAAGCGGTTCTGAAAGAGCTGGCGTCGCAAGCTTTGCGTACGATCGCGATTGCTTATAAACCGCTTAAGCCCGGAGAAAAGCCGACAATGGAGCAGGCGGAAAAAAATCTGACGATGCTCGGCTTGTCAGGCATGATTGATCCGCCCCGTCCGGAGGTCAGACAGGCCATTAAAGAATGCCGTGAGGCCGGCATTAAAACGGTTATGATCACAGGAGATCACGTCGAAACGGCAAAGGCCATTGCAAAAGATTTGCGTCTTCTTCCGAAAAAGGGGCGTGTGATGGACGGCAAGACGCTGAATGAGCTTACGGAGAAAGAACTTATCGAAACGGTCGATGATGTCTACGTCTTCGCACGCGTGTCACCTGAACATAAATTGAAAATCGTCAAAGCGTTTCAGGAAAACGGACACGTCGTCGCCATGACGGGAGACGGGGTTAATGACGCGCCGGCCATAAAGCAGGCAGATATCGGTGTTGCCATGGGCGTGACGGGAACGGATGTGGCAAAGGAAGCCTCTTCTCTCATTCTGGTGGATGATAACTTTGCTACGATTAAATCAGCCATAAAAGAGGGACGGAATATCTATGAAAATATAAGAAAATTCGTCCGATATTTGCTCGCCTCCAACGTCGGTGAAATTTTAGTGATGCTGTTTGCGATGCTTCTCGCTCTGCCGCTGCCGCTCGTTCCGATTCAGATATTGTGGGTGAACTTAGTCACTGACGGGCTGCCGGCGATGGCCCTCGGTATGGATCAGCCGGAAGGAGATCTGATGAGGCGGAAGCCGCGGCATCCGAAAGAAGGAGTGTTTGCGCGAAAACTGGGCTGGAAAGTCGTATCAAGAGGGTTTTTAATCGGAGCCGCAACCATTTTAGCGTTTATCATCGTCTATCACCGCAATCCTGAAAATCTGCCCTACGCACAGACCGTTGCATTCGCGACTCTTGTCCTGGCTCAGCTTATACACGTGTTTGACTGCCGGAGCGAAACGTCTGTTTTCTCCCGGAATCCGTTTGAAAATATCTATCTGCTCGGCGCCATCATTTCTTCTATCTTCCTGATGGTCATCGTCATCTATTATCCGCCGCTGCAGCCGATTTTCAAAACAGTGCCGATTACGCCGGGCGATTGGATGCTGATTATCGGTATGTCGGGCATACCTACTTTTTTGCTGGCGGGTTCACTTTTGACAAGAAAAAAATAATTCCATATGATATAATCTTAGGGGTAATAGCATGTCTATTGCCCTTTTATTTTGATAACGGGAAAGAATTGGGTGTTTCATATGATACGGAGTATGACAGGCTTCGGCAGCGCAAGCAGCACAAAAGGCGATCTCTCGGCAACCGTTGAATTGAAATCCGTCAATTACCGGTTCAAAGAAGTGAACGCCCGCCTGCCACGGCCTTTGCTATATGTAGAGGATAAGCTGAAACAAACGATATTGCAGCATATACAGCGCGGAAGAGTAGAGCTGTTTCTCACTGTAAACAGTGACGCGCTCATAAAAAGAAGCCTGAACATCGATTGGGAGCTCCTTGATGAATATGTGAGCGCCGCACGCGTCATGAAAGAGCGCTACAGCCTGGCGGCAGAACCCGATGCAATGGATTTCTTTAAATTTGAACATATTGCGCAGATACACGAAGAACAGATGCGTGATGACAAGCTTGAAGAAGTCATCAGGGAAGCCGCTGAGCTGGCTGTAAAGGAACTTTGTGACATGAGGGAAAAAGAAGGACGGCTTTTGGCGGAAGACTGCTTTCTGCACATTGAGCGGCTTGAGACGCTGTCCGAACAGGTGAAAGAGCGCGCTTCGGCCGTTGTTATTCAATACCGCGAGCGTCTTTACGCCCGAATGAAGGAATGGACGGAGGACGCACTCGACGAAAGCAGGCTGATCACGGAATGCGCCATTTTCGCCGACCGTTCTGATATTACGGAAGAAATTACCAGATTGAAGAGCCATTTTGTTCAATTCCGTGATATATTAAAAGAAGGCGGGGCAGTCGGCCGCAAACTTGATTTCCTTGTTCAGGAGCTTAACCGGGAAGCGAACACGATCGGCTCAAAAGCCAATGATCATCAAATCACAAAGCTTGTCGTTGAAATGAAAAGTTCTATTGAAAAATTGAAGGAACAAGTGCAAAATATAGAATAGCGACTGTGCGTATTGTTTACAGACGGTCTCTTCAGGTTACACTAGAGACGTCTATTTTACAGGGGGAACGTAGAAGATGACGATTAAACTGATTAATATCGGATTTGGCAATATCATCTCCGCCAATCGGATGATTTCGATTGTCAGCCCGGAGTCTGCGCCAATAAAGCGAATGATCCAGGATGCAAGAGACCGCGGAATGCTAATAGACGCTACATACGGACGAAGAACCCGTGCAGTTGTCGTCATGGATAGTGATCACATTATCTTATCTGCCGTCCAGCCTGAGACAGTTGCACACAGACTTTCTGTGAAAGAAGAAATTATGGATGAAGGGCAGGGGTAATTGCCGCATGAAAGAAAGAGGGTTATTAATCGTTCTCTCAGGTCCCTCCGGAGTTGGAAAAGGAACGGTTCGGCAAGCAATATTTTCACAACAGGACACGAAATTTGAATACTCAATTTCAGTCACGACGAGAAACCCGAGAGAGGGCGAGGTCGACGGCGTCGATTATTTCTTTAAATCAAGAGATGAATTCGAACGCATGATTGAAAACAACAAACTGCTTGAGTGGGCGGAATATGTCGGCAACTATTACGGAACGCCCGTTGATTATGTCGAACAGACGCTTCAAGAAGGAAAAGACGTCTTCTTAGAGATTGAAGTGCAGGGCGCGCTCCAAGTGCGTAATGCATTTCCGGAAGGCCTGTTTATCTTCTTAGCGCCGCCGAGTCTTTCTGAGCTGAAAAACAGAATCGTGACAAGAGGGACTGAAACCGACGATTTAATCGAAAACAGAATGAATGCCGCAAAAGCTGAAATCGAAATGATGGACGCGTATGATTATGTCGTTGAAAACGACGATATCCAAACGGCTTGTGATAAGATTAACGCAATCGTTCTCGCCGAGCACTTAAAACGTGAACGCGTCGCTCCGAGATATAAGAAAATGCTGGAGGTAGAATAACTTATGTTAGATCCGTCAATTGACTCTTTAATGAATAAATTAGATTCTAAATATACGCTGGTGACCGTGTCTGCAAGACGCGCGCGTGAAATGCAGATCAAAAAAGACCAGCAGATTGAACATACCATTTCTCACAAATATGTAGGCAAAGCTTTAGAAGAAATTGACGCGGGCCTGCTTTCGTTTGAAAGAGAAGACAGCGAATAACAAGCACACGTAGCAACCTATCTCTACATAGGTTGTTATTTTTTTCCGTTTGGGATTTGTCCAATGCTTTCATAAAGGGGAGAAGACTTCATGAAAAACCGAAACATTCTGCTATGCGTAAGCGGAGGAATTGCCGTTTATAAAGCTTCCGCACTCACGAGCAAGCTGGTTCAGGCCGGCGCAAACGTCAAAGTGATTATGACTGAGTCCGCGCGTGAGTTTGTTTCTCCGCTGACATTTCAGGCGCTGAGCCGGAATGAAGTGTATACAGATACATTTAATGAACAAAATCCGAAGGTGATTTCTCATATTGATGCCGCTGACTGGGCGGATTTAATTATTGTCGCGCCCGCTACGGCAAATATCATCGGCAAGCTTGCCAACGGAATTGCTGACGATATGCTCACAACGACGGTGCTGGCGGCTGAGGCCCCGGTCTGGGTGGCGCCTGCGATGAATGTCCATATGTATGATCATCCGGCGGTGAAACGGAATATCTCTGTGCTTTATCAGGACGGGGTCCGCTTTATCGAGCCGAGTGAAGGCTATTTGGCATGCGGATATGTCGGCAAAGGAAGGCTGGAGGAGCCGGAGCTTATTGTTGAGCGTGTCAGAGAGCATTTTAAGGAGCCTGAAGACGATGCGCCGCTGAAAGGAAAACATATTGTCATTACGGCCGGTCCGACGCGCGAAGCCGTGGACCCTGTCCGCTTCTTCACAAATAAATCCACCGGCAAAATGGGCTACGCCGCTGCTGAAGCCGCCGTCCGTCTCGGAGCGCGGGTGACGCTGATTTCAGGTCCGGTGTCAATAGAGCCGCCAGTCGGGCTGTATCAGTTTCTTCCTGTGCAATCGGCAGCTGATATGAAAGAAGCCGTGCTTTCTGTGTTTGATTCATGCGACATGGTGATTAAGACGGCGGCCGTGGCCGATTTTACGCCGGCGGCTGTTTCTGATCACAAAATGAAGAAGAAAGACGGTTCGCTCGTGATCGAATTCAACCGTACGGCAGACATACTGAAAGAACTCGGCGAACGGAAAACACACCAGCTGCTGGTCGGATTTGCGGCTGAAACGCAAGACGTCGAACGCTATGCGCGCAGAAAACTCGAACAGAAAAACCTTGATATGATCGTTGCGAATAATGTGAAAGCGGAAGGGGCCGGATTTGGCACGGATACGAATGTCGTCACCTTCTATTTCCGGGACGGAAGAAAACGGGAGCTTGCGCTTATGTCTAAACTTGATGTTTCCTTTGAAATGCTGAAGGAAATGACCGCTTTGAAAGCCGAGGACCGAAAACCGGTATGAATGTAGCAGAAGTCATTGTCGATGTCAGCTCCAAAAACATTGACAGACCCTTTGATTACAAAATTCCCGATCATTTAAAAGGGATGATCGAAGTCGGCATGCGGGTGATTGTCCCGTTTGGCCCGCGCAAGCTTCAAGGATTTGTGACCGGTTTGAAAGATTCGTCTGAATTAAACGGCGGCTCAATGAAGGAAGTCGAGAAGCTTCTTGATTTGACGCCCGTTCTGACTGAGGAACTGATGCAGCTGTCTTCATGGCTTTCTGACAAAACGCTGTCGTTTAAAATCACGGCGCTTCAGGCAATGCTGCCCGCCGCACTGAAGGCGAAGTACGAGAAAGAGCTGAAAGTCGTTGACGAAGAAGCGCTGACACCGGACATTAAACAGCTTTTCAGGAATCAAAAAAGTCTTCTCTACTCGGATATTACCGATGAAAGCATTCTTTCGTCACTTCAAACATTCGTGCGCAAAGGAAGCATTGATGTCACATATAAAGTCGCCCAAAAAACGAATAAAAAAATGATCCGCATGATCGAAGCGGGGGCAGACAAAGAAGAACTCGCCCGGCACGCAGATTCATTGACAAAGCAGGCTTCTAAACAGCTCGCCGTGCTTACTTATTTTATCGGCGGGGGAGCAAAGATTTCCGCGGCCGAGCTTTGCAAAAAGACCGATTCCAGTTCCGCGACGCTGAAAACGCTTCTTAAAAAGGGGCTTCTTACGGAAAGCTTTGAGGAGGTTTACCGCGATCCCTATCAGGACAGAATGTTCAAAAAAACAGAGCCGCTCTCTCTTACAGAAGAGCAGCGGGCTGCTTTTGAGCCGATTAAACAAGCCGTAGCCGACCATGTCCATCACGTCTTTCTGCTTCACGGCGTCACTGGAAGCGGCAAAACGGAAATTTACCTGCAATCCATTGAAAAAGTGCTGGCAAAAGGACAAGAAGCCATCGTGCTCGTTCCGGAAATCTCGTTGACACCGCAAATGGTCAACCGTTTTAAAGGCCGCTTCGGCTCACAGGTTGCGGTCATGCACAGCGGATTATCCACAGGTGAAAAATACGATGAATGGCGGAAGATTCAGCGCAAGGAAGTCCGGCTTGTTGTCGGAGCCAGATCGGCCATCTTTGCCCCGTTTGAAAATCTCGGCATGATCATTATTGATGAAGAGCACGAATCTTCCTATAAGCAGGAGGAAATGCCGCGGTATCATGCAAAGGACGTAGCCATCCGCCGGGCCGAGCATCACAGCTGTCCGGTCGTCCTCGGGAGCGCCACGCCGACATTGGAATCATTTGCGCGGGCGAAAAAAGGCGTTTATGAGCTGCTACCGTTAAAACATCGCGTAAATCGCCAGCTCATGCCTGACGTTTCTCTCGTTGATATGAGAGAAGAACTGAGAAACGGCAACAGATCAATGTTTTCAAGAGAGCTGATGGAACAGCTGGAAGAGAAGCTTGCAAAAAAAGAGCAGGCTGTCCTTTTCCTGAATAAACGGGGGTATTCCTCGTTTGTGATGTGCCGGGACTGCGGTTATGTGCCGCAATGTCCGCATTGCGACATTTCAATGACTTATCACCGCTACGGACAAAGGCTGAAATGCCATTACTGCGGCCATGAGGAACCTGTCCCGGGAACATGCCCGGAATGCGGCAGCGAACATATCCGCTTTTTCGGCACAGGCACGCAGCGTGTGGAGGAGGAGCTTACCAAAGTGCTGCCTCAGGCGCGCGTGATCAGGATGGATGTGGACACCACTTCAAGAAAAGGCGCCCATGAAAAACTGTTGTCAGCGTTCGGTGAAGGGAAGGCGGATATCCTGCTCGGTACGCAAATGATCGCAAAAGGGCTTGATTTTCCGAACGTGACGCTCGTCGGAGTATTAAGCGCAGATACGACGCTTCACATCCCTGATTTCAGGGCTGCGGAGAAGACATTCCAGCTGCTGACGCAGGTAAGCGGACGGGCCGGGCGGCATGAAAAGCCGGGAACGGTGGTCATTCAAACGTATACACCGTCTCATTACAGCATTCAGCTGACGAAAACGCACGACTATGAAACTTTTTTTCAGCAGGAAATGGCGCACAGACGGGCCCAGTCATACCCGCCTTATTATTACGTGGCGCTGGTGACCGTTTCTCATGAAGAAGCGGCAAAAGCCGCGGTCACCGCAGAAAAGATTACAAACTATTTAAGAGCGGGATGCGGGCCTGATACGAAAATTCTCGGGCCGGCGGCTTCCCCGATCGCCAGGATCAAAGATAGATATCGCTATCAATGCGTGATAAAATACAGACAGGAAAACGAGTTGCAGATTCAGTTGAAAAAGATACTGGAGCACTATAAACGCGACATTGCGCAAAAGCATGTAATGATTTCAATCGATATGAATCCGTACATGCTGATGTAACATTAGTTTTTGGAGGGCAAAATTTTGGCTGTGAAAAAAATCGTCACACACCCGGCGGAGGTTCTGGAAACACCTGCCGAAGAAGTGACAGTGTTTGATAAAAAATTAAAAAAACTGCTTGATGATATGTACGATACGATGCTCGAAATGGATGGCGTCGGCCTCGCCGCGCCGCAAATCGGCATTTTAAAAAGAGCGGCCGTCGTGGACATCGGTGAAGAAAGCGGCCGGATCGACCTTGTAAATCCGGTTATTCTTGAAAAGAGCGGTGAACAGACCGGAGTCGAGGGCTGCTTAAGCTTTCCCGGGGTTTACGGCGATGTCACCCGCCCGGATTACGTAAAGGTAAAAGCCTATGACCGTAAAGGAAAACCGTTTATTTTAGAAGCGGAGGGTTTTTTGGCCAGAGCCGTTCAGCATGAAATGGATCATTTAGACGGCATTTTATTCACATCAAAAATTACGGCTTACTACACTGAAGAAGAACTGGCAGAAATGGAAGGATGATTGGATGACAAGGATCGTTTTTATGGGAACGCCCGACTTTTCAGTTCCCGTCCTGCGCACGCTTATTGAAGACGGATATGAAGTGGTTGGTGTCGTTACGCAGCCTGACCGCCCGAAAGGCAGAAAAAAAATCATGACGCCCCCTCCTGTAAAGGCTGAAGCTGAACGTCACGGCATTCCCGTGCTTCAGCCCGAAAAAGTAAGGCTCGAAGAAGAAATAGAAAAAGTGCTCAGCCTGAAGCCGGACCTGATTGTTACGGCGGCATTCGGACAGATCCTCCCCAAGCAGCTGCTGGACGGCCCGAAATACGGCTGTATCAACGTACACGCGTCACTATTGCCTGAATTAAGAGGCGGAGCGCCGATACATTATTCGATTCTCCAAGGCAAGAAGAAAACGGGCGTGACGATCATGTATATGGTTGAAAAGCTTGATGCGGGCGATATGATTTCTAAAATCGAAGTGGAAATTGATGAAACGGATAACGTCGGCACGCTTCACGACAAATTAAGCATAGCGGGGGCAAAGCTTTTGTCAGAGACCGTTCCGAACGTCATTTCCGGGAATATTAAACCGATCAAACAGGACGAATCAAAAGCGACTTACGCGCCTAACATTAAGCGTGAGCAGGAGCGGATTGATTGGGCAAAGCCCGGAGAAGAGATTTACAACCAGATCAGAGGTTTAAACCCTTGGCCTGTCGCCTATACAACTTTGAACGGTCAAACTATTAAAGTATGGGCTTCTGAAAAAGTTGCGGCAAAAACTGAAGCTGCGCCCGGAACAGTCATCCGCACGGAGCAAAACGGCATTGTCGTCGCATCAGGAAACAGCACAGCCCTTTTAATCACTGAGCTGCAGCCGGCGGGAAAAAAACGGATGAAGGGCGAAGATTTTGTAAGAGGCAAAAATGTGCAGCCCGGTGACGTGTTAGGAGAAGCAAATGAAGAAAATTAATGTCCGGGAGCTCGCCCTCGAAGCGCTTGAGAAGCTTGAGCAAAATCAGGCATACAGCAACCTGCTTCTTACATCGGTTATCAAAACGAACACGCTCAGCGATCAGGACAGAGGGCTGCTGACAGAGCTTGTCTACGGAACGCTGCAAAATAAAATCGCCTTAGACTTTATGCTGAAGCCTTTTATCCGCAAGCCGAATAAGGTGAAGCCGTGGGTGATTCAGCTGCTTCGTCTGTCCGCGTATCAAATGGAGTATTTAGAAAAAATTCCGGATCGCGCCGCCATCCATGAAGCGGTTGAAATCGCCAAAAAACGCGGGCATAAGGGCATTGCGTCCTTTGTCAACGGCATCCTCCGCTCCCTGCAGCGTGAGGGGGCGCCGTCATTCGCTGAAATTGAAGACCCGGTTCTCCGTCTTTCTACAGAGACAAGCCATCCCGAATGGCTCGTAAAAGAGTGGGTCGAGGCGTACGGCTTTGAGGCGGCTGAAAAGATCTGCCGGATTCATCTCATTCCGCCGAAGCAGACGCTCCGTGTCAATCACATAAAGAGCGACAGGGAAACGGTGCTGAATGAGATGGAGAATGCCGGTCTGGAAGCGGAAGCCGGAGACCTTTCTCCTGATGCGATTAAGCTTTTAAAAGGAAGCATCGCGAACACGGCATTTTTCCAAAACGGCCGGGTATCCATACAGGATGAAAGCTCAATGCTTGTCGCGCGGGCGCTGGACCCGAAGCCGGGCGAAACCGTTTTAGACGCATGCGCCGCACCGGGCGGAAAGTCGGCTCACATTGCGGAACTGATGGAGAACGAGGGGAGCCTCACATCGCTTGATCTTCACCGCCATAAAGTGAAGCTGATTAAAGAGGGCGCAGAACGGCTCGGACTTACGATCATCGACGCACAAACGATGGATGCGCGAAAAGCGGGAGAGGCCTTTGGCGCAGAACGGTTTGACCGTATTCTCGTTGATGCCCCTTGCTCAGGTTTCGGCGTCATCAGAAGAAAACCCGATATGAAATATACGAAGACGCCGGAGGACAGCAGACGGCTGTCAGAAATCCAGCTCGGCATTTTAAGGGAAATCGCCCCATTAGTAAAAAAAGGTGGCACACTCGTATACAGTACGTGTACAATGGACCGGACAGAAAATGAAGAAGTTATGCATGCGTTTATACAAGAACACCCTGAGTTTGAACCCGATTTGTCTCTTGAAAAGCGGCTGCCTGAAAAGGCGAGACCCTTTGTTCAGGATGGAAGCCTTCAAATTCTTCCGCATTATTTCGGAACAGACGGTTTCTTTATTAGCAGCATGAGAAAGAAGGGATAAAAAATGACACAATTAAAAAAGACAAGCGTACGGAAAGAGCTGCGGACTGAGCAGCCGTCCATTTACTCTTTTGAATTAGATGAAATCAAACAATGGCTGACTGAGAATGGCGAAAAGCCGTTCCGCGCGGCACAGATTTTTGAATGGCTCTATGAAAAGCGGGTTTCTTCATTTGATGAAATGACAAACCTCTCAAAAAGCCTGCGTGAAAAACTCGAGAGCCATTTTGTGCTGACAACGCTGAAAACGGCTGTAAAACAGACATCTCAAGACGGCACGATGAAATTTTTATTTGAGCTTCATGACGGTTATACGATCGAAACGGTTTTAATGAGACACGAGTATGGTAATTCTGTATGTGTAACGACACAGGTCGGCTGCCGGATCGGCTGCACATTTTGCGCGTCAACGCTCGGCGGACTGAAACGGAATCTTGAAGCGGGAGAAATCGTCGCTCAAGTCGTGAAAGTGCAAAAGGCGCTTGATGAAACGGATGAACGCGTCAGCTCAGTCGTGATCATGGGAATCGGAGAGCCGTTTGATAATTTCAATGAAATGCTCGCTTTCTTGAAAATCATTAACCACGATAAAGGACTGAACATCGGAGCGCGTCATATCACAGTTTCCACCAGCGGAATCATTCCGAAGATTTACGATTTCGCCGATCAAAAAATGCAGATCAATTTCGCGATTTCTCTGCATGCTCCGAATACGGAAATCAGAAGCCGTCTGATGCCGATTAACAAAGCCTATAAGCTTCCTGACCTTATGGAGGCCGTCAAATATTACATCGAGAAAACAGGCAGACGGATCAGCTTTGAATACGGGCTGTTCGGCGGCGTAAATGATCAGGTCGAACATGCAGAAGAGCTTGCAGAACTGTTAAAAGACGTGAAATGCCATGTCAATTTAATTCCGGTAAACTATGTGCCTGAACGGGATTACGTCCGCACACCGAGAGATCAGATTTTCGCATTCGAAAAAACGTTAAAATCCCGCGGTGTAAATGTCACGATCAGAAGAGAGCAAGGCCATGACATTGACGCGGCCTGCGGTCAGCTTCGCGCGAAGGAGCGTCAAGACGAGACGAGGTGAAGAGGTTGATTACAGCCTTGAAAACAGATACAGGTAAAGTCCGCCGGCATAATGAAGATGCGGCGGGCATTTTCACAAAAGAAGACGCGGTGCTTGCGGTTGTCGCCGACGGCATGGGCGGTCATCTTGCCGGAGATGTAGCGAGCAGGATGGCGGTTGCGGCGATGGAAGAGCAGTGGAACCGGACCGAAACGGTTCCTTCTCTGCCGTCTGCTTGCGAGGATTGGCTGAAAGACCGGATTCATGAGGCGAATGTCAAAGTACATGACCACGCTAAAGCGAATGAAGAATGCCGGGGAATGGGCACCACCGTTGTTTGCGCCTTATTCACCGGGAAGTTTGTCACTGTGGCTCATATCGGTGACAGCCGGTGCTACCTGCTTCAAGAGGGGGAATTCACTCAGCTGACTGAGGACCATTCGCTTGTGAATGAGCTGGTCAAGACGGGGGAAATTTCGAAAGAGGACGCCGAGCACCATCCGCGGAAAAATGTATTGACGAGAGCGCTGGGGACAGATGAAACCATCAGTCCCGACGCCCGTTCTTTTGAACTGTCTGACGGCGATCAGCTGCTTTTATGCTCTGACGGACTGTCAAATAAAATAGAAGATCACGAGATCAAACAAATGCTTCAAGCCGAATCTGATCCTCAGGAAAAAGTAGACCTTCTCATCAGCAAAGCGAATCAAAACGGCGGCGAAGATAACATCACGGCTGTGTTGATTGAGTTTTCCGCAGATGCAAAAGAGGGTGAAGACAAGTGCTAACCGGCAAGCGGATCAGCGGGCGTTATCATATCCTCCGGCCCATTGGCGGCGGCGGAATGGCAAACGTTTTTTTAGCTGAGGACATCATTCTCGAACGTGAAGTCGCAATTAAAATTCTGCGGTTTGACTTTGTGAATGACAATGATTTTATCAGGCGTTTCAGAAGAGAAGCACAGTCGGCATCAAGCCTCGATCATCCGAATATCGTGAGTATTTACGATATCGGGGAGGAAGGCGATATTTATTACATTGTCATGGAATATGTGGAAGGCATGACATTAAAGGAATACATAACCGCACACGGACCGCTTCATCCGAAAGAAGCGCTGTCCGTTATGGAGCAGATCGTCTCGGCCATCGCCCATGCCCATCAAAACCATATCGTGCATCGGGATATTAAACCGCACAATATATTGATAGACCATTTAGGGCATATCAAGGTGACGGATTTCGGCATCGCCACAGCGCTTACGTCTACGACAATCACACATACGAATTCTGTGCTGGGCTCGGTTCATTATTTGTCTCCGGAGCAGGCGAGAGGCGGTCTTGCAACGAAAAAATCAGATATTTACGCGCTCGGCATCGTGCTGTTTGAGCTTTTAACAGGTAAAATTCCTTTTGACGGAGAATCAGCCGTCAGCATAGCGCTAAAGCATCTGCAAACAGAAACGCCTTCCGCCAGAAAGTGGAACCCTTCCATTCCGCAGAGCGTCGAAAACATTATTTTAAAGGCAACCGCCAAAGACCCGTTTCACCGCTATGAAAGCGCCGAGGACATGGAAGCGGACATCAGAACGGCTTTTGACGCCGGCAGGCTGAATGAACAAAAATTTTCCGTTCAGGATGATGAGGAAATGACAAAAGCCATTCCCGTTATTACTGACGGCGCAAAAGCCGCGCCTCAGGCGGAAACGCCGGGGGAGACGGACGATAAGGAACAGCAGCCCGCCAAAAAGAAAAAACGGAAATGGCCGTGGGTTTTGCTGTCCGTTTGTTTCATTTTCATTATGGCGGCTGTTCTTGCGGTCACCGTGTTCCCGTCTTTATTTATGCCTAAAGATGTAAGCGTCCCCGACGTACGGGGCATGAAGTACGAAAAAGCGGAAGCCCTGCTTGAAAAGAACGGGCTCCGGGCGGATCCTGATATAACGGACATTGAAGATGAAAAAATAGAAGAGGAATTAATGGTCAAAACGGACCCAAAAGCGGGGTCTACCGTTAAAGAAGGCTCTTCTGTAAAACTGTACAAAAGCATCGGAAAACCGAAAACCCAGCTGATCGACGTGAAAGGACGGCAGATCGGCGACGCAAAAAAAGCGCTGAAGGAAAAAGGCTTCAAACATGTCAATGTCAAAGAAGAGAACGATGACAGCGAGGCCGGCACCGTAATTGATCAGGACCCGTCAGCCGGCACCGACATGGTCGCAAGCGACGATGAAGTCAATCTAACGGTCAGCCTCGGCCCGGCGGACGTTACGCTGAGGGACTTAAAGACTTACAGCAAAGAAGCGGCTTCAGGGTATCTTGAAGATAACGGCCTGCAGCTTGTTGAAAAACAAGCCCATTCAGATGACGTACCAAAAGGACAAGTCATGAAGCAAGAGCCGTCAGCCGGCACTGCGGTTAAGCCGGGAAGTAATGTTGAAGTGACGTTCTCGCTCGGACCTGAAGAAAAACCGGCGAAAACGGTAAAAGAAAAAATCAGCATTCCTTACGAACCCGAACATGAAGGGGACGAGCTTGAAGTGCAAATCGCCATCGATGATAAGGACCACAGCATCTCTGATACGTATGACTCATTTAAAATAAAAGAGCCGACTGAAAAAACAATTGAACTGAAGATTGATCAGGGACAGAAGGGGTATTACCAAGTGATGGTCGATCATAAAGTCGTCAGCTACAAAACGATTGAATACCCGAAAGATAATGACTGACAAGGAGGGACCCTATGCCTGAGGGCAAAATTATAAAAGCGTTAAGCGGATTCTATTATGTCTTGGATGAATCACAGGACAAGATCATTCAATGCAGGGGCCGGGGCATTTTCAGAAAAAATAAAATAACGCCCCTGGTCGGCGATTATGCCGTTTATCAGGCTGAAAATGATAAAGAAGGCTACCTGCTGGAAATCAAAGAACGAACAAACGAGCTGATCAGGCCGCCGATTTCAAATGTCGATCAGGCCGTTCTCGTCTTTTCCGCCGTTCAGCCTGCGTTCAGCACGTCTTTATTGGACCGTTTTCTCGTCCTTGTGGAAGCCAACGGCATTCACCCGATCATCTGCATAACCAAAATGGATTTAGCTGCAGACGGGGAATCGAAAGAGGCGATACTTTCTTACGTGAAAGACTATCAGGGGATCGGTTATGACGTATATGTGACGTCATCAAAAGAAAACAGCGGTTTAACAGGCATTGTGAAACACTTCGAGAACAAAACGACGGTGTTTGCCGGTCAGTCCGGAGTCGGAAAATCTTCGCTTTTAAATGCGATCAGCCCGGAGCTTGAGCTGAAAACAAACGAGATTTCCGCGCATTTGGGACGCGGAAAACATACGACGCGCCATGTGGAGCTCATTCATACATCAGGCGGTCTGGTGGCGGATACTCCGGGGTTCAGTTCGCTTGAATTTACCGGCATTGAGGAAGATGAGCTGGGCAGCACGTTCCCTGAGATCAGAGAAATAAGCGCCTCTTGCAAATTCAGAGGCTGTCTGCATCTTAAGGAGCCGAAATGCGCGGTAAAGCAAGCGGTGGAAGAAGGAGAGATTCAGCCGTACCGCTATGAGCATTACAAAGAATTTATGCAGGAAATAAAAGAGAGAAAGCCGAGGTATTAATATGATTAAGGTTGCGCCATCAATTCTTTCCGCCGATTTTGCTTCACTGGGCGAGGAAATTAAAGACGTGGAAAAAGGAGGGGCGGACTATATCCATATTGATGTCATGGATGGCCATTTCGTCCCTAACATTACAATCGGGCCGCTTATCGTTGAAGCCGTCCGTCCGGTGACTGATCTGCCGCTGGATGTCCATCTTATGATTGAAAACCCGGACCGCTACATACCGGCATTCGCAAAAGCCGGCGCGGACATCCTTTCCGTTCATGCTGAAGCGTGTCCGCATCTTCACCGGACCATTCAATTGATAAAAGAGCAGGGGGTAAAAGCGGGAGTTGTGCTCAATCCGCATACGCCCGTCCAAATGATTGAACATGTGATCGAGGAACTTGACCTTGTGCTGTTAATGACGGTTAACCCCGGTTTTGGCGGCCAGCGCTTCATTCATTCGGTTCTGCCGAAAATCCGTCAGGTCAAACAGCTGGCTGAGGAGAAAGGCCTGTCTGAGCTTTTAATCGAGGTGGACGGAGGCGTTAATAAAGAAACAGCCCCTTTATGCGCTGAAGCGGGCGCCAATCTGCTTGTTGCCGGGTCTGCCGTATATAATCAGCCGGATCGGAAAAAAGCCATCGCTGACATCCGAAACGCGTAATAAACATGCTGAAAAAGAGCCCGGTGAAAGCCGCCGGCTCTTTTCGCGTCTAAGAGAGAGGAAAACATATGAAGACAATCAATATCGTTGCGGGCGGCCCGCGGGAACTTATTCCCGATCTATCCGAATACACAGACGGAGATACGACGTGGGTCGGAGTCGATAAAGGGACGGTTTCTCTTTTGGAAGCCGGAATCATTCCGCAGGAAGCTTTCGGTGATTTTGACAGCATTACGGAAGAGGAGCTCATGCAGATTCAAAAAGCGGCGCCGGCCCTCTATGTGTATCAGGCGGAAAAAGATTATACCGATCTTGAACTCGCCCTTGACTGGGCTTTACAAAAAGAACCGGAAACCATTCGGATGTTCGGTGTGACGGGCGGAAGAGCCGATCACTTTTTAGGGAACATCCAGCTGCTGTATAAAGCCTTACATAAGAATACCGATGTCGAGCTGATCGACCGGCAGAATGACATTCAGATGTTCGGGCCCGGCCGTTATACAATTGAAGAAAAAGCGCGCAGACGCTATATTTCTTTCATTCCATTTACGGAAGCGGCAGACGGCCTGACACTCGACGGTTTTAAATATCCCCTTGATAATTGTCATATTCCTCTGGGTTCCACACTATGTATTAGTAACGAACTCATTCATTCACGAGGTACTTTTTCGTTTGCAAAAGGCATATTAATAATGGTAAGGAGCGCGGATTAAAAAGCGGCTTCTGCCATATGCGGAAAAAACCATGAATCCTAAAGTGATGAACGCAGCGGATACGGGACTTATAGGAGGGGACAAAATGAAATTTTATACCATTAAATTGCCGAAGTTTTTAGGAGGAATTGTCCGGGCGATGCTGGGCTCATTTAGAAAAGAGTAAGCCCAAGAAGCTGAAATTGCCCTCTTTGAACGCATAAAAAACGCCTGCCGCATAAAAGGGCAGGCGTTCATTTTTGCTTATACACGCTCAACTTTACCGGATTTTAAAGCCCGGGCAGATACATACACTTTTTTAGGTTTGCCGTCAACGAGGATGCGGACCTTTTGAAGGTTGGCGCCCCAAGTACGCTTAGAAGCGTTCATTGCGTGAGAACGGTTGTTTCCGGCTTTTGTTTTTTTACCTGTAATAAAACATTTACGTGCCATTTGTTTCCCTCCTAACTGCGCGAAACATCTTTTCAAACATAGTTTCTCAGATGCTTTCGTTATACAATACTTTAAATAATTTACCACAGCTAAAAACCGTTTGCAACTATTGTTTCCCTTACTTTCAAGAAAAATCACTTGACATGTAAAACCAATCACATTTCCGCGCTGAAGGCCGCTGTCTGTATCTTTTCTTTTCATAATGGGATACATATAGTAGAATAATGATAACTCTATGCACCTGAAGGAGGAACCTGTGTGTCCATTGAAATGAAGACAAAATACGGACAGATTGATATATCCAACGAAGTCATCGCAATGGTTGCCGGAGGCGCTGCCATTGACTGTTACGGAATAGTGGGGATGGCCTCAAAAAACCAGATTAAAGACGGTTTGTCTGAAATCCTCCGGAGAGAGAACTTCGCAAAAGGCGTACATGTCCGTCAGGAAGCCGAACAAATACATATCGACATGTACATTATTGTCAGCTACGGCACTAAAATATCCGAAGTAGCCCACAATGTTCAGACGAAGGTAAAATACACAGTAAATCAAACAATCGGACTTGCAGTTGATTCTGTAAATATTTATGTCCAAGGCGTACGAGTAACGAACCCGTAGTGAGGAGGATGAGTATTGTCTAGACGAAACTTAGATGGGAGAGCTTTTGCGGCAATGATTCTGGCGGGGGCTGAGACATTGTCTCAAAACGCATCCGCGGTGGATGCGCTGAACGTGTTTCCCGTGCCTGACGGCGATACCGGAACAAATATGAATTTATCGATGTCATCCGGTGCAAGAGAGGTAGAGCACATTGACTCACCCGACATCGGCAAAGTCGGCATCGCCCTGTCAAAAGGCCTGCTTATGGGAGCGAGAGGAAACTCAGGGGTGATCTTGTCCCAATTGTTCAGAGGTTTCACAAAGAGCATTGAAAACAAAAACCAAATAGACGCCCAAGAATTTGCCGCAGCACTCCAAGCGGGAGTGGATATGGCATATAAGGCGGTCATGAAACCGGTTGAAGGAACGATTTTAACCGTGGCTAAGGATGCGGCTAAAAAAGCGGTCGCCTCGGCCAAAGAAGAAACCGATATTATTTCGGTCATGGAGGCCGTTATTGAAGAAGCGGAAGCGTCGCTGAACCGCACGCCGGATCTGCTTCCTGTTTTAAAGGACGTCGGTGTCGTTGACAGCGGCGGAAAAGGTCTGCTTTGTGTATATGAAGGCTTTTTGGCTGCTTTAAAAGGAGAGGCCGTACCGAAAAAAGCGGTTCTTCCGGCACTCGATGATATGGTGAATGCCGAGCATCATAAAAGCGCGCAAAGCATGCTGAGTACAGAAGACATTGAATTCGGATTTTGTACGGAAGTGATGGTGAGGCTGGATCAAGATAAACGGACGTTCAAGGAAGAGACGTTCAGAAACGAACTGAGCCGTTTCGGCGATTCATTGCTGGTCGTGGCTGATGATACGCTGGCGAAAGTCCATATTCATGCCGAAGAACCAGGGAACGTACTCAATCTCGCACAGCGTTACGGCGATTTGATTAAAATTAAAATTGAAAACATGAGGGAACAGCATACTTCAATCATCAGCCAAGAACATGATGAAAAAAAGCCGGCCGGCGTTATGAAAGAAGCCCGCAAGCCTTTTGGCATCGTGACTGTGGCAATGGGAGAGGGCATTTCTGAATTGTTTACGAGCATCGGCGCTTCACACGTAATCGAAGGCGGCCAGACAATGAATCCGAGCACGGAAGATATTGTTGAAGCCGTTCAGTCTGTCAATGCGGAGACGGTTTTCATTCTTCCGAACAATTCCAATATTGTGATGGCTGCCAATCAGGCGGCGAGCGTGGCTGAAGAAAATGTCATTGTCATTCCGGCAAAAACGGTCCCTCAAGGCATGACCGCCCTGCTTGCGTTTAACCCTGACCAGCCGGCTGACGTAAATGAAGCCAATATGCTTGAGGCCATCCGGAATGTGAAAAGCGGACAGGTGACATATTCAGTCAGAGACACCCATATTGACGGCAAAGATATTAAAAAAGGTGATTTTATCGGCATTTTAAACAGTTCAATTATCGGCAGCGCCGAAGATCGGATGAGTGCGGCAAAATTGCTGCTGGATGAAATGATCGGGGAAGAAGATGAAATTGTCACCATCTTGTACGGAGAGGACGCTCCGGAAGAAGAAGCTGAGAAACTCGCTGAGTATATTGCTAGCGTCTGTGAAGATATCGAGGTTGAAATCCATAACGGCAGACAGCCTCTGTATCCATATATATTTGCGGCAGAATAGAAGGGCTTATCAGGCCCTTCTATTCTTATGTCTTTATTTACCTGCGGCAGTGCGGCAGTGTGCCTGCTTGCCAATTGAGAAATGTTCAATTAGTCTAAAGAAAAGCGCTGAATGAAGTGATGTTAAGGAGGAACAAACCAGCATGAAGTATAGAAGCGTTTTTGATATTATCGGCCCGGTAATGATCGGTCCGTCCAGTTCACATACCGCAGGCGCCGCCCGGATCGGCAGAGTGGCCAGAAGCCTATTCAGGCGGGAGCCCCGCCGGATCATTGTGTCTTTTTACGGATCATTTGCGGAGACGTATAAGGGTCACGGCACTGATGTCGCGATTATCGGCGGCCTGCTTGATTTTGATACATTTGATGAACGGATTAAAACAGCGATTCAAATTGCGGAAGAGAAGGGCATATATGTAGAGTTCCGTACAGAGGATGCCGTGCCCGTTCATCCGAATACGGCGCGTCTCGTCATTTCTGATGATGAGGGAGAGCTTGCCCTTACCGGTATTTCCATCGGCGGCGGAAAAATAGAAATCACGGAGCTCAACGGCTTTGAGCTGCGTCTTTCCGGAAACCATCCGGCTATTTTAGTCGTTCACAATGATAAATTCGGCACGATTGCAGGCGTTGCCAATGTGCTGGCGAAATTCTCCATCAACGTCGGACATATGGAAGTGGCGCGTAAGGACGTCGGCCAGCTTGCGCTGATGACGATTGAGGTCGATCAGAATATTGAAGAAGAAGTGCTTGACGAGCTTTCAACACTTCCTAATATTATACAGGTTACTAAGATAGCTGACTAAAAAGTCAGGAGGAAAATGACATGTTTCGTAATGTAAAAGAATTAATAGAAATCACTCAAGAAAAACAAATTCCGATTTCGGAAGTGATGATCACGCAAGAGATGGAAGTGACGCAAAAAACGCGGGAAGAAATCTTTCAAGGAATGGAGCGCAATCTCTCCGTCATGGAAGCAGCTGTTGAAAAAGGGCTGAAGGGCGTCACGAGTCAGACCGGTTTAACAGGCGGAGATGCCGTGAAACTTCAGGCATACATCCAATCGGGAAGAAGCCTGTCGGGCAATCTGATTTTAGACGCCGTTTCTAAAGCTGTGGCGACAAATGAAGTCAATGCGGCGATGGGAACGATCTGCGCTACACCGACCGCCGGCTCTGCCGGGGTTGTGCCGGGAACGTTATTCGCCGTAAAGCATAAGCTGAACCCTACGACAGAACAAATGATCCGTTTTCTGTTTACAGCCGGCGCGTTCGGTTTTGTCGTAGCAAACAATGCGAGTATTTCAGGAGCGGCAGGAGGCTGTCAGGCGGAAGTCGGGTCAGCATCAGGCATGGCAGCGGCTGCGATTGTGGAAATGGCGGGCGGAACGCCTCAGCAATCAGCGGAAGCAATGGCGATTACACTGAAAAATATGCTCGGTCTCGTATGTGACCCGGTCGCCGGATTGGTAGAAGTGCCGTGTGTCAAACGAAACGCAATGGGAGCATCCAACGCAATGATCGCGGCGGATATGGCGCTGGCCGGGATTACAAGCCGCATTCCTTGCGATGAGGTGATTGACGCGATGTACAAAATCGGCCAGACAATGCCGACAGCACTGCGTGAAACGGGACAAGGCGGTTTAGCCGCGACACCGACGGGAAGAGAATTAGAGAAAAAAATTTTCGGAGGAGCGCTGAAATCAAGTGACACACCATCAGCAAACTAGTATAGCGGAAATTAAGGGCATTGGGCCGGAAACAGAAAAAACATTGCACGAACTAGGTATCTATGACATTTCTGATCTTCTGAATTATTTCCCTTACCGTTATGACGACTATGAGCTGAGGGATTTAGAAGAAGTAAAACATGAAGAAAGAGTGACGGTAGAAGGGAAGGTTCATTCAGAACCTTCTCTTACCTATTACGGCAAAAAACGAAACAGGCTGACATTCAGGGTGCTTGTCGGCAATTATTTAATTACCGCGGTCTGCTTTAACCGTCCCTACTTAAAAAAGAAAC
Source organism: Bacillus sp. SJ-10 (assembly GCF_002843505.1). Taxonomy (NCBI): domain Bacteria; kingdom Bacillati; phylum Bacillota; class Bacilli; order Caryophanales; family Bacillaceae; genus Bacillus; species Bacillus sp. SJ-10. Next base: position 3,091,659 of record NZ_CP025258.1, on the reverse strand, counting down.
TGACGTTAGGTTCAGTCGTCACGATATCCGGGAAATGGGATAAACACAGACAGACCGTTTCCGTGCAGGAATTAAAAAACGGTCCTCATCAAGAAGATAAAAGCATTGAGCCTGTTTATTCCGTTAAAGAAAACGTCACCGTAAAAATGATGAGACGGTTTATTAAGGAAGCGCTGCAGCATCATTTGGACAGTGCGGCCGATCCGCTTCCTGAAAAATTGAGAATCCGCTACAAGCTGCCTGATTACAAACATGCCCTGCAGACGATGCATCAGCCTGAAACGAGGGAATCGTTACAGCAGGCCAGGCGCCGGTTTGTTTACGAGGAATTCTTATTATTTCAGCTGAAAATGCAGGCGTTCCGTAAAGCGGAAAGGGAACAGTCAAAAGGCATCAGCCATGTGTTTCCTGCTGAAAAGCTCGCTGCTTTCACAGACAGCCTGCCGTTTTCGCTCACAACCGCACAGACGCGCGTGCTTCGGGAAATTACCGCTGATATGACATCCCCTTACCGAATGAACCGTCTGCTGCAAGGTGATGTCGGTTCAGGGAAAACGGCCGTCGCCGCCATCGCTTTGTACGCTGCGATTCTGTCGGGGTATCAGGGGGCATTAATGGTGCCGACTGAAATTCTGGCCGAACAGCATGCAGATTCTCTCGTATCGTTGTTTGCAAATGAAGATGTAAATATCGCGCTTTTGACGAGTTCTGTAAAAGGAAAGCGGCGCAGGGAGCTTTTGGAGCGGCTTGCTCTCGGAGAGATTGATATTTTAGTAGGGACCCATGCTTTAATCCAGGACGAAGTGGAATTTAAAGCGCTGAGCCTTGTCATTACGGACGAGCAGCACAGGTTCGGAGTCGAACAGCGCAAAAAACTCAAGAATAAAGGTCAGGATCCGGATGTGCTGTTTATGACAGCCACTCCGATTCCGAGAACGTTGGCCATTACCGTCTTCGGAGAAATGGATGTTTCCGTGATAGATGAAATGCCCGCGGGGCGAAAACAAATCGAAACGTATTGGGTGAAACACGACATGCTGGAGCGGATTTTGGCTTTTATAGAAAAAGAGCTGAAACAGGGAAGGCAAGCCTATATTATCTGCCCGCTCATTGAAGAGTCGGATAAACTGGATGTGCAGAATGCGATTGACGTATATAACATGCTGTCTGACGTTTACCGCGGTAAATGGAATGTCGGCCTGATGCACGGGAAGCTCCATTCTGATGAAAAAGATCAGGTGATGAGAGAATTCAGCGCCAATCAATGTCAGGTACTTGTGTCAACAACCGTCGTAGAAGTCGGGGTGAACGTGCCCAATGCGACGATTATGGTCATCTATGACGCCGACCGTTTCGGATTATCTCAGCTCCATCAGCTCCGCGGCCGGGTCGGGCGGGGAGACCACCAATCTTTCTGCATCCTGATGGCCGATCCGAAATCCGAAACCGGGAAGGAACGGATGAGAATCATGTCGGAGACAAACGACGGCTTTGAACTGTCTGAAAAGGACCTTGAACTGCGCGGCCCCGGTGATTTCTTCGGGAAAAAACAGAGCGGTATGCCCGAGTTCAAGGTGGCGGATATGGTTCATGACTACAGAGCTTTGGAAACGGCCCGCCAGGATGCGGCCAATCTGGTGTCTTCAGAGGCTTTTTGGAAAGATGACGAATACCGTATGCTGCGCGGCCAATTACTTTCAAGCGGCGTCCTAGAAGGGGAGAAATTAAGCTGATTCTGTAAAATTCGGCGGCTTTCAAAAAACAATCATTGCATTCCAATCTATGAGATTATATACTACTATTAGTACCTAGTCTTAATTGTCCGGATGGTGTTTACAGATGAGAAGAAGCAAGAAAGAACGCCAAAAATTATTGCAGCAGACGATCAAATCGACACCCTTCATCACAGATGAAGAATTAGCGGGGAAATTCGGCGTCAGCATTCAGACGATCCGTTTAGACCGCTTAGAGCTCTCAATACCGGAGCTGAGGGAAAGAATTAAAAACGTGGCAGAACAAACGCTTGATGATGAAGTGAAATCACTGTCTTTAGACGAAGTGATCGGTGAAATTATTGATCTGGAGCTTGACGGCCAGGCCATTTCCATATTAGAAGTAAGACGCGAACATGTCTTCAGCCGCAATCAAATTGCGCGGGGGCATCATTTGTTTGCGCAGGCGAACTCACTCGCCGTAGCCGTCATTGATGATGAGCTGGCGCTGACCGCAAGCGCAAATATCCGCTTTACAAGACAGGTGAAAGAAGGCGAGCGCGTCGTTGCGAAAGCCAAAGTGACGGCAGTCGAAAAAGAAAAAGGCAGAACGGTAGTTGAAGTCAACAGCTATGTGGGAGAAGAAGTCGTGTTCTCCGGCAGCTTTGACATGTACCGTTCAAAACAATCATAAAGGTGGAGCATGCATGAGAATAGCTGTAGATGCAATGGGAGGCGACAACGCACCCAAAGCTGTTATTGACGGAGTAATGAAGAGTATTGAGGCATTTGACGATCTTCATATTACGCTGGTCGGTGACAAGACAACGATAGAATCACACTTGCCAACAACATCAGACCGCATCACTGTGTTGCACGCCGATGAAGTGATTGAACCGACGGATGAACCGGTCCGCGCCGTACGCAGAAAGAAAAACTCTTCTATGGTGCTGATGGCGCAGGAAGTGGCTGAAAACAGAGCGGACGCCTGCATCTCAGCGGGGAATACAGGCGCACTCATGACAGCGGGACTGTTTATCGTCGGCAGAATTAAAGGAATCGACCGGCCTGCGCTTGCGCCGACGCTTCCGACCGTTTCAGGCGACGGTTTCCTTCTTTTGGACGTGGGAGCCAATGTCGATGCCAAACCGGAGCATCTCGTCCAGTACGGAATTATGGGATCTGTATATGCCCGGCAGGTTCTCGGAATCAGCTCGCCCCGCGTCGGATTGTTAAATGTCGGCACGGAAGAAAAGAAAGGAAACGACCTGACAAAAAAGACGTTTGAATTATTAAAAGAAACAAACGTGAATTTTGTCGGAAACGTTGAGGCGAGAGACTTGCTCGAAGGCGCTGCTGACGTCATCGTCACAGACGGCTTTACGGGCAACGTCACGTTGAAAACATTGGAAGGTTCAGCGTTATCGATTTTCAAAATGCTGAAAGATACACTGACTTCAAGTTTTGTTTCTAAGCTCGCAGCGGGAGTGCTGAAGCCGAAGCTGATGGAAATGAAACTGAAAATGGACTATTCTGAGTACGGCGGGGCGAGTCTTTTCGGTTTGAAAGCGCCCGTCGTTAAAGCGCACGGCTCTTCTGACGCACGCGCTGTTTACCATGCGCTGCGCCAGGCGAGAGAAATGGTCAGCCAAAACGTGGCCGCATTTATAGAAGAAGAAGTAAAAGAAGAAAAAACAGATGAGTAGTCTGGAGGTTACCGCATCATGAGTAAGATTGCATTTTTATTTCCCGGACAGGGATCACAATATATCGGTATGGGAAAAGACCTGTACGAACGCGAAGAAGCGTCAAAACGTATTTTTGATGAAGCGGATGAAACGCTTGAAACAAAGCTGAGCTCGCTCATTTTTGAAGGTGACGCCGAAGAATTGACCCTTACATACAATGCGCAGCCTGCGCTGTTGACAACGAGCATCGCCGTATTGGAAAAGTTTAAAGAATCCGGCATCACCCCTGATTTCACCGCCGGCCACAGCCTCGGAGAATATTCGGCGCTTGTTGCGGCGGGAGCGATGACATTTAAAGATGCCGTTTACACGGTAAGAAAACGGGGAGAATTCATGAATGAAGCCGTGCCGGCCGGAGAAGGCGCCATGGCAGCTATTCTCGGAATGGATGCAGAGTCCTTGAAAAAGGTAACGGATCAAGTGACGGAAAACGGTCATCTCGTACAGCTTGCAAACTTGAACTGCCCCGGCCAGATCGTAATTTCCGGAACGGCAAAAGGCGTGGAGCTGGCTTCAGAAGAAGCGAAAAACAACGGAGCAAAACGGGCAATCCCATTAGAAGTAAGCGGACCGTTCCATTCTGAATTAATGAAGCCGGCAGCGCAAAAACTCGAGGAGGTGCTCAGCGCCTGTGAGTTGAAAAATGCGGCTGTTCCCGTGATTTCAAACGTTTCGGCTGACGTTATGACAGAAAAAGACGATATCAAGAAAAAACTGATCGAACAGCTGTATTCACCTGTTCGCTTTGAAGAAACCATTAACAAACTGATTGACGAAGGTGTCACGACGTTTGTTGAAATCGGGCCCGGAAAAGTGCTTTCAGGCCTTGTGAAAAAAGTGAACCGCCGCCTTAAAACAATCGCGGTTTCTGACCATGAAACCATCGAACTGGCGATTCAAACGCTGAAGGAGGAGAATCAGGATGCTTAATGAAAAAACAGCAGTGGTAACGGGAGCGTCCCGCGGAATCGGGCGGGCGATCGCGCTTGATCTTGCGAAAAACGGCTGTAACGTAGTAGTCAACTACTCCGGGAATGAAGCGAAAGCGAACGAAGTCGTAGATGAAATCAAATCTTTGGGCCGAAACGCGATCGCGGTAAAAGCCGATGTATCAAATTCCGAAGAAGTACAAAACATGATGAAAGAGGCTGTCGCTGCATTTTCTTCAATCGACATTCTCGTGAACAATGCGGGGATCACAAAAGACAATCTTCTGATGAGAATGAAAGAAAATGAATGGGATGATGTCATTAACATTAACCTAAAAGGTGTATTCAACTGCACGAAAGCCGTTACAAGACAGATGATGAAACAGCGCTCCGGCCGGATTATCAACGTATCATCAATCGTCGGCGTCAGCGGAAACCCCGGCCAGGCGAACTACGTGGCGGCAAAAGCCGGTGTAATCGGCTTAACGAAGTCATCAGCCAAAGAGCTTGCGAGCCGCAATATTACGGTTAATGCCATTGCTCCGGGCTTTATTTCCACGGATATGACGGACAAGCTTTCTAAAGAAGTCCAAGATGAAATGCTGAAGCAGATTCCGCTCGCGCGTTTCGGTGATCCTTCCGATATCAGCAGCGTTGTTACGTTCCTTGCTTCTGAAGGATCGCGTTATATGACGGGCCAAACCCTTCATATTGACGGCGGAATGGTGATGTAAAGATTTGTTTTTAAAATTTCATCCTAGTTTCTCTAGTTTTTTAAAAACGAATCCACTATAATACTTGAGGGGAGGTGAATTGCTATGGCAGATACATTAGAGCGTGTAACGAAAATCATCGTAGACCGCCTTGGCGTTGATGAAGCTGACGTCAAACTTGAAGCTTCTTTCAAGGAAGACTTAGGTGCTGATTCCCTAGATGTAGTTGAGCTTGTTATGGAACTTGAAGACGAGTTTGATATGGAGATTTCTGACGAAGATGCTGAAAAGATTGCAACAGTCGGCGACGCTGTGAACTACATACAAAACCAGCAATAAGCTGATGCTAAAAGTCCCGCCTGACAGCGGGGCTTTAGCCCTTTAATCGTTCGGTTACCGGCGTCTGACGCTGTACGCGCTGCCGATTCCGTTTACGGCGGGGAGCGCGGTGAACCTGATGTGCCTATGGAGGTTACTATGTCAAAACACTCACATTTTAAAGATAAAAAAAAGTTCTATAAAAAAATAGAGCAATTTAAAGAGTTCCAAGAACGGATTTCGGTTCATTTTCAAAACGAGAAACTTTTGTATCAAGCATTTACACATTCATCTTATGTGAATGAGCATCGGAAAAAGCCGTATGAAGACAATGAAAGGCTTGAATTTTTAGGTGACGCTGTTTTGGAACTGACGATCTCCCAATTCTTATTTGCCAAATATCCGGCCATGAGTGAAGGAGATTTGACGAAGCTGAGAGCCGCTATCGTATGCGAGCCGTCACTCGTCTCACTTGCCCATGAATTGTCATTCGGCGATCTTGTTCTCTTGGGAAAAGGAGAAGAAATGACGGGCGGCAGAAAGCGTCCTGCGCTTTTAGCGGATGTGTTTGAAGCGTTTATCGGCGCACTGTATCTGGATCAGGGCCTTGAGCCGGTTCAGCAATTCCTGAAAGTGTACGTGTTCCCTAAAATAAACGATGGTGCTTTTTCTCATGTGATGGATTTCAAAAGCCAGCTTCAAGAATTTGTACAGCGGGACGGAAAAGGATCGCTTGAGTACAAAATTCTCAATGAAAAAGGGCCTGCCCACAACCGGGAATTCGAGGCGCTTGTCTCTCTTAAAGGTGAGGCGCTCGGTATCGGGAACGGACGTTCCAAAAAAGAAGCCGAGCAGCATGCGGCACAGGAAGCTCTTGCAAAAATGCAAAAACATCATACGAAACAATAAAATCCCCCTGTTTCCCTAGGGGGATTTCAGTATGTCTGCGCCTGATATAAGCGGGTGATTATGATAATATTGAGATACTTATACGATAAGGAGGATCTGGGATGTTCCTCAAACGTTTAGACGTTATAGGATTTAAATCATTTGCAGAACGGATATCCGTTGACTTTGTAAAAGGCGTCACGGCCGTTGTCGGTCCGAACGGCAGCGGAAAGAGCAACATTACCGAAGCCATCCGCTGGGTGCTCGGCGAACAATCAGCCCGCTCGCTTCGGGGCGGAAAAATGGAAGATATCATTTTTGCTGGAAGTGATTCGCGCAAGCGGCTGAACCTTGCCGAAGTTACGTTAACGCTTGATAATGAAGATCATTTTCTCCCGATCGATTATCACGAAGTCAGCGTGACGAGACGGGTGTACCGCTCTGGAGAAAGTGAATTTCTCATCAACAATCAGCAGTGCCGCCTGAAAGATATCATTGACTTATTTATGGACTCCGGGCTCGGGAAAGAAGCATTCTCTATTATCAGCCAGGGGAAAGTCGAAGAGATTCTCAGCAGCAAAGCGGAAGACCGCCGCAGTATTTTTGAAGAAGCGGCCGGCGTGCTGAAATATAAAACAAGAAAGAAAAAAGCGGAAAACAAACTGTTTGAGACGCAGGATAACTTAAACAGGGTGGAAGATATTCTCCACGAGCTTGAAGATCAGGTCGAACCGCTGAAAATCCAGGCTTCAATCGCCAAAGACTACTTAGAAAAAAAGAAAGAGCTTGAACATGTCGAAATCGCCCTTACCGCCTTTGACATCGAAGAACTGCATGGCAGATGGTCGGGTTTAAAAGAAAAGGTGCAGGCGGCAAAAGAAGAAGAATTGGCGGAATCATCGGCTCTGTCCGCAAAAGAAGCGATGATAGAAGAGACGAGAGATAAAATCCACGCGCTTGATGAATCCGTCAACGAACTGCAGCAGGTTCTGCTCGTGACAAGTGAAGAGCTGGAAAAGCTGGAAGGCCGGAAAGAAGTGCTGAAAGAGCGCAAAAAAAACGCCGCGCAAAACCGGGAACAGCTTGAGGAATCCGTTACACATTACACGAACAAAGAAGCCGAACTGAAAGCGGACATTGAAAAACAGTCTGCCGTCTATGATAAACTTCGTGCGGAAGTGAAGCGGTTAAACGCCCAGGTGAAAGAAAAGCAGCAGGCTCTCAGTCTGCATAATGAAAATGTAGAAGACAAAATCGAACAATTAAAAAGCGATTACTTTGAATTGTTAAACAGTCAGGCGTCGATTCGCAACGAGCTGCAGCTTTTAGATGACCAGATGTCCCAATCTGCGGTTCAGCAGGCGAGACTGACAGCAAACAATGAAAAATACCTTGAAGAACGTAACGATATTGCAGTCCGCAAAGCGGCGTGCGAAGAAGAATTGGCCTCCGTTGAAGAGGATATTCACAATCAGGTCGTCCGCTTTCGCGAAGTCCAGACAGCATATGAACAGAAAAAACGCCAATATGAAAAGAAAGAATCTGCGCTGTATCAGGCATATCAATTCGTCCAGCAGGCCAGATCCAAAAAAGATATGCTTGAAACGATGCAAGGCGATTTTTCAGGATTTTACCAAGGCGTAAAAGAAGTGCTGAAACAGAAAGAGCAGCTTGGCGGCATCCGCGGCGCCGTTCTCGAACTGATTGCCACCGAACAAAAATATGAAACGGCGATCGAGATTGCACTCGGCGCAGCGGCGCAGCACGTTGTCACAGACGATGAGCAGGCGGCGCGGAAAGCGATTCAATATTTAAAACAGAATTCCTTCGGCCGCGCGACGTTCCTGCCGCTTACGGTTATGAAACCGCGCCAGCTCCAAACCCGTGATGAACAGACGGCTCAGAAGCATCCGTCTTTCCTCGGCACAGCAAGCGGGCTTGTCACATATGATGCGGCGTATCGGAATGTCATTCAAAACCTTCTCGGCACCGTGCTGATCACTGAAGATTTAAAAGGCGCGAATGAACTGGCCAAGCTTCTCGGGCACCGCTACCGCATCGTGACGCTTGAGGGTGATGTCGTCAATCCAGGCGGATCAATGACAGGCGGCGCGGTCAAAAAGAAAAACAATTCTCTGCTCGGCAGAAGCCGTGAGCTTGAGACGGTGACTGCGCGGCTTGCCGAAATGGAAGAAAAAACAGCTCTGCTCGAAAAAGAGGTCAAAACGCTGAAGCAGGCCATTCAAGAGCTTGAACATACGCTGAGCGGTCTCCGTGAAGACGGTGAAGCTTTCAGAACAAAGCAGCAGGATGTAAAAGGCAGGCTGTATGAACTCGAAGTCGCTGAAAAGAACATCAATACCCATCTGGAGCTTTACGATCAGGAGAAAGCATCACTGACGGAAAGCAGCCGGGAAAAAGAGACGCGCAAATCAGCTCTGGAAGAACAGCTGAGTGAGGCATCCGGCCAGCTGAAAGAGCTTGAGGAAGAGATGGAAAGGCTGACAAAACAAAAGCAGACCCTATCCTCAACAAAAGAAACGCTCTCTCATGAACTGACGGAATGTAAAGTGGCCGCTGCGAAAAAAGAACAGGCGTGCTCGAGTGAAGAAGACAACCTCAAAAGGCTGAAAAAAGAGCTTGAGGAAACGCAGCTCGCTCTGAAAGAAACACGGGAAGATTTAAGCCTCCTGACCTCAGAGATGACGTCCAGCACAAGCGGTGAGGAGCAGCTTGAAGAAGCAGCCCATCATAAGCTTCACGATAAAACGAGAACAATCGAATTGATCGCCAGCCGGCGCGACCAGCGTGTGAAGCTTCAGAGGGCGCTTGATACGAACGAACTTGAGCTGAAAGAGATGAAGCGTCTCTACAAGCAAAAAACAGAAATTCTGAAAGATGAAGAGGTAAAACTCGGCCGGATGGAAGTTGAGCTTGATAATCTCTTGCAGTATTTACGCGAGGAATACAGCTTATCCTTTGAAGGGGCAAAAGAACAATATCAGCTCGAACTCGAGCCTGAAGAGGCGAGAAAACGGGTCAAGCTGATCAAGCTTTCAATTGAAGAGCTCGGAACGGTCAATCTCGGCAGCATCGATGAATTTGAAAGAGTAAACGAACGGTATCAGTTTTTAACAGAGCAGAAAAATGACCTGACGGAAGCGAAAAACACACTGTTTCAAGTCATTGAAGAAATGGATTCTGAAATGACGAAGCGATTCCATGAAACGTTTATCCAGATCCGTTCTCAATTCAACGACGTGTTCCGTTCTTTATTCGGAGGAGGAAGGGCTGAACTGAAGCTGACTGATCCGAATGATCTTCTTAACTCCGGGGTGGACATTATCGCGCAGCCTCCGGGCAAAAAACTGCAAAACTTAAATCTTTTGTCAGGGGGAGAACGGGCGCTGACTGCCATTGCCCTTTTATTCTCCATTCTGAAAGTAAGGCCCGTGCCGTTCTGCGTCCTTGATGAAGTGGAAGCTGCGCTTGATGAAGCCAATGTATTCAGGTTTGCGCAATATTTAAAAAAATACAGCAGCGACAGCCAGTTTATCGTCATCACCCACAGAAAAGGCACCATGGAAGAAGCGGATGTCCTCTACGGTGTTACGATGCAGGAATCCGGCGTTTCCCGAATGGTTTCGGTCAAACTGGAAGAAACAAAAGAATTCGTTCAGTAACGAGGAAAGAGGTTGAAAGATGAGCTTTTTTAAAAAATTAAAAGAGAAAATCACGAAACAGACAGACTCCGTCTCTGAAAAATTTAAAGATGGTCTTGAAAAAACAAGAAATTCCTTCTCGAATAAAGTGAACGAACTCGTCTCCCGCTACCGGAAAGTCGACGAGGATTTCTTCGAGGAGCTTGAGGAAGTGCTGATTGGCGCTGACGTCGGTTTTACAACCGTTATGGAGCTGATTGATGAGCTCAAAAAAGAAGTGAAGCTGAAAAACATCCAGGATCCTCAGGAAGTGCAGTCCGTCATTTCTGAAAAGCTTGTCGACATTTATAACAGCGGCGACGAACAGATTTCTGAATTAAATATTCAGGACGGGCGCCTGAACGTTATTCTGCTTGTCGGGGTAAACGGCGTCGGAAAAACGACAACGATCGGAAAACTTGCCCATAAGCTGAAGAATGAAGGCAAATCCGTTGTGCTCGCTGCCGGAGACACCTTCAGAGCCGGGGCGATTGAACAGCTTGAAGTGTGGGGGGAGCGTACAGGCGTGCCTGTCATTAAGCAGGCTGCCGGAAGCGACCCTGCGGCGGTTATTTATGATGCCGTACACGCGGCTAAAGCAAGAGGAGCGGATGTGCTGATTTGTGATACGGCCGGCCGCCTTCAGAATAAAGTAAACTTAATGAAAGAGCTTGAAAAAGTCAAACGCGTCATCGAACGCGAAGTGCCTGAGGCTCCGCATGAGGTTCTCCTTGCGCTTGACGCGACGACAGGCCAAAATGCGATGGCGCAGGCGAAAGAATTCTCCAAAGCGACGAATGTGACGGGTATCGCGTTAACGAAGCTTGACGGCACCGCAAAAGGCGGTATCGTCCTGGCAATCCGCAATGAGCTTCACATCCCCGTGAAACTTGTCGGCCTCGGAGAAAAGGTTGACGACCTCCAGCGGTTTGATGCAGAATCTTACGTATACGGTCTCTTTTCTGATTTAGTTGAAAAAGCCGAGGATTAATGAATAAAAAACGAGTATAAAATGGACGGTTTTATACTCGTTTTTTTATACGCATTGATAGATCGGAATGGAGGGGGCAATTGTTGGACAAATGGCTGAAAGCTGAATTGGAAAGTAAGATCGGCGCGATAAACCATATGTCGCTGTTGGGTGAACAGGGAGGCACTTCAACCGTTCGAAAAATAGTGACCGGCCAAGACGCATTTCTGCTGAAAAGTTCTTTTCAACAGAAGTATCGGGAATGGTTAATGAGAGAAGCCTTCGTTTTACAAAAACTGACGGAAACTCGTCGTCTGCCTGTTCCTGTTTATTATGGGATGATACAGGAACAGCATGCCAGCCATATCATCATGTCATTTGAGGATGGAATCACCCTGACTTCGGCTTTAAGAAAAGCAAAAGGGAATACTGAAAAGAAAAAGCTGATCAAAAGTTTCGGCCGGTTTCTGCAACGGCTGCATGAAACCGACATGGTCTCTGGTTTACAGCCGGAAACAGACTGGCTCGATCTGCAAATCAAACGAGCCGGAGAATATGTCAAAAAAGGACAGGCTGAAGGAAGTGCGGAGCTTTTGAAGGAATTGGACAGGTACAGGCCTGTTCCTGTTCAGCAGACAATGATTCACGGTGACTGCACGACTGATAATGTGCTGGTGAAAGACGGAGAGGTCTATCTGTTTATCGATGCTGCGGGAATATCGGCGGGAGATCCGCGATATGATGAATCATTAGCGATCAGTCATTTTGTCACAAATGAAGCATGCCTCAATGCTTTTTACGAAGGTTATTGCCGCTACCGTGTATCAAAACAAGAATTCGAGTATTTTAACGACGGTCTATATGAATTTTTTTGAAAAAACTTATGATGTAAAAAGAGCATCATGCTTTGACAAGATAAAAACTTGACACACGCTCTGAAACCATGTAAACTAAGTTTTTGTAAAGGGATTTGACTTAACAAAGGGGAGAGCTCAAATGTCGCTCGAAAAAACGACGAGAATGAACTATTTATTTGACTTCTATCAGTCGTTGCTGACGTCAAAACAAAAGAGCTATATGTCGCTTTATTATCTGGACGATTTCTCCCTTGGTGAAATAGCCGAAGAGTATGACGTTTCAAGGCAAGCCGTTTACGATAACATCAAACGGACTGAAGCGATGCTTGAACAATATGAAGAAAAACTGCTCCTTTTTAAAAAGTTTCAGGAGCGTAAAGAAATGTTTACAAAGCTGAAAGAGCTTGCTTCCGGGTTGCAGGAAGAGGAAAAAATGACGGCTCTGATTGAAGCGCTTGAGAAATTAGATTAGGAGGCGGCAAACAATGGCATTTGAAGGATTAGCCGACCGACTGCAAAAGACGATTTCAAAAATCCGCGGAAAAGGAAAAGTCAGCGAACAAGACGTAAAAGAGATGATGCGTGAAGTTCGTCTTGCGCTTCTTGAGGCTGACGTTAACTTTAAAGTCGTAAAGGATTTTGTGAAAAAAGTAAGTGAACGGGCTGTCGGACAGGACGTTATGCAGAGTCTGACACCCGGTCAGCAGGTTATTAAAGTCGTAAAAGAAGAGCTTACCGAGCTGATGGGCGGCGAAGAAAGCAAAATTGCCGTCGCCAAACGCCCGCCGACCGTTATTATGATGGTCGGGCTCCAAGGTGCCGGTAAAACGACAACCACGGGGAAGCTTGCCAACCTGCTGCGCAAAAAACATAACCGCAAACCGCTGCTCGTGGCTGCGGATATTTACCGCCCCGCCGCGATTAAACAGCTGGAAACCCTGGGGAAACAGCTTGATATGCCGGTCTTTTCGCTTGGCGATCAGGTCAGCCCGGTGGAAATTGCCAGACAGGCGATTGAAAAAGCGAAGGAAGAGCATCATGATTATGTGATTTTAGATACCGCCGGACGGCTGCACATCGATCATGAACTGATGGATGAGCTCTCCGGCGTAAAGGAAGTCGCAAATCCTGAGGAAATTTTCCTTGTCGTCGACTCAATGACCGGTCAGGATGCGGTAAACGTCGCCAAAAGCTTTAATGACCAGCTCGGTTTAACGGGTGTCATTTTAACAAAGCTTGACGGGGATACCCGCGGAGGTGCGGCGCTTTCTATCCGCGCGGTCACCGAAACGCCGATTAAATTCGCCGGAATGGGAGAAAAGCTCGATGCTCTTGAAGCGTTCCATCCTGAACGGATGGCATCCCGGATTCTCGGAATGGGTGACGTGCTGACGCTGATTGAAAAAGCTCAGGCGACCGTTGATGAAGACAAAGCCAAAGAGCTTGAGCAGAAAATGAGAACGATGAGCTTCACATTGGATGATTTTCTGGAGCAGCTCGGCCAGGTCCGAAACATGGGGCCTCTTGACGAACTGCTGCAAATGATGCCCGGCGCAGGCAAAATGAAAGGCTTAAAAAACATCCAAGTCGATGAAAAACAGCTGAATCATGTGGAAGCGATCATTAAATCAATGACTGTTCTTGAAAAAGAACAGCCGGATATTATTAACGCCAGCCGGCGGAAGCGGATTGCCAAAGGAAGCGGAACATCCGTTCAGGAAGTCAACCGTCTTTTAAAGCAGTTTGAGGAAATGAAAAAAATGATGAAGCAGATGACCAACATGTCAAAAGGGAAGAAAAAAGGCTTTAAATTACCTTTTATGTAATCGGTTATACATGATAAAACCGTTGTTAAGAAAAAACACTTTACAAACACTTTTATCATTGTTAATATACTATCTTGTTGAAATATTTTCGGAGGTGCTAGTAAAATGGCAGTAAAAATTCGTTTAAAACGTATGGGAGCAAAAAAATCTCCTTTCTATCGTATTGTTGTAGCAGATTCTCGTTCACCGCGTGACGGCCGTTTCATCGAAACAGTCGGCACATACAACCCGGTTGCAAAGCCGGCTGAAGTGAAAATCAACGAAGAGCTTGCTCTTAAATGGCTTCAAACAGGAGCTAAACCTTCTGATACAGTCCGCAACTTGTTCTCAAGCCAAGGAATTATGGAAAAATTCCACAACGCTAAACAAGGCAAGTAATGACTGATCAGAACTTGGAAGATTTGATTGTCAGCATTGTGGCTCCGCTTGTCGACCATCCGGAAGACATAACGGTCACAAAGGAAGAGACTGATCAAAAGATTGCGCTGCGCTTATCTGTCAATAAGTCAGATACCGGTAAGATTATCGGAAAGCAAGGCCGGACTGCAAGAGCGATTCGAACCGTCGTTTTTGCAGCTGGCGCACAGTCTTCTAAGAAAGTTCAATTTGAAATATTTGACTGAAAAAGGGAGAGGGCCGGCACCTCCCCTTTTTTTACACGTAAAAAAGGCAAATGAACAGAAATATGTTGGAAGAGTGGGGAGTCTGGTCCTATGCAGATTATTCACAGGGTAACCGTTATGCAGGTTCTGACCGAGCAAAGCAAGGAAAAGCTTTTGGCCTCTTTTGCAGAAAAAAAGCAAACGCTTGAACGAGAATGCAGCCAGCTCTATTTTCAGCTTAGAAAACATGAAAAAGATCAGCAGAATCCCGATGTAGCGGAATCTTTTAAAAAAGCCATTGAAAAAAGACAAGACAAAATCAAAATGATCGATTTCCAAATAAGCCAGACAGAGTCGCTCCCGCTTGGAAGCGAAGTGAAGGAAAAGGAGATCGATGCGCTGCTTTCAATCAATGTCGGTGATAACTGGCATGAAAAAACAGCGGCAAATACCATCGTCATAAAAGACGGGGTAGTAATTGAAATCCGCCCGAGGTGATAATATGACAAACAGATGGTTTAATGTAGGCAAAATTGTAAATACCCACGGCATTAAAGGCGAAGTGCGGGTCATTTCTAAAACGGACTTTGCCGAAGAACGGTACAAGCCCGGCAATACGCTCTATTTGTTTGCGGAAGGGGCTGCGGAGCCAATCAAAGTAACGGTCAGCGCCCACAGGCTCCACAAACAGTTTCACCTGCTGCAATTCAAAGAAATGCCGAGTCTCAATGAAGTCGAACACTTAAGAAACATGGTGATCAAAGTCCCTGAAGAAGACTTGGGAGAGCTTGAAGAAGATGAATTTTATTTTCATGAAATCATCGGCTGCGAGGTTGTGTCAGAAGACGGGGAACTGATCGGCACAGTGAAGGAAATCTTGACGCCCGGGGCTAATGACGTATGGGTGGTTGCAAGAAAAGGCAAAAAAGATGCGCTCATTCCGTATATTGCTTCTGTGGTAAAGGATATTAATATAAATGAGAAGAAAATTAAGATTCATGTAATGGAAGGGTTAATAGACGAATGAAAATCGACTTTTTAACACTGTTTCCCGAAATGTTTCAAGGGGTGCTCGGCTCATCCATTCTGCAAAAAGCACAGGAAAAAGAGGCTGTCCGTTTTGACGTCATCAATTTCCGGGCTTTTTCGGATAATAAACACCAAACGGTTGATGATTACCCGTACGGCGGGGGAGCCGGGATGGTGTTAAAGCCGCAGCCCGTATTTGATGCGGTTGAAAAGCTGACAGCCGGTACGGACGCCAAGCCGCGCATTATTCTCGTCTGCCCGCAAGGTGAGCGTTATACGCAGAAGAAAGCCGAGGAGCTGGCGGAAGAGGAACATCTCATGTTTATTTGCGGACATTATGAAGGGTATGATGAACGGATCCGGGAACATCTTGTCACTGATGAAATCTCCATCGGGGATTTTGTGCTGACCGGGGGAGAGCTCCCTGCCATGATGATTGCCGACAGCGTTGTCAGGCTTTTGCCGGGCGTCCTCGGAAAAGAAGCATCCCACGTGGAGGATTCCTTCAGCACGGGGCTTTTAGAGCACCCGCACTATACGAGGCCCGCAGATTATAAAGGCTTAAAAGTGCCCGAGACCCTTCTGTCCGGCAACCATGCCAAAATACAAGAATGGCGCAATAAAGAATCAATCAGAAGAACCTTTTTAAGACGTCCGGATCTTCTTGAAAACTATCCTCTCACTGATGAGCAAAGAAAATGGATTTCCGAGTGGGAAAACGAATAGATTCTATTGCGCAGGTGATGAAGATATGATAAGATACTACTTGTGGCTTAAGGAGGCTTATCCTTCAGAAGCTTGAAAACGATGTTCCGCTGTGCCTTGCAGTTGTGGCCAAGAGCATCTGTTGGAAGGAGTTGAAAACGATGCAAAAACTAATTCAAGATATCACAAAAGAACAGCTTCGCACTGATCTTCCTGCGTTCCGTCCTGGTGACACTTTACGTGTACACGTAAAAGTTGTTGAGGGTAACCGTGAGCGTATCCAGATCTTCGAAGGTGTTGTGATCAAGCGTCGTGGTGGTGGAATCAGCGAAACGTTTACAGTTCGTAAGATTTCTTACGGTGTTGGCGTTGAACGTACATTCCCTGTACACACACCAAAAATCGCGAAAATCGAAGTTGTACGTTACGGTAAAGTACGTCGCGCTAAGCTTTACTACCTGCGTGAACTTCGCGGAAAAGCGGCTCGTATTAAAGAAATCAGACGATAATGATAACGAACGAAAAGAGCTTGTTACCCGTAACAGGCTCTTTTTTTATATGAAATTTGTAAAAGCGGAACAAGCAACGTAAAATACATAAGAGATCATCGGAACATCCGGTTCCGGTAAATAAGGCAGGTGTCGAAGTCACATGACCATTCAATGGTTCCCGGGCCATATGGCTAAAGCGAGACGGGAAGTAACAGAAAAACTGAAATTAATTGATATCGTATACGAATTGGTGGATGCGAGAATCCCGATGTCATCGAGAAATCCGATGATTGAGGAGATTTTAAAAAATAAGCCGCGCATTATGCTTTTAAATAAAGCCGATAAGGCGGATGCGGCTGTGACTGCCCAGTGGAAGGACCACTTTCAGGAACAGGGCATTCCCTCTCTTTCAATAAACTCCGTTAACGGGCAGGGACTGCATCAAATCGTGCCGTCCTCGAAAGAGCTGCTGAAAGATAAGTTCGATAAAATGAAAGCAAAAGGCATTAGGCCAAGAGCAATCCGCGCATTAATCATCGGCATTCCGAATGTCGGCAAATCTACGCTCATTAACCGGCTGGCCAAGAAAAACATTGCCAAGACGGGAGACAGGCCTGGCATTACCACTTCACAGCAGTGGGTAAAGGTAGGCAAGGAATTAGAGCTGCTCGATACACCGGGAATTTTATGGCCTAAATTTGAAGATGAGCTTGTCGGCTTGCGCCTGGCGATCACCGGGGCGATTAAAGATACGATTATCAACCTGCAGGATGTGGCCGTCTTCGGGCTGCGCTTTCTGGAAGAGCATTATCCCGACCGCTTGAAGGAGCGCTACGGACTTCAGGAAATCCCTGAGGATATCGCCGCTCTTTTCGACGCGATCGGTGAAAAACGCGGCTGTTTGATGGGCGGCGGAATGGTTGACTATGATAAAACAACGGAAGTCATCATTCGGGACATCCGGACGGAAAAATTCGGCAGGCTTTCATTTGAAACGCCATCAGAATAAAGACGCGCAGCGATGCGGGTCTTTATTTTTTCCGCAGAACACCGATATACATAATGTAAGGGAGAAGAGAACGTGAATACATTAACCGTAAAAAGCGTAAAAGAACGCCTGCAAGAGGTCAGGGACGAAAGCGACCCCTTCCTTGCCCAATGTGAGAAAGACCCGAGAAAAAGCGTACAGACGCTTTTAGAGCAATGGCTGAAAAAGCACGCGAAGGAAAAAGCTCTTAAAGAGCAATGGCTGAACATGACGGCATACGAAAGACTGTCATCCAAAAAGGGCTTCCGCCTGATTGCGGGTGTTGACGAAGCCGGAAGAGGGCCGCTAGCCGGACCGGTTGTCGCCGGCGCCGTCATTTTGCCGGCAGAATGCGAGATTCTCGGTCTCACGGACTCGAAGAAATTGTCGGAAAAGAAGCTCGAGGAATATTACAGCCGGATCACGGAAGAAGCGGCGGCTGTAGGAGTCGGCATTGTCCATGCGGACGTCATTGACCGGATCAACATTTATGAGGCCGCGAGACTGGCGATGGTAAAAGCCGTCAATGCTTTAACGGAAACACCTGATTATCTGCTTGTTGATGCCATGACCCTTCCGCTTGACATTCAGCAGTCATCAGTTATAAAAGGGGATGCCAAAAGCGTGTCAATTGCCGCCGGAGCCTGCATAGCAAAAGTAACGCGGGACCGTCTCATGGCTGAGTACGCCAAAACCTACCCCATGTACGGCTTTGAAAAAAATAAAGGCTACGGAACGAAAGAACATCTTGAAGCTCTTCAGGCATACGGACCGACAACTATTCACCGAAAAACGTTCGCTCCCGTTCAATCTTATTGTTAGAAAAGAGGCTTAAGACATGAACATAAGCGGCGAAATCCAAGCGGCTTTCAGACAGCTGACGGCGGAAATCCCTCCGGACCGGCAAGACGGCGGTAAAGACAGCAGCGCTCAAAGGCTGCTGTTAGGGAAGGTTCTCCGTTTGCTGGACGATCAAAGCGCTCTTATCCAAATCGGCGGCCGGACGATGCAGGGAAAACTTGAAACCGCCCTTCGTCCGCAGGCGTATTACTGGTTTTCTTATGACAAACAGCCGGCGGAGAAAACGGGCCGGCTTCATGTCATCGACCAATTCGAAGGAAGCCCGAAAACCGTTCAGGAAGCGGCGGGAAGACTGTTAAACGCTCTTTCTGTCAAACCAGGCCCTGTGTCTCTGCAGATTGCCGAAACGTTTATGCAGCAGAAGCTGCCGATGACGGAAAACAGCCTCAAAGCCTGCATCCGCTGGGCTGAATCGCTTCCGGCCTCCGAATTGAAAAAAGCGGCGGAAACAATCGTATTTGCGCTGAAACGGGAACTGCCCGCACATCCGGAAGTCTTGTCAGCCATTCATGCCGTTAAATATCCGGTTCCGACCCGGCGCCTCCTCTCAGGACTGCTTCAGGCAATCAATCAGGCTCCGCAATCGGCAAAAGAGCTGTCTGTGCTCAAAGAGGCGGTTTCTGACGTGTTAAACGCGGAAACGGATCTTCATGCAGAACGTCTCTTGAAGAAGCTTGCCGAGGCTGCACGCATGCCGACCTCAGAAACCGGGCTGATGGATGAAGGAGAACGGACGGAATCAAAACAGTCACCATTTGTCCGAGAGACTCGTGAAAACGGAAAGGCAGTCTCAAGCCAACCTTCTCCTCCGAGTGCACGGACAGATCCGGAACTTCCTGAAAAAACGGCAAAACAGATTATAGAGAAACTAATGACATCGGCAGAAAAAACTGAAAACCGTCCCGTAAAAGTAACGGCGGAGATCATTAAGGCTTTCATTTCTCAAGAAAAAACATTTAAAACAGCACCTGTTCTTCAAAAAGCACATTTGACAGAACAGGAGGCGGCTGTTTTCGAAAAAGCCGTTCAGCTCACCGAATTGAAATATGCGGAAAAACATGATGTATTAAGCCTTTTGCAGAAAATCAAAAAAGGACTGGGCACGCGTGATGAATTATCATTCATTACAGCGCTTGAAAAAGGCGTGTCTCCGCAGCCGGAGAAACAAGCGCTGAAAACAGCCCTCCAAGCCGTCCGGACGCTTCAAGAAGCGCCCCAATCCGTTAAACAAGAGGCGGAACCGCTTATTCATAAATTAAACGGCCAGCTGTTTATTGAGCAGCATAACCCTTCTTTTACGCAGATGGTGCTGTCATTTCCGCTGGGTGCGTCCGCGTATGAGAATGACATCACAGTTCTTTTTAAAGGACGGAAGAAGCCGGACGGAAAACTCGATCCGTCACATTGCAGGCTCCTGTTTTTGCTGCATCTTGAAACACTGCAAGAAACCGTTGTGGACTGCATGATTCAGCAAAATGTAATGACCATTACGGTTGAGACTGATTTTGAGCTTCAGGCGGCCATCGACCCTCTCGTACCGGCTTTAAAAGAAGCCGTAAAAGAAACGGGCTTCAGCCTGTCAGGCGTCACGTCTAAAAAACGGCGCCCGAAAGACCAGAGCGCTCTTGTGGAAGAGTTTATAGAAAAAGACGGGGGAAGAAAAGTGGATGTGAAAATATGAAAGAGCAAACGCCGTTAAGAAGAGCTGTCGCCCTGCATTACGACCGGCAGAAAGACCAAGTTCCAAAGGTTGTCGCAACAGGCAGAGGGCACGTGGCGGAAAATATTATAAAAGAAGCTGAGAAGGCTGGGGTCCCCATTCAGGAAGACAGAACCCTTGTCGAATTAATGCGCCATTTGACGGTTGACGATCAGATACCGGAGGCGCTTTATGAAACCGTTGCCGAAATTTTTTCATTTGTTTACAGACTGGACGAAACCCTGAAAAACGAAAAATAAGGACCATTCATTTCCCGGACTCCGTTTAAATTTATATTTTCAATAAAATAAAAGTTAGAATGTTTGGAAGGATATAAAGATTTTGTTTTGAACCCTAGACAATTCTTCCAGTATTATATAGAATGAAAGCGCAGTCTATTTTTAGTTTTGCTACATAAGTTAGGAGGATGGGAAATGAATATCCATGAGTACCAGGGAAAAGAAGTCCTCAGAAAATACGGGGTGTCTGTTCCTGAAGGTAAAGTGGCTTTTACAGCAGAGGAAGCAGTTGAAAAAGCAGAGAGCCTGTCAAGCTCGGTTTATGTCGTAAAGGCGCAAATCCATGCTGGCGGCCGCGGCAAAGCTGGTGGGGTAAAGATTGCAAAAACAAAAGATGAAGTGAAAGAGTATGCCGAAGAACTGTTAGGCAAGACGCTCGTCACACATCAAACGGGTCCGGACGGACAAGTAATAAAACGCTTACTTATTGAAGAAGGCTGCGATATTAAAAAGGAATACTATGTCGGGCTTGTACTTGACCGCGCTACTTCAAGAATCGTTTTAATGGCGTCTGAAGAAGGCGGAACGGAGATTGAAGAAGTAGCGGAAAAAACACCTGAAAAAATTAAAAAAGCGGTAATTGATCCGGCTGTCGGCCTTCAGGGCTATCAGGCAAGGGAAATTGCATTCGCAATTAACATCCCGAAAGAGCTTGTCGGCAAAGCCGCTAAATTTATGCTCGGTTTATACAAAGCATTTGTTGAGAAGGACTGCTCCATCGCCGAGATCAACCCTCTCGTCGTTACGGGGGACGGAAACGTCATGGCGCTGGATGCTAAGCTGAACTTCGACAGCAATGCGTTATACAGACAAAAAGACATTATGGAATACAGAGATTTAGATGAAGAAGATCCGAAAGAAATCGAAGCGTCAAAATACGATTTAAGCTACATTTCCCTTGATGGAAATATCGGCTGTATGGTAAACGGCGCGGGTCTTGCAATGTCTACAATGGATATCATTAAACACTACGGCGGAGAACCTGCAAACTTCCTTGATGTCGGGGGCGGCGCAACCGCAGAAAAAGTTACGGAAGCTTTTAAAATCATTCTTTCCGATCAAAACGTAAAAGGAATTTTCGTTAATATTTTCGGAGGCATCATGAAGTGTGATGTCATCGCCGAGGGCGTTGTTGAAGCGACGAGACAAGTCGGATTGACATTGCCGCTGGTCGTGCGCCTTGAAGGGACAAACGTAGATTTAGGAAAGAAAATCCTGAATGAATCAGGCTTAAACATCACATCTGCGGAATCAATGGCAGACGGCGCACAGAAAATCGTATCCTTAGTTTAGGAAAGAATGAAAGGCAGGGGACCAGATAATGAGTGTTTTTATCAATAAAGATACAAGAGTTATTGTACAGGGGATTACAGGTTCTACCGCTTTATTTCATACAAAGCAGATGCTGGAATACGGCACGAATATCGTTGGCGGTGTAACACCTGGAAAAGGCGGAACGGAAGCGGAAGGCGTACCGGTATTCAATACGGTCGCAGAAGCGGTTCATACAACGGGCGCTGATGCGTCAGTTATTTACGTGCCGGCTCCGTTTGCGGCGGACGCAATTATGGAAGCGGTTGACGCGGAAATTGATCTTGTCATTTGTATCACTGAGCACATTCCGGTTTTGGACATGGTGAAGGTGAAGCGCTTTATGGAAGGCAAGAAAACGAGATTAATAGGGCCGAACTGCCCGGGTGTTATTACACCTGAAGAATGCAAGATCGGCATTATGCCGGGATACATTCATAAAAGGGGCCATGTAGGCGTTGTATCCCGTTCAGGAACATTGACATACGAGGCCGTCCATCAGCTTTCAGAAGCCGGCGTAGGCCAATCTACCGCTGTAGGGATCGGCGGCGATCCGGTCAACGGCACGAACTTTATTGACGTGTTAAAAGCGTTCAATGAAGATCCTGAAACACATGCCGTCATCATGATCGGAGAAATCGGCGGCACAGCTGAAGAAGAAGCGGCTGAGTGGGTGAAAGCGAACATGACGAAGCCTGTTGTCGGCTTTATCGGCGGTAAAACCGCGCCTCCGGGAAAACGCATGGGCCACGCGGGCGCCATCATCTCCGGAGGAAAAGGCACGGCAGAAGAAAAAGTCAAAACGATGAACGCCTGCGGAATTGAAGTCGCGGAAACCCCTTCTGTAATGGGTGAAACGTTGATTAAGGTGTTAAAAGAAAAAGGCTTATTTGAAACGTGCAAAACGCACTGATCGAAGCAGGGGCAGCCGTAACGGCTGTTCCTGTTTTTGCTGAAAAAAGAGGAGGTTGCCAGATTTGGATCAAGCATCGCGCTGTTTAATGGTCTGCAGTATTAATCAAATCATTTCCCCGTCTCTTCTATTAAAATGGTGGAAAGCTGACCACTCTCTGTCTTTTTTACCGGATCCGCATCCATTAACTGTTTTATCAGAAGGGAAAACAGCCCCGGAAGCAATTTTTCGGGAAATAGAGCGCAAGGAACCGGAACTTGATGAAGTTCTGTCCGATTACCGCCGCAAAGGCATTACTGTCATTCCGATTTCATCAAGCCGCTATCCAACATGGCTTAAAGCGATTTATGATCCGCCGGCTGTCTTGTATGCAAAAGGGAACACGCTGCTTCTTGAAAAAGGCAGAAAAATCGGGATTGTAGGAACGCGGAAACCGACGGAAGACGGAATAAAAGCGGCTGGGCATCTTTCCGCCGAACTCTCAAAAAAAGGCTGGGTCATTGTAAGCGGGCTTGCATCCGGTATAGACGGATTGTCTCATAAGGCGAGCATCAGGGCAAAAGGACTTACGATCGGCGTGATAGCCGGCGGATTCCATCATATCTATCCCCGGGAAAATCTCCTGTTAGCAGAATACATGGCTGAACACCATCTCCTACTCTCAGAACATCCTCCTGAAACAAAGCCGAAAAAATGGCACTTTCCGATGAGAAACCGCATAATCAGCGGACTAAGTGAAGGAATTGTGGTCGTGCAGGGAAAAGAAAAAAGCGGTTCATTAATCACAGCTTACCAGGCTCTCGATCAAGGCAGAGAGGTATTTGCCGTTCCGGGTTCCATATTTAATCCATATTCCGGAGGACCTATAAAACTCATTCAAGAAGGGGCGAAAGCTGTATTATGCGCAGAGGATATTGACGGAGAGCTGACCGCCCGATGCGTTCAGTATACGGAACCCTTTTGAAATATCGTTTGACAAACGGTATTGTAATATTTAATAATAGTGAGGATTTAAAGTTGCACATTATTTTCATGTATAAAATGACGTTCATCATAAAGAATGAAATGTTGAAAGCCATAAAAAGGCAGCTCTAAAATGAATTGATACTTGAAAAGAGAGAGAACACCTCTTGAGGGGGATGAAAATGTCTGATTATCTAGTCATCGTGGAATCGCCGGCAAAGGCGAAAACGATTGAACGTTATTTAGGGAAGAAATATAAAGTCAAAGCTTCAATGGGACATGTCCGGGATCTTCCGAAAAGTCAAATGGGAGTTGACATCGAACAGAACTTTGAACCGAAATATATTACGATCCGCGGAAAAGGCCCTGTTTTAAAAGAATTAAAAACAGCGGCAAAGAAAGCAAAAAAAGTCTATCTCGCGGCCGACCCCGACAGAGAAGGGGAAGCGATTGCATGGCATCTCGCACACAGCCTTGATCTGGATCTCAGCTCGGACTGCCGGGTCGTCTTTAATGAAATAACGAAAGACGCCATTAAAGAATCATTTAAACATCCGCGCATGATTAATATGGATCTTGTCGATGCGCAGCAGGCGCGCCGCATACTAGACAGACTCGTCGGATACAAAATCAGCCCGATTCTTTGGAAAAAAGTAAAAAAAGGCCTCAGTGCGGGCCGTGTGCAATCCGTTGCGCTCCGGCTGATCATCGACCGGGAAAAGGAAATCAACGACTTTAAACCTGAAGAGTACTGGACGATTACCGGCTCATTTTTAAAGGGAAAAGAGACGTTTGAAGCCGGATTTTTCGGGAAAAGCGGCAAAAAGCTTCCTTTAAAAAGCGAAGAAGACGTAAAAGCCGTCCTTGCTCAGCTGAAAGGCAATAAGTATACAGTTGACAAGGTTACGAAAAAAGAGCGCAAACGAAATCCCGCTCTGCCGTTTACAACGTCCACTCTGCAGCAGGAGGCTGCAAGAAAGCTGAATTTCAGAGCGAAGAAAACGATGATGATCGCTCAGCAATTATATGAAGGAATTGATCTCGGCAAAGAAGGGACAGTCGGGCTCATCACGTATATGAGAACGGACTCAACGCGGATTTCCAATACAGCCGTTGAAGAAGCGTCAGCTTTTATTGATCAGGCGTACGGAAAAGAGTACTTAGCGGGAAAACGGAAACCGGCAAAGAAAAATGAAAACGCTCAAGATGCCCACGAAGCGATCCGCCCGACTTCGGTGCTCAGAAAACCTGCCGACTTAAAAGCGGTGCTTGGAAGAGACCAGCTCAGATTATACAAGCTGATTTGGGAGCGCTTTGTTGCAAGCCAGATGGCGCCTGCAGTCCTAGATACGATGAGCGTCGATCTCAGCAATAACGGATTGACATTCCGGGCAAACGGAAGTAAAGTCAAATTCGCCGGCTTCATGAAAGTCTATGTAGAGGGTAAAGACGATCAGCTGGAAGAAAAAGACCGCATGCTTCCGGACCTTAAAGAGGGAGACACGGTTTTATCGAAAGATATTGAGCCTGAGCAGCACTTTACTCAGCCGCCTCCGCGTTATACAGAGGCGCGCCTGGTTAAAACACTTGAAGAACTGGGGATCGGCCGTCCTTCGACATATGCGCCGACTCTTGACACCATCCAGCGCCGCGGTTACGTGGGATTAGACAATAAACGGTTTGTGCCGACTGAGCTTGGGCAGATCGTGCTGGATCTTATCATGGAGTTTTTCCCGGAAATCATCAACGTTGAATTCACGGCTAAAATGGAAAGAGACCTTGACCATGTTGAAGATGGCCAGACAGAATGGGTTCAAATCATTGACAGCTTCTACACCGACTTCGAAAAACGCGTGAAAAAAGCGGAAGCCGAAATGAAAGAAGTGGAAATCGAACCTGAATACGCCGATGAAGATTGTGAATTATGCGGCTCCCGGATGGTTTATAAAATGGGCCGATACGGCAAATTTATGGCGTGCTCCAACTTCCCTGACTGCCGGAATACAAAACCGATTGTCAAACAAATCGGCGTAAAATGTCCTAAGTGCCATGAAGGAAACATTGTCGAACGAAAATCAAAAAAGAAACGCGTCTTTTACGGCTGTGACCGTTATCCTGAATGCGACTTCGTATCTTGGGACAAACCGATTGAACGAAAATGCCCGAAATGTGAAAATATGCTCGTAGAGAAAAAGCTTAAAAAAGGCATACAAGTCCAATGCGTCGAATGCGATTATAAGGAAGAACCACAGAAGTAGCGGTGAGCAGAGCCTTGCTCACCTTCTTTGTGTGGAAGGGACAAACAACAGGAGATGAAAAGAAATGAACCAGCAAACAGTTAATGTAATCGGAGCAGGCCTTGCCGGAAGTGAAGCGGCATGGCAGCTTGCAAAACGAGGAATTCAAGTGAAACTATATGAAATGCGGCCCGTCAGGCAGACGGCAGCCCATCATACTGATAAATTCGCCGAACTGGTATGCAGCAACTCCCTCCGTTCAAATACACTCGCCAATGCGGTAGGCGTATTAAAAGAAGAAATGCGGGCGCTTGACTCGGCAATCATTCAATCTGCTGATAAATGCTCGGTTCCGGCAGGGGGAGCGCTTGCCGTTGACCGTCATGAATTTGCGCAAAGCGTGACGGATCTCGTGAAAAACCATCCGAACGTAACGGTTCTTACTGAGGAAGTAACAGAGATTCCGGAAGGCCCGACTGTTATCGCGACCGGACCGCTTACGTCAGAATCGCTTTCACAGCAGCTGAAAGAGCTCACGGGAGAAGAGTATCTGTATTTTTATGACGCGGCGGCGCCGATTGTCGAAAAAGACAGCCTTGATATGGAGAAAGTGTACTTAAAATCCCGTTATGACAAGGGAGAAGCGGCGTACTTAAACTGCCCGATGACAGAGGAAGAGTTCGACCGTTTCTATGAAGCATTGACGACGGCTGAGACGGTACCTTTAAAAGAATTCGAGAAAGAAATCTTCTTTGAAGGCTGCATGCCGATTGAAGTCATGGCGAAAAGAGGCAAGAAAACGATGCTGTTCGGACCGATGAAACCGGTCGGACTGGAAGATCCGAAAACAGGCAAGCGCCCTTATGCAGTCGTTCAGCTCAGACAGGATGATGCGGCGGGAACGCTTTATAATATTGTAGGTTTTCAGACACATTTAAAATGGGGAGACCAAAAAGAAGTGCTTAAACTGATCCCCGGCCTTGAAAATGTTGATATCGTCAGATACGGCGTCATGCACAGAAACACATTTATCAACTCGCCGAGCCTTTTGAACCCGACATATCAATTTAAACAGCGTAACGATCTGTTTTTCGCGGGCCAAATGACCGGCGTAGAGGGTTATGTTGAATCTGCCGCTTCAGGTCTTGTAGCGGGAATCAATGCCGCCAAACTTGTGCTCGGTCAGGATCTTGTGACATTCCCGCAGGAGACGGCGATCGGAAGCATGGCTCACTACATTACGACAACAAATCAGAAGAACTTCCAGCCGATGAATGCAAACTTCGGCCTCTTAAAAGAATTGCCTGTAAAAATTAAAAACAAAAAAGAACGAAATGAAGAATACGCTAAACGCGCAATTGAGACTATTCAAACTATTTCGAAAACGATATAGCTTTTCATTGCAACTTCGATGCATTATATGATACCATTTAAAAGCCCTTCGGAGAGGGAGGTCTTCATAATGACTGAGAATGTTAACTTTTTTTTAAAGTTATTCGTTGAATATTTACAAATTGAAAAAAATTATTCACAATATACTATTGTGAATTATGTTAATTCGATTGAAGAATTTGGGATGTTTCTGCATGCTCAAAATATAAATGGAATGAAAGAAGCTGCATATCATGATGTGAGAATATTTTTGACAGAGGCTTATGAAAAAGGCCTGTCAAGAAAAACAATCAGCAAGAAAATTTCAGCTTTGAGAAGCTTCTATAAATTTTTAATGAGGGAAAAGCTTGTTGAAGAGAATCCGTTTCAGCTTGTTCATCTGCCGAAACAAGAGAAACGGATTCCGAAGTTTCTTTATGAAAAAGAACTTGAGGAACTATTCGCTGTTTCAGACAGAAGTCAGCCGTCAGGGATGCGCGATCAGGCCCTGCTTGAGCTTCTTTATGCGACCGGAATGAGGGTCAGTGAGTGCTGTACGCTTACTGTCGGCGATCTTGACCTGTTCATGGATACGGTGCTCGTTCACGGGAAAGGCAAGAAGCAGCGCTATATCCCGTTCGGCTCATATGCCCGTGATGCGCTGGAGCTGTATATCAACAGCGGAAGGCAGTGCCTGCTTGAAAAAGCAAAAGAGCCTCATGATGTGCTGTTTGTCAATCAAAGAGGCGGCCCGCTGACCGCCAGAGGAATCCGGTATATTTTAAGCGGGCTTGTAAAAAAAGCATCTGGCACTTTACATATACACCCGCATATGCTTCGGCACACGTTTGCGACTCATCTGCTGAATGAAGGGGCTGATTTAAGAAGCGTCCAGGAGCTTTTGGGCCATTCCAATCTGTCTTCTACGCAGATATACACGCATGTATCGAAGGAAATGCTGAGAAACACATATATGTCCCACCACCCGAGAGCTTTTAAAGAAAATTAAAAGGAGGCCCTTCTCATGTCATCTTTTCATGCGACAACGATTTTTGCCGTCCGGCATAACGGGAAAAGCGCTATGTCAGGAGACGGCCAGGTCACATTCGGTCAGGCTGTAGTCATGAAACATACCGCGAGAAAAGTGAGAAAGCTGTTTAACGGAAAGGTTCTGGCCGGATTTGCGGGATCTGTTGCAGACGCTTTCACACTTTTTGAAATGTTTGAGGCGAAGCTTGAAGAATACAACGGCAATTTAAAACGTGCGTCGGTTGAGCTTGCGAAAGAATGGCGCAGCGATAAAGTGCTGCGCAAGCTGGAAGCCATGCTGATTGTCATGAACCAGGATACCTTGCTTCTCGTATCGGGAACAGGTGAAGTGATTGAGCCGGATGACGGCATTTTGGCAATCGGCTCCGGCGGAAACTACGCCCTGTCAGCAGGAAGAGCGCTGAAAACCTATGCCGGAGAGAATCTGTCCGCCAAAGATATTGCAAAAGCCGCTTTAAAAATCGCGGGCGAGATTTGTGTGTACACAAACGATCAGATCATTTTGGAAGAACTTGAATAGAAAGGACTTGAGGCGCATGGAAAACAAACCGTTAACACCGAGACAAATCGTAGATCGGTTGGATCAATACATTGTAGGACAGCAGGATGCGAAAAAAGCTGTCGCCGTGGCATTAAGAAACCGCTATCGCAGAAGTCTTCTTGATGAAAAACTGAGAGACGAGATCGTTCCCAAAAACATCCTGATGATGGGCCCGACCGGGGTGGGGAAAACAGAGATCGCCAGACGGATCGCCAAGCTTACCGGTGCGCCATTTATAAAAATTGAAGCGACAAAATTTACAGAAGCCGGCTATGTAGGCAGAGATGTTGAATCAATGGTCAGAGACCTGGTTGAGACATCCGTGCGGCTCATTAAAGAAGAAAAAATCAGCGAAGTGAAAGAACAGGCTGAAGAAAATGCAAACAAACGTATAGTGCGGCTTCTCGTTCCGGGAAAGAAAAAACAAGCGGGTGTGAAAAATCCGTTTGAAATGCTTTTCGGAGGAAGCCAGGTAGCAAATGATGATGAAGCCGACCAGCAGGAAGAAGCAAGCCTTGAAGAAAAAAGAAAACGCATGGCGCATCAGCTCGCATTGGGAGAGCTCGAAGACCATTACGTCTCCGTAGAGGTGGAAGAGCAGCAGCCGTCGATGTTTGACATGCTGCAAGGCTCCGGGATGGAGCAGATGGGCATGAATATGCAGGATGCGCTGAGCAATCTGGTGCCAAAAAAGAAAAAACGCCGCAAAATGACGGTCAGAGAAGCAAGGAAGGTTCTGACCAATGAAGAGGCAGGCAAATTAATCGATATGGATGAAGTCGGCCAAGAGGCCGTGTTAAGAGCTGAAGAGGGCGGCATTATCTTTATTGACGAAATAGATAAAATCGCAAAAAACGGAGGGGCTTCTTCCTCAGCAGATGTATCGAGAGAAGGCGTTCAAAGAGATATCCTTCCGATTGTCGAAGGCTCTACCGTCGTCACGAAATACGGCTCCGTCAAAACAGATCACGTGCTGTTTATCGCAGCCGGGGCATTCCATATGGCCAAACCGTCTGATCTGATTCCGGAGCTGCAGGGCCGCTTTCCGATTCGTGTAGAATTGAGCAAACTGACGGTAGATGATTTTGTGAAGATTCTCGTCGAACCCGATAACGCGCTGTTAAAACAATATCAGGCTTTATTGCAGACAGAAGGTATATCTCTTGAATTTTCTGACGAAGCTATTCGTAAGATCGCCGAAGTGGCTTATCATGTGAATCAGGATACGGACAACATTGGAGCGAGAAGGCTTCACACGATATTGGAACGTCTCTTGGAAGACCTGTCGTTTGAAGCGCCGGACGTAACGATGGAAAAAGTAGCCATCACGCCGCAATACGTTGAAGAAAAGCTCGGAACGATTGCAAACAACAAAGATCTAAGTCAATTTATATTGTGAAAATTTAATAAGAGGAATTCTAGGAGGATTATTTATCATGGCTTTACTACAAAAAACACGAATTATTAACAGCATGCTGCAGGCTGCGGCAGGCAAACCCGTAAACTTTAAAGAAATGGCTGAAACGCTTCGTGACGTCATTGATTCTAATATTTTCGTCGTCAGCCGCAGAGGAAAGCTTTTGGGCTACTCTATTAATCAGCAGATTGAAAATGACCGCATGAAAAAAATGCTTGAAGACCGCCAGTTCCCGGAAGAGTACACGAGAAATCTGTTCAATGTTCCGGAGACGTCTTCAAACCTTGATATCAACAGCGAATACACGGCGTTTCCTGTAGAAAACAGAGACCTGTTCCAAGCGGGCTTAACAACGATCGTGCCGATCATCGGCGGAGGAGAGAGACTGGGCACGCTCATTCTGTCCCGTCTGCAGGATCAATTTGAAGATGATGATCTCATTCTTGCTGAATACGGAGCAACCGTTGTAGGAATGGAGATTTTAAGAGAAAAAGCGGAAGAAATCGAAGAAGAGGCGCGAAGCAAAGCAGTTGTTCAAATGGCGATCAGTTCTCTGTCTTACAGTGAACTTGAAGCGATTGAGCATATCTTTGAAGAGCTTGACGGAAACGAAGGCTTGCTTGTGGCAAGTAAGATTGCGGACCGTGTCGGCATTACGCGTTCAGTAATCGTTAACGCGCTGAGAAAACTGGAAAGCGCAGGCGTCATTGAATCCAGATCACTGGGAATGAAGGGGACATACATTAAAGTTCTGAACAACAAATTCCTTATTGAATTGGAAAACCTTAAATCTCATTAAGAAAAAAGCAGGATCCCTGAAAATGGGGGTCCTGCTTTTTTTATGGACAATAGGTGAAAAGTTGCAGTTTAAAGTTGCTTATTGGAATCTGATCTGAGATAATCCATCTTGCTGTGTGAAAAAAGGAGGAAGATACAGAAATTCTGCTATTTTCAGTCTTATATTAAACAAATCCTTGTAGTACAAATATTCTAGGACTTAATACCCACATGCAAAATAGATATAATTGAGCACTTTTTTTTAGCCTAACTTCATAGACTTTAAGCCTGTTATTTCTTACAATAAGCATATGGTTTTACAATTCTCGACAAGGATTTTTAGGAGAAAAATATCTGAAATGGAGGTAAGTGGATTTGGACTTATTTTCTGGAACTATAAAAAATCTTGAGAATGCCTTGGGGAGAGCGGACATTAAGCAAAAAGTCTTAACTAATAATATCGCCAATATAGATACACCGAACTATAAGGCAAAAAAAGTCTCTTTCCGAAATTTGTTAGATCAGGAAACATCCAATCTTGAGGCTGTAAAAACCGACTATCGGCACGTTGACTTTACGGGTTCAGGGGACGATTATTCTATCGTGTCCAGCAGTGATACATCGTACCAGCAAAACGGAAACAATGTCGATATCGACAAAGAAATGACAGATTTAGCCGAAAACCAAATTAATTATCAGGCTTTGGTTGAAAGAATGAGCGGCAAATTCAATTCTCTGAAAACCGTCTTGACAGGAGGAAAATAATGAGTGGCTTTCAAAGCTTAAATATTTCGGGTTCCGCTTTAACTGCACAGCGTGTCCGGATGGACGTCGTATCGTCCAACCTGGCCAATATGGATACAACGAGAGCGAAGCAGGTAAATGGCGAATGGGTGCCTTACAGAAGAAAGCTGGTATCTCTCCAATCCGGAGGCGAATCATTTTCGTCCCTTTTACATTCCAAGATGAACGGAACAGGAAGCGCGGGAAATGGCGTAAAGGTATCTGGTGTTACGGAAGACCCGTCCGCTTTTAATCTCGTTTATGATCCGGAGAATCCTGATGCGAATAAAGACGGATATGTACAAAAACCAAATGTAGATCCATTAAAGGAAATGGTGGATCTTGTCAGCAGCACGAGATCATATGAAGCAAACGTAACTGCATTAAACGCCTCCAAAGGCATGCTTTTGAAGGCTTTAGAAATCGGAAAGTAAGGTGATGTAAGTGGTTAACGCTATTACTCCTTTTCAGCTTCAACAAACCCAAAACACTCAAAACGTAACGAATCAATTAAACCAAACTCAAAAAACTGATTCTTCAAACCAAACAAGCTTTTCGGAGCTTTTAAAAAACTCTATTGATTCGTTAAATGAGTCACAAGTGAAATCTGACCAAATAACGAACGAACTGGCTGCAGGAAAGGATGTAAACCTTGACGAGGTCATGATCGCTGCCCAAAAAGCAAATATTTCTCTGACGGCCGCTACCGAATTCCGCAATAAAGCCGTGGAAGCCTATCAGGAGATCATGAGAATGCAGATGTAGTGGTCAGATTGAAGAGAATGACTGGAATGACCGGGGGTTAACATGAATCGTACTCTAATGCAAATGAAAACCAAAACGGCAGCGTTTTGGAACAACAGATCAAAAACACAGAAGATACTCATGGTAAGCGGCTTGGCCGCATTCATTATTTTACTCATCGTCGTTATTATTTTTACTTCGTCTGAAAAGATGGTGCCTCTTTATAAAGATTTGTCCGCGGAAGAAGCGGGGAAGATTAAAGAAGAGCTCGATACGAAAAAGGTGTCTTCTGAACTTGCTGACGGCGGCACGGTCATTAAGGTTCCTGAGAGCCAAGTGGATTCGCTTAAAGTCCAGCTTGCCGCAGAAGGCCTGCCGAAAACGGGATCAATTGATTATTCGTTTTTCGGACAAAATGCGGGCTTCGGCCTGACGGATAATGAGTTTGACGTTTTAAAGGTTGAGGCGACTCAGACCGAATTGTCAAACCTGATAAATGAAATGGACGGTATTAAAAGCTCGAAGGTCATGATCAATATGCCGAAAGAAGCCGTGTTCGTCGGTGAAGATCAGCCGGCAGCATCCGCTTCAATCGTTTTGCAGATGAAACCGGGCTACTCGCTTGATCAAAACCAGATCAACGGGCTGTACCATCTCGTTTCTAAAAGTGTTCCGAACTTAAAAGAAGATAATATCGTCATAATGGATCAAAATTCTACATATTATGACAAAAGTGACAGCGGTGCAGGGTCCGTTTCTGACAGTTATGCTTCTCAGCAAGGTATTAAGTCGCAGGTCGAAAAGGACATTCAAAAACATGTTCAGTCACTGCTCGCCACAATGATGGGGCAGGATAAGGTCGTTGTTTCCGTGACGGCGGATATTGACTTCACGAAGGAAAAACGCACTGAAGACACTGTCGAACCTGTCGATAAAGATAACATGGAAGGCATAGCGGTAAGCGCCGAAAAAGTTGCGGAAACGTATAAAGGCGACGGCGCGGCCAACGGCGGCACGGCCGGAACGGGAAGCAATGACACCGCGAACTATGCCGAGACAAACGGCGGTTCAAACAGCGGGGATTACGAAAAAAGCAGCAATAAAATCAACTATGAAGTCAACCGCATTCATAAAGAAATCGCTGAAAGCCCGTATAAAGTGCGTGATTTAGGCATTCAGGTCATGGTGGAGCCGCCTAATCCGAAAAATGCCGCTTCCTTATCAGCACAGAGACAGGCTGATATACAGAAGATTTTAGGAACGGTCGTCAGAACGTCTCTTGATAAAAACGAAACGCAAAATCAAAACCTGACAGACAATGATATCAACAATAAAATCGTTGTATCCGTTCAGCCGTTTGACGGAAAAACAAGCCTGAACACAGATTCGGCACAATCTTCAGGTCTTCCGATCTGGGTATACATTACAGGAGGCGTACTGCTTGCGGCTATTATTCTGCTTATTATTCTCCTCATCAGAAAGAAACGCTCACAAGAGGATGAATACGAAGAATATGAATATGAAACACCGCCGGAGCCGGTTCGATTGCCTGATATCAACGAAGAGAAAATTGAAACGGAAGAAACAGTCAGACGAAAACAGCTTGAAAAAATGGCTAAAGAAAAACCGGAAGACTTTGCTAAATTGCTTCGAAGCTGGCTGGACGAGGATTAGGGGGAATGGAAAATGGCGAAACGTGATCAGAACAAGCTTACAGGAAAACAAAAAGCAGCCATCCTCATGATTTCCTTAGGCCTTGATGTATCAGCTTCTGTGTACAAGCATTTGTCTGAAGAAGAAATTGAAAGATTGACACTCGAGATTTCGGGAGTCAGAAGCGTCGATCATCAAAGAAAAGATGAAATCATTGAAGAATTTCATAATATCGCAATCGCTCAGGACTATATTTCACAAGGCGGTTTAAATTACGCCCGCCAAGTGCTTGAAAAAGCGCTCGGAGAAGACAAAGCGGTAAGCATTTTAAACAGGCTCACCTCTTCTTTGCAGGTAAAGCCGTTTGATTTCGCGAGAAAAGCGGAGCCCGAACAGATTTTAAATTTCATTCAGCAGGAACATCCGCAAACGATGGCGCTGATTTTATCCTACCTTGACCCGGTGCAGGCCGGACAGATTTTGTCTGAGCTGAACCCGGATGTTCAGGCTGAGGTGGCAAGAAGGATTGCGGTTATGGACAGAACGTCTCCTGAAATCATAAATGAAGTGGAGCGGGTCCTTGAACAAAAGCTGTCCTCCTCCTTTACGCAGGACTATACGCAGACCGGCGGCATAGAAGCCGTTGTTGAAGTGTTAAACGGCGTAGACAGAGGAACGGAAAAAACGATTCTTGATTCATTAGAAATCCAAGATCCTGAGTTGGCGGATGAAATCAAAAAACGGATGTTTGTCTTTGAAGATATTGTCACCCTTGATAACCGTGCGATTCAGCGCGTGATCAGAGACGTTGAAAACGACGACCTCCTGCTTTCATTGAAGGTTGCGAGCGAGGAAGTCAAAGAAATCGTCTTCAGCAATATGTCACAGCGCATGGTTGAAACGTTTAAAGAGGAAATGGAAATTATGGGGCCTGTGCGTTTGCGTGATGTGGAAGAGGCGCAATCAAGAATCGTGGGCGTCGTCCGCAAGCTGGAAGAAGCCGGAGAAATTGTAATCGCGCGAGGCGGAGGAGACGATATTATTGTCTAATATCATTAAACAGCAATCATCATTTTCTCCTGAACAAAAACGGCGCAAGCTTTCCTTGCAGGAAGTCAGGAAAACACATTCCCAGCCAGACCGGGAGGAACCCGAAAATCCAGAGGCTCTCATGGCTTTTGCCAAAGCAGAAGCCGACAGGGTGTCTGAAGAAGCGAAAAATCAATTTGAGCACACTCTTCGGCAGATTGAAGAAGAGAAACACCGCTGGGCGGAAGAAAAACAAAGATTGATAGAAGAAGCAAAGGCAGAAGGATATGAAGAAGGTATGGCATTGGGAAAAGCCGAGGCTCAAGCTGAATACGCCAATCTCATCAGCCGGGCCAATGCCGTTATGGAAATGGCGAGACAGTCAGTCGAGGAAAAACTGGAAAGCGCTGAGGAAGAAATCATTGAGCTTTCCGTTGCGCTCGCTAAAAAAGTATGGCGGCAAAAAAGTGATGATAAAGAGGCTTTCCTTCTGCTGGTCAAACAGGTAGTAGCCGAAGTAAAAGATTATGATGACATCTCCATCTATGTGGACCCTGAATATTATGAGACGGTTCATCAGCATATGGACGAAATTCAGCAGCTGTTATACAAAGAATGCAGATTAAGCTTATATGCAGATGAAAAAGCCGAGAAGGGAACGTGCTCGATAGAAACTCCGTTCGGACGTGTTGATGCAGGCATAGACACCCAGCTGATGCAATTAAAGCAAAAACTTTTAACGGCGCTTGAGGCGGGAGCGGAGCAATGAAGACACAGCATTTAATAGACTCAATTGAAACAGCGGATCCGTACAAACGCTACGGCAAGGTTAAACGGGTCATCGGGCTGATGATTGAATCAAAAGGGCCCGAAAGCTCAATCGGAGATGTTTGTCTCATTTATCCGAAAGGCCATGCGAAAAAAGCGATTAAAGCTGAGGTTGTAGGCTTCCAGGATGAAAACATTCTGTTAATGCCTTATCTGGAAGCGGCCAGCATCGCGCCGGGCAGCATTGTGGAGGCCACTGGGGAGTCGCTCCGCATCAAAGTAGGCGCGGGTTTAATCGGACAAGTTGTCGACGCGTTCGGCGAACCTCTTGACGGCCGGGCGCTTCCGAAAGGTTTGTCCCCCGTTTCGACGGAACAGCCGCCGCCAAACCCGATGAAACGCCCGCCGATACGGGAAAAGATGGGTGTCGGCGTCAGATCGATTGACAGTCTGCTGACGGTAGGAAAAGGGCAGAGAATCGGGATTTTTGCCGGAAGCGGAGTCGGAAAAAGCACCCTGATGGGAATGATCGCGAAGCAGACTGAAGCTGATTTAAACATTATCGCACTCGTCGGTGAACGGGGGCGCGAGGTGCGTGAATTCATCGAGAAGGATTTAGGTGAAGAAGGCCTGAAACGCTCGATCGTCGTAGTCGCGACCTCTGATCAGCCTGCCTTAATGCGTTTGAAAGCGGCATATACGGCCACCGCCATTGCAGAGTACTTCCGCGATAAAGGCCGGAATGTGATGTTCATGATGGACTCCGTCACGAGGGTCGCGATGGCTCAGCGGGAAATCGGCCTGGCAGCGGGGGAACCGCCGACAACAAAAGGATATACACCTTCTGTGTTCGCTATTTTGCCCCGTTTGTTGGAAAGAACGGGCGCGAATGAACAAGGAACGATAACCGCTTTTTATACGGTTCTCGTTGACGGAGATGATATGAACGAACCGATTGCCGATACGGTGCGCGGAATATTAGACGGGCATATCGTTCTCGATCGGGCGCTTGCCAACAAAGGGCAGTTCCCGGCCGTGAATATCCTGAAAAGCATCAGCAGGGTCATGTCTAATATTTCAGACACATCGCATATAGAGGCGGCCAACAAATTCCGCGATCTTCTGTCAACTTATCAAAACTCTGAAGATCTCATTAATATCGGAGCTTACAAAAGAGGGTCATCAAGAGAAATTGATGAAGCGATTCAGTTTTATCCGCAGCTTATTCAATTTTTAAAACAAGGAACGGAAGAACCTGCTCAATTGGAAGACAGCATTGCGGCATTGACGAGTCTGACAGGAAAAGAGGAATAAACATCGTGGCATACCAATTCAGATTTCAAAAGCTGCTGGAATTAAAAGAAAATGAAAAAGACCAAACATTGACTGAATACAGACAATCGGTTTCTGAATTTGAGACAGTGGCTGAAAAACTATATGAAAATATGAGCAAAAAAGAATTGCTCGAAAAAGACAAAGAATCAAAGCTGAAATGCGGGATGAGCGTTCAGGAAATGAGACATTATCAGCAATTCGTTTCCAATCTTGAGAACACCATCTATCATTATCAAAAGCTTGTCATCATGAAACGAAATGAAATGAATGAGAAGCAGGAACAGCTCACCGAAAAAAACATTGAAGTAAAGAAATTTGAAAAAATGCGGGAAAAACAATTTAATATGTTCGCACTTGAAGACAAAGCTGCAGAGATGAGGGAAATGGACGACATTTCAATCAAGCAGTTTATGATTCAGGGGCATTAGGAGCGAATGAAATGGCCGATAAAGAAAAGAGATCTGGAAAGTTCGGTTCAATCCTGCTTTTTATCATGATCCCGCTGATTTTTCTGATCATCGTCGCAAGCATCATCCTTTGGGCTGCCGGCGTTGATGTGATGAAGCCGATTCAGGAAACAGCCGCTAAAACGCCTGTTTTAAAAGAATTGGTTCCCGAAACGAAAGAAATGAAAAGCGCGGCGGAAAAGCAGAAGGAAGACAGAACGGCTTCTCTTGAAAAGACCATAAAGGAACAAAAAAGTGAAATTAACATTTTGAATAAAGATTTAGACACAAGCAAGTCCGAAATCGATAATCTGAATCAGAAAATCCGTTCACTGAAACAGGAAGCTGAACAGCAGCAGAAAACAAAGACGGATGAAACGAAAAAAGACGCTTCGGATTCAGCCGGAAAAGATAAAATGATCAACATCTATAAAAGTATGGACAGCGGTAAAGCGGCAAGCATTATCGTAAAGCTGAAAGAAAAAGAAGCCCTCGATATTTTAAACGGATTAAGTAAAAAGCAGCTTGCTGAAATCTTGACGAAAATGACTCCTGAACAAGCGGCTAAATATACAGAAAAACTATCCGCTGACGGAAATAAGGAGTGATGTAAGTTGAAGCTGCTTGAATTAACGGGTAATCGTACGCAGACTGCGCAAAACAGCAATGTGAAGATGAATGTAAACAGCTTAGGTCTATTTCAGAACTGGCTCCTGTCGGAAATCACTTCTCCCCGGCAGCCCGGAGATGAAACAAAAACAAGTGACGCAGAGCTGAATGATGCCCTATCTAAAATCGGTGATTGGCTGAAAGCCGGCCCGGAAGATAAAGAATTGCAGCTGAAACAGCTGCTTGAAGCGGTAAAAGCTCTTGAAGGAAAGCAGACGGCTGAAACAGCTCTTCCTTTATTGAAACAGCTTGCCGAATCTGTTGAAGACATGTTAGCGGGAAAACAGCATGGGGGGAAGCCTGAAACGGATGAGCCGGATTCTTCCGCAAAAGACGGGGATTCCGTCAAGGATGCGCTTGAGAAGGGGCTGCTGTTCAT
Organism: Bacillus sp. SJ-10; assembly: GCF_002843505.1. Lineage (NCBI taxonomy): Bacteria > Bacillati > Bacillota > Bacilli > Caryophanales > Bacillaceae > Bacillus > Bacillus sp. SJ-10. The sequence goes on along the minus strand of NZ_CP025258.1, from coordinate 3,052,898 downwards.
TCAAGAAGCCGTATCCCAGCTCTTCACATCTCAGCAGGAACTGCCTGACAGCGCGCAGGCAAAGGCGGTTTACCAGGAAGGCGCCCGTTTATTAGAGGCATTGAAAAAACAAGGCGTTCCGGACCGCGTGATTCAAGACCTGCGGCAGACATTTTTTCCGAAAAACGAATCGGCATCTAAACTTTACTCCATGACAGCCGCTGAGCTGAAGAGCTTTCAAAGCGTCGCGGAGCAGCTTGCGGGCCTTTCTCAAAAGGGAACAAAGGATTGGGATATGGCTGAAACTGAGCTGAAAGCTTTTGTGTTATCTCAATCATCTGAATCATCCCAAGAGTCAGCCGGGAAAACAGAACAGCAAAACGGCGGCACGGTTTCTCACGCAAAGGCGCCTGACAGCAAATTGTCTGCACATATACTGTTTTCGGGAACGAGAAGCCTTGCCGGCATTCAGCAAACGTCCGCAGGAGCTGAACAGCAGCCGGCAGAAAATAAACCGTTAACGGATCAGGTCATCAGCGGCTGGAAACAGATGAAATACACGCCTTTCGGGAAAACAACCGGAAGCTTTACGATTCGTCTTAATCCCGAGAACCTCGGATTTGTCACAATTAAGGTGACAAACGAAAACGGGATGTTTCAAAGCAAAATAATCGCATCCAGCCAGTCCGCGAAAGAGCTGCTGGAACAGCATCTTCCTCAGCTGAAACAGTCGCTTCCGAATATGGCGGTCCAAGTCGACCGTTTTACAGTCCCGCTTCAAAGCGGGGATCAGCAGCCTGTTTACGGACAGACGGCCGATCACAATAAACAGCAGCATCAGGGACAGAGAGAGCAGAAGAACCAGCAGCAGTCAGGCGATTTCGGAGATATGCTGGAGGAGCTTTCTCTCAATGAAATGGAGGAAGAATAGTTGACATCAGTAAACTCGGATTATGCCGCGGCGGGCGCTTCAACCACATCAAGCGCGAAGAGCACCTCCGCAGTAAACAGCAGCACGAATTTAGGGAAAGACGAATTCCTGAAGATCTTAATGACACAGGTTCAAAACCAGGACCCGCTCAATCCGGTTGATGACAAAGAATTCATCAGCCAGATGGCGACATTTTCTTCATTGGAGCAAATGATGAATATGAATACGACGATGACTAAATTTGTAGAAAATCAAGATCCGTTTACGATGTATGTGAACTGGATCGGCAAAAATGTCACATTCAGCGACAGCGACGGGAAGGATCAGACAAGCCCGGTCAATTCAGTCAAGCATTCAAACGGCAATTACGTGCTCGTGCTTGAAAATGGCAAAGAGGTCAGTCCGTGGAATGTCACGGCCGTCAGCGAAACATCTAAATAAAAAGAAACCCAGGGGGAATTTAACATGTTACGTTCATTATATTCCGGTATCAGCGGCATGAAAAACTTTCAGACAAAACTAGATGTAATCGGCAATAACATCGCCAACGTCAACACAGTGGGATTTAAGAAAAGCCGCGTTACATTTAAAGATATGATCAGCCAGACAGTCGCCGGCGGTTCAAACGTGACCAATTCAAAACAAATCGGCTTGGGTGCCGCGACTTCTTCCATTGATGTCGTTCATTCAACCGGCGCCCCGCAGGCTACACAGAATAAAACCGACCTAGCCATTGACGGAGACGGCTACTTTCAGATTAATACAGGTGCGGGAATTGTTTACACACGTGCGGGGAATTTCGGAAAGGACAATCAAGGAAACCTTGTTACGACTGACGGGTACTATCTTGAAAAAATCGGCGGCGGCAAAATCAATATTCCGACTGATGCGAAAGATTACAGCATCGGTGCAGACGGAACCGTTACATATACTGATGCAGGGGATGAGGTTCATGATGCCGGACAAATCGGTCTGGTCACGTTCCCTAACAGCGCCGGTCTGGAAAAAATCGGAGGCAACCTTTACAGAGAATCATTAAGTTCAGGAGCTGCGAGCGCAGTCACCACTCCGGGCGAAAACGGAACGGGTAAGCTTTTGGCAGGCTATCTTGAAATGTCAAACGTAGATCTGACAGATGAATTTACCGAAATGATCGTTGCTCAGCGGGGTTTCCAATCAAACTCAAAAATCATTACGACTTCAGATGAAATCCTTCAGGAGCTGGTTAATCTGAAACGGTAAGGAGGGAGGAGAGGCGGTTAAGCCGCTTCTCCGGATTGCATGATTCAAGTCACCCGTTTAAACGGCCAGCCTTTTACGCTGAACGCGCTGTTTATCGAACAGATTGAGTGCTTCCCCGACACGACGATTACACTGTCCAACGGCAAAAAGTTCGTAGTGAAAGAACCGGAAGAAGCAGTTCTCAAAAAAGTCATATCGTTTTACCATAGCATACAAATATTTTCACTGGATCAGGGAATAGAGGAAGAAGAATGAAGAAAAAATTAGTCATCATTTTGCTGATTATTTTAATTGTCATCGCCGGCCTCGGAACGGCAGCATATTTTGTCGTCAGCGGAAATTCCGGCAAAGATAAAAAGCCGACAATTGACGAAGTCGTTGCAGCCACTGTGTCTGTCGACGATATCACGACAAACTTAAAGTCTGACAGCATCATCCGTATCGGCATCAAGCTTGAAACCGACTCGGCTAAAGCGAAGGAAGAACTTGAAAAACGCGATTTTCAGGTGAAAGACAACATCATTTCCATTTTAGCCGACACAAGCGCCGGAGAGATTGAGGGAGATAAAGGAAGAGAAGCGTTTAAACAATCATTAAAAGAGAAAGTAAACAGCTATCTCCAAGAAGGAAAAGTTCAGAAAGTGTACATTACCTCCTTTAATCTGCAATAAAAACAAATTTGACAGAATACGGAGGTGAAGAAAATGTCAGGAGAAGTTCTCTCCCAAAATGAAATAGACGCACTGCTTTCCGCCATTTCCACGGGTGAGGCGGATGCGGAAGAGCTGAAAAAGGAAGTAAAAGAGAAAAAAGTAAAGGTATATGATTTTAAACGGGCTCTCAGATTCTCGAAAGATCAGATACGCAGTTTAACCCGGATACATGATAACTTTGCGAGGCTTCTCACAACACACTTTTCCGCCAAGCTCAGAACGTATATTCATATATCCGTCAGCTCAGTTGATCAGGTGCCGTATGAAGAATTTATCCGTTCCATACCGAACATGACGATTTTAAATTTATTCGATGTCCATCCGATGGAAGGCAGAATCATGATGGAGGTTAATCCCACCATCGCATACGCAATGCTTGACCGCGTCATGGGAGGCATCGGCATCACTCATAACAAAGCTGACAGCCTTACGGAAATTGAAACGAATATTATTTCTAACTTATTTGAAAATGCACTGGGCAACTACAAAGAAGCGTGGCAATCGATTGCTGATATTGACCCTGAAATGACTGAATTTGAAGTGAATCCTCAGTTTGTGCAGATGGTTTCCCCAAATGAAACAGTCGTTGTCATTTCTCTCAATACGCAGATAGGTGAAATCAGCGGTGTCATTAATCTTTGTATTCCCCATGTCGTACTTGAGCCGATTATCCCTAAGCTTTCCGTACATTATTGGATGCAATCAGACCGGAATGAAGCGAAGCCCGAAGAAACGAAGTTGCTTGAAAAGCGCATCATGACGGCTCAAATTCCCGTTGTGGCTCTCTTGGGCGCTTCTGAACTGACAATAGAAGAATTTTTAAGTTTGGAAGTCGGGGACTGTATAACTCTGGACAAATCAGTGACTGATCCTCTTACTGTATTGGTCGGAAACAAACCGAAGTTTTTAGGGCAGGCCGGCCGGGTGAATCGAAGACAGGCAGTGCAAATTTTAGATCACGACATAAGAGGTGAACAAGATGAACAATAGATTATCTCAAGATGAAATCGATGCTCTTCTTAACGGCACAAGCAGTCAATCAGAGGATACAGAACAGCCTCAAGAGGCGAACTTGTCTGAACTTGAGCGCGATGCGATCGGAGAAATCGGGAATATTTCGTTCGGCAGCTCGGCTACGGCGCTGTCCACTCTTTTAAATCAAAAAGTGGACATTACAACGCCGAGTGTGACCGTCATTTCAAAAAGCAAAATCAGTGATGAATTTCCTCATCCGTATGTTGCCATTGAAGTGAACTACACAGAAGGCTTTGACGGCAGCAATTTGCTCGTCGTCGAACAAAGCGACGCGGCCATCATCGCGGATTTGATGATCGGCGGAGACGGCCTGGGCGCCGATCCGTCACTCGGTGAAATCCACCTGAGCGCCGTGCAGGAAGCAATGAATCAAATGATGGGCTCGGCTGCTACGTCAATGTCGACCGTGTTCAGTAAAAAGATTGACATTTCTCCGCCAAGGGTTGAACTTCTGGATGTGACGGAAGAAAAAGGGACCGACAGAATACCTGAGGATGACCTGCTCGTAAAAGTGTCATTCCGTCTGAAAGTCGGCGAATTAATCGATTCGAGCATCATGCAGCTTTATCCGATTACGTTTGCGAAAGATCTGATCGCAGAACTGATGACTGCAGACCAGCATGAGTCAGAGGCCGCAGAAACCGTATCAGAACCACAGGAAACATACGAAACGCCGCAGCCGGAACCTGCCATGCAGCCGGAGCCGCAGGCAAAACCCGAGCTTCCGAAGAGACAGGGAACCGCCAAAAAAGCTGCTCCTGTTCAAGTCGCTCCGGTGGAATTCCAGGCGTTTGATCATAACGAAGCGGCGCAAGGATCAAGGAATAACCTTGATATGCTGATGGATATTCCGCTTTCCGTTACGGTTGAGCTCGGCAGAACGAAGAGAAGCGTCAAAGAAATCCTTGAACTTTCTGCGGGAAGCATTATTGAGCTTGACAAGCTGGCTGGTGAACCTGTTGACATCCTGGTCAACCAGCGGATCGTGGCAAAAGGCGAGGTCGTCGTCATAGAAGAAAACTTCGGCGTGAGAGTCACTGATATTTTAAGTCAGGCAGACCGCCTTAACAATTTAAAATAAGCGAACATAGAGGAGAGAAACAGATTATGGCACACAGAATTTTAATTGTAGACGATGCAGCATTTATGAGAATGATGATCAAAGATATTTTAGTGAAGAACGGTTTTGACGTTGTAGCTGAAGCTTCAGACGGAGCGCAGGCAGTCGAAAAATTCAAAGAGCATTCCCCCGACCTTGTGACAATGGATATTACAATGCCTGAAATGGACGGGATTACAGCTTTAAAGGAAATTAAACAAATCGATCCGCAGGCGAAAATCATCATGTGTTCGGCTATGGGCCAGCAGTCAATGGTTATTGACGCGATTCAAGCCGGCGCAAAAGACTTTATCGTGAAACCGTTCCAAGCGGACCGCGTGCTTGAAGCCATTAATAAAACATTAAGCTAAAGGGTGTACGACTGTTGAAAAAGAGTCATGGTTTACTAGCTTTGATTTGTTGTTTCGTTTTACTCAATGTACATCCGTTCCCTGCTTTTGCGGCGGAGTCTGACAATTCCACCGTCAACGAATGGTTTGACAAACAATCAACAAACAAAACAGAGAAAAAAAGCGATACATCGAAACAAACGGCTGATCAAGAGATAGGGGATGCTTCTGCATCTTCTGTCTCCGCTTTTGATTTTGTAAAGATGATTGGGGCGTTATTATTCGTCATTCTGCTGATCTATGGATTTGTCAAACTGATGAATAGAAGAAACCGTCTGCTGAAGCCGTTTCAATATGTAGAAAATATCGGCGGAACGTCAGTCGGCCAAAACCGTTCCGTGCAGCTGATTAAAGTGGGAAACAGCGTTCTCGTAGTCGGTGTGGGCGAAACGATACAGCTTTTAAAAGAAATTGAAGATGAAAAAGAGCGCGAGGCGATTTTGAGCCAATACGAAGAGTCGATGTCTTCAAAAGTGGAATGGACCAAGCTCGTAAATCCGCGTAAGGATGGAGAAAAAAAGCCGCAAACGATGCTTCCGTCGTTTTCAAAAGCGCTGAAAGAACAGCTGAACGAGCTGAAACAAAGCCGTTCTGAAGGAAAGAAGAAAGGCCCTTATCATCATGAATGAATTTATTAATCTTTTTAATTCAAGCAGTCCGACCGAAGTCAGCTCCACTGTTAAATTACTGCTGCTTTTGACTGTCTTTTCAGTGGCGCCGGGGATTCTGATTTTGATGACCTGCTTTACGAGAATCGTCATCGTCCTGTCTTTTGTGAGAACCTCACTGGCGACGCAGAACATGCCTCCCAACCAGGTTTTAATCGGCCTTGCGCTGTTCTTGACGTTTTTTATTATGGCGCCGACTTTTTCAGAGATTAATAAGGAAGCCTTAACGCCGCTGATGGACAACAAAATCAGTCTCGATGAAGCATATACAAAAGCCGAGAAGCCGATTAAAGAGTATATGAGCAAGCATACAAGGCAGAAGGATCTTGCGCTGTTTATGAACTATGCCAAAATGAAAAAACCTGAATCGATTCAGGATATTCCTTTGACGACGATGGTGCCCGCTTATGCGATATCAGAACTCAAAACCGCTTTTCAAATGGGCTTTATGATTTTTATTCCGTTTTTAATTATCGATATGGTCGTGGCGAGCGTCTTAATGTCAATGGGAATGATGATGCTTCCGCCGGTTATGATCTCTCTGCCCTTTAAAATATTGCTTTTCGTTTTGGTCGATGGATGGTATTTAATCGTGAAATCTTTGCTTGACAGCTTTTAGGGTAGGTGCTAATTGTGAGTTCAGAATTTGTAATTTCCATGGCGGAAAAAGCCGTATATGTAACACTAATGATCAGCGGGCCGCTGCTTGCGATCGCGCTGATCGTCGGTTTGCTCGTCAGTATCTTTCAAGCGACAACTCAAATACAGGAACAGACGCTTGCGTTCATTCCGAAAATCGTGGCGGTGATGCTTGGACTGATCTTTTTCGGTCCTTGGATGCTGTCGACGATTCTTTCGTTCACAACTGATCTGTTTTCTCATCTGAACCGATTTGCAGGGTAGAATCAAATGAATTCCATCATTGATTTATTTCCCGCTTTTTTATTGGTCTTTATCAGAATCTCTGCTTTTTTTGTAACGGTGCCGGTGTTCGGACATCGGAATCTGCCGGCGGTTCACCGAATCGGCTTTGCTTTTTTTCTTTCGGTGATCTGCTTCAGCACGCTGAAACATGCTCCGGAAATAGAAATAGGGGAACAGTATATGCTGCTTGTCATAAAAGAGGCCGTTGTGGGCTTGAGCCTCGGGCTGATCGCTTTCATGATGATGACAGCCATTCAGATAGCAGGTTCCTTTATTGATTTTCAGATGGGCTTTTCCATCGCCAATGTCATTGATCCGCAATCAGGAACGCAAAGCCCGCTGATCGGACAATTCGTTTATACGCTGGCGCTGTTATTTATGCTCAGCGTAAACGCCCATTATCTTTTATTGGACGGGATTTATTACAGCTTTCAGTATATCCCGCTTGACCAGGCATTTCCGTCGTTTGGAAATGATCAGTTTGGACTTTTTATCGCAAAAAGCTTCAATGCCATGTTTATTATCGCTTTTCAAATGTCTGCGCCGGTTGTGGCCAGTCTGTTTTTAGTTGATTTGGCGCTCGGTATTGTAGCGAGAACGGTGCCGCAGCTGAATGTTTTCGTTGTCGGGCTTCCTCTGAAAATAGCCGTGAGCTTTATTATGCTGATCGTTTGTATGTCGGTGATGTTTGTCGTCGTCCGCAACATCTTCAGCCTTACCGTTGAAACCATGCGGAATCTATTGGCATTGGTCGGTGTGACATGATGAGACTCAGACTGAATCTGCAATTCTTTGCCGGTGAAAAAACGGAGAAAGCCACTCCGAAAAAACGGAAGGATACAAGAAAGAAAGGACAGGTCGCGAAAAGTACGGATGTGAATACAGCCGTTTCTTTACTGATTATCTTTCTTTCGCTGATCGCGCTCGGTCCTTATATGCGGGACAGGCTGCTGTCCTTTATTAAAACGTTTTATACGAAATCGATATCATTACATCTGTCAGCATCTGCCGTGCATGAACTGTTCGTGGATACGGTGAAAGATATCAGCCTCATCCTCGCGCCGATTATGCTGGTCGCGCTTGTGGCAGGTGTCGTGAGTAATTACATGCAGGTGGGTTTTCTGTTTTCTGCGGAAGTCCTCAAGCCTGACTTGAATAAGCTCAGCCCGCTGAAAGGTTTTAAGCGGATTTACAGCATGAGGGCGATTGTTGAACTGGTCAAATCTATTTTGAAGATTACTGTGGTCGGTTTTGCCGCCTTTATGGTGCTCTGGCTTCATTATGGCGATATTCTCCGCCTTCCTCTTTTAACGCCTGCGGAAGTGCTCACTTTCGTTTCTAAGCTCACGCTTTGGATGGGGCTTGCGGGATCAGGGGCTTTAATGTTGCTGGCCGGGCTTGATTATTTATATCAGCGTTTTGACTATGAGAAAAATATCAGAATGTCAAAGCAGGATATAAAAGATGAATACAAAAAATCGGAGGGTGATCCGATAATCAAGTCCAAAATTAAGCAGAAGCAGCGGGAAATGGCGATGAGGCGGATGATGCAGGAAGTGCCGAAAGCGGATGTCATCATTACCAACCCGACCCATTATGCGATAGCTTTAAAATATGATGAAAAGAAAATGGACGCCCCTTACATTGTTGCCAAAGGGGTCGACCATCTCGCATTAAAAATCAGGCAGATCGCCAAAGAACACGATGTCATGACGATTGAAAACAGGCCGCTCGCGCGTGCGTTATATGATCAGGTTGACATTGACCAGGCTGTGCCGGAAGAGTTTTTCAAAGTCATTGCGGAAATTTTGGCTTATGTATATAAAACGAAACAAAAAGTATAGTGAATTTCAGATTCAAAAGGAGAGAAAAACAGCATGTCAACAAGAGATTTATCGGTTTTAATAAGTGTTGTCCTCATTGTGGCAATGCTGGTGATTCCATTCCCTCCATGGTTGTTAAGTATTTTGATCATCATTAATATCTCTCTTGCGTTGATCGTGCTTCTCACCACAATGAATATGCAAGAACCGCTGCAATTCTCGATATTCCCGTCATTGCTGCTGTTATTGACGCTGTTTCGGCTTGCGCTCAATGTGTCGACGACACGTTCGATTCTTTCTCACGGAGAAGGGGGAAAGGTTGTTGAGACATTCGGGAATTTCGTTGTCGGCGGAAATGTGCTGGTAGGGCTTGTTGTCTTCATTATCTTGATTATTATTCAGTTTATTGTCATTACAAAAGGCGCCGAGCGGGTATCGGAAGTGGCGGCGAGATTTACGCTCGATGCGATGCCCGGAAAGCAAATGAGTATTGACGCGGATTTAAATGCCGGCATGATTACGGAGCAGGATGCAAAGCACAGACGTGAAAAAGTCGCCCGGGAAGCCGATTTTTACGGCGCCATGGACGGTGCGAGCAAATTCGTCAAAGGGGATGCCATCGCGGGTATCATCATCGTGATGATCAATATTATTTTCGGAATCGTAATCGGCATGCTGCAGCAGGGGATGAGCATACAAGAAGCTGCGTCTCACTTTACAATGCTGACGGTCGGTGACGGTATCGTTTCTCAAATGCCGGCCTTGCTCATTTCAACGGCTACGGGGATTGTCGTGACGAGAGCGGCATCTGAAGGAAACCTCGGTCATGATATTACAGGCCAGCTGTTTGCTTATCCGAAGCTCTTGTATGTAGCCGCGGGAACTGTACTTTTGCTCGGTCTTCTTACACCGATCGGCATTCTGCTGACGGGACCGATCGCCGGTCTGCTTGCATTCGGCGCTTACATGCTGTCCAAAACGGATAAGCCGAGCGAAGAAGAGGAAGAAATTCTTGAAGAAGAGGCTCAGGCGGATGAACTGAAAAGCCCGGAAAGCGTCGTGCAGCTTTTACATATTGATCCGATTGAATTTGAGTTCGGATACGGACTCGTGCCGCTTGCAGACGCGGGGCAGGGCGGTGATCTTCTTGACCGCATCGTCATGATCAGACGTCAGCTTGCGCTTGAATTGGGACTTGTCATTCCGGTTGTGCGCATCAGGGATAACATCGCGCTCCAGCCGAATGAATACAGATTGAAAATTAAAGGCAATGAAGTCGCTAAAGGAGAGCTCCTGCTGGATCATTACTTAGCGATGTCACCGACGCCTGAAGATGACGTCATTGAAGGAATTGAAACGATTGAACCGTCGTTCGGACTTCCCGCAAAATGGATCAGCGAAGCTGCGAAAGATGAAGCGGACATGCTGGGGTATACAGTTGTTGATCCGGCGTCAGTCGTATCTACGCATATTACAGAAAAAATTAAGCAGCATGCCCATGAACTGGTCGGCAGACAGGAAACAAAGCAGCTGATCGATCATCTGAAGGAAAATTATCCTGTGCTTGTTGAGGAAGTCACGCCAAACCCTCTTTCTGTCGGCGATATTCAAAAGGTGCTTGCCAAATTGCTGAGAGAAAAAGTGTCAATCAGAAACTTGGTGACCATTTTTGAAACTCTTGCCGATTACGGAAGATTAACGACAGATTCAGACCTTTTGACAGAATACGCGAGACAGTCGCTTGCCAAACAAATCACGGCACAATATGCGAGAGAGCATGAAACGCTGAAGGTCATCACATGCTCAGGCCGGGTGGAAAAAGCGATTGCAGACGGGGTACAGCAGACTGAACAGGGCAATTACCTGTCACTCGACCCTGAGGTTTCAGACAGCATCATCCGTTCTGTCGCTAAAGAGGCCGAGCAGCTTTCCATCCGTCAGGAGTCAGCGATTCTTCTTTGCTCGCCTGCTGTCAGAATGTATGTTAAACAGCTGTTAGAACGGTATTTCCCTGATCTTCCGGTTCTTTCTTATAATGAGCTGGAAGCAAATGTTGAAGTACAGAGCATTGGAGTGGTGGATATTTAATGAAAATAAAAAAAATTACAGCCGCTTCAATGCAGGATGCCGCGAAGCAAATCAAAAAGGAACTCGGCAATGATGCCGTTATTTTACATTCCAAACAAGTAAAGAAACGAAAATGGCTGGGGCTGCGGCCGCAGCAGGCCGTTGAAGTGATAGCGGTTTTAGATCGTGACGTCAGGGAAGCGAGAAAAACGCCGCCGGCTGCCGCTGAAGAAATGAAAAAGACGGAAACGGCGGAGAAAGCTGAGCCTGTTCAGCCGCCGCGTCTTCCGGATCAAAGCATTTCCGGCGAACTGGCGCATTATAAAGAAGTGCTCCCTGAACCATTAAAAAAAGCCGAGAGACTATTGAAGCAAGCCGGGCTTCCTGATCATACGCAAAACGCCGTTCTCAGTGAATTGCTCCGTTCTTCAATTGTTTCCGGAGATTTAACTGAAGATAATGTCAGCTCAAAACTGCAGGATTTGTTAGTGAAAAAACTCCCTTCGGCAGACAGGTGGCAGGAAGGGATTCAATCAAAATACGTCGTGCTTTTCGGTTCAACCGGGGCCGGCAAAACGACTACACTTGCGAAACTCGCGGCCTCATCAATGCTGACAGAGCATAAAAAAATTGCATTTATGACGACGGATACTTACCGGATTGCCGCGGTCGAGCAGCTGAAGACATATGCGGAGCTGCTTCAGGCTCCTCTTGAAGTATGCTATTCAAAGGAAGAATGTCTGAAGGCACTGGAAAAATTCGCTGAATATGACCATGTTTTCATTGATACAGCCGGTAGAAACTTTAAAGAAGAGCAGTATATTACGGAATTACAAGAGATGATTCCGTTTGAATCAGGCTTACAATCCTTTCTCGTATTATCAGCATCTGCAAAATATGAAGATATGAAACAGGTGCTGAAACGTTTTTCCGGTGTGCCGGTCAATCAATTCATTTTCACGAAAACGGATGAAACCGCCTCACTCGGCTCCGTGTTTCAAGTGCTGTCGGAATCAAGAATCGGCGCCGCCTATTTGACAAATGGACAGGATGTGCCTGAGGACATCCTATCGGCTTCACCAAAAGAGTTTGTAAGGATGCTTTTGACATGAAACCCGATCAGGCAGAGTCATTAAGAAGGAAAATGAGAGAGCGGCAAATGATCAAGCCGGAGCTTTATGAGAAAAAAGCGAAGACATTAGCCGTCATCAGCGGTAAAGGCGGCGTCGGAAAATCTAATTTAACATTAAACATGGCAGTTGCCCTGCAGGAAAAAGGAAAAAAAGCACTCATCATTGATCTTGACATCGGAATGGGCAACATTGATGTGCTGATCGGCGCTGCTTCTTCCCGCACCATTATTGATGTGATGGAGAATCGGCACGCATTGGCGCAATCACTGTCCTCCGGTCCGAAAGGCCTTCGGTACATATCCGGAGGAACGGGGCTTGAGGCGATCTATCAAGCTGACGGAGAGAAGTGGGCGGCTTTTATGAATGGTCTTTCCGCTGTATTAAGCGATTTTGATTACGTTCTGTTTGATATGGGAGCGGGACTTTCAAACGAACAGCTGCCGTTTATTTTATCGGCGGAAGACATTCTCGCCGTGACAACGCCTGAGCCGACGGCCATTATGGATGCCTACAGCGCGATCAAACATCTTTTGCTCGCGGATGAACGGCTGACCGTAAACATTGCCGTCAATCGCGCCCGCTCCCAAAAACAGGCGCTGGACACGTACAACCGCCTTTCTCATGCGATTCACACGTTTTTAGGCGCGGAAGTGCGTTTCGCCGGCTCCATACCCGATGACCCGCTAGTAAGTCAAGCCGTCATTGACCAGGTGCCTTTTTTAATAAAAAGTCCTCAAGCAAAAGCCAGCAGGTCCGTCCGTCTTCTGACGGATGTCTTGTTTCAAACGGAAGAAAACAAACCAAGAGAAGAGAAACCGGCATTTATTGAGAGATTATCTTCTTTTTTATTGAGGAGGACTTTACAGTGATTCGTGTGCTTGTCGTTGATGACTCAGCTTTTATGAGAAAGATGATTACCGATTTTCTGGCTGCGGAAGTGCAGATAGAAGTCATCGGGACAGCCAGAAACGGGGAAGAGGCGCTGAAGAAAATAGAGCTTCTCAAACCGGATGTTGTCACGCTTGATATTGAAATGCCGGTCATGAACGGAACGGATACATTGCGGAAGATCATCAGCATATATAAACTTCCCGTAATCATGGTATCGAGCCAGACACAACAAGGGAAGGACCGAACGATCAACTGCCTGGAAATGGGCGCTTTTGATTTTATCACCAAGCCTTCCGGAGCGATTTCCCTTGATCTTTATAAAATTAAAGAGCAGCTGATTGAGAGGGTGATTGCAGCCGGGCTGTCCCGCGCACAAAAACCTGAGGCGGCAGTGAAAGAGTCTTCTATCCCGGAACGTCCGGCTTTAGCGGGATTTGAAAGACCGAAAGCAAAATCCGCCAAGCAGGCCGTATTCATCGCGACCTCTACAGGCGGACCGCGGGCTCTGCAAAAGGTGATTCCGAAACTGCCGAAGGATTTAAAGGCGCCTGTATTTGTCGTTCAGCACATGCCTGAAGGCTTCACCGCTTCACTTGCAGACAGACTCAACCATTTGTCAGATATTCAGGTCAAAGAAGCGGAAAACGGTGAAGAAGCGAAAGACGGATGGGTGTACATCGCGCCCGGCGGAAAAAATATGACGGTTGCAGAGGAAGGCGGAAGGCTCCGCATCATTCTTGACGTTCATGATACGGAAAGCCGGCATAAACCGTCAGCCGATTATTTGTTTCGGTCGGCAAGCCGCTTATCCGATTACGAAAAGGTAGCCGTCATTATGACCGGCATGGGCAGCGACGGAACCGAAGGCGTAAAAGAAATGCTCAGAACAGGCGGCGTTAAAACGATTGCGGAATCGGACGAATCCTGTGTTGTGTTCGGAATGCCGAAGTCAGCGATAAAGGCGGGCCTCATTCATGAGATTAAACATGTGGAAGATATCGCGGCATCCATCACCGGATGTGTGAAAAAAGAGAGGGTGTGAATCAATTGGATATGAATCAATATTTAGATGTCTTTATTGATGAAAGTAAAGAGCACTTACAGACATGTAACGAAAAGCTGCTGCTGTTGGAAAAAGATCCGGCAGACCTTCAGCTTGTGCATGACATCTTCAGAGCTGCCCATACGCTGAAAGGCATGAGCGCAACGATGGGATATACAGATCTGGCGCATTTAACCCACCTGATGGAAAATGTGCTGGACGCCATCCGCAACGGAGAAATGCCCGTTACATCAGATTGGCTGGATGTGCTGTTTGAAGCGCTTGATCATCTTGAAGAGATGGTGCAGTCCATTATTGACGGAGGAGACGGCAAACGTGATATTTCTGAAGTGAGTGCGAAGCTCGACGTAAATGCGGTGCATGAGACTGCGGCTTCAGCCGAAACAGCAGAACCGCCGGCTTCAAAACAACAGGCTTCAACTGAATGGAATTATGATGAGTTCGAACGGACTGTTATTGAAGAGGCGGAAGAGCAAGGATTCAGCCGCTATGAAATAACGGTTTCCCTGAATGAAAGCTGCATGCTCAAAGCCGTGCGGGTGTACATGATTTTTGAAAAGCTGAATGAAGCCGGAGAAGTCGCAAAAACGATACCTGCCGCGGAAGTGCTTGAGACGGAAGATTTCGGAACGGATTTTCAGGTGTGTTTCTTGACAAAGCAGCCTGCTGAAGAAATTAAAGAACTCATCAGCGGCATTTCAGAAGTGGAGAATGTCAAAATTTCTGCCGGTGCGCCGTTAAAAACGGCCGAAAAACCGCAAGCGGCTGAACCGGTGAAGGAAGCTCCGGTTAAAAAGGCTGAGAAACAGCCAAAGCCGCAAGCGAAAACGGAAGAACAGCCGAAACATCACAGCGGCTCGAAAACGATTCGCGTCAACATTGAAAGACTGGATTCTTCAATGAACCTTTTTGAAGAACTTGTCATTGACCGCGGACGTCTTGAGCAGATCGCCAAGGAGCTTGACCACAATGAGCTGACTGAAACCGTTGAACGCCTGACCAGAATCTCGGGCGACCTTCAGTCTATTATTCTTAATATGCGGATGGTGCCGGTAGAAACCGTCTTTAACCGTTTCCCGAGAATGATCCGCCAGCTTCAAAAGGAATTAAACAAGAAAATCGAATTGTCCATCATCGGAGCTGAAACGGAGCTGGACCGTACGGTGATTGATGAAATCGGCGATCCGCTTGTCCATTTAATCAGAAACAGCATCGATCACGGCATTGAATCGCCTGAAGTGCGGGTGAATAAAGGAAAATCGGAATCAGGTCATGTCGTGCTTAAGGCATATCACAGCGGCAATCACGTCTTTATTGAGGTTGAAGATGACGGGGCCGGCTTGAACAGAAAGAAAATTCTTGAAAAAGCGCTCGAACGGAGTGTAATCACCGAACGTGATGCTGAAACGCTTGAAGATAATGAGATTTACGAGCTTATTTTTGCTCCGGGCTTCTCGACTGCCGATCAAATTTCTGACATTTCAGGGCGGGGCGTCGGTCTGGATGTTGTGAAAAATAAACTCGAATCACTCGGGGGCTCTGTCAGTGTCAAATCCGCGGAAGGCCAAGGTTCTCTTTTCAGTATCCAGCTTCCGCTGACACTTTCAATTATATCTGTTCTTCTCATTAAACTGGAAGAAGAGACGTTTGCGATACCGATTTCTTCTATTATAGAGACGGCTGTTATTGATAAGAAAGATATCCTGCAGACGCATGACAGAGAAGTGATTGATTTCAGAGGCCAAATCGTTCCGATCGTCTATCTGAAAAAAGAATTCGGCATTACGGATTCAAAACAGGATGCCGATCAGTTCCATGTAATCGTCGTGAAAAAGGGCGATAAATCCACTGCTTTTGTCGTGGACTCTTTTATCGGACAGCAGGAAGTCGTACTGAAATCACTCGGCGACTATTTGACGAACGTCTTTGCGATTTCCGGCGCTACGATTCTCGGAAACGGAGAAGTGGCGCTGATTATTGATTGTAATGCGCTGATCTACTAAAACGACACGAGGAGGTGCCCGAATGACTGCTGAAATCAAAACAGGTGAAAAAATGATTGTGTTTATGATAAACGGGAAAGAATACGCTATCTCAGTTTCCCAGGTGAAATCAATTGAAAAGTGGCAAAAACCGACGAGGGTCCCGGGTGTGGAATCTTATATCCGCGGCGTTATCAATCTGCGCGGAGTGATTACCCCGGTTCTTGATTTAAGAAAACGTCTGAACCAGCCTGAACAGGACATCACAGAAGAGACTCGGATTATCATCATTTCTTACCGTGACGCTGATGTCGGATGGGTCGTGGATGAGGCCAATGACGTCATCACCGTGCATGAAAATGAAATCGAATCCGCGCCTGAAAGCCAGACAAAGGAAACGGATGTGTGGATTAAACAGATCGTTAAGCAAGATAACAGGCTCCTCAATATTATCGATGCGCATGCGGTGCTGGATAAAGGTGCTTCGGCATCTGCGTCCGGAGAGCCTAATGCTTAAAGGGGAAAAGACAACATGAGTAAGTTTGAAGCGATCAAAGAAGAGCAGATGGATATTTTGCGGGAAGTCGGAAATATCGGGGCGGGTCACTCGGCTTCTGCAATGGCTCAGCTGCTGAACAGAAAGATAGACATGGAAGTGCCGTTTGCGACTTTATTGACATTTGATGAGCTCGCTGATTTTTTCGGCGGGGCTGAAACGCCGGTCGCCAGTATCTTTTTAAGAATGGAAGGCGACATGACCGGCTCTATCTTTCTCATCATGCCTTTTGATCAGGCGGAACAGTTTATCAGAGAGCTGATCGGAAATCCGGATTTTGATATTGACCAGCTGGGCGAAGATCATTTGAGTTCTTCTGCTTTACATGAGTTCGGCAATATTTTAGCTGGTTCCTATTTAACGGCATTGGCTGATTTGACAAAGCTTGAGATTTACCCGAGCGTGCCGGAAATCTCACTTGATATGTTCGGCGCGGTTATCAGTGAAGGGCTGATGGAGCTAAGCCAAGTCGGAGAGCATGCCATTGTCGTGGATACTTCTATTTTTGACCAGGGCAGCCGGCAGGAGCTCAAAGCCCACATGTTTATGCTCCCGGACTATGATTCTTTTGAAAAGCTCTTCGTCTCATTGGGTGCGGCTTTATGAGCCGTGCGGAAGCCGCAGTCGTTAAAGTGGGGATTGCGGATGTTCAAGTCGCGCGTTACCCGGATAAAATCCGAACCTCGGGACTCGGTTCATGCGTGGGGCTGGTTTTATACGATAAAGACAAACAAACGGCAGGACTCGTTCACGTCATGCTGCCGGACTCCGGTTTATCAAAAACGGCGGAGCTCAACCGTGCAAAATACGCGGACACCGCCGTTAAGATGACGATTGATATGCTTTTGAAAGCCGGCTGCCGCAAGTTTGCCCTGAAGGCAAAACTCGCCGGGGGAGCGGAGATGTTTAAGTTTAAAATGACAAACGACCTGATGAAAATCGGTCCGAGGAATGTAGCGGCCATCAAAGAGCAGCTTTCATTGTATAACATTCCGGTCATCAGTGAAGATACGGGCGGCTCAAGCGGCCGGACGATTGAATTTGAGCCAAAGTCCTGCATGCTGCACATTCGAACTGTTAAACAAGGTGAAACAACGATTTAATAAAGGTATGAGGTAGGGGGATAACAATGCAATCCTTGAATTATGAAGATCAGGTGCTTTGGTCGCGCTGGAAAGAGTGGAAAGATCCTAAAGCCGGTGATGATTTAATGCGCCGTTACATGCCGCTGGTCACATATCATGTCGGCAGAATTTCCGTCGGACTGCCGAAATCGGTGCATAAAGACGATCTAATGAGCCTTGGTATGCTTGGTTTATATGATGCCCTAGAAAAATTTGACCCCGGCCGGGATTTAAAATTTGATACCTATGCCTCGTTTAGAATTCGCGGTGCAATCATCGATGGGCTGCGTAAAGAAGATTGGCTGCCCAGAACTTCACGGGAGAAGACAAAAAAAGTCGAAGCGGCGATCGAAAAACTTGAACAGCGCTACCTTCGGAATGTGACGCCTTCAGAGATCGCAGAAGAGCTGGGGATGACGGAGCAGGACGTAGTATCAACGATGAATGAAGGGTTTTTTGCCAATCTCTTATCAATTGATGAAAAGCTTCACGACCAGGATGACGGTGAGAATATTCAAGTGATGATCAGAGATGACAAAAATGTGCCGCCGGAAGAAAAAATCATGAAGGACGAGCTGATCGCTCAGCTTGCGGGCAAAATTCATGAGCTCTCTGAAAAAGAGCAGCTTGTCGTCAGTTTATTCTATAAAGAAGAACTGACTTTGACCGAAATCGGACAAGTCCTGAACCTTTCGACGTCGCGGATTTCACAGATTCATTCAAAGGCGCTGTTCAAATTAAAGCACCTGCTTGAAAAAGTAATTCAATAATGAACTCATGGTTAGCGAGTGAAAAACATGTCAACACTATTATGGCTTTTAAGCTTTGTGCTTCACGGCGTACTGCTTTATGCCGTCATTATTCTGTACACGAGGTTTTCAGCCCTCAAGGAGACGGAGCGCCAGCAGAAGAAGATTCTTGAAGAGACGGAAAACACCCTTGCAGCGTTTCTGCTTGAGCTGAAAGAAGAAAATGAAAGACTCGAAGACGCAAAAAGCCGTCAAGCGCCGGACGCAGAAGACGCCGAACCCCGGCCGGAACCGAAAGAAGAGCCTGATATTCCGGACCATATGGAAAAGCTCATCAGTGCAACGGAACGGGCTGAAAGTGACGAAAACAGCGGCGCGCATTCGTTTGAAGAACGTGTTTCAGAATTATATGAACAAGGGCTCACCCCCGCGGAAATTGCCAAACGGATGCAGAGCGGAAAGACAGAAATCGAGCTGTTTTTAAAATTTCGCGGCAAAGCTGTAAAGGATTCTTGATTGTCGCATAAAGCTGTGTTATATTATTTCTTGGTGTTAAATACACACGCTTAACGATTTATGCAGAGGGTGCTGCAAACGGCAGTTCTGCACAAAAATGACCTAAGCGGAGGAAAAAAACCATTTTATTAGGAGGAAATCACATGTCAGTTATTTCTATGAAACAATTGCTTGAAGCTGGTGTTCACTTCGGCCACCAAACACGCCGCTGGAACCCAAAAATGAAGCGTTACATTTTCACGGAGCGTAACGGAATCTACATCATTGACCTTCAAAAAACAGTGAAAAAAGTAGAGGAAGCTTACAACTTCACGAAAAACCTTGCTGCTGAAGGCGGAAAAATCCTTTTCGTCGGCACAAAAAAACAAGCTCAGGATTCTGTTAAAGAAGAAGCTGTACGCTCTGGCATGTACTATGTCAACCAACGCTGGTTGGGCGGTACACTGACAAACTTCGAAACAATCCAAAAACGCATTAAGCGTCTGAAAGACATCGAGAAAATGCAAGAAAACGGTACATTTGAAGTACTTCCGAAAAAAGAAGTTGTTCAATTGAAAAAAGAATTAGAGCGTCTTGAAAAATTCCTCGGCGGAATTAAAGACATGAAGGATCTTCCTGATGCATTATTCATCATCGATCCTCGCAAAGAGCGCATCGCTGTTGCGGAAGCTCGCAAATTGAACATTCCTATCATCGGAATCGTAGATACAAACTGTGATCCTGATGAAATTGATGTCGTAATCCCTGCAAACGATGACGCAATCCGCGCTGTTAAACTTCTTACTTCTAAAATGGCAGATGCTATTCTTGAAGCGAAGCAAGGCGAAGAAGAAGCGGAAGCTGCTGAAGAGACTGCACCTGAAACAGAAACGACAACTGCGTAACCTAATCAAAAGGTGATAGAAGGGACTGCCTTTTATCACCTTTTTTCAAGAAAAATGTATCTATACATATCTTGTTTACACATATAAGGAGGAATTCAAATGGCTATTACTGCACAGCAGGTAAAAGAACTGCGTCAAAAAACAGGCGCTGGTATGATGGACTGTAAAAAAGCATTGACTGAAACTGACGGAGATATGGACAAAGCAATCGACCTTCTGAGAGAAAAAGGAATTGCGAAAGCGGCTAAAAAAGCTGACCGTATCGCTGCTGAAGGTTCTACTCTTATTAAAACTGACGGCAACAAAGGCGTTATCTTAGAAGTAAACTCTGAAACTGATTTCGTTGCGAAAAACGAAGGCTTCAAAGAGCTTCTGAACACGCTTGCTGACCACCTTCTTGCAAACGCTCCTGCTGATCTTGAAGAAGCAATGGGTCAAAAGATGGAAAACGGTTCTACTGTTGAAGAATACATCACAAGCAACGTTGCTAAAATCGGAGAGAAAATCACTCTTCGCCGTTTTGCTGTTATTTCAAAAGAAGACAGCGAAGCGTTCGGTGCTTACCTTCACATGGGAGGCCGCATCGGCGTATTATCCGTTCTTAGCGGAACAACTGACGAAGATCTTGCAAAAGACATCGCGATGCATGTTGCAGCGGTAAATCCTCGTTACATTTCCCGCGACCAAGTGTCTGAAGAAGAAGCAAACCATGAGCGTCAGATCCTGACTCAGCAAGCTCTTCAAGAAGGCAAACCGGAAAACATCGTAGCTAAAATGGTTGAAGGCCGTCTGAACAAATTCTTCGAAGAAATTTGCTTATTAGACCAAGCTTTCGTTAAAAACCCAGACGAAAAAGTGAAACAAGTTGTGGCTGCGAAAAACGCATCTGTTAAAACTTACGTCCGCTACGAAGTTGGAGAAGGTATTGAAAAACGCCAAGAAAACTTTGCTGAAGAAGTTATGAACCAAGTGAAAAAATAATGGCGGAAAGCCTTGGCGAATCTTTCGCGGCTTTTCAGGCAGTATAGGGGACACTACTTGTGTTCCCTATTTTTAAAACTATATTTACAAACCTTTTTTTCTCTTGCATAATAGGAAACGGCAATGTTTACACTTGGAGGTTATTATGGAAAAACCAAAATACAATCGTATCGTTTTAAAGCTTAGCGGAGAAGCATTGGCAGGAGAGCAGGGAAATGGCATTAATCCGACTGTCATCCAATCCATCGCTAAACAGGTAAAAGAAATCGCTGAGCTTGACGTCGAAGTGGCCGTAGTCGTAGGCGGCGGCAACTTATGGCGCGGAAAAACAGGCAGTGACTTAGGAATGGACCGTGCGACGGCCGATTATATGGGCATGCTTGCTACTGTCATGAACTCACTTGCCCTGCAGGACAGCCTGGAAACGCTCGGAATTCAGTCCAGAGTGCAGACATCAATTGAAATGCGTCAGGTCGCTGAGCCTTACATCAGAAGAAAAGCCATCCGCCACCTGGAGAAAAAACGCGTTGTTATTTTTGCCGCGGGAACAGGAAACCCTTATTTCTCTACGGACACAACCGCAGCGCTGCGTGCCGCTGAAATCGAAGCGGATGTGATTTTAATGGCGAAAAATAATGTCGACGGTGTGTATAATGCTGATCCGAGAAAAGATGAGTCAGCCGTTAAATACGAAAAATTATCTTATCTCGATGTGTTAAAAGACGGGCTGGAAGTCATGGATTCTACGGCTTCTTCACTATGTATGGATAATGATATTCCGCTGATCGTCTTTTCTATTATGGAAGAAGGAAATATTAAGCGTGCCGTAATCGGCGAATCAATCGGAACGATCGTAAGGGGGAAATAACGTTGTCAAACGAAGTATTAACACAAACAAAAGAACGCATGGAAAAAGCGGTTGCCGCTTATTCACGCGAATTGGCGTCAGTCCGCGCAGGACGTGCCAACCCATCTCTATTGGATAAAGTGACAGTAGAATACTACGGTGCCCAAACACCTTTAAACCAGCTGTCTTCCATCAATGTGCCTGAAGCGCGTATGCTTGTTGTCACACCGTATGACAAAACGGCAATCGGCGATATTGAAAAAGCGATCCTGAAAGCTGATCTTGGCGTAACGCCGACAAGTGACGGCACAATTATCCGTATCGCGATCCCGGCTTTGACGGAAGAAAGACGTAAAGAACTTGTCAAAGTCGTGAAAAAATACGCGGAAGAAGCGAAAGTAGCAGTCCGTAATGTCCGCCGTGACAGCAACGATGACCTCAAAAAACTTGAGAAAAACGGAGACATTACAGAAGACGAGCTTCGTGCTTCCAGTGAAGACGTTCAAAAGCTGACAGATGAATATGTGTCAAAAATTGACAGTGTCACAAAGGACAAAGAAAAAGAAATCATGGAAGTTTAATGAAAAACTATGTACAATAGATAATGTGAAAAGACCCTCTCATGTTTACAGGGGGTTTTTTTGTTAATACTGTTGATTACATTGATCATCAGCAACGCAACCTTTTTGGGTGACGGAGGAATCTCATGCTCAACATACTCAAAAATTGGAAGAATCAGCAGAATGCGGCTTCCAACTTAGAACGGTATACAAAAGAAGACATACTGAAGGGTGAAATTCCCGCACACATTGCCATTATTATGGACGGAAACGGACGCTGGGCGAAGAAGCGCTCACTCCCTCGGATTGCCGGACATCATGAAGGAATGAAAGTGGTAAAAAGGGTGACAAAGCTCGCAAGTCAGCTCGGCGTTAAAGTTCTGACTCTTTATGCGTTTTCAACGGAGAACTGGAAGCGCCCGAAGATGGAAGTCGACTTTTTGATGAAGCTTCCGGAAGAGTTCCTGAATACGTATCTTCCTGAATTGATAGAGGAAAATGTACAGGTGAAAATTATCGGAGATGAATCCGCGCTCCCTTCTCATACGTACAGGGCGATTGAGAAAGCCGTAAAAGATACAGAACAAAATGACGGTATGATTCTCAATTTCGCTTTGAACTACGGCGGACGCACGGAAATCGTCAATGCGGCAAAAGCACTGGCCGAACAGGTGAAAAGCGGCACGCTGAATATCGAAGACATTGATGAAGCGCTCTTTTCCGGGCATTTAATGACGGAATCAATCCAGGACCCGGAGCTGCTCATCAGAACGAGCGGAGAAATCAGATTGAGCAACTTTATGCTTTGGCAGGTGGCTTACAGTGAATTTGTTTTTACAGATGTCCTGTGGCCCGATTTTAAAGAAGATCACTTTCTGCAGGCAGTGGGAGAATTTCAGCAGCGGGGCCGGAGGTTTGGCGGAATTTAGAGGATGGTGGAAATGAAACAAAGATTGTTAACAGGTGTTCTGGCAGCGGCACTATTTTTATTTTTGGTTATTTTCGGAGGATTGCCGTTCACCGTATTTGTTTACGTGATGGGAAGTATAGCGCTTTTTGAGCTTTTGCGGATGAAAAAGCTCAGATTTTTTTCTTTTCCGGGTCTGATCAGCCTCTTGTTGTTATGGCTGTATATGATGCCGGACAAGTATCATTTTTTCGATGCGAAAATGGAAGTAACGATTTTCGCCGTATTGATTCTGCTCAGCTATACGGTGCTCGTGAAAAACACCTTTACGTTTGACGAAGTCGGGTTTATCGTTCTCGCGACGGTATATATCGGACTGTGTTTTCATTATTTTATTGAAATCAGAAACATTGAAACAAACGGGCTTTTGTATATCTTTTATGCCTGCGTTGTCATATGGTCAACGGACTCAGGCGCATATTTCGTCGGAAAGTCGCTCGGGAAGCGGAAGCTGTGGCCCGAAATCAGTCCCAACAAAACAGTGGAAGGGTTTCTCGGCGGTATTGTCATCGCCCTTATTTTTACGGCTGTTTTTCAGCTGTTTGCGCACCTTCCGATTTCATACCCGGTTCTTTTGGTCATCACGCTTGTTCTGTCTGTGTTCGGACAGATCGGGGATTTGGTTGAATCAGCGCTTAAGCGGCACTATGATGTGAAGGATTCGGGAAAAATCCTTCCCGGGCACGGCGGCATTTTAGATCGATTTGACAGCTTTTTGTTTGTCATGCCGTTCTTATACTTTCTGCTTGCGCTTTTTTCATGAGAAAGGCTAATATGAAAATAAGACCGATCTGGACGCATAGAATGGGAGTGGCATTTTGAAGAATATTTGTCTTTTAGGAGCAACAGGATCAATAGGGGAGCAGACGTTAGACGTATTGCGCATGCATCAAGATCAGTTCCGTCTCGTCTCGATGACTTTCGGTAAAAACGCCGAGAAAGCGATCCCGTTGATCAGAACGTTTCAGCCGAAATATGTAGCAGTCGGCGACATGGATACATACCAAAAAGTGAAAGAAGCGTCTTTTTCTCATGAATGTCAAATCGGCATCGGAGAAGAAGGCCTGATTGAAGCGGCAGTCATGGACGAAGTGGATATCGTGGTCAATGCGCTGCTTGGAAGCGTCGGTTTAATCCCGACTTTGAAAGCGATTGAACAGAAAAAAACAATTGCGCTTGCAAATAAGGAAACTCTCGTCACTGCCGGGCATATAGTGAAAGGACACGCAAAACGATACGGTGTTCCTCTTCTTCCGGTCGACAGCGAACATTCCGCTATTTTTCAGGCGCTGCAAGGCGAACAGAGCAAAAATATCGAGCGCCTGATCATTACGGCATCCGGCGGCAGTTTCAGAGATAAAACGCGGCAGGAGCTTGAGTCTGTAACGATTGCCGACGCCCTTAACCACCCGAACTGGTCGATGGGCGCAAAAATTACGATTGACTCGGCTACAATGATGAATAAAGGACTTGAAGTTATTGAGGCGCATTGGCTGTTTGACATTCCGTATGAACAGATTGACGTTGTATTACATAAGGAGAGCATCATTCATTCGATGGTTGAATTTCACGACAGAAGCGTCATCGCCCAGCTCGGAAATCCGGACATGAGGGTGCCGATTCAATATGCGCTGACATATCCAGACCGGCTGCCTCTGCCTGAAACAAAAAGGCTTGAATTATGGGAGATCGGAAGCCTTCATTTTGCGAAAGCTGACTTTGAAAGGTTCCGCTGCTTACAATTTGCCTTTGAATCAGGTAAAATAGGGGGAACAATGCCGACGGTTTTAAATGCGGCCAACGAAGAAGCCGTTGCCGCTTTTCTTGCCGGCCGGATTTCATTCTTATCGATTGAGGACCTGATTGAAAAAGCATTGGACCGCCACAGCGTAATTCAGGATCCGAGTCTTGCGGATATCCAAGAAGTGGACAAAGACACCCGGGGATACGTTAATTCAATACTCACATAAGGTGGTATGTTCGTGAATACAGTTATCGCGTTTATTATTATTTTCGGAACGCTCGTTTTTTTCCATGAGCTCGGGCATTTATTGCTCGCCCAAAGAGCGGGAATCCTTTGCCGTGAATTTGCGATCGGCTTCGGCCCTAAAATCTTTTCATTTAAAAAGAATGAAACCGTGTATACGATCAGACTCCTTCCGGTCGGCGGGTTCGTCCGTATGGCCGGTGAAGACCCGGAGATGATCGAAGTCAAACCCGGTTATACCGTCGGGCTTCTTTTTAATAAAGATGACGAAGTGGAAAAAGTCATCATTAATCAAAAGGAAAAATATCCTGACGCTTTAATTATCGAGGTGGAGACGGCTGATCTTGAGCACGAAATGAAGATTACCGGGTACGAGCAGGGGAAAGAAGATGAACTGGCGGGCTTTACTGTCAGTCAGACCTCTTTTTTTATCGTAGACGGAGAAGAAGTGCAGATTGCGCCTTACAATCGACAATTCGGGTCTAAACCCGTATGGAAGCGGATTAAGGCGATTGCTGCCGGTCCGATAATGAACTTCATCTTAGCGTATGTCATTCTCGTCATGCTTGGATTCATTCAAGGCGTGCCTTCGAATCAGCCTGAGCTCGGGAAGCTGACAGACAATGGACGCGCAGCGGCTGCCGGTCTAAAAGAAGGCGACTATATCCAGAGCATTAACGGTGAAAAAATGAGGTCATGGACCGACATCGTGACAGCGGTAAAAGAAAATCCCGGGAAAAAAATCGATGTCGCCGTCAAACGGGACGGCAAATCGTTTCATATCTCGGTTACACCTGAAGCTGTAAAAGATGAAAATAAAAAA
The DNA here is from genome assembly GCF_002843505.1 of Bacillus sp. SJ-10. Lineage (NCBI taxonomy): Bacteria > Bacillati > Bacillota > Bacilli > Caryophanales > Bacillaceae > Bacillus > Bacillus sp. SJ-10. Next base: position 3,026,944 of record NZ_CP025258.1, on the reverse strand, counting down.
ACAATCGGCCGCTTCGGCTCTTATGCGCCGACTGAAAAAGGCGCGCTTGCAGCGATCGCCTACGGCGCGACATCTACCGTTGATGTCACAAAAGCGATTCTGACCAATCTGGGCAAAATTGTGACAGGCCAGTTTAAGCTTGATATGCTTTCGGGTCCTGTCGGCATTTATGATATGACGGATCAAGTTGCAAAAACCGGCATCATCAACTTATTGCGGTTTGCGGCGTTTTTAAGCATCAACCTGGGAATCGTCAACCTGCTGCCGATACCGGCGCTTGACGGCGGACGGCTGCTGTTTTTATTCATTGAAGCGATCCGCGGCAAGCCGATTAACCGCGACAAGGAAGCATTTGTCGTATTTATCGGCGTAGCTTTCTTAATGCTTCTTATGCTGGTTGTCACATGGAACGATATCCAGCGTTTATTCTTATAATTGACTAGTAAAAAAATCAGAGGTGCGAAGACATGAGACAAAGTTTGACGCTTATTCCGACCCTGAGAGAAGTGCCGGCTGATGCTGAAGCAAAAAGCCATAAGCTTCTGCTGAGAGCGGGATTTATCAGACAAAATACGAGCGGGGTTTACAGCTACATGCCCCTGGCTTACAGGGTCATTCAAAACATTCAGAAGATCGTGCGTGAAGAAATGGAAAAAATCAACGCGGTGGAAATGCTGATGCCGGCCCTTCAGCAGGCTGAAACATGGCAGGAATCAGGCAGATGGTATACGTACGGGCCTGAATTAATGCGTCTGAAAGACCGCCACGGCCGTGAATTTGCTTTAGGCGCGACACATGAAGAAGTCATTACTTCTCTCGTGCGCGATGAGGTGAAATCTTATAAGCGTCTGCCGCTCACTCTTTACCAGATCCAGTCTAAATTCAGAGATGAAAAACGCCCGCGTTTCGGGTTATTGCGCGGACGCGAATTCATCATGAAAGATGCGTATTCTTTCCATGCTTCTGAAGAAAGTCTGGAGGAAACATACCAAAACATGTACGGCGCATACAGCAGCATTTTCGCACGCTGTGAATTAAACGTCCGTCCCGTTATTGCCGACTCGGGCGCGATGGGCGGAAAAGATACGCATGAATTTATGGCTCTTTCTGAAATAGGGGAAGATACCATCGCTTATTCCGATGGATCCTCTTACGCAGCCAATACAGAAATGGCGGAAGTTGTCATGAACAGCGAGCCGTCAGATGAAACACCCGAGACATTGGAGAAAATTGATACGCCGAATGTCAAAAGCATTGAAGAGCTCGCTTCGTTCTTGCAGATCGAGCCGAGCGCCTGCATCAAATCAATGCTGTTTAAAGCTGATGACCGATTTGTTCTCGTGTTAGTAAGAGGCGATCATGAGGTCAATGACGTGAAAGTGAAAAACCTTCTGAACGCGGAAGTGGTTGAGCTTGCGTCTCATGAAGAAGTAGCGGAGAAACTTGGCACGGAGCCGGGATTTGCGGGGCCGATCGGCGCTGCCGGCGACATTGAGATTTATGCCGACCAAGCCGTGAAAGTAATGGTAAACGCTGTTAGCGGCGCGAATGAAAAAGACCGTCATTACCGAAACGTAAACATCGAACGTGACGCGTCAGTAAAAGCGTATGCCGATCTTCGAATCATTCAGGAAGGCGATCCGTCACCTGACGGAAAAGGCACGATCCGTTTCGCTGAAGGGATTGAGGTCGGACAAGTCTTTAAACTCGGTACGCGTTACTCTGAAGCGATGAATGCGACATACCTTGATGAAAACGGGCGTGCGCAGCCGATGCTGATGGGATGTTACGGAATCGGCGTGTCCAGAACGCTTTCAGCCATCGCTGAACAGCATCACGACGAAAAAGGCTTGATCTGGCCGAAAAGCGTTGCTCCGTATGATCTTCATATTTTGGCGCTGAATATGAAAAACGAAGCGCAAAAAGAGCTTGCTGAACAGCTTTACGGCAAATTCCAGGCGGAAGGTTATGAGGTATTATACGATGACCGCGCTGAACGCGCAGGCGTGAAGTTTGCTGATTCTGATCTGATCGGCCTTCCGATCCGCATTACTGTCGGAAAACGTGCCGACGAAGGCATCGTAGAAGTGAAAATCCGCAAAACCGGTGAATCTGCCGAAGTTTCAGTGGATGAGCTTTCTGAATTTATCAAGACGAAGTAATCACCATAACGAATCGTACAAAATCATGTTAAAATAGAGAAAAAAGAAGGTACCTCATCACCTGCGGAGGTACCTTCACTTATGATGTTTTAAGGGAGGGATACTGTCTGAATGGAACAGTTATCAGTAAACAGAAGACAGTTTCAGATTCTTCTGCAGCAGCTTAATATGACAGATGATACCTTCATGACATACTTTGAAGACGGAGAGATTGATAAACTGACAATCCATAAAGCAGAAAAAGCCTGGCATTTTCAATTTCGCTTTAAGGCTCTTTTGCCGTATCAAATATATGATTCATTCATGATGAGGTTAACACAATCGTTTGCTCACATCGCCCGTGTCACATCGTCTGTTCAGGTCATTGACCCTACAGTGACAGAGGAGCTTGTACAGGATTATTGGACACGCTGTATTGAAGAGCTTGAAGGAACCTCGCCGCCGATGGTGGCTCTTTTGAATCAGCAGAAGCCGAAGCTCAAGGGAAACAAGCTGATCGTGAAAACAAAAACAGATACAGAAGCATCTGCGCTCAAAAATAAATACAGCGCACTGATTCAGCACAGCTATCGCCAATTCGGCTTTCCGGAACTGCAGCTGGATACCGAAATTTTCGTATCTGACCAAGAAGTCCAGAAATTCCGCGAGCAAAAGCTTGCTGAAGATCAGGAGCGGGCGATGCAGGCGCTTATCGAGATGGAGAAGAAGGAAAAAGAGGGCGATGAGGATCAGGCACCGTCCGGACCGCTTGTCATCGGCTATCAAATTAAAGAGAACGAAGAAATCCGGACGCTTGACAGCATCATGGATGAAGAAAGAAGAATTACAGTGCAGGGGTTTGTGTTTGATGCTGAAACACGCGAGCTGAAAAGCGGACGCACGCTCTGCATTTTCAAAATCACGGACTATACAAACAGCATTTTAGTAAAAATGTTCGCCCGAGAAAAAGAAGACGCCGCTTTGATGAAAACGCTGAAAAAAGGCATGTGGGTGAAGGCGCGGGGAAGCATTCAAAACGATACATTCGTCAGAGACCTCGTCATGATTGCAAATGACGTGAATGAAATAAAAGCCAAAACCCGTGAAGACACCGCTCCTGAAGGCGAAAAACGGGTTGAGCTTCATCTGCATTCTCCGATGAGCCAAATGGATGCTGTAACGGGCATCGGAAAGCTTGTCGAACAGGCGAAAAAATGGGGACATGAAGCGATTGCGTTAACTGATCATGCCGTTGTGCAGTCTTTCCCGGATGCCTATTCCGCCGCGAAAAAACACGGCATTAAAATGATTTACGGAATGGAAGCCAATATCGTAGATGACGGCGTTCCGATCGCATACAATCCAGCTCACCGTCTCCTGGAAGAAGACACATACGTCGTCTTTGACGTTGAAACGACAGGTCTGTCCGCAGTGTATGACACCATCATTGAGCTTGCCGCAGTCAAAATAAGAGGCGGAGAAATCATCGATAAATTCGAAGCGTTCGCCAATCCGCACCATCCGCTGTCAGCAACGACGATAGAGCTTACCGGGATTACGGATGACATGGTCCGCGACGCTCCCGATGTCGTTGACGTCGTCCGGGATTTTAAAGAATGGATCGGCGATGACGTGCTTGTGGCTCATAACGCCAGCTTTGATATGGGATTTTTAAATGTGGCGTACAAGCGTCTTTTGAAAACGGAAAAAGCGAAAAATCCGGTCATTGATACGCTGGAACTCGCGCGTTTCCTGTATCCTGAGTTTAAAAATCACCGCTTAAATACGTTATGTAAGAAGTTTGATATCGAATTAACCCAGCATCACCGAGCGGTCTTTGACGCTGAAGCAACGGGCTACCTGCTGTTGAAAATGCTCAAAGATGCCGCTGAAAAAGACATTTTTTATCATGATCAGCTGAATGAGAATATGGGACAATCCAATGCTTATCAAAGATCAAGGCCTTATCACGCTACATTGCTTGCCGTAAATGAAACTGGCCTTAAAAATCTGTTTAAGCTCGTGTCCATTTCTCATATTCAATATTTCTACAGAGTGCCGCGCATTCCGAGGTCGCAGCTTAATAAATACAGAGAAGGTCTGTTAATCGGTTCTGCCTGTGACAGGGGTGAGGTCTTTGAAGGCATGATGCAAAAATCTCCTGAAGAGGTTGAAGATATCGCATCCTTCTATGACTATCTTGAAGTGCAGCCGCCCGAAGTATACAGACACCTTCTGCAGCTTGAGCTCGTCCGGGATGAAAAAGCGCTGAAAGAAATCATCACCAACATCACGAAGCTCGGGGAAAAATTGAATAAGCCGGTCGTCGCCACTGGAAATGTCCACTATTTAAACGATGAGGATAAAATTTACCGGAAGATCTTAATATCTTCCCAAGGCGGCGCCAACCCGTTAAACAGACACGAACTGCCCAAAGTGCACTTCAGAACGACAGATGAAATGCTGGAGGCTTTCTCCTTCCTTGGTGCAGAAAAAGCGAAAGAAATCGTGGTTGACAATACGCAGAAAGTCGCTTCGATGATCGATGAGATCAAACCGATCAAAGACGATCTGTACACGCCGAAAATTGACGGAGCCGATGAAGAAATCCGTGAAATGAGCTATCAGCGCGCCAGAAGCATTTACGGTGAAGAGCTTCCCGAAATTGTGGAGGCGAGAATAGAAAAAGAATTAAAAAGTATTATCGGTCATGGATTCGCCGTTATTTATCTGATCTCTCATAAGCTTGTAAAACGGTCTCTGGATGACGGTTATCTCGTCGGCTCCCGGGGGTCCGTCGGTTCATCGCTTGTGGCGACCTTAACGGAAATCACTGAAGTGAACCCGCTCGCTCCGCACTACGTGTGCCCGAGCTGCCGATATTCCGAATTCTTTAATGACGGATCAGTCGGTTCCGGTTTTGACCTTCCGGATAAAAGCTGCCCGTCTTGCGGCACACCTTTGAAAAAGGACGGACATGATATTCCGTTTGAAACGTTCTTAGGCTTTAAAGGTGACAAAGTACCCGATATCGACTTGAACTTCTCAGGTGAGTACCAGCCCCATGCCCATAACTACACGAAAGTATTGTTCGGTGAAGATAACGTGTATCGCGCGGGAACGATCGGCACCGTCGCGGAAAAGACGGCTTACGGATATGTGAAAGGCTATGCTGGCGATCACAACCTACACATGCGCGGCGCGGAGATCGACCGTCTGGTGCAAGGCTGCACCGGCGTTAAGAGAACGACCGGCCAGCACCCGGGGGGGATTATCGTTGTCCCGGATTACATGGATATTTACGATTTTTCACCGATACAATTCCCGGCAGATGCGACGGGGTCTGAATGGAAAACGACTCATTTTGACTTCCACTCCATTCATGACAACCTGCTGAAGCTTGATATATTGGGGCACGATGATCCGACAGTCATCCGGATGCTCCAGGATTTAAGCGGAATTGATCCGAAGACGATTCCGACAGATGATCCGGAAGTGATGAAGATTTTCCAAGGCACAGAATCGCTCGGCGTCACTGAAGAGCAGATCGGCTGTAAAACGGGAACGCTCGGCATTCCTGAATTCGGGACGCGATTTGTGCGGCAGATGCTTGAGGATACGAAGCCGACGACGTTCTCCGAGCTTGTCCAGATTTCCGGGCTTTCCCACGGAACGGACGTATGGCTCGGCAATGCGCAGGAACTGATACACAACAATACGTGTGAACTGAGCGAAGTGATCGGCTGCCGTGATGACATTATGGTTTACTTGATCTATCAGGGCCTTGAGCCTTCACTGGCCTTTAAAATCATGGAATTCGTCCGTAAAGGCAAAGGCCTGACGCCGGAATGGGAAGAAGAAATGAAAAAGAACAATGTGCCGAACTGGTATATTGATTCATGCAAAAAAATCAAATACATGTTCCCGAAAGCCCACGCCGCCGCATACGTGCTGATGGCGGTGCGGATTGCATACTTTAAAGTGCATCACGCGCTTTTATATTATGCTGCGTATTTTACCGTGCGCGCAGATGACTTTGACATTGATACAATGATTAAAGGCTCGACCGCCATCAGAGCGGTGATGGATGATATCAGCTCTAAAGGGCTTGATGCTTCGCCGAAGGAGAAAAACCTCCTTACCGTATTAGAGCTTGCGCTTGAAATGTGTGAGCGCGGCTATTCCTTCCAGAAGGTCGATCTATACCGTTCGAGCGCTTCGGAATTTATCATTGACGGCAACAGTCTCATCCCGCCGTTCAACTCAATTCCGGGACTCGGAACCAACGCCGCTCTCAATATTGTGAAAGCGCGGGAAGAAGGGGAGTTCCTTTCAAAAGAGGATCTTCAAAAACGCGGAAAAGTGTCAAAAACCATTTTAGAGTATTTAGACCGTCACGGCTGTCTTGAGTCGCTTCCGGACCAAAACCAGCTGTCTCTGTTTTAAGCTTTGTGCACAGCCGCCGAGCGGAGTTTGATTTGCATTAAATATATGGTTATGGTATAGTTTTATTGGAAATGCTAACGATTACCGAGGCAAAGAGTGGGGAAACCCGCTCTTTTGTATTGAACAGGCAATTTTGCCTCGACATGTCCATCGTTTTCTCAATGCCCCTGCTCTTTTGAAGCAGGGTTTTTATGCAGAGGAACGGCTGATATGATATCGACAGCACAAGGAGGAAAAACATGAGCAAAAAAGTGACTGATACCGTTCAAGAAATGGCTCAGCCCATACTGGATGACCTTCACCTTGAACTCGTAGACATTGAATTTGTCAAAGAGGGTCAAAACTGGTTCCTTCGCGTGTTTATTGATTCCGAGAACGGTGTTGATATTGAGGAGTGCGCCAAAGTCAGCGAAGCGTTAAGCGAAAAGCTGGATGAGGCCGATCCGATCACCCAGAACTACTTTCTTGAAGTATCTTCTCCTGGAGCCGAGCGTCCATTAAAGAAAAAAGCCGACTTCGAAAAATCACTGGGCAAAAATGTGTACATGAAAACGTACGAACCGATTGACGGTTTAAAAGTGTTTGAAGGCAAATTGGCTGAATTTGATGGACAAACTGTTACAATAGAGATGACGGTCAAAACAAGAAAGAAACGGGTCAATATTCCGTATGAAAAAATAGCTAACGCAAGATTAGCTGTAACATTTTAATGAATGAAGTATTAGTGTTTAAGGGGGGAGACCGCTAACATGAGCAGTGAACTATTAGATGCTCTCACTATTCTTGAAAAAGAAAAAGGCATCAGTAAAGACATTATCATCGAAGCAATTGAAGCTGCCTTAATTTCCGCGTATAAGCGAAATTTTAACCAGGCGCAAAACGTACGGGTCGATCTGAACCGTGAGACGGGCACGATCCGCGTGTTCGCAAGAAAGGATGTCGTAGACGAGGTATACGATTCAAGACTTGAAATCTCGCTTGACGACGCCCAGCACATCCATCCGAACTACCTTGTCGGAGATGTCGTTGAAATAGAAGTAACGCCGAAAGACTTCGGCCGCATTGCTGCGCAGACGGCGAAACAAGTGGTGACGCAGCGTGTCCGTGAAGCTGAGCGCGGCGTGATTTACTCAGAATTTATCGATCGTGAAGAAGACATTATGACGGGAATTGTACAGCGCTTAGACAGCAAGTTTATTTACGTGTCTCTCGGCAAGATTGAAGCGCTGCTGCCCGTCAATGAACAAATGCCGAATGAGAGCTATAAACCGCACGATCGGATTAAAGTATTTATCACAAAAGTCGAAAAAACGACAAAAGGGCCGCAGATCTATGTATCAAGAACGCATCCCGGTCTGTTGAAGCGTCTTTTTGAAATCGAAGTGCCGGAAATTTATGACGGAACGGTCGAACTGAAATCCGTTGCCAGAGAAGCGGGCGACCGCTCTAAAATTTCCGTCCGCACTGATGATCCTGACGTTGATCCGGTCGGTTCATGCGTGGGTCCTAAAGGCCAGCGCGTGCAGGCGATCGTCAATGAACTGAAAGGCGAAAAAATTGATATCGTCAACTGGTCTGATGATCCGGTTGAATTTGTTGCCAATGCGCTCAGCCCGTCTAAAGTGCTGGATGTCATCGTCAGCGAAGAAGAAAAAGCCACGACTGTCATCGTTCCTGATTACCAGCTTTCTCTGGCAATCGGAAAAAGAGGGCAAAACGCCCGCTTAGCTGCGAAACTGACAGGCTGGAAAATCGATATCAAAAGTGAAACGGATGCAAGAGACCTTGGCATCTATCCGAGAGAGCATGAAGAAGATGACGATTTAGAGCCGCTCTTTATGGAGCCTGAAACAGCCGAATCGGATGAATAAGAGGTGACTTTAGGTGAATAAGCGAAAAAAAATTCCTCTGCGCAAATGCGTGGTAACGGGGGAAATGAAGCCTAAAAAGGAACTGATCCGAATTGTCCGTTCTAAAGAAGGAGAGATTTCAGTCGATCCGACCGGAAAGAAGAACGGGCGGGGTGCCTATATCACCCTTGAGAAAGAATGCATCTTAGCTGCGAAAAAGAAAAACACATTGCAAAATCAATTTCAATCACAAATCGATGACCAGATTTTCGAAGAATTGCTGGAACTGGCGGAAAAGGTGAAAAAATAACATGTCTGGAATGGAATGGTTTCCCTTGCTGGGTCTGGCCAATCGAGCTCGTAAGGTCGTGTCGGGCGAGGACTTGGTTATAAAAGAAATTAGAAATGCGCGTGCAAAACTTGTTCTGCTGACAGAAGATGCATCTGCGAATACTGCAAAAAAAGTATCCGATAAATGCAATTATTATAAAGTGCCTTATAAAAAAGTCGAAAGCCGCGCGGATCTCGGCCGCTCTATCGGCAAGGAATCACGTGTCGTTGTCGCCGTCACTGACCAAGGTTTTGCGAATAAGCTGATCAGCTTGCTCGATTAATATTTTTGGGGGTGAACGAATGGCTAAAATGAGAGTTTACGAATATGCAAAAGCCATCAATGTTTCAAGCAAGGAAATTTTGACTGCGCTGAAAAACATGGATATAGTAGTAAATAACCATATGGCAATGCTTGAAGAAAAGACCATTAAGCAGCTTGATGCGAAATTTAAAAAAGGCGGCGCCGGCGTTACATCTCAGAAGCCTGCGGAAACGAACAAAAACAAGCCGCAAGGGATTAATCAGCAGCCTGCTGGGAATCAACCAAACAAAATTCGAGACGGAAAGAAGAATGACGTGCAGAATAATCAATTTAACAAAAACAAGAAGAACAACAACAACAAAAACAAAAACAAACGCAATCATAACAACAAAAATCAGTATCAGCAAAAACCGCTGAAGCCGAAAAAAGAGCTTCCTGAGAAAATTACGTTTTCCGGCTCTTTAACAGTCGGAGCTTTAGCCGAGGAACTGGGCAAAGAGCCGTCTGAACTCATTAAAAAACTGATGCTTCTGGGCGTAATGGCTACCATTAACCAGGAGCTTGACAAAGACACAATCGAACTGATCGCATCTGAATACGGTGTAGAAACAGAAGAAGTGATTGTGCTTGAAGAAACTGAGCTTGAAAAATATGAAGAGGCTGACAAAGAAGAAGATCTTCAAATCCGTCCGCCTGTCGTGACGATCATGGGCCACGTTGACCACGGGAAAACGACCCTCCTTGACAGCATCAGAAAAACAAAAGTTGTTGAAGGAGAAGCCGGCGGAATCACCCAGCATATCGGGGCTTACCAGATCGAAGAAAACGGCAAAAAAATCACGTTCTTAGATACTCCGGGACACGCGGCGTTTACAACAATGCGGGCGCGCGGTGCGGAAGTAACTGATATCACCATTTTAGTCGTAGCGGCCGATGACGGCGTTATGCCGCAGACAGTCGAAGCCATCAACCATGCGAAAGCGGCTGAGGTTCCGATTATCGTTGCCGTGAATAAAGTGGATAAAGAAAGCGCGAACCCTGACCGTGTCATGCAGGAGCTGACTGAATACGGACTCGTTCCTGAAGCATGGGGAGGAGAAACGATTTTCGTTCCTCTGTCCGCTCTTACAGGCAAGGGAATTGACGAGCTTGTCGAAATGATTCTGCTTGTCAGTGAAGTGGAAGAGCTGAAAGCCAATCCGAACCGTCAGGCAAAAGGAACGGTTATTGAAGCTGAGCTCGATAAAGGAAGAGGATCTGTCGCGACACTTCTCGTTCAAACGGGAACATTGAATGTCGGAGATCCGATCGTTGTCGGAAATACATTCGGCCGCGTGCGGGCCATGGTTAATGATCTCGGCCGCCGCGTGAAAACAGCCGGACCGTCCACACCTGTAGAAATCACGGGCTTAAACGACGTACCGCAGGCTGGCGATCAATTCCTCGTCTTTAAAGACGAAAAAACAGCCCGTTCTGTCGGTGAAGCACGCGCTTCCAAGCAACTGGAAGAACAGCGCAGCGACAAAGCGAAGCTGAGCCTCGATGATCTGTTTGAACAAATTAAACAAGGCGATGTCAAAGACATCAATTTAATCGTAAAAGCTGACGTTCAAGGTTCAGCCGAAGCGTTAACAGCCGCTCTCCAAAAAATTGAAGTAGAAGGCGTAAAAGTGAAAATCATTCACACAGGCGTCGGTGCGATTACGGAATCAGACATCATTCTCGCATCTGCTTCAAATGCAATCGTTATCGGGTTTAATGTGCGCCCAGACGGAAATGCTAAGAGCACGGCTGAAGCTGAAAATGTAGATATCCGTCTTCACCGTATCATTTACAAAGTCATCGAAGAAATTGAAGCGGCGATGAAAGGAATGCTTGATCCTGAATACGAAGAAAAAGTCATCGGCCAGGTTGAAGTGCGCCAAACATTCAAAGTGTCGAAAATCGGCACGATTGCCGGCGGATATGTAACAGACGGCCACATTACACGTGACAGCGGACTCCGCCTGATCCGTGACGGCGTGGTCATCTTCGAAGGGGAAGTAGACGTTCTGAAACGCTTCAAAGATGATGTGAAAGAAGTTTCACAAGGATATGAATGTGGTATTACAATTAAGAAATACAATGACATTCGCGAAGGCGACATCCTTGAAGCGTATGTCATGCAGGAAATCGAAAGAAAGTGATCGGATTTGCGGAATGTGAATGCATCATTTATGATGCGGGATCATTAAAGGAGAAACGAGCCGTTCTGAAGCGGATTATAACGAGGGTTCAGAATAAGTTCAACGTGTCGGCTGCAGAAATCGGCTATCAGGACACTTGGCAGCGGACCAGCTTCGGAATCGCCGTCGTCTCCTCCTCTCACGTTCAGGCGGAAAAGGAGATACAGCGCGTACTCGCGTTTATTGACTCCTTTCCCGAAATAGAACGGACGATCACTAGAACAGAGTGGTTTTAACTTAGAGGTGATTGAATTGAGTATGAGAGCAAACCGTGTCGGCGAGCAGATGAAAAAAGAGCTCGGGGATATTATCAGCCGAAAGCTGAAAGACCCGAGAATCGGATTTCTCACTGTAACAGACGTACGTGTTTCAGGTGATTTACAAATAGCGAAGGTGTATATCTCCGTTCTCGGCGGAGAGAAAAAGAAAGAGGAGGCGCTGAAAGGGCTTGAGAAAGCGAAAGGATTTATCCGTTCCGAAATCGGCAGCCGAATCAGACTCCGCAAAACGCCTGAGCTTGAATTTGAATTTGATGAATCAATTGAGTACGGCAACCGTATCGAAACATTGATTCACGAACTGCATTCAGATAAACCGTCTGAATAACAAGGAAAGAGGATGGGCGAGTGTCGTCTGTCCTCTTTTCTGCGTTTTACGGGATACAATTGATAACAAAGGAGCGAAAGACAGATGGTTAACGGAGTTCTCCTTTTACATAAACCGGTCGGCATGACTTCTCACGACTGTGTAATGAAAATAAGAAAACTGTTAAAAACAAAGAAAGTCGGACATACGGGAACGCTTGATCCGGAAGTGTCAGGCGTACTGCCGATCTGTGTCGGACGGGCCACAAAGATCGTTGAGTACGTCACCGACAAGTCAAAAACGTACGATGCTGAGATTACTCTCGGCTTCTCCACATCGACCGAAGACCAGACGGGAGAAACGGTCAGCGTAAAACCTGTCAAGGAGCCGCTGAAAGAAGCGGATATCAAAGCCGTTTTAGACGAACTGAAGGGACCGCAGGAGCAAGTGCCGCCGATGTATTCCGCTGTAAAGGTCAACGGAAAAAAGCTCTATGAATACGCCAGGGCGGGTATTGAAGTGGAGCGGCCGAAGCGGAATATCACGATTGAAGATATCGCGCTCACTTCCCCTGTCACTTATAACGAAGACACAGCATCATTCCGCTTTACAGTCACGTGCTCAAAGGGCACTTACGTCAGAACATTGGCGGTGACAATCGGTGAAAAACTCGGCTATCCCGCGCATATGTCGCATCTCATCCGCACCGCTTCCGGCGATTTCAGCCTTGATGAGTGTTTCACGTTTGAGGAACTTGAACAGCAGGTTTCAGACAGAACGGTTGCAGAGCATGCCGTGCCGATCGATAGAGCGCTCAATCATTTGCCGAAATGGGTCATAAGTGATACATTAGCTAAGAAAGCTGAAAACGGGTCAGTGTTTGACATCCCGGCGGAATTTTCTGCAATGACAGCTGACGCCCGTATAGCGGTCTGTACTGAAGACGGAGAATGTGTGGCTATTTATATGCCGCATCCTTCAAAAAAAGGACTGCTGAAACCGGCTAAAGTGCTCATGCAAAAAAGCGAACAATAAGAAAAAAGGTGACCGTTCTGTGAAGACGATACATATTTCTCATCCGCATCATTTACAAAAAGAAGAGCAGCCGGCGTCTGTCATGGCGCTCGGCTACTTTGACGGCGTTCATTTGGGACACCGGAAAGTAATCGGAACAGCCAGACAAATTGCCGAAGAAAAAGGCCTGTCGCTGGCCGTTATGACGTTTCATCCTCACCCTTCCCATGTGTTGGGCAGGGACAAAGAGCCAAAGGATCTGATTACGCCGCTTGAAGATAAAATCAGCCAGATCGGACGTTTAGGCGCTGATGTGCTGTATGTCGTAAAGTTTGATGAAGCGTTTGCGTCTCTTTCTCCAAAACAGTTTGCCGAGGAGTATATTTTAGGGTTAAACGCGCGGCACGCTGTGGGAGGCTTCGATTTTACGTACGGAAAATACGGAAAAGGTACGATGGAGACGCTGCCGGACGATTTAAACGGCAAGGCCGGATGCACGACTGTCGAGAAACAGACCGAGCAGGACAGAAAGATCAGCTCTACTTATATCCGGTCAGCGCTGCAGAATGGTGACGTTGAACTGGCGCACACTCTTCTCGGCCAGCCGTATTTTATCCGGGGCACTGTGATTCACGGAGACAAAAGAGGCCGCACCATCGGTTTTCCGACCGCGAATGTCGGTCTGCACAACAGCTATATCGTGCCGCCGACAGGCGTGTATGCAGTGAAAGCCGAAATAAAAGGCGAGGTGTATGAAGGCGTCTGCAACATCGGCTACAAACCGACCTTTTATGAAAAGCGTCCCGATCAGCCGTCAATTGAAGTACATTTGTTTAATTTTCAGCAGGACGTATACGGAGAAGACGTTAAAATCGAGTGGTACAAACGAATCCGAAGCGAACGGAAGTTTAACGGCATCGATGAATTGACGGCTCAGATCGGGAAAGACAAACAAGAAGCGATCCGTTTTTTCAGCAAATAACGGAAAAAACATCAAAAGTACACAAATTTTCTTCTAAAAGATTTGCATATGGGCGCGATTTTTAGTATCATATGTTTCGTAGTCTTAAAACCATTGCTTGGCAATCCGAAGTCACCGACGGTTGCTAGGTAACTGGGGCTAATTATGATATGGAGGTGAAACAGGATGGCAATTACTCAAGAGCGTAAAAATCAACTCATCAGCGAGTTCAAAACACACGAATCTGATACTGGATCTCCAGAAGTTCAGATCGCTATCCTAACAGACTCAATTAACAACTTGAACGAGCATTTGCGTACTCACAAGAAAGATCACCACTCACGTCGCGGTCTTCTTAAAATGGTAGGTAAACGTCGTAATCTTCTTACGTATCTGCGTAATAAAGACGTAACTCGTTACCGTGAGTTAATTAACAAACTAGGCTTACGTCGATAATCGTAAAAAGCGGGAGGATTCCCGCTTTTTTATCGTATTAAAGCGAAAAAAATAATGATAAAAAAACAATGAAATCCTTTTACATACTACTTTGACATTGATATGTTCAATTCATTTCGTTCATAATAGGAGTAATTGATTATTTCACACATTAAGAGAGGAGCTCGTAATCGAATGGGACAAGAGAAACATGTCTTTACCATAGATTGGGCCGGCAGACAGCTTACAGTAGAAGCCGGCCAGCTTGCCAAACAGGCAAACGGCGCTGTCATGGTCCGCTACGGCGATACCGCAGTGCTCAGCACAGCAACCGCATCAAAAGAACCGAAACCGCTAGATTTTTTCCCGCTTACCGTTAACTATGAAGAAAGATTATACGCAGTAGGTAAAATTCCGGGCGGTTTTATTAAAAGAGAAGGCCGTCCAAGTGAAAAGGCCGTTTTAGCCAGCCGTCTGATCGACCGTCCGATCCGCCCGCTTTTCGCAGACGGATTCCGTAACGAAGTACAAGTCATCAGCATTGTCATGAGTGTTGATCAGGACTGCTCATCTGAAATGGCTGCAATGTTCGGTTCATCACTCGCTCTTTGCGTTTCCGATATCCCGTTTGAAGGCCCGATCGCGGGTGTGACGGTAGGCCGCATTGACGGGAAATTCGTCATCAATCCGACGGTTGACCAGCTTGAAAAAAGTGATATCAACCTCATCGTTGCAGGCACAAAAGACGCCATCAACATGGTGGAAGCCGGAGCAGATGAAGTTCCTGAAGAAATCATGCTTGAGGCGATTATGTTCGGTCACGAAGAAATTAAGCGCCTGATCGCATTCCAAGAAGAAATCGTCGCAGCAGTCGGCAAAGAAAAAACAGAAATCGAACTGTATGAAATTGACGAAGAGCTCAGCGAAAAAGTAAAAAGCCTTGCGGAGCCGGATCTTCTCAGCGCCATTCAGGTTCACGAAAAACATGCTCGCGAAGACGCGATCAATGAAGTGAAAAATGCAGTTGTCGCGAAATTCGAAGAAGAAGAGCATGATGAAGATACGATTAAAAAAGTGAAACAGACACTGTCTAAACTCGTGAAAAACGAAGTGCGCCGTTTGATCACAGAAGAAAAAGTCCGTCCGGACGGCCGCGGCGTTGATCAAATCCGCCCGCTTTCTTCAGAAGTCGGCCTTCTGCCGAGAACGCATGGCTCCGGGCTGTTTACGAGAGGACAGACGCAGGCGCTCAGCGTTTGTACATTAGGCGCCCTTGGGGACGTTCAGATTCTTGACGGTTTAGGCGTGGAAGAATCAAAACGCTTTATGCATCATTATAACTTCCCGCAGTTCAGCGTAGGGGAGACAGGCCCGATGCGCGGACCGGGACGCCGTGAGATCGGTCACGGTGCTCTTGGAGAGCGTGCGCTTGAGCCGGTCATCCCGAATGAAAAAGACTTCCCGTATACGGTCCGCCTCGTATCCGAAGTGCTTGAATCAAACGGTTCCACTTCACAGGCCAGCATTTGCGCAAGTACGCTTGCCATGATGGACGCAGGTGTTCCGATTAAAGCCCCTGTTGCAGGTATTGCGATGGGACTTGTGAAATCAGGCGAGTACTATACGGTATTAACGGATATTCAAGGGATGGAAGACGCCCTCGGTGACATGGACTTTAAAGTAGCCGGCACGGAAAAAGGCGTGACAGCGCTGCAAATGGACATTAAAATTGAAGGCCTTTCAAGAGAAATTCTTGAAGAAGCGCTTCAGCAGGCGAAAAAAGGAAGAATGGAAATCTTGAACAGCATGCTCAGCACGCTTGGTGAATCAAGAAAAGAACTTTCTCAATATGCGCCGAAAATTTTAACGATGAACATTAATCCGGATAAAATCCGTGACGTTATCGGACCGAGCGGTAAACAAATCAACAAAATCATTGAAGATACCGGTGTTAAAATTGACATTGAACAAGACGGCACTATCTTTATTTCTTCTACTGATGAAAGCAGCAACCAAAAAGCGAAAAAAATCATCGAAGATCTTGTCAGAGAAGTCGAAGTCGGCCAGCTTTACCTCGGTAAAGTCAAACGGATTGAGAAATTCGGCGCTTTCGTTGAAATCTTCAGCGGAAAAGACGGTCTCGTTCACATCTCTGAACTAGCGCTCGAACGGGTCGGCAAGGTTGAGGATGTTGTGAAAATCGGTGACGAAATCCTTGTGAAGGTAACCGAAATTGACAAACAGGGACGAGTGAATCTGTCGCGTAAAGCAGTGCTGCGCGAAGAGAAAGAAAAAGAACAGGAACAACAACAATCTTAAATGAAAACCTAACAAGGAGCCTGGGAGACCCGGCTTCTTTATTTTGAGAAAGACAACAGACGGGTTCTACCTTGTCCTCCTCATACATAATGTGTGATGAGGGGGGAAGGACATGTTGAAAAAATTCGTGCCGTTTGCCGTTTTTTTATTTCTTTTTTTTGTTTCGTTTGAAATGTTAAAAAATCCGTATACAGTTGATTACATAGACGCAATGAAAAAAGACGCTGTAACTGTGTCAGCATCAAAAGATCCGCTCTATGAAGAATTACTGCAAAAAGCGTCAGAGTATGAAGTGAAGCCGCAAGACGCGCGGATTGATAAAATATGGAAGAGTATACCGGGATATAACGGTTTAAAAGTCAATGTGGAAAAATCCTATAAGCAAATGAAAAAGGACGGAGAATTTCACGAAGACGACCTTGTCTATGAGCAGGTGAAACCGAAAGTCCATCTTGATTCTCTCGCGCCCGAACCCATTTATAAAGGAAATCCCGACAAACCGATGGTCGCTTTCCTGATAAATGTCGCCTGGGGAAACGAATACGTGGAGCAAATGCTGCCTATTCTGAAGCAGCACCAGGTCAAAGCAACTTTCTTTCTTGAAGGGAAATGGCTGAAAAACAATCAGGAACTTGGGAAAAAAATAGCGGCAGACGGACATGAAATCGGAAATCATTCATACAATCACCCTGATATGAGCAAACTGACTTCAGGAAGCATTTCCGAACAGCTTGACAAAACCAATGCACAAATCAGCGAGACGCTCGGCATGAAGCCGAAATGGTTTGCGCCGCCAAGCGGCAGCTTCAGAAAAGCGGTGGTCGACCTTGCGGCGGAAAAAGGAATGGGCACCATCATGTGGACCGTTGACACCATTGACTGGCAAAAACCGTCTCCGGCTGTTTTACAAACAAGGGTGTTGAGCAAAATACATAACGGAGCCATGATTTTAATGCATCCGACTGATCCGACTGCGAAAAGCCTGGATACACTGATTGCAAAAATCAAAGAAAAAGGCTACGCGCTCGGCTCAGTGTCTGACTTAATGGATGAAAACAGGCTGATGAAGTAGCAGGCGGCAGTTTGCCTGTCTTTGAATAGGAGGAACAGACTTGATAAAACGCTATACATGCCAAAACGGTGTAAGAGTTGTGCTTGAAAATAATCCAACGGTGCGGTCTGTGGCAATCGGCGTCTGGATCGGGACGGGGTCACGTCATGAAACGCCGGAGACAAACGGTATTTCGCACTTTCTTGAGCATATGTTTTTTAAAGGAACAAATACCAGGTCCGCACGGGAAATCGCAGAATCCTTCGATCGGATAGGCGGCCAAGTGAATGCCTTCACTTCAAAAGAATATACGTGCTATTACGCCAAAGTTCTGGATGAGCATGCAAACTACGCACTTGATGTGCTGGCTGATATGTTCTTTCATTCTGCTTTTGACGAAGATGAGCTCAAAAAAGAAAAGAACGTCGTATATGAAGAAATCAAAATGTATGAAGACGCGCCGGATGACATTGTCCACGATCTGCTGAGCAAAGCGACATACGGCAATCATTCGCTCGGCTACCCGATTCTCGGGACGGAGGAAACGCTTTCGTCATTTAACGGCGATTCTCTCAGACAGCATATGGATGACTTTTACACGCCGGACCGCGTCGTCATTTCTGTCGCCGGAAATGTAACAGAACAATTCATTAAAGACGTGGAGAAATGGTTCGGTACATACGAAGCGAAGGGCAAAGCAAGCGGCATCAGCGAGCCTGAGTTTCATTATGAAAAGCTGACCAGAAAAAAAGACACCGAACAGGCGCATCTCTGTCTCGGTTTCAAAGGCCTGAAAGTCGGAGATGCGGACATTTACGATTTGATCGTCTTAAACAACGTGCTGGGCGGAAGCATGAGCAGCCGTCTTTTCCAGGATGTGCGCGAAGATAAAGGACTGGCCTATTCTGTATACAGCTACCACAGTTCCTATGAAGACAGCGGTATGCTGACGATTTACGGAGGCACCGGCGCGAATCAGCTCGGACTTCTGTCTGAAACTATTCAGGAAACGTTATCGGTTCTAAAACGTGACGGTATCACCCCGAAAGAGCTGGAAAACAGCAAAGAGCAAATGAAGGGGAGCTTAATGCTCAGCTTAGAGAGCACAAACAGCAAAATGAGCCGGAACGGGAAAAACGAACTCCTGCTCGGAAAGCATAAGACCATGGATGAAATTATCACTGAATTAAATGCGGTCAGCCTGGAAAGCGTCAACGGCCTCAGCCGCCGCTTATTTACGGATGATTACGCACTATCGCTCATCAGCCCGACCGGCAATATGCCGGCCTCGTCTTAATCGGCAAAGCAGTCTGCCTCTATACGGGGCAGGCATTTTTTTTTGCTCCGGGTCATATAGTACAAGGGGGTGGCTATCATGAGGCTCAGTGAACTGTCAGGTAAAGAAATTGTGGACATTAAACGGGCAGAGCGGCTCGGCGTGCTCGGCCAGACCGATTTGGAAATTAATGAACAGGACGGACAAATTACCGCGCTGTTGATACCGACGGTAAAATGGTTCGGATTGCGAAAACAAGGCCACGACATCCGCGTCCCCTGGAACCATATCCAAAAAATCGGGTCAGACATGATCATTTTAGATGTTCCGGGGGAGATCACGCCTCCCGAAGAGTAGATCTTATTCAATTGTTGCAAGCACCGGCTCATACAGCCGGTGCTTTTTTTATGAAAAAGACGCTGTACATTCACCGCCCTTTCTCTTCGCACATACGATGAAGAGGAGGATGACACTTAAAAGATCCAGTAACTGTAAAGAAGGTGAACGTTTCAGATGTTAACCGGATTGACAATTGCGATCATTGGCGGTGACGCAAGACAGCTAGAGATTATAAGAAAGCTGACAGAACAGCATGCCGATATTTATCTTGCAGGGTTTGACCAATTGGATGACGGTTTTACAGGAACCGTCAAATGCAAAATCGATGAGATTCCCTTTCAAAAAATAGACAGTATCATCCTGCCCGTATCGGCAACGACCGGAGAAGGCGTTGTTTCCACGGTTTTTTCAAATGAAGAAGTGATATTAAAGCAGAGCTATCTTGAGCGGACACCGGAGCATTGCGTCATTTATTCAGGCATCTCCAACGCGTATCTTGAGGGGATCGCCAGCGAAGCGGGCCGCAAACTTGTGAAATTATTTGAACGGGACGATATCGCGATATTCAACTCGATTCCCACTGTTGAAGGAACAATCATGATGGCGATTCAGCATACGGATTATACCATTCACGGATCAAATGTCGCCGTTCTCGGCATAGGGCGCACCGGTATGACGATCGCCCGGACGTTTGCGGCGTTAGGGGCGAAGGTAAAAGTGGGCGCGCGGAGTTCGGCTCATTTGGCCCGTATAACGGAAATGGGGCTTTCTCCTTTTCAACTTGAAGAGCTTACTGAACATGTAAATGATATTGATATCTGCATTAACACCGTACCGAGCTTGATTCTGAATCAAAGCGTTTTATCGCGCATGACGCCGAAGACCTTGATTTTGGATTTAGCATCCCGTCCGGGCGGAACGGATTTCAAATATGCTGAAAAACAAGGCATTAAAGCGCTGCTTGCTCCGGGTCTTCCGGGAATTGTGGCCCCGAAAACAGCCGGACAGATTATTGCGAACGTATTGAGCAAGCTTTTGGAAGACTTAAAGAAAGAGGGGGAATAACCATGTCTCTGAAAGGGAAAAGAATCGGATTCGGATTAACCGGCTCGCACTGCACATATGAGGAAGTTTTTCCGCAAATAGAGGCGCTTATCAGTCAAGGAGCTGAAGTCCGGCCGGTCGTGACGTCAACCGTTCAATCGACCGATACCCGCTTTGGGGAGGGGGGAGATTGGGTCAGAAAAATTGAAGAAGCAACAGGCTTTGAGGCGATTGATTCCATCGTAAAAGCGGAGCCTCTCGGGCCGAAACTTCCGCTCGACTGCATGGTCATCGCCCCTTTAACCGGAAATTCAATGAGCAAACTCGCAAATGCGATGACTGACAGCCCCGTCCTTATGGCTGCGAAAGCCACGATCCGCAACGGCCGCCCGGTCGTGCTCGGAATTTCGACAAACGACGGACTCGGTTTAAACGGAACGAATTTAATGAGGCTGATGTCCGCAAAAAACATATATTTCATCCCGTTCGGCCAGGATGACCACGTGAAAAAACCGACATCGCTCGTCGCAAGAATGGATCTTCTTCCGATTACGGTAGAAAAAGCTCTTTTGCACCAGCAGGTTCAGCCGGTGCTCGTACACCATCATGAATGATGACAGAAAATCATTCCGGAATAAAAAAATTCGGTCAATCCGTGACTATTCTATGGTAAAATAAAACGTAAAATGCAAAGTCAATTCAATAAATGATGCTTAATTGGCGGAAGGAGTTTTACAGATGGGAAGAGGATTACACGTAGCAGTTGTCGGAGCGACGGGAGCCGTAGGACAGCAAATGCTGAAAACACTGGAAGACAGAAACTTTGAAATCGAAACACTCACACTACTATCCTCAAAGCGTTCTGCTGGTACGAAAGTAATGTTTAAAGGCGAAGAATATACAGTGCAGGAAGCTGTTCCTGAAAGCTTCGAAGGCGTTCATATCGCGTTATTCAGCGCCGGCGGAAGCGTATCACAAAGCTTGGCGCCTGAGGCTGTAAAACGGGGAGCCATCGTGATTGACAATACCAGCGCATTCCGGATGGACGAAAATACACCGCTCGTGGTGCCTGAGGTGAACGAAGGTGATCTGCACAAACATAACGGCATTATCGCCAACCCTAACTGTTCAACGATTCAGATGGTGGCTGCGCTTGAACCGATCCGCAAAGCGTACGGTTTGAAAAAAGTCATTGTATCTACTTACCAAGCTGTGTCCGGGGCCGGCAATGAAGCGGCGAAAGAATTGTACAGCCAGACAAAGGCGATTTTAAACAATGAACCCGCAGAACCGTCCATTATGCCGGTTAAAGGCGACAAAAAGCATTATCAAATCGCATTTAACGCCATTCCGCAAATTGATAAATTCCAAGACAACGGCTATACGTTTGAGGAAATGAAAATGATTAATGAAACGAAAAAAATCATGCATATGCCGAAGCTGGAAGTGGCTGCGACATGTGTCAGACTGCCGATTGAAACAGGGCACTCAGAATCTGTTTACATTGAGCTTGACCGTGATGACGCAACCGTTGAAGATATTAAACAGCTTTTAAAAGAAGCTCCGGGTGTTACGCTTCAGGATGATCCGGCGGAGCAGCTTTACCCGATGCCTGCTGATTGCGTCGGCAAACGCGATGTATTTGTAGGAAGAATCCGGAAAGATTTGGACAGAGCAAACGGTTTTCATTTGTGGGTTGTTTCTGATAACCTGTTAAAAGGCGCCGCTTGGAACTCAGTCCAAATCGCGGAAAGCCTGCAAAAACTGAACCTCGTATAAAACAAACGTATTTTCTATAGGCGAATAGAAGAGAGTAAGGCTCTGCCTGCTCTCTTCTGTTACGTCAGACTAATTTGGAGTGAAAATAGTGAAGATCATTGTTCAAAAATTCGGCGGAACATCCGTAAAAGATGACAAAGGCCGCAAGCTTGCGCTAGCACACATTAAAGATGCCATCAGTGAAGGTTATAAAGTTGTCGTTGTCGTATCGGCGATGGGAAGAAAAGGAGACCCGTACGCGACAGATTCTTTAATCGGGCTCCTTTACGGCAGCCAGTCCGACATTTCTCCGAGAGAGCAGGATATGCTTCTGTCTTGCGGAGAAACGATTTCGTCCGTTGTTTTTTCCAGCATGCTGAAGGAAAACGGCATAAAAGCCGCAGCTTTAACAGGAGCCCAAGCCGGCTTTTTAACCAATGCCCAGCATACTGACGCCAAAATTATAGAAATGAAAACAGAGCGGCTTTTCGCTGCACTCGCCAGCCATGACGCTGTCGTTGTCGCAGGATTTCAGGGAGCGACTGAAAAAGGCGACACGACGACGATCGGCAGAGGAGGAAGCGATACTTCAGCAGCGGCGCTCGGCGCGGCGGTAGATGCTGAGTTTATCGACATTTTTACGGACGTGGAAGGCGTTATGACAGCCGATCCGAGAATCGTGGAAAATGCTAAGCCGCTTCCGAACGTCACATATACGGAAATCTGCAACCTTGCCTATCAAGGCGCGAAAGTCATTCATCCGCGCGCGGTGGAAATCGCCATGCAGGCAAAGGTGCCGATCCGCGTGCGCTCCACTTATTCAAAAGACAAAGGCACTTTGGTGACGTCCCATCATTCGTCTAACATCGGCAGCGATGTATTCGAACGGCTGATCACGGGGATCGCCCATGTGAAAGATGTGACGCAATTTAAGGTTCCCGCCAAAATGGGGCAATACAACGTTCAGACTGAAGTCTTTAAAGCGATGGCAAATGCCGGAATCAGCGTAGATTTCTTTAACATTACGCCGAGTGAAATCGTATATACCGTAGCCGGCAGTAAAACGGAAGCCGCGCGCAGCATTTTGGCTGAATTAGGATATGAGCCGACAGTGACGGAGAGCTGTGCGAAAGTGTCAGCGGTCGGCGCCGGGATAATGGGTGTTCCGGGTGTCACGTCAAAAATCGTCTCCGCACTTTCTGATAAAGGCATTCCGATTCTGCAATCTGCCGACAGCCATACGACGATCTGGGTGCTCGTTCATGAAAAAGATATGGTAACGGCCGTAAATGCGCTGCATGAAGTGTTTGAACTTTCAAAGTAAATGTGATTGAATCATGATGAGGTGAAAAAAATGAATGTCGGAAATATATCTACAGCGATGATTACCCCCTTTGACAGTAAAGGGAATGTAGACTTTCAAAAACTGTCTACATTAATCGACTATTTGTTGAAAAACGGCACGGATTCTTTAGTCGTCGCAGGCACGACCGGCGAATCTCCGACACTTTCAACGGAAGAAAAAATTGCACTCTTTGAATTTACAGTCAAAGAAGTGAACGGACGCGTGCCTGTTATTGCGGGTACGGGAAGCAACAATACGAAAGATTCCATTAAACTGACAAAAAAAGCTGAAGAAGCCGGCGTCGATTGCGTTATGCTTGTCACGCCGTATTATAATAAGCCTTCCCAAGAGGGCATGTACCGTCATTTTAAAGCCATTGCGGAAGAAACGTCTCTTCCTGTGATGCTTTACAACGTGCCGGGCAGAACGGTCGCTTCACTTGCGCCGGAAACGGCCATCAGACTTGCGGAGATTCCGAATATCTCTGCGATTAAAGAAGCGAGCGGCGATCTTGATGCCATTACGAAAATCATTGCCGAAACACCGGAAGATTTTTACGTCTATTCAGGTGATGACGGGTTAACGCTTCCTATTCTCGCAGTCGGCGGAAGAGGAGTCGTGTCAGTGGCCAGCCATATCGTAGGTTCTGACATGCAGCAGATGATTAAAAACTATACGAACGGGCAGACGGCAACCGCGGCGCTGATTCATCAGAAGCTTCTGCCGATCATGAAGGAGCTCTTTAAAGCGCCTAATCCGGCTCCGGTCAAAACGGCGCTACAGCTGAAAGGCCTTGATGTCGGATCTGTGCGTCTTCCTCTTATCCCGCTGAATGAAGATGAACGTCTGAGCCTGAGCAGCGTCATCAGCGAACTGTAAGAAAAAATTTATACAGTTAAAATACGCGGTCATTCTCATTTTTATCGTGAGTTTGACCGTTTTGTATACATATTGGTTTTCCCTAAACCTTCCGCTTCTTCTTGTTTTCTAAAATTGATATCAGTTATAATAGGAACAAGTGATGATGGACGGGTATGAGACTAGGAGGATACAGATTTTGAAAAAGAAAAATACAGAAAACGTCAGAATTATCGCCCTTGGCGGCGTCGGAGAAATTGGGAAGAACCTATATGTCATTGAAATTGACTCAGACATATTTGTAGTGGATGCAGGGCTGATGCACCCTGAAAATGAAATGCTCGGTATTGATGTCGTCATTCCGGATATTTCCTACTTAGTAGAACGGGCTGACCGCGTGAAGGCCATCTTTCTGACACACGGGCACGATGAAAACATCGGAGGCGTCTTTTATTTATTGAACAAGCTGTCGGTGCCGGTATACGGAACGAAGCTTACGCTTGCATTACTGAGAGAAAAACTCAAGCAGTACGGGCATAATCGAAAAGCTGATTTACGTGAAGTTCACTCTAAATCAGTCATTACATTTGAATCAACGAAAGTATCGTTCTTTAAAACGATTCACAGTATTCCGGATTCAGTGGGAGTCAGCTTCAAAACATCACTTGGCTCTATTGTATGCACGGGAGACTTTAAATTTGACCAGACGCCTGCTTATCACCAATCATGTGATATTGGCGAAATTGCCAAAATCGGAAACAGCGGCGTGCTCGCCCTGCTTTCTGACAGCGCCAATGCGGAGCGCCCGGGGTATACTCCGTCAGAAGCATATGTAAGCGGTGAAATTTCCGATGCGATGAACAGTTCAGAAAACCGTGTCATCATTGCTGTATTCGCGTCTAATATCAACCGGATCCAGCAAGTGATACAGGCTGCCGTCCAGAACGGCCGCAAACTTGCAATCGCCGGAAAAAATCTGCAAAACGTGCTTCAGCTTGGGCGAAAGCTCGGCTATATTGAAGCCGAAGATGAAATGTTTATTCCTGTACAGGATGTGAAAAAATATCCGAAGCGGGAAGTGGCAATTGTTACAGCCGGAAGCCATGGTGAGCCGCTGGCCGCTCTTACGCGGATGGCCAAGCAGGCGCACAAGCAGCTTAACATTGAAGAAGGAGACACCGTTGTCATTGCATCAACACCGATTCCGGGGCATGAATTGATATATTCCAAAACCGTCAACCTGCTTGCCCGCGCCGGCGCTCAAGTCATTTTCGCCCAAAAACGCGTGCATGTGTCCGGTCACGGTTCGCAGGAAGAATTGAAACTCATGCTTAATTTGCTGAAACCGAAATATTTAATTCCGGTTAACGGTGAATTCAGAATGCAAAAAGCGCATTCCAAAATCGCAGAAGAGATCGGCATGAAACGCAGCGACATTTTCTTGATTGAAAAAGGTGACGTCGTTGAATTCCGCGGTCAGAATGTGAAAATCGGGGATAAAGTCACGTACGGAAACGTTCTGATTGACGGCCTCGGAGTCGGCGACATCGGCAACATCGTGCTGAGAGACCGCCGCTTATTATCACAAGACGGCATTCTCATCGTCGTGATCTCACTCGATAAGCAGAAAAAGAACCTCGTATCAGGTCCTGAGATCATTACGCGCGGTTTCGTGTATGTCAGAGAATCAGAAGGTTTAATTGTACAAGCTACTGAGCTCGTCCGCTCTATCGTGACTGAAGCGACGGAAACATCTGCCGTAGAATGGTCCACGCTGAAACAAGCAATGCGTGATGCGCTGAATCAATTCCTTTATGAAAAAACAAAACGCAAGCCGATGATCATTCCGATCATTATGGAAGTATAATGTATACAAAGCCGGAGCGCATGATGCTCCGGCTTTGTTTTTGTTCATGTCCCGGATGGAAATCATCATCTTTGTTCATAATACAAAGAGACATTCGGAAAGGGTGAAAGATAAAATGGATCATCGTATGGAAAACACCGAAGAACAGCAGCCCGAAAAATCAGATGCGAAAGACAGCATTATGAGCAAAATTCAGCAGCTGGGAGAGACATCTCTGCCGCAAATGTCCCAAGATACCAATATTCACTGCCTGACGATCATCGGCCAAATTGAGGGGCACGTCCAGCTCCCGCCGCAAAATAAAACAACCAAATATGAACACGTCATTCCGCAAATCGTCGCGATTGAGCAAAATCCGAAAATCGAAGGACTTCTGATCATCTTAAACACCGTCGGAGGCGATGTGGAAGCGGGGCTTGCGATTGCGGAAATGCTCGCATCCTTATCAAAACCGACCGTCTCAATCGTACTCGGCGGGGGCCACTCGATAGGTGTGCCGATCGCCGTGTCATGTGATCATAGTTTTATCGCGGAGACAGCGACAATGACCATTCACCCCGTTCGGCTTACAGGTCTGGTTATCGGGGTTCCGCAAACGTTTGAATACTTGGATAAAATGCAGGAGCGGGTCGTCAACTTTGTGACCCATCATTCAAATATTTCTGAAGAAAAATTCAAAGAGCTGATGTTTTCAAAAGGAAACTTAACCAGGGACATCGGGACGAACGTAGTCGGGAAAGATGCGGCTGATTACGGATTAATTGATGCCGTGGGCGGCGTCGGACAGGCGATAAAAAAGCTGAATCAGCTGATTGAGGAACGAAAGGGCGAGGAAGGAAGGATGATTCAATGATCCTTTATACCGTCATGCCCCAAGAAGTCGTTTATGGTCAGGATATAGAGCAAAGCGTGCATGAACAGGTAGATTACGCCGGCGTGCCGCTGCTAGTTGAGATGAAGGGAAATGAAGCTGAAGTCGTACAGATTTTAAGTACGAACCCGATGGATTTTCTGAATCCTGACATCGCTCCGGGACAAAAAATCAAGCTGAAAATCTAACCGGCATTCAGTCCGTTTCTCGGGGGCAAAATATGCTATAATAGGGGAATCCTACAGAAAAATGCAGCCGGCAAAAGGCTGCTTTTCTTCATGATGTATGATTTTACATTTTTTAACGCAGTAAGGTGATGAGTGTGGCAAAGAAAAAACGGAAATCTAAAAAGAAACAAGAGAGTAAGCTCAATCTAAAATACGAACTAAGCGGACTGCTCTGTGTTGCAATCTCAATTATTGCTGTTTTGCAGCTCGGCGTTGTGGGACAGACATTTGTGTACTTGTTCCGTTTTTTTGCCGGAGAGTGGTTTATTTTATGCTTAATTGCGCTCTTCCTTCTCGGAATTTCGCTGTTTTGGAAAAAGAAGAGTCCAAGCCTTTTAACGAGAAGAAAGGCAGGGTTGTACTGTATTATCGCCAGTATATTGCTGCTGTCTCACGTGCAGCTCTTTAAAAATCTGTCTCATCACGGGTCGATTCGTTCGGCAAGTGTCATCGGCAACACGTGGGAGCTGTTTATGATTGACATGAAACAGCAGGCTGCTTCCCCTGATTTGGGCGGCGGCATGATCGGCGCGGTACTGTTTGCAGCTTCCCACTTTCTATTTGCATCAACGGGTTCACAAATCATGGCGATCGTGCTGATCTTAATGGGGCTGATTCTTGTAACGGGCCGTTCACTGCAGGAAACGCTCAAAAAGTGGACGAGCCCCGTCGGCCGGTTTATCCGCGGCCAGTGGCAGGCATTTCTTGAGGATATGAAGACGGTCAGAACGAATATGTCTTCGCCGAAAACAAAAACAAAATCGGGCAAAAAACAAAAACGGGTTCAAAAGAAAAAAGAAGAGCCTGAACCGGAGGAAGAGGATGAGGAAATCATTTCGCCGATCATCCATTCAGAGCCGATTATTTCAAGCTTTTCAGACCGTCAGGAAGAGCCCGCCGAACCGCTGATTCCGGAAAAAACGCAGGAGGCTGCACAAGCGGCAAAAGTTGAGCCTTCCGGCGGCGCTCAAGACAGTGGCGAAACGGCTGCGGCTCCGCCGATGACGTTTACAGAGCTTGAAAATAAAGATTATCAAATGCCTTCATTGGACATACTGGCTGACCCGAAACATACAGGCCAGCACACCGATAAGAAAAACATTTACGAGAATGCAAGAAAACTCGAACGGACTTTTCAAAGCTTCGGCGTAAAGGCGAAAGTGACGCAGGTTCATCTCGGTCCGGCGGTCACAAAATATGAGGTGTATCCGGACGTCGGGGTCAAAGTCAGTAAAATCGTGAATCTGAGCGATGACCTCGCGCTCGCGCTTGCCGCGAAGGATATCCGGATCGAAGCGCCGATTCCGGGCAAATCGGCAATCGGCATCGAGGTGCCCAATGCTGAAGTGGCGATGGTTTCGTTAAAAGAAGTGCTTGAATCCAAGCTCAATGACAAGCCGGACGCGAAGCTTCTGATCGGCTTGGGACGAAATATTTCCGGGGAAGCCGTGCTTGCCGAACTGAACAAAATGCCCCACCTGCTCGTAGCGGGGGCAACGGGAAGCGGAAAAAGCGTCTGTGTCAACGGTATTATTACGAGCATTCTGATGAGGGCTAAACCGCATGAAGTGAAGATGATGATGATTGACCCGAAAATGGTTGAACTGAATGTGTATAACGGCATTCCTCATCTGCTTGCGCCGGTCGTGACAGATCCGAAAAAGGCCTCGCAGGCTTTGAAAAAGGTCGTCAATGAGATGGAGCGCCGCTATGAGCTGTTCTCCCATACGGGTACGAGAAATATAGAAGGCTATAACGACCATATTAAGCGGTCAAATGCCGAAGAAGAAGTCAAGCAGCCTGAGCTGCCATACATCGTCGTCATCGTTGACGAGCTTGCCGATCTGATGATGGTCGCTTCTTCCGACGTGGAAGATTCAATTACGAGACTTTCACAGATGGCGCGAGCGGCGGGAATTCATTTGATTATCGCGACACAGAGGCCTTCAGTCGACGTTATTACCGGTGTTATTAAAGCCAACATCCCGTCAAGAATCGCTTTCAGTGTCTCATCTCAGACCGATTCACGGACGATTTTAGACATGGGCGGCGCTGAAAAGCTTCTGGGGCGCGGAGACATGCTGTTTCTGCCTGTAGGCGCAAATAAGCCGGTGCGTGTGCAAGGGGCATTTTTATCCGATGAAGAGGTTGAGCATGTCGTCGATCATGTCATTACGCAGCAAAAAGCGCAGTATCAAGAAGAGATGATTCCGGAAGAAGTTTCGGAAACACACAGTGAAGTAACGGATGATCTCTATGACGAAGCGGTCGATTTGATTATCGGCATGCAGACGGCATCAGTCTCCATGCTTCAAAGGCGGTTCAGAATCGGATATACGAGAGCTGCCCGTCTGATTGACGCAATGGAGGAACGGGGCGTCGTCGGGCCGTATGAAGGAAGCAAACCGAGGGAAGTACTATTATCTAAGGAACAATATGATGAGCTCTCTTCTTAAAAAGGAGAGAGTTTTCACTGAAAATGTTATCACCAAAATCATTCCTATTTATTTTTTTATCAAAACATGATATAGTTGTCCCAATTGTTCAATAATTTATGAAAGTGGTTTACGGAGGGGAAACATGTCTACAAAAGCTGACAATCGTCACTTGTATCTAAAAGTGATTGAGCGAATCAAAGAGGATATACAAAACGGAATTTACACCGAAAAGGAAAAGCTTCCTTCTGAATTTGAGCTTTCAAAATCAATGGGTGTCAGCCGGGCAACTCTGCGTGAAGCTTTGCGTATCCTTGAAGAGGAGCATGTGATTATCAGAAGGCACGGTGTGGGCACTTTCGTCCATACAAAACCGCTGTTTCTTTCAGGTATTGAACAGCTCAACAGCGTGACGAAAACGATTCAGCAGGCGAACATGGTGCCGGGTACGATTTTTTTGTCGTCTCAGGTCATCACGCCGTCTGATGAAGATATCGCTAGATTCCGGCTTGAGCCTGAGCAGGAGCTTTTTTATTTGGAACGCGTGAGAACGGCAAGCGGCACTCCGGTCGTTTACTGTTTAGATACGATTCCGATGCACATTCTGCCGAATTCTTTCTGTCATGAACAGGAGTCTATTTTTGATCTTTTGGAAAAAAACTCCGGGTCTGTGATCAGCTATGCCGTTGCTGATATCGAACCGATCGGATATCACGATACGATTTCACCGGTTTTGGAATGCGAGCCGGAGACGGCGCTTTTATTGCTGAAGCAAACCCACTATAATCAGAATGATGAACCTGTGCTGTATTCATTAAATTATTTCCGGGCTGATAAGTTCAGTTTTCATGTTGTAAGAAAACGTTTTTAAGACAGACGCGTCATGTGTCTGTTTTTTTATTTGCCGTTTCAGTACATACTTTGTTTTCTGCAAGGCACAATAAAACAGGAAACAACCAAGTATAGTGAATGGGTGAATAAGTTGAGTAAGAAGAAAAATGGAACGAAAAATATCATTGCTCTGGCTTCTGTACCGCTCGTGATGACACTCGGGAATTCCATGCTGATTCCTGTGCTTCCGATGATTGAAAAGAAGCTGTCCATATCGTCTTTTCAAGTATCGTTAATTATAACGGTCTATTCGATTGTGGCGATTATTTGTATTCCGATTGCCGGATATCTGTCCGATAAATTCGGAAGAAAAAAGGTTCTTCTGCCTTGTCTTCTCATAGCCGGTGCGGGCGGAGCGCTTGCCGCGATAGCTTCCACCGCGTTCAAGCATCCTTATCCCATTATCTTGGCGGGGCGGGTGCTGCAGGGAATCGGTTCGGCAGGAGCGGCTCCTGTAGTGATGCCGTTTATCGGTGATTTATTCAAAGGGGATGATGAGCGGATTACCGCGGGACTCGGCGATATTGAGACGTCTAACACTGCCGGGAAAGTAATAAGCCCGATTCTCGGGTCGCTCTTGGCTGCATGGTTTTGGTTTATGCCGTTTTGGTTCATTCCGTTTTTTTCGCTCATCAGCTTTTTTCTCGTATTGTTTTTGGTGGCAAAGCCGGAGGAAAAAAAAGAAGCGCCTTCTATTTCCGAATTTGTGAAAAATGTCGGCCGCATATTTAAGCGTGACGGACGCTGGCTCTTTACGGTTTTTATCATCGGCTGCGTGATTATGTTTTTGCTGTTCGGGGTTCTTTTTTATTTATCAGACTCACTGGAGAAGAAATACGGAATTGACGGTGTGGCTAAAGGAGCGCTTTTGGCAATCCCGCTTTTATTTCTATCCGTCAGTTCATATATATCAGGCCGAAAAATCGGAAAAGACCAAGGCAAAATGAAGTTTTGCATCGTTTTCGGAATGAGTGCCGTGACACTGTCGTTTATCGGCCTATGGTGGAATCACAGTTTTTATTTATTATTTATCTTTTTGTGTGTCAGCGGTATCGGTATCGGAATGGCATTGCCGGCTTTAGACGCTGTCATCACAGAAGGCGTAGACAACGAGGAATCGGGAACCATCACCTCATTTTATAACAGCATGCGGTTTATCGGAGTAGCGGCGGGACCGCCGATCTTTGCTGCCCTGATGTCAAATGCAGGCTGGCTGATTTTTATTTTATCCGCTTTTTGCGGCATTGTATCTGTATTTTTAGCGCTGTTAAATATCTCATCACAAGCAAAAGAAAAGAAGGAATCATTAAAGACGGTGTAATCTGCACTGTCTTTTTTTATTTTATTTTGAAGATTGACATGATACCGTCAAGTCGTTATTCTTTTTAATAGTTAAACATATTAACTATTGGAAGGAGGGGGAAAAGGTGCATGAAGAAAAAGTAAAGCAGCTGATTCAGCGTTATTCCGATGTATACCTGCACGTCTTAAAAAAAATTGACAGCATTATCGCTGAAAAAGTGAACAAAGAGCTGACATTGGATCAATATTACATCCTCCGCTATATTATGCTCAATCCCGATTGCAAATCAATTGAACTGGCCGCGGTGTGCCACGTCAATAAAAGCGCCATTACATCTATGACGAACCGCCTGTATGAAAAAGGCTACATCAATAGAGAACGCAGCCAAAGCGACCGCCGGAGCATACTTTTAAATGTCACGGAAAAGGGAACGGAAGTATTTCACCGTGTGGAGCGGCGGATTGAGGAACTCGTCCGTTCATATATTATGTATTTTGATGAAGACGAGGCGGAGATGTTCGTGAATACATATGAAAAATTATATCGATTGATGATGACAGAGGAGGATCAGCAGACATAATGAAAAACATTATCCGAGCCCGCTGGATCATCGCCGCGGTATGGGTCGCCGCAACGGTGATATTTATGCTTACAGCGCCTGATATGGCTGAATTGACACGGGAGAAAGGGCAGATCTCCGTACCGGACGGATATTCCTCTTCTTACGCCCATGAATTGCTTGATGAAATGTCTGATTCAGATGCACCGTCTTCTTCTGCCGTCATCGTATTTCACGAAAAAGGCTTAATGACAGACAAAAAAGATCGTCTGGAAGAAGCCGTCAGCACTTTGTCTGAACATAAAAAAGCGCTTCAGATTAAAACGGTGACTTCATACTTCGGGGAGAAAAATGACGACATCAAAAAACAGCTGCTGTCAAAAGACAGACAAACGATGCTCGTTCAGCTGCAGCTTGATACATCCAAAAACGATATCATCGAAATAAAAAATAAAATTGATAAAGAGCTGAAACCGTACGGCGTATCATACGGCATTACAGGCCAATCGCTGATCGACGAAGATGTGTTAAAAAGCTCACAGGACGGCTTGAAAAAGACTGAATATATAACGGTCGCTTTTATCCTGATCGTGCTGATTCTTGTATTTCGGTCAGTGGTCGCTCCGTTCGTGCCGCTTTTATCAGTATTGATATCTTATTTAGTCAGCCAGTCGATTGTCGCATTTTTAGTCGATCAGCTGAATTTTCCGCTCTCAACTTTTACTCAGATTTTTATGGTTGCGATTATGTTCGGAATCGGCACAGACTACTGCATTCTGCTTCTCAG
Source organism: Bacillus sp. SJ-10 (assembly GCF_002843505.1). NCBI lineage: Bacteria > Bacillati > Bacillota > Bacilli > Caryophanales > Bacillaceae > Bacillus > Bacillus sp. SJ-10. The sequence goes on along the minus strand of NZ_CP025258.1, from coordinate 2,993,762 downwards.
CCGGTTTAAAGAAGAACTGTCGCATGGCGCTGATATAAGAGAAGCGATCGTCGTGACTTACAAAACGGCCGGAAAGACGGTTTTGTACAGCGGCGGTGCGGTGCTGATCGGATTTGCCTGCATCGGATTTGCGACATTTAAGCTGTATCAGTCGGCAGCCGCCGTTGCGGTCGGTGTCGCGGTGCTGCTGCTTGCGCTCATGACGATCGTGCCGTTTTTTATGGCTGTTTTAGGAAAAAGACTGTTTTGGCCTGTTAAGGGCGATATTTCCCATCCTCAAAGCAAAGCATGGGAAACGTCAGGGCGGTTTTCATTTAAAAGGCCGCTCATCAGTCTTGCAATCGTTGCGGTATTCACCGTCCCGCCTATCCTTCTTTACAAAGGGGCGCTATCTTACAACAGTCTTGACGAAATCGGGGATAAATATGAATCCGTCCGCGCGTTTAATACGATTTCAGACGCCTTCGGCCCGGGAGAACTTCTTCCGGCCACAGTCGTCATCAAAAATGATGAGACTCTAAATACCGAAAAACACCTGATTGATATCGAAAAAATCAGCAGAGAACTTGAAAAAACAGAGGGTGTAAAAACGGTCAGAAGCGCCACGCGCCCTGCCGGAAACGGATTGAATCAATTATTTGTCACAAATCAGGCAAAGCAGCTTCAAGAAGGGCTTGATAAAGGCAATACGGGACTTGAAAAAATTACGGACGGATTAGGGCATGCCGCAAAGTCGTTAGCTGATTCACAGCCGCAGATCGAAGAGTCGGGGAAAAGCGTCAATCAGCTTATTGACGGAACATTGTCTCTGAAATCCGGGCTTTCTGATATAGGAGAAAACCTGAATAAACTGCAGGCTGGCGTGAACGAGAATAAAGCCGGCGTCGCCCAGATGAGAAAGCAGATTGAAGAGCAAAAACAAATGCTGACTTCACAGCTCAGCCAAAACAGCGGTCTCGCTTCAGAAACGCAAAACGCTTTAAAATTGGTAAAAACCGTCCTGCCGATGAAAGATGAAGCCAGCAGACAGCTTGCCGATTTGAACAAGCAGCTTGCCCGTCTGCCGTTTGCAAAATTGGAAGCGTCAATACCGTCAGTCAAAACCGATCCCTCTTACCAAGAAATCAAATCGTCCTTTACGGGTGTACAGTCAGCCGTTTCCAAGGCAAACGCGGATGCAGAAGCTTTTTCTAAACAGGTCGACATTCAAAAGGCTCATCTGCAGCAAGCGGAAAAACAATTTGCCCGACTGGCAGCCGCTCAGAAGAAGATTGACACTCAAATTAACGCAATGATCAACGGTCTGACCAGTATTGAAAACGGTCTGCAGCAAGTATCAGACGGACAGGGGGCTCTCGCAGGACAAATGCCGCGCCTTGAATCGGCGGCAGGACAGCTCGCGGAGGGCCAGAAAAAAATGAAGAGCGGTCTCGGTGATTTTTCTTCCCGGCTCAGCGATCTTTCTTCAGGCCTTAACGACAGTGTAAAAGGGCTTAAGAAAGTATCAAGCGGCATGATGGGGGCTAATGATTACCTGGGTGAGCTTCACAAGGCGTCAGACAAAGAAATGACAGGCTGGTTTGTGCCGAAAGACGCGTTGACAAACAGTGATTTCACAAGCGTGTTTAATACGTACATGTCAGATGACAGAAAAACGACAGAATTGACCGTCGTTCTTGATAACAATCCTTACTCAAATACGGCCATTCAAGATATTCAAGCGATCAAAGCGAGCGTAAAAAGGGCCATTCCGAACACGGATCTGAAGAATGCTTCCTTCGGCGTTTCGGGAGTCTCCAGCATGAATGCCGATCTGAAGGAAGTATCGGATTCAGACTTCAAACGGACGGCAATGTTTATGCTGGCGGGAATTTTTCTGATTCTCATCGTGATGCTGCGCTCCCTCATTATGCCTGTTTATTTAGTGGCGTCGCTCGTACTGACGTATTTCGCATCCATCGGCGTGACGGAATACATCTTTACACACTTCTTCGGGTATCCGGGCGTAAACTGGGCCGTGCCGTTCTTCGGCTTTGTCATTTTGATGGCTCTTGGTGTGGATTATTCCATCTTTTTAATGGACCGCTTTAATGAGCTTAAAAAAGAAGGAACGGAACCCGCAATGATCAGCAGTATGAAAAATATGGGTTCCGTCATCATTTCTGCGGCGATTATTTTAGCGGGAACCTTTGCGGCCATGCTGCCGTCAGGCGTTCTTTCCTTATTACAGATTGCAACCGTGGTATTAACAGGCCTTCTCATGTACGCAATTGTCGTCCTTCCGTTTTTTGTACCGGTCATGGTGAAAATATTCGGAAGAGCCAACTGGTGGCCTTTCAATTTGAAAAAATAACGTTCAATGCCTCTGCCTGTTTTCGGGCAGAGGTTTTTTGTTTCCTTATAAATCCTCCAGTTGATATAATTACATCTGCGTACTCTTTTTTGCGAATGCTGAAATTTGGTCATAATACATACTATGAAAGAATGAACGAAGGAGGTTTCACATGACTTACGTAAATGAAATGAAGTCAAAGCACGGCGGGATCACCGCCCACATCGTAAAGACCGAGAAATTTAAAACCGTTTCGCTGACGTTTAAAATGCTGGCTCCTTTAACGAAAGAGCTCGTAACAAAAAGGGCGCTGTTTCCGCATGTGCTTCTGCGCGGAACAGAAAGCCGCCCGAAAACCGCTGATCTGCGGTCTTATTTTGATGAGCTGTACGGCACATCCGTTTCAGCTGATCTGACAAAAAAGGGAGAACGTCATGTCATTACGTTCAGACTTGAGATTCCTAATGAAAAGTATCTGAAGGACCGCACACCGTTATTGGAAAAAGGTCTTCAGCTTTTATCAGAGCTTGTCTTTTCGCCCGCTTTGGAAAACGGCGCCTTCCTGCCCCTTTATGTCACGCAGGAAAAACGGACGCTGAAACAGCGGATTCAAGCCGTATATGATGATAAGATGAGATATTCTAATCTGCGTCTCGTTCAGGAAATGTGCAAAAGCGAACCGTATGCGCTTCACGTCAACGGCGAGTTCGATGATGTTGAACACATTACACCGCAAGATTTGTATGAAGCCTATCAAAAAGCCATACGCGAAGACCAGCTGGACCTGTACGTCATCGGCGATGTTGATACAGATCAGGTGAAAACGGCCGTTGATACGTATTTTAAAACGGAAGAACGGGAGCTGCAGCCTTTTGAAAGAAGCGCGGCGAATGAACAGCCCGATCCGAAGGAAGTCATTGATGAAGAGGACGTCAAGCAGGGCAAGCTGAATATCGGATTCCGGACCAATACGACATATACAGATCCGGATTATCCGGCATTGCAGGTGTTTAACGGGCTGTTCGGAGGTTTCTCTCATTCAAAGCTGTTTATAAATGTCCGTGAAAAAGCGAGCCTCGCCTATTATGCAGCCTCAAGGGTGGAAAGCTTCAAAGGGCTTTTGATGGTCATGTCGGGCATTGAGGTGAAAAATTACAAGCAGGCCGTCACCATCATTGAAGAACAGTTTCAGGCTATGCAGAACGGTGACTTTTCAGAAGATGATATCGCCCAAACGAAAGCCGTTATTAAAAATCAAGTATTAGAAACGATTGATACGGCATACGGTTTAGCGGAATTTCTGTATCAGCAGGCCTCAGCCCAAGTAGAGATACCGATCGAAAGGTTCCTTGACAATATCGAGAAAGTGACAAAAGAGGACATTATCAATGTCGGAAAGAACATTAAGCTGGATACGACTTATTTCTTAAAAGGGACGGGGGGAGCATCTTGACTAAACCGATAAACTTCGAACAGCTTCAGGAAACGCTGTATCATGAAAAAATGGCAAACGGCCTTGATGTCTATGTGCTGCCGAAACAGGGCTTTAATAAAACATACGCCGTGTTTACGACAAAGTACGGTTCCATTGACAATCAATTCGTTCCTTTAAATAAGGAAGAAATGGTACACGTCCCTGACGGAATCGCGCATTTTCTGGAGCATAAACTGTTTGAAAAAGCGGACGGCGACGTGTTTCAGGACTTCAGTAAGCAGGGGGCGTCGGCAAATGCCTTTACATCATTTACACGAACCGCTTATCTGTTCTCCAGCACTTCTAATGTGGAGAAAAACCTGGAAACACTCGTGGATTTTGTTCAGGACCCGTATTTCACGGAAAAATCAGTTGAAAAAGAAAAAGGCATCATCGGCCAGGAAATCAATATGTATGATGATAATCCGGATTGGCGGCTGTTTTTCGGTCTTATCGAAAATATGTATAAAGACCACCCCGTGAAAATTGACATTGCCGGAACGGTGGAGAGCATCTCACATATTACGAAAGATCTGCTGTATGAGTGCTACGAAACGTTTTATCACCCGAGCAATATGCTGCTCTTTATCGTCGGTCCCGCAGATCCTGAAGCGGTCATCAGCCAGGTGCGGAAAAACCAGGAGAAAAAGCCTTTTACAGACCAGCCCGAAATCAAACGTGAAGAAGTTCAGGAGCAGGAAGCGGTTTTCCGCCGGGAGCAGGAGTTAAAAATGAACGTGCAAGGCTCAAAATGTCTTGTCGGCTTAAAGGCGAAAGACCCTTATAAAACGGGGCAGGAGCTGTTGAAGCACGAGCTCAGCATGAACCTCATGCTTGAATGTCTCTTCGGAAAAAGCTCACCGCATTACGGTGACTTGTACGACAAAGGCTACATTGATGAAACCTTCAGCTTTGATTACACGGCTGAATACGGATTCGGTTTTGCCTCTGTCGGAGGAGATACACCGGAGCCGGATAAGCTCGCTGACGAATTAAAACACATGCTGCTTGATGCGGAATCAGCCGTGACTGCGGAAAAACTTGATCTTGCGAGAAAAAAGAAGATCGGGTCATTCTTAAAAGCGCTCAATTCGCCTGAATATATCGCCAACCAATTTACACGCTACGCCTTTTTAGATATGAGTCTGTTTGATGTCGTAACCGTACTGGAGCAGATTACGCTGGAAGACGTAAAGCGGGTCATTAAAGAAGAAATATCAGAAGACAGGCTGACAGTCTGCAAAGTCGTGCCAAAATCATAACAAAAACATCCCTCACGCCCTGAGGGATGTTTTTCTGGGGAAAGAAGGAGTATTGATTGATGAAACAGACAGCGCTCGTAACCGGAGCAAGCGGCGGAATCGGACAAAGTATAAGTGAAGTCCTCGCAAAAAACGGATATGACGTCCTTTTGCATTATCATTCTAATAAGGAAGCCGCACACAGGCTTGCGGAAAGGCTGAGCGCATCATTCGGCGTAAAAGCCTCCGTTATTCAGGCGGATCTGTCCTCACCGGATGGCGCGGAGACACTCAGCCGTTCCGTTAAGCAGCCTGTGGACGCCCTGATACTAAACAGCGGCAAAAGTCATTTCGGCCTGATTACGGACGTTACGGATGACATGGCGCGGGAGATGGTGCAGCTGCATGTGACGAGTCCGTTTCTTTTGGCGCGTAATCTGGTGCCCGGCATGATCCGGGAAAAAAGCGGGGGCATCGTCGCGATCGGTTCCGTCTGGGGAGAAACAGGCGCATCGTGCGAGGTATTATACAGCATGGTCAAGGGAGCGCAGCATTCGTTCGTCAAAGCGCTTGCCAAAGAGCTTGCTCCGAGCGGCGTCCGCGTGAATGCAGTCTCGCCGGGTGCCGTTGATACAAATATGCTTGATCAGTTCACGTCTGATGAAAAAGAAGCGTTGGCAGAGGAAATTCCCGCGGGCCGGCTGGCAAAGCCGGAGGAAATCGCCGAAGCGGCGGCCTTTTTATTATCGGACAAGGCTTCCTATATTACGGGGCATATATTATCCGTAAACGGCGGCTGGCACTGCTGAAAAAAATGTGTGTATAGTTTGCATCTGCACGGACAAAATAATTTTGTAACAACAGATGAAATGGAGGAACCCAACATGTCAGTATTAGAAAACTGGGATAATTGGAAGAATTTCCTTGGCGACAGATTGAACTATGCGCAGGAAAAAGGGATGAGTGATGAAACGATCACTGACCTCGCTACAGAAATCGGCGGTTACCTTGCGAACGAAGTCGACTCGAAAAACCATCAGGAAAAAGTGCTTGCTGATCTTTGGAGCGTTGCTTCTGAAGATGAACAGCGCGCCATCGCAAATATGATGGTGAAGCTTGTTGAAAATAACAGCACTCATTAAGAGGGGGGATTTCTCCTCTCTTTTTTTATGTTTTCCTCTATAGAGCAACATTCTTCTTTCTAATTAGAGAAAAATGTTTTATGATAAAGGAAGGTAAAAATTTGCCACAATGGAGGGGGTATATCATTTGGCAAAGCTCGAATGGTATTTTGAATATGAAATTCAAGTGAACCGCCCCGGCCTGCTCGGGGATATTTCATCTCTTCTCGGGATGCTGTCAATTAATATTGTCACAATTAACGGTGTCGACCTTTCCAGAAGGGGAATGCTGCTCAGATGCCGGCATATAGATCAAATTAAACGATTGGAATCAATTTTAAAAACAATGGAGACCATTAAAGTAACGAAGCTGAGAGAACCGAGGCTTCGCGACCGTCTCGCAGTCCGCCACGGAAGATACATTCAGCGTGATGCCGATGACAAAAAAACCTTCCGTTTTGAAAGGGACGAGCTCGGTCTTCTGGTTGACTTTATGGCCGAGCTGTTTAAAAAAGAAGGGCACAAACTGATCGGAATCCGGGGAATGCCGAGGGTCGGAAAAACGGAGTCCATCGTTGCGTCAAGCGTTTGTGCCAGCAAAAGATGGCTTTTCGTATCATCAACGCTGCTAAAACAAACGATCCGGAGCCAGCTGGTTGCCGATGAATACAGCACGGAAAACGTGTTTATCCTCGACGGCATCGTTTCGACAAGACGGGGATCTGAGCGCCATCTTCAGCTCGTCAGTGAAATTATGCGGCTTCCGGCGACAAAGGTCGTGGAGCACCCCGATATTTTTGTTCAAAATTCGGAGTATACGCTCGATGATTTCGATTATATTATCGAACTCAGAAATGATCCTGACGAAGTCATTACATATGAACATGCAGAAGAACCGCAAATGTTTGATCAGACCGGTTTTTCAAGCTTTGATTTTTAATATTGGAAGGTGTTTGTTGTGACAGAATTAGCAATCCGGCTTAAAGAAGCCAGAGAGGAAAAAGGGATGTCATTGGATGAACTCCAGGCGGCGACGAAAATTCAGAAAAGATACTTAACCGCTCTGGAAGAAGGCAATTATGACGTCATTCCCGGCAATTTTTATGTGCGGGCGTTTATCAAGCAATACGCTGAAGCTGTCGGGCTTGATTCAGATCAGTTATTTGAAGAATATAAAAAAGACATCCCTAACACGTACCATGACGATGTGTCGGAAAAAATCTCCGGTCTCGCCATGCAAAGGGAGCTTCCTAAGTCCGCTTCAAAGGCGGCGGAATGGCTTCCGACCGTCCTTGTCGTCATCGGTGTCATTATCGTCATCGCGATCATTTATGCGATTATTCAGCTCGGAATGAGCAAATCCGGGCAGACAGACGGAGATAAAGCCGTCACCCAAAGTGAGAGCAAGTATGAGATTCCTAAGGATTCTGCGCTGAAAAACGACGGCAATACAAATGACGAAGCGCAATCTGACAGCAAAAAAGACAAAAAGGACACAAAAGCGTCAGAGCAGAAAAAGAAAGAAAAAAGCAGTGAAAAGACGGAGATCAAAGCGGCCGGAACGGAAGGCTCAGCTTCTTCATACAACGTCTCCGGGGCAGATAAGTATAAGCTTGAACTGATTGCTTCTGACAGCGCATGGATCCGCGTCCGTGATGACAGCGGCGGTTCTTTAAAAGAAGGAACACTGCAAAAGGGCGAAACTTTTAAAAAAGACGTCACGGATCAAAAGCAGATTGAAATCCGCACGGGCTATGCCCCTAACCTGAAAATTAAAATCAACGGAGAGGTTCTGTCCTATGAACTCAATCCGCATGATGTGATGGCGCAGACCATCACAATCAAGATGAAAAAATAAAAGGGGAAAAGTCATCTGAACGATTAAGATGACTTTTTCTTCACGTCCGAGTACATATTATTGGAGGGGCTTTATGTTTAACTTACCGAATAAAATCACACTGGCAAGAATCGCTTTAATTCCTGTATTTATGATTATCATGCTTGTTCCTTTTCAGTGGGGCAGCGTTCATATAGGGGATGAATCGATTCCGGTCGCGCATCTTACGGGAGCTGTTTTATTCATTATCGCATCAACGACTGACTGGGTGGATGGCTACTACGCCAGAAAACTGAACCTCGTGACAAACTTCGGGAAATTTTTAGATCCGCTGGCTGACAAACTGCTGGTATCCGCGGCATTAATTACGCTTGTGCAGTTTGACCTTGCGCCGGCGTGGATGGTCATCATCATCATCAGCCGCGAATTTGCCGTAACGGGATTAAGACTTGTGCTGGCGGGAACGGGGGAAGTTGTAGCCGCCAATATGCTGGGGAAAATTAAAACATGGGCTCAGATCATCGCTGTTGCCGCGCTTTTGCTGCATAATCTTCCGTTTGAGCTCGTTTCTTTCCCGTTCGGCGATATCGCTTTATGGGTGGCTGTGCTCTTCACAGTCATTTCCGGCTGGGATTATTTTGCGAAGAACTGGGATGCGTTAAAAACATCTAACTAAGAAAGAAGGACTTAAAGATGGAAATAGCAAAAAAAGCAGAGATCATTGCAGTCGGCTCGGAGCTTCTGCTCGGCCAGATCGCCAATACGAACGCGCAGTTTATCAGTAAAGAGCTGGCGGAAATCGGTGTAAACGTGTTTTATCATACCGCTGTCGGTGACAATCCGGAGCGGCTTAAGCAAGTCATCCGCATTGCCGAAGAGCGCTCAGACCTGATTATTTTTTCAGGCGGCCTCGGGCCGACCAAGGACGATTTAACGAAAGAAACCATTGCAAACACACTGGGGCGCCCGCTCGTTCTGAATGACGAAGCATTCCGGTCGATCGAAGAATATTTCGTGAAAACAAAACGGACCATGTCGCCGAATAACCGCAAACAGGCGCTCGTCATTGAGGGCTCAGACGTTTTGGCGAATCATTTCGGCATGGCGCCGGGAATGCTTGCAGAGCACGGCTCAAGGCTTTATATGCTGCTTCCCGGGCCGCCGAGCGAGCTGCGTCCGATGTTTGAAAATGAAGCGAAGCCGCTGCTTCTTAAAAAGCTCGGTTCTAATGAGAAAATCGTTTCAACTGTGCTGCGGTTTTTCGGAATCGGTGAATCCCAGCTTGAAGCTGATTTAGAAGATATCATTGATGCGCAGACGAACCCGACGATTGCGCCGCTCGCTGCTGACGGCGAGGTCACGCTGCGTTTAACGGCGAAACATGCCGACGAAAAAGAAACAGAACGGCTTTTAAAAGAAACGGAAGCCGCCATTTTAGAACGTGTCGGTGAATTTTTCTACGGATATGATGATACGTCTCTGGTGAAGGAGCTTTCAAAAGCATGCAGACAAAACAAAATCACGATTTCTTCTGCCGAAAGCTTTACAGGCGGCCTGTTTTCAGAGTGGGTGACTGATTTAAGCGGTGCGTCTCAACTATTTGCAGGGGGCGTTGTCTGTTATTCCGACAGCGTGAAACAGCATGTGCTCGGCGTGAAAGCTGAGACGCTCGCAGAAAGCGGAGCGGTCAGCAAAGAGTGTGCGAAAGAGCTTGCAGCCGGTGTGAGAAAGCTGACCGGAAGCGATATCGGCATCAGCTTTACCGGGGTTGCGGGTCCCGACCCGCAGGAAGGGCATGCTCCGGGCCGCGTCTTTATCGGCATTTCGGCGGAAGGAAAAGAAGAGGTGCACGAATTTAACTTTGCCGGCTCAAGAACCGGAATCAGAAAGCGCGCCGCTAAATACGGCTGCCATCTCATTTTGAAAATGCTGGATCAAAAATAAAGTTTTAAAGAGCCGTTTTCTCTGATTTTTAAGTTTTATAAGGGAAATTATGCTCTTTTGCAGAAAAGCGAACGCGGAAAAAATCCGAATATGCGTTCGCTTTTTTCTTGGCAAATGCCAGTAAACAAGGTATAGTATATGTAGTGGCAAGATAAAGGAGGAAAAAATAAATGAGTGATCGTCAGGCAGCCTTAGATATGGCTCTTAAGCAAATAGAAAAACAATTCGGCAAAGGTTCCATCATGAAGCTCGGAGAAAAAACGGATACAAGAATTTCAACGGTGCCAAGCGGTTCCCTTGCACTTGATACCGCTCTCGGAATAGGCGGATACCCGCGCGGACGGATTATTGAAGTATACGGACCTGAAAGCTCAGGTAAAACGACTGTAGCGCTTCACGCAATAGCTGAGGTTCAGGAAAAAGGCGGACAGGCAGCATTTATTGATGCTGAGCATGCTCTTGATCCTGTTTACGCGCAAAAGCTCGGTGTCAATATCGAAGAGCTTCTGCTTTCTCAGCCGGATACGGGAGAGCAGGCGCTAGAGATTGCTGAAGCGCTGGTGCGAAGCGGAGCTGTTGATATCGTAGTCGTTGACTCTGTTGCGGCGCTTGTTCCAAAAGCTGAAATTGAAGGTGACATGGGTGATTCACACGTCGGTTTACAGGCGCGTCTCATGTCTCAGGCGCTCCGTAAGCTTTCCGGCGCCATCAATAAATCTAAAACAATCGCAATCTTTATTAACCAGATTCGTGAAAAAGTCGGCGTTATGTTCGGAAATCCGGAGACGACACCGGGGGGCCGCGCGCTGAAATTCTATTCTTCCGTGCGCCTTGAAGTGCGCCGTGCCGAGCAATTAAAGCAGGGCAACGACGTCATGGGGAATAAAACGAGAATTAAAGTCGTAAAAAACAAAGTCGCTCCTCCGTTCCGTACGGCTGAAGTGGACATTATGTACGGTGAAGGAATCTCCAAAGAAGGGGAAATCATCGACCTTGGAACTGAACTGGATATCGTCCAAAAAAGCGGTTCATGGTATTCTTATGAAGAAGAACGCCTTGGCCAGGGCCGTGAAAACGCCAAGCAGTTCTTAAAAGAAAATAAAGACATCATGCTGATGATTCAGGAGCAAATCCGTGAATATTACGGTTTAGACAATAACGGTGTAACGGACAAAGCGGAAGAAGTTCAGGAAGAGATGGAATTAGAAGAATAAAAACACGATCAAAAGAGCGGAATAAGCAATTTCCGCTCTTTTTTTGTGTGTTTCAAAAAACACTGGCTGTTTGGGAAAATTTTATCTGGAATGTTACAACTTTTTTCACCCTTCACTCGTCTAACATCATGGCGAAAGTTGAAATTATATCTGAGGAGGAAAAAAGATGACGAGCCCCCGCCGCACAAGAATAAATAAAAAAAGAAAGAAGAAGCTGATGAAAACGGGAGGGCTGTTTCTTTTTCTGCTGCTTGTCACTGTTTTTATTATGATCTGGACCGTCACAGCGCATCACCGGGAGAAGGAATCCGTTAAAAGCGCTCCCGCCGCTCAATCTGATACTTCAAAAGACCAGACTCAACAGAAAAAAGAAAAGACGCAAAAAGAGAAAACACCTAAATCAATCGATCACAATAAACAGATCAGCAATTACTTGCAACAGATCGGGTTCAGCGGCACAGCAATGATCGTAAAAGATGGAAAGGTTGTGCTGAAAAAAGGCTTTGGCTATGCGGACCGAAAACAAAAAATTAAAAACAATCCGGAGACATCATATTATATCGGTTCTTCACAAAAAGCGTTAATCGCGACGGCTGTCCTGCAGCTTGAAGAAAAAGGGCTGCTGCAGACGAGTGACCCCGTCAGTACATACTTGCCGAATTTTCCTAACGGCACGCGCATTACATTGAAAAACCTGCTCAATCATACGTCCGGCATAAACGGGCATATTGAGGGTCAGGGACCGATTTCTCCAATTGATTTAATCAAGGATATAGAAAACCGCGGAATTAAACGGCAGCCCGGGGTTTGGGATTACAGGGATTCCAACTATTCAGTGCTTGCTTATATCGTATCTCAGGTCAGCGGGGAGTCTTATGAACAATATATAAAAGAACACGTGTTCAAACCGGCCGGAATGAAGCATGCCGGATTTTACAAAACATTTGCCAAAGCCAAATATCCTGCCGTCGGCTACAAAGTCGATGAGAGCGGCACTCTTGTAACGCCGCACCTTTTGGACTTATCGCAGCTGTACGGGGCGGGCGACATGTATATGAGCGCTGAAGATCTCTATAAATTTGATAAAGCGATCGTAAACAACACGCTCCTTTCAAAAGCAAGCTTCACAAAAATGTTTACAGCAGGAAGCAGTGCCGCTTACGGCATGGGGTTTTACATTGATCCGGGAAGCTATTCCAATCACGGTGTTATGCCCGGTTACAACATTTTGAACAGCTTCAGCCATTCGGCAAGCAAATATGTCATATTACTGTCAAATATTCAGAATAACGCCAAATTAGGACAGGTAAACAATAGAATTTACCAATTGCTTAACCAGGCGGACTGACAGAGCCGTCATTCACGAAAAGCGGATCTAGGTATGGTATGATATATACATGGCGAAGATTCCGAGCTGAAGGCGAATCGTTAAGCTGGCAAGCTTGACAAGTATTTCCGACACAATTACAATGAAGTTGTAACATTTGTTTTTTTAACATGATTGTTAAACCATTTAAACTTGACAAGGGCATGAGAGACTCATTCCCTGTGAAGGTTCTGTATGTTGAGAAAATCAAACAATGTACATGCCGGCACTTATTTAAGCAAAAACCAAGTTCATAGCAAGAGGAGGTGAAAGTATGACCCCAATGACGGTTCTCATCTCCATTTTGCTGACTCTGCTCGGTTTAGTTGTTGGCTACTATGTTCGTAAAACCATTGCCGAAGCAAAGATTGCGGGCGCACGCGGTGCTGCCGAGCAAATCCTTGAAGATGCAAAGCGTGATGCTGAAGCACTGAAAAAAGAAGCTCTGCTTGAAGCAAAGGACGAAATCCATACACTTCGAATAGATGCTGAACAGGAAGTTCGTGAAAGACGAAATGAGCTTCAAAAACAAGAAAACCGTTTACTTCAAAAAGAAGAAAATCTTGACCGTAAACATGAAGGAATTGATAAACGGGAAGCGATGTTGGAGAAGAAAGATCATTCTCTGAATGAACGACAACAACATATTGAAGAGATGGAAAGCAAAGTGGATGAGATGATTCGTATGCAGCAGTCAGAACTCGAACGCATTTCGAGCCTGACACGGGATGAAGCGAAACAAATCATTCTTGACCGGGTTGAAAATGAGCTTTCACATGACATCGCCATCATGACAAAAGAAACCGAAAACCGTGCGAAAGAAGAGGCAGATAAAAAGGCGAAAAACATTCTGTCGCTTGCTTTGCAGCGCTGTGCAGCAGATCATGTTGCCGAAACGACGGTATCGGTCGTCAATCTTCCGAATGATGAGATGAAAGGACGTATCATCGGCCGTGAAGGGCGTAACATTCGTACGCTTGAAACGCTTACAGGTATTGACCTGATTATTGATGACACACCTGAAGCAGTCATTCTTTCCGGATTTGATCCGATCAGACGGGAGACGGCAAGAATCGCTCTTGATAAACTCGTTCAGGATGGCCGTATTCACCCGGCGCGCATTGAAGAAATGGTTGAAAAATCCCGCCGTGAGGTTGATGACTATATCCGGGAAATGGGTGAGCAGACGACGTTTGAAGTCGGCGTTCACGGACTCCACCCGGATCTGATCAAGATCCTCGGCCGGTTGAAATTCCGTACAAGCTACGGGCAGAACGTACTGAAACATTCTATGGAAGTTGCGTTTTTAGCCGGTTTAATGGCTTCCGAGCTTGGAGAAGATGCAAAGCTTGCCAAGCGGGCCGGTCTTCTGCATGACATCGGAAAAGCAATTGACCATGAAGTGGAAGGAAGCCACGTGGAAATCGGAGTGGAGCTTGCGACCAAATATAAAGAGCATCCAGTCGTCATTAACAGTATTGCGTCACACCACGGAGACGAAGAGCCGACTTCCATTATCGCCGTTCTGGTCGCTGCCGCTGATGCACTGTCAGCCGCAAGACCGGGCGCGAGAAGTGAAACGCTCGAAAACTATATCCGCAGACTTGAAAAGCTTGAAGAAATCTCCGAGTCTTACGAAGGTGTTGAAAAATCATTTGCAATTCAGGCCGGCCGTGAAGTTCGCATCATGGTGAAGCCGGACTCCATTAATGATTTAGAAGCCCATCGTTTGGCACGTGATATCCGTAAACGAATTGAGGACGAGCTTGATTATCCGGGCCACATTAAAGTGACCGTAATCAGAGAAACTCGAGCCGTAGAGTATGCAAAATAAAGTGATGCTTAGCGCATCACTTTATTTTTTTGAGTCCCTGAAAAGGAAGGAATGGAATGTATGAGAATTTTATTTATCGGAGATGTTGTCGGTTCCCCGGGCCGCGACATGGTAAAAGAATATGTCCCGAAACTGAAAGCGAAACATAAACCGCATTTTACAATTATTAACGGAGAAAATGCAGCACACGGAAAAGGACTGACAGAAAAGATCTACCACAGCCTGATGGAAGCGGGAGCAGATGCCATTACAATGGGAAACCATACGTGGGATAAAAGAGAGATCTTCGACTTTATTGATGATGTGCCGCATCTTGTCCGGCCGGCGAACTTCCCGGAAGGTACGCCGGGCAAAGGCATTACCTATATTAAATCGAACGGAAAAGAGCTTGCCGTCATTAATTTACAGGGGCGGACGTTTCTTCCGCCGCTTGATGATCCATTTGCTAAAGCGGATGAATTAATAGAAGAAGCGAAAAAGCGCACGCCGTACATTTTTATTGATTTTCACGCCGAAGCGACAAGCGAAAAAATTGCGATCGGCTGGTACACAGACGGAAGAGCCTCTGCCGTGGTAGGCACCCATACACACGTGCAAACGGCAGATAACCGCATTTTACCGAAAGGAACGGCATATATTACTGATGTAGGCATGACGGGTCCGTACGACGGAATTCTCGGTATGGACAGAGAAACGGTCATCAAGCGGTTTAAAACCAATCTTCCCGTCCGGTTTACGGTGGCGGAAGGTAAAACTACGCTGAGCGGAGTGCTCATTGACATCGACGATCAAACGAAAAAGGCCGTAAATATCGAACGGATATTAATCAATGATGACCATATGTTCTTTGAATAGGTGATCATGTGTTTATTTTATAAAAATATTAAAAGGAAAAGCAGGAATATAGCAACTTCTTAGTGAATATAGTAGAAATGGAAGGTAGCCCGCTATTTTTGAAAAGCATTGTGGGGATGGCTTTTTGGATAGCAACATCTAATAATGATTGTTCTAATGAACACTCACTTATCCATTGTAAAACTAAGGGGGAGCAGAAATGGAAATCTTAAAAGTTTCAGCAAAATCAAGTCCAAATTCAGTAGCAGGCGCGCTTGCCGGTGTATTGAGGGAACGCGGAGCCGCCGAAATTCAAGCAATTGGGGCGGGTGCCTTAAACCAGGCTGTTAAAGCGGTTGCGATTGCCAGAGGCTTTGTCGCGCCAAGCGGCGTAGATTTGATTTGTATTCCGGCTTTTACAGATATACAGATTGACGGAGAAGAAAGAACGGCGATTAAGTTAATCGTCGAACCCCGTTAAAAACAAAAACACGACATTCTCAACCTGCTTGCGTAAGGCGAGCGGGTTGTTTTTATTGTTGTCATATTTTCTCACAATATTATATTGATAGTACGAAGAGATGATAAATGGCTTTATTCATATAATATTCAAAAAAAATCCCGCCCATTTTTCCGGACGGAAGCAGTTGTTTTCTTGGAGTGGACACTGGTATTTACCTCCTTTTTATCTCGTGTTACAATCCAGTTATTACAGTGTTTTTTCGAGGAGGAGTGTACATGTTGGGAGGAAAGATGAAAGCTATCGTCAAAAATGAAAACGCTTTCGGAGCAACTCTGAAAGAAATTCCCATACCTTCCATTAATGAGAATGAAGTTCTCATTAAAGTACAGGCCGCATCTATATGCGGTACAGATGTGCATATTTATAATTGGGATCAATGGGCGCAGAAACGAATCAAAACACCTCAAGTATTCGGACATGAATTCAGCGGTATCGTAGCGGAAACGGGCAAACACGTCACAAATGTCAAAATAGGTGACTACGTTTCGGCTGAAACCCACTTCGTCTGCGGTACTTGTGTCCCTTGTTTAACAGGAAAACATCATGTGTGCACCCATACAAAGATCCTCGGCGTAGATACAGCCGGTTCCTTCGCTGAATATGTCAAAGTGCCGGCTCGAAATGTTTGGAAAAATCCCGCTGATATGGACCCCGCCGTCGCTTCTGTTCAAGAGCCGCTTGGCAACGCGGTGCATACGGTGCTGGAAAACAGCCAGCTTGCGGGCGGTTCCGCTGCAATTATCGGTTGCGGACCGATCGGACTGATGGCGGTGGCGGTGGCTAAAGCGGCCGGTGCGTCCCGTATTGCGGCCATTGATAAAAATGATTACAGGCTGGCTCTTGCGAAGAAATTGGGAGCCACGATCACCATTCCAGCTGACGAGGAAGATCCGCTTGAGGTGATCGACACCTTAACAGGCGGAGAAGGAATCGACCTTGTCTGTGAAATGTCCGGCCACCCGACAGCCATAACACAAGGATTAAAGATGGCGGCCAACGGGGGAAGGTTCCACATGCTGAGTCTGCCGGAACGTCCGGTGACGGTTGACCTGACAAATGACGTGGTGTTTAAAGGACTTACCGTCCAAGGCATCACAGGCAGAAAAATGTTTGAAACTTGGCGGCAGGTATCGCACCTGCTTGAATCCGGCCTTGTTGATCTGACGCCGGTGATCACGCATCAGTTTCCGCTTGAAGACTTTGAAAAAGGGTTTGACCTGATGAGAAAGGGCCGGTGCGGCAAAGTCATTTTGATTCCATAAGGGGAGGGTTCTATAATGAAAGAATTTGAATTTCTAAAAGCCGAGCTTGATAAAATGAAAGAAAATAAAACGTGGCAGCAAATGAAACAAATTGAAACGAAGCAGGGTCCGTCGGTGGAAGTCAAAGGGGAAAACGTGATACAGCTTTCATCGAACAATTATCTCGGTTTGACGTCGCATCCAAGGCTTGTCGAAGCGGCCAAACGCGCCGCGGAAGAATTCGGAGCGGGTACGGGGTCCGTCCGGACAATCGCCGGAACATTCACAATGCACAATGAGCTGGAGAAGAAATTGGCAAACTTTAAAAAAACAGAAGCGGCACTTGTTTTTCAATCGGGGTTCACAACGAATCAGGGAGTCCTATCAAGCATTCTTACAAAAGAGGATATCGTGATCTCTGACGAACTGAACCATGCTTCCATCATTGACGGAATCAGGCTCACAAAAGCAGATAAAAAGGTGTACCGCCATGTTGATATGGACGATTTGGAAAGGGTGCTGAAAAAATCAATGAATTACCGCATGCGCCTGATCGTCACCGACGGCGTATTCTCAATGGACGGCAACATCGCTCCTTTGCCTGACATCGTCAAACTTGCAGAGGCGTACGATGCCTTTGTGATGGTCGACGACGCGCATGCTTCCGGCGTACTCGGAAAAAACGGAAGGGGAACGGTTAATCACTTCGGGCTTGACGGAAGAGTCCACATACAGGTGGGCACATTAAGCAAAGCCATCGGAGTGCTTGGCGGTTACGCCGCAGGGTCGCAGGTTCTGATCGATTACCTGCGCCATAAAGGGCGTCCTTTCTTATTCAGCACTTCTCATCCGCCTGCGGTAACGGCCGCATGCATAGAAGCCATTGACGTCCTGCTGGAAGAGCCGGAGCATATGGAAAAGCTATGGGAGAACACGGCGTATTTCAAAGACAAACTGGTTCAAATGGGGCTGACCCTCACAAAAAGCGAAACACCGATCGTGCCGATATTAATAGGGGAGGAAGAAAAAGCCCAGGCATTATCAGACCTTTTATTGACCCGCGGCGTCTTTGCACAAAGCATCGTGTATCCGACGGTCGCCCAAGGAAAAGCGAGAATCCGCACCATTATTACGGCGGAGCATACAAAAGAGGAGCTTGACCGGGCACTGGAAGTAATCCGTTCAGCCGCAAAAGAGCTGCAGCTTGTGTAAGGGGGGAAATGATTCCCTCTTTTTTATTTCTTATTGATTCTTATTCTCAATAAGGTGTACAATAATAGGCTGGCGGTTGTGCCAAACGCTTTTAACCAGTATACTTGAGGGTGGAAGTTTCGGTTGAAAGGAGACATTCGAACATGAATGAAAAGCAAAAGCAGGAAAGCGGACAAGTGAATCCGGCGGACAAAAAATCCGAAAAGGATTACAGCAAGTATTTTGAAGCCGTTTATATTCCGCCTTCTTTAAAAGATGCGAAAAAACGGGGCAAAGAATCCGTTCAATATCATAACGATTTTAAAATCTCAGAAGAATTTAAAGGCCTCGGTGAAGGCAGGAAATTTTATATCCGCACGTACGGATGCCAAATGAACGAGCATGATACGGAAGTCATGGCGGGTATTTTTATGGCGCTCGGTTATGAAGCGACAAATTCGGTTGATGACGCGAACGTTATTTTATTAAACACTTGCGCTATCCGGGAAAACGCTGAAAACAAAGTGTTCGGCGAGCTCGGCCATTTAAAGGCGCTCAAAAAAAATAACCCGGACTTGATTCTCGGTGTCTGCGGCTGCATGTCACAGGAAGAATCAGTCGTAAACCGCATCCTTAAGAAGCACCCGTTTGTCGATATGATTTTCGGCACGCACAACATTCACCGTCTGCCGGAACTTTTATCAGAGGCATATTTATCAAAAGAGATGGTCATTGAAGTGTGGTCGAAGGAAGGGGATGTCATTGAAAACCTTCCGAAAGTCCGCAACGGAAAAATTAAAGGCTGGGTCAACATTATGTACGGCTGTGACAAGTTCTGCACATACTGCATCGTACCGTATACCCGCGGAAAAGAACGAAGCCGCCGTCCTGAGGAAATTATCCAGGAAGTCAGAAGACTTGCAAGTGAAGGCTATAAAGAAATCACGCTGCTCGGTCAAAACGTGAATGCGTACGGAAAAGATTTTGATGATATGACGTACGGTCTCGGTGATTTAATGGACGAACTGCGTAAAATTGATATTCCGAGAATCCGATTCACGACGAGTCATCCGCGTGACTTTGATGATCGTCTGATCGAAGTGCTCGCCAAAGGCGGCAACCTTCTTGATCATATCCATCTTCCGGTTCAATCAGGAAGCTCAGCGATGTTAAAAATGATGGCGCGCAAATATGACAGAGAACGCTATCTGGAGCTTGTCGGAAAAATTAAAGCGGCGATGCCGAACGCTTCACTGACGACCGATATTATTGTCGGTTTCCCGAATGAAACCGATGAACAATTTGAAGAAACGCTTTCGTTATATCGCGAAGTGGAATTTGACAGCGCATATACGTTTATTTACTCTCCGCGTGAAGGCACGCCGGCAGCGAAGATGAAAGACAATGTTCCGATGAGGGTCAAGAAAGAACGTCTTCAGCGCCTCAATGATTTGGTGAAAGAAATTTCAGCCAAAAAAATGAAGGAATATGAAGGCAGGACTGTCGAAGTATTAGTTGAGGGAGAAAGCAAAAATAACCCTGACATTCTTGCCGGCTATACGGAAAAAAGCAAGCTCGTCAACTTCAAAGGGCCGAAAGACGCCATCGGCAAGATTGTACGCGTCAAAATCGAACAGGCGAAAACATGGTCGCTTGACGGTGTGATGGCAGGAGAAGCAATCGAGGTGAAATAATAATGACGCTTTACTCTAAGAAAGACATTGTACAGCAGGCTAGGAACCTTGCGAAAATGATTTCTGAAACAGAAGAAGTTGATTTTTTCAAACGCGCTGAGGCGCAGATTAACGAAAATGAAAAAGTCTCCGCGATTATTAATCAGATTAAAACCCTGCAAAAGCAAGCCGTTAACCTGAAGCACTACGAAAAGCTTGAAGCGCTGAAACAAGTGGAAAGTAAAATTGACGCCCTGCAGGAAGAGCTTGAAGGGATTCCGATCATTCAGGAATTCAGAGATTCCCAGATTGAGGTCAATGACCTTCTTCAGCTTGTCGCACATACGATCTCAAATCAGGTGACAAACGAAATCATTACATCTACCGGAGGCAACCTGCTGACGGGAGAAACCGGTTCAAAAGTAAAACATTCGAATAACAGCTGTTCTATTTAAACACGGGGCCTTCATCGGCCCGTGTTTTTTTGCTGTTTTAGAACTAATTGTAATATGTACTAAATTTTCATCGGCTCACCGTTTTGTCCCATTTTACTGGGAAGTTTTATCATACTTAAAAGTAAAGTTTCTGGGCAGGGCTGCATACAATGAAACAGAAACTTTGTATTTTTATATTTTTATTATAAAAATGCACATGAGACAAATGCCCAGCATAAGATAACACGAAGAAGAACAAGGAGGCCTGCCGGAATGTCTGAATACAGGGAAATTATTACGAAAGCGGTAGTTGCGAAAGGAAGAAAATTCACCCAATGCACCAACACGATCTCACCTGGAGAAAAACCGTCAAGTATATTGGGCGGCTGGATTATCAACCACAAGTACGATGCCGAAAAGATCGGGAAGACTGTAGAAATTGAAGGGTATTATGATATAAACGTCTGGTACTCTTACGCCGATAATACAAAAACGGAAGTTGTAACCGAGAGAGTAAAGTATGTCGATGTGATTAAACTCAGATACAGAGACACAAATTACTTAGATGACGAACACGAAGTCATTGCCAAAGTGCTGCAGCAGCCGAATTGTCTTGAAGTCACCATTTCTCCTAACGGAAATAAAATCGTGGTTCAGGCAGAGAGAGAATTTTTAGCAGAAGTGGTCGGTGAAACGAAAGTCGTCGTCGAAGTCAATCCTGACTGGGAAGAAGACGATGATGATGATTGGGAAGACGATCTTGATGAAGAATTAGAGGACATTAACCCTGAATTTTTAGTCGGAGATCCTGAAGAATAAGTTGAGGCTAGGGGAGTTTAACACCCCAAGTCTCTTTTTTATATATAAAGATATCACTCTTTTGTTTATGTTATAATGGGATTCGGATAAGAGAAGATACATAGTGAGGGATTAAATGATGGCTAGTTACACGCCTATGATACAGCAATACTTGAAGATAAAGGCAGAGCACCAAGATGCCTTTTTATTTTTTCGGCTTGGTGACTTTTATGAAATGTTTTTTGAAGATGCAAAAAAAGCGTCACAAGAGCTTGAAATTACACTGACAAGCAGAGACGGAGGTTCGGCTGATAAAATTCCGATGTGCGGCGTGCCGTATCATTCCGCGGCGGCTTATATTGAACAGCTGATTAAAAAGGGCTATAAAGTGGCGATCTGTGAGCAGACGGAAGATCCGAAGGCGGCTAAAGGCGTTGTAAAAAGAGAAGTCGTCCAGCTGATCACACCGGGAACCGTGATGGATGGAAAAGGCATTCATGAATCGGAAAACAACTTTATCGCTTCCGTTTCCGAATTCCGTGACGGATACGGTCTCGCTTTATCGGACTTAACGACCGGAGAAAACCTGGCCGTATTTATTGAGCGGATTGAAGATGTCATGTCAGAAATTTACTCAGTCGGCGCAAAGGAAATTGTCGTATCAAGCAAGTTTAACGAACATACAGCTGCTCAGCTGAAAGAACGGTGCGGCGCCACGATTTCCATCGAAGACGGGGAAATAACAGAACGCATTGAAATCGCAAAGCACTTGCCGGGCGAAGAGCTGACAGAGACGTTTATGCGTTTATATACGTATTTGCAGAAAACGCAAAAACGGAGCCTGGATCATCTGCAGCCGGTTCAAGTATATGAATTGGAAGAAGCGATGAAAATTGACCTGTATTCAAAACGGAATCTTGAGCTGACGGAAACGATCCGTTCGAAAAGCAAAAAAGGGTCATTGCTTTGGCTTTTAGACGAGACGAAAACAGCGATGGGCGGCCGGCTTCTCAAACAATGGATTGACCGCCCGCTGATCAGGGCATCCCAAATCGAAGAACGCCAGGAAATGGTCGAGACGCTGATCAATCATCTGTTTGAGCGTGAAGATCTGCGAGAGCGCCTGAAGGAAGTATACGATTTAGAACGTCTGGCGGGCCGGGTCGCATTCGGAAACGTCAACGCAAGGGATTTAATCCAGCTGAAAGAATCTTTAAAACAAGTGCCGAGCATCAAAGAGCTTGTAGGGTCTCTTAACGATAAAAAAGCAAAAGAACGCGCCGGCTTGATTGATCCGTGCGGAGATTTGCTTGACCTGTTAGAAGAAGCCCTTCATGAAAACCCGCCGTTATCGTTAAAAGAAGGCAATTTAATTAAAGACGGCTATCATCAGAAGCTCGATGAGTACCGTGACGCCAGCAAAAACGGTAAAGACTGGATTGCCAGACTGGAGCAGCAGGAACGCGCTTATACGGGCATCCGTTCATTAAAGGTCGGTTTCAATAAAGTGTTCGGCTATTATATTGAAGTCACAAAAGCAAACCTTCATCTGCTTGAAGACGGACGGTATGAGCGGAAGCAGACCCTCACAAACGCCGAACGGTACATTACGCCGGAATTGAAGGAAAAAGAAGCGCTTATTTTAGAAGCGGAAAACAACATCTGCGAGCTGGAATATGAGCTTTTTGCCGGACTGCGTGAAAAGGTGAAACAATTTATTCCGCGCTTGCAGCGTCTTGCCAAACAAATGAGTGAGCTGGACGCACTGCAATGCTTTGCTACGATCAGTGAAAACAGGCATTACACAAAGCCCGTCTTTTCTGATAATGAAGTAAAAGTCATTGAAGGGAGACACCCCGTCGTTGAAAAGGTGATGGACAGTCAAGAATACGTGCCGAACAACTGCCTGATGGGCGATTCGCGGGAAATGCTCCTGATTACGGGTCCGAATATGTCAGGTAAAAGCACGTACATGAGACAGATCGCACTTTTATCGATCATGGCCCAGATCGGCTGTTTTGTGCCCGCAAAAGAAGCGGTTCTGCCGATTTTTGATCAAATCTTCACGAGAATCGGGGCAGCGGATGATTTGATTTCCGGACAAAGCACCTTTATGGTGGAAATGCTGGAAGCGAAAAACGCGATTGTGAACGCCACAAAAGACAGCCTGATCCTGTTTGATGAAATCGGCCGCGGGACATCAACGTACGACGGAATGGCGCTGGCACAGGCGATTATTGAATATGTTCACGATTATATCGGCGCTAAAACACTGTTCAGCACGCATTATCATGAGCTGACGGTGCTTGAAGATAAGCTTCCTCAGCTGAAAAACGTTCATGTGCGCGCAGAGGAATATAACGGAACGGTCGTGTTTCTCCATCAAATCAAAGAAGGAGCCGCAGATAAAAGTTACGGCATTCATGTCGCCCAGCTTGCCGAGCTCCCGGATGATCTGATCAGCCGCGCGCAGGAGATCTTAAAACAGCTTGAGCAGACGGGAGATAAACCGGAGCTTCCGGCGGTATCTGAGAAAAAGTCCGCCGTCAGAGAAGAACCGGCACAGCTGTCCTTTTTTGCTGACGGTGAAAAAGAACTGAAGGCACCGGCTGTTTCTAATAAAGAAAAACAAGTGCTTGAAGCCTTTAAATCAATCAATATTCTCGATATGACGCCGCTTGAAGCGATGAACGAAATGTACAAGCTGCAAAAAAAATTAAAATAGAAAGAGGTGACGGACTTGGCAAAAGTCATCCAGCTCTCAGATGAACTTTCAAATAAAATAGCGGCCGGCGAGGTGGTCGAACGGCCTGCCTCAGTTGTTAAAGAATTGGTGGAAAACGCCATCGACGCAAACAGCACAGTCATTGAAATCGACATAGAGGAAGCGGGGCTTTCGTCGATTCGGGTGCTCGATAACGGCGAAGGTATGGAAACCGATGATTGCAAGCGGGCTTTCCGCCGCCACGCGACCAGTAAAATCAAAGATGAAAACGACCTGTTCCGGGTGAGAACACTCGGTTTCCGCGGAGAAGCTTTGCCAAGTATCGCGTCTGTTTCTCATCTGGAAATCAAAACGAGCATCGGCGAGGGAGCGGGCACCCATCTCATTCTTCAGGGCGGGAATATCATTTCTGAACAGAAATCCTCCAGCAGAAAAGGAACGGAGATTATCGTTACCAATCTGTTTTTCAATACACCCGCCAGATTGAAATATATGAAAACCGTGCATACGGAGCTCGGCAATATTACGGATGTTGTCAACCGGATCGCTCTTGCGCATCCGGAAGTATCGATCCGTCTCCGCCATCAGGGGAAAAATCTGCTGCAGACAAACGGTAACGGGGACGTGCGCCATGTGCTGGCCGCAATTTACGGGACGGCGGTTGCGAAAAAAATGATACCGCTCCATGTCAGCTCGCTTGATTTTGAAGTCAAGGGCTACATTGCGCTTCCGGAAATCACGCGTGCATCCAGAAACTACATGTCATCTGTCATTAATGGAAGATACATTAAGAATTTCCCGCTTGTAAAAGCGGTGCATGAGGGCTATCACACACTTCTGCCGATCGGCCGCCATCCGATTACGTTTATCGAAATTACGATGGACCCGATTTTGGTCGATGTCAATGTACATCCCTCAAAGCTTGAAGTCCGCCTCAGCAAAGAGACGGAGCTGCATGAGCTGATCCGTGACGGGATAAAGGAAGTGTTTCAAAAGCAGCGGCTTATTCCGAGCGCCCAGCTCCCGAAAAAATCAGCGCCGGCACCGGCCAAAAACGAACAGCAATTTATGACATTCGAGGAAAGCGCGCCTGAGCGGAAACTTCCTGAAAAAACGCCGGAACCGTCGTACTCACCAATGAAGCTGAGTTCGGTCGTAAAAGAGCCTGAGCCGGTAATAATAGAAGAAGAGATTCTCCCGAATGAAGCGGATCACGAAGTGCCGCCGGAGCTCGGCATGGCGGAAACGGCAGCGCCTGTTTCCGATACTCCGGAACCGGAAGCTGTCTCTGAAGAAATACGGGAAGAAAGAGTTCCGGTGATGTATCCGATCGGCCAAATGCACGGGACATATATTTTAGCCCAAAACGAAAACGGCTTGTATATCATTGACCAGCATGCGGCACAAGAACGGATTAAATACGAATATTTCCGGGAGAAAGTCGGGCAGGTCGAGCCTGAAGTACAGGACATGATCGTGCCGCTCACCTTTCATTACGCGGCAAACGAAGCGCTGATCATTGACCAGCATCAGCATGAGCTTGAAAGTGTCGGAGTGTTTTTAGAAGCATTCGGCACGAACAGCTACATCGTCCGCTGCCATCCGGCCTGGTTTCCAAAAGGGGAAGAAGCTGAACTGATTGAAGAAATCATTCAGCAGGTGCTTGACGCCAAACAGATCGATATTAAGAAACTGCGGGAGGAAGCGGCCATTATGATGAGCTGCAAAGGCTCAATCAAAGCGAACCGCCATTTGCGAAACGATGAAATCAAAGCGCTCTTGGACGACCTGCGCCGAACGACAGACCCGTTCACATGCCCGCACGGCCGGCCGATCATTATCCACCACAGCACGTATGAGATGGAGAAGATGTTTAAGCGTGTGATGTAGAAGGGTTCTGTGTGGGATGTACCCCTCGTGCCCACATTTTGCCTGTTTAGGTATTCGTCAAACCGGTTAATGCTTTTTTGATTGTGGTTCTGCGTGATATGGATATAGACATCAGCCGTCATTTTCACATCGGTATGACCGAGTCGTTCACTTACAAATTTGATATCTGAACGAAAGCAAAAGCGTTTTACCGGCTGGCTTTTGCCCTTCGCGTGGAAGTCTATAAGGACGGGGGCGCGCCGGAATGAATTTTGTTCAGCCGATAAGGGACCCGGAATGCATTTTCTATATCAAACGGTTCTTAAAAGAACAGAGCGAACGGAATTACATGCTATTTGTCACTGGTATAAACTCAGGCCTTCGTATATCAGATATACTGGAGCTGAGAGTAAGAGACGCCAAGCGGCCGTATTTCAACCTTATAGAGAAGAAAACCAAAAAGAAAAAGAGAATTGACATGACGCCGGCTCTTCAAAAAGAATTAAAGGCGTATATTGAGGGGAAAGAAGATCACGAATATCTTTTCAAAAGCCAAGGGATTAACAAGCCCATTTCCCGGGTCGATGGCTTATAAGATGCTGAGGACTGCTGCTGAGTATGTCAATTTGGATGATATAGGCACGCACACGCTGAGGAAAACATTCGGATACCATTTTTACAAGCAAACAAAAGACGTTGCCATGTTACAGGAGATTTTTAATCACTCAGACCAGCGGACAACCCTTCGATACATTGGAATCAATCAGGATGCCATGAACAACGCCATGAAGAAATTTAAAATATAAGCAGGCTCATCGCATAAGCAAGATGAGTCTTTTTTTCTGCATATTTTTTATTGATTCCCTTCAAAAAGCAAACGTGGAATTCATTTTAGGGATATTGCTTGAAAACAAGGGTGGCAAGGGCTGACGGAACTCGGGCAGTTGCACAGTCTATAAGTTATGATTAATTGGAAAAATGTTATAATTGATTTTTATAGGGGGTAAACATGTGGATGATATAAGTTTTTGGCAACCATTTATAACTTCTGTAGGAACTTTACTTTCTGCAGGCTTGGGCGGGTTTTTAGCACACTTCTTTTTTAATAGGAGAGAGAGCTCTGCTTCTAAAAGGAATACATATGAAAAACTATATTCGCCTATTCTTTATAAGATCTTTAGTTTTTATGAATACAATTCTTTATTTAGACGTGATATTTCAGCAGAACAAATTTATAAACATTGGTTAGAAGATATATACTTCCATACAAGAAACAATTTGAAATATGCGACGCCTAAAATACTTTCAATCTGTGAGTCAATAGAAAGCGTGAAATTTATAGAGGACGGAAAAGGATCATTGAAAGAAGAAAGATTGCTTGAATTAGTTGAAGAACTGTTAAATTCAGTTTTAAAACTTAAGATAATAGATGATAATGAAAGTAAAAGAGTACTAGAAAGATATAGAGCATTTTATTTTATATGGCGCATTTTGGCAACTCGCTATGGTCCAAGTACGGAAATAATGGATAGATTAAGATTAACTTTTGTATTAGAAAATATGGAGATTAAACCTAAAAGGTATAAAAAAGCCTATAGGTTTTACTCAGAAACTCCTCACAATATTGGTTGGGACGAGGTTATGGGTATTACTCTTAAAAAGATAGGGATTAAGAAAGAGGATCGCGATACTATTCTGAATAGCGTTAAGGAAGATAATAGTTGTTGTTAGCTAATTAGAGTTAAGAATTTAAGAATAGTATTTAGAATGAGAAAAATGGCACGATTATGGCACGATAACGGCACACCATTTTGTTTTAGATGAGGTGTATGTGCTGCATTTTCCTGTTGGTCCGACGACGAAAGTTGCGGAGTTGAAATCAAAAAGGGCCCTCTCTTTATGAGGACCCTAATCCGATTTATCTCCATCTCCAATTTATTTCGTTATCTTCCTCATAGATACCGGGCAAGGAAATGCCTACTTTTTTATGCTCGTCATCAACAATAAACCAATTATCATCGTCTAAGAGATTATCGTCAAACTTCTCAATTGCAAAGGGGTCATCTTCATCTACTACAGCTCTAAAGAAGTCCTTGAAGTTTTCCATCTTGTCATTAGGGATAATCTTGCCATAAGCCCAAGGCCCTTCTACTGCAACCCTTTCAATTTTACCTAAACACTCATTTTGATAGTAAAGAAACATAAGCGTCACTCCTTAGAAAACATTTTGAAGTATTCTTTTGGTATCTCACCTTTAACAAAATACTCAGTATCTCTATTTGTCCATTTGAGGGCTTTATTTTTCCAATTGTCTGTTTGTCTCGTATCGTTTTTTATAAGTCTCTCAATTTGCTTAGGGTTAAGGATGGCAACTCCTTTTAGCTTACCAGAGCGTATTGCTTTTCGAAGAGAGGATATGTCCAATTCAATAGTATGATCCCCGTAACCTTTTGCAATCTTTTTGTTGACTGTAAAGCTGGTATATGGGCTATTTGATTTTCCGCCTCTTCTATATCCTCCTAAAATATGTTCCGTTACAGTTACCTGACGACCTTTATACAGTCCACTTTTGTTAGCAGGTATTAAGTTTCCGGTTTCAGGTGATATATAAGATTTGCTGATGCCATTTTCCCTTTTTGCAGCATAGGGGAAATTTTCTCCTCTGAACAGGTTAGAAGGTTTTCCTGTTCCAGCGTTTGCCTTTAAGACTTTTCCCGTTCCAATCATACCTATAGGGCTGATTGCGGCTAATGCTTGGTCCGTTTTCCCGTCTAAAATATATGAGCAAGATCAGGGGGAACCAAGATTTAAACTTGTTTTAATGTTTCCTCCAATGTTTAAAGGGTCAAATGATTAATCGGAAAGCTACATGATTATCATGGGTTATACGAGTACCTGCTCTTACAAATTCACAGGGGAAGACATGGGGGAAGAATTTAAATCAAATTGGAATTTGGTGAGATGACAATGTGCAAGTCAAAGGGGACTAGTAATTAGCCCCCCTTACATTTAGTTCTTCCTGCGGTTTTTTCTGTTTTTGATCAAACTGAAAACCACTAAGAGAACCACACCGACAGCAACAATATAAAATGAAATTTCTGCTGCTGCGGTATTAATATTCTTAAGAACAAGGATAAGCCCTATTAAAACTATAGGAATGATGTAAGTTAGAATTCTTATAGCTTTTGGATTCGGTTCAGCGTTTCTTTTATTTTCCATAATTACCTCCCGTCTAAAGCTTAACACAGGTTAAATTTGATAATCACCAACAATAGTCCCGTTTAAAGGGAAAACATAAGGGGTTAAGTAATCCACCAAGCGGCGTACGTGCCGTTTGGTCCAGAAGATGCTTTATCTCTAGCATAAAAGATTACTCAGGGGAGAATGCTCCGGCTGTTCCAAGAAAGTGAAGAAACAACATCTTGTGTGTGAATTACGTCGTATTTTTCTAATTCGAATTGTGCGTTAATGCTAACTCATAAGCATAACATTGAAATTCGGGTAAGGAGCTAAGGTATTCTGATATATTTTGGGGAAGCCGTATGGGTTTAGGTTATCTTGAAGAAAAGGATTGAAATAAGAATCTAGATTGAATGTCATTTAAAGACTGATTATCCTCTCAGGCTACTTCGACAATTCTTTTCAAAATAAAAACTCGATTTGTTTTTCTTTCTTTTTATTCGAAAATTATACCATTCTTCATTTTCTGAATAAAATCTCCTAAAGTATTCATGTAAATGAATATTCTTATTTCCTTATATATTACGATAACAAATTTTAAAAACCGGAGGCTGGTTCTTTTGGTTGATTTGAACAGTTTTTTATCTTTACCGGAAAATCCATGGAAAAACGTGGTGTCATCTGGTAAAGTGGTTACAGTCGGCTGGGCGGCGGCAGCAGTCTGCCCGGATCTTTTAAATGGGAATGGTGACAATGGATCATACATATGAAGTGCATCAAATCAAAACTTATCACCAGATGTGGTCCAACTATTGTTATATTATCGCAGACCGCTCAAAAAAATCTGCGATAGCGGTGGACCCGTCCTGGGAAATCGATAAAATAACCGATAAACTGCATGAATTGGATGTTGATTTATCAGCTATTTTATTAACACATTCGCATTATGACCATGTAAACTTGGCGGAGCCGCTTCAGCAAATCTATCATTCTGATATATATATGTCGTCGGCGGAAATCGATTTCTATCAATTCCGGTGCAGAAACTTAATAGCGCTTGAAGACGGCCAAACCTTTGCGGCCGGAGGGTTTATCATCAGAAGTATACTGACCCCGGGACATACGGCCGGGGGAATGTGCTATTTGCTATCTGATCATCTTTTTACCGGTGACACCGTGTTTACAGAAGGGTGCGGTATATGTGAGGACAGGGGCAGCTCAGCTGAAGATATGTTTCACAGTATACAGAGGATCAAAGCCTCCATTCCGCCGCATGTGCGTGTGTATCCGGGGCACTCCTTCGGGGAGAAGCCGGGTCAAAAAATGGAGAGTCTTTTGAAAAACAATATTTACTTTCAGATTGAAAAAAAAGAACATTTCGAGAATTTCCGCAACAGAAAAAATCAAAAAGGGCTGTTTCATTTTAAGTAATGTGTAATTTAGTTCTATCTAACTAGCTTTCCTTTTGAGGCAAAGAAGTTCTGAAATGGAATGGTAGTTATTACTAGACTTCTGGTGATGAATGGCTGAGTAACGGGAGTTTGCGGAAGAGAACGCCGGGCAGGCCGGA
The DNA here is from genome assembly GCF_002843505.1 of Bacillus sp. SJ-10. Lineage (NCBI taxonomy): Bacteria > Bacillati > Bacillota > Bacilli > Caryophanales > Bacillaceae > Bacillus > Bacillus sp. SJ-10. Next base: position 2,963,361 of record NZ_CP025258.1, on the reverse strand, counting down.
TGGGACATTCTGCTTACGCCTGTTCCGAAAGCCCTGAGTCCGCCTTCTGACAGGGAAAAATAGGCATTATTCAGGAGTTCGCATAGGATAAATTAACTTGACATGGTATTTTTGTGAAGTTACTATCAACTTGAACATGCTTCTTATCTGAATCCGAGAAAGGATGGCTGAGAAAATGATCACATACTTATTCCCCGGACAAGGTTCTCAAAAGCAGGGAATGGGGAGCTCATTGTTTGATGAATTTAAAGACTTAACGGAGCAGGCTGATGAAACACTCGGATATTCCATGAAACGGCTTTGTCTTGAGAATCCGTATTCCAATCTTCATAAGACGCAGTTCACCCAGCCTGCTTTATATGTTGTAAACGCGTTAAGCTATTTGAAAAAAATCCAAGACAATGACATAAAGCCGGATTATGTGGCCGGCCACAGTTTGGGAGAATATAATGCGCTGTTTGCAGCTGGTGCTTTTGATTTTATTACCGGCCTGCAGCTTGTCCGTAAAAGAGGCGAATTAATGAGTATGGCCACTGACGGAAAAATGGCCGCTGTTATGGGGTTAACTGCAGCTCAAGTGTCAGACGCCCTTCAAACGCACGGATTACATACGATTGATATTGCCAATATGAATTCTCCTCACCAAGTTGTCATATCCGGACGCAAAGGAGACATTGAAAGAGCCAAAAGCGTATTCGAAGGATTAAAAGACGTTACGATGTTTCATCCGTTAAACGTAAGCGGCGCTTTTCACTCGAGATATATGAGTGAAGCAAAACAAGAGTTCGAAAAATTTTTACAGTCATTTCATTTTTCTGCTATATCAATTCCCGTCATTTCTAATGTGCATGCCAGACCTTATGAGCAAGACGGAATCCACTCCGTTCTGGCCGATCAGATCGACCATTCAGTGCGATGGAACGACAGCATCCGCTATCTGCTGGACAAAGGGCGGATGGAATTTGAAGAAGTCGGCCCGGGCCATGTGCTGACAGGGCTTATTCACCGCATCAAAAAAGAAACTGAAGCTTCACCCGCCATGTAGCGGAACGCAAGTCAAAATTCTTATCTCACACAATAGTGCCAGCCATACAACATCACGACCACTTCACCTGCACACGACATCACGAAAAACTCACAAATCAATATTTTAAAAAAATAAGCAGCAAAAAGGAGAACAAATGAACCAGCCAATTGTTTTCATGTTTTCTGGACAGGGTTCCCAATACTATCAAATGGGGAAAGAGCTGTTTGCACATAACGCCGCTTTTCGGCAGAAAATGCTTGACTTGGACGATTTTGCAGTCAGCCGTTTCGGTTACTCTGTCCTTAAAGAGATGTATCATACAGGCAATCGTCTGTCTGATCCATTTGACCGCCTTCTTTTCAGCCATCCTGCCATTTTTATGGCTGAGTACGCACTTGCATATGCTTTGGAGCAAAGAGGCATACGTCCCGATTATGTGATCGGAGCAAGCCTCGGAGAGTATGCAGCGGCCGCTGTGTCGGGCGTGCTGAGCGCCGAGGATGCTTTAGATTGCGTGCTGGAACAGGCCCGAATCGTTACGGAAACTTGCCGTAACGGCAGCATGCTTGCGATACTGGGTGATCCGGCTTTATATCAAGATGATCCGCTGCTCGGCGAACATAGTGAATTGGCATCTGTAAACTATCATTCTCACTTTGTCATCTCAGGAGAGCGGGAGCATATCAAAAGGATCATGGACGATCTGAGAGAAAAGCAGATTGCTCATCAGCTATTGCCGGTATCTTACGGGTTTCACTCAGCGCTGGTTGATCAGGCGGAACAGCCGTACAAGCGCTTTTTAGCTCAGAAATCAATCCGGACTCCGTTTATACCGTACATCTCCAGTGCGACCGGAGAGGCTGAGACCGATATACAAGCGGACTTTTTCTGGGATATCGTAAGAAAGCCGATTCAATTCCGCGAAGCGCTTCAATTCGCAGACAGCCGCCAAAAAGGATTGTATATCGATGCCGGGCCTTCCGGAACATTGGCCGCATTTGCCAAACAGATTCTTCCCGCGGGATCGGCTGAACGCATTCGTGCCATTATGACGCCGTTTCATAAAGAACAAACACATTTGCAGCAAATAGAAGACAGCATTTTATCACCGCCCGGAAGGAGACTGTAAGATGATCAGCTTTGTTTTTCCAGGCCAAGGCTCGCAAAAAATCGGGATGGGAGAGGACCTGTTCGGCCGCTATCCTGAATTAACCGCAAAGGCCGATCACATTCTCGGATATTCCATTCAGGAGCTGTGCCGGGACGGAGAACGTCTCAATCAGACTCAGTTCACTCAGCCGGCGCTCTATGTCGTCAATGCCCTCAATTATTTGAAAAAAACAGAAGAAACCGGCTTGAAACCGGATTTTACCGCCGGACACAGTTTGGGCGAATATAACGCGTTATACGCTTCGGGAGCCTTTGATTTTGAAGAAGGCTTACAGCTGGTCAAAAAAAGGGGCGAACTGATGAGCCGCGCAAAAGGAGGCGGCATGGCAGCGGTGATCGGCCTGACTCATGAGCAGGTGACGGATGTTTTAAGAGAAAATCACTTGGATATGATTGATATTGCCAACATGAACACACCGCAGCAAATTGTCATTTCCGGCTATAAAGAAGATATTGAAAAAGCCGCATCCGTTTTTGAAGCCGTAAACGGCGTAAAAATGGTTCACCGCTTAAATGTCAGCGGCGCCTTTCATTCCAGATACATGCTGGAAGCGAAGGAGGAATTTTCACGGTTTATCGAATCTTTCCATTTTAAGCCGCTGTCCATTCCGGTCATTTCAAATGTGACGGCAAGACCCTATGAGCAGAGAGAGCTGAAAGAGACACTCACCGGACAAATAACGGGATCGGTGAACTGGACTGACAGTATCCGTTTCTTAATGGGAAGAAAGAACATGAGCTTTGAGGAAATCGGTCCCGGAAAAGTGCTGACGGGGCTGATTCAAAGAATTACGGCTGAAGCGGATCCGATAACAGATGAAATCAAAGTCCCGGCTGAGACTGGAAAAAGCTCAATTACGGCGGCGTCTTTAGGAAATGAAGAGTTTAAGCGCGATTATCAATTGAAATACGCCTACTTGGCCGGCGGCATGTACCGCGGAATTTCTTCGAAGGAAATGGTCGTCAAACTGGCCGAAAAAGGAATGATGGGCTTTTTCGGAACGGGCGGTTTGAACATCGCGCACGTCGAGGACGCCATTTTGTCAATTCAGCATGAGCTTCGTGACGGCGGTTCCTTCGGCATAAATATTGTACATAACATGAAGCATACAGATTCAGAAGAAAAAATGATTGATCTTTTATTGAAGCATGGGGTTCAGAACTTGGAAGCATCAGCGTTTTTAACGGTTACTCCCGCTTTAGTAAGGTTTCGCGCTAAGGGGTTAAAACGCGGTGCCGGCGGACAAATAATAGCGCGTCAGCGGATTATCGCCAAGCTGTCCCGTCCGGAAGTAGCGGAAGCGTTTCTCAGCCCGGCGCCTGATCACATTCTGCAGAAACTTGCAGCCGAAAACAAAATTACCCCTGAAGAAGCAAGTCTGATGAGAGAAATACCCGTTGCGCATGACATCTGCGTAGAGGCTGATTCAGGCGGCCACACTGACGGCGGAGTTGCTTACAGTCTCATGCCGGCGATCATCCGTTTACGAGATGACATGATGAAAAAATACCGATACGGCAAAACCGTCCGCGTCGGAGCCGCAGGGGGAATCGGAACGCCCGAGGCTGCCATGGCCGCATTTATGCTCGGCGCTGATTTTATTGTGACCGGATCTATTAACCAATGCACCGTTGAGGCAGCGACGAGCGGCCTCGTAAAGGACCTCCTGCAGCAGATGAATGTACAGGATACGGCCTACGCGCCGGCCGGCGATATGTTTGAATCAGGCAGCAAGGTGCAGGTATTAAAGAAAGGGCTGTTCTTTCCGACCCGCGCCTCTAAGCTGCATGAACTGTATCAGCGTCACCGCTCAATTGAAGAAATTGATGAAAAGACACTCAGACAAATAGAAGAGAAGTATTTTAAGGCAAGTGTAAGCAGTATTTATGACAAAGTGAAGGCTCATTATTCGAATGAAGACATTTCAAAAGCCGAACGGAATCCGAAACAGAAAATGGCGCTCATATTCAAATGGTATTTCAGGCAAAGTTCTGCTTCGGCGATTAAAGGAGACCCGGATGCCAAGGTAGACTTCCAGATTCATTGCGGCCCGGCATTAGGCGCCTTTAATCAATGGGTGAAAGGTACGGAGCTTGAGTCCTGGAAAAACCGCCATGCCGATGATATCGGCATGCGGCTTATGGAAGAGACGGCCTCGCTTTTGAATCAGAAGTTAGGTTCATTTTTGCAAACGTGTTGACAAGACGAAATGATAGATTGAAAACATGGAATATTCATAAAAGATGAAACAGGGAGGAACTGACAATGAGTAAAGAAAAAATCTTTGAATTGCTGCAGAACACAATCTACGAGGTTTTGCCTGATTTAGAAGGCGAACAGCTTTCACAGGAAGACCGGTTAGTTGATCTGGGGGCGGATTCAGTGGACCGCGCCGAAATTATCACGATGATGCTTGAAGAATTATCACTGCAGATCCCGCGTGTTGAGCTGACGGGAGTGTCAAACATCGGCGAATTGGCAGCAAAGCTTTATGAAAAGGTACAGGCTGTCTGATAAAACGGTGAAATAATCGGAAACTCAAAATTCATATTGGAGGCGAAGTTCATGGCGGCTGCCGGAATAGAAGCGATAAATGTGTTTGGCGGGACAGCATACCTTGATGTCATGCAGCTGGCGGAGTACAGAAACTTAGACCCTGCCAGATTTGAGAATTTACTGATGAAAGAAAAAGCGGTGGCGCTTCCGTACGAAGACCCCGTCACATTCGGCGTTAACGCGGCAAAGCCGATTATCGACCGATTGACAGAGGCTGAAAAAGACAGAATCGAGCTGCTGATTACCTGCTCGGAGTCCGGCATCGACTTCGGAAAATCACTCAGTACATATATTCATGATTACTTAGGCCTCAACCGGAACTGCCGTTTATTTGAACTGAAGCAAGCCTGTTATTCAGGAACGGCGGGTTTGCAGATGGCGCTTAACTTTATTTTGTCGCAGACATCTCCCGGAGCGAAGGCGCTTGTCGTCGCGACGGATATTTCCCGGTTTTTAATTGCCGAAGGCGGCGATGCGTTAAGCGAGGATTGGTCTTACGCAGAACCGAGCGCCGGAGCGGGTGCCGTCGCCTTATTGATCGGTGAAAATCCAATCGTATTTCAGGCGGATGCGGGCGCCAACGGCTATTACGGCTATGAGGTGATGGATACATGCCGTCCGATCCCGGACAGTGAAGCCGGTGACGCCGACTTGTCATTGATGTCTTATCTCGATTGCTGTGAACAGACTTTTCGCGAGTACAAAAACCGTGTGCCGGGCGCTGACTACAAAGAGACGTTTCACTATCTTGCCTTCCATACACCGTTTGGCGGCATGGTCAAAGGGGCCCACCGGACGATGATGCGCAAGCTTGCAAAAGCGAAAAACGCTGAAATTGAACAGGATTTTCAAACCAGAGTAGAGCCGGGGCTCCGCTACTGCCAAAGAGTCGGAAACATTATGGGAGCAGCCTCTTTACTGGCTCTTGCAAGCACGATTGACCAAGGGGCATTCGACACTTCTAAGCGGATCGGCTGTTTTTCGTACGGCTCCGGGTGCTGTTCAGAATTTTACAGCGGCGTTGTGACGCCTGAAGGACAAACGCGGCAGCATTCTTTCAAAATAGAAGAGCACCTGAACAACAGGTACAGGCTGTCCATGGAGGAGTATGAAGAATTGTTTAAAGGCAGCGGTCTGGTGAAGTTCGGAACCCGGAATGTCAAATTGGATATGAATATGATTCCGAACATTTTAGACCATCATGCCGGAAGCCCTCGTTTGTATTTGGAAGAAATCACGGAATTTCATCGGAAATACAGGTGGATATCGTGACCTATGAAACGATAAACGTCCGTTTTCAGCAAAATGTCTGCTTCATCACCTTTGATCGGCCTGAAGCCAACAATACGATTAATGAGCGTTTAGTGGAGGAATGCCTGCACGTTCTTTCTGAATGTGAAGACTCCGTGACCTCCGTAGTGCTTGAAGGGCAGCCGGAGGTATTTTGTTTCGGGGCGGATTTTGATGAGATGTACCGGAAAATGAGGCAGGGAATGCAGCATGCTGAATCGCAGGAGCCGCTTTACCGTTTGTGGCTGGCATTAAAATCCGGGCCGTACATCACAATCGCCCGCGTCCGCGGAAAAGTAAATGCGGGAGGTGTCGGTTTTGCCGCCGCGTGCGATATCGTCATTGCAGAGGAGAGTGCTTCGTTCAGTTTATCTGAACTGTTATTCGGACTTTATCCGGCCTGCGTTCTGCCGTTTTTAATTCAAAGAATCGGATTTCAAAAGGCGCATTATATGACGATTATGACAAAGCCCGTGCCGGCACGCCAGGCGCTTGAATGGGGACTTTGTGACGTATGCGTCCCGGACTCAGCAACAGAGCTGAGAAAGCATTTGCTGCGCCTTCGTCCGCTGTCGAAAAAAGCAGTCATCCGCTATAAAAAATACATAGATTCCTTAAACGACCTTGTTCATCGTTCGAAATCCATTGCTCTAGCCGAAAATCAAGCGATGTTTTCAGATCCGGATAACCAATCAGCCATCTTCCGTTATGCAGAAACGGGGCGGCTTCCTTGGGAAACGGAGAACAGTTAGGAGGATATCATGCCGAACGCCGCAGTTGAACTGCTCGAAATTGAACCGGATATTATCCAAGTGACAATGCAGGATAAAGCCCATAAAAACGCCTTCTCCAAAGAACTGACGGATGGATTGATGGAAGCATTCACCCGTATAAAAAAATCGTCAGTCTATAAAGCTGTGATTTTAACAGGATACGGCCATTACTTTGCTTCCGGAGGCACACAGGAAGGCCTGCTCAGGATTCAGCAGGGCATCACGAAGTTTACGGAAGACCGCATGTACTCTTTGGCGCTGGAATGTGATATTCCCGTCATTTCCGCCATGCAGGGCCACGGAATCGGAGGCGGGTTTGTCATGGGGCTTTTCAGTGATTTTGTCATTTTAAGCAAAGAAAGCGTGTATACCGCAAACTTTATGAAATACGGTTTCACCCCCGGAATGGGCGCTACCTTTATCGTTCCGGAGAAGCTTGGGGCAAGCCTCGGCCATGAAATGCTGTTAAACGGCGGCCACTACCGCGGCGGTGACCTGGAGAAAAGAGGGGTGCCTTTTCCGGTGCTTCCGCGGCAGGAAGTACTAGACTATGCGCAGGAATTGGCCCGTGAGCTTGCGGAAAAACCGAGAAACTCTTTAATTACATTGAAAAGGCACTTGGTGACGCCGTTTCGCGAGCAGCTTCCGGCCGTCATTGAGAAGGAGTTAATCATGCACGATGAGACGTTTCATGATGATGAAGTGAAAAAACGAATCACGACGATGTACGGAGTATAAGACATACATCTTACATACAGATGAAATGGAGGCAGCTCTATGAAAAGTGATATGAAGGCAAGCGGGTTACTCAAGCCATCTGTCAGCTATGGAAAATCATTGCGGCTTTCAGCGGATCAGCCGATGACGATTCCTGAAATCCTGCACAAAACCGCCGCGGCAGCGGGAGATCAAAAGGGCATCACATATATTCAGCCTGACGGCACCAAAGTGTACCAGACTTACAGCGGCCTGAAAAAGATCGCTCTTTCGATTGTGAAAGGGCTCCGCCAATCAGGAGTGAAGGCTCAGGATGAAGTCATATTACAGCTCAGTGACAATTCCCAGCTGATTCCTGCTTTTTGGGGCTGTGTTTTTTTAGGAGCGATCCCGGTTCCGCTTGCGGCCGCTCCGGCTTATACAGAAATGAACAGCGGGACGCAAAAACTGAAAGATGCCTGGATGCTGTTGAATCAGCCGTATGTCATCACAAGCCGTGACGTGCTGCCGGAGATGACTGAATGGGCGGAGGAGCAGGAGCTTTCCGGGTTTTGCGCTTTGGCGGCAGAAGATCTCAGTGCGCACGAAATGGATACGGACTGTCATCATCCCCGTCCGGAAGATTTGGCGATGCTGCTTTTGACCTCGGGAAGCACGGGCACGCCGAAAGCCGTGATGCTCAGCCATGAAAACATCGTCTGCATGGTCAAAGGAAATATTCAGATGCAGGGCTATACAAGTGAGGATGTCACGTTTAACTGGATGCCTTTTGACCATGTCGGCGGCATCGGAATGCTTCATCTGCGTGATGTTTATCTCGGATGTGAGGAAATCAACATACCGAGCGAATCCATTTTGATGGACCCTTTAAAATGGCTCGACCTGATTGATCATTACCGCGCTTCGGTCACGTGGGCCCCCAACTTTGCCTTTGGACTGCTTGCCGATTTTGCAGAAGAGATTCAAACGCGGAAATGGGACTTATCTTCCATGCGTTACATGCTGAACGGCGGGGAGGCCGCGGTTGCGAAAGTCGGACGCAGAATTATGGAGCTTTTAGAGCCGCACGGTCTGCCGGCTAATGCCATCCGTCCCGCATGGGGAATGTCCGAAACGTCTTCGGGCGTTATTTTCTCAGATGAGTTTACACTGGAAAACACGAGTGACGACGATCGTTTCGTCGAGATCGGTCTGCCGATCCCGGGATTTAATATGAGAATTACGGATGACCGCAATCAAGTGGTGGAAGAAGGAGAAATCGGCCGCTTCCAAGTGTCCGGTCTGACTGTAACGAGCGGATATTATGAGCGCCCGGACTTAAATGAGAGTGTCTTTACAGAAGACGGCTGGTTTGAAACGGGAGATCTCGGATTTCTGCGTGAAGGCCGCCTGACGATAACGGGGCGCACGAAAGATGCCATCATTATCAACGGTGTGAATTATTACAGCCATGCCATTGAATCAGCCGTTGAGGAATTGCCGGAAATTGAAACGTCTTATACAGCGGCATGCGCCGTCCGGCCGAATCAAAGCACGACAGATGAGCTGGCGATTTTCTTTGTGACATCTGTTCCGTTGGATGAGAACCGCATGACGAAGCTTCTTCATCACATTCACCAGCACGTGACACAGAGAATCGGCGTTACCCCTGATTATCTGCTTCCGGTCGCAAAAGAAGACATTCCTAAGACGGCGATCGGGAAAATCCAGCGCACTCAGCTGAAACATTCATTCGAACAAGGGCAATTTGATTCTTTACATAATAACAGACAAGAAGTCGGCAATTCAGACACGGCTTCTGCAGAGAAAGATATTGAACGGGATTTTATCCGTTTTCTGAAAGAGGAACTTTCCATCGCGGATGAGCTCGTTGATCCAAATACGCCGTTTCAAAGTCTTGGCGTCAATTCCATCAAGATGATGAAACTCGCCAGATCAATTGAAAAAACATATCACATCCGGCTGACGGCAAGAGAGCTGCACAAAAACCCGAAGATTGGCGCTTTAGCGGCTTATACTGCTGAAAAAGCGGCAAACATGTCAGCGGAGCATCATTCCCAAAAAGCCGAACCGCCGGCAGAACGGGATAGACGGCAAACGGCGCCAGCGCTTTCAGAAGTCCAAAAAGGGCTGTGGACATTGCAAAAATTGTCGCCTGAAACGACTGCATACCATGTCCCGCTCTGTTTCCGATTCACATCCGGAATCGACAAAGAGAAACTGAAACAGGCGTTTCAGTTCGTATTAAAGCAGCATCCGATGCTCAAAAGCGCGGTGAATGAAACAGACGGCGGGTTTTATTTCAGAGAAGCGGCAAATCCTTTTGTATTCTCGGAAGAAGATATTTCTGACGTCAATGAATCACAAATATCCGCTCTGATACGGAAAAAAGTGAAAGAGCCGTTTGTCAAAGAAGGCGGGCCTTTGCTGCGCGTGCAGCTGCTTTCAAAATCCGCCGAGGAACATTATCTTTTGACGGTCATTCACCACATCGTATTTGACGGCATTTCATCCATTACATTTATTCACAGTCTGCTGGATCGTTATCAGGCGCTGCTGGAGGGAAAAGAAGAGTTTACGGCCGCCGTTCCCGGCATTCATCCCGATTTCGCGGCTTGGGAAAAGCGGTATTTAGCGGGGGAAGAAAGCAAAGCTGCCCGCGCTTACTGGATGAAACAGCTCGGGGGCGATCTGCCTGGCCTTCAGCTTCCGCCGATGCGCACGGACAGCAGTGTTCCGGAGTTTACAGAAGATACGCTGACACGCCGTCTTCCCGAACGGCTGCTGAATAATATAACGGCGTTTGCCGCATCCCGTTCGATTCATTTGTCTACCGTCATGCTGAGCTGTTACATGGTGCTTTTAAGCAAATATACGGATAAGGAAGATATTGTGACAGGCATGCCTGCAATGGTCAGACCCGAAGAACGCTTTGACGGAGTGGTCGGCCATTTCCTCAACATGCTTCCCATACGGAACAGAGCCGGACGAAAAGAAACATTTGCTGACTTTGTTCAAAAGGTGCAGGATGCCGTTCTGGACGGACTGGATCACTCATTTTATCCGTTTCCGAAAATGGTGCGTGATGTGCATGCGAAACCCCGGCAGAACGGTTCGCCTGTTTTCAGCAATGCCTTTTTCTATCAGAACTTTCTGCAGCATTCGAGCTATCAATCGATGCTTGATGAATACAAGGAATTCTCCTGTGAGTTTGTAAAAGACATTCATCAGGAGGGGGAATATGATCTTGTTTTTGAAATGTGGGAAGAAGCATCAGGCATGGATCTTACGATTAAATACAGCACCGAATTATTCGACGAAGCAGGGGCGGCCAGGCTTTTCAGCCAATTTGTACAGGCTGCTGAAGCTTTGACGGCGAATCCGGATATGCCGCTTGAGAACGTTTCTCTCATGACAAAAAGAGAGGAGCACATGATTCTTAAGACTTGGAATGAGACAAGCCGTGAATATCCGGATGCCTGCTTCCATGAATTATTCGAACGTCAGGCGGCAGAAACACCGGACGCTTGTGCGGTCGTGTATGAACAGCAAAGGCTGACGTACCGTGAGCTTGATGAAAAAAGCACGAAGCTGGCGCTCTATTTGCAGGCGCACGGTGCAGGCCCTGATGATCTCATCGGCATTTATACAGACCGTTCATTGCATATGGCTGTCGGCCTTCTCGGCATTTTAAAAGCCGGGGGAGCGTATGTGCCGCTTGATCCTTCTTATCCCGCTGACAGATTGGAATATATGATCACCGACAGCAGGATTTCAATGTGCCTGACGACGGCTGATTTAGAGCACTCTTTGAACTGGGGAGGCGTGCAGACAACTGCCATTGACCGCGATTGGTCTCATATTGAAAGTACAGCCGCGGAAAGAACGTCGCTGAAGCGGTTAGTGACACCTGACGATCTGGCGTATGTCATTTACACGTCGGGCAGCACGGGCGAACCAAAAGGTGTCATGATTCCGCACCGGGCGCTGACCAACTTCTTAATCTCGATGGCGAATGAACCGGGGCTTTCGTCCGAAGACAAACTGCTTGCCGTCACGACATATTGCTTTGACATCGCGGCACTGGAGCTGTACCTTCCTTTAATCAAAGGAGCGGAGTGCAACATCTGTAAGACAGAAGTCACCAAAGACGCACGGAAGCTGAAAGAGCTGATTCAAGAGTACAAACCGACGATCATGCAGGCGACGCCGTTTACATGGAAAATGCTCTTTCATTCCGGATGGTCAAATGAAGAAAAAGTGAAAATCCTTTGCGGCGGAGAGGCGCTCAGCGAACAATTGAAGCAGCAGTTTCTCGATACGAAAAGTGAGGCTTGGAATATGTTCGGGCCGACAGAGACGACAATCTGGTCCGCGGTGCAGCGTATAACGGAAAATGAGAGTGCGCTTACGATCGGACGCCCGATCGCCAATACCCGCGTGTATATTATGGATTCCGGTCTCAACCCTGTTTTAGAAGGGGTGCCGGGAGAACTTTGTATTGCGGGAGACGGATTGGCAAGAGGGTATTTCAACAAGCCTGAGCTGACAGATAAAGCTTTCGTCAGCCACCGGCTCGAACTGGGATCAAAGCTTTATAAAACAGGCGATATGGCGCGTTTTCTTCCCGGCGGCCGCATTGAATACATGGGACGGATGGACACCCAAGTCAAAATCCGCGGCTACCGGATTGAACCCGGAGATATTGAGAGCCGGCTGAATGCCCATCCGGCCGTACAGGAAAGCGTAGTGGTTGTGAACAATCACTCCGGAAATGAGAAGCTTTGCGCGTTTTATATCCTGAAAAACGGAGAGCCGCTTCCATCTGCAAAGGAATTGCGCAATCATTTGAAACAAGCGCTGCCGGCCTATATGACGCCAGCTTCTTTTATCCGTCTTGAAGAGCTGCCGCTCACACCGAACGGAAAAGTGGACCGCAAGCTTCTTGCTGCCCGCGATCTGACGGAAAAGCAGCCGGACACACAAACATTTTCATCATCTCATATCCAGCAGGCGGTGCTGGCGATTTGGCAGGATGTATTGAAAAGCAAAGATATAGAGCTTGATGACCGCTTTTTTGATGCGGGGGGAGATTCGCTTCTTGCCGTGACTGTCACTGACCGGATGACGCAGGAACTGGATTGTGAATTCAGTGTAACGGAGCTGTTTGAATACGCGACGGTAAAAGACATCAGCCGGTACATCACAGAACAAAAACCGAAAGAAACCGTTTTGGCTCCTGTGCCGCAAAAGAAAGTGAATACAGAAGACCGGGAACATCCAGCGGGAGAAATTCCCGGTTATTACGAGGACAGTGTCGCGGTTATCGGTATATCCTGTGAATTTCCGGGAGCGAAAGATCATTATGAATTTTGGAATAACATCAAAGAAGGCAAAGAAAGCATCACCTTCTTTTCAAAAGAGGAGCTCCGCCGATCCGGTATTTCTGAAGAACTGGCTGATCATCCCGGCTTCGTTCCGGCTAAATCAGTTTTAGAGGGGAAAGAAATGTTTGATCCCGGTTTCTTCGGCTTTTCACCGAAAGATGCGGAATATATGGACCCTCAGCTGAGAATGCTTTTGCTCCATTCATGGAAGGCAATCGAGGATGCGGGATATATCTCCAAAGAAATTCCGGAAACAAGCGTGTATATGTCTGCCAGCACGAACTCTTACCGCAGCCTGCTGCCGGAGGAGACGACAGCACAGCTGGAAACGCCGGATGGCTACGTGTCATGGGTGCTTGCCCAAAGCGGTACGATTCCGACGATGATTTCTCATAAACTCGGGTTGAAAGGGCCGAGCTATTTTGTCCATGCCAACTGCTCATCTTCGTTAATCGGCCTGCATTCGGCTTTTCAAAGCCTGCAGTCCGGCGAAGCCAAGTACGCCCTTGTCGGCGGTGCGACCCATCATACGGAATCAAGCGCCGGATATGTTCATCAGCCGGGGCTGAATTTTTCGAGCGACGGGCATATTAAAGCGTTTGACGCGGCTGCTGACGGAATGATCGGCGGTGAAGGGGCCGGCGCCGTGCTCTTGAAAAAAGCGTCTGATGCCGTTAAGGACGGCGACCATATTTATGCGCTGCTGCGCGGAATCGGCGTCAATAACGACGGAGCGGATAAGGTCGGATTTTATGCGCCGAGCGTCAAAGGACAGGCTGAGGTCATTCAGAAGGTCATTGATCAGACGGGCATCCATCCCGAAACGATCGCGTACGTCGAAGCTCACGGCACAGGAACAAAACTCGGCGATCCGATCGAACTGTCCGCACTTCAATCGGTGTACGGCCGATATACAGATAAAAAACAATACTGCGGCATCGGTTCAGTCAAAACAAATCTCGGGCATTTGGATACAGCGGCCGGAATGGCGGGCTGCATCAAGGTTGTCATGAGCTTATATCATCAGGAAATCGCGCCGAGCATCAATTACAAAGAGCCGAACCCGAATCTTCATTTAGAAGACTCTCCGTTTTACGTAGCGGAAGAAAAGAAAGAGTTAACCCGTGAGAACAGAGCGCACCGCATGGCTTTAAGCTCTTTCGGTCTTGGCGGAACAAACACACACGCGATTTTTGAACAATATCCGGATGCATCCGAAGCAGCAGACGCTGCAGGTCCGTTCATCATTCCGTTGTCTGCCAGAAAAAAAGATCGCCTGAAGGAGTACGCAAAACAGCTGCTGGCTTTTCTGGAAAGAAAAACGGACGCCGACCTCGCTGATCTTGCCTACACGTTCCAAGTCGGAAGGGAAGCGATGGAAGAGCGCGCGGCCTTTATCACAAGCGGCACTGCGGAGCTGAAGCGGCAGCTTGCCGATTTTATCAATGATAAGCCGGCTGTAACAGGCTGCTTCAGAGGAGAAAAACAGCAGGCGAAAGATATTGCCTGGCTTTCTGATGATGATGACAGCGCTGAACTCATTGAGAAATGGCTTGCGAAAGGAAAAGGACCGAAGCTCTGTGAAATGTGGAGTAAAGGTGTCGCCATCAATTGGCACAAGCTTTACAAAGACAAGCATCCGAAACGAATCAGCGTGCCGGTCTACCCGTTTGCAAAGGAGCCGTACTGGCCGAAAAAAGCAGAAAAGAAAACATCTGCCGCACACACCGGAGTCTCAGTTTTACACCCGCTCGTGCAGCAAAATACGTCAGATTTAACCCTTCAGCGGTTCAGCTCACGGTTTACAGGCTCAGAATTTTTCCTGAAGGATCATGTGGTCAGGGAAAAAGCTGTGCTGCCGGGAGCGGCATATTTGGAAATGTCTTATGAAGCGGTAAAACGGGCGCTTGGCGGCTTATTAAAAGACCAAGACAGAATAACGCTCCATCATACCGTCTGGATGAAGCCGATCGTCGTTCACGAACAAGAGCGCCAGGTCCATATTGCGCTGTTCCCTGAAGAGGACGGCATCATCTCATATGACATTTACAGCATAAACGCTGACGATGAAGAAGTGCTGCACAGCCAAGGGCGTGCCGAAATCATAAAGGCTGAACGAGAGCCTGAGAGAGACCTTTCTGCCATACAAAACAGATGCACAGCGGACATTCTTGATCCGGCGGTCTTTTATCGGGAAGGCCGGAGCAGGGGGATGTTCCACGGAAAAGCCTTCCAAGGCATTAAGTCTGCCTTTATCGGCGAGAAAGAAGTGCTTTCGGACATACAGCTTCCGGATTCTGTTTCTCATACGAACGGACAATTTACGCTTCATCCGAGCATCATTGATTCGGCTATTCAGACGGCGACGATCTGCATTATGCAGGAGTTTTCCGGACAAAAACTGATTCTGCCGTTTGCGCTGGAATATCTTGAAGTCGTCAAAGCATGCACGCCGATTATGCGGGCGCATGCACGCTTCAATGAAGGATATCAAACCGGTGATTCCGTGCAGAAAGCCGACATTGACCTGTTCGACGAAACAGGAGCGCTTTGCGTGAAGGTGAGAGGATTCTCTACGAGAGTGCTTGAAGGCGATGCAGAATCGGCTCAGCGGCTATCAGGCTCGGAAAAGGTCTTGTTTGCACCGGTCTGGAAAGAAGCTGCCGCATCCGAGAAAGCTTCTGTCCATGCTGATGAGCATTTGATCATACTTTGTGAAGATGCCTGCCGTATAAAAGATGAAGCGGCATCCGGCCTGAAAGACGCCGAACTGCTGATTGCAGAAGGTGAGGGTGAAACAGCCGCTGAACGCTTCCAAAGCTACGCGCAGACAATCGCCGAACACATCCGGCGGATCATCAGCGAAAAAAGGCAGGGCCGCATTCTGATTCAGACCGTTATTTCAGCAGACGGCAGCCAGCAATTGTTTGCGGGGTTAACAGGTTTGTTAAAAACAGCCGAGCTGGAATACGGAAAACTTGACTGTCAGCTCATCGAAATGGAATCAATCGGTGAAATGCCGGCTGTCGCTCAAAAACTGAAAAACGACAGTCATCGGCCGCATGATAAACATATCCGTTATAAAGGAGACAAACGGTATGTGAAGGCTTGGGAAGAAGTGCATCCCGCAGGGGGCGGCACCGTCTGGAAGGACGAAGGCGTATATCTGATTACCGGAGGGACAGGAAGCCTGGGGTTGATGTTCGCAAAAGAAATCGCAGGTCGCGTTAAACACCCGAAAATCATTCTGACCGGCCGCTCAAATCTGACAGAAGCCAAACAGCGTGAGCTTGCTATGCTTCAGCACTCGGGCGCAAATGTCGTCTACAAAAAGCTGAATGCGGCAGACCGGCGGGAAAATGAAGCGCTGATAAAAGAGATTACGGCGGATTTCGGAAAGCTTAACGGAATTATTCACGCTGCGGGAGTGATACAAGACCGCTTCCTGCTGCAAAAAACGAAGGAAGAGTTCAGGGAAGTGCTTGATCCGAAAGTGATCGGAACCGCTTATTTAGATGAAGCCAGCAAAGACTGCAATCTTGACTTTTTCGTATTGTTCTCCAGTGTTTCCGGCATTCTCGGCAATATCGGGCAGGCTGATTATGCCGCAGGCAACGCGTTTATGGATGCGTACGCCGCTTACAGGCAATCCCTTACGGAGAATGGCCTGCGGCACGGAAAAACGGTCGCCTTTAACTGGACGCTGTGGAAAGATGGCGGTATGCAGGCGGGAGACGAGACGGAGAGAATGATGAAAAAAGCTTTCGGCATGGTTCCGCTTCAAAAGGCGTCAGGCCTGGCTGCTTTTTATGAAGGAATGGCTCAGGAAAAGCCGCAGCTTTTAGCAGCTGAAGGACACGCAGCAAAATTAAAACAGTCGTTCCTATCCGTTTCTGAAACTGAAAAGCCGCAGGTGGAGAAAATAGAGCCTGTATCCGCCGTTTCGGGAGACAAATGGCACGGTGCGCTTATCCGATTGGTCAGTTCAATTTTAAAAGTCGGCCAAGACGAGATTGATATTGATACGGAACTGAGTGAATACGGTTTTGATTCGGTATCCTTTACCGTCTTTACGAATCAATTAAATGAAGCGTATCAGCTGGAACTGGCGCCGACGATCTTCTTCGAACACGGGACGATCCGCAGTTTAGCAGAGTATTTGACGGATGAGGCAGAAGCCGGCCTTCCTTCTCAGCCGGAAGAAAAACACGATGCAGAAGAATCTCTTCAAACGCTTCAGACCGCTTTGACAGACATGGTAAGCGGCATTTTAAAAGTAGACCGTGAGGACATTGAGACAGATACGGAATTGAGTGAATACGGTTTTGATTCCGTATCCTTTACCGTCTTTACGAATCAATTAAATGAAGCGTATCAGCTGGAGCTGGCGCCGACGATTTTCTTTGAGTACGGAACGATCAGCGGTCTCGCCGGATATTTGGCAAAAGAGCATCCGGGCCGTTTCGGCGAAAAGAAGAAAGAGTCTCCGAAAAAAGAGCAGCCAAAAGCCCAAAAACCGAAAATGCAGCGGAAAAAGCGCTTCGCAACGGTAATGAACGCTGCGGCAGCGACACAAGAGCCGCGCCGCTTGGATACGGTTGCCATTGTCGGAATCAGCGGCCGATTCCCGGGCGCGAAGGATATAGAGGAATTTTGGCGCAATTTGAAAGAAGGAAAGGATTCGATCACAACCATTCCGAAAGAACGCTGGGATTGGCAAGCGTTTGATGGCGACCCGAATCTTGAAGGGAACAAAACGAATATCAAGTGGGGCGGCTTTATCGACGGAATAGCTGAATTTGATCCGCTGTTCTTTGGGATTTCACCGCGGGAAGCCCAATATTTAGATCCGCAGCAGCGGCTGTTATTGACTTATGCATGGCGGGCGATAGAAGATGCGGGCTGTAAGCCGGAAAGCCTTTCCGGCACAAATACGGGCGTCTTTATCGGCACCGGAAATACCGGTTATAAAGATTTGTTCACAAGGGCAGGTCTTGCGCCGGAAGGACATGCGGCGACAGGCAGCATGATTCCTTCCATAGGTCCGAACCGTTTGAGCTATTTGTTAAATCTTCACGGGCCAAGTGAGCCGATTGAAACGGCATGTTCAAGCTCGCTTGTGGCGATTCACCGGGCGGTATCCGCTATAGAAAACGGAGAATGCGACATGGCGATTGCCGGGGGAATCAACACGATTCTGACGGAAGAAGCGCATATCAGCTACAGCAAAGCAGGCATGCTCAGCAAAGACGGAAAATGCAAAACCTTCTCCAAAGATGCCAACGGGTATGTCAGAGGAGAAGGCGCGGGAATTCTGATGCTGAAGAAACTGACAGATGCAGAACGTGACGGCAATCCGATTTACGGCGTGATCCGCGGTACGGCTGAAAACCACGGCGGCCGGGCGAATACGTTAACCTCGCCGAATCCGAAACTGCAGGCTGATTTATTGGTGAAAGCATACCGGAAAGCGGGAGTGGACCCGAGCACCGTCACGTATATTGAAGCGCACGGTACAGGAACGGAATTGGGCGACCCGATTGAAATAAACGGTTTGAAAGCGGCGTTTCACGAGCTGGCGAAAACAAATCAAGAGCCTGAAGTCTCCGGTCACCGCTGCGGCATCGGTTCGGTCAAAAGCAATATCGGCCATTTAGAGCTTGCCGCGGGAGTATCAGGCGTGATGAAAGTGCTTTTGCAAATGAAGCACAAAACGCTGGTGAAAAGCCTGCATTGCGAGACGATCAATCCGTACATTCAGCTCGATGACAGTCCTTTCTACATCGTGCGGGAAAATCAGGAATGGACGGCAGCAAAAGATAGAAACGGAAACGCCATTCCGCGCCGGGCCGGGGTCAGCTCATTTGGCATCGGCGGGGTCAACGCCCATATCGTCATTGAAGAGTATGTCCCGAAAGCAGCCGCTCAGCCTGAGCACAGCCCGGAAAATCCGGCAATCATCCTTTTGTCCGCCAAATCAAAAGAAAAACTATTTGAACAGGCGCAGCAGCTGCAAAAAGCGATCCGTCAAACGCCGTATACAGATCAAGACTTGGCGGGCGTCGCTTATACGCTGCAAACCGGAAGGGACGAAATGGAAGAGCGCTTGGCCATTCTTGCAGCGACGATGGCGGAATTGGAAACAAAGCTGGAAGCATTTACGAAAAATGAGAAAAACATCGCCGGGCTGTATACCGGCCAGTCTCACCGCAATAAAGATACGTTTGCCTTGTTCACGGCAGATGAAGATATGGACATCGTCATTGACGCCTGGATCAGAAAAGGCAAATTCGCCAAGCTGGCAGAGGTATGGGTGAAAGGCGGCGTATTGAATTGGAACCGGCTGTATGAAAAGGGTACGCCGCGTTTACTCAGTCTACCGTCTTATCCGTTCGCAAAAGACACGTATTGGGTGCCTGAGAATCCTGACAAAAAGAAGGTCCATACAGAGGAACGGATGAAACGTATTTTGACGAAACAATGGGAACTGAGCCCGCTCGAACTGCGTGAACCGTGCGCACGTTCCGTTGCGATTTTGACTGGCGGGGACACGATCAATCTCGCAGAAGAGATCGCAGCGCACATGCCGAATCACCGTATCATCACAGCATCAGACCTTACCGGTGAATATGACTGGCAGGCGTTTGACGGAGTCATCGATCTCCTCGGCGCAGTGAAAGAAGATTCTCAAGACATGGCCGGAATCAAATGGCTTCAGCAATTGATTGAGCATGGGCATAAAGAAGGAATGACACTGCTTTGTGTCACGAAAGGCCTTGAGTCATTAAATAAAGAGGCCAATCAAACAACAGGAGCAAAACGGGCCGGTCTGTACAGAATGCTGGCATACGAGTACGGTCACCTGTCTTCAAGGCATCTCGACCTTGAAGGAGCGCTTTCGGATGACAAACTGGCGAAGCAGATTGCCGATGAGTTTCATGCCCGTACTGATGACGCGGAAGTTTGCCGGAGGGACGGCTTGCGTTACCGCGCTGTATTAAGCGGCTCAGAAAACATGGATATGAAAGGTGAAAGAATTGATTTTCCGGACACCCATGTGCTTCTGATCACCGGGGGTACGAGGGGGATCGGCCTTTTATGCGCACGCCATTTTGCCGAACATTACGGAGTGAAAAAACTGGTGCTTACAGGCCGTGAGACCCTTCCGCCGCGAAGTGAGTGGACGGGCGGACTGAATGGGGTGACGGCTTCTGTAAAAGCGAAAATTGAAGCTGTTCTCGACTTGGAATCCAAAGGTGTACAAGTGAAGGTATTGTCAGTCCCGTTAGCTGATGAAGCCGGGCTGAGACAGGAACTGAGTCAGATAAAACAGACGCTCGGACCTATCGGCGGCGTGATTCACTGCGCGGGTGTGACCGATAAAGAGACGCTCGCATTCATTAGAAAAACCGATGAAGACATACAGCGCGTGCTCGAGCCGAAAGTAGACGGGCTTCAGGCGTTATACAGTGTGCTCAGCGAAGAGCCGCTGAAGTTTTTCGTCTTGTTCTCTTCCGTGTCAGCTGCGATACCGGCGCTTTCGGCAGGACAGGCCGATTATGCCATGGCCAATGCGTATATGGACTATTTTGCAAACTCATACAAAGAGCAGCTGCCGATCGTAAGCATTCAGTGGCCGAACTGGAAAGAAACCGGAATGGGCGAAGTAACGAATAAAGCTTATAAAGAGAGCGGGCTATACAGCATCACGAATGCAGAAGGATTACAGCTCCTTGACGGCATACTTCTTGAATCAGCAATGGGCCCGGTGCTGCCGGCCGTTCTGAATCCTAAGCTGTGGAAGCCGGAGCGATTCCTGCGGCGGAGCAGGCAGGATCAGCCAATAAGTCCGGCTATGGTAAAACCGGCGGAAAAAACCGCTGACACTGCCGCAGATAACGCTCAATTAACAAGGAAAACAGAAGAATGGCTGAAAGAATTATTTTCTGAAGAGCTGCGGATTGATCAGGACCAGCTTGAGACAGACGTATTATTCCAAGATTACGGAGTGGATTCCATTATTCTTGCTCAGCTTCTGCAGCGGATCAATCGGAATCTCTCGGCATCGCTTGACCCGTCCATTCTGTATGAATATCCGACGATTCAATCTTTCGCAAATTGGCTTCTCGAAGGATATACAGAAGTTTTGTCAGAACGGTTTGATTTGGCGGCGGAGCCTGTTATGAAGAAGCCGGCTGAGCCGGTGATTGAAACACAAGCCGTTAAGGTGCAAGAAGAGCCGGCCGGAAAACAGATTCACCGGGAAGATATCGCGGTCGTCGGCATGTCCTGCCGGTTTCCGGGGGCGGCTTCTTTAGAGGCGTACTGGTCGCTTTTGGCTGAAGGCCGTTCGGCTATCGGTCCTGTTCCGGCTGAGCGATGGGGTTTGAAGACGCCTTATTACGCGGGAATGCTTGATGGAATTCATCAATTTGATCCGGACTTCTTTTTACTGGCTGAAGAAGATGTAAAGGCAATGGACCCTCAAGCTTTGGCCGCTCTGGAAGAATGCCTTAACCTGTGGTATCACGCTGGCTATACGCCGGATGAGATAAAGGGAGAAGCAATAGGTGTGTATCTCGGCGGACGCAGCCGTCACAAACCGGGTGAAGAGAAACTGCTGGATGCGAAAAACCCGATCGTCGCGCTGGGCCAGAATTATTTGGCCGCAAATCTCTCTCAATATTTTGATATGCGCGGCCCGAGTGTTGTCCTCGATACGGCTTGTTCTTCTGCTTTAGTCGGCATGAATATGGCCGTGCAGGCTCTTGTAACAGGAGAAATAAAAGCGGCCGTCGTCGGCGGCGTGAGCCTGTTTGAATCAGAAGAAACCCATAAATTATTTGAACAGCGCGGCATATTAAGTAAAGCGCAGTCGTTCCATGTATTTGACGAACGCGCCGATGGAGTCGTGCTGGGCGAGGGTGTCGGAATGGTTCTATTAAAAACCGTGTCTCAGGCGATTGAAGACGGAGATTCTATTTATGCCGTAGTGAAGGCGGCATCCGTCAATAATGACGGAAGAACGGCAGGCCCGGCTACGCCGAGTCTGGAAGCGCAAAAATCCGTCATGAAGAAGGCTCTTGAAAAAAGCGGAAAACAGCCGGAAGACATTACTCATATTGAAGCGAACGGTTCAGGCACGGTCGTGACGGATCTGTTAGAACTGAAGGCCATTCAATCCGTCTACCGTTCAAAAGACGCCGGCCCGCTCGGAATCGGATCTGTGAAACCGAACATCGGGCACCCGCTTTGCGCGGAAGGAATTGCAAGTTTCATAAAAGTTGTTCTCATGCTGAAAGAAAAGAGCTTTATCCCGTTTTTATCAGGCGAGCATGAAAATACACATTTTGATAGAGAAAAGGCCAATATTCAGTTCAGCCGCACTCTGGCAGACTGGCCGTCACCAATACCGGCGGCAGGAATTAACTGTTTTGCCGACGGCGGAACAAACGCCCACGTCATTGTGGAAGCGTGGCAGGAAGACGAAGGGCGCCCAATCAAGCGCCATCCTTTAACACCGCCTGCATTAAATAAGCGGCTGATTTCGCCGGACAGCAAAGAAGAAACGAACGAAAAAGCTGCGGCAAACATCTGGGATACCTATGAAGTGGAGGTTTAACGTGAAGAACTTCAATAAGCAAATCACTTTATCGCTGAAAAATCCGTTTATTTTACATCATGACGTTTACGGACAAAAAGTCCTTCCGGGATTGGCTTATATTGATATGTTTTATCAGATTTTCAAAGAGCGCGGCTATTCATACGACGGGCTTCAGCTGCGCCATTTATCCATATATCAGCCGCTTATTGCGAAAGAAGACAGCGCCGTCAAGCTTACGGTTGAATGTACAAAGGTAAAAGAAGGGCGCTGGAAACTTACCGCAAAAGGGGCTGAGGTCAGCGGCGGACGAGTCCAGCCGGAAGAACGCATTTACGTCAAAGCGGAAATGCACGAGACGGGACCCGCAGTTTTCAGTGACACGCTTGATCTTGACTCTGTCAAACGCGAGGCGGAACGCACCATCGATTTAAATGAGCTGTATGCACAATGCAGAAGCCAGGAATTGGTTCACAGCGGATATATGAAAGCAGAAGGAGAAGTGTTTGAGGAGCGGGACGGCGTCACCTTTGATGTATCGCTCGGAAAAGACGCGATGGGACAGGCCGGGGGATTTTTGTTCCATCCGACTCTTCTTGACGGAAGCGGCGTCGGCGCAAACCTATTGATCTCATCGCTGTTAAATGGGGAAAAGAGGCTGTTTCTGCCTCTTTTCTACGAATCTTTTACAGCTTCCGAACCTTTGCAGGCCGGCTGCATCACGAGAATCAAACGTTCGTCGCTTCGGCAGGAAAAGGAGCTCATTTACATTACACTGGAGTTTTTTAACGCATCCGGCCGGAAAGTAGCCGAGCTGAAAGATTTCACAAGCAAGCTCGTGCGGGATGCCGAGCTGATCAATACAGACCGTAAGCCTGCTGAGAAGTCTCCTGAAAAAGCCGGTTTACCGGAAGTTGCGGCATCGCTTGAAGGCGGACACCCGCATGAGGAAGCAGAGCGGTATGTCATGAATCTGATGGCGGAAAAAATCGGCAAGCCGCTTGAACAGATTGATTCTCAAGTCGGCTACTATGAAATGGGGCTGACATCGTCCGGATTGCTTGATGTCGTCGAAACGATCAGCGAAAAAATCGGCGAAACCCTTTCTCCGACTTTGCTGTTTGAATATACGACGGCAGCAGAGCTGGCAGCTTTCCTGACTGAGCAGTACGGGAGCCATTTCAGCGCGCCTCCGGCAAAAATGGAGAAGCCGGTTGAGACGCAAACAGAGAGAAGACGGAAAAGCAGTGTTCCGCAAGATGAAGATATCGCCATTATCGGCATGGCCGGCCGCTATCCGCAGGCCGAAAATATTCATGAATTCTGGGAAAACCTGAAAGAAGGAAAAAACTGTGTCACCGAAATTCCGGAGTCTCGCTGGGACTGGCGCCGGTTTGAAAATGTAAAGTCGCCTTCCGGAAAGAGCATTTCAAAATGGGGCGGATTTATTGATGATCCGGATTGCTTTGATCCCCAATTTTTCCGGATTACGCCGCGGGAAGCTGAAACAATGGACCCTCAGGAACGGCTGTTTTTACAAACATGCTGGGAAACGATTGAGGATGCCGGATATACGCCGAAGTCGCTCGCAGAGGCGCGCGGACGGAATAAGAGACAGCGCGTCGGCGTCTTCGCAGGGGTGATGCATAAGGATTATACGTTGGTCGGGGCTGAAGCTTCTTCCGAAGATCATGTATTCCCGCTTTCTCTTAATTATGCGCAAATCGCAAACAGAGTTTCATATTTTTGCAATTTTCACGGGCCGAGCATGGCGGTCGATACGGTCTGTTCATCTTCGCTGACTGCGGTTCACCTTGCTGCGGAAAGCATTCGGCGCGGGGAATGTGAATCGGCAGTTGCCGGAGGCGTCAACTTGTCGCTGCATCCGAATAAATATCTGACATACGGTTTATGGGACATGTTTTCAACAGACGGGGTTTGTCATACATTCGGGAAAGACGGAGACGGCTATGTACCGGCTGAAGGAATCGGTGCCGTTTTATTAAAACCGCTGCGAGAGGCGGTAAAAGACGGAGACCGGATTTATGCGGTGATAAAGGGCAGTGCCGTCAATCACGTGGGGACAGTGAGCGGAATTTCCGTGCCGAGCCCTGTCGCGCAGGCCGATTTGATTGAAGAATGCCTGGACAAAGCGGGCATCGATCCGCGCACGGTCAGTTATATTGAGGCGCACGGGACGGGAACTTCTCTCGGCGATCCGATTGAGGTTCAAGGCCTTGTCAAGGCGTTCCGCCAGTACACACAGGACAAACAGTTCTGTTCGATCGGATCAGTGAAGTCCAATATCGGCCATGCGGAATCGGCGGCGGGCATCAGCGGCTTAAGCAAGGTTGCCCTGCAGCTTCACCATAAAACTTTGGTGCCGTCTCTTCATTCCGAGGAGCTGAATCCGTATTTAGATTTTGAACAATCACCGTTTTACGTCCAGCATCATACCGAAGAATGGCATCAGCCCTCAGTGACGGAAAACGGAAATGAGACCGTATATCCCCGACGTGCAGGCATCAGTTCTTTCGGGGCGACAGGTTCAAACGTGCATCTCATTCTGGAGGAATTTATCCCTGAAGAATCACACGGAACAGTGGCTGAACCGGCAGAAGAACAGACATTCATTTTTCCGGTTTCAGCCCGGAATGAAGAACGGCTAAAAGAGTATGTTGCGAAGCTGTCTGCATTTATTCATCCCGGCCTGCCGCTTGAGGATGCGGCGTATACACTTCAGATCGGCCGTGAACAGATGGAGGAGCGGGTTGCGTTTACCGCTCAGAATATGACACAGCTCAAAGAGCGGCTGAAGGGCTTTCTGGCGGGTAAAACGGTCAGCGGGTGCTGGCGGAACCGAGCCGATAAAAGCAAACAGGCAGAGCTTGCTCCGGACTTGATACATAAATGGCTTTCTTCCGGGAGTCTGGGGATGATTGCCGAAAAGTGGGCCGGCGGAGGAACGATGGATTGGAATCTCTTGTACGGTGAAAACAAACCGAATCGGATCAGCCTGCCGACATATCCGTTTGAAAAAATCCGGTATTGGGTGCCGAAGGCGGAGAAAAGAGAATCGCTGCCGCAAAAAAATGCAGGCATGCTGCATCCGCTCCTTCATGAAAATGTATCAAACATGTCAGGCGTCCGTTTTCGGTCCTCTTTTAGCGGCGGAGAATTTTTCCTGAAAGATCACGTCGTCAAAAACGAGCGGACGTTACCGGGCGCGGCTTATCTGGAAATGGTCCGGGCGGCCGTTGAACACGCGGCAGAAACGAAGGAAGAAGGAACAGTCCGTCTGAAACATGTCGTATGGATACGTCCGTTTACAGCGGCGGATGAGTCCGCAGAACTGTATCTCCGCCTTTATGACGAAGAAAATGGGGAGATGGGATTTACGGTTTACAGTGAATCGGCTTCCTCGGAAGAAGAGCCCGTTCTCTATGCGCAAGGAAGCGCGGCATTTGTCCGAGCGGGCGAACCGGCCAAAATCGAGATTGACAAATTAAGAGAGTCACGCCGTCTGATCACACCTGACGCTTGCTATCAGGCATACAAACAGATGGGGATTGAATACGGGGATGCTCACAAAGCGGTCACGGAAATCTATGCAAACGACAGCAAAGTGCTCGCAAAGCTCTCACTCCCGTCATCTATTTCTCATACAAAAGATCAGTTTGTCCTCCATCCGAGCCTTTTGGATGCGGCCTTCCACGCGACAATCGGGTTAATGCTTGACAGAGACGGGACTGACATACGGCCGATGCTGCCGTTTGCTCTCGAACAGATTGATGTGTTGAAAAGCTGTAAAAGTGATATGTGGGTATCCATTGCGTACAGCGGCGAAAGCAAGCCTGAAGATGCTGTGCAGAAGCTGGATATTGATTTGTGTGACGAACAAGGCAATGTATGTGTGAAAATGACTGGTTATTCCGCACGGGAAATTGAAACGGATAAAACAGATACACTATTTTTTGAACACGTATGGGAAGAGAAGGCCGCTGTACATGAAAAAGCGCCGATCCATTTCAAAGCCCGTCACGTGATGATATCTGACCGGTTTACGGACCAAATGAACAGCATACAGACAGACTTCAGCTGTCATGTGCTCCGTGATCAGCATAAGAGTGAAGACGAACGGTTTGAAGCTTGTGCGCTTCAGGCGTTCGAAGAAGTGAAGAAAATCCTCGCTTCAAATTCCGGCGGGCGCGAGCTCATTCAGATTGTCGTGCCTCAAGAAGCGGATACGCAGCTCCTTTGCGGCTTAACGGGGCTTTTGAAAACAGCGGCGCTTGAAAACCCGAACCTGACCGGCCAGCTGATTGAAGCGGAGCCGGACGTCAAGGCAGACACGCTGTCCCGATATGTAAAAGAATGCAGCGCTCATCCTGATGACAAGCATATTCGCTATGAAAACGGCAATCGCTATACGGCACAATGGCAGGAAACAGGGCTGGAACAGTTCGGCGCCGAAAAGCCGTGGAAGGATAAAGGTGTTTATCTGATCACAGGCGGTGCGGGCGGTCTAGGATTTTTATTCGCCAAAGAAATCGCCCGGCATGCAAAAGACGCCGTTCTTATTTTAACGGGGCGTTCTCTGTTGGATAACCGTAAAAAAACCCAGCTTCAAGAACTGTCCGATCTCGGCGCGCAAGCCGTGTACAAACAAACGGACATGACGGAAAAACAAGAAGTTCAATCGCTCATAGCGGACATCTGTCGGCAGTACGGCGGATTAAACGGTATCATACACAGCGCCGGAACGATAAAAGACAACTATATTCTGAAAAAGCACAAAGATGAGATCCGTGATGTACTGGCGCCGAAAGTCTCCGGACTGGTTCATCTGGATGAAGCGGCAAAGGACATTGAGCTGGATTTTCTGATTCTTTTCTCTTCCGGAGCCGGAAGCGCCGGAAGCGCGGGTCAGGCTGATTATGCGATGGCCAATGCGTTTATGAACGCCTTCAGTGAAAAAAGAAACCGTAAAAAAGCCCGAAATGAACGCTATGGACACACCCTTTCAATCTGCTGGCCGCTTTGGAAAGATGGCGGCATGACGGTTGATGCTGAAACGGAAGCCATGCTGACAAAAGAAAGCGGCATGGTCCCTATGCAAACAGAAAACGGCATTCAGGCTTTGTACCGCGGGTGGGCGGCAAACACATCCCAAGTCATGGTGACGGAAGGCTACGCCGCAAAAATCCGGGCGTTTCTGAAAAAATCAGCGGAACAGCCGGATAAGGGCAGCGAAACCGAAGAAACGGCAGGTCTTACAGCGGGCGGAGAGAACATGCTTGCAGAAAAAACGGAGCATTTCTTGAAACAAGTGCTTTCGGAAGTGACCAAACTTCCTGTCGGCAAAATTGACGCCAAGGCGCCTATGGAAGACTACGGTATTGATTCGATTATGATTATGCATTTGACGGGCCGGCTGGAAAAGAGCTTCGGTTCATTGTCAAAAACATTGTTTTTCGAATATCAGAATATCGAATCGCTGGCGCAGTATTTTATGAAAGCACACCGGGACACGCTGCTGGAAGTGACCGGGATGAAAACAGAAGAAACCCCTGCAGCCAAACCGGCGCTGTCTGAGAAAGCGAAAGTAAAGCCCGTTTTCAAACGGAATGAAGGCAAAAAAGGCTTTGCGCAAGTCCGTCCAGACACGCGGGAAAATCCAGTGACGGAGCGTGAAGATATCGCGATTATCGGTATGTCAGGACGATATCCGCAGGCCGAAAATCTTCAGGAATTTTGGAAGAACTTGAGTGAAGGCACTGACTGCATAACCGAAATTCCAAACGATCGCTGGGATCACAGTCTTTATTACGACGCTGATAAAGATAAAGAAGGCAAGACGTACGGAAAATGGGGAGGATTTTTGAAAGACGTGGACAAATTTGATCCGCAATTCTTCTCTATTTCGCCCCGGGATGCAAAATTGATGGACCCGCAGGAGCGGTTATTCCTGCAGTGTGTCTACGAAACGATGGAAGATGCCGGTTACACGCGCAAAAAGCTCACGGAAAAATCGGGTGATTTGCTTGGCGCCAATGTCGGTGTTTACGTCGGCGTCATGTATGAGGAATATCAGCTTTACGGAGCCGAAGAACAGGCGCGCGGAAAATCGCTTGCGCTGACCGGAAATCCGTCATCAATTGCGAACAGGGCTTCCTATGTATTCGGTTTTAACGGTCCGAGCATGGCTCTGGATACGATGTGCTCTTCCTCTTTAACAGCCATTCATCTGGCATGCCAAAGCTTGCGGAACGGGGAATGCGAAGCAGCATTTGCCGGGGGCGTCAATGTATCCGTTCATCCGAATAAATATTTGATGCTCGGCCAGAACAGATTTTTATCAAGCAAAGGCAGATGTGAAAGTTTCGGAGAAGGCGGGGACGGTTATGTGCCCGGTGAAGGAGTGGGAGCCGTACTCCTTAAGCCGCTTTCTAAAGCAAAAGCGGACGGTGATCATATTTACGGCCTGATCAAAGGAACGGCCGTGAACCATGATGGAAAAACAAACGGGTATTCCGTACCGAATCCGAACGCCCAAGCCGCGGTGATCAAACAGGCGTTAAAAGACGCGGGAACCGATCCGAGGGCGGTCAGCTACATCGAAGCCCACGGCACCGGAACTTCACTCGGCGATCCGATTGAAATCACGGGTCTGACAAAAGTCTTTTCAGAACAAACACAAGATAAACAGTTTTGCGCCATCGGCTCAGCGAAATCCAATATCGGGCACTGTGAAAGCGCGGCGGGCATCGCGGGTCTGACGAAGGTGCTCCTGCAAATGAAACATAAGCAGCTCGCACCGTCACTGCATTCCCGGACGCTTAACCCTAATATTGATTTTCTCGCTACGCCGTTTAAAGTGCAGCAGACGCTTGAAGAGTGGAAAAGACCGGTCATAAATGAAAACGGAATAAATAAAGAATTGCCGAGAACCGCGGGGCTTTCCTCATTCGGAGCCGGCGGTGTCAACGCTCATATCGTCATCGAAGAATATTCAGCTGATGAGGATAAGGAGACGGCTTTTGCCGCGCCTCATCCGTCGATGATCGTCCTTTCCGCGAAAAATGAGAAACGGCTTCAAAAACGGGCGGAACGTCTTCTTGATGCGCTGCGGAGCGGGCGTTACCGGGAAGCGGATCTGAGCCGGATCGCATATACGCTTCAAATCGGCCGTGAACCGATGGAAGAGCGTCTCGGAATGATTGTCAGCAATTTGCGCGAGCTTGAAGAAAAGCTTGACGAATTTACGGGCGGCAAGGAGTCAATTGACCAGCTCTACCGCGGACAAGTCAAACAGAATAAAGACACGATGGCGCTGTTTGCGGCTGATGAGGACATGGAAAAAACCATTGAGGCGTGGCTTGAAAAAGGCAAAGCCGCAAAGGTATTAGAGCTTTGGGTGAAGGGTCTTCCGCTGAATTGGGATAAGTTGTATCAAATGGGCAGACCGCAAAAAATCAGTCTCCCGGCCTACCCGTTTGCAAAAGACCGTTATTGGATCGACATATCAGCAGATGCAGCTGTCAAAAGACCGGGCGAAACACAGTCTGCGCCGATCGCACCGGCGGCCGCCCCGGAACCGGTCATTGAAGTAACAACTCTTCACGAGGAGACTGCCAAAGAAAAACCGTCAAACATTTCATTGCAGCCTTTGAGCGGCGCGAAACCGAAAAGAACCGTACAGTCTGTTTCCCGTCCGGCGGTTTCCGTTGAAAAAGTAAGTGCCGTATTGACCGAAAGTTTGGCAGACGTTTTATATATGGATGCCGACGATATCGACGCAGACGACACATTTATTGATATCGGCATGGATTCAATCACCGGTCTTGAATGGATAAAGGCTGTTAATAAAGCATACGGCACGTCCCTTACGGTGACGAAAGTATATGATTATCCGACAATTCGCCAGTTTGCGGCTTTCTTGCAAAAAGAGCTCGGGACAGAACCGATCCTTGAGGAAGCAACCGAACCGCAGAAAACAGAGGCCGTGAAAAAACCGTCAAACATAATGCTGCAGCCTTTAAACGCTCATAAGCAGCATGTGACACAAGCAGAAGCGGATATTCTGGAGGCGATGTCTGAAACGGCAGCTTCCGCCGAACCGGAAGAACCGATTGAAGCAGTGCATGACGAGTTATCAAAAGCACTGGCTGATGTATTGTACATGGAGCGTCATGAAGTAGATATTGATGAGGCCTTTATTGACTTGGGTATGGATTCGATTACCGGTCTTGAATGGATAAAGGCCGTCAATAAACGGTACGGCACGGACTGTAACGTAACGAAAGTGTATGATTATCCGACAATCCGCCAATTTGCCGATTTTCTGCGTACGCAGCCGTCCGTCCGCGGCAGAAAAAAACAGGCGGTTCCCGTACGTCCAAAGCCGCTTACACAGCAACACGCCCTGCAGGAGAAAACACCTGCCGAGCCTGAGAGATTAACGGTTCAAAAGGAACCTGAACCGGTGCAGGCCAAACGGGAGCCTAAAGACGAGATAGCGGACGCGATAGCCATCGTCGGCATGTCGGGCAAGTACCCGGATGCGCCGGACCTAAAGACGTATTGGGACAACTTAGCCCGTGCGAAAAATGCCATTCGCGACATCCCGCTTTCCCGCTGGGATGTAGACAAATACTATGATCCGGCCTTAAACAAGAAGGGCAAAGTATACTGCAGATCAATCGGTATGCTTGACGGCATTGAAGAATTTGATCCGCTGTTCTTTAATATTTCTCCGTCTGAAGCGGAACTTATGGACCCGCAGCACCGGATATTTTTACAGGAAGGTTTTAAAGCCTTTGAAGATGCGGGTTACAGTTCAAAAGAATTAAACGGGAAAAATTGCGGCGTTTATTTGGGGATTATGAACAATGAATACGGCATGATGTTAAACAAACATCAGACAGGAGGAAGTGCGACGGGCAACAGTTTCAGCATCGCGGCGGCCCGCCTGCCTTATTATCTCAATTTGAAAGGTCCGGCCATTCCGATCGATACGGCATGCTCTTCATCTCTTGTCGGGACTCATTTGGCGCGTCAGGCGCTGTTGAATCATGAAATTGACATGGCGCTTGTCGGCGGCGTCACCTTGTATTTAACGCCTGAATCATACATCAGCATGTGTGAAGCCGGAATGCTGTCTCCTGACGGCCAATGTAAAGCATTTGATAACAGTGCGAACGGATTTGTGCCCGGCGAAGGCGCGGGGGCGCTCGTTTTGAAGAGGCTGAAAGATGCGGAAGCCGATCAAGACCATATTTACGGAGTCATTATCGGATCTGGAATTAACCAGGACGGAAAAACCAACGGCATTACCGCACCAAGCGCGAAAAGCCAAATGGATTTAGAGCGCCAAGTGTATGAAGCGCACAACATCCACCCTGAGAGCATCACCTATGCGGAAATGCACGGCACCGGCACAAAGCAGGGGGATCCGATTGAATTAGAAGCCCTGTCTTCTGTATTTAAGGAAAAAACGGACCGCAAACAATTTTGCGCCATCGGTTCGGTTAAATCGAATATTGGGCATACGTCGGCGGCGGCAGGTGTAGCAAGCGTCCAGAAGGTTCTGCTGTCGATGAAGCATCAGCAGCTTGTGCCGACCCTTCATTTCAGCACGCCGAATGAACATTTTGATTTCGATGACTCGCCTTTATTTGTCAATACCGAACTCAAACCTTGGGAAACAGGCGGAGCACCGCGGCGGGCCTGTGTCAGCTCATTCGGCTACAGCGGCACAAACGCTCATCTCGTTATCGAAGAGTATCAGCCGAAAGACCGGGGAAGCCGTAAGCCTGATGAGACAAACATTTTTGTGCTGTCGGCGAAAAAAGCGCCCCAGGTAAAAACCTATGCCGAGTCTGTGATCGAATTTGCAAAAGCCAATCAGAATATCAATCTTTCAGATATGGCGTACACGCTTCAAACCGGGCGTGATGCGAAGGATTACCGTCTTGCGGTTACAGCCGGTTCGAGAGAAGAACTGATCAGCCGTTTAACCGATTTTGTAAACGGAAATACGGGTGAAGGGATATATGAAGCCCATATCAAAACGGCTAAAAAAGAAATTAAAGCATTTGAAACGGACGATGACCTGAAGCAGCTTGTCAGGTCATGGTTCAATAAGAAAAAATACGCCAAAATAGCGGAATTGTGGGCTAAAGGGCTTCAGATGGACTGGGACAGACTCTATCAAGGCGAAAAACCCCGCAGAATCAGTCTGCCGGCTTACCCATTTGCGAAGGAGCCGTACTGGCTGCCTGAGCCGAAAGCCGTACCGCAGGAAACAGAAGACCGGCGCAAGGCTGTGCTTTTAGAAAAGCAATGGGTTCCGTGTGAGATCGATTCGGCCGGTGAGAAAAGCGGCAGGACGGTCATGATTCTGGCTGATGAAAGAACAGCGGAGCTAGCCGAAGAGACTGCGAAGCATTTCACTGACTCGTTCATTCTCCCGGTCGATTCTGCTGATACTGCAGCTAGCGATTGGAATCACATAGATGGCGCAATCGATCTGACGGGATGCGGAGACGAAGACCCTTCACTGAAAGGGATCAGCCGGCTCCAGACTCTGATTGATACAAGCCGCCGGCAAGCGCGGCCGCTGACGCTGCTATATGTAACAAAAGGCTTGGAGCCATTTCAGCAGAAAACGATTCATCTTGCAGGAGCGGCAAAAAGCGGCCTGTACAGAATGCTTCAAAATGAGTATCAAAACGTGACGTCAAGACACATGGATGCCGATACAGATACGGATCAGCAGACGCTTGCCAAACAGATTGCAGATGAATTTTCGGCGGACAGCACAGAACCGGAAATCTGCCGCCGAAACGGACAGAGATACCGTGCTTTATTCAGGGAGATTCCAAGCGGGAAGCGAGCAGAACATAAGCCCGCACCGTTTCCTGAAGACCATGTGCTTTTCATTACCGGAGGGACGAGGGGACTGGGTCTCTTATGCGCCCGCCATTTCACAGAAAAACACGGCGTGAAAAAAGTAGTGCTGACAGGCAGGGAGCCGATTCCTCCCCGCCATGAACGGTCAGCCGTTAATACAAGGCTGAAAGAGAAGATACGGGCGATTGAAGAGCTCGAAGCAAAAGGAGTGCAAGTGGCGGTGATCAGTCTGAAATTGTCTGATCATGATGCGGCGGCAGCGGAAATTGAAACGATCCGGCGCACGATGGGACCGATAGGCGGCGTCATTCACTGTGCGGGATCGGTTAATTCAGTAAATCCGGCGTTTATCAGAAAGACTGCCGACGATATACAAGAAGTGCTGGAACCGAAAGTCGCAGGGCTTCAAACATTAAGCAGCCTTTTCACAAATGATCCTTTGCAATTTTTTGTCTTATTTTCTTCAGTATCTGCAGTCGTTCCGGCGCTCGCGGCGGGACAGTCGGATTATGCGATGGCAAATGCGTACATGGATTATTTCGCGGCGGCTCATCAGCATCAATATCCGTTAGTCAGCATTCAATGGCCGAACTGGAAGGAAACCGGATTAGGTGAAGTCCGCACAGAAAGCCTGAAGCAGACCGGACTGCTGGGACTGTCCAACGCGGAAGGACTTGACTTGCTGGACCGCATTTTATCTGAAAACATCCGCCCGTCCGTTCTGCCGGCTATCGTCGATCGGAGCGAATGGCATCCTGACAGGCTGCTCTGTCAAGTGAAAACACAAAAAGCCGTAATAAACGGCAAAGCCGCGGAAAAACATTCAGACAGAGACCTGCTTCTTGATACGAAGGCGTGGCTTGTGAAACTATTTTCCGATGAACTGAAAATCGCTCCGGAAGAACTGGAAACAGACGAACCGTTTCAGGATTACGGGGTTGATTCGATCATTTTAGCGCAGCTTTTACAGCAAATGAATCAAGCGCTCAAAGAGGACTTAGATCCGTCTGTTTTATATGAACATCCGACGATCGATGCGTTTGCCGAATGGCTTGTATCCAATGGGCAGCCGCTGCTTGCAGAAAGGGAGGAACCTGATACAGAAATGTTGGTTCCGGCTGCCGTACAAACGGTTCACACTGAACAAAAGCGTGATGCCGTAACTGAAGACATTGCCGTCGTCGGAATGAGCTGCCGTTTTCCGGGAGCGGAATCGTTAGAACAATATTGGGACTTGCTGAGAAGCGGCAGGTCCGCAATCGGCTCCGTCCCGGCGGAACGTTTCGGATATGCAAATCAATACGTTGCGGGATTGATTGACAATATGGATCACTTTGATTCCGAATTCTTTTTCATTCCGGAAAACGACGCGAAAGCGATGGACCCTCAGGCGTTGGCGGTGTTGGAAGAGAGCTTGAAACTTTGGTGCCATGCCGGCTATACCCGTGAAGAAATCAAGGGCATAGAAGCCGGTGTGTATATCGGAGGCCGCAGCCAGCATCAGCCTGATCCTGAAAGTCTTGCGAATACCCGCAACCCGATCGTTGCGGGCGGGCAGAATTATTTAGCGGCAAACGTTTCGCAATTTTTTGATCTGCGCGGGCCGAGCATCGTGCTTGATACGGCTTGTTCATCGGCTTTGACAGGAATGAACATGGCCGTTCAGGCACTGAGAAGCGGCGATATCAAAGCGGCGGTAGTTGGCGGCGTCAGCCTGCTGAACACGGATGCGGCGCACCGGATGTTCCAAGAGCGCGGGCTGTTAAACGAAAAACCGGCATTTCACGTATTTGACAAGCGTTCAGGCGGAGTTGTCCTCGGTGAAGGCGTCGGCATGGTGCTGTTAAAAACAGTAAGCCAGGCGCAAAAAGACGGCGACACGATACACGCAGTCATTAAGGCCGCCGCCATGAACAATGACGGCAGAACGGCAGGCCCGTCAGCCCCTAATATGCAGGCGCAAAAAGACGTTATGCAAAGCGCGCTTTTCAAAAGCGGCAAAAAGCCGGAAGACATCACTTATATCGAAGCAAACGGATCGGGTTCCGCGGTGACTGATTTGCTTGAGCTGAAGGCGATTCAATCCGTATACCGCTCAGGTCGGCATGTTCCGCTCGGCATCGGGTCAATTAAGCCGAACATCGGGCATCCGCTTTGCGCAGAAGGCATCGCAAGCTTCATTAAAGTCGTATTAATGCTGAAGCATAAACAAACGGTTCCGTTTCTCTCAGGAGACGAACCGATGCCGCATTTTGATATAACAAAGACAGATTTTCACTTTCATAAAACAGCCGGCGAATGGGATGCAGCCAGACCGTCAGCAGCCATCAACTGCTTTGCCGACGGCGGAACAAACGCCCACGTCATTCTGGAAGCTTGGGAAGAAAAAGATACCCGAATGAAAAGAAAGCCGCTGCCGGTACCGTCATTAAGACGTAAGGCTCTGGTAAAAGAGCCTGACGCACCGGCGGAGAAACAAGAGCTTCCTGCGAAAAAAATGTTCTGGAAAGCATTTAAATGAGAGAGGAGTGGGAAGGAATGATATCGGAAAAAATCAATATCTCACTGGATCATCCCATCATGAAGGGCCATATGGTCTTTGGTGAAGCGGTATTGCCCGGTCTTGCTTATATCGATTTGATTTATCAGGTTTTTCAGGAACACGGTTATGTATACAATGAGCTTGAATTGAAGCACGTTACGATTTATCAGCCTTTAACCGTCAGTGAAACGGCTGCAATCATTCTGACCATTCAATGTTCTGAAAGCGGAGATGGAAAGTGGCTCATCTCCCTTTCGGGGCAGAAACAGCAAGGTGATGAGCTGTCAGACAATATACAATATGCGACGGCTGAAATGGTGAAAAGAGACGCTGTGACATTTGACGAAACCATTGATTTCGGCGATGTAAAGCAGTCAGGCAGATCTCTGAATCTTGATGACATGTATAACCGCTGCCTGGATCATGACTTGGTTCATTCCGGCATGATGAAATCGAACGGACGATTGTACGAAACAGAAGGCGGCATGCTGGCTGAGCTTTCTTGCGAAAAAGGAAAGGATTTCTTTTTATTCCATCCGGCCCTTTTGGATGCGAGCGGAATCGGGGCGAGCGGTTTGCTTTCTGATACAAACCGGCTTCATCTGCCTTTATATTATGAATCGTTCACGGCCGCCGACAGGCTGCAATCAGAGTGCACGGCGCGTATCGCCGCTTCCGGCGTCCGTCAGGAAAAAGAACTCACAACGATGACAATCGAGTACTTTAGCCGATCCGGACAAAAGGTGGCGGAGCTTAAAAACATTACGGGAAAAGCGGTTCGGCTCGAAGAAGACGCGAATACAGCCGAACAGAATCAACAGGCTGCAACTGAGCCGGAAAGCACAGATGAAAAAGACATCATTCTGTTTTTAAAGAAGCTTTTGGCTGATAAGCTTGGTCAGCCTTGGGAGACGCTGGACGTTCTTGCCGGCTACTATGAGCTTGGGCTGGATTCATCTTCTTTGCTTGAGATTGTACAGGATATCAGTAAAAAGACGGGTGCGGACCTCGCGCCCACTCTTCTCTTTGAATATACAAATATAAAAGAACTCGCAGCCTTTTTGAAAAAGACCGTTTCATTTGAATGTGCGGAACGTGCAGCCGAACCATCACGGTTTGAAGCTGAAGCACCGGACGCGCCAGAACATCATAAAAACACCGGAGACATCGCGATTATCGGAATGGCCGGCCGCTATCCGAAAGCGAAAAGTGTGGCGGAGTTTTGGGATAACCTGAAGGCAGGCGCGGATTGCATCACTGAAGTTCCGAAGTCCCGCTGGGATTGGAAAACATATCAAAACGTAACGTCCCCGTCAGGAAAAACAGTATCAAAATGGGGCGGTTTTATTGACGATGCCGACTGCTTCGATCCGCAGTTTTTCAGAATCTCACCGCGTGAGGCGGAAATGATGGACCCGCAGGAGCGTCTGTTTTTAGAAACATGCTGGGAAACGATTGAAGATGCGGGGTATACGTCTGAAACGCTGGGGAATAAAGGAGAGAAACAGCATCCGATCGGCGTATTTGCAGGGGTGATGCATAAAGATTATTCCTTAATCGGCGCAGAACAATTATCTGAGACTGATCCGTTTCCGGTTTCACTGAATTATGCGCAGATCGCCAACAGAGTGTCCTATTATTGTGACTTCCACGGGCCGAGCATCGCGGTGGATACCGTTTGTTCCTCATCATTGACCGCCGTTCATCTGGCCATTGAAAGCATCCGCCGCGGCGAATGTGAAGCCGCGCTTGCGGGAGGGGTGAACTTGTCGCTGCACCCGGCGAAATATCTCAGCTACGGGAGCGTGGGCATGCACTCAAGTGACGGCCGCTGCCGTACATTCGGCGAGGGCGGGGACGGCTACGTTTCCGGAGAAGGAGTCGGTGCGGTCTTGCTCAAGCCGCTGGAAAAAGCCGAACAAGACGGCGACCGCATTTACGCGGTCATTAAAGGAAGCGCCGTTAACCACGTCGGGAAAGTAAGCGGAATTACCGTCCCGAGTCCTGCTGCACAGGCAGAAGTCATTAAGGCCTGTCTGAAAAAAGCAGGTATCAGCCCGCGGACCGTCAGCTATGTGGAAGCCCATGGCACGGGTACCTCGTTAGGAGACCCGATTGAAATTGAAGGTCTGTCAAAAGCGTTCAGCCAAGGGACGCAGGATCAGCAATTTTGTTCCATCGGTTCGGTCAAATCAAATATCGGCCACGCAGAATCAGCGGCGGGAATCAGCGGGTTAACAAAAGCGGCGCTGCAGCTTCATCACAAAACGCTTGTCAAATCACTGCATTCTGCGGAATTAAATCCTTACCTGAAATTTGAGGGATCTCCTTTTTACGTACAGCAGCAGACTGCTCCGTGGAAGCAGCCGGCAGCCGAAGAAAACGGTAAAGTCACACATTATCCGCGCCGGGCCGGACTCAGTTCCTTCGGTGCATCAGGTTCGAATGCCCATATCATTTTAGAAGAATACATTCAGCCTGAACAAAAAGCGCCAGCACCTGAGAACGAGGCAGCAAAACTCATCCCGCTGTCAGCAAGAAATAAAGACAGGCTTCTGGCCTATGCGGAAAAACTAGCCCGATCGCTTTCAGAAAAGACGGTGCTGTCTGAACTGGCTTATACTCTTCAGACAGGACGTGAAGCAATGGAGGAGAGAGCTGTCTTCCTTGTAAATGACACCCGCGACTTGAAAGAAAAGCTGAATGATTTCGTAAAAGGAAACGAAAACATCCCCGGTCTTTGGCGCGGACAAGCCGAGCTGCCGGAACTGAGCGAACCCGCTCCCGAGACGGATGATCCGATACGGCTTGCCGAGTTATGGGCAGAAGGGAAAACAGTAGATTGGAATAAGCTGTACGGTTCATATAAACCGCGTAAAACAAGCGTTCCGACGTATCCGTTTGCAAAAGAACGCTATTGGATTCCGCAGCAGAAAAAACAGGAGAAAAGCCCGTCAGGCACAGTGCTGCATCCGCTTTTACAAGAAAATACGTCAGATTTTTCGCAGCAGCGCTTCACGTCTCTTTTTACGGGAGATGAATTTTTCCTATCTGACCATGTCGTCAACGGACAAAAAATACTGCCGGGTGTCGCCTATTTGGAAATGGCCGCAGAGGCGGTCAAAAAGGCCGCTGCCGTGACGGAAAAAGGCCATAGCGTCACACTCAGACAGGTTGTTTGGGTCCGTCCGGTCATGATTGAAGATAAACCGAAAGAAATACATATTGTCCTTTACCCAGAAGATAATGGTGAGATTACCTATGAAATATACAGTGAGGCAGAAAACGGCGAGGAACCGGTTATTCACAGCCAGGGTGAAGCGATCATTACCGAACAGGGCAGCGCCCAGATAGATATCGAGTCTGTCAAAGCTTCCTGCAATTTAGGAATCGTGACTGCGGAAGAATGTTACGGTGCTTTTGAGAAGATCGGTCTGGATTACGGAGAGGCATACAGGGGCGTACAGCAGTTGCTGCTTGGAGAAGACCGATTATTGGCCCGTATTTCACTCCCGGCTGCCGTACATGACAAAAAAGAACAGTATACGCTTCACCCGAGTATGATGGACGCCGCTTTTCACGCTTCCGTCGGTCTGCTTGTCCGCTCAATACATGACGATGCAGACAGCCACGAGCTTTCTTTGCCGTTTGCGATGCAGGAAGTGGAAGTGTTCGGGCCGTGCCCTGAACATATCTGGTCATATATCCGGTACACAGAAGGCAGCAAAGCAGATGACAGCGTAAGAAAATTTGACATTGATATGTGTGATGATGCCGGTACGGTTTATGTCCGGATGAAAGGCGCGTCCGTCCGGGCGCTTGACACAAGCCAAACAGCGGGCGGAGAAACCGCGGAGGCGCCTGTCGGCCATACGATGCTGATTCCGGCTTGGGAGCCTGTTGCGCTTGAAAAAGCCGGGGAAGCAGCGGTGGATAAGCAGACGGCAGTATTCGGCGGAACGGATTCGAGACATACGCGCATAAAAGAACATCTGCCGAACGCTTCCTATTATCCGATCAGAGGTACGGATGATATCACATCTCTTACGCACATGCTTGAAGGACAAAAAGAACTGAAGCAAATCATTTGGCTTGCTCCGCAGGCTGAGAGTGCGGACAGCCTCAAGGAACAGGAAAGGAACGTCCTTCATGTGTTCAAGCTGATGAAAGCATTACTTGCCTTAGGGTACGGAGAAAAACGTTTGGACTGGTGCATCGTCACAGCAAATGCCCAGCCGTTTTCGGATCAAGACAGCGCCGACCCGTCACAAGCCGCAGTCAGCGGACTTGCCGGAACAATGGCGAAAGAATATCCGCATTGGCATATCCGCATGATTGACACAGAAACGGACGGCAGCTGGCCGATCGAAGAGGCGCTCAGTCTTTCTGCCGGGAAAAACGGTCAAATTTGGGCGTACCGCAATCAGCAGCTGTTTGAGCGGCAGCTGATACCGCTTGACAATATGCCGAAAAACGGCACGCTGTACCAAACAGGCGGGGTTTATGCCGTGATCGGAGGCGCCGGATATCTTGGCGAGGCATGGAGTGAATACATGATCCGCCGCTACAAAGCACGCATCATTTGGATCGGAAGAAGCACACTGAATGATTCCATACAGGCGAAACTCGACCGGCTCAGCGCATTCGGCCCGGCGCCTGAATATGTTTCCGCCGATGCCGCCGACAGTGCTTCCTTAGAGTTGGCTTATCAGTTCATAAAAGAGCGCCACACAAAAATGAACGGAATCATCCACTCGGCAATGGATCTGTCTGAGCAAAGCTTAAATAATATGAAGACAGAAGAGTTCAAATCGGTGCTGCGGGCAAAAGCCGATGTAAGTGTGTCCATGGCGGAGGTATTTGGACGGGAGCCGCTTGACTTTGCGCTCTTCTTCTCCTCGCTTGTGGCATTTATTCATAACGTGAAACAAAGCCATTATGCCGCAGGATGCGCTTTCAGTGACGCATTTGCGAAGGAACTTGATCAGACATGGAATTGTCCGGTCAAAGTGATGAACTGGGGCTATTGGGGCAACAGCGAAGCGGCTGA
Source organism: Bacillus sp. SJ-10 (assembly GCF_002843505.1). Lineage (NCBI taxonomy): Bacteria > Bacillati > Bacillota > Bacilli > Caryophanales > Bacillaceae > Bacillus > Bacillus sp. SJ-10. The sequence goes on along the minus strand of NZ_CP025258.1, from coordinate 2,922,333 downwards.
AGACGATGATTTTATTCAGCTGATGGATCAGATCGGATTGGGATTGATCGAACCGGACGCTGCAATGGAGGCGCTTGAAACCCTTATGACGCTGCCGATTGATCAGGCGGCCTTCATTCATACGACCAAACCGGTCGCAGTCGAAGGGATGAATGAAAGAGAAAAGATTTCCGTTTATCCGCCTCAGCCGCTTTTCTTTTCACAACAGCCGAAGGTCGCTCCGCCCGGCGCACGTCTTGTTAGAGAGGCTGAACATCAGGAGCTCGATGATTTTCTGTATCAGCTTTTGATCGCCCAGCTTAAAGAAGCAGACTTGCTGACGCCGCAAAGCCTTAAAGCGTATGAGCCCGAACACGAATACTTTAAAAAATGGCTCAATCAAACGATCGCTTTCCTTCTGGAACATGGCTATCTGGAAGGGAATGCGGATTCATATAAACTGTCGGCGCGAGCCGAAAACACAACCGCCTCGCTATGGCAAAAATGGGAGCGGGAAAAAGAGGAATGGCTCAATAACGCCGATACAAAAGCGATGACTGTTTTAGCCGAGACGATGCTTAAAGCACTGCCGGACATTCTGCGGGAAGAAGTGCCGGCGACAGACATCATGTTTCCGCACTCTTCAATGGAACTTGTTGAAGGAATTTATAAGCACAACCAAGTCGCGGATTACTTTAACAGCGCCCTGTCAGATACATTAACGGCTTATGTGAAAGAAAACATCAGCAAACATTCAAAAGCCGAGATCCGCATCCTGGAAATCGGAGCGGGCACAGGCGGCACAAGCGCAGGCATATTTGAAAAGCTTAGGCCGTATCAAAACCATATAAAGGAATACTGTTACACCGATGTATCGAAAGCTTTTCTCGTGCATGCGGAGACGGAATACGGCAAACGGAATCCTTATCTGACGTATCAGCTTTTTAACGCAGAAGTGCCGCTTGCCGGCCAGGATATAGAGCCGGGCGCATACGACATCGTCGTTGCGGCCAATGTGCTTCACGCGACGAAAGACATCCGCCAGACGCTGAGAAACGCCAAAGCCGTTTTAAAAGACAACGGTTTGCTGCTCTTAAATGAAATGGCGGGAAACAGCCTGTTCCCGCATATTACTTTCGGACTGCTTGAAGGCTGGTGGCTGCATGAAGATTCTGCCCTTCGTATTCCGGGGTGCCCGGGCTTGTATCCGGAAAGCTGGAAACGCGTGTTAGAAAGTGAAGGCTGGCATTCTGTCTTCTTCCCGGCGGAAGCGGCACATGAATTAAGCCATCAGATTATAGCGGCAAAAAGCAACGGCATTGTTCGCCAAAAAACGCTTAAATCAGGGGCCGAAAAACGGACCGCACCGCCAAAAGCAGCGCAAGCGCCGGAACTTCAGGCGCAAACAACGGTGCAAAAAGGCGACACGTCTTTAACAGAAAAAAGCACCGAGTACTTGAAAACGTTAATCGGAGAAACATTAAAAATTCCGCCGGCTCAAATTGATCCGAAAGCGCCGCTTGAAAAATACGGAATTGATTCTATCGTCGTCGTACAGCTGACAAACGCGTTACGAAATGTATTGGACCAAGTCAGCAGCACTTTATTTTTTGAATATCAGACGATTGAGGCGCTCGTCGCTCACTTAATCAAAACGAAAAAAGACGCGATGATCAAACTGACGGGACAAACGCCTGTTCAGGAAGAACGGAAGGCATCACCAGAACCGCAGGCTGTACAGCCGGCTAAGCCGCTTCGCACTGACTGGCGGCGGAGGGAAAAACGGGCAGCCAAAGAGACGGTCCGGCAAAGTTCGGTTCGCGACGTGGCCATCATCGGTGTTTCAGGACGCTACCCGCAGGCAAAAACAGCGGCTGAGCTTTGGGCTAATATTAAAAAAGGAAAAAACTGCATAGAAGAAATCCCGCGGGAACGCTGGAACTGGCGGGATTACTACGATGAAGAGAAAGGTAAAGAAGGCTCTATTTATACGAAATGGGGCGGCTTCATTGAGGATATGGACAAGTTTGATCCGCTGTTCTTTCAGATTTCTCCTTTGGAAGCAGAGCGAATGGACCCGCAGGAGCGATTATTTTTAGAAACGGCGTATGCGAGTATCGAGGATGCCGGCTATACGCCTGACAACCTGTGCCAAAGCAGAAAAATCGGTGTTTTTGCCGGCGCGATGAACAAAAACTACCCGACAGGCTACGGCTATTGGTCCATTGCCAACAGGGTATCTTACCTTTTTGATTTCCAAGGGCCGAGCATTGCCGTTGATACAGCCTGCTCCTCTTCTTTGACGGCTATTCATCTGGCGCTTGAGAGCATATACAGCGGTTCAAGCGAATGCGCGATTGCCGGTGGCGTAAACATAGTGACCGACCCGATCCATTATATGAATCTGTCAGTCATGAACATGCTTTCCGCAGGCGACACGTGCAAATCGTTCGGAGACCGCGCGGATGGTTTTGTCGACGGAGAAGGGGTAGGAGCGGTCGTGTTAAAGCCGTTAGACCGAGCGATTGCCGATAACGATCACATTTACGGTGTGATTAAAGGAAGCACCATTAACAGCGGAGGCAAAACGAACGGATACACCGTTCCGAATCCGAATGCGCAGGCCGCCTTAATAAAAGAAGCTTTCGAAAGAGCAAACGTCCCGGCGCGCACCGTCAGTTATATTGAAGCCCACGGTACGGGCACCGCATTAGGAGATCCGATTGAAATCGCCGGATTAATGAAAGCATTTGAAGAGGATACAACAGACAAACAGTTTTGCGCCATCGGCTCCGCAAAATCAAATATCGGCCATTGTGAGAGCGCCGCGGGCATTGCGGGTCTGACAAAAATATTATTCCAGCTCAAAGACCGCCAAATTGCGCCGTCCCTGCACGCGGAACAGCTGAATCCGAATATTGATTTCGCGTATACGCCGTTTGCCGTTCAGCAGGAGCTCGGTGAGTGGAAACGTCCCGTCATCGGCGGCAGAGAGCTTCCGAGAAGGGCGGGGTTAAGCAGCTTCGGCGCGGGAGGAGCAAACGCCCACCTCGTCATAGAAGAATATACGGCAGACAAAGAGCCTGATGAAACGCCGGCAGATCAGTCCGCCATCATCGTCCTGTCCGCGAAAAACAGCGAACGGCTCACTGAAAAAGCAAAACAGCTCAGAGACGCCATCCGTGAAAAAAGATACAGCGGCAGCGACCTTATGAGCATAGCCTTTACTCTCCAGACTGGCCGGGTGCCGATGGAAGAGCGTCTCGGCTTTATCGTTCATTCACTTCATGAACTTGAGGAAAAACTGAATGGATTTATCGCCGGACAAAACAGCGCCGGACTGCACCGTGACGGCACGGAAGAAAACAAACGGATGCTTGCCGTATTTTCGGCGGATGATGATATGGAAACAATCATAGACGCTTGGATCAGCAAACGGAAATATTCTAAGCTGCTTGAGCTTTGGGTAAAAGGATTGGACATCGATTGGGCGAAATTATACGGAGACCGTCCTCCGGCCCGCATCAGCCTGCCTGCTTATCCGTTTGCGAAAGAACGCTTCTGGCATCAGCAGCCTGTACAAAGCAAGGCCGCGCCCGTTAACGCGCCGGCTGACGAAAATGATCCGGCGGAACAATTTGAAGTAATGACTTTTAGAGAAGTTCTTAAAGAACAGGCTCTGCCGGCAGCCGGAGAAAAGCAAGTCAAAACGGTGATTTCTTTCTTATCTGATCAGAAGAAGCAGCAGGAAGCCGTCTCTGTGGTCAAATCGTATGACAGTGACATTGACGTTATTTTTATCGCTCAGGGAGACCGGTATGAGGCTCTGTCCGCCGGCCGCTGCCAAGTGGTGCGGGAAGATCCGCAATCATATGTGAACGCTTTTGCGGATATTCAAAAAGAGTACGGTGAGGCTTCTGCCATTTTGTATTTATGGGCGCTTGAAGATAAAAGCTGCATCGAAGATTATTCATGTATCGTCCATATTCTCAAAGCAATGGCTGAGACCGGTCTGCAGCCGGAAAGGCTGTTATTGGCGGGGGAATATGCATCCGGTCTGGAAAGGTGCTACTTGGAATCATGGATCGGCTTTGAGCGTTCGCTCGGCATTGTTCTCCCGAAAACAAGTGTTACCGGCCACTTCAGAAAAGCCGGTGCGGCCATAACGGACTGGGTGAGAACCATTTGGGACGAGCTGAAAGCTGAAACAGACCATACTGTTTTCTTGGAAGAGGGAAAACGATATGTCTATCACATCGAACCAACCGGACTAACGAAAGAAAACAGCAGGATCAGAACCGGCGGAACATATCTCATTACAGGCGGATTAGGAGGGCTCGGCTACTTATTTGCCCGCCATCTGGCCCGGAACTACCAGGCAAATGTCATTCTCACGGGGCGGTCGCCGATCAATGAAGAAAAGAAAGAAAAAATGAAAGACCTGGAAAATCTCGGTGCGGGTGTTCTTTACGCCGAAGCCGATGTTTGTGATCCGATCGGAATGGGCGACTGCATCAAGCGCGCGAAAGAACGATTCGGAGCCATTCACGGCGTCATTCATGCGGCGGGCATCGAAAGCAGAACATCCGTCTTTGAAAATGAAATCGGGAATTTCCGCAGTACGCTTGAACCGAAAATAAACGGAAGCCTGCTTCTTGACGAGTGGCTGAAAAACGAAACGCCTGATTTCATCTGCTACTTTTCATCCACATCTGCTGTTTTAGGAGATTTCGGCTGCTGTGATTATGCGGTCGCGAACAGGTTCCAAATGGCGTATGCCCGCTATAAAAACGAACAATCAGAAAGCGGAAACGCTTTTGTCATAAACTGGCCGGTCTGGAAAAACGGCGGAATGGCCGTCGGCGGTGAAGAGACGACGGGCATGTACCTGAAATCAAGCGGTCAGCGCCTGTTAGAAACAGATGAAGGCATTGAGCTTTTTGAGCGCATCATTTCTCAAGACAACACCCAGTGCCTTGTCATTGCCGGCGAAAGAAGCCGTGCCGAACGATTTTTAGGCATACGGCGGGACGATTCATTAAAAACGGATGCGCTTTTGGAAACCGTGAGCCGCCGCATCTCGGAAGAAAGCGCGGAAAAACGGCTCGAAGCGGATTTGAAAGAGCTGATACACAGTCTGCTGAAAATATCTAAAGATAAACTCGTCCTGCATAAAAACTGGGCGGAATTCGGATTTGATTCCATCTATTTAGCCAAATTTGCCGCTCTTTTGTCGAGTCATTACGGCATTGAAGTCACTCCGGCGTTATTTTACAGCTATGCCACGCTCGGAGACGTCATCAGCTATTACCTGACAGAACATAAAGAAACGATCGAAACGTTTTACCGAACGGAAGAAACCGAAACAGAAGCCGCCGCTCCGGATAACAAGGAGTATACGGATCAGGAGATCATCGCCATGATGAAACAGGTCTCTGAGGGGACATTAGATTTTAAAAGAGTGCAAGACATCATAGAAGGGAGTAAGACCTATGAATCATAAAGAACTTCTCGATGCCTACAGATCAGGAACGCTCACCATCGCTGAAGTAGAACAAAAGCTTCAGGCTTCTAAGCGGACAACTGCAAAACGTCCGCTTTCAGAAGGCCAGAAAGGTTTGTGGATGCTTCAGAAAATGTTTCCGGAGATGAGCGCATATAACATTCCGTTATGCTTTCGTTTTCAAAAGCTGGATGTCGAGACATTCAAAAACGCCCTTTTGTCCGTGCAGCGCCAGCACCCTATTTTGACCAGTGTGATAAAAGAGGAAAACGGCCTTCCGTATCAGATAGAAGATACGGATCGGCATTTTCCGATTGAAGAAATGGATCTTTCCGAATTAAGCGGGCGTGACGCTCTTTCGTTTATTAAAGAAAAAGCAAAAGCACCGTTCTCGCTTGAAACCGGGCCGCTCCTGCGTGTTCAAGTATTCCGGCGGGCGAAGCGGGAGCCGATTGTGTTAATTACCATTCACCATATCATTTTTGACGGCGTCTCTCTTATGACGTTTATGTCGGCGCTGCTGGACGCTTATGTAAAAGCAAGTGAAGGCAAAGAACCTGTCATGCTTCAGCAGGCCGCAGATTATCATGACTTTGTGAAATGGGAAAAAGAGCTGCTGGAAAGCGAAGCGGGAAAAACGCATCTGTCTTATTGGAAAAAGCAGCTAAAAGGACCGCTGCCGGTGCTTGAGCTTCCGTCGGATTATCCGAGATCATCGGTTCAAACTTGCAGGGGGCAGGCGTATCAGCGCTTGCTTCCTGATGAACTGAACCGGCAGATTAAAGTTTGCGCCCAAAAAAATAATGTCAATGAATCCGTTGTGTATCTCGCTATTTTCAAAGGACTGCTCTATCAATATACGAATCAGGAAGATGTCATCGTCGGCATGCCGACGATGGGGCGTTCTGAGGCTCAATTTGAATCTGTCATCGGATACTTTATTAATATGATCGCGGTCAGAAGCAGGGAGACGGGCGCCAAATCTTTTACGTCGTTTTTGAAGGAGCTGCAGCTGACACTGGCAGAAGGGCTGGACCATGCCGCGTATCCGTTTCCCGCGCTTGTAAAAGAATTGAAGACGGAACGCTCGCCTGCGGTGTCGCCTGTTTTTCAAACCGCGTTTTTCTATCAAAACTTCTTCCGGACAGAAGGAGCGGAAAAGCTGGCGGAACTATATCAATCACTCGGCATTGAAATGATAGAAGACATTCATCAGGAAGGCGAATTTGAGCTTGCGCTTGAAGTCTATAAAAAAGAAACGGGAACCGTCCTGCAATTTCTGTACAACCCGGATGTCTACAGCCCTTCTTTCATCGAACGAATGGCGGAGCATTATATGAAACTGGCAGAAAAGGTGCTTTCTGATCCGGAGATCGCTTTTGAAGCCTGTTCCGGCCTGCTCAATCAAAAACGGGATGAAAGCCGTTTATCCCATCAGCCGAATGAGCGCTGCATTCATGAAGTGTTTGCAGAAAAAGCCGGACGCCACCCTGACAGAGAAGCCGTCACATTCGGTGAAAACAGTCTTACATATCGCGAATTAGATGAACGAAGCACGGCGCTCGCTGTGTACCTGCAAGAAAAGGGCGTCACACCGGAATGCCCGGTCGGCATTTGTACGGAGCGTTCTTTTGAGATGGTCATCGGCATCCTCGCCATTTTAAAAGCGGGAGGCGCGTATGTGCCGCTGGACCCGGCTTTTCCAAACGAACGGATGGCGCACGTGTTGACTGACAGCGGCGTTTCGATCGTATTAACGCAAGCAAAGACGCGCGGCATGATTGAACAGTTGGCCATCGGCGGTGTGAGCACGGTGGAAATTGAAAACAGCGGACGTTCTGTCAGCGGGGCAAAACTGACGCCGCGTTCAAAACCGTATCATCTCGCTTATATTCTATATACGTCCGGAAGCACGGGAAAACCGAAAGGCGTCATGGTTGAGCACAGAGCCATCATGAATACGCTGCAGTTTTTGGAAGCTGAGTATCCGGTCGCACAAGAGGATGCCTATTTGTTAAAAACGAATTACGTATTTGACGTTTCGATTTCTGAATTATTCGGCTGGTTTATCGGAAACGGACGGCTTGTCATTTTGCCGCCTGGTGCAGAAAAAAATCCGCAGCTTTGCATGGAATACATCCAAACCCACCAGGTCACGCATCTGAATTTTGCGCCCGCCGTGTTTAATGTATTTCTGGAAACGGTAAAGCGGCATACGGCATTTACAGAAGACGGCCCTGTGAAATATGTGATGGTGGCCGGTGAGGCGTTTCCGAAAGATTTAGTTAAAAAGTCAGTTTCCATCTTCAAACATGCCAGAATTGAAAACATATACGGCCCGACGGAAACATCCATTTATGCCGCTTACTACAGCTGCGGCCAAAAGGAAATCACAAGCAGGAATACGCCGATCGGGAAACCGATTCACAATACGCGGCTTTATATCGTCGATGAAAAGCTCAGCCCCGTCCCTGACGGTGTGGCCGGGGAGCTTTGCGTGGCCGGCGCCGGTCTGGCCAGAGGTTATTACAATCAGCCTGAGCTGACGGCGGCATCATTTATTGATAATCCGTTTAGTGAAGGAGAAAAGCTTTACAAAACAGGTGATTTGGCCAGATGGCTACCTGACGGAAACATAGAATATGCCGGCCGGATTGACAGTCAGGTGAAAATCCGCGGCTTCCGCATCGAATTGGGAGCGATTGAAACGAAATTGAACGAACATCCGGACATTCTTGACCAGGCGGTAGTTGTTCAGGAAAAGAACGGACATAAAAAGCTGATTGCTTATTATATGGCCCGCTCCGGTCATACGGCAGATGAAAAAGCGCTCCGCAACCATCTTTTATCAAGCCTGCCGGATTATATGGCGCCCGCCCATTTTATCCGCCTGGATGCGCTGCCGTTAACACCGAGCGGAAAAGTGAACCGCAAAGACCTAAAACAGCGCAAGGTAATCGTTCACCGGTCTGAAAAGACGGGCAGACTGCCGTTATCAGAAGCGGAAGCGAAAGTGACCGCAATATGGGAAGACCTGCTGAATACGGCGGGCATCAAAATCGAAGACGGCTTTTTCGATGTGGGAGGCGACTCGCTTCTGGCTGTTGCGGCGGCAGAACGCATTAAACAGGAGCTGGAATGCGATTTTACCGTCACGGATTTATTCGAACACTCTACCATAAAGGCGATCAGCCGATTTATTGTTGAAACAAAACAGGCAGCTGAATCAGAGGTGTCCGGCCAAGATGAAAGAGAAAAAGAACATACACCGCAAAACGGGATGCCGTCTTACTTTGATGACAGTGTGGCGATAGTGGGGATCTCCTGCCAGTTCCCCGGCGCGAAAAATCATCATGAGTTTTGGAAGCAGTTAAGAGAAGGAAAAGAAAGCGTCCGGTTCTACTCGAAAGAAGAACTTCGGAAAGCCGGCGTGCCTGAAGATTTGATCGAAAATCCCGACTATGTGCCGGCATTATCGACGATAGAAGGAAAAGATCTCTTTGACCCTGAGTTCTTTCACATTTCTCCGAAAGACGCAGAATTTATGGACCCTCAGCTTCGGCTTCTGCTGGTTCATTCTTGGAAAGCCGTCGAGGACGCGGGATATGTATCGAAAGAGATTCCGAAGACAAGCGTATATATGTCGGCAAGCAATAATTCGTATCGGTCGCTTTTGCCGGAAAAAACGACAGAAGGCCATGAATCTCCCGACGGCTATGTGTCATGGGTGTTAGCGCAGAGCGGCACGATTCCGACGATGGTTTCCCATAAGCTCGGATTAAAAGGGCCAAGCTATTTCGTTCATTCCAATTGCTCATCATCATTAGTCGGTCTTTATTCAGCCTATAGAAGCATAACGAGCGGAGAATCAGAATACGCGCTCGTCGGCGGAGCAACTCTGCATGCAGCGACCGGCATCGGCTATGTGCACCAAAACGGATTGAATTTTTCAAGCGACGGGCATGTCAAGGCATTTGACGCTTCAGCCGACGGTATGGCGGGCGGAGAAGGAGCGGCCGTCATTCTGCTGAAAAAGGCGTCACAAGCCGTTCAGGACGGAGATCACATATACGCCATGCTCAGAGGCATCGGTCTGAACAATGACGGAGCGGATAAAGTCGGTTTTTACGCACCGAGTGTAAAAGGCCAGACTGACGTCATCCAGCATGTTTTAGACAGCACGAATATTCACCCGGAGACGATTTCCTATATCGAAGCGCACGGCACAGGAACGACATTGGGTGATCCGATTGAAATGTCCGCGCTGCAGCAAGTGTATAAACGTTACACGGACCGGGAGCAGTATTGCGGGATCGGCTCCGTAAAAACGAATATCGGACATTTGGATACAGCAGCAGGTCTGGCCGGGTGCATCAAAGTCGCCATGAGTTTATATCATCGGGAGCTGGCGCCTACCATTAATTACACGTCACCGAATCCGAATATCAAATTCAGCGGTTCGCCGTTTTATGTGGCGGATAAGCGAAAACCGCTTCCGGAGAGAGAGACGCCGCACCGCGCAGCGTTAAGCTCATTCGGACTCGGAGGAACAAACGCCCACGCCATTTTTGAACAGTACGAAAACAAAACGATCAGCGGATCAAAGGACGGACAGCCGCCTTTTATCGTTCCGCTGTCAGCGAGAAATAAGCAGCGTCTTACTGCCTATGCATCTTGTTTATCCGGCTTTCTGGATGAAGCCGAAAACGATGTTTCCTTGCATGATCTGGCATTTACGTATCAGACCGGACGTGAAGCGATGGAAGAGAGAGCCGTTTTTATCAGTCATGATCGTCACGATTTGAAGCGTCAGCTGCAGGATTTTATCAACGGCAATGACCAAAACATCTTACGGGGCGAAAAAGTGAGAAGCAGAGAAGTGTCAGCTCAGGAGATGGAAGAGCTTGCGTCATGTCAGACACGGGATGAAAAGCTGAAAGCACTCGCGGCGCTCTGGGTTGAAGGAGCGCGTGTCGATTGGGGCTTATTGTATCAGGATTCCGCGCCGCAAAGAATCAGTGCGCCGACCTACCCGTTCGCAGAGGAGCGCTTCTGGCCGGAGGAAACTGTGAAGCAAACGGATACCAAACTTTTGCATCCGTTGGTACATCAGAATACATCTGTCTTGCAGGAGCAGCGGTTCAGTTCGGAATTCACGGGAAAAGAGTATTTTATTGCCGAGCATATCATTAAAGGAATGGCGATCGTGCCGGCTGCCGTTACCCTTGAGATGGCACGGGCCGCGGCGGAGAAAAGCATCGGCGGGGCAACAGAGGATTCTCTGGGCCTGCGCTTAAAGAATATTGTATGGGTCCGCCCGGTGATAGCCGATCAGGAGGCTGTCCGTGTCCATATCGGACTTTATGAAGAAGAGGACGGAAAGATTCATTACAGAATGTACGGGGGTAACGATTCTATCGGTGAAGAAGCTCCTCTTTATAATCAGGGCATCGCTGAAATCATCCGGAAGGAACCGGAGGAAGCGGCGGATATTGAGCAGCTGAAGCGCCGGTGCACACAGGGAACAATCGAATCTCAAGCGTTTTACAAAGGAATGATCGGTGCTGATTACGGGCCCGGATACAAAGGGGTGCAGCTTGTATACAAAGGCGAAGACCGGCTGCTTGCTAAATTGAAGCTTCCTGAATCCGTCTCTCATACAAAAGCTGATTATATCCTTCATCCGAGTATGATGGACGGTGCGCTTCAGGCCGCCGAATATTTGCAAAACGTGACGAGAGCGCTGCTTACAGAAAGCGGGGAACCATTCAAAGCCGCATTGCCGTTTGCTTTAGAGGAGCTGGACGTTCTGAAGCCGTGCGCTGATGATATGTGGGTGCACGTCACATTCAGTGCGAACAATAAAGCCGGCGATCCTATCCAAAAAGCCGATATTGATCTATATGACAATAACGGCGGGCTTTGTGTGCGGATGAGAGGTTTCTCAACGCGGATCATGGAAGAAAACTCGGGTGCCGGCATTTCGGTCAGCCGTACGGACACATTGCTCGCTGAACCGGTCTGGAAAGAGCAGCCGGAACCGGCGGCCCACGAGCCTTCGTATGAAGAGCATATCATTTTCCTTTGTGAGTACGATGAAGCTGTAAAACAGGCCGTGGAAGCAAAGCTTGAACATGCAAGCGTCATTATCTTGGACGATCGTCCCGCATCTATTGCAGAGCGGTATCATTCTTATGCGGGCCAGCTGTTTGACCATATCAAAACCATAATGAAAAGCAAGCCGAAGGGCCGCGTTCTTTTTCAGGCTGTTACGCGGTCAGCAGGCTTACAGCAGGTGTTCTCAGGCATTACCGGCCTCTTCAAAACCGCATGCCTTGAACATTCCAAGCTGATCTGTCAAATGATCGAAGCCGAGGAGGAAGAACGTGCTGAAGGCATAGCGGAAAAAGCGTCCGAAAACCGTATGCATGCCGAAAGCGTCCATGTGAAATATGAAAACGGCAAGCGCTTTGCCGCTGATTGGGAAGAGATGGATATTTCTCAAGCGGAGCCGGACATTCCGTGGAAAGACGAAGGCGTTTATCTCATTACAGGAGGTGCGGGAGGTTTAGGTCTGATTTTTGCAAAAGAGATCGCAAACCGTACAAAAGACACCGTCATCATACTAACCGGCCGGTCCGCTCTCAGAGAAAAGCAGAAAGACATGCTGGAAACAGTACGTGCTGCCGGCGCTTCTGTTTTCTTCGAGCAGACCGATGTCACGGACGAAGCAGAAGTATACCGATTGATCCGCAATATACGCAAACGGCACGGCAAGCTGGACGGGATTGTTCACAGTGCCGGCATTATAAAAGACAACTACATGGTGAAGAAGACGGCAGAGGAATACCAACACGTTCTCGCTCCGAAAGTGAAGGGCCTTGTGTATCTTGATGAAGCGTCACAACATGAGAAATTAGATGTCTTTATTGTCTTTTCATCCTTATCAGGTGTGCTTGGAAGCGTCGGCCAGGCTGATTATGCGTCTGCAAATGTCTTTATGGAGATGTATGCCGAGTACCGCCGTTCTTTACAAGCCGCAGGACAAAGATACGGAAAGACGCTTTCTGTCAGCTGGCCGTTATGGAAAGAAGGCGGAATGCAGGCAGGAAAGCAGACGGAAGATATGCTGATGCAGGAGGCGGGAATCGCACCGCTCGGCACAGATGCCGGCATCAAGGCTTTATATCAAGGCTTGATGAGCGGGACAGCCCGGATGACGGTTCTTGAAGGAGATGTGAAACACATGATAGCAAAACTGTTCCGCAAAGAGAATGATCATCCGGAAACAGAGACCGGCGTACGTCATGACATTGATGCTGACAGCCTGCTTGAAAAAGTGAAGCATCTGTTAAAACAGCAGACGGCCTCACTGTTAAAAGTAAACATTGACAAAATTGATCCTCATGAAGAAATGACAAAATACGGGCTGGATTCTATCTCGATGACTGAGTTTACGAACCAGTTAAACAAAACGTACCGGCTTACATTAACGCCGACGATTTTCTTTGATCATCCGACAATCCATGAATTTGCCGTTCATTTAATCAGTGAATACGAAGAGGAATTTGCCGGACGGTTTGCGGTAAATACAAAAACGGTTCAATCGGCAAGACCGGTAAAAGAGACTCAAATCACGCGCCCGGCCGTTAAGCGACGCCGCACTCTGCCTGAGACACTTCCGCAGACAGTGCAGCGGGACCAAGGGCCGGAACCGATCGCAATCGTAGGCATCAGCGGGATTTTCCCGATGGCAGAAGACATTGAAGCTTACTGGCAGAACCTGAAAGAAGGCAAAGACTGCATGACCGAGATTCCGAAAGACCGCTGGGACTGGCGGGACTATTACGGGGATCCCGCAAAAGAAGCCAATAAAACAAACGTCAACCAAGGCGGGTTTATTGACGGAATTGCTGAATTTGATCCATTGTTTTTCGGGATTTCACCGCGGGAAGCGGAGCAAATGGACCCTCAGCAGCGACTCTTGCTGACGCACGCGTGGAAAGCGATTGAAGATGCCGGATATGCGTCAAAGAGTCTCTCAGGCACAAAAACAGGTGTGTTTATCGGGACCGGAAATACCGGCTACGGTTCGCTTTTAGCCAATGCCGATGCGGAGATTGAAGGGTCATCCGCGGCGAATACAAGTCCGTCTGTCGGACCGAACCGTGTCAGCTATACGCTCAATCTGCACGGGCCGAGCGAACCGATTGATACCGCCTGCTCAAGCTCGCTCGTTGCCATACACCATGCCGTTTCTTCAATTGAAGAAGGAACGTGCGACATGGCTTTGGCGGGAGGAATCAATACGATTGTTCTTCCGGATGTGTATATCAGTTTTGACAAAGCGGGCGCGCTGAGTAAAGAAGGAAGATGCAAAACGTTCTCTGATCAGGCTGACGGTTTTGCCCATGGTGAAGGAGCCGGTCTCTTTTTCCTCAAAAAGCTGAAAGCCGCTGAGGCGGATGGGGACCACATTTATGGCGTCATTAAAGGAAGCGCGGTGAATCACGGCGGCCGCGCGGCATCTTTAACAACGCCTAACCCGAAACAACAGGCGGAAGTCATTAAAGCCGCATATAAAAAAGCGGGCATTGATCCGAAAACAGTCTCTTATATCGAAGCGCACGGCACCGGAACAGAACTGGGAGATCCCGTTGAAATTAACGGCCTGAAACAAGCGTTCAGCTCGTTTGCAGACGGAAAAGAGAAAGCGGCCGGCTATTGCGGCTTAGGGTCGGTCAAAACGAATATCGGCCATTTATCCCTTGCCGCGGGAGCAGCGGGCATTATTAAAATTTTGCTGCAGATGAAGCATCGGACACTAGTAAAAAGTCTCCACTGTGAGACGGTAAATCCGTACATTCAGCTTGAAGACAGCCCGTTTTATCTGGTGCGGGAGACGATGGAATGGAAGACGCAGACGGACGAACGCGGGAACGAACAGCCGCGCCGCGCGGGCATCAGCTCATTCGGCATCGGAGGCGTAAATGCCCACGTCGTCATCGAAGAATACATCCCAGAAGACAGAGAGGAAGCAGATGATTCTCATATCGATCCATGTCTTTTCGTTCTGTCCGCCAAAAATGAAAAACGCCTGAAAGAACAGGCAAAACAGCTGAAACGTGCGCTTACTGAAAAACGGTACGATCAATCCTCCCTCGTTTCTATGGCATATACCCTCCAAATCGGAAGGGACGCCATGGAAGAACGCCTGGCGGTTATTGCCGGATCCGCAGAAGAACTGCAGGAAAAACTGTCACAGTTTATCACTGGAGATAAGCACGCGGACTTGTACAGAGGAAGAATAGACAAAGGCACGCTGCAAATGCTGACGGAAGATGAAGAAATTCAAGAAGCCGTTGAAAAATGGATGGCCCGCGGCAAATACGCGAAGCTGCTTGAATTATGGGTCAAAGGGCTGAACGTCGATTGGGCGAAGCTGTATGGAGACCGGCCGCCTAAACGCATGAGCCTGCCGTCGTATCCTTTTGCAAAAGACCGTTATTGGGCGGCGAAACATACCGGAAAACACGAAAAAACAAGCACTGTATCTGCCGGAAAACAAGACGCGCTTCATCCGCTTCTGCACAGAAATACTTCAAACCTTGCAGAACAGCGGTTCAGCTCAATCTATACAGGAGAAGAATTTTACCTTGCGGACCATGTTGTAAAAGGCGTGCCGATTTTACCGGGAGTGGCACATCTTGAAATGGCGCGCGCAGCAATGGAACAGGCATCTGAAGTTCCGGCCGGACAAGGAAGCGTCAAGCTTAAGAATACGGTTTGGGTGCGGCCGATCACCATTGAAGACGAGCCGGTTCATGTCAACATCCGTCTCATTCCTGAAACGGCAAATGACGTTCAATTCGACATTTACAGCGGCCGGGACACAGATCAGCCGTCTGTTTACAGCCAAGGGGCAGTATCAGTCCGCCCTGACGCAAAGGCTCCGGTCATTGATCTCCAAAAGCTGAGATCAGAATCCGCCGAGACACCGTTTTCTGCAGATGAAGTGTACGATATGTACCGCAAAATCGGTTTTGATTACGGCCCGGCTTTCCGGGGTGTCAAAGCGATTTATACAGGTGATGATTTCGTATTGGGCAGACTGTCACTTGATGCGGCTTGTGCGGACACGGTACAGGAGTATGTCATGCATCCGGGCTTAATGGACTCTGCATTGCAGGCATCAAGCATATTAACCGGAACAAATGATGAAAAACTGATGCTTCCGTTTGCGGTTCAGGAGCTTGAAGTATTCAGCGCATGCGCTGCGGAGATGTGGGTTTACGCCAGACTTTCAGAAGACCACAAAGCCGGCCAGATTGAAAAACGCGATCTTGATATTTGTGATGAAAACGGCAAGGTTTGCGTAAGGCTGAAAGGTTTGTCATTCAGAACGGCTGAAAAAGAACCTGAGAAAAAAGAAAAAGCTCCGGAAACGCTCATGCTTGAGCCGGTATGGACCCGAAGCGATGAAACCGCCGTTCAAACGGAACCGGTTTTTGCCCGGCATATCGTGTTGCTTTGTGACACAGACGCAGGATTGAAACAAGCCGTTGAAGCCGCGGGAGCTGAATGTATTGAAATGACCTCCCCGCACGGGAAAGCGGCGGCGCGCTTCCGTGATTATACAGGACGGATATTGGAGACGCTGCAAAAACTGCTGAAGGAAGAGACGGATGGAGACGTCCTCATCCAGACGGTTCTCTCTAAAACAGATAAGCATCAGCTGCTCTCAGGGATTTCAGCTCTGTTAAAAACAGCCGGCCTGGAACATAAAAAACTGAAAACCCAGCTGATTGAAATAGAACCGGCGGAAAACGGCAGAATCACAGACATCATCAGAGAGAATAAAATACGGGCTGCTGATGACAGCCATATCAAATATGAAAACGGCATCCGATACAGCGCAGATGTCAAAGAAACGGCCGTGTCCGGCGGCAAAATACGCATTCCGTGGAACGACGGAGGCATTTATCTCATTACCGGAGGAGCCGGGGGCTTAGGCTTTATTTTCGCGAAAGAAATCGCCCGCAAAGTCAAAGAGCCGACACTGGTTTTGACAGGCCGTTCCGCTTTAAGCGAGAAACAGCGGATGCAGCTGCAATCGCTTGAATCACTCGGAGCAAAAGCGGAATACAAGCAGGCTGACGTAACAGACGCTCAAACTGCGGCAGACCTGGTCAAAACAATTGAGACGGAATATGGCGGCCTTCACGGCATCATTCATAGCGCGGGTGTGATGAAAGATCAGTATATCGCAAAGAAAACAACCGAAGAGTTTTACAGTGTATTGGCTCCTAAAACGGACGGATTTGTCAACCTTGATGAAGCAACCGAGCATTTAGCGCTGGACTTTTTCATCGTTTTCTCATCCATTTCCGGCGTCACCGGGAATGCGGGACAGGCGGATTACGCGGCGGCAAACGCATTTATGGACAGCTATGCGGCATACCGCAACGCGCTGGTTACGGCAATGTACCGCCACGGACATACATTGTCGGTCAATTGGCCGCTTTGGAAAGACGGCGGAATGCAAGTCAATGAAGAAATGGCGAAGCTCACCGAAAAAAGAACCGGTGTAACGCCGATGCGCACTGAGACCGGAATAGAAGCTCTTTACAAAGCATGGAGCACGGGGAAAACAAGCGTGCTCGTCATGGAAGGAAACCGCGCCGTAATGCGGGAAAAGCTGCTTCAAAAGACTCCTGCAGCCGCTTTTGCACCGGTTAAGAAAACGGATGAAACGCCTGCGCCGAAAGACCTGACGGCAAAACTTCAGGAATTGCTGGCAAAAGAGGTTTCCGGGCTTCTGAAAATAAACATTGAAGAAATCGATATCGAATTGGAGTTTAATCAATACGGATTTGATTCCATTACGCTGACGGAATTCGCCAACAAGCTGAATGACACTTATCAGCTTGATCTGACACCGACCGTATTTTTTGAATATGCGACGATTCAAGCCTTGGCGCATCATTTAGCAGAAGACTATCAAACACAATTTGCCGGCAGCACACAGCCGAAAGAAGAAAAACAAAGCGGCGTAACTGATGATGGCGGCATCAGACTGGCAGGTAACAAACGATTTGCAAAAACTGCCGTACAGCCTGTTCAGACTGCGGCTGAACATAAACCGGAACCGATCGCCATTGTCGGCATGAGCGGAGTGTTTCCAAAGGCCGCAAATATTGATGAGTATTGGCGCAACTTAGAAGAGGGAAAAGATTGTATAACAGAGGTTCCGGCGGATCGCTGGGACTGGCGTGAGTATTACGGTGACCCGCTTAATGAAGCCAACAAAACAAATGTAAAGTGGGGCGGATTTATCGACGGAGTTGCGGATTTTGATCCGCTGTTCTTCGGAATTTCACCGCTGGAAGCCGAACAGATGGATCCCCAGCAGCGCTTGTTAATGATGTATGCGTGGAAAGCGATAGAAGATGCGGGATATTCCGCTAAAAGCCTTTCCGGCACGAAAACAGGCCTGTATATCGGCACGGGGAATACCGGATACGGCTCACTGTTTTCCGACCTGGATATCGGCGGTGCGTCAGCCGCAAATATGAGTCCGTCAGCGGGGCCGAACCGCGTCAGCTATATGCTTAATCTGCACGGGCCGAGTGAACCGATCGACACGGCTTGTTCCAGCTCGCTGGTCGCGATTCATCACGCCGTATGCGCCATTGAAAACGGGAACTGCGATATGGCGATCGCCGGCGGCGTGAATACTGTCGTCACACCGCAAGGCCACATCGCTTATGACAAAGCCGGCGCTCTGAGCAAAGAAGGGAAATGTAAAACGTTCTCCGACAGGGCGGACGGATTTGCCGTCAGTGAAGGTGCCGGAATTCTGTTTTTGAAAAAGCTGTCAGAAGCGGAAAAAGCGGGCGATCATATCTACGGTGTCATTAAAGGCAGCGCGGTCAACCACGGCGGACGCGCGAACTCCTTGACGACACCGAACCCGAAAGCCCAGGCGGAAGTCGTCAGAACGGCTTATGACAAAGCAGGCATTGATCCGAGAACAGTCACTTATATAGAAGCGCACGGAACCGGAACGGAGCTTGGCGATCCGGTCGAAATCAACGGCCTGAAATCCGCCTTTCAAAAGCTGTACGAAAAAACAGGCGATCCCGCCGTTTACGCGAGTCACTGCGGTCTGGGATCGGCCAAAACCAATATCGGCCACCTGTCACTGGCAGCCGGTGTCGCGGGTGTGATCAAAGTGCTGATGCAGATGAAGCATAAAACACTTGCAAAAAGCCTCCACAGCGAGGTCATCAACCCGTATATCAAGCTGAAAGACAGTCCGTTTTACATCGTACAGGAAAAAAGAGAATGGACGGCATTGAAAGACGAAAACGGCAATCATCTGCCGCGCCGTGCGGGAATCAGTTCTTTCGGCATCGGCGGCGTAAACGCCCATGTCGTCATTGAAGAATATATCCCGAAGGTAGAAAGAAAAACAGCTGTTTTCACACACCCTCAAATCTTTGTGCTGTCGGCCAAAGAAGAAGAGCGTCTGCAGGAACAGGCGCAGCAGCTGGCGCAAGCTCCTTTTACGGATGCGGATCTTGCCGGTGTTGCTTACACGCTTCAGCAGGGACGGGATGCGATGGAAGAAAGAGCGGCCATTATCGCTTCCTCGGCCGAAGAACTGCGGGACAAGCTAAAGAGCTGTGCGAAAGGACGTTATGATATAGCGGGCATTTATAAAGGAAAAGCGGGTAAAACCTCCCTGAAATCCATTCTGGCAGGCGCAAACGGCGAAGCGGATATCGAAGAGCTGATAAGCCGCCGAGAGAATGACAAGCTTGCGGAATTATGGGTGCAGGGCGCGGATATCAAATGGGACGGCTTATATTCTGATATCAAGCCCCAACGGATGAGTCTTCCTGCTTACCCGTTTGCGAAAGAGCGGTACTGGATCACGGACAATCGGCCGAAAGCAGAGAAACCGCAAGCTGTGCCGACGTCGCGGGTGCTGCACCCGCTGCTTCACGAAAATGTATCAGATTTAACAGAGCAGCGGTACCGATCCGAATTTACGGGACAAGAGACGATTTTCACCGATCATCTTATTAAAGGCAAGCCGGTTATGCCGGGCGTCGCCTACTTGGAAATGGCTAGGGCGGCGGTTGCTCAGGCAGTCAAAGGGCAAAAGGAACGTCCATCTGTCACCCGCCTGAAAAACATCGTTTGGGTTCGGCCGATCGAAGCGGGAAACCGCCCGATTGAAGCGCAAATCAGCCTGAACCCGAGGGAAAACGGTGAAATCGTGTATGACATTTACACGGATTCACAAACAGAAGCAAGCGGCAGGCAGATACACTGTCAGGGGGCTGCCGGCATTCTCAGCGCCGGGGAGGCTCCGCACCGTGATATAGGCGCACTGAAAGCTCAATGCGGCCTCAGTATACTGACTTCTGAACAGTGTTACGGCTTATTCAGCAAAATCGGCATTGACTACGGTCCCGGACAACAAGGAATTCAGCACATTCATATCGGAAGCAATCAAGCATTAGCTGAGCTCCGGCTGCCTTCCTTCCTCGAAGAAACGGCAGATCAATACGTTCTTCACCCGTGTATGCTTGATTCAGCTTTGCAAGCGACAATCGGTCTGAAGCTGCACGCAGATGATAACCAGCTGTCACTGCCGTTCGCCCTTGAAGAACTGGACATTTTCAGCCCGTGCACGACAAGCATGTGGGCGTACGTCAGCTCCCGGGGAACGGATGAAAAAATACAGCATATGGACATTGACTTATGCGATGAGACAGGCCGGGTCTGTGTCAGAATTAAAGGGATTTCTTCCAGAATGATGGAAGGCCCCGCGCCGGAAACATCATTAAATGGAGCAAACCTTCTGGCTCCGGTGTGGGATCTCGCGGAATTCCGTGATCAAAGCCCGGCATATAAGAAGGAAGAGGTTGTCTTTATCGCGGGGGATGAGGAAAGCGCGGTTTTTCAATTGCATCATCCTTCTGCGAGAAGGCTCCATATCACCCCGGAGGATGGAATAGAGGCTGTTGCGGCTGAACTGAAAGCAAGAGGGTCTTTCGGGCATATCGTATGGATCGCTCCTTTTCACAGCGCTGATGACATGGTAAAAGCTCAGGATGCGGGCGTCATCCAGATGTACAGAGTGATTAAGGCCATGCTTGCTTTAGGATATGGAGGCAAGCGAATCAGCTTGACTGCAGTCACAATAAAAACACAGTCCGTACAGCCGGCGGACATTATTGATCCGGCTCATGCAGGCATTCACGGTTTGGTCGGCTCGCTCGCAAAAGAGTATCCGAACTGGCAAACAAGGCTGATTGATGTCGGATGTCCGGAAGATGTTTCAAAGGCGGAGCTGTTCTCAGCGCCGTTTGATGAGCAAGGCAATACATGGGCGTACCGGAACAATCACTGGTACAAACAGCGCCTTATTCCTGTACAGCAGCCGGTGTCAAGCCGGCCCGCTTACCAACAAGGCGGCGTTTATGTCGTCATCGGCGGTGCGGGGGGCATCGGCGAGGCATGGAGCGAATATGCCGTGAAAACATATCAGGCGCGAGTCGTTTGGATCGGCAGACGAAAACATAACAGCGCCATCCAGGAAAAAATCGACAGACTCAGCCAATTCGGCCCGGCGCCGATTTATATTGAAGCTGACGCGGCAAATCCGAATGAGCTCACACGGGCGTATGAAACGATCAAACGCACGCACCCGCAAATTAACGGAATCATCCATTCCGCAATTGTTTTAGAGGATCAGAGCCTGAAAAATATGCCGGAAAGCCGTTTTAAAAGCGTGCTCGCTGCAAAAGTCAATGTCAGCGTGAATATGGCCCGCGTGTTCCAAAATGAGCCGCTAGACTTTGCTTTGTTCTTCTCATCTGTTCAATCATTTGCACGAGCGGCCGGACAAAGCAATTATGCTGCCGGATGCAGTTTCAAAGATGCCTTTGCCGCTCATTTGGCTCAAGTTCGGCCGTATTCGGCGGCAGTGATGAATTGGAGCTACTGGGGCAGTGTCGGAATCGTATCATCTGCCGAATATCAAGAACGGATGAAACAGGCGGGAGTCGGATCAATTGAAGCGCCGGAAGCAATGGCGGCGCTTGAACGATTGCTCGGCGGCCCGTTGAATCAGTTCGTCATGATGAAACAGGCGGAAGAGCCGGAGGAAAAACCGGAAGAAATGATAGAAGTATACCCTGAACATCACGGCTCGGCGATGCAAAAACTGCGAAGCTATCAGCCTAAAGTAACAAGACATGTACAACAATTGAGTTAAGGAGGGGACGGCTTTGCAAAACACTGAAGATCTTCTTTACAAACTATTGGCAGGCCAGCTGAAATCTGTCGGATTTTTTACGGAAAACGAAACGCAGCCTGTCATGCAGGGGTTTTACGGCAGGTGGCTGGAAGAAAGCATCTCCATCTTGGTGCAAAAAGGCTTTTTGAAACAGTCAGGCAGTACGTATGTGTTAACGGGTCCGATAGAGCGTGCGGACGTTCTGTGGCAAGAATGGGATGAAAAGAAAGCTCCTTTACTCAAGGACAGCAGCAAACAGGCGATGATCACCTTAGTGGAGACCGCTCTCAGAGCTTTGCCGGATATTTTATCCGGCAGAGTTTCTGCCACTGATGTTCTGTTTCCTGATTCCTCAATGGAATTGGTGGAAGGAATCTATAAAAACAATGAAACGGCAGACTACTTTAATGAGGTGCTCGCTGACACATTGGCGGCTTTCATTGAAGAACGCCTGAAAGAAGACCCGAACGCGGAAATCCGGATATTAGAGATTGGAGCGGGGACGGGCGGGACGAGCGCGGCCGTTTTCAAAAGATTAAAAGAGTACAAACATCATGTGAAAGAATATTGCTACACCGATCTGTCAAAGGCCTTTTTCATGCATGCTGAAAAAGAATACGGTCCCGACAATCCGTATTTGACTTATAAGCGGTTTAATGTGGAAGAGCCCCCGGCTTTGCAGGGTATAGAGGCGGGCGCATATGACGCGGTAATTGCGGCAAATGTGCTTCACGCGACAAAAAATATTCGGCGGACGCTTCGCAATGCCAAAGCGGTGCTTAAAAAGAATGGGATTTTGCTATTAAATGAGATTAGCAGCCATTCGTTTTATTCTCATCTGACATTCGGTCTTTTGGAAGGCTGGTGGCTGTATGAAGACGCCAAACTGCGCATTCCCGGATGCCCGGGGCTGTATCCTGAAGCGTGGCAGTCTGAGCTGGAAAGCGAGGGATATCGGTACGTTACATTTATGGCGGAATCGTCACATCACCTCGGCCAGCAGATCGTGGCGGCAGAAAGCGACGGCGTCATCAGGCAAAAGCAGCCGGACGCGCAGGCGGTTGAAGAAACTGCGGCTTCCAAAGAGCCGGCTGATTTCACAGAACCGTCTTTCTCAGTCACAGACCGGACTGTGCAATTCATAAAAGAAACGTTAGCCAAGTCCATAAAGCTTGCTCCCGAGCGCATTCAGCCGGAAACCAGCTTTGAAAAATACGGCATCGACTCCATTTTGCAGGTGAATTTTATCCGCGAACTGGAAACATTGACGGGCGAGCTGCCGAAAACGGTCTTATTTGAACACACGAATACGAAAGAACTTGCCGAGTATTTGCTGGAAACTTACCCGGATAAGCTGCAACAGGCATTCGGAGCCGAACAAGCGCCTCCTGAAACGGAGCATCCGGAACCTGCAATGAATGAACCGGTGCCGCTTGTCACGGAAACGCGGCGATTTATCACTGAACAAAAAGAGCCAAAAGCGCCAAAGCCGGAAACAGAAACCGTCACCGTTAATCGTTCTGATCGTGACGACATTGCCATTATCGGCATTAGCGGCCGCTATCCCGAGTCTGAAACCCTCGATGAGCTGTGGGAGCATTTAAAAGCCGGAGACAGCTGTATTACGGAAGCTCCGGAAAACAGATGGAAATCCGGTCTTCTGAAAACAATGGCAAAAGAAACACGAAAAGAAGAACGCAAAACACGGTACGGCGGATTTCTGCAGCATATTGACGCTTTTGACCATCACTTGTTTGACATCCGGGAAGACCATGTGATGGAGATGACGCCTGAGCTCCGTCTAAGCTTAGAAACCGTATGGGAAACATTTGAAAACGGCGGTTACTCGTTAGAAAGAGTAAACGAATGGCAGGAATCAGACAGCGGCATCGGTGTATTTATGGGAAGTATGTACAATCAATATTTCTGGAATATCCCGTCGTTGGAAAAAGCTGCGCTCAGCTCTAACGGAGGGGATTGGCATATCGCCAACCGCATTTCCCACTTTTTCAATTTAACGGGCCCGAGCATGGGCGTTACGACCGCATGCTCCAGCTCACTGAGCGCCATTCATCTCGCCTGTGAAAGCCTGAAGCTTAACAGTTGTTCCATGGCGATTGCCGGAGGGGTCAATCTCACGCTTGAACCGTCTAAATATGATGCGCTCGAACGGGCGAATTTGCTTGAACAGGGAAGTGAAAGCAAAAGCTTCGGAACCGGCACGGGCCTGATGCCGGGAGAAGGAGTCGGGGCGGTGCTCTTGAAGCCGCTCTCCAAAGCGGTTGCCGACAAAGACCATATTTACGGGGTCATTAAAAGCAGCGCGTTGTGTCATAGCGGCGGAAGGCAGATGTACACGGCTCCGGATCCGAAACAGCAGGCGAAGCTCATGGCGGCTTCCATCGACAAGGCCGGAATCAATCCGGAAACAATCAGTTATGTTGAATCAGCGGCAAACGGCTCTGTATTGGGAGATCCGATTGAGGTCATTGCCCTGACAAATGCGTTCGCGCAATATACTGATAAAAAACGTTTTTGCGCGCTTGGATCCGTCAAGTCAAATCTCGGCCATTTAGAGGCGGCTTCCGGCATGTCCCAGCTCGCGAAAGTGCTGCTGCAAATGGAGCGGGAAACATTAGTTCCGACGATTAACGCAAAACCGCAAAATCCGAATATCGCGCTTGAACAAACGGCCTTTTACCTGCAGGAGAAAACCGAGTATTGGGAACGTCTGAAGGATGCCGAGACGGGAGACATCATACCGCGGAGAAGCATGATCAATTCCTTCGGGGCAGGCGGGGCATATGCAAATCTCATCGTAGAAGAATATATCAGCCCGAATTCCGATCAGAGCCGTCACGGAGATGAGGAATATATTTTCCCTGTGTCAGCGAAAACAAAATGGAGTTTTGAAGCCTATCTTGAGAGACTGGCGGCCTTTTTAGAAAAGACGCCAACTCTTCATCCGGCCGCCATCGCATCCGCGCTGCAAAAAAGAACGCATCATTCGGAGTATCGTACGGCATTTACGGCTGCTTCCGTTCTGGAACTGCTGGAAAAGCTGGCCGCTTACCGCATGGATCAGCGGAATCTCAATTTCTCCGATACTGATATCGGCCGGCGTGCGCGGCAATGGGAAAAAGGAGAGAATATCGCGTTTGATCAGTTGCAGCAGGAGCACGCCGTTCATCTGCCGGCCTACGCTTTTGACCACGGGACTTCTTTTCAATTCGGTGAATCAGAAAACGCTGCCGGCGTTCAGGCGGTATACAGTGATGACGACCCATACGTGAAAGGGCATCAATTCAGCGGAGAACCGGTACTCGTCGGCGCTACATATAACAGTCTGGCAGTCGATCATTTTTGTGATCTTTTTCCTGAAACGGAAGGAGGACAAATTAAAAAACTGAATTACGTCAGCCCCATTACCGTAAAAAAAGGCGATCGCATCGAGCTGAAAACAGAATCGAAACAAAACGGGGATGGATTTGAACTGAGCATAATGCACCGCAGCCGCACGTCTCCTGATTGGAGCATAGCGGCGTATGCCGAGTGCAGCCCGTATCCGTTTCAAAAGCAGCACGCGGATCTGGCGGCCATTCAGCGCTCTTACCGGGAAGTGGGCCGGATAGATGAGTTATACGGAGACGGAATGGGAACGGTCGTGTGGGGAGAAGAATTTAAAACGATCACCCGCCTGTACAAAGGCTCTGATGCCGTTTTAGCGAAAGTGAACCTGAACAATAGCGACTCACAACAAGCGCATCATTATGCCGTAAATCCGTTAATCGCCAACAGTGCTTACTTGGCCTCGCTTTCTTTATTGGACCAAACGGAGGCGGAAAGCTATCTGCCGTTCGGCATTAATTCCGTCACCTTCAGCAGCCCTGAAGATCTTACCGATTGCTGGCTGCACATCAAGCTGGCCAAACAAACGGGGGAAATGATTCTGATTAACGCAGATGTCATCAGCAGCCGATCGGAAGTGGTGATGCGTTTTGAAGGCTATGCCTTGAAACGGTTCCGCCCGAAAACCGAACAGATGAATCAGCCGGCCCGAACGGCTGTTAAGAATGCGGGAGCACCGATTTCTGCCGGCAGTCTGACAGATGATATCCGCAGCTACGTCCTTGGCAAGCTCGCCAAGATGATGGATGAACCCGCGCCATCTCTCCCGTCTGACGCGAATATCATGGAATTGGGACTTGATTCAGCGAGCCTGATCGGGCTGACAAAAGAGATCGGCCAAGAGGCGGACATCGATGTGAATCCAACATTGTTTTTCGAGTATCCGACCGCGGAGGAGCTGACCCGCCACTTCGCGTCAGCATATGAAAGCAAGTTTTCTCAACTGCTTGCCGATCATAAGCATTCAGAAGAGGCCAGGGTCACGGAAACAGAAGAGCGCACTTTACCGAAGAAACAGCATACGCCTTGTGATAACGCCGATGTCAATCAAGGAATCGCGATTATCGGTATGTCAGCTCAGTTTCCGCAATCCCCGGATATCCAGTCTTTTTGGGAGCACATCGTAAACGGGGATCACTGTATTACCGAAATTCCGGCGGACCGCTGGGACTGGCGCCGTTACGCCGGTGATGAGAATGACACGAGTCTCAGATGGGGCGGTTTTATTGACGGTGTCGGCGAATTTGACCCGCTCTTTTTCGGAATTTCCCCTAAAGAGGCATCACAAATGGGGCCGGAGCAATTTCTGCTTTTGATGCATACATGGAAGGCAATGGAGGATGCGGGCCTGACAAATAAGGAATTATCAAGCAGACCGACAGGCGTTTTCGTTGCCGCGGGCAACAGCGATCCGAACAATGGAACAGCCATCCCGTCCATCATTCCGAACAGAATATCATATGCCTTGAATTTACAAGGACCGAGTGAATATTACGAGGCTGCCTGCACGTCAACGCTGGTGGCATTGCACAGGGCGGTTCAATCAATCCGTCATAACGAATGTGAGCAGGCTGTCGTGGGGGCCGCCAATATTCTGCAATCGCCGAAGGGCTTTATCGGTTTTGATTCAATGGGGTATTTAAGCAAAAACGGCCGGGCGAAATCGTTCCAAAAAGATGCCGATGGCTTTGTCAGAAGCGAAGGGGCGGGCGTTATCATCATCAAACCGCTTGAGGCGGCAATTGAAGACGGCGATCATATTCACATGGTCATTAAAGGAACAGGAGTGTCTCACGGCGGTAAAGGCATGTCGCTTCACGCACCGAATCCGGCGGGAATGAAGGCCGCGATGAAAAAAGCGTACGAAGACACCGATATTGATCCGCAAACCGTCACTTATATTGAAGCGCACGGCATTGCCTCCGAAATGGCAGATGCGCTGGAGTTTAATGCAATCAAAGCGGGTTACGGCGAGTCTGCAAATCAAGGGGAAAGCGCGCCTTGTTATATCAGCACCGTGAAACCTTGCATCGGGCACGGCGAACTCGCTTCCGGACTGGCTGCCCTTATAAAAGTGGCGATGGCCATGAAGCATCATACCATCCCGGGCATTCCCGGATTTACAGCTGCAAATGAGCAAATGGCCATTCAGAAAAGCCGCTTCCGTTTCACCGAAGACAATCAGGAATGGACACAGCTCACCGACCATACGGGCAGACCGATTCCGCGCCGGGCCGCAATTAACAGCTATGGCTTCGGCGGCATGAATGCGCATGTCGTCTTGGAACAGTACAGCCCGAGCCATAAAGACAAAGAATCTGCGTGTGAACCGCAGCTTATCGTGCTTTCTGCTAAGAGCGAAGGACGTCTTAAGGCGGCCGCAGGTCAGCTGGCTGATTTTGTGCAAACTGGAGATACTCCGTCATTGCGGGATATTGCTTATACGCTTCAGACCGGCCGTGAGGCGATGAACTGCCGCCTGGCACTCGTTGCCCGCAATCAAGATGAATTGCTGGAAAAACTGAAAGAGTACAGAGCATTTTCCGAAGAAAGCAATGGAATGAAAAGCTTCTTTACAGGCAGTCAGCAGACTGGATCAGGAGATATCGGCGTTTTACTGGAAGGGACTCTCGGTACAGTCGTCACGGAGACGCTGTTGGCTGAAAATAATCTGGAAAAACTTGCATTTTGCTGGGTGAAAGGTGCGGATATACCGTGGGACAGACTCCACCAAGGCAAATCTGTTCAAAGAGTGCCGCTTCCGACATATCCTTTTGAAAACCATAAGTATTGGAACGGCGGTCAGTCAGAAGACATCAGCCTTGCACCGGTATCACAGAATCCTCAGATCCGCTGCGAGAGCGCGGCTGACATTGTGGCAGACATTTTGGGGATGGAGCCAGCGGAAATGGATCAAAATAAGCCGCTGACTGAATACGGCTTCGATTCAATCTCCTCTATTCAGCTGCTGAAAAAACTTGAGGGCGGAGACAGCCGCATCAGTCTGGAAGCCCTTCAGAAATGCAGCACTGTTCAGGAGATTAGCATGCTGTTAAAAACGAACCAATCGCAGGAGGCGGGCCGAAATTTTCCAGAACTCGTCAAGCTGAATGATAGAGAAAAAGGCCGTCCTGTTTTTTGGTTTCACGGCGGAACGGGAGGCGTTGAAGCATACCAGCCATTCGCCAAAAAGAGTCAGCGACCTTTTTACGGCATCCAGGCAAGAGGTTTGACAGGGAAAGAGCCGCTGCAAGGAATCGAAGAGACGGCCGCTTCTTATATGAGAATCATCCAAGCGGTACAGCCGAAAGGCCCTTATGACCTCGGCGGATATTCCTTGGGCGGAATGCTTGCATATGAAACCGCGCGCCTCTTGCAGGAGGAAGGTCATACGGTAAAAAGCGCCGTCATGATCGACACCCCGTACAGTGAAAAATGGAAAGAAAGAAAACCATCTGTTAAGTCGGTCATGCTGCAAACGATCAATACGATGCTTACAGCATATCTTAAGCCTGAAAACCTTGAAGAGGCATTAATCAGCAGAGAAAACATTACCGTCCAGGCTGAGGAAGAAGAAGTATTGAAAGAATTGATCGGCCTTGCCAAAAAGCGCGGTCTGCCAAAATCCGAAGAAGCGATCCGGATGCAGCTGGAGCAAATGATGAAGACGCAGCTCGCTTACGGAATGGAAGAGTATGACATGAAGCCGCTGCCTCATCCGGAAGCGCTGCAATGCTACTACTTCCGTAATAAAAGCGGTTTGTTCCTCGGAGATCTTGAACGTTATCTGACAGCAGAGGAAGAACAAATCCCGTTAGACCATGATGCGTATTGGAAAGAATGGGAACGCCAGATGAAACAGTTTCACCTGCTGGACGTTCACTCTTCCAATCATGTCACAATGCTGTCGGAACCAAAGCCGCAAAACGCCATTAAAGCATTCTGCGAAAAACTGTACGCAAACAAAGGAACGATAAGCGCAAATTTCCTTAAATCTTTCAGAAAAAAGCTGGACGAAACAAATGAGTTGGTAAAACGGTAATAGAGAACGGCCGGAGCAATCCGGCCGCTTTTTTTATCTATATAGAACTAAATCCACTATGTACTAAATTTTCATTGTCATATTGATTTCTGTTTATAAGACATTAAAAAAACCCCCGATAACAGGGGGGGCGATATTAAAATCTGACAGGCAATGTTTCAAGCCCTCTCAAAAACACATTTTTTCTCCATGTTACATTCTCGGGCGCGCCTTTCAGCTCTATATTCGGAAACCGTTTTAAAAGCGCGGTAAAGGCAATGGATGCTTCCATCCGGGCGAGCGGAGCCCCGAGACAAAAATGAATGCCGAATCCAAAAGAGATATGACGGTTCGGTGTTCTCGCTATATTTAATGTATCAGGATCATCGAAATATTCCGGGTCCCGATTGGCTGAACCGATGCCGATAAATATCATATCACCTTTTTTAATAGAAACATCTTTATAGGTGAAATCTTCAATCGCCCATCGATTTGCCATCATGATGACGGGAGAGGTATAACGCAAAAGCTCTTCGACCGCCGTCTGGATATTTTCCGGCTGCCGCTTTATCTTCTCCATCTGGTCTTTGTGCAGAAGAAGCGCCAGGGTGCCGGAGCCGAGAAGGTTAACCGTTGTTTCAAGCCCGGCAACGACTAACAAAAACAGCATGGAATACAGCTCTGATTCACTCAGCTTTTGGCCGTCCTCTTCAGCGTAAATAAGCTTGCTTGTCAGATCTTCAGCCGGATGTTTTCTTTTTTCTTCGATCAGTGTTTTCATATATTGTTTAAATTCTTTGAGAGCCTGGTTGGTCGCATCTTGTCCGCTTTCTGACGTGTCGACCATTGCGTTTGTCCACACTTGAAATTTGGCGCGGTCCTCTTTCGGAATCCCGAGCAGTTCGGAAATAACGATAAACGGAAGCGGTGCGGCGAAATCTCTCATGATATCAGGGTCTGCTTTTGTTTCCATTTCATCCAGCAGCTCTTCTGTGATCTGCTCTATCCCGGTGCGAAGCTGCTCAATCATCCGGGGAGTGAACCCCTGATGCACCAAAGATCGAAGACGTGAATGATCCGGAGGGTCTTTTGCCAGCATATGCTCTGAGACAAAATCGATATCTTCACTGACATTCAGCTTCGCGATCAGCTCCTTCGGCATGACCCGTTTTACATCTCTCGTAATTCTGCCGTCTTTTAAAAACGCCATACAATCATCATAACGCGTGATGAGCCAAGCCGGAAAGGTGCCTCCGAAACGCTGCAGTTCGAATTTATGTATGGGGTCCTGCTCTCTGAATCTGCTTAAAACCGCAAAAGGGTTTTCGTGAAACTCGGGTGAGTGTGGGTGAAACATTGTTTTTTCCATCTGGATTTCCCCGCCTTCATGTTTTTGAAAAGACATAACAAACAGCCGGTGCCTGCCGACCGGACGGCATTCCTCCTTTTATCTGCCGAAGACACTGATCACAACGGCTCATAAGTATGTCTAAAATATATAAGGAAACAGAAGCCGGTTCAATAGACAAATCGCAAAGCCGCCATTTTCGTTGATTATCAACAAAACAGCAAACTTTTTTTGCCATTTCATCATGTGTGTTAAATCCGGCTAATATACATATTTACGCTTCATATCAACTTCTTAAGGAGGATGTGAATGAATGCGTTTATGAAATGGGCGGCAAGTCTGCTTTTGGTGATCTCTCTTCAGGTCGGCCTTACGGGCGCCGGCATCCATTCGGACAGTGCTGCTCGTGCCGCATCCCGATACGATCAGGTGCTGTATTTCCCGCTGTCAAAATATCCGGAGACGGGAAATCATATAAAAGACGCCATTTCGGCAGGTCATTCTGAGATTTGTACAATTGATCGGGGCGGAGCGGAGAATAGAAGGAAAGAATCATTGAAAGGAATTCCGACAAAGCCCGGGTTTGACCGTGATGAATGGCCCATGGCAGTCTGCACAGAAGGCGGGGCGGGGGCTGATATCAGATATGTAACCCCGTCGGATAACCGCGGGGCCGGTTCATGGGTTGGAAATCAAATGAGCGGATACTCCGACGGCACGAGAGTACTATTTATCGTTCAGTAGCTTCTCCGGTTCGCCGGAGTTTTTTTATGCTCTGAAAAAGCGGCACGCCGGCTGGACATATGAAATGGCAAAGAGTAAACTTATATGTTGGAATCAGCATGAGAAAGGATTGGATCACATTGACAGTGACTACATACCGAAATATTGCACTTTTACTTCTTTGTTTAACAGCGGGAATTGTGGATGTGATCGGTTATTTAAGCCTGGGACATATCTTTACCGCCAATATGACGGGGAACATCGTTCTGTTCGGCCTGGCGATCGGCAACTCATGGCACCTTGCCGTACTCAAATCGTTAACCTCGTTAATCGGATTTATTGCCGGCGTTATTGCCGCGGCCCTGCTTGTGGGCAATAAAAAGAAATCATTCTGGCCCCCTGCGGTAACTGCCGCTTTAGCTATTGAAGGAGCTGTTTTGCTGCTGTTTGCTTTGTTCTCTTGCTTTTTTGCAGACGCAATTTCTGTTTATGTGCTGATTATGCTGCTCAGCTTCGCAATGGGAATGCAGACGACAGCCGCGAGAAAACTTGGTGTAGCGGGGATTTCCACGACCGTATTAACGGGAACGCTCGCTAATTTTTTTGAAGATCTCACCGCAAGGTTTTACAAAGCGGACAAGCGGAAGCAGTTTACGAGAGATGCTGTTTTGCGCGCGCTTGCCTTGGTTCTGTATTGCTTTGGGGCGGTCATCGGCGCTTTTGCCGAACCGGATTATAAGTTTGCCGTGATCTGGCTTCCGATTATCATTATTTTAGGCATTATGCTTTGCGCATTCACGATGTTCCACGGATATTCTGAAGAAAAAAAACAATAAAAAAACGCCGCTGGTTCAGGGCGTTTTTTCTTTTTATTGCTCTTTCCGGGTCCCGATTGTATACACGGCCCGATCTGTATGTACCTTTAATCCGTCTTGCTCCTTTTGGATGGTAATATCGCCGAGCAGAGGGATTTCATACGCATCTTGAGGAAGCGGGACATTTCCTTCCTCCGTATAGGTTGTGCCGTGCCCTTTTAAGACGAGCTCTTCGTCCGCTACATAGTCATCGGGATGGTTTGTCCGGCGGACGAGAACATCATCAAGGTGAAGCATGATCTGGTCCATATCAGAAATCTCGTTTCGGCTGTCTGTCAGCTCTCCTTTTCTGATATCAAGCGTTTGTCCGATCTGTTTTTGCAGCCATTCAGACAATTCGGTGTTTGTAAGTGCCATTGTGATTCCTCCTTTTATCTACACCATACTTATTCCCTATTTTTTTAGAAATACACTGCCTTGATTGATCTTTTTTTCTGACAGCCGGTTCTGAAGCATTCCGAGTTCCTTCATTATAAATGTTTCATCTGTTCACCTGAAAAACGGAGTCATCTGCAGGTTTAGACGACCCCGTTCTCATGATAAAAAGGTTACTCTTTCGGCACGGCGTTTTCAGCGTTTACTGCGCCCGCTCCGTAAATGTTCGGATCTTCATTTGTCCATTGATCCGGACTTTGTTTGATCAGTGTTTTCACTTCGTCAGGCGAAAGCTGCGGGTTCTGCTGAAGGATTAAGGCGGCAATGCCAGCACAGATCGGAGTGGCCATGGACGTGCCCGACAGACTGAAATACAAGGAGCCTACCCGGTTTGATTTCTGTAATTTGTCAAGGTATGAACGCGGAGAACGGAGAGATACGATATCGACCCCGGGTGCAAGAATGTCAGGCTTCTCTTTTCCGTACACCGTCGGGCCGCGGCTTGAGAAAGAAGCGACCGTATCGTCCTCATTGCCGGCCGTATCATTGTCATCATAGGCGCCTACCGTGATGACCTTCTCGCTGACACCGGGGCTTGAAATCGTTTGAGCTTCCGGACCGGAGTTGCCCGCGGCGACGCAGACGACGATTCCTTCATTCCATGCCTCTTCAACGGCCTTGACGAGCGGATCGTCCGTTTCTTTATCATATCTGAGCGCATCTCCGCCCAGTGACATGCTGATGATTCTGATCGGATTCTTCGTGTGTTCTTTATTATATTGTATGCACCATTCCACACCTTCAATGATATCAGCCAAGGTTCCTGATCCTGATTTGTTTAAAACCTTGACTCCGATCAGATCGGCTTCCGGCGCCGGCCCCTGATATTTACCGGAAGATGAAGCGCCGCTGCTTGCGATATCACCGGCGCAATGGGTGCCGTGCCCGTTGTCGTCATACGGTTCTGTCTTTTGGTTGACGAAGTCCGCAAATCCGATAACTCTGCCTTCTAAATCGGGATGCTGATAGATTCCGGTATCAATAACGGCGACGGTTACGCCTTTTCCTGTTAATACGGTGCCGTTACGGGTCACTTCTTTTGCATGAGACGATTCAGCTGCCGTATCAAGGAGCGCTTTTACTTCACGGTTTAAATAGATTTTACGGATATCCCGGCATTGCGAAAGAAGCATGTGAAGGGCGGACGGAGTGACTTCGGCGCTGCAGCAATTGATTGTTTGAAACTGCTTTTTTATGGTGCAGCGTTTTTCTTTTAATAAGACCTGTCCTGTGCTGTGAAAACCGGATTCATGGCAGCCCTCTTCAAATTCAATGATGACTGACATTTTCTTTCTGTTTTTCACCTTTTTTTCGAAAAAATTGTGCAAAAAGCAAGGTGTCCATTTGAAAGGTTTATATAACTGTAAGACGTTTTCTCTGAGCGGCCAGTCCAGCTTATGAGCATTTGACCGCACCATTTGTACCATTGAGTAACCAAACATATATACTTTTCCTCCCATTCTGGCGATTCTCTCTATACCATATGAACAGGCCGTATGTTCGGTCAGTTTGTTTGTCCTTCAGGAGCGCTGGTTACTTGCGGCTTTTTCAGGAGAAGAAATCGAGTTAGAAAGGAACGTTTGTTCGTTTATAATGAAGCCGGCGGAAGGAGGTATATACATGAACATAATATTGAGACATTCCTTGGAAAAACAGCTTCCGATTGATATTATATATATGAAAAAAGACGGCTCCATTTCAAAACGGACCATTATGATAAAAAAAGGGGATGAGCGGGCTGTAACGGCATTTTGCTGTACAAAAAGGCAGATGAGAACTTTTTTGACGGGCTCCATTCTGTCCTGCGCATTTGCTTCGGGAGGCGGATATTCATTTTTAAAAGCGTATTCTTGATGCCGTCCGTTTCCGGCAGTGAATCTCCCGCCCCTGAAAATTCGGGCGTTCCTCCCTTTTTTTTTGCCCTCTCTCAACCTTTTTTCACTGATGCCCGGCATTTGAGCGCTTGAACCGTGACAATCCATTGATTTTTCGAAACCGGGAAGTTTTTCACTGATGATAATGTTAATAGAATGTTAAGATAAGACCTATTGACAAAAATCCATATAATGAACATGTCATTTTTCAGAAAGGAGCAAAGAAGGAGAGCTGATGAAAAGAATTTTACTTAATGTCATCATTATCGTAGCAATGGTCTTACTAATAAGATGTGCTCATTATGCGTCAGACCCTGATCCCTCGAATTCTTCTGATACATACACAGATTTTAAAGATCTGGCTGAACACGAAGACCCCGATGATTATCATATATCGTACAATAAGCGAAAGGGGAGCCCCGTATTGATCATGTCGCCGCACGGAGGGAGAATTGAGGGCGGGGTGAGCGAGATCGTCCGCTCTTTCAGGGATGATTATTCAACCTACCTGTTTGAGGGATTAAAAGCGCATGATAACCAGACTCTTCATATTACGAGCACCAAGTTCGATGAGCCTTCAGCAGTCGAAAGCATTAAGCAGCACCATTATGTTATCGCAGTTCACGGTTATAAAGGCGACGAGAAAAATACTCTTGTCGGAGGAAGCGACCGGAAGCGGGCGAAAAAATTGGTGAGAGCTCTCGAACGAAACGGATTTTCTGCAGAATTGGCAACCTCAAAAACCGGTCTGGCCGGGGTTGACACCGAAAATATCAATAACCAGGCGCAAACCGGGCTGAGCATACAGCTTGAGATCAGCAGAAAACAGCGGGAAGCGTTTTTTGATAATTTTGATTACCGCGAAAGGGAATTCACAAAAACGGAGGAATTTTACCGGTTTGTCCGTACGATAAAAAGAGTGATCAATCAAGAGTATTCGTGAGCTTAAAAAAAGACAAACCAATGAAAGATGAGTAAACTGAAAAAAAGGAGGTTTGTCCCTTGGCAAAACATCACTTTTATTTAAAAGCAAATTGGCCCGGAAATCGCAACGACGTCGGCGATATTAAAAGCGGCCGGCTGGAGACGGCTGTGTCCATTCCTAAGGAAATGGACGGACCCGGAGAAGGCACAAATCCTGATGAAATGCTGCTTGGAGCGGCCGCGACCTGTTATATTATAACGCTTGCGGCGATGATGGAAAGAAGCGGCCTGGATAAAGAAGATCTACATATGGAATCTGAAGGAATTGTAGACGTCACGAACGGTGTGTTCACGTACCAGAAAATCATTCACCGCCCGTTTATATTATTAAAGCCGGATGCAGCCGAAACGGATTTTACGCTCGCCAGGAAGTTAGCGCAAAAAGCGGAGTCCTCATGTATGATTTCACGAGCGGTCCAAGGAAACGTGGAGATGGAGCTTGAGGTTGAAGTAAAAGCTGCCCGCGCTTGACGAGTTCAAACGGTCAGCTCCGGGCCGTTTGATTTTTTTTAGCTTTTTGAGACTTGGAACGGTTCAGCAGGATGACGCCCGTGATGACCAAAACAAGCCCGATCATCATTTTGACTGTCATGGCCTCCTTAAAAACAAAAAAGCCGACAATTGCCGTTAAAGCGGTGCCGACACCTGACCATGTCGCGTATGCGGCGGATAAATCAAGGCTTTTCAATGAGAAGCTCAAAAACATAAAAGAGGCTCCGATTCCGGCAATGACGCCGAGAGCGGGCCACAGGTGCGTAAAACCGTCCGACAGCTTCAGCATCGTGCTCCCGAACACTTCTGATACAATGGCTAATGCCAGGCAGAGTAATCCTTTCATCAGCATGCCTCTCCTTTCTACCAATTCATCAAAATGACACCGGCCAATAAGAAAAAGAGTCCGATGACGGCCTGCTTGTCCAGTTTTTCATGAAACCATTTCGCTCCGATAATGGATGCGAGCACCGTTCCGGCTCCGCTCCATGTTGCATAGGATAAGCTGAGCGGAATGAGATTCAGTGTCAGTGAAAGCATATAAAAGGCCAATGAATAGCCTGCCACTACAAGCGCGCTCGGCAAAAACCGCGTAAATCCGCGGGAGACTTTCAGCATGGCCGCGCCGATTGACTCTGATAAAATAGCAATTGTGAGGAAGATATAACCCAGAATCATATCAAATCCCCCTCTCATCATAATCCTTATGCCTTTTGTTTAAGGCAGTAAAGTAAAATAATATCCGAACTTTGCCCGCCAAGTCAAGACATTAGACCTATACAAAAAGGCCCCCGGGGAGGAGCCTTTTTGATTCGTCAATAGAAATACGGATAGCCGTAGCCGTAACCCCCGTACAAGTACGGATTGAATAAAGCGCTTCCGACAAGCCCCCCGACAAGCCCTCCGAAAAACGGTCCGCCGTAAAAACCAAACGGCCGTCCGAATCCATAACCAAACCAAGGCCGGCCAAATCCAAAACCAGGCCGTCCGAATCCAAATCCGAATCCGGGCCGTCCGAATCCGAAGCCCGGCCGGCCGAACCCAAATCCAGGCCGCCCAAACGGTCTCATATCACTATCTACTGCGTATGTGTATTCTTCATTCATAATTAAGGTACCTCCAAGAATAAATTTGAGATGATAACAGAGTATTCAGCCCACCAATTTTTGATTGGGCGTTTATCAAAAAAATAAAGGAGTGAGCTTTTGTGGGTCTGTATCAGTCCGATTGGTCAAAAAAACCTCCGCACACACACGCATACCGGGCGGTTACGGATGTTGTGCAGGGGCATTACCATTTGATTGAAGGCTTTTCGCAGCCGGAGAACGGCAGCAATACAGATGAGCATACACATTTCTATACGGGCATCACCTCGTTTGAAAACGGCCATTTTCATAGGTATTACGGCATTTCCGGCCCTGCCATCCCGAGGGTTGACGGAACACATTACCATGAGCTTTCAGAGACCACCTTTGCCGCCTACAATGAGCCGATTCAGATCCAGCACGGCGGCGTCGTTTACGATCCGCGGGAGGAAGGACGGAAAACGCACCGCCATACACTCAAAGGAAAAACGAGAGAGGTTGTCGGAAACGAGCCGATCGGATGGTAGTGGACGTTTAGCGCTCAGGAAAAAGGGCAAAATGGATAGGTGCCTGAAGAAATGAATGCTATAATTAGGGGGAGATTTATAAAAGAGAGTGATACATATTGAAAAATAAAAAACAGCCTGTCGTCATACTCGTCGGACCGACGGCAGTCGGAAAAACAAAACTAAGCATCGGACTCGCGAAAACGCTGAATGCGGAAATCATCAGCGGAGATTCCATGCAGGTATATAAAGGGATGGACATCGGAACGGCCAAAGTCACCGAAGAAGAGACAGAAGGCGTGCCGCATCACCTGATTGATATTTTGGAGCCGTCCGACACTTTTTCAACGGCGGATTATCAAAAAATGGTGAGAGGAAAAATCACCGAGATTGCCGATAGAGGAAAGCTGCCGATGATTGTCGGGGGGACGGGTCTGTACATTCAGTCCGTGCTGTATGACTATACGTTCACGGAAAACTCCGGCGACCCTGTATTCCGGGAGCGCATGGAGAAACTGGCGGCTGAAGAAGGGGCGGAAGCGCTTCATGCCAAGCTTGCGGCAGCCGACCCGGAAGCGGCGGCAGCCATTCATCAAAACAATACGCGAAGAGTCATCCGCGCGCTCGAAATCCTGCATGTATCGGGAAAAACAATGTCAGAGCATCTTAAAACCCAAAAACGGGAGCTGCTTTACAATGCGGTTCTTATCGGTCTTACAATGGACAGAGAAGTGCTGTACGGCCGGATTAACGAGCGCGTTGACCTGATGCTGGAAACCGGCCTTCTTGACGAAGTAAAGCGGCTGTATGATATGAATATCCGGGACAGCCAATCGATTCAGGCGATCGGCTATAAAGAGCTGTATGAATATCTTGATGGAAAAGTGCCGCTCCCTCAGGCTGTGGAGCAAT
This sequence comes from Bacillus sp. SJ-10, assembly GCF_002843505.1. Classification (NCBI taxonomy): domain Bacteria; kingdom Bacillati; phylum Bacillota; class Bacilli; order Caryophanales; family Bacillaceae; genus Bacillus; species Bacillus sp. SJ-10. The sequence goes on along the minus strand of NZ_CP025258.1, from coordinate 2,883,873 downwards.
TAAAACAAAATTCTAGGCGATATGCGAAACGCCAGCTGACCTGGTTTCGCAATAAAATGCCCGTTTCATGGACAGATATGACGCCGCCTGTTGATATTGAGCAGAAAAAAAAGGAAATTTTCGAGTGCATAGCAGGAAAACTGGAAATTTAATCGAAACAGTATTGTATTGAGAACCAAGGAGGACGAAACATGAAACCGATTAATATTCAAGATCAGTTTTTGAATCAAATCCGAAAAGACAATACGTTCGTCACGGTGTTTTTACTCAACGGCTTCCAGCTTCGCGGCCAGGTAAAAGGCTTTGACAACTTTACCGTTTTGCTCGAAACGGAGGGGAAGCAGCAGCTTATTTATAAACATGCCATCTCCACGTTCGCCCCGCAAAAAAACGTCCAGCTTGAGCTTGAATAGACTTTTTGAAAAAGACCATGAACAATGGTCTTTTTCTATGCGCATCTGTATATTGCAGGCTGTATATCGGAAACATAAAAGGGGGTTCGGAAAATCGTGTTCGAAAGTGAAAATGAACTGAGAAGAATCAGGATTACGCTCGTTTGGATCGCTGTTTTTTTGCTGTTTGGAGCTTGCAGCAATCATGAGACGGTGGTGACGGATGATGACGGCGGCTTGGCGGATACCGAACCGCAGACAGAAGGCATGGTGCAGCTGGAACATAATCGTTTCGGCATCTTTGAGGACGGTTACTTAAAAATATACCGCTATGATGAAAAAACGAATAAAATCGAACTGAAAAAAGAAACGGCGCTGGATGAGCTTGAATAAATTTCACAAGCGTTCGAATTTACAAAGCGGGCCGCACAAGCTACACTAAGTACTGACATTGATCATGCAGAGGGTGAGACGATTGAAACACAAGGTGATAATCAACCATTGGGAAGAAACTTGTGAAGATGATTCCTGCTATGAATATGGAACCAGCATCATCGTTGACGGCAAAGAACTGATCAGAGAGGCTTCCATCACAAGCGCTCTGAAAGCCGTGCTGAAAGAAATCGGTGCTGATGTGGAGATTGAAGAAACCGTTGAAAGCGAAAAAAAATGTGATTCTTACAAAAAATAAGAATAAAAGTCTAGACTACTAAGCAGTTTTTTTTCATGTTATGATAGACATCGGCTTACACATGACACCTTGAGTAGGATGAGAGATGATTCTCGTTCTGCTCTCTTTTTTGGGCGTTAATCGGGCCAGAGCCAAAGTCCGCTCTTTCAAAAATATGAATTTTTTATAAATCGATCTCAATATGTTGTGTTTTTCTGAGAGGTTAGTATACTATATATAGTGTTAAGAGATTCATTATTTTTGATAGGTCGTGATAAGGATGGTTCAAATCATATTTGATTCAAAGACAGGGAATGTTCAGCGTTTTGTGAATAAAACAGACTTTCAGCTGATCCGCAAGGTGGACGAAACGGACCACGTGGACACTCCGTTTGTTTTGGTCACCTACACGACAAACTTCGGCCAGGTACCGGCATCAACACAATCATTTCTCGAAAAATACGCCCATCTCTTATTAGGAGTCGCTGCGAGCGGCAACAAAGTATGGGGCGATAACTTTGCAAAAAGCGCCGATACCATTTCAAGACAATATCAGGTGCCGATCTTGCACAAATTTGAACTCAGCGGCACATCTAAAGACGTTGAATTGTTTACTCAGGAGGTAGAAAGACTTGTCACAAAATCAAGTGCCAAAATGGATCCAGTTAAATAACGAAATCATGATCCAACAAGATGGAAAATTCCAGTTTGATAAAGATAAAGAGGCTGTACATAGCTATTTTGTTGACTATATCAATCAAAACACAGTTTACTTTCACGATTTAAAAGAGAAGCTGGATTATTTGATTGAAAACCAATACTACGAAGAGGAATTCTTAAGCCTTTACTCTTTTGAAGACATTAAAGAAGTGTTTAAGACAGCTTACGCAAAGAAGTTTCGTTTTCCTTCCTTCATGAGTGCGTTTAAATTTTATAATGACTATGCTTTGAAAACGAATGACAAGAAAAGAATTCTCGAGCGTTATGAGGACCGAATCTCAATCGTCGCGCTGTTCTTCGCAAACGGCGACACTGAGAAAGCAAAAGAATATGTAAACCTGATGATCAACCAGGAATATCAGCCGAGTACACCGACATTTTTGAATGCCGGCAGAAAACGCCGCGGAGAACTGGTGAGCTGCTTCTTGCTCGAAGTCAATGATTCCTTAAACGATATTTCACGGGCGATCGATATTTCCATGCAGCTGTCTAAATTGGGCGGCGGGGTTTCTCTTAATCTGTCCAAGCTTCGCGCGAAAGGCGAAGCGATTAAAGATGTTGAAAACGCCACAAAAGGTGTTGTAGGCGTCATGAAGCTTCTTGATAATGCGTTCCGTTACGCTGACCAAATGGGCCAAAGACAAGGCTCAGGCGCGGCGTATTTAAATATTTTCCACCGCGATATCAATGATTTTCTTGATACGAAAAAGATTTCTGCGGATGAAGATGTGCGCGTCAAAACGCTTTCTATCGGTGTCGTCATTCCGGATAAGTTCGTTGAGCTTGCGCGTGAGGATAAAGCGGCTTATGTATTCTATCCGCATACGATTTATAAAGAATACGGCCAGCATATGGACGAAATGGACATGACGGCGATGTATGAAGAGCTTGTCGACAACCCGCGTGTCAAAAAAGAAAAAGTGAATGCGCGCAAATTGCTTGAAAAGCTTGCCGTTCTCCGTTCTGAGTCAGGTTATCCGTACATTATGTTCCAGGATAACGTAAACAAAGAGCACGCGAATAACCACGTATCAAAAGTGAAATTCTCGAACCTTTGCTCTGAAGTGCTTCAGGCGTCACAGGTTTCGGCTTACACAGATTATGACGAGGAAGACGAAATCGGCTTGGACATTTCCTGCAACCTTGGTTCATTAAATATACTGAATGTCATGAAACATAAATCGATTGAGCGCACGGTGAAACTCGCGACGGATTCCCTGACTCATGTATCTGAGACGACGGATATCCGCAACGCGCCGGCAGTCAGACGCGCGAACAAAGCGATGAAGTCAATCGGTTTAGGCGCCATGAACCTTCACGGCTACCTGGCCCAAAACGGCATCGCGTATGAAAGCCCGGAAGCAAGAGATTTTGCGAATACGTTCTTTATGATGGTGAACTTTTATTCCATCCAGCGTTCAGCTGAGCTTGCGAAAGAAAAAGGCGAAACGTTTGAGCATTATGAAGGCTCCACTTATGCAACGGGAGAATATTTCAATAAATACATCGAAAAAGAGTTCTCACCGGCATACGAAAAAATCGCTGCGCTCTTTGAAGGCATGCACATTCCGACAATCGAAGACTGGAAAGAGCTGAAGGCGTTTGTCGCTGAAAACGGCATGTACCACAGCTACAGACTGTGCATCGCGCCGACAGGCTCCATTTCCTACGTCCAATCCAGCACGGCGTCCGTTATGCCGATCATGGAACGGATCGAAGAAAGAACATACGGAAATTCAAAAACGTATTACCCGATGCCGGGGTTAGCGTCTAATAACTGGTTCTTCTACAAAGAAGCTTATGATATGGACATGTTCAAAGTGGTGGATATGATCGCGACAATCCAGCAGCATATCGATCAGGGAATCAGCTTTACCCTGTTTTTGAAAGATACGATGACAACTCGTGATCTGAACCGTATTGATCTGTATGCCCACCATAGAGGCATCAAAACCATTTACTATGCAAGAACGAAAGATACCGGGCAGGACAGCTGTCTTTCTTGTGTCGTTTGATTAAAGGAGAGTTTACAGTGACAAAAATTTATGACGCAGCAAACTGGTCAAAGCATGAAGATGATTTCACCCAAATGTTTTACAACCAAAACGTAAAGCAGTTTTGGCTTCCGGAAGAGATCGCATTAAACGGCGATCTTCTCACTTGGAAGTATTTGGGTAAAAATGAGCAGGATACGTACATGAAGGTGCTCGCCGGCCTGACACTGCTTGATACAGAGCAGGGGAACACGGGCATGCCGATTGTGGCCGAGCACGTCGAAGGCCATCAGCGAAAAGCGGTTCTTAATTTCATGGCGATGATGGAAAACGCGGTGCACGCAAAATCATATTCAAATATTTTTATGACGCTTGCTCCGACTGAAACGATTAATGAAGTATTTGAATGGGTTAAACAAAATAAATATTTGCAGAAAAAAGCGCAAATGATTGTCGGGCTTTACAAAGCCATTCAAAAAGATGATGAAATTTCACTGTTCAAAGCGATGGTTGCTTCCGTCTATCTGGAAAGCTTCCTTTTCTACAGCGGTTTCTATTATCCGTTATATTTCTACGGACAAGGAAAACTGATGCAAAGCGGTGAGATCATTAACCTGATCCTTCGTGACGAAGCGATTCACGGCGTGTATGTCGGTCTCCTTGCTCAGGAAATTTATAATAAACAGACAGAAGAGAAAAAAGCAGAGCTTCGTGAATTTGCGATTGACCTTCTGAATCAGTTATATGAAAATGAGCTTGAATATACAGAGGACTTGTACGATCAAGTCGGACTCTCACACGATGTAAAGAAATTCATCCGCTATAACGCCAATAAAGCTTTGATGAACTTAGGGTTCGATCCTTACTTTGAAGAAGAGGATATTAATCCGATCGTATTAAACGGATTAAACACCAAAACAAAATCACATGATTTCTTCTCCATGAAAGGGAACGGCTACAAAAAGGCGACGGTAGAACCGATTAAGGACGAAGATTTTTATTTTGGCCAAGATGAAGAGCAGATATAATATCTGCTCTTTTGGCTTGAATGGAGAGGTAAGACAGGAGGAACGGGCATGAATAAAATGGATGAAATCATCTTGGCTGCACCGCGGAGTGACGTCTTTCAAAACGAAATGCTGACATTTCAGGGAGTCAACAGCGAGGATGAACGTATCGTAAACATTATGGCTCAAATTGAGGCGCATTTTTTTGAAATCAGAAGAGGCGACGCGGAAGAGGACCCGCGATTTAAACAGCCGATTCCGTATGTCGTCATCCGCCGCGATGATGAGGTGTTTGTGTATGAACGGCTCGCGGGCGGAGGGGAATCGCGCCTCCATAATAAGCTTTCTCTCGGTTTCGGCGGACACATGAACCCTATGGAAGGGGCGGCTTCATTTTCGGAAGTGCTGAAACAGAATACCAACCGGGAGCTGGCGGAAGAACTGTACATTCGCGAGGAGGACAAACAAAACATTGTCACACTCGGCCTGATCAATGATGATGAAAACGATGTAGGGAAGGTGCATATCGGCATCCTTTCTGCGCTCCAGTTAGCGTCTGCGGCACAAGTCGAAGTGAAAGAAAAAGATCAAATCGCCGGGCGCTGGATGAAACTGAGCGAACTGAAAGAGGAAAATGTGTATCAGCGTCTTGAAGCTTGGTCTCAGTTTGTCGCCGATATACTTCAATAACAAAAAACCCCCGTTCGTCCCAAAAAAGGGAGAGCAGGGGTTTTTTCATTTAGTCTTGCACAATGAAGGCATCAAATCCGGCTTTTTCGGCCCGTGCTGCCAACGCTTCAGCATAATCTTTGGAAGAGAATGCGCCGATCTGCACTTTAAATAAGCCGCCTTTTGGAAGCACAATCGCGTCAAAACCTTTAGACACCGCATCGGCGGCAAGCGCATCAGCATTTGCTTTCACTTTGAATGCGCCGATTTGCACTTTATATAAGTCAGCCTTTTTTTTTAGACCGAAAGCTTGCTCCAAGCCCTTGGCATGTCCTCTTGCAAGGCTTTCAATAAAACTGGCTGTTTTCAGTTTGTTTGCATCAGCTGACGTATCAACAAAACCATTCTCCGTCAAAATCGCCGGCATACTTGTCTCCCGCAGCACATGGAAGTTAGCTGTTTTTTTTCCTCGGTCATTAAAACCTGATGCTTGAATCACTTGCGTGTGGACGGCTGATTGGTAAGTCGAGGTCGGCGCTCCGACACCGGGGTAAATATAGCTTTCGAATCCGGTTCCGCCTCCTGAGTTAATATGAATGGATAAAAAATAATCTGCGCCCCAGCTGTTGGCGGCATCCGTTCTTTCCGTCAGGCTGACCGTCTTATCGCTTGTCCTGCTCATCGTGACAGAAACTCCTTCATACTCATTCGTCAGAATCGTGCGCAAAGCCAGCGCGATCTCCAGCGTGACCGCTTTTTCTTGAAGTCCGTTTCCGGTTGCACCTGAATCAGTTCCGCCATGACCGGGGTCTATAAAAATTTTAACCATTCTCCATCACCTCATTACAGCATATGATGATATTCAAAAGGTGCTTGTACGGCTGTCATTCATGAAAAAAATGAGAAATATACCCAACATTTCCCGAAAAATAAAAATAAATGGTTTGTCCTCCCGTTTCTGCTGAATACAATAAGAAATGAAAAATATTTCTCGGGAAAGCGCAGGATTCAACATCATTCCCGAAGAGAACGGAAAAAGTGACAGATAAAGAGGAAAACAGGTCTCATGATGATAGGCGGATGTCACGGAACCGCTTCATAATGAGTAAGATAAAGAGAGAACAGAGAGGTGAGCATGTTGGAGCGCGCTGTAACCTATAAAAATAACGGACAAATTAACATCATTCTTAATGGCCAAAAGCAAGTGCTGACAAATGCGGAAGCTGAGGCGGAATATCAGGCCGCCCTGCAAAAAAATGAAGCCAAGCACAGCATTCTGAAAGAAATTGAAAAAGAAATGAACACATTAGTGGGTATGGAAGAAATGAAACGCAACATTAAAGAAATTTACGCGTGGATATTCGTCAACCAAAAACGGGCCGAACAAGGGCTGAAAGTCGGAAAACAAGCTCTTCATATGATGTTCAAAGGGAACCCCGGCACCGGGAAAACCACCGTTGCGAGACTGATCGGCAAGCTTTTCTTCGAAATGAACGTGCTTTCCAAAGGACATCTGATCGAAGCGGAACGTGCCGATCTGGTCGGTGAATACATCGGACACACGGCGCAAAAAACGAGAGATCTGATTAAAAAATCGCTCGGCGGCATTTTATTCATTGATGAGGCATACTCACTTGCAAGGGGCGGAGAAAAGGATTTCGGTAAAGAGGCGATTGATACGCTTGTCAAGCATATGGAAGACAAACAGCATGAATTTATTCTGATCCTGGCAGGGTACTCGAGAGAAATGACACATTTCCTGTCATTAAATCCCGGCCTGCAATCGCGTTTCCCTATCAGCATCGATTTTCCGGATTACTCTGTCACTCAGCTGATGGACATCGCAAAGCGCATGATAGCAGAGCGGGAGTATCAATTAAGCCAGGAAGCCGAGTGGAAGTTAAAAGATTACTTAATGACAGTGAAAAGCACGACAAGCCCCATTAAATTCAGCAACGGGCGCTTTGTCAGAAACGTGATTGAAAAATCGATCCGCGCTCAGGCTATGAGACTTTTAATGGGAGACCAATACTTAAAAAACGATTTAATGACGATCAAGAGCCAGGATTTACTTATAAAAGATGAGACGGCAGCTCACGAATAGACCTCTCAGCCGGTCTGAGGGGTCTCTTTTTTATTTCTCTCTTTAAAACCCGCCGGATGTGTGGTATACGCCCTGCGGGTTTGGTATGATAGTACTACTGCCCAATACGACACAGAAAGGAACATCCATTTGAACGAACAGGAAGGAAAAAAAGAAACGGTCATTTTGGTCGGCTGCCAGCTTCCGCACATGACAGATGAGCACTTTGAACATTCCATGGAAGAGCTTGCTTCATTGACAAAAACGGCTGACGGAACGGTGCTGACCCGGATTACGCAAAAACGGAACAGAGCGGATGCCGCTACATATATAGGCAAGGGGAAAGTAGACGAGCTGAAGGCGCTGTGTGAAGAGCTTGAAGCAGATCTGGTCATTTTTAATGATGAACTGTCACCGAGCCAGCTTAAATCACTCGCCACTGCAATTGAAGCGAAGATCATCGACCGCACGCAGCTTATTTTGGATATTTTCGCAAAAAGGGCGAAGACGAGAGAAGGAAAGCTTCAGATCGAATTGGCCCAGCTTCAATACGCGCTGCCGCGTCTGAGCGGACAAGGAATCAATCTCTCAAGACAAGGCGGCGGAATCGGGACGAGAGGGCCCGGTGAGACAAAGCTTGAAACAGACCGGCGCCACATTAGAAACCGCATACACGAAATTAACGTGCAGCTTTCAACGGTTATCCGCCACAGAAGCCGTTATCGGGAGAGACGAAAAAAGAACGGCGTGCTTCAGGCTGCACTCGTCGGGTATACCAATGCCGGAAAATCAACATGGTTCAATCAATTAACGAGCTCAGACAGCTATGAAGAAGATCTGCTGTTTGCAACACTTGATCCGATGACGAGAAAGATGGCGCTCCCAAGCGGCTACAGCGTCCTTTTGTCTGATACGGTCGGCTTCATTCAGGATCTGCCGACGACGCTGATTGCCGCTTTCCGCTCAACGCTTGAGGAAGTGAAGGAAGCAGACTTGATCATTCATGTCATTGATTCATCCAATGAAGATTATGCCGGACATGAACAGACGGTCCTCGGTCTGTTAAAAGAGCTTGAGGCAGATGATATTCCGGTGCTGACCGCTTATAACAAACGTGATGAGACACTTCCTGACTTCATCCCGACAGCGGGAGAAGGCCACATCATGATCAGCGCCAGAATCGCCGGGGATGAAGCAAAACTAAAAGCGGAAATCGAATCTTATTTGCGCCGGGAGCTGATGACGCCGTATGAAGTTCATGTGCCTGCCGCCGAAGGCAAATTGATGTCACGCATCAAATCAGAGACCATGATCGACAGCCTTTATTTTAATGAAGAAAATGAACGCTACGAAGTCTCAGGTTATGTACAGGAAGAACAAAGCATACTCGGAGAACTGAAGAAATTCATGTAAGGAAGGTATACACAACATGTTTGACACACTGACCCACGGCGCTCTTTTACAAAAAACCGCCGAAGAAACAGAAGCGGAAATCTCCGCCGTTCATAAAAGAATAGAAGAAATCAGTGAACGGAATGAATGGAGAGTCCTGCAAAGCTACAGAAAACATAAAGTAAGCGATACGCATTTTACGCCTTCAACCGGATACGGTTATGACGATATCGGACGAGATACACTGGAGAAGATCTATGCTGATGTGTTCGGAGGAGAGGCGGGACTCGTGCGGCCGCAAATCATTTCCGGAACGCATGCGATTTCAATCGCGCTTTTCGGTGTGCTGAGACCCGGGGACGAATTGCTTTATATTACAGGCAAGCCTTACGATACACTTGAGGAAATCGTCGGAGTAAGAGGCGGGGAGTATTCAGGCTCGCTTAAGGAATTTCAAATCGGATACAATGCAGTCGATTTAACATCAGAAGGCAGAGTGGACTTTGAAGCGGTCCGGGCTGCAATCCGGCCGAATACAAAAGTGATCGGCATCCAGCGTTCAAAAGGATATGCGAATCGTCCGTCTTTCAGAATAAATGAAATTGAAGAGATGATTCGTTTCGTAAAGGAAATCAAAGAAGATGTCATTGTTTTTGTGGACAATTGCTACGGAGAATTTGCAGAAGAGCGGGAACCCTGCCACGTCGGAGCGGATCTTATGGCCGGCTCCCTGATTAAAAACCCGGGCGGCGGCCTTGCTAAAACGGGCGGCTATCTTGTAGGGAAAGCCAAGTGGATTGAGGCCTGCTCTTACCGGATGACCTCCCCGGGAATCGGAAGTGAAGCCGGGGCTTCGCTTTATTCACTGCAGGAAATGTATCAAGGTTTCTTTCTCGCTCCGCATGTAGTGGCGCAAAGCTTGAAGGGAGCGGTATTTACCGCCCGTTTTCTTGAAAAGCTCGGCTTTACGTCAAACCCTGCATGGAATGCGCCGAGAACGGATCTGATTCAATCAGTTGAGTTTCAGGACCCTGAAAAGATGATCGCTTTTTGCCAGGCGATACAATATGCTTCACCGATTAATGCGCATGTGACGCCTTATCCGAGCTATATGCCGGGATATGAAGACGATGTCATTATGGCAGCGGGCACTTTCGTACAGGGAGCAAGCATTGAATTATCAGCAGATGGACCTATCAGACCGCCTTATGTTGCGTATGTCCAAGGAGGATTAACCTACGCGCACGTGAAAAATGCGATTTGCAGCGCCGTAAATGCTTTAATGGAAAAAGAGCTGATCTAGGCCGTTTGCAATTTTCAAAGAATTTGATGTTAAGATTCCTCACATTGTGTTGACACAAAATATAACATCACCTATAATGAGACTAAGATAAGAAAAGGAGGAAATTGAGATGAGTGATAACATTCGCCGCTCAATGCCTTTATTTCCAATTGGGATTGTCATGCAGTTAACAGAACTTTCTGCCCGGCAAATTCGATATTATGAGGAAAATGGATTGATATTTCCAGCGAGAAGCGAAGGAAATAGACGATTATTTTCATTCCATGATGTAGATAAACTGTTAGAAATTAAAAATCTGATTGAACAAGGCGTCAATATGGCGGGGATCAAACAAATTCTGGATAAGGCATCTGCCGAACCGGAAGAAAAATCCGAAAAAACCGCCAAACCGATGAAGCACGATCTGTCTGATGACGAACTCAGAAAGCTTCTGAAAAACGAACTGATGCAGGCAGGCCGTTTCCAGCGGGGAAATACTTTCCGCCAAGGTGACATGTCCCGATTCTTTCATTAATCCGTTAGCAACTGTTTTGCTATATACATTTACCTTTTAGAGGAGGAGTTTTACGAAATGGCAAAGTACACAAGAGAAGACATCGTAAAATTAGTAAATGAGGAAAACGTAAAGTATATCCGCCTTCAGTTCACAGACATTCTCGGAACGATTAAAAACGTGGAAATTCCTGTGAGCCAGCTTGAAAAAGCACTTGATAATAAATGCATGTTCGACGGTTCTTCCATCGAAGGTTTTGTCCGTATCGAAGAGTCTGATATGTACTTATATCCTGATCTGAACACATTTGTAATCTTCCCATGGACTGCTGAAAAAGGTAAAGTAGCACGCTTCATCTGTGACATTTACAATCCGGACGGCACGCCGTTCGAAGGTGACCCGCGTAACAACCTCAAACGGATTCTGAAAGAAATGAAAGAACTCGGTTTCAGCGATTTCAATCTTGGACCTGAGCCTGAATTCTTCCTGTTTAAATTAGATGAAAAAGGCGAACCGACGCTTGAATTGAACGATAAAGGCGGATACTTCGACCTGGCTCCGACTGACTTGGGAGAAAACTGCCGCCGCGATATCGTGCTTGAGCTTGAAGAAATGGGCTTTGAAATCGAAGCATCTCACCATGAAGTTGCTCCGGGTCAGCACGAAATCGATTTTAAATATGCCGGTGCCATCCGTTCTTGTGACGACATCCAAACTTTCAAACTGGTTGTCAAAACGATCGCCCGCAAACACGGTCTGCATGCGACATTCATGCCAAAACCGCTGTTCGGCGTAAACGGTTCCGGTATGCACTGCAACCTATCACTCTTTAAAGATAGCGTTAACGCATTCTTTGATAAAGACGCTGATCTTCAGCTGAGTGAAACAGCAAAACATTTCATTGCCGGTATCGTAAAACACGCGACAAGCTTTACGGCTGTTACAAACCCGACAGTGAACTCTTACAAACGCCTTGTTCCAGGCTATGAAGCACCTTGCTACGTGGCATGGAGCGCGCAAAACAGAAGCCCGCTGATCCGTATCCCGGCTTCCCGCGGCATCAGCACGCGTGTTGAAGTCCGCAGCGTAGACCCGGCGGCAAACCCGTACCTGGCGTTAAGCGTATTGCTTGCAGCAGGCCTTGACGGAATCAAAAATAAACTTGAAGCACCGGCTCCGATTGACCGCAACATCTACGTCATGAGCAAAGAAGAGCGCATGGAAAACGGCATCGTAGATCTTCCGGCGACACTGGCGGAAGCTCTCAACGAATTCAAATCAAACGAAGTCATGGTTGCAGCGCTCGGCGAGCACCTGTTCGAACACTTCATCGAAGCAAAAGAAATCGAATGGGATATGTTCCGCACACAGGTTCATCCGTGGGAGCGCGAACAATACATGTCTCAGTATTAATCTCTCAATCCCTTGGCACTATTGGTGTCAGGGGATTTTTTGGTTTCTTAACAAGTTTAATATCTTAATATAAATCAAGTATCACCCACAAAACACCCACAAAAAAACAATAAAAACTTACTCCATAATTGTGGAGGTATAATCCTTGTACTTATTCATTGAATCTCTGTCAATTTTTGTGCTGATGTGTGGGTAAATATCTGATGTAACTTGAATACTTTTATGGCCCAGTCGTTCTTGTATTATTCGATATTTGAAAGGTGAATACTCGGATCATGAACATAGTGTGAAACAGACCATAGATAAAATTATTAATTATTACATGGGCATTGATCAAGATATTAATAGAAAAATAGACGACTGGTTCAATCATGATTTTGAATCAGTTATGAAAGTGATGAAATTACTCGTTCTCTTTTGGGAGAACGGCTGGAGGGAGCTAAAAGAATCCGTTTCAAACTTTGAGAGCGAGGAAAAGGACCAGCTTTCCATAGAAATTTATGATGGGGACATGTCGTATTTTAAGGGGAAGAAAGCATGACAATTATTCACTGTAACTAATCGGAAACGGAGTTAAAAGAAATTCTGGGCAGCATGGTCATAATTGTGGATACGAGGGAGCAAAAAAATCAGCATGTTCTTGATTATCTCCGTAAAAAGAAAGCGGCAATCAATTTCAAAGGAAATTTGAATGCAGCAATTGCGGAAAAACGGAGTGGACGAGCTGGTGCAGTCGATAAAAGACCGCTCCCGTTCTGAAAATGAATTGATTCGGGCATCCAGGCATCCTTTCACTCTTCTGGTGGAAGACCTGGAAGGATACTAAAAGATTCTCATCGGGAAATATCGTTCAAAGTATGAACCGAAAGCGTTGCTGGGTAGCTTGAAAACATTTGAAGTTCGTTACAATTTTTCAACGGTATTTATCAGACCTACGCTACCGGAAATTACATTTACCACCCCTTTCGTTATATGGCCCGGGAACTGTTGAAAGGCGGGCTTGTGTGAATTAAATCTTAAGAAGATCAAAAGGAGGAAATAGTAATGGGATTAGTCAGGAACATTGTATTTGGAGATTTTGCATGCATTGGAACCGGCCGTGAGTTTGTTTTAGTTATTAAAAATAAAATATACGGCCCCTTTAAGAATTGAAGAAATGCTTAGGAAAATAATGTTGTAATTGAAAAAGATTAAGAAGCATGAAACTAATAAAAAGATAAAGGGGCTATAATATTACAGCAGAGCATGTGCAAACTCTGTTTAAATGTCAAATAAATTTATCCTAGAAAGAAGAAACTACTCCATTGCACTATAGGATGCTACTCCATCAAACTTTCGTTGGCTGATTTGTACACCGTTTATTCTGCATTGCCCTGAAGGGTTTTGTATTGGATAGACTACATACAAATGTTCTCTACCACGCGAGTCAAAGAATACTCTGTGAATAAATACACGTGTACCAACTTTCCAAAATTCAGTGTCTGCAGGGGCTCTAACAATTTGGCCTACGCGACCTTCATACTTTCTTTGATCGAATTCATCATGAATTCGATATGAATCAAATTCTTGGTTAACTGAATATGGAACAAAATAAGGGTAATACACTGGATACATTCTCAAACAGCTCCTTTGGAAAATTATTTACAGTGGCATCTTATTTCCAAATTATGTATTACGTGTTAGGTAAATTTTATCGTTCTTGTTTTAGGTATTTAATCACGCGCTTGGGTTTTTATAAACTTGATATTGAATAAAACATTGCCTAATTATGAAAGGAGGACGGGTGTGACAGAACAACTTTCATTCCTTCATCCAGTAGATTTGAAGGCAGTCCGTAAAATCGTGATCAAAGAACTCAAAGATTATCGAGCATTAAAAGTACAGCTTGAGAATAAAAAGGAATCGGTTGACGCTGGCATCAGCCCGTTTCCTTCAATCAGAGATTCTTTCATATATTAAATGAACTGAAGGTTAAGCAGATGGAAAGGGCGTTAGAAAACAGCCTGGATGATGAAGAACGCATGATCATTGAGAAAAAATCCTTAGCAGCCAGCCAAACGAAAGACATCCATATTTATATGGAACCTGGGATTTCAGTATATGCTGGAGCAATTGCAGGGGCAATGTTTGCTGGTAAGTATGCCATAAAAAAAGTATCCGATTATGGAAAGTACGGAATTTCTTATAATTGGATAATTGGTACCCCTGTTGTTGTACCTTGGAGAAATGGTTAATTATTAAGGTGGTAATGTCAAATGAATCGTATATTAGTCTCAATAGCTATTATTATATTCTTAATTGAATATATTGTGGCTCCACTCACAGATATAGATACCGGAAAATACGGCACGTTTATAGGCTTAATATTATTGAGTATTACGGTTCTAAGGCTATCTGATAATGACAAATCATAAAATTTTGAAGGGAGCAGACTTAGGTCTGCTCTTTTTTGTTTATTTTATTTGGGTGTAAAACACGACAAATAAGCGTCAAATTTCCGACAAAACAGGGAACAAATTGGGGGAGAAAAGGGGGACTATTTATGTTTGAAATCTCGATAAACTTAACCTATCAACAAAACACGGGTGACGCGCCTAACCCTTATTAATGGCGTATCCGGATACGGGACAAAGGTGTTGAGGAATGAAGCCGAACGAGAGGAACATTCTGAACCTGGATAGCAGCTAGTCTGCGGCGGCCGTATCGGGGAATAGTAATTTCGTTTTACCTTCGATCTTACTGTACTTGGCTTCCTCTCGAAGTATGTGTGAGGCGCAATTCTTATTAAGCGATTAGCATAAGGAGTTGATAAAAAAGAGCAACTCGAAAAGCGTGACAAACTGTAAAATACAGACGGGTTTCAGTGTTTTACCCTTAATAAAAAGACCGGGGTGTTGTTATCGCCCCGGCTCTGTAATAAAAGATGCCCATCAAAGGGCTTGCTCATCTGATATTCATGATAGACCTATTCCTTCAGGTTCTGAGGCTCAAGGGAGGTCTGTTTTTTTCTTATATACGTCAACAGTGCGTTATAAATGGCTCGAATAAACCATTTATATGTAAATAAGGATATTATAAGATTTCTTCATTTTCTTTTGAAATTTGATTTCTTTTAGGATGAAGGCTAAATGAAGCCAATTATGCTCTAAAATGGAACCGGCCATTTTTATTTTCAAAAAGCAGGAGCTTCATCAATTTTGATACGAAGTAAACTATAAGGTTTCTGTCGTAAGTCTTTTCCATAATGAAATCTAGCCTGCCGATGTAATTGGTTCACGATGACATATAAGTATTCATCCGGACCAATCGAAAAAGTATCCGGCCATAAAATTCTCGGATCATGTGCGATGGTTTCCATTGTGCCATTCGGCAGCATCTTTCGAATACTATTGTTCTCATAATCTCCGGCATAAATGGCGCCTTTTGCATCTGTAATCATTCCATCAGACGCGCCTTTTTCTCCCCAATAAGCTACATGATAAAGTAAATCCATGTCCGGTATATTTCTATCTCTCAGGGCTTCTGTTGAGATCGAGAACAGATGACGGCTGGTCAGTGGGCAAAAAAATAATACTTTTCCGTCAGGAGAAATCGCAATACCGTCGGATGCCAGCCTAAATGGGGAAGTTGAACCATCCCTGTTACGATTCATCAAAATTTTGCCTTCTACTTTCGGTATAAAATAGGAATCCGGTGAAGTAGGATTTGTTCCATTTAACCGTCTGCATGCATTTCCGGTTTCCAAATCAACGACGATAATCGCTCCTGGTCCTTTGGAAGAAGAATCCGTTATATAGGCATAACCTGCAGTTCCAACACGAAAATCAAATCGGACATCATTCAGGTAAGTTGTTGGCAGGACAACATCTTCTGTAAAGGTATACACTCTTCTGATTGTATTGGTTTTTAAATCAACAGCGACTAATTTTGCCCCGCCTTTAATTGGTTCAGAAAAATTGGGCGCCGCTGTATCTAGTACCCAAAGCGTTCCCCTTCCATCAGCAACTACACTTTGGGCACTGATGAAAGTCATTTTGATAGTCTCGGGGTTAACCAAATTGGTTTGTAAATCAGGATAAGGCTGCAATTTATCCCCAACTATTTCTGCCACCGTAAATTTAACATCGTCTCCCCATTTCGGAAAACAAATGAAAATACGACCAGTTTCCGAAACCGTAACACCGGTAGGCATAGCTCCATAAAATGCATAAACCAGTTCTAAATCACCAAAATACTTTTCAAAAGGCAGCATAGGTTTCATAATATCCTCCTCAACCAATTAAACGGGATATCACTTATATATGATTCTCATTTTTTCTAGTGCCTGTTTATTAATACGTTTTTCTATACGAAAAGATGATGGAAGTGCTTATCATTTTATAAGTCAGTCAGGTGACACAGGGGGTTTTTACTTAACGTCTGTCGAAGCAGTCGGCAATTACAACATGGTATGTCCTTTGGTCGGTTTTAAATTCTCTGAAAAAAGAGTTGAAAAAGCAGAAAAGATTTTATAATATGAAATCAAGTTAGTTTGTTCGGTCAACAAACTAATGAAACCCGCTTTAATTATCCATCATGTAAAGGTCTTAAATGGGAGGGGGATAAGAGGCTCGATTTAATTGGAGGTGTAGAAAGCGAAAGCCAAGTTTTTATCCTGTTCACTGCTATCTGATCACCATTTGGATGTTGAAAATGCTCTGTGAAAGTAAACCGCTGTCATTTTTTGAAAGCGCTTTTATATGCCGCTCACTGGCCGATAAAATTGAAGAAATGTTATACCATTTCATCATGTTCCTTATGTAAAGGATCGAAAAGGGGAGGAAATCATGCTCAGTGAAAATGTAAAGAAGATCAGCATGGTTGAAAAAGTTGGATATGCGTCTGGAGATTTTGCATGTAATTTAATTTATGCAACAGTGTCTACGTATCTTTTGTTCTTCTATACAGATGTTTTTGGTTTATCGGCAGCAGCAGCCGGTACGATGTTTTTAGTGGTTAGAATCATCGACGCTCTCGCTGATCCTTTTATCGGAACAATAGTTGACAGAACAAATAGCAGGTTTGGCCGCTTTAGACCGTATCTTTTATACGGAGCTTTTCCCTTTGTCATATTGGCAATACTCTGTTTTACAACCCCGGATTTTTCGGATATGGGGAAATTAATATATGCTTATATCACCTATGTCGGCTTATCGCTTACATACACAATGATAAACGTGCCATATGGCGCGTTAACATCTGCAATGACCAGAAATAATCAAGAAGTTGTTAGTATAACGTCTGTCCGTATGTTATTTGCGAATCTTGGGGGACTTGTCGTTGCATTTTTTGTTCCCTTACTGGCTGCTTATTTAAGCGATACTTCCGGCAGCGAATCTCTTGGCTGGCAGCTAACCATGGGTATTATGGGAGTTATAGGCGGGTGCCTTTTAATCTTTTGTTTTAAAAGCACAAAAGAGCGTGTCACGCTTCAAAAATCCGAAGAAAAAATTAAATTTTCGGATATATTTGAGCAATTTCGTGTGAATCGGCCTCTAGTTGTATTAAGTATTTTCTTTATTATTATTTTTGGAGTGAATTCAATCAGTAATTCGGTTGGCATCTATTACGTAACGTATAATTTAGAAAGAGCGGATTTGGTGAAGTGGTACGGTTTGTTGGGAAGTTTGCCTGCTTTGGTCATTTTACCGTTTATTCCAAAGCTTCATCAATTATTAGGGAAGAAGAAATTACTAAACTATGCATTATTACTGAATATGATCGGCCTCTTAGCTTTACTTTTCGTTCCGTCAAGTAATGTATTCCTCATACTTTCCTTTCGATTACTGGCCGCTGCCGGAAGTCTCACTGCCGGGGGATATATGTGGGCGCTTATTCCTGAAACAATAGAATATGGAGAGTATAAGACCGGGAAAAGAATGGGCGGTCTCATATACGCTATTATCGGATTTTTCTTTAAATTCGGTATGGCTTTGGGAGGGGTTGTACCGGGTTTGGTTCTAGATCAGTTTGGATATGTGGCAAATCAGGTGCAAACGCCGGAGGCATTGACGGGAATTTTAATTACAACAACCATTATTCCCGTGTTCTTACTGGTTCTGGCCATGATTGATATTAATTTCTATAACTTAGATGAGAAAAAATATAAAAGCATGGTTCGAGAATTAGAGAATAGAGATAAAGTTTATTTGGATCATATTGACGATTTCAAAGCTTAAAACATGATGAGTCAACAGAAAATAGCTGAGGAGGAGTTCAAAATGAAGATTATCAATCCAGTACTTAAAGGATTCAACCCCGATCCGAGTATTTGCAGGGTTGGAGAGGATTATTATATCGCTGTATCTACATTTGAGTGGTTTCCGGGAGTCCAGATACACCACTCAAAAGATTTAGTCAATTGGCACTTAGTTGCACATCCATTACAGAGAGTATCGCAATTAGACATGAAAGGAAATCCTAATTCAGGCGGGGTCTGGGCGCCATGTTTAAGTTACAGTGACGGAAAGTTTTGGCTGATCTATACGGATGTTAAGGTCGTAGATGGCGCCTGGAAAGATTGTCACAATTATTTAGTGACTTGTGACACGATTAATGGTGAGTGGGGGGAGCCGATACCATTAAACAGCTCGGGTTTTGATGCTTCTTTGTTCCATGATACGGATGGAAAAAAATATTTATTAAATATGTTATGGGATCAGCGTATTGATCGGCACTCCTTTGGAGGCATTGTCATGCAGGAATATTCTGATAAGGAGCAAAAACTAATCGGTAAACCGAAAGTGATATTTAAAGGAACTGAAAGAAAGCTCACAGAAGCGCCGCACCTTTACCGTATCGGGAACTATTATTATTTATTAACCGCAGAAGGAGGAACGCGGTTCGAACATGCTGCTACAATTGCCCGTTCTGCAAATATTGAGGGTCCATATGAAGTTCATCCTGATAATCCTATCTTAACGTCATGGCATGCGCCGGAAAATCCGCTGCAAAAATGCGGACATGCATCCATTGTACAAACACATACAGATGAGTGGTATTTAGCTCATTTAACGGGACGTCCCATTCATCCGGACGATGATTCAATTTTTCAGCAGAGGGGATATTGTCCTTTGGGCAGAGAAACTGCTATTCAAAAGCTCTATTGGAAAGATGGCTGGCCTTATGTAAAAGGCGGAAAAGAAGGGAGCTTGGAGGTGGATGCGCCTTCTATACCTGAAACAATGTTTGAAGACACGTATCCGGAAGTTGATGAATTTGAGGATGCAACATTAAATATTAATTTTCAAACGTTAAGAATTCCGTTTACGGAGAAATTAGGATCATTAACTCAAGTGCCAAATCATTTACGATTATACGGTCATGAATCCTTAACTTCGACATTTACTCAGGCATTTGTAGCCAGACGCTGGCAAAGTCTCCATTTTGAAGCCGAAACGGCTGTTGCGTTTTATCCGGAAAATTTTCAGCAAGCCGCTGGTTTGGTGAACTATTACAATACAGAGAACTGGACGGCTCTTCAAGTCACGTATGATGAAGAGCTTGGCCGTATTCTTGAATTAACGATATGTGATAACTTCTCTTTTTCACAACCGTTAAAAAATAAAATTGTGATTCCTCGTGAAGTCAAGTATGTCTATTTAAAAGTGAATATTGAAAACGAAAAATATTATTATTTGTATTCATTTAACAAAGAAGATTGGCACAAAATCGACATTGCATTGGAATCGAAAAAATTATCAGATGATTACATCCGCGGCGGGGGATTCTTTACAGGAGCTTTTGTGGGGATGCAATGCCAAGATACGAGCGGTCATCATATTCCGGCCGACTTCAGATATTTTCGTTATAAAGAAAAATAATTAGCACATGAAAAAGGAGATTTCTATTTTAGAACTCCTTTTTCATATAAGAAAGTGTCCTATGTCAGTATTGATTCAGAAATACTCCTAGAATAAAAAAACCCATCTTTAAAGATGAGCGTAAAACATAGAAGTATGTACATTTCAGTTATGAACCATGTCGAGAAAATGATCAATCACAATTGAGGACATTCCTAGAGCAGGGGCATTTTTTCCTAAGATAGATGGTAATAATTCATAGCTATTGTCTAGTTGGGAATAAACCCTGGATGACACTTCACCTTTAATTGAATGTAAAACCATAGGATGCGATTCAATGATGCTGTTTCTTAAAATGATGGCTTGCGGATTAAATGTATTTAAAATATTGGTCAGGCCTATTCCTAAATAGAAACCAAAATTCTGTAATGCCTGTAAAGTTCCAACATCATTCAGATGGGCGAGGTCTATGATATCTTGGCTGGACACTTTTTTCTCTTTCGTCTGAAGAGATGTTAATAAAGCCTTCTCTGAAGCATACAATTCCCAGCAGCCTCGGTTTCCGCAGCTGCATTTAGGACCCTTAAAGTCTATTGTCATATGTCCCATTTCTCCAGAAAATCCGCCAACCCCTCTATATAAATGATTGTTGATTATAACTCCGATTCCTATTCCTGTACCGATACTTGCATAAATCATGTTATCGTGATTTTTTGCCGCACCAAATACTTTTTCTCCATATGCGCCGGCATTTGCCTCATTTTCAATAAAAACGGGCACATTGAACTTCTCTCGGATGAAAGATTTTAAGTCAATATCTCTCCAGTTGGAGTTCGGAGTGAAAACAATTTTTTGATCTTTATCAATGAGTCCAGGCACGCAAATACCTATACCAATAAGCCCGTATGGAGATTGCGGCATATTTGCAATAAAGTGATGAATCATCTCAATTAAAATATCTTTAGTGATTTCTGGAGAATTGCATTCCAAATGATGGTGTTGATCAAGGACGATCGTCCCTTCAAGATCTGTTAAAATGCCATTAACATAATCCACGCCAACATCTATTCCTACGGAGTATCCTGCTTTTTTATTAAAAACAAGCATGACAGGTCTTCTGCCGCCGCTGGATTGTCCCTGACCTATTTCAAATACGAGGTTTTCTTTCATTAAAGTGTTTACCTGTGACGAAACAGTTGATTTATTTAATCCGGTCATTTCAGATAATTTTGCTCTTGAAATAGGAGAATTCTTAAGTATTTCGTTTAGTAATAACTTTTGGTTAACTTTTTTGACAAAGGCTTGATCAGCGATATCCACTTCATCCACTCCATTTGTATAATCTTTAAATTAAGTTGAACGTTCTGTGTTATCGTGCGAAACGCAGTACATAGCGAATCCAACCTTTATTATATCTAATGTGTTCGTAAAAAACTAAAAAAAATATTGAAAATACTGATGAGGTTATATAAGATGAAAATAAGTTAGTTTGTTTGGGCAACAAACTAATGTGCAACATGACATAAAAGCATCTGTATTTGAATGATCATGTTTAGAATTTATTTTTAAGGGGGAAATCACACATGGCTCACTCTCATTCCGGTTCAGTCAACTATTTTGAAAGCGTAAACAAAGTGATTTACGAAGGGAAAGAATCCACGAATCCTTTAGCATTTAAATACTATAATTCTCAAGAAGTAATTGGCGGAAAAACGATGAAAGAGCATTTGCGATTTTCTATTGCCTATTGGCATACATTTACCGCTGACGGCACAGACATTTTTGGCGCAGCTACGATGCAGAGACCGTGGGATCACTATAAAGGCATGGATCTGGCGAGAGCGAGGGTAGATGCAGCGTTTGAGCTGTTTGAAAAACTGGATGCGCCATTTTTTGCTTTTCATGACCGGGATATCGCACCGGAAGGAAGTACGTTAAAAGAGACAAATCAAAATCTGGATATAATCGTGGACATGATAAAAGACTACATGAGAACCAGCGGCGTTAAGCTATTATGGAATACTGCAAACATGTTTACGAATCCCCGTTTCGTCCATGGTGCGGCGACTTCTTGTAATGCAGATGTATTTGCGTATGCCGCAGCCCAAGTAAAAAAAGGATTAGAAACCGCAAAAGAGCTTGGCGCCGAGAACTATGTATTTTGGGGCGGACGTGAAGGGTACGAAACTTTGTTAAATACCGATTTAAAATTTGAGCTTGATAATATGGCCAGATTTATGCATATGGCAGTGGATTATGCGAAGGAAATCGGGTATACAGGGCAGTTTTTGATTGAACCAAAACCAAAAGAGCCGACCACCCATCAATATGATACGGACGCAGCAACAACCATTGCCTTTTTAAAGCAATATGGCTTAGACAATCATTTTAAATTAAATCTCGAAGCCAATCATGCCACATTAGCCGGGCATACATTCGAACATGAATTACGCATGGCGAGAGTGCATGGTCTGCTTGGCTCTGTTGACGCGAATCAGGGTGATCCGCTTTTAGGCTGGGACACAGATGAATTTCCGACAGATTTATATTCTGCGACATTAGCAATGTACGAAATTCTGCAAAATGGCGGTCTTGGAAGCGGAGGATTAAACTTTGACGCAAAGGTCAGGAGATCTTCTTTTGAGCCTGATGATTTACTATATGCCCATGTTGCAGGGATGGATACATTTGCAAGAGGGTTGAAAGCCGCCCACAAATTAATCGAAGATCGTGTGTTTGAAGATGTGATTCAACACCGTTACCGCAGCTTTACTGAAGGGGTTGGTCTTGAAATTGCAGAAGGAAGAGCTGATTTTAAGACACTTGAGCAATATGCGCTAAACAATCAGTCAATTAAAAACGAATCAGGGAGACAGGAGCGGTTAAAAGCGATATTAAACCAATACATTTTACAGGTATAACAAATGAAAAAAGAAGCTCCAGATCCCGCTGTAAAAAGATGCAGGCAGCCAAGTTCCCGGAATTGCCCGTCATGAAGTTACTGTTATGGCGGGCCATTCCAATGGGGATCTATTTAGAGAGGAAGGAGTGAAAAAATGAAATATGTCATTGGAATAGACCTTGGAACGAGTGCCGTTAAAACCATTTTAGTCAATCAAAACGGCATGGTTTGTGCAGAAACGTCCAAAAGTTACCCGCTCATCCAAGAGAAGGCGGGATATAGTGAGCAAAATCCTGAAGACTGGGTGCAGCAAACAATTGAAGCATTGGCTGAATTGATTTCGATATCCAACGTTCAAGCCGGGGATATTGACGGGATTAGCTATTCAGGACAAATGCATGGGTTAGTACTGCTTGACCAAGATCGGCGGGTGCTGCGTCATGCGATTCTTTGGAATGATACCAGAACGACGCCTCAATGTAACAGGATTACCGAGACATTTGGCGATCATCTGCTTGATATCACAAAAAACCGTGTACTTGAAGGGTTTACATTACCTAAAATGTTATGGGTGAAGGAACATGAGCCTGAACTTTTTCACAAAACCGCTGTTTTTTTGCTTCCGAAAGACTATGTGAGATTCCGCATGACTGGCGCCATTCACACCGAATACTCCGATGCGGCGGGAACGTTACTTTTACATATGACCCGCAAAGAGTGGAGCGATGAGATTTGCAATCAATTTGGTATTTCAGCGGAAATTTGTCCTCCGCTTGTTGAATCCCATGACTGTGTAGGATCGCTGCTTCCGAGCGTTGCGGCGGAGACTGGGCTGTTGGAAAAAACAAAAGTGTACGCTGGGGGAGCAGATAATGCTTGCGGTGCTGTCGGAGCCGGTATTCTTTCTTCCGGAAAAACGTTATGCAGCATTGGGACGTCAGGAGTCATACTTTCCTGTGAAGAAGACAAAGAAAGAGATTTTAAAGGGAAAGTGCACTTTTTTAATCATGGAAAAAAGGATTCATTTTATACGATGGGGGTCACGCTCGCTGCAGGGTACAGCTTGGACTGGTTTAAAAAAACGTTTGCGCCAAACGAATCGTTTGAACAATTATTGCGGGGAGTGGAATCTGTTCCGATAGGAGCAAATGGACTGCTGTACACTCCTTACTTAGTCGGTGAAAGAACGCCGCATGCTGATTCATCTATTCGGGGAAGCTTGATCGGAATGGACGGAGCCCATAAAAGAGAGCACTTTTTGAGGGCGATAATGGAAGGCATCACATTCTCTTTATATGAATCAATTGAGCTATTCCGCGAAGCGGGAAAATCAGTTGATACGGTTGTCTCTATTGGCGGGGGAGCTAAAAATGAAACGTGGCTTCAAATGCAAGCTGATATTTTCAATACGAGGGTGGTTAAGTTAGAGAATGAACAAGGTCCCGCCATGGGGGCTGCGATGTTAGCTGCCTTCGGAAGCGGGTGGTTTGACTCTCTTGAAGAATGTGCAGAGCAGTTCATTCATGAAGCAGCTGCATTTTATCCAAAAGAACAAAATGTTCAAAAATATAAAACACTATTCGAGTTGTATAAGAACATTTACGTTCACACAAAAGATCTCAATACAGCTTTAAAGAGCTTTAGACAAAAATGAAGAAAGAACCTCGCCAAATTGGCCAGGTTCTTTTTATATTGCACAAAAACAGACACGGTGATATAATCAGAACACGCGTGCTTTCTGTGTGAAAAGTCATAGTTATCCATCTTATATTATGATTATATCATGCTGAAAAGCTCTTGTCAAATTTTTTTGAAGGGGAGATATAGAATGAGTTCTTTGGTTCTCGGCATTCACGAAATTGAAAAAACACAGCCTTTGCTCGTTGGAGGAAAAGGGTTACATTTAGGGGAATTATCAAAAATTCAAGGAATACAAGTACCGGAAGGATTTTGTGTCACAACCGCAGGATATCAAAAAGCCATTGAACAAAACGAAACGTTACAAGCGCTGTTGGATCAACTGACCATGCTGAAAGTGGAGAATCGGAATCAAATTGGTGAAGTCAGCAAAAAAATCCGGCAAACCATTATGGAAGCAGAAATTCCTTCAGATGTAGTCAAAGCAGTTGCTTGCCATCTCTCCCGATTCGGCGAAGAACATGCCTATGCCGTACGTTCCAGTGCGACAGCTGAGGATTTACCGCATGCCTCTTTTGCCGGTCAACAAGACACCTATTTAAATATTACCGGCGTCGATGCGATCTTGCAGCATATCAGTAAATGTTGGGCGTCCCTATTTACGGATCGCGCGGTCATTTACCGTATGCAAAATGGATTTGATCACAGCCAAGTTTATTTATCCGTTATCATCCAAAGGATGGTGTTCCCTCAGGCTTCGGGAATTTTATTTACCGCTGATCCGATAACCGGAAACCGAAAGCTGCTGTCCATCGATGCCGGTTTTGGACTTGGTGAAACACTTGTCTCCGGCTTAGTCTCTGCCGATTGTTATAAAGTACAGGACGGGCAAATCGTCGATAAGAGAATAGAAACTAAAAAATTGGCTATCTATGGACGAAAAGAAGGCGGAACAGAAACACAGGAGATCGCTCTTGATCAGCAAAAGATTCAAACACTGACTGATGAACAAATTTTACAGCTGGCACGTATCGGGAGACAGATCGAAGCTCATTTCGGCCAGCCGCAAGATATCGAATGGTGTTTGGACCGCGATACTTTTTATATTGTCCAAAGTCGTCCGATCACAACGTTATACCCCGTTCCTGAAGCGAACGATCAAGAAAATCACGTCTATATCTCTGTTGGTCATCAGCAAATGATGACGGATCCCATAAAACCCCTTGGATTGTCTTTTTTTCTGTTGACGACTGCTGCACCCATGCGTAAAGCCGGCGGAAGGCTATTCGTTGATGTCACACATCAACTGGCATCTCCTAATGTCAGAGAAGTTTTCTTAAAAGGCATGGGGCAGCACGATCCGCTCTTAAAAGACGCACTTATGACCATAATAGAGCGAGATGATTTCATTAAGCCGGTACCTGATAAAACGGCACCGATTCCCGGCAAAGGCAATGCAGATATGCCGGAACAAGCTGAAAACGATCCGGCAATTGTTTCTGATTTGATTAAGAGCAGTCAGGCATCGATAGAAGAGTTAAAACAAAACATCCAGACGAAATCAGGATCTGATTTATTTCGTTTTATTTTGGAAGATATCCAGGAATTAAAGAAGATTCTATTTAACCCGAAAAGTTCGGTGTTGATTCGAACTGCAATGGATGCTTCATCATGGATTAACGAAAAAATGAACGAGTGGTTAGGTGAAAAAAACGCAGCAGATACGCTTTCTCAATCTGTACCCCATAATATTACCTCAGAAATGGGGCTTGCGCTATTGGACGTCGCCGATGTGATCCGCCCTTATCCAGAAGTAATTGCCTATTTAGAGAATGTAAAAGATGATCACTTTTTGGATGGGCTGGTGACGTTTGAAGGCGGGCGGGAAACCCATGACGCTATCTATGCTTATCTCAACAAGTACGGAATGCGATGTGCCGGAGAAATTGATATGACAAGAACTCGATGGAGCGAAAAACCAACTGCACTTGTCCCTATGATTCTTAATAATCTCAAAAACTTTGAGCCAAATGCCAGCCAGCGGAAATTTGAGCAAGGGCGGCAGGAGGCGTTGAAGAAAGAACAAGAGTTATTAGACCGATTGAAGCAATTACCGGATGGTGAACAAAAAGCCAAAGAAACCAAACGAATGATCCGCATCATCCGGAACTTCAGCGGGTTCAGAGAATATCCAAAATACGGCATGATCAGCCGCTACTTCGTTTATAAGCAGGCTTTACTGAAAGAAGCCGAACAACTCGCAGAAGCGGGCGTTATTCATGAAAAAGAAGACATATACTATCTCACTTTTGAAGAACTTCAGGAAGTCGTACGCACACATAAATTGGATTACCAAATCATCAGCACACGAAAAGGCGAGTATAAAGTATATGAAAAACTATCTCCGCCGCGTGTTATCACGTCTGACGGTGAAATCATTACAGGCGAGTACACACGAGAAAACCTCCCGGCCGGAGCGATTGCAGGGCTGCCCGTTTCCTCGGGAGTCATAGAGGGGCGGGCACGGGTTATTTTAAACATGGAAGATGCCGATTTGGAAGATGGAGATATATTAGTTACCTCCTATACTGATCCCAGCTGGACGCCATTGTTTGTATCCATAAAAGGCCTGGTCACTGAAGTTGGCGGACTGATGACCCATGGAGCGGTTATCGCGCGTGAATACGGCTTACCTGCAGTTGTTGGAGTTGAAAATGCAACCCAATTGATAAAAGATGGGCAGCGAATCCGCGTTCATGGAACAGAAGGCTCTATTGAAATATTATAATAGCGGGGGTGTGCAGCACGTCACCAGATATTTCCCGCATTTTACTAAGAAAAGCCGGAACCTCTTAAAGGAGGAATCCGGCTTTTTTTATGTGAAAGCCATTTTGCTTAACAATTATTTATATGAATGGTAGCGTTTTATTAAAGAGAGAAGGTGATTTATGAGATGGTCTGTTTGATATGTAGTATTGGTGCCGGATGACAATTATTTTTTTACAAAGGGGTTATTTTCATGAACAAGTCTTGTGTTAAAGATGAAGACAAGTCTGGTGTCTTTGAGACAGAAAAGTCTGCAGAAGATAAAACGGGCTCATCATCAAACATGATGAGTGCTAAGGGTTGGACTGGATGTGTATCAGATTGTTTATGCGATAAGAATATTAGCCAATGGGCAATCACTGGTTTAACTATTTTATGTGGAACTGCTTGCTATGCTTGTATAAATACTGCAGGTATTATTGGTGTCAATGCAAGCTTTGATTGGGAGAAATGTAAATGATTAATATTTTAAGTAAGATACTATTTATTTTGTCTGGTTGCGCATTGTTGATCTTTGGGATCATTTTAAAGAATGGATCAATGGCTTTTGGATTGTTCGCCTTAATCTTCATAGCGGCAATATTAGTCCGAGTATTCCATAAAAGATCTGAAAAGGATTAGCAGCCGTAGGCAGGGGAGGAAACTCTCCTGCTTATGAAAAAACTTCAGAGTAAAAATAAAATGTTTATTTTAAATGGATTTGTTTTTCAAAAGTAAAAACGCCATAAAACTTCTTATGGCGTCTGTCCGAACTAAGGGATGCAATGTTTGGGAGACGAATATAAATCGTCAATGTGCTAGAAAAGGAATGCAGCACCTACAATGATTAACAAAATGAACAGCACAACGATCAATACGAAAGAGCTTCCACCGTAATTTCCACCGTAGTTCCCCATATTATTGCCACCTCCTGTTGTTAGGATAGTACATAATATGCCGGACGATAAATTTCGACATAGATTTAAGTCTAAATAAGAAAAAATGGATGTTATGTCTAAAATGAAGAGCTTCTAAGAATATGAAATAATGGGAAGTTAACTGAAAGAGAGAAATGGATGGGACGGTTTGCTGTTTAAAGAGGAGGGATATGGCTAAACATGCAATAAAACTGTGTATGAAAGTGGTGAGCCATGAAGTTACTTCATCATGCAGAGCCACATACGAAGAGGTACAGGGAAATTATAGTTAACGAAAATATTCATCATTTCCCGGGCAAGCGCAGTATACGACAAATCAAAACAAATCACAAAGGGACGGAAGGTACGATACAAGGAGGCTGCTTGCGGGTTTGTGGTGCAGATAAAGTTATAGGCAACGATGACCGGGGCGGCTGCGGATCAACTGAAACGAAGTATATTCCCAGGCAAGGAGTATTTATTTAACCTGAAACTTTTATAAAGCATTAACGTATTACTTTATAAAGGTAAGTAAGGAGGCTTCTGGATGGGATTAAAAAATTTCTTTAATACTGAGTTAAAATGCTCTATCTGCGGAAAAACATTAAAATCTGGGGATGAGATAACAGCTTATCTTACACTTCCGAGTGAGAAGAAGATGCCTGTGGGGAGAATGGACAAAGTGTTAAGCAAACACTCTGATAAGGTCTGCTGTAAAAAGTGCAGTGAGTAGGTTTTTAGTGTTATGAGGAACCTCTGGCGGGTTTCCTCATAACAAATATCAACCAATTAAATGAGAAAAAAGCGAAATTGTGATGATTAAAGTAGATAAAGAACTGAGGGATACCAAAGGGATCATTTTTCGTTTACTTTGCTTTTTTGAAGGTTTGTTTAGCTCGTGGATCACTGCACCCCATAAAAGCATGGATGCTAAAATGATAAGATTCATATGTAACAACACTCCTTTGTTTCTTTTCTATAAATTTTACCATATATATCACAAGGATGTCGATTGACCGAACATCTCTTCTAAAATTGTTG
Source organism: Bacillus sp. SJ-10 (assembly GCF_002843505.1). Lineage (NCBI taxonomy): Bacteria > Bacillati > Bacillota > Bacilli > Caryophanales > Bacillaceae > Bacillus > Bacillus sp. SJ-10. The sequence continues at coordinate 2,854,593 of NZ_CP025258.1, read as the reverse complement.
AGAGATTCAGTGAACTATTATGTAGATTAAATTGGGCGTCAAATTACTCAGTGAAGATGAAGCTGTATACATAAGCAAAGGTTCAACAGGCGTTTTATTGAATATCAAATGAAGCAATAGAAGGGTTTATCGGTGTCGCAAAGTATAAAGCATATGGTAATTCGCGTATTATGCGGTTAGGTGAAAAAATTAAGCTTTCTGCGTGGTATCTTGAAGTGACAGGAGGTGAGCGGCATAAATGTGTCAGAGCAAAAAGAGCACTTCCAATTCTAATAAGGAAAGGAATTGAGAATTGAAATTAGAACGTTTGTTATCAATCATATTCAAGCTCTTACATAATGAAATTTTATCTGCTTCCAGTTTAGCTGATGAATTTCAAGTATCAACGCGGACAATTTATAGAGACATCGAAGCGATTTGTGCAGCTGGAATACCAGTCGTTTCATACCAAGGGGCTAACGGCGGTTTTGGGATAATGAGAGGATACAAATTTGATAAAAGTTTAATCGGTTCTCATGATGTATTGAATTTAGTTACAGTATTAAGCAGTTTGTCGAGTGTTTTTGAAGATAAGGAAGTTGAACACACGATAGATAGATTAAAATCTCTGGATACAAGCGAAAGCAGCAGGACTTTGTATGTTAACTTGGAAAGCCTTAGAACAGAACCGAATTCATTAATCCGGCTGCGAAAAGCTATACAGGAAAAAAAGGCAGTACGCTTTGATTATGTCAGTAATAAAAATGAATTTACATCACGTGAAGCAGAACCTATCCACCTTCAGTATAAGTTTCGTAGTTGGTATGTATATGGCTTCTGCAGAGAACGTCAAGATGATAGAGAATTTAGAGTATCACGTATGATGAATATAACGCTTACTCAAGAAGAGTTTTTGCGCAGTCACAAAGTGAAAGATGAACCATCTTATTCAGAATCCGACCTGGGAGGGTTTGCGGATGTAGTCATTTGGGTTAATCCTAATTCCATAGCTAAAGTATTAGATCAATTTCAGAACGCTTCAAAAGTCATGAACAGAGATGGAAGTATGACGTTTACAATCTCTGTGTATCGGCCTCAGCATGCCGGATGGCTTAAATCAATTCTTTTAAGCTTTGGCAGTGGCGCTAAAATTATAAAACCGGTGGAACTTCAATCAATTTTAATGGATGAAGCTGAAAAAATAATGAAAATTTATAAAGATGTATGACAATCTGCTGTCATATATCTTTTTTTATAATCACAAGTATCAACTTTAAAGGAGAGATGTTAAATGAACCATGCGAAAAATATGTATCAGTACCATGTTTGGGCGAATAAAGCGTTATTAGAAAGAATAAAGGAATTACCAAGTAATGTCCTTTATGAAGAGGTTCACAGTTCATATCCTACAATTGCTCAAACGTTCAGTCACATTTGCGCGGTGGATGTTATGTGGCTGCAAGTACTTAAAGGAATAGACATGCAGGAAGCATTGGAAGCTTCTATGGGTTATTCAGAAAGGGCTCATTTATATTCTGCAGATGAATTTGCGGCGTCTTATGAAGAACTGGCTTCACAGTTTGAAGAATGGATGAATAGCCAAACAGATTTAGAACAAAAAATGAACTTAAATAATCCTTGGTTAGGTTACAGAGAAACTGCTTACTCAGAAATTTTATTCCATGTTGCCAATCACGGAACTTATCATCGGGGCAGCATAACAACTATGTTAAGACAGCAGGGCTACGCTTCGGCAATGACTGACCTTGCATTATATTGGTATCAGGGTTAGTTCAGGCAGTACTCGCTAAATGAATGTCCGCTGAATGGTCTGTAGAGCTTCTTTTCTGAACTAAATGACAAAGTCTCATTCAGTCTGGGTGGGGCGCTGAGCAAGAATCGAGATCAAAGGCTGCCGTATCATTCCCGGCAGCCTTAAGATTAGGAAGTAAAATCGATAACCATGCGGCCGGTCACTTTACCTTGCTCCATTTCTTCAAAAATATCATTCACATCTTCAATCGGGCGCTTTGTCACTTTAGGTACAACTTTACCGTCTGCGGCAAATTGAAAAGCTTCCTTCAAATCTTCTCTGGTACCTACTAATGAACCTACTACCTGAATCCCATCTAACACGAGACGGGGAATATCTAAATCCATTTTGTCCACCGGTAAACCGACAGCGACTACACGGGCTCCTGCTTTTACAACATCAATCGCTTGATTGAAAGGGGTTTTAGAGACAGCCGTGATGACCACAGCATCAAGCCCTGAATCGTTAGTCACTTCTTTTGCTTTAGCGACGGGGTCTTCGTTTAAACTGTTTACAACCGCATCAGCGCCTAAGCTCTTAGCAAAATTCAATTTTTCATCGCTAATGTCGAAAGCAATTACTTTAGCGTTAAAGACATTTTTTGCATATTGAACAGCCAAGTTGCCTAAACCGCCGACTCCAAATACACCGATCCATTGACCTGGTTTAATTTCACTGACTTTAACCGCTTTATAAGTTGTTACACCTGCACAAGTAATGCTGCTTGCTGCTGCAGGATCTAAATTTTCCGGCACCTTTATTGCATAATCAACCGCTACGATTGCTTCTTCAGCCATTGCGCCGTCAACTGTATAGCCGGCATTTTTTACATCCCGGCACAAGGTTTCACGGCCAGTTAGGCAATATTCACAGCAGCCGCAGCTTTCAAACATCCAGGCAATAGAGACGCGGTCGCCCTTTTTCAGACTTGTTACACCTTCACCGATCTCAGTTACAATGCCTATTCCCTCATGACCTAAAGTGACGCCAGTAACATCCCCGAAATCAGCATTTTTAACATGCAAGTCAGTATGACATACACCGCAGTATTCCATCTTAACTTTGGCTTCACCATGTCGCAAAGGACGTAATTCTTTTTGTACGATCGCTATACTTTTGTCTTTTGTTGCTACTACTGCTTTCAAATCATACACCCCTTTCAAATATTAGCAGAAAATTTTTACTTATCTTACAATTTAACATACCGCTCTTATTTTGAAAACCCTTACATTTTGCGGATAAGTGTCTCTACAAAAATTGAGGGAGCTGTGCAGGGAGGATTCTATTGATGATTTGTCATCTCCAAATGCACAGAATTTACATATATACATGAATAGATACGTTTTCAAAGGAGGCCTTTTTTTGAGCGATAAAAAGCTGACGGAAGATAAATTTGACAATCACCGGCTCACTAAGTTTTTGCCCTTATCAGCCCTAACCCTGTTACATCATTTAATCCGGTTCAAAGACACCCTAAAATCGATAAAACTTCGTTCATAAGTCCGTTTTCCAGCGTGAAAGGAGACGTGAGAATAAAGGACAATGTTTAAGTAACGTCAAATGCAGCTATTCGTGCGATTGGTTCAAATCAAGACGGAGTCATTTTACATGGTTTGTTAACACAATTTGTTTCAGTCAAAGATAAGGCATATTTCATTTATATCGGAAACAATGTAAGTGTCGGACATGATGCTCTCATTCATGGCCCTAAAGCTTCGCGAATGAGCCTAAAATCGGCTCTTTTATAACTTTCCTTTAGCGCTTTAATGGAGAAATGCAGCACTCATGGTTCTGCTGGATAAGACAACTTTTCTTATACAATTAAACATCTTGCAAGTTACTTATTTTTACATAACTGTTGGAAATCGTCTTTCTATCTGAGATAATAAAAATCATATTGATTGATACATGGGGGAGTAAGGATGGGCCGTTTTTATCAAGCGGCAGGCAAACCATTTTACAAACAATTCCTCAAGCGGTTTTTAAAATCAGTGCTTTGGATAAACGCTGTAAGAAAGACTCTCTGTTTAAATAAACGAGGTGAAAATCAATGAATGGTATAGAATTCTTAGAATCTGTGTCGCGACTTGGACAACTCATTTTGGTGTTTTCCTGCTACGCCGTTTATTGGAAATTGGGTAAAACGAAAAGGGAGCGAAGACTTACAAAATTCGAAGCTTTGCTTAGGTTCTTTGTAATGTTTGGTCTATCTGCATGGGGGCTGTCGTTTCTTGCTTTGAATTTGTGGTCATAATCTTTCTGCCGATATTTGAGCTTAAACTGCAGAGAATTACACTGGCAGGAGATGATTTTACCCTTTGTGAAAAGAATTTCACGGGTAATCATTTGAACTTGAGCGCGGCTGATAAGGTGAAGGAGCCGGCTGCGGAGATGTGTGGATTAAAGGCTTTTACGGATTCGAACACGATGAGCCGGATGCAGATTGGTGAGCGATACACAGTCAAGGTATTTCCTTGACCTTTTTTAATGGCAATAAAATTTCTGGATATTAAGATAGTGAATTGATGATCTGCCAAAAAACATAGATCTTTTAAAGTGATGGATATATACTGATTTTAAACAATAGGAAAAAATGGATACTTTATTTTTATAAAAAGCAGGTGAAATATATGGAAGCAGCGTCTTGGAGCAAAAGTCAAAGCTATACTTACACATTGGCTTTTTCAAGTTTGTCGTATGGTTTGATCTTCGGGCTATATATGTTTGTATACTCGGGTTTTGTGCCATTTGCATTGGTTACTGTGGTTATCATTGCTTTTTACGCATTCATTACTTACCTTTTGTTTGCTGTTCCTGTGCAACTATGGCTAAGAAAGAAGCCTAAAAAGTTTAGTTTGGTTCATCTTTTCATTTATACAGCAGTCGCTTTTTTAGCTGTGTTCTTGTTCTGGTACATAGATAATCCGCCAATTGATTTCTCAGTTTTTAGAACTTTCATTTATTACATAATGAGCATTGTTGCTGCGTTCATATATTGGTTCTGGGACTCTATATTTCTGAGAAATTACAATACTCCCCAGAAGTAAAGCTGATTTTCTAAAAAAGACCGACTAGCGCCATGCACAGTCTGCATTGTTCAAATTGAAATTCATGTGATGAATCCAGAAAGCGGGTGAGGAAAAATGGAATACATTGAGTTGACTAGGGACAATATTGATGACAATCATATTTGCTGTGCATTAGGTACGAAACAATATGAGGATGCGGTAAATGAAAAGAAGAGCTGGCTCAAAGATCGAATGATTGATGGCTTGGTGTTCTATCGCCTAAACAAACGGGCAAAAGTTTTTATTGAATATTTACCTGCAGAAGAAGCATGGGTTCCGGTAAGCGCACCTAATTTTATGTTTATTAATTGTCTTTGGGTCTCAGGTAAATATAAGAATAACGGACATGCGAAACACTTGTTAGAAAAATGTGTGTCAGATGCAAAATCCCGAGGTATGGATGGGATAGTTCATATAGTGGGGAAGAAAAAACTCCCTTATTTAAGTGATAAGCATTTCTTCGAGCATATGGGATTTGCTGTGCAAGATGAAGCAGAACCCTATTTTCAGTTGGTGTCACTGACGTGGAATGAACATGCACATCCTCCTGTATTTAAAAAACAGGTGAAAAGTAATTCCGTTAATGATAAGGGAATCACAATATTTTATACAGCTCAATGCCCATTTGCAGTCGGATTGTTAAAGGATTTAAAGGAACTGATTGAAAAGAAAGGACTTCATTTTCAGGCCCGGCGAATAACGTCAAAAGATATGGCGCAAAAATCCCCGGCAGTTTGGACGACTTTCAGCGTGTTTTATAATGGGACATTTCTCACTCATGAGATGATGAGCGTGAATAAGTTTGAAAAAATACTCAATGGCTTAATTTAAACTATCTTAAGACTAACTTCGAGGGAAATGAATTCTGTAATGACCTTTACTGCGCTGTTAGCTGTTTTTGGCATAAATAATATTGGGTTGTCACATATGAAGGAATCTAGGTGTACTCGTTATCTCACTTCCCTGCATTTAAGACTGGGATCCATACTCTTTATAACCATCAGCCGATGCATTTTCCGCGATTTGACTTGCGGGAGAAAACATCAGTTTGATGGTTATTTTTATGAACGGAGAAAGTTCAACGCAACAAAAAAGAAGTTCTTCAGGCATTATATCCTATGGTAAAATTTAGACAGAAAGAAGCGGAAAGGAGACGTAAATGAAAGTATTTGAAGCAGCCTCGTTCATTTCAGCCGCAGAAAAGCGGGCTAAACAATACGATCAGATTAGAGAACAATTTATTAATCTCAGAAAAGCGTTTCAGGAAATGGCTGACTTAGACGACAGTGAGTTTTCAGGCAAAGGCGCCGACAATATCAAAGCCTTTTTCCAAGACCACGCCAGCGTCACGGACAGCTGGCTTGATCTGATCGATATGAAGATTGCGTTTCTTAACAGTATTTCAGGAAAAGTAGCTGATGCCGGATTGGCCGATTCGTTTGTGGAAGAGTCATTTTTAGAACATGAGTTGATACATGCGAAGAATACATCACAAGCTATCATGCAGGAGCAGCGCAATGAAATGAAAGGTATCCTTGATGAAATCAGTGATATCATTCATCTTGATGTTTTCTCTACAGAAGATGTCGATCAAAAGCTGGATTCAGCAGACAAAAAACGGGATAAGACCATACATAAACTCGGAAAGCTTGATCACGATCTAACGAAAGAATACGCAGAAACCGAGGCAAATGAACATTTCATTCAGGCAGATTTTCAGCAGCTCCAAAATGCTACAGGCAAAGGGAAAAATGTAACACCACTTCACTATAACGCCAAGGCGTACAGAGAAAGTGACATACATAAGAAAAAAGGCGAGATTGCAAGACACTCAGACACATATTTAACGTTTAAGAAGGAAGAAGCGAAAGAGCGGGAAATCAAGGATCTAAAGAAAAAGCTGGCTGACGGTGTGACCGATCCGGATGAATACTTGGAAATTGCGAAGAAGATCGGTTACGAGAATCTTGAACCTTCCCAGCAGCAATATGTGATCCAGCTTGAACAAGCAAAACAGATGGAAGAAGCCGGAGAAGTGACTTGGGATATTTTAAAAGGAGCCGGCGTTGGTTTATATGATGTCGGGAAAGACACGGTGACCGGTCTATGGGACTTCATAACCGATCCGGGGGAAACGCTGTCAGCACTGGGGAATGCAGTACTTCATCCTGTTAAAACATATGATGCTGTTAAAGCGGCAATTGAAGAGTCGTATCAAAAGGATATGGTGAACGGAGATGCTTACTCCAGATCAAGATGGGTGACATATGCGGTCGGTTCAGTGGCTGTGGCTGTCGTCGGAACGAAAGGCGCAGGAGCCGTTAACAAAGCTGATGCGGCGGGGAAGGTCATAAACAAGGCAGGACAGGCAGGGAAGAAAATTAAAGACGTTAAACTTCCAGATCTGCTTCCTTATAACTCTAAGTATGATCTTGCTCTGACAGGTGACGTGCCATACAATGTAGTAAATGGTGAAAACCTTAAGAAAGAACTTTTGACTAATGCAAAGAAATTGGATGAAAGCAGAAAGCCATTTACTGGTCAGAAAGTAAATGTCCCTTGGTTAAATAAAGAGAAGTATGAGGCCTATGAAATAGACGGCAAAGTAAAAACAAAAGGGAAAATTAGAGATGTAAGCCGTAGGGTATATACAATGAAAGATATTGATCTTAATCAAAAAAATCGTAAAGGCTTTACGAATCTTCAACTGATGAAAAATGGTAATGCTCCGTTTGCTAAAGATGGCACGCAAATAAATTTACATCACTTAATTCAAGAAGAGCCTGGTACTATGCTGGAGATACCTGAAAGCTGGCATAATAAGTACAGTGATGTTTTGCATGGATTAAAAGGGAATGGACAGAGTTTTAGAAATGATCCTGTGCTTGATAAACAATATAAAAGTTTCAGAAGAAGGTATTGGAGATGGAGAGCTCAGCAATTTGAGAATCAAGAATAAGAGGTGAAAGTTTAATGGATTATTCGAAAATAAAAACTTTCTTTGATGAAAATAAAGAAAATTCTATTCTCACGGGAGGAGTCACTGAGGAGCGGATTAGAGAAATAGAAGAGGATCTCAATGTAACCCTTCCAGACAGCTATAAGTGGTTTTTAACTGAGTATGGTTCAGGGGGAGCATATGGAACAATGATACTCGGATATGACTCTCACGGTGCTGAAGTTGTCGAGCAGACCAATGAATATAAAAAATATTATAACCTTTCCGATGGTCTTGTAGTGATCGAATATGTAGATGAATTTTCTTATTGTCTTGACACTAACAAGATGATAGATGGAGAATGCCCAGTCATTCTTTGGGATAACCAAGAGGGATATGGTAAACAAGTTGGTAGTACATTCCTTGAGTTTTTAATAGAAGAACTTGAAGAAGCGAAAGACGACTGGATCGATGACGAGGACTGGGACGATTAAAACTAAAAAGAAGGTCTATAACTTGTTTTTCCATAGCATATCAAGGAGTATTAAAATGAGCTTCACAAAGATCGAACAAAAGTTGAAAGAGTTTACGATTGATGCTAGCACAGATCCTAGCATTAATACAAATGAACAACTCAAAGAGCTTGAAATGAACATAGGAAATCAATTACCTTCCGACTATAAGGATTTTTTGAAGGGATATGGAGGCTGTTATTTAGATAGTAAAAAAACAACAGATGAAGTTGAGTATGACGTTTGCTACAAACCATTAGAGAAAGATCCTTGGATGGGCAAGGAAGATGATACACAATTATTAGAGAACTTCTATGGTTTAGCTAACGATCATAACAGTCTCCAAGAAGCAATCAATACTTAAGTTCCATTTATATGTCGTTAAAAACAATATACAGTTACCAAAACGAAAAGAACCTTGTTAGAGACAGGTTCTTTTTGTATTTGAGTTGAATTTATCAATAGAATTACCGATAAATAACGTGAGAAATAATACCAGGTAGTTACAGAATTGAAAAATGCTTAGGTGTGTAATACTTGCACTAGCTGTCACTTTGATACAGAAGCTGCTGAAGCTTCAGTCTTCAGATTCTTCCGTTACATCTTAAAGGCCCCTTTATGGGCTCAAATTCAACCGTCATTAAAGCCAAAGGCGGAAGGAATTTGTTATACAAAGGTGAAGCAAACATATACAAATATGATGCTATACTTGGGCAAAACAGGGTAGTGATAGACATTGAAATTACAATGAACGAACTTCCTTCAAATGAGATTCAAGTTGAAGGACTTGGAAAAAATGAAAATCATTTATAGTAACGTTGTAAAATTTGAGAGAGGGTGAATGCTATGGAAGGTCTAAATAACTCTTACAATTGAGAAATCAAGCAATTCACGCTTATAAAACATCTATTTAATTTTAAATCGGCGTTTCAGGTGAACTTTATATCATTTCTGTTTTAGTAAACATATTTAAAAACGAAATAAGAATTAAAATATGCAGACAAAGCGGCTAAGCATATCGCATAAAGGTGTTATCAGATGTATGACCGTGCCTAAAAATAAAACTTATGAAGAAAGGAACTCTAACTTGAAATCAAATTTAGTTTCGTTTCTATTAGCATTGTCAGGATTTATATTCAGTATTTATATGCAGTCAATGGCTTACTGGAGCAATGACTCTATGTTGTGGTATTGGGTCGGTGCGGTTTTGTCGTATCTATTTGCTGCAGGATCAGTGGTTACTCTGATTCTTAACAAAAACAAAGACTCAATTCTAACAATAAGTTGTCTCTTTTTAATGATTGTAACCGTTATGCTTATTTTAGTCACAACTTTTTGGACGACTTTTATCATTATTGCATGGCAATCTGGGATGTGAGGCTAAGGGGAATATGATCTTCTTAGTATTTTTTTATTCCTGGGATTAGAATCCCTTTTTATTATTCTTTCAAATTAAATGTAACAATTCTAATATTCATACGTTCTAAATGATAAAGGCGGGATGTCATGAAAAAACGTAAAGTCATTAAAACATTGCTGGTTATTATCACTGTTCTCATAATAGCAGCCGGATGTGCACTGTTTTCTTTAATTTCAGGAGAAAAAGTTAAATATATCGGCTGTAGCCAAAGCAAGACGTGGGAAGCGTCAATCGAAAAATCAGGCAAGACCTCTATCGGCCCTAACTATTTCTTGAATTTGTATTACAGAGGTAATAAAGTGAATGAAAAGAACACGGTGATTAAGAGATTAACATTATTTGTTGACGGCCGGAAATATGGTGAATATAAAGACTATCATCTTTCAGAATACACCGGAGAGAAATTAGAAGGCGGCGGAACGGGAGAAGACCATATTCAGACGTTTGAATATATGCCGGAAAATGAAGTGATCGGTCATGAAATCACTGTTGAAGCAGTATGGAAAACCGATCATGAGTCCTATTCAGAAAAATTCAACCTGAAAAGAACGCATTGGTATGACTGAAAGAATAAAAAGAGGGCGGTATAACCCTCTTTTTGACGCGGAGCCTTTATTTTTGTTTGTTTTTCCTCGATTTGCTGAAGTCGATAAAAGAGGCATTGGAGCCGATAAAATTACTTACTAAGACATACATAAAGAAACCATTAAAAGCTCCCTGCCGGCGTCCGTTAAAAAGAATGGATAATGAGATAAGCAATACAGCCGTAAGCAAGTCTGCAGCCAGACTTATTTTACGGTGAGACCGGAAATATTCTCTTAATCTTCTGATGTTGTTCAAAGCGGACACCTCTTGATGCTTATGTATAAGAAAATAATACCATTGAAATATATGTAATATCAATGAATAAGGTTGGAAACGGAGGGGTTCAAAGTTGGGGCGATCTTGTGTAAAAGAAAGGATCAGGATGAATGTGACCAGCATCCACCCTGATCAATGGGGTTCACAGTGTTCTATTTCATTGTATTCCAATCGGAATAATATTACAAGGGTGAAAAAGAAAAAAGCGGAATGTTCTCGGCTCCTTCTGCTTCTGGAGCGGGAAACGGAAAGTGAGATGTTTGTATGAAAATAAATGATTATCTGAAGGAAAGGTTTCCGACTTTAAAATTAGTGCCCGGCATTTATCATCAATGGGACGTTGGAATTCATTTTTCTCTCGGCGGCAATATGTATCAATTTAATGAAAGCGGTGCTTTGAATCTTGAGTATTTTCAGCTTGTTCATCATCAAACCGCCGCACTTTTCAATGAGCTGTTTGAACATAGCGATGACATGTTCCTTGTTGCCAACGTGTATAAGCACAAATCTCAAGGTAATCACGCGAGAAAATTAAAGGTTTATCAGCCGTTTCTGAAGTGTAAGGATGATTTATATCGGATTCAAGTGAAGACCTGTCAATGCCCGGTCGAAGAAGAATATGAAATGCAGCAGTTTTCTTTATTATGTAAACGGAAAGATCTGCGTATCCCCCAATTACTTAAGGCAGCCGTCCACGAAGATTTTCCGCTGAAGCCAAGGTTCGGGGGCTGTTCCGTTGGATATCCTGATGTTTTCTTTGTGAATATGACAAAAGATATTATTTTCTTTCTGTATGATGACAGAGGGTGTGAAGTCATTGCTCTTGATGCCGGAAGAATACGAAAGCTTTATGATCAATATTACGATTGGATTGAATTGGACTGAAAATGAACACATGAATTCGAATCCGCTTGTGCCGGCTTTGTTCTTGCCTAGTCCGGCTGCATGAGTGTAATGGGCTGAATTGAAGGGCGCCGGAAACTTTTTTTCCTCTCATACCGACCTTCTGCATGTTAAGCTTCTGTATTTATTTTGAACGAATTCCTATTTGTAAAACGGCTGAATAGAATAACATAAAAGCTTTTTTACACAGTGCAGGAGGAGAGAAATGTGAGGGCTGAACACCGTGATTGTATGGAAATTGGAATTTATTCATTTGCAGAATTATATCCCGATCCTCTGACAGGGAAAACAGTCAGCGCAAAGCAGCGGATAGATGAATTGATGAAGCTGGCGAAATTGGCTGACGACGCAGGGCTTGATGTATTCGGTGTAGGCGAGCATCATCGTCTTGATTATGCGGTATCTTCGCCGCCGGCCATCTTATCAGCGATTTCACAGATCACCGAAAATATTAAGCTGACCAGTGCCACGACTGTTTTATCCACCGCAGATCCCGTCCGTTTATTTGAGGATTTTGCAACGCTTGATCTGATTTCAGACGGCCGGGCGGAAATCATTGCGGGACGGGGCGCATTTTTAGACTCGTTTCCTCTTTTCGGTTATGACGTAGGCCATTATAAAGAACTGTTTGAAGAACACATTGACCTTTTTTTAAAATTAAATTCCGGGGAAGAATCGGTTACCTGGAAAGGACGTTATCGGCCGCCGCTGCGAGAGGCAGAAATTTCTCCTCGGCCTTTTCGCGGAAGCATTCCGCTATGGTTAGGTGTTTCGGGGACTCCGGAAAGCGCAGAACGGGCCGGGCGTGCAGGTGCGGGTTTGGCATTAGCTGTACTGAGCGGTGATCCGGTGTCATCTAAGCCGCTTGTTGACAAATACCGGGAAGCGGCTTCTAAAGCCGGTCATCCTCCGGAAAATGTGAAGGTTGCCGTAACCGGACATATGTTCATTTCAAAAACGAATGAACAGGCAATACAAGAATTTTACCCGTACCATTCAAATTACTGGTCTCATGTTCATTCATATCACGGGATCGATGAGCCTTTAACGAAGGAAGATTTTGAACGGGCGTCCGGAAAAGAAACTGCTTTATTTGTGGGAAGCTCACAGCAGATCATTGAAAAAATCATGCATCAATACGAGTTATTCGGACATCAGCGATTTCTCGCGCAAATCGATATAGGAGGTATGCCGTTTAAAAAAGCCGCGGAAAACATCGAACGATTAGCAGCGGAAGTAGCACCGGTTATCCGAAAAGAAACCGGCAAATCCAGCGAATGAAGTTCTGAGCAAAAGGGGCGGGCCGGTTTTTGGCAATCGCGGATTCGACAACAGAATCGGCCCGGCTTTTTCTTTATGATTATAAAAAACAAAGGGGAAAGCGCGAACCTCATTGCTTTTTCCTATCAAGAAAAGGAAGGTCATTTCATCCTCCATCGTGAAGTGTATATACCGAAAGGTTTTTATTAACAAAAGAGGGAGGATGATGAAGTAATGAAGGGTTTAGTCAAAGCTGCAGTTTTAACTGTTACTCTTGGTATTGGAGGCGCTTTCTATTCAAGTGATGCATCTGCGCACGGGTATATAAAAGAGCCCGTCAGCAGAGCGTACATGGGGGCATTAGAGAAACAAACATTGGGCTGGACGGCCGCTGCGCAGAAATATGGCTCCGTCATTGATAATCCTCAGTCTGTAGAAGGGCCAAAAGGGTTTCCGGCTGCAGGTCCGCCGGATGGAAGAATTGCGTCTGCAAATGGGGGATCAGGACAAATTGACTTCGGTTTAGACAAGCAGACTGCAGATTATTGGGTAAAACAAAACATCCGCGGCGGTTTTAACACCTTTACTTGGTACTACACGGCCCCTCATGCGACATCAAAGTGGCACTATTATATCACCAAGAAAAACTGGAATCCGAATAAACCTTTGTCAAGAGATGAATTCGAATTAATCGGAACGGTAAACCACGACGGTTCCAAGGCAGATACGAATTTGACTCATAAGATTTTTGTGCCGACTGATCGAAGCGGGTATCATGTCATTTTAGGGGTATGGGACGTTGCGGATACTTCCAATGCCTTCTATAACGTCATCGATGTAAACCTTACACAATAATCTATGAATTACTGATCGGCTGCATGTTGATACATCGGCCGATCTTTTTAGTTTTTATGTGTGAATGAAAAGGGGAAAAACAGCAGAGCGCCATAAACATTTCATTTATGGCGCCGTACGATCATGGAGGTGCTGCTGACATGGATGCGGAGGTAAGAGGATTCTTAATAACCGCCGAGGAAAGAAGCCCCAACGATGATTAATAAAATGAATAGCACCACGATTAACGCAAAGGAGCTACCATAACCACCTGAGAATCCCATATAATCTCACCTCCTAAAGAGGATTAATACATATTATGCCGAAATGAAAAGTTTGATAGGGATGCTAGTTTACTTTTTGAAAAAAGGGTTTTAGTCTGCATATATTTTCTTCTCGCATTTCTTTTAAAGGGGGACCGTAAATGCTTCCTGTAATAGAAACGGACAGACTTATTCTTAGAGAAGTTGAAAAGAAAGATACAAAGCAAATATTTGCTTGTTTTTCAAATACAAATGTAACACGCTATTATGGTTTGGAACCTTTTGATTCAATGGAACAGGCTGAAAAAATGATTGGCTGGTTTAAAGATCAATATCATGATAAAAAGGGAATGCGATGGGGAATCGAGAGGAAAGATGCGAAGGGAATAATCGGAACTATTGGTTTTAACTCTTGGGTGCCCAAGCATAAGCGGGCGGAGATCGGTTATGAGATTCATCCGAATTATTGGAGGAATGGCTATGCTTTTGAGGCGTTGGAGAATGTTCTTTCTTTTGGGTTTGAAAAGCTTGGGCTGCATCGTATAGGCGCTGTTGTTTTCATTGAGAATGCAGCGTCTCATCAATTACTGATAAAGGCGGGGTTTCAATCTGAAGGAATTTTGAGAAGATATATGTATCAAAACGGACTGCTCCATGATACACGTGTATATTCTATACTGAATGAGATCGTTAACGAATAAATTGAAAATTCGTCGTTTTGTCAGGTGTTCTGTGGTTTAAAAAAGCCGGTGAAGGCTTATTGCAGAACTTTAAAATTGATTAGAAGCCATAAAGCATTCTTTCCGCTGCGCTTTCTGCAGACGGAGTTTGATTGAAAGAAACGATTCCGATAATCACTAACAAGATGATGAACACCAATATGCTCCACAACATTATTTTTAAAGACTTTGACATGGCATACCCTCACTTTGAAAGACTTTACCGGGGCTGCGATCGGAGCCCGCACTTCAAGTATAGTCGTTATAACGGTGAAAAATGTGCAGTATCCCGTTATCAAAATAAAAACTTGCGGGCGCTGCCGCAAGTTTTCTCCGTATTAAGGTCTGTGGAATTCAATATGCTGATTATCACGATCGAACCACCCTCTGAATGCCCAATTGATCCAGCCCCCGTCCCCTTTGTTATCGAAGGACCCGTCTTCGAAGACCCAGATTCCGTAAGTAATGCCGTCATAAACGGCTGATCCGTAAAACTGAACGCCGTTAAAGCGGTCTTCATATTCTTGATTTAAATTGAACACCATGACGTTGTACTTCTGTCCTGATGCGTAAAATGTTGTTTCCATAACATTTTTTACCCAGCCGGTTCGGTTTTGATCTGACTTAACCGCTTCAGCAATGCGATCTGAGATTCCGAGAACATCTACGTTTACGTTCAGCCCGGCATCAACACCTGCTGCTTTTACGTTTTGGTCTGCTGTTTGGGATAATTTACTTTCTAACGGATTTGCAACAGGTGAAACGTGAGGCGCGTTTGCGTGTTCAGACTGACTGGCTGCTGAGGCACTGGCTGTGAAAGGAATTGTTAGAGATAAAGCTAAGCATGATCCGACTATCGTTCTGGCGATTTTCATGGCTATGACCTCCTGAGGAAATTTTTAAAAATTGTTGCAAATTCATGGTATCGCAGAAAAATTGACCAAGCAAAGAGTAGATTTTCTCAAAAGTCATGTCATTCTATTTGTGTTGTTTTCTGTAAATGAAAACCTTTTAATTAGGCGAAAAGGGAAGAAAATAATAGAGTCTTTTTATGTATTGTGATAGGATGACCTGATTTTGGGTGAAAATAGCCCGAAGAAACGCCATAATAAGAAAAACACCCGGAGTTTACCGGATGTAAAAAGTGTTGATATGTCAAGTTAGCAGCATTTTTTACATTTTTTGCATTTTCTTTTATAAACAACGATGTAATCATAATCAAGATGCTTTTTATCTTGTTTCTTCTTTTTTTGTTTAGGCTGCTTTGGGTGGTGATCATAATGTCCGTTCATATCCATACCCATATCCATACCCATATCCATACTCATATTCCTCCTTTTTTCATCTGACGGTAGTATTCTATGACAGAAAGCATGGATGGCTTGGACAAATGAAACGGTATGCTGAAAAAGAGGCATCTCATTCGGTATAAAAAACAAGATCATACCCGCCCGATAGAAAAGAGAGGAGATGATCCTGATATTGAGTCCCTATTTGATAACCGCAATTGCAATGCCGTACCCTTTTTCAGAACTGTACAAGGCCGTCAGTTTCAATACCTTCCAGCCTTCCGCGGCTTTAGTCCCGATTCCGTTATGGGCCGTGATATAATCTCCCGGGCTGACCGTACCGTCGACCCGTACGTAATGCCGGCCGTTGAGTCCGACAATGTGCCATTCGTCTCTGGCCGCGCGTGCTTCATAGTCAGCTTCAAGAGCCGGACTGCAGTCTGGGTTTTGTTTCGGCACGCGTACCGTTTCTCCTGTTTCTTCGTCAGTCACATTTTCGTATATGAAACCGCCGAACTCGTTTGTCAAAAAGCGGCTTTGCCATCCGAAGCTTGCCGCTCCTGAGATAAAAGCGGCTGTTTCTGAAATGACGCCGAGCATGTAATCTCCGACGTGAGCCGATTCAATTTTTTCGCCTTTCACTGTGACGATCGTCCCGGCGGGAATTGTCTGGCCGGTTACACTTTCAAAATATTCTCCGTACCCTGACAGGGAAGAGGTGACAGCTCCGGCGAACGTACCGTGGCCGCCCGCTGAATCCAGTTTCCATTTGATGGACTGATGCCCTCCGGCAACCGTGTATGGTTCTTCCAATGTAATGCTTTCTGATGACAGAATCGTTCTGGAGACTTTGCTGCCCGTAATATGGACATTGTTTGAAGCGGCGATAAATGCCCTTGAACCTTCAGAACTTGAACCTCCGGAAGAGCTGATGATCGCATTTCTGTCACCTCTGGCCGTAATATCGCCTGTTCCCGCAATAACGGCGCTTGTCGGGTTGAATGCAAAACCGGAGCTGGTCGCGAGCTGTGCGCCTCCCTTTAAATTGACGGGGATCTGCTCATAAGTCTGTCCTTTTATAGATGCGGCCGCGCTGTAACCTTCCGCTTGCACCCCGAGAATGACGGCCTGACTGTTAGGGGACGTAATTCCGACGGAACCGCCGTCTCCGATCATCGTACCGTTCATAATATTTACGTTATATTGGCCTCCGCCGATTGAGATGCCTTTAGGAGAAGACTTGTATATATCAAAATTTGAAATTTTAACATAATCGGTTTTATTTGATCCGCCGGATATATTGATGTCAACACCGGCTTGTGTAAAGCCGCGTATTTTAATGCCGTTAATCGTAATATTTTGACTGCGGTATTGAAGAGCCACGACTGGATTCCCGCCATAGTCGTATGAGGGATCACCAATAGCTGTGAATCCGTTTACATTAACGTTTTTATAGGCAGAGATGACCAGCGCCCTCGGGGTCACACCGTCATAGAGAGCATTGAATACCGGTTCAATCGCGGTGCAATCGGTTAAAGTAACATCATAAGCCGTCGTGCTTTCGGGGTCTGAGGCCTGATGATGGCCGATATGACGAATATCAAATGAACGTACATCACGATACGAAACATGACCGATAATATGAACATTTTGAGAAGCCGGCCACAGGCTGTGCGCCTTTACCTCAATCCCGCGGATATTTCCGCTCGTATAGTTATTTAAAAGCCATACATGTTTAGAGCCGTCGTCAATTTCAATGCCGTTCGAGTTTGCGCTGCCCTCAGCATGCTCTGTGCCGCGGGGGTTTCCGGAATGGCAGTTGGAAATGAAAATATACTCGCTGTAATGGGTGGTAATGCCGTCGTCTCCGGCGCCGTATGCCACACAGTTATCAATCCATATATATCGGCAGCCGTCTTTCGTCCATTCTGTTTCAGGCAAATGATCGTAAGTCGGAGATGTAATATCAATACCATGGAGACCCGCGTTAACCGTTTCAACATTCTTAATCCAGCCGTATTGCACATTAGCAAACGTTAAACAGCTGGAAAACTGTCCTCCGGGGTTCCTGACCCCGCATTGACGATCAGGATTCCAGTCTAAAGTCATGTTCTGGACAAAAATATTACGGTTTCCATTATCGTAATCATCGTTAGTAATGACCCATTCGTATGCGGGAGTGTCCTCATGAAGCTTAAGCACGGTAATCCCTTGTCCCTCACCGGAAATGGTAGTCCATGAGGGGAGTTTTATCCCTTGAACCAAAAATTCTCCTGCGGGGACATTTACTTTGACCCGGCCGTTCCCGATCGCTCTCCGAAAGGCTTCCGTATTGTCCCGGCCGTCAGGGACCGCTCCGTAGTCCTCCACATTCACTTCCCGGGTGATTTTATTCATAAGCATTTCGTATTCTGTATCAAGCCGTTCTTTTAAAAGTGAGGTGACCATTCCTTCCGCCGTCACCCGGGCATCTGCGATCTCAAGATTATCATCCGTTGCGGAATGCTTAATAAAATTCTGCATCCTTGCTTTGAGATGCTCCAATTCAGAGGGCTGTGCAGGGCGAGACTGCAATGGGGCGTTTAAAGACGGATCAGGAAAGTTTTTAAATTGAACCATTCTAAAGACACCTCTTTCTTTTGATATAAGCGCCTGAGGCAGGGGACAGAAAAGAGTCGCGCACCCTTTAAGCGCTTATTCTTCAAATTCTTTATTCAGAACGAAATTCCTTTTGAAACCAAGGTGAAATTTTAAAAAAGCTCTGTTGAAAGAACGGATATAAAGCTTTGCATTATTATAATTGAAGCTGTCATGTGAAAATGGAGGAAAAAACTGATAGGAAGGGCCCTCATTTTAGGTTTATTCTCATTGACTTCGCTGTGCTTCCTCTTCGGCTGCAAATACACCAAAATCAACATTCTTATCAGTTAAATGGTATAATGGGGCACGGATTGGTCATCAATACGACTGAAATAGGGAAGCAAAAGGAGCAGCGAACATGACTTTACAAATCAAAATTAAATATTCAGATGATACGCAAACGAGAATCAGTAAAATTGAACAGGGCGATTGGATTGATCTGCGGGCAGCTGAAGATATCACAATCAAAAAAGGTGAATTCAAACTTATCCCGCTTGGAGTTGCGATGGAACTGCCGGAAGGATATGAGGCCCATGTCGTTCCGCGTTCAAGTACATATAAGCATTTCGGTATCATTCAGACAAATTCAATGGGAGTCATTGATGAATCATATAAAGGCGACAATGACTTCTGGTTTTTTCCTGCATTCGCGCTTCGGGATACCGACATTTCCAAGGGGGAGCGGATCTGCCAATTCAGAATCATGAAGAAAATGCCTGAAGTGGAGCTGATCGAAGTAGACAAGCTCGGGAACAATGACCGCGGCGGACTGGGATCAACAGGCACGAAATAAAACGAAAAAAGACTGCTTAACAGCAGTCTTTTTTTATGGAAACAGCAGTTACATTCAATTTGTTTCGGGATTCTTGAATTGGGAAATCATACGTCACGTTCGAATTTGACTTCGAAATAAGCGGCCGCTCCGTAACCGTCTATGCCAAGAGCAAATATTTAAGCCTTCCGTCTCTTTGAACAGAAAGACTTTTTTAGGTTAAAGGATAGAAGTTGTTTTGATGTTTTTATTCTTCAAGATGAACGGAGGTTTTGTCCAACGTATATAATATTGTGACAAAAGTGTAAACAAAAGAAAGGATGATGTTATGGCAAAAAGGGTTAGAAGAGTAGACCGTAAAGCAGCTGGCAAAGAGGCAGAGCAGAAGAAACCGTCCAAAGTCACCCTGTTCTGCCGTTCGCTTCAAAGGCTGAAGCATTTGTATTGTAACATAAACATACAAATGCCATCAATAACCAAAAAAGGAATTTTAGTTTTGATTTTACCGTTTTTGCTCCTGCCGTTCTTTCAGGCTAATGCCGCTTCAGATATTTACGGCAGTTTCGAGGAATTAAAGCTGAATGAAAATCCTTCCGATTTTTCCATTTCAACGCGAGAACATAACCCTTCTGTCCTCATATTAGCTATACACGGCGGAGGCATAGAGCCGGGGACCAGTGAGTTAGCCAGAGAAATTGCCGAAAACCGGAGTTTATATTTATTTGAAGGGTTAAAATCAGCCGGTAATGCGGCTCTGCATTTGACAAGTTCGCATTTCGATGAACCTAAGGCCGTGCAAATGGTGAAAGAGCACTCTAATGTCATTTCATTGCACGGTTACGGCAGTGATGATAAAAAGATAAAAATCGGCGGTACAGACAGAGAACGGGCCGAACTTTTGACCGATGTGCTGAAACGGCACGGGTATCCTGCCGTTCTTCTCGGCATAAATGATAAATATGCAGGCGTCAGTCCGAACAACCTTGCCAATCAATCTTCATCCGGATTGAGTATTCAAATCGAAATGAGCACCGGCTTCAGAAAATCACTATTTGACACTTTTACGCTGAAAAGCAGAGCATCCACACAAAACGGGACCTTTTATCAATTCACAAAAACGATTTCTGATTTTATCAGTGACAATTATGAATAAGCACGCCTATTTTGTCGGCGGGGCTTTTTCTTTTGAAATTTATGAAACTTTAAGTTCTTAAGATCGTATACATAATTGACAGGATGAAAGAAAAGAGGTGGGCAAATGAAAGTGATGATCGGGTCTATCATTCTTCTTGTCATCATCGGATTCGGTTTATGGCTGATGCTTAGTCCAATCTTTAAACAAGTGGGAAGCAGAGCCAAAAAATTCAAAAAGTCATGGGAGGAAGAAGATCAGCATGAGCGAAAATAAGCGCGGAAACACAAAAAAAATTCTCGGCGGTGTGATTATAGGTGCAGCCCTTTTAATTGCGGGCGTTACAGCGTCACTATTCATTGAAAAAATACCGAACGGTTATGTCGGGGTTGTATACTCACCGAATGGCGGGGTAAAATCCGACACATTGGACCAAGGCTGGCACTTAGTCGGTTTATTTAATAAAGTAACGGAATATCCGGTGCGTATGCAGACAGTGAATAATGAAAATATAAAAGTGGCAACCTCAGACGGTAAAAATATAGAAATGGATATCGCTTACAACTATGTCGTGCAGCCTGATAAAGTAGTCGATCTGTTTAACAAATTCGGCGCGGTAAACGTTGAAACGATTGAAAATACATATTTAAAAACAAGGCTGTGGGATGCGGCGCGAAAATCAATCAGCAAATACTCGGTTATTGACACATACGGGCAAAAATCTGCAGAAGCCGCTGCCGATGTTCAAAAGAGATTTGCTGATGATATGAAGAGTCTTGGATTTTTAATTGATGATCTCACGCTTGGCGTACCGAAGCCGGATAAAGCCACACAGGAAGCTATCGATGCAAGGGTGAAGTCTTCACAGGAACTTGAACGGACACAAACTGAAATTAAAATAGCCGAAGCCGAAGCGAAAAAGAAAAAAATTGAAGCGGAAGGGATCGCTGATTACAACCAAATCATAAAGAAATCAATGTCCGATGAAATGATTAAATATAAATGGATTGAAAAATGGGACGGAAAAACGCCGAAAGCGACAGGCACAGACTCGCTGCTGCAGCTGCCGCTGGACGATCAGAAGCAAAAATAAAAAGAGAAGGAGGCGATTGCCTCCTTTTTATGTTTTTTCCTGAGGGTCTTTTTCCGGCACTAATTCTTCAGACGCCTCGGTTTGATAGCTCCATAGCGTGCTATCCGCCTCTGTTGTGTCCTGATAATCTTCGGGAAGTACATATTGCTGCAAATACCGGTGAAAAAATGCCTCAAAAACAGAAATGCCAAGTGCAGAGATAACCGATGCCGCGGCAGGAGAGACATTAAATCCGCCAATGTTCATAAGGAATATCCATAATATAATGAATGAAATTCCGAAATCAGCTGCAACGGCTGTGAAATTGCTTGTTCTCGGCAGAATCATGCAATCACCCGCAAAATAAGTGATTAAACTTAAGATCACTGTAATAAACAGAACGTTTAAAAAGGTTACTTGGTACATAAGATCCAGAACAATGTACAGTAAAGCAAGTGTGAGCGCCGTTTTAGAAGCGAAAGCAATTACGTGTTTCATTTGAACCACCTTCGTTATTTCGTTTAGTCTTCATTGTAAGCAATCCGCAAATTTTTAAACTGGTATATAGTGGTTATAAAGTATACGTTTTAATAAAATGTGAATAGACATCACAGGATTCACAAGTTAAAATATGTAAAAAGGGGGATGCAAATGAAAAAATACTGGATTTGTATTGCTGTTTTTTTATTATGTTTTAGCGGAATACACTCAGCTAAAGCGGCTACCACTGAATTCGGATCAAAAACAAGCTTCACTTTGGAGGGAAATGCAAAAGAGTTTCATATTGAAAATCCTGGGGCTGTAGCTGCCGACGATTACTTTTTAGGATATAAGTTCACCATCATGAACAACTCTTCGTGCGGTTTAAGCATGAAACTCCAGCGGATGGCGCTGAACGGAAATTTTTATACATTAAGTTCTAAAAACTACAGCGGCAGCTGGTTAAACCTCAGTGCCCAGGATAAAAAATCAATTGATCCGTATCACAAATACAGAATTCTGGTTGAAAGTTCTTCAAACGTCTGTGGCCCCGCCTATATTAAAGGGTTATACGGTGTAGAATATTATCATTTTGATTGAAAATAGATACTCGCTAAAGGCAGCGGGTTTTTTTATATTTAAATATAACCTATTGTACTATGTACTAAATATTCATATATAAATTTTGATCGCCCGCCCAAAAGAAAAGATAGACAAAAACAAATTCATCACGCACAAATATACAAAGTTGAAAAATGGATGAAAAGTTTCTTTAGGGAAACATTATTAGTTGACTTCAAAAGTGTGATGTCGGATAATAAGAATGTAAGTTTTTCCTCCTTAGCAGATTCGTTTCTTAAGCCAGGGCGAATCTGCTTTTTTTATGCAAAAAAACCCCTCTGTAAGGGGTTTTTTACGATAAATGAAGTTTAATAGAATTAATGTACGGCTCTGAATACGCCGATAACTTTCCCCAAAATGCTTACGTTTTGCAGGATAATCGGCTCCATCGTCGGATTTTCCGGCTGCAGCCGCACATAATTGTCTTCTTTATAGAAGCGCTTAACCGTCGCTTCATCATCTTCGGTCATAGCTACGACGATTTCTCCGTTATTGGCCGTGTTCTGCTGTTTGACGATGACGTAATCTTTGTCAAAAATGCCGGCGTCAATCATACTTTCTCCCATGATTTCTAACATAAAGACATGTTCGCCCGGAGGAACCATCCGGTTAGGAAGCGGAAAATACTCGTCGATATTTTCAACAGCCGTAATCGGAATACCCGCCGTCACTTTCCCGATGACCGGAACGTTTACGACCTGGCTTTTCGGAATTTGGACTTCTTCTTCATCCAATACCTCAATCGCTCTCGGTTTAGTAGGGTCCCGTCTGATCAGGCCTTTTGTCTCCAGCCGCGCCAAATGGCCGTGCACGGTTGAACTGGAAGCCAGTCCTACTGCTTCTCCTATCTCTCTTACAGAAGGCGGATATCCTTTCGTTTTTACCTCTTCTTTAATAAAACGCAGGATATCAAGCTGCCTTTTTGATAGCTTCGTCATATTTCGCACCTCAAAACGTCGATTTTAAGTAGATTATAGCATGATTTTCCTGACAGTACAAACATAGGTTCGAAAAAAACGATTGACAGAAACGTTTGTTCGTATATACTGAAAGGTATAAAAAGCGAACAAACATTCTTATTGGAGGTTGTTTACATGGCGAAAGAATCTATCATATTTGTCGGACTGTTTACTGCGATTTTAAGTGCCGCTATTTTACTTGTCTCATGTGCGGGAAATGATCAGTCCCTCAGCCAATATGTTAAAATAAAGGTTCAGGACGGCGATACACTCTGGTCACTTGCGGATCATGTAGCAGAAAAGAAACACATTAATAAAGAAGATTTCATTGAGTGGGTGACGGAGAATAACCATCTCCAAACTGCTGATATAAAGCCCGGAGACGAACTTATTCTTCCGGTTAAGAAGAAGCATCCGGCCGTATATCAGCTGGCCATTGTCAATTAGAGAGGAAAGAGAGAAATGAAGGCGCTCATTTATGCCCGCGTAAGCACAAACAAAGAACAGCAGCAAACGTCATTAAAAAGACAGGAAGAGGAGCTCAGTGAGATCGCTGCTGCAAACGGCATGGAAGTCGTGAAAGTCATTTCTGAGAAAGCCAGCGGTTACGAAATGGACCGCGACGGAGTATTTGAAATGCTTGATGAAATTAAAAAATCACATATTGACGCGATATTGGTGCAGGACGAAACGAGATTGGGAAGAGGAAACGCCAAGATTGCGCTTTTGCATTGCATTTACAGGGAGAACGTAAAGATATATACGACGGCTCATAAAGGTGAACTGGAGCTTTCCGAAGCTGATACGATGGTACTTGAAATCGTCAGTATTGTTGAGGAATATCAAAGGAAAATTCACAATATGAAAATCCGGCGGGGAATGAAAAGAGCCGTGAAAAACGGTTACAAACCTGAACGGAATCTGAAAAACAGGCATGAAAACAGCGGAAAAGAAAAAAAAGAGGTTCCGGTTTCGGAAATTATCAGGCTGAGAGCCAACAAGCTTACCTTTGCAGAAATCGCAGCGACCTTAAGAGGATTCGGCTATGATGTGTCCAAAGCCACGGTTCACCGGCGGTTTCAGGAATATACCGCAGACACAGAAGGCAGCTGACGCGCATCAGTTGTAAAAAAGACTGCGTTTTAGTAGTATATAATCAACACGCACCAAAGGAGCTTATTATGATTTCTAAAGAAAAAATCGCAAGAATTAACGAATTGGCTCAAAAAGCTAAATCAAACACAATAACGGATGAGGAAAAAGCTGAACAGCAAAAGCTTCGCCAGGAATATTTGAAAGGATTCCGCTCCTCAATGAAAAATACGTTAAAGAGCGTAAAAGTGATTGATCCGGAAGGCAACGATGTCACCCCTGAAAAATTAAAAAGAGAACAACAGAAAAATAATCTTCATTAAACAGAAAGAATACGGCAATACGTATTCTTTTTTCGTATATACTAATATCAGGATGTGCTTTACGACAATTTTCAACAAGTTTATCTCAAATTTAAGCTGAAAGAGTTGAGAAAAAGTCAGCATCGCTTTATGATGAAAAGGTACAACAATAAGGAAGGGGATTATAATGGATACAATTGAAAAGAAATCAGTTGCCACCATTCGTACACTATCTATAGACGCAATTGAAAAAGCGAATTCCGGACATCCGGGCATGCCGATGGGAGCCGCTCCGATGGCATATACATTGTGGACGAAATTTATGAATGTAAATCCGCAGAATCCGGGCTGGTTTAACCGCGACCGCTTTGTTTTATCAGCAGGCCACGGTTCAATGCTTTTATACAGCATGCTGCATTTAAGCGGATATGACCTCAGCATTGAAGACTTGAAACAGTTCCGTCAATGGGGAAGCAAAACACCGGGACATCCGGAGTTCGGGCACACAGCCGGAGTAGACGCTACGACCGGACCGCTTGGACAGGGTATTGCAATGGCAGTGGGAATGGCAATTGCAGAACGCCATCTGGCTGAGACATATAACCGTGATTCATTCAACGTAGTTGATCATTATACATACAGTATTTGCGGAGACGGCGATTTAATGGAAGGCATTTCTTCCGAAGCAGCTTCTCTTGCAGGCCATCTTGAATTAGGCCGTCTGATCGTATTATACGATTCTAATGACATTTCCTTAGACGGCGATTTAGACCGTTCTTTCTCTGAAAATGTAAAGCAGCGTTTTGAAGCAATGAACTGGGAAGTTCTTTATGTTGAGGACGGAAACAACATCGCTGAATTGACGGCTGCAATTGAAAAAGCGCGCCAGAATGATAAAAAACCGACATTGATCGAAGTGAAAACGACAATCGGTTTCGGTTCTCCAAACCGCGCGGGCACATCCGGCGTTCACGGCGCTCCGTTAGGACAAGAAGAGAGCAAGCTGACAAAAGAAGCGTATGCTTGGACGTTTGAAGAAGATTTTTATGTTCCGGAAGAAGTATACGGGCATTTCAATCAAGCTGTAAAAGAAGCCGGCTCGAAAAAAGAACAGGAATGGAATGAACTGTTCGCGGCTTATAAAGAAAAATATCCTGAGCTTGCTGAACAGCTGTCACTCGGCATGAAAGGCGAGCTTCCTAAAGACTGGGATCAGGAAGTTCCCGTTTATGAAAAAGGCAGCAGCCTTGCTTCCCGTGCATCTTCAGGTGAGGTGCTGAACGGGATCGCCAAGAAAATTCCTTTCTTTGTCGGGGGATCTGCTGACCTTGCGGGTTCAAATAAAACGACAATCAAAAATGGAGGAGACTTCACGGCAAAAGACTACGCCGGGAAAAACTTCTGGTTCGGTGTCCGTGAATTTGCGATGGGCGCTGCATTAAACGGAATGGCGCTTCACGGCGGCCTCCGCGTATTCGGCGGCACATTCTTTGTGTTCTCTGATTATTTAAGACCTGCCATTCGTCTGGCGTCATTGATGGGTCTTCCCGTCACTTATGTATTCACACATGACAGTATTGCCGTAGGAGAGGACGGGCCGACTCACGAACCGATTGAGCAGCTTGCTTCTTTACGCGCACTTCCTAACCTTTCTGTGATCAGACCTGCTGACGGAAATGAAACCGCAGCTGCATGGAAGGTTGCCGTTCAAAGCCAAGATCATCCGACAGCTCTTGTATTGACACGCCAAAACCTGCCGACGATTGATCAGCAGGCTGAAGAAGCGTATGCGGGCGTGGATAAAGGGGCTTATATCGTTTCCAAAGCCCAAACAGAATCACCGGCCGCTCTTCTTTTAGCGACAGGTTCTGAAGTCGGACTTGCGATCGAAGCTCAAGCGAAACTGGCTGAAGAAAACATTCACGTATCTGTAGTCAGCATGCCGAGCTGGGACCGCTTTGAAAAACAATCGGCCGAGTACAAAAACAGCGTGCTTCCTCCGAATGTGACGAAACGTCTTGCGATCGAAATGGGTTCAAGCTTCGGATGGGGCAAATTTACCGGTCTTGAAGGAGACGTTCTCGCAATTGACCGTTTCGGTGCTTCAGCTCCGGGAGAAACAATTATGAAAGAATACGGGTTTACTGCAGAAAACGTGGTTGACCGCGTGAAAAAACTTTTAAACAAATAACGAGACAAAAGAGGATGAGTCAAATCGTCCTCTTTTTCCTGTTTATGCGACAAAAATAGAAGGGGCGGCGCAACAGTAATAGACAATTCTTTCTTTTCTCCTTTTGTATAATAGAAAGCAATAACGAAGCGCTGTAAAAGGGGATGAGGAAATGGAACGTCATTACTATACGCACCTGATAAAGGATGAGTTTGCGAACCACTACTTCGGGCGGGAAACGGCTATGTTTGAGTTGTTTCGAGACTATCATTGGACAGATCTGACACCCCAGGAATATCAAATGACAGAAAAGCAAGTTCAATATATAACGGAACCGATTCCGGTGATACATATGCATCAGCGTCTCCAGCTGCATTTAAACCGAATGAGTTACAGCCGTTTGGATTCCATTTACCGGCTTACACTGCCCGGAGAAAAGGGTTGCGCCACCTTCATGATGAAAGACAGTTTAATTGAGATTGCAGCTTCGGGAGATTATGAGGCGGAAACGATTTTCTTTGAGATTCTGCGTAAAATCAGCCCCTGTTTTCTTGCAATGGATTTCAAGACACGGCGCTACGGGTGGTTAAATCCGGTCAGAGAAAGAAATTTTGTCTAAAAACGAGGAAAAAGAGATGTAAATGTTGTATAATAGCCTTTGGTTTAGTACACTTTAAACTAGACAACATGAAGGAGGAAATAAAATGACTTTATGGGTTGGCATCCTAGTGGGCGTTGTCGCATTGCTCATAGGTGTTGCACTCGGGTTTTTTATTGCTCGTAAATATATGATGAGCTATTTGAAAAAGAATCCGCCTATTAATGAACAAATGTTACGCATGATGATGATGCAAATGGGAATGAAACCTTCTCAAAAGAAAATTAATCAAATGATGAAAGCCATGAATAATCAAGCGAAATAATACGTACAGATTATGATATAGAGATACATGGTTATAAAAATAAAAAACCCGGAGAGGGTTTTTTATTTTGGCGTCATGTTTCACCCCAACTGCCGGTGTGCAGTTCTTTTTGATATTGTATGAGAAGGTGGTCAAGCTCCTGGCTGAGTTCTATCGTAATGTTTGATGTCATTCCGTTTGTCATGACGATTTTAAGCAGCTCTGCCCGTTTTTTTTCAATTTCATTTAATAGATGCTCTCTAATCACAGGGATATATCCTTTCATACATAAATCTTTCACCTGAGTCGCTATTATTATATCCACATTTATACTGTTTTTCAAATAAGAAGGAGTATAATATCTCGATGTCAAATTAAATTATATAAGCTTTTTCTATAAAAAGTAATCCTTCTCGGGAAAGTGTTAAAAAAATGAAATGATTTTGTCATAACTCGAAGGGAGTGTGTCATCGTGAGTTTTAATTACTTTCTGACGTTTGGGGCCGGATTTCTGTCTTTCATTTCTCCATGCTGTCTGCCGTTGTACCCCGCCTTTTTATCTTACATAACTGGTGTCAGTATGGACGAGGTGAAAACAGAAAAGGTGATGCTGCAAAAGCGCGGCCTCGTGCATACACTTTGTTTTTTGCTTGGTTTCTCCGTGATTTTTATCGCATTGGGATATGGAACTTCATTTATCGGCAGTTTTTTCACCCAATATCATGAAGCGATCCGCCAGTTTGGCGCTATCATGCTGATCCTTTTCGGGCTGATTACTGCCGGTGTGTTTCAGCCGAAATTCATGATGAAAGAGCGGCGCATTCACTTTAAGCGCCGTCCGGAGGGGTTTATCGGTTCGGTTCTGATCGGTCTTGCGTTTGCAGCCGGCTGGTCGCCGTGCAGCGGGCCTATTTTAGGAGCCGTGTTTTCGCTGGCAAATACAAATCCTTCTTCAGCAGTGCCGTATATGTTTTTATATGTTCTCGGTTTTGCGATTCCTTTTCTTGTTCTTTCATTTTTTATTACCAGAATGAATTGGATTCGCAAGCATCAGCTGCTTATCATGAAAATCGGCGGCATTCTTATGATTCTGATCGGAGTTATGCTGTTTTTTAACTGGATGAGCTACATTCTGATCGTTCTGTCAAATCTTTTCGGAGGATTTACGGGTCTGTAACGGGTTAATAACTTTTGAACTATTATATACCCTTTCGTTTTTGGTACAATAAGACTAGTTAATGTTAAATATGTGGAGGGGAATATGACACGAGTTTTAGTTGTAGATGACGCCAAGTTCATGAGGGTGAAAATCAGAGAGATTCTGGAATCGGCGAATTACACAGTGGCCGGGGAAGCGGCTGACGGGGAGGAAGCCCTGGCAGTATATCAAAAAATCCGTCCCGACCTGGTGACAATGGATATTACCATGCCGGTCAAAAACGGTATACAGGCGCTGCAGGATATTTTAGCTTTTGACCCGAAAGCCCGGATCATCATGTGCACCGCCATGCGGCAGCAGCGGATCGTTCTGGAAGCGATTGAATTAGGCGCTAAAGACTTTATCGTTAAACCGTTTGAAGCATCTAAAGTGCTGGAGGCCGTAGGCCGGGTAACGGGAACGTAAACGTGTTCTCTTTTCAAATTGGTTTTTTTTATGTTTTTGGAGTATAGTATATAGTATCAAACTCCGTGCAAGCAAAGGAATGATAAAGATGATGATTATAATTTCATCCGTTATTGCAGCGGCCATGGCAATTTCCGTGATGATCGTCAGGATTAAATCCTCCGACAAGCCCGCTTCACCTAAAAAAATAATTCTCCCGCCGATTTTCATGAGTACGGGAGCGCTTATGTTCCTTTTTCCGATTTTCAGAGTGACGGGCGAAGAATTTTTGGAGGCCATTACGCTGGGCGTAATCTTCTCTATTTTTCTGATTAAAACATCTAAATTTGAGATTAAAAATAATGAAATCTATTTAAAACGGTCAAAAGCGTTTGTGTTTATCCTGATTGGTTTGCTGGTTATCAGAATCGCTATGAAATCCATTTTGAGCACGACGATTGATTACGGAGCTTTAAGCGGGATGTTTTGGATTCTTGCTTTCGGAATGATTGTCCCGTGGCGCATCGCGATGTTTTTGTCTTACCGCAAACTTTCGAATGAACTGAAGACCGCTGATATTCAGATGAATTAAAACCTTTCCGTCCGCCGGAAAGGTTTTTTATTTGAGCAGGGCTTGATAAGGAGTAAGATCAATCTGTTTTTCACGGAGATGCTTTTTTAAAAATTGATGATCACGCTTAGGAGTGGCCAGTATGTAACCCCTGATGATTAAATCACGGTTTATTTGTTCAGCTTCCTCCGCTAAGGAAAGTTCACCGATTTTTCCGGCGATTTTCGCTTTGGCTACATCCCGAAAGAGCTCCGGCACGGGGGCGACCAGTTCATCCAAAAACGCCTTGTCACCCTCATTCCATAAGTGCTTGCTTTTTTCAATATAATAGTCCTGCCAATCCAGTTCTGACCGGCCGTCTTCTTTCGGTAAGCGTTTTAAAAATTTTCGAAACATAAAAAACCCGCCGATAGACAGCAATCCGATCATCACGATGACCCAAAATAAAATAAACCACATAAACCAGCCTTCCAGCATTGTTCTATCTCCTCCTTACTTTAACCATATTGTAAACGAAGACAGAATAGAAGAACACATGAAAAAAAGAATAGAAAAAAAAGAATAGAAAAAATGATAGATGTCCAGTCATTCCGGTTGCTAGAACATATTCTATCGTATAGTGATTCTGCTATTTGGCCATGGGAGATTCACTTTGAGGGTATATGACTGATATGACCGGACAAAAAAGCCGCTTCCATTGAGGGATGAAAGCGGCTTTTTTATGTTATAGAGGAAATTGAAAGGAAAAAGAGGCAGGAGTCTCATTTGGCTCCTTGTTCATGGAGACGGTCAGAATATGGTTGGTGAAATCAGTGAAAATATGTTTGTCGTTCAGATAAAAAGGAAGCATCATTTGTTTGTTTAACGTCCGTTCAAGCGTTTTAACAGAGAGCATAAACTCATTTCCCGAAAGAGTGACGGTTATCGCTTGCACCTGCTTCAGCGCCGTCAGGTCGGCTTCAATGATATATTGACGGCTTGTTTCATATAGATCGATCGGCAGCGTCTCGTCATACCAAGCATACGGGTCCTCGTAAAACTGCCGCAGCCATTCTTCCGTATCATCAAATTCTTCAGCGTTTTTTGAGTGATTCATGGAAGCATCCCTCCATATTAAAAAGCCTTGCTATAACGTATGCAGAAGCTTTGAATGGGTGAATGGCACAAAAAAACAGACACCGGGGTCTGTTTTACATATCGTGGCTTGTATTATGTTTTTGTCTTGTATGGTTGCGGTTTTTCACTTTTTTGCTTCCGCTCAGCGGTTCCGGCTGGCCGGGGTTATGGCCCTTCGGAGCATTTTTATGCATATCTTTACTCGTATTTTTATTTGTCATGTTAAAGCCTCCTTTTTAAGGTGTTCCGGCTATTGGTTTGTTTTTCTTTTTTTATTGTTCTGCCGTTCTTCTTCCGTCAGGACGAGCTGGTCATTTTCTATATAACCCGCGCCTTTGCCTTGGCTTTTCGCATCATTCATGCCGTTAATTACATGATTGGCTTTCCGTTTTACCATGATCATCACCTCAACATTAATATGGCTCTTTACAGCCCGTTGTATGAGGCGGAAAATCGGACAAAATTTACCGAAAATCATACTGATAAGACGATCTTATTGTATTTAATAAAAACATTGATATTTACTTATGTATGATTTTATACTAAGATGAAATTGTGAGAAAATTGTGATGGAATGTGAACATTCATCTAAAGAACGATCTTGATCATTGAAGGGGGATTTTGGAGAATGACAAATCAGCAAAAAGTCGCAACACAAGACGTTTTCCAAGCAAGAAAAACATTTTCTTCAAATGGGAAAACATACAACTACTATTCATTAAAAGCATTGGAAGACGCAGGGGTCGGCAATGTTTCAAAACTTCCTTATTCTATTAAGGTTCTTTTGGAATCTGTTTTGCGTCAGGTAGACGGACGTGTCATTACAAAAGAACATGTTGAAAATTTAGCAAGATGGGGTACTGCTGAATTAAAAGATATCGATGTGCCGTTTAAACCGTCACGGGTTATTCTACAGGACTTTACCGGCGTTCCGGCCGTAGTTGACCTGGCATCTTTAAGAAAAGCCATGGCCTCTGTCGGCGGAGACCCTGATAAAATCAATCCTGAAATTCCGGTTGACTTGGTCATTGACCACTCCGTACAAGTCGACAAAGCCGGTACGGAAGACGCGTTAGCCATTAATATGGACTTAGAATTCGAAAGAAATGCAGAACGTTATAAATTTTTAAGCTGGGCAAAGAAAGCGTTTAACAATTATCAGGCTGTTCCGCCTGCAACAGGTATCGTTCACCAGGTAAACCTTGAGTTTTTGGCAAGTGTCGTTCATACGAAAGAGGAAGACGGAGAACTTGTGACATATCCTGATACATTGGTGGGAACAGATTCCCATACAACAATGATTAACGGAATCGGCGTCCTCGGCTGGGGTGTCGGCGGTATTGAGGCGGAAGCGGGAATGCTCGGCCAGCCTTCATATTTCCCTGTTCCTGAGGTCATCGGCGCGAAACTTGTCGGAAAATTGCCTAACGGAACGACGGCGACTGACTTGGCGCTGAAAGTCACTCAAGTGCTGCGCGAAAAAGGCGTAGTCAATAAATTTGTTGAATTCTTCGGTCCTGGTGTTGCTGAGCTTCCGCTTGCGGATCGTGCGACTATTGCCAATATGGCGCCGGAATACGGAGCGACTTGCGGATTCTTCCCGGTTGACGAGGAAGCACTTTCTTACCTGCGTCTGACCGGCCGTGAAGAAGAGCAGATCGATATTGTGGAAGCATACTGCCGCAACAATGGTTTATTCTATACGCCTGACGCGGAAGAGCCGATTTTTACAGACGTTGTGGAAATTGATCTGTCAAAAATCGAAGCGAACCTTTCAGGACCGAAACGTCCGCAGGATTTAATCCCGCTTTCCGTTATGCAGGAAACGTTTAAAAAACATCTTGTCAGCCCGGCCGGCAACCAAGGATTCGGAGCGGATGCTGCTGAAGAGAACAAAGAAATTTCATTTAAACTTAACAGCGGCGAAGATGCGGTTATGAAAACAGGGGCGATTGCAATCGCTGCTATTACAAGCTGTACGAATACATCAAACCCTTATGTATTAATCGGTGCCGGATTGGTAGCCAAAAAAGCGGTAGAATTAGGCTTGAAAGTGCCGAATTATGTTAAAACGTCACTTGCACCGGGGTCTAAGGTTGTTACTGGATACTTAGTCAACTCAGGCCTGCTTCCTTACATGAAGGAGCTCGGCTTTAACCTCGTAGGGTATGGCTGTACGACATGTATCGGGAACTCCGGCCCGCTTTCTCCAGAGATTGAAGAAGCGGTTGCTAAAAATGATCTCTTGATCACTTCTGTCTT
This sequence comes from Bacillus sp. SJ-10, assembly GCF_002843505.1. Lineage (NCBI taxonomy): Bacteria > Bacillati > Bacillota > Bacilli > Caryophanales > Bacillaceae > Bacillus > Bacillus sp. SJ-10. Next base: position 2,821,040 of record NZ_CP025258.1, on the reverse strand, counting down.
GTCGGGTAACAGAAACTTTGAAGGCCGGATCCATCCGCTTGTCAAAGGAAACTACCTTGCGTCACCTCCGCTTGTTGTCGCATACGCATTAGCAGGCACTGTGAATATCAACCTGAAAACGGATCCGATCGGTGTCGGAAATGACGGACAAAATGTTTATTTCGATGACATCTGGCCGTCCATGGATGAAATCAATTCTCTCGTCAAACAGACTGTTACGCCGGAATTATTCCGCAAAGAGTATGAAACGGTATTTGACGACAACCAGCGCTGGAACGAAATCGAAACGACGGATGAAGCGCTGTATAAGTGGGATCAGGATTCCACTTACATTCAAAACCCGCCGTTCTTTGAGGAAATGTCTGTAGAGCCGGGAAAAGTTGAGCCTTTAAGAGGACTTCGCGTTGTCGGCAAATTCGGCGATTCCGTGACGACTGACCACATTTCTCCGGCCGGAGCGATCGGAAAAGACACACCGGCGGGCAAATACCTGCAGGAAAAAGGCGTTTCTCCTCGTGACTTTAACTCTTACGGCTCACGCCGCGGAAACCATGAAGTCATGATGAGAGGAACATTCGCCAATATCCGCATTAAAAACCAAATCGCACCGGGTACAGAAGGCGGATACACAACACATTGGCCTACCGGGAAAGTGACATCTATTTATGATGCCTGCATGCGGTATAAAGAAGATAAAACGGGTCTTGTCGTCCTGGCCGGAAAAGATTACGGAATGGGCTCTTCACGTGACTGGGCTGCAAAAGGAACAAACCTGCTCGGCATCAGAACAGTCATTGCCGAAAGCTTTGAAAGAATTCACAGAAGCAACCTCGTCTTCATGGGTGTGCTGCCGCTTCAGTTCAAACAGGGTGAAAACGCGGATACACTCGGCTTAACCGGTAAGGAAGTCATCGAGGTGGATGTTGATGAATCTGTACGTCCGCGCGACTTGCTGACTGTCAGAGCAATCAGTGAAGACGGTACGGTAAAAACATTTGAAGTTGTTGTCCGTTTTGACAGTGAAGTGGAAATTGATTACTATCGCCACGGCGGCATTTTACAAATGGTGCTTCGCGATAAAATGAAACAGTAGCAGAATGAACAAAGGAGAGAAAGCAGTCTGCTTTCTCTCTTTTTATGCGGGAGGCCTTGAGATGCTTGCGAAATGGCTGGGCGGAATATTACTTATCGGGTTGTTAGTGTATGCGGGCTGGAACATTTATTCTGTACAAAAAAGTCCGAAAGAAGGGACAGAAGAAGGGATGAAAGCCCCTGACTTTACACTTGATACATTGTCAGGAAAAAGCATCTCCCTTTCTGATTATAAAGGAAAAAAAGTGCTCCTCAATTTCTGGGCGACGTGGTGCAAGCCGTGCCGAATGGAAATGCCCGATATGCAGGAGCTGCAGAAAGAATATCCTGATATTGCGGTAGCAGCCGTTAATTTTACGTCCTCTGAAAAAAATATACAGGCTGTGAAATCATTTGCTGATCATTATCAGCTGACATTTCCTATTCTGATTGACAAAAGCGGAATTAACGGAGATTTCAACGTGCTTTCTTATCCGACAACATACATATTAGACGAAAAAGGAACCATTCAGCACATTCGCGTAGGCACGATGACAAAAAAAGAAATGAAAGAAAAACTGGATCTCAAATAGAGGTTCAGTTTTTTTATTGTGAAGGGCTTAGGTTTTGAAAAATTGGAAAAAATGAATGAAAACACGGAGGTGAGAAGATTGAAAAAAATGCGAAAACGTTCTTTTCATGAATTGGTTATGGAAAATAAACGTGAGCTGATGACCAATACGGAATATTTGAATCAGCTTGAAGAAAAGCTGGAGCAGCGGTTCAAACAAAAATAACCTTTAATTTGCAGTCATGTTTGCACCTCCTTTTGCAAAATATACTCTTAAGGAGGGATGAACATGGGCATAAACAAGAAAGACGGCCAGCCGCAATACGCTCCGAGCCACTTAGGGACAAAACCCGTTAAATATAAACGCAACAAAGGGGAAAAGTTTCATGACAAGTCAAACGGACATCCGATTGTCATGCAGACGAAAGGCGAATAACATCATCAAAGGAGAGCAGACATTATGACAAACAATTATCAAAAACCGAATCCGGATGACCGTTCCGATAACGTTGAAAAGCTGCAGGATATGGTGCAGAATACAATTGAAAATATAGAAGAAGCCAAAGAATCAATGGGATTTGCGACAGATGAGGAAAGACAGCGCATTCAAGAGAAGAATGCCAGACGCAATGAAAGCATTGAATCGTTCCGCAGTGAAATCCAGGATGAATCGGCTGCAAGAGAAAACGGCTATCAATCATAATAAAAACCAGGGAAACCTGGTTTTTTTCTCTTTCCGGCTCGTTGTGATAAAATGGGGCTAATCTGATAATAAGGGAGCAGAGAACGTTGCATGTGTCAAAAAAAGAAATAGAAGTGCGTTATGCGGAAACAGATCAAATGGGCATCGTCTATCATGCCAATTACTTAGTCTGGATGGAGGTCGGCAGAACGGCGCTGATTAAGGAACTCGGATTCCTTTACAAGGATATGGAAGATAGAGGTGTGCTGTCCCCTGTATTGGATATCAGCATTTCTTATAAAAAGCCGCTCCGCTACGGAGAAACGGCTGTCGTACATACTTGGATTGAAGAATATAACGGATTTAAAACCGTTTACGGCTACCACATCTATAATCCGGATCAAGAACTTGCCATCAAAGCGACATCCTCTCATATATGCGTTGATAAAGAGAGCTTCAAACCGATTCAGTTTCGCAAGGCTTTTCCTGATTGGCATGCCGCTTACGAAAAGGCAAAAAAATAAGGAGCGGCTGCACTTATGGCATTTGGAATTACGCGTAAGGAACTGGAAAGATGGAAGCGGGATGTATCGGAAGGGAAAATCGCTTTTTTAACGCATTACTGGCTGGACGACCGCTTTCCGGAGGCTAAGACCGTGACGAAGGCCGGTTCAAGCGATCTCAATAAACTGATCAGATGGGGAGCGGAGTACGGGCTGAAGCCGGAGTGGATTCACCATAAAAATGAATTTCCCCACTTTGACCTGCTCGGTGATACGCAAAGAAGCATATTAGAAAAAGAACATCTGACTGATCATCTCAAAAGGTTCAGGCTGTAAAAAAAAGAACGCATCCGCTGCGTTCTTTTTTTTACACATAATCAAATACCGGCTCTTCTGCCTGATCTGAATATGTGACTGACAAATCGTGATTATCAAAGTACCATAAGTCGCTTTCTTCAATAAAAAAGGTAATGCCTTCAACTTCCGTGCTGGTGCCGATGTTCATCGGCCGGTCTTTTAAAATGCCGAGAGAAAAGCCTTTCTGAACGTTGCTGCATCCCCCGTAACGGACAAAGAAACGGACGTGGTCGCCTGTTTCCAGATCGAGCTCTTCTTTGTACCAATCCAGCGCGCCTTTCGTTACTTTCATGTTCATCCGGAACACTCCCTTTTTGTTTCTCATATAAAGAAATTATCTCTATTATAAACGCATATGGCATTTTGATGTCAAAATTGAAGTTTCATCAAAACCATTTGATCTTCGGTTCTGTTTTGTTTATAATCCGTTTGATGTTTGCCCTGTGTCTGTAGATAACAAACGCGGTCAAGAGCGTCACTACGATTAATAAATAAGGGTCTTTTACAAACAGACAGTAAATAATCGTATAAATCCCTGTTAACATTGAAGACAGAGAAACAAATTTCGTAAGGAATAAAAATACGAAAAATACTGCAACCATCGTAACGAATAACAGCGGAGCATAAAACAGCAGGACGCCCCCTGATGTGGCTACGGCTTTGCCTCCCTTAAACTTTGCGAACACGGGGAATACATGGCCGATTACTGCTGCCACCCCTGCGAGAAGAGGATGAATGGGGACGTGCAGTAAATATGGGAGCGCCGCGGCCAAGGTGCCTTTTAAAATATCGGCTGCGATGACGACAGATCCCGCTTTAACGCCAAGCGTGCGAAAAGCATTTGTGGCGCCCAAATTGCCGCTTCCGTGTTCTCTAATATCGATCCCTTTCGCAAGTTTGCCTACGATTAAACCTGACGGGATGCTGCCTATTACATAGGCCAAAATAATCAATAAAGCAATCAACATCTACATTTCTCCTTTTCAATGTCCCTTCACTCTATTTTAACACGAGTTGTTACCGTCTGATGACAAGTTTTTTGAGAATTAAGCTGACAAAGCGCTTTTTTTGATTCCGGCGAAGCGGTCATGTACAATATATCAAAAGGAGATGGTAAAGATGCAAAATCCTTCAAAGTCAGAGATTAAAGAAATTCTGGACCGGAGCAAACGGATCGCAGTCGTCGGGCTGTCAGACCGTCCCGACCGGACTTCTTACATGGTTTCCAAAGCGATGCAGGATGAAGGGTATGAAATTATTCCCGTCAATCCAACGATTGATGAGGCGCTTGGCGTTAAAGCCGTCGCTTCATTAAAAGACGTGGAAGGACCAATTGATATCGTGAATGTGTTCAGACGCTCTGAGCAGCTTCCCGGCGTCGCTGAAGAATTTTTACAGACGGACGCTCCCGTTTTTTGGGCGCAGCAGGGTCTTGCAAATGAAGAAGCGTATCGCATGATTACAGACAAAGGACGGACGGCTGTTATGGATTTATGTATAAAAGTCGCCCGCGCTGTTATAAAATAGGAACAAAAAAGGCAAAAATCCTTGGCAAATCAGGGGTTTTTGCTTTTTTATTGAAAGAATACTCTTTGCGTATGATGATGAAACAGATACAATAAAGCATGAACAGCTTTTTTAGAAACCCCTTTATACAGGGGTTTACAGTCTGTTTGCGATGGCCGGCATAAAGCTATATAATAGAAAGCGAACTCATGTTCTTATCCGCCGAAAAGGGCACCAAAAAGATGAAAAGCCGTTCGAATGTATGTCTTGCGGCCTAAAAAACGAGCCATTCGCTTAAATATGTTGCGAAATCAAGCATATTGGTTATAATTGTGAGTCCGAGGAGAATTGGACCGAAGCTTGCGCATACTGAAAAACAAAGACATGAAAACATTTAAAAAAGAGAATGATTAAGAGCAGGTTTTTTGAAAGGGGTTTGTACGTTTGGCTAGAAAACAGCAATTTGATTACAACGAAGATGCCATACAGGTGCTTGAAGGCCTGGAAGCCGTCAGAAAACGACCGGGAATGTACATCGGTTCGACGGACGCACGCGGCCTGCACCATCTGGTATATGAGATCGTCGACAATTCCGTCGATGAAGTTCTTGCCGGCTACGGAGATCATATTATCGTAACGATACATAAGGACAACAGCATCTCCGTACAGGACAGAGGACGCGGAATGCCGACCGGGATGCATAAGCTCGGAAAGCCGACGCCGGAAGTTATTTTCACCGTGCTGCATGCCGGGGGGAAATTCGGACAGGGCGGCTATAAAACAAGCGGAGGTCTGCATGGTGTCGGCGCATCTGTCGTAAACGCGTTATCGGAGTGGCTGACAGTTACTATTGAGCGTGACGGATATGTTTATAAACAGCGGTTTGAAAACGGCGGCAAGCCCGTGACTTCACTTGAAAAAATCGGAACGACCAAAAAAACGGGAACGCTTACCCATTTTAAACCTGATCCGTCAATGTTCAGCGCAACGGTTTATAATTTTGACACGCTGTCAGAACGTCTGCGCGAATCAGCTTTCTTGTTAAAAGGTTTGAAAATAGAATTAATTGATGAACGGAACGGCGTAAAAGAAGTATTTTATTATGAGAACGGAATTGAAGCATTTGTCGCTTATTTAAACGAGGAAAAAGACGCTTTATGCGAAGTGGTTTCCTTTGAAGGCGAGCATCATGACATTGAAGTCGATTTCGCGTTTCAGTTTAATGACGGGTATTCAGAAAATATGCTGTCATTCGTTAATAACGTCAGAACAAAGGACGGCGGCACCCACGAATCAGGAGCCAAAACGGCAATGACAAGAGCGTTTAACGAGTATGCGCGAAAGGTTGCCCTTTTAAAAGAGAAAGACAAGAACCTTGAAGGCGCCGATATCAGGGAAGGTTTGTCCGCAATCATTTCCGTGCGTATCCCGGAGGAACTGCTGCAATTTGAAGGCCAGACGAAAGGGAAGCTTGGCACAAGTGAGGCGAGATCAGCCGCGGATGCCGTCATTTCCGAGAATCTTGCTTATTTCTTGGAAGAAAACCGCGATACGGCGACCCTGCTTGTCAAAAAAGCGATTAAAGCAAGCCAGGCCCGTGAATCGGCCCGTAAAGCGAGAGAAGAAGCGAGAAGCGGCAAAAAGCGAAAAAAATCAGAAGCGACGCTGAGCGGAAAACTCACACCCGCCGGTTCCAGAAATCCGGCGAAGAATGAATTGTATCTGGTGGAGGGAGACTCTGCGGGAGGTTCTGCAAAACAGGGAAGAGACCGGAAATTCCAAGCCGTGCTGCCCCTTCGCGGAAAGGTCATCAACACAGAGAAAGCAAAGCTTGCAGACATCTTCAAAAATGAAGAAATCAATACGATTATTCATGCGATCGGAGGCGGTGTCGGCGCAGATTTTGATATAGACGACATCAACTATGACAAGATCATCATCATGACGGACGCGGATACCGACGGCGCGCACATTCAAGTCTTGCTGTTAACGTTTTTCTACCGCTATATGAAACCTTTAATCGAGCACGGAAAAGTCTTCATCGCCCTTCCGCCTCTTTACAAAGTGAGCAAAGGGAGCGGTAAGAAAGAGATTATTGAATATGCCTGGTCCGACGAAGAAATGGACGGCGTTTTAAAGAAAGTCGGCAAAGGGTATACCATCCAGCGCTATAAAGGTCTGGGAGAAATGAACGCAGACCAGCTCTGGGAAACGACGATGAATCCCGAATCGCGAACTCTCGTCAGAGTCAAGATCGACGATGCGGCACGGGTAGAGCGCCGCGTAACGACATTAATGGGAGACAAAGTAGAACCGAGAAGAAAATGGATTGAAAAGAATGTTGCCTTCGGATTAGATGAGGAAAGCAATATTTTAGAAAATGAAAACTTGTCGGTCGCTGAGGAGGTTTAATAGTGGCACAGCCAGAATTATTTCATGATTTACCGTTAGAAGAAGTAATCGGCGACCGTTTCGGACGCTACAGTAAATACATTATTCAAGACAGGGCGCTGCCCGACGCTCGTGACGGTTTAAAGCCGGTGCAGCGGAGAATTTTATACGCCATGCACGCAGACGGAAATACATTCGATAAAAATTTCCGTAAAGCGGCGAAAACGGTCGGAAACGTTATCGGTAATTATCATCCGCACGGTGACAGCTCCGTTTATGAAGCGATGGTGCGGATGAGCCAGGATTGGAAAGTGCGGAATGTGCTGATTGAGATGCACGGCAACAATGGAAGCATTGACGGTGATCCGCCGGCTGCCATGCGTTATACGGAAGCGAGATTATCTTCTATCGCGTCAGAGCTTTTGCGTGATATTGATAAAAATACGGTTGAATTCGTTCCGAACTTTGATGACACTAGTAAAGAACCGGTTGTTTTGCCCGCCATGTTCCCTAACTTGCTTGTCAACGGATCAACCGGGATTTCAGCGGGCTATGCGACTGATATTCCCCCTCATCATCTGGGTGAGGTCATTGATGCCGTCATTAAACGGATTGAATCTCCGGATTGCACCGTCGATGACTTGATGCAGGTGATTAAAGGGCCTGACTTTCCGACAGGAGGCATTATTCAAGGAGTCGACGGCATTCGGAAGGCTTATGAAACCGGGAAAGGCAAAATTATTATCCGCGGCAAGGCTGAAGTGGAATCCGTAAGAGGCGGACGGGAGCAGATCGTCATTACAGAAATTCCGTTTGAAGTAAACAAAGCCAATCTCGTAAAGAAAATGGACGAATACCGCATAGACAAAAAAGTCGAAGGCATTTCTGAAGTCCGGGATGAAACTGACCGCACGGGGCTTCGGGTGGTCGTTGAGTTAAAGAAAGAAGCCGATGCAAAAGGCATCCTGAATTTCTTATATAAAAACACTGATCTGCAGACAACATATAACTTTAATATGGTCGCCATACATAACCGCCGGCCGATGCTGATGAGTCTTACAGCCATCATGGATGCGTATATTTCCCACCAGAAGGAAGTAGTGACAAACCGCTCCGTCTTTGAATTGCAAAAAGCAAAAGAGCGGCATCACATCGTTGAAGGACTGATGAAGGCACTGTCTGTGTTAGATGAGGTCATAGCGGTCATCCGGGCAAGCAGCGACAAGAAAGATGCGAAACAAAACTTAATGTCTAAATTCGCATTTACGGAGCCGCAGGCTGAAGCGATCGTATCCTTGCAGCTGTATCGTCTGACAAACACGGATATTACGGCGCTAAAAGAGGAAGCGGAAGAGCTCAGCAAGAAAATTCAGGAGCTCGAAGCCATTTTAAGTCATGATAAAAAGCTGTTAAAAGTCATTACAAGCAGCCTGAAAAAATTGAAAAAGACCTATGCTGACAGCAGACGGTCTGTCATTGAAGAAAAGATTGAGGAAATTAAAATCAATCTTGAAGTCATGGTAGCCTCTGAGGACGTATATGTGACAGTCACAAAAGACGGCTATGTAAAACGAACAAGCCAGCGGTCATTTGCCGCTTCTAACGGTCAGGATTTCGGTATGAAGGATACTGACAGGCTGATTCACCAATTTGAAATGAATACAACGGATGTTCTCCTGCTCTTTACCAATAAGGGAAGCTATGTTTATTGTCCGGTTCACCAGCTTCCTGATATCAGGTGGAAAGACATGGGGCAGCACGTAACGAACATCATCACGATTGACCGTGATGAAACCATCGTGAAAGCTATACCGGTAAAAGAGTTTGATCCATCTTCATATTTATTGTTTATGACGAAAAACGGCATGGTGAAAAGAACTGAAATGACGCATTACAAAGCGCAGCGTTACTCGAAAGCGCTTGTTGCCCTTAACCTTAAAGGGGACGACGAGCTGATTGATGTTCATGTCACAGACGGCGGCAGCCAGCTGTTTATCGCCACCCGCCTCGGGTACGGTTTATGGTTCGGTGAAGATGAAGTAAATGTAGTCGGTGCCCGTGCGGCCGGCGTAAAGGGTATAAATTTAAAAGACGGTGATACCGTCGTATCAGGACAAATCCTGCATGAGACAGATTCGCTTATCCTTGTCACACAGCGGGGAGCAATCAAGCGGATGAACCTATCTGAATTCGAAAAAACATCCAGAGCGAAGCGCGGCGTCATCATGCTGCGTGAGCTTAAAAAGAACCCGCATCGCACAGTCGGCGTATTCGCATGCGCTTTGGCCGACATGATCGCTGCGGAAACAGAAAAAGGCGAGAGAATCGAAATCGCCGTGAAGTCCTTGCGGGCGAATGACCGATACAGCAACGGTTCCTTCTTTACCGATGAAGCTGAGACAGGGCCGGTAACAGATGTATGGCGTATCCCCGCGTCTGATGTTTAAGTTTAAGAGTAAAAATAAAATAAAAAAAACCTCCGCTCATTGAGCGGAGGTTTTACTATTTAGCTTTCGTGGCTGCCGAATAAGTCAGTGATAGCGTGAATGACTTCGATTCCCTGCCATACAAATAAATTCAATGCAGTGAATGAAAACAACCCTAAAATCACCATTCGTAAGATAAACAACATGTTTAACAACCTCCTCATTTTATGTTACATAGATAGGCGATGTTGAACATGAAGCTCATCGAAATACGAGGACTGATAAAATTTAGCGATTAAAAAGCTTTTCTTTCGCTGTCTTCTCCGGGAAGCGGGGCGTCTCCTGTCTGATATCACGATCAGTGAGACAGAAGCGGCAAAAAGCGCCGTCAAGATATATGAGCCCGTCAGCGATTTTTTCTCATCATCAGCATTTTGGCCGGCCTTCATTTCGTGCATTTCCTGCTGGTCGGCTACCGCTTTAAAATGATGAGCAGTATCAAACGCATGGGGAATGGAGAGCAAATGAAAGCTTGCAATCGCTAAAAATAAAATAGAAGCTTTTAAAAACAAGATTTTTTTCAAATGTTCTCCCCCCCTTCATAAGTCTGAATATTTTTATTATAATACCCTAATTTAAATGTAAAGTAAACATATTTATTAAATTTAAAAAATTATTATCCTGGTTAAGTATATACCATTCCATCCATCTTTTCATCTCTTTTATCTTAAAGACCTATTTGTTATGATATGCACGCATTCCTTATGACGTGACAACATTTTTCGGGCTGTAAGATAAAAAACGGGGCATGACAGCAAAAGACGTGATGAAGAAACCGAAACATTTTCTTAAAAAAACTTCTCAACCACGGTCGTTGTGATATAATAATACTCGTTGTGTTAAAAGATCTAACATATGCAGCAAAAATGACAGTAAAAGATACGTAAAAGGGAGGTTAAACATGGAGGCTTTCATCAGTGAAATCATAAATGTTCCAAATGATTTTATTTGGAAGTATCTTGTTTATATTTTAGTCGGGATCGGTTTGTACTTTACGTTCCGTTTTCGCTTTATTCAATTCCAATACTTTATAGAAATGTTTAGAATCGTCGGGGAGAAGCCGCAAGGAAATAAAGGAGTGTCTTCAATGCAGGCATTCTTTATCTCAGCCGCTTCTCGTGTCGGAACCGGAAACTTGACCGGCGTCGCGCTGGCGATTGCAACAGGCGGTCCCGGCGCAGTATTTTGGATGTGGATCGTAGCGATTGTCGGTATGGCTTCCAGCTTTGTGGAAAGCACCTTGGCGCAGCTGTATAAAGTGCGTTCCGGTGACGAATTCCGCGGCGGTCCGGCATATTACATGGCAAAGGGACTGGGCGCCCGCTGGCTCGGTATTTTATTCGCCGTATTGATTACCGTTTCTTTCGGACTTATCTTTAACGCCGTGCAGTCAAATACGATTTCTGTCGCGTTTGACGAAGCATTCCATGTGAATAAAACAGTTATCGCAATCATTTTAGCTGTATTAACGGCTTTCATTATATTCGGCGGTCTGAAACGTGTTGTTTCCGTCTCGCAATTAATCGTTCCGGTCATGGCGGGTATGTATATTCTGATCGCGCTGTATGTCGTGATTGTAAATATTACAGCGGTACCTGAGCTGTTTGTTACGATTGTGAAAAATGCGTTCGGTCTTGAACAGATCGTCGGCGGAAGCTTAGGAAGCATCATTATTATCGGTGCGCAGCGCGGCCTGTTTTCAAACGAAGCGGGTATGGGAAGCGCGCCGAATGCCGCAGCGGCTGCACATGTGTCGCATCCGGCTAAGCAGGGATTAATTCAGACGCTCGGCGTATTTTTTGATACATTTATCGTTTGTACATCGACTGCCTTTATCATTTTATTGTACAGCTTTACGCCTAAAGGAGACGGCATTCAAGTGACGCAAGCCGCACTGCAGCACCACCTCGGCGGATGGGCGCCGACATTTATTGCGATTGCGATGTTTTTATTCGCATTCAGTTCTGTCGTCGGCAACTATTACTATGGTGAAACGAATATTGAATTTATTAAAACAAGCAAAACATGGCTTAATATTTACCGCGTATTCGTCGTAGTGATGGTGGTATACGGATGTTTGGCTGACTTCCAGATCGTCTGGGACATGGCAAACTTGTTTATGGGACTCTTGGCTCTCATTAACTTAGTGGCAATCTTATTGCTGAGTAATGTAGCCTACAAGATCTATAAGGATTATGCCGCTCAGCGCAAAAAAGGTCTTGATCCTGTATTCAAGGCCGAGAATACGCCGGAGCTCAAGCATATTGAAACATGGGCGGAAGAAGAAGGTACAAGCCCCGAACGTAAGACTGCTAACTAAGGAAACATGCATACAATTTTCAAAAAACCCCTTACATTTTGTTGTGAGGGGTTTTTTTATGTGAAAAACCAGGTTATTTTTGCCGAAAACAGATTTTTTTGAATTTGTTGTATTTTTCTCTTGTGTGTGTAAGGGCTTTCATATAAAGTTTAACTAAACCGGTTTACCAAACCGATTTAGTCTTAAAGGAAAGGAGTATTAATGTGGCTTCTGATTATGGCATTTTTACGATCGGTGATGCGATGATCACCTTAAATCCCGCAAGCACAGGGCCTTTGCGTTTTGTTACCCATTTTGAACGAAAAGCAGGAGGAGCTGAACTGAATTTTGCGATTGCATGCGCCAGATTGAATCTGCACTCAAAGTGGGTCAGCAGGCTGGGGAAGGATGAGTTCGGCAGAGTGATTTATCAGTTTGCCAAAGGAGAAGGAATTGATGTGACTGACGTCTCCTATGTTGAAGGCTTTCCTACATCTTTAAATGTCAAAGAGATCAGAAATGACGGTTCAGGCAAGACGTTTTATTACCGTTTCAATTCACCAATTCTGACTCTTGCACCGGAAGATATAACAGAGAATATGTTTGCCGGCATTCACATCGTTCATCTTACCGGCGTGTTCCTCGCGCTTGATAAGAAAAACCTTGAAATTGCTGAAAGGGTGCTTTCCATCGCCAAAGCAAGGGGGATTCCCGTATCTTTTGATCCGAATATCAGGCTGAAGCTGTGGACGATTGAGGAGGCGCGTGCGGCATTTCATCAAATCTTTCCGCATACTGATATTCTTCTGGCGGGCCGGGACGAAATGAAACAGCTGACAGGTCTAGGGGAAAATGAGGCATTAGCCCGGTTTGCAGAGACCTATTCAATCAGTCAGCTTGTCATAAAAGACGGTGAAGCAGGTTCTGCGCTGTATCATGATCATAAGTGGGTTCACAAAGAGGCTTTCCCGGTTGCGCCTGTTGACACGGTAGGAGCGGGTGACGGCTTTAATGCCGGTTACCTGTACAGTTATCTGCATGGTTTTGAACCGGAAAAACGTCTGGAGTTTGCCAATGCGGTCGGTGCGCTCGTCACCACAGTTTCCGGTGACAATGAAGGGCTTCCCTATCTAGAAGAGGTTCTGTCATTTGTAAACAAAGAGACTGTGATTGAACGTTAGCAAGCACAACTTAAAAAGCGGGTGAGAAAATGAAAGCGGTTCTAGTACGGAAAGCATTTGATCTGGTGGTGACGGAATGTGAGAAACCGTCTGTTGTCCACGCGGATGATGTTCTTGTCAAGGTGAAGCGGGTCGGAATTTGCGGATCAGATTTGCATATTTATCATGGGACAAATCCGTTAGCGTCCCTGCCGAGAGTAATCGGTCATGAAGTCACAGGGGAAGTCGCAAAGACCGGTTCTCTTGTCCGGCGTTTCAAGCCGGGTGACCGGGTAGTGATTGAACCGATATCTTATTGCGGAACATGCTATGCCTGCCGGAAAGGACGTCCGAACGTCTGCAAAGCGCTTTCGGTGTTCGGCGTTCATGAAGATGGCGGGATGCGGGAATATATCGTGCTTCCGGAAAAGCAGCTGCATGCCGTTTCGCCCGATCTGCCCTGGGAGGAAGCGGTCATGGCAGAACCATATACGATCGGCGCCCAGGCCGTTTGGAGAGGCGGAGTCGAGAAGGAAGATACCGTTTTGATTCAGGGGGCGGGGCCGATCGGAATCTGCATATTAAAAATGGCAAAGCTCAAAGGCGCTTCCGTCATGATAACCGACTTGAATGATGAACGCTTGGCATTCGCTGAAAAAAACGGTGCGGACGTTACCGTCAACGCGCAAAAAGAAGATCCCGTTTTGCGGGTGAACGAATGGACAAAAAATGAAGGCGCCAATGCCGTCATTGATGCCGTCTGTCTCCCCTCAACGTTTGAAACGTCTATTGACGCGGTGTCTCCGGCCGGTCATGTGGTTGTGCTTGGTTTTGATGAGAGGACTGCCGGCATTTCTCAGCTTCCGATCACAAAAAAGGAAGTCACGATAACCGGTTCAAGATTGCAGACGAATCAGTTTCCGTACATTACAGACTTACTGAATAAAGGCCTGTTAACGCACGGCGGTCTTATTACACATACATTTTCAGCAGATGACGTCCATCAAGCATTTCAGTTGATCGAACAGCACCCGGGCAAGGTGGGAAAAGCAATCATTACGTTTGATTAAAGGAGGAGCGAGAATGCTGCCTAAGTACGTTATTTACGAAAAACTTCTGCATGCACAAGTGGTGGCTGTCATAAGGGGACAAAACAGCCAAGAGGCGCTTGAAGTTTCAAGAGCGGCCATTTCAGGAGGTATCAGCGCCATTGAGCTTACATACACAACTCCTGAAGTGGAAGATGTCTTTAAGGAACTCCGGCATCAAGATATTCTTCTTGGAGCCGGCTCTGTAATGGATACAGAAACGGCGAGACACGCCATTTTATCAGGCGCCTCATTTATCGTCAGCTCTCATTTTGTAAAAGAGATAGCATCTCTATGCAACCAGTACAGCGTACCGTATCTTCCGGGATGCATGAGCGTGTCTGATATGGCTTTGGCGCTCGAAGCCGGATGTGATGTGGTAAAGCTGTTCCCCGCTAATTCGTTTGACCCTTCATTTATCAAGTCGGTCAACGGTCCTCTGCCGAATGTCCGCATTATGCCGACCGGGGGTATCTCATTAAACAGCATGAATGACTGGCTCTCTGCCGGAGCGGTCGCGGTGGGTGTGGGAAGCGACTTGACAAAAGCATATCAAAAGGGCGGCTATGAAGCTGCCGTATCCCTCAGCAAAGAATACGTCTGCCGAAAACACGAATATACGGGGGTGTAACATGAATATCACGTTTCGCTGGTATGGCCAAGGTAATGATACGGTGACTCTTGAACATGTCAGACAAATTCCCGGGGTCAAAGGCATCGTCTGGGCTCTTCACCAGAAGCCCGCGGGCGAAGTATGGGAAAAGGAGGACATTGAAGCGGAAGTCAGATTCATTCAATCCTATGGGTTTCATGCAGAGGTCGTGGAAAGCGTGAATGTTCATGAAGCCATTAAACTCGGTCATGAAGAACGCGGACAATATATTGAGCACTATAAACAGACCATTCGCAATCTGTCCGAATTCGGTGTGAAAGTCATCTGTTACAATTTCATGCCGATATTTGACTGGACGCGTACCGATATGTTCCGCGCGCTGGAGGATGGGTCAACCGCACTGTTTTTTGAAAAAGCGAAAGTGGAAAGTCTATCTCCGGAGGAACTGATCCGCACGGTTGAAGAATCTTCTGATTTGACGCTTCCCGGGTGGGAGCCGGAGAAAATGGCCCGGATCAAGGAACTGTTTGAGGCCTATCAAACGGTTGATGAAAAACAGCTTTGGGCCAATCTTGAGTTCTTTTTACATGAAATTCTTCCTGTAGCGGAGGAACACGGCATTCAAATGGCCATTCATCCGGATGATCCGCCCTGGTCAATTTTTGGCCTGCCCCGTATTATCACCGGTGAGAAAAGCTACGAAAAGCTGCGAGAGATTTCAGATTCACCCGCCAATTGTATTACGTTATGCACGGGTTCGATGGGAGCGGATCCCGCCAATGATATGGTGAAGATCGCCAAACACTATGCGGGAGCTGCGCCGTTTGCCCATATACGAAATGTGAAAATCTGCGATAACGGTGATTTTACGGAAACTTCGCATCTTACCAGTGATGGGTCCATTGATATTACCGGTGTGGTAAAAGAATTGCACGGCCAAGACTATAAAGGATATGTACGGCCTGATCACGGCCGTCATATCTGGGGCGAACAATGCGGCCGGGTTATGGTTTATATGATCGTGCCTTAGGAATTATGTACTTGAACGGACTGTGGGATGCGTTCTCGTCTCATGAGAAAGGGGTGAAGAGATGAGACCGATTCATGAACGTTTATCAGGAAGAACCGCTGTCATAACAGGCGGGAGCGGTGTTCTCTGTTCAGCAATGGCAAAGGAGCTTTCACGGCAGGGGATGAAAATTGCGATCGTCAGCCGGAATGCTGATAAAGCAGAGCGTGCGGCGGGCGAGATTGCTGACGCTGGAGGAACCGCGGTTTCTGTACCGGCTGATGTTTCAGCCCGTGATTCGCTCGAAAAGGCAAAAGACGAGATTATCAGCCGGTTCGGTTCTGTCAATCTTTTAATTAACGGAGCCGGGGGAAATCACCCTGATGCGATCACTGCCAGTGAGACGTATGAAGAGGATGAGCAGGGCACATCATTTTTTGATATGGACGAAACGGGGTTTTCCAGCGTTTTTTCAACCAACTTTACCGGTGCATTTCTGGCATCGCAAGTGTTTGGAAAAGACCTTTTGAAGGCGGAATGTCCCGCGATTATTAATATTTCTTCTATGAGTGCGTATACACCGATGACAAAGGTGCCTGCCTACAGCGCGGCCAAGGCGGCGATTCAGAATTTTACGATGTGGATGGCTGTTCATTTCGCAAAAAAAGGGATGCGGGTGAATGCCATCGCTCCGGGTTTCTTTTTGACAGCGCAAAACCGTGAGTTGTTATTACAGGAAGATGGAAGTCTGACAGACCGATCCAATAAGATTATGGCACATACACCGATGAAACGTTTCGGGAAACCGGAAGACCTTCTGGGAACGCTCCTGTGGCTTTCGGATGATTCATGCTCAGGCTTTGTCACAGGGGTCACCGTTCCCGTCGACGGAGGTTTTATGGCTTATTCCGGAGTGTGACAGAATCCATGTCCCTGTCAGATTGTAAACTATTTACTTCTGACTTATACTAGTGAAAAATGAAGACAGACGGGGATGAGTCTATGAAAACCATTACAATTTCTGATGTGGCGAAATATGCAAACGTATCTAAAAGCACCGTATCTCAATTTTTAAATCAGCGCTATGACTATATGAGCGAGAAAACGAAACAAAAAATAGAAGCGGCCATTCAAGAGCTGAACTATCAGCCGAATTTCGTCGCCCGCAGCTTAAAACAGAAATCAACATTTACAGTAGGTGTGGTGGTGGCTAATATTCTTCACACCTTTTCCACTCAGGTCATCAGGGCGGTGGAAGACTATTTTCATGAACAAGGATTTCATATTATTGTCTGCAATGCGGATGATGAACCGGAAAAAGAAAAGAAATATATTGAAATGCTGCGGGCCAAGCAGGTGGACGGAATTATTATTTTTCCGACGGGCGAAAATCTCTCTTTATATGAAAAGATGAAACGCGATACGTTTCCGGTCGTGTTTATGGACAGAACCATTGAAGAACTCGGGATTCCGACAGTGATGCTTGATAATCATCATGCAGCCGGTCTTGCCGTTGACCGGTTTATCGAAAGCGGCATAAAGAGAATCGCGATTATTACGACGTCCATTATTCGGGAAATCAGTCCGAGGGTAGAAAGGATTGAAGGGTATAAGAAGGCGCTTGACCGCCACGGAATGATAGTGCGGAACGAATATATCAAAACAGCCGATGCGGCTGATATTTCCAATGTTTTGTCAGAGCTGTTCTCACTTGAAGAGCCTCCGAAAGCGATATTGGCGGCAAACGATATCGTTCTTGTTGAGGTGCTGAAGTATATGAAGGAGCATGATATGACAATTCCGGATAAGGCAGCCGTCATCGGAATTGATGAAGTTCCTTTTGCGGGTTTTTTTACTCCTCCGATTACGACGATCGTTCAGCCTGCGGCAGAAATGGCGCGAAAAGCGGGAAGCCTTCTTCTTCGCCAGATACAAGAAAAAGATGGCGGTGAAAAACGGATTCACCGCTATAAACCGGCGCTGCTCGCAAGGCAATCCGGATAACCGGTTTCATTGCATAAACCGGTTTACTCCGGCAATTTTAATATCTGAATATTATGAAATAAGAGGGAGGGATTTTATGTTCTCAAAGGATAGATTCCCTATTATTCTTCTTTTATTTTCAGCCGGGGTGATTAACTATTTAGACCGCTCAGCGCTGTCTATTGCAGCGCCGTTCATACAGCAGGATCTCACATTGTCGGCAACCCAAATGGGGCTGATTTTCAGCAGTTTCTCTGTCGGATACGCTGTGTTTAACTTTCTCGGCGGTGTTGCATCTGACCGGTACGGGGCTAAATTGACATTGTGTACGGCGATGATCGTTTGGTCTCTTTTCAGCGGAGCGGTTGCGCTTGCTTTCGGATTTGTAAGTCTTTTGATTATCCGTGTTTTATTCGGTATGGGGGAGGGGCCGCTGTCGGCTGCCATAAGCAAAATGGTCAACAATTGGTTTCCTCCGTCTCAGCGCGCCACGGTCATCGGCCTGACAAACAGCGGAACGCCGCTCGGCGGAGCGATCTCCGGCCCGATTGTCGGGATGATTGCTGTGGCGTTCAGCTGGAAAGTTTCCTTTGTCCTGATCATGATCATCGGTTTAGTCTGGGCGCTCATCTGGTTTAAATTTGTCAAAGAACGGCCGGCGCCGACGGAAGACGCCCCGGCAATGAAAGCAGCGATTCAATCGCATGAGCAGCATATCCCGATGACCTTTTATTTGAAACAAAAAACGGTTCTCTTCACGGCTTTTGCCTTTTTCGCCTACAACTACATTTTATTTTTCTTCTTAACATGGTTTCCGAGCTATCTGGTGAAAGAACGCGGTTTAAGTGTTGAATTTATGAGCGTGGTGACTGTTATTCCCTGGATTCTTGGATTTATCGGTTTGGCGGCAGGCGGAATGATTTCTGATTATGTATTCAAAAAAACCGCCGGAAAAGGGGTTTTGTTCTCACGGAAAGTCATTCTTGTCACTTGTCTGTTCGCTTCCGCTGTACTGATCGGATTTGCCGGACTTGTTACCACTACCGTAAGTGCCGTTATTCTCGTTGCTTTATCAGTCTTCTTTTTATATATAACGGGCTCTATCTATTGGGCGGTCATTCATGATGTGGTTGATCAAAGGAATGTCGGGTCAGTCGGCGGCTTTATGCATTTTCTTGCAAACACGGCCGGTATTATCGGGCCTGCTTTAACCGGCTTTATCGCGGACAAAAGCGGATCATTCTCGGGGGCGTTTTTGCTTGCAGGCGGATTAGCCGTTTTGGCCTCGGCTGCGGTAATCCGTTTCGTGCGTCCGATTATCATTCAAACCGCTTCTGAAGATAAAAAAGACACGATACCTTATTCATAAGTCATCAAAGTCACTGAGGCTGTCCTGCCGATAACGGGATGGCCTTTTCGTTCTGCCGCTTGATCTGTTCCTATGATAATATAGGAATTGTTTACAAAAGAAGGGAAGAGGAGGGGGCATGAAACAGAAGCCGATATATGTCGAAATCTATATTGCATCTGATATAGAAACGCTTTGGGAATATACGCAAACCCCGCATCTTCATAAGGAATGGGATCTGCGTTTTTCTGACATTACATATCTTCATAGGCTGCCAGATGAACCGCAGAGATTTCTATATGAAACACGAATCGGTTTTGGGCTGAAGGTATGCGGCACGGGCGAATCAATAGGTGACATAAGGCCTCGCTCGTCAGAAAGAGTGTCTTCGCTCGCTTTTGCCTCTGATCATCCGCTGTCACTTATAAAAGAAGGCAGGGGCTACTGGAAGTATATAGAGCGGGATAACGGACAAACCGCATTTTTGACTCAATATCAATATGAAACGGCCCGCGGTCTGCCGGGAAGTTGGATAGACCGGTTTTTATTTCGTCCTCTGCTAAGCTGGGCTACCGCATGGAGCTTTGATGCGTTGCGGCTTTGGATAGAACAAAACAGACATCCGAAGATATCAGTCCGTTTCGGGTTTGTCTATGTCTGTATGTGTCTCGTATTCAGTATGTATTGGTTTTTTCAAGGCTTTCATGATGGCTGTGCCGATGCAGAGATCGTGAGGGGAGCGCTGGAGACAGGGTTAGGGGTATTATGGCTGCTTCCCATGCGGAGAAAGTGGCTGATTCACACCGGGCAGTCAGTCTTCTTTTGTGTAACGGCACTGCTATATTCCGGCGGCGGATTCGTGATCTCATTAGGAGTGCTTACGATAGCCGGCATGATTCTTAAGCTCAAGCTGCCGAGCGCCTGGCATACAAAGCGAAAGAGAGAAGTGAAATGACGGATTCAATGTATGAAAAAACGATTACTCATTATCAATCACTGCACCCGATGCTGCAGAAACGGTACAGATTTGACGGATCACGCACGTTTTGCGGAGAAGGCGTTATGTCAGAAATAAAGGGAGGTTCTTTTCTTGTCAGAATGCTTTTAAAGACAGGTGTTTTTTTCAGATGTTTTTTCTCAGAGAGGGGAAACGATATCCCTTTCACTATCGAAAACAAAAACAGGCAAAATGGCGTGGAATGGAATCGTACCTTTTTCTTTAAAGGCAAAACGCGTTTTTTTGATGCGGTCATGGAATATGATGAGCGGGAAAACAGAATTCTTGATTACTTCGGCAAACCCCGCATCCTACTGTCTGAACTGCATTTAGAAGCGTCTTCAGAAGGAGGGCTTGTTATTACATCCGGAAGGCAGTGGCTCCTGATAGGCGGAAAGAAAATCCCGCTTCCGGCATGGCTGTGCGGCAGTTCAACCGTTTATGAGGCTTATGATGAGGAAATGAATAGCTTCAGCATAAAGGTTCATGTGAAAAATCGGATACTCGGCACGCTTTTCTCTTACCGGGGGACTTTCCGGGAAACAGAGGGAGAAACATGCTGAAGCGTCATCTCATGGTAAGCGTGATTTGCTTTTTGGGATTTGCGGCGGCTGAAGCTCCGCATATATCAGCTGCTGAGACGTTTGTTTTATTTTCCGTACTTTTTTTCGTTCCTGCTGTATTCGATTTTGCTTTTCGGCCGTCAAAGACCTTAGAGAATGTGTTGTTACGGAGTTATCCTGTTGCCGCTTTATGTGCGGTGCTTGCGCTTGTCACAGACTTCAGTTTTTTTGCCGTTGTGTGGCTCATTTATACGTTTGGGCTGGCACTGTATGCTGTCCGGCGGCTGATGAAAACAAATATTCACAGAACAGAAGAGATGTCTGTTATGGCGGGTTTCATTTATTTGGCCGGGGGCGGATTCTGGTTCTTCGCATATGTCCTTGAGATTCCCGTCATGAATTTCGGCCCGCTTATCGTTCTGCTGACGGCGGTGCACTTTCACTATTCCGCTTTTCTCATTCCGATCTTTAACGGATTGCTCGGCAGGATCATACGGGAGAAACGCGAACTTTACCGGTGGAGCACGGTCATTATTTTGATTTCGCCGATCCTTATTGCCTTGGGGATTACATTTTCAAAGACACTTGATGTGATTGCTGTCGCTCTGTATCTGGCGGGTCTGTATGTAAATGCATATCTCGTCTTTAAGGCGCCGTTTGTTACGAAAACAGGCAGGATCTTGATCAGGAGT
The DNA here is from genome assembly GCF_002843505.1 of Bacillus sp. SJ-10. NCBI lineage: Bacteria > Bacillati > Bacillota > Bacilli > Caryophanales > Bacillaceae > Bacillus > Bacillus sp. SJ-10. The sequence goes on along the minus strand of NZ_CP025258.1, from coordinate 2,799,721 downwards.
TCTTCGGCTGTGTTAATGATCACAATTGCTTTTTCTTTGATATATTCGTACGGTGTCTACCGCGAGGAGGCAACGCTCACGATCAGCCAGATGATTTGGATTCACGGGGCCGTCAATGCATTCGGCGTTATCCTGCCGGCTTTGGCGGGGTGGAGGTTGGAAAATCCGAGACCGTTTGATGAGGGCAGTGATAGAACGTTCAGCCGTATTTACGGGAAGAGAACGATAGGCAAAGAATTTTTGACTGATATTCATGCAGCAAATGACATCCATTATACCGGCCTTCTGAATCAGATGAGAGAACTGCATTCTGAAGACTTTTCAATTGAAAAACTGGCGCCGGCCGTTATTTCCTTTTATGAAGAGACAATTGATTATGACATCATGGCAAAAGTGACGTGGAGCAGATGGTTTCGTCCGTTCGCGCGCGTGTACGAGCCGTTCAGCAGAAGAGCGGGGCAGATTCACCTGTCCATGAATCCGGATTGGTATATTATGCACAGTGATATCATAGGCGTTGACTCTGACAAAGACGGCAGAAAAAATGTCCGTGCGTGGATCAGAACAAATGAAAAGCAGGAAACCGTTTTTACTGCGCTGTATTCAGCGTACAGGGCAAAAGGGGAAGGATACATGAATATATCTCTCCCGCTGCCGTACGGCCAAATGACGGGCATTTTAAAACCTTATGCGCGTAAGCAGAATCTTGTTTTGACAAGCAGACGGCGAAAAAGCGGAGCGGGTGATGAAGGGATTTATCTGCAGACGAAATGGGGGGCGTGTCATCTTCCGCTGGCAGAGACATTTCTTATTTCAGCCCAGAGCGAAACAAGCCTGAAGGCCGTTCATCATATGTGGCTGTTCGGACTGAAATTTTTAACTGTGCATTATCGGATCACTCATGCTTCCGCAGGTAACCGAAGCAAATAACAAGCTGCAGAGCCGTCTGTTCATCAGGCGGCTTTTTCTCATCTACATGGGTTATATTCACCATTTTATTTGCGAGCTTTTTTGCGGCAGATGACACGAAAGGAGTCATGCGCTGGATCTCATTTATTCTCGTGTTAGCTCAGCTGTCAGGGATGGGCATGAGCGGTTATGTTGTCAGTGAATGAGGATGGGACGCAGCCTCGGTCTTGCCAGTCTTTGCCTGTCTTTCATGATTCGCGAAATGAAAACGACCGCAAAGATACCTGTTACATTGAGCGGTATGGTGAAGGCAGCCGGGCATATGTCCTTGCTGAAAATCTCGTTTTTATCCATTTTAGCCCATGACATGATTTTTACGAAAATGTTTGGCTTCACAACGGCATATGCGCTGCGTATAGGTGTCAGTGAGAAAGAAATCAGCTTGTTGTATGTGGGGATCGGATAAAATTCATGACAATATATGTATTTTTAGTGAAAATAAGTATCCTATCTACAAAATATGACAAATTCCCTTTGTACAAGATGGTAAAATCAGATTACCTGCTAAGTGAGAAAGCAGCAGGCAATAAATCATAAGGGGGCAATATTAATGTTAAAAAGTAAAATTAAAAAAATAGCCGGTGCGGCTGTAATTGCTGGAGCATTATTAGTTTCTGTGTCGCCAGCAAAAGCAGAAACTCTTCCGGGATTGATCTGGGTCATGGACAAATATACTGACGCTTTTAAATTCGACATGTTTATTAAAAACGGAAATGAAAAATGGGTTTATGTTTACACAAGATTATCCGATGGCAAAGTTGATGTGGAAGAAGTAAAGTGTGAAACAATTTATAAAGATCGATGCTATGTAAAGCAGTAAGAAATAAATACAAATCGTAATACATCCTATTTTTTTAATTCTGTCTCACCAACTAAGTATACTTAAGATAACGAGACAGAATTTTCATTAAAGATTTAACTTCCTAGAATATATATTATGTAAACTAGATAAAATGAAATTCATATCCAATAATCTATCTTCATCATTTTAATACCAAAACCTCTACCTCCTCAATAAATTAAATTGGTCATAGAGGTTTTTGAATTAATGAGCTACCATGAGGACGAAACTGAAAATCTATTCTTTCTCTTTAAATTATATTCACCCATAATAGATTAACATGGATAAAAATAAACCGAACCTGCAGAAATCTTTGAATTAATCATAAAATCTTTGTTCTCTAAAGCTTTTTTAATTTGGTCTTTTTTATAAGGAATATGAATAGTTGGTACCTTTAGCATAGAGTCTTTAAAAACAGGGACTCGACTCCATAAATTCACCACTTCTGATCTGAAAACCTTTGTAGTGCAGTCGATGATGTCACTCTTTTCGGAAAGTTCAGGGTATACAACGATAACTGGTAGCCCCTTCACATTAATACCGTAATCAATTTCTTCTCGCAAAGCTTTGCTGTTTTCAGTATGCTTACTTAAAAAAAAGATTATATTTTTTGATTGATCTAATCTTTTTCTTAATCTTGGCTTTAATGTTTTCTCCCAATCACTACCGTCCCGTACATTGTATGTTTTATCGTGGGAGTCATTAAATGGGTAGTTATTATCTTTTCCTTTCCATGCTCTTAACATGTTATACGACACAAAATCCTTGGTTGCATTAGCCCCTAAACTACTTTCACTAAACGGTTCACTGACATAGAAAGCAGCATAATTTCCATTCCTATAACCCATTCTTCTCAAACTCCTTTAACTTATAAAAATTGATCTTCTTGTGATCATTTTTGTACAAAAGAATTGTAACTTTGGCTGGTTCTCTAAACTTTACTTTACTGATCTGAAATGTCCACAACATTATATGTAATAGTTCATTGACTCCAACATCAGAATCCACATGTCTTGTTATTCCAGAACCTAATAAGGGGATAAACACTTCTTTGCTTGCATGTAATGTATTGATTTCATTCCATACATTAAGCATGCAGCTTGCATATTCATTTAGTTTTAATTGGGCACGATTTTCCCTATCAAACTTCGAAAAAGCAACTAGAAAAAAATCCATATCTTTAAAGACTGATCCCAAGCTGTAACGTGTTGTTTTTCCTCCAAAAGGTCTTTCAACATTTTTTTCTTCAATTTTAAGTTTTACGTCATCTTTAATTTTCTGATCCAACTCAGTGATATCTTGATGTGAATAATAACGCTTTATATATTGACCATTTAATGTTTCGCGGGCGATTATTACGTCATCTACTTGAGTGTCAAAATACTCATTAAATGCAATGACTTTATAATTATTTCTTGGCACTTCAAAAATATCACCTTTTTTAATTTCAACTTCGGAACCATTGAGATTAAGAGTGATATTATTCATAAAAAGTAGTCTAATGAATTGAACAATTATTATGACTAGCGACAACCCTACTAATATAAGTAAAATAATTAATCTACAACGAGCATCCAAGTCTAGAAATGAAATGAATGTACTCACACTAGTTGGAATAGTCAGAATTATACTCAGAGCCCACCTTCTAAATGTCTTATCTCTTATTAATTCTTTAAACTTCCACATAAAACCTCCAATGTTAGTATTGCGATCACTACCTATTATATTCATATTTTCAATTTATTACAATGAAAATATGAATATAGAACCATGACATAAATCTTGTGTAATGATTATGTCTTATCTAATAATGAAGAGCGCCTTTGACTAGGCCCTCTTCATTATTAGATTTAAATTGAACATCTGTTCAGTGAATCATATCTACTCCTGGGCTTTCTTGAGATTGCTAACAACATTTGTACAGGCCCATATACTGTTTCAGAGTTTCATCCGCCACGTAAACCTCCTTGTATTGCTGTTAAGATGATAAAAGCGGACATCGTTGCTGATGTCCGCCTAAAGCTTAACTAATTGGGTTCTGTTCCCCAAATCAGTTTTCCTTGATGATATAATGTGATTTTTTTCGTTGTTTTAAACGTATTTGATTGGAAAAAGGAATAATCGCCGCTTTGTGCATAATTGCTCCAGTCATCATTGTGAAGACGAAGCTGAATATTCCCTGTGCTTGCTCCCGGTGACAGCGTTCCTGTTTTAAACCCCAGTTCCAGATAGGTATCTGCACCTTGCTTAGGTTTATGCAGCGTCACAAATTTGTGGGTCAGATTGCCGCATCCAATCTGCGCGTAGTCACAGTCAAAGTCAAAGTTTTGGCCTTTGTTTTTCACGTTATACCAGTAACGGGCAGTGACATCTTTTAAATCCACCGTCGCATCGCCGTTATTTTTTATGTGAAGCTGCGGGCGGATTTGATTGCTGTTCACACGCCCATCCCCTGCTTTGTATTGTACAGAAATACCTTTTTCCTGTGTGGGGTTATCTTGTGCTGGCGTTTCAGGGCGTTCTTTCGTTGAATCTTTGTAGCCGCGAATGTTTTCTCTAACGAATGTTCCTGAAGCAGTTAAATCTGTAAGCGGCCAGCCGCCTGTTTTAGATGCTCCCGGCTTTAAAGCCGAGGATGATTCCTGCTTATCAGAAAGATTCCAGTTCACCCAGCTGATGTTCTTGCTGTCGAGATAATTCAGCCATTCCCGCGACTGGCCAAGGAATACACCGCCATTTCCAGACGCATCGCTTGTTCCCCATTCCGTCACGAAAATAGGCGCTCCTTTGCTGAGTGCGTAGTTTGCTTTATCCCGTAAAGATTGGCCGTGTGTGCCGGCATAAAAATGAAGCGCGTACATGACGTTTGCATCTTTTAGCTGGTCATCGGCAGCATCATTCACATCCTGGCTCCATGTACCGGTTCCGACAATGATGATGTTGTCTGGATCATTTTTGCGGATAACGGAAATCACTTCTTCCGCATACGGTTTAATATCACGCTTCCAGTTCACGTCACCGTTTGGTTCGTTTGCAATTTCATAAATGACGTTTGGCGTGTTTCCGTAAAGACTTGACATCTCCTTGAAAAATTCTTTTGCCTTCTCTTTATTTTGGTTTGGGTTGCCGTCATTTAAGATATGCCAGTCAATGATGACATATATCCCAAGTTCTTTTGCCGCTTCAACCGCTTCTTTTACTTTATTTTTCACGGTCGGGTTGTCAATATAACCGCCATCTGCCGTATACATTGCCGCGCGGAAAACGGTGATGCCCCAATCGTCTCTCAGCCATTTTAAGCTGTCTTTATTGACGAAATCGCCATACCATTGCAATCCATGTGAACTGATCCCTTTCAGTTGTACCGCTTTGCCGTCTCGGTTTACGAGTTGTGTACCTTTTATGCTAAGCTGACCATTCTTGGCTACTGGCGTTTTTGTCCCTGCTGCAGATGCCGGCGAAGGCAGCAAGCCGCCCATTGTCAATACCGCAATCAATAAACACGTAATAAAAATAGAAATTGACCGTTTCATATCTAATCTTTTCCTCCCTCGCATCATTTTGGCTCTTCACTTCTTATGAGCTCGAACTCATTGTAAAAATCTTTCTCATGATTGTCTATCAACCTAATTTCTTGTTTTTGAGAGGTGTAAAAGCCTGTCAATTTGCTCTATCTCTATTAAATAAGACACACCTGACACATATAGAACAAAGAAAACCGGACTGAAACGGGACTTTACACGTCATTTTTCAATCGAATCCAACGTAGACACGCTGAATGTGATGAGTCTCAATATGGCATTGAATCTTATGATTGCTGTAAGAAGACGAGCCCTTGCCCGTCCTTGTTAATGTAAGGTTGATGTAAGGTTTGGATTAATACGGGTTAAGGTTGGAGTTGTACAATAAGATTGTACTTCAGTGAGGGATTCAGCCAGAAGAATTCCCCTTCAATAAATCATAGAGGTGAAAAGGTTTGAGAGAAAATAAAATTTTGTCTTCATTATGTTACTTCAGTATATTTTTTGCGCCGTTTCTGTTTCCGATTATCGTCTATTTCTTAGGCCAGGACGATGTGAAATATCATGCGAAAAAATCTTTGTGGACGCATCTGATTCCTTATTTGATTTTTGTAATTGGCATCATCGCTTCAGGTTTACTTGGTATGAATGACATCAGGCACGCCGGGCCTTTCCTGCTTGCGACGTATGCTGTTACATTCCTTGTGGCGATCTACTTTTTCATTTGGAACATTGTCAAAGGAATCAAAGTGTTTTCGGAACAATAGGAAAAAAAGGTTCTGTTATTGATCAACAGAACCTTTTTTTGTATAGCCATTATGATAATTGTATATCTATCGTTGTCCCTTCTCCCGTGGTGCTTTGAATGGTGATGTCCCCTCCGTGCTTTTGGATAATATCCTTTGCTATGGCCATTCCAAGACCAGAGCCTGCATGCGTCGTTCCTGTATTTGTGCCCCTGTAATAGCGATCAAACACTTTTTCCAGCTCCTCTTCTTCTATCCCTTTGCCGTTGTCCTTAATTGTCACATGAGTTCGTTCTTTTTGTTCAAGCTGTACAACGATCTTCACATCAGGATCATTGTGAACGAGGGCATTTAAAATGAGATTCGTGACCGCTCTCCGAATTAATATCGCATCAAGGTTCAGCATCAGCTTTTCCAGGTTCGTTTGAAGTTCAATGGATTTATCCGCATATCTAGAATCGTTTAACATATCAATTAACGTTTCCCGCAGCAGCGATACAAGGTTTACCCGCTCTGTATGTAACATCACATCGTTGTTTTTCAGCCTTGTCGTTAAATTTAAATCTTCCATCACATCTTTCATATAGAGGGATTTACTCTGAATGATCTGGGCGTACTCTCTGATCTGTTCGACTGTGAGATGGTAATTTGGATCTTGGATGATTTCTGCATAGCCTTGAATAGATGCTAATGGTGTTTTAATGTCATGAGAAATATGACTGATCCACTCTTCACGCATTTGCTCTAATTTATCTTTTTCTTTTTTGCTTGAAGATAGTTGTTCCGATAAATGATTGACATTATAGAAGACATCTTTATAAATGCCTTTGGATTTCATTTTGATCGTATAATCTCCATTAGCTAACCGCTGGATTCCTTGAATGACACGGCCGAGCGGTTTTGTGAGCTGCCGGCTGAATAGATAGCCGATGAGTAACGCGATCAATGCATCTATTGATAATAATATGATGGTCCCTGCATTGAACTTCGTCACAAATTCCTTGGTATCATATGAGAGGACATATTTTCCGAGAGAGGGATTTTTAAACCCTATAAAGTAACTGTACTCCTTGCCGTTTACTTTTTTTCCGCCGGCGTAAATGGTTGATAATAATTGTTCATCCTTATATTTATGTAAATTTACAATTTCAATAGGCGTATATTTTTCCTTCAGTCCTTTAGGTTCTCTATCATGATAAACATCCTGTCCGTTTTCATCTAATATTTGAATCCATGCATTCTGCTCTTTTAAAGCTTTTTGGCCCTCTTTGTTTACTGTGATACCATTGTTCGATAACGTGACATATTGTCGGAATGATCTTGTGAAAGTTTCCGGTGTACTTTCTTCGTTATGTTGGCTGTTCGCCTGGAAAACGAGCCAAAACATAAAAATAAATAAATTAATGAAGACTGTAATGATGGTCACGATAATGACAGAGACCATATATCTGCCTGTTAATCGCCAATTCATCCTTACGCATCCTTTACAACAAATTTGTAGCCTAACCCTTTCACAGTGACGAGAAAGTCTGGTTTTGATGGGATGTTTTCTATTTTCTCACGGAGCCTGCGTATATGAACCATCACCGTGTTGTCAGAACCGAAGAAATCTTCTCCCCATACAGCTTGATAGAGTGTTTCTTTACTGATCACCCGATTGGGATGCTGCAGAAAATAGGTCATAAGCATAAGTTCTTTAGGTGTTAACTCAATAGCCGCTTCATTTTTGGTGAGCTCAGCTTGTTGTTGGTTTAATTCAAATGGTCCTTTTTTTATTACGGTTCCGGTTTGAGAAGGCTGTAAGTAAGAGACCCGTCTCAGCTGCGCTTTGACCCGATATGCAACTTCCTTAGGGCTGAAGGGTTTTGTAATGTAGTCGTCTCCGCCGATGGCAAGTCCTACAATTTTATCCGTTTCCTCCCCCTTTGCAGACAAAAAGATAATAGGAACGTGTGAAATGTCTCTTATTTGCTTGCAGATATCATAGCCTTCACCGTCTGGCAGCATGATATCCAATATCACAAGATCGGGATTTTCTTGATGAAATTGAGCCAATCCGTCACGGGCAGTCGAAGCGGTCACTACGCGATCAATGCCTTCTCTTATTAATACGGTTTTGATCAGTTCCAAAATTTCTTTTTCATCGTCTATGATTAATACTTTGCTGTGAAGCCGTGACATATATTGATCACTCCTTGAAGTCATTGTCATTATTATACCCAATGTCCGTGTATCGTTAAAAAAATCAACACTTCTCTCCCACAGAAAATAAGCCAATTTTCTTTTTCGAGTAAGAAAATTGGCTTATTGCAATGCTGATGCCTTTAACGCTTTACAACAAATGTTGTCACGCTTTGAGACGGAAGATGGGCCCAAAAATGATTGTCCGTTACTTTGAGATCCGTTCCAGGTTGAAGATTGCTGCTGCTGCTCGTGATCCATCTGGATACTTGCGAAGCAGTTCCATTCTGCAGTACAAAGTTTTGGTTGACCCCTGTGTTATTTTTATTAATGGCAACAATCACGACTTTATTGTCTCCTTTATAGGCTGACACGTAAACATTCGGTTCAGGATTTTTCGTTGCATCAATCCTTACATAGCCAGGGCGCACAAATTTTGAGAAATGAGCCATATTGTATCCGCGTTTGCTGATCATCCCATCTTCTTTCATAGGGCCGTATGATCTGCGGATGTACCACCACACATAAGCTTGAAAATCTCCCTCTACCATTGAATGATGAATATGCTCTGAAACACCTAAAGCCTCAGGCCAGCGATCCGCTGAATTGTTGTCACTGTTCGGATAGTATACCTCCGTCATCCATAGCTCTTTCCCTCCTCCTTTTTGTTTGAAAAGAGGATAAGGGAATTGGCTGACCTGAGTGCCGTACAGGTGGGCTCCGAGGATATCCATATTCCTAAGCGCCTGCGGATCGTTCAAAATGGGGTCCGATATATTTTTCAGGTATTGAAATGATTCCGGCGCAATCACGCGGGCATTAATGGAACCGGCATTTTCTCTCATGAAACGCAGGATTTCTTGGGGCGTCCACCATGTCCATTCGTGAGCGTAATCAGGCTCGTTTTGCATAGAAATCGCATACAGATTCACACCATTACTCTTCATGAAATTAACGAAATCGTTAAGATGCTGCGCGTATGCGGCGTACTTATCGTATCTCAGCCGCTTAGCTGATGTGTCACCATTATGATTGAAAGTCTCAACCATATCGTTCGGCGGATTCCAAGGGGAAGCGAAAACGATTGCTCCATGTTTGATCGCACTCTTTGCAGTCTCCACTTCCTTGTACCAATTATTTCTATTTTCATCTACATGAATTCTTAAGACCGAAAAACCTAACTGATTCTGTCCATTGCCAAAAGCGGTCTCCCGTTGAGGCGCAGTCAAATCTCCAATCCAAGCCGGGTGGTTCATTCCTCCAAAACCGCGAATCACTTGTCTATCTGCAGATATATTAACTGTCGCATCACTTGCTGCTGAAACTTCAGTAACTCCCGGTCCTAAGAGCATGACGGACATCATTGTGAAACATACCAATAATACACAAATTGATTTTTTTACGCTCGACATCATTTTTTCCTCTCTTTCATATGTCTTTTATGGACTTAGAAAACGTACCTTTGCTTATCTTTGTGTAAACTGCCAGTAATCAACGTTAAACAAGTTTCCTGTACCAGTTCCCGTAAATACAAAGAATACGTTGTGAACACCGGATGCGCCGCTTACCGCAGTTTCTATTTCTCTCCAGGATTGCGTTCCGCCTGTCGAAGGGACATTCAAGGTTCCGACAAGCTTACCGTTTGCACTGTCTAGCCGTACTTCTATTTTTCCGCCTCTAGCGGACGCTACATTTGCTTTAAACGTCCTAGCGCCGCCTGACTCGAAGTCTGCATTTCCAACAGCAATCCAGTCTCCGTTATGAATGTTTGTGACATGTTGATTATTGACCGGCCCGCCGGGTGCTGAGGATGCCTCTGTCAAAATTCGTCCGTTCCAGGCAAACGTTTCCGCTTCTACCCGGTGATATGGATTCAAGTTGGATAGCTGTTTGACACCTGCAAAATTTGCCGCTACCTCTTGCAGGGAGCCATCTGGATTATGCACAAGCTTATTAATATGGGGAGAACGGTATCCTTTGCCGGCCCCGTAAAGAGCGGAGCTGACAGTTTGAGTATGATACACCACATACCACTCGTTTTTAAAATTGAAAACAGCATGGTGATTGTTCCCGCCGCCTCCGAAAAATGCTCCCGGATTTTTCAGAAAGTGCCCTCTATACGAAAAGAAACCCATGGGACTTGAGCTGGTCATATAGCCAATCTCACCTGGAGGTTTATCGGCCGGGTGCGCGCCCCCGAAATTGATACAATAGGAATAGTAATATTTCCCGTTATACTTATGCATCCCTGAGTCTTCAAACATAAATGGCGCATCAATGGTCGATGCACTTCCGGCAACACTGGTCATATCAGGACCTAATTTCATGACTCTTGCTGTTTTAGGATTGGCCCATTGTCCCTGTGCGGGATTTGAACCGCCCGGAACGCCTCCGCCGGCATATAGGTAACCGGTACCGTCATCATCTACGAATACTGCCGGATCAAAAAGCCATACAACACCGGACATTCCTGGCGTATTTGGCGTTACCAGCGCTTTTCCGATCGGATCTGTCCATGGACCGGTCGGGCTGTCTGCGGTGAGAACCCCGATACCTCCGCCGCCGTTTGCGAAATAAAGGAAAAATTTATCCTTACCATTGATCTTTTTCACCGCGGCTGACGGGGCCCATGATGCTCCTGCCCATTTGGCAATCCCCCGGCCGCCATTCGCCCCATTGGCACCCGCTGCGGGAATCGCTCCGTGATCTGTCCAGTTCACCATATCCGCTGAAGATATGACGGATATTTTATTCAAATTGGCAAATGAATTATCCTTAATCGTGCCGTCGCTATTATATTCATAGTCATCGCTTGACATATAGATGTAGACTCTTCCGTTATAGGTCAGCGCAAACGGATCTGCGCCCAGATGATGGTCGATAAGCGGATTTGAATTCCCGGCATGTTTTGCAATTGGAGTGCTTACCGCATTCGCATATTCCCCAGGTAAACAGCTCAATAATAAAGCAAGAATCAATAAACATACGCTGCACTTTTTCATCAGCTTAACATCCTCCTGTTTCCGCATATTAGGTTTTTAAAAAATATGATAACAACAGGTCATGAAGAATGCGTAAAATGAATGATTTTTAGAGTGAAAACGCTGCAAATATCTGACCCTCTTTTATGAAAAATGCCGCCGATTGCAGTCAGCGGCATTTTGCTCTGGATCATTTACATTTTGTCAAACTTTGCGTCCCCCGCAAACGATCCTATTGACAGTTGTTCTTCAAGAACAAGTCCGTGATGATGCCGTTCTTCAATCCTTTTGATAATAGATCGAATTGCATCCGTATTTTCTTCGATATTGTGAGGGTCAAAGATCGTCACATGGTCTCCTTTTAATTTGTACTCAAGGTAATGCTGTGCGGTTGATTGCGTCCATCCTCTATCGGTCAACTCGCCGCATTGAAAATGATGAATGTTGGCGTTCACCGCGCCGGAATTGATCAGTTTATTGTGATATGTGAGATAGCTTCTGATTTTATCCTTAATGGAAGGAATGGTTAATAATTCTCTATAATAATCCGGAATGATATCCAGATTCCGATGAATGATCTCTTCGGTTTCCTCTTCTGAAAAATAATTCACCGAAACGGCTCTTTTAGAATCAAGCATCATAATGTCCGATACGATGCGTCCGCGCTTCTCCAAGGCTTTGGCAACCTCAAAAGCCAAATTTGACCCCGAGGAGTAACCGAGTAAAACAAAGGGCCCTTGTTCCTGAATGCCTATCATGCTTTCTGCATACCGGTCAACGATCTCTTGCTCGTAAGACGGCTCTTCTAGGAAATCAGCGGCATAGACGGTGCAGCGGCCGTCAAGTCTTTTCGCCATTTCATTATAGACCAGCCCGTACCCGATTAAAGGCGGGAAACAGAACACAGGGATTGAACCGTTCTGATTCATCTTGACGAATACGTTATCCGTCTTGGACTCGAAAACTGCCGCTTGAATGGCGCGTGCCATTGTTTCGATGGTAGGAAAATCGTATACGGCTTGATAATGCATTTTGATTCCCATACGGTCGTTGATTTGATGAATAACTTGCAATACTTTGAGCGAATGGCCGCCAACGTCAAAGAAGTTATCTTTAATTCCCGGGTCACTGAGAGCTAAAATGTTCTTCCATATCTCGGCCAGCTGCTTTTCAATTAACGTTCCGGGCGCTTCGTATTCGGTTCCGGTGAGCCTATTTCCCTCAGGAGCCGGCAAAGCTTTTCGATCGATTTTTCCATTTGCGGTTATCGGCATCTTCTCCATTTGGACAAAGTAAGCCGGTATCATATAAGCGGGCAGTTTGTTCAGTAAATGACGCTTCAGCTGCGCCGTATTTAATGAATCGTCTCCTGACAAGTAGGCGCACAGCTGCTTTGAGCCCTCTTCTTCAATCGCGATGACGACCGCTTCTTTGACAGATTCCAGTTGCAATAAAGCCGCTTCGACCTCGCCAATTTCAATCCGGTAGCCCCGGATTTTCACCTGATGATCAATTCTTCCCAAATACTCGATATTGCCGTCAGGCAGCCACCGGGCGACATCTCCCGTTTTGTACATTTTTTCGCCTGCGGCAAACGGGTGTTCAACAAATTTCTCAGCCGTTAATTCCGGGCGGTTCAAATATCCTCTGGCCAGTCCCTCTCCTGCCACATAGAGCTCGCCCGGTATGCCCATTACCTGAATGCGCTGATATTCGTCCAAAATATACGCTTGCAGAGTAGGAATAGGTTGTCCGATGTTGCTTCTGCCCTCGTCGATTTCCCGTTCCGTGATTTCTTTATATGTGACATGAACGGTGGTTTCGGTAATGCCGTACATATTGATTAATTGGGTTAAAGGATATTTAAGCTTCCAGTCTTTCAAGAAGGATGGATTTAACGCCTCTCCGCCAAATATGATTTTTCGGATGTTTAAATTGGATTCGGGATCTTCTCTCTCCTCCTGCATCAGTTGATAGAAATAACTCGGCGTTTGATTTAAAATGGTCACAGCTTCCGATTTTAACAATTGCAAATACCTTTCCGGGTTTTTTGCTGTTTGTTTCGGAACAATCACTAATTTGCCCCCATACAGCAGCGCTCCGTACATTTCCCATACTGAAAAATCAAAGCAGAAGGAATGAAACAAAGTCCAAGTGTCCGATGCGTTAAAATCAAAAACATTTTTGTTGTTAAATAACAGACGAACCACGTTTTTATGTTCAATGAGCGTGCCTTTCGGATTCCCTGTTGTTCCTGATGTATAAATAACGTAGGCTAATTGATTTGGCATCACGTTCAGATTGAGATTAGATGATTCGGCGCCGTATGATGACGGATCGTCAAGGAAGACAGTATGACTTTGATAATCGGTATCTTCCAGAAGATGATGCTGCAATAATAAGATAGAGACGTTAGAATCCTCAAGCATATAATGGATGCGTTCTTTCGGATAATCCGGATCGACCGGTACGTAAACACCCCCGGCTTTCAAAATAGCAAGGATGCCTATCACCATCTCCGGTGAACGTTCCGCCATAATGCCGACAAGATCCTCGGCCTGAAGTCCTTTGGCAGCCAAGGTTCGGGCCAGCTGATTGGCGCGTTCATTTACTACCCGATACGTCAGCTTCTTATCTTCAAAAACAATCGCCACGTGCTCCGGCGTTCGCTCCGCTTGTTCTTCAAACAATTGATGAATCGTCTTTTCCTTTGGATACTCCGCCGCCGTATCGTTGAACTTATCTATCAGGAGCGAACGTTCATCCGCTGTTACGATATCAAGGTCTTGTACGCGAATTTCCTGATCGTCCGCCATTTGCTTCATGATTTGCATGAAATGCGTCTGCATCCGTTCGACACTTGCTTGATCAAAAACATCGCGATTGTATACAAAACGAATGTCAATTTCTCCATCCGGCATCACTATAAAAGTAAAATCGTAATGAGTATGTTCTTCCATATGAAAATCGAGAATGTCTAATGCGTTGTCATCCTGCTTCATATGTTCTATTTGTTTCTCAACCGGGTAATTCTCAAATACCATAATATGATTGATCAACTGCTGCTTTTGCTCAGTTTGAGCCTGAATGTCATACAGCGGAAATGTATCATATTTTTGAGAAGCCAGTGCCCGCTCCTGATTCATTTTCAATACTTGTGCAGCTGTCATTTCAGGCTGCGTATGAATACGTACGGGAATGGTATTGATAAATAAACCGACCATGGTTTCAATTCCCGGAATTTCTGCCGGTCTGCCGGATACGACCGTGCCGAAGACGACATCCTGACTCCCGTTGTATCTTTGCAGCAATAAGCCCCATGCGGTTTGTATCCATGTATTGACGGTGACTTGCTGGCGGCTTGCGGCCCGTTTGATTTCGTCTGTGAGCCGCTTTCCTAAACGAAACTCATGCTCACCTTTTTCGTATCCTTTCGCCCGGCCGGAAGATTGTTCTTGTAACAAAACAGTTTGCCCTTCATAACCTTCTAAATAGTTACGCCAATAGGCTGACGCCTGCTTGTGGTCTTGTTGATCCAGCCATTCGATATATCGGCTGTATGGAGTGACGGCTCCCCGCTTCGGCTGCCTTTGCTCGAGTATCGCATAATAGGTTTCAAACACTTCTTTCGTAACAAGAGGCAAACACCAGCCGTCCATTAAAATATGATGAAAGCTCCATATCAATCGCGCTTGGTCTTCCTCTGTCCGCAGGATCGATACGCGCATTAAAGCATCCCGGGTGAGATTGAATCCCCGCGCCTTATCTCTTCTTGCAAAATCGGCAATAAACTCGCTGCGCTGGTGACTGTTCATGCTGCGAATATCTTCAACGGCCGTTTCAATCGGCTTTTGCCGGAATACAATCTGCAAAGGCTGATCTTTCCATTCTGTATAAAAAAGAGTCCGAAGAATGTCATATTTTTCGGCCAGATGCGCCAAACTCATCCTGAATGCATCGATATCCAAGAATCCTTTCAGATCAAAAGCGGCTTGTTCAAAGTAAGCTTCGGAAGCCGAATCGATCAAGCTGTGGAACAACATTCCTTTCTGCATCGGGGTTAATGGGTATATATTTTCAATGTCACCGAGATGACTCGTTTGCTGCACAAATTGATCCAATTCACCGATCGTTATACCTTTTAACGAAATGTCGCTTGGCGTCAGGTGAATTTGATCTTGAGCATCACAATGTGCGATGACTTGCTGCAGGCTGTTTTTTAAGAGATCGGCACAGGCTTCCATTGTTTCTCTCTGATATTGTTTACCGCAATAGCTGATGGCCAGCGACAATCGGCCGTCTGAAATCATGCCGTTGATATCAAGTGTATAGGTCAAGGGACGATTGTCACTGGCTGTTTTCCCGCTTGAGTAAGGGGATACCTCCATCTTGCCGTTCCGGACATCTTGATCAAATTGACCCAAATAATTGAAACGTATTTCCGGATGTCCGGTCCATTCATGTGCCTTCGGGTGATCGGACAAATATTTGATCAGGCCGTAACCTATTCCTTTTTGGGGGATCTGACGCAAATTTTCTTTCACTGTTTTAATCCGCTGCGGGATATCCTGATCAGCTTTGATTTGAAGCGAAACCGGATATAGGCTTGTGAACCATCCCACCGTACGCGAAATATCGAGATCCGGAATGATAGACTCTCTGCCGTGTCCTTCAAGATCAATGAGAATGTCTTCATATCCGGTCCAACGATGAATAGCAATTCCCAGACCGGTCAGTAATAAATCGTTCATATCGGTCGAATAAGCCCGGTGAGCGTTTTTTAATAAACGTTCGGTTTCCTCAACGGTCCATTGAACGATGACCGTTTCCCGGTCTTTGGCCAGACCGGTCTCCTGTTCATTGTCCTTTGGCAATGTATGCTGCGGATTATGTTTCTGTCTGAACCAGTATTGATTTTCCGCTTCGAATTCCTGACTTTCTGCATAACGATTCAACTGTTCAGCCCATAACAGGTAAGAGTCCGTTTTCTTCGGAAGCCGGATCGCTTCGCCGTTTTGGAGCTGCTCATAAGCTGCCGCTATATCCTCAAGTAAAATCCTCCACGATACGCCGTCGATGACCAGATGATGAACCGCAATCAGCAAATGATCTCCCTCTTGACACCGGAACAATCCCAGTTTCATGAGCGGTCCTTCGGCTAAATGAATGGATTGCTGAATCTCATTGGAAATGGTTTCTATCGTCTGGGACACATTTTTTTCTTCGCGTAATGAGATCACTTCAAGGCTGAACAGATCACCTTCTTCGATCCCCCGATTTCGGGCTTCATATCCATCTTCTGTCGGAACATAGACCATGCGCAAAGCATCGTGATGCTCTGTGATCTTCTTCATGACGTCCCGAAGCTTTGATTCATCCAGTCCCTCTTTCCAATAAAGCATAACCGCTTGATTATAATGGTGTAATTCCGGGTATTTCTGGTCAAAAAACCAATGCTGAATCGGTGTCAGCAGCGCCCGGCCTTTAATTTCTCCTTGTTCTGCGATTCGGGTTACCGGCTCTACGTATGGAACAAGCTCGGAGATCGTTGGGTATTTAAACAAGTGTTTGATTTCAAACTTATACCCGGCTTGGTATAATCTTGAGGACACTTGAATCGACTTAATGGAATCGCCCCCCAATTCGAAGAAATGATCTGAGATTCCGACCCGTTCTAAGCCTAAGACCGACTCCCACACCGCGGCCATTATTTTTTCCAGTTCTGTTCGGGGAGCTTCATAGTTCATGCCTGTAAGATTCTCTCTTGGAGAAGGAAGGGATTTACGGTCTATTTTCCCGTTGAAAGTAAGCGGCATCTCTTCCAGCTGAACGAAATACGCAGGTATCATATAGGATGGAAGCTGCCGGGACAGCTCTTCACGGAGCTGGCCTGCAGTTAAAGCATGTTGTGCGGTATAATAGGCGCACAAGGATGTTTCCCCATCGATTTCCCGGGCGATAACGATGGCTTCTTTGATCGCCGGCAGCTGAAAAAAAGCGCCTTCGACTTCGCCGATTTCAATGCGGTAACCGCGGATTTTCACCTGGTGATCAATCCGGCCCAAATACTCGATATTGCCGTCCGGCAGCCATCTTGCCAAGTCTCCCGTCCGGTATATCCGTTCTCCTGCTGCAATCGGATGGTTTACAAACTTCTCGGCCGTCAGTTCGGGACGATTCAAGTAGCCCCTTGCAAGCCCATCGCCCGCTATGCACAGTTCTCCCGCTACACCGGTCGGCTGCATATGTTCCAAATCAGCATGTAATATATACAATTGAATGTTGGAAATCGGTTTGCCTATCGGAATCGATGCATACGTTTCTTCCGTCTGGCAATCAAAGTATGATACATCAATTGTTGCCTCAGTCGGTCCGTACAAGTTGATGATTTGAGCCTGGCTCACCGACGTGATGATGCGTTTGAAGCCTGCGACATGTACAGGCTTCAAAGCCTCCCCGCTTGCAAACACATGTCTTAATGACGCTAATTTTTGTTTCAACATCCCGCTTGGCTTCTGATCCATGGATTCCAGGAAGGCATGCAGCATCGCCGGTACAAAATGCATTGTGCTGACACCTTTTTGTGCAATTGTATCTAAAATCAGCTCGGGATTCTTTTCTCCTCCGCTTGGCAGCAGCACCAGTTTAGAACCTGCCATCGTCCACCAGAACAGTTCCCACACTGATACATCAAAGGTGATCGCAGTTTTTTGCAGAATCGCATCCCGCTCATCGAGAGGGTATTTTTCCTGCATCCACACCAGCCGATTGATGACCGACCGGTGCTCAACCATAACCCCTTTCGGCTTGCCCGTTGAACCCGATGTATAAATAACATAGGCCAGATGATCCGGACCAGCAGCCGGCTCTACATTCGACCCGTCTTCACAAAAGTTTTGCGGATCTTTCATATCCAGCACTTTTCCCGTAAAAGGTACTCTCTCTTGCGATTGATTCTGCACGAGTAACAACTTCGTATCCGAATCCTCCAATATGTATCGAACCCGTTCCTCGGGATAGCCCGGGTCAATCGGTACATACGCCCCGCCGGCTTTCAAGATCCCGAAGATCCCTACAATCATATCCAGGGAGCGTTCGGCCATAATCCCGACCGGCTGATCCGGCTGCACGCCTTCAGATTGCAGTGTCCGAGCGAGTTGATTCGCCCTTTCATTCAATTCACGGTACGTCAGACGGCTATCCTCGTAGACAACAGCCGTTTGATCAGGGGTACGTCCCGCTTGTTCCTCCAAAAATTGATGAATCGTTTTTTCTCTTGGATACTCTGCAGCCGTTTGATTATAGGCGATGAGTTGATTTGTCTCTGAGTCTGACAGAATATTAAGCTGGCGGATCATAAGGTCGGGTTGGAATAACAAAATCGAAAAAATCCGGTTTACATGTTCGATCACTTGCATCATATACTGGCGATCATAAGCTTGTTCATTATAAGTTAACTTTAAATGAATCGAATCATTTTCTATGGAAAACTGAAATAACGTATCAGCAGCGGCCGTTTCTATAAAACGAATGGGGTGAAGCTGATCTAGTGATACGATCGTGTGGATCATTGGCAAATGATTTGAATCGTAGTTCAGATTTAATGGACCGGCCATTTTATCGAAAGGAACGTGCTGATGTAAGATGGCTCCGTTCAGCGTATGCTTGAATTCATTAAATATGGATTTAAATGTGCCGTCCGCATTTATGTTTTGTTTGATTAACATGACTTGATCTAAACGAAGGTCTTCATCGGTTTCGTCTTCAAAGGTCGGAACACCTACAATAACGCCCTCTTCCCCCGTATATTTGTATAAAAGACACTCGATTCCGACCAGGAGAACCATATAAACGGCCATTGGCGATTTATTCGTCATCTTCATGATGCGCAGGGATACATCGGAGCTCAATGAACTGTGAATACGGTTGGGTGCACTCGGCGCATCGTGCTCTATTGTTGAGTCCGACATTTGAAACGAAGGGATTGCACTGGGACGATCTTCCGCATTGAACATGCTGCTCCAGAACAACTCCTGTTGCTTAAATTCTGACATTAATATCCCTCCAGTAAGTTTTAGCCGGCTGATGGCTGTCCCCGTAAAAACACCATGCCGGGGACAGCCGGTACCGGCCGTTTTTAGAAATTCAATTCGATTTCGCTTGCAAAGTGTTCACTTTTGTTTACTTTCTCACTTAATTGAATTTCTTTTAAAGGAATCGATGGGTCTTTTATGATTGCCGACAGAATCATGGCGTAATCCTTGCTCAGCGTAGCGATGGTTTTCTGTTTGAACAGCTTCGTGCAGTACTCAAAGCTTCCTTGTATCTCGTGCGGATTCATCACGAAGGTCAGCTGCAAATCAAATTTGGCCGCCGTATTTGTTTGTTCATATGGTCTGACCGCGAGAGAGTCCAATTCGATATCCGTTTGTTCCGTATTTTGCAGAACAAACATCGTATCGAATAACGGATTACGGCTTAAGTCCCGTTTCACTCCCAATTTCTCAACTAATTCTTCAAAAGGATATTCTTGATTTTCATAAGCTTTCAGCATCGTTTCTTTTGTTTCCGTTACATAGTCCATAAAGGTCTTTTCTCCAGCCGGGGCCGTACGGATGGCCAGCGTATTCACAAACATCCCGATAATATGCTGTAAATCTTCATGCATTCTTCCCGCAATAGGCGTACCGACGACGATATCTTCCTGACCGCTGTATTTGGCCAGCAGTATGTTATAGGCTGACAGCAAGATCATGTAAGCGGTCGATCCGGTCAATTCTTCCATCTGTTTTATCCCCTGGACCACGGTCTCATCGAGAGCGAAATTGTATCGCTTGCCTTCAAAGCTTCGAATTCGCGGTCTGGCAAAATCTTTCGGCAGCTCAAATGGCGGGAGTTCCTCATGAAATACGTTCAGCCAATAGTTCTCCTGCCTCTTGATGCGTTCCCTCTGCTCCGCCTGCTGCTGCCATACAGTGTAATCTTTGTATTGAATCCGGAGCGGGGTTAATTCTTTGCCGTCATACAATTGAATCAGTTCTTCAACAAAAATATTCATAGAAGCGCCGTCTGAAATGATATGATGCATGTCAAACATGAAAACATGTCTGTCCTGTTCTAATTCGATGAGTCCGGCCCGAAGCAACGGAGCCTGACTGAGATCGAAAGGCCGCACGAAATTGCGGAACAGCTCCTCGACCTGCTCATCAGCTGCTTTGTACCTTTCTATAGAGAAATCCGCCTGCGGCTTGATCACCTGCACCAGCTCTCCGCGGACCATTTCAAATCCGGTTCGTAGCGATTCATGGCGCTGGATCAGACTTTGGAACGCAGATTGTAAACGATTCATGTCCATCCTGCCTTCCAATGTCAAAATCCCCGGCATGTTGTAACTTAGTTCTCCGCCTTCAATTTGTGTAGACAGGTAAACCATCTTTTGCACAGAAGATACAGGATAAACATCTTTGGCTTCTGCAACAGGGATTTCATCCGGTCCGCTGGTTTCCGCGCCTGCAATGACCCTCGCTATTTCTTCAATCGTCGGGTATTGAAACACTTCTCTCAATGAAATGCTTTTGTCGAATTGCTTATGGATCTTGGTAACGAGCGTCATCCCCCGTAACGAATGCCCGCCGAGATCGAAAAAGTTATCTTTGACGCCGACTTGTTCTACCTTCAATACTTCTTTCCAGATGTGAACCAGCTGCTCTTCCGGCTTTGTCCTTGGAGCAACATAGTCAATCCCGGTCTGCAAGCCTGCTTCAGGCAGCGGTAACGCGCTGCGATTCACTTTTCCATTGGAGGTTAACGGCATTTGCTCCAGTTGCATCAAGTATGAAGGAACCATGTAGCCTGGTATTTGATCGGAGAGTTTTTCTTTAAGCTGATTGATCGGCAGTGACTTCTCCCCTGTAAAATAGGCATACAAATCGCTTTGCCCCTCTGCATTTTCTCTGGCCAGGATCACCGCTTCTTGTACATGCTCGATGTTGAGAAGAGCGGCTTCCACCTCGCCAAGTTCGATCCGGTAACCGCGAATTTTAACCTGATGATCCTTTCTTCCGGCATATTCAATGTTTCCATCCGGCAGGTAACGGGCAAGATCGCCTGTTTTATACATCCGCTCTCCGATTACAAACGGATCGGCCACAAACTTTTCACCCGTTAATTCAGGCAAGTTCAGATACCCTCGTCCTACTCCGTCTCCGGCGATGCACAGCTCACCCTTTACACCTATAGGCAGCATCCGATCATGGGAATCAACAATATACACACGGTTGTTGCCCAGCGGTTTGCCGATCGGCACGTAACCGCCGTCGTCAGCGGATGCCAATGTCCCCGGTACGATATGAAAGACCGATGCATCCACACAGGTTTCCGTCGGACCGTATACATTGGTTATGAGCGGCATTGATGACCCGTTCGAAGCAAACAATTCAAGCAATTGCGCCGCCGTCGCCTGCGGGAGCGCCTCTCCTCCAATAAGCATGTGGCGGATCGTTACCCCATGAAGGCTGTCTGCAGCGATAAGCAATTGCAAATGTGACGGTGTTCCGTCTGTTACGTCAATGCGGTGGGTGCGATAATAGTTTGACAAGGCATAACCGTCTGATACTGATGCTTTAGGGACGATATACAGTGCATGTCCCCCTAACAGTGCCGCGAAAATTTGCTTGACCGATGCGTCGAAATAGTACGGTGCCAACAGAGACACACGCAATCCCGAATCATAAGCACCGTACACTTGTCCGCGGAGCCCCTCCATCAAATGAAGGACCTGGCGATGCTCAATCAGCGTGCCTTTTGGCTTGCCGGTTGTGCCTGATGTGTAGATCACATACGCCAAGTGATCCGGTCCGGCTGCCGTCACCAGATTCGAGCCGTCCCCGCTGTTCATTCGTTCGTCATTCAGCAGTAAAATCTCTCCGGCAAAGGATACACGATCTTGTAAATGGGGCTGTGCCAGCAGAACCTTTGCTCCTGAATCCTCCAGAATATAGCGGATGCGTTCCTGCGGGCTGTCCGGATCCATCGGCACATACGCGCCCCCGGCTTTCAGGATCGCCATAATCCCCACGATCATTTCCAGAGAACGTTCTGCCAGAATACCCACAGGCTGGTCAGGCTGCACGCCTTCGCTTCTTAAAATCCGCGCCAGGCGGTTGGCCCGCTCATTCAGCTCACGGTATGTGAATCGGCTTTTCTCGTAAACTGCGGCCGTATGTTCCGGCGTGCGCTCCGCCTGCTCCTCGAACAATTGGTGAATTGTTTTGTCCCTTGGGCAGTCTATCGCCGGTTGACCCCATCTCTCCACAATCTGCTCTTTCTCCTTCGCGGTGATCATCTCCAGCGATGAAAGCGGCGCCTGCGGATCATTCGCAATCGCTTCGATCAATTGGATAAAGTGCTTTGCCATGCGTTCCGCAGTTTCCTGCTTGTACAGCGCTGCCGCGTAACTGATCATACCTGTAATTCCGTCTTCATTTTCTGCCGCTTGGAACGTCAGGTCGAACTTCGCCATCGCATGGTTGTCCGGATAAGGGGTAAAACGCACATCATCGAGGCTCAATTCTCCCCGTTCTGTGTTTTGCCATATGAACATCGTGTCAAACAGCGGATGGCGGCTGAAATCCCGGGACACATTCAGCTTGTCCACCAGTTCGTCGAATGGATACTCCTGGTTTTCGTACGCTTTTAATGTATGCTCTTTGACTTCCTGCACGTACTCCCGGAATGTTTTTTCCCCGACCGGATTCGTTCGTATCGCCAGTGTGCCCACGAACATGCCGATTAAGCTTTCCAAATCCGAATGGGTTCTTCCGGCAATCGGGCTGCCTACTACGATGTCTTCTTGCCCGCTGTATTTGGCAAGCATGGTCGTATAAGCAGCCAGCAGCACCATGTACAGCGTGCTTTCGCTCTTCACCGCCAAGCCTTTCAGCTGTTCCGTCAACTCCGGTCCGATGACAAACTCGATTTGTCCTCCTTCAAAGCTCCGCGCAGCCGGTCTTCCGTAGTCGGTTGGCATATCCAGCACCGGAACCTCTCCGCTGAACACATCCAGCCAGTACGCTTCCTGTTTCTTCATCCGTTCGCTTTGCATATCCGACAGCTGCCACGCCGCATAATCTTTATACTGAACCCTTAATGGCGGCAATTCTTTTCCTTCATATAATGAAACGAACTCTTCAATCAAATTCTTGATAGATACGCCATCGGAAATGATATGATGCATGTCAAACAGCAGCAAATGGCGGTCTTTTGCAAGCTCGATCAGTCCTACCCGCAGCAGCGGCGCTTTCTCCAAGTCAAATGCCCGCACAAACCCATGAACGAGGGCTTCCGCCTGTTCTTCTTTCGCCTGAGTGAATTCCACTGCAAATGGGACGTCGTCATAAATCCGCTGCACCGGTTCTCCATCTATCAGTTTAAAGCCGGTACGCAGCGTTTCATGGCGCTGAATCAGCTTGCGGATCGCCTTCTCGACAAGTTCCCGATCCAGAGCTCCATCGGCTCTCATGACACTCGGCATGTTGTAGCTCAGTTCTCCGCCTTTCAGCTGATTCAAAATGTACAGCCGTTTTTGCGCCGAGGAGACGGCATAGTATTCTTTTGCGTCAACGGTCGGGATAGATGTATATGCTGTGTGTTTCATTCCGGTAATCGTTTCTGCCATTTCTTCAATTGTTGGCGATCGGAACACTTCCCGCAGCGGCAGGCTGACCCCCATCTCTTTGTGCAGCTTCGCCGTCAGCGTCGTTGCCCGCAGCGAGTGACCGCCGATGTCGAAGAAGTTGTCTTTCACGCCGATACGCGGAAGTCCAAGCACCTCTTTCCAGATATGCGCCAGCTGCGCTTCCGCCGCTGTACGGGGAGCAACGTATTCGCCCCCCGTTTGCACGCCTCCTTCTGGTTCTGGCAATGCTTTGCGGTCGACTTTTCCGTTTGCCGTGAGCGGAATCGATTCAACAAAAGCCCATTTCACTGGAATCATATAGTCAGGAAGGTTTTTGGCCAGATCTTCCCGTAATGCTGAAGGATCAGTCGCTTTTGAGACGCTGCAGTACGCGCACAATTCATTTTCACCCAAAGCGTTTTTTTGAATAAGGACCGCTGCTTCTCTCACCGCCGGGTGATTGGCCAATATGACCTCAACTTCTTTCGGTTCGATCCGGTAGCCCCTTATTTTCGCCTGATCATCAATGCGGCCGAGGTATTCGATTTGCCCGTCCTCACGCAGCCTTGCCAAATCTCCGGTGCGGTACATAACGGCTCCCTCTCTGAACGGATCAGGCAAAAATTTCTCTCCCGTTAAAGCCGGGTTATTCACATAGCCTCTCCCGGTATTTGCTCCGGAAATATACAGTTCTCCCGCAATGCCCAAGGGCTGAAGCTGTTTGTTCTTGTTGATGACATACATATTGTTATGGCATATCGGTTTGCCGATCGGCGGATATTCAGGAATATCATCTCCCGGTTGAATGGTATACGTCGACACTACATGAGTTTCTGACGGACCGTAATGATTGTGCAAATGCAAGCCGTGTGTGCGGAGCACTTGCTGAAATAAACGGGATACTGTTAATTGTTCTCCTGCTGTAATCAAATGCTTCACACAGCGTGGAAATGAATATGCATAGCTCTCTTCGTTAAAAAGCATTTTGGCAAAAGCAGTCGGGAAAAAGACGATGTCCGTCTGATGTTTATTAATAAACGAAAACAGCTGAGCCGCGTCCCGCTTTATTGATTCAGGCACGATGTGGAGTGTGCCGCCGCTGAGCAGGGCTGAAAACAGCTCTTGATAGCAGACGTCAAATGCCGGAGATGCGTATTGAAGCACATTGGTTTTGAAATCGATGCCTGAGTTTGTAAATTGGTCATACAGCAAATTGGCCATATTTCTATGTTCAAGCAGCACACCCTTCGGTTTCCCCGTCGTTCCTGATGTATAAATAACGTAAAGCAGATCCTCCGCCGTGTTTATCGTCTGCACATTGCTCCCGTCCGGTTCTGTCTCCGCTTCTTCTATGAATGTGACAATCTGCGTTGCTGCCTCGGGGACTGACCGGTCTTTCTCTGTCACAACATGAGTGCAGCTGCTGTTTTCAATGATATAGCGGATTCGTTCGGCAGGATGGCTCGGATCAATCGGAACAATGGCACCGCCCGCTTTTAAAATGCCTAAAACAGCAATCGCTAATGATGGTGAACGCCCGGCGATCACAGCCACCGGCTCCTGATGCTTCACACCTCGCTTACGGAGAATCCGCGCCAGTTTATTGGCCGTTTCGTTCAGCTCTTTGTAAGAAATCTCCGCCCCTTCGTATTGAATTGCGATTTCTTGCGGCGTTTGTGCCGCCTGGCGTTCAAACATAGTATGAATCGTTTCGTATTCAGGCTTCTCTGTTCCCCCGGAAAGCGGAGTGAGCAGCTGTTCTTTTTCTTGCTGCGTCAGTAGTTCCATTTCTTCTATTTTGACAGACGGCTGCTGCAAAATTTGGTGAATGAGCTGTTCAAAATGTCCGCGAATCCGCTCTGCCTCTGATTGTCCATATTCATTTTGGTTGAAATCAAAATGAATGGTGAGTTGTTCGCCAGGAATGACAACTACATTAAAATCGTAATGAGTATGTTCTTCTATATGGAAATTCACGATATTTAAATCCGCAGCATCATGACCCTCTTCGACTTGCTGCCCTATCGGATAATTTTCAAAGATCATGATATGATCAATTAAGTTTTGCTTTTGTTCCGTTTGGGCCTGAATTTCGTATAAAGGATAGGTATCGTACGATTGGGAAGCCAGCGCGTTTTGTTGAACCATTTGCATCGTATCAGCAAAAGTGCTGTCTTCATCGCAGCGGATGCGAACCGGAATGGTATTGATGAACAGGCCGATCATCTGTTCCACATCAGGAATTTCCGCCGGCCTTCCCGACACAACACTGCCGAAGACAACGTCTGCGGACCCGCTGTATTTCTGTAATAAAACTCCCCATAACGTTTGGATCAACGTATTTAATGTAACCTGATGCTGATTTGCGATCTGCTGTAATTGTTTTGTCTGTTCGTGATTAAATCGGCAGATCACATTGGCATAGGCGTATTCTTTTTGTTCATGCTGCTCTATTTTATGAAGAAGCGTGGTTTCACCTTTATATCCTTCAAGATACCCGCTCCAGTACCGCTTTGCCGCTCCCTGATCTTGGCGGTCAAGCCACTCGATATAGTCGCTGTAAGGAGCTGCCGATGACGGTTCTGGTTCCCTGCCTTCCTGTAAGGCGCTATAATGATCAAACACTTCCTTCGTGATAAGAGACAGGCACCAGCCATCCATCACAATATGATGGAAGCTCCAAATCAAATGATATTTGCGGTCTTCCATACGGAAAATCGCTATGCGCATCAGCCGATCCCGAGCCAAGTCAAATCCTTTTGCTTTATCTTCTCTTTGATAGGCTGCGATTGCATCCTCGCGCAGGTGCTCCTCTCTATCACGCAAATCTGCAAAATGAATTTGCGGTGTTTGCGTTTTATAGACAATTTGTAAAGGAGTATCGTTCCAGCCGCTGTAAAAACGGGTTCTGAGCACGGCGTATGTTTCAAATAATCGTTCAAGGCTTGCTTTAAACCAATCAATCTTTAACTCTCCCTGCAAATCGAACGATGCTTGTTCAAAATAAGAACTTGAGGCCTCGTCCAGCAGGCTGTGGAAGAGCATTCCTTTCTGCATCGGAGTGAGCGGATACACGTTTTCAACCTCACCTGCATGCGGCAGTTGAATGAGGAGCTGATCCAATTCGTCAATGGACATGCCTTTTAACAAAATATCGCTTGGCGTCAGTTCCGATTGTTCTTTATGAACGCAATGCGTAATGATGGTCCGCAGGCGGCTTTGAATCGTTTCCGATAACCGCATGATCGTTTCTTTTGCGTACTGTTTGCTGCTGTAGCTGATCGTAAGCTTCAGCCGGCCCTCGGTGATCATTCCGTTTATATTCAAGACATACGGTCTTTCTTGATTTCCGCTTGAGTCTGAACCGCAAGAATAAGAAGATAATTGAACCCCATGCTGCTGTAAATCTTGGTCAAACTGTCCCAGGTAGTTAAAGCTGATCTCAGGATTGAGTTTCGATGGCATTCCGCCGCTTAAGTACCTTGTTATTCCATATCCGATCCCTTTATGCGGAATTTGGCGCAATCCTTCTTTGGTCGTCTTGATATAATCAGAGATTTCTTTGCCCGGCTGCGCGTGCAGTACAACCGGATACAGACTTGTAAACCACCCGACCGTGCGGGAGATATCTATATCCTGTATAATCTGTTCTCGGCCGTGTCCCTCTAAATGAATCGGAATTTGTTCCAGTCCTGACCAATGCGATATGGAAAGACCCAGAGAAGTTAAGAGCAAATCGTTTATTTCCGTGTTATAAGCGCGATTCGCTTGTTTTAATAAGAGCTCCGTTTCCTCTTTCGTCCATTCCACAGCTGCTGTTTCACTGTCTTTTGCAGTTGTATGGGTTTCATGAAAATCTTTAGGCAGCGGTTTGACTTCGGTTTGTTCGATCTTTGTCCAATATTCCTGTTCTTGTTTTATGGTTTCACTTTGCGCATATTCTGAAAGTCTCTTAGCCCATAATTGGAAAGAGTCTGTTTTTTGCGGCAGTTGAATTACTCGCCCGTTCTCGGCTTGCTTGTAGCCGCTAACGATATCTTCCAGTAAAATGCGCCATGAAATCCCGTCTATAATCAAATGATGGATGGCAATGAGCAAATGATCTCCATTTGCGCATTGAAACAACCCGGCTTTCATTAACGGCCCATCACTTAAACGCATACTGCTTTGTATCTCATCAGCTTTGGCCTCAATTGTCCGTCCCGGATCGGAATCTTCTTTCAGATTCAGGACGTCTAAGCGGTACAGTCCGCTTTGGGCGATTTCTTCATTCTGTGCCTCACAGCCATTTTCCGTAGTCCGGAACGTCATGCGGAGCGCATCGTGATGTTCAGCAAGCTTTTGCAGGGTTTGACGAAGCTGCGTTTCCTGAAAACCTTCCGGCGCATGCAGCATGACGGCTTGATTGTAATAATGCTGATCTGTCGTTATGTGATCAAAGAACCAATGCTGAATAGGAGTCAGGCTGACTTTTCCTTTGACCTCACCTTGATCGGCTATACGCAGATTCTGCTTGATATGCGGACTCAATTCTGCAATTGTTGCATATTGAAACAAGTCTTTGATTTCCATTTTGTATCCTTGCTGATTTAATCTGGAGGATACTTGAATGGATTTAATGGAATCTCCGCCAAGGTCAAAGAAATTATCAAGAATACTGACGTTTTCAGCGCCTAATACCGATTCCCAGGCAGAAACTAATACTTCTTCCGCTTTTGTTCGGGGAGCTTTATACTCTGCTCTGTCCTGCAGCTCGAAATCCGGAGCAGGCAGCCCTTTTTTGTTTATTTTTCCGTTAGAAGTTAAAGGCATTTCATCAAGCTCGATAAAATAAGCCGGAACCATATAACTTGCAAGGGTTTGAGACAATTGTTTCCGGAGCCGGGCTGCCGTTGTTTGTCCGCCGCTTACGTAATATGCACACAATTGTTTAAACCCGTGGACATCCTCTCTGGCTGTAACGACAGCTTCCTTGATCGCTTCTTCTTGAAGCAGTGCCGCCTCGATCTCGCCTAATTCGATACGATAGCCTCTGATTTTCACTTGTTCATCTATTCTGCCCGCATATTCAATGTTTCCGTCCGCCAGCCACTTCGCCAAATCTCCGGTCTTATACATCTTGGCTCCGGGCTCAAACGGGTCATCGACAAATTTCTCTGCCGTTAATTCGGGACGGTTCAAATATCCTCTTGCCACACCGGCGCCGCTGATATAGATTTCTCCCGGGACACCGATCGGTGCGGGTTTCATATTTTCATCAAGAACGTAAATGCTCGTGTTTGCCGCAGCGGTTCCGATCGGTACCGATTCCCGCCTGTCCTTTGCGGCATCGTAACGGTAAATCATGCAGCCGACAACGGTTTCCGTCGGTCCGTACTCATTGCATATTTCAATCCGGCCTTCGAACTGTTCATGAATGCTGCGGGCTAACCGGGTGCTTAAGTTTTCCCCGCCCACAATCATTCTTCGGACAGCCGTTTGATCGGCAATGTTCATTTCTTTCAAAACCTGCAAATGGGCCGGGGTCAATTTAATGATATCCACCCTCGGGTCCCGCACAATCGATTCAAGCAGAGCTGTTTTATCCTCTCCGTCATAGACGATGATTGCATTGCCTGTGACAAGCGGCGTGAAAATAGAAGTCACCGTCAGATCAAAAGAAATTGACGAATACAATGGGAAGTTGGCTTTCTCGCCTTTTACATAAAGTTCTTTCGCCCACCAAATATAATTGGTCAAGCCTCGGTGCTCGATTAGTACGCCTTTTGGCCGGCCTGTGGAACCTGACGTATAAATGACATATGCCAAATGGCTCGCATCATTTATCGGAGCAAGGTCAGAGCCATCTTGGTGATAAGAACTTTCATCATCAAGTAAAACCGTGGCGCCTTCATAGGCAAGCTGTTTCCTGACGTCCCGCTGCATTAAAACGATTCCGGCTTGGGAGTCATCCAGCATATACCGGATGCGGTCTTGCGGATATTCCGGATCTATAGGGACATAGGCTCCGCCTGATTTTAAAACGGCAAGGATTCCGACCACCGATTCGATGCTGTTTGTTGTGATGATGGCTACAGGCTGATCCGTCTGCACTCCTTTCGCTCTTAACGTTCGCGCCAGGCGGTTGGCCCGCTTATTGAGCTCTCCGTACGTGAGCTGCCTGTCCTTATCAATGACGGCTGCTTGATCGGGCGTACGCTGCGATTGCTCTTCAAATAATTGATGAACCGGCGTCTGCGGAAACGGCGCGGCCGTGTCGTTAAGCGTCTGCAGAAGGGTTTTTCTTTCGCCTTCCGTTAACAATTCCGCTTGATCCACCCGGATATCCGCATCTGTTACGACTTGATGCAGGATTTGCATGAAATGTTCCCGAACCCGCTCTATGCTTGCCCGCTCATACACATTTGCATTGTATTCAAAAGAGATGTTCATCTCGTCGCCCGGTATAACGGTCAAATTAAAATCGTAGTTGGTCTGTTCTTCCATTTGTACGTTGGAAATCGTGATGGATGTTCCGTTTTGGCGGCCTATACTTTCCATATACTGATCAACCGGATAATTTTCGAATATCATTAAATGTGTAATTAAATCTTGCTTTTGCGTTGTACGCGCTTGAATATCGTACAGCGGGTGTGTCTCAAATTGTTGAGACGCTACAGCCCTTTCCTGCGCCTCTTTCATAAGCCCGGCAAACGTTGTCCCGGCTTCACATCGGAACCGGACGGGAATGGTGTTAATGAATAAGCCGATCATGGTTTCCACGTTTGGAATTCCAGCAGGTCTTCCGGATACAACACTTCCAAACACAACGTCCCGGCTTCGGTTATATTTCTGCAGCAAAACCGCCCATGCCGTCTGCAGCAGCGTGTTCAGCGTGACATGATGCTTGCCTGCCGTCCGCTTCATTTTCGAAGTGAGATCGGAGCTTATGTCACACGTCACTTTTTCAGGAACGTATCTTCCGTCTTCCGCTGCATGGTGATCCTTAGGAAGGCCGGTTTGCTCCTCATATCCCTCCAAGTACTGATCCCAATAAGCCGTGGCCTCTTTCGCATCTTGCCGGCCGAGCCATTCAATATATTGACTGTACGGAGTAATTGATGATTGTTCAGGCTGCTTTTGCTGAAGCAAGGCAAAGTAATTCTCGAATATTTCTTTTGTAATCAGCGGCAGGCACCAGCCGTCCATCAAAATATGGTGGAAACTCCAGATAAAACGGTATGTTTTTTCATCCGTACGAAGGATGAATAACCGCATTAACGCGCCTTTTTCTAAGTCGAACCCCCGCATCTTATCTTCTCTGGCATACTGCTGAATCATCGCTTCTTTTTGTGATTCCTTCATCTCTCGTAAGTCATTGAATTGAAAACCGATTTTTTTCGTTTTGAATATGATTTGGAGCGGCTGATCCTTCCAGCCTCTGTAAAAATTTGTGCGGAAAATGTCATATTTTTGCGATAAGCCTTCCAAGCTTTTTGAAAATGAATCAATCTCCAGATCTCCATGCAGATCAAACATCGTTTGCTGAAAATAAGCACCTGAATTCGGATCAAATAAGCTGTGAAACAGCATGCCCTTCTGCATCGGCGTTAATGGATAAATATTTTCCGCTTCGCCTAATTCACGCGTCTGCTCCAAAAGCTGTTCCAGTTCGTCGATTGAGATGTCTTTTAACAGGATGTCACTTGGTGTGAGAGAAGTCTGCTGCCGGCTTACGCAATGCGCAATGACTTCTTGCAGACTTTCTTTCAACCCCCGGGCAAATTGCGCCATAGTAGATCTTTCGTATTGTTTGCTGCTGTAGCTCAGTGTCAGTGATAATGTCCCTTCGGCAATCATGCCGTTCAAATCAAGCACGGCCGTTCTCTCTTGGTTTTCGTTCATTGATAACCCTGTGGAAAAAGGCGAGATGCGTAAAGCCTGATGCTTCAGGTCTTGGTCAAATTGTCCCAAATAGTTAAACGATATCTCCGGATTCAGCTGCAGGCTGTCGGCTTCCGGATGCCCGGATAAATATTTGATGATGCTGTAATTCATTCCTTTGTCAGGGATGCGGCGCAGTCCTTCTTTTACGATCTTGATCCGCTGCGACAGGTTTTTTCCGGCTTCCATCCTCAGGACGACAGGGTACTGGCTTGTGAACCATCCTATCGTGCGGGAAATGTCAGCATCCGGAATAATCGGTTCTCTCCCGTGGCCTTCCAAATTCACGACAATGTCTTCCGTGCCTGTCCACTTGTGAACAGCCAGCCCTAACGAAGTCAGCAGCAGATCGTTGATATCCGTGTTGTAGGCGCGGTTCGCATGTTTTAATAATTGCTCCGTTTCCTCTTTTGTCCATTGAATCGTCACTTCTTCGCTGTCTCTTAATAACGATCCTTCGCTGATAGTGTCCTTAGGCAATGGCTGAGGCTTTATACTTGAAAGCTCAGTCCAATACGCAATCTCCTCTTCCATATCGGTTTTTGCCGCATATTTGGACAATTGATCGGCCCAAAATGGAAACGAGTCTGTTTTTTGCGGGAGCTGGAACGTTTGTCCGCGTTCTGCCTGCTCATAACCGCTTGCAAAATCTTCGAGTAAAATACGCCAGGATACTCCGTCAATCAGCAAATGATGAATTGCAATCAGCAAATGATCTCCGTCCGGACATTGGAACAAACCGAGCTTCATCAATGGCCCTTTGTCTAATACCATGCTGCTTTGAATCTCATTCGCTTTATCGGCAATCGCTCGAGCCGGATCGTTTTCCCCTTTATAATTCATCATTTCCAGATGGTATAGTTCACTTTCATCTGTTCCTGTAATTCGCGGAGCGTATCCATCCGGCGTTTTTTCAAAAATCATCCTCAACGCATCGTGATGCGACGCGATCCGTTCCATCGTCCGGCGAAGCGGAGCCTCTTGAAAGCCTTCCGCCGAATATAACATGACGGCCTGATTGTAATGGTGTGCATGCGGCATTTTTTGTTCAAAAAACCAATGCTGTATCGGGGTCAGCTTGGTTCCGCCATTCACTTCTCCTTGATCAGCCACCCTGCTGACCGGCGCTACAAACTGACTAAGTTCAGCAATCGAGGGGTGTTTAAACAAATGCTTCATATCAACCTTGTATCCGGCTTGATACAATCTGGATGACACCTGAATTGATTTAATCGAATCTCCGCCAAAATCAAAGAAATTATCCAGAATTCCTATACGTTCTGCCCCTAATACTTCTTGCCAGATGGACGCCAGCAGTTCTTCTATTGTGTTCCGCGGGGGTATGTATTCGTTTTCCGTCCGCGTATTTTCGTCAGCAGCAGGCAAAGCTTTCAGATCAATCTTTCCATTGGAAGTGAGCGGAATGCGTTCCAAAGGGATAAAACGGGAGGGAATCATATAATTCGGCAGTTCCCGGGATAAGTCTTCTCTGAACTGCGCAGCGGTCAAAGAAGCCTCGCCGACATAATAGGCATACAATTGTTTGTCCCCGTCTGCGTCTTCCCGCGCGACGACTGCGGCTTCACGAACGTTTTCCAGGTTGAACATGGCTGCCTCTACCTCGCCGATCTCAATCCGGTAGCCGCGAATTTTCACTTGATGATCAATCCGCCCTAAATATTCAATCCGTCCATCTGGCATCCATCTGGCGAGATCCCCCGTTTTATACATCTTTTGACCAGGGACATGCAGATGCTCCACAAATTTTTCCTCCGTCAATTCAGGCCGATTGAGGTAGCCGCGGGCCACTCCCGCTCCTCCGACATACAGCTCTCCCGGTACGCCGATCGGCTGGATTTGATGGTGCGCTCCTAAAATATAAGCTTGATGGTTGGCCACCGGGCTGCCGATTGTGATCTGTTCATCAGCGGACTGAACAGGGTGAAATGTAGATACCACGCTGTTTTCTGTCGGTCCGTATTCATTATTGATCCGAATGCGAGGCTGCAGAGAATGCAGCTTCTCAACTGTATCTGTTTCCAGCTGCTCACCGCCTACAACAACATGCTGAACATGGATGAAATCCTCTCTGTTCATCTGTTCGATCATCGTTTTCAGAAGACGGGGAGAAGTTGAGAAATGAGTAATTCTCTCTTGTTTTATGGCATTTTGAATGGCGAAAGTTTCTTTATTCTCTTCATTAGGCAAAAGGTGCAAAGTTGCTCCCGAGATGAGCGGGCCGAAGAAATTTAAAATGAACGCATCAAAAACATACGGGTACAAGACAAGCACGCGATCCGCCGGAGAATGCTTAAAAAACGCCTTCTTCCATTGGAGCGAGTTTACAATGCCGCCGTGTTCAACCATGACCCCTTTCGGCTTTCCTGTAGTACCTGACGTATAAATGACATAGGCTAAATGGCTGTGTTCCGCTACTGGTGATAACAATGAGCAATCGGCATGGTATGATGTTTCATCATTCAAATCGATCACCGGTCCGTCAAAGGCGAGACTGTTTTTTAAATGATGCTGAACAAGGAGAACGTCTGCATCCGCATCATGAAGCAAATATTGAAGCCGCTCTTTTGGATAGTCAGGATCCAGGGGCACATAAGCGCCCCCTGCCTTCCAAACGGCTATAATGGATACGATCATCTCTAATGAACGATCAGCGAGAATGGCGACTAACGTATCGGGTTGAACCCCGCAATTACGCAATGTTCTTGCCAAACGGTTCGCCTTCTCATTCAGTTCCCTGTACGTCAAATGGTCGTTTTTAAACTTGACGGCCGTATGCTCAGGCGTTCTTTCTGCCTGCTCTTCAAATAATTGATAGACTGTTCTGCTCCCGGAGAAATCTCTGACGGTGTCGTTAAAATCAAACAATAGCTTCTGTTTTTCCGCTTCCGGTAAGATCTCTGCCGTATGGATCGCGGCTTGAGGCTGAAACAGGATCACAGACAGCAGCTGATCCAAATGGGATACAATTTGATTGATATAGTGCTCATCGTACAGATTGCCGTTATAAAAAAGCTTCAAATGAATCCCGTTGTTCTCCAAATCAAAGTGAAACAGCGTATCGGCTGCAGTATCTTCTTTAAATTGCAAGGAATGAATTTCGTTAAGCGAAACGACGGTATGAATCAAAGGCAAATGCTCGTCATTGTATTGCACGCTCAGATGCCGGACCATTTTTCTAAACGGCAGGTTTTGATTTTTCAGAGAATCATTAACGGCTTCTTTCAGCTGCCCGAATACGGTTTTAAATGTGCTCTCGTTTGAAAGCGTATTTTTTAAGAGGACAATGTTGTTAACGGCTGACTGGCCGGCTTTTTGCTTCGATACCGTTGGAATGCCAAGAATCAGGCTCGTTTGATCCGTATATTTATATAACAAGCATTCAATACCCGCCAATAAAATCAGATAGGCCGCCATATCGGAATGATTCGCCATTGTGATGATTCTTTGAGATACTTCCGGAGATAAGGAACGGCAGATGCATTTTTCCTGGTAGCCGGTACGGGCCAACGATGCTTTATCCGCTGCTTTAAAGTAAGGGAATGCGCTTAGGCCGTCTTCTTCATCAAACAGGTTTTCCCAGTACGTTTCTTGAGTTTTAAATACCGACATTGGAGCACCTCATTTTATATATTTTAAAGAAATAATGCTTTTCCCTAAAAGTTCAATTGAATAGAATCAAGCGCGTTCTCTTCTTCCTCATTGCTGCCGCTCAATCCGATATGTTCGATTAGAATGCTTGGCTGTTCCAAAATCGCCGATAGGATGTGTAAGTAGTCGTTTGATAAAACCTCGATTCTGCTTTTCTTAAACAGTTTTTTCGAATATTCAAACAGTCCTTGATAGTTGTCGCGGTCTGCCTGAATCGACAAGGTCAAATCGAATTTGGCAACCGGATGATGAAATGGATACGGCTTGAGTTGAAGGGAATCGAAAGTCAATTCAGCATGATCAAGATTTTGCAGCACAAACATCGTATCGAATAAAGGATTACGGCTTGAATCTTTTGGAAGATGCAGATGCTGAATTAATTCTTCCAACGGATAGTCTTGATTTTTATAGGCGTTCAGCATGTTTTCTTTTACTTCGTTTAAGTAGGCATCAAATGTTTTACGGCCCGCCGGGTGATTGCGAATGACTAACGTATTGACGAACATTCCCACGACCGGCTCTACATCCAAATGAGTCCGCCCGGCAGATGGCGTTCCTACGATAATATCTTCTTGTCCGCTGTATTTGGATAAAAGAATCGTATAGGCTGCCAATAAAATCATATACAGTGTTGCTCCTGTGTCTTCTTCCATTTGGCTTAAACGCTGTTTCAAGTGTTCGGGTATAAGAAATTCAAATGATTCGCCTTCGTAATCGCGTATGGCAGGCCGCTCATAATCCGCAGGCATATCCAGTACAGGAATATCACCGTGAAACTGATCCAGCCAATACACTTTCTGGCTCTTGATGTTCCGTTTCTGAATGTCCGATTGCTGCCAAACTGCAAAGTCTTTATATTGAATAGAGAGCGGGTCCGGTTCGTTCCCCTCGTAGATTCGGCTTAAATCTTTCATCAGAATATTGACGGACACGCCGTCAGAAATGATATGATGCATATCAACCACAAGCACGTGCCGCGCAGGTTCAATTTCAATCAGTCCGGCCCGCATCAGCGGCGGTTTGGCTAAGTCAAACGCTTTGATGAAATCAAGCACACGGTCTTCCGCTTCTTCTTCGCTTGCTTGAATTCGTTCTATCGTAAAGTCGACGTTCTGATGAATACGCTGTGCCGGCTCGCCTTCATATAAATCAAAGCTGGTCCGCAACGCTTCATGACGCGCGATTAATTTTCGGAAAGCGGCGTTTAACCGTTCGGGATCGATCGTCCCTTCCACATTCATGGCACCCGTCATATTGTAAGTCAGCTCGCCGCCTTCTGTGTGACTTAACAAATACATCCGCCTCTGAGCTGAAGAAACCGGATAATATGGCATTTCCTTTGCAGCCGGAATCGGTACATATCGATTTTTGTCCATGTGTAACGCCTTGTCAGCCAATTGTTCAATGGTAGGAAACTTGAATATGTCTTTGAGAGACAGATTCACATCCAGCTCTTTGTGAATTCTGGCGGCTAAGGCAGCCGCTCGGATGGAGTTGCCTCCGAGATCAAAGAAATTATGTTTGATCCCCGCATGGCTTATTCCGAGCACTTCCTTCCATAAATCTGTCAGTTTGGACTCCGTCTCATTACCCGGCGGTACATATTCAGCTGTCTGCTGCAGACTCGCTTCTGGTGCAGGCAGTGCCTTACGGTTTATTTTCCCGTTGGATGTTAACGGCATATGCTCCAGATGGACAAAATAGGACGGAACCATGTAGTCCGGAAGCTGCGATGACAATTGTTCCCTAAGCTGCGCAGCCGCTATAGGCTTGTCGCTTACGTAATACGCGCATAATTGTTTTAAGCCGTCTTCTTCTTCTTTCACTGTAACCGCGGCTTTTTGCACCGCTTCCGCGTTATGCATTGCTGCTTCAATTTCACCAAGCTCGATTCGGTGTCCCCTGATTTTGACTTGTTCATCAACGCGCCCAATATATACAAGATTTCCGTCCTTCAATCGCTTAGCCAAATCCCCTGATTTGTACATCTTCGCTCCCGGGACATACGGGTTTTCAACAAATTTCTCTGCCGTTAAATCCGGGCGGTTCCAATACCCTCTGGCAACACCCGGTCCGCTGATATATATTTCGCCGATTACCCCGAACGGAACCAGGTTTCTGCTTGCATCGGCCACATAAATATCCGTGTTGGCAGCCGGAGTGCCGATCGGTACAAATTCCCGCTTGTCCCGTTCTGCGTCGAAGTGATAAATCATACATCCGACGACTGCTTCCGTCGGTCCGTATTCATTGAAAATGTCCAGCCGGCCTTTAAACTGCTCGCTGACACTTTTGGCCAGACGGGTGCTTAAATTTTCTCCGCCGACAATCATTTTCCGTATTGCGGTGCCGCCAGCGATATTCATCTCTTTGATGACGTGCAGGTGTGCCGGGGTCAATTTGATCATGTCTATTCTTGAGTCCCGCATAATCTCAGAAAGCACAGCGCTTTTGTCTTCGCCGTCAAAGACAATGATGGTATTTCCCGTAACCAGCGGTGTAAATATCGAGGTCACAGTCAGATCGAAAGAGATGGAAGAGTATAATGGGAAGTTGGTTTTCTCACCTCTTACATAAACCTCTTTCGCCCACCAAATATAATCAGCCAGTCCCTGATGCTCAATGAGTACACCTTTTGGATTTCCCGTGGAACCTGACGTATAGATCATGTAGGCCAAATCATGCGCATCGCTGTCCGGTTCAAGATTCGAGTGATCCCCATGGTATGAGTTTTCCTCATCCAAAAGCACAATGTCACCATCATACGGTAATTGATCCAGCAGGCTGCGCTGTGTCAACACAACCTCCGCCCTTGAATCTCTCAGCATATATTGAATCCGATCTTCCGGATATTCAGGATCAATGGGCACGTATGCGCCGCCGGCTTTCAGAACAGCCAAAATTCCGACAATCAGCTCGATCCGATGCGGGCAGATGATGGCAACGAATTGATCCGCTTGTACGCCTTTTGTCCGTAACGTCCGCGCCAATCGGTTCGCCCGTTCATTGAGCTGTCTGTACGTATACCGCTCATTGCCAAAAATAACGGCTTCATGATCGGGACTCTGTTCCGCCTGCATTTCAAACCACCGATATACCGTTTCCTTATGCGGATACGGCGTCTTTGTGCCATTACACTCCGTCAGCAGTTGATGCCGTTCGGTTTCAGACAGCATAGGAACGGAAGACAATGTCATCTCCGGCTGCTCAGCAAGGCTGTTTAAAATGCCGGTATAGTGTCTGGTGATCTGTTCAATGGTGTCTTTTGTGAATCGTCCCGGTTTATAATCAAAATGCATCTCTATCTGTTGACCGGCATCTTCGATCGTAAGCATCAAATCATATAAAGAGACCCCTGGATTTCGTTCTTTCACTTTAAATGTACATTCATTGTGCCGGATTTCATGAAATTCAATGTTTTGAAACACAAACATCGTGTTAAACAGAGACTTTCCGGTTGTTTCCCGCTGCACATTTAATTTTTCCACAAGCCGGTCGAATGGATAGTCTTGGTTTTCGAAAGCGTCAAGCGTCTGCCGCTTTACTTCTTCCAGATAATCCGTAAACGTTCTATTGGCGTGCGGCTTCGTCCGGATTCCGATGGTTTGTATGAAAATACCGATGATTTTTTCGATATCCGGATGATTTCTTCCTGAAGCAGGCGTGCCAACGACAATGTCTTCTTGTCCCGTATATTTATGAAGCAGCACATTATAGGCGGCCAGAAGCACCGTATAGAGAGTCGTTTCCGCCTTTTGTGCTAAATCTTGAAGCGAACGGATGACATCCGGCTGTAAGGAGCATGTCACACGCTGTCCCTTAGAAGACCGTTCTGCCGCTTTGGAACCGTCTGTCGGCAGGTCAAGGATGGGAATTTCGTCTTGAAATTGTTCCAGCCAATATGTCTCCTGCCGCTTCATGGCATCGTCATTCAGCCGTTGGTTTTGCCATTCTGCGAAATCTTTATATTCAAATTCAATGTCCGGTAATGGTTTCTGATGATATAAAGCCAGCAATTCATTTGTCAGGATGTTGACGGAATAACCGTCCGAAATGATATGATGCATATCGATGAGCAGTTCGGCCTGCTCGTTTTCAATCTTGATCAGCTCCGCACGAACTAACGGAGCTTGGTCCAGGCGGAACGGTTTTACAAACCGGTCTGAATAGGCATCAAATTCATCCCGGCTCATTGTCCGGACATGAACGTTAAAATCAACTTCGTTTTTAAGTTTCTGAACGATATCGCCATCTATAATGTCGAAATACGTGCGAAACGCTTCGTGCCGCTGCATCACTTGTTGAAGAGATGAGATCAGGGCTTGCTCATCGTACTTCCCTGTTATTGAGATGTGGCCGAACATATTTTGCGCCAGCTGATCCGGTTCCAGTTGGTGCAGGAAATATACTCTTTGCTGCGCCGGCGATGTCGGGTAATACGCTTTTTTCTCGGCAGCCTTCATCGGGAGGTGCACGACTTTCGTTTCGTTCTGAATGAAACGTGCTAATTCCTTAACAGTCTGGTGATTGAAAAATTGTCCGATGGAAACCTTTTGATGAAATGTCTTCTGAACTTTGGAAAGCATAAGCGTCGCCTGGAGTGAGTTTCCTCCCAGAGCCAGGAAGCGATCTGATCTGCCAACCCGTTCAAGGCCGAAAAGTTCCTCCCAAATCCGCGCCAGCTGCCGCTCCGTTTCATTTACCGGCGCCTCATAGGCTTCAGTAAAATTTGCCGTATTGCTTCCTATTGAAGAGACCCGCTTCTGGTGTTCGGCGTAAAGTGCTTGTAAATCATGCTGTTCTTCATCGGAAAACATCATCATGGCGTCAAGAGGGATTGAATCTCCCTCAACCATTTTTTGCAGCAATTTTGTAAAACCCGCTCCCCACTTTTTCATGATTTCCGGACTGATGACGTTCGTATTAAAGTCGAAATCAAGAACATATTCTTGATGCGCATCTGTTATGTTAAGAAATAAATCGTACAGGGTGCATTTTACCGGGTATGCAACGGGCTCCGCTTCCGCTTTTCCGAAATGCAGCTTTCGAAAAGGCCTGTCTAAATTAAAGATAATACGCATATCCGGCACTTGATCGTGCGGAAGCTCTCTGGCCACCAGTGTCATCGGGACGGCTTGGTGCCGCATTGCAAGATTCACGCTTTCTTTCATACTGCCAAGATAACCGGATAAAGTGCTTTCTGAAGAAGACGTGTTCTTCACCGGAATCATATTGACGCAATTTCCAATCAGATCATGCTGTTTCATATGCGATTGACCTGCTGCGGGGACCCCGATCACAAGGCCTGACTGTTTGGTAAGCCGGTGCAGAAAAAGATGAAATGCGCCCAGCATCGTCACAAATACGCTATTTTTCATCTGAATGCTTAATGACCTTAAAGCCTCGCTCAATGGCCGTCCAAGCCTGACGGTACACCGGTCTCCCTCATACCCGTTCGGATAACGGACAGAAGCTGTGCTTGGCAGAATTGGCTGCTGTATCGGTTCAGAGAAATGACGCCGCCAATAACGGACCCCTTCTTCATAATGGCCGCTGTCAATCTGTTCCTGCTGCCAGTCTAAGTATTGGCGAAACGAAACATCTGCCTCTTTCGGCGAAATCGGTTTTCCTTGTACTATTGCCGCGTAGTTGCTCTCCAGTTCTTGAACAAAAACGGCGATTGACCATCCATCGGCAATGATATGATGGAACGTGAGCACAATCAGATGTTCATTGTGAGCCGATGTAAGCACATGGATTCTAAACAAAGGCTTTTGTTCATGGAAATGAAACGGCTGCTTGGCATCTTCTGTCAGCCATTTTTGGATTTCCGGCCCCCGATGTTCATGCGGGAGGCCGGTAAAATCAATGACAGGTATATCTATATTCATCCGTTCCTGCACTTGCTGTACCTCGTCATCGGGATGAATCACCGTACGTAAAGCTTCATGACGGTCAAAGATATGCCGGACGGCTTGTTTTAATGATGTATACTGCAGTTCGCCCTTCACTTTCAGCATAATGGACTGGTTTAAAGCGGCGGAAGCTTCATTCCCGTAATGGGATGCCATAACCAACTGCTTTTGTTCAGGTGAAAGCTCGCGCGTCCCGGACTTTTTACGGCCTCCGCCATCAGGGGAATCCGGACCTTCCGGGATAAATCCGCCTCGGCGAAGATCCTCCACCGTGTCTTTCACCGCTTGAATAATATTTTCGATATCATCCGCGGTATGCGCGGCAGACAAGAAGCAGTTGCGTCCTTCCCACACATAGACCCCTTTATAGTTGAGGTGGTAAAAGAACAAGTCATTATCAAGCGATGAGACAAACCGGAATAAAGAACCGAATCGAACCATGCGGATAGGCACTTGCGCTTGTTCGAAGCAGCGATTCAGCTCATCGACCAGGTAGGCTGTTTTTTGATTAAGCTGCTCATACAGATGTTCTCCCTCGGTTTGCAAATGGCGAAGGACGGCTAATGACATCCTCATGGTAAGCGGGTGAGTATTGAAGGTGCCGGCCACAAACGTGCGCTTCGCCTCGTCTTGCGGGTAGGAATCGTCCCCATACTGCCAGGTACCCCCGTCGATC
Organism: Bacillus sp. SJ-10; assembly: GCF_002843505.1. Classification (NCBI taxonomy): domain Bacteria; kingdom Bacillati; phylum Bacillota; class Bacilli; order Caryophanales; family Bacillaceae; genus Bacillus; species Bacillus sp. SJ-10. Next base: position 2,757,623 of record NZ_CP025258.1, on the reverse strand, counting down.
GCATTCATGAACTCAGCTTTTCCGGCAACTACCCCTAACGGCTGTCCGCCGCCGATGATTTTTCCGTAGGTCACTAAATCAGCCTGAATGCCGAACCATTCCTGTGCGCCGCCGAGACCGATCCGAAATCCGGTAATAATTTCATCCATAATCAGAGCTGTTCCGGATTGCTGCGTGATCGCCCGCAATTCTTTCAAAAATGCCTGCGGCTGCAAAGCCGGTCTGCGGCTTTGTACCGGTTCCACCAGTACGGCTGCCAATTCATCACCAAGACTGCGGATCACATCCAGCGAATCGGGATTGTTGTAATGTAAAATAATCAAATCATCCATAAAGCTCTGCAGTATACCCGGAGCCAGCGGATTCGCAGACGCAGCCCCGCCTTTTGTGCCGGCAACCCCTAATACGCCGTCAAACGTGCCGTGATAAGATCCTGAGAACGCCACGACTTTCTTTCTTCCTGTCGCCGCCCGCGCCAAACGCAGGGCAACCATGACGGCCTCTGTTCCGGAATTATAGAAAGCGACCCTTTCCACTCCGGTACATGTGCGGATCCGGTCGGCAACTTCACCGGCGACATCTGACATCGGGCCGAGCGGAGGCAATGATGAACGGGTTGAATCATCGATAACCTGTGTAATAAAGGAAGGATGATGCCCGAAAAGGTTAACCCCGAATCCCATGGTGATATCGATATATTCATTTCCGTCAATATCCCACATTTTAGAACCGTCAGAACGTTCGGCGATAATCGGGTATACGATTTCCTTCCAATACGAACGGAAGCTGGACAAATTGCGGTTGTTTGCATGAGCAAATCGGGTATTGTCCGTATATTGTTTGGAACCTTTCGTTTTATCTGCGTATTTCTTGATGAAATCTTCTAAGTATTGTTTTTGCCGTGCGGTATAGTGTCCCTGATCATTCAGGTTCTGAGGCTGGAAAGGAACATAGGGTTTCGCTTCTTGAGCCGCTTTCTGTTCTGCAATGACGGTCGGAGGCCCCTGCTTGACAGAAGGAATTGATTTCTCTTGCGCTTTAGCGTATTCTTTCTCATCGGAATGATGTCCGCTGTTTCTCAACAAATTAAAGCTATTTAATTGAGCTTGCAAGGCATCCTGAATTAATTGATTTTGAGATGCGATTATTTTTTCGAGCGTATGCTCTTGATTACCATCTCTGCGATCCGATTCAGGCTGCGCTTCTGAAATGACCTGTTTTTCCTGCGCCGGAACATTCTCTTGAGGCGGAGCGGATGCAAAGGACGATGGAACGGTATCAGCCAAGTAATCTATGACACTTTGAAGGTTGGTCAACGTATCAAAAAAACGATCCATCGGGATATCTACCCCAAATTCGTCCGCGATGGCTTTTTTGACCTGTGACAGCATGATAGAATCCATTCCGAGCCCGATAAAATGAGCATTCAGATCGAGTTCCTCTCCCCTGATCCCTGAAGCATTGCTGATTACAGTTTTCAGGAAGGATTCAATATGCGCCTTCGATTGATTGATATTCAATGCCGCTTCTCCTCTCTTTTCGCCCTCGTTTAAGCGCAATTGGTCAGCTTCAGCCCAGCATCGGCTCCGTTCAAACGGATACAGGGGCAATGGCGTCTTTTGTACAGTTTCACCGGAATACAGCGCGCGCCAATCGATAACGGCTCCTTGCACAAATAATTCGGCTGCGCGATGCAGCCATGTGATCCGTTCATCTTGCGTACGTAAACGCTGCTTAATCAGAGCGGCTGCTTGTTGATTCAGCTCTTCTTTATGAGCAGGCAGCATTTCCTTCATATTCTTGTAACCGATGTATACACCGGGAAGGTTTCTTTCTCCCTGAATCAGGCGGGTCAGCTTATCCGATAGTTCTTGTTTACCGGATACAATCATGGCAATGCCATGATCCAAATGAGCCCTGCCCGTACTGGCTGTATAACAAATGGACTTTAATGAAGCTTGGCTGTCATCCGATACATATTGTCGGTACTGCTGTGCGAGTTCATAGAGTGATTTTTCAGTATGAGCGGATAAAACAAATAGGTGCGGCCCATGTTCATCCTCGGGCGCATACTCACTTTGAGAAATATATTCTTCCAGTACCACATGAGCGTTCGTTCCGCTAAAGCCAAATGAGCTGACTCCGCCTCGCAGCGGCTCATCACCCGATGTGAACTCCGAAACTTCCTGATTCACATAAAATGGTGATGAGTGAAAATGAATGAGCGGATTAGGTTCATTAAAGTGCGCTAACGGCGGATTTTTCTTGTGATTCAGCATGAGGACAGATTTGATCAGCCCGACGATGCCTGCCGCTTCAAACAAATGACCGATGTTCGATTTAACAGAACCAATCGCACAAAATTGTTTTTTTGCCGTATACTTTTCAAACGCTTTACAAAGCCCGTTAAATTCAACCGGATCGCCGAGCTTCGTTCCGGTGCCATGCGCTTCGATGAAAGATAGTGTTTCAGGAGCAATGCCCGCGTCTTTCCAAGCCGTCTCAATGACCTCAGTCTGAGCTGCCGGATTCGGTGCTGTAATCCCGGCGGTTGTTCCGTCTTGATTCATCGCGCTTCCCTTGATTACGCCGTAAATATGGTCTCCGTCGCGAACAGCCTCCTGCAAAGGTTTTAGCAGGACTGCGGCGGCGCCTTCACCTGTGCCCGTGCCGTCTGAATCTTTGCTGAACGTTTTCGTGTACCCGTCCGAAGATTCCATATCAAGTCCGATACAGATCGGCAAGAGCGATGTCCGGATACCGCCGGCAAGAGCCATTTCACAATCGCCGGACATTAAAGATTTACATGCCATATGAACGGCGGCAAGCGATGAGGAGCATGCCGTATCCACTGTGACCGCCGGCCCTTTTAAATTTAAGAAATAAGCGATTCGGCTGGCTAGCACGGAAGGGAGATTGCCCACGATATATTGATGAAGTTCCTCCGGGTAATTCGCAGAAAGGAGACGTTCATAATCGTAGCCCACCTTTGAGTACCCTGCATATACCCCGACACGGCTCCCGTTCATGCTGCCGCCGGCATAGCCCGCATCTTCAATCGCATGCCATGCAGACTGCAAAAACAGTCTTTGGTTAGGGTCCATAAACTGAGCCGCTTTAGGAGCTAAACCGAAGAACGAATAGTCAAAGCGGTCGATTTCATCTAAATAGCCGCCCTTCACAAACTGATTCTCATTGAACTCGCTTTGGATGGACTTTAAATAATCCGCCGCATCTTTCAGCCGGGATTCGGGGTATTCTCGAATGCTGTGCTCACCTTTTTCAAGCAGATTCCAAAAATCACTTTTCGTTGACGCTCCCGGGACATTGAGCGACATCCCGATAATGGCGATATCTTTCGGTGTCACATGGCTTGGTTTCGCTGCCGCGTCCTGCTTGATTTCAGCCCGGCTTTCAGACAGATATACCGCTAAATCAGTGATAGAAGGATACGTAAAGAGATCTGAAACGGAAAGCTCGCGTCCGAATTTCTGTTCTATGCGCTCGGCAATCTGCGATAACTGTAATGAATTTGCTCCCATATCAAAATAACTGTCAGCGAGGTGAACCTTTTTTCCATCGAGCACTTCGGAAAAGATAGACAGCAATTCCGTTTCTATCTCATGAATGGGTGTCTGTCCGGATGTTTCCGTGCTGCTCTCCAAACATTCATTGATGGCGGCGGACTCTGTTGAAAAATTCCCTGCCTCATACTGTCTGGCAAGTTCGTAGCGTTTAACCTTTCCGCTGGTTGTTTTAGGGAGTTTTCGGATCGGAAGGACTTCTTTTATGCTCCAGCCGCCCCGCTTGTACAAATGTTTTTTTATCTCTTTGACAAGCGGTGCAAATTTTTCAGGTGATTTTTTGTAAACAACAAAGAGCACGATTTCTCCGCTTTGTGTCTTTTGATCATATACACCGCAGGCGGCAACCCTTCCTAAGTCAACCTCTTCCATTTCAATCGCGACCCGTTCAATATCGTGCGGGTAGATATTTTTTCCGTTCACGAAAATAATGTCCTTTTCTCTTCCGGTTACGACTAAGTTACCACTTTCACTAATGAATCCGAGGTCTCCCGTTTTTACCCAGCCGTCAGAAGTCAGCGCTTTTTCCGTACTCTCGGGGTTGTTGTAATACCCTTGCGTCACATTGTCTCCTTTGATTTGGATATGGCCGATGATTCCGTCTTCTACTCTTTCATTTGTTTCATCGGAGATCCGAAGCTGACAATAGTCAATAGGTTGTCCCACCTCGACGAATGAAGCGCAATTTTGGTCCTCTTTGCTGACTTTTACAGCTCTTTCACCAAGATTTAAATAGTCACGATGCAAATAAACGGGAACGAATTCTTTACCTATTTTAGAGAACGCTGCGCCAACCGAAGCTTCCGCTAAACCGTAAACATTCAAAATGGCGGATCTTTTCAGATTGAATGCTGCGCATCTTTTCAAAAATTCGTCACACAGCTCCGGCAATATCGGTTCTGCACCGTTTGCGATGACCTTGATGTGGGATAAATCCCAGTCTGGTTCGTTTTTCAGAAATTTAAGGAAGTAGTTGTACCCGAAATTAGGAGATGATAGAATACTGGCTTTATGTTCATGAGCTTTTTTCATCCAAAGAATAGGTCTGCGAATAAATAACTCTGTAGGCATTAGATTTTGATTGATTCCGGTTATGAAGGGAACAAGGTGGCAGGCGATGAGCCCCATATCATGCGTTAAAGGCATCCATGATAAGAAAGAGTCTTTCGAATGAACGTGTAGGGCATTCCCAATGGCGCACGTGTTATGTATTAAGTTGTGATGCGTTAACATGACTCCTTTTGGATCTCCTGTCGATCCGGAAGAAAATTGGATAAAGGCGAGTTCATCCGCATCAGGTTCATAAAACGAAGCGGGGTAATCGTAGGTTTGATCTTGAATGACGTCAGATTTTTCGTTTAATTGATAATGGAAATCCTGTAAATCGTGTTCTGCAGCGTATTTCTTTATTTTGTCCAATACTTTTTCAGAGGCAATCAGAAACGGATGATTTAATATATTCCAAATGCGCCAGACCTTCAGCTTATGGTCATCATCTTCTCCGATACTGACCGGCACCGGGATCATTCCTCCTAATATACAGGCCCAAAAAGCAACGACAAATGATTTGTTTTCTTGGATTTGAAATACAATTTCCTGCTTCGGCTGAATGCCGAGATGCTGTAGATAGCCAAGATACCCTTGCGCCTCTTCAAACAATTGGCGATAAGAGACAACCGTCTCGTTTTTATCGGATTCGATAAAACGGATCCCGCGATCAGAGATATTGCTTCTTTCCCGAATGACATCTACTAAGGTTTGGAATTGACTGGTATACATAGGTCCCCTCCTGGGCGCTTTATTTTAAAATCCGCAATTCTTCCCAAGCCGGAAGCTGTTTAGCTTCACAAATTAATTTGCATAAATGGATCGAATGTTCGAGTTCTTGTTCTGAAAGCACGTCTTCATGCCTTTTCATTCTCTCTTTCAGCTCTTGGATTTGCGTAAATAATGGCGTCGTTATATTGGAATAAGCCGCTGAATCCTTGTTGTAATTTCGCGCAATGACGGATTGAATCATCAATTTATTCAGTTGTTTTTTGCGTAAATGGACAATATGTTTCTTTCTTTCCGCTGAATTGGAAAGCGGGGGAACATCGGATGTCTGTCCTAAGGGATAAGGTACAATGTGATTCGTTGTTTTTCTCAGCAGACCGGCTAAGACATTGTTCGGACCCATTTCGATGACTTCCGTGACTCCGTGTAAAAGCAAATAATGCATCGATTCTGTCCATCTTACCGGCATCATCATGTGCTGCTTGAGGTGTTCGCTGATCGAATTTCCGCTGCTGTAAGGGCGCGCGGTGACATTTGAAATGATCGGCCATGCGGCATCCCGGAAGGAATACCGGTGTAATACAGTCTGGAATTGTTCGGAGGCTGATCGTATCATCGAACTGTGAAAAGGCGCACTGACATTCAAATAAGTGTATGCCGCACCCTTTTCCTCCGCCATCTTGATGACACGTTCCACAGCTTGCCGGTGTCCGGAAATCACATGCTGCTGTTCTGAATTCATGCAGGCTACTCCTGCCGGAAAGTCTTCCGTCGACACTTTCGAACATATTTCCTGTAACGTTTGAAGAGAGAGGTGAGTCACGGCGGCCATCGCCCCCTGCTGCTTGGGATCCGCATTTTGCATAAGAATTCCCCGCTCCCTTACAAGTGTAACGGCATCCTGAAAAGAAAGGGCGCCGGCACAGACAAGCGCTGAATATTCGCCTAAGCTATGGCCTGCCAGGAAGCGGGGCTTCACCCCTATTTCCTGCATATACACTTGAAAAGCAATCACACTGACCGTTAAAATAGCGGGCTGCGCGTTCATTGTCTTTGTCAATTCATTCATATCTCCGTTAAAACACAGTTTTTTTACATCCAAGGAGATCGCGTCGCTCGCTTCTTCAAACAATCTCTTTGCGAGCATAAAATCATTCCAAAATTGTTTGCCCATTCCTACAAATTGAGACCCTTGTCCAGGAAATAAAAAGGCAAGATTGTTCATGAGATTCCTCCGATCATATTGAACAAGGAATACAATATCCTACAAAATATCCCTTTATCTAACATCCTAGCATGATTATAACAAATGTGTATAGAATACTTTCGGAGGAGTTATTGTTCGATTTTACAAACGAATTAGATATATTTATTCATAAAATAAAACATGGAGGTTTCACCGAAAATCAGTCTTAAAGAGAGATGATGAAAGCCGGCGTGGAGCCTGTTACCGGCTCTTCTTCACTTAGAACGCGCTCTTTATGTTTCATATGTTTTAGGGCTATCGGCATAATTGTGTCAGAAATTACATATTTTCTGTTTATTGTAAAAAATCATTTGTATATCTGTGAAGGATTGTAAACTGATTGCGCTTGATTATAAATGTGGCGCAAGAGATGGATCTGAATGAGGAAAATCTGCAAGGGCGAAATACGCCGGAGAACATGTGAATGACCCAGCCCGGATAGCGATTGACGCAGTAAATCGGCCTATTGAGTGAACAAGGTTTTCAGGCATAAAAAAACAGCCGTTCAGAGCGGCTGTTTTTTTAAAAAGTATAAGAACTATTGAGCGGTATACCCGCCGTCCATGACTACGGCCTGACCTGTGACCCCTTTTGCTTTGTCGCTGGCCAAAAATACGGCGTAATCAGCGATTTCCTTCACTGACAGCAGCCGTTTTTGGGGAACGAGCGGAAAGATGACGTCCTCAAGCACCCGTTCGTACGGTACATTCCTTGTTGCGGAAATGTCCTTTAACTGATTGCGGACAAGCTGAGTGTCCACATATCCCGGACAAAGCGCATTGACGGTAATGCCGTCAGCCGCGCCTTCAAGTGCGCCGACTTTCGTTAAACCGATGACGCCGTGCTTGGCGCTGTTATATGCCGCTTTCCCGTGAAAACCGATCAATCCGTTGACAGACGCCATATTAATGATTCGACCGAATTGCTGTTTTTTCATAATGGGGAATGCATGCTTCATTGCGATAAATGGCGCGGTCAGCATGAGACGAATGAGCCGTTCAAACTGTTCGGTGGGAAATTCCTCGATGGGCGCGACATGCTGAATGCCCGCATTGTTCACAAGGATATCGAGACGTCCGAATTGTTTCTCGACCGTCTGCAGCATGTCGGCCACTTGCTTTTCATTTGTTACATCGCATGTGATGCTGACTGCTTCACAGCCTTCATCTTTCAGTCTTGCCGCCGCTTCTTTCCCCGCTTGTTCGTTTACATCAGAGATGATGACGGCTGCTCCTTCACGGGCGAATTCTTTTGCGATTTCAAGCCCGATTCCTCCGGCTGCTCCTGTTACAACGGCTGTTTTTTCAATAAGCAATGAATGCATGACGGCACCTCCTCATTTAGGTCTGACCCCGTTTTTTAACGACTGGCTGACAGTAAAATGACCTTCTGTTTTCTCAAAGACCTCCTCCATTGTTACACCTTCCTGCAGTTCGGTGAGCGTCATACGGCCATCATGAAAATCGAATACAGCCAAATCTGTGATCAGCCGATCGACCACCTGCCTGCCGGTTAAAGGAAGCGTACATTCCGTTCTCACTTTAGATTCCCCATATTTATTAACGTGCTCCATGATGACAATAATCCGTTTTGCTCCGTGGACCAAGTCCATGGCTCCGCCCATTCCTTTGATCATTTTTCCGGGGATCATCCAGTTCGCCAAATCTCCCCGTTCGGAAACTTCCATCCCGCCGAGGATCGCTACATCAATGTGGCCGCCGCGAATCATGGCAAAGGATTCGGCACTGTCAAAATACGAGGCTCCCTTTACCTCAGTAATGGTTTCTTTTCCCGCATTGATCAGATCGGGGTCCTCCGTTCCTTCCGCCGGATAAGGCCCGATCCCGAGCAAGCCGTTTTCAGACTGAAGCAGGACGTTATAATCATTCGGTATCTCATTGGCTACAAGCGTCGGCATCCCTATCCCCAAGTTCACATTCATTCCGTCCTTTATTTCCTTTACAGCCCGTTTGATCATTCGTTTTCTGCTATCTCTCATTCTGTCAGCCTCCTTTATCATGCTTGCCGGACGGTGCGGCGTTCAATCCGTTTTTCATGAATCCCGCCGGGCAGCACGTGCTGCACAAAAATACCCGGCGTATGAATTTGATCCGGATCAAGCTCTCCGGCATCGACGATTTCTTCAGCCTCTGCAATCGTCACTTTGCCTGCCATTGCAGCGAGCGGATTGAAATTTCTCGCCGTCTTTCTGAACATCAGGTTGCCCAGAGGATCGGCTTTCCAGGCCTTTACGATGGCGGCGTTCCCTGTAATCCCTTTCTCCAGAAGATAGGTGCGTCCGTCAAATGTCTTATGTTCTTTTCCCTCGGCTACTGATGTTCCGACGCCTGCAGGTGTATAAAACGCCGGAATGCCCGCCCCTCCCGCGCGAATTCTTTCTGCGAGCGTTCCTTGGGGCACCAATTCGACTTCCAGCTCTCCGCTTAAAAACTGCCGTTCAAAGGTTTTGTTTTCTCCCACATAGGATGCGACCATTTTTTTGATCTGCCGGTTTGCAAGCAAGAGGCCTAACCCCCAATCATCAACACCGCAGTTATTACTGACAACGGTCAAGTTTTTTACGCCGCTGTCCCTGATCGCGAGAATTAATTGTTCCGGAATGCCGCACAGGCCGAAGCCTCCTGCGATGAGGGTGTCTCCGTCCTTGATCAGTGCAGCAGCATCTTGATAAGAGTCCATCACTTTTCCTTTTCCCATATTCGTTTCCCCTTTCTGTTTTGGCTACACAAGGCCCGTCAGACTGAAAATGGCGATGATGACAAACACAGCGGCTGTTTTAATGACGGTAATGGCAAAGATATCCCTGTAAGATTGGCGGTGGGTCAACCCGGTGACCGCGAGCAGCGTAATGACGGCGCCATTATGCGGAAGAGTGTCCATCCCGCCGGAGGCCATCGAAATTACCCGGTGCATGACCTCCGGCGGGATGTGGAATGTATTGATTGCTTCTGTATACGCTGCTGACATCGTGCTTAAAGCGATGCCCATTCCTCCTGATGCCGATCCTGTAATCCCGGCAAGCGCAGTGGTCGTCACCGCTCCGTTGACGAGCGGATCAGTAAACGTCTGCGATATGCCGCTGCTGACCATTTTAAAGCCGGGAAGCGCCGCAATGATGCCGCCAAATCCGTATTCGGCTCCTGTATTCATCGACGCCAGCAAGGCGCCCCCGATGCCCTCATTCAGTCCTTCTTTCAAATTGAAGAGGACTTTTTTCCAATCGAACAAAATCGTTGTCATGATCCCGATGAACAGTGCGAGTTCTACTGACCAGATCGCAGTGACGGAGGAAAGGTCAATCTTCCCGAACGCTTCTAAACCGAGCGGCGCAAAATCAAATCCGTCAGGGTACCAATGCGGGAGCCACATCGTGAAGCATTTGTTCATGACTCCCACAAGGATAAGCGGAACAAAGGCGAGCACTTGCCGCGCGGGGCTGGGTTCTGCCTCCCGAGGTAAAACAGGCGTATGTTTTTCATTAGCCAGACCTGAGGATTCCTCTGCAGCGGAAACTTCAGATTGAAATCCAGCATAGCCTTCTCCGGCATTGGCCGCTTTTTTGCGCCGGGATTCTAAATAAATCATTCCGGCCGTAAGCACAAATGCTGCACCAATCAGTCCGAGCCAGGGAGCGGCATAAATGTTTGTTTTAAAAAATGCTGTCGGAATGACATTTTGAATTTGCGGTGTGCCGGGAAGCGCATCCATTGTAAATGTAAAGGCGCCCAATGCAATCGTACCGGGTATCAGACGCTTGGGAATATCAGCTTTAATAAATAGGTTTTTAGCAAACGGATAAATGGCAAACACCGCTACGAAGAGACTGACGCCGCTGTACGTTAAAATCGCACCCATTAAGACGATGGCGAGAATGGCTCTTTTTGCTCCTACAAGCTTGACGATTGTTTTTGCAATCGACTCAGCGAGCCCTGATATTTCAACAACCTTGCCAAAAACGGCTCCTAAAAGAAATACGGGAAAATACAGCTTAATAAATCCTACCATCTTCTCCATAAATATATTCGAGAAGAAAGGAAGTACGAAGCTTGGATCTGTCAGGAGCACAGCAAACAGCGCGCAAATCGGGGCGAATAAAATGACTGAAAAGCCCCGGTAAGCCGCAAACATCAGCATGCCTAATGCCAATAAAATAATAACAATGTCCACAAATCCCCCTCTTTTCTGCTCATATTAGTAAGCGCTTACAAAAAATCGAGAAAATAAAGCAATAAACATGCCGGTTTTGCACAGTTTCTGAGGCTGAAAAAATGTGCATCATGGTGAATTCTCCGTTAGGGCAAAAGAAAAGGAGACCCTTGCTGCATTATATTGATTGGCTGAGCAGTGAGTTTTTTTAGGGATAGTGAGATGGATCAGAGAGGATTTTTGCTTTATAAATATGTATTCTTTTTTCTTTCATTTATTTCCTGCAAGAGGAACCGATAAAATCCGGCCCTCCTGCATGGTCATTCAGCCAATGACAACCGGAAGCTCTTTGAGCGACCTAAAACCAATGAGCTTGCGGTATTCAAGGCGGTGTGCGGCCAGCCGAAGCTTAGGCATCCGCTCAAACAGTGTGAGAATTGCAATTTGTGCTTCGATACGCGCTAATGAGGAGCCTATACAAAAATGGGCGTTCTTTCCGAATGCAAGATGCGGATTCGGCTTTCTTTGGATATCCATTTTGTGAGGTTGATCGAATATGCTTGGATCGCGATTGGCTGCTCCTAAAAGGATATATACCTGCTCTCCTTTTTTTATGGTCTTCCCATTTATTTCACAGTCTTCTGAAGCGGTGCGTGCCGTCAGCTGCGCGGGGCTGTCGTAGCGCATACATTCCTCAACTGCAGTTTCAATAAGCGAGGGGTTTTCCCTCAGTGCGCTAAGCTGTTCAGGGTGTTTCAATAAAGTAAACACACCGTTGCACATGAGGTTTACCGTCGTCTCGTGTCCGGCTATGACAAGTAAGATACATGTCCCGAGCACTTCCTCTTTTGAAAGCTGTTCCTCCATAATAAACCTGCTGATCAAGTCTTGCTGAGGGTGAGCTTTCCGCTTGTGAATCAAATCTCTGAAGTATGACGTCAGCCTGCCTGCGGTGTCGCTGGCTCTGACTAACGTCTTTCTTGATCGGGTAAGATCAATGGCCTGAATGACGTCTGCCGTCCATTGTCTGAATTGATATCTCTCCTCTTTCGGCACTCCGAGTATCTCCGCAATGATAAGGCTTGCCAATGGAAAGGCAAACTCTGAAACAAGGTCAGCGTTTTTTTTGATTTGGACTTGATCCAACAAGTCATGAACCGTTTCTTTTATACAAGGGCGAAGTGATTCCGCCGTCTTTACGGTAAATTCTTTACCGATAAGCATCCGCATCCGCTTATGGTCTGATTGATTTTTAAATAACAGCATATCGTGCTGGATATGCGATAGATTTTGATATTTCGTTGAAGCTTCCGGAAGAGGAATGCGGTTTTTAAATCGGGTGTCTTTCAGAATCGCTGCCGCCTCTTTGTACCCGGTGACATACCAGCCCGGATATTTTAATACGGTTCCTTTATAAATAGGATCAATGGATCGCAGTTTGTCATAAAACGGGTAAGGGTCATTCCAAAAATCCGAATCCGCATGAAGAGACGGATGTGCAATCGATAGGCCCGCCGTCATCTTATACCTCCGTATTGCAGGCGGATTGCAGGCCGGCTTTCATTTCTTCAACGGATTCGACTTCAAAACCTAAATCATGGAGCATTTGATGATCCTCTGTTTCATGCTGCCCTGCTGTCGTTAAGTAATCTCCGACGAAAATCGAATTTGCGGCGTAAAGTCCCAGCGGCTGCAGCGAACGAAGGTTGACTTCCCGGCCTCCTGAGATACGGATTTCTTTTGACGGATTGATAAAACGGAACAAGGCGAGCACTTTCAGGCAATACACCGGATGTAATTCGCTTACCCCTTCTAACGGAGTTCCGTCAATCGCATGCAGAAAATTAACCGGGATGCTGTCGGCGTCAAGCGCTTTTAAGCTGTTCGCCATATCAATGACGTCCTGTTTCGTCTCTTTCATGCCGACGATGACACCAGAACAAGGTGACATCCCTGATTGTTTCGCCGTTTCCACTGTGTTGACCCTGTCGTCATACGTGTGGGAGGTCGTAATGTTTGAGTGATTCCTTTGTGATGTATTGATGTTATGATTGTACCGGTCTACTCCTGCTTGTTTCAGCCGCTCTGCCTGTTCGGGCTTCAGCAGACCGAGGCATGCGCAGATTTTCAAACCGTACGTTTCTTTAATTTCTTTGACAGCATCAACAACTTGATCTACTTCTCTGTTCGACGGTCCCCGCCCGCTGGCGACGATGCAGTATGTCCCTATATTCAGGTCGTGGGCGCGTTTTGCCCCCTTCAGCAATATATGCTTATCCACCATCCGATAAGACTCGATCGGCGCTTTTGATATTGAAGATTGTGAACAGTACCCGCAATTTTCCGGACACAGGCCTGATTTTGCATTCATAATCATATTCAGCTTTACTTTTTTTCCGTAAAATCGTTTTCTGATATGAAAAGCGGCATGCATCAACAATAAAAGATCCTCATCAGGACAATTTAAAATGGCCAGCGCTTCTTGATTCGTTACTTCCGCCCCGTCCAGCACTCTCTCTGCAAGATCCATCCATTGATTCATGTTTATCTCCCCATTTGTGTCAGATTCATGAAAGAGGAAACATCTATATGTTTCTCAATCATGTGTTGAATGTTTTCCGGTGAAACGTGTTCCAGCTTCGGTGTGATTCCCAAAATCGGAACTTTGCATAATGTTTCAATCATGCTCGGGTTTGTCTTTTCGTCCAGCCCCGGCCTGCTCCTTACGCCGTTGATAATAATGCCGAGAACCTCTATCCCCATGTTTTTCGCATATTCAACGGTTAAATATGTGTGGTTGATGGTTCCGAGATCAGGCCTGGTGACAATCACTGCCGGCAATTCCAAGGCTTTTATCAGATCACTGACTAAGTAATTTTCACCAAGCGGGACGGAAATGCCGCCTGCCCCCTCGACGATGAAACACTCATGACGATTTTTGATCTTACTCCAGTGGGCCATGACTTCATCCATGCTCACGGATTTCCCCTCAAGCATGGCGGCCGTGTACGGCGCAAGCGGCTCTTTCCATTCAAATGGCGTAATTTCTTCATGAGACAGTGCGGTTTGTGACATGTCTTTCAACAGCGAGGTGTCACTTTCCGGATGAGTCCGCGGCACGCCGCTTAAAAACGGCTTAAACACTCCGATATCCGCCTGTTTCTGCCGGAATGCCGCGGCAAGTCCGCAAGAAACGATGGTTTTTCCGACGCCGGTATCTGTTCCTGTAACAAAAAAACTTCTCATTTGTTTATATTCAGCTCTTTTCTAATGGAATCAAATGCTTCTGTCAGCTCGTCTATGTCCTGTAAGCTGCGATCCGCCGTAACGGTCAGCCTGATTCTGCTTTCGCCTTCCGGAACGGCGGGCGGGCGGATGGCCGGGGCGCAGATTCCCTTTTTCTCCAGCAGCGCAGCGGCTGAAACCGCTGTTTTTGCATCACCGATGATGACGGGGATAATCGGTGTATCTCCGCCTCTTACGGTAAAGCCCATATCGGCCAGACGCGTTTTTATCGTTTTGACAGACGTCTGCAGCTCACGGCGCGTATCGTGCATATCTGATATGATGTCAAATGCCGTATGCGAAGCCGCACAAATTGACGGCGGGAGGGCCGTCTGAAAAATAAACGTCCGCGCCTGATTCAGCAAAAAATCAATGAAAATGTTTGATCCCGCGGCAAAACCGCCTTCCGTTCCGACCGCTTTGCTTAATGTGCCGATGACAACATCAGGACAAACACCGAAATAGTCACTGGTTCCCCCGCCGTTTTCCCCGAGTACACCGGTTGCATGCGCGTCATCTGCTATCACAAATGCCTGGTACTGCTTTGCAAGCGCCATTATGCGGTCAAGAGGCGCGATGGTGCCGTCCATGCTGAAGACGCCGTCTGTGACGATAAAGCGGCGGTTCCGAGCCTGGACGGAGGCAAGTTTTTTCTCAAGATCAGCCATATCAATATGGCGGTACACGATGGTTTCCGCTTTTGATAAACGGCAGCCGTCAACAATGCTCGCATGGTTCAGTTGATCGCTTAAAATGACATCGCCTTTTTGAGGCAGTGAGGCAAGCACGCCGATATTCGCCAAGTAACCGCTTGAAAACAATAAAGCCGCTTCCGTCTGTTTAAAGTCCGCGATTGTTTGTTCAAGTTTTTCGTGCCACACAGTATTTCCTGTCGTTAACCGTGAGCCGCCGCTTCCCGCTCCGAACCGGCTCAGCGCCGTTTGCGCAGCTGTGATCAGCCGCTCATCTTTTGACAGGCCTAAATAGTCATTGGACGCCCAGGTCTGCCGCTTTTGCCCCTTGGTTTTGAGAGCGGTTTCCTGTGTTCGCAGCGTCCGATACAGCCCGTCTCTTTTCACCGCATCGAGCCTTTTGAGGAGCCATCCGTCAAAATCCACGGCCGGTCACCTCGGCTATCGCTTCTTTCATAATGGAGATCATGGCTTGTAACTGATCGGTTGTGCTGGCAAGCGGCGGCAGAAAGGCGATGACGTCTCCGAGCGGCCGTGTCAGCATACCAAGCTCTCTCATTTTCAAGGACACCTTGTATCCCATCCGCTTTTCAGGCGGATAAGGCTGTTTTGTCCCCTTATCCTGCACAAGCTCTATGCCGCACATGAAACCGAGCTGGCGGACATCGCCGACATGGGGAAGCTGCTTCAGATCATGAAGAAATTCCGCTGCCGTTTTTGATTTTTCGGCGACTCGTTCAACGATGCGTTGTGATTCGAATAATCGCAGATTTTCAATTGCTGCGGCACAGCCAAGCTGATTTCCTGTATAGGAATGGCCGTGGAAAAATGTTTTCATTTTGTCGTAGTCATCGTAGAAGGCTTCATAAATGGCTTCTGTGGCAAACGTCACAGCGATCGGCAAATAGCCTCCCGTAATGCCTTTCCCTGCCGCCATCAAGTCCGGCTGGACATTTTCATGCTCACAGGCAAACATTTTTCCGGTGCGGCCGAACCCCGTCGCCACTTCGTCAACGATCATTAACACATCATATGCCGTACACAGCTTTCGTACGCCTGCCAGAAAGCCTTCAGGCATGACGATCATCCCGGATGCGCCTTGCACCATCGATTCAATCGTAAGTGCGGCAATCTCTTCGTGGTGCTTTGCAAGCAGCTGTTCGAGCGCGTGAAGGCATTCATCCCGGCACTGTACGGGGGCGCCGCTTTCAGATCTGTATACATACGGAATCGGGGCTTTGTAGCTTTCAAACATCAGCGGGCCGTACACATGGTGGAAGAGTTCAATGGAGCCGACGCTGACGGCTCCGATCGTATCGCCGTGATAGCCGTTCTGCATAGAAATAAACGTCTGTTTCTCGGGTCTCCCTATGTTTTTCCAGTATTGAAAGGCCATTTTCAGAGCGATTTCCATTGCTTCCGCTCCGCTGTCGGAGTAAAAAACGCGTGTCAGCTTTTCCGGTGTGATGCCTGTCAGCATCTCGGCAAGTTCTGTTGCGGGAACGTTCGTCATACCCAGCAAAGTCGAATGAGCGATTTTTTCAAGCTGTTTTTGAATCGCTTCATCCATTTCTTTTTTGCGGTGGCCGTGTACATTGAGCCATACTGAAGAAAAGCCGTCATAATATTCTTTGCCGCTGATGTCTTTCAGCATGATCCCGTTTCCGCTTTCAATGATTAACGGATCTTCATCGTAATCTTTCATTTGTGTGAAAGGCAGCCAAAGATGCTGTTTGCTTTTTTCAATCATTGATTGTTTCATCATTTCTCCTCCCGCTGAATGAATACAGGCTGCTTCTCCAAAAAATGGATACAGCTCTCTGTATCTATGGAGCCATCTGTAAAGAAAATCCGGCAGCCGCTTTCATCTCCGGCATTTTTCATCTTGGCAATCCGCTGATATCCCAGCTTCTTTGCGGCAACGTAGCCTGTTATGTAATCAGGATCATCCGACCAGCACAATTCAGCAATAATCCCCGGATATGCGCAAACTTTTGCCGCGATGGCATGTGCTTCTTTTATTCGTGAATTTTCCGGCATGTTGTGAGTAAAAGCCCATTTTTGAAAATCATGTGACGGCCAATCCACTCGAGATACCCGCACACCTCTATTTCCTCTGCCGTCAATGCGTTTTCCTGCCCGGATATCAAACAGGACCGCTCCTCTTGCGTCTGCATATTCCGCAATGTTTTCGTACGCTTTCTCTATCATGTGCGGGGGAATTCCCGCCTTTTGCAGAAGCTTGCGGGCGATCGCTTGTCCTTTTTCCGGCGTGTCTGTTTGATGGAAAGCAACCGGCAAAGGGCGGATCGTTTCGATCGGTTCATTAACGCTTTCAAGCTGAATTTGCATAAAATCAGGTATCCCTCTTGAGTGCGAGAAGCCTTTATGTAATAAGCCATCTACCGCTTCCTGTAAACCGCCGTAAGTGATGAGCCGTTCTCCGCCGGAAATGTGTTTTCCGCCCTGCTCATGGGGGGCGTTTCGGGAAGCTCTCATTCTGACGCTGTAATAGGTTTCTTCCCGCATATATTCCCCTCCTTTCTCTTACTTTGAAAATTAATGTTAACCAAAATAATTAAAGGTTAACACTTATACAGAATATTAGTGCCCCTCACGGAATATGTCAACCTAAACTATCAAACTGTTAACTTAATGAGTTTTGCAAAGCCTCATTACGTTTTCATGTTTTGTTCATATTTTAGTAATTGTTTATTCAACACTGTCCGTTAAAGTAATCCATATCAACAAATAGGACAGCGATCCGCATCTTACTTATGAAGGGAGGTCAAAGCCGGATGCCGTTATGCTGAAAGAAAAAGTAAAGACAGCAGGCCGTTTTTGCACTGTAGGCGTCGGAAATACGCTGATTGATTTTGGTGTCTTCTTTCTTCTCGCCGCTTGTCATGTCCCCTATCTTCCGGCGCAGATCTGCTCCTATTCGGCAGGGATCATCAACAGCTATGTATGGAACCGGAAGTGGACGTTTCGTGTAAAACGCAAGGCTGACGGGAAAGAGATCATTCGATTTCTCATGATTAATCTTGCCGCGTCGGGAATCACCTTTTTGCTGCTTTACGCGTTTCAAAAAGGCGGCTGTTCGCTATTGGTGAGTAAGTTAGCCGCCACTATCGGCGGAATGATGATGAATTTTATCGGAAACCGAATCTGGGTATTTGGAGATTCGCTGAAAAACATACAGGATCAGGAGTGAAGATGAATGAGAAAAAAAGTGAGAAAAGCGGTCATTCCCGCAGCAGGTTTAGGAACGAGATTTCTGCCGGCGACAAAGGCGCAGCCGAAAGAAATGCTGCCGATTGTCGACAAACCGGCCATCCAATATATTGTCGAAGAGGCCGCAGCGTCAGGAATTGAAGATATACTGATTATTACAGGGAGAAACAAACGCTCGATTGAAGATCATTTTGACCGGTCGGCGGAATTGGAATTCAATCTGCGGGAAAAAGGCAAGACGGAGACGCTGAAGGAGATGCAGCAGATCGCCGATTTGGCCAATATTCATTACATCCGTCAGAAAGAACCGCTCGGATTAGGACATGCGGTGCTGTGTGCGGAGCATTTTATCGGAGATGAGCCTTTTGCCGTTCTCTTAGGTGATGATATTATGGTATCTGACACTCCCGCTCTTTCACAGCTCATAGACGTCTATAACCAACACGGCACAGAAACGATCGGCGTACAGCCCGTCGATCCTGCTGATGTCAGCAAATATGGTATTATACAGACGGGGCGGCAGAGCGGTCATGTATACCAGGTTGAGGATCTGATTGAGAAACCGGCTGTTGAAAAGGCGCCCTCTCATATTGCCGTGATGGGCCGCTACATATTAACCCCTGCTATTTTTAAAACGCTGAAGACGATCGGAAGAGGCGCGGGCAACGAAATCCAATTGACAGACGCGCTGCGCGAAGTGTGCCGCACCCGAAGCATTTATGCGCGGGAGCTTGAAGGAAGCCGGTTTGATATAGGAGATAAGTTCGGCTGTTTTAAGGCCGGCACGGAGATCGGGCTTCTGCGGGAAGAAATGAGACCGAAACTTTTAGCTTATTTAGAAGAGGTGTTAAAAAGAGAATCTGAAGAAATCGTGCGTTAAAAAATAATTTGTAACCATTTTGCTTGTCAATCAGTCATATAATTGGGTAAAAAGATAAAGAGGTTGTGAACAGTGTGGGCAATTTTATTAGTGAAATATTATCCTGGCTGACAAGTATGGGCTATTTAGGGATTGCGCTCGGATTAATGATCGAAATCATTCCGAGTGAAATCGTTCTGGCTTACGGAGGCTATATGGTGTCAGAAGGCACGATCAGCTTTATCGGCGCCATTGTCGCCGGTGTGATCGGGGGAACGATCGCGCAGTGCTTTATTTACTGGATCGCCCGTTATGGGGGACGGCCGTTTTTGGACAAGTACGGCAAGTACTTACTTCTGAAAAAGCATCATGTTGATGTTGCGGAAAACTGGTTTCGCCGTTACGGCGCCGGCGTGGTGTTCTCGGCGCGGTTTATCCCGGTCGTCAGACATGCGATTTCCATCCCGGCCGGCCTTGCGAAAATGCCTCTTTCCAAGTTTGTCATATTGACGACGCTTGCCATTATTCCGTGGTCTGTCATTTTCGTTTATCTCGGGTATCAGCTCGGGGGACAGTGGAAAGACGTAGACAGCTATGCCGGAATGTATACAACTCCGATCATTATCTTGGCTCTCGTATTTATTGTTGTTTATTTTGTTGTGAAGAAAATGAGATCAAGACTGTGAAAAAAGACTGCATAAGAACGGCTGTGAGCCGGATCTATGCAGTCTTTTT
Organism: Bacillus sp. SJ-10; assembly: GCF_002843505.1. Classification (NCBI taxonomy): domain Bacteria; kingdom Bacillati; phylum Bacillota; class Bacilli; order Caryophanales; family Bacillaceae; genus Bacillus; species Bacillus sp. SJ-10. The sequence goes on along the minus strand of NZ_CP025258.1, from coordinate 2,738,045 downwards.
TTTATTTATACCGGGTATACGGGGTGTTTCCGGTGTGTGAATGTCAGTTGTTTGGACATGTAAGCAGTGAGGCGTTTATTGAGTTCATCCCGCAAGGAATCAGCAGGAACAATGCCGTCAATCACCATTTCAGAGGCAAGCCGGTAAAGGTTAATGTCTTCCTTATATTCATCACGCTTTTCTTGAATAAAAGCCGGCCTTTCTTCAGGGGCTAGCTCGCTGATTTTCTTTGCGTAGACCGCATTCACCGCTGCTTCAGGACCCATTACGGCAATTTGCGCAGTCGGAAGCGCTAAACAGCAGTCCGGTTCAAAAGCAGGCCCCGCCATCGCGTATAATCCGGCACCGTAGGCTTTTCTGACGATAACGGAAAGCTTCGGAACAGTCGCTTCCGCCATTGCGGAGATCATTTTTGCGCCATGCCTGATGATGCCCGCCTGCTCAACCTTCGTTCCGATCATGAATCCGGGAATGTCTGCTAAAAACAGAAGCGGAATATGGAATGCGTCGCACAAAGCGATAAATTTTGCGGCTTTATCCGCCGAATCGAGAAATAAAACCCCGCCTTTGACACGCGGCTGATTGGCGATAATGCCGACCGGCTGTCCGTGAATCCGCGCAAGCCCCGTTATTAATTCCTGCGCAAATAACGGTTTAATCTCAAAAAATGAGTCTTCATCAATGACACGTTCAATTAAATCCATCATGTTGAACGGTGCGTTTTGATGTGCCGGGATGACATCTGAGAGCGGTTTTTCAAAAGCTTTCGGGTTCTTAGATTTGTTGACGGGCGCTTTTTCAGTATAATTTGCCGGAAAGTAGCTGAGATATGTCTGCGCCATCATGATTGCTTCCTGTTCCGTCGGGGCGAGGAGATCACCGCAGCCTGATACGGAACAATGCATACGGGCGCCGCCCATTTCTTCAAGCGATACTTTCTCGCCAATCACCATTTCCGCCATACGCGGGGAGCCTAAGTACATGGATGCATTGCCTTCGACCATAATGACAATGTCGCAAAAGGCCGGAATGTAAGCGCCGCCCGCAGCGGAAGGGCCGAACAATAAACAGATTTGCGGAATGCGGCCCGACAGCTTTACTTGATTATAAAAGATGCGGCCGGCTCCCCTTCTGCCCGGGAACATGTCGACCTGATCCGTAATTCTCGCACCTGCGGAATCGACTAAGTACAAGAGCGGACACTGAAGCTTTTCCGCCGTCTCCTGAATACGGATGATCTTTTCCACCGTTTTCGCGCCCCACGACCCCGCCTTTACGGTTGAGTCGTTTGCCATCACACAAACGGTTCTGCCGCCGATGGTTCCGATCCCGGTAACGACCCCGTCAGCCGGCAGTCCGTCTGACATGCACTCGGCGAAAAAAGCGTCTTCAACGGATATGCCGTCATCGAATAAAAGCTTCAGCCTGTCTCTTACAAAAAGTTTTCCCTTCTTTTCGTTGCTTGCGTGATATTTCGCGGCTCCTCCCTTTTCAATCGTTTTGCTGCGTGTCTGCCGTTCTTTTTCGTAATCCATCCGAGTCCCTCCATGTTTTATTTTCCTTTGTATTCAGGGGGTCTTTTTTCTTTAAAAGCGCGCAGGCCCTCTTCTCTGTCAAGTGTGGGGATGACTTGTTCATATGCTTTTCGTTCGATTTCGAGCCCTGTATTGAGATCTGTCTCCAGACCCTTGTTTATCGCGGATTTTGCTTGTCTGACGGCGATCGGCCCATTAGCGGCGATGCGGCCGGCCAGTGCTTTTGCTTTTTCCATAAGTTCATCGGCTTCACAAACATGCTCGATCAGCTTCATGTCTTTTCCCTCTTCGGCAGAAAGCCTTCGGCCGGTATAGATCAATTCTTTTGCCGCGCCGGGGCCGATAAGCCGGGGAAGTCTCTGCGTTCCGCCCGCTCCGGGAATGATCGCAAGCCCTGTTTCAGGAAGGCCGAGGCCCGCCCGGCTGACGGCGATTCTGATATCGCAGGCGAGAGCGAGTTCAAGGCCTCCTCCGACAGCGGTTCCGTTCAGCGCTGCAATGACCGGCTGCGGGAGAGCTTCAATGGATGCGGCCGTTTCACCGATACGCCTGACGCTTTGTTTGACTTGTTCATGGTTCATCCCCGCTCTTTCTTTTAAATCAGCACCGGCGCAAAATGTGTTCCCGGTGCCGGTGAGAATGACACAACGAATGGACGGCGAGTTTTTGATGTCTTCAATCACACGCTGTAAATGATCAATCATTTCTGAAGACAGCGAGTTGGCCGCATGCGGGCGGTTCAGCGTGATCAGACCGATCGTTTCTTGACAGACGGAATACAAGACGCAATCTTCCATGGCTTCTCCTTTCTCATTTCGTTCTGAATGCCTGCAGGTTTCTGCTTGGCAGGTCTTTGCCTATTTTATCCGCGATCCAGCCGGCGGCATAAAGAAGTTTATTCATGTCCGTCCCGGTATCAATCCCCATTTGTTCGAGCATATAAATGACGTCTTCTGTGGCAGCGTTGCCTGCTGATCCAGGAGCGTACGGGCAGCCGCCAAGCCCGCCTGAGGAAGTATCAAAGGATGTGATGCCCATATCAAGAGCGGGAATGATATTCGCTAGAGCCGTTCCTCTTGTATCATGGAAATGGAGTGCGATTTTTGAGGCGGGAATTCTCGGCAAAAGGGCTTCAAGCACGGCTATGACCTGCAAGGGGTTTGCCGCGCCGATCGTGTCGCCGAGCGATATTTCATCAACACCCATTTCGAGCAGGGTGTCTGACAGGCGGATGACTTGTTCGACCGGCACGTTCTGTTCGTACGGACAGCCGAACACAGTGGACAGATAAGCTCTCGTCGCCATTTTTTCAGCTTTTGCTTCAGTAATAACCCGCCTGAGCTCTTGAACGGTCCGGTCAATCGGTTTGTTTACGTTTTTTTGGTTATGGGTTTCGCTTGCAGATAAAAATACACATGCCTGATCGATTCCGCCTTCTGCCGCATGCTCCAGCCCGATGAGGTTCGGAACGAGAGCCGCGTAGACCGTATGTTCAGATCTGGCAATGCCTTTTGCGACGTCCAGGCTGTCACGAAGAGCCGGAATCCATCTCGGATGCACGAATGATGTCACTTCGATATAGGGAAGGCCTGTTTTTGAAAGCATATTGATCCACTCAATCTTTTCTTCTGTATCCACCCACGCCGATTCATTCTGCAAGCCGTCACGCGGTCCTACTTCATTGATGCGGACATGTTTCGGACAGTTCATGCTGCACCTCCCGTTTTATTGAAGTTCAATCAGGACCTCTCCTTCATCAGTGAAATCACCTTCTGATTTTTTCACTTCTTTCACCGTACCCGCTGCATCAGCGATAATCGGAATTTCCATTTTCATAGATTCCAAGATGGCCACTTCCTGTCCTTCTTCAATGACATCACCCGGCTTCACATGAATTTTCCACAGGTTTCCCGCCATCTGAATTTTTATGACGCTCATTTTGACGCCCCCTCGTTCATTGTTTGTAAAAAGCCGGTTGTCGCCTCACCCTTTTCAAACACTTCTGAATGGGCAATTTTTGTCAGCAGCGGAATGTTGGTTTTAATCCCTTCTACATGATATTCGCCAAGGGCGGTTTTCAGTTGTTCAATGGCTTGTTTTCTCGTATTCGCCGTGACGATCATTTTGGCAATCATCGGATCGTAAAACGGAGAAATGACGCTTCCCTTTTCGACGGCGCATTCGTGTCGCACTGACGGGTGTCTTAAAACGGAAAAAGACGAGATGGTACCGGGTGACGGGTAAAAGGTGACCGGATCTTCCGCATAGATCCGCACTTCTATTGCATGACCGCGGTGGTTGATATCTTTCTGCGAGAAAGTCAGCGCCTGCCCAGCGGCAATTTTCAGCTGTTCTTCCACAAGATCCAGTCCTGTAATTTCTTCTGTCACCGGATGCTCCACCTGCAGTCTTGTGTTCATCTCTAAAAAATAGATTTGTTTCTTTTGGTCGACGAGAAATTCTATTGTGCCTGCATTTTGGTAGCCGATCGATTTTGCGGCTTTAACGGCGGTTTCACCGAGTCTTTGTCTTAATTCATCGTCAACAAACGGTGACGGCGCTTCTTCTATCACTTTTTGGTGGCGCCTTTGGACTGAACAGTCACGTTCAAACAGATGAACGGTGTTGCCGAAAGAATCTGCGAGTATCTGAATTTCAATATGACGGGCATTTTCAATGACCTTTTCCATGTACATTGCGCCGTCTCCAAAAAAGGAGGCGGCCCGCTTTTGATTGCCTTCGAACGCTTTGGCCAGCTCTTCTTCTGAATGTACGATCTGCATGCCGATTCCGCCGCCGCCTGCGGACGCTTTCAGCATGACCGGAAAACCGATGGCACGGGCTTCGGCTAAGGCGGAGTGAACATCGGGCAATGGCTCTGGAACACCGGGAACGATCGGGACCTTTGCTTTTTGCATCGTTTTTCGGGCTTCTATCTTGCTGCCCATCTTGGCGATGATATCACCGGGCGGACCGATAAATGTGATTTGTTCCTTCCGGCAGCGTTCGGCGAACAGGCTGTTTTCTGACAGCAGCCCGTAGCCCGGATGAATGGCGTCCGCTCCGGCGGATTTAGCGGCTTCTATGATTCTGTCGATATGTAAATAGCTTTCATTTACTCTCGATTTACCGATCGGATAGGCCTCATCAGCCGCTTTTACATGCAGCGCGTCCCGGTCGGCTTCTGAATACACAGCTGCCGAGGGGATGCCGAGACGTTTGCAGGTGCGGATAATTCTTAAGGCGATTTCTCCTCTGTTGGCAATCAGGACTTTTTTAAACAAATGTGAAGCACTCCTTTTTCATTAAGTTAACTTGAGCTCTTCAATCGTTTTTTTCCGCAGCTTGAATTTCTGAATTTTTCCGGAGGCTGTCATTGGATATTCATCTGTAAACAAAACATACCTGGGGACTTTATAGCGGGCGATATGTTCTTTGCAAAAGGCTCTGATGTCTTCTGCGGAAGCGGTTTGTCCGTCTTTGAGCCTGATCCACGCCGCGGCCTCTTCTCCGTATTTCGGATCAGGCACGCCGACGACCTGAACGTCTGCTACCGCGGGATGCCGATATAACATTTCCTCAATCTCGCGCGGATAGATATTTTCGCCGCCCCTGATCAGCATGTCTTTCAGACGGCCCGTGATTTTGCAGTATCCGTCCTCGTCCATGACCGCTAAATCACCGGTATGCAGCCAGCCGTCTTTGTCTATCGCTGCTTCGGTCGCTTCTTGATTTTTATAATAGCCTTTCATGACATGATATCCGCGGGTGCAGAGCTCTCCTTGTTCGCCCCGGGCGGCTTCTTGGGATGTTCCGGGCCGAACGATTCTGACTTCGATATGGGGAAGCGCGCGCCCCGCTGTTTCCACTCTTCTTTCAAATGAATCATCCGTTCTTGTCTGCGTAATAACAGGTGATGCTTCGGTCTGTCCGTAGGCAATGGTAATGTCGGTCATCCCCATTTTGCCGATCACTTCTCTCATGACTTCCGCCGGGCATGGCGAGCCTGCCATAATCCCGGTTCGGACGTGGGAAAGATCATATTCAGAAAAACGGCTGTCATTTAGGAGGGCGATAAACATCGTCGGTACACCGTGCAGAGCCGTGCAGGCTTCTTTCTCCACCGTTTTCAGAACGGCCGGCGGAGAAAACTGTTCGATCGGAATCATCGCCGCACCCGCGGAAACACATGCCAGCACGCCGAGCACACACCCAAAGCAGTGGAAAAACGGCACGGGAATACATAAACGGTCACATGAAGTAAGCTTCATGCATTCTGCGATATTGGCCGCGTTATTTACGATATTAAAATGTGAGAGCATGACGCCTTTCGGAAATCCGGTCGTACCTGATGTATATTGCATATGAATGCAATCATCCTTTTTCAGGCTGTCCATCCTTCCGTCAAGCTCTGCATCCGTTACAGACTCGGCATCCTTCAGCAAAGAATCCCAACGGTGCATCCCGGGCGGGCTTTTATCACCGATATATAACACCGTCCGTAAAAATGGATAACGTTTCGAACGCAGCCTGCCGCGCTCACAAGTTTTCAGTTCGGGAATCAGCTTATTCACCATCTCAACATAAGATGTCTGCCGGTAGGAATCCATGATTATCAAGGCCGAGACGTCTGAATGTGCCAGCAGGTAATCGAGCTCTGCGATTTGAAAATTGGTATTAATGGTGACCAGAACGGCGCCGATTTTCGCCGTTGCAAATTGCGCCGCGAGCCATTCCGGAATGTTGGATGCCCATATGGCCACATGATCTCCTTTTTCAACTCCCAGCTTCATCAGCCCTTTTGCGGTTTGCCGGCATAACCGGTCAAACTCGGCATACGTATAACGAAGGCTGCGCTCAGGGTAAACAACCGCTTCATGATCCGGAAAAAGCTTCGCGGTCCGCTCAAGCAGCTTTCCGGCTGTTAAATGGATAAGTTCAGCCATATGACCTGCCCCCTTCCATCCCTGTCTTGGTAAACGTTTTCATTTCACTTCAAAAGCTGTCTTGCGATGACCATTCTTTGAATTTCTGACGTTCCTTCGCCAATCTCCATCAGCTTTGCGTCACGAAGCATACGTTCGACACCGCATTCCTTCATATAACCGGAACCGCCATGAATTTGGATGGCCTGAAGGCACGTTCTGACGGCCATTTCTGAAGCATAAAGCTTGGCGAATGCCGCTGCTTTCGTAAATGGCAGGTTTTGATCCTTCAGCCATGCCGCTTTAAGCACCATCTGTCTGGCAAGGTCAATTTCCATCGCCATATCGGCCAGCTTAAATTGAATGGCTTGAAATGACGATATCGGACTGCCGAACTGCTTGCGTTCCTTCGCATATGACAGCGACGCCTCCAGCGCGCCTTGAGCGATACCGACAGCCAGTGCCGCAATCGAGATCCGCCCGCCGTCTAATGTATATAAAAATTGTTTAAAACCTTTTTCAGGATCACCGAGCAGGTTATCGGCAGGCACCCTGACATCCTCCAGCACAAGCTCGGCCGTATCCGATCCTCTCACACCCATCTTGTCGTACGGATTTGTGATCGTAAATCCCGGTGTGTCTGTGGGGACGATGAGAGCTGAAATGATCGGTTTTCCGGCGGAGTTCTTTCCCGTAACGGCGGTGACAATGACCGTGCGGGCGTAATTTGCGTTTGTGATCCAGCATTTCTCTCCGTTTATCACATAGTCATCGCCCTTTTTCTCGGCTTTTGTCTGGGTACCGCCGGCATCTGAACCGGCATTCGGCTCTGTCAGCCCGAATGATCCGAGCGCTTTTCCCGAAGCAAGCGGAATAAGATGTTCTTGCTTTTGCTGTTCAGTACCGAAATAGTATAATGGGCTTGCGCCGAGTGACACGGCTGCCGCGTAGCTCAGCCCCGTGCTGCCGCAGGCTTTTCCGATTTCTTCGACCGCTGCTGCATATGAAATGGTATCACCGCCCGCCCCGCCGTATTCTTCCGGAAACGGAATTCCGAGCAGCCCGAGTTCGCCTATTTTTTTAAATGTGTCTATCGGGAAGACGGCTGATTGATCAACCTCATGGGCTTTCGGGGCAATTTCATTTTTGGCGAAATCTCTGACCATTTCGCGCACCATCTGCTGTTCTTTTGTCAGTTGAAAATTCATTAACCTTCCTCCTTCTGCTGCTTTCTACATTTTATTAATGGGGGTCTTTATTCATTCCATCCAAATGAAGTCTGAACATTCGGACTCATCCGCCGCAAAAAAACTGACAGCGCCGCAACTGTCAGTTTATTAATAATGGCTATTTAACCGTCCGTTTTGCGGAGGGACGGCTCTCATGGTGTAGCCTGTCAACGGAAGTAACGATATAGGTACAGGCTTCTTCCGCCCGAATATCAGTATCTGAAAATGTTTGCGTCCGTGACGATGTTTTTCTGACTGTATCCACTAAATAAGGCTGCTTTCCCTTTTCTGCGCGGTAAATGGCGTAATAAGCCGTTTTTTCACCGTTGGATTTCGCATCTTCAATATAGAGTGTATGGCCTGAAGCATTCTTCTCCGCCCGTTTGACAGCCGGTTTTTTTAAAGCGGAATGTCCGAGCCAAGGCATCTCGGGAATTAATGCGGGCCGGCTGTACATGTCTTTGATCAAACGGTTTTTCACATCGAGCGGATTACGGTTTAAATCCTTTAAACTGAAATGCATGCTTCCTTTAATCCAAGCTGATCCCCTGTTAAGAGCAATCTGTCTTCCGTATTCCCCCGGGTCGGCCCAGGCCGGATCAGCATTGTTGTTGATTTTATAAGCTGCCTGCCCGATATATAAATGCACCGGCCGATTGTTCACTTCTTTTCCCCACCAATCCGCTAAGACGTCATATGCCGCCGCTTTAAATCCGATGCTCCAGTAAATTTGCGGTGCGATGTAATCAATGTATCCTTTTTGGATCCATTCTCTCGTATCAGCATATAAATCATCGTAGTTCCGCACCCCGGCGGCCGTTTCGGAGCCTGTCGGGTCATCTGCGACATTTCTCCATACGCCGAACGGGCTGATTCCGAATTTGACATAAGGTTTTTCTCGTTTGATGGTTTGGTTGATTTCTTTTACAAGCCGGTTGACATTATCCCTGCGCCAGTCATCAACTGATGCAAAGTGAGCTTTTCCGTACCGTTCGTATTCCGCCTGATCGGGGAATTCCTGTCCGGCAATTTTATAAGGATAAAAATAATCATCCATATGAACCGCATCAATGTCATAACGGCTGACCACCTCTTTGATTCCATCCGTTATAAATTGTCTTACTTCCGGAATGCCCGGATTATAGTACAGCTGTTTTCCGTATGCAGCGACCCAGTCCGGATGGGAACGCGCGGGATGATCATCTGAAAGCGCATTCAAATTTGTATGATTCATCGTGATCCGGTAAGGATTGAACCAAGCGTGAAATTCAAGATTCCGTTTATGTGTCTCTTCAACTAAAAAAGCAAGCGGATCGTAGCCGGGATTTTTGCCTTGTGTTCCTGTCAGATACTCTGACCAAGGCCCGTAATCTGATGGATAAAAAGCATCAGCCGCAGGCTTAATTTGGACGATAACGGCGTTCATTCCCATCTCCTGAACGTCATCCAGCAGCTTGCTGTATTCTCTTTTTTGCTCTTCCGGTGACAGCCCTTTTTTAGAGGGCCAGTCGATATTGGTGACAGACGCGATCCATACGGCTCTCATTTCTCTCTCCGGCTGAGTGCCGCTTGCTTGTGCGGATGCTGAGAATGTAAAGATGCCGGCTGTCAGTACAACGGCCAAAAACCATATCATGCTAAAACGGCAGCTTTTCATGTTTTTCCCCCTCTCTGCTTTACGGTATTCCGAAGCATTCCGGGCGGTGAATCAGAAAGCCTGCTTTGCTCCTCTTAGCCTAAAAGGGAAAGAAAAAAGTCCTAAAGCGAATAAACGCTTCAGGACTTTTTATGTTTCATGGCGGCGAGCACGTCAATGATCTTCGTTCCGACGCCGACACAAGTTTCAAGAATGGCCTGCGCTCCGGCGATGGACAAAATGAAAATAACCGGATGTGCATAGCGGGGCCAGACCAAGTAGCAGATGCCGATCAATATGGCGCACCAGACGCCCGCACACCAATAACATTGCAGCATATAACCGAATGCGGAGGAAGGGACTTTTTTTTGGACGGCGCGCCCGTTTTGATCGACGGTTTTTTCTTGCTTTATAAAGGGTTTTCTTATGAATTCCGTAATCTTATCAAATACGATCAAATGGGTCAGCCGGTAGCTGGCAAGAATAATCATTACATACGTAAGCCAAGATAGGTTCGTCATGTCAAAGCCTCCAAAAAAACTGAGTTTGATTCCCCTATCTTGCCCTTTGTCTTCTTCAGCCATTCTGCCGGATGTTACAGATTCCGCGCCAAGAGTCTTCCGCTGTTTGCAATGATGTCCAGTATGACCTCAGCATTTTGCTGTGCAAAGGCGGGTTCAAACATATCTTTATGGGCGCCCTCGCCTTGATATTCCTGATAGAGTCCCGTTGTGGCGCCTTCCCATTTCATCGGCTCGGTCTTATCACTGTGTTCTTCCTTTATGCCGGCCTCGATAAAATGGAGGTTGGCCGCGATTTGGCCGTCATTTATCAGTTCCGCCCAGTACGTTTGATAGCGCTCTGTCTTTTTGATGACTGCTTCTCTGACGGCTTCCGGGACGTTGTCGGCTGTTGCGTTTGTTGGCTGCGGCGGCAGTGCGTCAAGCTTTCTGTACGCGTCTGCGATAATGACGTCACTGATTTCTAAGCCGCGCTTTTCCATCGCTTTTGCCGCCTCGAATGCCGTATTGCCGCCTGCCGAATATCCGAAGAGGATATAAGGGCCTTCCGGCTGGATTTCCAGCATTTTATCAATGTATTGTTCCATTCTGCTGTCTTCTTCAATAAAGTTAAAACCGTACACAGCAGCCCGTCCATTTAATGCCGCCGCAAGATCTTTAAAGAAAATGCCGAAACCTGAGATAGGCGGAAAACAGAAAAGATTGCGGCCTTTCGGCTGGTTCAGTCTGCTGATATGCTGCTCTGCAGCTTCTGACAGTGTGCTGGAATATAGCTTTTCAGCCAATTGTTCAATTGTCGGATATTCAAATATCATTTCAATCGGCACATCCATCTGCTGCCTGGTCTTCAGCTGATGAATCACTTGCAATGCTTTCAAAGAATGGCCGCCCAGCTCAAAGAAGTCATCCTGTATGCCCAGCTCCCCGCAGCCGAGGATCGGCGTCCAAATGTCGATCAGCTCACGCTCCACCCAGTTTCGTGGCGGAACGGCTTTTGATGACGTTTTTTTCCGTTCTGGCGCAGGCAGCCCGCGGCGGTCCACTTTGCCGTTTGCGGTAAGCGGCATACGGTCAAGCTTAATCACATACTGAGGAATCATATAGTCGGGAAGCGACCTGGCCAATAGAGATCGAATGGTTTTTTCTTCAACATGCGCGCCCGTATAATACGCACAAAGGATTGCTTCTTGTCCTTCTTTTGCTACGATGACTGCCGATTCCCTGATTCCATCTATTTCAGTCAAGCGTGCTTCAATTTCGGCCGGCTCAATCCGCTTCCCGCGAATCTTGAATTGACGGTCAATACGGCTGATGTATCCGATGCTTCCATCAGGCAGCCAGTGTGCCAAGTCGCCTGTTTTGTAGATCTTTTCTTCAGGATGAATCGGGTGGCTGACAAATGCTTCACTTGTTAAGTCAGGCCTGTTTAAATAGCCTTTGGCAACCCCGTCACCGCCGACACAAAGCTCACCGGGCACGCCGATCGGCGCAAGTCCGCCATTTTTATCAATGATATATGCGGTTGAATTGCTGATCGGTTTTCCGATTGGGATCGGCTGAGAAAAATCGTGCCTGATTTCGTAAAAGGTGGAAAACGTCGTATTTTCCGTCGGTCCGTATATGTTATAAAGGCTGAGATTCGGACAGCGGTGTCTGACCTTATTGATGAGCGCCGGGGACAATGCTTCTCCGCCGACATATAAGGTGTGCAATCCGGAAAACATCTCCGGATCTGCCTGGGCAAACTGGTTAAAGAGCGCCGTCGTCAAAAACAAAATCGTAATCCGGTTGGATGAAAGATAATTGCCGAACCTCTCAGGGGCAAGCATTGTCGAGCGGTCAACCATATGAAGACAGGCCCCGTTCAAAAGCGCTCCGAAGATTTCAAACGTCACTGCGTCGAAACCGATGGACCCTGTCAGAATGAGACGGTCCGTCATGCCGGCCGACGTGTAATTGCTGTTTGACACGAGCGATACGACGTTTCGGTTGGAAATCATCACGCCCTTCGGTTTTCCTGTTGAACCGGATGTATACATAATATAGGCAAGGTCATCAGGTGCTGTATCGGTATTCAGTTTTCCCGCATCAGCGGTTTGTTTCTCTGCGGCAGCCGGGATAGAGATGATGTGAGAAAAGTCAAAGTCAGTCTCAATCCCTTTTTGCACCGTTAACAGCTGTGCTCCGCTCTCAGTGAGCATATCGGCGATCCTGTCGGTTGGCAGTTCTGCATCAAGAGGAAGGTACGTCCCTCCCGCTTTCAATACAGCGAGAACAGCGATGATAAATTCCGGTGAGCGTTCGGCCAGAATCCCGACAATTCCCTTTGGCGCCAAACCGTTTTCCAGCAGGGTGCGGGCGAATGCAGTTGACCGTTCATCGAGCTCCCGGTACGTCATCGTCAGCCCGCCGGCGTGAAGCGCCTGATGGTCCGGGGTTTTCTTCACCTGTCGGCTGAACAGGCTGATGATGCTTTCGTCTCTTTCATAAGTTGTTTTCGTGTCATTAAATTCGCCGATTATTCTTGATTTTTCCTTTTGTCCGAGCATCGGTAGCCGATCAGCGGGAACATCGGGATTGAAGGCGGCGCCGCGCAGAGCTTCTTCCAAGTGTCCTTTTACGCTCTCTATCCATACTTCGTCATAAACGTTCGCATTGTAGCTGAATTTGATGAGCAGCTCATCGCCGGGCGCTATGATGAGGTTAAAATCGTAGCCCGATTGTTCCGACACGTTGACATTCCCGATCCGGAACGGTGCATCCGATTCCTTTTCCGCGTCTTTCATCTGCTGCTGAATCGGATAATTTTCAAACACGATGATATGGTCGATTAAATCCTGTTTCAGCTCAGTCTGAGATTGGATGTCAGCAAGCGGATGGTAGCTGAACGCCTCTGAATCAAGCATTTCTTTCTGGCAGCGGCCCAGCAGTTCTCTAAAGCTTTCATCACCCGTTTTAATGCGTACCGGCACGGTATTGATAAACAGCCCGATCATGCTTTCCACGCCGTCAATGACGGAAGGCCGCCCTGATACGACGGCGCCGAATACGGCATCGTCCGTCCGGTTGTAGCGCTGCAGCATCAGGCCCCATACAGTCTGCATAAGAACCGCGAGCGTAGCGCCCTCTTCTTTGGCGATGGTTTTCAGCCTGTCTGTCAGATTTTGATCTAAAGAAAACAGCAGCTCTTTCTTACGGTAGCCTTTTTCCTGAGGACGGGCCGATATTTTCGGGAGTCCTGAGGGTGTCTCGCAGCCTGCTAAATATCCTTTCCAATACTCAGAAGCCGCGTCTTTGTCCTGATCAGTCAGCCATGTAATATAAGTGCTGTAAGGCTTTGCGGGCGCCAGTGTGACGGGTGAGCCTGATTCAATCGCCCGGTACATATGCATGAATTCCTGAAGGACGATGCCGAGGCACCAGCCGTCCATAAGGATGTGATGGTGGCTCCAGACGCATACATATTCCTCGTCTGCCGTTTTAAACAAAGAAACACGCATCAGCATATCCTTTTGCAAGTCAAAGCCTTTTAAGCGGTCACGTTCCTTAAATCGCTGTAAATAGGCGCTCTGTCCCGCTTCGTCCAAATGTGTAAGATCTTCGCGGTGCAGCCGGAATTCCCGCTTACGCAGCACAACTTGGCGGGGGCCGTTCAGCTGAGCGACATGAGGTAAAAAAACCGTTCTGAAAATATCGTGGCGGCTGATGACAGACTGTACGCTTTGCTCAAACAATTCCGGACGAAGCCGGCCTTTTATGGTGAAGACGGATTGCTCGATATATGCAGCCCCCTCCTTTTGCAGAAAGGAATGAAAAAGCATTCCTTCCTGCATTCGGCTGAGGGGATAAATGTTTTGGATATTTTTCGTTTTGTCCATGTGTTCCTCCCGCTCGGTTTAGTGGAAGCTGAGTAAGTCGGCAATATCCTGCAAGGCTTCCTCAGTCAGCTCCCGATCATCAAAGTCACTGACGGTCTTCTCCGTATCGGTTTTGCTGAGGCAGTGTTCCGACAGTTTCAGGAGATAATACCGGCAGCTTTCGGACAGCCGTTCGATCGTATCTTGCCGGAAGCGCTCCGTTTCATAGGAAATGCTGACGGTCATCCGGCCTTTTGCCGCAATCGCGCTGATTTCAAGTGACTGCTCCCGTTTCCATGTATCTGTCACATCATCTCCGCCTCCCAAAGGAGAAAACTGAAACGCGTCAGGCTGTTCCGTTTCTGCCGGATTCCCGCCGGGCGCATCGAATTGTCCGAGATAATTAAAGCTGATCTCCGGTGCTTTCCCGAAAGTCATCCCGGCAAGCTTCGGCGGTGTTAAATATTTGAGGACGCCGTATCCGTTCCCTTTATCCGGAATGCGCCGCAATGTGTCTTTGACGGTTTTCAATGTGCGAATTTCATATTCTTCATGAGGTTCATAAACTCCGCTCCGGAAAAGCACCGGGTAAATGGAAGTGAACCACCCCACCGTCCTGCTGATGTCCGCACCTGCCTGCTCCGATTGGCGTCCGTGTCCTTCAAGGGCGATTTTCAAAGCGTGCCGCGGCGACCACTTTTGAACGGCAAGCACGGCGGAAGCCAAAAGCACATCTTGCGTATCCGTATTGTAGGCGCTGTGCACATCTTTCAACAGGGCGTCCGTTTCACTTTCTGTCAGAGTGAAGGATACCGTGTTCCGTTTTTTTGCAGGAGTTTGAGATAAATCTGCCTGCTCGTAAGGAAGACTTTCTGTTTCATAGTGTTCAATCTCCCGCCAATACTCCGCCTGCTGAAGAAGCTGTCTGCTTTCGGCATAATCGGCCAGCTGCTCCGTATATGTTTTGAATGACATGGTTTTCGGAGGGAGTTTGATTTCCTGTCCAGAGACGGCCTGCTCATAAGCAGAAGCCAAGTCTTCCAATAAAATCCGCCATGATATCCCGTCGACAGCGAGATGATGGACCGTCAGAAACAAGTAATCTTCTGCTTCGGAGCGGAACAGCCCCGCCTGTACAAGCGGCCCGTTCTCCAAATCCATGTTTCTCTGAAGCTCTGCGACGCGGCGTTTTACAAAACGTTCCTTCTCATGCTCATCGCCTTCCGTTTCTAAAATGGTCAGGCTGTAAAGCTGCTCATCTGCGAGGTCAGCCGGTCTGTTGAAGAGGAGAAGACCTTTCTCTTCGTCTTTTTTGCAGACAAGGCGCAAGGAATCATGATGAACGGTAATGGCTTTTAACGTTTTCCTCAGGGCCTCTTCATTTATTGAATTTGTTCTCGTCAGCATGACGGACTGGTTAAAATGGTTTGCTTCCTTCATGTCTTGTGTGAAGAACCATTTGTGGACCGGCGACCACTTCACTTCTCCTTCTGCAGGAGCTTGGCTGACCGGCTGCCGCTCTGTACGGACATAAGGCGCCAGCTCTCTAATTGTCGGCCGGCTGAAAATATCTTTTACGGCGATTTGTTTTCCTGCCTGATGTAATCGGGCTGATACTTGCAGGGCTTTGATGGAATCGCCGCCCAGTTCAAAAAATGATTGATCCGCGGCAATGTTTTCAGTCCCGAGCACTTCGCTCCAAATCGCGGAAAGCTCTTTTTCCATGTCGCTTTCAGGCTCGGTAAATGCCCGTCCGGTGTGCGCTTTTTTCCGCGGCTCAGGAAGCGCGCGGCGGTCAAGCTTCCCGTTCGGTGTGACAGGCAGGGCTTCAAGTGTTTCAAAGAACGCCGGCACCATATAAGCGGGCATTTCATTTCTGAGCGCCTGCTGCACGGTTTCACTTTCCGTTCCTTCTTCTGTCACGATATAAGCGCATAGTTCCGTTTGGCCTGCTGATGCGGGCAGAGCGGTGACGGCTGCTTCTTTGACACCTTTTATGCCTGTTAAGGCGGATTCAATTTCTTTCAGTTCCACCCGGTAGCCTCTGATTTTGACTTGCTCGTCCATTCGGCCGATATATTGCAGCGTGCCGTCCGGCAGCCATTTTGCCAGGTCGCCCGTGCGGTACATGCGCCGGTTCTTCCGGAACGGGTCTTGGACAAAGGCTTGAGCCGTTTGCTTAGGAAGATTGCGGTACCCTCTTGCAAGGGCGGAACCCGAGATGCAAAGTTCTCCCGTTACGCCGATCGGCTGCGGGTGATCTCCGTTTAAAATATAAACGTGTGAATGCTCAATCGGACGGCCGATCGTGATGTTCTCACTTTGTTCTATATGTCTTGCCGCTGTAGTGGCGACGCTGTTTTCCGTCGGGCCGTACTCATTGGCAAGCTCAGTGTGTGGACAAACTGATAAACTGCGGCTGATAACGTTTTGGTCGACGGCTTCTCCCGCTAATGTGACAATCCGGAGAGACTCGGCATCACCCGGCTCCAGTACGTCAAGCAGTGTGCGATACAGCACGGGTACAATGATCATGTGAGTGATGCGGTAAGATGCAAGATAGTGTTTAATAGCAAGAATATCTCTTGCTTCATCTTCGGCTAAAACGGCCGCTTTCGCACCGGAAATCAGCGGTGTGAACATACTTGTTACAAAACCGTCAAATGAAAATGAAAAGAGCTGAAGAATCGTATCTTTCTCATTCAGATCATAAAATCCGCTCCGCCATTGAAGGGTTTGGCTGACGGAACGATGTTCGACCATAACCCCTTTCGGCCTGCCTGTCGTCCCGGACGTGTAAATGATGTAAGCCAAATCTTCCGGTGCTGATAATGACTGAACCGGTGATGCGTCTTGTTCTTGGATATCCTCCAGTGCGAGCACTTCACCTTTAAAATGATCAGGCACTTGATCTATTGCGCCGTGTACGGTAAGGAGAAGCGCTGTGCCGCTGTCTGAGATGATATATTGCTTGCGTTCCTCCGGATATTCAGGATCTATCGGGACGTAGGCGCCCCCGGCTTTCCAAACCCCGAAGACTGCCGCGACTTGTTCCGGTGATCTTGGTATCACAATGCCGACGGCGGCATCCGGTCCGATCTGCCGTTTTTGCAGAGCTCTGGCGATTTTATTCGACCATTCATCTAATTCTTTATATGTGATTAAAGTTTCCCCGCTGATAAGGGCTGCCGCATCCGGTGTTTTTCGCGCCTGGGTGATGAACAGTTCATGAACTGTTTTTTCAGGCAGCTGTTGATCCGCCATGCCGTTAAAGTCCGAAAGAATCCGGTTCCGTTCCGGAGCAGTCAGCATGCTGATCGCTTGTATAGAAGTTTCCGGTTCACGGACAATGTGTTCAAGCATCGTCATAAAGTGGGAAGCCCAGCGCTGCATCGTTTCTTTCCGGAATAATGACGCCGCATATTCAAACAGAAAATGAATCTGTCCCCCGCCTTCAGAAGCCTGCAAAGTGACATCAAATTTGGAAACCGGACGGGACACGTCCGCATTCTGAATATGCAAACCGTCCAACAGCAGTTCCTCATGCTCCATATTCTGAACGACAAGCATGGCGTCAAACAGCGGATTGCGGCTTGTGTCCCGCTGCACGCCGAGCCGTTCCACAAGCTCTTCAAACGGGTAGTCCTGATGCTCATACGCTTCAAGCGCCGCCTGGCGGACTTCCGCCAAGTAATCGGTGAACCGTTTGTCTCCTTTCGGCTCCGTTCTGATGGCCAGCGTGTTGACGAACATGCCGAGAATCGGTTCAAGGTCTTTGTGCGGACGCCCGGCAATCGGCGAGCCGACGATGATGTCTTCCTGCCCGCTCAGGCGCGCGAGTAACGTATTGTACGCGGCGAGAAGCACCATATACAAAGTGGAGCCGTGATCCCGGGCGATGCGGTGAAGGCCGGATGCCGTTTCGGCGTCAAGCGTGCACGATACACTGCCGCCCGCAAAGCTTCTGACAGCCGGTCGGGGCTTGTCAGCTGGGAGCTCAAGCACCGGAAGCTCGCCTTCAAGCCGCTTCAGCCAATAGGCTTCCTTCTCCTGATATCCTTCCTTCTCCTGAAACGACCGCTGCCAGACGGCATAGTCTTTATATTGAAGGCGCATCGGCGCAAGCGAACGGCCTGCGTACAGCTCGCCGAATTCTTTTATCAAGGTGTTGACGGACACACCGTCAGAAATAATATGATGCATATCCGTTAATAAAAGATGACGTTCATCCGATTCTTTCACGAGGGCCGCACGGAAGAGCGGCGCTTCCTCCAGACAAAACGGCCGGACGAATGCGTCAGCTGACTCGGCCTCATCCAGCTGAAACGGTACGCTGTCATGGATGCGCTGCACCGGTTCGCCGTCAGGCCCCGTTTCAAAGGACGTTCTGAGCGACTCATGCCGCTCAACAAGCTGCCGGAACGTCTCCTCCAGCCGGCCGCGGTCAAGCGGGCCCGTCAGTTCCAGCACAGCCGGCATATTGTAGCCGACACCGCCGTCTTCAAGCTGTTGGAGCACATACATCCGTTTCTGCGCCGAAGACACCGGGTAGGTGTCCTGTTTTTGCGCAGGCTGAATCGCTTCATACGGGCTCTCTTCCAAGTCCTGAATAACCGAAGCGAGCTCTTCCACCGTCGGCCGGGCGAAGATGTCCTGTAACGGCACCTGAACACCGAACTCTTTGGCGATGCGGGAGACGAGAGCCGTCGCTTTTAACGAATGGCCGCCCCGCTCAAAAAAGTGATCCCGGATGCCGACGGGGCCGTTTTTCAGCACCTCTTCCCAGAGGGCGCAAAGCTTCATTTCCGTGACGTTCCGCGGGGCGGTGTACGCCCGTCTGTCTGCCGCTCCGCCGGGAGCCGGCAGTGCGCGGCGGTCAAGCTTTCCGCTCGGCGTGACCGGCCATTCGCTCATCTCTATAAACTGAGCCGGCATCATGTAGGCCGGAAGGCGTGTCGCAAGCTCCGCCCGCACGTCATCGCTTTCCCGTCCTTCGATATAGGCGTAAAGCGCGGTTTCGCCGTGTTCGGTCCGGGCGGTGACCGCCGCCTCACGAATGCCGTCGATGCGCCGGATCGCCGCTTCAATCTCCCCCGGTTCGATCCGGTAGCCGCGGACTTTCACCTGTCCGTCTGAACGGCCGAGCCATTCAACAAGGCCGTCTTCTGTCCAGCGTGCGATATCGCCTGTCTGATACATGCGTTCTCCCGGATAAAACGGATCATCGAGAAAACGCTCCTCCGTCAGCTCAGGCCGGTTCAGATAGCCCCGGGCCACCCCTGTCCCCGCGATGTACAGCTCTCCGATACAGCCCGGCGGCAGAAGCTGTTTCTTTTGATTTAAAATATACAGCCGCATGTTATGTCCGGAAATGCCGATCGGAACATTGTGAAATTCTTTTCCTTGCGGCAAATCAAAGTACGCCGCTTCTACTGTCGCTTCCGTCGGACCGTAGGAATTTGTCAATTCCGTTCCCGGCAGAAGGTCATAAAAACGGGAAGCCAGGTGCGGGCCCAATTGTTCGCCGCCGGCAAAAACCCTTTTTAAGCAGGTCTTTTTAATCGGCTGTTTTCTGGAATTTATATATTCCAAGAAAGCATGAAGCATGGATGGCACAAAATGGGCCGCTGTTATGCGGTTATTCTCCAATGCGTTCAGTATCATTTCAGGGTCCTTTTCGCCTCCTTGCGGAAGGAGGAAAACAGAAGCTCCCGCGATCGGCCACCAAAACAGCTCCCAAATCGAAGCGTCGAAAGAGTATGATGTTTTATGCAAAATGATGTCAGAATCACTTAATCCATAACGCGTTTGCAGTGAGTATAAAAAGTTTACGGCTGACTGATGTTCAACCTGCACGCCTTTTGGGCGTCCCGTAGAACCGGATGTATAGATGATATAAGCCAATGAATCAGGTTTTACCGGAACATTGGGGTTGGCCGCAGCTTCAGGGTTTCCTGTTTGTCCGCTTTTCAGAGAGATCATTTCTCCCTCAAAAAGATCTGCAGCCAAAAGTTCTGGTTCTGCCAGTAAGAATTTCACGCCGCTGTCTTTCAGTAAAAAGCGAATCCGCTCTTTCGGGTAATCCGGATCAATCGGCAGATATGCACCGCCTGCTTTTAAGACAGCGTAAATGCCGATCAGCATATCAGGAGAACGCCGGCCCATAATGGCAGTTTTATCCTCCAGCCTTATCCCCCGCTTAATCAGCCGGTGCGCAAGCTCATTCGCTCTTTCGTTCAGCTCTTGATACGTAATCGAAATGTCATCAGTTAAAATCGCCGGACGGTCCGGCGTTTTTTCCGCCTGCTGTTCCAGCAGATCATGAAGAGACTGATGAAGCGGAAACGCTGTTTTCTGCAAGGGGCTGAAATCTTGAAGCAGAGACGCTTCTTCTATTTCTGTCAAAACAGAAATATCGTCTAATTCCAAGCCCGGATCAGCCGCGGCGTTTTCGGCAAGTGTCGTAAAAAATTCGGCCCATTTTTGAATCGTTTTTCTCTTAAACAAATCGGTGCTGTATTCAAACTGGCAGTACAATTCACCGGCGTTTTCAGAGATGTACAGCGATAAGTCAAATTTAGAAATCGGCAGGCTGACGTCTGCCGGCTGCAGTTCAAGTCCGGCTGCCCTAAGCTTCTGCTGTTCCATATTTTGCAGCGCAAATGTTGTGTCAAACAGCGGATTTCGGGACATGTCCCGCGGCACACCGAGCTTATCGACGAGCTCTTCTAACGGGTAATCCTGATGTTCGTAAGCCTCAAGCGCTGTTTGGCGAACTTCCTTTAAATATTCTTTGAATGTCATGCTTCCGTCGGGACGCGTCCTGAAAGCAAGCGTATTGACAAACATGCCCAGAACGACGTCAAGGTCGGCATGAGGCCTTCCGGCAATCGGAGACCCGACAATCATATCTTCCTGTCCGCTTAAACGGGCTAACAGAACCGTGTACACACCGAGCAGCGTCATATACAGTGTGCATTTGTTTTCTTTCGCCAGCTTTTTCAACTGTGCTGTATGTTTTTCGCTGATGACAAATGACACCCGGTCACCGGAAAAGCTCCGCACCGGGGGACGCGGCTTATCAGCCGGCAATTCAAGCACGGGAATCTCCCCGGCAAGCCGGTTCAGCCAGTACTCCTCTTGTTTCCGATATGCGGCGCCCGCCATAAATGATTGCTGCCAGACGGCATAATCTTTGTATTGAATCCGTAACGGCGGCAGACTTCTCTCAGCATACAGCTCACTGAATTCACGTATCAAAAGATTGACGGATACGCCGTCTGAAATAATATGATGCATGTCAGCTAAAAGCAGATGCCGGTCTTTTTCTATTTGGACAAATCCCGCCCGGAAAAGGGGCGCTTTGCCGAGATCGAACGGCCGGATAAACGCTTCGGCTGATTGTTCTTTTGTAAATGCAAACGGCACTTCGTCATGAATTCTCTGCACGGACAGGCCGTTTTTTTCTTCAAAGGACGTTCTGAGCGGTTCATGCCGCCGGATCAATTCCTTGAACACGGCTTCCATCCTGTCTCGGTCAAATGGCCCCTTCACCTCTAAAACGGCTGGAATGTTATAGCTGACACCGCCATTTTCAAGCTGGTGAAGGACATACATCCGTTTTTGGGCGGATGAGACAGGATATGTTTCTTTCGTTTCTGTCTTTTCTATGGATGCGAACGGGTTCTCTTCTGCTTCACTGATGATTTTGGCGAGTTCTTCTACAGTCGGATGGCTGAAGACATCGCTCAGCGGGATTTGCACACTGCACTCTTTAGCTATTTTTGCAACGAGTGCCGTCGCCTTTAATGAATGGCCGCCAAGCTCGAAAAAGTGATCGTGAACGCCGATCGGACCGGTTTGAAGCACTTCTTCCCATATGCGGGTAAGCTTCAGCTCGGTCACATTCCGGGGAGCTGTATATCGACGGCCCGTTGCGTACGCCGAAGCTTCCGGAAGGGCCCGCTGATCGACTTTTCCGTTCGCAGTAAGCGGAATCGCGTCAACAAAAGCCCATTTGACCGGAATCATATAATCAGGCAGCTCTTTAGCCAAATCTCTTCGCAGCTGAGAAGGATCAGTCGCTTGTGAGACGCTGCAGTAAGCGCATAATTCATTTTCGCCCGACTCATTCGTTTGAATCAGAACGGCAGCTTCTTTCACGGCATGATGATTTGCCAGGACGGTTTCAATTTCCTTCGGTTCAATCCGGTACCCTCTGATCTTCACTTGATCATCTGTCCGGCCGATGTATTCAATTTGGCCGTCCGCACGCAGTCTTGCCAAATCTCCGGTCCGGTACATGACGGCGTCCGTTCTGAACGGATCGGGCAAAAATTTCTCTTCGGTCAGCGCCGGATTGTTCACATAGCCTCTTCCTGTATTCGCTCCGGAAATATACAATTCTCCCGCAATTCCGAGAGGCTGAAGCTGCCTGTTTTTGCTGAGAATATACATCTTGTTATGATGGATCGGTTTCCCGATCGGCGGATGTTCAGGTATGTCATCTCCTGCAGAAATCGTATACGTTGAAACCACATGAGTTTCTGACGGGCCGTAATGATTATGCAGATGCATACCGTGTAAACGGAGCGTCTGCCTGAACAAACGCGAAACGGTCAGCTGCTCCCCGGCCGTAATGACATGCTTCACACAGCGGGGAAAAGACTGTGCATAACCTTCTTCATTGAAAAGCATCTTGACAAACGCAGTCGGGAAAAACACCACTTCCGTGTTGTGCTGATCAATAAACGAAAACAGCTGAGAAACATCCCGTTTGATTGATTCCGGCACGATACAGAGGGTGCCGCCGCTCAAGAGTACTGAAAATAACTCCTGATAGCAGACGTCAAACGCCAAAGATGCGTACTGCAGCACATTTGTGCAAAAATCAATGTCTGTGTTCGTCAATTGGTGAGAAAGCAGGTTGGCCATATTTTTATGTTCGAGCAGCACGCCCTTCGGTTTCCCTGTCGTACCGGATGTATAAATCATATAAAGGAGGTCGTCCGCCGTATTAATGGATTGCACATTGCTTCCGTCCGCTTCCGTCCCGGCCTCTTCTATGTATGTAACTTGCAGCGTTTGTTCCGCGGGGACTGACTGATGCCGCTCTGTTACAACATGGACGCAGCCGCTGTTTTCAATGACATATCGGATACGCTCCTTTGGACTGCCCGGATCTATCGGGACAAAGGCGCCGCCCGCTTTTAAAATACCGAGAACAGCCGCCGCTAAAGAAGGGGAACGGCCGAGCATGACGCCTACCGGCTCCTCCCGCTTTAAACCGCGTTTTTTCAGCAGGCGTGCCAGCTTATTAGCCGATTCGTTCAGCTCTTTGTACGTCACTGACTCACCTTCATACCGAATCGCGATTTGATCCGGCGTTTTTGCGGCCTGCCGTTCAAACATTGCATGAACCGTGTCATATTCAGGCTTTTCGGTCTCTTCAGAAATCGGCGCAAGCAGCTGCACTTTTTCCCCTGGAGTGATGATTTCAAGCTTGTCCGGCGTGATGTCCGGTTTGTCGAGAACTTGGGAGACGATGTGTGCCAAATGGCCTTTGATATTTTCAATAAATTGGCGGTCATACACGCTTGAATCGTATCTCATTTTCAAGTGAATCTCGTCACCCGGCGCCACCATCAGGTAAAAACTGTAGTTGGTTTCGTCTTCCATGCTGAAATCATGGATGTGAAAAAGGTCTTTCGTGTCCCCCTTGCTGTTCAGCACATCAAGCTCCTGTTCAACCGGATAATTCTCAAAGACAAGAATGTGGTCAATTAAGCCTTGTTTTACCTGTGAATTCGCCTGTATGTCATAAAGCGGATGATAGCTGTATGCCTGTCCTTTCAAAGCATCCTTTTGCACATTTTTGATCAGCTTTTGAAACGGGATGTTTGCCCCGCTGATCCGGACAGGCACGGTATTAATAAACAGGCCGATCATTCGCTCGATGCCTTCGATTTCAGACGGCCTTCCGGAAATGACAGAACCAAAAACCGCATCTTCTGTCTGGTTATACGCCTGAAGCAAAATGCCCCAGAGCGTGTGGAAAATGGTGCTCAGCGTGACCTCTTCTTTTACGGCCAGCTCTTTCAGCTTAGCCGTGTCCTCTTTTGAAAAGGAAAACGTCACTTCCTCTTGTCTGCTTTCGCCGGATTTTTTCTGCTTCGGCAGAACAGTCTGCTGCTCAAAGCCTTCAAGGTACCGCTCCCAGTACGAAGCGGCTTTTTCTTTATCTTGCTCCATCAGCCACTTGATGTAGGTCCCGTACGGCACAGCGGGCTCAAGCGTTAACGGTGTCCGGCGGAGCCGCGAGGCGTATATCTGGAAGAACTCTTTCAGCACGATTCCGAGACACCAGCCATCCATAATGATGTGATGGAAACTCCATATGCACGTATATTCACATTCACCGGTTTGAAGCAGCGTCACCCGCATCAGCATGTCTTTTTGCAGATGAAACCCTTTCTTACGGTCTCTTCGTTTGGCTTCTTCAATATGCTTGATTTGATCAGCCTTGTTTAAATTGGTGAGATTTTCCTCAATGATGCTGACGTTCCGCTCTTTTAATACGACCTGCTGCGGCACTGACACGTTCTGGCTGATAAAGATCGTTCTGAAAATATCATGTCTTTCGAAAAGGGCATGAACGCTCTCTTCAAACACGCGGGTGTCAACCTTCCCCGTTATTGAAAAGGAGGCCTGCTCGGCGTAAGCCTGTGATTCCTTTTGCAGGAGGGAATGAAAAAGCATTCCTTCCTGCATATAAGACAGCGGATAAATATCCTGAATTGCATTCTTTTTTGTCATGTTATAATCTCCCCGTCGCCTTTTTCTACAGTTCCTCGACAAAACTCGCTATGCTGTCCAAATCATCAGATGTTAACGTTTTGCTGCTAAAATCACTAACGGTTTTTTCTGCTTCCTCTTTGCCGGTGCAGTGCGCCATAATATCACGCAAATATTGCTGTAAAGTTTGCAGCAGCTGTTCCATCGTTTCTTTGCGGAAGCGGCTCGGCGGATAGCTCAAACTGAAGTGAAGTTTGTTTTGTGCGGCCATCGCGCTCATTTCCACCGCTTGTTCCCGCTGCCATGTCGGCGTGATGTCGTGCCCGCTTGCAAGACCGGACAGACTGAACGTGTGCTGATCTTCTGTATCATTGAATTGCCCTAAATAGTTAAAGCTGATTTCAGGCGCTTGTCTGAAGCGGATTGTTTTTTGTTCAGGCGGTGTCATGTATTTTAAAATGCCGTAGCCTATTCCTTTATCCGGTATTCTTCCGAGTGTGTCTTTGACCGTTTTTACCGCCGTTCCAAGCTCAGCGCCTGCTGTGTTCAAGTCAATGAGCACCGGATACATGGAGGTAAACCAGCCTACGGTGCGGCTGATGTCGAGCTCCGGCATGATGTGCTCTCTCCCGTGCCCTTCCATCGCGATGCGCAGTCTGCCGCCCCCTGTCCAGTCCCGTAAAGCCAAAGCTGCGGCAGTCAGAAGAATATCTTGCGTATCGGTATGGTAGGCCCGGTTGACCTGCTGAAGCAAAACGGACGTTTCTTCTTCTGTAAGCGTAAAGCTTACCGTTTGCCGAATGCTGTCGGCTCCCGTCTGATGCTGCGGTTTTTCATAAGGAAGTTCGGCGGCTGTTTCTTCTTCAATAAAACGCCAATATTCCTCTTCACGCATCAGCTTGCTGCTTTTTGCGTATTCTGAAAGCCTTTCAGCGTATTGCTTAAACGAATCGGTCTTTGGCGGAAGCTGGACCGGCTGACCTTTTACAGCTTGAGTGTAAGCGGCAGATAAATCCTCCAGCAAAATACGCCATGACACTCCGTCAACCGCCAGGTGATGTACGGTGATGAATAAATAATCTCCGGACCGGGTTTTGAACCAGCCGGCTTTTAATAACGGGCCTTTTTCAATATCCATCCGCTGTTGGAGCGCAGCCACTTCAGTTTCTATTTCTCTTTCCCAAGTATCTGTCCCAGACATATCCCAAATGTCCAAGGTGTACAGTTCGTCTTTTTGAATACCGTGATTGATTTGTCTGAAACTTTCGTTTTCTGCACTGACGGTGATCCGGAGTGCATCATGATGAATGACAAGATGCTCCAAGGCTTCTTTGAGCGGCTGTTTATGCAATGCGTCAGAGCTGAACATCATGACGGACTGATTGAAATGATTTCTGTTTTCCATCCGCTGTGATAAAAACCAGTGCTGAACGGGTGTCCAAGGTATGTCTCCTTCCACCGGCCGCTGATCGATGACTCTTTCCGCTTTCCGGATAAGTGGCGCGAGCTCCTTAATGGACGGATGCCGGAATAAGTCGCTTGCCGTCATTTTCCGCCCATAGCGTCCGAGCCGTGCGGAAACTTGCAGCGCTTTGATTGAATCGCCGCCCAACTCAAAAAATGAGTCCTCAATCCCGACTTGTTTTGTGCCGAGCACTTCCTGCCAGATCACGGAAAGCTGTTCTTCAAGCTCATTGCGGGGAGCTGTGTACGCGGTTTGAAGCGCGAGCTCCGGTTCGGGCAGATTTTTCCGATCCAATTTACCGTTCGGCGTAAGCGGCAGCTTCTCAAGTTCCATCATATAGGCCGGAACCATGTAATTCGGCAGTTGCTTAGACAGTGAAGAACGCACTTTTTCTGTATCCATGTCCGCCTGCAGACTCATATATGCGATCAGTTCTTTATTGCCGGACTGCCCGGTTCTGACTGACACGGCAGCTTCTTTCACACCGTCCAGGCTCCTCAGTGCGGCTTCAATCTCTCCCAGCTCGACCCGATAACCGCGGATTTTCACTTGATCATCCATCCGTCCGGCATATTCGATCGTTCCGTCCGGCAGCCAGCGGGCTAAATCTCCGGTGCGGTACATCCGTTCTCCGGGAACAAAAGGATTGGGGACAAATTTTTCTTCCGTCAGCTCAGGGCGGCCGAAATATCCTCTTGCCACACCGTCTCCGCCAGTGCATAATTCGCCGATGACGCCGATCGGCTGCGGTGTTCCCCTGCCGTTTATGATATATGCGGTTGAATTTCCGACAGGGCGCCCGATCGGGATTGAATGATCGTATGATTGTTCAATCAAAAAGCAAGTCGAGAACGTCGTGTTTTCAGTCGGTCCGTATCCATTCCATACTGAGAGATGCGGCAGCGCATTCCGAACCCGGTTTACATGGCTCGGGGACAGTGCTTCCCCGCCGATAATCAATCGGGATAATCCGGAAAACACGTCTTTATTTTGTTCTGATAAATGGTTGAACAGAGACGATGTCAGCCACAGTGTCGTAATGCCGTTTTGCTGTATAAATGTTTCCAGAACATCAGAGTCGAGATAGGTTTCCTGGTCACTTACATATAAAGAAGCGCCGTTTAAAAGCGGACCGAATATTTCAAATGTCGTAACGTCAAATCCTAATGATGAAGTAAACAACAGTCTGTCTTTCGGCGTAAAATCAATATAATTGCTGTTTTTCACAAGGCGGATCACGCTTCGCTGTTCAATCATGACGCCTTTTGGCGCACCTGTTGACCCGGACGTATAAATCATGTAGGCCAATGATTCAGGTCCGCCGAGCGGTTCGGGATTTTCCGAACTCAAGCCGGCCTTTGTTTGAATATCCTCTATGAATAAACGTTTTCCTGAAAGCGGCAGACCGTCAAGTTTATCAGATTGGAGAAGAATATCAGCTTTACAGTCTTTAAGCATCCATTCAGCCCGTTCCCGCGGCACATCGTCACCGATAGGCAAGTAGGCGCCTCCCGCTTTTAATATTCCGAGGATTCCGGAAGCAAGCTCTGTTGTGCGGCCGGTTAATAAGGCGACAACGCTTTCCGGACCGACGCCATTTGATCGGAGAGCCGCCGCTATTCTGTTAGCCCGTTCGTTCAGCTCACGGTATGTCAAGATTTGTCCATCATATACAACTGCCCGGGCATCGGGGGTTTCTTTTGCCTGCCGCTCAAATAAACGGCTGATGGTTTCGTGTCTTGGGTAATCGCTTTTCGTCTGATTAAACTGATAAATGACGCGATTTGTTTCAGCATCATCCAGTACGTGAATGTCACCAAGCGGTATCGCTTGGTTTTCAATTACTTTTGTAAGAATACGGGTAAAATAAGAAAGCCATTTTTCAATTGTCTGTTTTTGATAGATATCTGTATTGAATTCAAAATCAAAGCTGATGGAACCGTCAGACCCTTCTGACGCGTAAAGCGTGGCATCAAACTTTGCGGTTTTATGACTTGTATCCGCAGCTTGAGCCAAATGCAGCTTATTTAACCCCAGGGATTCACGCTCCATATTTTGGAGCACAAACATAACGTCAAACAGCGGATTGCGGCTCATGTCCCGCTGCACGCCGAGCCGCTCCACAAGCTCCTCAAACGGGTAGTCCTGATGCTCATACGCCTCAAGCGCCGCCTGGCGGACTTCCGCCAAGTAATCGGTAAACCGTTTGTCTCCTTTCGGCTCCGTTCTGATGGCCAGCGTGTTGACGAACATGCCGAGAATCGGTTCAAGGTCTTTGTGCGGACGCCCGGCAATCGGCGAGCCGACGATGATGTCTTCCTGCCCGCTCAATCGCGCGAGTAACGTATTGTACGCGGCGAGAAGCACCATATACAAAGTGGAGCCGTGATCCCGGGCGATGCGGTGAAGGCCGGATGCGGTTTCAGCGTCAAGCGTGCATGATACGCTGCCGCCCGCAAAGCTTCTGACAGCCGGACGGGGCTTGTCAGCCGGAAGCTCAAGCACCGGAAGCTCGCCTTCAAGCCGCTTCAGCCAGTAGGCTTCCTGCTTCTGAAATCCTTCCTTCTCCTGAAACGACCGCTGCCAGACGGCATAGTCTTTATATTGAAGGCGCATCGGCGCAAGCGAACGGCCTGCGTACAGCTCGCCGAATTCTTTAATCAAGGTGTTGACGGACACACCGTCAGAAATAATATGATGCATATCCGTTAATAAAAGATGACGTTCATCCGATTCTTTCACGAGGGCCGCACGGAAGAGCGGCGCTTCCTCCAGACAAAACGGCCGGACGAATGCGTCAGCTGACTCGGCCTCATCCAGCTGAAACGGCACGCTGTCATGGATGCGCTGCACCGGTTCGCCGTCAGGCCCCGTTTCAAAGGACGTTCTGAGCGACTCATGCCGCTCCACAAGCTGCCGGAACGTCTCCTCCAGCCGGCCGCGGTCAAGCGGGCCCGTCAGTTCCAGCACAGCCGGCATATTGTAGCCGACACCGCCGTCTTCAAGCTGTTGGAGCACATACATCCGTTTCTGCGCCGAAGACACCGGGTAGGTGTCCTGTTTTTGCGCAGGCTGAATCGCTTCATACGGGCTCTCTTCCAAGTCCTGAATAACCGAAGCGAGCTCTTCCACCGTCGGCCGGGCGAAGATGTCCTGTAACGGCACCTGAACACCGAATTCTTTGGCGATGCGGGAGACGAGAGCCGTCGCTTTTAACGAATGGCCGCCCCGCTCAAAAAAGTGATCCCGGATGCCGACGGGGCCGTTTTTCAGCACCTCTTCCCAGAGGGCGCAAAGCTTCATTTCCGTGACGTTCCGCGGGGCGGTGTACGCCCGTCTGTCTGCCGCTCCGCCGGGAGCCGGCAGTGCGCGGCGGTCAAGCTTTCCGCTCGGCGTGACCGGCCATTCGCTCATCTCTATGAACTGAGCCGGCATCATGTAGGCCGGAAGGCGTGTCGCAAGCTCCGCCCGCACGTCATCGCTTTCCCGTCCTTCGATATAAGCGTAAAGCGCGGTTTCGCCGTGTTCGGTCCGGGCGGTGACTGCCGCCTCACGAATGCCGTCGATGCGCCGGATCGCCGCTTCGATTTCCCCCGGTTCAATCCGGTAGCCTCGGACTTTCACTTGTCCGTCTGAACGGCCGAGCCATTCGACAAGGCCATCTTCTGTCCAGCGTGCGATATCGCCCGTCTGATACATGCGCTCGCCCGGATAAAACGGATCATCGAGAAAACGCTCCTCCGTCAGCTCAGGCCGGTTCAGATAGCCCCGGGCCACCCCTGTCCCTGCGATGTAAAGCTCTCCTGCCACACCCGCAGGCTGGATGGTTCCTCCGCTATCTAATACATACAGACGGGCACCAGGAACGGGTTTTCCGATCGGAAGCCTTGTCCGTCCGCTGTCCCGTTTTCGGTCACAGACGTAAAACGCCGCATCAACCGTCGCTTCTGTCGGTCCGTAGCCGTGAATAAGCATGGTCTCCGGCAACAGATCGGCAAACCGGGCAGCCGTAAGCGGGGAAAGAGCTTCCCCTCCGGCAAACACGCGTGTCAGTGTTCTGCCGAGGCGTGTTCTTGTTTCCTCAGGCTCTGTTTCCAGCGCGTCTAAAAAGCTGTTGACCATCGCCGGAATAAAATGCGCGGTCGTCACCTTTTCTGAGGCAAACGCTTCAATCATCCGCACAGGATCTTTCTCCCATCCGGCAGGAAGCAGATACACGGAGGCGCCGGACATCGTCCACCAAAACAATTGCCAGATGGAGGCGTCGAATGAAAAGGATGATTTCAGCACGATGATGTCCTCTTCCGTTAACGGGAACTGCCCTTGCATCCCTGATAAAAAGGCGGCGGCCTGACAGTGTTCAACAGCCACTCCCTTCGGTGTTCCCGTCGAACCGGACGTATAAATGATATAAGCGAGCGAATCAGCATCCGCTTCTTCAGAGACAGCCCCTGTCTCCGTCTCACTTGTCAAAGAAGAAAGAGACACTTCTAGCGTTTCTCCGGAAAAACCGGAAAGGGATAACCCCGGCTGTGCAAGCAGGAGGCAGGCGCCGCAGTCATCAAGCATATAGCGCAGCCTGTCCTCAGGATAGTCCGGGTCAAGCGGCACATAGGCGCCGCCCGCTTTTAACACGGCAAGCACTGAAACCACCATCTCCGGCGAGCGTTCAGCGAGTACGCCGACCATGCTTTCTTTGCGGACGCCTTTTTGGCGGAGCCAAACGGCGAGCCTGTCTGTGTACTGGTCAAGCTCGGCGTACGTCAGCATACCGCCCGGAAAACGGAGCGCAGGACGATGCGGCGAAAGCGCGGCGCGGCGGGTGAACAGCCCGTGAAGCGTCGGAGCCGGCGGTTCAACCGCTTCTGTACGGTTAAACGCATCCAGCATATTTCTGGCTTCACACGCATCCAGCAATGCGATCTCGGAGGCGCTCATTTCAGGGGCGGAAATGACTGACTTCATCATATGCCGTAAAAATGTTTCAATATTCTTCATAAAAACACGATCGTATATACCGGTATCAAAGTTTAAGCGGATATAAAGAGAACTTCCCGGAATCACCTTTATGCTGCATCCGTAGTTTGTGACTTCCTCCATCGTGAAATCTTCTACCGCAAAATCAAATGAACCGGCCTGACTCACATTTTCAATTTCACGCTGGGCCGGCACATTTTCAAACACGATAATGTGGTCAAACAGCGCTTGCTTCAAAGGGCTTTGCGCCTGAATGTCATACAGCGGATAATAGCTGTACGCTTCTGCTTGCAGCGTCTCCTGCTGCAAATGCCTGACGAGCTCCAGAAAAGATAATGAACCGCTTTTCACCCGCACGGGAATCGTATTGATAAACAGTCCCACCATTTTTTCCACGCCTGCGAGATCCGACGGCCGGCCGGAAACGACAGAACCGAAAACGGCGTCATCACAGCGGCTGACACGCTGCAGCAACATGCCCCACAGTGCCTGGAACACTGTATTCAGCGTTGCTCCCGCCCTTGCCGCAATGTTTTTCAGCTCATTTGTCTGCTCTTCCGAAATGGTGAAAACCGCCTGCTCAAGTTCGCCATTTGGTTCTGCAGATTTTTTCGGAAGAGACGCCGATTGCTCAAGATCGGCAAGTCTCGTTTTCCAAAAAATCTCGGCTTCTTTACGATCCTGCTTCATGAGCCATTTAATATACTTTCCATATGGCTGAACAGGCTCGAGAGACGGGAGCCGTCCGTCTCCGAGAGATTGATAGATCATCAGAAATTCCTTCATGACAATTCCGAAGCACCAGCCGTCCATGACGATATGATGATGGCTCCATATACAAACATAGCGTTCAGGCGCTTTTTTCAAAATGGAGACTCTCATGAGAGGGTCTGATTGCAAATCAAAGCCTTTATCTTTATCTTCTTTTCTGAACCGGTCGGCATATTTGTCTTGTGCCTTCTCGTCCAAATGAGAAATATCATGGAACTGAACGCGGCTCGGCCTGTTTTTCAACACGACTTGGCGGGGCTTCGCCACATTCTTATGAATAAATGTCGTACGGAAAATATCGTATCGTTCAAAAACAGCATCTATACTTTTTTGGAATCGTTCCCGGTCAAGCTGTCCGTTGATCGTAAACACCGCTTGTTCGAAGTAGGCTCTTGAGTCATGATCCAACAGAGAATGAAAAAGCATGCCCTCCTGCATAAAAGATAAAGGATATATATCTTGTATTTCCGGTTGCTGCCCCATTGCGCCACTCCTTTTCTATAGTTTGTTGACGGCTCCCATAATGTCACTCAGATCTTCCAGCGTTAACTCCTCGTCACTGAAATCAGCGGCGCTCCATTCACGCTCCTCTTTGCCTGTGCAATGCGAGATGATCTGCTTGAGAAAGGCATGAAAATATCCCGTCAAAACTTCAATCGTTTCTTTTTGATACTGAAAACGGTTGTACACGACATGCATGCTGAGACATTCCGACGATACGGAGCCGCTGATATCAAGTGTGTACGGGCGTTCCCAGTCCGGGCTGACTTCATTTCCCGCTTTTACGGGAGAAACACCGAAGCCGCTGGAACGGATTTCCCGGTCAAACTGTCCCAGATAGTTAAAACTGATTTCAGGAGAATCAGATTCAGTTTCTTCCCAGAGTTTGCTTATATACTTCAGCACCCCGTATCCCGCTCCTTTATGCGGAATGCGGCGCATCATGTCTTTTGTCCGCTTAATGTGATAACCGAGACGCTCGCCGTCATCAGTCTGATCTTGAAAACTTGCGTCAACCAATACCGGATAAATTGACGTAAACCAGCCGATGGTTCTGCTGATATCAAGATGCTCCAAGTGCTCTTCCCTTCCATGGCCTTCCATGCTGATTTTGAATGTCTCGTTTCCAGTCCATCTGTTCAGCGCAAGGCTTAACGCGGCAAGCAATAATTCACCCGTCTCTGTTGTGTATGCTCTGTTCGCTTCCGTTAACAGCTGCTCAGTCTCCTGTTTTGTCAATGTAACGGTCATCACATCTGTATCTTTCAGAAGATTGGAAGAGATGCGGGCATCTTTCGGAAGCGGTTCGACCGCCGCTTTTTCTCTTTCGGACCAGTAGTCTGCTTCCTGTAACAGCCGGCGGCTTTTTGCATAATCAGAGATTTGCTTCGCGTAAGTCTGATAGGAATCGGTTTTTGCCGGAAGCGCGGTTTCTTTTCCTTCGAGCGCCTGCCTGTAGCATGCGGTGAGATCTTCAAATAAAATCCGCCATGACACCCCGTCAATGACAAGGTGATGAATGGAAAGCAGCAGATGATCGCCATCATTAGCGTGAAATAATCCGACAGCTACGAGCGGACCCGTCTCCAGCCGAATGGAAGTTTGAATAAGGGCGGCCGCCTGTTCAATTGCGGCGTGCTCCTCTTGTAATGACCCTTTCCCTCTCACGTCATGCGTTTCAAACGTAAAGAGTTCTTCTTCAGAAAGGTTTTCCGCTCTGTTGTATTGAGTCACCGATCCGTTTTGCGTGCCGCATACGATCCGTAATGCGTCATGATGAACCGCGAGCTGTGCCAGCGCTTTTCTCATAGCAGATTCATTGATTCTGTCCGCACTGCGGAGCATAACCGACTGATTAAAATGATCATGCGGCAATGATTGCGACAAGAACCAGTGCTGGATCGGCGTCAGCGGCACGTCTCCCGTGACGGGAGCCTGATCAATCACGCGGCGGACTTTCCGGAGCCGCATCGATACTTCTCCCAGTGTCTGATGCTCGAACAGCTCGCGGACGGTCGTTTCATAGCCCTGCTGTTTCAGCCTCGCACATACTTGCAGCGCTTTAATCGAATCCCCGCCGAGATGGAAGAAGTGAGCATGGGGGCCGAGTCCTTCAACACCTAAGAGTTCTTCCCAGATGTCAGCCATCATTTCTTCAGTTTCATTTCTCAGGCTGATATCATCTCCAAGGCTATCATTTAATTCAGGCTGCGGGAGCGCCTTCTCGTCCAGCTTCCCATTCGCCGTCAAAGGCAGTTCATCAAGCTCTATCAAGCGGGCGGGAATCATATATTCCGGCAGAAAAGCTCTGAGAGAGGCCTGAATCTCTGCTTCTTTTATCTTTTCGTTTCCGTGTAAGACCGCGTATGCGTAAATGGAGTGCTGACCATGCTGATCAGCACGTGTGATCACGGCTGCCTCTTTCACGGAGGAAAGCTCTTGCAGCGCTGATTTAATTTCTCCCAGCTCAATTCTGTGGCCTCTGACTTTTACTTGCGCATCTTTTCGCCCGACATATTCCAGCTCGCCATTTGTGAGCCTTTTTGCGATATCACCCGTCCGGTAGAGCCGCATGCCGGAAACATGCGGATTCGTGATGAAACGGGAGGCGGTTAAATCATCCCTGTTTACATATCCCCTCGCGACGCCTTCTCCGCCGATATAAAGCTCACCGGGAATTCCGATCGGCTGCGGATTCATATAGGCATCCACGACAAAAGCATGGAGGGTTTCCAGCGGTCTGCCGATATTGCTTTTGTTTCTCTCAATATCATCCATATTCAGTTTTTTGCATGTGACGTGAACCGTGGTTTCCGTAATACCGTACATATTAACAAGCTCCGTCTCCGGGTACTTCTCTTTCCAGCTTTTCAGCATGCCGGGCTGAAGCGCCTCTCCGCCGAAAATGACATATCGAAGCTTTAGCCTGTCCGTATGCCCGGCCTCTTCATGAATGAGTCCGGAAAAAGCCGTCGGCGTTTGGTTCAGCACCGTTACGCCTTCACTTTGCAGCAGCTGCCGGTACAAATGCGGATCACGGGCAGTTTCTTTCGGCACGATAACCACCTTTCCGCCGTATAAGAGCGCGCCGAATATTTCCCATACAGAAAAATCAAAGCAATAGGAGTGGAACAGCGTCCAGACGTCTTCAGAGCCGAAATCAAACGGCAGTCCTTTATGTGTGATAAGGCTGATGACATTGCGGTGTTCCGTCATAACGCCTTTCGGTTTTCCTGTTGTGCCCGATGTGTAAATCACGTAAGCCGGCTGTTCAGGCGTTATCATTTCTTTCGTTCTGTCTGCTGAAACGGATTCAGGCTTATCGATGTATAAAACCGGCAAACCATCTATACCGGATATCCCAAGACCCGATTGCGTCAACAGAACACGCGCGCCGCTGTCAGTCAGCATAAATGAAATCCGCTCGTCCGGATAGTCAGGATCAATCGGCAGATAAGCTCCTCCCGCTTTTAAAATACCGAGAATCCCAATCAGCATATCCGGAGATCGTTCGGTCATAATTCCGACAATCTGTCCGGAGCGGATGCCGTTTTCCGACAGCATATCGGCGATTCGATCCGCCTTTTCATTGAGCTCGCGGTAGGTGAGACGCTCATCAGACATGACGGCTGCAATTTGATCCGGCATTTTTTCCGCCTGTGCTTCAAATAAACTGACGATCGTTTCATGCCTCGGATACTCCGCCGTTTGATTTTCCGCTTGAAGAAGCATCTGCCGCTCGTTTATGCCCAGCAAATAAATGTCAGACAGCTTCCGCTCATCATCCGATGCGATTTGTCCTAAAAGCTCTTTAAAATGACCGGCCCACCGTTCGATCGTATCCTTTTCAAACAAGGCGGTACTGTATTCAAAATGAAAATCCAGTGAGCCATCCGGCCGTTCCTCGGCATGAAGCGTCAAGTCGAATTTTGAAATGTCATGCTTCACTGCATGTGAAGAAACAACTAAGCCCGGAAGGTTTACTTCGAAATCATCACTGTTTTGCAAAACGAGCATGGCATCAAACAGCGGATTGCGATTGACTTCCCGGTGTGTATCAAGCTTTTGGGCAAGTTCTTCAAACGGGAAGTCCTGATGTTCGGCCGCGCCGAGGGCGAGCATTTTCACCTCTTCTAAATAAGCGCGGAATGTCTTATCCCCTTTCGGCCTGCTTCTCATTGCCACGGTATTTACAAACATGCCGATGACCCCGTCAAGCTCAGCGCGGCTTCTGCCGGCCGCAGGTGAACCGACGACAATGTCTTCCTGCCCGCTCAATTTAGAAAGGAACAAGGAGTAGCTTGCCAAAAGAATCATATACAGCGTCGAACCTGTCTCATCCATGAGCCGGCGCAAATTCTCCGCCGATTCCTTTTGAAGGCGCGTTCGAACAATGGACCCGCTGAAATCAGGAAGCTGCGGGCGCTTTTTATCGAGCGGCAGATCAAGTACGGGAATGTTTTCCCCGATCGTCTCCAGCCAATAACGCTCATGTCTTTTGAATTCTTCAGCGGCAAACCGCTCATGCTGCCAGACGGAAAAATCTTTGTACTGGAGTTTTAACGGCCGCAACTCCTTTCCTCTGTATAAATCCGTCAATTCTTGAATCAAAACGCTCATTGACACACCGTCTGCGATAAGATGATGCATATCAAGCAGCAGAAAATGATGTTCTTCAGTAACTTTGGCTAAAGTCACTCTCAAAAGCGGCGCTTTTTCCACGTCAAACGGTTTGACGAAAGTTTCCATCACCTCTTGAAGAAGGTTCCCGGATGGCATGTGAATCTCTGTGAGGTCAAGATCGACATGTGAATGTATGTGCTGCATCGGCTCCCCGTTTCGTAAAACAAATGAAGTGCGTAACGCTTCATGCCTTTGTAACAGCGCTGAAAAGGCTTCGTGCAACCGATCCCGGTTGAGTCTGCCGCTCAGTTCCAGACAAGCGGGCATATGATAGCCCGTACTGTCCGCTGCAAGCTGATGAAGAGCATAGAGCCTTTTTTGCGCAAAAGATAGCGGGTACAAGTCCTTTGCCACAGCAGGCGTGATTTCTGCATATTCTCCTCTTTTCCTCTGTTCAAGGAAGCGGGCCATGCTCTCGATGGTCGGATGTTCAAAAACATGGCGGACGGCAAGTTCAATTTGGAGCCGTTTATGTATGTTTGAAACAAGCGACGCGGCTTTCAGCGACTGTCCGCCGATTTGGAAGAAATCATCTCTCATACTGATGTGTTCCCGTTTCAGCACTTCTTGCCAAATAGACAGCAGCTCGGTCTCAAGCATTGTGCGCGGAGCTTGATAATCACCGGTTCTCTCAGCTTCTTTCGGCTCAGGAAGTGCGGCCCGATCAAGTTTTCCGCTCACAGACAGCGGCATCTCCGTTAATTTGGTAAAGCTTCCCGGTATCATATAAGCAGGTAATCTCCCGGCCAATTCAGCGTGCGGTTTAAATGTCACACCTGCGTTTTGCAGTACGACATAAGCTGCAAGCTCCTGTTCCCCGTCCGCCGTTTTGCGCACGGTGACTGCCGCCTCTTTTACCCCGGACAGACTTCTGAGTGCCGTTTCGATTTCTCCTAATTCAATTCTGTAACCTCTTACCTTGACCTGATCGTCAAAGCGTCCCATATATTCAATCGTTCCATCCGGTAAAAATCGGGCTGCATCTCCCGTTCTGTACAGCCGTTCACCTTCATGAAACGGATGAGGGGTAAAGACTTTGTCCGTCAGCTCTTTTTGCTGAAAATATCCGTCCGCCAGACCTTTTCCGGAAATACACAGTTCACCGACGGCTCCGACCGGCTGCAGCCGATCTCCGTGCATCATATAGACAGAAGTGTTGGCAATCGGGCGCCCGATCGTAATCCGGCTGCTTTTTTGCAGGTTGCGCAGAATTGTCGTGGCCACACTGTTTTCCGTCGGTCCGTATTCATTCAGCAGCTCGGCATTCGGGCATATGTTGCGGCTCGCTTCCACGATATCAGGAGTGGCCGCTTCCCCGGCAAATGTCACCGCCCGAAGCGTCTGCGCATCCTTTTTCGTCAGCGAATCAAGCAGAACGCGATACAGAGACGGAACGATCAGAAGATGGCTCACTCCGTGGCGGGTGATTTTCTGTTTTATTGAAAGGACGTCTTTCGCATCATCTTCATCAGTTAACAATACACAGGCGCCCGACAGAAGCGGAGTGAAAAGACTCGTTAATGACCCGTCAAATACGTATGAAAAAAGATGAAGCGCTATGTCCCCTTCTGTCATCCCGTATTCTTCACGCCGCCATTGCAATGTATTGCTGATCGCTTTGTGTTGTACAAGCACCCCTTTCGGCCGGCCTGTCGTTCCGGAGGTGTAAATGACATACGCCCAATTTCCGCTGTCAGATACCGGCGGAAGCGGTGCGGTCTGCTGGGAAACCGTTTCCTCCATGATGACGACACTGCCCTTGAAATCCGGCGGAATGAGGGGGAGCAGGCCTTTTTCAGTCACGAGCAGTGAGGCTTCACTGTCTCTCAGTAAAAATGAAATCCGTTCAGGCGGAAATTCCGCATCAATCGGCATATAGGCGCTGCCCGACTTCCAAATTCCGAGCAGAGCGGCAACCGTACTCATTGATCGGCGCAGCATAACAGCGGTGATCTGATCGGGGCGTGCGCCTTTTTCCCTTAACGCATGTGCAAGCTGATTCGCCCGCTGATTTAATTTCTTGTAGCTCCAGCTTACCCCGTTATATCTCAACGCCTCTTGGTCAGGCGTTTTTGCCGCCTGTTCTTCAAACAGCCCATGAACGGTTGTCTCATGGTACGGACGGTTCGTTTCGTTAAACGAATGAATCAAGGCTTCTTCCTCCGGAGGCACGAGACTGATGCTTGATAAAAGCCTGTCCGGATCTTCCGTTACACAGGAGATGACCTCCAGAATATGCCCTTTGATCCGTTTCATGTCTTCCCGATCGTAGATGCCCGCATTGTAGCTGAATTTCACATAAAACTCTTCTCCCGGAACGATGACGACGTTAAGATCGTAATTGGTTTCCTCCGCCATCGAAAAGTTTTCAAGTGAGAGCGCACTGCTTTCCGTTTGCTGCCAGCCGTTTACCGCAGCCTGCATCTGAACCGGATAATTCTCAAAAACCAGGATATGGTTCAAGAGATCTTTTTGCAGACCGCTCTCGTTTTGGATGTCATACAGCGGATAATAGCTGTGCTCTTCCGCAGCGAGTGACTCTTGTTGCACCTTTTTGAGAAGAGAAGAAAAAGTCATATCCCCAACCGCGCGCACCCTTACCGGCACGGTATTGATAAACAGCCCGGCCATGGATTCGATGCCGCTGATAGCTGACGGCCTGCCGGAAACAACTGAACCGAATACCGCATCTTCAGTGCCGTTGTAACGATGGAGAAGCAGTCCCCAAATGCTCGTAAATAAAGTATTCAGCGTGACCCCGGTGCTTCGGGCAATGTCTGTCAGCTTTTGCACGGTTTCAGACTCAAGGGAAAATTGAAAATGCTCAGATGCATAACCGTTTTGCGCCGGCTTATTCTTCGTTTGCGGGACGGAAACGACTTCTCCGTAATCTTCCAAGCAGCGCGACCAGAACGCTGACGTTTCTTCTTTATTCCGGCTTCGGAGCCATTTGATATAAGAGCTGTAAGGAGCCGGACTGCCGAGGTTTACAGGCCGCCCGTTCCGGATCGCATAATACATGCTGAAGAAATCTTTCAGCACAATGCCCAAGCTCCAGCCGTCCATCATAATGTGATGGTGAGTCCAAACGCATGTATAGCGGTTTTCTCCCGTTTGAAAAAGAGTCAGGCGCATTAAGGGGCCTTTTTGCAGATCAAAGCCCTTATTCCGGTCGGTTTCCTTGAATTCCTCAATGATGCTTTGCTGCCGTTCTTCCGAATAGTCTGAAATGTTCTCAGTCTGTACGGCTGTGTCACGGCGTGAAAGGACAACCTGCTGCGGACCTTCAAGGTCAGGCACTTCTTTTATGAAAATCGTTCTGAAAATATCATAGCGGCTGACAAGCATATCCAGACTTTTTTGGAATGTATCAATGCATAAATCCCCGCTGACTGTAAATGAAATCTGCTCGACATATGCGTTTGATCCGGAATCCAGAAGCGAATGAAACAGCATGCCTTCCTGCATATATGATAAAGGGTAAATATCTTGAATTTCTGTCGCTTGTGTCACGAATGCCACACACCTTTTTATGAAATTAAAGTCCTTTTACGAGATCTTCAATGCTTGATAGTGCTTGAGCGGTCAATTCTGTATGGCTGTAATCCGTTAATGTTTTTTCCCGCTCTTTCTTGCCGGAACAGTGGGCGATGATGTCCTCGAGGTGAGTATGGAAACGATTCATGAAGAACTCGATTGCCCCCGGTGCAAATACATCGGTATAAACGGCTTTTACCTCCAGTTGCCCGGCCGCCACCATCGCGTTAATATCCAGATCAAACTCGCGGATGCGCCCGGCCGCTATATCATGCTGCGGCTTGAACGGTGACATCTTCAGCGTCCCCTCAAGACCGTCAAACGCACCGAGATAGTTAAAGCTTATTTCTGGGTCTTTATAAAGAATGTTTCGCGAATATCTCAACAGCCCGTAGCCGGTTCCGTGATGAGGAACCCGTCTCATCATGTCTTTTACCGTCTTTATGCGGTGAGCGGTTTTTTCGCCTGAGCCGCCCGGCACTCTCATATCCAAAAGCACCGGGTAAACAGATGTAAACCATCCTGCCGTTCTTGACATATCAATGTCAGGAATATGCCCCTGGCGCCCGTGCCCCTCAGTGCTGATAAGGATCTGTTCAGAACCCGTCCACTCATGAAGCGCCATTCCAAGCGCCGTTAAAAGCAATTCATGAACATCCGTTCCGTATGCCTGCTGTGTTTCCAACAGCAGCTGTTTCGTGACTTCGCTGCTTAATATCCACGATGCAGTGTGGGCGTTTTCCTGCAATCGTCCGGCGTTTTCATCAGTTATTTTCGGCAGCGGCGCTGTTTCACCAGACATCACGCTGTCCCAGTATGCGGCTTCCTCCAGCAATGCTTTGCTCTTGGAAATGTCAAAAAGCTCTTCGGCATACTTTATATAAGAATCGCTTTTCGGCGGCAGTTCGATTTGTTTGCCTTCTAATGCCTGCTGATAAGCTGTCTGCAGATCTTCAAGCAATATCCTCCATGACACGCCGTCCACGATAAGATGATGAATCGTTATAAGAAGATGGTCGGCATCCTTCTGCCTGAACACTCCGAGATGAAGCAGAGGGCCTTGATCAAGGCGCATAGCCTGCTGTATTTCTTCTTCCTCAGCGGCTATCCGTTTTTCGGGCTGCGTTTCTTCTGAAATATCTATGACGTTAAGCGTAAATATTTCTTCATGCTGCTTTGTGATTCCGCGATTATATTGAACGGCTTCCCCATGCTCATTTTCAGTGAAAGTCATTCGCAGCGCATCATGATGTTCTGTCAGCGCGCAAACCGCCTGGTACAGCGCATCTATTTGGAGGCTGTCTTCAGTGCACAGCATGACTGATTGGTTATAATGAAGCTCAAACGCACCCGGCTCCTCAAAAAATCTCTGCTGGATCGGTGTCAGCGGAGCGCTTCCTTCTATCGGCCCCTGATCAGCCGTTGCAACAGCCGGCGTGAGGTGCTTCGCGAGTTCTGCAATCGTCGGGAACTGAAACAAATCGCGGATCGACATGTTCCA
The DNA here is from genome assembly GCF_002843505.1 of Bacillus sp. SJ-10. NCBI lineage: Bacteria > Bacillati > Bacillota > Bacilli > Caryophanales > Bacillaceae > Bacillus > Bacillus sp. SJ-10. The sequence continues at coordinate 2,696,614 of NZ_CP025258.1, read as the reverse complement.
GCCTTCTCCGGCGAGTCGGGCTGACACTTGAAGCGCCTTAATGGAATCTCCCCCAAGCTCAAAGAAAGAGTGATGAATTCCCGCTTTCTGAATATGAAGCACATCTTCCCAAATCCGGCATAACATCGCCTGTTTTTCATCGCCGGGCGCGACAAATGCCTGTGATGAATGTATCTCTTCTGCCGGCAATGCCGATTTATCAAGTTTGCCGTTCAGTGTCAGGGGCATGCTGTCTAAACCGATAATATGAGACGGCATCATATAAGCCGGGAGCTCCTGCATAAGAGACTGGCGAAGTGATGAGATATCGGCCTCTTTAGGAACGATGTATGCCGCTAATCGGGCTTGTCCTTCGGCATCTTTCATCACGGTAACAGCCGCTTCTTTGACTTGATCGTGTTTCAAAAGCACACTTTCTATTTCTCCCGTCTCAATTCTGTATCCTCTGATTTTTACCTGCTTATCAATCCGCCCTTGAAAACGAAGAGTGCCATCCGGCAGCCAGCAAGCCTGATCTCCGGTTCTGTAAAGCGTTTCTCCCGTTTGTAACGGGTCACTGAATGCGCCCTCTGTCAGCTCAGGCTGTCCCCAATATCCTTTGGCGACGCCGGCGCCCCCGATATACAGCTCTCCGAAAACGCCGATCGGCTGGACCTGTTTGTCTTTGTTTAAGACGTACATTTGTACATTCGGAAGCGGAACACCGATCGGCACATCATCTTCCCGCGGCTCTTCGCTCATTTTAGCTTCATAATACGAAGAATCAATTGTCGCTTCTGTTACACCGTAGCTGTTAATGATCCGCATTTCTTTTCCGAAGCGTTCTTGAAGCGTATAAAAATCCTGCGACTTGATCATATCTGAACCCAGTACAAGTATTTTTACACTTTGCAGCGCGAGCTTCCGGCGATATATATATTCCATAAACGGAACAATCAGCGCGGGTGTCGACTCCATAAACGTGATACGGTGCTGATCAATGAGCCGATAAAGCTGTTGTGGCTCAAGCCGGACGTCATCCGGACAAATGACAAGCGTTCCCCCGTTTAGCAGGGCGCGTGCAAGATCCCCTGAAAATACATCAAATGAGAAACTCGCCATCTGCAGCACTCTGACAGGTATAAGATCAAGCTCATAAATCCTGCGCCATGCAAGTGCTGCATGCGTAAAGCTGCGATTTCTGACTTCGACTCCCTTCGGCGTTCCCGTTGTTCCCGAAGTATATATGATATATGCAGTATCATCCGGTGACGCTGCCGGCTGAATATTCTTTGCACAAATATCGTATTGATCTTCATGATCAAGCTGAATGAGAAATAAATTGTTATCCGTCAGCTGTGAAGCAAGTTTTTTGTATTCTGACTGCACCATCAAGACGGATGCCGCGCTGTCTTTTAATAAATAGCGAATCCTTTCCTCGGGATAATGGGAGTCAACCGGTATATACGCCCCTCCCGATTTCATGACGGCAAGAACACTGACGATCGCTTCAATCGAACGGTTTGCCAATATAGCTGCTCTTTTTCCCGGACCGAATCCATTTTTGTGTAATGTTCGCGCAAGCCGATTTGCCCGCTCATTAAGCTGCGAATAGCTGATCTGTTGTGCTCCTTCAATAACAGCGGTCTGATGAGGCGTTTCTTTTGCTTTCTCTTCAAACAACTGATGAAACAGTTTGTGTTTTTCCATGAATTCGGTTTGTGTGTTATTAAACTCAATCAGTAACTTTTGTTTTTCTTCTTCATCCAAAATGTCAGCTTTCGATAGTGTGACTTTCGGTTCGGCGGCAACATGGCGCAAGAGATTCAGTAAGTGGCCCATCCAGCGTTCAATCGTTTCTTTCATAAAAAGCTCGGTGCTGAATTCCATTTCAAAGCGGATGTTTCCATCGGATTCAGCCGCTGATAAGGTCAGATCAAAACTTGATACATCATGTTCGGTATGCTCTGATCGTGACGCCTTCAGACCGGCCAGATTTATCTCCTCTCGCTCCATATTCTGAAGAATAAACATCGCATCAAACAGCGGATTGCGGCTCATGTCCCGCTGCACGCCGAGCTGCTCCACAAGCTCTTCAAACGGGTAATCCTGATGCTCATACGCTTCAAGCGCCGCCTGGCGGACTTCCGCCAAGTAATCGGTAAACCGTTTGTCTCCTTTCGGCTCCGTTCTGATGGCCAGCGTGTTGACGAACATGCCGAGAATCGGTTCAAGGTCTTTGTGCGGACGCCCGGCAATTGGCGAGCCGACGATGATGTCTTCCTGCCCGCTCAATCGCGCGAGTAACGTATTGTACGCGGCGAGAAGCACCATATACAAAGTGGAGCCGTGATCCCGGGCGATGCGGTGAAGGCCGGATGCCGTTTCAGCGTCAAGCGTGCACGATACGCTGCCGCCCGCAAAGCTTCTGACAGCCGGACGGGGCTTGTCAGCCGGAAGCTCAAGCACCGGAAGCTCTCCTTCTAGCCGCTTCAGCCAATACGCTTCCTGCTTCTGATATCCTTCTTTCTCCTGAAACGACCGCTGCCAGACGGCATAGTCTTTATATTGAAGGCGCATCGGCGCAAGCGAACGGCCTGCGTACAGCTCGCCGAATTCTTTAATCAAGGTGTTGACGGACACACCGTCAGAAATAATATGATGCATATCCGTTAATAAAAGATGACGTTCATCCGATTCTTTCACGAGGGCCGCACGGAAGAGCGGCGCTTCCTCCAGACAAAACGGCCGGACGAATGCGTCAGCTGACTCGGCCTCATCCAGCTGAAACGGTACGCTGTCATGGATGCGCTGCACCGGTTCGCCGTCAGGCCCCGTTTCAAAGGACGTTCTGAGCGACTCGTGCCGCTCCACAAGCTGCCGGAACGTCTTCTCCAGCCGGCCGCGGTCAAGCGGGCCCGTCAGTTCCAGCACAGCCGGCATATTGTAGCCGACACCGCCCTCTTCAAGCTGCTGGAGCACATACATCCGTTTCTGCGCCGAAGACACCGGGTAGGTGTCCTGTGTTTGCGCAGGCTGAATCGCTTCATACGGGCTCTCTTCCAAGTCCTGAATGACCGAGGCGAGCTCTTCCACCGTCGGCCGGGCGAAGATGTCCTGTAACGGCACCTGAACACCGAATTCCTTGGCGATGCGGGAGACGAGAGCCGTCGCTTTTAACGAATGGCCGCCCCGCTCAAAAAAGTGATCCCGGATGCCGACGGGGCCGTTTTTCAGCACCTCTTCCCAAAGGGCGCAAAGCTTCATTTCCGTGACGTTCCGCGGGGCGGTGTACGCCTGTCTGTCTGCCGCTCCGCCGGGAGCTGGCAGCGCGCGGCGGTCAAGCTTTCCGCTCGGCGTGACCGGCCATTCGCTCATCTCTATAAACTGAGCCGGCATCATGTAGGCCGGAAGGCGTGCCGCAAGCTCCGCCCGCACGTCATCGCTTTCCCGTCCTTCGATATAGGCGTAAAGCGCGGTTTCGCCGTGTTCGGTCCGGGCGGTGACCGCCGCCTCACGAATGCCGTCGATGCGCCGGATCGCCGCTTCGATTTCCCCCGGTTCAATCCGGTAACCGCGGACTTTCAGCTGTCCGTCTGAACGGCCGAGCCATTCGACAAGGCCGTCTTCTGTCCAGCGTGCGATATCGCCCGTCTGATACATGCGCTCGCCCGGATAAAACGGATCATCGAGAAAACGCTCCTCCGTCAGCTCAGGCCGGTTCAGATAGCCCCGGGCCACCCCTGTCCCCGCGATGTACAGCTCTCCTGCCACACCCGCAGGCTGGATGGTTCCTCCGCTATCTAATACATACAGACGGGCACCAGGAACGGGTTTTCCGATCGGAAGCCTTGTCCGTCCGCTGTCCCGTTTTCGGTCACAGACGTAAAACGCCGCATCAACCGTCGCTTCTGTCGGCCCATAGCCGTGAATAAGCATGGTCTCCGGCAGAAGATCGGCAAACCGGGCAGCCGTAAGCGGGGAAAGAGCTTCCCCTCCGGCAAACACGCGTGTCAGTGTTCTGCCGAGGCGTGTTCTTGTTTCTGCAGGCTCTGTTTCCAGCGCGTCTAAAAAGCTGTTGACCATCGCCGGAATAAAATGCGCGGTCGTCACCTTTTCTGAGGCAAACGCTTCAATCATCCGCACAGGATCTTTCTCCCATCCGGCAGGAAGCAGATACACGGAGGCGCCGGACATCGTCCACCAAAACAATTGCCAGATGGAGGCGTCGAATGAAAAGGATGATTTCAGCACGATGATGTCCTCTTCCGTTAACGGGAACTGCCCTTGCATCCCTGATAAAAAGGCGGCGGCCTGACAGTGTTCAACAGCCACTCCCTTCGGTGTTCCCGTCGAACCGGACGTATAAATGATATAAGCGAGCGAATCAGCATCCGCTTCTTCAGAGACAGCCCCTGTCTCCGTCTCACTTGTCAAAGAAGAAAGAGACACTTCTAGCGTTTCTCCGGAAAAACCGGAAAGGGATAACCCCGGCTGTGCAAGCAGGAGGCAGGCGCCGCAGTCATCAAGCATATAGCGCAGCCTGTCCTCAGGATAGTCCGGGTCAAGCGGCACATAGGCGCCGCCCGCTTTTAACACGGCAAGCACTGAAACCACCATCTCCGGCGAGCGTTCAGCGAGTACGCCGACCATGCTTTCTTTGCGGACGCCTTTTTGGCGGAGCCAAACGGCGAGCCTGTCTGTGTACTGATCGAGCTCAGCGTACGTCAGCATACCGCCCGGAAAACGGAGCGCAGGACGATGCGGCGAAAGCGCGGCGCGGCGGGTGAACAGCCCGTGAAGCGTCGGAGCCGGCGGTTCAACCGCTTCTGTATGGTTAAACGCAGTTAACACCCGTTTCTTTTCATTTTCATCCGCCATATCAATATGCCGAATCAGCTGGTTTGGATTTCTAACGGCATTTTCAACGATCGTCAGCAAATGAGTTTGAATTCGTTTAATCGATGTTTTAGTAAATAAAGCGGATTGATAATCAAAATTCAGCTCAATCAATCCCGTATCTGTCCGCTCCTTAATTAAAATGGACAGCTCATTTGCCGTATGTCCGCTGAAAAACATCGCCGTTTCATAATCGAAACCTTCTGCCTGACGCCACGCGAGAGGCTGGTATTGCATCGAAATCCCGATGATATTTTGCAGGTCGTGATGAGTCTGCCTTAATTCATTCACAAAAAGATTGTAAGGATATTTCTGGTGCCGCATAACAGACAGCTGCTCTTTTCCTACGCTGCGGACAAAGGACAGGAACTCCGCATCAGGATCTGCCGTCATTCTGATCGGCAGTGTGCTGACGAACATGCCGAGCATATCCTTTTCGAGCCTGGAGCCCCGGTTTCCGTAATAAGTGCCGATGGCAATATCCTTTTTAGCCGTCAGACGGCTGATGCATATGTATAACGAAGCCATAAACAGAGAGATGATGCTGATATTATTTTCTTTGCAAAAACGCCGGATAGATTGTTCTAAGGAGTGAGAAAGAGTGATTGTATCTCTGGAAGCCGCAGTGCTTTGTCTAAGATGAGAGGTTCGTTCCGCCAGTGAAAGGTGTTCCGGAACGGTTCGGTATGTTTCAGTCCAAAATGAACGGTCTTTTTGAAAACGGGAAGACTGTAAGTATTGCTGTTCTTTTTCCATGTAGCTGAGATAGGAAGGTCTGTGATGTTCAGCTAAATCCTCGCCCCGCATGATCTTTTGGTAGATATCAATGAGCTGGTTGCCGAGCAGGTTGAGCGAGATGCCGTCCATGATAATATGGTGAAATTTTGAATAAAGCCAAACTTCTTCGTCTGACATGACAAGCAGAGTAAATTGATACAGAGGTGAATGAAACAGCTTGAACGGAACACGGGTCTGCGTGTCAATCCATGCGTCCCGCTCTGCCTGATCAGTATGAGTAAAATCAACAGTCTCTAGAGAAATCGGCCGATGCCCCGCCAGATACAGCTGGGGTTCTGATCCGTCCCCTTCTGTCAGTTGAAACCTGAGTGAATCATTTTGCGAGATAGAAAAATCTAAAGCATGGCGCAGTACGTCAAAATCGATGTCCCCCCTGAATTTGACGCACGCCGCGAGATTGCAGATACTTGTGCCCGGCTCGAGCAGCTCTGTAAACCAGACTCTTCTTTGGGCGTGAGTTAAAGAATAAACAGTGTTCTTCAATGGAATCCCTCCATTTCAATTTAAGAGGATAAGAAAGTGAAATAATTACAATTAAATTTCGACAGCATATGACTAAATCATCCATATAAGCATTATTTTAAAACATATTTTAGAAATCACAATAAAAAATTAAATTTTCTCTAACATTTTTTAGAATATAGTATATATTCCTCACTTCATTTCTTCATTTCTATAATCTTTATACCATGTAAAACGGTATGTATGCACACTACAAACTGGTTCTTAAACACTATAATAAGGAATAAAATGTATAATTAATTGCGCTTTTAAAAAGGTTTTGTCTCCTTAAAAGAAGTTTTACGTTAAAAAATGAAAAATCGGTGAACAAGTAAGAAAGTATCATGTAAAAAAAAGGAAGGATATTGCCGATATTACTTTTTGAAAAGATTGATTCATAATCGCAATATAATGTTTTACAGACATCGAAAAAAGCCGAATCCTCTAAGGATTCGGCCCTTCTTATTGATTTGCCAGCACGACTGCGATTTTGTCTTCAATGTCTTTTCCGTCATCTTCGTCAAGCAGCCCGTTTTGAAGCACGGAAAAAATAAGCGTATCTCCTGTTTTTGTGTCTGCATAGCCGGCAATCGAACTGACTGATGTTAGCGACCCGGTTTTCGCTTTAATTTTGCCCTCCGCCGGGGTGCCCTTCAGCCGGTTCCGAAGGGTTCCTCCCGTCATTCTGTCACTTGCGCCGGCGACAGGGAGCGACCGAAGGAAAGCCGGGTACCACTTTTCTTTCTGAACCGCATACAAAAGCTCTCCGATTTGGCCGGCGGATACGCCGTTAATATGAGAAACGCCGGATCCGTCTCTTGCAATCAATTCATCCGGATTCAGCCCGAACGATTTAAGCTCCGATTTCATCACGTCCAAGCCCTTTTCCCAGCTGCCCTCCCCTTTTTTCACTTTTCCCATTTCCTTGATCAGAATTTCGGCGTGCCCGTTGTTGCTCAGTTTCATAAACGGAATCAATAATTCTGAAAGAGGCATGGATGTCCGTGATGTGACAAGTTGGGTGCGGTGCGGCATTCGCCCTGTTCTGATTTTCCCTTTTACAGTTATACCCTGTTTAGTAAGCGCTTGTTTCCATAAATCTAAAGCATAGGACGACGGATCCCACACCGCCGCCCATTCTCTTGCCTGTGCCGAGCCGACAGGTATGGTTCCCTTTATCGTAATCACATTGCCACCGTGCTCCCGTTCAACCGTCAATTCTTTCTTTTCATCAGAAGCGACGGTTTTCACTTCATTTTTCACACGAACGACGTCCGTATGGGGAGAAATCGAAATGCGCGGCTTTTTACCGGGCTGTTTCGCCGGGCTGATTTCCGCAATCACCGTTCCGGTATCATAATCCTCATTTGGGGAAGCGGTAAGAGCTGATACTTGCGCTCCATAATATTGGCCTTCATCGCTCCACGGAAGATCAACTGAATACCTGGTATCGTCATACCACGAGTCATCCCCGACCAGATCTCCTTTAATGACATGGATGCCCCTGGCTTTGACCTGTTTAGCCATCTTCTCAAAATCAGAAACCAATAGGGTCGGATCGCCTTTTCCCCTGAGATAAAGGTTTCCGCGCAGCTGTTTTCCTTTCACGGCGCCGTCTGCCCGTACTTCTGTCTTAAAGGTGTAATCTTCTCCGAGAACAGAAAGCGCCGCAGATGCCGTCAGCAGCTTCATCAATGATGCAGGCCTCAGCCGCATATCTTCCCGGCTGCCGAACAGCACCTCCCCTGTTTTTGCTGACCGGACACTGACGCCCGATGAAGCCCCCTTTAAAGCAGGTTCTTCATCCAGAATGTGTTCCAGCTCTTTTTGTAAAGTATTTTTTTGTTCAGCCGCCTTAGCCGCATCATCAATATAAGGAACTGCGGCAATGATCAAAAGCAGAATCACCGCGCTCAAGCGTTTCACATATGTTTTCAATGTTATCCCGCCTCTTTCCTATTCTTCGTCATGCAAAATGGTGATCCTGGATGACGCAGCCGCTTCTTCGCCCGGTTTCAGAATCTGAAGCCCTGTCAGTGATGCAGGCTGATTCAGATTAAATGCATCTGTAACGGAAGTATAAGGCTCAAGACTGACAAACCCCTGCTTTCCGTCACCGTTATATACCACCCAATGCTTGAAAGACGTGTCTGCCTGATACAAAACGGATAATTTCTCATCCGGATGATAAATAACAGCTTCGTTATTGCCGCCGTTCCGTCCGGAAGAAAGAAAAACATCGTCAAACTGTTTATTTTTCAAAGACATCCCATGACGGAACGCTTCTTTATCAGGCACATCCAATAAACGGCCCGTCGGCACGAAACGTTCATTTAATTCCCACATGCGGTCAGCCGTCAGAAAAAGACGGGATCGCTCTTCATTGAAAACAAAAGTTGAATGATAGCCGAGCCCCCAAGGAAAAGCCTCCGTTCCCTTGTTGATAATCAGCGCCCGCTGCGTAAACACATTGTCTTTTAGTGTATAGGTCATCCGGACAATGACATCGTGCGGAAATTGTTTATGAACACGGGGAATCTTTGAAAGATCAATTTCTGTTTCGACTGTCATTCCATCCCCCTCTTCTTTCGCTGCCGCCGCTTTCCAATGCTGATTGTGAAGAAAGCCGTGAATATGATTATGTTTATCCTCTTCGTTTATCTCGAATTGATACGCGCGGCCGTCAAAACGAAACGTCCCGTCCGTAATCCGGTTCGGCGGGAATAAAACGGGAATGCCGTACAGCATCGGTTTTGCGCGGAATTGCTCCGCAGTTTCCGGTTCTCTCAGAAGCCGCATACCGGTTCTTTTATCCCGAAGCGATATGACATTTGATCCCCACTCCGGCACAATGATGCATTCAGCCTGATCAGTCTCCGCTTTTATGGCTGAAACCCCTAAATAAGTCGTATGTTCAATCGTCATAAGCACCTGCCCTTTCCTTGTTTTCTAGCATGTATAGGAATTCCATTTTCTAAACTCATTTTCCTGCTCTAAAAAAACATCGCCCGTATGAACTGAGCGATGTGCGGTAAAACCTTATTGAATCAGCCGGGTAATCTGTTTTTTCTTCCATACAAACCGGTAATATCCGTATTGCAGCAGCAGGCTGACGACAAAAGCCGCCGGATAACCGACCCAAATGCCGAGAATGCCGAGATTCGTATAATGAGAAAGAATAAAGGCCACAGGCACTTCAATTCCCCAAATCGCAAAAATGCTGATAATCGTCGGCCATAACACCGTACCGCTCGCCCGCATTGTTGCTGAAACGATCTGAGCGTGACCGAAAATCAAATAGCTCCAAAGGGTAATCATAATCAGATTGCGGGCAATGTGGAGTGTATCCTGATCTGTTAAAAACAAAGCCAGTATCTGCCGGGAGAAGGTGTAAATCAGCAGGATCAACACCCCGCCGATCAAATAATTCAGGCCGATGCCGACTTTGATGACCTGTTTCAGCCGGCCGAATTGATTGGCGCCAATGGATTGGGCGGCAAAAATTGAAACGGCGATACCGAGGCTTACCGCCGGCATCTGCACATAACTCGCCACTTGGTTGACGACCCCGTAAGCAGCCGTCGCGTTTGATCCGTAATGATTGACAAATGAAATGACCGCAATTTCAGAAAGTGACACGAGAATCATATTGATGCTCGACGGAATACCGAGACGGAGTAAAAGCGCGAGCAGCTTTTTGTCCATTTTAAGAGAACGGAGCGCAGTCCGGTCAAATGCCAATGGATGTTTTCTTTTCCGTAAATAAACCATGAGTACGATAAATGTCACGATGTTTGAAATCACGGTTGCATACGCCGAACCGTAAATGCCGAACTTCGGAAGTCCGAAAAGCCCGAGAATCAATAAGGGCAAAAGCCCGATGTTTATGACTGTACTGACGATTAACGTATAAAACGGAGTCTTTGAATCTCCCGTTCCGCGTAAAAATGTCGTATACGCAAAATATAAAAACATCAGCGGCATTGCGCAAAACAAAATGCGCGCATATCGGACACTGACATCTATTACGTTTTCCGGCGTTCCCATCAGCCGCAGAATATCAAGCGTAAACACACTGCCGACAACTGCCAGAACAACACCGAGCATAAAGGTAAAAGTCAGTGTAGTGCCGACAATCGCCTTCATCCTCTCTTCGTTTTTCGCGCCGTAAGCCTGCCCGATCAAAATGGAACTTCCCGAACCGATTCCGATCGTAAAGGAGATCAGCAGAAAAAACAGCGGAAAAAAAGACGATACGGCGGCAAGCGCATCAACTCCGAGCCACCTTCCGACAAATACCATTCCGACCAATTGGCCGACAGATTGCAATACATTGCTTAAAAGCAGCGGCACTAAAAACAGTGACATCGATCGCCAGACAGACTGGCCGCGGCCTTCCGCTGTTTCTAAATGATCTTGTACTTCCATATGTAGGACTCCTTTTTTGATTTTCTTCCATTTTATTATTCAGCAGACAGCTTGTAAAAACCTTTTGTTCAATGAAACTCTTTATCTTTTTCTCACGTCTTACATGGAAATAAACCATAAAAATAAAAAGTCCGGAAAATATTTCTGAAAAGGTATTGTAATCTTACCGTAATTATTGTAACATTTGTAACATAAGAGAAAGAGATTGATTGAAGGAGAGATTATATCATGAAAAAATGGCTATTATTCCTCACTACTATTACATTGATTCTGTCACTGGGCACTGCGGCGACCGCAAAAAATGCACCTAATGACCTTACACAAAAACAAGCGCTTCAGCTGGCCCTGTCAGCGAGAGAACATTTCTGGAACACAATGAGCGGCGGTTCGCTTAAATCAAACGCAAATTGCACTTCTGAACCGTTTGAATATCAAAATCTGCAATATGTATTTATGTGCAAAGACCTCGGAACAAAAGCGAAAGCCGTAAAATATCTGACACCCGCTTTTACAAAGCAAGCGATTGACAAAGGGCTCAAAGATTACCACTTCACTGTAAAAGACGGCAAATTGGCTGTTCCGGTCGGCGACGGAGATAACCTCCTGAATTGGAAAAAAGCAAAAATGACTCTTCTTTCTAAAAAAGGAAGCGCTCAAACATACCGCTTCACTGTACCGACTCTTGACGGTTCTCCGTCAGCAAAACGCGATGTAACATTCGTAAAAGAAAACAACGTTTGGAAAGTCAATCAATTTGATGCTGTCATATAAGAAAAAGCCCGCTTGCTTACAGCGGGCTTTTTTCACATCATTTCCACCAGGTTCTCACAAAATATTCAACTCAAAAACCCCTTGTATAACAAGGGGTTTTCTGTTTTGCCGACATTATTAATCTGCGCCTATCTTATACAAAAAACGCTCTAGGAGAGATTCGAACTCCCGACCTGCAGTTTAGGAAACTGCTGCACTATCCGCTGTGCTACTAGAGCCTGCTTCTATTATAGTAACGCTGGCGGCCGTTTTTTTCAAGTCTACAGCCCTCCGAACACCTTATAGGCGGCTCTCGTTGTATCTTCATCTATTCCGATATAACGCATTGTAATAGACGGAGAAGAATGATTCAAAATCCTCTGCAGTTCAGCAATGTCTTTTGTCCTCTGATAAAAATGATACCCGAACGTCTTTCTAAGCGTGTGCGTTCCGATTTCCTCCAACCCGCAAGCGGCAGCCGCTTCCTTTAATATTCTGTATGCCTGAATCCGGGATATGGGCTTATTCGTCCGTTTTGATTTAAACAAATAGTCATCCTCTTTCATGTCTTTTGTATAAGCGTATATGTCGGCCTTTAAAGACTCCAGTATCAGAATTTTTCTTTTCTTTCTCGTTTTGCTTTCGGTTGCCCACACATGGTCTTTGTTCCTTACATCCCTCACGCGAAGCGGCAGAACATCTGAAATCCGCAGTGCGCTGTTCATGCCGAAAATAAATAAAAAATAATCACGATCACTTTTTTTCATTAAATACTGTTTGACTTCCTGGATCTTCTCCAAACTTCGGATCGGCTGTACGATATGCATCAAAAAAACCCCTTATAATTGGTAAAGTAACATATTGAGCATTATGTTACTATTATAGCCGAAACCCGTTGAATGATAAAGGGTAAAGAGTCTTATGTAACATAATATACATAGTGTTACATAAGGTGAATCAGATAAGCAGTTTCAACGAATTCCTCAAAAACATCATTTTCAGCCCGTTGACAAGCTTTTAAACAAATAGATACTTAAGGTATTAAAAAATGAAAACGACGGCCTTAAAATGAAATCTGAGCATCCGTTTTTTTGTGAGCAACCGAAAAAAATGCAAAAAAAAGACACAATATGAAATTGTGTCCTAATCTTCATCTTTTACATCAATGTCCTCAGGAAGCGGCTCATTTAAAAACTCTTGAATCATTTCCTTATATTTTTCCAGCTGCTCGAGATGTGTTTGAAATTGTTCCTTGTTGATTAAATATTGCTGTCCGTCATGGACGGCTCTTATTTTATTCGTCAAAACAAGATTGTGCACATATTCTTCAGGAAGACTGGTAAACTCAGCTGTCTCTTTGATCGTTAAATACATGGCTCACGTTCCTTTCATATGTCATGTGAGTGAATTCTGTTTTGTTTATTGTAGCTTATTTTTTGTCTTTATGCTTGTTTCACAGCTTTTTCAGTCCGGTTTCCCATTTAGCCTATTTGCGACTGATTACATTCACACAGAAACCCCAACTTTTTGCACACCGGACTATTCCGTTTGTCACTTGTGAAAACAGCACATTTTACTTACTCTATAATTGTAAGCGGAAAACAAAGGAGGCAGACTATGAAAAAGAAAAAGTTTATGAATCTCTGTTTTATCGTTCTGCTCAGTACTTTGCTCGCGGCCGGAAGCATCCCTTATCACGCTCAGGCTAAGAAACACCCGTTTTCCTATGACGACTACAAACAGGTAGATGTCGGCAAAGACGGCATGGTTGCCACCGCCCATCCTCTCGCTTCACAAATCGGTGCCGACGTGCTGAAAAAAGGCGGCAATGCAATTGACGCCGCGGTTGCCATTCAATTCGCATTAAACGTAACTGAACCTATGATGTCTGGAATCGGCGGCGGCGGATTTATGATGGTTTATGATGCGAAGACGAAAGACACCACCATTATCGACAGCAGGGAACGCGCACCGGCAGGCGCAACACCGGATATGTTCCTTGACGAAAACGGCAAAGCCATTCCTTTCTCCGAACGCGTTACGAAAGGGACTGCAGTCGGTGTTCCGGGAACATTAAAAGGACTTGAAAAAGCGCTAGACAAATGGGGCACACGCTCCATGAAACAACTCATCACCCCTTCCATTAAACTTGCCTCAAAAGGCTTTCCGATCGATTCGGTTTTAGCTGATGCCATCTCAGATTATAAAGACAAATTATCACACACTGCTGCAAAAGACGTGTTTCTTCCGGACGGAGAACCTCTGAAAGAAGGAGACACACTCATCCAAAAAGACTTAGCCAAAACATTTACAGCTATTAAGTACAAAGGCACAAAAGCATTCTATGACGGTGCATTCTCCAAAAAGCTTGCAGAAACAGTGCAGGAATTCGGCGGCTCAATGACAGAAAAAGACATTAAAAACTTCAATGTGACGATTGACGAACCGATCTGGGGAGATTACCAGGGCTATCATATCGCAACTGCTCCTCCTCCAAGCTCGGGCGGTGTTTTCCTGTTGCAAATGCTGAACCTCCTGGATGATTTTAAGCTTTCTCAATATGATATCCGTTCTTGGCAAAAATATCAGCTTCTCGCAGAAACGATGCATTTGGCTTATGCTGACCGCGCCGCATTTGCCGGGGACCCAGAATTCGTCAACGTCCCTCTCAAAGGTCTCTTGAATCCAGATTATATCAATGCCCGCAGACAGCTGATAGATATTGATAAAGTCAATAAAAAACCGAAAGCCGGCGATCCTTGGGCCTATCAGGAAGGTTCTGCAAACTATAAACAAGTGGAGCAGCCGACTGACAAACAAGAAGGTCAAACGACTCACTTCACGGTAACCGACCGCTTCGGCAATGTCGTATCTTATACGACAACAATTGAACAGCTGTTCGGTTCCGGCATTATGGTTCCCGGATACGGCGTTGTGCTGAATAATGAGTTAACAGACTTCGATGCGGTGCCTGGCGGCGCAAATGAAGTGCAGCCGAATAAACGTCCGCTCAGCAGCATGACTCCGACTATTTTATTCAAAAATAACGAACCTGTCCTGACTGTCGGCTCCCCCGGCGGAGCAACGATTATTTCTTCCGTCCTGCAAACGATCCTGAACAAAGTTGAGTACGGCATGGATCTGAAAGCGGCAGTCGAAGAGCCGAGAATTTACACAAACAGCATGACATCCTATCGATATGAAAAAGGAGTGCCGGAAGAAGCCCGCACAAAACTGAACGAAATGGGGCATAAATTCGGCAGCAGCCCGGTTGATATCGGTAATGTGCAAAGCATCCTGATCGACCGTGAAAACGGCACCTTCACCGGAGTCGCCGACTCAAGCCGAAACGGAGCCGCAATCGGCGTAAACTTGAAAAATTATAAAAAATAACAAGACAAAAAGCCTCGTTTCTCAAGCTGAGAAATGAGGCTTTTGTTTATTCTGCACTGTATTCAGATGAGGTTTTTTCAGACGTTAATGATGCAAGCGAAAGCACACCGCACATCGCGATGACAACACCCGCTGATCCGATCCATGTCACTGACGCAAGAGACAGATGAGTGACAACAATGCCCCCGATGCCCGCCCCGGCTGCCATAGCCAGCTGCATCACAGACTGGTTGAGGCCAAGTAATACACCCGATGATTCAGGCTCCATCGTTGCCAAATGATACTGCTGAGCAGGCCCAGATGACCAGGCTGCGAAGGACCAAAATATAAGCACTGCCGCCGCTCCGAAAGCAGAATGTGTGACAAACGGCAATAACATGAGCATGATAGCATGAAGCGCCATTCCGCCGATTAATGTCATACGCGCCCCCCATTTGTCTGCGCTGAAACCGCCTGCTTTAGAACCGGCAAGACTTGCAACACCGAAAATAAGCAGCAATGTACTCAGTATTCCGCTGCCGATATGAGTGACGTTCAGTAAATACGGAGAAAGGTACGTATACGCAACCGAATAGCCTCCGAGCCAAAAAAACGTAATGGCCAGCCCGACAGCCACCTTTCGTTTCTTCAAAAGAGAAAATTGCTGAATGAGCGGCACCGGTTTATCTCCTTTTATCTCAGGCAGCGCGAAACGTATAATAAGCATGGCAATGATTCCGATTGCCGCAATTCCGGCGAAAACCACCTTCCAGCCGAAAGCTTCAGACACGGTTCTTCCGATCGGAACACCGATAATGAGCGCCGCCGTAAACCCCATAATGACGGTTGCGAGAGAACTTGCCTGTTTTCCCGGGGGAGCGATTTTTGCTGCGATCGTAAGCGCGGTGACCACCACAGTTCCTGCTCCAAGCGCCATGATCACCCGCGCTCCCGCAAATAAGCCGAATCCCTGCACAAGGAAAGAAATGATATTTCCGATTACAAACAATCCAAGAGCATAGATCATGAGCTTCCTTCTGTCCAGTTTTGCTGTAAGGGCCATCATGACAGGCGTTCCGATTGCATAAACAAGTGAAAAAATCGTAATCAGCTGCCCTGCCGCTGCCACAGTAACTCCCAAGGAACCTGCAATTTTATCAAGCATCCCGGATATCACATATTCAGACGTCCCCACTAAAAAACTGATAATTGCCAAAATGTAAATCTTCCAGGTATTTTGCACCTGACACACTCCTTCATTGATGATTTATATAAAGATATATTGTGATATATCGATATAAAAGGTTGAACAAACAGAAACAAATCGCAATATGTCGATGTGTATCCGGAAAAAGAAACTGAATCCCTCTTCTAAAGGATTCAGCCCTACATTTCGCGCTGAAAATAATCGGCCATCGCCTTTATCGCTTCTTCATCTCTTTTATAATAGGTGTATTTGCCAATCCGTTTTGTTTGGATAAGGCCCGCCCGCTGAAGAATGGAAAGATATTGAGACGCCGTTGACTGTGTCATCTGAAGCTTATCGGTGATCTGGCTGACACATACTCCGATCTCATTCATATCAATGCCATCATGCGGGGCGAAGTGACGGTCCGGCTCTTTCAGCCATTGTAAAATCTCAAGCCGTGACTCATTAGACAACGCTTTAAAAACATCAATAGGTTTCATACGCTTTATTATATCGTGATTTTACGATATGTCAATGTAGTTTTTCTTCAATCTCTATTTTTTGTTTTGCCTCTCTTATGATCCGGGACATAAAATCACTCACATTCTCTTCAAATGTGTCTTCCCGCCCGTATTGCCGTACATGTACAGATTGATGGCGGCACTCTTGATCTCCCACAACAGCAATATACGGTATTTTTTTCATTTGTGCTTCTCTGATTTTATAGCCGAGTTTTTCATCGCGCTGATCGAGCTCAGCCCGGATACCCGCTTTCTTCATTTGCAAGTGCACCTGTTCTGCGCAGTCCCGGTGTGCGGTGTTTGATACTGGGATGATTTTTGCCTGTACCGGTGCAAGCCATAAAGGGAACGCTCCCCCGAAATGTTCTGTAATGATTCCGAGAAATCTGTCGAGAGATCCGAATACCGCCCGGTGGATGACAACAGGACGGACTTTTTGGTTTTTTTCATCAATATATGTTAAATCAAATTTCTCCGGCATTTGAAAATCCAGTTGGACAGTGGCGCATTGATGGCTCCGGTTCAGCGCATCTTTTATATGAATATCAATTTTCGGTCCGTAAAATGCGCCATCTCCCCGATTAAACCGAAAACGATATCCCTGTTCTTTTAATACTTTTTCTAATGCGCTCTCAGCCCTGTCCCACAAGCGTTCGCTTCCCATGTAATCTTCCGGTCTTGTTGACAGCTCAATATCATAGGAAAAACCAAATGCGGTGTACACCTCGTGAATCAGCTGCAGCGCCGAAGCGATTTCACTCTCGATCTGATCCTGCGTTACAAAAATGTGTGCGTCATCCTGGCAAAAAGATCTGACGCGGAGCAGGCCATTAAGCGCCCCGCTGAATTCGTGACGGTGCACCTGACCGAACTCAGCCATCCGAATCGGAAGATCACGATAAGAACGAAGCTTTTCTTTAAATATGAGCATGTGGCCGGGGCAGTTCATCGGCTTTAACGCGAAGCGCTGATGATCGGCTTCTGAGAAATACATATTCTCTTTATAATGATCCCAGTGGCCGGATTGCTCCCAAAGACGCTGGTTCATCATCATAGGGGTACGCACTTCCTGATAATGATAGGCATCCTGCTTTGAACGCAGAAATGATTCAAGCGTGTTTCGGATAAACTGACCGTTCGGCAGATAAAAAGGCATACCCGGCGCCTCTTCCGAAAACATAAAAAGTTGTAACTCCGCTCCCAATTTCCGATGATTTCTCATCTCCGCCTCTTTCAACAGCTGAAAATGTCTGTTCAGCTCCTTTTCTGAGGAAAATGCTTTCCCATAGATGCGCTGGAGCATTTTTTGGTTGCTGTCGCCGCGCCAATAAGCCCCTGATACATGAGTGAGCGAAAAAGCTTTTATCTGTCCGGCAGACGCCAAGTGCGGACCCCGGCATAAATCAATGAATTCGCTCTGGCGGTATATACTGATTGTATCAGTCTGCGGAATACCCGCTAAGAGCTCAAGCTTCAGCGGTTCATGAGCAAACAGCTGCTCTGCCTCTTCTCTGGGGATTTCTTCTCTGATAATTTCCGGATTTTCCGAAATGATTCGGTTCATCTCTTTTTCAATGACGGCCAGGTCTTTTTCAGTAATCGTTTCATCCATATCAAAGTCATAATAAAAGCCATTGTCAATAACGGGTCCGATCCCTAAACAAACCTTCGGATACAGACGTTTTACCGCTTGCGCCAATACGTGTGCTGCTGTGTGTCTCATCACTTCCAGTCCTGCTTCAGACTGAAAACTGCACAGTTCAATCGCCGCATCCTTATGAATGCTTCTTCTAAGGTCATATAACGATCCGTTTACCTTTCCGGCGGCAGACGCCTTTTTCAGACTCGGACTGATTGATTGAGCGATCTCTTCTAACGTAACGCCTTTCCGGTATTTTTTTTGTTTTCCATCAGGAAAAGTAATCACAATGTGTGGCTTCTTCACGGTCTGATCTCTCCTTTATTTTTAATAAAATAAAAAACACACTCATCCCAAAGAAAGGGACGAGTGTGTGTCAGACCCGCGGTTCCACCCAAATTCCCGCCACTTTAAGTGACGGCTCATTTTTGCCGTAACGCGGCTATACGGTATCGGCTGCTTTCGTTCACCGATACAGCTCAAAAGGCGGTAAGCTCATTCTTCGTGCCGGGAAGGTCTCAGCCGCGCCTCCCCTCTCTGTATGGCCGGTTAAAATGTCTCATGTCCTTTATCATTGCCATTTTTCTTATATAAACATAAAAACACACTCATCCCAAAGAAAGGGACGAGTGTGTGTCAGACCCGCGGTTCCACCCAAATTCCCGCCACTTTAAGTGACGGCTCATTTTTGCCGTAACGCGGCTATACGGTATCGGCTGCTTTCGTTCACCGATACAGCTCAAAAGGCGGTAAGCTCATTCTTCGTGCCGGGAAGGTCTCAGCCGCGCCCTCCCTCTCTGTATGGCCGGTTAAAATGTCTCATGTCCTTATCATTGCAGATACTTTATCCGAAAAACTTTCTTTTATTATACATAAATTTTCCGAAAAAGAAAGTTTTTTTAAGAAAAACCAGAACGAAAAAAATTGGCGTACACAGCTGTCCTGTTTTCTCATCTTCCGTTCGGTAATGCTTTTAATCCATTCAGCAGTTCTTCAAACGCCGATGTCAAAAATAAATCACTCCGGTAGATGAATGATATATTCATATCCCGAAAATGTTCAGGGAGCTCATGAAGAAAAAGATTTTTCCTGTTTTGAAAATAACGGACGGCTGATGCAGGCAGAAAGGAAACCCCCATCCCCGCCTGCACCGCCCCAATAATGGCTTCCAACGTACCGAATTCAATGATTTTATGTGCGGGCACTGCCTCTTCTTTCAGTATGTTTTTTATTTTGCGGCGGTGCGAACAGCCCGCGGCAAAATAAAGAATCGGATCTCGCAACAAGTCTTGCAAACTGCCTTCCCGCTTATTTGAGACCAAGACCAATTCTTCTTGAAATACAGCGACTTGCTCAAGATCTTCGTATTCGACCGGTCCATAAACAAAAGCGCCGTCCAGCTCATAGTGTAAGACGCGCTGCACTAAGGTATGTGTATCACCGGTTGACAGAGACAGCTGTACTTTCGCGTAACGGCTGCAATACTCCGTGAAAAATTGAGGGAGATGGACGGCTGCCGCCGTTTCAAGAGAACCGATTCGAAGCGGGCCGTTCGGATCGCCTGCCTCTTGCGCCGTTTTTTGCGCCTCATGCAGCAATTGAAGGATTCTGTCTGCGTCTTTTAATAAGTTTTCACCTGCGGGCGTCAGCGTCATCCCCCGATTTGTGCGGTAAAAAAGCTGTGTTTGCAATTGCCGTTCCAGCTGCTGAATCCGGTTTGTCACATTTGATTGAACATAATGCAGGCTTTCTGCCGCCTTTGAAATACTTCCTTTGCGGGCGACAGCCTGAAAAATCTTTAAGTCTCCGCTTTCCATGTAAGGGCACCTTCTTGCTATGATTTTTATTGATAGCCGGCTATCAATTTTCATTTGTTTACTGCAGCTGATACAGCCTGTAAAATCTTTCTCATCAATCATAAAGGAGAGAAGAATGACGAATGCTCTTATCATACACGAAAATGGCTTTGATTTCAGGCAGGCACCTGACAAACGGCCGGGGAACGGCGAAGTAAAAATAAAGCTGAAAACAGCCGGATTAAACCATCGTGATTTGTTTTTAATGAAAAAACACGAAACCGGAAACCATGAATTTACTCTCGGTTCAGACGGCGCGGGAATCGTAACCGAAATAGGACATGGCGTCCGGTCTCATTTACTGCATGCAGAAGTCATCATCAACCCGGTGCTGAATTGGAAGACTGTTGAGGACGTACCAGCCGTCCCTGATATTTTAGGAGGTCCGAGCGACGGAACATTTTCACCTTATGTCATTGTTCCTGCGGAAAATGCCGTTTTAAAACCGGAACACCTGACTTGGGAGGAAGCGGGCGTGCTGCCGTTATCAGCATTAACCGCTTATCGCGCCTTATTTACAAAAGGACAATTAAAAAAAGGCGAACACCTTATCCTTCCGGGCATCGGAAGCGGCGTGGCAACATATGCCTTATTAATGGCAAAAGCTATCGGAGCGACAGTCAGCGTCACTTCCCGCAGCGAAAACAAAAAACAAACCGCACTGTCATACGGTGCAGACCGGGCGATTGACAGCTACGGTGACTGGAATGAGGCGCTGAATGGCGAAAAAGCAGATATCATACTTGACGGTGTAGGCCCCGCCTTGTTTCAACACTATCTTGACATTATGAAACCGAATGGCCGGATCGTAACATTTGGCGCCAGTTCAGGCGATCAGCTCGGATTTCCTATTCGTTCGCTGTTTTTTCCGCAGATTCATATTCTCGGTACATCAATGGGAAGCAATGAGGAATTCGCGGATATTCTGGAATTGATAAACCGCTGCGGCATCCGTCCCATTATCGACCGCATGTACCCTCTCAGTGAAGCAGCTGCCGCTTTTAACAGAATGCGGGAAGGACGGCAGTTCGGCAATATCGGCTTTCGTATAGATGTCTAAAAAAGAGGAGCGGACCCGTCCGTTTCCTTATTTGTTTATGAGTTTTTCCGCTCTGACATACTCTTGATAGGCTTCTTTCAAATAAACAAAAAAGTGTTTACCCCCGGCTTTTAAAACTTTTCGATGATAGAGCCACACGACGGGTAAAGTGCCCGTCAATAAAATAAAGCGGGAAAACACAGCACACGTATTGGTGATCTTTAAGCGGCGCCGGCCGAACTTGTGCAGTGCTTCCGCTTGAAATTCAATATGTTTTTCTTCATCAATTAAAATCTGCCCGCAAATTGATCGCAGACACACAGAGCCCGTCACGTTTTTTAAGGCGTCATAATAAACGGCGGCGATGATTTCCGCCGTCAGCAGCACCGTGATCGACTGCTCAAGGCTTGCAAATCGTCTCAGTCTGCGGAAGATTTGATCAACCCAATGCTTTTTCAGCTTTGGGATATTGTGCCGGTTCATGAATATTTCCAATTCACCCGCATGCCTTTGTTCTTCCTGAATAAATAAAATCAGCGCTTCCAGATAACTTTTGTCAGCACAATCCTTTAAGAAACGTTTTGCAGCAGCTATCAAAAACAGACCTTCTGAACTTTCGCCGATTTGAAACTGCTGAACTGAAGAACAAATAACGCGGCGCTCAGTTTCAGAAAGCTGATCATATTTACAGTTCAGTTCCTTGACTGCTGATTGATTTCTACGAAAATAATCTCTCCACTCTGTAAAACAAAATTCCATTTGTGATCCTCCATTCCCATCACGTTACCCTTATATGACCAATACAGGAAGAAGGAGGTTTCATTTCAATACGAAAAACCGGCTGATCCCAGCCGGTTTTATAAATAAACCCCTTTATTTACGGTAAAACAGTGCTCCCCATTAAATAACTGTCGACTTCGCGCGCTGCTTCCCGGCCTTCATTAATCGCCCATACAATCAGGCTTTGGCCCCTTCTCGCATCCCCTGCGGCGAAAACACCGTCAACATTCGTTTTATAATCCCCATATGCCGCCTGAATTTTATGATTTGCCGAATCGACACCGAACTGTTTCAATAATGGCTGTTCTGTCCCTTCAAAACCGATGGCGATGAACACCAGCTGAGCAGGCCATACTTTTTCTGTACCGGGCAGTTCATGAAATTCATACTTTCCGAATTCGTTTCTGACTTTTTCCATTTGAATGGTGTGAATCTCTTGTAAGCGGCCCTGCTTATCGGCCACCATTTTTGTCGTCTGAATTGAATATTCTCTCGGGTCTTTGCCGAACTTTGCCTGCGCTTCTTCATAGGCGTATTCAAGGGTAAAGACGTGCGGCTGTTCAGGCCACATATTGTCGTTCGTGCGCGTTTGAGGAAGTTTAGGATGTTTCCCGAACTGATGCACGCTGCGCGCTTTTTGACGCAGCGCGGTTGCCACGCAATCAGCTCCTGTGTCTCCTCCGCCGATTACGATGACGTCTTTCCCTTTAGCGTCTATAAATTGTTTGTCTTTGAAGTTGGAATCTAAATAGCTTTTCGTCGCCAGTGTTAAATAGTCCATCGCATAATGGACGCCTTTTGCTTCCCGGCCTTCAATCAGCAGATTGCGCTGCTTTTGGGCGCCTGTGCACAAAATGACGGCATCAAATTGTTCTTTCAGTTCATCTGCCGTTATGTCAACGCCGATTTCGGTATTTGTTACAAAATCTATACCTTCCTGCGTCAAAAGCTTTATACGGCGTTCGACGACATTTTTCTCAAGCTTCATGCTCGGAATGCCGTACATCAGCAGGCCGCCGGCTCTGTCAGCACGCTCATAGACCGTTACGGAATGACCGGCTTGGTTCAGCTGATCAGCGCTTGCCAGACCTGCCGGGCCTGAACCGACGACAGCGACTTTTTTACCTGTGCGTTTCGCTGGAATTCTCGGCTGTATCCATCCATTTTCAAAACCTTTGTCAATGATCGTCCGCTCGATGTTTTTAATTGAAACAGCCGGATCTGAAATGGCCAGCGTACAAGATCCTTCACAAGGAGCGGGACAGACCCGCCCTGTGAATTCAGGAAAGTTATTCGTTTTCAGAAGACGCTCCAAGGCTTCTTTCCAGCGCCCCCGATAGACGAGGTCATTCCACTCCGGTATCAGATTATAAATCGGGCAGCCGGAGGTAAAACCGTTGATATCAGCGCCGATTTGGCAAAACGGTGTGCCGCAATCCATACACCGCGCCCCCTGCCGCTTTGACGCTTCATCTGAAAATGGAGCCGAATACTCTTTCCAATCCTTTAAGCGAGTGAGAGGGTCCCGCTCAGCCGGTTTTTCTCGTTTTTCTTCCATGAATCCAGTTGGTTTCCCCATGTTCCTCTCCCCTTTCTTACTGTACTACCGCTTGTTTATGGTCTTTGGCAGGCGTTTGGTGAACCTTTGTATTGGCTTCAAAAGCATACATAATTGCGTCTTCTTCTGATAAACCCGCCGCTTTTTGTTCTTCGATGCTGAGGAGCATTTGTTTATAGTTTTTCGGAATGACTTTGATAAAGGTTTCTGCGGCTTTTTCCCAATTGTCCAGGAGATCTGCGGCTTTTTTGCTGTTTGTCAGCGCCGCGTGCCGTTTGACCATTTCTTGCACTTCTTTGATCTCAGCCTCATCCGTCAGCTTCTCAAATGAAATCATTTCCATGTTGCATTTGCGTTTAAATGCTTTGGCATCATCACTCAGGACGTATGCGATACCGCCTGACATTCCCGCCCCGAAGTTTTTGCCGACTTCCCCGAGGACGACAACCCGGCCGCCTGTCATGTATTCACAGCCGTGGTCTCCGATACCTTCTACAACGACATTGACTCCGCTGTTACGGACTGCAAAACGTTCACCGGCGCGCCCGTTAATGTACGCTTCCCCGCTTGTTGCTCCGTAAAATGCGACGTTCCCGATAATAACGTTATCGTGTGTTTCACAATTGAAGGCATCAGGCGCTTTCACGATGATTTTTCCGCCTGAAAGCCCTTTGCCTACGTAGTCATTTGAATCCCCGTTCAAATGAAGCGTCATCCCCTTAGGGACAAATGCTCCGAAACTCTGTCCGGCTGATCCGGTAAAATGAAGTCTGATCGTATCATCCGGCAGGCCTTCCGCTCCGTAGCGTTTAGAAATTTCACTTCCCGTCACGGTTCCGGCTACGCGATTTGTATTATTGATCTTGATTTCAGCTTCCGCTTCCTGACCGGCTTCAATTGCAGCCTGCACCGCCGGAAGAATAACCGTCATATCAAGCGACTCGTCGATTTTATGGTTTTGCGCCGTACGGAAAGTACGTACGCCTTCAGGCTGGTACAGCAGTGTGGATAAATCAAGCTGGCCCGCTTTCCAATGCGCTTTCGCACGTTCACTGACATGAAGAACGTCTGTCCGTCCGATCATTTCATCAAGCGTCTTAAAGCCTAATTGCGCCATATATTCACGCACTTCTTCTGCGACAAACAGCATGTAATTTACGATATGGTCAGGATCGCCCATGAATTTCTTGCGGAGCTCCGGATTTTGCGTCGCGACACCTACAGGACATGTATCTAAATGGCAGGCGCGCATCATGACACAGCCGAGAACGACAAGCGGCGCTGTAGCAAAGCCGAATTCCTCCGCACCGAGCAAGGCGGCCATCACGACATCTCGGCCTGTCATCAGCTTACCGTCCGTTTCCAATACCACGCGATCCCGTAAACCGTTCAGCATCAGCGTTTGGTGAGCTTCTGCAAGACCAAGCTCCCACGGAAGACCCGTATGTTTAATACTTGTTTTCGGCGACGCGCCCGTTCCGCCATCGTAGCCGCTGATGACGATGACATCCGCAGTGCCTTTTGCCACACCGGCCGCAATTGTGCCGACACCGGCTTTTGACACGAGCTTGACGCTGATACGCGCGCTCCGATTTGCATTTTTCAAATCATGAATCAGCTGCGCCAAATCTTCAATTGAATAAATATCATGGTGAGGAGGCGGTGAGATCAGCCCTACACCTGGTGTAGAACCGCGGACATCCGCGACCCAAGGATATACCTTGTTGCCCGGAAGCTGACCGCCTTCTCCCGGCTTCGCCCCTTGCGCCATTTTGATCTGCAATTCATCCGCATTGACGAGATAATGGCTCTTTACGCCGAAACGGCCGGAAGCGATCTGTTTAATCGCACTTCTTCTGTCGTCGCCATTTTCATCCGGAACGAAACGTTTCGGGTCCTCGCCGCCTTCTCCGCTGTTGCTTTTTCCTCCAAGCCTGTTCATCGCTATCGCTAAAGCCTCATGGGCTTCCTTGCTTAATGAACCGAATGACATCGCTCCTGTTTTAAAACGTTTCACGATGGACGCAGCTGATTCAACTTCCTCTAATTTTAAAGGCTTGCGGTCTTCTTTGAAGGCGAACAGATTGCGTAAAAATCCGATTCGTTCTTCATCCGCTGCATGAGAATACTGCTTAAACAGGCTGTAATCATTTTTGCGGCAGGCCCATTGCAGAGTATGGATGGTTTTCGGGTTAAAAGCGTGGTGCTCTCCCCCGTTCCGCCATTGGAATTCACTTCCCGGATCAAGAGTTTGGCTGTAATCATCCTTGTACGCCGCTTGGTGGCGCTTCTTCGCTTCTTGCGCAATCGTCTCGATATCGATTCCGCCAAGCTGAGATGCAGTACCGCTAAAGTATTTGGCAATAACGTCTTCACCGATGCCGACCGCTTCAAAAATTTGGGCGCCCCTGTAACTTTGCACAGTTGAAATTCCCATTTTTGACATCACTTTCACGACGCCTTCTGTTACGCTCTTTCCGTATTTGCTGACAGCTTCTTCATACGGAATATCAAGCCGGCCTTCATCGATTTCCTGCTTATACGTAGCGTAAGTCAAATACGGATTGACAGCATCGGCACCATATCCGATGAGAGCCGCAAAGTGATGAACTTCACGCGCTTCCCCGGATTCAACGATAATGCTTGCTTTTGTTCGCAGACCTTGGCGGATCAAATGCTGATGCAGCGCACTGACGGCCAAAAGCGGCGGAATCGGCGTCAACTCTTTACTCATTGCCCTGTCAGATAAAATTAACAGAGATACACCTTCCTTGATCGCTTTTTCCGCCTGCTGAAACAAATCCTTCAGGCCTTTTTCCAGGTCATCGGAAAACAGCGTGCGGATGTTCTGGCTCTTAATGTCAGGGTGCACAAGTGTTTTCAGCGCATAAAACTGTTCGTTTGATAATACAGGAGTATACAATTTTATGCGGCGTGCATTTCTTTCACTCGGATGCAGCAGATCGCCTTCAGCTCCGAGCCATGTCACCGTGGAGGTCACAAGCTGCTCGCGGATCGCGTCAATCGGCGGGTTTGTGACTTGGGCAAACAGCTGTTTAAAGTAATGAAACAGTGATTGGGCGCGATCGGATAAAACGGCGAGCGGCGAATCATTTCCCATAGAGCCGAGCGGGTCCTTGCCTTCTTTAATAACAGGAATTAAATACTTCTGAATATCTTCATACGTATAGCCAAACGCTTTTTGACGGACGAGAAGATCATCGAATTGTTCCTCTTCCCGGGTTTCCGGGTCAGGATTCACTTGAACCAATTCTTCTTCAAGCCATTTTTGATAAGGGAATTCATTGGCAATTTCTGTTTTCACTTCTTCATCTGAAATAATCCGGCCTTCCTCTAAGTCAATGAGCAGCATTTTTCCGGGCTCCAGACGTTTTTTATGAAGAATGTTCTCCTGCTCTACTTCAATAACGCCGACCTCAGATGAGAAAATAATATGGTCATCTTTTGTCACATAGTAACGTGCCGGACGCAGACCGTTACGGTCAAGGATGGCGCCGATTTGTTTTCCGTCCGTAAACGAAATGGCGGTCGGCCCGTCCCACGGCTCCATTAAAGAGCTGTGATATTCATAAAAAGCCCGTTTCGCTTTAGACATGTGAGTATTTTCCGTCCATGGTTCCGGAATCAGCATCATTGCCGTATGTGCCGGTTTCCGCCCCGCCATCACGAAAAATTCAAACGCATTATCAAGAATGGATGAGTCACTGCCCTCAGCATTTAAAATCGGCAGCACTTTGTGAAGATCGTCTCCGAAGCTTTCTGAAACGAACTGCTGCTCCCTCGCTCTCATCCAATTGATGTTGCCCCGGAGCGTATTGATTTCTCCGTTATGAATCAGATAGCGGTTCGGATGGGCACGTTCCCAAGTAGGAAAGGTATTTGTGCTGAATCTTGAATGCACGAGTGAAAATGCAGATACGAAGGTTTCATCCTGCAAATCCAAATAAAAAGCGTCAACCTGCTCAGGCGTTAACAACCCTTTATAAACAATAGTCTGGCTTGACAAGCTTGCGAAGTAAAAATCAAGCTGTTCTTGAACGCCCCAATTTTCCGCCTGCTTCCGGATGACATACAGTTTGCGTTCAAAAGCAAGGCTGTCTTTCAAATCGTTTGCGGCGCCGATGAATACTTGACGCACATACGGGCAAGTACTTTGTGCCACTGTTCCGATTTTTCCGACATTTACAGGGACGGTTCTCCAGCCGAGAACGATCTGTCCTTCCTGCTCAATGAATGCATTCACCTGTTTTTCGATCTTTTTTCTTTCCTCTTCATTTTGCGAGAAAAAGACCATTCCTACCCCGTAACGGCCTTTTTCCGGCAGTCTCATTTCTCCGCACTCTTTCTTAAAAAAAGCATCAGGGATCTGAACCATCAGGCCGGCGCCGTCACCCGTATTCGGATCACTGCCCTGTCCTCCTCTGTGATCCAGCTGGCAAAGCATCTTCAGTCCTTTTTTGACAATGTCATGTGAAGGTTTCCCTTTTAAATGGGCATACAAGCCGATTCCGCATGCATCGTGCTCAAATTCCGGACGGTAGAGACCTTGTGCTTTCGGCATTTGATTGTAAGTCATAATTCCTCTCCCCCGATCAGTTTCCGTTAATTATCGGTCATAAAATCTGACAACTTTAAATTAATTGTAAGTTTTCAAAACAATATAAACAATATATAATTTAGATCAAATACATCTCAAAATGAGATAGATAGGTGTGAACGCAATGGAATTACGCCAGCTTCGGTATTTTATGGAGGTAGCAGAACGGGAACATGTGTCAGAAGCGGCTGATCATCTGCATGTCGCACAATCCGCCATCAGCAGGCAGATTGCAAATCTTGAAGAAGAGCTGAAAGTCACTTTATTTGAACGGGAAGGCAGAAATATTAAATTAACGCCGATCGGCAAACAATTTTTAGAACATGTTAAAACGGCGATGAAAGCAATTGATTACGCGAAGGAACAAATTGATGAATATCTTGATCCGAATCGCGGAACCGTCAAAATAGGATTTCCGACGAGCCTTGCAAGCCAGCTTTTGCCGACGGTGATTTCGGCATTTAAAGAGGAATACCCGAACGTTGAGTTTTTGCTCCGCCAGGGGTCTTATAAGTTTTTAATTGAAGCCGTAAGAAACAGGGATATAGATGCGGCGCTGCTCGGCCCCGTTCCGACGGAATTCCCCGACATAACAGGCCATATCTTATTCACGGAAAAGATTTACGCGCTTGTTCCGCTGCATCATCCGCTTGCCAAACAGAAAAATATTCATTTAATTGATCTGCGCGGCGACCAATTCGTTTTATTTCCTGAAGGGTTTATTCTCCGAAACATGGCGATTGACGCTTGCAGACAGGCCGGCTTTGCGCCGCTTGTATCGACGGAGGGCGAGGATTTAGATGCCATTAAAGGATTAGTCTCCGCGGGGATGGGAGTGACTTTATTACCTGAAAGCACCTTTGCAGAAACCACACCCCGGTTCACGGTCAAAATTCCGATTGAATTTCCTCAAGTGAAGCGCACCGTAGGCATTATTAAACCAAAAGGAAGGGAACTGGCTCCGTCTGCAAATGATTTCTATCATTTTGTCATTCAATTTTTCTCCAAACTTGAACAATATCAATAAAAAACAAACCCGAGCTTCAAAACGAAGCCTCGGGCTTTTTCATATTTTTATAGATCTTTCTCAGCCGATCGGAATGGATAGTTCAACGTGGCAGACAAATGCTTCCGGATCAATGACTGATTGATCGCCCTGTTTATGCGGCGTTTCTTTAAATGTCTTCAGCTGGGCTGAGGAATAGTTGACGATGCCGAGTCCGAGCTCTTCTCCCTGCTGATCAAGCAGCCTGACAACCGCTCCGCTGCTGAATCTGCCCTTAATCTGCTCGATGTCCTGCGGTGACAGCTCCATATTTCCGTTCGCGACATCGCGGCTGCTTTCTTTTTCCATCACAATTTCACCTTCGGGGCCGGAATTAAATGCAAGCCATTGTTCTTTGTGGTTTAACGGCAGGGTTCCTTCCGCTTCAAAATAAGTTCCTTCAGCCGCCTCATCTACCGCTTGAAGCAGAATGTCCGGAATGTTAGCCTGCCCGAGAAAGCCTTTAATACCGGAGGCCATCACAATTTTAAAAGCATCCAGTTTCGAACGCATTCCGCCGGTTCCCATTTCACTCCCGGCATCTCCCGCGCTTGCTTCTATTTCCGGAGTGATGTCACTTACATGTCTGATTCTTTTCGCTTTCGGGTTGCTGCGCGGATTATCATCATATAAACCGTCAATGTCTGATAAAATCACAAGCATGTCGGCATCAATTAAACCTGCCACCTTCGCTGCGAGTGTATCGTTATCTCCGAATTTCAGCCGGTTGACTGTGACCGTGTCATTTTCATTAATAATCGGAATAATGCCTCGTTCCAAAAGGACGTTCATCGTATTGCGGACATTATGGTAGCGGCATTCATCGGAAAAATCGCTTCTTGTAATTAATATTTGTGATGCGACATAACCGTGCGCTAAAAACAGCTTTGAATAAGCCTCCATTAATAATCCCTGCCCGATGGAAGCAGAAGCCTGTTTTTCAGGGAGGCTTTCCGGTTTCTGAATAAATCCGAGCTTCCGATAACCTGCCGCCACTGCGCCGGAAGATACTAAAATCACTTCATAGCCGCTGTCTTTCAGCTGTGCGATTTGATCCACCAATGCTTCCAGCTTTCTTCTGCTGATTTCCCCGTGCAGGCTCGTCAGTGAGCTGCTGCCGATTTTCACCGCGACTCTTTTGATCTTCGTCCGAGACGTCACTGTATCACTCCTGTTTTTTAACGATTATAGTGCTGCCGTTTTTTCAATTGTTTTGCTGATCTCAATAGAACGTTCGGTCGCGTGTTTAATGGCTTTGGCAATGGCTTCTCCGCCGCCTTCTGACCTGAGCGCATCGA
The DNA here is from genome assembly GCF_002843505.1 of Bacillus sp. SJ-10. Lineage (NCBI taxonomy): Bacteria > Bacillati > Bacillota > Bacilli > Caryophanales > Bacillaceae > Bacillus > Bacillus sp. SJ-10. The sequence continues at coordinate 2,666,344 of NZ_CP025258.1, read as the reverse complement.
GGCCGGCTTCCGTCGTGCCGTTTGGAGAAGTGATGTTTTCCCGAAGCACATCCGGTTTTTCACCCGTTTCCATCAGCATTTTAGCTGCGCCCAATAACGTTTGCGCGCCGATTTTGCGGGACAGCCGTTTGTCTAAGCCGGCTTCTTCACCTGCTTTTTCAATAAACTCCATTAAATAATAAAAGTACGCCGGTCCGCTGCCTGCGATGCCGGTGAAAATATCCATCTGATCTTCCTTGATCACGTATACTTCCCCGAGGCATTCCAAAAGGGATACCGCGGTTTTTGCTGAACCGTAAGAGACATGGTCTCCGAAAGCCGCAGCTGTTGCCGATTCGCCGATCATGCTGGATGTGTTCGGCATCACTCTTACAACCGGCTGACGGTCATGTAATGATTGTTGTATAAATGAGGTTGTTATGCCTGCCAGAACAGACAGGATAATTTGATGAGGTTGAATACGCCGTTTCAGCGTAGCAAGAGCGATTTCAGCATCCTTCGGTTTCATGGCTAAAATAAAGACATCAATGTCTTCGGTTTTCATGCTGTCAAAAGCAATGCCTTGAATTCCGTATTGATGTTCCAATTCAGCGAGTCGCTCTGTATTGCGGCGGTTTGTCACGCAGATGTTTTGGTTGGGAATTTTTTTTGCGCGGACCATGCCTGATATCATTCCTTCAGCCATTGATCCTGCTCCGATAAAAGCAACTTTCTTTTGATCTAAGATCGGTAACATCTCCCTTGTTCGTATTTTGTTCGTATTTTTCACACGTTTTTTATGTTACCACTTCAGGAGTCGATGTCAAGTTTGAAGGTTTTATTGATATGTATTGTTCCGAGCCTGTTATTATGTATAATGAATCACAGAACAAACCTTACAAACCTTTTGAGCCCGGGAGGCCGGGTGCGTTCCGGCCGGATTTAAAAATTATCTGAAATGGCTTTTTCTATCAGCTTTTTGCAGCGGTCAAGCTCTGTCTTCAGCTGTTTTTTGTAAAGCTTCGCAGCTTCATAGTCTTTAAATTGATAGAGAACGACTTCCTGGAGTTTGGCTCCCTCTTTTTTCACTTTTACTTGCTTTAAAATCCCGTCATCCAAAAGTTCGTGAAGTGAACGGTACACCTCGGTATGATTCGGCTTAAAACCGATGGGTTTAAATTCCGAACGCAGCACCTCGAGAAGCTTCAGTCCGTAAAGCCGTTCCTGCTCTGTCATTGTAATCATGTAAAGCTTTAAAAAAGCTCTTTGTTTCACTAAAAAACCGGTTGAACTTCTTTTTTCTTCTTTCAATATGTGCACACCCTTCCTTCTAACAAATTATTCCATGTACTAAATATTCTCTTTATATCTCGTTTTTCCTTTTTATCGTTCGGACAGTTTGATTTGTATTAATTTGTTTTTTGGAGAGCGAGGAAAAATAATTTTAATGAACATTTGGTACATAGTTTATTTAGTTTAATTATAACTGATATCGGTTTCTTTTTCACTCTTTTTTCTGCAAAAACGGATCTTTATGCCTATTTATTCGGGTTGCGGAAGCAAAAAAAAGACCCGTCACGAAGACAGGTCCCCTTTTGTTTAAGGATTGGTAGACCACAAACCGGCAGTTTTGATGAAAATGCGCGGATGTAATTTCAATTGAGCAACCATATATTCTGCAAGATCCTCAGGCTGCATGACTTTTTCCGGATTGCCGTCTGTCAAATTTAATTCAATAGACATGTCGCTGGCAACCGTGCTCGGAGTCATTGCGCTGACACGGATATTGTGTTTTCTGACTTCCTGCATGAGAGATTCAGTCAGACCGAGAACGGCAAATTTAGAAGCGCTGTACGCACTTGTCGCCGCGGCGCCTCTTTGGCCCGCCGTAGAAGAAATATTAATGATATCTCCTGATTTTCTCTCAATCATTTCAGGAAGAACGGCGCGTGTCACGTGGTATACACCCATTACATTAACTTGAATGATGTCTTCCCACTCTTCAGGCGTAAGATCCAAAAATCCGCCGAATTTGCTGATTCCGGCATTGTTAATCAAGATGTCAATCTCACCGAGTTCTTCTTTAATAGAGGAGACGGCTTGCTCAACCTCTTTTTGGTTTTTTACATCGGCAGCAGCGAATGATGCCTTTACACCAAGGGCTTTCACTTCTTCCGCAACCTTTTCGACATTTGCTTCTGTGCGGCCGATTAAACCGATATTGACTCCTTCTTTGGCTAAAGCGATAGCGGCGGCGCGGCCGATTCCTCTGCCCGCACCCGTGATAAGAGCCGTTTTGTTTTGTAAGCTTTCCACGTCTTTCACCCTTTCTGAATGTCCTTATGTACGATTTCACATTATAAGCAGAAAAAAAACAATTAGCAAATAAAATGATTCAACACGATCCCTAAAGGGTATCAACTGAAAAAAAGGAGTGAAAAGAAGATGATCATCATTTTGTATATCAGTGCTGCCGTTGCGGCTGCCGCATTAATTTATGCAGCCGTATCCGCCGTGCATTTTAAAAGAAACACAGCGCCTGATATAAAGAAGATTAACGCCGCGACAGCGTCCATGCAGACGGCCGTTGATGAAATCAAAACAGAAACCGATCTGTTATCGCAAAAGCAGAAAGAACTGCAGGAAGATTTTCTCACTAAAAAAACAGCCGTGCAAACGACGGCGGCCGAAGTTAAAGGAACGCCTCACGTCTTAAAAATGCTCTGGAACGCCGGTAAAAGTGATGTATGAGCCTGCATGTCATCCGACGTTTTTGATGACACTAAGAGAAACCGGCGGATTCAAGGAGGCATAACATGATTTGCGATCGTGAGCGGCTTGCGCGTTTTTTGCAGCAGCTTAAAGCACTATCATATTCGGGAGAATTTACAAAATCGGATTTGCTGACTCCGGCTTTCCATTTAGCCAAGGACGGAGATCTGGATTTGTATTATTCGCCTCATAATGAATATATTAACCCTCATGCAGTCGTTGCCATTTCCGGAATCACACCCGGTTTTTTTCAAATGCAGCTGGCTTACAAAAAAGCGGCACAGCTTTTAAAAGATGGCGAAACTCTTGAAACGATAGCGTATGAAACAAAAAAAGCGGCCGGACTTTCCGGTTCAATGAGACAGAACATCATCGAAATGCTTAATGAATGCGGTCTGCCGGCCGCGCTTCACGTTGAGGATTCATCCCGGTTATTTGATTCAAAACGGGAGCTTCTTCATACAACGTCCGTTATCAAACACCCTGTTTTTTATAAACAGAAAAACTATACGGGACATCGGCCGGCAATCAGCAGATCAGCTCTTCTCAGCCGTTACGCGCTGAGATGTTTTCCGGATGAAATAGAAATGATAGAAAAGGACATTCTGCTTATCCCTCTCGGTAAAGCAGCAGAATCAGCCTGCCGCATGCTGAAGAAGAACGGCAGAATGGGTCATGCGGTCATTCTGGAAGGCTTCCCGCATCCGTCCGGAGCAAACGGACATCGTTTCAAACAATTTCACGAAAACAAACAATCGTTACGTGAACAAATTCAGCGCTTTGCCGGGTTTCTTCAGCAGCTGTAAAAAACGCCCCGAATTTTCGGGGCGCTGCTGTTAAGAAGCGTATTCAGGCAATGCTTTATTGTGTTTTGCCGTTTTCTCTTCAGGTATTTTGATTTGATTTGTCAAGATTGCACTTACGAAATAGAGCGCTGCGAAAATCCATACAACGCCTTGTGCGCCGACAAGTCCGATGAACGCCCAGGCAAGCGCGGGGCCGACAAATGCCGACAGTCCCGCAGCCAGATTTAACACAGACATGGCAGCACCTTTATCGCTGCCGGCCGCCGTCGGCACGATAGCCCCGACCGGAACGAACCCGGCGAGGAGCCCTCCCCATATAAAACCGACAATGCTGACGAAAAGCAAGTTCCCATGTGATACAACAGGTGCATAATATAATAAAAGAGTAAAAATGCCGCAGCCCACTCCCCCGAACCACATGACAGTCTTTTTCCAGCCGAAGGCATCGCCGACTGCGCCGAAGATTAAGTTAAAGACGATATTTCCGAGAAAGATCGTTCCCCAAATTTGAAGCCATACATTTGTAGAAATGCCGTGCTGCGCCATATGCATCGGGAGGAATACCGGAAATCCGTATGTTCCGATGCTGTTAATGATCCGAATGATCCCCCCAGAGAGCACGCGCGGATTTACAGCAAGGATGGTGATTCCCTTCATTAATTCCTGCGCCTTTTCCCGCTTATCTGCCTTTTTCTTTTCAAAGCGGTCCCTATTTAAAATCAAAGCAAAAAACGCGCCGAGGCAGACCCAGAAAATTGAACTCCACAGTGTATTCAAATAGCCGAAGGATTTGATGGCCCAGCTTGAATACCAAGCACCGAATACAAACATCCCGCAGCAATATGCAATCCAGAACCAGCCGACCGCCGTACTGAGCCTGTTTTTCGGCGACCGGTAAATCACCCATGTCAAAAATGAATAGGCAAACAGCGGATAACCCAGCCCTTTAATAAAATACGTGACATACATCACCGGCAAATTAAGATTTTCAAATCCGTATGCGATAAACGCGGCTGTTCCGATCACGTAAAACAACAGCCCCATAAACATCGTCCGCTTTGCGCCGAAGGCTTCGAGGCAGACCCCTGAAAACCAAGACGCCACAGCGAGAGAAATACCGTAAACCGTAAACAGGGATGCTGATTGCTGTACCGTCAAGCCGTTTTCAACTAAAAACGGGCTGAGCCAGCCTTGTTCAAGGCCGTCCCCCATCATAAACAGCACGACCCCCAAAAATCCCCAGGCGAGCTGTTTCGGAATTCCTATTTTATTAAGCATTTTTGTTCCTCCTCAGCAATCTTTCATGTTGTCATCTCATCCCCAAGTCAGGCTTTCACCGCCGGCTGAAAATGAGTAAATAATTCTTGCGTATGTTTCCATTCTTCATATAGGAAGAGATCCGTCTGATCCGCTTCCGGCTCAATTACCTTTGTGCTGCTCGAAAGCTCTGCTTTCACACCGAGAGCTTCGTTGCAAATCATCGCCGCTCCCATTGCGGATGCCTGGCTGAACCCCTCTCTCTTATAGATTTTCTTTTGCAGAAGGTTAGCAAGAAACTGCGTCAAAGCATCACTTTGGAAACCGCCGCCGCACACCTTCACATAATCTTGTGAAAAGGAAGCCACCTCTGTTAACGCCTCATAGTTCCATTTGATTGAAAAAGCGATTTCCAGCAGTGCGGCTTTGCCAAAATGGGCTCTGCTTAAGTTTTGGGACAGCGGAGCGTCAAAAATAAATCCGCCTTTTGCCAGTGCGTTTTTCTCAGGCGATAAATAGGAGCCTAACGCAGAAATACAAGCATGATCGTGTTTCGGCAGACTTGCGATTTCCCGTTCCATGACGCCGTAGGATTCATTCGGATAAAAAATGGATTTTAATTTTTGATAATTGAGTCCTGTTACACCCGGATTCGTTTCAAGAAGCCATTGACCTTCTTCTGTATGGCAATTCAGCCATGCATTCTTTAAACTTTCGGTTCCGGTCTCCGCTGTTATCTTTGTAATCGGCGTCGTCGTGCCGGATACGATGACGATATCTCCCGGCTTTGCATCTGCACTTTTGATGGCAAGCTGTGTGTCTCCCCCGCCTGCAATCACAGGCACTCTTTCAGATAGACCGAGAACCGCCGCTTTCTTAAACGTTAACATTCCGACAACCGTCCCAGATCGGACGAGTGAAGGAAGAATGGCAGAAGGCACACCGAAGATGTTGCATAATTTCTCTGACCACGCCTTTTTCCTTACGTCAAACAGCAGTGTTTCAGCAGCCTGTGACGGTTCATAGCTCAAAATGCCGCTCAGCTCAAATGTCACCCAGTCACTGATGCTTGTGATGTACTTCACTTCTTTCCATAAAGACGGCTGTCTAGCTTTTAATCCGACAAGTTTCATGGCGGAAAATAAAGCGCTCGGAAGACGTCCGGTTTGCTGATGCACTTCTTCTTTTGCCTCAATCCCGTCTTCCCATTCACGGCCTCTGTTATCAATGTTGGGCAGACCGAGAAATGCCTTTTTATCTTTATTGATCAGAACAATTCCCTGCCTCTGGCTTGTTGAGGTGATTCCGATTAATGTAATATGAGGGCTTTTGGCAATAACCTTCCTTGCCATAGCACTGATTTGCGTCCATAGCCCTTCCGGTGAGAAATATCGTCCGTCCGGATAAAGCGGATCCGTCACATATTCAATGTCTTCCCTTTCAAGCGCGGTCACTTCACCGCCGGCTGTCACGACCGCGACTCGCGCATTCCCCGTTCCGATGTCAAATACAAGGTAGCCTTTTTGTTCAGCCATTACAGCCTCCTCCTTCCGTTTCAAGTTCTCTTTTGTTATAAAGTTCACGTATTGAACAGGTTTGATCTTGTTTCCATTTGAAAAGCGCTCCATTTAAAATCTTCACATGATGATCCTCCACTTCAAACGTTGCGCCCGCTAAATGGGGAGTCGCTAACACATTCGGCAAAGAGATCAATTCATAATCAGAAGATTCAGGCGGTTCGTGATAAAACACGTCAAGGATCGCTCCCTTAATCCGCCGTTCTTTCAGCACCCGCAGCAGCTCTTCCCTGTCTGTAACCGCCGCTCTTGACGTATTGACAAAAACAGCTTCCTGTTTCATCAATTGAAAGTGCCGGGCGCCGATAAGGCCGATGGTTTCTTCTGTGCGCGGCAAGTGAACGGAAACAATATCACTTTCAGAAAATACCCGTTCAATCGTCGTTTTTTCATACTCCCGGTTTTCATGACGGACAAATGGGTCATAGTAAAGCACCTTGCAGTCAAAAGCGGCCAATAGCCGGGCGATTCTCTGTCCGACAGCTCCGAAACCGATAATACCGACTGTTTTCCCCGTCAGCTCATTTCCTCTGAATTTGACGTAAGCCTGCAAATAATCACCATTCCACTTCCCGTCCTTCAGCCACTGATGGGAAGAATACGTATGACGCAAAAATGAAATCACATTTCCGATAAACATTTCAGCAACAGCCTGGGCATTGCGGGCCGGTGTAAAGAAAACGGGGATTTTTCTTTTAGTCGCCGCCGCAATATTCACATTAGACGGCATTCCTCGGCAGACACCGATAAAAGCGGTATCGGGCAATATGTCAATAACACGCTCAGACACCTCATCAAGTTCAGTAATAAGCCCCGACGCGTTTGTCTCTTGAATCATTCGGATCAATTCATCTTCCCGATAGGCCCGGCCGTGCTTCTTCCACGGCCGGTGCACAGTCCGGCCGAACAGCTCAGTCAGCTCCTTCAGCCCCTCGTCGTGATATGGTGCGGTAATTAAAACCGTCATGGTGCAAAACATCCTTTTCACATAAATTTTTTCATAAAAAAATCTCTTTCCCCAAAGAAGGAAAGAGATTCATATACCGTCTTTATGCGCTTGAAGCGCACAAATATGTATAGATCATCCTTTCCTATCTTTCAAGCATACGCTTGCTGGAATTGGCACAATAAATGTTGCCGAGGTTTCGTAGGGCCAGTCCCTCCACCTCTCTGGATAGAAAATAAAATGATGAAATTGTCAGGCTGTTTAAAAGAATAAACTCATCATAGAAAAGTCTTTCCGTGATGTCAACACTTTTTTCTGAATTGACGTTCGATTTTGAAATGTTATAATGCTTACAATATAAACAAAGAGGAGAAATGGGCTATGAATTCTGCTGCAACACAGCCGAACGGGGTATTTAAGTCGGTATGCTCACTAGACTGTCCCGATCAATGCGGCTTGCTTGTGACAAAAAAAGACGGAAAAATCGTTAACATTCAGGGAGACCCCGATCACCCGGTCACATCAGGGAATATTTGCAACAAAGTCAGACACATGGCTGAGCGTATTTATGATGAGAAGCGCGTAACCGTTCCGTTAAAACGGATCGGTAAAAAAGGTGAAGCCGCGTTTGCGCCTATTTCCTGGGAGGAAGCGATCAATACGATCAGTGCGCGCTGGAAAGAGCTTATTGCCGAAGAAGGAGAGGAAAGCATTCTTCCGTACAGCTTTTACGGCAATATGGGAAAACTGGCGGCAGAGGGAATGGACCGCCGTTTTTTCCATCGTCTCGGAGCGAGTCATCTCGAACGGACGATCTGCAGCAAAGCCGGTTCTGAAGGCTATAACTATACAATGGGTGAAGGAGCGGGTACTGATCCGGAGGAGACCATACATGCAAAGCTCTTTATTTTTTGGGGGATCAATGCCGTCAGCACGAATATGCATCAAGTCATGATTGCTCAAAAAGCCCGGAAAAAAGGAGCTAAAATTGTCGTTATCGATGTACATAAGAACCAAACCGGCCGGCTTGCCGATTGGTTTATTTCCATTCGCCCCGGCACAGATGCCGCACTCGCCCTCGGTATCATGCATGTCTTATTCGACGAAAACCTTCACGATGAAGCATTTCTCACAGAATACACCGAAGGCAGTGACGAATTAAAAGCGCATGTTAAACACTATGATCCGGAAACGGTTTCTGCTATTACAGGCGTTAAAGCCGACGATATCAGACGTCTTGCGAGAATGTACGGGGAAACCTCCCCTTCCCTTATCAGGATCGGAAACGGCATTCAGCACCATGACAACGGCGGAATGATCGTCCGCACCGTCGCCTGCCTTCCGGCTGTTACAGGACAGTGGCTCAACACCGGAGGAGGCGCAATCAAGCACAACAGCGCGGTATTAAACTATAACAGACAAGCGCTCCAGCGGCCTGATCTGCTTTACGGCAGGAAGCCGCGATCATTTAATATGAACAGGCTCGGAAGCGTTCTTTTAGAAACAAAACCGCCCGTACGCTCCCTGTTTATTTACGGTACGAATCCTGCAGTGGTTGCGCCGGAAGCGAATAAAGTCAGAAAAGGCCTGCTGCGGGAGGATTTATTTACAGTCGTTCACGATCTATTTTTAACGGAAACCGCCAAATATGCGGATATCGTGCTCCCTGCTGCATCCGCATTTGAAAACACAGATTTTTACACGTCTTACTGGCATCATTTTATTCAGCTGCAAAAACCGGTGATCGAACCCTACGGGGACAGCAAATCGAATACGGAAGTGTTCCGTTTGCTTGCCGGAGCAATGGGATTTACCGAGCAGGAGCTTCAGGATTCCGATGAAGAGTTGATCAGACAGGCGCTGGACTTTCCCGACAATCCGTATATCGAGGATATTGATTACGAAGCGCTCTCACGCCATTCCTTCATGAAAGCCAAACGGAAAAAACCGCTTTTTCCGGGAAAGCTCAAGACACCGAGCGGAAGAATTGAATTATATTCGGAAAAGATGAAACAGGACGGTTATCCGGCGCTGCCGACACACATCCCTCTTGAGAGCGATGATGATTTTCCGCTTTTATTTGTCCCGGGACCGAATCATAATTTTTTAAATTCAACATTTTCGAATAATGAAAAACACGTAAAATTAGAAAAAGCGCCAAAGCTTTTTATTCATACAGAGGATGCTGTACGCCGGAACATAGAAGACGGGGAAACCGTTAGAGTTTGGAATCACCGCGGCGAGTGTGAATTAACAGCTTCGGTCGGCGAACAGGTGCTTCCCGGCGTTGCAGTCAGCCAAGGTCTTTGGGCCGATATGGATGATAAAAAACAGCTTGTCAACTCGCTCACGCCCGATCGGCTGGCGGATATGGGCGGAGGCGCTGTTTTCTTCTCCGGAAAGGTGCAGGTGGAAAAGCTCAGCAATAAACGCCGGGCGGTTTTGATGAAGGCTGAATCCTTTCAGCCGGCTTCACCGTATAAAAAGTGATAACGTTTATTGGAGGTTTGCTGTATGGATATCATTACCGGCATCGGAATCGCTTTAGCCGGATATTTCATCGGAGACGGATTGAAAAACTTTAAATCACCTGATCCTCATGAACACACTGACCACATTCTCATTAAAGAAAAAGATCTGCACTTCTATATTGGTTATTATTTAGGAGTTACGAAGGAAGAAGCAAAACAAATCGTGCCCGACACCTCTGACATTCCGCATATCACGAGAAACGGAAAGCGGTATGTGCAGAAGAATACATTAAGAGAATGGCTGACTTCTATGCTGGAAAAAGAATAACAGCTGCCATGAAAAGCGGGAAGAGTTTTTCTCTTCCCGTTCATCAAGATACGCCGCCCTGCCTCTCTTCAACCCCAAACATACGAAGGATATCGTTCTTACTTAACGAAACCTCCCCTTCTTTAGATTTCAAATAAAACCCTTTCTTATATAACCGTATGACTTCCTCATATGTAAGCTCATGACGAAGGAGCGCCATTAAACGCCCGTCTTTTTCATCCTGTTTATTGAACCATTCATACTGTTCTGACCAGTTCACTTTCTGCATGTCAAACACCTTCTCACTTTGGATTAATGCCCTTTTCGCATTTATTATACTTATTTCCCCTTTTGTAAACACTCCGACTGCCTGTGACATTTTTGAAAACAGCCGCACCCGCTACTATTAGTCACCACGTTGACTTATTTTCTATTTCGATGTATATTGTAATTGTCAACATGGTGACAATTCAGATAGGAGATACCTTATGGATATTAATTTACTAATGAAGGAACTGCATGTTATGCAACAAAGTTACGCATCATTATTTTCGGTTGTCAATAAAGTGCAGGCTCGGGGGGACGAATACTTAGAAATGCTGACTTCCCGACAGCACATGACTCTTATTGCTATTGCCCATTTACCGACGGAAGATACCACACTTATGAATATCGCTAAAAAGCTGGGCACAACAAAACAAACCGCTAACAAATTAATTTCAAGCCTCGCGAAAAAAGGATATGTTCACACTGTGCCAAGCAAACTGGATAAACGTGCAATCAATATTGAGATTACCGCTGAAGGAAAAAAAGCGTTAATTTCCTGTTCAGAAAAATCCACCTATTTTTTAGCGGATATGTTTCAAGACTTCACAACTGATGAAATTGAAACATTCTGGAGGCTATTGCAAAAACTTTATCGTTTTGATGGTGAAGAACAGGATGGTTTTGAAGAAAAAGCACATTTAAAAGTTGAAGATCAGGCACAATTCATCTCAGATGACTATGAAGAAAAAATCATGGCTGAATTTTCAAAACGGCGATATGGGGGTGCAGACGATGAATAATATGCTTTATCGAAAAGTAAAAGAAACAGAGGATAAGATGAAGGAAAAATGCTATGAGCTGAAAGATAAAATTGATCAATTTATTTCTCATGCTAAATATAAAATTCATTGCAAACGTAAACTGGACCGAGCCGGCAATTATATATCAATTGCCATCGGACTCTTTATCCTAACTGCCTCATGGCTGACCGCAACGCAATGGCTGCTTTGGATAGGCGCGGCGAGTATTTTGAGTAATGCCTGTTTGCTCATTATAAAGCCTGTTAAAAATTGAAAATCTGAAAAAAGCTCTCTAAAAGAGAGCTTTCTTTTATTAATCGTCCCAGTCTTCATCTTCTTCCCAGTCATCTTTCGCTTCCTGAATCTTATTATAAAAAAATTCGATAAAGCTTTCTGCAGCGATATCTTGATAGCCAATTATCCTATCCCATTCCACTACAGGGCATTCTCCGTCTTTCATTTTATTCGTATCTAGACAGTAAGCAAAAAAATCAACATCTTCTATGACAACAAGACCATCAGCAAGTCCATAATGTTGTTTATATTCTTTAGTTTTATCTGCAACTGACGCATGATCGAAGTTATAGCCTAAAACTAAAACCCCGAATAAACCACCAGCACCGTATTTTTCTAAGAACCATTTATAGCTAATAGGAAGTTCGCATTGGAGGATTTCTTCAATGCGAGTTATGTTTTCATGGCTTGCACCCTCTGTGAATATAGCATTTTGCTTGTTTTCATTAATAAAGTTTTCAACCTTTGAATAAATCATTTAATTTAAACACCTCAATTCTCATTCTCAAATTGTTTCGCTCTCCACTTCCAATATCTCTTTCGAAAGCTTTCATATTGTGCTTTTAAAACCTTATCATTTCTAAAACTTTCACCATCAGTCTTAAGCTTATGAATAACATCACTATATTTTGTATGTAAACTGTTTGGGATTTCAAGCATTGGGCCAGGTTCTTCTTGAATCAAGTGATGTAAATTAATCTGTGTGCCATCTTTTGCATAAGGAGCATTACCGTTTTTCATAAGCTGAAGATTTGTTACGCCAAATTCTGTTTTTTGGTTCATATCAATATCTTTCATAGTATACACTCTGCGGCTTATGTCTTTAACTTTTCCCTTTGCTTTTACCTTGCCCTTAACCTCAAAGGCACCATACTTTTCTTTATTTAACCAAGGAAGGTTTATTTCTTGACCAGTAAACGGCTTTCTCGTTCCATCCGGGATTTTCTTTGCATTGGTCAAAAGTTCATTTTTAAGGTTTTGGCTGTCAACCACATTGTATGGTACGTTATCGGCCAGAGCAAGATCATACTTAGAGTTATAAGGAAGCAGATCTGGAAGTTTAACGTCTTTAATTTTCTTCCCTGCCTGTCCTGCCTTGTTTATGACCTTCCCCGCCGCATCAGCTTTGTTAACGGCTCCTGCGCCTTTCGTTCCGACGACAGCCACAGCCACTGAACCGACCGCATATGTCACCCATCTTGATCTGGAGTAAGCATCTCCGTTCACCATATCCTTTTGATACGACTCTTCAATTGCCGCTTTAACAGCATCATATGTTTTAACAGGATGAAGTACTGCATTCCCCAGTGCTGACAGCGTTTCCCCCGGATCGGTTATGAAGTCCCATAGACCGGTCACCGTGTCTTTCCCGACATCATATAAACCAACGCCGGCTCCTTTTAAAATATCCCAAGTCACTTCTCCGGCTTCTTCCATCTGTTTTGCTTGTTCAAGCTGGATCACATATTGCTGCTGGGAAGGTTCAAGATTCTCGTAACCGATCTTCTTCGCAATTTCCAAGTATTCATCCGGATCGGTCACACCGTCAGCCAGCTTTTTCTTTAGATCCTTGATTTCCCGCTCTTTCGCTTCTTCCTTCTTAAACGTTAAATATGTGTCTGAGTGTCTTGCAATCTCGCCTTTTTTCTTATGTATGTCACTTTCTCTGTACGCCTTGGCGTTATAGTGAAGTGGTGTTACATTTTTCCCTTTGCCTGTAGCATTTTGGAGCTGCTGAAAATCTGCCTGAATGAAATGTTCATTTGCCTCGGTTTCTGCGTATTCTTTCGTTAGATCGTGATCAAGCTTTCCGAGTTTATGTATGGTCTTATCCCGTTTTTTGTCTGCTGAATCCAGCTTTTGATCGACATCTTCTGTAGAGAAAACATCAAGATGAATGATATCACTGATTTCATCAAGGATACCTTTCATTTCATTGCGCTGCTCCTGCATGATAGCTTGTGATGTATTCTTCGCATGTATCAACTCATGTTCTAAAAATGACTCTTCCACAAACGAATCGGCCAATCCGGCATCAGCTACTTTTCCTGAAATACTGTTAAGAAACGCAATCTTCATATCGATCAGATTAAGCCAGCTGTCTGTGACACCGGCGTGATCTTGAAAAAAAGCTTTAATGTTGTCAGCGCCTTTACCTGAAAACTCACTGTCATCCAAGTCAGCCATTCCCTGAAAAGCTTTCCTGAGATTGATAAATTGTTCTCTAATCTGATCGTATTCTTTTGCTCGTTTCTCCGCTGCTGAAATGAACGAGGATGCTTCAAATACCTTCATTTACGTCTCCTTTCCGCTTCTTTCTGTCTAAATTTTACCATAGGATATAAGATTAGATGAATCTCTTGCATTTGTCGAACTGCTTTATTTAAGATCATAAAATTTCAAACAAAACCTTACACGAAGGAATCTGGGATCGGCAAAACAAAGCCAAATATAACATATGTTGAAAAATCTCTTGCATTTCCACACCCGCCATGCTATATTGATATAGCGATGAGCTGAATTGTGTAAGCCGATGCACATGCCCTTGCGGCACACACGAATGTGGCGTGTGGTGTATCGCCTCAATACGCAAAAGACGTTTGCTTCTGCAAACGTCTTTTTTTATTATCCGATTTTCGTTCCGTTCGGTACTGTCTGCTCTGGCGTAAGCAGGACAACATCTCCTTTTTCCGGGATGCCGCCGAGAACGAGAACTTCTGACTTAAATCCGGCGATCCGCCGCGGCGGAAAGTTGACAATAGCGGTAACCTGTCTGCCCGTCAGATCACCCGGTTCGTACCGTTTTGTAATCTGGGCGCTTGATTGTTTCATGCCGATCTCTTCGCCGAAATCTATTGTCATCTTAATGGCCGGCACCTTTGCTTCCGGGAATACTTCCGCTTTTACGACCGTTCCTATTCTAAGATCAAGCTTGATAAAATCTTCGATGACTGCCATATCAAAAACTCCTTTTTTACAATCATGATACCAAAAAAAGAAGCAGTTTATTTAACCGATTTTCAGGATTATTTATCAGATTGAAAGGTGTTTCGGAAGACGCGCGGCGTTATTCCCTTATGTCTGACAAACCATCTGGTAAAGGAAGACAAATTTTGAAAGCCGACCTCCTGACTGATGTCTGTCAGCCGGCATTTTGTTTCAATAAGCATTTGTTCCGCTTTCTTCATACGGAGCTCAGCAATATAAGCTTGCGGGCTTTTTCCCGTCTGCTTTTTAAACCAGTCGGAATAATACGCCGGGTGGTAATGTTCCATTGCGGCGAGCTCTTTAATTGTAAAAGTCTTTGAGAGATTTCGGCGGATATACGCAATTGAATCATTCGTACGGTTTTCTTGTATCTTTTCAGCAATATATTCTGCAAGCAGACTCAATGAATGAGCCGACTGCTGCTTTGTCTCTTCTGTCAGCAGAAACCGAATCGATGTCCAAAAAGGATCAAGCTTATTCAGAACGCCGGGGTCAAAGGAACCTTTGAAAAAAAATGCCGGTATGTCGAGAACAAGACATTCATTTCGCTCCAAAGAACGGAACCGATGTTCATGCCCGGGCGGAATATACAGCATTTGATCAGGTTTTAATCTGATTTCACGTCTTTCTGTCTCCAGGTCCAGCTGTCCTTCGAGCGGAAAGAGCATTTGGCAGTATGTGTGTGCATGAGAATCAAAAATATGTGAATAGGTGCGCCGCTCACAAATGATATGTTGTAATGAATCCATTTGTCCCTCCTTTTTATTTAGTTTACATAATAATATTATTGTTCCCTCTCCTGCAAACCTCTTAGGAACGCAACAACTGCAAACTTCCGGCTTTCCTTAATTGATTCGGTTAATTCAAATGCACTCTGTTTTCTCAACACGGCAAATCCGTGAAGAAGGCTCCTCAGTCCTCTCGCAGCATGAATCGCAGTGTCAGACTGTGCATAACCGTTCGCTGTCAGCTGCCTGACAACAAGCTCTACAAGCAGGCTTGACAGATTCTCAATCCGGCCGTCTTTTATCTTTTGAAATGTTGCGTCATATAATCCGGGATTGGCTTCGGCGAAATTGATATAGGCATCGGCAAGAGCAAGCAAAGCCGTTTCACCCGTCAGTCCTTCTGCAGAGGCCGCCATTCTTTCATATAACATAGTTAAACCGGAGACAGCCAGCTCTGTTTTAATTCCTTGAAGGCCATTGACAAAATTGTAAAGGGAAGGCGGTTTTACGTTTAAGGACTTTGCAACAGCCGCAAGCGTCACTTCGTTCAGCCCTTTTTCGTCAGCGATGCCTGCTGCGGCTCTCAATATCATGTCAAGGCTCATTCCGACTCTCGGTGACATTATGATCGGCCTCCCGGCAGGCTTCGTTCGGCTTCCTCAGCAGCCTCAGCCATCATTTCAACGGGATTGCAGAGAACATTTCCATGTCCGGCGGCCAGACTGCTTGGTTGATGAGCGATAAGCGTTCTTGCTGTTTTTACAGCTTCTTCTTTATTCCACGTAGCAAAAGCCGGAAACGGAAATTTCCATTTCAGCTTCCCAGAAACAGCAAGGCCTCCCCGTACTTGAAAGGCATCTCCGACGATCAGCATATCATTTCTCATATCTTTAAAAGCGAGGCTTCCCGGCGTATGACCGGGAGCGGGAATGACAAGTAAAGATCCGATCCGCTCGCCGCCTTTCAGCAGGCGATCAGGTTCGGTCTGAACATTTTTCGGCACTCCCCCCTTTATCGGCGTTTGTGCTTCATGCTCAAATAAAGAAGTGTCACCTTTCAGCAAGAAAGAATCCCGCTCAGAAATACAGACGGAAGCATCCGGAAATTCCGCAGCTAATGAGTCAAGCGAACCGATGTGATCCCCGTGCGCGTGGGTGAGTAATATGTCATTCAGCGGCTTCCCAAGCTGCCGCAATGCTTGTTTAATTCCTTTATGACTGTTAGGCAGTCCGGCGTCAATCAGGGTTACTCCTTCTTCTTCTTCAACCAAATAACAATTCACCGGGAAAAGCGCTGGAAAAAAAGTCAACTGCCAAACGGTTCCGTATTGTAAGATTCTCATCAACATCCCCCTAAAACTAATATCATTAGTTTCATTATAACTAATACCGTTAGTTTATCAAGAGTTTTCTGACTAAATCCTGAAAAAGGCGCGGGCGCTTCTCTTATGCAAAAAAAAGAAACGCGCATACTGTGATAAAAGATGCTTTCAGCCTGCGAATAAATCACACTACTAAAACCAGCCGGATAAGCATACACTACTCAACGGAGGGGGAGTTCCACACCATGCATATCACACTTCAAAGCATCTGCCCTGTCTTAATGATTGCCTTTTTCCTGTATAAAAAGGTGAAACGGTCTGTCGGCTTTCAGCCTTTGAAACCCCGCTGGCTTTATACCAGAATGATTTTGTTTTCATTGCTGGCCGCAGCTCTGGCGTTTTTCAGCATCACACACCCGGCTTTATACGGCCATCTTATATTCGGCACTTTTTGCGGCTGGCTTCTGGTCCTGTTTGCCAAACGGAACATTTCTTTTGAAGAACGCCGCGGAAAAATGTATTTTCGCACTCACCTATGGATTGAACTTATTCTATTAACGTTATTCCTATCGAGATTTGTTTATCGCGTTATTGAAATTTACCGGGTCACAGCGGACTTTACCCATCCGGAGGCATACAGCCAAACGGTCGGGGCCGATCCGCTGACCATCAGTATCTTTTATTTCATCGCAGTGTATTACAGCGGCTTCTCTTTTTATGTTTTAAAAACGAGCAGAGACCAAACCAATAACAGTCAGTACGGCTGACATCCCTGTCTAAAAAGCAGGGATGTTTTTTAATCGTGCCGCGTATGGTGAATCATTTGCTGAAGCACATCTAACACATGTTCATCCTCAGGAGAATAATAGATGGATGTTCCTTCTCTGCGTGATTTGACGAGGCGCAGATTTTTAAGAAAACGCAGCTGATGAGAAACGGTAGACTGCAGCAAATTCAGCTTTTCTGCGATATCATTTACCGCGTGCTCACCCTGTGACAGCAAATGGAGAATTCTGATTCTGGTCGGATCAGACAGCGCCTTAAAAGTCTGGGCAACCAAAAATAAAGTTTCCTCATCTAAATCGACAGCGGGGTCATTCGTGTTTCCGGATTCGTGAAATTCAGTCATATACCTCACCCTTCTTTTCTCAAGTAGCCCAATTATACCAAATGTCAATTGATGCAGATACATCCTGCGCCTGACAAAAGAACCGTTATTTTAAATTTATGTTTCAAATACGGGTTTCCGCTTGGTTTCGCGCATTCATCTGTGTCATAATGAAAAAGTCATAATGCTCCTGAAATTGAGGGTGAAACACAGTGGAGAAAAAGAAAAAAGGCTGTTTCGCTGCCGCGGGTCTTATGATGATATGTGTTTTTGTCATGGTTTCCTTCTTCCTCATTCTGTTATTTTCAAATAATGAATTGCTCAAAAGTCTTCCGTTTGATGTCAAACCGATCGTACTTGAACGGCTGACAGATTACAAACCGCTTGTTGAAGACGAGCTGGATGAAAAAGGACTCACCAAATATACATCCCTTGTACTCGGCATGATATATCAGGAGTCAAAAGGAAGAGGAAATGATCCCATGCAGTCTTCAGAATCTCTGGGTTTAAAGCGAAATGAGATTAAAAACCCTCAAACCAGTATCAAACAGGGAATCAAACAATTCACTCTCATGTACCAAACAGGCAAGAAAAAAGGCGTAGACTTGGATACGATTATACAAAGCTACAACATGGGAGCCGGCTATATTGATTTTGTGGCTGAACATGGAGGATCGCATACTGAGGAACTGGCAAAACAATACTCCGAGCAGCAGGTCAAAAAGAATCCGAAACTTTACACTTGCGGAGGGAACAAAGACAATTTCCGTTATCCCTACTGCTATGGTGATTACACGTACGCAGAAAAAGTAAAAGCAAAAACAAAAACCGTTGAACAATCCTTAAATGTAACAACACTTGAAACGCTTGAAGAGTAAAAGGCGCCCTGATGAGGCGCCTTTTTCAATCAATAGAAAAAAGCCGCGCAGAGCACGGCTTTTTTTAATAATACGGTGAGATCATTAAGTATACAATGACACCCGTCAGACTGACATACAGCCAGAGCGGCATCGTCCATCTGGCGATTTTTTTGTGGCGCTCCACCTGCATACTGAATCCTCTGATCAGCGTAAACAGCGCAAGCGGCACGATGATGAAGGAAAGGCAAATATGCGTAATTAAAATAAAGAAGTAAATCCCGCGCATGATGCCGTGGCCGCCGAATAAAGTATTCTCAGCTATCGAGTGGTACACGACATAGCAGATCAAAAACAGCAAAGTCGTCGTAAACGCCGCTAAAATAAAACGTTTATGCGCTTGAATGTTTTTTTGCTTAATCATAAAGAGCGCTGCCAGCAAAAAGATAAAAGTAAAGCTGTTAAAAATGGCATTTAACATCGGCAGAATATGAATATTGGCAATGCTGACCTGTCCCGATTTCGGCATAAAAAACAGCACCGCAATTAACCCGTTGATCAGAACGGTCAATGTCAGCACGATACCGGTATAACTTTTAGGTTTGTTTTCTGTCTGATTCATCTTATGACCTCTCTCAATTTTACTGACTATCCAAATGGTATGAGAATTCAGCTTTGATGTCAACGGTTTCGTCCGCTTCGTCAGAAATTAGACAAACTTAAGTCCTAAAAAGACCGGGTGTTTGAGACCCGGCCTTTCGTCATATTATGCTTCCTTCAACAGTTCTTCTATCACCTTATGTTCGTTTTCATTCAACAGATTTTTTGGAATGATCCGATCTATCGGTTTATTCATGTGCTGATCGAGAATATCGGCTGTTTCTTTGTCCCCTGCGATTACGAGACGCTCCCATTGGTGTGAAGCGGCCTTCTGATCAAGGTTCGAAGCCAATCGTTTATACAGCCTGTTTTGGTTTTCTTCGACGTGGGCTTTGGCGGCGTCCTCGTCCATCGATACGGAACTTCCGCTTACATCCTGCGGTTTCCACGATTCATTGATGACGTCGTATTGATAATGCTCCACCCCTTCAATTTTTCCGAGTACGGTTTCTATAATCTTCACTTCATTCTGCTGGGTGAGAATAAAAGCCGTGCTCGGAAATTGTTCACGGAGAAGTTCTAATTGATCAAGGACAGCCGTTTCTTCCCAATAAAATCGTGTTTCGACAGGCACCTGCAATTCAATCGTCTCCCAAATACCGCCTTCTCCCGATGCAAAAAATACGAGACTTCGCGGCATCTCTTTACCAAGCCCATCGATATATTGATAGACACGTTCCATGATGCGGACGAGAGATTTTTCTTCTTCCGGATCACTGGCAGACAGATACTCTTTTAATCTCCGAAAACCGGTTTTCAAGGCGATTTTCCACTCTCCCCCCTGCTGATCCGGATTTCTCATATCCGTATTTACATATAAGGAAAGCATTTTATCAGGAGATTCCGTCATTACGTACTTCAATTTGCCGATGAGTGAGTCAATTGCCATTATAGATTCCTCCTTTTTCCGCTGCTCACTGTTCCTTTCCCTATCCGCACCGCCTTAAAAACGTCAATCCACATATAAACGGCAGACTTTTCTAAAAAAGTTTTTACAAAACCCATTTACAAACCAAGACATCATTTACTACAATGGATACTTGTGTTTAACTAAGACTTTTACGCTGTGAAAGGAGTATGATTTTGTTTACTGCAGAAGAAAGAGATCAGAAAGAGCTGGAAAAAGAGCTTCATAAACTTGAATTTCAGATTTTCAGAATGCGGGAAAATCTGATAGATGTATCAAAAGACGCGCGAGTGCTTGGTATTGATCAATCGAACAATGACGATTGGATCATTGTTTCCTCGATTGATGATGGCCAAACATGTAAGATTATGCTGACTGATTGTGAATCAGCCTACCGGGGAAGAGGCTGTTTTTCACTGATCGCCTCTTATTATGACAATGCCATTCATATCGGAGACATTAAAGGCCCGCCGAACCACGGCTACGGCTCGATCTGCATGAAATTTTTAAAACATATCGCCAGAGAGCAGAATATCCCGAAAGTGACGGGCGACATCGCTAAGCGTGATTGGGATCATGTCGACAGACTCGTTCATTTTTATGAAAAGCATCACTTTGATGTCTGGATTGACAATGATACGCAATCAGGCGGCATTAAATGGGTCGACTTGTAAAAAAATAATAGAGAAACCCTCTTTTATATGGTGTAATAGATTAAACCATATAAGGAGGGTTTTTTTTGTATCCGGAAAAATTGAAAAAAGGTGACGGCATTCGTATTGTGTCTCCGGCCACAAGCATGTCCGTTATGTCAGATGAAAATATAAATGCCGCAAAGTCAAAATTGGAGGAGCTCGGCTTTCGTGTCTCTTTTTCAGAGCATGCGAAAGAAATAAATGAATTTGATTCATCATCCATTGAATCGCGTGTACAGGATCTGCACGAAGCTTTCGCTGATCCTGACATCAAAGCGATTTTGACGACACTCGGCGGGTTCCAATCAAATCAGCTGCTTCGCTATCTTGATTATGAAAACATCAAGCGGCATCCGAAAATCCTTTGCGGCTATTCAGATATTACCGCTCTCGGTCATGCCATATATCAAAAAACCGGCCTTATTACATATTCCGGTCCCCATTTTTCTTCATTTGCCATGAAAAAAGGGCTGGACTATACGATTAACTCTTTCTTGGCCTGCTGTGCTTCTGACAACCCGTATGAGATAAAGCCTTCATCCGAGTGGAGTGATGATAAATGGTATTTGAACCAGGAGGACAGACGTTTTTATCGGAATCCGGGACCGCTCGTTATTCAACCCGGATATGCGGAAGGAACACTGATCGGAGGAAATCTATGCACGCTGAATCTTCTGCAGGGCACCGAATACTTTCCGGAGATGGAACAAGTGATTCTGTTTATAGAAGATGATCATATGTCGGACATTCATATGTTTGACCGGGATTTGCAGTCACTCATCCACCTTCCCGCTTTTTCAGCTGTGAAGGGAATTGTCATCGGACGTTTCCAGCATGCTTCAAATGTGTCTGAGGAGGCTCTGCGTGCCGTCATCCGTACAAAAGAAGAACTGTCATCCATGCCTGTTATCGCAAATGCTGATTTCGGCCATACCTCCCCTTTGATGACATTCCCGATCGGAGGAACATGCAGAATAGAAGCCGGCTCAGAAGGCGTAAGGATATGGATCGATCGGCATTAATACATAAAGACGGGAAAACCGCCCCGTCTTTTTATTTTGATGCCTTATGCCGCGGCGTGCGCGGAGCGATCATAATTCGTCCGCCAGCCGCTGCCGTCACCCATACGGAAGCTCCTTCATAAAAACGGCTGATCTCTTCATTATATACGGCATGTGTCAGTTCACGTTTATCATGCGTTCCGTCTTGGTTTTTTACGTTTAAAATAAGCACAAGCTCGTGCCTGCCATTCTTCATCACACCAGTACGTCTCACCTTTTCAATAATGGCTGGCCTTCCTCTCCCTCTGTCAAGCGCCTGAAACAGCCTGACAGCCGGCATAGACAGTCCGATAACGATCACAATGGCCAAAGCGGTACAGATACATGCTTGAAACACCGGTGATTCTGTGAAGGCATTCCATAAACATATAAATTCCGGCTCCATCAGATTCATACACCCCTTCAGATTCCGTTTTCACATCCATTCCTTCTATATAATATATTAGAGAAACGCTTTTTCTTTTTCCGCATATAACGATTATATACAGTCAAAAAAGGGAAGAAAAAAAGAACACAAAGCATTTCGCCTTGTGTTCTTCATCTCTATATGAAACTAGTCTAATACTTTAACATTTACTGTTCTGACGCCCCAGTTGTTAGCGTCACTTTTCTTTGCAACAAATACGTCAATTTTATTTCCTTTAATTGCGCCGCCTGTATCTGCTGCTGTTGCCACTCCGTAACCTTCAACATAAACCTTAGAGCCAAGCGGAATGACACTAGGGTCTACCGCGATGACTTTTGCATCAGGGTTTTTGTTTAAGTCAACACCGGTTGCCGTTACACCGGAAATGCCGCCGTCGTTAGCAGAGTAAGCAGTTGCAGTCATTGTCAGCTGCTTTTTAGGCTCTTGTTGGTTTGTATTTGATTGAACAGGCTGCTGTTTTGCTTCGACAGCCTTCGCTTCTTGTTTAGGTTGTTGTTCTTGAACAGGTTCTTGTTTAGGCTGCTCGTTTTTAACAGCTTCTTGTTTCGGCTGTTCTGTCTCGGCAGCTGGTTTTTGTTCAGTTTGCGGCTGGCTGGCTTCTTGAGCCGGCTGTGCAGCCTGAGCCTGACCTTTCACATTTAACGTTGTGCCTGCGTAAATTATATCTGATTGCAAGTTATTCAAGCTTTTCAGATTGCCGACTGATGTTCCGAATTTCTGAGCAATTTTCCAGAGGCTGTCGCCCTGCTTCACTGTGTACTGCCCAGATGTGGTTGTTTCTACTGAAGAAATAGTCAGTTTCTCTCCTTCAATGATTAAATCAGAAGATAACTGATTCCATTCTTTTAAGTCCTTTAGGTTCACTCCGTTTTTTTGCGAGATCCCCCAGAGCGTGTCACCCTTTTGCACCGTGATTTCTTTAGCAGAAGCGTGAGCTCCGAATGCAGTTGTTGAAATTGCTGCAACTGCGACAAAGGACATAATCGTCTTCTTCATAAGTAAATCCTCCCTTGTTAGCTTTTTATTGGCGGCTAACAGGTGATATCGTAACATATGAAAATGTCAGTTCAATAACAAAACGATTTGAATTAGATTACAGTTCCTTTACATGAAACATTTCTCTCGCTTGGTAAGTCTTGCTGAAACCTTGATACAGCAAGGGTTTTCAAGCTTCTGATTTTTCCGGCGCCAATGAAAAACACAATGTGCAAATTTCTAAAAAAAACTTTTTTTCACTCTGTTTCTCTTACATAATTTCGGATTTCTTCTAAAAAAACCGCTCCGTATTTCAATCTTTTTTGTTCCCCGACCCCTTTTACGGAAAGAAGATCCTGATCTGTTTTCGGAAGTTTCGCCGACATTTCTTTTAACGTCTGATCCGAGAACACGACAAATGGAGGCACACCCTGTTCAGCTGCAATCTCTTTGCGGAGACGCCGGAGAAGCTCAAATAATTCATCATTTTCGGTAACGGCGGCGGCCTGTAAGGCTTCTTTTCTCGAGACTGCGCTTTTTCCAAGCAGAACGTCCCTGCCTTTTTGGGTGACCATAAGCGTCGGAAATGTGCCGTCCGCCATTCTGATATATTCATCTGAAATAAGGAATTCGATAAAATCACTGATTTCCGCTGCGGATTGATGCTTCATAATGCCGTAAGTGGACAGGCTGCTGAAGCTGTTTTCCAGCACTTTTTTATTTTTTGAGCCGCTAAGCACCTGCGCCACCATCGTTTTTCCGAAGCGCTCATTCATTCTGATGATGCATGATAATACCATCTGCGCTTCTTTTGTGACGTCATGGGCGGTCCTTGTATCAGTGCAATTGCCGCATGCTTCGCAAGCTTCCGCCTCATTCTCGCCGAAATACTTCAGAATAAACCGCTGCAGGCAATCTTCCGTATGACAGTAATCCACCATCTGTCTCAGTTTTTTGAGATCCTGCTTTTGTTTTTCTTCTCCGGCGGCCGATTGGTCTATTAAAAAACGCTGCACCATAATATCCTGCGGCGAAAATAAGAGCACACACTCGCTGTTAAGACCATCGCGCCCGGCCCGTCCGGCTTCCTGGTAATAGCTCTCCATATCTTTCGGAATCTGCGCGTGCAAAACGAACCTGATGTTGCTCTTATCGATTCCCATTCCGAAAGCGGACGTAGCTACCATCACTTGTATCTGATCGTTAAGAAACCGCTCCTGCTGGTCTTTTCTGTCATCATCCGCCAATCCGCCGTGATAACGGCCGGCATTGATGCCGCTGCGCTTTAATTTCTCATATAAACGGTCGGTTTCTTTTCTTGTCGCTGTATATATAATGCCGGCTTCGTGTTTATTTTTTTCCAGATACCGCTCGATAAACCGGTCTTTGTTTTCGCCCTTTACTACTTTAAACGTTAAATTCTCTCTGGCAAAACCGGTATATACAGTTTGTTCTTTCTTAATATGAAGCTGCTTGCAGATATCATCATGAACCTCAGGCGTAGCCGTCGCCGTTAATGCGATGATGACGGGCGGTTCTTTTAATTCATTAAAAAGGATTTCGATATTCCGGTAACTCGGCCTGAAATCATGTCCCCATTGCGATATACAGTGAGCTTCGTCAATGGCGACAAGAGGAACCGTAATATTCTGCAGGATGTGAATGAATTCAGAAGAAGTCAAACGCTCCGGTGTAATGTAAAAGAGCCGGTAAGCCCCTTGTTTCAAACCGGTCAGGCGCTCATGAATGTCACGGCTTGTCTGGGTGCTGTTAATATAAGCTGCCGCGATACCCGCTTCTTCAAGCGCGTCGACTTGATCTTTCATTAAGGAAATAAGAGGGGAAATAACGATTGTGGTTCCTTCAAACAGCAGTGCGGGAATCTGATAGCAGATTGATTTTCCGCCCCCCGTCGGCATAATGCAGACCGTGTTTTTTCTCTCCTCTGCAACTGATTGTATCGCCTGCTTTTGGCCCGCGCGTAGACTGTCGTAACCAAAATAATGCGCCAGAAGGGATTGGGCTTTATCCAGCATAAGTTGTAAAACCTCACTTTGTCTTTGATTCTTTCATTTTATCATACAGATAAAGTACGCTGCTCAAGGGCAATTCAAAATAAAAAGCCATCTCCGCAAGGGAAATGGCTTTCGCTACGTATGCCGTACGCAAGTAAGAAAGTTTTAAACCACCACTCCTCAAAGTGGGTGTTTGCAGAAGCGTTCCTGTCGTCCTCTGCAATGGAGGCATGACATTCCGGCTTCGATATAAAACTCCCTATTACAGCTTAAAGGTTAAAACTTAATTAACAATACGAACAATGTAGCTTCTCTTATATCCTACACCATCAGTCGTATTTTGGCAAGAGGGTTAATTCTTTTACAGAAAACCTTTTTTCTTTGTGAAAAATGCTTTATTCTACATAAAAATTGTTTTTTCGACAAAATATCAATATATCAATATAAGATCAGATCGAAAGCTGCCGCCAGTTTCTTCTATAATATAAAAAACTCTCACACCCTGTATGGGCGCAAGAGTTAATGGAAATTAGAATTTTGCAGCCAGATCTTTCGCTTCTTGCAGTCCTTTTTCAATGATCGCTTGAGCGTTATCCGGTGCAGCATTATGGCCTTCAACGACAACAGTATGAAGATCTTGGACACCCCAGAAACCGAGAACGGTTTTCATGAAGTTTAATGACATTTCAAGAGATGCCATCGGTCCTTCAGAATATACGCCGCCGCGTGCGTTTAAGAGCGCTACTTTTTTATCTCCCATCAGACCTTTAGGGCCTTCAGGCGTGTATGTGAAAGTAACTCCTGCGCGAGACAGGTAATCAACATAAGTATGAAGCACAGCAGGCACTGTGAAGTTCCAAAGTGGGAATGCAAACACGACTTTGTCAGCTTTGACGAATTGATTTAAGTAAATGTCAGCAGTTGACGCTTGTTTTTTCTCTTCGTCTGTCATTTCAATTCCTTTTGAAGCTTTGAATGTTCCGTTAATCATATCTCTTCCGAGGTAAGGAAGGTTTTCTTTATGAAGATCAAGTTCGATCACTTCATCATTCGGATTGTTTTCTTTATAAGCAGCCAGAAACGCTTCGTATAATTTTACGGATACGCCTTCTTCAGCCGTACGATCACTTGATTTTACAAATAATACTTGAGACATTCTAAATTCCTCCCGGTAATCTTTTAATATTTACTTACAAATAGTATGTTACTTTCTTTTTTATATAAAGTCAATGATTTTATTTCGATTCTGAGATTTTTTATGGAATAAAAAAACAGGTACATATGAATGTACCTGCTGCTATTATTGTGAATCCTGCTCGCGATCCAGGATTTCGTAAGTTTGTGAGCTTTTTTGATCAACGGTTTCTTTATTTGAGAGGTCTTTCACCTGCTCGTGAAATTCCCTTTCATATGACGGAGCGTCTGTTTTCACATCCCCTTCTGT
Source organism: Bacillus sp. SJ-10 (assembly GCF_002843505.1). NCBI lineage: Bacteria > Bacillati > Bacillota > Bacilli > Caryophanales > Bacillaceae > Bacillus > Bacillus sp. SJ-10. The sequence continues at coordinate 2,639,682 of NZ_CP025258.1, read as the reverse complement.
TTCTCGCTGCGCTTCGACGGTCATTCTGGCGTACGGCACAGCTTCAAGTCTTTCATAAGGAATTTCTTTTCCCGTTTTCTCGCAAATCCCGTATGTTCCTTTATCCATTCGTTCAAGCGCGGCGTGCACCTCATCTAAAAGATTCTGATCGACACCGTCCAGCGTCTGATTCGTGACCCTGTCCAAATAAATGCTTCCGTGATCAGCTAAGTGATTATCTACTCCGTTCGACAGTTCTCCTGTGTCTTCGCTCATTGAATGATTTTCTTTTGATTCTCCCTGAAGACTTTCCTTTAAATCGATTAATTTATGATAAAGGCTGTCCTGCTGTTCTTTTGATAATGACATATTCATCATCTCCTTTTTCGTCTGTATTCTTCGCTGCATCTGTTAATACATACCCTCGAAAAAGGAGGCTGAAACAACGGGGTCAATGCTTTCTTCCCCTGATGGTGACATTGGGTGTCTGCTGCTTTGTCTGGCTTTTTTCTTTCGCAGCATCATTTTGCGGGTTGTCCCGACATTCTTCAGCGCAGGCTTGTTTAAGCCTGTGCACCGGTGTATGGTAAGTGGCGCCGATATTCAGCATACCGCTCAGCTCTTCTATACTCAGCTTTTCAAAATCAATATTGTATTCAACCTTGTCCACTTTGACGTGCTCAATATGGACATATGTTTTTTCCCCTTCAACCGTTTGCGGCTCAAAATGACACTTATCCTGAAGCTCATCAAGCTGTTGTTCCACTTTCTTAAGCCGGTCTAATTCTTCTTCACACACTTTTTTGAAAATCTCTTTCATTATTTTTTTCAAAGAAAATCACTTCTTTCCCCGTCACTCTTGGAAAGTTCTATGCGTCCCGCATTGCGAATATATAAACATGATATACAAAAAGGAGGCGAATCATGATGTTTTTTCCATCCGTTATCAACTTTGAGTATATAAAAATGAACGGAATCAGCGGCGGAGCAGCTTTTAACACCGGCTCTTCCGTTATGGTGAGAAACACAGCAGCCAATAAAAGAAATGAAGGGTACGGTGAACAAAACGGTGATTGCACCGTTGTCGTCATCCCTATCATGAGTATCGATGATTCAGATCTGATAGATGGCACAGCAAACAAGATCAGCCTTCGATAATGATCTGGCTTGCATCCCCCAGATGTTTAGCAATCGATATATATAAAATCCCGTCTTTGAATACCGCCTGCATTCCCTTCGTTCCCTGAGCGGAATGCGGAAGGTCGAGTTTTTTTTCAAAATCGCCGTATTTTCCGGTCTTCTGTTTAAAATCCTGTTCATTAAAAAAGGATTTTCTCGTGCCTTTTACGACGATATATTCTCCGTAGGACAGCAGCTGAACATCTTGTTTCCGGTAGCCGGGCAGATACAGCAAAAATTGGAGCTCATCATGGGTTTCCACAATATCTATAAGAGGAAAAGCATCCTCATTTCTTCTCATTTGCCCATCTCCCTGTTGAAAGGGAAAATGAGAATGGCCGTTTTGAAATGATTTCAGTTGTTCATCATCAAAAACGTTTTTCCAAAAGTCGCCGCCGGACATGTTTTGCGCCATTTCCATCCATTGCTTCATCTTATCGAAATCCATTTTTATCGCCCCCTGTCTAAGCATACGGTCATAACAGCCGGCATACACCTGTATTAAAGGAGGTTTGCCTGTGGTTCAACCAACTCCATATATCAATATTAATATTTTCATGTTGAAAATTAATTCCTTTGAAAATGCTTCAGCGGTGAATGTCGGACAAAATTTACTGGCGGAATGGCAGAATTCTGATAAAAAGAATCAGGGATACGGACAGAACTTCGGAGATGCAAGCGGCTTCATCGGCACGAACGGCAAAGTGGATGACCGGGATCAAATTGATTCTCCATCTGCCTTTGAGTCTGCATGCGATAAAATCCCTGCCGGAAAAGGAGGCCCATTATGATGTTTTCGCCAGTTTTGGTAAATGTAGGGGGCTTTAAAGTAAATGCAGTCGACCGCGGTTCTTCCATTACGATCGGCCCGTATCAGCAAATCGATTATTTTTTATCCAATAAGATCAACTACGGATTCGGTGAAGAAAATGGTGATTTGGCGCCGATTTATATCCCCATCAGTTCTATTGCTGATCCGGATCTCATTGATTCGAACTCCGGAAAAACAAGCATTATATAATAAAAAGGCCATCCGCATGCATTCGGATGGCTTTTATGTGATATTTAACTGCATAAGTATTTTGTTAAGATGGCTTGAACCTCAGTCAAGTCCGTTTCTTTTGCAAATTCCAATTCGAAAGTTTTTCCCCTTGTCATTAATACAAGCCCGGTATCGGGATCAAACATCCCTGCTTCTTGAATGGCGAAGCTTTCAATTGTTTTATATGGAAGAAATACGCGCACTTTCTTTTTGGAGAACATTTTATTATCAAAGAAAATCACTCGTTTATTCGTAAAGCATATTTGGTCAACCCGCAGTTTATAAATCGTTTCGATCCGTTCTCCCTCAACGAGCAAAGCCTCCAGCTTTTTTGTGTCGGTTGATCTGCTGACAGAAAAAATTCCCAATGAAGAACCCCACTTTCTGCTTCTATACTATTGTTTTATTACAATCATAAAAAAATAAGTTCTTTATCCCTATATAAGAATACGACATAGACGGCATTTAAACCATTACGAACAGATTACATTTTTAGAACGTTCATCAAAAAAGCCCTTCGCGAAAGGTGCCGCTGTTATGAAGTAGTACGGTTCAGCGAAAGAAAAGGTTTCAAGAAAACGGTATTTTTTTCGAAAAGTCAGTTTTTTATTTTCGCCATAAAAAACCGCGGCTTCTCCAATGCCGCGGTTCAACAAAACATCAACGATCCGTATCTTCAATTGTTCCTTCTTTATAGGTATCTGAAATTTGTTCCATCGTCGTGTCGGTGCCTTCTTCAGGTTGCACTTGCTGAAGCTGATCTGATGTTTTATTTTGTTTGTCTTGCTCTGTTTTTTTCATTTTGCAGCCACCCTTTATATGTAGTCTTTTTTAGTATGGCTCAGGCAAAATAAATTCATACAGCTTTAAACTTCTTCAAAATACTCTTTGTAGAAGCCTCCGACTTTGTTTGTATTGTCTACAACAAAAATGAATTCTTCTGTTTCATTTTTGACTTCATACTCTTTACCCGGCGTCAGCACATTTTTGACAATGTATTTTTTCGCATCTGTATGTACGCATTTGACCTTTTTGACGCTTTCTTTTGTCTGCCAATTATTATGAATCATTTATAAAACTCCTTTTCTTAATCGATAAGCTTATTGTAGCCGTTTTTTCTTGTGAATTGCAATAACGGTTATCGATTGATTTTACCGGAGGTGTTATTATAGAATGACTGTATGCGCTTACTTTGCGCGGACATCAAGATGCTCAAAACAGACCATAAAAAAATTTCGGGAGGTTTGTTACGAATGAGTTCTTTAACGATGCAGATCACAAAAAGGCTGGAAACATTTTTACAGGGCACGAAGAAGCTTTATATTGACGGAAAATTTGTTCCGAGCGCTTCAGGATCAACATTTGTCACACCGAATCCGGCAACCGGGGAAACGCTGATGACGCTTTACGAGGCACAGTCAGAAGACATTGACAGTGCAGTGAAAGCGGCACGCAAAGCCTTTGATCACGGCGAATGGCGCACTATGCCGGCCGCTTCCAGAAGCAGGCTGATGTATAAGCTTGCCGATTTAATGGAAGAGCACAAAACGGAACTCGCGCAGCTTGAAACACTTGATAATGGAAAACCGATTAATGAAACGACGAATGGGGATATCCCGCTCGCAATTGAGCATATGCGTTATTATGCCGGGTGGTCTACAAAGATAACCGGACAAACGATTCCGGTCGCCGGCTCATATTTTAATTACACCCGCCATGAGCCTGTCGGCGTCGTGGGGCAGATCATCCCTTGGAACTTCCCGCTCCTTATGGCGATGTGGAAAATGGGCGCCGCCCTTACCACAGGCTGCACAATCGTTTTGAAACCGGCGGAGCAGACACCGCTGACTGCCCTCTATTTAGCGGAATTAATAGATCAGGCGGGCTTCCCTGACGGCGTCATCAATATTGTCCCAGGGTTCGGCGAAACGGCCGGGGAAGCGCTGACCAACCATGACGATGTCGATAAACTCGCTTTTACCGGTTCTACACAAATCGGCAAAAAAATCATGGAAAAAGCCGCAAAAAAAATTAAACGCGTGACACTGGAGCTTGGCGGAAAGTCACCTAACATCATTTTGCCTGACGCCAATTTGAAGAAAGCCATTCCCGGCGCTTTAAACGGGGTCATGTTTAATCAGGGGCAGGTATGCTGTGCAGGCTCCCGTGTCTTCATTCACAAAGACAAATATGATGAGGTCGTCAGCGAAATGGTTTCATATGCGAAATCGCTTCAGCAAGGCGCCGGCCTTCACCAAGATACACAAATCGGCCCGCTCGTCAGTAAGGAACAGCATGAGCGCGTGCTTTCATATATTGAAAAAGGAAAAGCGGAAGGAGCCAAAGCTGTCGCGGGCGGCAGCTGCCCGTTTGAAGAAGGGTATTTTGTCTCCCCGACTGTATTTGCGGATGTGGATGACAGCATGACCATCGCAAAAGAAGAAATTTTCGGCCCGGTTTTAGCCGCCATTCCGTATGATACGGTAGATGAAGTGATTGAGCGGGCGAACCGCTCGGAATACGGCCTTGCAGCCGGACTTTGGACTGAGAATGTCAAAAACGCCCATTACATTGCTGACCGTCTCCAAGCCGGCACCGTTTGGGTCAACTGCTACAATGTTTTCGATGCGGCATCTCCTTTCGGCGGCTATAAGCAATCCGGCCTCGGGCGGGAAATGGGCTCTTACGCTCTGGATAATTATACAGAAGTGAAAAGCGTCTGGATCAATCTGGAAGATTAATCAAACAAGAAACTGCTGCCTGTCAGCAGTTTCTTTCTTTTGTCATGCGGCCTTTTACATATGAATATATATGCTTCTGAAGGAGTTGAGCGAGTGTGAGCACAATTCATGAAAACGTCAGAAGCCGCCAAAAGAAAACCATCTCCCTATTAAGAGAAACGCAAAATGCGGACGGCTCATGGTCATTTTGTTTTGAAGGACCGATTTTGACAAACGCCTTTCTGATCCTCCTCCTCACTTCTCTTGGAGACAATGATAAAGAACTGATCGCTGAGCTTGCAGAAGGCATTCGCGCTAAACAGCGCCCGGACGGAACTTTTGCCAACTATCCTGATGACCGGAAAGGAAATGTGACCGCCACTGTACAGGGCTATGCCGGCTTGCTGGCTTCCGGTTTATATAGCCGTTCTGAGGCGCATATGATTCAGGCCGAACGCTTTATCATCTCAAATGGCGGCTTGCGCAACGTACACTTCATGACAAAGTGGATGCTTGCGGCAAACGGCCTTTATCCATGGCCCGCGCTGCATCTGCCATTATCTTTCTTAGTCATTCCCCCATCCTTCCCGCTGCATTTTTACCAGTTCAGTACATACGCCCGTATTCATTTTGTACCGATGGCCGTGACGCTTAACAAAAGATTTTCGCTGAAAAATCCCAACGTTCCGTCTCTCGCGCATTTAGATCGGCATATGACTAAAAATCCGTTTACATGGCTTCGTTCCGATCAGGATGAGAACAGAGACCTCTCTTCTCTTTTCGCGCACTGGAAGCGGCTTTTGCAGATTCCTGCCGCTTTTCACCAGCTCGGTCTGCGTACGGCCAAAACGTATATGCTTGACCGGATTGAAGAAGACGGCACATTATACAGCTATGCGAGCGCCACTATTTTTATGGTGTACGGCCTGCTCGCTCTCGGTGTATCGCGCCACTCCCCCGTTATCAGAAAAGCGCTTGCCGGCACGAAAGCTCTGCTCACGTCTTGCGGCAATATACCGTACCTGGAAAATTCAACGTCGACCGTTTGGGATACGGCGCTTCTCAGCTATGCGCTTATGAAAAGCGGCATCCCAGATAACGATCAGATGATAACCAGCGCCGCCCGGTTTCTGCGTGAACGGCAGCAGACGAAAGTCGCTGATTGGGCCGTTCACAACCCGCATGCTGAACCGGGAGGATGGGGTTTTTCAAACATTAATACAAATAATCCTGATTGTGATGACACAGCCGCAGTGCTCAAAGCCATTCCGCGAAAACTTTATCCCGCCTCATGGGAACGCGGACTGAGCTGGCTTTTGTCCATGCAAAACAGTGACGGCGGCTTCTCTGCTTTTGAGAAAAATGTCAATCATCCGCTGGTCCGCCTGCTGCCGCTGGAATCGGCTGAGGAAGCTGCCATCGATCCTTCAACAAGCGACTTAACCGGACGGGTGCTGCACTGTTTAGGAGAAGCGGGGCTTTCTTCTGATCACCCTCAGATTGAAAAAGCCGTCCAATGGCTGATCCGCCATCAAGAAGAGGACGGATCGTGGTACGGCAGATGGGGTGTCTGCTATATTTACGGCACATGGGCGGCGCTGACAGGGATGAAGGCTTGCGGCGTGAGCCAAAACCACCCGGCCGTAAAAAAAGCGATCCGCTGGCTGAAGTCCATTCAAAACGAGGACGGAAGCTGGGGGGAATCCTGTAAAAGTGCAGAAGAGAAAACCTATGTTCCGCTTTCTTACGGGACGCTTATACAGACGGCTTGGGCGGCCGAAGCTTTGCTGCAATACGAAAAACCTCATCATCAAGCCGTCACAAAAGGCATATCTTTTCTTATTGAAAACCGGCATTACGAAGGAGCCGCTTTCAGCTATCCGACTGGAATCGGCCTGCCGAAACAGTTTTACATCAGATATCACAGCTACCCGTATGTGTTTTCTTTGCTTGCGCTCAGCACTTTTATGAAAATGAGTGAAAAGGAGGAAGAAAAATGAAACGGCACGCTTATCAAACCGAGATGCTGAATTGGTGTGAAACCTTGAAGGAACAAGTCATTCAACAAGGTCGGTTCGATCGCTTCGCGGCACAAATCGACCGGATTTTTCACACCCTTCAGGATGATGGATTAACGGAGGCGGAATGGTACGAACAGGCATCAGCACTTTACCGGGACATTACTGAACCCGAAGAGCCGGATGAGCGCAGAGCCTATGTGCCGATCGGCAAGCATGTCCTCCCTAAACTGCCTTACAGTTATTCCGCACTGGAACCGTATATTTCAAGAGAGATTATGAAACTCCACCATACCAAACACCATCAGAGCTATGTTGACGGTCTGAATAAAGCAGAACTGGAGCTCAAAAAAGCGAGACAGACGAAACAGTACGACTTAGTGGCACATTGGGAGCGGCAATTGGCGTTTCACGGCGCGGGCCATTATTTGCACAGTATTTTCTGGTTTTCGATGAATCCAAACGGAAAAAGACGGCCGACGGGTGCACTCTTTCAAATGATTGATGTGTCATTCGGAAGCTATTCCGCTTTTAAAGAGCAATTTTCTCAAGCGGCGAAAAAAGTCGAAGGAGTCGGCTGGGCTATCCTAGTCTGGGCGCCGCGCGCCGGGCGGCTGGAGATTTTGGCCGCTGAGAAGCATCAGCTCTACAGCCAGTGGGACGTCATTCCTTTGCTTCCGCTGGATGTGTGGGAACACGCTTATTATTTACAATATAAAAACGACCGCGCGGCTTACGTGGATCAATGGTGGAATGTCGTTGATTGGCGGGAGGCGGAGAAACGGTTCGAGCAAGCGCACCGCGTGATATGGCCGCTTTATTAAAAAAGCCCCCGTCTTGAACGGGGGCGTGCTTCTTTTGGTTTAAAAAATACCAAGCACGTGCAGAAAAACGATAATAATGGCTACAGGAGCCACATAACGGATTAATAGGAGCCAGACTGCAAACCATTTTCGTTTTATACCGGAACCGCTTTTCAGTTCGTCAAACAACATCTGTTTCGGAATTTTCAGCGGTACGAAAACGGCAATTAAAAGCGCGCCCAGCGGCATTAAGACATTGCTGACCAGAAAATCCGCAGCGTCAAAAATACTGCGGTGAAAAATAGAAACATCACTCAAAATTCCGTACGACAGCGCCGAAGGGACCCCGACAATAAATATAGCAAGTCCCCCGATCCATGCATACCGCTTCCGTTTTGCCGAATCGCCTTTTGACAAAACAGCAACTAAAATTTCAAGCATTGAAAAAGCCGATGTCAGCGTCGCAAATAAAAACAGCAGCAAAAAGGCGAGTAAAAACACGATGCCCAACGGCATTTGGTTAAAGACAGTCGGCAGCACGTTAAATAAAAGCTGCGGGCCTTGATCCGGCTTGAGGCCGAATGCAAACACCGCCGGAAAAATCGCCACTCCCGCCATCACAGCAACAAGGACATTTAATACCGTCACCGATACGGCGGATTGAACAATATTTTCTTCTTTTTCTAAATATGCGCTGTATGTAACCATTACGGACACTCCGACGCTTAACGAGAAAAATGATTGTCCCATCGCATATAAAATGGTATTGGCATCCATCGCGCCAAAATCAGGCATGAAGAAGAATTTTAATCCCTTCGCTGCATCATGCAGCGTAACGGAGCGGATCATTAAAAGAATAAACAGAATAAACAGAGCCGGCATCAGCACCTGGCTTACCTTTTCGATGCCGCTGCTCACCCCTTTTGCCACAACTAAAATCGTCAGCACGATAAACAGCAGCTGGCCGAAAACGGCTGCATAAGGGTTTGAAATGGTATCGATAAATAACGTATCAAATCCCGAAGAAAGCGATAAACCGCCTGTAAAGCCTTTTATAATGTAGATTAATATCCATCCCCCCACTACGCTGTAGAAGGATAATAGAATAAAACACGTAATGATTCCGAGATATCCGATCCAGTGCCACTTTTTCCCCGGCGCGAGCGCCTTATAGGATTCAACGGCGTTTTTTTGTGTTTTTCTGCCGATAATAAATTCAGCAAGCAAAAGCGGCAGTCCGATTAAAACAGTAAATAAAATAAAAACAAGCAGAAAAGCGCCGCCTCCGCTGGTTCCCGCTACGTAAGGGAACTTCCATATTGCGCCGAGCCCGATTGCAGAGCCGGCCGTAGCTAAAATAAATCCCAGCTTAGATGACCATTGATTAGCTTCTTTCACTTCAGCACTCCCAATTCATTTCAGTATAAAAATCAATTGTAAGAATATATGTCTGAATAGTCAAGAAGATGTTAGTTTACATAATAATTTTATTGAAAACTTATATTTAATATTGAATTATTCAGAAAATTATTTATAATGGAATACAGAAAAGTCAGTCATATTTTCTGACTGATTGATTGAATGTAAAAGGAGCTGTGTTTATGGAATGGCTGAAAAAAACAAGCGGGTTTGCGGGCCAAACCTTTGGCTTGTGGGTTATCGTCTTTGCCGGTTTAGGATTCGCCTGCCCTGATTTGTTTTCTTGGATCAGTTCTTATATGACGATTTTCCTTGGTATTATTATGTTTGGGATGGGGCTTACTCTTCAAGCAGACGATTTTAAAGAATTAATCAGAAAGCCTTGGCATGTCGTGATCGGAGTCGCTGCCCAGTTTACGATTATGCCGCTTACGGCTTTCTGTTTATCAATCGGGCTCCGCCTCCCCGCAGAAATCGCCGCGGGCGTCATTCTGGTCGGATGCTGTCCGGGCGGTACGGCATCAAACGTCATGACGTTTTTGGCGAAAGGCAATACGGCGCTTTCTGTTGCGGTCACCACGATCTCAACATTGCTTGCTCCTATTGTAACGCCGGCACTTATTATGCTGTTTGCGAAAGAGTGGCTCCCCGTTTCTTTCGGTTCACTGTTTGTTTCCATTATGCAAGCCGTGCTTTTGCCGATCGTCCTCGGGGTGATTGTGAAGCTGTTCTTCAAAAAACAGGTCGGACAAGCCGTGCACGCGCTTCCTCTCGTGTCGGTAATCGGCATCGTAGCGATTGTATCCTCTGTCGTCAGCGTAAATCGTGAGCATCTGCTTCAATCAGGACTGCTGATTGTGTCTGTCGTCATCTTACATAACGGAATCGGATATTTGTTAGGATTCCTGACTGCAAAGCTGTTCAAAATGGATTATGCTTCACAAAAAGCGATTGCGATCGAAGTCGGAATGCAAAACTCCGGACTGGGCGCAGCGCTTGCGACAGCGCATTTCTCCCCTTTGTCAGCCGTGCCGAGCGCAATTTTCAGCATATGGCACAATCTGTCGGGGTCTGTTCTTGCCACCTACTGGTCTAAGAAAAAAGAGAAAAACAGCGCCGAGGTAGAAGAAACGGCAAAGATTCCGTTTTCATAACTGAACAAGGATAGGATAGACTGGCCGCTCCTATCCTTTTTTATTCTGCAAATCACGAAACAGACGCAAAAGCGCTTTTTTCACATCCCCCTGAAATAGACCTCCATGATAACAAATCAATTGGCGGATATCGTAATCGAGCAGCCGCCGCACAGAACGGACCGCATCATCCATATGTAACGTATAGCTAGGATTAGCAAGGTTCAGCTTTCCGTCTTCAATGACGACCGCATCACCTGTGACCATTGTTTTTTCGGCAGGCAGATAAAGACTGATATGGCCGGGTGTATGACCCGGCGTGGCTACAACGCGAATGCCTCCGCACCAAGGCAGCAGCTCGCCGTCAGTAACTGTCCGGTGAACTGGAGCCGATTCGACTGATTGAAGCGAGCGGATGAACTGTTTTGCATAAGGCTTTGCATCCTCTGGCAATGAACAAAACGTTGATTCAGCCTGCTCAAGCCGTAAAGATTTTTTAGAGCCATCAATATACGGCGCTTCACGCTCATGTGCTGTCACGCTGACATCCGGATGCAAACGGTATAATGCAGCGAGTGAGCCGATATGGTCTATGTCGTGATGCGTTACAATAATTTTTGTCAATGAATGAAGCGACATTCCATGCCGGGCGGCAGCATGTTGAAGATGGTTTGTAAAACCGGGATATCCGCAGTCTATTAATATCGTGTCATGTTCGTCTTGCAGAAGAACCGGAGTGATAGAATGCAATTCTTCATTATATTCAAATTCGATCTCAAGCGGATAACAGCTTTGCATATAAATTCTCCCCTTCTCTCAATAAAAAAAGTACACTGCTTGTAAGGGCAGTGTACTTTTTGTCTGTCTCAAATTATCCTTCCAGCAACAGCTGTTCCGGATCTTCAAGCAGGTTTTTAATGGTGACGAGGAATCCGACCGCTTCTTTACCATCTACAATTCTGTGATCATATGATAAAGCGATGTACATCATCGGACGGTTTTCAGAGCGCTCCGCATCAATCGCTACTGGGCGCAGCTGAATTTTGTGCATACCTAAGATCCCAACCTGAGGGCTGTTTAGGATCGGTGTTGACATAAGCGATCCGAATGTACCTCCGTTTGTGATCGTGAAGGAGCCTCCTTGCAGCTCACCTAATGTTAATTTATTGTTTCGCGCTTTTTTCGCAAGTTCGCCGATCTCTCTTTCAATGCCGGCAAACGTCAGGCGGTCAGCGTCACGCACGACTGGGACGACAAGCCCTTCTTCAGCCGCGACAGCGATACCGATGTCATAGAATTTTTTCACGATCAGCTCATCGCCTTGAATTTCAGCGTTAAGGAGCGGGAATTTTTTCAATGCAGCCACGACGGCTTTTGTAAAGAACGACATGAAACCGAGTTTTACATCGTTTTGCTCAAGGAATTGGTCTTTACGGCGTTTTCTTAGATTCATAACGGCCGTCATGTCAACTTCGTTAAATGTAGTCAGCATCGCAGAAGTCTGCTGCACTTCAACCAATCGTTTCGCGATCGTCTGTCTGCGGCGGGACATTTTTTGCACTTCGACAGGTTTGTCAAAGCTTTGCTGTGTTTTTTGAGCCTGCTGTTTCGGCTGTGCCGCAGGTTTTGAAGCCGGTTTTTCATAAGCTTCCACATCTTGCTTGCGCACGCGGCCGAGCGGGTCCCCCGTCGGAATTTGTGATAGATCAATCCCTTTTTCCCTTGCCAGCTTGCGTGCAGCCGGAGACGCTATCGTTCTGGATTTCGCTTCTGATTGTGCTTCCTGGCTGACTTCTTGTGCAGCAGGTTCAGCTTTTGCTTCCTCTTTCGTTTGTTCATTGGCTGGAGCACTTTCTGAAGGGGCGGGTGCAGAACTTTCGCCAGCGCCTTCTGTAATGGTACCGATAATTTCTCCTACTTGGACGGTATCACCCGAATCTTTCAATACCTCTTTTAGAACACCCGATTCTTCTGCTGTCAATTCAACATTTACTTTGTCCGTCTCCAGTTCAAGCAAGTACTCACCCTGTTCTACATAATCACCGGGCTGCTTTAACCATTGGGCTATCGTTCCTTCTGAGATTGATTCTGCTAATTCAGGTACCTTAATTTCCGCCATTTTTACATTTCCCCCTTAGTTTTTGCGAGTCAAGCTATCAGATACAATGCGTTCCTGTTCTTTTTTGTGGACTGTCGGATCTCCTTCTGCGGGACTGGATCGTCTTCTTCGGCCGATGTATTGGACATTTACTCCTTTTGGCGCGATTTCCGTCAGATACGGGCTGATATAACTCCATGCCCCCATGTTCTGCGGCTCTTCCTGAACCCAAACGATCTCTTGCAGGTTCGGCAGTTTGGCGAAAAGCTCCTTCGTATCTTTTGCCGGGAACGGATACAGCTGTTCGATTCTGGCAATATGAAGCCAATCCTTATCGCCTTCCATTTTGTTGAAGTGATCGCTGATATCAATTGACACTTTTCCGCTTGATAATACGACGCGAGTCACTTTTTCGTAAGCATGGGAAAGTCCGGACTGCTCATAGACAGGCTTGAATCGGCTTTCGCTCAGTTCCTGCACTTCAGATACCGTATTCGGGTTGCGCAGCAGGCTCTTCGGCGTCATGATCACAAGCGGGCGGATTTCCTCACGAAGCAGCATTTTCGCTTGTCTTCTTAAAATGTGGAAATACTGAGCCGCACTTGTCAGGTTGGCCACCGTCCAGTTGTTTTCCGCCGCCAGCTGCAGGAACCGCTCGACGCGGCCGCTGGAGTGTTCAGGGCCCTGCCCTTCGTAACCGTGAGGCAGCAGCATGACCAGGCCTGATTTTTGTCCCCATTTGGCCCGTCCTGCAGATATGAATTGATCAAAATAGACTTGAGCCGCATTGGCAAAGTCCCCGTACTGCGCCTCCCACATCACAAGCGTTTCAGGCGAATACACGTTGTATCCATATTCAAAGCCGAGAACCGATCCTTCAGAGAGCGGGCTGTTATGCACCGTAAATGAAGCAGCGCAGTCGTCTAAGTGATGGAGGGCAACAAATTCTTCTCCTGTTTCGCTGTCATGCAGCACAAGGTTTCTTTGAGCGAACGTTCCGCGCTCTGAATCCTGTCCGGTCAGCCGGATCGGCGTGCCGTCTTTCAAAATGGAAGCAAACGCAAGTGATTCAGCCAATGACCATTCAACTTTACGGTCATCATCAAACGCTTTTGCACGTCTTTCCAGGATTCTTTTCAGCTTGCCGAACACGTTAAAAGATTCCGGCCAGTTGATAAGTTCGCCGTTCAGCTTGCGGAGAACATCAAAATCAATGGCTGTGTCAACGTCTGGAAAACCGTTGGACACCGGTTCCGGCAATTCAATTTCCCGTACGGCGTCTTCTTTTTTGGCGGGCACCTTTTTATAGGCGTCTTCAATTCGTTTTGTCACTGCCGTTTCGATGTTTTGCGCTTGTTCCTCGCTGATCAGTCCTTCACTTACGAGTTTTTCCGCAAAGATCCGCTTGACAGTCGGGTGTTTTCTGACGGCGTCATACAGCATCGGCTGTGTCGTTGACGGCTCATCCATTTCATTGTGGCCGTACCGTCTGTATCCGATTAAATCGATTAAGAAATCTTTATTGAACCGCTTCCGGTATTCAACCGCAAATTTAACGGCTGACAGGCATGCTTCCGGATCATCCGCGTTGACGTGAACGATCGGGATTTCGTAGCCCTTCGCCAAATCACTGGCATATTTCGTGGACCGTGATTCATCGCTTTCTGTTGTAAAGCCGATCATATTATTGGCGATGATATGAATGGCCCCGCCGACCTGATAGCCTTTCAGAGAGCTTAAGTTCAGCGTCTCGGCGACAATGCCTTCTCCCGGAAACGCTGCGTCACCGTGAATTAAAATGGCGAGCGATTTTGTTTCGTCTTGAACCGGGTACCCCTTTTGCGTTCTTGTTTCCTGTGCCGCCCGCGTGCTTCCTTCCACAATCGGATTGATGAATTCCAAGTGGCTCGGGTTATTTGCAAGCGTAATCCGCGCGCTTTTGGTTTCAGCATCCTGAAGCTGTCTGTCTGCACCGAGGTGATATTTTACATCGCCCGTCCAGCCGTAGCTGATGCCGGTCGATCCTTCAGACGGCACAAGGTCTTTATTCGGCGCGTGCTGGAATTCTGAGAAAATAATCTCATACGGTTTGCCGAGCACATGCGCAAGCACATTTAAACGGCCTCTGTGCGCCATCCCGATATTGACATTGGTTGTGCCCGCTTTCACAGACTGGGCGATAATGTCGTCAAGAACCGGCACAAGCGCGTCTAATCCCTCAATTGAGAAACGCTTCTGACCGACGAATGTCCGGTGTAAAAATTGTTCAAATCCTTCTACTTCCGTCAGTCTTTCTAAAACGGCTGACAGTTTTTCCGGTGAATTTTTCCGGAACAGTTCTCCGGATTCGACCATTTTTGTAATCCATGCGCGCTCTTCGAAATCATGCACATGGTCAAACTCGAAGGAGATGGTTCTTTTATAGGTATTGCGTAAATGCTGGATGGCTTCTAAGCCGTTTGTTATATTGGCAGGTGCGTCTTTACAGATGACAGACGCGGGTATTGCTTTCATTTCTTCTTCTGTAAGCCCGTACTCGGATAACGGAAAGAGCTCGCTCTTTTTCGGATCCTTTCTGAGCGGATTGACGGAAGCGTTCAGATGGCCATAGGTTCGAATATCTTCTGCAAGTTTAACTGCTGCTGCGATCTTTTGAATCAGATCTGCGGTGACGCGTCCCTGTTCCTTTGTTCCCGATGCCTCTTTTATTTGGCTTGGCGGAGCGCCGAGTTCGTCAAACATGTCTTTCAGATCCGGATCAATGCTGTCTGGATCTTCAGCATATTGGTCGTACAGCTCCAGTGCGTAGCCGAGGTTCGGTCCGTAAAAATCTTCCCAATTCATTCTTTGTTTCATATTATTTTGAAACATTTGAATATTACCCCCAACCTAGATAATCAAGTGATCAATTCACTATCTTGAAATAACTTTTGAACGCTGTGCCCAAAATTATGTAATAAAAACGCTTCCAAGGATATTTTACCACTGATTGCGTTTGGATTCTACCTTGATTGTTCACAAAATAGTAAAAAAAACAGATCAATACCGAAAAAATTAAATCATTTTAAAATAAAAAGCGAAAAAGCATAGGAAAAAGCCTATCCTATGCTTTTATGAAGCAGTTTTTTCAAGAGCGGATACAGCACATCGGGCAGCTGATCGACATCCGGAACAAAAATACTGTACTTTCCGTACATATCCTGAATGGTTTTCATCTGTGATTCTTCTATCGCAGTATTGGACAGAAAAACATTTATGACTTCTATCCCTTTTTTTCTCGCTTCGATGACAGCCTCGCTCGTATCGACGATGCCGTTTTGTTCGTATCCGAATGCTGCCGGCTCTCCGTCTGAAAACACGATTAAAAATTTTTGCGCCTCACTCCGCCGCATCAGCTGTTTCGTCATTTGTCTGATGGCGTATCCGTCTCTGTTATCTTCTTCAGGCGCAAGCTGCATGATCAGCGGACCCGCCGCCTGCAGCAGCGACTCTTCAAACGGAATGACGGTATTGAAGAAATTCGGCTGGCTCGTTTCGGTCGCTTCGTTCGTATCCTCCCAAAATCCGACGATCTGGTGCGGTACGGACACTGATTTCAAGGCTTCATGAAAAAGAACGATCCCTCTTTTTGTTTCATCCATTTTGTCGAACATGCTGGCCGAACAATCGACAAGCAATGTAAAAACGGCGTCAATGTCTGAAGATGGGTCCTGCTTTTTATAGAAAAGGCGCGGGTTCCGCTCCGTAAAATAACGGATCAGTTTGCGATTCAGCCGGCCTGCGTGAAGGTCGGTCCGCGGGAGCGTTTTTTTGTGCTCAAGTGTTTTTTGTATCATCTGCTTCAGGCGTTTTTGATATGATTCTATCGTTTTTGCCTGTTCTTTATAAGACTGCTCCTCTTCAGGAGACGCTTTATGAGGCGTTTGATAAACCGGGAAGGCAAATTTATTTTCTTTTCCGTCAGCCAGCCCCGTGCCCTCATGTTCATCCTGAATGGATTCAAGCGCTTCCAGTTTGGAGTAATCCTCTCTTTTCGTCTGACGTGCGGAACCTTGAACGGAGCCGAGCGCCTGGTCACCGTCATCGCCTTCTCTGGCCGCGTCTTTCCCAAGATCTGATTTCGCGCCGTGCTCAATATCAAATTGAAGGAAACTTTTTGCCGGCGCTTCGGTTTCCCGGTGCCACGTATTCATTTTCTCTTCAAGGATTTCTTCATCTCCGTCGGAAGACTCAGGGAGCGTGAGATCGTCACTTAACGAAGGCGCTTTTTTTACACTTTCGAATAAAGGCTCTTCAGCCGCTTTTTCGTAATCAAGTTCCGGCAGAAAAAAGTACGTGTTCAGCATATCTTTCTCGAGCACTTCATCAAGGCCTTCCATGAGGTCTTCCGTTATTCTTGCGATTTGTTCCGTAGAATCCGCCTCATACACCCGGATGAGCTGACGTTCAATATACGGTATCATCATATCAATATGTTCATGCATGGAAGGAATGCCTTCAAGCGGAGACTCAGCCGTCAGCTTGACAAACATCGCGCAATACAAAGCGTCGGTGAAAATGCTCCGTTCTAAATTCAATGTCAGCTGCGTCGTGAAATATTTCCTGTACATCTCCCTCCGCTTCTGAAAAACACGTTTCGTTCCCGGCCGTTCTTTTTTGATCAGCTCTTCAATTCTGATATCCTCAAGCAGCATAAACAGCTGCTTGGCAAAGCTTTGGCGGGTAAAGTGCCGGTGAACGTCATTTAAAAACCCCGCAAATTCCCGAAATGAGCTGCTGCGTGTTCCGACAGCGCGCAAATAGACATCGCTTTTCAGGCCGGCTTCCATATCCCCGGCTGAGCGGTCTTTCCAAAAGTGGCTCATGTAAATTTTCTTTTCAAAGGGATTGTAGTAAGACTGCACGCCGTATTCCACTTCAACTTCACTGCTTCTGGTCAGTGTTTTGGCCAGATCAGTCAGCATCATGAACAAAAACGAATCAATCGTGCTGTCGTTAAATTTGATAAACTTCATTGTATGTCCCTCATTCGAACAGCGTTTCTGCAATATTTCTGACAGCGGCTTTTTCCCTGTCGTCGTCAAGTTTTTCTACGATGCCTCTTTCAATCGCCCGTTTCGGCGGGATGTACGCAGCCAAGTCGCACGTATCAATGAGAGCCCTGATGGACGCCGCTTCTTCTGACACTTGTCCGTTATGCGCTTGTGCGATTAAATCAGAAGACAGCGTCATAAAGCGTTCAATTAATTTCTCATCTTTTAAGACAGACTGAGAGGTCAGCACCTGTTTCAGGAGGCTTCCTTTAATATACGGAACATCAATGATGACAAAACGGTTTTTAAGGGCTTCGTTCAGCGGAACGGTGCCGACGTAGCCTTCATTAATCGCGGCGATAACACCGAATCCTTCGCTTGCCTTAATCACTTCTCCTGTAAAGGGATTTGTCATCATTTTTCTGTAATCAAGCACGCCGTTTAGAATCGGAAGGGTTTCAGGCTTTGCCATATTGATTTCGTCAATGTATAAAAAATGTCCCTCGTTCATTGCGGTTGTTACAGGTCCGGGAACGAATTCAATTGTCGCCTGTCCCTGTTCATTTTCAATCGTTTTATAGCCGACAAGCGCTTCTGCATCAAGGTCTACGGAGCAGTTGACGCTGTGCATCGGTTTATGAAAATAGTTCGAAAGCGTTTCCGCCAATTTTGTTTTCCCTGAGCCCGTCGGTCCTTTTAATAAGATATTTTTTCCCATTGTCAAAGCGATGACGGCATCGAATACAATCGCTTTATCTTCGGCCTCATAGCCTGATGTTCCGATTAAATCCCGGAATTCTTGGGAAACGGGATGATTTTGATAAGCCTGCAGTTTGTTTTGTATATCTTCCGGAAGTGATAGGTGCTGTAATTCTGAAGTCATAGGTGATGTTTCCTTTCCATTTGTATTCCATAACCGAGTATACTAAAAAAGCCCTTGTATACTCAATACAAAAGGGCTCATTCCCTGCGGGCGCTTTTTGTCAGGGGAGCGCAGGCGATTCTGGCTCCGGAATTTCCGCTCGGGTTTGTTAAATAATCGTCCGTATGTTCATGAATGACGAACGCGCTTCCGTCCCGGTCGAGCAGGCTGAGTCTGCTCCCTTCTTTTAATGAAGTTTGCGGCGCATTCATAATGACATCCACTTTACCGTCAGCCCCCACTTCAAGATTGGGGAGATCCCCGGCGTGATGACCCATCGGATTGTTAAAGCCGTGTTCTTTGTTCAAAGGGTTGAACGGACCGCCGGCTGATTCGAAATCAGGTGCCTGACAAGTCCCTTTTTCATAAATATGAAATCCGAGAGAAGTACCGGGCGGCAGATGCCCCGCTGATATATGAATGTCTGATCCTTCATCATCAGATTCCCTCACTTCGATATATCCGATCGTTTTTCCGTTTTGATTGATGAGTCCGGCATGCTCACGGTATGCAGATGCTTCCAATGCGCGGCTTTCCTCATGTTTTTTGGGCGGAACAGGAGCGGGTCCCCCCCCGCAGCCGCAAAGCGTAATTGATGCGAGCATGAGAAAAAGCAAGAGACGATTCATGCTTCCTCCCCCTTATTTTTTTACCCATCAGTCTTGTCAAAACGTAAAAATGGTAAACAAAAAAAGCCCCGAAAGGCTTTTTTTAAAAATAACTGCGCGCTCCTAAATACGCTTTTTTCCAATATGGGTTGCTTAAGTTTGAAATTTCAACCCCGGAGGAGCTTGCGTGAATAAAATTTCCTCCGCCCAAATACATTCCCATATGAGAAGGGCCCGCTTTATATGTCGTAAAGAAGACGAAGTCGCCAGCTGACGGCTGGCTGATATGTTTCATCGTATTCCAATATCCGGCCGTGCTCAGACGGGAAACAGAGGTTACCTTATTTAAAAGGTAATAGATGTAACCGCTGCAATCGAAGCCCGCAGGCGTATTGCCTCCCCAGCGGTAAGGCACGCCGACATGTTTTTTCGCCTCGCCTATCATTCTGTCAATCTTTGACCCTGTCACCGGAGGTTCGGGAGTATTCGGCTTGTTTGGCTTTGCCGGTTTGTTATCCGGCTGCCGCACAGGATCTTCTGTTTTTCCCGTTCCGTTAATCACCAGAACTTGTCCGATTTGAAGCACATCAGTTGTCAATTTATTTTTTTCTCTGATGAGCTGAGCTGTGATGCCGAACCGATTAGCAATTTTCCAGAGGGAATCGCCTGCTTTTACTTTGTAAGTGGATGGCTTCTCAGAAGGGTTTGAATGAGATGGCGGTGTTGTGCCGCTGTTTCCGTTATGTGAAGAACCTTTGATCTTTAACACTTGATTCGGATACAGCATGTCTGATGTTAATTGATTCAGCTTTTTCAGTTCGGCGATGGTGACGCCGGTTTGATTGGCGATTTTCCACAGCGAGTCACCCGGCTTCACAGTGTAAGCCCCTGATGCGCCTTTATCAGGCTTTGTCTGTCTGCCGCCTCCGTCCGTGCCGCCGGCAGACCCTTTAATTTTCAGTTTCTGGCCGGGATAGATGACATCTGAATTCAAACGGTTCAGGCTTCTCAGCTCAGAAACGCTCATTTTGTATTTTTTTGCGATCACCCATAATGAGTCTCCGTATGTAACTGTGTAAGCACCCGTACTTCGTTTTCCTTTTTGACCCGTTTTATGTGTGCCGCTGCCGTCAGGAATGTGCAGCCGCTGTCCTGGGTGGAGTATCGTTGATTTCAGTTTATTTTCCGCCTGCAGGGCTGAAATACTTGTATGATATTGCCGGGAAAGCTTCCAAAGAGAGTCGCCGCTTTTTACTTGAATGGTTTTTGCTTCAGCTGGATGCACGGCGAAGGTTGAAGTCATTACTGCAGATACAGCCAGACCGGCTGCGATTTTTTTCTTCATATAACGAAAAACCTCCTATTTATCATTGCTGAAAGGGACGTTCCTTTTCTTTGGACGCCGCCTGTTATGCAGGATTCATTCAGAAGTCGACATTAATTCCGATTCATTTGGCCTTAGATCATCACCAATGCCACACATTTTACATAAATTGAGAACATTTCACAAAAGACTTTAGAATCATTTTCATAACATGGCTTTTTTCCGCGACATTCCACCTTTCTTGTCTGTTTTTCATACAATTCTCTTTACGGCGTGAAAAATCCTCCCGAAAAACAATCAAAAAAAGCCCGCTTCCTTTAAAGGAAGCGGGTGACGGCTGTGATTACAGAACCCGGGTCTCGGCAGTTTTCACGTCTTCTGCTATCAATTCCGCTGCACGCTGTGCTCCGCCGGCCGCTTTCAGGGATTCTCCGATTTCAGAAGCTTTTGTCTGATATTCAGGATTTTCGCTCAATTCTTTTATTGCTTCAGTGAGCAGTTCGGCTGTTACATCTTCTTTTTTAAACATCTTGCCCGCGCCCGTGTTTTCCACTTGGCTTCCGACGGCGAACTGATCTGCGCCCATCGGAATGACGATCATCGGGGTTTTGTAGTAAAGCCCTTCGCTCGTACTGTTCATTCCGCCGTGAGTGATAAATAAGTCCGCTCTCTTCAGGATCTCAAGCTGCGGAACATAAGGCTTTACAATGACATTCTCAGGAATTTCATCAAGCTCCGCCGGGTCAAGATGTTTGCCGATTGACATGACGGCTTTTCCGTTAAAGTTTCTGGCCGCTTTTAAGCATTTATTAAACAATTCCTTCTGATTGTTAAAAATCGTGCCCATGGAAATAAACAGGACTTTTTCTCCTTCAAGCTGTTCAAACGGGAAATCTTGAGCCGCCGCCCTTTTGGTTATGGACGGGCCGACAAAGAGATAAGAATCGCCAAACTCTTCTTCTTTCGGCTGAAACGCTCTTGAAGTAAACACGATGGTTTTTCTGCCGTCATTTGAGAAAATATCATACGGCGTTTTAATGTCTGCGCTGAATTCTTCATTGAGCCGGCTGACCGCTTCGGTATAAGCCGGATAATGAGATGATTCCTCTGATACAAGGTTTGTATTTGAAAACACTTCTTTAATAAATGCTTCATTCATTGCAAATGTCGTACAAAGTGAATATGCCGGCAGTTTCAGCTGGTTTCTCACGAGCCTTCCTGCCAGAAAATGATGATCATACAGGATGTAGTCGTAGGATTCATCCTTTACTTCTTCAAGAATACGGAGAGCGGCTTTTTTGGAAGTCTCAATCATTAATAGTAAAAACTCGGTAGCGTCCCGCTGTTCATCACCCGTTGCGTTTTTTCCGAATTCATCTTTTCGGAAATCTTCATATTCACGGAATTCCGCTCCGCTTGACGCGATTTTGTTCTCATATTCCTTCACGCCGTAATATACGACATGTTCCCCTTTTGCCTTCAGTTCTTTTACGACGCCTAAAGACGGATTGATATGGCCTTCTCCCGGAAAACCGATCATCAATACATTTGCCATCTTTCCACTCCCTATTCTTTTAAATTTTATGTATATTTAAACGATAACATCAATACAGAAAAAGGTAAAGATGTTCACCTTATTAATATTAAATGGGTACAATATTCCCATTTTCTTATTATTTCGTATGAAGCGCCCGCGGCGAAACAAGCGGATACAGTCCGCCGTCTTTAGCAAAGGACATTTTTCCCGTTTCTTCTGAAACAACGAGCACGAGTGCATCAGTCACGGCCGAAAGACCCATCGCGGCCCTGTGGCGCGTCCCGTATTTGAGATCGACATGTTTTGTTGTGAGCGGAAGCACATTGGCTGCTGATACAACCCGGTTTTCTCTGACCAATACGGCTCCGTCGTGAAGCGGATTGCCAGGATAAAAAATACTCTCAATTAAAGCCGCACTGATCTCGGCATGCAGGCTGGTCCCTTTTTGTATTATTCCGTCCAGCGGATCTGCACGTTCAATCACAATCAGCGCTCCGTGTTTTTCTTCCGCCAGATGCTGCACGGCCCTCGCCAGCTCTGTATAGGAAGGCGTAAAATGTTCGATATATGTCTGCAGGTAAAACGACGAAGCGACAGCCTGCATTTCCTGAAACGTATGTCCCAGTTCATCTAATTCGCAAAGAAGGCATTGGTCTTTTTCATCCAATGTCCGCAGTATCATTCCGGCATCCTCCGTAATTTGTTTCAAATACGTTTGAACGGCAGCGGTAAACGCGCTTTCCGTCATTTGAGTGTGGCGCATGTCACATCAGCTCCTTTCCCTTATTTTCTGCATCGCGCGCATGGATATGCGCCGCTGTGTGCACCATAATCATGAAAGGAGGCGCACATCATATGGAATTCGCACGGCTGATGCAATATATCTGCACTTTTTTAGGGGTCATTTCACTTTCATTCATTTATGCCAAGATGTTTAAAAAGCCGAAACCGGACAAAAAAGAGTAGGCCGGCTTTCATTGCTTTTTATACATAAAATGTTATAATTTCTCTCGTTAAAATAAAGAAACGGGGAACCTAACTTGAGAGAAACGAACACGATCGGCCAAAAGGTCAGACAGCTGTTACATATCTTCATTCCGATTTTAATCACACAGGCGGGCCTTTCCCTGATCACCTTTTTGGATACGGTGATGTCAGGAAAAGTGAGCGCCGCCGATTTAGCCGGGGTTGCAATCGGTTCAAGCCTGTGGACACCGGTTTATACGGGCCTTGCAGGAATATTAATGGCCGTTACGCCCGTTGTTTCGCAGCTGTTTGGAGCCGGCAGACAAAAGGAAGTGCCGTTTTCCGTCATCCAGGCCGTTTATGTAGCGGCCGTTCTCAGTGCGGCGGTTATCCTGATCGGCTTTTTCACCGTTGATATGATCTTGGGACATTTGGGACTGGAACCTCGTGTCCGGACGATCGCAAAACACTTTTTAGGCTTTTTATCCCTCGGTATTTTTCCTTTGTTTGTGTACACCGTTTTGCGCTCGTTTATTGATGCACTCGGCAAAACGCGAGTCACAATGCTTATTACGCTTTGCTCATTGCCTATTAATTTTGTTTTAAATTATGTATTTATTTTCGGGAAATTCAACATGCCGGCATTGGGCGGAGTCGGTGCGGGGCTCGCTTCTGCCCTGACTTACTGGTGTATTTGCGCCATCAGCTTTTTTATCGTCTGCAGATTTGAGCCGTTTGCCGGGTACTCTGTATTTCGGAAACTGTACCGTTTTTCTCCGTCTGAATGCAGAAAGCTTTTGAAAATCGGTTTGCCTATCGGTTTTGCGGTATTTTTTGAAACGAGCATTTTTGCGGCTGTCACACTGCTTATGAGCCATTTTCAGACGGTGACGATTGCAGCTCACCAGGCGGCAATGAATTTTGCTTCCCTCTTGTATATGCTGCCGCTCAGCGTATCCATGGCCATGACCATTTTAGTCGGCTTTGAAGCAGGCGCAAATCGCTATAGAGATGCCCGCTCATACAGCTATATCGGGATCGTGATGGCGCTTAGTTTTTCTTTATGCACGGCGGCTTTCATTTTACTGTTCAGGCCGCAAATCGCCGGAATGTATACATCAGATCCGGCGGTGCTCATGTTGACGCAGCACTTTTTAATCTATGCGCTGTTTTTCCAGCTTTCTGATGCCGTAGCAGCTCCGATACAAGGCGCTCTGAGAGGATATAAGGATGTCAACTATACACTCGGCGCGGCTTTTGTGTCGTATTGGATTATCGGGCTTCCGCTCGGTTACGCAGTCGGCACTTATACGGGCCTCGGGGCATACGGCTACTGGATCGGGTTAATTGCAGGACTTGCCGCAGGAGCTGTCGGTTTATTCTTCAGACTGATGAAACTGCAAAAGCGTTATGTGAAAAAAATGATGATTTTATAAAGGAGGAGCAGCAATGCCAAAACATAAACTGCTGTACGATTATTTAACTGAACGGGCGGAGGACATCAGTCAGACATGGTTTGATACGCTTCATGAAACGGATCCTGATTCTGTTTATGCTTCTACTGACCCGGCTGTACTCACAAATCTGAAAAAACAAAATCTGGCGTTTAATTATCAACTCAATCGGATTTTTTCTGAAGAGAAGGAAGTATATACAGCGGCCTTGGAAAAGTGGGCGTTTAAAGCCGCACGGGATAAAGAACATTTAAAAACTCCCATCCATTATATTATTCGCGAGTTTATCAGAGTTCGTGATTTGTATGTCGGCCATGTCAAGCAGTTTACCAGACTTCATACGGACACCGTGACAGAAGAAGATGCCGAAGATATATTCCATACGCTGATCAAATCGTTTGATGTGGTCATTCATATTTTCATAGAGGAAATGTATAAAAACACAAACATTCAGCTTGAAGCGCAAAAAGAATTGATCACCGAGCTGAGCTCGCCGGTAATTGTGCTTTTTGACAATGTCGGACTGCTGCCGCTGATCGGGGATATTGACACGGCAAGAGCCAAAATGATTTTGGAGAATACGCTGCACCAGTGTTCAGAGAAGCGCATCACTCAGCTGTACATTGATTTATCGGGCGTAGCCATGATTGATACGATGGTTGCCCAACAGCTTTTCACCTTAATTGAATCACTCGGAATGCTCGGCGTGAAAGCGACATTATCCGGAATCCGTCCTGAAATCGCCCAAACCGCGGTGCAGCTCGGACTGAGTTTTTCAAATTTATCAATACGGTCTTCGCTTGCGGAAGCGATCGCTTCCGATCTGGCACAAAAAAAGGGATAAGGCATTTCAGCCTTATCCCTTTTTTATCAGTCTTTCCACGGATATGTCCAATACACTTCTTCTTCAAACCATGTCTGAAGAACCGGCTCGTTATTTTTTATTTTTTCTTCCAGCTCTCTCAGCATGCCTTCCGTTTGGGTGCGGTGCGCTTTTAAGGCATTCATTTTTATATCGGCAACCTCTTTAATATCAAGAATGACATCAGGCTTGCCGACGGCTTCCTCCCTGTTGCGGGTGATTGCCATGCAAAGCGTGCGCGGGCGGTCCTCTTTTTTCTTTCTGTAAAGCGCTCTGATGACCGCTTCGCCGCATGCATCATGATCCGGATGGACTCCGTGCTCCGGATAGAATGTGACAATCAGACTCGGTTTTACATCGTCGATAATCTCTTCCATCATATCCGCGAGCCACTCGTCATCTTCAAATTCAAGTGTTTTATCACGAAGCCCGAGCATTCTCAGGTCAGTAACGTCCATTGCTTTGCATGCGTCAATCAGCTCTTGCTTTCTTAACAGCGGCAGTGTTTCACGGTTCGCGAAAAAGGGATCTCCCATGTTCCGGCCCATTTCGCCAAGCGTTGCGCATGCATACGTAACGGGAATATCTTTTTGTCTGTGTAAAGCAATCAGCCCTGCCACTCCGTATGATTCATCATCAGGGTGAGGCAGGATGACGAGTACATGTTCTTTCATGATTTTCACCCTTTTCTTTAAACTGTAAACGGCTTTTCGCTGATTTGAAGCGAAATCGCCAATTTTCCGCCCGGCAGATGCCCAGCCATTAACAGACGGTCTTCGTCATCTACTGTATACTCAGTCAGACCTTCTGCGTAAATCCAGCCCTCTTCTGTTTTCAAACCGACGCGGTACGGGCCGTTTCCTTTGATTTTCGCCTGATGGTACGTCACTTTTGCATTGCGTATATAGGCTACAACCGTCATGTTTTTCTCATTCAGATGCGCTGAATAAGAACCGGTCGTTGTTTCCAAATGGATATATACAGGACGATCGGCATATCGCTCTAAAGAAGTTTGCACATCTTCTTTTATGATCGCTTTCATAGCTGCTCCCCTCTTTCTTCTTTTAAAAATTGCAAACGCTTCGTATGTAGTTCAACCAATTCATATTTCTCAATCGGCCGCAGCCGGGAATCTACAATTCGCTGCACCGCCAGAGCAAACTTTTCCTCGGGTGACTTCCGGAGCCTCGGATGTGTTCTTTGATCAAGCAGTTCAAGATCAATTGCCTTCTCCGCTTCTTCAAGAGTTGAAGCCGGGAGAGTGCGGTTATTCCACAGTGCCTGATAGGCTTTTGCTATGTCTTTATCAGTGCCCATTGTACAGCTCCTTTACATACTCGTAATGATTATACATAATTTAAGCTATCGCTGGAAAGCGAAAGGCTTAGCGGCTTTTTATCGGCCGCTTCCATTTGATCTGTGAAAAGGTAAACAAAAGCAATGCTGCCCATATACAAATGAAGGTAAACGCTTTTTGCCCGGAAAATGGTTCATGATACACAAATACGCCGAGCATAAGGGTAATGGTCGGCGCTATATATTGCAAAATGCCGACTTGATACAGCGGCAGACGCTTTGCCCCCTCTGCAAACAGTAACAGCGGCAAGGCCGTAAATACGCCTGCGAAAAATAGGAGCGCCCATGTTCCTGCCCCCAAGGACCCGGAAGTGCTCCCGTCAGCTGTATATCCTAAATAAATAAGTGCAGCCGGGGTAATCAAAAGCGTCTCCAGCGTCAATCCGATCGTGCTGGACATGCGGGTTCTTTTTTTACATAAGCCGTACAGGCCGAAGCTGAATGCAAGCAGCAATGCGATATAAGGAACCGCGCCATATTGAAACGCAGATATGATCACGGCCGCCCCGGCAATAGAAACGGCTGCTGTTTGCATCTTGTTAAGCTTTTCTTTTAAGAATAGGATGCCCAAAAGAACGGAAACGAGCGGATTAATGTAGTACCCGAGACTTGCTTCAAGCAAAAAGCCGTGATTGACGGCCCATATGTACACAAACCAATTAACGGAAATTAAAACGGAAGCGAAAAAAAGCGCCAGCAGGCCCCCTTCCGATTTCAAAAGACGCAGTTCACGCCATCCGGTTTTCCACTTCTTAAGCACAGTTAAAAGCACACACATGAAAACAAATGACCATAAAATCCGGTGAGCTAAAATGTCCAATGCGGGTATTTGTTCAAGAAGTTTCCAATAGACCGGAAACAGCCCCCACATGGCGAAAGAACAAGCGGTATAAATGATTCCTTTTCTTGCGTTATTCCCTTGCACGGCCTTCCCCTTCCTTTCTGTAAACAGATTATATTATATCACGGGAAGCTTCCGGCGGGCATATACTATGTTGTCCGTTAAGAAAGGGTGAGATGCCGTGTTTGATTGGAACAGATATTTTCCCTTCCAAAATCAGTTCTCTAAAGAAACGTTTAAAAATGCTGATCCGAAAGATGTCGAGACATATGTCAACCGAGTGATGGAAAGCGTATTCGGCGCCGGTTATGCCGGACAGTTCCCTTTTCGCGACCCAATGTCCAAAAAGGCCGATCCGGTCGAAGCGGGACCGCCCAAGCCGGAAATTGACCTTTTTGAAACATCCGATCATGTTTTTGCGAAAATTCCCGCAGAACAAGAGGAACTCGACCGTATCAGGATTAAGCATACGTCACACAGCCTCGTTGTAGAGAACAGCAGTCTGGGAGAAGGAAAAAAAGAAATCATCCTTCCGAGCCTCGTCAAACGGAAAGGAACAAAAGCAGTCTATAAAGACGGGATGATTGAAGTTATGTTTTCAAAACAGGAAGACTACAATTTATCGGAAGTGGAGATTTTAAGATAAAAAAAACGGCCCGCGCGATGCAGGCCGTTTTTTCTTTAATAAAATGGCGGATAACCGCCGGCTCCCGGACCGAAACCGCCGTATGGGACGCCTCCGTATCCGTAACCGGCGAACCCGTACGGATAGCGGGGTCTTGTAAAACCTGTGGCAATTACGCCTCCGAGAAGACCGCCTAAAAATCCGCCGAATAAAGGAGCGCCGAACAAAAAAGGACTTCTCGCCGGAAATCCGGCAGGACCGAAATTCCCGCGATACAATGCATGACGAGGGTACATGTTTTTCCTCCTTTATGTCTGCCTATTCTTAAGCGTATTCATAAAATGAGGAAATTGATTGGGCGATTGTAACAACATGTGCCTCTCTCTGATATTGCATTAATGTATAAATATTTTGGTTATAATTTGATTACATTTTGATTAACTGTTATACTTTTTTACAAGTTGCGACATTATAAAACCATCAGGGGGAATAAAATATGCCATTACTTCGTTTTGACGTTATTGAAGGCCGGGATGACGCAGCATTAAAAAAATTACTGGATACCGCCCATTACGCCATGGTTAAAGCTTTTGACGTCCCTGTAACGGACCGTTATCAGATCGTTCACCAGCATCGGCCTCATGAGCTTATCATTGAAGATACCGGGCTCGGTTTCAAAAGAAGCAAAGATCTTGTCATCATCAGCATTGTCAGCAAAGCGCGCACCGAACATCAAAAAGAAACATTATATCAACTGATGGCTGATCAGCTTAAAACAGAATGCGGCATATCACCCGAGGACGTCATGATTTCCATTACAGAAAACGGGAACGCCGATTGGAGCTTCGGGCTTGGTGAGGCTCAGTTTTTAACCGGGAAACTGTAAAAGGCCTCCCCGCTTGTTCTGAATGATTGCAAACTGAATAAAAGAGGGATGTATGTTGGTTAGTGAGTTGTACCCTTGTTTAATATGCGGATTTAAAGGATTAGAGACAAGTCCCGTTTATAACGGGGAATATCAAAAAACATTTGATATTTGCCCCTGCTGCGGGTTTGAATTCGGCTACAGTGAGGACCATGACGTAAGCTTAGGGTTTATTGTAACGCCTGATCATTTAATTGAAGCGGCATTTCAGTTATACCGGAAACAGTGGATTGAGGGGGGAATGAAACTATTTTCTCCAAATGATGTTCCGGCGGAATGTAAAAATGATCATTTCCTTACATTCGATGCTTTATTAAAGCAATTAAAAGGCTTGAACCTCAATCTGAACAATTTTGATATTAATGGTTTTTATGACGAGTAAACATTATTATTAAGAAAAGGCTGCCTTGGGCAGCCTTTGTTATTCATCACATGTGTCGTTGGCAGATCCCCCGGGCTCGCAAAAACTGTCTGCCCATTTTTGCATTTCCTGAAAAACGGCTTGCAGGGCCATGCCTTTATCAGTCAGTTTATAAATGACTTTGACAGGTGTTTCAGGCAGCACCTGACGCTCGACGATTTCATTTTGTTCCAGCTCTTTGAGCCGCTCCGCGAGCATTTTTTGGCTGATTGTCGGTATCGTTTCGGTCATATCTTTAAATCGTTTCGGCCCGTCCATCAGTACATGGATAATGAGGCCGTTCCAGCGCTTTCCCAAAAGGGAAAAAGCGGATTCCATTTTAGGACACATTGTATATCCCACGTGAGTTCATCCCTTCATCTATGAATTGACAAGTTTTTTGTGATCCATTAAAATTAGTTTTCGAGTTACATTTAGTAAGCTTCTAACTTTTCTATTATGATAACACGTTTATCCGAAGGAGGAAACATGATGACATCCGTATTAGACGTTTTAAAGGAACGCGCATCTGTTAAAGAATACGATAAAGACGCGGTCATTACAAAAGAGGAATTAACAGAACTCCTTGAAATCACAACGCAAGCGCCTTCCGCCTGGAACCTTCAGCATTGGCATTTTCAAGTCTTTCACAGTGATGAAGCAAAAGCTGCCCTGCTTCCGGTTGCTTTTAATCAAAAACAGATTATTGATTCATCAGCAGTTATTGCCGTATTAGGCGATTTAAAAGCAAATGAAAATGGTGAAGACGTTTATGCTGAACTGGCTGAGCAAGGCAATATCACAGAAGAGATTAAACAAACGCTTTTAGGCCAGATTAACGGTGCATACCAAAATGATCAGTTTGCCCGTGATTCAGCATTTTTAAACGCTTCTTTAGCAGCGATGCAGCTGATGCTTGCCGCTAAAGCAAAAGGTTACGATACTTGCGCGATCGGCGGATTCAATAAAGAGCAATTCGTTAAGGAATTCGACGTGAGCGAGCGTTTCGTGCCCGTCATGCTGATTTCAATCGGCAAAGCCGTTAAGCCGGCGCATAAAAGCAACCGGCTGCCTGTATCTAAAGTGTCAACTTGGCTGTAAAATGAAAGAAACCCTTAGTCCGCTTAAGCAGACTAAGGGTTTTTTATAGGAATCGCTCACTGTACCAGGTTCTTGCCTGCTCTGCTTCCTGCTGTGTGAGCTGATGACCGCCCTCCTGCCAAACAAGAGAAACGGATGCATGAGCATCTGTCAGATACTGATAAAGCTCCTCCGATTCTTCTTTTGTACATAGGGGATCGCGTTTTCCCGCACCGATAAACACAGGCAGCCCTTCCATATCAGGCAGCTTCACTCCGCGTATCGGCACCATCGGATGATGCAGAACCGCTCCTTTCAGTACATCTTTATAATGAAACAAAAGACTTGCTGCAATATTGGCGCCGTTTGAATAGCCGGCAGCAATCACGTTTTCTCTGCTGAATCCGTACATTTGCGCCGCTTCATCAATAAAATTCTTTAATTCTTCCGTCCGTTCAATTAAATCTTTCTCGTCAAATACGCCTTCTTTCAGCCGCTTAAAAAAACGGGGCATGCCGTTTTCCGACACTGATCCTCTGACCCCGAGCAGACTTGCTTTCGGATCGATAAAACGTCCGAGCGACAGAAGATCATGTTCATTTCCCCCCGTTCCGTGCAAAAGCAGCAGAACATTTTCTGACGTCCCCTGTTCAAACACATGTTTCATCATCATTCTCCTTTCTCCATTTTGGGCAGAACAGCTGTAATCTGGCTGCGATGCTCTTCCAGCCATTCCGGAAGCTTCAGCTCTGTTCCGAGATTTTCAAAGGATTCATCCGTCATAAAGCCCGGTTCATCGGTTGCCATTTCAAATAAAATGCCGCCGCTTTCTCTGAAATAGATTGAAGTAAAGTAAGACCTGTCAAGAATGTCAGATGAAGCAAGATGAGAAGCAGCAAGAATGTCCTTCCACTCCGCCTGCTCTTTTTCGGTAGTGCGGAAAGCGACATGATGGACTGTCCCGTAACCGCCGATACCTGCTTCTTTCGGCGCGAGATCAACATCTATAATATGTCCGATCCGGGCCTCCGATTGCAGCCTGACAATCTGATTTTCTTCTCCTGTCTTTGAATAACCGAAGCGTTCTATGAGAAATTGAATGGTTGCTTCAGGACGGTACGAGTACAAAAGAACACCTCTCATGCCTGTGATCGCTTCTTTTTCAGTAATGCCCGCAGGCGTCCATTCACTCTGTCCGCTTCTTTCATCTTCCATTATGGCAAGCGGCAGGTCTTCTGTATCATTAAAGAGAAGCACTTGTTCAGACAGTATGATCTGCTCTTTTACAGACAAGCCGTTTTCTTCAAGCCGGCGCTTCCAAAACGCGAGTGCTCCTTTCGGCACGGAGAAATAAATTCTTCCGGCCTGCCCTTTTCCCACGGTTCCCGGGCGGCTTCCCTGAAAAGGAAAAAATGTAATGATCGTGCCCGGCTCTCCGTTTTGGTTGCCGAAATAAAAGTGATAAGTGGCCGGGTCGTCAAAATTAACGGTTTTTTTAACGAGCCGCAAACCCAGCACTTCAGTATAAAACCGAAGATTTTCAGCAGGATCTTTTGCAAATGCGGTAACATGGTGCAATCCTTGTGTATTCAATGTATTCACTCCTAAATATCTTGATTTCGAGATATTAACTATTCTAATTTAATATGAATGAAGATGCAACTAAAGTGTTTCAGTTAAAAAAGTAATAGAATTCTTTTTTTTCTGAAAAATATCTTGTGATCTTTTCTGACACCTGCTATGATAAGGAGCATTATCAAGTTTCAGGAGGAAAGTAAATGGTCAGAAAAGCACTAATTTTCGTTCTCATCTTAATCCCTTTCAGCCAGCTGGCCCTGCTGTCAGTCGCTAATCGGGTTCATCCGATCATTATCGGGCTGCCTTTTTTTCATTTCTGGCTGCTTTTATGGATCGCAGTCACTCCATTATGTTCGTTTCTTATTTATAGGCTGCAGAAGAAACAAGGAGGACTGGACTGATGCCCGCAAATATAACAGCATTGATCATTACAGCCGTCATCGTTTTAACCGTTGTCTGCATCGGCTTTATAGCCGGGAGAGACAAATCATCACGCACTTCTGTTGAGGAATGGTCTGTCGGCGGCAGACGGTTCGGGGGGCTCCTCGTCTGGTTTTTAGTCGGCGCGGATCTTTATACGGCTTATACGTTTTTAGGCTTAACAAGCACAGCCTACACAGGGGGAAGCGTTGCTTTTTTTGCAATCCCGTATTCTGTTTTGGCGTATTTTATCGCTTATTTCTTTCTGCCGAAGCTGTGGAAAGTGGCAAAAATACACAAATTAACGACACTTGCCGATTATGCCCGTGAGCGTTTTGACAGTAAACTTTTGGCCAGTCTTGTCGCGATTGTCGGCGTTCTTATGCTCATTCCTTATATTTGTCTCCAGTTGAGCGGAATTCAAGATACGCTTCAGGTGGCCGGAACGGGTGTCATTAATGTCAATATGGTCGTCATCATCTCTTTTATTCTTGTAGCGCTGTATACTTTTTTCAGCGGAATTAAAGGGCCGACGTTTACGGCGATTATTAAAGACATTCTCGTGTGGGTGATTATGCTGTTTATGGTCGTCTCACTCCCGCTGATCCATTTTCACGGCTGGACGCCGATGATTCACACTTTGGCTGAAAAAGCGCCGCAAATGCTGACGATCCCGGACTCGGGGCCGAAAGGAATTCCTTGGTTTATCACAGCTTCCATCGTATCTGCGCTGGCGCTCTTTATGTGGGCGCATGCGGCAACCGGCGTATTTACGGCAAAAAGCGCAGATGCCGTCCGCAAAAACAGCATGTTTCTGCCGCTTTATAATATTGTTTTGATTCTTGTTATTTTTCTCGGCTTTATCGCGTTTCTTGTCCTGCCGGAAGATACCAATCCGCGGCTCGCTTTATTGAAGCTGATTCAAACGTCTTACGGCGGGGTCGCGCAGGGCTTTGCTTACTCCACGATTGCCCTTGCGTCATTGATTCCCTGCTCTATCATGGCCATCGGAGCATCAAACTTATTTGCGAATAACTTATATCGGGATTTGATTCACCCGAATGTGTCACCAAGCAAGCTGACGATGATCACCCGTTCAATGGTATTTGTCGTCATCGGGCTCGCGCTTTTATTCGGCATGCTGTTCCCGACTGCGCTCGTTACCCTTCAGCTTCTCGGTGTTTCCGGCATGGTTCAGATCTTTCCGGCTATCGCCGTCAGTCTGTTTTGGAAGAATCAAACGAAAGAAGCGACAATTATCGGTCTTCTCGTCGGTCTTATCGTGACATTCACGGTAAATATCACCCAATCCGCCCACGGTATATATGAAGGCTTTTGGGGTTTGACCGCTAACATGGCAGCCGTTATTATCCTTAACCCGTTTTTTGTAAAAAAAGCGGCTTCAAACGCCGTCAAAGACGGTTTATTCAATAAAGCGCCTTCTGATCAACTGAACCAAAAAGGCGCTTAACAGAAAGAAGCCGGCACGTAAATGTGCCGGTTTTTACTTTTTTTGCTTCCATTTGTAGGTAGCCACGGTTTTAGCCGGGATGACGGCTTCAAACTGCCGATTTTCTGAAACGACATGGAATTTTTGGTCGGCGGATGTCTGGTTGATTACGACTGTCACAATGGATTGATCAGGATTAAGGAACGATACATTCGAGACTGTGTTTTTGGAGCCGTAATTACTTTCTATCCGCTTTGCTCCCCGGTCGATAAATTTTGAAAAGTTGCCTGTCATATGAAAGATCGGGATATTCCAATAGCGGTCAGGGTTTTTAGCATCCTGAATAAACAGCGTCGGGTCTGGGGTGCCTATCCAATGATGCGTCTTGATTTGACTGTCGAGCATCGTCACCCACGCATTGTAGCTCGACGCGCCGTTGCGGAAATACTGCGCGATCCGGTCCGCCCCTGCCGTCCCCCAGACAGACCGCTCCGTTAAGTGAATAGATTGATCAGGATATCTCTTTCCGATCTCCGACATGACGGAAAGGTCACCGTCATAATCGTGAAAAGCGATGCCGTCTGCCGCCCGGTTTCCTTTTTTATCATCTAAAATCGGCGGAATATAGTTCCACGCCCCGCTCGCATTGTGATCATAAATCCAAATTTTCGTGTCAATTACGTGTTTTTTCATTTCTTTTTTTAAGGCCAGTGCCAGTTTGCGCTGCTGAGACGGCGACATATACATGCTCGGATAGTCGATTTCCAGCAAAGGTTCATTTTGAAGGGTCATGGCATAAATCGGAATTCCTTGCTTTTCGTACGCCTCAATAAATTTGCGGAAGTAAACGGCCAGTTCGCCGATATATTTATCTTTCAGCTTTCCCCGCTTAAGGTTTTCATTCGTTTTCATCCAAGCCGGCGGGCTCCACGGTGAAGCAATGATTTTCAGTTCCGGATTTATCGCCAGCGCTTCCTTGATGGTTGCTGTAATGTGTAAATCAATATCCTTTTGGATCGAGAAATGACGGAGCTTAGGATCTGTTTGGCCTTCAGGCATATCATCATACGTATAAAATTCCTGTGCCGTAAAATCAGATGTCCCGATTGTTATGCGCATAACGTCCATGCCGATACCATCTTTGGGATCAACCAGTTTTTTCAGCACTTCTTTTCTTTTTGCGGGTGTCATTTTTGATAAATTATGGATTGTGGATTCTTCCAGGGACGATCCTACGCCTAACACACTTTGATAGCGGCGCGACGGATCAATATACACGGCGGCGGTGTCAGAAGCCTTCTTTTTTGTCAATGTAAGCGGTGTTTGTTCGTCTAAGGCGTATTTCACTTCCTGCGGCCCGTCATACCACGTACGGGAAGCCGGATCTTTTTCAGAACTGAACCACACCCTTACTTTGTTTTTGTCTGAAGCCTTCCGATCAGCCGCATACACTTCGGTCATGCTGCTTGATATGAAAAAGAAAAACATAAGAAAAACCAGCGTCATGTGCAGACCTTTTTTAAAAAACATGAGCCACCATCCCTTTCCTTATTTTTATAAGCGATCCTAAATGAAAAGCCGGACAGTCACCTCCTTCCCGCTTGAATGAATGCGCTTTCAAAAATACTGATAAAAAGCCGGCTTCACACAACGGTGAAGCCTTCCCTTTTTACACCTTTAGGATACATATGAGCCGTTTGTTTCAATCACTTTTTTATACCATTCAAATGAGTCTTTCTTAAGCCGCCTCATTGAACCGTTGCCTTCATTATCCCGATCAACATAAATCATGCCGTAGCGTTTTTTCATTTCTCCGGTTGTAAATGACACGATATCAATAATTCCCCATGGTGTATAGCCCATTACATCCACACCATCATATGTGATTGCTTTTTTCAAAGCTTTTATATGTGACGATAAATATTCAATTCTTGCTGCGTCATGAATTGAACCGTCCTCTTCTAATGTGTCGATGGCGCCGAATCCGTTTTCCACGATAAATAATGGAATCTGGTAGCGGTCGTATAAGCGGTTTAATGTGTACCGTAAACCGGTCGGGTCAATCGCCCAGCCCCAATCACTCGCTGTAATATAAGGATTGTCCACGCCGTTTGGCAATCCTCCGTTTACGACATCCCCGGTATTATCGTTTGATACATCACTTTTTACGGTTGTAGACATGTAATAGCTGAATCCGAGATAGTCCACCCGGCCGTTTTTCAAAATCTCTTCATCACCGTCTTCAAAGTGTATCTGATAGCCTTCTCTTTCAAACTCTTTTAACGCATAGCTTGGATAATATCCGCGAACCTGCACGTCCGGGAAGAAAAAACGCTGTCTCATCGTTTCTTCAGCCAGCATCACATCATCGGGGTGAGATGAGTACGGGTAAATCGGAACATGTGATACCATCGCGCCGATCCTGAACTCGGGATTGATGTCTCTTCCCTTCGAAACAGCCAATGCGCTTGCCAGCAGTTCGTGATGGCCGGCCTGATACATGACTTCTTTTGCGTTTTCGTTTTCTTTGACGGCGACGCCCGAGTTCGTCCATAAAAAGATCGGATTATTCACATCCATCTTATTATTGATTTCGTTAAACGTCATCCAATACTTCACCTTATGTTTATAGCGTTCAAAACACACTTCAGCGAATTTCACAAAAAATCCGACTGTTTTTCTGTTTCTGAAACCGCCGTATTCCCTCGCCAAATGCAGCGGCATCTCAAAATGTGACAGCGTGATTACCGGTTCAATCCCATGTTTCAGCAATTCATCAAACACCCGGTCGTAAAAAGCCAATCCTTCCTCATTGGGCTCCGCTTCATCACCTTTAGGAAAAATTCTGCTCCAGCCGATGGACGTTCTTAAACATTTCAGACCCAGCTCGCTGAATAATGCGATGTCCTCTTTATAACGATGATAAAAATCGATCGCTTCATGATTCGGATAAAATTCCCGCTCTTCAATTGTATCTGTTATTTTCCGGGGCACACCATGCGCGCCTGCCGTCATGACGTCCACTACACTCGGCCCCTTGCCGCCTTTATTCCATCCCCCTTCAAATTGGTGTGCGGCGAGAGCGCCTCCCCATAAAAAATCTTTTGGCAATGTCCCCATCGTTTATATCCTCCTTTATTTGACTGCCGCTTGCATGCCGAATAAATGCACTGCAGCCGCTTCAAGCATCCGCTTCGATAGTGCAGAAGAATTCCTGCCTTTATTTTCATATTATACGTTTACATTATAATTGTACCGGTATAATTTATCAATACATAAACAATTATAGTTACTTTACGAAATGGCTTTTAAAAACGATTATGCTATAATTCTGAAAGAAGCGGGACAATAAATGAATGAGGAATGTATATGTTAAAATACCAGCAAATCGCGATAGATATTGAAAAATACATAGAAGAACATCAGCTGCAGCAAGGGGATAAACTGCCTGTGCTGCAAACCTTAATGACCCGGTTTAACGTGAGCAAAAGCACGATCACCAAGTCCTTGGATTTATTAGAAAAAAAGGGGATTGTGTTTCAAGTGAGGGGAAGCGGCATTTTTGTCAGACGGAATAAAAGAAAAGGGTATATCAGTCTGCTTTCTAATCAGGGATTTAAAGAATCACTTGAAGATTTTAATGTCACTTCCAAATTATTAGCGCTGGAAGTGAGAAAACCCACGCCTGAGGCTGCCCAAAATCTGAATATGCCGCCTGACGGCGACGTGTATTATGTTAAGCGAATCAGATATATTGACGGGCTGACATTGTGTATCGAAGAGTCATTTTACAACAAATCGATTATTACGTATTTGAATAAAGAGATCGTGGCAGAATCAATATTTGATTATATTAGAGAAGGTCTCGGGTTAAAGCGCGGTTTTTCAGATTTATATCTGTACGCGGGGATGTTAAATGAGGAAGAAGCGGAGTACTTAGGTCTGTTTACAGGAGCGCCTAAGCTTTGCGTTGAAACGATTTTTCATTTAACCAACGGCCAGCCGTTTGACTACTCAAAAGTCACCTATCACTATGAGCAATCACAGTTTTTCATTCAGGCGAACAGCCACCTTTTTGAACAGGAAACGACATAAGACGGGCTTTTCGCAAACAAAAAACACCCAATGCGCGAGCGACGCATCGGGTGTTTTTTACTATTTCATATTCTTATTTAATGTTTCAACGGCTTTTTTCATTTGTGTATCGTTGTCCGCAAGCTGTTTTTGCAGATCCGTCATCAATTTTGCCGTTGTGTCTCCCGTTACAATGCCTGTTTGTTTCAGTTTCTCTTTTGCTTGGAATTGTTTAACGGCTTGTTCAAATGCTTTATCATACGTGCCGTTTACTTTCACGCTGTACCCCAGCGCTTTCATCATTTTTTGCGCATTGGTGACGGTGGTTCCGGAATCCCCGTATTTGTATGTTTTTTTCGCATCTAAATACGGCAGGTTCGCATATTCAGGAAGCTTAACCTGATATTGCGGTTTGATGCCTTTTTTATGAATCCACTCTCCGTCCGCTGTCAGCCATTTAGCGATTGTCAGTTTAACGGTAGAACCGTCGCTGTAATCTTTTGCCGTCTGTACGGTTCCTTTTCCGAACGTTTTCTCGCCGATCAGCGGAATGCCCGATGATTCATGCAGCGCAGCCGACATGATTTCCGCGGCGCTCGCGGTGCCGTCATTGACGAGGACGACTGTCGGTTTTGTCACTTTTCGCTCTTTCGTCGCTTTCATGACCT
Source organism: Bacillus sp. SJ-10 (assembly GCF_002843505.1). NCBI lineage: Bacteria > Bacillati > Bacillota > Bacilli > Caryophanales > Bacillaceae > Bacillus > Bacillus sp. SJ-10. Next base: position 2,601,168 of record NZ_CP025258.1, on the reverse strand, counting down.
CTTTCGTGCCGTCTTTGTATTCGACCTGCATGATATTTTTCCCTTTATCGATAAACATGTTGCTCATTTTGATGGCTTCATCCATCAGTCCGCCCGGGTTGCCCCTTAAATCGAGAATGTATCCTTTCGCTCCTTGTTTTTCGAGGCTGTCAATGGCTGAATTCAGCTCTTTTGCCGTCGATTCGGAGAAGGATGTGATTTGGATTTCGCCGATGTCTCCTTTTTTCATTTCAGAGTACACCGTTTCAACCGGAATGGTGTCACGTTTGATCGACAGGTTCAGATCGCCGACACCCGCTCTGTGCAGCACAAGCTTGACGTTTGTTCCCTTTTTGCCGCGGATTAATGCGACGGCTTCGTTTACATTAAGGCCTTTAACGCTTTTGCCGTTGACCTTCAAGATCTGGTCATTCGGTTTAACCCCCGCTTTTTCCGCGGGTGACCCTTTAATCGGCGATACGATCAGGATGCTGCCGTCCTTTTCTTCCACTTGTGCGCCGATGCCTTCAAACGAAGCGGAAATTGTTTCTTCAAAAGACTTTCCTTCCTGCGGGTCCATATAAGAAGAATATGGATCATTCAGGGAACTGATCATGCCTTTTATCGCTCCGTCTACTAATTTGCTGTCATCTGTTTTTTGGTAGTAATCACTTTTAATCTGCTCGTAGGCTTTATTGAATTTCTCAAATTTGCTGTTCGTCAAAGCAGCCGAGCCTTGTCCGAAAATGGTCGTATTGCCCGTGATAAACAGCGTAAGCGCCGAGGCTGCGACCGCGGTGATCAATATAATAAAAAACAGTTTAAATTGCCGCTTCAAGAAAACACCACCTTTTTATTCTTACATTATTATCATAGACGAACGCTCATTCGTCAACTTCAAACGTGAGGCGCCCTTCTTTCCCGTTTACCCAAACCTATGCTTTTCTCTCAACATATGCTGAGGAAAAAAGGAGGATTCGGCCTTTGAGCAAATATTTAGAAATGCTGTCCTTATTCGGAGTCGGAGGGGCTCACCCCGGGGGACTCGCTTTTTCCAAAGCCGTTCTCACAAAAGCGGCTCCTCCTCCTGGCGAACCGATTCTTGACGCCGGCTGCGGAACGGGACAGACGGCTGCTTATCTCGGCCACCTGCTGTATCCCGTCACCTGTGTTGATAAGGATCCCCTTATGCTTGAAAAAGCAGCAAAACGATTTGCCGCTGAAGGCTTAACCATCCCAGGCTATTTGGCGGAGCTTGAGCGGCTTCCGTTTGCTGAAAATCAATTTTCCGCCGTTCTTTCTGAATCAGTTCTCACCTTTTCAAATCTTGATTCATCGCTGTCTGAAATCCTGCGGGTCCTTAAACCCGGGGGTATGCTGATCGGCATTGAAGCTGCTTTACAAAAGCCCATGCCGGAAAACGCCATCACGCAGATAAAAGACTTCTACGGTTTTACCGTATTGCAGGATGAAACGGCATGGAAACAGAGATTGCTTCAGCAAGGCTTTCAGAAAGCGGATTTCATTCCCGCTGTCTATGAAAACAATGCGCAGGAGCCGACTACAGAAATGGATTTATCGCCCGTTATTCAGCCGGTTCACTACGATACGCTGACGGCTCATTACGAGCTTATGCAGACGTACCGTGAATATATGGGACACTGCGCTTTTGTCGCTTACAAGTAAAACGGCAATTGTCCTCCTGTTTTCGTCCAACCTTTTTACCGCACTCTATCATAAGCTGACATAGAAAGATAGGTTGGATAGGAGGAGAAAAGATGCAAAACTATTATCATCTTTGCCGGCAGCACCAGGGAAAAGTAGCAAGAATTACAGAACGAAACGGCAGAGTCCACGTCGGAAGAATCGTACGGGTGACTAACAGCAAAGTGTATATCGCTCCTGCCGACGGCCGTCACAGAGGGTACGGGTTCGGCTATTGGGGAGGCTGGGGAGGCTGGGGAGCAGCCTACGGTATCGGCCTTGGTTTAATTACCGGATTTGCGCTTGGAGGTTTACTCTTCTGGTAATAAAGAAAGCCCGCTTTCTATTTTTCAAGCGGGCTTCTTCTTATTACACTTTCTTTACTTCATTAAAATATTCTTCAAGCGTTAATTGATGGTCATGGATGGCTTTTGCCGCTTTTTTGCCTACATAGCGTAAATGCCATGGTTCATACTCATACTTTGTGACATTTTCTTTGCCTTTAGGATAGCGGATGATAAAGCCGTATTCATACGCATGGTCTTTCACCCATTTGCCGTCCGCTGTGTTTCCGAACGCTTCATTCAGCTCATATCCGTTGCTTTTGCTGGAAATGTCCATGGCAAGCCCCGTCTGGTGTTCGCTTTGCCCCGGATATGCGACGGCTTCTTTCGCCTTTTTTTCACCTTTCAGACTGACTTCATTATCGAAAATAACTTTCTGTCTGTCATAAGAGCGGTATCCTGAAACGGCAACCAGGTCATAACCTTCTTTTTTCCCGGCGCTGAACAGTTCCGCCAAAGCATCGGCGGCAGGTTTGCGGATATATCGTTTCTCGATTTTCTCAGTAAAAGAAAATTCGACTTTCGGGATCACGAGATCATTCGGTTTATAATCTCCCGGCAGCGTGTATGTCTTATTCACGAGCGCAAGTGTATTTGTCGGGTTTTGAATGGTCTCAAGCCCGTTCACTTCTTTAATATCATTAAAATATTTGCTCTCCAATACAAAATCGCTGTTTTCTGTCTTCGTTGTTTTTTTGCTTGATGTGTCATCTGATTGTTTTGTTTCAGCTGCTGTTTTTGTGTCCTTGTGGCTGTCGCCGCCTGAAATGCTGCAGCCGGTGCCCACGATTGCGGTTACGCTGAGAGCGGCAGCGAGCGAGAACCATTTAGTGGATTTCTTCATTTTACACTTACCTTTCTTTTTTTGAATCAGGGCGATGCATAAAGAAGAGGGCTGCTTTAATCAGCATAACCCTCATCTCAAGTTTACGATACAGTATGCAGCGCCAGTTTAATCATATCATGAAAAGTCGTTTGACGCTCTTCTGCCGTTGTTTCTTCTCCCGTTAATACGTGATCGCTTACAGTCAGGATAGACAGCGCTTTTTTGCCGTATTTAGCGGCAAGCGTATATAAAGCAGTCGTTTCCATCTCTACGCCGAGGACGCCGTATCTGGCAAGCTTTTCGATTTGGGAGTCTTCATTGTAAAACTGATCGGCGGTGAATACGCTTCCGACCGCTACAGGAAGATTGTTTTTTTGCGCTTCCTGGTACGCTTTATGGAGCAGTTCGAAGTCTGCGCAAGGAGCATAATCTACACTGCCGAAGGCGACACGGTTCATCTGTGAATCCGTTGAAGACGTCATAGCCAAAATCACATCACGCACCTTCACGTCATTACGGATGGCTCCGCATGAGCCGACTCTGATTAAGTTTTGAACATCATAGCTTTGAATCAGTTCATTCACATAAATAGAGATAGACGGAACACCCATGCCTGTGCCTTGGACTGATACTTTTTTGCCGTTATATGTACCCGTAAATCCGTACATTCCTCTGACTTCATTATAGCATTCCACATTTTCAAGATAAGTTTCCGCAATAAATTTCGCTCGGAGCGGATCTCCCGGCAAAAGCACTGTATCCGCAATTTGGCCTTTTTCTGCGTTTATATGTACACTCATTTCCTTTTCCTCCTGCCTATTCAAACTCCCACCCATTGTACACTGAATAACGGTAAGAGACAATCATCAGCATGATCAGGGCGATCTTGGGCAGAATATGCGGGATGACAAGCCTAAAGAAAAAGGAGTGAACATAATGGGCAAAAAACAGCGCAACCGGGTGACCGGCCAGAAAAAAAACAATCATGTGCCCGTTTCAGACGTCATTGCAGCTGATGAAGCGCATGGAAAAGAGCATTCCGCCGCTAAACGGAAGCCTTAACACTGTCTTTCCCAGACAATACGGAAGCCGGCTGAAGATTCAGCCGGCCCCGTCTTACCTCGGCTGGACGAGCAGCCGGTTAATTTTGCTCCATCCCGCAGGGTTAAGCCTGTAATAGGTCTTTCCTTTTCTTCCTTCGTCTATGAGTATGACATCTCCGGTCGCTATGAATCTGGCTTGATAGTCGTTTGGGACCGTATCAGGCACATTAAAAACAGAAAATGCCCTTTCCAGTGCGTCTTGATGATTGTCAGCGGCCAGCTCTGTCCGATAGACGACCCTGTATCCCTTTTTCTCGCCGTAGCGGGGTGTTTGAAAAATCGTCACATCATAGGCGCAAGTCTTTTTTTTAAACACGGGCAGCGATAACAGCATCAAGATCCCTCCCTCTTATTTCTTAATAGTATTAGCGTTTTTTCTCATTTTTCCTGTCTCTATTTTTGTCGAAACGGATGATACTTTTCGTCAAAGAGCGCAAAAAGCGAAACGAGGCAAAGTCCGAGACTGAATCCGGCAAGGACATCCGTCGGAAAATGCGCGCCCAAATAAATTCTGCTGAGTCCGATCAGAATGACGAGAACTCCGGTAAAGACGGTGACGGCCCGTTTTCTTTTCGTGAAAAACGGAACATGCTTAATCAAAAAGTAAGCGATGACGGGATACATCACTGCCGAATTCATGGAGTGGCCGCTCGGAAAACTGTATGAGGTTTCATGGACGAGCGGTTCAAAAGCGGGTCTGGCTCTTTCAATCAATTCTTTTATTTTTATGTTTACAATCCGTTCAATGAGAAAGAGAAGCGGCAAAAAAACAACATCCGGCGTTTTTTTGTACATATACAGAGCCGCGCCTGTCAAAAGAAGAAGCGGCAAAAGCACCGCGGTCGTGCCGAGCTCCGTTATCCATAACATCAATTCATTCAGCCAGGCAGACCTGATCCTGACAGCCGCTTCTATCACGCGCTCATCAAAAGCCCGGACGGCTTCTATCCGGATCGCTGCTGCGAGCAGAATAAACAATGCGAAAAGACTTGCTGGCTTGTACAACGTTTTCCCCCCATGTTTCATTCTCCCGAGCCGATTGAAAAAACCGAAGCTTTTTCACTTCGGTTCCGCAGTTTCAGTCTTCATCAAGCTCTTCGTCTATCATACATTTTTCTAATAAATAATCAAAGGTGATGTCGGCTATTTCGAAGATTTCCTCTTCACTCGGTATGTACCCGCGCATAGCAAGCTGACTGTAAAAATAATCAGCTATTTCTTCTGTGTCAATCACAAGATCTATTTCTTTCATGCAAACACCGCCTCCTTTTTTATGTTTTATGAAAAAACCGTTCAAATTATACCCGAAAGTTCTAAACGTTTTGTCCGCTCATATACTTTTAAAAAACAAGCCCCGGAGGGAGAAAAGATGATGACGAAAATGATGGCTTTTTTGGACGGAGATGGATTTGATATCGTATTGGAAAAAGTGCTGAAAGGAATGTCGTTTGTAATCTTTGCCGGCTGTCTGCCCTGGTTTTTATATGTCACCGTCCGTTTTTTTGCCGGCTAGCTGAAATGCTCCCGCAGGCTTTCCAGCACAAAATTCATCATATCTTTATATTCTTCGTCACCGAACAAATGATAAAGAATCTTATAATCGTTATAAATATCAAGCAGCTCATCTACAATCGATACCGCCAGCACATGCAGGGTATCGGGATCATCAGCATCGCCTTCAAACTGAAGAAGAGCAGACGCGACGGTATCCTCGCCGATCTCATGAGATGCTTCCCCAACATAGTGGACAAACAGCAGCTGATGCACAAACTGATCCATTTCATATTTTCTCAGAACCAGCGTGAGATCCTCTTCCTCCGTTTCAAGCCACTCTCCGTCTTTCAGCCGAGTCAGCTCATAAATAATATCCTCCCAGCCATCCTCTAAATATCTCCATATTTCAGTTCTGTGGCCGATGACACGGAATAATTCCTTTCCGTAGTCCTTTACATATACGACGTCGCCGATCAGAAATTCATATTCAATATCCAATTTCTCCATATCGACGATCACGCCCTCATAATCTTTATAAAGCTGGATGGACGATTCAAAATAAAGCACTTCATTATGATTGACTTCGTAAAGATAATGTTTATCAATTTGATGAACCTTCGTAATGGTGCCGACGGTTCCGTACATCACGACGACCACGATGTCTCCCACTTGAAATTTCGGTTTATCTGGCTTCATGCTGTCTCCCCCTTGCCGCGGACTGTCATACGCTATCGTATGCCGGCCGCCATAATTTCGCATGGGCATGAAAACCACAGGAAATATCTATTTCTGCACCTGTTCAAAATGTCAAAAACCGCAACATGCTTGTGCGTTTTTTCACTTACCGTAACTGAAGCGTCCGATGACATTCCGCTCTCGATCGAATGAGCAGTAACAATACTGAGACAAAAAGCTTCTATTTTTTCTCTATGACGCAAAGGAAAATACCCGGCCCGAAGGCATGTTGACACACCGCCGTGATGTTCAAGATTCGTAGGAGTATGGAACTCCCATTCCGGCTGCATATTTGCAATGGCTTGTGTATCATGAAGAACCAAACTCATTTCGGCTTTCAATGAAGGCACAACTTCAATCCGCTTCAACCTTGTCACATAAAATCCCTTTTCCGTCCAAACGTCAGTGGCTCATCAGTCTTACCTAATCACTTCATTTAAATGTTTGATTATTTCTCCGTGAAAAGAGGCTCCTTACACGGGACCCCACCGGCAGCAGGCCTGATCCGGTGAACTCTGCAGCTATACATTCTACTGCCTTAAGATACGTGCCGTCAGGAAGATTTGTTTACGTGCTGATCAAAACGGACGGCGTTGCGGGATTTGATCATACGGCACCTCATAAGCGAGTGATTTCAACAGAAAAAAACCGCACAATGTGCGGTTTTTCGTCAGGCGTGATGCACCTCGGTCTCATATTTTTCCCAAGCTTCATCAAATGTCGCCATCGTTTCTAAATAGTCGGCGCTCAGTTCTAAATAAGAACTGAGCTCGTGATAATCGCTTGACGTTTTCGGAAAGCCGTGATCTTCGTATGCCTGATTCGCAAACCGGCTGATTGCGTCCTGCGGTTTGGGATGCCTGTATTTCATCAAATAGTGATAAAAGGATTTCATGGGTTTCCCCTCCTGATGACTGTCTTTTGTTGTACTATTATACAATTCAAGTGTGAAATTACAACAAAAGAAGACTAGGAGAAGTCAAAATAATTCCGTTTCAAGATCCGTTCTGTCTCCATCAGCTCTTGATATGTGAGTGTTTCCGGTAATTTTTTTGCATTGACTAAAAAGAGCTGATTTTCGATTTCTGCTATGACCGCTTCCTCCTGATAAGTCATACCGCAGGAGGAACAGGCGAATGCAGGTGTTTCTGTAATTTCTATGGCCCTCGTACCGTCAGGAAGCTCCCAGTACACAGCCGCCTGACAAGCTGACGCCTTCTGATTGCCGCACCACTCGCATGGCTTCACGGCGATTCACCTCCGACTTCCGATCCTGCTTTTTGCTCTTTCTTTTGCTGTGCAATAAATTTCTTTTCTTTCAATTCATCTCTCTTTTCCCTGCGGTCTTTCAGCGTTTCATGATCAGGGTTTGATGTAAACGTTTTCCTCCTGTCGATCCTCGATACATTTTCCGGTGTGAACGAAACCTCTTTGTCCGCGAAAATGGCGCTCAGTCCGACCGGCTCTTGTTTAGCCATCGTTCCCGGAAAAACAGATTCAAAATAGTCGTCGGCTTGATTCGGGATATAGTTTTCCGGCTCGGGATAAGATGTAATCACCCCTTCGAAGTTTCTGATCACAACTTTCTCCGGACTTTGGGAGAGCAAGTAGTTCGGCTGCAGGGCGATTTTACCGCCTCCGCCCGGGGCGTCGACGACAAAGGTCGGCACGGCAAAGCCCGTTGTGTGGCCCCTCAGTCCTTCAATGATTTCCAGCCCTTTCGACACAGGCGCTCTGAAATGGCCGATTCCCTCTGACAAATCACATTGATAAATATAATACGGACGCACGCGGATTTTCACTAAATCATGCATGAGTTTTTTCATAATCGGCACCGAATCGTTAATGCCTGCTAAAATAACGGCCTGGTTACCGACCGGAACACCTGCGTTAACGAGCTTTTCACACGCCGCAACCGATTCTTCCGTCAGTTCGATGCTCGTATTAAAATGAGTGTTCAGCCAGACCGGATGATATTTTTTCAAAATCTGACAAAGGTTATCTGTTATCCGCTGCGGAAATACGACGGGTGCTCTCGTTCCGATCCGGATAATTTCAAGGTGGGGAATGTCACGCAGGTTTTTCAAAATATATTCCAGAATCTGATCGTTGATTAAAAGCCCGTCTCCGCCGGAAATCAGGCAGTCACGGATTTCCGGCGTTTCCCGGATGTAAGCGATTGCCGCATCAAGCTGTTTTTTCGGCACCCCCATTCCGATCTGTCCGGAAAAACGCCTTCTGGTGCAGTATCGGCAATACATCGAGCATTGATTTGTCACCAGAAAAAGAACGCGGTCGGGATAGCGGTGCGTAAGACCGGGAACCGGTGAATCTTCATCTTCAAACAGCGGATCTTCAAGGTCATATTTCGTTTTGTGCATTTCTTCTGACAGCGGCACGGACTGCATGCGGATCGGACATCTCGGGTTATCGGGATCCATTAAAGAAGCATAATAAGGCGTAATGTTCAGGGGAATAGTTTTTACAGATATCCTGACGCCTTCTTCTTCCTCTTCGGTCAAATGAATGACTTTTTTCAGGTCATCGACGGTTCTTACAGTATGGGTGAGCTGCCACAGCCAATCATTCCACTTTTCTTCCGGCACATCTTTCCACAATTCAATCTCCTTCCAATGACGCTTTGGCTGAAACCATTTGTTTGTCAAACGAATTCCTCCTTATGAATGGCCAAACGTAAAGTCTTGCACCATATATTCATATTTTCGAGCCCTTCTGAAATGCGGCAGTTGTTCACAAGCCTGCCTCTGTAGCCGTATCCCGCATGGTACAAAACGGCATTCATCCCGTAAGACGCTGCACGGGCCAAGGAAAAAAGATGAATGATTCCCCGGCCAGCGAGTTCCTGCTCCAACGCTTTAAACAAGTGTGCTGTTACGGAGTTCCCCCTGTAATCTGACAGAACCGCGCAATCGGTCATTTCAGCGTGCCCCAATACCGGATTGATATCTGCGCTTGCCGCCCCAATGAGACGATCCTGATCAAATGCGGCATAATAGATGGTGTTTTCTCTCATTGTTTTTTTAATATAAAGGGGATTAAAGACAGGAGTCGGATAGGTAAGAAAAACATGTTTATATAAGTGCGATAAGCGGTCTGCATCATCTTCGTCCGCTTTTCTGAACATCAGCGCGCTTTCAGTCTGAGTCAGTCCCCGCTGCGGTGTCTCATATAAACGGTCAACAGTCGAATCTTCTGATACATATGAATCTGACCGTCTCCGTTCCTCTGATAAATAGCGCACCATCACAACAGCCTCATGCCCGTTGTAATACCCGTCTATGACACCCTCAACAATAAAAAGATGCTTGACAAATTCCGGCTCATCGCCGCGCTTAGCAAAGAAAATTACCTTTTGGGCTCCTTCTTGCTTTGCTTCTGCCAAAACGGCCGGAATAAGCGCCGTAATCTGCCCGTCATAACGAATGACTCTGAGCCGCTCATTGAAACGGTCTGCATCAATCTCAGCCGCCCCCTTTTCAGCCCTCAGTTCCTTTATCAGCTCCGTCACCCCCATCTGCCACCCCGCACCATTCCATCATAAAAAGAGAAATGATTTTGACGGCATCGATTAACGCCCGGATTTCAATGTATTCATTCGCCTGATGCGCCGCCTTGACTTCTCCCGGACCGAAGACGATGACCGGCGTCTGTCCCGCGTGCTGCAAAAGCCCTCCGTCCGTTCCCCACGGGGACGCTTCACGAACCGGTTTTGCCCCTTTCATTTTCTCAAAAGAAGATTCCAGAGCGGAAATCAGCGGATGCTCATCCGGGAGATCATTCGGAAGCCACTGAGCCCCAAACCATTCTATTTCCGCCGGGTGGTGTTTAAACCATTCATCCCGGTACTCCAAATCTTTCAGCCAGCTTGCCAGTTCTTCTTTTACTGCTTCCGGCGTTTCATCCGGCGCTATTCCGCACCTGCCTTCTATCACCACACGGTCAGCTACCGATGATGGCCACGTTCCCCCTTGGACGGTGCCGATATTAATGGGAACCGGAATCGGAACGTCCCGATAAAGCGGGTCTGTGATACGGGCGTTGCGGACGTGTTCAAGCTCTTTAAGGGCTGTGATGACATGCAGGCTTTTTTCAATGGCACTCACCCCTTCATAGCGGGTGCCGCCGTGTGCGGACAATCCTCTTACCGTAATGCGGAACCACATAGACCCTTGCTGCTTAACAAACAGCTTTAAATTAGTCGGTTCGGGAATAAGCGCCCCGTCAGCCTTGTAGCCCCTCATAACAGCCGACAGCGTTCCCGCACCGCCGCACTCTTCATCTACGACACTTTGAAACAGGATATCTCCTTTTAACGTAATCCCGCAGGCTTCAAGCGCTTCTAACGCAAACAAGAGGGCTGTATTGCCGCCTTTCATATCCGTTGAACCGCGGCCGTAAACTTTGCCGTCCTTTTCAACAGCGGTAAACGGTTCATACGTCCATGCGGCGGGATTTCCTTCCGGGACAACATCAATATGTCCGTTCAGTATCAGTGATCTTCCGCCCCCGGCCCCTTTCTTTACGGCTGTGATATTCGGGCTTTCATGGAAATCTTCGCGTTCTGATACAAAATAAGGATGCTCTTTCAAATGTTTGACACTCGGCTCCCATACATCAATATCCATGTCAAACTGTCTCAGTTTTTCTAAAACGACTGCCTGTGCGTTAAATTCATGGCCGAACGTGCTTTTTTCCCCGATCAGCCGTTTCAGCAAGCTTACCGCTTTTGCTGTGTTTTCTTCCGCCCACTCAGTGACTTTCTTTTCTAATTGATCCATGGACAGACCCCCTTTTAAGAAAACATTCTCCCAATCTGATTTCGGCATCCGTTGTTTGAATGACATCGTCTATGGTCGTGCCATTCAGCAGTTCCTCAAGAACAAAAGCCCCATCATCTATGCTGATGACGGCTTTCTCTGTAATGATGAGATCTGCACAGCCCGCTGCTGTAAGCGGCAATGAACAGCTTTCGACCAGCTTCGGCCGGCCTTTCTGATCGGTGTGGCTCATGACGACAACCACTTTTTTCGCGCCTTGGGCAAGCTCCATCGCCCCGCCCATTCCGGGCACTTTTTTCCCCGGCACGAGCCAATTGGCGAGATCACCTGTCCTGCTGACTTGGAGCGCGCCTAAAATGGTAATATCTATCAGCCCTTTTCTGATCATGGCAAAAGACAGAGCTGAATCAAAATAGGAAGCACCCTTAACTGTACTGACAGGAAATCCGGCCGCATTGCATAAAAGCTCATCCTCCTCTCCGCGCTCCGGACTTCCGCCGATCCCCAGGACGCCGTTTTCCGCCTGCAGCATTACCTCCATGCCGTCCGGCAGAAAATTCGGCACTAAAGAAGGAATGCCGATCCCCAAGTTGACGATCATTCCTGAGGTAACTTCACTGGCGGCCCGCCTCGCGATACTCTCTCTTTCCTCTATTCCCAAGCCCATCTCCACTTCACTCCTTCACTTTGCACGACACCCTCCACGAAAACACCCGGCGTTACAATATGCTCGCTGTCAAGTTCGCCGGCAGGCACAATCTCTGCCGCCTCAGCAAATGTTCTTTCGGCCGCCGCAGCCATCAGAGGGTTCATGTTGCGCGCCGTTTTGTCAAACGTCAGATTCCCAAATTCATCAGCAGTATGTGCCGACACAAAAGCAAAATCAGCCGTCAGCGCTTTTTCAACTAAATAGGACTTTCCATCAATCGTTACGGTTTCTTTGTTTTCACAAACGGTTGCGTTATCAATGCCGATATCAGTTAAAATACCGCCTAGCCCCGCTCCGCCTGCGCGAATCCGTTCAGCAAGCGTCCCTTGCGGCGAAAATTCCACCTCAAGCGCTCCGTCAGTCATTTGCCTGCCCGCGACAGGATTTGAGCCGATATGGGAAGCGATCAGCCTTTTTACCCGTTTATGAACGATAAGCGGGCCGATGCCGATTTCCGGAAATCCGGCATCATTGCAGATGACGGTCAGCTCTTTAACGCCGCTTTCCAAAATCGCTTCGATTAATGACGGAGGTGAACCCACTCCCCCAAAACCGCCGAACATAATGACAGATTCGTCCTTGACATCGGCAATTGCTTCATGAATATCGATTTTTTTATGAAAAATAGACATATCAGCTCAATCCTTCTTCATCATTTTTTCAACTTCTTCTGCGGCCTGGGAAAATAGATCTGACAGCTCATCCAGCTCAGCATATGAAATCGTGAACGGCGGGGCGATGATGACGGCGTCTCCTTCTCCGCTGTCAATACCGGGCTTTGCAGGGTAAATAAGCAGGCCCCGTTTTTTTGCCGCTTTAATGATTTTTTCGGTGAAGGCCTGTTTTTTCGAAAAAACGTCCTTCGTCGTTTTATTCTTAACGAATTCAACCCCGATCAGGAGGCCTTTACCGCGGACATCCCCAATCACCCCGCTGCGCTCTTTGATTTCTTCTAATTTCCGCTTCAGCATTTCGCCTTTTTCCTCTGACTGCCGAAGCAGCTCGTGTTTCTTAACATAGCGAAGCACTTCAAGCGCCGCTCTTGCACAGTATGGGTTGGCACTGTACGTATGTCCGCTCATAATGACCCCGGAGCCCCGCTTGATCGTTTCAATGATGTCATCAGACGCAACAGCTGCCGCTATCGGAGCGTAACCGGCGCCTAACCCTTTTCCGAGCACCGCGATATCAGGTGCGATCCCCCAATGCTCAGAAGCAAGCATCCGCCCTGTTCTCCCGAGCCCCGTCATGACTTCATCCGCGATAAACAAAATACCGTGCCGGCGGCAGACATCCTCAAGCGCTTCATAATAACCTGCCGGCGGAGTGATGGCCGCCCCCGCTGCTCCGACAATCGGTTCTGCGACAAATCCCGCGATAAATGAGGAACCGACCCGCTGAACAGCCGTTTCCAGTTCAGCTGCCGCAGCCTTCACAAATTCCTCTCCCTGCAGCTCAGAACGATACATATTAGGTGCTGAAACGGCCGGAAACCGTTCAAGCAGTTGGGTGAAGCGGTATCTCCGTTCGTAGAATCCCGATAATGAAAGCGCTCCCAAAGTAATACCGTGGTAACTGCCCCATCTTGATAGAAAGACGGATTTTTGGTATTGCCCTTTTTCCTGCCAATATTGAACGGCTATTTTCATCGCTGTTTCGACTGCCTCTGAGCCGCTGTTTACAAAAAATGACCAATTCAGCCCGCCCGGCAGATGATCGGCCAGAAATAAAGCCAGTTCTTCTGCCGGAGTACTGGTGAATTGCGAGCGATACACAAACGAAACGGAGTCAAGCTGCTCTTTTAAAGCTTGTATAATATCCTCCGTGCCGTGGCCGATATTGCAAGTGACCGCCCCCGATGCTCCGTCAAGATACTTGTTCCCCTCCTGATCATACACATATGATCCCTTTCCATGACTGACTGACGGATAATTCCCGTCAAGCTCCGGTTTGATTAAATAGCTACCCATATCTTTCCACCTCGAAAACCCATTTGCTTCATTGTATGAACAGATGAATAACCGCATTCTTATCCTTCAGAAAGTTTTTTGCAGAAAATACCTTTCTGTAAAACAGGCTGCCGGAGATGTCCCGACAGCCTGAAGAGCGTTCTGGAAATTCTATTCCTATTGTTGATTTTATTCTTTGCTCAGCTCATCATCACATCATTTTTGATCTGAATCAGTATAAGCAGAAGGCGGAAAATTCCCGTCTTCTTTACTGTATGGGAATCAATATTTCACACAAATGATGATTCACCTTTTGTAAAGTATACCTTTCGATAATAGGCTGTTCTCTGATTGATAAATTATTTTTTTCGATCTCAGAAAAAACAGTGTTCCAAAATCCACTGACTGCCTCTTTTGTATGATCAAGCAAGAAAACAGCGTACTTCCCTCCGGAAAATGTACCGATCCGGGCTGGTTCAGGCACATGGTCTTGATTGATAACAAGACAAACATCATAGCGGCATTTCTCTTTAGGAGTACGATTCGGATGATCTTGCGGAATTCCTAAAATGACAGAATGATCAAGCAGACCATTCAATTGCGCCCAGTTTTTAAATGACTCCATCAGTTCTTTGTTTTGCTTTCCGCCATACTTTCCGACGTTTCGGAAATAAGCAATTCTTGATTCAGGTAATTCTTCAATCGTTATGTCCACATTTTCGCCCCCTTCTCCAGAAAGGTAATATGTATTAAAATGTTTTTCAAGCTGATTTTTCAGCATGGAAATAACAAAAAGCCTGCAGAAAGTGATGTTCTCTGCAGGCTGATTTTCATTATAGGATTTTTTTCAGTCTAACAAATAAAAGCCGCACCGACGATGATTAATAAAATAAACAATACCACAATCAGCACAAAAGTGCTGGTTCCGCCTCCGCAGCCGCCGTGCCCGTAACCATAGCCAAAACTGCCGCAGCCGTAGCCATATCCGTATCCGTACATACGCAAATCATCCTTTCTTCTTACGATATACGGCATTGTATGCGGGCCAACTCCCAATTGGTTTATGCGAATGCCCAACTATGTAAGAAAATAATGAAAAATTGTATGCACGCGCCGAAATCTTTTGAAGCCGAGTTTTTCATAAAAGCGGTTTACACCGTCCATCCCGGACGTCACAAGGTATACGGTTTCCATGCCGTTCAGCTTTGCCGCCGCCATCAGCTCATTCATCAATATCGATCCGTAGCCTTTTCGTTGGAATTGATCCAGAATTGCGACTTCTTCTATTTTTGCGGTTTTATCTGCTTTGTTGATGAAAAGCTCTCCGCAGCCGATCGGAATCGTTTGCGAGGCGTCGCTGTAGCACACGACAAGCATAACCGTTCCGTCCTTATACAAAGGATATTTCCGCTCAAGCTTTTGTTCGGCCGCCGCCTCGCCAATGTAAAGGGCATCATAGATGTTCATAATAGACGACCCGTCGGCGAGGCTTTTTTCCGTCCCCCAAGCAGTGAGCGGGTGTCCGGCCTGCAGGTCCCCATTTTCCAGTTTCCTTGCAAAAAACAGCTCATCTTCCACTACGCAGCCCTGTTTTACCAGAGTTTGTTTCAGAAGAAGCGGAAACGTGTGCTCCGGAGCCGCTTTCACATGAATATAATTGGCTTGAAGCATGCCCGGAACGGACGAAAAAAACGGCAGGAGTTTGTCTAACGGAAATGTATGGTGCAGCTGAATAAAGTTATGCGAAAAAATCTGCGGCAAAAAAGGGTCCGTATATACACTGAAATGCTCGAACCTCTGAATGCCGGAAGTAAGCTCTATATACTGCTTCTCGGTTTTATTAAATTGATCGGTCATAAAAGCTCTCCTTTTCCTTACACATCCAACTGCATCTCTCAACCTTTTGTTATATTGAGATTTCTCATAATTTCATCGTACACCGGATAGAACGGCATTCCAATTGGTAATTGTTTAATTTGCTGAAAGGAAATGGGTATCGCCTTCTGATTCGCAAAAAAGCGTTTCGCTACGTCATGACTGATCGGATGGAGAACCCCTCTCAAATAAACATAAAATTCCCGTTCAATGCGAAACAGCATTCTCCCGGGCAGATGTTGAATACAGCCCGATGCCCCCCGGCTGATCGGCGGACCGTCCGGAAGCGCTTGTATTTCGTCCCGTTCTAAAGCCGGGATGTCATGCCGTTTAAATCGGTAAAAGCGAAATGCGCTATGATCAACCAGCCTTTTCTCCCCGTCTTCTATAAAATAAACATGAAACTGATCCCTGACGAGCTGAAAATTCGGAATACTGACGGAGTTCTCTTCCTCATATTGAAATAAAAACGGATCCGGAATGACGACGGTTCGCCCTTCATATAACGTATGCCAGCGCTCGTTTACAGGCTTCCTTTTATTTCGGTCAAGCTGATATACTTTCTGATCCGTCCCCTTTACAAAGGACCCGTCGATCAGGACAGACGGAAGCGATTGATACGTGTTCTGAAATGAGTGGGGTGTTTTATAGGTCGTATCCAACACTTCTTTTATCGGCAGAAATGATGTAAATGTGTTGAGCCTGCTCCAAAAAACAGAGTCTCCGTGATTCCAATGCATAACATCTTCGTCCCAAAAGCTGCCAAACTTCTCTTTCACACGCTCAAGCAATGATCTCCGGTGCATCACCGAACAGTGATCAACGAGAAAAGCGGCCTGATCAAGCACCTCTTCAGCAAAACGATAGAAGTGGAATTGTTCTGTTCCGCGCCCGTTTACATGTATCACCTTCTGGCTGGAATAGACGGCATCAAACCCGCTGCATTGATTAAGCGCTTCCGCCATGCGGCTGAGCCTATCCGGATGAAATACGGTGTCGTCTGTCAAATAAGTGATGTATTCGCCTTTAGCCCGTGAAAGCGCATCATTAATCAAAACGGCATACCGGGTCGACTTCAGCCGTTCGGCAGGATTGATAAAACTGTTGTCATAATATATGCGAGGATCTTTTATATACGTACTGATGGCAGCCGAAGTTTCTTCATTTGAATGATCATCCATCACAAACAGCTCCCAATTGCTGTAGGTCTGATGCAAAACACTTTCAATCGCCTGTTTCACAAGATCCGGTTTGTTGTAACTCGTTAAGATAATTGAGATCTTCTTTTCCATCCCATCACCCCTTCTGTAAAACGTAAAAAACGGCTCCGAAAGAGACAGAGCCTGATATCCGTTATTAAAAAGCACCCCAGCTGACGATGCTTGAAATCGCGACGTTTGATCTCGTATTATTGAGCGGATTTTGAAAAACGGCCAAATCTGACAGCACTTCTTTGACAATTACGTTTTGCAGTGTGCTGCCGTTAATCAGATTGACGCGTGATACAGGAACCCCAAGCTCTTTTGCCATTACAAGCTGACGCCGCAAATCTGAATGATCTCCGGACGGCTGACGGGATAACAAAAGAAGAAGAAGCAGTACGAGCTGAAATTCCTCCTCAAAACCCCCGTGTTTTACAGTTTCTTCTGAATCCAAAGTATTCCTCTCCTTCATTTTTTAATCTATACAACGTATGTCATACTCTTACAATCCGCATAGGCAAACAAAGCCTGATTCGAAAATTCAGCTGTTTGATTAAATATTGAAAAAAACACAAGCAAAACGGCATTCGACTTATACCAATCTCTTCAATCAGGAATATGAATAAACGTGAGGTTGAAATTGTTAAAGGAGGTGTATGTTCGCATGAGCGAGGATCGTTTGGAGCTTAAAAAGGAGTTATTGAAAACTCTTTTAGCCCCTGTATTTGACAACAGCGCTTTATCTGGCGGCACAGATGGAGGAGATAATGTGGAAAACAAAGTAAAAGATTTATTGGAATCGGCAATTGATGCAAAAGTAGATGAAGCAGCGGCGAAAGACAGTCTCAGCGCACAATCTGTATTGGGAAGCGGTATTTCATTAGCGGCGAGATGGATTTTTGCAAGAATTCAGCCCGGCACTGTCATCAGCATTGTGATGGATTCAGGAGACATGATCGGCCCGGTTCAATTTGTTGCCTTTGACGAAATTCACGGAATCGTTTTTGTTACGCAGGAAAATTCCGTTACACCGGCAGGCTCTGCTACAACATTGCTTGACGTCGACAAAGTTGAAAGTGTCACGTTCACTTCGTAACAGCATATGAACGTTTTATATATCCGTTCAGGATATAAAGGCATATACACGTATTTTGACCGCTGGATCGAGGAAGGCTTTTTACAGTCTTCCGTCCGCTTTTTTTCTGTTTCTGAGTTTGAGGAGGATACCATCCGCAGTATACGGGCATTCAAACCAGACATCAGTCTGATGATGACGGGAGACCGTATTCCGTCTGAATGGCTTCAATGGCTGAAGACAGAACAGATTCCCGTTTATCTATGGATGACGGAGGATCCTTTTTATTTCGATGTGAGCATGACAATCGCCCCTTTCGCCGATGCCGTTTTGACGATAGAACAAAACGCGCTTGATGCTTACCGGCAAATGGGCTTACAGCACGTATATTATGTCCCGATCCCCGTTAATCAGCGGTTTTTTAAGAAACAACCTGCTGAAGCCTCTCTTCACACAAATCTGCTTCTGATCGGATACCCTTACCCGAACCGCGTTGAACTGGTGAAAGCAGCGGCGAAGCTTCCGTATACGCTTCGTATTATCGGGAAGGGATGGCGCAGACATCTGCCTAAAAAAATCGCCAGGCAGCAAAATGTGCTCGTAATGGATGAATGGATTGAACCCGAACATGCCGCATTATATTACAACAGCGCAGACGTGGTCTTAAACCCTCACCGTTCTTATCGGTTTGCGCTCAATCAGAACGGACGCGGCATCGAAAATATCAGTTTAAATACGAGGAGCTTAGACATTGCGGCTTGTCAGGCCTTTCAGCTGACAGACCTTTCTTCCGCGCCCCCGTTTTCATCCTTTGTTTCTTACAGCGGGCTTGCGGATTTTGCGGATAAGATCCATTTTTATATGACAAACCCGGGTGAACGTAAACAAATCGCGGCGCTTAATTACCAAGAGACAGTACCGGCGTACACGTATGACCGGCTGCCGGCTGTGCTTGCGGCTATCCGTTCCAGGACTTTCTCATGAAACGCTCTTCACATCAAAAAAAGCAGCTTTGATAAGCTGCTTTTTTCATGTTTATTTTCCGCTTCTGTCAGTCAGTTTTCTCGGGTCAACCTGTTTATTGACCTGCGGGTGAAAGCCGATTTTATCGGCGATTCTTTCCCAAGGCACCATTTTAAAATTTTGATTCACTTTTTGGCCGTGATCTATATTTTCTCCATCCTGTGCGACAAAAAGGCCGAACGGATATTCAGGCCCCAGCCCGAAACCCAGAACGTCAATTCCGTCTGTATCGCTTGTGCCGTCTGTTTCAGGCCCGTCTGTTATCTGAAAGTCCGCAACATATTTGTTCTGTCCCTGTCTTTCATAAATCGCGTAGCTGCTGTTACCCTGGCTTGATGCAAGCAGATAACCTTTCCCGTCAGCAGCGTAGTAAATCGTCAGTCCTTCAATATCAGGGGTTAAATGCCTGCCGTCGGCACGATCGATAACCGTTCCGTTACTGCCGCCGTCCGGCTCAGCGCTGAACTTCCAGATGGCCTCATCTTCTTCTGCGATATAAAGACTGCCGTATTCATCGTCTGCTGCCATCCCTTCTGTCTGAGAATTCATTTTAAACGCCCTTACCTTTTTGCCGGATATGTATCCATTTTTATCCGCATTTAATTCGTATTGTTCAAATTCGCCTTCTTTCCCTGTCACCATCGCGTAATATTTTCCTGTTTTTTGACTGTGGTACAAGCTGAAACCGTATACTTCATCAATTGCTGATGCAATCGGGCGGTCTGGATCTGTAATGCTTTGTAATGTGCCGTTTTTCCCGTCAATGGCGTAAATCTCAATGGTATTCTTTCCTTCAGACCGATTGGATGCCGCCGCAATATCGACTTTTTTTCCGTTCAACGGAAAATCATAGCGGATATCAACATTGTTCAGCTTCCCGGTATGATAGGAATGAAGCGTCTTTCCCTCTAGGCTGTACACGACTAAGCCTGATTTTTTATTGGTTGTGATCAATTTGCTGTTCTGAGGATTCTTGGGGTCCAGCCAAATCGCAGGATCATCAGCTGCATCACCGGCTGTATCAACCGGCTCCGTTTCCGCCGCCGCATTCACGGTAAAGTGATAAGGATCAGACAGCTTATGCTTGGCCTGGGAAGAAACCGCACCGCATGTGAGCATCAATCCGGCTGCCGCGGTTAACAAAAGTGTTTTTGAATGATTCATTTTCCTTCCTCCTTTTAATGAACGTTCACTTTAATTGTAAAATACATACAGGAAGTTCAGTGTTAAGTTTTTGTGAAGATTGTCCGCATGTGAGAATTTACGGAGAGAAAAAATTGACGTGAGCAAATATTTAAAATGAATATTTAGTACAATGTTTTATTTGTGATTTCTATTCTATTAATCGGATAAAGCGATATGAAAGCGCATCAGATTAATGTTTTTCTCTAATTTTTGATTTATTGGTTTCTTTCATTAACTCGCTGAAATTGTTCAACATATGATGCATGGTAGAGAAACGAGAGTTGGAGGATAAGCCATGCCTAAACAGCAAGCAGTAGAGCTACAACCGTTTTTTCACGATAAAACTGTTCTCGTCACAGGCGGGACAGGATCAATCGGAAGCCAAATAGTAAAACGCCTTTTGCTCTTAACCCCTAAAGAAGTCATTGTGTTCAGCAAAGATGACAGTAAACAATATGTAATGAAACAAAAATACGCGGATGAACAAAGACTGTCGTTTGTGCTCGGCGATGTTCGTGACTACAGAAGAGTCAACCAAGTGATGAAAGGTGTTGATATTGTCTTTCACACAGCTGCGCTGAAGCAGGTTCCGACATGTGAGGATAATCCCTTTGAAGCCATTCAAACCAACCTTATCGGCGGACAAAATGTCGCAGAAGCCGCTTTGCTGCAGGAAGTGACGCATGTGATTAATATCAGTACCGATAAAGCCGTTTCCCCGGTAAACACAATGGGAGCTACGAAATTGTTGTCCGAGAAGCTGTTTCATCAGGCAAATCATCATGTTCAAAACCGCGGTACGGTGTTTTGTTCGGTCCGCTTCGGCAATGTGCTCGGTTCACGCGGTTCCGTTATTCCTATTTTATTTGAGCAGTTGATGGCAGGCGGCCCGCTCACCATTACGGATAAAAACATGACGAGGTTTTTTATGTCGATTGATGACGCTGCAACGCTCACCCTGCAATCTGCGGCGATCACAAAGGGCGGAGAAACGTTTATTTTTAAAATGGAGTCCCTGAGGCTCGAAGAACTGCTTCACGGGTTTGAAGAATATGCGTTCCGGCACGGATTGCCGCGCCCCGCAGCTGTTGAAGTGGGAAAACGCCCCGGTGAGAAGCTTCATGAAGAACTGACCTCTCCTCATGAGACGGAATCTTTATATGAATGGGGCAATCTTTACGCAATATTGCCGGAACCCGCCAAACATCCGGAATTTCGGAAGGTCAATCTCCCCAGATATCAATCCGATCAGGCGCCGCTCATCACAAAAGACACAATCGTAAAGATTATTGAACGATTACATGAAGAAAAAAAAACATAGAAAAAAGGCCTGTCTGATAGGCAGGCCTCATTGCTGAGCTCTATTTTTCAAATAAATGCAGACAGGCTTCATAGCCCTCTTCCTTCAGCTTGTCTTTCGGAATAAACCGGAGTGCCGCAGAGTTAATGCAATAACGGAGACCGCTTGGCCCCGGACCGTCATTAAATACGTGGCCTAAGTGGGAATCAGCTGTTTTGCTTCTCACTTCCGTCCGGATCATCCCGTGGCTTGTGTCCAGTTTTTCGTCAACCTCTTCTTCCTCAATCGGTTTTGTAAAACTGGGCCAGCCGCAATGAGAATCGAATTTATCCAGAGAAGTAAACAAGGGCTTTCCCGATACGATATCAACATACAGCCCCTCTTCTTTGTGATCCCAGAATTCATTTTGAAACGGCGGCTCCGTTCCGTTATTTTGTGTGACTTCATATTGCATGCGGTTTAATGATTTGATTTTTTCTTCTTTATTAAAAGCCATCTATCTGTCCCTCCAATGCTCATCCAGAAAGCCTTGACGTCCGGAACCTACACGGTAGCGCCCGTAATGATCAGGATTTTTCTTATAAAAGTGCTGATGATAGCCTTCCGCTTCATAAAAAGGCTCAGCCTTTAAAATGTCTGTCACGATCGGCTTTTTAAATATGCCGCTTTCTTCAAGCTGTTTTTTTGAGGCTTCAGCGATTTGTTTTTGTTCATCGTTATGGTAATATATCGCCGCCCGATATGAACTTCCGCGGTCTGCAAACTGGCCGCCTGCATCAGTCGGGTCGATCTGCTGCCAAAACAGCTCGACAAGCTTTTCATACGGATAAATGTCAGGTTGGAATGTGATTTGAACGGCTTCTCTGTGTCCGGTCGTTTCACTGCACACTTCTTCGTAAGTCGGATTCTCAGTATGGCCTCCTGTATAGCCGGACACCACCTTTTCAATTCCGGGCTGTTCGTCAAACGGCTTCACCATGCACCAAAAACAGCCGCCTGCAAATGTGGCGATTTCTTTTTTTTCTGACATACGGGTGCCCTCCTTTGTTCATACGTGGTATTATTATATTATAGCATGTATAAACAGAATAAAAATAATTCTGCTTTCAGGGGAAGCTAAACGAATGCCACGCTGACTACATATTGGAGGTTCATGATTTGAAAGTAAGGACACAAATGATGTATGATATGGAAGCTTTGCTTCGAAAAGTGTTTAAACAAATCAGAAATGAAGTTAATGAAATTCTAGATAAAGAGCTGTCCAGGAACGAATTCACCATTTTGCGGATTCTCAGTGAACAAGGGCCTAAAAAAGTAACGGAATTCGCCCCCATTCTTGAGGTCTCCGCAAGCCACATTACCGCAGTGACCGACGCTTTAGTAGAAAAGGAATGGATCACCCGCATCCGTTCTAAAGAGGACAGGCGAATTATCAGAATCCATATTACGGAATCCGGGGAGAAAATTGTCGATCATTTCAACCAGAAAAAAACAGAATACTTTTTTAAACGGTTTGACTGCTACTCTGATGAAGAGCTTGCAACGTTAATCAAACTGTTCAGCAAGCTAGACAAAAAACGCTGACACGAAAAAACACAAATCCCTGAAAGGATCTGTGTTTTTTTATGAAAACTTATTGTTTCGGATGATAATAGGAAAATTCAATTTCATCCGTGTCGAGATTGATTTTATTCGCTTTTACATACATGCCGTTGTCTAAAGGCATTTCTGACAGACGGATCTCGATGCTTTTATCCCCAGGATGAACGTGCACAAATGACGGGAGTTCATAAAAGCTGTCCATATAATTCAGCACAAAGCTGATCGGCAGGCTTAATTCGCCTAATGAAAATTTCGTCACTTTCAAAATCACATCTCCGTTCTCCTGTACGGACGGTTCAAAAGTGACGACCGCATTAATGGAGGTTGAGAATGCTTTGATTTTACCTGCCACGTGTACATCGTTATTGATGTCCACTTTGTAGTCAAGCTGATTCGATGCCTTCTCTTTTAAGTAAGCATTCACAAACCTGGCAAGAGATTCTTTGGAGCTTGTGATATGAAAGCCGTACTCACTTTTTGTCTGATCTTGTATTTTCGCCTGCTCTCCCGGCATAACCAATAATGTCACAATTACCGCGGCGGCAATCACATTGAGTGCGAGAAGAACAAAAAACAGCGATTTCCACTTTTTCATCATTTCACCCTATTCTGCTGGTAACCCTTGTTTTTCAATGATGCCGTACAATCGATCGGCGATGAGTGCATACCCTTTTGCGTTCGGATGAAAATCATCATCCTTTGAAATCCGTCTGCTGCCGCTTTTTTGACTGAACAAGTCTTCAACATTCACCGCGGCGGCGTGGGGATCTTTTTCCAGCTCTTTTGCGGCGATCTTGTTCCAATCCGTTACAACCCCATTAATTTCTTTTAATTCAGGCAGCGTAAACGTGAATGGGTTATACATGCTGACATACACCAGCTCTGCGTTTTCATTATATTTGCGGATTTTTGAAACGATCGCCTTGAATCGTTTTTCAAAAGGTTTCTCTTCCTTTTGGAACGGCTGAACCGTCAGCTGCATCATATTCTGGCGGAGCACCTTCATTAAGTCATTGCCGCCGATGGTAAAAAAGATATAGTCGGCGCTCTTTAATGATTTCTGAACTTTTTTATTATCAAGCTTTTCCAGCAGGTCCGACGTTTTGTCCCCCTGCACCGCATAATTTTTAATATCTACCGTTTTCACATGTCCCTTTTTCTTAAGAGACTCCGCTGCCCTGCCGACGTATCCTGAACCGTCAGGATCTCCTACTCCTTCAGTCAATGAATCACCGACCGCAGCTATGACAATATGATCTTTCGTTTTCGGTTCTTCAGCGTCAGAACCGGTGCGCTGGACAGAACAAGCTGATAAAAGCAAAGCCAGTCCGGCGATCAATGAGAACATTCGCAGCTTCAATCTGGTTGCTCCTTCCCCGTCTACTAGTGGAAAGTGTAACATGTTTTTTCAGATTTGAAAATGTCTAATCTGCCAGTTTACTTGAGCTCCTCAGCCGCTTTGACATCTGACAGGATATCATCATACGGAACTTTCTGCACACCGTCATAATCTTTAAGCACCTTGCCGTCAGGTCCGACTAAATAAAAAGAAGTTTGATGTATGACCTGATCCTCTCCCTCCGGCTTTTTGACGATTGCTTTAAAGCTGTTCAGCGCAAAATCTTCAATGTCCTTTTGGCTGTAACCGGTCAGAAAATCCCAGTTGCGAAGCGAAAGCGGATATTTGGAAGCAAATGCTTTCAGCTGTTTCGGCGTATCCTTTTCAGGATCTACACTGAACGACACAATCCGCACGTCCAGATTCTCAGCCTTCAGTTTTTTTTGCAGTTCGGTCATGTGGGCCGTCATCGGCGGACAGACTGTATTACAGTTTGTAAACATAAAATCGGCAATCCAGACATGCCCCTTCAGGCTTTTCAGTGACACTGTTTTTCCGTCTTGGTTCTGAAATGAAAACGGTTCAATCTGATAGTTCAGCGGGTCTTTTATCGTTTTCCCCCCGCAGGCGCACAAGAGCAGCAAACAAAAGACGGCAGCGAAGATTTTCATTTTTTTCATTTCCATTCCCCCCATGGATAAAACGCTTACAGCATTCATCATAAAAAAATTCCCGCACCCTCCCTTATCAAAAGGAAGGCGCTAAGGAATATGCACCGTTATGCGTTATGTTTTAAAATCTCTTGGTTGAAAACGGCCTCGTAATCTTTCCACTTCATACGGCGCTTGACATATTGTCGGAATGAATACACTGTTCTCACACTTTGTGAAGCAAAAACTTCTCTCAAATAAAGCTCGAGGTGCTGATGAATTTGAAAAAAATAATGTTCACCTTCCGTGACAACCGGTATTTCTGTCACTTTTACCTGAATCCCGTCCTGTCGTTTGAACTCTAGGCTTTTGAGTAACAAGATATCAATCCTTCTTTTTCGATTGTTTTCTTTTTATTATATACAATCTAAGAAAGCGTGTCTGTCATTTTGCGCGGCCGTTCTAAAAAAAGTCAGATTAACAGGTGGAACAGATCCTGATCTTTATTCACCTCTACGTAATGAAATCCTTTTTGATTCATCCGGGCAATGAGCGCGCCGTAATCTTCCCGATGCTTAAGCTCAATGCCGACCAATGCGGGGCCGCTGCTTTTGTTATTTTTTTTCGTATATTCAAACCGGGTGATGTCATCATCAGGCCCGAGCACTTCATCAAGGTATTCGCGAAGCGCTCCCGCCCTTTGCGGGAAATTAACGATAAAATAATGCTGCAGCCCCTCATAAATCATGGAGCGTTCCTTCATCTCCTGCATTCTGCCGATGTCGTTATTCCCTCCGCTGACCACGCAGATGACGTTTTTCCCTTTAATCTCTTCCTTGTACAGATCAAGTGCTGACACGGATAATGCACCCGCCGGCTCCGCTACGATGGCGCATTGATTATATAATTCGAGAATCGTGCTGCACACTTTTCCTTCCGGGACAAGCACAACGTCATCGACAACGGTTTCGAGCGTTTGAAAGGTTTCGGCGCCGATTTTTTTTACGGCCGCCCCATCGACAAATTTATCAATTTTCTCAAGTTCAACCACTTGTCCGGCTTTTTTCGATTCAAAATAGGAGGCTGCGCCCTTCGGCTCTACCGCTATGATTTTTGTATCCGGCGAGATGTTTTTCATGTACGTGCCGAGCCCGGACAGGAGTCCTCCTCCCCCTACGCTTGCAAAAAGAAAATGCGGTTCAACGTCAATGTCATTTAAAATTTCGATGGCAGCCGTTCCCTGTCCGGCCATGACATCGGGATCGTCAAACGGATGGATAAACGTGCGGTTTTCTTTTTCACAGCATTCCGCAGAACTCTTATACGCATCATCGAAAGTGTCACCCGTCAATATGATTTCAACAAATTCTTTTCCGAACAGTTCCACTTGGGATACTTTCTGTCTCGGTGTGGTTGACGGCATAAAAATCTTGCCGTGAATGCCGAGGTGTTTGCATGAAAACGCAACCCCCTGCGCATGGTTTCCCGCACTTGCGCATACAATTCCGTTTTCAGTCTGCTCTTTTGAGAGCTGCCTCATTTTATTATAAGCCCCTCTGAGCTTAAATGACCTGACCACCTGCAGGTCTTCTCTTTTCAAATAGATATTGCAGCCATACCTCTCAGAAAGTCTGTCATTCCTCTGCAAAGGCGTATGTATCACAACGTCCTTTACGTTTTGGTGCGCTTTTAAAATGTCTTTTACCTGGATGAGAGAGTCTTCTTTAAGCAACGGTTTCATTTACAGAGTCCTTTCTTATTTAAATCCCTATTTAATATGCCATTATAACATGAATATTCAAACAATAAGATAATTATTTTAATTTCGTAAATAAAAATAAATAAACCGATACAAGAGAAAAAGATATTTTCGATCGCACAAACGTGTTATACTTAAACCAATTATAACCAAAAGGAGCCAATTCATGAGTGTAATTGAACAAACTGATCCTTTTTATCAACTAGCCGGCGAACATCACACCTTTTCAGAAGCGAAACGATTGGCCTCGCAATTTGCCTTATCTGATTTGCCGGTCTTCATAACAGGTGAAGTCGGAACCGGAAAAAAACAAATGGCCAGAGCGATCCACCATAAATCCCGCAGAAACAGCGAACTATTTATTACCGTTCACTGCAGCCAAAGCGAAGAGCGGCTCGAGTATGAACTGTTCGGCGCTGAAGGCGCATTAAACAGGGCCCGCCGCGGAACATTATTCTTATATGAAATCGGAGACATGCCGCTCTCGGTACAGGCCCGCCTTCTTTCCGAGCTGGACGCCGGGCTTTCCGCCCGCATCATTGCAAGCAGCACGGCGGATCTTGGCGATACCGGCGCGGAAAATACGTTCAGCCAAGATTTATTTTACAGGCTTCACGTGTTATGCCTTCCGCTCCCTGCTTTATCTGAACGAAAAAGCGATATACAGCTTCTTCTGCAGCATATGCTGACAGCCACGGGGCAGCATGTTCATATCGATCCGTCCGTTTATCCGCTGTTTGAGCGGCACACCTTTAACGGCAACATCAGAGAACTTCAAAATGCGGCGTACTATATGGCCGCGGCAGCATCCGGCAGCACGATTTATCCCGATGATGTCCCGCAGTATATCAAAAACAGCCAGAAAGCGAAAACAGCTAAGAAAAAAGAAAAACGGCTGACATTGATGGAGAAAGAAGAGTTTTTGTTTATTTTGGAATCAATTAAAGACTTAAATACAAAGGGCGAACCCGCCAGCAGACGGAGCATATCCGAATTAAGCGAAAACAGCACAATGACATTATCGCCCCAGCAGGTCAGAAACAGGCTTGATTACTTAGAAAAGATGAACTATGTGACAAAAGGCCGAGGACGCGCAGGAACAAAAATTACATTAGAAGGGTTGAGCTTTTTGCAGTCACTGCAAAAACAAATCCTTTAAAAAGGAGGACATTTGATTGTTCACAATAAAAGAAGAAATCGCAAATGCCGTCACACACGGAATCGGTGTATTGCTGTCGATTCCGGCGCTTATTTTTCTCATTATCTTCGCGGTGAAATACGGCTCGCCGACAGACATCGTCAGCTTTTCAATCTTCGGCGCTTCAATGCTGCTGCTGTATCTCAGCTCGACTCTTTTGCACAGCATTCAGCACAAAAAAACGAAAGACATTCTTGAGATTGTGGATCATTCCGCGATATACGTATTAATAGCCGGAACATATACGCCATTTTTATTAGGACCACTTAAAGGGGCGCTCGGTCTGACCCTTTTAATTATTGTTTGGTCGCTTGCCATCGGAGGCATCGTGTTTAAAATCTTTTTCGTAAAGCGGTTTATCATTTTTTCAACGCTTGTCTATTTAATGATGGGCTGGCTGATCATCATCGCCATTAAACCGCTGTACGCTTCGCTGTCAGGCCCCGGTTTCGGCCTTCTTCTTTTCGGCGGCTTATTGTATTCAGCCGGCACAATATTTTATATTTGGAGAAAGGTTCCGTATCATCACGCCATTTGGCACAGTTTTGTTTTAGGCGGCAGCGCCTCGATGTTTTTCTGTATTTTGTTTTATTGCGTCAAAGTTCCCTTTATCTGAAATAAAAAAGCACAGCCTCTCGTATAGAGACTGTGCTTTTTTTATGCACGGAGCCGTTTCTGACCGGCCGGATAATAAGCGGGCTTTATATGTAATTCAATGTCAGCCGGTTTCAGCCGTTTCAGTAATCTGCCCCGCAGGAGCCGGTCTGTTCCCGAAGTGCTGACAGGCACAATCGGGAGATCGAAACGAAGAGCCAGTTCCTCCGGATTGATTTTGCCGTCTTCGGACAGAATCAGACTTTGCCCTTTTTGCAGACGGACTTCCGCCTCCTGAAACACGGCATCCTGGCTGTCTCCGTCACAAATGACACCCATCAGCCGCAGCCAATTTCCGAGAAACGGCATCCGGAAAGCTTTCTCGCCAGCGATAAAACCAGCCGGCTCTTCAAGATGTCCCGCAAGCAGCAGAAGATCAGCCGGGCGCAATCTGGGATGCACATACAATACGGGGCCGTCCGGTATCGGCTGATCATGATGAATGCCGATTGCCGATCCCGACACGTCAATGCAGCCTCTCATAAAGGCTTTCGGCCGCTCATACACCAGCCTCATCTGTTTTTGAAAAGAAAGCCGCGGGTCAAGCTCTTTTTGATTGATATATTCCTGAATATTTTTCATGAACATAAATACAACGTACATCACAAGGCAGCCGTAACGAATCAATTCTTGTCCCCCTGCTTAAACTCAATTCTTTTTCTCGTATACAAGGTACTCATAATCGTAAGGGTTTTTTTCATCTTTTACTCCCTGTTTGCGGGATGTCAATTCCCATTCAGCTTCATTAAATTCCGGAAAAAAACGGTCTCCTTCAAAGACATGGTGAATTTTTGTCATGTAGAGCCTGTCCGCATAAGGAAAGAGCGCACTGTACAGCTGGGCGCCGCCGATCACAAAGCATTCTTCATCGGGCGGGATCAGCTTGAGCACTTCCTCAGCCGAGTCGGCGGTAATACAGCCCGGGAATAAAGATTCGTCCCGTGAGGTTACAACGATGTTACGCCGGTTCGGAAGCGGGCGTCCGATTGATTCAAACGTTTTCCGCCCCATTACAATGGTGTGACCCGTCGTCACTTTTTTGAAATATGCGAGATCATCGGGAAGGTGCCAAGGCAGATCGTTATCTTTTCCGATCAGCCGGTTTTCATCCATCGCAAAAATAAACGAAATCATACGCTGACAGCTCCTTTGATGTGCGGATGCGGGTCATAATCCTCAATGATAAAGTCTTCAAACGTAAAATCAAAAATAGAATCAACATTTCGCGCAAACCGCAGTTTCGGCAGCGGACGGACATCCCTTGTCAGCTGCAAATTCACCTGCTCCACATGGTTTTGGTAAATGTGGACGTCTCCGAATGTATGAACAAACTCACCCGGTTCAAGCCCCGTCACATGCGCGATCATCATTGTTAAAAGCGCATAAGACGCAATATTAAACGGCACACCGAGAAAGACATCCGCTGAGCGCTGATAAAGCTGACACGACAGTTTTCCGTCCGCGACATAAAACTGAAACAGGCAGTGGCAAGGCGGAAGCGCCATATGATCAATTTCGCCGACATTCCAAGCGCTGACGATTAAACGTCTGGAATTCGGGTTTGTCTTGATGTCGTGAATCAGCCGGGAGATTTGATCAATGGTCTCGCCGTCCGCTCCGCGCCATGAACGCCATTGAGAACCGTAAACCGGTCCGAGTTCTCCGTTTTCATCCGCCCATTCGTTCCAGATGCGGACTCCGTTTTCCTGAAGGTAGCGGACATTCGTATCTCCTTTTAAAAACCAAAGCAGCTCATGCGCGATGGATTTAAAATGGAGCTTTTTCGTCGTAAGCATCGGGAAACCTTCCTGAAGGTTAAACCGCATTTGGTAGCCGAACGTGCTGATCGTCCCCGTTCCCGTACGGTCTCCTTTTTTTTCTCCGTTTTCTAACACATGACGGCACAAATCTTTATATTGTTTCATTTTTTTCATCCTTTTAAAGTAGTCTTTTAGTAGTGTAACACAATAAAAAATCATTTCTGCAAAATTTCTCAGAAATGATTTTTTTATTTCTTCTCGCTATTACACGCTCATCCAGTCAGGCGGCGTATTGCGGTCCCAGTAAATGCTGCCGAGCTCATGATGTGATTGAAATCCGTCTTCAGCGGTATGGTAATGAAAATTAAACCAGTAGCCGTCTTGCGGAGGATGGTCCCGGCGGACGTGAAACCTTAAAAGGTCTTCACCCGTCAGCCTGTTATACACATGAAAAATTTTTTCGGTTTTTCCGGCCGACGGTTTACTGGAAATAACCACATCCTGATACGCTTCATCATCTTGAAACTTGGCTAAATGTCCTGTGATCACATCTTCGATTTTCGGCAGAATTTCACTTCTGTAATCATCTTCAATGATCGGAGAGATTTTGCTGCCGAATTTTAAAAATGATTGATTTTCAGCATCACCGAGAAGCTGCTGCTGATACGATTGAAACAGCAATTCAGGCTCCCGCCCTGCCTTCTCTTCTCCCGGCAGGGCATGTTCATCATAAAAAGCGGTGTAATCATTCTGCTCAAGACTGCTCGACTGTCCTGAAGGCTTGTCTGTCATCAAAGCAGCCGGAGGAGACACGAGTCCGAACGTTACAATGGTAAACAGAACCACAAGGGTCTTTTTCATCCACAATTTCATGACAGATTGTTCCCCTCTGTTTTATTGTCCTCTTTTCCTTTATTTTAGCATAGATGAAAGCGCGGCGTCATGTCCGGCAGCGTATTATCATGCAATATGGGAAATTGGTAACTGTGACCGAGCGGATAAACCGCTTACAATAAGAAGGAGAAAAAGGAGGGGATGAGATGATTAACGCTTTATTTGCGACTGTATCACTTCTCACGCTGCTTTATTTTGTCGTTATGGAAATCACTGATTAACGAAAAAGAAGCCCATGATATCATGAGCTTACATGTATGACACCGAAGTGGAAAAGCGCCGTCTTTCTTTTCAGCACCTTGAAGCCGTATCGTTCAAACCGCGGGCTTTTCCAATGGTCTTTAAGCACTACGCATTTTTTCGCCGCCCGGACGGCTTGCGTGATGCACTCTTCGTTAAAACCCTCTTCTGCCAGCGCGCGGAGCGGTGCAATGCCGTCTGACGTTTCAACAGGTTCGTGAAACATCGGGTCAAAATAAATGACATCTACCGATGAATCAGGAAGCTCCCGCAAATAATCGGCGCAGTCGGCATGTTTGACCTGAATGCGTTTCATGGCGGTTTGGAGCGGCTCCATTCCGGTTTCCCACGTTTGAAGTCCTGTTTCAACAAGCAATGAGACAAGCTTGTTTTTCTCCAGGCCGATGACTTGTCCGCTTTTTCCGACTGTCAGGCTTGCCAAAATCGCATCAGATGCCAGGCCGAGCGTACAATCTAAAAAGGAATCCCCCTCGCGTAATCCGGCTGCTTTTAACAACGGCTCGGCTTCCCCTCTCAAAAACCGCTTTGCACGGAACATCGCTGTATTCGGGTGAAAAAAGAACTTCTCCCCTTGCTTCGTGTAAAGTTCGAACCGTTCCTTTCCGATGACTAAAAGATCACCAGCCGCTCGTTCCAGCATTTTTTCAATGGGCTGTTTATTGCGGCTGCAGTAAGTGTCACCCAGCCTGACACTGAGTGACTGCGCTGTGTGTATCGTATATTCGCTTGGTCTGTAACTCGTTGTGATCATTTTTTTCTCCAAAAAGAAAATGCCCGGAAATCGGGCATTTCAGCAGTGCGCATCGAAGGCATCCGTCAGATTTTTCATAATTTCCTCCATGTCATGCCCTTCAATTTCGTGGCGGGGAATAAAATGAACGACCTCTTTCCCTTTTAACAGCGCCATTGATGGCGATGAAGGTTCCTGCCCCGTAAAATATTCACGCATTTTTGCAGTTGCGTCTTTATCTTGACCGGCAAATACGGTAACCGTATGATCAGGCGCTTTTTCATGCTGTAAAACAGCCTGAGTCGCAGCCGGACGGGCAAGACCGGCTGCACAGCCGCACACGGAGTTGACAACGACCAATGTCGTGCCCTCTGCCTGTTCCATAAAACTTTCTACTTCTTCAGCAGTCGTTAATTCCTGAAAACCCGCACCCGTCAGCTCACGGCGCATCGGCACGACCAGCTGGCGCATATATTCTTCATAAGCCATTGACATAAAAAAGCCCCCTCTAAAATCCTTATATGAAGTCAAGGATACTATAGAGGGGGCCGGAATTCAATTGTTCAGGCCTCTGTTTTATATTTTCATGATTCCGCCTGTATTGGCGCTTGTTACGAGTTTGGAATACCGGGCCAGATATCCTGTTTTTACTTTCGGCTCGAAGCCTTTCCATTCGGCCTTGCGTTTTTCCCATTCTTCTTCAGGCACTTGTACGTCCAAAATCCGTTTTTCTATGTCAACGATGACATGGTCGCCGTTTTCTACGAATGCGAGCGGGCCGCCTTCAGCCGCTTCAGGCGATACGTGCCCGATTGAAAGGCCCCGGGACGCTCCTGAAAAACGCCCGTCTGTAATAAGCGCCACTTTCGGGCCAAGCCCCATTCCGACAATCTGAGACGTCGGAGCAAGCATCTCCGGCATGCCCGGGCCGCCCTTTGGCCCTTCATAACGGATAATGACAACATCTCCTTCTTTTACTTTGCGGTTTATAATGCCTTCAAGCGCGGCATCCTGGGAATCAAAGACGACAGCGGGACCTTCATGTCTTGTAATCCCGTCCTGTACACCGCCTGTTTTGATAATGGCGCCGTCCGGAGCCAGATTCCCAAACAGGACGGCCAAACCGCCTTTTTCGGTAAACGGATTGTCAAGCGGATGAATCACGTCATAATCCTTTACTTCATGACCCGCAATTGTTTCTCCGAGTGTGCGGCCTGTTACAGTCAGCGCGTCAAGATGAAGCGCCCCTTCTTTTTTCGCCAATTCATTAAGGGCCGCCGAGACTCCGCCCGCTTCGTGCAGATCTTCAATGAAGACGTCCGAGGCCGGCGCCAATTTCGATAAGTGAGGCACTCGTTCAGCCACTTCGTTAATGCGTTCTAAAGAGTACTCAACCCCAGCTTCATTGGCAAGCGCAAGCGTATGAAGCACCGTGTTGGTTGAGCCGCCGAGAGCCATGTCTAACGCAAACGCGTTGTCAATCGCTTTTTCGGTGACGATATCGCGCGGCTTAATGTCTTTTTTGATGGTCTCCATCAATTGGGCCGCTGATTTTCTCACAAACTCTCTTCTCTCCGGTGAAGTTGCTAGAATTGTTCCGTTGCCCGGAAGCGCCAGACCGAGCGCTTCAGACAGACAGTTCATGGAGTTTGCCGTAAACATGCCCGAACAAGATCCGCACGTCGGGCAGCCGAACTGTTCCAGCTCCTGCAGGTCGCTTTCACCGATTTTCCCGGCTTGATATGCGCCGACGCCTTCAAATACTGAAGAAAGCGAAATTTTGCGGCCGTCGCTTGTACGGCCGGCTGCCATCGGCCCCCCGCTGACAAAAATGGTCGGAATATTAATCCGCATAGCCGCCATCAGCATTCCCGGCGTAATTTTGTCGCAGTTCGGAATGCAGACCATTCCGTCAAACCAGTGCGCCGAGACGACCGTTTCAACTGAATCGGCAATGATTTCGCGGCTCGGCAGCGAATATCTCATGCCGATATGCCCCATCGCGATTCCGTCATCTACTCCGATCGTGTTAAATTCAAAAGGCACACCGCCCGCTTCCCTGATTGCTTCTTTTACGATTTTTCCAAATTCCTGCAGGTGAACATGCCCGGGAACGATATCGATGTATGAATTACAGACCGCGATAAACGGCTTGCCGAAGTCTTCTTCTTTTACGCCGGCAGCGCGAAGAAGGCTGCGGTGCGGCGCTCTGTCAATTCCCTGTGTGATCATGTTGCTGCGTAATTCTGCCATGGTGATCCCCCTACTGTTTTTAGACTGTGCATTATTTTTAAAATTTTCAGTTTATTCTAGGGCGCGTTCTGCAAATTTTACAGTATCTTTGCCCTGTCTCGCTTTTCTATTCTTTCTGTATTTCGATAAAAACCCTCCAACAATTAATATTGTACTTACTATATAGAGTTTTGAATCATTTTTCAACAATATTCTAAATAATTTTTATAAAAAGTGAATTCAAATAAAAAAGGTGCATGGCGCACCTTTTTGTTATAACTGTTCTTTTTTTCTGCTTTCAGTCATCTGTTTCCAGACTGAACCTTTCGCCTCTTCTCCGTGCTCAATCCGTTCAATCGCCATTTTGACTTGCAGGCTGACTTCGAATTCCGGATCGTCTTCCGCCGCTTTTAATGCTTCCAGCGCGCTTTCATCGCCGACTTCATATAAAAACATGGCCGCGCGCCAGCGCACAAGCTTGCTTGAGTCACTGAGCGATTTCATCATGGCCGGGATGGCGCTCGCATCGCCGAGATCCGACAGACAGTCACCCGCCGTCCTTCTGACCGTCACCGTTTTGTCTTCAAGCGCTTTGTATAACAGCGAAAGCACAGACGGCTTTTCGATCATTCCCAAATAAACGACGGCTTGTCTTCTGATCGAAGTCTTCGGATCATGCAGCGCCTTTTCCAATACTGGTAAATCGTCTTCATCCGGATCCATTTGCTCAAGATGGGCATAGCGCTGTTTCCAGTCTTCATCATCGAGCATCTCCAATGTCACTTTATAAGCTTTCCGCTGCACTGCCGGTTTGGCCTCACCCTTTTGCTGTGCGGCTGCTTCTGTCAGACGTTTGAGCCGTTCATCACTGTAGGCGGCCTGAAGCTCTTCTGTGACATCGTGTCCGATTTCGGTAAAATCTCCGAAGCGCACGCCTTGTTCTTTCCAAGCCCGCTCAAATACGACATTTGAAGCTTCGGAACGCAGCTTTAAAATGGCTTCTTGGAAACGTTCCGGAAGGCCGAAGCGTTCTTCACGTTCGCCGTCCGTCAATTTGACCTGCATCGGGATTCCGCTGAACATTTGTACGAAAACCTTCACTTCACCGAACGATTCCTGTTCAGAACGGCTCTCAGACTGCTCCGTATGTTCCATTCCGAAAGCGGAACGGACCTGAGGCAGAATTTCCTTCCAGTCAAAACGGGCGTTTCTCTCCACAGCCAGGAAATCGGCAACGTGATAAACGCCCTTTACTCCTTCAATGTTTAAAATATCACGTACGACGGCCGGAGCATCATCTGCCTGATCGGGCTTGTAATTGTTGCTTTTCCCTGCCGGAAGCTCTTCAGTCAAAATCACTTTCATCGTGTTCGGACTCGGCGTCGGTTCTATTGATTTAATCTTCATATTGGTCCTCCTATGCGCAATCTGACACTTATTCTAACATAGTCGGCACAAGCGTTCTATTGCGCCGCTTAGCTTTTGCAAATGCCGGCCTCTTTTTGGATACGGGCGGCGAACTGTAAAAGAAATTGATGCCGCTCCTCTGCTAAACCGGCCCCCGTTTTTGTATTCATTAAGCCTTTAAGCTTGATTAATTTATCCTCTATATGGGCCAGCACACTTGTTTGAGTTCCGTACATCGGATGACCCTTCGCCCCGGCAAACATAAAAGCCCTGCCGATGCCCGCTGCGCCGATCGCATCAAGCATGTCTGCATCCTGAACAACTTTCCCCTCCAATGAAAGCGGCCGCTTTTTCAGCAGTTCCCTGTGTCTGAATGACATTCTCGTGATAATATCCGTAATCTCCTGAATGGGGCCATCCGCGATGTTGAAAGCAGCCAGCCGTTCTGTCACTTCGCCTGCCGTCAGCCTTTCGCTTTTTTCGAGCTTGGCGTCAATCAGATCATGAACCAGCGCGGCCGTCTCAGTGATAAATAAGTCGGCGCCTTCTTCTTTTGCCATATAAACAGAAAGTGTTGCGACCCGGGAAATATGAAGCCAGTCATGGCCCGTTCGTTCATTGATAAGCTTTTCTCTGACCCAATTCCTGACGCTTTCCAGCTGCTCTTTTTCGTTCACCGTATCACCTCTTATCGGGCCAAAAGCTTCTGCACCGTATCTTCAAGCTCTTTTGGGTTGACGTTCGGTGAAAAACGCCCGGTGACTTCACCGTTTCGGTCCACGATAAACTTAGTGAAATTCCATTTGACCGCTTTTGTGCCGAGCATCCCCTTCGCCTGTTCCGTCAGATATGTGAAGAGAGGATGAGCGTCTGCTCCATTGACATCAACTTTCGCAAACATCGGGAATGTGACTCCGTAGTTTTTCACGCAGAACTCTTGAATTTCCGCTTCGTTTCCAGGTTCTTGGTTCATGAATTGGTTGCAGGGAAATCCTAATATTTCAAGACCTTCCTCCCGATATGTATCATAGAGCTCCTGAAGCTGCTTGAGCTGGGATGTGAACCCGCATTTGCTTGCTGTATTCACAATGATCATCACCTTGCCTCTGTAAGCCGATAGCGTCATGTCTTCTCCTGTTATGGTCCGTACGTTTATATCGTAAATTGTCATCTGCGGCCCTCCTTTTTACATTCTCCATTTATTTTACCTGTTTTACACTGCAAAACAAACGGTAACCGCTTTTTCCTTCCACTTAACGGAAAACGGTTTTTTCGAGGAACCAAACGGCTCTTTACCCGTCATAATAAAGAGCCGCTCTGAATTTATGCCCATTTGCCGCTTTTATCCCTGTCATTATGCGTTAAATACGGTTTATTACGCCGGGATGGATTGAAAAATGGCTTAAAAATTTCTATAATGAAGAAAATTAACGGGGAATAACGGAGGTGGCATGTTGCCTATTAATATACCAAATCACCTGCCCGCTAAGCAGGTGCTTGAAAGTGAACACATCTTTGTAATGGATGAAAGCCGGGCTTTTCATCAGGATATCCGGCCGCAGAAGATCGTGATTTTAAATCTGATGCCGAAAAAAATCCAAACGGAAACCCAGCTCCTCAGGATGCTTGGGAATTCACCTTTACAAGTTCACTTTACGTTCTTAATTCCGAGCACACATACTCCAAAAAATACGGCAAGGCAGCATCTGGATGAATTTTATACGGATTTTTCCAACATCCGCCACAAACGGTTTGACGGAATGATTATTACCGGGGCTCCGATTGAGCACCTGCCGTTTGAAGATGTTTCTTACTGGGAAGAATTGAAGGAAATCATGGAATGGAGCAAAACGAACGTCACTTCAACACTCCATATCTGCTGGGGCGCTCAAGCCGGTTTATACTATCATTACGGCATTGAGAAAGTGGAGCTGCCGAAAAAAATCTTCGGTGTGTTTGAGCATACCGTTCTTAAAAAACATGAGAGATTGGTAAGAGGATTTGACGAGCTATACTATGTGCCCCACTCACGGCATACAGATATTAATACGGAGCAGCTGCAATCGGCTTCGGATCTGGATGTGCTCAGCGTTTCAGAGGAAGCGGGGGTCTGTTTAATCGTTTCAAAAGACGAAAAACAGATTTTCTTAACGGGTCATCCGGAATATGATACAGATACGCTACTTCAGGAGTATGAGAGAGACATAGAGAGAAATCTTTCAAACGTAGAAGCTCCTAAGCACTATTTTGCGCCCGGCGGGAAAGAACCTGTTAACCGCTGGAAAGCTCATGCAACGTTATTGTTTATGAATTGGCTGAATTATTACGTATATCAGGAAACCCCGTATGAATGGGATTAATTTTTGTTTTGAGTGATACGGTGACAAAAATATGATAAAATACTCTTGATTCAGTATGCGTATAACAAAACTTTAAA
The DNA here is from genome assembly GCF_002843505.1 of Bacillus sp. SJ-10. Classification (NCBI taxonomy): domain Bacteria; kingdom Bacillati; phylum Bacillota; class Bacilli; order Caryophanales; family Bacillaceae; genus Bacillus; species Bacillus sp. SJ-10. The sequence continues at coordinate 2,562,943 of NZ_CP025258.1, read as the reverse complement.
ATAATGGAACATATCAATTAAATTTAGTTTAAATATGTTGCCGCGCTTATTATAAAATGATGCACTTGTGTTATGTTTATCTATAGACAATAACTCCTTACGATGCATGAAGCTTGCTTGTTGTTGATTACATTGAGGTGAATTTACTTGAATACCAATAAAAAAGTATTAATTTTGACTGCAAATTACGGAAACGGGCATGTTCAAGTGGCCAAAACGCTCTACGAACAATGTCTGCGTCTCGGCTTAGATGTGACGGTTTCCAATTTGTATCAAGAGTCAAATCCGATTGTTTCAGAGGTTACTCAATACCTTTATTTAAAAAGCTTCTCAATCGGAAAACAGTTTTATCGTTTGTTTTATTACGGAGTTGACAAAATCTATAATAAACGCAAATTCAATATTTATTTTAAAATGGGAAATAAACGTTTAGGCCAGCTCGTCGAAGAGCATAAGCCGGACATTATTATCAATACATTTCCGATGATTGTCGTACCGGAATACAGACGGAGAACCGGAAAAGTGATCCCGACGTTCAACGTTATGACCGATTTCTGCCTTCACAAAATCTGGGTTCATGAAAATGTTGATAAATATTATGTCGCCACAGATTACGTGAAGGAAAAACTGATTGAAATCGGCACTCACCCGAACAACGTAAAGATCACGGGCATTCCCATCAGGCCTCAATTCGAGGAATCGATGCCGAAAGAGCCGATTTATAAAAAATACAATCTCTCTCCCGACAAAAAAGTTCTTCTTATTATGGCGGGAGCGCATGGTGTGCTGAAAAACGTAAAAGAACTGTGCGAAAATCTCGTTCATGACGATCAGGTGCAGGTTGTGGTGGTATGCGGCAAAAACAGCTCGCTGAAAGAATCCCTCAGCAGCTTGGAAGGTGACAATGCCGACCGGCTGAAAGTGCTGGGCTATGTAGAAAGAATTGACGAGCTGTTCCGTATTACGGACTGCATGATCACGAAACCGGGCGGCATCACACTGACGGAAGCGACGGCGATCGGAGTACCCGTTATTTTGTACAAACCGGTTCCCGGACAGGAAAAAGAAAACGCCATTTTCTTTGAAGATCGCGGTGCGGCTGTCGTGGTCAACCGCCACGAAGAAATTTTAGAGTCTGTCACCTCCCTTCTTGCGGATGAGGAGAAGCTGAACCGGATGAAGGACAATATTAAAAGCCTTCACCTCCCCAACTCTTCTGAAGTCATTTTGCAGGACATTATAAAAGAATCTGAAATGATGGCCGGGAAGGCGGATATGGCATTATCGTAAAAGAAAAGCACACGAACGGTTCGTGTGCTTTTTGTTTTTTCCGGTTAAGCTTTGTTACTGGAAAAATAAAGATAAAAAATAGGGAGCTGCCGCTTGACGCCCGCTCCCATATGGTGTATAGTTGAACCATCATTTAACAACGTTTACATACGTACGGTTGGATGATGACAAAATTTTTTTTAGCACGAAGGTGCTACAGTACTAGGAGGAATTAAGCAATATGCAAAACGGTAAAGTAAAATGGTTCAACAACGAAAAAGGATTCGGCTTCATCGAAGTTGAAGGCGGAGACGACGTATTTGTTCACTTCACTGCTATCGAAGGAGAAGGATACAAATCATTAGAAGAAGGACAAGAAGTTTCTTTTGAAATTGTCGAAGGTAATCGTGGACCTCAAGCTTCTAATGTTGTAAAACTCTAAACTCAATACATGTTGATCAGATGACAAATAGAGGAGAGGCGTATGCCTCTCCTATTTGATTGCCGTCTGAATCTCGATGGCGACAAGATTCTGCTTGCAGCGCTGCTCGATTTCTTCAATTTGTTTCTCCATTGACGGCATTCCTTTTTTTGCCATTTCCGCTAAACTTCCCAAATCACCGTATATTTCTTTAAATGTCTGCTGAAGGATTGTTTTTAAATCTTTATCATTCACGGCTGGTTTTTCCCTTCTCTCCCAAGATACCCTGAATAATAGTAAATTAGCCCTAATTAATCAGGTTCAATAGTTATATCGGCTTATTTTCTATATTTTTTTCTATTTTCCGTACATATTTCAAAAAAAAATCTCCAAACTATTTGCGGAGGTGTTTTTTAATGGACTCTGAATTTTTTCCAAACGGACTGACGGATAAACGCCAGCTTGAATTAGCGGTGGAAACGGCCCAGAAAACAACGGGAGCGGCTACCCGGGGCCAAAATTCAACTTTGGTGGAATCTGCGCACCAGGCGATTCAGGATGCCAGAACGATGTCACAATCCAGTGAACTGCAGGCTCTCGACCAGGATTTTCTGCAAAAGCAGCGAATGCTTCTCGACGATTGCCAGCATCAGCTCGATGAATTCGAAAAATAAAACCGCAGAAGCTGCGGTTTTATTTTTTATTGATTTGTCAGCACCTTGCCGTAGGCTTTCAGCTTCTCCCCCACCGTGCATTGGTTGATGCAAAAAGAATGAGCGTGCGTTTTTCCAAACTCTTTGCGGAAATGCTTTTTTACGAAACAGTCTTTGCAATATTCATCCTGAAGCTCTGTCAATTCTTTATAAATGCTTTTTTTATCCAATATCAGTCATCTCCGTTACCTTCTAATGTTATGCGGCTTTCAATCTGCCGGTCCGAGAGAATTTTTCTGGCAAGGTCATCCGCTTCTTGATTTTCCTTTCTGTTTACGGCTTCATATGTCGGTGTCAGCTTTAAGGATTCGAGCAGCGCTTCAATTTTATCCAGCCATTCGTTTTGCGTTTCATCATAACACGGCCAGCTGCCGTCAAGCTGATGTAAAACGACGAGGGAATCCCCTCTTATCGTGATTGAATTTCTGCTTGCGCCAAGTTCCTGCACTTCCTTAAGCGCTTCGTACAAAGCGGCATATTCCGCCTCATTGTTCGTCTGAAGCGTTAAGCTTTTGTTTTTCCGTATGCGGTGCCGCTTGCCGCCGAGAGAATAATACACGACAATTCCGAGTCCGGCGCGTCCGCTTGTTTTGTCAAAGCCGCCGTCGAAATACACTGTAATGTCGTCAGGTTCGTGCGCAAGCTCTTCAGTAAGCTTTTCTAATTCTTTAAGCGTCCAGCTCGCGCCTTTTTCATCCTCAAAATAAATGTCTTTTATATAAGGAAAGCGGCTGACTTCTCTTGCAAGCATGCGCGCTTTCGGAACGGTCAGCCAATCTTCGGAAAAAAACGCGACGGGGCCTGTTCCTTTTGCTTCTATTTCGATATACGGCTTAAGATTCATTGAAATCACCTTACCATTCATTAGTTGACGGGCGTGTGCTATAATCAAACCATTCTCAAATTGAAAGGAAGTCAGCAGGTTTTGTTTAACGATGTGTTATGGATCTTATTTGCGGTCATTCATTTTATCATTGTTCTTCTGTTTTATAAAGGATTTGGCAAAACGGGCCTATTCGTATGGATCGGTTTCGCCACGGTGTGCGCCAACTTGCAGGTTGTCAAAACAGTCGAGCTGTTCGGGCTTACGGCGACACTGGGAAATATCATGTACGGCACCGTTTTCTTCGCAACGGATGTGCTGAATGAAAAATACGGTCCCAGGGAAGCGCGCAAAGCCGTCTGGCTCGGGTTTTCCACTCTGCTCGCTTTGACATGCGCCATGCAGGGGGCTCTTTTATATAAACCGGCTGCGTCAGATATCGCACAGCCGGCCCTTGAGACGATTTTCGGTTTTCTGCCGCGTGTTGCGCTCGGAAGCCTCTTGGCTTTTATTTTCAGCCAAACGATAGATGTTTATGTATATTCAGCCATTCGGAGAATCTTTCCTTCAGACAGGCTTCTCTGGCTCAGAAACAGCGGAAGCACGGCGCTCAGCCAGCTGCTGGATACATTTATCTTCACTGCCGTGGCCTTTATCGGCGTTTATTCCGCGGGAGTATGGTTCAGCATCTTCATTTCAACTTACCTGATTAAATTTGCGGTGTCACTCATTTCTGTCCCTTATGCGTATGCGGCAAAACGAATGACGCCGAATGGAGAGTGACGGATGATGCCCGCTGAAATTTATGTAGACGGTGCAAGCGCCGGAAACCCGGGCCCGTCCGGTATCGGTATTTTTATTAAACATGACGGGAAAACAGAATCTTTCTCAATTCCGATCGGCGACCATTCAAATCAGGAAGCTGAATTTCTCGCTTTAATTGAAGGAATGAAGCTGTGTGCCGCCCGCGGATTTGAGTCCGTGTCATTCCGGACGGATTCGGATATCGTGGAGCGGGCCGCAGATCTTGAAGCGGTTAAAAACAAGGCTTTCCAGCCGTTTGTGGACGAAATCATCCGCTTAAAGGCCGGATTTCCATTGTTTTTCATTAAGTGGATTCCCGGCAGACAAAACCAAACAGCCGATCAGCTCGCAAAAAAAGCGATTCGGCTGAATAAATAACCGGAATGAAATTGCGTCTCACTGTTCATCCTACAAATGAGGTGAACAGCTATGAGAAAAGAAAATAAAGGCCGGCTGACCGGGGGCGTGAATCCTCAGGGAAATATGGAAGGAAACGCGCATAAAGACCCGAAATCAGCCCTTGAAAACAACGCAAAAAAAAGCAATACAAAACGCTAGAGGGATCAGCTGATCTCTCTGGCGTTCAGCTTTTCGAGCATTCTTTCAATTCCTTTTATCTGATGGCGTCTGAGCATTAATGCCGCTTCTTCCATCTTCAATGAAAAAAGTGCTTCTTCAAGCGTACAGACTAACGGCACCTCGCAATGTATTTCAGCAAGCTGCCTTGACAGCTCCAATTCTTTCAAGCTTTGCTGAATTTTCGTTTGCTGGCCCTTCGGCAAGAGAGCGAGGCTTTCTAATAACCGGTCTATGTTTTGATATTCACGGATCAGCTTGTACGCCGTTTTTTCCCCGATCCCTTTAACGCCGGGATAGTTATCGCTCGTGTCTCCCATCAGCGCCTTAATGTCAATCAGCGCTTTTGGCGGAACTCCCGTTTCTTCTCTGAATATCTCATCTGTATATACCTTATAATTGCCGATACCCTTTTGCAGCAGCGCTACTTGAACTTGATGATTCAGCAATTGAAGCAGATCTTTATCACCCGTTACAATCGTAATTTCCGCTTCCCCGGAAAATAGGGCAGAAAGCGTACCGATACAGTCATCCGCTTCATAGCCTTTTATGCCGATGTTTAAAAAACCGAGCTCTCGCGCTGCTTCTTTCGCTAGGTCAAATTGCGGAATCAGCTCTAGCGGCGGTTCGCTTCTGTTGGCCTTATAATCTTGAAACAAATCATTGCGGTACGTTTTGCTTCCCATATCCCAGCAGCAGACGACATGTGTGGGCTGAAACGTATCAACCGCCGTAATAAGATGCTTTAAAAAACCGTTGACGCCGTTTGTGGGAATTCCGTTTTCATTTATCATAAAATTGCGATGAACGGCCGTCGCGAAAAACGAGCGGAACAAAAGCGCCATGCCGTCAACGAGCAGTAATTTATTATTCATATATCGAAACTCCTTTTTATTCAATGTTCCTATTTTACCAAAGAAGGCGGTAAAAAAACAGCATCCCCCCATTTGGAAGATGCTGCCGTCACGTTACTCACCGTGTCTTTTATTGCTTGCTATCAGCTTTTCAGCTTCACGGCCGGCATAAGAATCAAATTTCTGTCCGAAGCCGTTTTTCTTTTTGGCATTGTTATTCTGCTGAGCATTTCTGTTTCCCAGTTTTGTTCTGCCCATGGTCATATCCCCCTTTAGAGAAGATACGAATAGTATGTACAGCAAGCGCTGATGACACACGCGGCAGGTTCATCCATTACTGTCTGCTGACGAATTCTTTCACCATCTCTTCACTTACGAATCGTCTTTGCGGCACGATGCCCTTTTTCGCCAGCTGGTTCATTTTTGCGGTGATGCCATTGATGGCATCTGTCGTGAACGGTTTATTCTGTCTGCATTTTACAATGGCTTCTTCAATGGCCTGTTCACGCTCATAATCAAGCTGTACAAATGTTTTGACGTGCTGATGCTGTTTTGCGGAATGTGCTGAAATTGCTTTATGGACTTCTGACATAAAAGGTTTCATCTCGCTTTTTTCATTTTAGTCTACCACGACTGATATCTGCCCGCCAACCGGATTTTTAAATTTTCAGCATTTCATCTTTCTTTTTCCATGCTTTTTCGGCTTCGTAAAGGTGTTCAATTTCCCTTGCACTCGTATTTTCCGCAAGACCTTGTAAATAAGTGTCCCGCTGCTCGCGGATCTGGGACAGGCTTTTATCCGCCATTTCTTCTTGCAGACGGCGCACCTGCTCAGCATATCGCTCTGAAAGGCTTTCTTTCTCCTGCTCAAGCCACTTTTCTGTCACTTTTTGCAGGCTGAGCCTGAGCCCTTCTACAAACGCTGCTTTTCCGTTCTGTTCAAAAAACTGCTTCGGTGATTTAACTTCCTTTACGTGATGTGAGAATGCCGAGACGTCAATGACCGGAGCGACCTCTTTCAGCTGAACGGCAAATTCGTTTTCACCGCTGACATAAATGGAGAAATCTCCGTCTTCCATAAGCTTCTTCTGACAGTTTTCCATCCATTCCTCAGTCATATGGCGCTCAATAAAACCGGTCATCCGGATATCGAGCGTTTTCAGCTCTTGAATATATTCAAAACGGAATTCCTTGAGCGCTTCATTCAGCGCCGCTGATATATTTTGTTTCCAATCACCGTTTTGAAGACCCGGATGGAAGGCGGTTTTCAGCATATCATTCGCATAAAACGTCAGGCGATGTTTAATGTGATAGAGCTGTTCTTCCGTATCTTTCATCACTTTTCGAATGATGACCTCAGACGTACGGCGCTTTGAAATGTCACCGAGAGCTTTTTCATAGGAAGACTCCAGACGCTGTTTCTTTTTCTCTTTTTCTTCTGCCGACTGGTGAAGAGATTCGTGAAGCTGTTCCACCATACCGCACAATTTGTCCGCCTCTGTTTTCAGCTGGGCGCAGCTGGCCCTCATTACATCTTCCTCAATAAAGTGCTCAAGCCCGGTTCTTACATCAGAGAACCTGTTATAAAAAGCTTCTTTTTTACCCGCAAGCTCTTCTTTACTTGAGACATGATATAATTTCGGCCGGTTAATTCCCTCTTTTGAGAGTTCTGAGCGGACATAGTCTTTGACGGTTTCCAGCTCGCTTTCGGTTTTGGCCAGATCGGCGGCGTTAATGACAAAAAACATTTTATCCATGCCGAATGCTTCTTTGACGAGGCCGAGTTTCTTCAGAAAAGACCTGTCTCCTTTTGAAAAAGAATGCTGATAGTACGTCATATAAAAGAACGCGTCAGCATCTTTTATATATTGAAAGGCAAGTTCCGTATGGCGCTTATTGATACTGCTTGCTCCCGGCGTATCAACAATGGTGATGCCTTTTTGCGTGAGAGGCGAATCATAATAGACGGTGACTTCTTTTACGCAGCAGGCCGTTTTTTCTTCGGCTGCGTACGGTTTTACATCTTCAACCGGCACCGTCAGTGTCAGCCTTTGACGGATCTGTTCTTCATACGTATCAAACGCCTGCAGCATCGTCTGAATCACAGGAATAAGTTCACCCGGAACTTTTCCCTTTTTAATGGCATAATTCCATCTCTCTTTCAGTGAACGCCCCTTTACGTCAGCGTCTTTCAGCTCAGTCAGCTGAAGCATTTCAGCGTCCAGCTCCTCCTCCGTTTTAAAAACGATCTCCGCAGATTTATGCGGTTTGCCGTCTTGCGGTTTCGTTATTTTGTTGATCGTAGCCGTTGTGGGCGTCGGAGATGACGGAAGCACGTATTCACCGACAAGCGCATTTGCAAATGATGATTTACCGGAACTGAATCCGCCGAATAACGCCAAGGTAAACTGGCGGTTTTCAAGCCGCTCAATCCTGCTTCGAAAGGCTTCTGCCTGTTTTCCTAATATGCTTGAGGATTCAAGAATCCCGGCAAGCTCATAGAACCGATCAGTCTGCTCTTTTATAGGAAGTTCCTTCATCGCATTTTTTTCGGGCTTGCTTACTTCATGCCGTACAGCCTCTTTTGGTTTCTCTTTTTGGACGGGCGCTTTTGCAAGGCGTTTTTTTCGCGTATACCAGTCGCCGTTTCCCGTATCACAGGTCAATTCTTCTTCCCACAAAGCGCGGACTCGGGCTGCTTTTTCCAAGGCATTGCGTTCTTCTTTTGCCGATTGCGCGAGCTCATCCCTTATTTTCTTTTCTTTTTCGAGCCGGTTTTTCAAGTTCTCAATGAGCGGTCCGTTTTTTGTCTGAACATAAGCGGTCAGCTCCTCAATGAGTTCCGCTGTCTGTCTTTTGGCTTCCCTTCTGATCATTTCAGCGAGGTCTTTCGTATAAGTTAATACGTATTCAGATGAAAAGGCCGCTCCCTGCTTAAGGGCCTGAGCGGTGATATCATCAGAAAGCGGTGTACGGTACGCCTGGATTTTCCTGATCAGTTCGTCCGAATCCGCTTCATACCGCTTGGCCGCTTTCGTAAATGTGTCGATAATATGCCAATCCGCTTCCCCTTCCGTTCTTTTTTTAATATCGGCAAAAAATTCAGCACGCCTTCTTTCTTTTTCCGAAGCCGTTTTCGCTTTTGAAAAGAATAACCCAGTTTTAAATGAGGGCTGCTGTGATTCAATATAAGCAGATGCAAGCTCCCTCATCTCAAAGGGTGTCAGATTAGCGTTTTGCAATATGTTCTGCACGTCTTTTCTGATGTCTTTCTCTGCTGTTTCAGCCTGTTGAACGGCTTTTTTAAGCTCATCTTCAACAGAACGGACAAGTGCTTCTTGTTTGTCAAACTGCTCTCCGCTGCCGTTTTTATCTTCTTTTACGAGCATCTCTGTATGCTCTGTGACTAAGTGTGCGACTTTTCTCTCCGTTAAGGACCATAAATTTGTTTTTGCCTGCTGTTTCAGCTTCTGCAGATGTTTTTTCAGCTGTTCCATGCCGTTTAAAGGATGGTCAGGCTCAGTGACAGACGTAAAGAAAAGCGATTCTTTCGGTATTCCCGCGTCTTCAAGCATATCTTCCACCTGCCTGCGGTACGCTTCAAACTTCGTTTCAGTTTCATCATGCCTGTCAATTTGGTTGACGATCAGAAACAAATTCGGAATACGGTCTTTGATGGAACTGAGAAACATCATATTTTCTTCTGAATGAACGTGATTATAATGAACGACGTAAAATAAAGCGTCAGCCTGATGGAGAACCGAAGACGCAGATAAAAAATGCGCTTCGTCCGTCGAATCAATTCCCGGTGTGTCGATGTAGGCCGCATAAGGCTCTGACTCCTTAAAGCCGGCATAGACTTCCACCGTCTCAATTTGCTCACCATCTTTACAGAATTGCTGCACTTGTTCTTTATCGTAACTTCCTTTGATCTCTGCATAAGCACCGTCCGTCGTATGAAGCACGACTTTATCTTCACCGTGCCGGATGACAACGAGGTTGGCGCTTGTAGGAATCGGGCTTGTCGGCAGTATGTCTTCACCGAGCAATGTGTTTAATAAAGAGGACTTTCCGGCCGAATAATGCCCGGTAAACGCGATATAAACCTCTTCATCAGCCGCTTTTTTCATAATGGCCGCGAGCTGATCGGCCCGTTTTTCATCCTGATGATCCAAAAATTGTGCGTATAAGGCACCCGTTCTGCTGAAAATCTCCCTGTTATGGCGTTCTTCTTCTGTCATGTGTCTTTACCCCTTTGTGTCTGTCGCATCAAATGACGTTTTCATTTTTAGAAAGCTCTGAAAAAAACCTCTCCCCCATTTTACACAAGAATGGCACACTTTTCTTCAGGAAACGCAAAAAAGCCGCCGATATCGGCAGCTGATAAAGAAAAAACACCCGCGGCAGGAAAAACCGCAGATGTTTAAGAAGACATCGATTTATTCGAAACTTTTTTCAATACGAAACCAATTAAAACACTGTATGTACAAACGGCTGCAAATAAAAATAACATTGTCATTTTCGGCACCACCTTGAATGAGAATCATTTTCATATTTATATCTTATCATGAGTGAGAATGATTTTCAATCTCTATTTTGCGGTGTTTTCTTCTAGCGCTTTCTCTTCGGCGCGAATCCTCACAGTGAGCATGCAGGCATTGAGAATCGAAAAGAGAAACAGTGTCCAATACGCTCCGTATAACAGCGGCAGAAAAATAAATTCTAAGATGACGACCGCGTAGTTCGGGTGTTTCATCCACCTGTACGGCCCCTTTCTGACAAGCTCCGCATCCGGCACGACAAGGATTTTAGTATTCCAATACCGTCCTAATGATAATAGCGCCCAATACCTGATCCCCTGTACAAATAAAATGATACATATAATGGCGGCCCACCTTGGAGAAAGCGTTTTTTGAAACGCCGCCACCTCAGCTGTAAGAGAGACAAAAAAGAGCACATGCATCAGGACGAGAAAGGGATAATGTCCTTCTCCGTATTCGACTGCGCCTTGCTTTTTCACCTTTTGCTCATTGCGCCGGGCCACGATCATCTCCGCAATCCGCTGGGCCGCAAGCAGCATGATAAACAGCAAAAACATTAAGAAGCCCCCTTTTCCCAGCTGAACAGCAAAAGCTCAGACGAAAATCCCGGCCCGAGAGCGCCGATCAGCCCTTTTTCGTTTTCTTTCTGCCGTCCGTGGAGCAACTGTTCTTTTATCACATGAAAAATAGTTGCGGAAGACATGTTCCCGTGTTTTTGCAGCACCTTCCGAGATGCCGCAAGCTGACCGGTGTCCATTGAAAGACTCGTTAAATAGGCGTCAATGACCTTTTTCCCGCCTGGATGGGCAAGAAAGGTTTTAATGTCGTGAGGACTGACACCATATTCAAATAAAAATTCATCAACATTGTCCTTCAGCCACTGTGAAACCAGGGTGGGAATATCTCTTGAAAAAATGACTTGAAAACCGCTGTCGGTGAATTCCCAGCCCATCACATCTTCCGCATCCGGCATCATCACCGATTGAGTGGCGAATATCCGCGGAAGAAGCGGCTGTTTGACGTCGTTTCGGTTCGCCTTTTCTCCTCCGATTAGTACTGCGGCAATTCCGTCCGCAAACAGGGAAGTTCCGATTAAGTTGCTTTTTGACTTGTCGTTCGGCTGAAACGTTAAGCTGCAGAGTTCAGCCGCGATGACAAGCGCGTATGCTTCAGGATACGCGCGGCAGTATTCGTACGCCCTGGACAGGCCGGCCGCTCCGCCCGCGCATCCTAAACCCCAGATCGGTATCCGTTTTGTTTTCGCAGAAAACGGAAGCTGATTCATCACTTTCGCTTCAATGCTGGGTGTCGAAAGCCCGGTGCTGGAAATAAAAAAGATCGCATCCACTTTTTCATACGGAAAGGGATTTGTTAAACAATCCGGGTTTGTTAAACAATCAAGTGCCGCATCCGCACTGTGCTTGACGGTTTCTTCCGTATACAGCCGGTTTTTTTCTGAAAAACCCCGTGCCGTTTTATACCATTCAATCGGCCGGACAAACTGCCTTGATTCAATTTCGCCGTTTTGAAAGGCTTTTAACAGCCGGTCAATATCCTTAAATGAATCGGCAAACATCCCTCTCGCAAAATCCGCCGCCGTTTCTTGCGAGACATGATACTTCGGAATGCTCGTTCCGACAGATAACACATATGCCATGCCCATCACCTCTTTACATAAAGGTTTCCGCTTTTTTCCTGAATGTATGCATAAGTTTGAATCGAGAATTTCACTGACATGCCATTTTAATAGGAAATTGGCCCTTTTGAATAAGAAACCGTTCGACTATACTTGATCCATTCATAAAAAAAAGGTTGTGATAGGAATGCTGAAGCCTGTCATTCTTAAAGGGTCACTCGTTCAGTTAGAGCCGCTGGCGATTGATCACACTCAGGCACTTTGTGACGCTGCTTCAGAAAATAGGACGACTTACGCTTACACCCATGTTCCTGACGGAATCGAAGAAACAAAGCGTTATATTGAGCGCGCGCTTTCCGATTATGAAAAAAGACTTGCATTGCCTTTTGCAGTACGGAGTCTTGAAACAGACCGAATCGTCGGGAGCACGAGGTTTATGGATGCGGAAGTGTTTACGCGGCCGACAGATGCATCTCCGGAAGTGTGTGAGATCGGCAGCACTTGGTATGCCTCTGCCGTGCAGCGGACCGGTGTCAATACGGAATGTAAACTTCTGATGCTGACCCATGCGTTTGACGTGTGGCAAGCTGTCAGGGTGACGCTGAAAACCGACGTTCGCAACCAGCGCTCACGGACTGCGATTTTGCGGATCGGAGCCCAATTTGAAGGGATCCGCCGCGCACACATTCCGGCTGTCGACGGCGGCCTCAGAGATACCGCCTACTACTCCATCCTTCGGGAGGAATGGCCTTATATCCGGCAAAACCTTTCTGGCCGGCTCAAAGCATATAACTGAAAAACCTGCCGATATACGGCAGGTTTTTTTACATATTCGGATCATAGACGTATAAATTGAGATCGATCCGTCCGTCTGACGTGACCGCTACCCCCTCAGCTTCAAGAGACAGCTTCTGTACGGAAAACATCTCTTCATCTCTCAATCCGATTTCGCCCTTTGCATTGATGACCCTGTGCCAAGGAAGATGATGCTTTTTACTCATGGAGTGAAGAATCCGCACAACCTGCCTCGCTCCCCGCGGACTTCCCGCAAGACCGGCAATTTGACCATACGTCATCACTTTTCCTTCAGGTATCTGTTTGATAATGGCTACCGCCCGTGCCGTAAATGTCATGCAACTCCTCATTTCGCAAGAGCAGATGATTTTTGAGAAAATCAGCTACTTCCTGATCTTATTTTTATAGATGATAATTGCTTCATCATCATACTTATTTCAACTCTGCGTTTAAATAGATTATCTGTTTGTTCACAAAAAATTAACAAAGATAAGCATGTACTTATTTAACATAATATGTAATAATACAATTGTATTAAAAAAAGAAAAGGAGTGTTTACAATGAAAATGAAAAAAACTTTAGCCGGCTCAGCCCTATCACTCGCTTTACTCTGTTCTGCCGCCCCTGCTTTTGCCGCAGGTCCTGCTGATACACCTTCTGCAGAAAGTAAAACGAAGGAAGTATCTGCTTTGGCGACGTTCATACTTAATGGTTCTGGCCCTGATTATCCTACTTCAATTTACCGGAATGGAATCACCTATTATTTAGACAACATCACCTTCCATGGTGCTGATGGCACTTGGACAGCCGTCTACAAAAGCTGATTTTTCATGACGGGCGGAAAGTTTGTCTTAAGTAATAACTAAAAAAAATCCGTATGTTACCGTGCAGATGAGAGAATAAATGATTGCTAACATGTTACTTTTTTCAACCAGACATTATTTTTCTCAATTCTATATTAAAGAAGTGTCAAAATTAAAACTATTGACATGTTCTGTATTAAAGAAACAAAGGGTTAAGAACTTGTGCAGCAGATCAGTTTGTTCCATGTTTGTTTTCCAGAAAAGAAGTTCCAAATATCTATTTTGACGGTGTCAATAATTGTTTTATCATGGAACGGAATCTGGTATGGGAATGATGAGCGCTGTTACGAATATGAAGGGGCTCTGTCCCCTTTTTTTAGTTTCACTGACCTTAATAATTGATCGATATATATGCCACTTTAGAAACTAATGGACAATTAGGCTACGAATTAAAAGATGACTGTAAGCCTTTAACCATCAAAGATCTTAAAAATGTGATCGATCCAAAATGTCTTAACAAAGAGCCTCGGCCTCAAAAAGATGATCAAGCCAATATATTCGAGGAAATCAAAAAACATCAGACTCAGCACAAGCCAAAAAATCTTGAATAATTCGCTGATTAGTAAAGCCTTTTGTTATTCAAAACCGAAGCCGAATCAGCCCGTTAACCGCCGAGCATTTTTACCGAAACCGGTTTACAAGAAACAAAAAAAGCATCTGAAGCAGATGCCTTTTTTCAATCGATATTGCGACGATGAAAAGAGTCGGCAACCCCCGTATTTTCCGACGAGGCCCTTGTATGCGCCTGAATATGCTTTTCAGCCGCCTATCCCTACCGCCGGGCTTAGCCATAATGTTAATCAGTTTCTTTTTTTAAAATCATTGATTAATTGATCAGTCGTTAATATTGTGGCGAATTCATCATGCAATGTTGCCAGAGATATATTGTGAATAGTCTCTGCATCATAATATGTATCATTTTGGTCTCTCATTCCAAAGGCTGCTGTTGCATCTGAAATCAGGTATGTATCAAATCCTAAATTACCGCTCATCCTTGTGGTTGTTGAAACACAGTGCGGTGTAGTCAAGCCAGTGATTACGACAGTTGTTATATCATTTGCTTTTAAAAGCTCTTCTAGATTAGTACCAATAAAGCTGCTGTTTACTTTCTTGGTTATAATGACTTCTTTATCCATAGGTTTAACGATTTCCTTTATAGCAACCCCCTCATTTTTTGGATAAAATAAAGAACCAGGTTTATCAGAAATATGTTGTATGTATATGACTGTCCATCCTTTTTCTCTCCATAATTTCAGTATTTTGCTGATATTTTCTTCCGCCTTTACGTTATTTCGTTCTCCCCACTTTTTATCATCAAAGGCTTTTTGTACATCCACAATGATTAAAGCTTTTTTCTTTTCTGCCATCAGATAACCTCCTATATTGAAAATTCGTATTTATAACATTTTAAATAAAGATTTTACTTTTGTACAATTGTTTCAGTGTTAAATTTCATATCGCACCTTCCCCGTTGGAAAAGCATTGAAATATCTAAAGCAAGCACTCACTCAAAAGCTGCAGATCACCAGAGGCCGGCAATATTCAACTCTTTTTCTCTATATACTTATCAATATCCTGAAATAAAGCCTCAACAGTGAATGATAGGATTGCCCCTAACTAAATTCACACTCACAAAATATTAACAAAAAAATCCTTGGTCATTTTTGTATTTTATGTAATAATACAATTGTATTAAAAAAGGAGTGTTTAAAATGAAATTGAAAAAGGTTTTAACTGGTTCTGCCTTGTCTCTCGCTTTACTCGTTTCCGCTGCCCCTGCTTTTGCATCCAGCCCTGGCAATACAAATAGCGACTCAACTCAAACAAAAATTTCGACACAAGCGACCAAAGATTCTTTTACAATGGATTACCTTCATAGATGGGATATCCCAAATACAACTGTTAAGAATGGTGTTACTTATTACCTTAAGAAAGTAGAGATAATCGAAGGGTTCTATCGCGCAACTTTTGAAGGATGGATTAATTAAAAGAAGGGGCTTTCCCTTCTTTTCACTCTCTTTTGTAAGGATCTGTGCACAAAATACTCGTTCACGTACATATAGTGCGGGACGGTTTTTCGGCGAAATAAGGCGGATGCCTCATCACTCAATTTAGTTTCTTTTTCAAAAAATGAAAGAGAATGCCTCGCAAAAAGTTCAGCAACTTTCGGAAGCATCCTCGATCTGGATAAAATAAGATGTTATTTTAAAGAAAAACGGATAACTAACCCTCTTGAACCCTTGTCACATCAAGGGTTTTTTTCGTTTTAGGAATCATATTATAAATAAGTTGTTCACTTACCGCACACTTTCATAACGTGTTATTTCCCTTTAAATTCACGCTTTTGAGCACTTCTTAAGCAGAAACAAATTCACGCCTTTTCATCCTTGAATGTGATTTTTGTTATTTTTGTGTTATTTTTTTCGAAATATAAATCATTAATCATCATACGGCCGATACTTCTTCCGACCAGCTTCCAGTTCTTTTTTCTTCTCCACCAAATCAGTTCGAAGAAATAAACTGATGCCGCTCAGTTTTTTAATCGGATTCAGCTTACCACTGCTTATAAGTTGGCTTACTCGCTGGCGGTTCACTCCCAGAAACTCTGCTGCTTCTTTGGTGGTGAGGACTTCACGTCGAATGAAGTCCTCGACCTCCTGACGGTTGTTTAAATGATATTCCATGTTATCTTCTCCTTATAATGTCTTTGAGGATAGCATACACTGTTAATGCCACTACAATAGCCATTACAGACGTCGTAAATGAGTTTGTCCAAAACGAACGCACACCAATTGCTGCAACACTCAAAAGGATTAACGAAAAGATGAATTTTTGATTTTTCTTCATTTTTTATGCTAGACTGATTATAATAATATTGAGAAGCGAGCCGCTAACTCGCTTCCCTAACTATTTAATCCTTCTTATTTTTCTTCTCGTTATCGTTTGATTGTTGGGCAATCCATCCGATAGATACAACGTAGAAGATAATTTGAAGGATTTTTATCATGTTGTCTAGCATATCCTCACCTCCTTATATATTTATTATATACTCTCTATAAACAATTGTCTATAGTTTGTATGAAATAATTCCCTCTGTTTCAATTTTTTTAATTCATTATTTCTTCGCAAAATAAAACTATGGATAAACATCCTTCATTCCATTAAAATGAAATCATCGTCTAAATTTAGGGGGATATTATGGGTATATTTCTAAGTTTTATAGGGGTTTTTTTGTTTATTGGGTTTATAGCAGGCTTGGTTTTATTTTTCATCAAACGAACAAGAAAACTTGGTAAGTTAACAGCCCCACTTTGTTTTGTGGCATCTATATTCTTTTTCTATTTGGGAGGACAGTTTTCAGATACAAGTTCTAGAAATAGAGACACAGGAACAGAATTAGGTGATAATACGAACATTACATCTTTAGATGAAGAAAAAAATGAAATTTCTTCTAAAGACAAGGAAGTATCTGTGTCAGATGATGATTCTACTGTAGTTCATGAATTAAATTGGTCAGAAAAGCAAAATGATACAACGTTTAAAATCGATCGTATTGGAATCGTTAAAGACGAAATGGAATCCGGTGCTGAGGGAACTATAGCTGTTCACTTTGTCATTGACAATGGAAGCAAAAAAGATATCTCAACTTTCCCGAACCAAGGTACCCTCCTTACCAATACTAAAGAACAGATAGATGCCAGTTTATCACTCAGTGAAGATATTGGTGGAGAAATTATGTCTGGAGCAAAAAAAGAAGGGTATGTGCTTTATCCAATAAAAAAATTGAAGGATCCCAATGAAATCAAATCAGTCAGAATAAAATGGGATTTTTGGCCGGATAAAGATGTGACTACAAATGTAAAGGATTTTGATATTAATTTAACTTGGTGAGGAATCGTAATGTAATCAGTTATAATGGTCATCATACATAAGAATAAAGTTGAATTATTAAGAAGCCCCTTTCAAAATGAAAGAGGCTTCTTTTTATTCGTTTAACAAGGCAAACCATGCTTTCTGATAAACTTTTTGGCCAAACCCTTTAAATATAGACTTCGCGCTCTTAGACAAACGCTTTCTTGTTTTTTCTTCAGACATGATTTTTATTACCCTGTCTGCCAATTCATTTTGGGTTTTAACAAGATAACCATTTTTCTCGTTCTGTATCATATCTTTAGGGCCGTATTTAATATCATATGATGTTACTGGTGTACCTGCGGCTAAGCTTTCAAGAATGGTTAGTCCAAATCCTTCAGATTTTGAAGTGAGTATGGAACAAGCTGCTTTTTGATAAACCTCAATTTTGTTGTCTGTAAATCCTTTTAATTCAATATTTTTCGTTAAGTTTAATTTTTCAATTAGTTCTTGAAAGTATGTTTCATGCTCACCCGCGCCATAAATTTCGTATTTCGCATCTGGAATAACATCAACTACTTTTTTGAATGCCTTTATAGCTTCCTCTAGACCCTTCTCTTTATGATAGCGGGACAAAGTTACCGCTAGGTGCGGATTAACCTTAGAATTATCCTTCTCAGTGTCAGGTTTACTTATTCCATGTGGAATAACGCGATAATTCAATCGCTCTCCAAACTCGTTTAAAAAGTCATTTTTTTGTTCCTCAGTCAAAAACACAATCTGATCAAATTTATCAGGGTTCTTGAATAAAGCATTATATTGTTGACTTAATTCAAATTCACCCTTCTCATTTAAATCGTAATGATTAGTGTGCAACACAACAACTTTTCTCACATCAGATAATCTTTTATCCAATAATAAACTGAAATTTTTAGGGTTGTCAGACATGATGATTGGTGATTCAATCTCTTTTGTTCGATTAGCTATCCAATATGCCGCCAGGTCTTCTAGGTTCTTAAATTCTAAAGGCTCGGGATAGAAAAGATTGCAGCGGAATATCTCTTCATCTTTAGGCTTTAACCATGTTGTGAGATAACATTTCCCATCCTTTCCGAAATAACGGTCTAACTTTGGTTTGTTGCTGAACAAATCCATTTGGCGTTCACGTACTAAATAACCATCCTCGTTATATTCTTCTCTGCGAAGCCTGTGTCTAGCTTCATTCATATAATCAATATATGCAAGCCGTCCATTGTTATCGAACTTTTTATACTTTACATACAGACCATCTTTGAAGTAACGAAAAGCATTGTTTGCTTTAAAAACGATGAAGCCTTCTTCTTCTTTATTCGGATTCCCTTTTATACGATGATCTTCTTTACTGTTCTTAGAAGGATCTAGATCATTGAATAAATTATAAACCTTCACTCTTTCATCCAGTTCATTGGTATTATAAAGATTTTGAATGATACTTCTATGATTCTTTTGAAAAAGAATGGTTAGAAATTGAGTTTCTTTATACTCTGAAACGAGTGTATTCGCTCTATGTATTGTTGCTTTGGTCATACCGCCTCTTTTTGTATTTAAGGAATTAAACAAAAAAACCGGACTAACGAGAGACATATTTTATCCCCTTTTCATATTTTTTCACTAGATTATATTACTATAAATGAAATTTCAATGAAATAGTCATATAAAAAGAGAATAATTACAGAAAAACCCTCCTTGTATTAAGAAGGGGTCTTTAATCGATCAAAACTTAAGTCTGGTTTATGACCTATAAATATCGTCAGAAATTAAGCCAATCCTAATCTAAAATTCTTACTGCATGTTCTGTCTTTAGTAATGAAGGGCCATCAGCAAGGTACTGAGTTATTTTTTGTGTAATCAAACAAGACCTCCGAAAGTTCTTAACTTTCACTATTTTTAGAGTTATGTTAGAATAAAATAGGAACATACGTTCTATATTTGTTGAGATTAGTTACTGTATTGTGGAGGATTGATGGTTTGAAAACAATTTTACTATCTGATGGACGAGCCTTAAAATTAACGTTTGAAGAAACGAGAAAACATTTTCTGCCGATGATAAAAAAAACAATAAAACAAACTAATAATAAATTTATTTTTAACTTTATTGATGAGGAAGATTTTTCTCAAGAGTTAGAAATTGAACTTTGGAGAGCATATGAAGGTTATGATTTCAATTACGGAACGTGTTTCTCAACATATCTACATTACAAATTGAAAAAGGGAGTACGTAATGTAACATACTCTAGATACACTTTAAAAAATAAAAATAACGGGATTTTATCTATAGACACCTTAGTAAATAACAAAGACCTTAAACTAATTGACATATTGCCAACAATTGATTATTCACTGAGCAATCTTGAATCAAATGAACTTGTTAGAATTCTTCTAGAGAATACACCTCCACAAGATAGAGATGCACTTCAAGTAATACTTGACAGAGAGACTTTTTCTGTTTCAGAATATGCAGCAAAACACCAAATTTCTCGTCAAGCCGCTAACCAAAGAATTATTAAACTTCGAAAACACCTTCAAAATGTAATTTCTGAAAAATATCTCCTTACAAACGATTGAGCTAACTATTTGCAATCCAAAGATCATTAATTATTTAATGATCTTTTATTTTTCTCTTTCTTTTCATCGTTTTCCTTAGTCTATTCCAAATTCTCTAAGCTATAAGATACATAATCAATACACGGAATTCTAATTTTACATTTACATTTTTAAATTACGGGATAGAATAGTAGCACTCAAGAAACTAAATAAGGAGAGGAGCTTTTTTATGACTATTTGTATTAACAAAAAAGGGTCAAGCGTTCCGGTCTACTCAAATTACGGATTAACTACATGGGGATCTAAAGTCGGAACAGTTAATTCTAATGAATTATTTGTTTTTTATGGGACGTTTACAGAAGCAAATGGTGCAGTTTCAATCGGTTTTTATTCACCTTCAGGTTGGCGACAAGGATACGTCAAACCAAGTGCTGCCACTAGTTCATTTTTGACAAACGCTTATAAAGCGAAATACGGAACATCTGCTCATGGAGGAATCGCATTTAAAGTCCTTCATCGCCAATCTCGTATTTTTTCTGGCACAAACGTTATTACTACAGTAAAACCAGGCGGTAAGATTATCACTGATGGTTATTCATCTTCTGGTTCATCTTATCCATACCGATTAAGTATTAAAGGATACATTCATGCTGGAAGCACCAAATACCATAAAGTAACTAATGGCTGGTGTGACACTGATTTAGAAATCGGGAAATCAATGTACAATACAGTTACAATCGACGGTAAGTGGGTATGAAAAAGAAAAAGCTAATACACTAATCAATATAAAAAGAGGCATAAAAATTCTAACTTATGCCTCTTTTTTATATCTTAATCTAATTTAGATCCTCTGCTAATCTCATTATCCCCTCGTTTTATATTTATATTGGCCTCTAAACAGTTGGATGTTCATAATAATCACTACATATAACCTCCCAAAAATTCTTTCTGCTACTTCAATAATGCTTCAAGTTTCGCCTTTGTATCTGGTCCGTAAATGCCGTCTTGACGAAGCCCATACATTGACTGGAAACGTTTCACTGCATTTGCCGTCTTCGGTCCATATGCACCATCAATACCAAAATTTTTTGCGTTTTTATCTGGATAATAATGAAGAGTCGCTAACGCAGTCTGGATCTGTTTTACAGATTCCCCTCGGGTTAACGGGTTTGTGACTTTAAAAATACCCGCAGGCAGGCTGAATTTTGATTTTTGAGTGGTTTTAGGCTTTGAGGCTTTTACCTTCTTTTTGCCGCCGCTTTTCAGCTCGTTATCGCTTTTGATATAGGAGACATTCACATATCCGTGGAATGTCTGGCCTTTAGAATTGGTGTATTCAACATATCCCCATCCGTTGACAGTTGATCCAAGCTGATATTTTACAACCGTGCCATTCGGCAGGTTAAGCACCATGGAAGAAGAGGCGCTCCGTTGTGTCCGTAAAACAAGGCCATCGCTTGAAACCACCGTGTTTTTGATGAAACGGCCTTTATTCGAATCGGTGTTGGTTTTTGATTTGTTGTTAGTTGGTTTGTTAATTACTACCCCACCTAATCGCGCTTTTACTCCATTCTTGAAATCAGTAAACCCTTGTGATCTGCTAACCCATGGGGCCGGACAGATTTTGTGTGTAATGTCATAGTGCCGCACGATGTCATTGATCGGATTAAGTTTATACATTTTGCACAGCTCGGCACAAACTTGTTCTGCACGGGCAATGGTATCTGGATGGAAAGTGCCGTTCTTTTCGATGCAAAGCTCCACGCCTATAGATAAGAAATTCGCATTAGGCTTCAGCGCCGCGACACCCCGGTAAGGCTGCCCGTTGACGAATTGCTGAACGTCATTCGCATGATAGGCCACTTCATTCAACGGAATGATGCAAATAGCCTCTGTGCGATCGACAAAAATATGTGCAGATGCAAACGTCTGTTTTTTCTCAGATAGATTTCTGTTCTGTGCGGGGAGCGTTTGACCAAAGTATCTGTAATGATTCGCAGCAGGCGCGCCGGGGTTTGCCGTGTAATGCACCACCAGTTTCTTCACGCCGTTGTTTTTGATTCCCGGCCGCGTCCATTTGTTAATATCAATATATTGGTTTCTGTATGCTGACATAAAAATCTCTCCTATTCTGTTTTTGAATTCAAAAAAGCAGCCGGATTAACCAGCCGCCTGATCATCTTTTTCTTTTGTCTGATCGTTGTCGCTTTCAATTACGTGAAGCCTGTCGGTGATAACGGCTGGTATCTTAACCCCGATCTGCGCCAAATTCTCCGTGATGGACAGGCCCTCATTTGCGATATAAAAAAGAACGGTTCCAAAGGTCAGGACGCCGTTCAAATTTGTTATCGTATCAATAATGTTGGCGACGATGACCACCATAAAACTGAGCATCTTCCGCACATATCCAAACCATGCACTGCGGCTCCGGAGCTGCTTCATTTTCCATGCTTTTATAATGCCAGTGATAACATCCAAGATGCTGAGGATCAAAAGTAAATCAAGGTATTTCACCTCCCCGAATAGATATGTTCTTGCGATCTGTAAGCTTTCAAAATTCAACATCACTTGTATTCCCTCCATTGTTAATCACCTCCTCCGAGGCAAAATAAAAACACCTCTAGGGTGTTTATTAGCTCCCTGTCCCGCCCACATCCACACTGATTGGCTGTTCTGTAGCGGGATAGGTTAAACCAGTGATTTGTTTATATTGGTCTTCAGTAATTCTGTTCAATTCAACAAAACGGGCGACATTCGCGTTTGTATAATAATTCCGGCCCCAGCCATAAATGGTCTTGATATTTGCAAACCAATCCATTATGCTTTTCCTCCCTCTGCCAACATAAGAAGCAAGTCAGCCAATATTCTTGACTGTTCCTCGGCTGCGCTTTGAGCTTCTGCCAACTGCTTCATAATGACAGCATTCTGTTGTTTTAAAATATCAACAGGCGTTGGCCCCTGAACATTTTTTGCGTGCTCTAATATAGAATTCTTTTCTTCTCGTGTAGCCGATTCTATCCATACCTGTTTGCTAGGATCGAATTTCGCCTTAAAAAATGAAGGTGGTTGAATTAGCGTGCAATTTTCAGGAATAATATAATTTCCTTGCTCATCTACTTCGCTAATAATAGAAGGTCCGATAAAAATAAAATCTTCTCCATACTTGTATGCTTGAATCATGTTGCAGTTCCTCCTGTTTGTAGCGGCACAGATACATCTATATAAAAACCATCTAATCTATTTGAATCAAGTGGCGTTGGATATTTAATCTTTAAGTCACCATCATCGTATACAATCAAATTTGCCGTTCCCCCTGTTCCGCTTAGAGCAACCGAAACGACAGCCCCTCCTATCGGCGTGTACTCAACTGGTATTGACCCAAAAATAATTTCAGCATCTACCCTTACGTGACCTCGTAATAACAACAAAGAACCCGATTTTGCATATATTGGCGTGCGTGTCCCCACGGTAGCACCGTTTTTCAGCGTAATATTTTGCCACACAGGATTTTCAAAATCATTATTTGTAATGAGCCGTTTCCACCCTTTAAAAACGCCGTCAGTATGAACCGTGGTATGCCACAAAGTGTTATCATGGCTACGCCACGCTATGATGGACTTTCTCCCGGAATCGCCTTCGATAACATCATAGTTAAACCATGAGCTATCATTCACAACAGGATTGTTTTTAACTGATGTGCCATTCGCATAATAATAACCTGAACTTAACGCTAGAACGTCTGTCTCATTTACTAATTGTGTTCGTTTTCCGTCATCCTTTGTCAACTTCGTCATCTGGCCGCCATTCCACTTGTCTTTTTCAGTTTTTGTTACGTGAATGTCCGTTTTATCGGCATGAACATCGACTTTTGACTGCGCCCCTTCCACTGACTCAAACTCACGCCATGACGTCCAAGAATCCGAGCCTGAGATTTTATTACGCATAAACTTTCGGCGGCCTGACGACGTTGAGTCGCTGCTGCTATAGGACGTATATTCCTGATATGCATACGTTCCGTAGTTGTGGACGAATAGATACCCGTTATTATTCACGGGCGCATTTAATGCTGTCGTGACACTGCTCATATAGTATAAGCCTGTATCCGTTACAGTATTGAAATCAGCACCGCTTAGATACTTCGCCAGCCCATTATCTTCCGTTAATTTAAAGAGCTGCCCTGCATTCCATTTATCCTTTTCAACTTTTGATGTATGTCTTTCTCCGTTGTTATCGTGTTGTCGAAAAGCATAGTAATCAGCCTGTTTGATATTATCGACTTTATCAAGTCCAACTTGTGCCGCAGTAACCTTGTGCGGATTTGAAGTGTCAGAGGTGTGTTTGTCAAAATCCTCTTTCTTTGCTTGTACGTCATTTGTTACGGCAGATAGCCCTATCTGCGCTTTTGTTACTCCATGTGGGTTACTTTTATCCTTTGAATGCTTATCAAGATTCGCCTGAACAGCGTCAGCCTTTTCTTGCGAGCCCTTTTTCGTTTCAACAGCTTCGAGATCGGCAAATTTCTCCCGTAATTCCCCAACGGTTTGACTGATTTCTTTAACGGTTTGGGTTACCCCGTCTCTCAGCGTTTCAAAGTCGTCAATGTAGTAGTCAGCTGTCGGAACGATGTTCTGATCTTCTAACGTTTTAGCGATAGAAAAGGTGAAAAATGAAGTTACCAGGGATTGTCCGTTTGTATAATATAGTTTGATTTCAGCCTTAACAGTTCCGTAATGCGTCAGTTCCTCATCAGACAAAATGTATTCAGCCGTACCATTGACTTTGTCTATAAGCGTAAGACTCTTTTTATAAAATGATCCGTCAGCATATAGCAGAACGATTTTTGCATCCAATGCTGACAAAGGCAACGGTACGCCATCCTTCACAAAAGAAAAGGACAGCTTGGCGCTGCCCGTATCTTGCGTCATAAATTGTATGTTTGTGGTTCGGCCGTTTGACCGTCCGGCATTAATATCGAATGACACGCTCCCCGTTTTATACATCTTTGATTCCTCCCTTAATGCTGCGGCGTAACTAGCATCTGCGCTACCCCGTAACCTTTTTTCACATCGAACGGAATTTTGATTTTCATAACAGTTCCGTATCCGGCGCTTTCCGCCTTTGTTGCAACACCATGGATGGCAGAAACACTATCGCCGACTGTTACCGTTTCGTCAATCCTAACGAAGACTTGACCGATCAAACCGATTACATGCCACTCGTCCCTTTCCTCTCTTGGTTTGTATTCCGCTTCAGGCTTATAATTCGGATTTTCAACAGGGATCTTAAGAATTTCATTTCCATCATTCACCTCACGATAAACCAGTCCGCCAAATTCATCGCGGAGATAACGATCATTCCAATAAAACGATGCTCCACCGAGCACAACGCCGGCTGTCTTTGAAACAACGCCAAGAATCTTGTCCCCTACATGAGCTTTACGAATCTTATCGCCTTCTAACGCAACAAGATAAGATGCCTCAATCTTTGAGCCGTCGGCAGATTCAAAATACTCCGCTAAGTCCTTTAAATTAGACACACTTTCAATAGCGCCTGTAGCTCGAACAGTCCCATTTTTAGCATTAAGTTCAATCTTTTTATTCGCTTCTGATGCGCTGCCATCACCGTGCCCCATCGCAAGGGAATAAGATTTACTATTCTTTGTAGCCTTTGAAAACATAACACCCGAAGAAGCTCCGTCTCCGGTCGTATGCGAATCGTACGAAAACATTACACCATTTCGTGATCCTTCTGTAGATGCTCCACCTGCGTTACCAGCAATCAGATTTCGTTCACCCTTTGCAATTGTTGATCCGGTATTTGCAATGATAGCACTGTAATTCGTAAGTGGTTGCCCGGAAGATGTTGCTGCGCGGAAACCACCTTTAACGTTATTAGGAACGACAGAGTGCTTTTGGTCACCTAATACTGCCGCGTTTCTATAGCCATAAGCCCTTACTGCAAGGATGTTCGTTTGAGTATTCGGCGACGTAATGCCCGCTATACCATTCGAGCCGTGCAGTAAACCATTAACTAAATTTACATTGTATACGCCGCCTCCTATTCCGATCCCGTTAGGTGCTGATTCATGGCTTGCAAAATCGGAAATGAAGACATCATCTGTTCGTTGATCGCCGCCAACAATCCGAATGTCATATTCAGCAGTTTTAAATCCAGTTACTTGAAGATTGGTAACGTTTATCTTTCGACTTTTATATTGAAATGCAATAACTGAATCTCCTTTATAGTCGTATGTCGGATCCCCAATCGCTGTAAAACCAATGATTTTCACTCTCTGATATGCCGAAACAACTAGCGCCTTTGGAGCTAGTCCTTCATAAAGCGAATTGAACCTTGGTTCTCTTGACGTGCAGTCTACTAACGTCACATCACGTGCAGTCTCACTCCACGGATCCGTCGCTAAATGATGCCCAATGTGTCGCAAATCAAATGATCGGACGTCCCGAAAGGATTCATGACCTCGAATATGGACGTTACAAGGTGCCGGCCATTCTGCATGGGCCTTAACTTCTACCCCGCGGACGTTACCTTCAGTATAGTTATCAATCACCCAGACATGCTTAGAACCATCATCTACTTCAATACCGTTTGAATTGGCACCACCTTTACGATGTGCCTTCCCGGTAGGGTTTGTCATAACATTATGTGTAATGAAAACGTATTCGCTGTAGTGTGTTGTAATGCCATCGTCACCATAACCAGAGCCAACACAGCGGTCAATCCAAATATACTTACTGCCAGTTGCGGTATAATTTTTAGCAGTTATATCATATGTCGGTGCAGTTATATCGAAGCAATGCAACCCCGGATTAATACCCTCAACTTCACGGATGATACCGAACTTGACTTGCGCAAATGTCAAGCAGCTTGAATGTATCCCGCCAGTCGCTCCTACACCGCCTTGACGTTCCGGATTCCAATCAAGAGACATACCTTCAACAACGATATTCCGGTTCCCTAACGTATGATCAGCATTTGTAACAACCCACTCGCTGGCCGGTGTATCTTCATGGAGCTTAAGTGTAGTGACACCCATACCTTGACCAATCATATATGTCCAAGATGGAAGTTTGACTCCTTTAACAACATATGTGCCGGCTGATAGCATGAGGCGAACCTTACCAGTGCCAATTGCCCTTTTAAACGCTTCTGAACTATCGGTTTCTCCGGTTGGATCAGCACCGAAGTCATCTACATTGACGGTTCGTTTAATCTTTTGGAGAAGCTTGTTATACTCTTTATCCAGCCGCTCCTTGAGCAATGGAGTTATATTTCCTTCAGCATCAACCCGCGCATCCACAACTTCTTTTACATTTGTTCCATCAGCATTTAAAATCAGGTTGCGTATCCGGTTATATAGACCATCGATATATGAGCGTAAAGAAAAGCCGCCATGGTCAATTTGCTCCGACGAGTGGGCTTTATTGCTCTTTTTATGGCTGTTTATCTCGTTTTCAAGACTATTCAATCCATTTTCAACGGTCTCAGCATCTGCTTTTTGTTCAGCAATATACCTTGCGTTTCTAGTGGTGTCATAATCCTTGATTAACTTGAATCCCAATGTGTCACTCTCCTTTCAAGACAAAATAAAAAACACTCTTAAAAAGAGCGCTTCTAAATCATCATTCTCAGTTTTTGTACATAACGCTTTTGATCTTTTAATCGCTTTTCTTGCTCCATCCGGATATCCTGAATATCTTTACGGAAATTAGCAAAGTTCAATGTTGGCTTTGCATATGGATTTAAGGGCTTATATTGAATGGAAAGCAGCCGGACATCGTCTTCATAGGTTACGCCATAAACTGTATCAGCCAACACATGAAGTGTGTCTCCTTTCCAAAAATCATCTTGTATGTCAAGAAGCTTTGGCTCATAGATGTATTCATAATCCACTTCGATCTCCATTTTCGGGTAAGGATTCACGTATTTTTTAAGCGCCTCCATCATGCTGGACTCTTTTTTATAGCGCTCGTCGCGCAGTGGCTCAGCCCACCGCGGCATGCCATCAAGCAGGAACTTATTTTCGTCAGGGTGCTTGTAAAGGACCGGCTCAAAGACGTACTCCGTTTTTTTGCTGTCGGTGCTGCTGTTTTCCTTTATTGCTCCGTATCCCCGTGCTCGGGTAGAGCAGCCGTCTGTCGATGTTTTAATTTTAATGCCGGGCATATTATAACGAGAGTCGAGAGTGTGATTGATACGCTTTCCCATCTTTTTATAAACGTATATCTTGTAATTATCCACATCAAGCTCTAAGCCGTAGTCTTCCACAATTTCGCTTATCAGCTCATTCGCGAACTTATCACCAAAATTCTCCTGCTCCACACTTTTAAATTCACTTTCCTTGTCTTTGAAAATGTAAGAGAATTTCGTCCCCTTCAATGTGAAATCAAGCATTTTTCGTACAGTCAGTGTGCCGCTGATCGTCGCTTCTACATAATGGTTATTCAAAACAGCAACGAAAACATGGCTTGCAGAAACTTTCTTGCTGAGTGTTTTTTCCTGATCAACCTCAACCATCGTAATAAAGTATTTTTGATGGTTGAATTTTTTTTCGTCCAAATAAAGGATATTGTCATTTATGAGCAAATCATATTCAATGCCATTATCAGCAGTCCGAGTGATCGTAAACTCAATATCTTTTTTTCCGGTGGTGTCATCTAATAGATCCGGATCGGCTCCAATGACTTCGACCACTTGATTTCCGTCTTGGCTGGAAACATGCAGCTGAGGGAAGTAAACGTCTTTTGGCAAGTTTTGATTCAGCGTAATGTCTTTACCATCATATTCTTTACTTGGTATATCCGGCTCAGGATCTGGTGTGCCTGGATTACTCGGTTCGTCTGGTACTCCTTCTGATGTATCATATTTCGTTAATTTATAGGTGAAAATGAGGCTGTTCAATTTTGTTGCGTAATTTGGGTCGGTAGCATACCCGGCTTTGACGAGAGCCGCAGTTGCTTTCTGATAATCTGTTTCCCCGACGACAGCTTTATAATGGTTTTTGTCCCAGCTAAGGCCATTCAAGTACAGGTTCGCCAGGTCTTGTATAGATTCTTTCCATGAAGGGTACTTCCTGAATTTAGCCGGAACTTGTACATTTTCTCCGTTGATAACTTCCCATGTCTGCATAATGACATATTGGCCGTTGTATTCGCCCTTCATACCGAAAAGATTATGCCCTTTTGTCGCCAATTCACTTGTGCCCCAAGCGCTTTCTAAGCATCCTTGCGCAATGATCAGTGATGCGAGAATACGGTGCTTTTTATATATTTGCTGGGCGTCGCCGGCAATCTCTTTAATAAAATCTGTATTCGCCATATAAACCGCCTGCCTTACAAGTAGTAGAACCGTGTGTCAAATTCTATGACAAAATCATCGGCATTTTGAATTTCAAACTCATTCCAGCCAATTTCGAGATTCGGCAGACGTCCAGATGTTTTTATTGGTTTATTATTGAGCAGCGCGTACTGCTTTAAAAATGATACCTGCTGTGACTTCTTCAACTCCTGTTCAATCGTTAATTTCTCGCCATTAGTATGATTGATTAGCGTTACATTCTTCCCCTTGGCGTTCAATAGGACGTTATACGCGTGATCTAGTGGATTGATTTGGACATCTCCGGAATTAAAGACAGAGAAACGTTTCTGATTCTTAAAATAATAGGCCAGGTTGTCATTCGATTGCAGGTTCATACCGATGTTCCAGTTCTCTCCTGACTGAGCCTGCGCTGTTTTGGTTGAATGTTTGGATTCTGCCATCCCGGTAATATTGGTAAACTCGACCGAAAAAACAGCATGTGTTTTCTCCTTTTCTTTGGCAATGCTGAAATTCCCATCACACATAACAAGGAAACGGCGATTCGGCCATAAGTCAGTAGAAATATAATAGGCAAATGGCTTCACCAATAAAGCATAGAGCTGATGCCTAAGCATATAAAAATTGTTGTGAATTTTTGAATTCATATATACTTCTACAGTGACTTTTCTTGATGAATAGGTCACATCACGTGGATGCTGTGCTGAGATAACACCATGACGCCGCGGGATCGTGATTGTTTCCCGATTGATAGCCGGCGCTTCCGCCAAAAAACTCAACACTTCAAATTGAGGGAGCAAGCCGTCAAGGCTCTGCTCCCCCAATCCGTTATCAAAATCCAAAAATAGTTTTACCAAGCAGGCTTACCCCCATTTCTATATTGTTTTCTTCTATATCGGTCAGCGCTCGTTTGGTCTACTCGGGCCCCGTCAATATAAGTGTTGTTATCTTTTAAGACCAGTTGTTGCAGTAGCTGAATGTTCTGCTGGAGAGCGTCGATCTGCTGCCCCATCATACTGATTTGCCTTTCTTGATTCTCCACGACCCGAGTCATATCGATATTGACACTTCTATCATTTTCAGGCTGTGCTGCGGATGCTTTTTGGAGTAATAGCAAAGCCTTTGAGATCATCCCTTCTTGCAGTGAAGGCAGTACGCCAAGCTCACGCCCAACCCGCGCCCACAATCCGATATTCCTTTCGCGGTATGCCGGATCTTTCGTAATGGTGGTTTCATCGTATCCTCGTTCGTTGAGGACCGCGAGCTTGGAGCCGCCGCGCCCCGGAGATGTACCGCCCTTTGCATACCCCACATACGGGCCGCCGCGCGCCATTGATTTCAAGCCGGGATGATTTGATATATCTCCATATCGCCCTTTGATGTAATTAATGGCCGCCAGAATGTTGTCCACCGGATTAAGTATGTTGTTATGACCCGGAAATGCGTTAGAGGAAAACGTACTCGGAATGGTCTGCATTAACCCCCTTGACGGGTTTCCTGCTCTTGCATTGGAATCTGTAAGGTTAATGGCATTCGGATTTCCTCCTGACTCTTTCATGGCAATCGTGATTAAGCCGGGAACCCATGAAAACGGGACACCAGCAATGCCGACCGCTTCCGATACCCATTTTTGGACCTGGACAGATCCGGTTGCTCCTTTATAGGCATCTGCAGTAAAAAATCCCACATCCGGCAAGACCCCTTTTAAGAATTGAAGGGCACCGCTTTTTAGCGTTTTGAGAATACCAGTCCCTAACCCGTCTATTCCGGTCCCTGTTTTAAACGGGATCATTCCTTTGAAAATGCTGCTGATTATCTTTTGCGGTCCTTTGATAATCATATCCATAACGTCAGAGGCGACGTCCTTCGTTTTGCCAATGACATTCTTGCCGACAGAGACAGCGCCTTTCACCAGCTTTTTCGACCCCTCAAACGCATTCTTGAAGAAGTTTCCGACCCCATTTGCATAACCGGGAAGTCCTGTGGCAGCTGCTTCTTTCGACTGAGCGTGCGGAAGAACAGACGTGCCGCGCGGAAGATCCCACACTTGCGGGCCGCCCATTCCGACAATGTAAGTGCCGATGCCGGGCGTGTGAGCAAGCTCCCATCCTTCTTCGCCGACTAATGCCCGGCCGCCTGGGTGGAAGTCTGTTCCCTTGGCATAGGATAATCCTGGTGCGATTTGCATTGTGGAAGACTGGCGACTATCGTACCCTGCTGGTTTCCATTCTGGAATTGTAGGCGCATGAACAAATTTTAAAAATGCATTTATCCCATCAGTAATGGCATTTACTTTGGTTGCCAAATCAACTTTGAATAGATCCCATTTCCCGAGCACTTCTCCTGTTTCCCAATCAACCTGATCAATATGCCCTTCTGCTTGCTTCTTCGCTTCCTTTACGACGCCTTTATGAGTTTCCTCTGCTTCATTAATTGTCTTTTTAGCCTGACTCCTTGCGTTTTTAACTGTTTTATCGTGTTCTTTTTGAGAAATTGATCCTTTTACATAACGCTGCTCATCCGCGGCATCAATAACGGCATCACGTTGTTTCTCAGCTGCTTTAATGGTTTTTTCTTTTGCCTTGTTACTGTCTTTTATAACAGCAGCCGCTTGTTTAGCAGAAAGATTAGACGCCTCTTCTTTTAACTTCTTAGATATCTTTATCTGCTCAGCCTTACTTCGCGAGAGCGCAGTTTCCATTTCAGCAAGCATTTCGCCTTGAATTTTAGCTATTTCTTTATTTTCTTTGTCTGTAGTTTCCCGATTTTCACGGGCAGCAGTTCTATAAATTTCATCCACTCTGTCAACATACTTTTGGATTTTCTTTTGTTTTTTCTTGTTATAGGCATCGATTTTGCCAATGATTTTATTTTCTTCTTTGTCAGACATTTCGTTATTAGAAGCATAAAATTCTTTCAGCACTTTAGTTGCATTGTTAGCGCTGGTTTTGTATCCGTTTTTCAAAGAATCTCCCATGTCTTTAAAGCGCTTTGACATGTCATCTGCAATATCGTTCGTGATGGTAGCATTGGTCGCTTTCAGGGTGTTCAGCTTAGCAGTAACCTCTATGTTCATGTCTTCATAGGCGTTTACAGCTTTTGCTGTGGATTTTGATACACCGTCTCCAAATTCAATTGTTGCCGGGAGCACTCGTTTCTTTAAATTGTCGTAATACTTAAACCCGGCATCACCTAAAAGAGTCACCCCCGTAATAAGCGCACCGACTGGTCCGCCTAACAATCCGAGTCCGCCACGTAAAAGACCGACAACGGCAGTGCCTTTTTTGAGTATGTTAAAGAGACCGAAACCGCTTTTAGCAAGTTGCATAAATCCGCCGGCCCCTTTTACGGCATTTAATCCGGTTTTGATAATTCCGGCGCCGAACTTTAACAGCTCAGGAGCAAAAGTAAGAACGAGTCCGGCAATTGTTCCGATTGGACCGCCGAAAAGAGTTAGACCAGTACCGGCCACACGGGAAGCGCCGCCAAGTCCGCGCATCGCTTTCGAGCTTCTATTTGTCGATTGCTCCAGCCGGCCCACTCGCGTCGCTGCCACGGCGTTTGTTTGGTTGAGCCTTTCCATTCGGGTGGCTGCTACCGTTGCCGCAGTGGAAGTTGTCGCAATACCAGCTGCCGCTGTTCGGGATGCAGCACCTGCCGCAACAGCCTCAGTCGTATAAACGCCGAGACTTGCAGATGCCCGATTGACGTTACCGGTTAAATATCCTCCAGCCGTGCGGAGCATATTCCAGCCTGCGGCGATCCTCGGTAAAGCTCCAAGTACCAACAGAAAAGCCCCGCCCAAAAGAGAAAATACCGTAACTGCTCCACCTGTAATAGCGATGGTGCTCGCCACAGAGTGTGGTAAAGAATCAAACCATGTCACTAATGATGTCAGTCCATCAGTAGTAGCCCTGATCATCGGTATAAACTGGTTTCCCATGGTGATGACGGCGTTATTTGCTGCAGATTTCAGATAATCTACAGATCCAGCCAGATTGTCCATCTGCTCGTCAGCTACTTTTTCAGCAATGCCGCCGCTGTTTTCTATTTCCGCTGTAAATTCTTGCAGTTTATCTTTCCCTGCATGCATGAGTGTGATAAAACCTGATAGAGCATTCTGTCCGGCAAGCTGCTTGGCGATTCGGATTTGTTCTGTTTCAGTATAATTTTTTGTCTTTTCTGTGATCTGTCCCATGATGTCGGCCAGCGGGCGCATCTTGCCAGTAGAGTCCGTCACTTTCAGACCTAATTCCTCAATTGCGGAAGCCGCCGGCTTAGGCGGAGCCGCCAAACGGGTCAGCGTTGCTCGAAGGGCTGTTCCGGCCATGTCTGCTTTAATTCCGCTGTTTGCCATAATACCGGTCGCTGCAGCCAACTCTTCCATGCTGACACCTGCTGTTTTAGCAGCCGGAGCCGCGTATTTCATTGTTTGGCCAATCTCTTGCAAAGTGGCATTGGAGTTCGTGAACGTATACGTCATTGCATCAGCTACACGGTTTGTGTCCTCTGCCTTAATATGAAATTCAGTTAAGATGTCAGAAACAATATCAGCCGTAACGCCGAGGTCGGTTTGTCCGGCGGCAGCCGTTGCAAGCAAGCCGGGCATAGCACCGATAATTTGGTTCGTCTTATAGCCGGCCATCGCTAAATACTGCATGCCTTCAGCTACTTGCCCATCCGTGTACTGTGTGACAGCGCCGAGATGCCGGGCTGTTTCTGTTAATGATGCCATTTGATCATCCGTTGCGTTCGCCAATGCGGCGACACGGCTCATATCTTTCTCGAAGCTTGCTGCGGCCTTAACGGTTGCACCGATCCCAAGCGCTCCGGCGGCACCAATCCCCGCTAACGCCTTTCCTGTGGCTGTTGCGGATTTATAAACAGCGTTCAGCTCTTCTGATACATTCTTTGAATCCTTTTTAAAAACAGAAAAAACGCCTGCAGCCCGACTGCTGCTGTCTGACATGGTTTGAAACTCTTTGCCGACTTTATTCAGCTCTTTTCCGAGATTCTCATGGACCGCAATAGCATCATTCAAACGCCGCGCTTGAATCTGTGTCTCTCGATTGTCTTTTCCTTTCTGCCTGACCAGTTCTTCATACCGTTGACGGTGTTCTTGGACTAATCTGCCTTGAATCTTATACTTATTGCTTAAGCCCTCCATCTGTGATTGCAAGAGCTTTGATTGGTTGCCAGCATTTTTATAAATGCTCCCGGCTGCCTTCATTTCTGAATTTGCCAGGCGCATCTGCCTTTTTAAGCCTTCAATACCCCGGTTAAATCCTGTATCATCAAGACCGACCTTAACGACCATATTTCCTATAGGTTGAGCCATATGTATCCACCCCGCTTTCCTGGCAAAGATTCAACAAAAAAAGACAGGCTATAAGCCCGTCTAAAAGAAGACATCTTCAAATTTCACTTCTTCTGGTTTATTGGTTTCTGTCAATATCTCTAAATAGTGATATATGTCCATCTCGTCAATTGCGTTCATACTCCACCCTTGTTGCAGGAGAGTGGCGTAAATTTCATTTATTTGCTCGATTCCGCGCTCGTAGGTGTATTCTTCTCCGTCTGTTCCGGCAAAAAATCCTGATCAGCAGCCTCAATTTCTTTATAGCCGGCAACTTCCGAGAGAATGCGGCTCACTTCTTTCGCCACTTCAAAAGATTCCAGCCCCTCAAATAATTGATCATAAGTAAATTGATTGCGGAATATCCCAACAATAAATTGCAGCTGTTTTTCGAGGATTTTGATGCTTTTCTCCAAATTATCCGCTGTTTTTTCCGCTTCTGCATTTAATCGTAATGCTTCAAGAAGTGTTTTTGTATTGGTCCGGGGTGCAATAAATGTTTTGAATTTCTTTTCATCTTCGAACCATAGTTTAATAGAGATATGTTTTTGAGCCATGTTGACTCCTCCTTTTTATACGAATACAAAGGGAAGGAAGCTCTTAAGCTTCCCTAATCCCTAGGTTAAGCACCTAGATCTGTACTTGTTTTTTGATCGGCAGTGGATGATGTATAGGCACTGCCATACACTTTTTCATAAAACTTATCTAAATCGAAATTAGGAGCATCTTCGTCCGCGATCACTTTATATACATCATCTTGGTCTCTTTCAAGAAATTCAGCTGACAACTTAGAAGTTTGAAAGTCCACTTTTTCTTTTTTTGTATTCCAGTCGTCATCAGGCAGTGTAAACCGACCTTGGACTAAGCCGACATATCGTCTTTTTCCATTAGCTTTCACACCAAAGAAAGTCATAGCAATCCAAGGCGGAGTAACATTCTTCTTAAATAAATACAGTCCATCTGTGGTTTCCTCTATCCCAAACAAATTGACAAGGTGCTCTGGCGGAACATCTCTCATCTCTAAGTCTAATTTCGTTGAACCAGTTGAAACAGCAAGGTCAACTACCTTGTTATCAGCATATTGCTTTTCTGTAGATGAATCAGTTGCCATCTTTGCATTTATTGCATGTGGATAGTCGACAATCTTGCTGGCAACCCACAAGCCGTTTTCTTTTTTTAATGGTGCGTATTGAACGCCTTCTAATCCCACCATTGAGCTGTATTCAGGCATCATAAAACCTCCGATTATAATAAAATGTTTGCCTCAAACCGATAACCTTTTCGGATGAGGCGCTCTGATTGTAAAAATTCATTGATAAGAACTGTCGTTTGAAAATCCAGTTTCCCCATAACATCCAAGATAGCTGCCATAATTGGATCACACGACTGGTTGTGATACACATCAATTTGATACAAAGTGCTATCTTTAATTGGATGCCCGTCTGCCCATTCAGTCGTTCTATACTCTAATTCTTGAACCACAATGTAAGGAGGTTGGCTTTCCAAACCTTCTGGCACAGCCAGTTCATAGATGTTTTCAGGGCCAGTCAGCATCAAAAGCGCCGGATCTTTTTCCAGCGCTTCAAATACTTTATTTTTTAGTTGTGAAGATCTTTCTACTAAATTCACAGTTTAAAGCCTGCCTTTATGACTTTTTCCATTGCATCAAGCATCTTGCCATTCGCCTTTATCATACTCCGGTGAATAAATGGATTGGCAGCCTGATGGAGCGTGCCGAATTCCGGCAAGTGAACACGGAATTTTGTATCTTTTGTAGGACCTACAACTGCGTATATCTCTCCGTCTTCGTCCCGCCTGATACGGCTGCCGACTATAATATCATCGTCAATGTGCGGATGACTTCCGCCAATGGCAGAGCGTGGAGCTTCCTCATTAATTTCCGCAGCCAAAACAGCCCCTCCGGCTTTCACTGCTGCTTTATGAATCTTTTCATCCTTACGGGCCAGATCAGCGAAAGTAGATTCAAGCTCTCTAAACCCTTTCAATTCCAATTCAAAGTTCATCGGCTCACCACATTCGCTTTAATCGTAATGAAATGCCGCCGCGAATAGTTCGGCAAGATAGCATCAATTTCGTATGTTTTTCCCTGAAAAACGATTCGCATATGCTCATTGATATCTTCACGGTGCCGGATTGTAAATTGAACTGTTTTTTCTTTTTGTATGGCCGCTGCAGCATAATATTCCCGGCCCTTTAAGCCCTCCACCTTTGCCCAGCATTCAATAACTGTTTCCCACCTATCATTTCCCTCCATAGGCAGACGGCCGCCGGGCTTCTTTTTTTGGAATTGAATGCGGTAACGCATATCATTCAGCATCTGACGCCCTCCCTGGCAATGTATATTTCAGCTGATTGATTAACGAGGTCAGCACACCGTCTAAATTAGATGTTGTACCAGCTATTTCCCTGTTCTCATACCAATGTGCCACAAAAGCATTTACGCACATGGCGGCCCGGGCTGATTGATTGGGAAAAGCAAGGCCCGTTGCCGAAGTGATGTATTCTTTTGCGGAGGCAATGAACGCGAGAATTAAATCGTCCTCCAGGTCACCATCAACCCGGAGGAATTTTTTCGCTTTTTCTAATTCTATTTTTTCAGCTTCTGTCATCTGGCATCACCTGCCTCTCATTCTGCAGGAGTGGTAGATTTCAGTTCATCAATTTGTTTTTGCATTCCATCAAGCACAGCCTTCACTTCACTGTTCAGATGATCCATCATGACGCTGCCTGTTCCAATGTTATTGCTGCGAACTGATTTGTCAGCAAGCATTTCATGTACAATGCTGCCCTCACCAATAACTGCTGGATCACCTTTTTCGCCTTTAGGACCTTGCTCGCCTGTTTCACCTTTCGGACCAGCAGGACCAGGTTCCCCCTGCGGTCCTTGTTCACCCGGATCTCCCTTCTCGCCTTTGGGCCCCTGGGCGCCCGTATCGCCTTTTGGTCCTTGTTCACCTGGATCACCCTTTAAGCCTTTTACATAGAGAGGATTTTCTTCGCTGTTATCTGCAACCGAAATGTCAGTGATCGGCGTTCCTTTGCCGTTATCCCTTGCTGAAGTTAGCACACCGTTACTTTCGTTTAGAATGTTGTTTAGTTTTGCCATCTTTTAATCAATCCTTTCAGTATTAGTTTCCAAGATCAGCAGATTGTTCAGGTGTTTCCACTTTTGCATCCTCACCAACAACAAGATCAGTTACAATGATTGCAGCTTCTGGATCCACTACTTTTCCGTCGAACCGCTCAATACCGCGGAAATATGTCTGATCCGTAAGAAAGGCATCTCCGCCAACATCTGTAGATTTGATTTCAAATTTTTGACGATCAAACATGAAGTAGCCGCGTTTAAAGTCGCCGAAAAGAATGTGTGTTTTCTGTGTTTTATCATCCGTAAGGACTTCATCATAGATTTCAACCGGACGCCCAAATAGCAAGAAATTATCCTCATTCCTTGGATCCTCCGCTAAAATGCCGCGGCCGTTTTTGTCTTCGATATTTGCTAGGGTTTCAAACGCTTCAGTATTCATCACCCAAACAGCGTTACGTCGATAACCGCGCTTAATTTGGTTTTTCACTTTTCTTAAAAACTTAATCGTAATGAGTGACGGCGCTTTAATAGACTTGAATTTGCCGCTGCTAATGATACCTTCAACGTTTTTCTCTCCGCCGTCTCCATAAAAAATTTCATCATTCTCTGTTACAACGGCTGATTCAGACAGCCAGTCCACGATCTCTTGAACAAAATTCACAAATGAATCATTTAACAACTCACTGGAAACAGGCATGATTCCGGCGAATTTCTTGACGTTATACCAAATTTGATCAAATTCCATATTCTTCAGTTCTTTAATCTGTTCTTTCTCCGCTGTGTTATAAAGTTTTCCGGCAACGCCTTTACGAACCGTATAATTTCCGGATGGCGCAGTTTTCGGAACAACACGGATCAGATTACGAACAGAGTTCAGTTCCTGGATAGATTTCAAAATTTCTTTTGAAATATCATCCGGCACTGTATAGCCGCCGTCTTTATCGCTGCCTGCAGATAATGAACGGTTTTCTTTCAAAACGCGTTCCATCATGTTTCGTTCTTCTGTTTCAAGATCATGGCTGCGGCCGGTTAGCACCTTCAACCACGCTTCCCGGTATTCTTTCGTCGCTGTTAAGATATTACGATCTTCCGTCTCTTTCTTCGGTTCACTTTTGATTTCTGCAGAAAAGTTTCGTTCCTCGCCAATCTCCGGAAGTTCTAAACTGCGACCCTCTGTCATTAATTCAATTTGACTCTGCAGCTCTTTTGCTTCTTCAAGCATGCTGCGAGCTTCTTCAGGCTTTCCATCCTCCAAAAGATTTGAAGCCTCTTGTTTCTTTTGTGTGAATTTTTGTCTTAATTCACGTTCCTTTTTTGTCATTGCTACTGGCATTCGGGTATCCTCCTTAGATTTGAACATAAAAAATAGACCTATAAAGTTAGGTCTAAAAGTTCCAATTCCATTTTTAGTTTTTCTATTGGCGCATCGCGCATTTCTTTAATCTGTTCGACTTTTTCTAGACTGCGTTCACCGATCACAGCCTCCGTATCGTTATAAGCAGGTGTTGTTACAAGTGATATGTCAAAAATACGCTCGATGTTATTGATTCGACGTTCATATACATCTTCTTCATCATTATGACGCCATTCATCCGGCTCATTCTTGTTATAATTCAGTGAAAAGGCGAAGGAACACTGATTAATGACTCCGCTTCTGATATTCTCCATTAAATCTTTAGCATACGTCGTATCTGTGGGGGTAAAACGGAATTTTAGACCAATAGCATCTGTCTCTAATTCAAGCCGCCCAGCATCGCCAGAAACGGTGTTTCTCGCTAACGGATAATCCTGGCGGTGATTAAAAAGCGCTACTACGTTTGAAAGGTCCGTGGAAGCTAATGCATCCCGGCTGATGATTTCTTTAAACCATCCACCTAAACGTTCAGACCATTTTTCAAATTTTAAGGCGTAACCCTCAATAAAATCTCTTTTCTCTTCTCCTTCACCAGCAGAACGCAACTCAATCTTCGTTGTTAGGTGGCGAACTTCCTTGCTCATGTATGTCCTCACCTCCCTTAACGGAACCTGATTTGTTCATTTGATACTCCTCCAATGAATCAAGGAATGTATAGTTAAGCGATACAAGGTGCCTATCACCGTGTTCAATTGCGTTTTTCTCTTCAAAAGCACGAATTTCATTTATATTTAATGCACTGATCCGTTCCATAATTTCATAATACTCCGCCCTAGATTTCGCATCACCGCGCAGCTCGCTGTTTACGTTGAATTTGATATAGAACCCATCTTTAATCTCTTCATCAGTAAAGAGTTTCGTAATAATTTCCTGTTCAAAAGAAACCAGCCACGGCTGCAGCGTGTTTTTTACGTATTCAATCGATTGGTGTTCAATATTATTGAATGTTGCCCGGTCCAGCTCATTGATTTTATGCAATGGAACTTTAAAAATAGATGCGATTTGTGCCTTATTAAATTTCATAGACTCCACAAACTGAGCTTCTTGCAACGGCATAGATATTGATTCATAAGAAAGACCGGCATCTATAAT
This sequence comes from Bacillus sp. SJ-10, assembly GCF_002843505.1. Lineage (NCBI taxonomy): Bacteria > Bacillati > Bacillota > Bacilli > Caryophanales > Bacillaceae > Bacillus > Bacillus sp. SJ-10. Next base: position 2,522,909 of record NZ_CP025258.1, on the reverse strand, counting down.
TGCAATGTTCCGCCCGGCATTTACCTTTTCCCATTCATCTCTCGCCCGCTGTTTTGCATCTTCGTCTATTAAAGTCGGAACTTTTAAGATTCCCCGTGGTGTCGCATCATTTTTATATAATTTCGCATTAAATTTTGTGGCAGCCGATTGCGCGCCAATATGCTCCCTTATAACTCCGATAGGACTCTTACCGTTGATCCCGTCTTCTGTCATACCCTTGAAATGCAGGATCTCATCTGCATACAATTCAACACTTTTTGAATTAATGACAGTTTCATACCACAGCATACCTGTGTTTGGGTTTACATAGGCTTGCGTATTGGCGGGGTTTAATGGCAATAGAGCTGTTATAAAGCCATTCCGATCTGTTTTTATATAAGAATAGGCATTCCCCCACGTACAAGCATGAGTCATCATGAGCTTTTTCCAAGTAAAAGCCGTCATGTATTGATTCGGCTTTAGATAAAGCAATTGGGCAACAGGATGATCCATACTGCTTATAATATTTCCTTGCTTTTTTTTGAATGTATGGACGGCAAGCTTCGCAATGTCATCAGACAAAACATTTATACACGAAAAAACATCCGGATGGATGAGTGCCGTTGATTCACTGACACGTTCACCGCTAGCTGTTTTTGAGCCGCCGAACATATCTATAATCCAATCAGGAGGATTTGCGAGGCCCCAAGGCTCTTCATCATTTGATCTCTTAGAAAACAGCCCTTCCAAAAACAATTAATCACCTCCTTTTCTTACTGAGCAGCAGTGCATAAAATATAAAAAAGACACCTGTCAAAACAAGACCGATGTCTGTGTGCAAACGATATGCAGCTGCCAATATAAAAGCAGCACCTATGATAAAAAGAAAATCATTTAAAAAAAGCATCATGGCTGTCAGTATTTTCTTCACTTCTACACCACCTTTAGAAAGAAAATGAAGCTGACTTGATATATGCGTTTAAATCAACCTCATTATTGATTTGAGAAGCCCGTACATACGCATTCACAAGCGCGGCGGCCGGGTCAATCCGTTGGGTTGATTTTGATTTATCCAGCATGATGTTCTCTTGAGCATCCACTTTTGTTACAGTGTTCCCCATTGCCCAAGTTAGAAGATCATTTTTCGGGTGTATGATTTTTTTAGACTTGACCTTTGCTCTGAAGTCTTTGGTCGGCTCTGAGAGAGTTGCCACCCCTTGGCGGATTTCAACCATTACATATCCGTCTGCCTCCATTTGCTGAGCGAACTGAGTAGCGTTATATGGATCGTATCCAATTTCCTTGATGCGCCAGCCATGTTCCTTCTCCATTTTCTTAATATACGCTCTGATATAATCGTAATCGACGACAGCACCATCTGTTGTTGTTAACCAGTTCTTTTTCTCCCATACATCATAAGGGACCTTATCCGTGTTCATCCGCTCATGGAATGTATCCTCCGGCATAAATCCATGACTATCGACAGCAAAACTGCCGTCATCTAACGGGAAGATGAAAGATGCGGCGGTTAAATCAATCGTTTTTGACAAGTCAATGCCGACATAACATTCTCGGTTCTTCAGCTCAGGAAATTCATCCGAACCGCAATCCGCCCAAGCTTGCATATCCATATAACCATTCTCGCGCATATTAACCCAAATGTTCATATTCTTTGTCATGAAATTTCTCATCTTCTCCGGCACAGCAAGCGCTACTTCCAATTCTCCACGCAAATAATTCAGCCCGTGTTCGTTAGCTGCCACAATAGGGTTTGCTTTTATCCAATTGCGCTCATCTTTAATGTCATCGTCTTTATCTAATTCATTAATCATCACAAAATACTTTTCATTTTGCTCAACTTTATTGGGATCCAGTATACGTGAAACGTAATCGTATTCCACACGATAGGCGGGATTATTTAGCTCAAACCCTGCTGTCGTAATAATCATCATTAACGGTTGAGCACGAGCAGCCATACCAGAAGCGAGTACATCGTAAATCTCTGAAGTTTTATGGGCGTGATATTCATCGATGATGCCGCATTGCGGGTTGAACCCGTCCCCCGTTTTACCTGCATCTTTCGAAAGCGCCTCTATTTTTGACTGTGTTTTGGGATGTTCAATCTTACCGTAAGCAATTCGGTATTTCTTCTCCGGCTTATTCAAAAGGTCACTTTGCATAATCTGTGCTTTAATTTCGTTCCAACAGATTTTCGCCTGTTCCGTTTTTGTTGCACCTATGTAAACCTCGGACATGTATTCGTCGTTAGCCATTGCCTCATAGGATCCAACACATGCCAGGCTTTGTGTTTTTGTGTTTTTACGGCCAACCTGCCAATACACTTTTTTAAAGCGTCGATAGCCGTTATCCTTATGCACCCACCCGTACACATTGCCGAAAATAAATATTTGAATAGGCTCCGGCACAATATTTTCACCTTGCAACGGCCCTTTCGTATGCTTGAATTGTGTCATCCAGTAAAGAAAGCGACGCGCTTTCTCATCATCAAAGACGTACGGAAACTCTCTGGTACCTTCCCGGCTGATATCATTTAAAAAACGCTGACAAGCCCATACATGTTTTTCACATGCGACAATCTCACCCGATATAACGTCGCGTGAGTAATCAATAAGAAATTGTTTTATTGTCTTCATACATTACCAAACTCCTTTTCTGCAGCCGTCTTTTCTCGCTCCTCCTGTGTTCGGGTAATCGCGAGTTTTGCTCGGGCAGATGGCGTAAGGCCGAAATCATTCGCAGCTGATTTCATTTGATCATAGTAATTCTTTTGCCGCTTCAATAACGGATGCTCTTCACCAATCAACTGAATAGGATTTCCATCCTCATCCTGTCCCTCGGTATGCACCATAATCCCATCTTTTTCAATGATTTCTGAAATGGAAATATACTGAGAGTATGCATTACAATAGGCGGCCAACATGCTGATATCTGCTTCAGTAATAATCTCCACCTCAGATAACAAAGCAGCAACCCTTTTAAATTCTTTTTTCGCAATTTTATTTAACCAAGGTGGCGCTTTAATATTGTCGGAGCGCATTTTTATCTTTTTTTCGTGCTCAGCACGGGCAGCCAGCTCATCCGTATTCTTTTTGTTGGGATTACCTTGGATTAATTGAAGTGTTGCAGATTTAGCAGGTCTCGGCATGTTTTCACCTCATTTCTTTTCAAAAAAGTACGTTTTTTGCTTGTTTTTTTCATAAATCGTGATACGATGAAATCAATCATAAAACCAGTCGTATCAAGCCCTCTCGGCAAATTCGCCGAGGGGGCTTTCTGCTGTTTTCGGAACTTTGAAAAGCGGTGTTTGTTTACAGAAGGGGGATCGCCGTTCTCCGTTCGTTTCCCTTCGAGAGATTTGTTAGGGGGGTGGTCACTTGACTTTACTGCCATGAGCCTTGTTATGACAGGCATTACACAAGCTTTCAAGGTTCTTTATATCCAATCGTTTCGACCAATCTTGCTTTACTTCCACTATATGATGCACCATGTCAGCCGGAGTGAAGCAATGCGCTTTCAAACAATGCTGACAGAGATAATTGTCTCGCATCAAAGCAAGTTGTCTTGTTCGTTTCCATTCAGTTGATTTATAAAAACTTGTTATTGTTTTGTTTCTTGAATGTTTGTTGTAATGTTTTGTTTCTTCTTGTTGTTGTGTCTTGTGTGCATCACAGTACTTATCCCGAGTAAGGGCACGGCAACCACGGGCGGCACATTCCTTTAGGGGCTTGGGCGGCATGAACTTACATCCTTATTCCTTTGTTTCGGTGTGAATGCCAAAAAGAATTAAAGTTCATATACATTGATTCCCTCAATATCCTTTCATTCTGTCCCGCCATATTTATGCCCTTACATGTCTGCATCTCTTTTTCTATGCTCTCTCCATACTGTGCTATGAATCCCATCATGCAACCTCCTTACATTCCCTCTAAACCGACACCGTACTCAAGCCGTTAGCCGCCAATTGTCTCCTTGAGATTTACCGGAATCAGTTTACAGGGAATATAAAAAGCACCCCGAAGGATGCTTAAACAAAATTTACTCTTATCTCATTTCTTCATCTTCTGATTCAAATATCAATACTGTCGATTCTGTAGTACCTTCATATACTTGCGGTATTGCACATACAAGTCTGAATCCATCTTCACCTTGTAAATTCAAGTGCTCTTCAAGTTCAAGTAGAGGGGTTTTATCACTTAGCGTGCCATTAATTTTGTGAACGCAGTAATCATAAATTTTTTTAGTTTCCATAGCTTTCTCACCTCCCACCTTATTATCGGTTAAGGAGTAGGCGATAGGAACCATTCGCAAAATTTGTCGAACGAAAGCCCTTTATAAATAGGTGGCAACCGTAAGACGAAAAAGCATCATTTTATTATAGTTGCAATTAACGTTTCTTTTTATAAGCCGTAATATCTTTTCTTAAGAAAAGACGATCTCTATTCGTTGTTTTGATTGGTTTCAATGTCCCATGATCAACTAGCTGTTTAAGGTTTTGACGAGTGCACCCGATAATTTCAATCGCTTCCGAGGTGGTTATGACTTCTTTATCAAGGAACTCTCTCAATTCTTCGACATCACTAAATACAAACTTATCCATCCTTTGAATTCCTCCATTTCATAACTAAGTTTATAATCGTCAGCGTGAGCCAGATAACTGCCAGCACTATCGATATTATGTCCAGTACAGTCAGGTTGTTAAAGTCCATACGAGAAAATTGTAAGCAGAACAAGACGAAAAATAACAGTGTTGTTGAGTCTAATATTTTTTTCATTATCTCCGAGCATGGAATTTTAATGGTTTTGTTTAAGACCCATTAAGATGTTATAATACAAGGAGGGGAAGTAATTCCCCTCGTGGGTTTATTTGCGACGTTTCTTCTTGGCGGGAGAACGTCGTTTTTTGTTTTTATCACCCTTTAGGTCTTTGATGTTCTTGATCAGTGTCGTAATCCCAACGAGAATTCCGACTAACCAAGCTGTATCCCTAAGGATGAATTCAACGATTTCCATGCTCGTTAACACCTCCTTTCGATACTTTAATTATAACACTTATATTTACCACCGTCAATATAAAAACCAAATTCAAAACAAAAAAACCCCGTATGAAAGGGGTTTTTATAAAGGACTAAGTCCTATTGCCTGCTGTTTCGAGGAGGATTGTTAAAATTTTTCACTATTAGGTCGGTAATTAATTTCACTGAATAGAAAGAACCTAATGTCATCAACCAAATAAATATAAACCATACTCCATCAATTACAGCTTTAAGAATGTTATTACAAATCTCAGGTAAGCTATTTACAATAATTGAACAGATAACCACAATTAGAGCATAGTATATTTGAGTTCTTAAATTTGTATATATCTTTTTCTGTAGGTAAGGGTTGTATTCAGTAAGCCTTGAAAAGACTGAGCTTCCCTGCAAAGAAATTAATAAGCTAAGAAAAACACCCATAACCCCAATAACAATAGATGCAAAAGTAATAATATTTGAACCATTACTTTTTAGATTCACTACCCAGTTTAGATAACTAAGTACCCCAGTTAAAATACCCAATATAATACAAATCACAATGTTATATTTAACCCAAATATCCTCTAATTTATGCAACAAATTAGTTAACCTGGTCCGCTGCTCACTCATAAATAAATCACCTCGTTATCTTCTCAAGACACGTCTAACATCACCACGCCTTCTATCATAAGTTTCGATAAAGGATTGGTATAAATATTCGTGGGCTACCGTTTGCCTTGGACGTACTTCTATACTTATACGATCTGACAATCTTGGCTCAACTAAATTTACTGTCTCAACTTCTGCTTCTTCATTTTGTAGTGCTGTAAGCTCAATTGTCGGCCGATTTCGCTCGCCAGTCTGTTCAAAAGCTCTTAAAGTTCTTCTAATAACATCTTCATCAAGAGATGCCGTTTTTTCACTCCTACCCAAAGAAATAGTTAACTCAGCTGTCACGCCAGCACTCTCTCCTAATAAACGACGTGTTTCGCTCAGTAAACTATTCTCATTCAAACCAGCATCCAACATAACATCTGCACACTTAATTCTAATCTTTTTATAAAAATCTGCCTCCATTAATCTTCTGACTTTCGAGCCATCAATAACTGGAACAAGTTTGACAATCAAAGGAGTATCTTCAGTATTCCCTAGTGTATCTAAATATCTGAATCTTAATTGAGTTAGTACATTTTCTGTCTGGGCAATTGTTAGTCCATATAAATTAGACTGAACTATAGCAGCATTTAATTCATTATCGTAAATAAAACTAATGAATTCTCCAATATACTCATCCTGCTCAAGCAAAATATTTTCTTTTATCTCCCCAAACCTCTTTTTTGAGGGTATGTTATTTTCTCTCAATTTTGATAGTTGAAAACTGTAGATATTTCTTCTTTCATCAAAAGTGTAAGTATCTTTTTCAATTTCAGCGTACTCATCACCCACTGGAACTGTAGTTCTAAAAGTTTCCGAATTAACCATCAGGTAATCCAAAAAGGGTTGCATATTCCATAAATCAGCAGCGTGATTTATTACCCCATCTTCTGGATTTAATTCAGCTCTAACTGCTAGGTCAGCTGGAACTAATTGTACTTCAAAATAATTAAAACGAACATACTTTCTTGCCATAATTTATCTCCCCTTTCGATATAATTATAACATCGACAGGAATTAAATAACTTTTAATGAAACTTATGCTAAACACAAAATACTTTTTTCTGCTCGATTTTTCATTTTTAGACGGGAACGTTCGATGTTCTTCTGCACGGTTCCTTTTTTAATCCCCAATAACTGCGCTATCTCTTCGAATGACATGTTTTGCACAGCATGCATCATGAATATGTCTTTTTCTCTTTCTGTGAGCACGGAAAGGGCGTCAGAGATTCTTTCCTTATCCCAATCACTTACCTCTCCCTCAGCTTCTTGAACGATTGCATATTCTTCCGGCAGCGCATCAATTAAGCGCGGATCAGCAAGAATCGTCCTTTGATATGCATCTCTTCTGTCAGCACCTCGGCGGGCGCCGGGCTGTCTTCCGTTCTGCAGCCATTCGAGAGTGAATTCAATATCGCTGATCATGCTACTGATTATCTTCTTATCGTTCTTTTGTTCAGCCGTCATTTCAACTTCCGGTGTTTCCGTTAATGACCGGTATATCTTTCTTGCTTCTTTTAACGATCTTTTATATTCAATGATTAAATCTTGCACTTTTCATCATTCCTTTGCCTCAAAATGAATATGTATCGTTCCAATTATTATTTTTTTGTTCAGCAATATACTGGCGTCTAGATACCTCTGAAACTCTTAAGTTGAAGGTTTTGACCAAGAAGGTTTTCAACTCGTTATAGAGCTCTTCTCTGCCGCAAAAGATATTTACAAGCTTTCCGTGCTTATAAGCGAATCCGTATTTCATCCTAAAACTCCCCTTATTCTTTCTGTTTTAAATGGTCCGTTCTTGCCTCGTCCGAATATTTGCTTTTTTGGGCCTTCATCGTCGCTAAAAGTCGTCCAGAACAACTCCTATGCGTTTTTTATTAGGCTTTTTCATTCCTGTTTCATGTCGTTCCCCTGGACAAATAAAAAACGGACACCAATCAGAGCACAGTAATTTGTGCAATGATCAGTGTCCGCAGGCTTTCCGTCTTGGACTATAAATTTTTTTTTTACTTTTTTAAAGTCTTACTATAACCAAATTTAATCATAAAGCTTATTAGGACTATAACTACTATGGCAATCGAAATATCTTTAATCATTGACAGGTTATTCTGAAAAAAACCAGATAACTTTGGATATTTCATTATTGTCATATAACTAATTAGACAAGCTATATAAATCAATGAAGTAGTAGTCATGTTTCTTTTTATTTTATCCATTTCTTTAATTTGCTTTATTCCTTTATCAAATGTAATTATGCCTTTGTCAGTTATAATTGGCTTAAACTCCAATTCTTCATCTTGTTTTGTTTTAATATCCCTCTTAAGATCTAATAAGTTGTTAGATATTTCGATTTTCTGATCTATAGAAAGAAAATTAGTTTCGGAAATATCTTTAATAAGAAGATCTAAAATATCATCAATGCTATACAAACTATGTTGTTTAACTTTATTTGATTTAGCATTGGCAGCGGATAGTGACTCCAAAAGAGGTAAAGAAGGATTTTCTCCCTCTGATATAAAATCTTTCAAAGTATTAATTATTTGATTATTAGCTCTGTTAACTCTTTTAATATAATCTTTTCTTCCAAAAAACTTTGTTAGGGAATTTACAATAAAAGTACTTACTATTGCAGTTATTAAACTAACAATCCAGGGATTCGTTATCCAATCCATTTTCAACAACCTTTTTAAAATAAATCATACTATATTATGAAAAAATTTCATAATATTTTCGTTTGTTCATTCAGAAAAGAAACCATCCATCCCCTTTACTTTTGGGTCACTTTGACGGATGTTATTTTTACAAATCACTGATATATTTTGCTTTTCATCCTTTCATCCCTCTATCCCCGGCAGGACAGAGATTATAAAGAACACAACCACAACTACCGTGCATATCAACCGACTATTCATTTTATCCCGTTTTGCAATAATTGTTTCATCACCAATCATCTTTAAATCATCTGAACGCGCTACAAGGACCGGTATATATTGTTTGGGAACTTTCAAATATTCTGCTGCCTGTTCGACGGTCATCGCTTCATCTTTCGTTGCTTTGACGACACGTTGTAATTTGACTTGTAATGGCATCAATTCAAAAACCCCTTTGCTGAATAATTACATTCGTTTTATTTCACCTTGAACCCTATTTCGTGATCGACTCGTGCAAAGCTGCCTTTTGAGGTTTGGATGATGGTCTTTCCGTGCTCTGGGACATCCAATACATGCGCTGTTCCTTCAGTACCATCTAAAACGATGATACGGATTTTCCCAGGCTCCATACTTTGCTGAATACTTCCTTCATGATTTTTAATTTCTTTGGGGTTGTACACCTAGACTCCTCCTGTGCTATGATAGAAGTACCAATTCGAATCATAAGCACTGAGGCATAAGCTTCGGTGTTTTTTTATATCCTTAGTACGGATTTTCCCAGCCGCTCATTGTGAACGCCGGAGACGGCTTTAGTTCCTCTCGGTATATGATCGGATGTTTTTCGACATATGCTGCCAGTTCTTCCGGCGTCATCTTCCATTCCTTTACCGGTCCTGGTACGTAAGGATTGTTGTTGTTTTCTTGCATGTTGTTAACCTCCTGATTATTTGATTTAGGATCCATAGAAAAGCTACCTGTCATGACTCAATCTCAGTTATAATGACTTCCACCCGCGGCTCTTCACTGTAAAACTTACTGACCTTCAAATCGACTACCTGACTATCATCCTTGTATATCAGATGATTTAAAGCGTCTTTGACACCTTTTACATAGTTATCGACGTCCGGCTTTGTTACAGGGCGTAAAAGTCCTTTTTCAGCGTTCTCCTTTTTCCTCTTGGATCCGGATACAGCTTTCGGCATCGGTCTGAATACTCTGACTTCCATTGCGACAGGACCAACAATAACCTGCTTCGGTCGATGCTGAGACGCAACCAGTGCCACATACTGCTTAAAATTTTTTGACTTTACAGGATCGCACATTCTAACCTTTCCGTTTTGAATGGATCCCCGCGGCCGTCCTTGTGCGATCGGCTCTCCATAAACAATAAACTGAATAGAACTCAACAGCCTTTTACCTCCCGTCAATCTGTTCCCAATGCTCGATCTGCTTTTCCTTGTAAGGTGCAGTCAGTAATATGACTGGCAGCGCAGCAACTGCTTTAAGCACTTCTCACCAGCTCCATTTGCCTTATTTTCTCCTCCAGGATCCTAATCGCCGGTGTGAGATCCTGTCCGCCTGTCTGTTCAGCCGGGCCGAACATATAAATCCCTCCGGATCCTTGAACGTTCGTTTTTAAGCTCATTCCCATTCTCCTAACCTATGATTTAATTGCATTCGGTCTCCCTTGATGGTTACCGTATAATTACGGCACATCTGATGTATCCGAGATCCGAGCGCTTCGTCTATATCTAATAATGCTGCTGTATCTAATTCTGATGAAATCAGCAGGGGTTTGTGGTTCAGGTAGCGATAATTAACGACCGATTGGATCTGCTCAACCTGCCAATCTGTGGCCCGCGGTTCTCCCTTTACTGGTTTAAATAAATCGTCGATGAATAGAACGTCCGCTTTTCTCATTGCATCAAGCTTGGACTCTAGTTGATCAAAGTTGTCTCTTAAATTCCCCATCCCTTCGACGTAAGGGAAATACATGCAGTAAACAGATTTTTTCTTAATAAGGTTGTTCATGATTGCCGTTAATAGGTGCGTTTTTCCGCTGCCAGGCTGCCCAAGGAGGGCGATGCTGTTCGAACGTTCTCCTTTAACTTTTTGAAAATCCTTAAAGTATTCCATAGCGCACTCATATGCGTCTTTAATCATGTCAGGCTTGCCATCTGTAATGAAATTACCGAATAAGAGCATTTCAAATTCCTCGGTAATACCGCTGGCTTCCATAAGCCGGGCGATCTTTTTCCGTTTCACACACTTACATTGCTTAGAGTACGTGGTTTTCCACTCCCGGGCCTTATCCGGTAAGCACACTTTTCCTGCAAGGTAATCCTCTTCCCTCACCATTTGATCAGCGTTAAGACTCTCCATTGTTTTTTGTTCTTTTCTCAGCTGCCGTTCAGTATCTTGGTGAACCCGATATACAATGATTCCTTTGTCCTTGCAGTCAAGGCAATCATATTCAGCCTTTTCTTCTGAGGCGGCCTGTTCCGCTGAAAATTGGGCTGACCTGTCCCGTAGTTTTTTGAGAATGCCCGCCATTGCCATGTCCGTACTTTGTGTTTTGTGAGCTATCATGCTGTTTTTTCTCCTTTCTCTTCTGCGTAAACGGATTTGATAGAACTGCTTCAATGTAATTTAAACCAACCTTGCTGCCCTTGTTCCTGAAAGCCTGTTTCATAGCCTCCATGACCTTCTCCTCGCCGTAATCTTCAACCATATAGCCAATTCGCTGAGCTTCAATTGGTCCGATAGTACGGGCGACTTTGTTCTCGAATAATTCAAAGACATTTTTCACTTTTTCATCAACTTCCTTTCTTTCTTCCGACACTTGGACAAGGTCCTTCTTCTTGTTGTAATTGCCAAGCTGTATGTAATCCGCGTAATTCAGAACTGTAACAATAAAGCCGCGTTTTTGCGGCAGCCTGTCCAGTTTTAAATACTCCTGCTTGACCATTCTGTCTAACGAGTATTTGATCTGATCGGATGACCAATTAAAACGCTTTGCTAATTCCACAAGCTTAATGATTGTCTGACCGAGCTCTAAATCCTGATCCGTTCTATACTCTGCCCGTTTGAATAAATGATCGTATATTGTCTCATCCCGTGAATCTTTAAATGGCAGGCGGGGTAAAATGACATATCCTAGTCCTTGCGTATCCATATCGCTCACCTACTTCCTTTTACACACTGCTGTTAGAGCCTTAAAATCAATATCTGTTAATTCTAAAGATGGTTCATTCGTCTTCAGATAGTCCGTTACATACCGTGTATATAAGCCCTTCCTCATATCACGCCTTACTGTCTTAACCAGCCAGTAATAACAATGCGGAATCGGAACCTTAATTAAATCCTTTTCCATCAGCTGATCAGCTCCGAGAAATGAATGATACTGTTTAACTGATTTGTTGCACGGCAATATTTGCATCTCTCACACCGCTCCGGCTTTTCGCCGCCGTGTTTCACTTGCAGGATACGACCCATACGCTGCTCAATCTCTTCAAGCTCTACTTCCATTCGGCCCTTATCGATATTGATGACTGCTTTATCCGGCGGATCCTCTTTAGATACCCCCACGATAAGAGGCTCAAGCCACTCGTTACGCCCAGTCATACGCTTTTCCATTTCTGCGTAGAGCGCCATCTGTCCGATGTATCCGTATGCTTCGACAAACGAGCAATAGCCTATTTCCGGATTCCACACCTTTTCTCGAAGTGAACGGGTTGTTTTCAGATCTGCAAAACGGCTGCCGGCCGGGTTGTATACGTCCAGCTTGCCTTTCCATGGAACACCGAAAAGTTCAGCCGTTACGATAACTTCCTTTGCTCCTTGCAGAACGAACATACAGAGTTCGTCATGTTGAATCGCCTCAATCATCAGATCAGCTAACTGATATTGCTTGTACAGTTGGCCTTTTTGTGTAAAAAGTGATGGCGTGTTTCTCTTGAATTCATCAAATACCTGTTTCCCTTCAAGCCAGGCATGAACATATTGACCGAAGAGGAGAGCTTCTGAACCCGGCGGCACCCATTCACCGTTAATCTTGGCCATTGTTGCCGCCTCGCATTGCAGAAAGCTCTTATATTGAGAATTTGACATGTAATATCTATCAATCTCGTTAGAATAGTAATTCTCCTTGTTTAGCGCCGGAATCGTCCTCATCAGCAGGATCACCAGCCTTTTTCTTTTTTTCATCTGCCTTCCCAACTTGCTCTTTTTGCTTTTTAAATTCTTCTTCAGCCTTTGACTTAGTCGCGCCTGTGGCCTTGATATTGAAGTAATCCTCTTTCTTTGCCATCCCATCACGAAGGGACGTGTAAATGCGTCCAATTTTCAAGAAATCTTGTTCAGTGAAAGCATCGATCGAATTGCCGATGTATTCCTGGATCATTTCTTTTGTAACGCCAAACTCTTTTTTGAAAAGAGATAAAGCGTTTCTGAGACGATCCTCCAAAGGTTCTTTATGACCGCTGATTAACGTTTGCTGACACATATCAACCGCAGCATCTACGATATCGCCTGGAATTACTCCAAGTATGCAGGCACGCAACCGCCGCGCGCCTTGATTAGCAACCATTTCATAAATATCCCTTGGATCATCAAGCTTTGTAATAGCACCGCGCGCTTTCCGTTCATGCTTAACCGTGAAAATCTTGGTTTGACGGGTATTCGTTTCGAGGTCCCAGGCATAAGCCATGACAGACGATTCTCCTGCCTTCTGTTCCAATTCCATAATCCCGTAATCAATGTTCCCCCAGTTCTGCGCCAACGCTTCAGCAAGACGTATAGAAGGACCAGATACTTTTGAGCCGCCTCGGGGATATTCGTACACCGCGTTCTCGGCCAACAGCCTCCGTTCACATGCTTTCTTAATCCGATCGAACGCCGCGTATACATCCCGCGGGAATTTCTTAGCAATGACCATAGCAGCCTGTACCTCTTGAGCTTGGCGACTGACCATAGCTTCGGTAGTCACGTTGGTTGCCTGTTGAGGTGCGGGCATATAATCTGAGTAATCTACCTGAGACAATCCATTCATTTTGCTGCCACCTCTCTCAAATAAGCTTCTGTGCCGCGCCTCTGCCATTCTCGGTATGCGTCCATTGATGGAAAACTGAATACAGGACGGCCATACTTGTCAAATGTAATTGAACCGCCAACCTGACTTAAACGTGCCTGGTCGTCCGCCCGATCGCTGAATGACACTGTAATTGATTTTGCCATTTATAAAACCTCCATTGTTTTCTATGAGGCGTTTTGATATAATTAGGTTCCAATCAATAATCAAAACGCCTTACGAAGTCCACTTTGCCGAGTGGGCTTTTTTATTGCGCTGTTTGAAATTCAAAACCAAGCTGCTCCTTTAAGTACCGTTCAAGATTATCCCTCAAAATTACCTCGCCGCTGTCGATTACATAATCATCTGTTGGCATTATGATGTCCCCAAAAAAATCCTTTTTTATTTCAGGTTCTGACGTTTTATCGTGCCAGTTGTTCAAAACCATTGGATTTTCAATGTTCATTGCGAGCACCTGCTTATTACAGTTAAATTAATACCTCGCTGCTGCATTTTCATAGCTACATCGTACAAACGGCCTTTGTTTGCTAACCGGTTAATATCCTCCGTCAAAACTTTTATGCTTCCGGCTAAGCTAATGGCTTCCTCGTAATCACCATCACGCAGGGCCTCACTTAGCATAATCGCCAATTCTTCTGCTGAATCCACTTTCCGTTTAGCAGCTTCTAAATCTGATTTAAGAAATTGATTGTTGTTCATATCGTAATTGCCTGCCTCTCCTCATGTTTTGCCATTGCTACTTGATCAACTAGCGCTTTTCTTGTCCACCTATCCGCTAGTTCTTGTATCTTTAAACCGTGTCCGCGGGCTAGTGAATAGATGAGTGTCTTATTTGCCGGAATAAGATCGAAAATCTGTTTAATATCACCCATTGGCAGTTCACCTGCCCTCCTACCCGGCCTGTCACTTGCCAGCCAACGGGCTAGGTGTTTTGTTGCTTCCAACGCCTCTTCCAACTGATGGACCATATTGATTACCGCGGCACTTGCACTTTCATTTAATGCAGGATCAATGGGGGCAGCCGCTGTGGGTGCAGACGGAAAAGATAATGCACGAGATCAATATGTTCATAGGCTTCACATACTTCAAACCACTTAATGCATAGTTCAGGAGTGAGTTTGCTAAAGCCATTTTCCACATCAGAAACATATCGTTGATCCTTTCCCCCAATTAAATTACCGATTTGGTACTGTGCAAGGCCCGCCGATTTTCGGACACCACGCATAATCTGCGGTAAATTTCGCAAATTGTATGGGTTGTTCTCCATATGTTTGCCTCCTGATATATTCAGTTTTTTACTGATAAAATTTAAGTAATGAAAACACTAACTCGCCTGTTGCTTTTTCAACTTGTTAATGATGTAGGCTTGTCCCTTTGGTGTAATCTTCATTGTGAGCCACGTTTTTGACTTTCCGCTTACTTCTCGAACTCCCTGTGCTACTTCAAAGTAACCGCGGTTCACATATTCTTGATAAGGTTCATTTTTGTTGGAAAAGATCATCTTCCAATCTCGTAATTTCTGAAACAACTGCCTCTCACCAATAACAATGCCTTGTTTTGATGCAAGTTTTGCAACCTCTCTGACAAGCAGGGATTTTTCAGACGCCATACACGATTCAGCAAAACTGACCAACGGCTCCTGAATCCTCAATGTTTGTTCAAGCTGTTGCCGTTCTTCCTGTTCGGTGATCCATCGCTTTGCTCGGCTGACTGGATCATCAATCATATAAGACGGCTGCTTTAGTTTCTGAAGCTCATTTTCCATTCGGTTAAACTCCGAAATATACTTTTCCTTGAACAGCGCTGCCTTTGCACCTGTGTAACCAAAAACTAAGAATGTAAGACCGTCACGCTTGATGAGATATTTTTTATAAGTGCGATTCCTATTGTCCTTATATTCAACCTCCCCAAAATTGTGGAGATTAAATTCTTTACTAGAATCAAGGTTTTTAATATCACGTAAAACATGATCATGACGCTTTCCGAATACCTCAGCAACAGTCAGGCTATCGGTTACAACTTGATCGCCTTCAATAAAAACAAGTTGATTCATGCGGTTGCCCCCTTACGGAAATACTGGGTATTTTCCTCCACCCAACGGGTATTTCTTTCAATCCATTTAAAAAGCAGCTGGGTTGGAATTTTCTTGCCGAACTCATCATTTACCGGGAAATCAGGTCGCGACATGAGTTCAGACATTTTTGTTTGACCGCATCTGAGTACTTTCATCGCTTCTTCTCTGGTTAAGATGTGAGGAAGCTCATTCAACGCTCCCAGCCGCTCGACTAACATATCTGTTGCCCTATCAGCAATTTTTGCTGCAATTTGATCAATGAAGTTATCGTCGTATTGCATGGTAAACATATTTGGTACCTCCTATGCTGTGTTTGATTTTTGTTTCGAATCGACGACATTTTCTTCAAAAAAAAGCGTCCAATCGACATCAAAGTTGTTAGCAATTCTCTTTGCTAGTTTTACTGAAGGATTTCTCTTTCCTAATTCAATGTTCGCGTAAGCACCTCTAGAGATACCAATTTCCTCAGCTGTTTCCTGTTGGCTTTTGTCTCCACGGATGTCTATCAACCATTTCCTCAATAGATTCACCCCCCTATTTGCGTCGAAACGAATCATTTGTTTTTATGATATCGTCCATTAGAAACAATGTCAATAACTTTTTCGTCGTTTTGACACAAAACTTTATTTGTTTCATTTCGACACGTTATAATGTTTAATGAATGAGGTGAAATTATGTTTAAAGACCGGTTAATTCAACTCCGTAAAGGCAAGAAGTTAACACAAGAACAAATGGCTGAAAAGGTTGGCGTTCACAGGGGCACATATGCTAATTATGAAAGAGGCCATAGACAGCCAGACTATGAAACATTAGTTAAAATAGCTGATTTCTTTGAAGTCTCTACAGATTACTTGCTGAGAGGTCAAGAGTACTACCAAGATAAAGCTAAAGAACTCCGTAAGCAGAATGATGTTCGTTTTGATAATGTCGAAGGACAGGAACTGATGACGGAGGATGAAAAAGATAAATATCTTGCAGATGCTCTAAGGCGACTTGATGGAATTGAAAAAATGATTGCAGAGAATTTCAAAAACAAAAAAGAGGAAAAGTAATTATTCTTTATTGTTTATTAAGTTATTTCTGTTATTTCTGTTTACTAATAAGATCGGAACTTGAACCGGAATACAAATGAACCCGATCCGAAAGGATAATTTCACCATGTTCCTAATCCCTTATGGTTCAAGGGTTTTCAATCTTATTCTCATCTGAAACTGATCCGGACTTGAACGGAATCTCATCAGTAAAAATCGAGTCGTTGAGAAAAGTCCTGTTTTTAAATTTTGATTAGCCCTTTTAGGGCTTTTCTTTAAACAAAACACCAGAACATAAGTTCTTTTCCAGAATACATTAACTCTCCTCCCCCTACTCATTAATTTCATTTGTATTTAAAACAACTCCTATACTTAATCTAAGAGGTGAAAGAATGTATACCAAAGAATTAATCAAGGGTAAAAAATGGTTAGCAGTTGGAGAAGGCCCTCGTGACCCAGTCACCGGCAAACGAAAGCAAATTCCGCGGCGGGGCAAAACAAAAAAAGAAGCCGAGCAAAGAGTCCGTGATGCAATTGCAGCTTTAAATGAAGATGGCATCGATGAATCAAGAGTGAAAAAGATAACTTTTGATCAAGTCGCAGCCGAATGGTTGGAAGAGTATATGTTAACAGGGAAGAAAAAGAACACTGTCCGAATCAGACGAGAAGAGATAAAAATATTAAATGCCTACATTGCCAAATCCATCATCAATAAAATAACCTTGAGACAGTATCAAAAAATACTTAACAAACTAGCAGAACAAGGGTATTCACGAAGCACTATGAATGGAGTACATACGACAGCAGGCATGATATTTAAGTATGCTGTTAAAGTAAAGTTTCTTAAAAGCAATCCTATTGCAGATGCTCTAGTGCCTAAAAAAAGAATAACCGTTGAAGAAATTGAAAATAACAACATAGCTGAAAAATACCTCGAAAAATCGGAGATCGAGGAATTTCTTTTAGCAGTTAAAAATCACGGTCTACACATGGATCTGGAACGATTTTATTTACTTGCTTTTTCAGGTATGCGATCCGGGGAGTTATGTGCCCTCAAATGGTCTGACATCAATTTCGAAACAAAAGAACTCCGGATAACTAAAACCATTTATTCAGAAAGTAATAACATGAGAGAGTATGAATTAACTCCGCCCAAAACACCTGGATCAATTCGAACAATTGCTATAGACGATCAAATTATAGCCATGCTGAAAGCATATAAAACGAAAGTGAAAAAGATGCATTTGCAATCACAAACAAAATTATCTGAGTACCATAATGAAAACTTTATTTTCGCAAGAGCAAACGGGTACCCTTACCTGCCAAAAAGCATCATATATCGGATGGAAAGAATTCTAAAAAAAACATCCATAAAAAAACATGCGACTCCTCATATATTCAGACACTCACATATCAGTATGTTAGCTGAAGCAGGTGTCGATATTGCGACTGTGATGAAAAGAGTCGGCCACGATGATGTGAAAACAACAATGAAAATCTATACCCACGTTACAAATAAAATGAAAGAGAATGCCTCACAAAAAGTTCAGCAAACTTTCGGAAGCATCCTCGATCTCGGGATTTCATAAAGAAATGTTATTAAAATGTTATTTTTTTAAGAAAAACGGGTAACTAACCCTCTTGAACCCTTGTCACATCAAGGGTTTTTTTCGTTTTAGGAATCATATTATAAACAATATTCAAAATCACGGCGGTAAAGCTTCCGGCGACGATTCCGTTTGTGGTCAGCAGATTTAAGTAAGACGGCAAGTGCTTAAACATATCGGGAACGACGGTTACACCGAGTCCCAATCCGACCGAACACGCGACGATCAGAAGGTTTTCCTGCTTTTTAAAGTCAATTTGACTGAGCATTTTAATGCCATAGGAAATGACCATGCCGAACATGGCCACCATCGCGCCTCCCAATACCGAAGACGGGATGATGGTCGTGAAGGCTGCGATTTTCGGAAAAAGGCCGAAGAGCATTAAAAGTGCACCCGTGACACCGATGACCGCGTTTTTCTTAATTCCCGTCAGCTGGACGAGGCCGACGTTTTGGGAATAAGCCGTGTACGGAAAAGCATTAAAAATGCCGCTGATGAATACCGCCAGGCCTTCCGCGCGGTAGCCTTTTGCTAAATCACGTTCAGACAGGCGCCGGTTTGTCAGGTCACCGAGAGCGAAATAGACGCCGGTTGACTCAACAAGGCTGACAATGGCAACGATGGACATCGTAATAATCGGTGCCGCATGAAATGTCGGCGTCCCGAAGTAAAACGGTTTAATCATTTGAATTGCGTCAGCATTCGCCACATTGTCAAATTGCACTTTTCCCATAAAATAAGCGATGGCCGTCCCGATGAAAATGCCGATTAAAATCGAAATGGATTTCAAAAATCCTTTTGTAAACCGATAAAGCAGCACGATGATGACGAGCACCGTAAATCCGAGGGCAAGGTTAGACGGATCACCGAAATCCTCGCTGCCTTCCCCGCCGGCAATATGATTCATCGCGACCGGCATTAAGGTCATCCCGATAATCGTCACGACAGATCCGGTTACGACAGGCGGGAAAAACGATACGAGCTTACCGAAGAAAAACGACAGCAGAATGACAAGCAGACCCGATGCCAAAATGCTTCCATAAATGGCTGAAATCCCGTACTCCTTACCGATGGAAATAATCGGCGCTACCGCGGTGAACGTACAGCCGAGCACAACGGGCAAGCCGATGCCGAAAAATTTATTCCTCCATACTTGAAGCAGCGTAGCCGCCCCGCACATAAAAATATCAATTGATACGAGATATGTCAGCTGTTCTGCGTTCAGTCCCAATGCCGCTCCTACAATTAAAGGAACGACGACGGCGCCGGCATACATGGCAAGCACGTGCTGGATACCGAGGGAAAGTGTTTTGGCATAGCCGTTTTTCATGAACGGACCTCCTGTACAAATGTCACTTTTCCGTCTTCAAGCGATTGAATTCTCGCCAGCGATTCGACCCGGCATCCTTTTTTCACCAGCTCATCTCTTCCCGGCTGAAATGACTTTTCAATGACGATTCCGATCCCGCAAACCTCTGCGCCTGCTTGTTTTACGATGGATAAAAGCCCTTCTGCCGCCTGTCCGTTCGCTAAAAAGTCGTCAATGATTAACACGCGGTCTTCTTTCGACAGATGATTTCCGGAGATTGCAATCTGACTTTCTGTTTTTTTCGTGAAAGAATAGACGGATGCCGTCAGCAGATCTTCCGTTAATGTGAGAGACTTCCTTTTTCTCGCAAAGATGACGGGAACGCCGAGTTCAAGGCCGGCCATCACCGCAGGGGCAATGCCCGAAGATTCAATTGTGACGATTTTGGTTATCTCGTCTTTTTCAAAACGGCGCGCAAATTCCCGGCCGATCTGCTGCATGAGAACCGGATCAATTTGATGGTTTAAAAAAGAATCCACTTTCAGCACTTGATCAGAAAGAACAATTCCGTCTTCTGCTATTTTTCGTTTTAATGCTTCCACAATGATTACCCCCGCTTATAAAAAATAAAAAAAGCATTGCCCGCTCTCAATAAAAAGAGCAAGCAATGCCGAATGATCTACACGCAACGGCCGAATAAAGCCGTTCCATTGCTCACTCATAGTCGGACATTTACGGTGACCGGTAGAAACTTGCGTGCCATATCCACGCGATTATATGAGTGTTCGTATGATATTAATCAAATTATAACAAGATACACTTCTTTTGCATAGTGAAATTTGAATATTTCCGAACTTTTACAAAGAATTGGTTTTCGATTATTCGTCTTTTTAGAATTTTTAGAAAAACACCCGGTGTATACCAGGTGTTTCGTTTATAAATATAAATTTGAATATTTACCGACGAGATACTCAATGAGATATTGAACGTTCAGCTCTTCTCCCGTTGCATCTTTTATGATGTCAAGCGGCATTTTGCGTCTTCCGTGCTGATGAACCTTTTCTGTCAGCCATTGTTTGATCGGCTCAAAGTCGCCCCGTTCTATTAATTGATCAAATTCAGGCAGATCGTCAAGCATGGTATGCTTCAGCTGTGCCGCATACATATATCCGAGCGCATAGGAAGGGAAATAGCCGAAATCGCCGCCCGCCCAATGTACGTCCTGCAAAATGCCTTTTGCGTCAGATGGCGGCGTAATGCCTAAATAATCATGATATTTTTGATTCCACAATGCAGGCAGTTCTTCCACTGTCACTTCATTACTGAAAATTGCTTTTTCAATTTCATAACGGATAATAATATGAAGCGGATATGTCAGCTCATCGGCTTCAATTCGGATAAAGGTCGGTTTCGCCTCGTTGACAGCGCGTACAAAATCTTCTCTTTTCACATCTTGAAATTGATCAGGCGAAGCCTCAACCATTTTTTCATAATAGGCGGTCCAGAAATGTTGATTTCTGGCGATAAAGTTTTCATAAAATAACGATTGGGATTCATGAATTCCCATGGATGCACCGTCAGATAAGTTCGTTCCGCTCAGCGCTTCGTCAATATTCTGCTCGTAGATCGCATGCCCGCATTCATGAATCGTTCCGAAAATTGCCGTGCGGAAATCGTTTTCGTCATATCTGGTCGTCACCCGCACATCGCCCCGGTTGATTGTCGTCGCAAACGGATGCACCGTCTCGTCTAGGCGGCCGCCGTCAAAATCATACCCGAACTCTTTTAAGAAATACAAGGAGAGGTCTCTTTGTTGTTCTTTCGGAAACGTTTTCGTTATAAAGGAAGTGTCCGGTTTATTGCCGGATTCCGTCACTTTTTTGATAAGCGGAATGATCGCTTCCTTCAATTCAGAAAACAGCTGATCCAGCACCTTTACCGTAACACCCGGTTCGAAAATATCGAGCAATGCGTTGTACGGATGATCTTCATAGCCCCAATACGAAATAAACCGCTTATTAAAATCAATCAGCTTCTCAAGGTACGGAGCAAACATAGAGAAATCAGAGGCAGCCTTTGCATCCTCCCAAGCCGTTTCAGCTTTTGATGTTAAAATGACATATTCTTTATACTCATCTTCAGGAATTTTTTTATTATGATCATAATCTTTTTTCGCAAGTTCCGCCGCTTTCACTGTATCTTCAGAGAGCTCTTCTGCATGCGCGAGAAGGATGTCGATCAGCTCTTTCATCCGGTCGGATGTCTGGATTTGAAAAACGTCAGCCGAAAGCTGTCCGATGCTTTCCGCCCGATCATCAGAGCCTTTTTTCGGGGCTCCCGTTCTTAAGTCCCAATGCATAAGTGCAATGGCTTCGACATAGTGGGATACTCTTTTTAACAGATCAAAAAACTCTTTTTCATATGTATGTAAATCCATATCCGTTCCCCTCCCTTTTCACTATCAATTACAGGCTAATGGAATGCCGTGATAAAGTCAACTTCCCGGATTTAAAAAAGCCGCAGGATAAGAATCCTGCAGCTTTTGTTTTTATACAATTTTCGGTGTAACAGGCAAAACCTTTTTGACTTCGGCCAGGACCCGTTCACTTTCTCCGCCCGCATAAATGGATATGGTTCCGCTGTCCTGATTAGAACGGATAAGGCGGCCGATTCCCTGCCTGACTCTCAAGAGCATGTATGGCAGATCAACTTCCTCAAACGGATCTTTTTTCGCTCCGTTCCGCTTTGCGGTAAACACCGGATCATGAGGCGGATACGGCAATGCCCAAATGGTCACATTCCGGAGCGAGTCACCGGGAATGTCAAGACCTTCCCATAAGTGGACGGAACAAAGCACGGATTCTTCATCCCGCTGGAACTTTTCGACCAGACTGCTGATCTCTTCGTCACCTTCGTAGTATATCGGATACGGCAGCTCCCACGCGGCAGCCTGTTCTTTAAATTCTTTCATGTCTTCAAAGGAAGGGAAAAGAACGAGGGTGCGTCCTTCATTCTCCTTAATGGTTTCAATCGTTTCGGCTGTTTTCTGCTCAGACGTCATGTCACCGTGAAGCGCAACAGACATTTGCTCCTCGTAATCGTACGGAGATTCAACGGTGAATGATAAAGGATCACGGATTCCGAGGCTGTCAGCGATATAATCAAATGAACCGCCCTCAGAAAGAGTGGCCGATGAGAAGATATAAGGAATCTTTTTAGAAAAGACCTTTTCTCCCAGCACTTCGGCTACAGTTCTCGGCATAACGACAAACGTTGAGTCTGTATCCCGCGTTTCAAGCCAGCTGATGGCATCCTTCTGATACAGCGACAGCGAATATGCCATTTGTTCGACGTATTCTTCTACAACTGACAGCTCGTACTTATCAATCGTATACATTTCCGATTCAAATACGAGCGCCTCGCCGATTTTATCGAGCAGACGGCACAGTTCGTCAGCCGCACGCTTAACGCGCTGGTCGTTTTGGATGTCCAATCGGTGAGAGCCGGCGATTTCCTTCGATTCCTCTGACAGCACATAGAAAAACTCATCGTTTGCGGCAAGGGCATCTTCAATCAGTTCGGCGAATTCCTCTCTGATGTCATTTTGAAGCAGACGCTCTAAAAACAGCTCGAGCGTCGACTGCTTCACGCGATAGGTTAACGCTTTTTGCGCGGCGAATTCCAGCAGATGTCCTTCATCAAACACGACGGCGCTGTGATCCGGCAAAAGCGGCAGCTGTCCTTCCCTTTTACGTGATTCTTCCGTCCATACATGCTCCATGTAGAAATCATGGGAGCAAACAATCAGATCCGTTGATTTTCTGTAATGATCTCTTGAAAGTGTTAAACCGCATCTATGTCTCATATCACAAGTTAAACAATCTTGGAAGGAATCATAGCTGACGCCTGCCCACTCTTCATTCGTCAAATCAGCGTACTGTTTGCGGTCGCCGTACGGATAAAAGCGCTGCATCGCTTGTGATTCGTGTACGAATGAAGGCAGCGACTCATAAAGATCCAGCCACTTTTCATCATCAGAACGCTGCATTGTTTTCTCAAGCTTTTTCAGACACAGATACTGCTCATGGGATTTGGACAGCCGTGTATCAATCTGCAGATCCAAATGTTCTGTCAGCTTGGAAATGTCGCCTTCTTTTTTGACAAGCTGTTCAATTAACGTTTCATCGGCGCATGCGATAATGGCCGGTTTACCCGTATATCTGGCATAGCTGATGGCAAACAGCAGATACACCAGCGTTTTCCCCGTACCGACTCCTGCCTCAGCGAACATGACCTTTTTCTCTTTAAATGCCCGTTCAAGCTGAAACGCCATAAATACCTGCTCATCCCGAAGGTCAAAGCCTTTCTCGGGAAGGATATCGTAAAACACGTCACCAATCCAATTGTTCAATTCTTCGTAAAAATTCTTTTCTTTTGTTAAAGCAAAAGGCAAACGTGATGTTGTCACCCAACTCCAACCCCTAACTATTCGGCATTCAGACCATCTATAATATCATTTAACCCTTTTCAATACAACAAAAAAACTTGGCCTCGCCAAGTTTTTGTCATGATCATTTCCGGTTAATGATATGTGTACATAGGAACGGATGGTCTGTTGAATGTGTATGTTTTACCGCATTTTCAAGTTCTTCCTGTGCGTGTGTCATGGCGGAAGGACCGAACTCCGCTCCGGCTTCCTCCAGCCGGAAAGCAGTTGCGTCTAACGCCTTTTGTATTTTACTGAAGTGCTCGCTGTTCAGCATAAAATAAGATCACCTCTCAAATAGAAATAATCATCATTCTATGCCGATGTTTCACTTTCTATACATGCCATTCTGAATGATCCTCACCTGACCTGCACAAACTACAACAGATATTCGATCGAATATCCATCTTCACAAATTTATTCTACCCGGGAGTGATGGTTACATGAGTTATAAAGATCGATTAGATCAGCATTCTGAATTGTTTCATCACAATTGGACGCGGCCGAAACGCTCTAAATCGCAAGTGAACGGCCACACCGAAATGTCCCAGACCAACATTATTTTACGGAGCAACGCAAAAGCGCACCGCTGGTAATGGCAGAATAAAACGTAAAGATGCCGGAGAAGACGCTGTTTCAGGCGTCTTCTCTTTGTTGCGGCTTTTTCCGCTGCGGCCGCACTTTAGCCCAGTACTGATAATAATCCGTTTTGATAAAACCGTTAAAGAGCTTCCGTTTTTTGGTTGCTTTTCTTCCGTAGGCCTCTTCAAATTGTTCATTTGACGTTAACATGTAGACAGACCATGTATCAAGAGATTCAAATGCCCGGCCCATTTCTTTATACATCTGCTCGACTTCCCTTTTTTCGCCGAGCCGTTCGCCGTACGGAGGGTTTCCGACGATTACGCCGAATTCGAGTTTTGTCGTAAAATCCTGCACCCGCATTTGTTTGCATTCAATCAGGTCCCCAAGTCCCGCTTCTTCTGCGTTTTCTTTGGCGATGTTTACCATCCGGTGATCCACATCACTGGCAAAAATCTGCAGCGGCTGATCATAGTTCGCCTTTTCTTCCACTTCAAGACGCGCCTTGTCCCACAGTTCTTTTCCGATCCATTCCCAGTCTTCTGAAACAAAATCACGGTTAAAACCGGGAGCAATGTTTTGTCCGATTAAAGCGGCTTCAATGGCGATCGTGCCGGAACCGCAGAACGGATCGACGAACGGACGGTCAGGCGTCCAGTTGGTTAACTGAATTAACGCGGCAGCGAGCGTCTCTTTAATCGGAGCTCCTCCCTGATCAACCCTGTATCCCCGTTTGTGAAGGCCTGTTCCTGATGAATCCAGTGTAAGTACGGCTTTATCTTTTAAAAGGGAAATCTCCACCTTATACTCGGGTCCCGTTTCTTCAATCCATTCATTTTGTTTTCCTGATTGCAGTTTCAGCTTTTCCGCTATCGCCTTTTTGACGATCCGCTGGCAGTCAGGCACACTGGCAAGCACTGATTTCACGGATTTTCCGATAACGGGGAACTTTGCGTTTTCCGGAATGTACGCGCGCCAGTCAATCGCTTTTGTTTTTTCAAACAGCTCATCAAACGTTTTCGCCTGAAACTCGGCGACCTGTACTTTGATGCGGTCAGCCGTCCGCAGCCATAAGTTAGCGCGGCAGATCGCAAGCGCATCTCCTTCAAAAATGACTTTTCCGTTGTCTACTTTGCATTCATAACCTAAATCACGCACTTCTTTGGCGACGATCGCTTCAATTCCCATCGGCGCCGTCGCTATTAGTGTGTACTTCTTCATCGTATCACCCTGTCTCTTTTAAGCTTTCGTTTCATTCAAGATAAAAGCTCCCCTTTTAAGGAGAGCTCTAATTTGTCATATCAATAATGTTTAACGTTCTGTAAGCCATGTTTTGTTCCGTCGTACTGCAATCGGCTCATCACCTCGTACTCAGGCGGCAATCATCTATCTACAGAAAGTATTCTGTCCTTCTATCTGTTCAGTTCCTTCAAGAAGGTTCCCCTACCAAAATTTGGGTTTCTCGCTCGAGGGGTTTACCGCGTTCCACTCTCACCATTTCTGATGAGACTTCGTCACTGTGGCACTTTCAAGGATACTCAGCCATATCCGGAGACGTAGGCTTTTTTCCTGCCGTCAGCCTATCAAGGCTGCCCTAGCTTATTTCTTCGCTAGGCACGAACACTACGGGCATCTCAGCACCGTGCGAGCATGGACTTTCCTCTACAGATTCAAAGATCTGCAGCGATTACCCGAACGTTAAGAACACTTGTTCATTATAAAGCAACTTGTCTCATTTGACAAGTGCATCTGCCTTATTCGTCATAAAGTTTGCTGCCGAATACATGTTTCTCAAGGTTGGACAGCCTTTTCAGAATGTCAAAGTTGGTCGTATTGGACTGCACCGGCTGTTTTTTACTTGCTTCTTCAAGCTGTTTTTTCAGCTGCAGATTTTCCTGCTGCAGTTCTTCAATTTCTTGATGAAAGGTTTCATAATCCTTAATAATCATATCTAAAAATTTGTCAACGTCTTCTTGTCTGTAACCTCTAACGCCTGTTTTAAATTCTTTTTCCAAAATGTCTTTCGCAGAAAGCTTTACTTTATCAGCAAGCATCTTTTTCACCTCATATCGTGAATCATCATGTTATATTTTATTCAGAAACACGTCCCGTTGTCAAATATTCTCTGACGTGTTATGTAAAGAAATCTTCTTCTTCAACGGCGGCACGGAGATCATCCATCGTAATCGAATAAATCGGATATCCGTCTGTTTCACGGCGTTTTTCTGCCTGCTGCAGCATATATTTCGGCGATCCTTCCATTTCAGGATCATATAAAAGCAAAAGCGCATCTGACTTTTCAATAAAGAACGCGTTTTTCTGCCGGAATTGAAGCGGACTTTCGTACGGCCGATGCGTCAGGCTCTCCTCATAATCTGCCTGAGCAAGCACCGCTTCATACATTTCTTTATTCGGCTCCTTCCACTTTTCCTCCTGGCCGTAGAAAGGCGTGATAACGGCAACCTTTAATTCCGGATACTCTTCTCTGAGATCGTACGCCGTTTCTGCCGCCCAAAGCTCAGTCCCCAGCTGTCCTGATATGAGAATCCATTCCAAGCCTTCGTCAAGGAAGCTTCTGAGTCTGGTTTCTATCGCCTTTTTTATATAAACAAGCGCCCGGTCATCCTGTTTAAAAATCCCGAGTTCAAACGGCTTGTATCCTGTTACGGCTAATACTTTCAATTGATCACCTGCTTAAAAAATGGGGCTCCCCATCGGGCCCCATTTTGATTTGCTGATATCCTAACCGATCTTGCTTAAGCGTTCAATACTAATGATCGCAGCAAGGGCTTCCGCACTGAAAATGCTGGTGAGTTGTCGGGTCAACATTTGAAAAAGTGTGCGGATAGTAATGAACGTGCTCAAAGTTGTGGTGATTTACGTTAGTTGTATGTTGCGGATGAATATGCGGCACAACCGTGTTAGAAAAGCAATGGTGTTCACAGCAATGAGTCGGATGGACAATCGGCGGCATCACGTTTGGTCTGCAACAATGATGATGAAACATGCTAAATCCCCTCTCCATTAACTTTTATTACACTGTTAGGTTATGAAGAAAAGAGGGTACATGTTCTAATTCAATCACCCAATTTAAAAGTGCGTCAGCAAGCTGTCTTTAAAATTCGAAAACACAAACGCAATCAAAAAAACCACGACAAAGAACAAGTAAAAAACACCTTTATACATACCAACTCTCCCCTATAAATAACTAACGCTATTTTACAAGATGCGGCACCATTCTACAACAAAATCGATGCGGATTCAGAAAAAAATATTTTTGGCGAAACAGCTCGGCTTTTGCGCTTTCCCGGGCAATATTTCAAGAGGAATATTTCCTCTTGAGCCGGGCAATTCTCACATGGAGCTTCTCGGCTTCTTTTTCCGATATTTCCTCGTCTTCTGCCGCCTGCTGCGCGGCCTGCAGAGCTTTTTTGTAATCTTTTGCGTGATGCTCAAAATAGATCGCCAGCTCTACCGCTGATTGGTGTCTGCATATGTGAAGATCAGAGCCCGTCAGTTTCTCCCAAAGGGGCACGGCGTCTTGCCTGCGGTTTTGTTTTTTATAAAGCATTGCTAAGTCAAAAAGGGCCCGATCTGAATCTTCAAAGGCTTTGCCTTGCAGCGCTTCCAGCTGTGAAACAGCCCGATCGGTTTCTTTATGAGCGATAAACCATTTCGCCATGGCGTATGCTTCCTGACGTTCTGACGTCTGATCAGAAGATGCAAAAATCTTTTTTGACATATGGATGTAAAGAGCGATGAGGGAAAGCACATCTTGTTCATTATGCGAGAGCACTCCCTTTAAAAGAGCCGGGTCCTCCGCCTTTAAAAATTGAAAATACAGCATCGGCGCCAAATAACCAGGTGTGTCTTCGTCCCTTTTAAAAGCAAGCTCTTCATTTTCAACCGCCGAAAGCGATACACGCTCTAATTTATGTTTCCAAAGCCGTCTCGCTCCGTGCAGAAGATCAAAGTGTCCGAAGTCAGGAAGTTTCGGAAGCCTGTCCCGCAGCAATGTATGCCTAGTTTTTACCTGAGGCCAGTCAAAGGCTTTTCCGTTATACGTAACAAGAGACGTAATGTCAACCTCACTTAAAAAGCTTTTGTAAAGAGCCGTCTCGTTTCCCGGTTTAGGAAGCAGATGCTGTTTAACCGCGACACGGTCTTCATACACTCTTGCATGACCGAGCAAAAAGATCATATTGCCGGCCCCGCCGCCGAGGCCGGTCGTTTCAGTATCAAAGAAGAACAGCTGGCTTTTTTCGTATCCTTCTGCTGATAAAGTATGTGTCAAACCGCCTTTATTCCATAATGCCATGACGTCATCAAGTTCACTGAAGCTGTACCGTCCGTGACGGTGCGAAAGCGGATAGACGGTTTCGCGGATAAGACAGAATTCATCCTCAAAAAAGAAAGGCTTCACTCCGAATGCCTCCCATTCTTCTCTAAATGGGACTTGAATATCCGGGACCGAAAGTTGTGAAGCTGCCGGCTTTTTTTCAGCTTCCGGCACATTCAGGTGGTTTTTCATCCGCTTTAATTTATTTTTCAAGGACATCTTTCGTCCCCCTTTTCTTTTACACGTAATTCAAGAGCCGGAGTATCGCTTTCTTTGCATCTATTCCTTCTATTTCGGAGCCGATGCAGGAAGGACATCCGTCTTGACATGGACATTGTCTGATCAGGCGCTCAGCCCCTTCATTGATTTCATCAAATCGCTTATATACTTCATCAGCAAGTCCGATTCCGCCCGGATAATGATCATACAGAAAGATTGTCGGAAGTCCGGTATGTGCGGCTTTGATTTGCGGCACGACATGCACGTCATTTCGGTCGCACATGACGTATACAGGCACGATATGCTGCAGGACGTGGGCAATGCCTAAAAGCAGCTGTTCAAGCGTTTTTTCGCCGATCTCCGAATCCGTCTCTTTCAATTCAAGCCAGGCAGCACTGGTATGCAGTTCTTCTTCTGGAAGATGAATCGGCCCTGATCCTATATTTTCAAATGTCGTCATTTTAATTTTTTTAAATATTGTCGGAAGTGCGTTCACGGTTACATCGCCGAAATGTAAGGCCGTTTTCTTTCTGCTGTCCGTTCTGTCAATGTCCAGCACTTTCAGCTGCACCGCTAAATTGGCATCTGTATAATATTCGACATCGACCTTTCGTACGTACGCTTTTTTATGGTCCCAATCAAGCTTTTCAACCTGGTACTGCACCCCTTCATGAAGATAAATCGCTTCATCATGAAGAAGCGTCATCGCGCTGAAACGGTCCATTTCTCCGATGATTTTTACATCAGCCGTCTCTGACCGGTCAACGATGACCACGTTTTCCTGTGACGCCGAACGGAGACTGATGTTGGAGGCGGGAAAAGATTCGCTCGCCCAGTGATAGCGTTCGCGGTTTTCGTGAAGCACCCCTTCTTCTTCTAAATACTCGAGAATGTCTCTTGCATCATTTTCTCCGAATGTTTCATCGGCTCTGAAAGGCAGCTCATACGCAGCGCATTTCAGGTGATCGACCAATATAATGAGATTATCAGGATTAATCCTTGCAGATTCAGGCGAGCGTTTAAAGAAATAATCAGGATGGCGCACAATATATTGGTCAATCGGATCAGAGTTCGCCACCATCACGATAAGCGCCTCTCCCTGCCGCCGTCCGGCCCGGCCCGCCTGCTGCCATGCGCTCGCGACACTGCCCGGGTACCCCGTCATCACGCAGACCTGAAGCTGGCCGATATCAACGCCAAGCTCCAGCGCGTTTGTGCTGACAACCCCGAGAATGCTGCCGTCTCTTAACCCCCGCTCTATATCTCTTCTTTCTTTCGGAAGATATCCGCCGCGATAACCTCTGACAGACTTCGCGCCGATTTCCTTTTTTACGATCTCCTGAATGTGGCTTAAAATAATTTCAACCCGCACACGGCTTCTTGCAAAAACAATCGTCTGGATCTTATTTTTCAAAAAAGTTTTGGCAAGTTCGTTCACTTCCACGGTGGCGCTTTTTCGAATATGCAACGGTTTATTTATAATCGGAGGGTTGTAAAAAGCAAAATGCTTTCTTCCGGCCGGGGCGCCGTTGTCGTCAATCAGGCGCACTGATTTTCCCGTCAGCTGCTCCGCCAATTCCATCGGATTGGCGATTGTGGCGGATGTGCAGATAAATGACGGCTTGCTTCCGTAAAAAGCGCAGATTCTCATTAAACGGCGGATGACGTTCGCCACATGGCTGCCGAATACGCCGCGATACGTATGTAATTCATCAATGACGATATATTTCAGGTTTTCAAACAGACTCACCCATTTTGTATGGTGGGGAAGAATGGCTGAATGAAGCATATCGGGATTTGTGATCACAATATGCCCGGCTTTTCTGACTTTCTGCCTGATGGCCGGAGACGTATCTCCGTCATAGGTGAAGCTTTTAATGTCCATGCCCGTCTCGTCTATGATTTCGTTCAGCTCGCTTTTTTGATCCTGTGCGAGCGCCTTTGTCGGAAATAAATAAAGCGCGCGGCTTGAGGCATCTTCCGCGATAGACTGAAGAACCGGAAGATTATAGCACAGTGTTTTTCCGGAGGCCGTCGGTGTGACAGCCACAATGCTTTCTCCGTTTTGAACCGTCTGAAAAGCGGAGTATTGATGTGTAAAGAGCCGCTCGATCCCCCTCTTTTCGAGAGCCGCCCGAATGTTCGGATCTACTTGCTCCGGCATCGGCATGGTTTTCGCCTCCCGCGGTTCCTCTTCATGCCAATGCACAATATTTTCATGATTTTTTAATTCCTGTATCAGTTCGCTCAGTGATTTTTTCTTCATCGTTCACACCTCTTTATGAGGTACAGTTTACCGAATATTTGTTTGCCTGGCTAGATGAAAATCCTGCACAAGAAAAAAAGCAGGGAATCAGCCCCTGCCTACTTCATTTTTATCGTAAAAAGCTCTGTTTGTCCTTTTTTCGCTTCATTTGCGCCTGCAAATTGCAAAGGTTCTGCGGCATCGCCATTCATAATCACCATAGGGATGACGGTGCTGCTTGCTTTTTCTTTTATTAAATCCAGCCGGCACGTTAAAAGCAGATCGCCTGTTTTCACTTTGTCGCCTTCTTTTACATGCGCTTCAAAGCCTTCACCGTTCATATTGACGGTATCCAAGCCGACATGTATCAAAAGTTCCGCTCCGGAAAGGGTGCGGATGCCGACAGCATGTTTTGTATGGAACAGCTGAATCACTTCTCCCTCAACCGGTGAAACAATGTCTCCGTTTGCAGGCTCGACGGCGATCCCATCCCCCATCATTTTTTGTGAAAATACAGGATCCGGCACTGAAGCCAAATCCATCACCGCTCCGTCAGCCGGAGAAAAAATCACTTCTTCGGCCGGCTTTTTCCGGCTGTCTCCCAATCCAAATAATTTTTTCAGCAATGTGTTGTGCTCCCCTTCCTAAATGTGAATCCGTTACCAGTTTATTCTCCACTATTTAACCATACTTTCTTTTTTCCTTCAATTCTTAACCATACGGCATAACATCGCATAGTCTGTTTGTAAAAAGGCGGTGGTCATATGGATCAATCACAAAACGATAAACTTGATCCGCAAAGAAATGAGGACATCATCAGCCATGCGATGGACCAATTTTTTCACTCAGGTCCCTTCGCAGAATTGATGCAGGGTTTTCAGCACCTTGTCAATTCGGCTTTTACTGAAGCGCAAGTGACGATTGACGTCAGAGAAGAGCCGACGGGCCTCGCGGTTGATATCGGCGTTCCCGAGACGTTCCGTGACGGGGATATGCTGGTGGAAACGAAAGGGTGCTACCTTCACGTTACAATCCGCTACGATCATAAACAGGCTCATTCATCCCACGTGTCTTCAAGCATGACAAGAACCGTTGTCCTCCCGTATAAGGTGAGTGAAGAAGATATGGAAACATCCTGGAATGAACAGACGCTTACCCTCTTTTTCCCTAAAAAATAAGCATGAATGATGGATATCATTCATGCTTTTTATTTGAAGATACTGGTGAAGCCTTTCACCAGCGATCCGACCTGATTTACGGCGCTTACCATCTGCCCCGTTGTATCCATCATTTTATTAAAGTCAAACTGTCCGTTCGTTTTTTTAAACTGGGAGAGTATGCCTGAGAATTGGGAAGACTGCTGCTGATTCGGTCTGGGAACGGGGTAAGGATTCACAAACCCCGGCTGCCCCCCGGGCATGGCTGCCTGAGGAGGAGGGGGAGCAAACGGCTGCTGCATATGACCGTATTCCTGATTCGGATAAAATTGCTGCGGGTACTGCCCTTGCTGTTGATATGGCGGCGGCTGCAATGGCTGTATCTGCTGCGGATACGGTTGCTGTAATGGCTGTATCTGCTGCGGACTCGGCTGCTGCAGCGGCTGTATCTGCTGCGGGTAGAAATATCCCGCCGGCTGCTGGTACATATTTTGATAGGGCTGCGCTCTCCATTGCATATGACATTCCCCCTTGTCTCTCACTAAGTTTCTGCTATATATGTATGAATTCCGCCTTGGTTATGTGCTTTCGGAGATTCTGATCTTTGTCAAATGCTGTCGAAAGTCTTAATTTTTTAAAAACAGAAAAAAGTCGAATCGTTATGTTACCATAATCTCAACATACATGAGAGGGGATGCACCATTATGAACGTATCATACTTAAGAAAGCGTTTTGCTGAAGTGAAAAAATATGAAACAGATTGTGCAGATAAACTGATGGACTTTGCAAAATTCCTCTATATTCAAGGCCATCTCACCGCAACCGAATTTCGAAACAGTATGAAGGTTCTCGAAGCAAGTGGAGCAGAAAACCCGGCGTATGAATAACATACCCGACCCCTTTATATAAAAGAAGGCAGCCGTTTTCAGCTGCCTTCTTTTTCAATTTCATCCCTTAATATACGAAGCGTATATAAAACAGATTCAGTTAAATCCCTGTATCTTTTTTTATGAATATGATGAACATATGATTGGAGCATCAGCTCTCCGAAATTTTCTGTAACGGCCTGAATTTGTGCGTGATGAACGTATTTCGGACGGTTTTCCTGAATAAACGCAAGCGCTGCTTTAGTCCAAAGCGCGCAAAGCCGGTCTCTTTTTTCAACATCGGGTTTAATAATCTCAAAAAAATCATATGAACGGCCTGACTCTTTTCCATCCTGATATCTTTTTTCAGCTTCCAGAACCGCCTCTATCATTTGTTCTGTCAGCTCCAATAACGACTGTGTCTGCAAACGGACTCACCTCAGTACATATGGTACCAAAGTTTTTGCATAAAATCAGCTGATCCGGCATGCTCTCGGCAAATCCTTTTTACGCCGGTCAGCCAAAAACAGGTCATCAATACAAACATGAAGCTCCCGCGCCTCTTCCTCAAGGCGGGAAAGTTTCTCCTGTCTGATTTCTTCAGCTTCCGCCTGACAGGATCTGACTGCTTGGGTAAGCGTTTTTTCAGCAGCAGAAATCCGGATTTCAATATCAGAAAGCAGACGGAGAATATCAGCCTTGCTCGTGTAAACAGACATTCATGTTCCTCCCTTTTATCACTTGCGTCTCTTTAGAATATAATTCTCGTTTTCATACCGCTCTCCTCTGCACATGACAAAACTAGAAGCAGTTCGGCAAACAAACAGAGATTATCCTAAAAGGCGTGCCTTTCGACAAAAAAGTGCCGCAAACTTTGTATGAACCGGCACGTTAATGCAAACGATACAGTTGAGGAGGTGCCGTATGAAAACGAGACCGAAAAATGCAGGTAAACAGCAAAAAACCGAAGCAAAAACGACTGATACGCTTGATAAAAAATTAGGCGGCCCAAACCGCCCTTCCACGTAACACATCAGCAGCCCGAAACCCCAGCGAACGGTTTCGGGCTTTTTCATTTCTTCAGCCACTCTTTAACCGCGAAGAGCGCATGGAGCTCCCGTCTTTTTTGGAAGTACCAGTCCGTCAGTTCAAGCTGTTTCGGCATTTTCTCCTGTAAGAAAGCCCCTTTTCTTAACCTTTTTTGAAACCAATCCGCCCTTTCGCCGTCTAATGGGTGGGCAACAATGGGATAGGTTGTCCTCAGCATCGGTGATGTTCTTTTTTTGATGCCGATCATTTTCTCCATATCAAAGCGCGAACCGGTATGAGGAACGGTATCAAGAAAACGGTAAAAAGAAGCGTGCAGATCAGGACTGAACAGAAGGCGGGCCAGCTGTTTTCCGAGCGTAATTCTTTCTTCGGTTTTCGAAAACCGTTTGACGGAAATTCCGTATAAATGTCCGTCAAATGAAGGGAATATCACCGTATTAAAGTGAAACCAATCACTTAAATAAAAAGGAATCGTGCCAAAAACATTCTTTTTAAACGAAGGATTTTGTATAATAGGTGCTTGGATAGTGTTTTGTTCATTTATAATAAGAGCATACATGAGCCGTTCCGTATCTCCGTCACGCCAAAAGCGAAACCATTCTTCCTGCATAAAAGCCGAGACGCGGAAATGAGGAAGATGACGGAAAAGAGGTTCGCCGATTTGTTTTGACCACTGGTAGACCAGAAGCTGAGGATAGGCATCAGAAAAAATCAGCCAATTCGCCCTTTCATACGAAAGGAAAAACCAGTTTTTCTGACTGCTGTCAAGGCCCTCCTGATAAAGGACGCCTCTTAAATCAGTCATCGACCAGCCCGCATTGCGGGACACAAAGGATGCCAAAAGCGGCCACTTGATCTCAGGATGGCGGTCATAATATGCTTTATAGGCATTCGTCCGGGAAATATTATCGGCATTTTTTATTTTTGTCTCTTTTTCGATCAGGCGAAGAATGGCGGTTACGGTCTGTCGTTTATGCACGTTCATTCACTTCCGTCACTATTAGTTTGATAAGGAGGATGGAAAAAGTGATTCGGTACCCGAATGGAAAAACTTTTCAGCCGAACAAAACGGTTTCATCCCAAAACAGCCAGAAACGGACCCATTCATACAGTAATCGCGGCATGACCCTCGAAGACGACCTGAATGAAACGAATAAGTATTATCTGGCTAACCAAATTGCTGTCATTCACAAAAAGCCGACACCCGTCCAGATTGTAAACGTCCACTATCCGAAAAGAAGCGCCGCAGTCATTAAGGAAGCTTATTTTAAACAGTCTTCAACAACTGACTACAACGGCATTTATAAAGGACGCTACATTGATTTTGAGGCAAAAGAAACAAAAAACAAAACGGCATTTCCCCTGCAGAATTTTCATGATCATCAGATTGAGCATATGAAGCAGGTGGTCAGGCAAGACGGCATTTGTTTTGTTATTATATCCGCTTTCGGAAAGGTTTATTTCCTCGAAGCCGACAAGCTGTTTGTCTTTTGGGACAGAAAGGAGAAGAACGGCAGAAAATCGATTCGCAAAGACGAATTAGAAGATGCTTCCTTTCCGATTTCCCTTGGATACTCACCGAGAATTGATTATATTAGTATTATTGAACAGCTTTATTTTTCGCAGGAACAGTAGACTGAGCGAAAGGTTGATAAACGAAAGGTTGAGATGTTATGTCAGATCAATTTATGAGCCGTGAAGAACGCCGTAAGGCAAGGCAGACGAAAAGCACTAAGCCCTCTTCACCGAAAAAAGGCAAGAAACAGCGTAAAGGCGGTTTATTCAAAAAGATTGTGCTGTCCTTGGTTATTCTGTTTGTCCTTGGCATAGTCGGCGGAGCGGCGGCATTTGCCGTTTTGGTTTCCGGCGCGCCCTCTTTAGACGAAGCCAAGCTGAAAACGCCTTACTCTTCAACGATTTACGATAAAAACGGCAAAGAAATCGCGGAAGTGGGCGGTGAAAAACGAACCTACGTCCCGATTAAGGATATACCCGATGTTGTGAAAGAAGCATTTATCGCAACTGAAGACGCCCGTTTTTATAAGCACCACGGTATAGACCCGATCCGGATCGGAGGCGCCTTGGTCGCAAACTTTACGGATGGATTCGGTTCAGAGGGAGGAAGCACAATCACCCAGCAGGTTGTGAAAAACTCGCTTTTGACCCATCAGAAAACGATTAAACGGAAAGCACAGGAAGTGTGGCTTTCACTGCAGCTGGAGCGCCATTATTCTAAAGATGAAATCTTAGAAATGTATTTAAACAGAATTTATTTCTCACCGCGTGCCTATGGCGTCGGTAAAGCGGCTGAAGAATTCTTCGGCGTAAAAGACTTGAGCAAGCTTACGGTTGAACAGGCGGCAACGCTTGCCGGAATGCCGCAAAGCCCGACCGGATATAACCCGGTTAAAAATCCGAAGGCTTCCGAAAAGCGCCGAAACATTGTTCTCAGCTTAATGGAAAAACAAGGATTCATTTCAAATTCTGAATACCAAAAAGCAAAGAAAGTGTCCATGAAAGATGAAGGCGTCGTCAGCCAAA
The DNA here is from genome assembly GCF_002843505.1 of Bacillus sp. SJ-10. Lineage (NCBI taxonomy): Bacteria > Bacillati > Bacillota > Bacilli > Caryophanales > Bacillaceae > Bacillus > Bacillus sp. SJ-10. The sequence continues at coordinate 2,485,994 of NZ_CP025258.1, read as the reverse complement.
AGGAATACGATAAAAAGGACACAAATAAATACAGCGCTTTTGTCGAAGAAGTTATGAAAGAAATTGAGACAAAAGAAAAGAAAGACGTCGATATTTCAACTGACGGACTGAAAATTTATACGACTCTTGATACGAAAGCACAAGATTATCTTGATCAATTGATGAACGGCGACACAGCCGGATTTACCGAAGGCATGCAGGGCGGCGTCACGCTCCTTGATACGACAAACGGAGAAATCCGCGCCATCGGAGCAGGCAGGAACAGAACTGCCGGGGGATTCAATTATGCAACACAAGGTAAAACCCAGCCCGGTTCAACGATAAAACCGATCCTTGATTACGGCCCGGTTATTGAAAATAAAAAATGGTCGACGTATGAGCAGATTGACGACTCGGCTTATACGTACTCTGACGGCACTCCGATTCACGACTATGACAATAAATACAGAAATATGATATCAATGCGAGAGGCCCTCTCAGACTCGCGTAATATTCCGGCTCTGAAAGCATATCAAGCAGCCGGTAAAGATAATGCCATCGACTTTGCAAATGACTTAGGACTAGGATTAAACAAAGAGAGTGTAACCGAATCTTATTCGATCGGAGGATTTGGTGAGGATAACCGCGGTGTATCTACTATGACAATGGCGGGCGCCTACAGCGCTTTCGGAAATAACGGAACGTACAATGAACCGCACGCGGTCACATCGATTGAATTTAATGACGGCACTAAGCTTGATTTAACACCGAAACCGAAAAGTGCTATGAGCGATTACACGGCATTCATGATTACCGATATGCTCAAAACAGTCGTGCAGTCAGGAACAGGCAGACTGGCTCAAGTACCGAACGTGGAAGTCGCCGGTAAAACGGGTACGACAAACTTTACTAAAGAGGATATTCAAAAATATAATATCGCACAAGGCGGAGTTCCAGACTCATGGTTTGTCGGATACACCCCTCAATATACAGCAGCGGTTTGGACCGGAGTTGAGTCTGGCAACAAAGCAGGTAAGAAATCACTGTCTTCTGCTGACCAGCAAGTCGCAAAACGGATTTTCCAAAAGCTGATCTCATACGTTGATGACGGTAAAGGAAGCTTCAAGCAGCCTGACAGCGTCGTCAAAGAAACGGTTGAGAAAGGCTCGAATCCTGCCGCTTTAGCCGGACCGAATACACCGGATGATAAAAAAGTGACGGAGTACTTCGTGAAAGGAACGCAGCCAACTGCCGTTTCTAAAACGTACACGAAAGAAAAAGCCGATAAACCGACAGGATTGCAAGTGAAATACGACAAAGATAAAAAATCATTAACCTTAAGCTGGAATTATGACGGTGATGCAACATTCAATGTCAAACAATCCGTTGACGGCGGAAGCTACAGTGACATTCAAAACAGTTCGGCAAAAGAAGCCGTCGTCTCAGATGTCACGCCAGGCTCCACATACAGCTTCCAGGTGACAGCGGAAAACGATGACGGAAAAAGCGATACGGCATCAGCATCTTTCAAAGTCCCGAAAGATGAAGAAGACGATGCAGATAAAGATAAAGCGACTGACGATGAACAGAAGTCTGATGAAGATAAAGATAAAGACAAGACGCAAACCGATGATTCAAACACAGATGACAATCAGACAGATACGTCTGACGGATCGGATCAAACACCCACTGATGACTCAGATAAAAATCAGGATCAATCCGATAAGGATCAAACGGATGACAACAATCAGAATCAGCCCGGTAACGGGACGGATAACAACGGACAGCAAGATAACGGCTCTGATAATGATTCCGATTCCGGTTCAGACGGCACAAATAAACCTGACAGCGGTCAAACGGACAAAAACCAAGACTCATCTTCAAATATCAACGGGCAGTCCAATTCGTCAACCATCCAGTCAAATTCCGCTCATTAGCGGACGAAATCCTTCACCTCAAACAGGTGAAGGATTTTTTTCATACAAAAAAACCTCCTTATGAGAAAAGGAGGTTTTTAACATTTGTTCATGGCTTCATATTTATGATATTGTTTCTTCATCTCCGTCATCAATTCATCCAGCTGAATAAACGAGTGAAATTGAGTCGGTTTCGTTAAAATAAACGCCATTCGCTCCGCCCAATTGATCGGTTCGGCGGGAAAATGTTTTGTTTCAAGCACAGTCCAGTCGAGTGATGTAACCCGCTCCCCTGCCGTCCAGTGAAAAGCGGCAATCAGACAGGCAATTCCCTTCAGCATGTCATTTTGATCACATCTCGATTTTCTTGTTTGAAAAACGGGAAGCAGCGTTTCTTTCGTTTCGTTCCAAATCTGAAACAGAAACGGGACATATTCGCCCCTTTCCCTCCATGGCTGCACTGTTGGCTGACCGCTGAAATCCATATACAGCGGATGGCGGCGCAGCGCCGTTTTGATCTCGTGGCTTTCCAAGTCCGTAAGGCTGCGCAGGTATGTTTCATAGCCTGCCAGAATGTCAATCGCCGTCACCGTTTCACCAGCCCTTTTTTGTCACGCTTCTGCCCTTCTCTGCATAGCGGAAGCAAAGGACATTCCGCACAGCGGGGAGATTGCGCTTTACAATGATACCTGCCGAAAAATATTAATCTGTGGTGCGTAACAGACCAATCCTCTTTCGGCACTTTTTTCATTAATGTTTTCTCTACTTCCAAAACAGAGTCCTTCCAGCGGCAGATACCGAGCCGTTTAGAGACCCGCTCCACATGAGTGTCTACTGCAATCGCAGGTACGCCGAAAGCAACAGACACGACCACATTTGCCGTTTTCCGTCCGACACCCGGCAGATTCACAAGCTCATCCCGGTCTTTCGGCACTTCTCCGCCGTACTCTTCGATGATCATTTTGCTCAGCTTTTGAATATTTTTGGCTTTATTACGGTACAGGCCGATTGATTTAATATCCTGCTGGAGTTCTTCCAGCGATACGGCAAGATAATCTTCGGGCCGTTTATATTTTTGAAATAGCGTTTTTGTCACTCTGTTGACGAGAGCATCCGTACATTGCGCGGATAATGCGACTGCCACAACCAATTCGAAAGGATTTGAATGGACAAGTTCACATTCTGCGTGCGGAAACATATCGCCGATTTTTTCAAGACAATATTCAATCTGCTTTAAATTTAACACGTTTCTCCCCTTCTCATGTTATTGTTCCAGCCAATTGTAAAAAGGCACCTGCCTCGTATACTCTTTTTGCGGATCATTTTGTTTCGTTTGAACACGCCGGAATTTTTGGCTGTGCGCCTTCGCCTGCTCAACCGTTTTGAAGCCGTTCTTTTTCCATTCAAATAAAATCCGGTCAATATAGCGAAAACTGAGTTTCCCCGATAAAACGGCTTCTTTTAAGGCGTGTTTAATCAGAATCGCATCATGCTGATCCTGATCCTGCCATATGGCCAGCGTCTCGCATTCAAGCGGCGACAGCGGTCTTCCGAACTCTTCTTCAAAGATGGTATACAGGCTTTTTTGTTCTCTTTCTGACGTTCTTTCCTGCGTTTCGTTTTGTGAATGCTGCATGTAATCATACAGCTTCGCCCATAACGGCTGCAGAGAATATTTTTCAAACTTTATACCGTTATGGTCTTCACATTCTTCAATAAACAGAAAACCTTTTTGAATAAACATTCTCAGGCAGCTTGTACATTCTTCAGCAGAGATGGACATGCCTGATTGAAGTTCAAACGGCGTCGGAAAATAAGAGCCTTTTTCCAAATGCATTTTAATCTTCAAAAGCAGGATCAATTCGGTTTCATTCAGCCCAAGCTGCCGGTAATGTGTCAGCAGCAGGTTGGGAATGCTTGAAATGCCGAGTTCCTGCATATCTATAAATTGCTGTTTTTTCATCCTTACACCTCTTACTGTAAAAGGTTATCTCCGGGAGCTTTCCCCTTTACTTAGAAAAAGTCTCCCTTGCAGGAGACTTCGTTTTTCATAACTATTACGGATACAGACGGTTCAGAAGTCTCGGGAACGGAATCGTTTCACGCACGTGAGGCGCTCCGCTGATCCAAGCCACTGTCCGCTCAAGTCCAAGGCCGAAGCCGGAGTGCGGAACAGAACCGTATTGTCTGAGTTCAGCATACCATTTGTAAGCATCTGAATCCAGACCGTGTTCTTTTAATCTTTCTTCCAATAAATCCATATCATGAACGCGTTCTGAACCGCCGATGATTTCCCCGTAGCCTTCCGGAGCGATTAAGTCGGCACATAACACGACATCGTCACGATCTTTGGCAGGCTGCATATAAAACGGTTTTAATGACGTCGGATAATGAGTGATAAACACCGGTTTGTCATAGCTTTCTGCGATCGCTGTTTCATGCGGCGCACCGAAGTCATCTCCCCACTCAATATCGTCAAAGCCTTTTTCTTTCAGGAATTCGATCGCTTTATCGTACGTAATGCGCGGGAATGGCGCTTTGATTTGTTCAAGCTTCGATGTGTCTCTTCCTAATGTGTTCAGCTCGATCTTACAATGTTCCAGCACGCTTTGCACGATGTATGCAACATAATTCTCCTGAACTTCAAGGTTTTCTTCAAATTCAACAAATGCCATTTCAGGCTCAATCATCCAGAATTCGATGAGATGGCGTTTCGTTTTCGATTTTTCCGCTCTGAACGTCGGCCCGAAAGAGAATACTTTTCCGAGCGCCATTGCAGCTGCTTCCATATACAGCTGGCCGCTTTGAGACAAGAAGGCGTCTTCATCAAAATATTTCGTCGCGAACAGCTCAGTCGTGCCTTCCGGAGCGCTTCCCGTCAAAATCGGCGGATCAACTTTCACGAAGCCTTCTTTGTTGAAAAATTCATAAGTCGCACGGATGATTTCGTTGCGGATTTTCATAATTGCGTGCTGGCGTTTCGAACGGAGCCATAAATGTCTGTGATCCATTAAGAATTCCGTACCGTGCTCTTTAGGCGTAATCGGATAATCAGTCGCTTCGTGAATGACTTCAATGGATGTAACAGCAAGCTCATAGCCAAGCGGTGAACGCTCGTCCTCTTTCACAATTCCTTTTACATAAAGTGACGTTTCCTGCGTCACTGATTTCGCGATTTGGAAGATGTCTTCTTCTACTTCAGCTTTGACGACAACTCCCTGAATGAAGCCGGTACCGTCTCTCAGCTGTAAAAATGCGATTTTACCGCTTGAGCGTTTATTAGCGACCCAAGCTCCAATCGTTACTTCCTCGCCTGTGTGTTTATACACTTGGTTGATTGTTGTTTTCAAACTCTTTCCCTCCAGAACAAGAAAGACATTCAGGAATCTGCCTGAATCTCTTTTTTCATCACTTTATTATACCCGTTCTACTCTAACGGGGTCAATGCAAGTGAAAAGCGGCTTTAAAAGCCGCTTTTTCAGAATCAGCTGTGTTTTTCCGTGAAGCGGCGGATTCTTTCGACCGCTTCTTCTAAAAGATCAAGTGACGTTGCGTAAGATAAACGGACGTTGTCCGGTGAGCCGAAGCCCGAGCCCGGCACGATGGCGACTTTTTCTTCTTCCAGAAGCGCCTTGACGTATTCATCGACATCTTTGAATCCGCAGTTTTCTGCGGCCGCTTTGGCGTTAGGGAACAAGTAAAACGCCCCTTCAGGCTTGACACAGGTGAATCCGGGAATTTCACTGAGCTGAGCGTAAATGGTGTTCAGTCTGTGCTCAAATGCCTGTCTCATCTCTTCCAGCGGCTCAGCCGGACCGTTATAGGCCGCAATGGCGCCGTATTGAGCGATGGACGTCGGATTTGATGTGCTGTGGCTCGCAAGGCTCGTCATCGCTTTAATAATCGTCTCCGAACCCGCCGCATAGCCGATCCTCCAGCCCGTCATGCTGTGAGATTTCGACACGCCGTTAATGATAATCGTCTGCTCTTTCAATTCATCTGAAAGCTGTGCGATTGAGACGTGTTTTTTTCCTCCGTATGTAAGCTTCTCATAAATCTCGTCAGAAACGATCAGAATGCCATGCTCCAGACACACTTTTCCGAGTTCCGCAAGCTCTTCTTTCGTATACATAACACCTGTCGGGTTGCTCGGTGAATTGATAATGAGCGCTTTTGTTTTCTCGGTGATAGCCTGCTTCAGCTGCTCCGGTGAAATTTTAAACTGATTGGATTCCAGCCCTTCTGCATAGACGGGACGCCCCCCTGCCAGTTTCACCTGCTCAGGGTAGCTGACCCAGTAAGGAGTCGGTATAATCACTTCGTCCCCTTCATCAAGAATGACCTGAAATAATGTATACAGAGCGTGTTTCGCTCCGGTGCAGACAATGATTTCTGACGGCTTATATTCAATCCCCTGATCGTTTTTGAATTTTTTTGCGATACTGTCTTTCAGCGCCGGCAGACCGCCTGAAGGCGTATATTTTGTGTGGCCTTCATTCATGGAACGCACCGCGGCATCTATAATGTGCTGAGGCGTATTAAAATCCGGTTCTCCTGCTCCGAGGCCGATGACATCATGGCCTTCTGCTTTCAGTTCTTTCGCTTTTGCAGTAATTGCAAGTGTTGCAGACGGTGTTAATGCGGATACTCTTTTTGCCAATTTCAACTTGAACTCCCCCTAATACGTCTCACGGTGTGATGTTTTTGAGAATCTTGCCGCTTGTAAAGTCCACATAGCTAAAGCTATACTGCCCGCTTTTGTTGATATAGGTCACTTCCCATAACGGAACATTGTTTTCTCTCGCCGGGTGAACGCCATTCAGCTTGGAAACAAGCCCTTCGTCCCGAACGATCTTGGCAGCCTTGCCGCTTGAAATGCCGTCACTGGCTTTTTTTGAGAGAATTTTTGCTTTTTTGTCGGCCGGAACCCATACATACACATCTTTTCCATGTTTATCCGTTCCGGTAACAACATAATATTTCTGTTTGCCGACAAAGGTCTCCACTTTCTCAGCATCTGTCAGATCCGTTTTTTCTTTAGCCGCTGCGGCAGCTGTTTCGTGGCCTTCTTCTTTTTGAGCCATTGCAGATTTAAAAATGCTGGCCGAAAATAAAAGAACTGCTAAAAAAATAATACCAAATACGGCTGTAAATATTAATGCTTTTTTTCTCATCTTTTTCACCTATGTACGATAAATGGTGAAGACCGCTTCATTTTGATTTTCTTCGTCGAGCGCAAGGCCGAACATCAGATTGTCCCGTTTCAAAGTCCGGTTTAATGTATCGACAATTTTATATAAATCATCTGAATGCTCCACATTAATCGTTGACAGAATTTCAATTTTGCTTTCCATTTTTATACCCTCCATCGGTCGAACAAATTTTGTTAGTCATAACGGGATGCGCCCGCGGCATAATAAAATCACAAGGCGGCATGAACCCGCTTTTACTATAAAAACAATTCCTCATCCCACACCACGAAAGCCGCGTTTATGCGGCTTTTATTCCGTTTGGCTGACATAAGCCCCGAGTTCGGCATCCGTCAGCTCCAAAAGAGATGAAGTCGGGAGCGCTTCAAGAAACAGCCGTCCGTAACCCGCCGTCTTTACACGCTGATCTAAAAGAACGATTGTTCCCTTGTCTCCCGCCGTACGGAGCAGGCGCCCGATCCCCTGTCTGAACGTTAACACAGCCTCAGGCAGGGAAATCGTCTGAAACGGATTTTTCCCCTGCTTCTTGGCAAATTCGCATTTTGCGGCGTGAAGCGGATTGTCAGGCGCCCTGAAAGGAAGTCTTGCGATCATGACAGTTGACAATTCATCCCCCGGAAAATCAACGCCTTCCCAGAAATGATTCGTCCCGAGCAAAATCGCCCGGCTTGCCGTTTTAAAGGTTTTCATTAATTTACCGGGACTCCCGCCCGAAATACCTTGGGCGAGAAGCTGAATGCCTGAGATCTCCATACTGAGTTTCAGTTCCTGATACACTTTTTTCAGCATATCATGAGACGTAAACAGGACAAGGATCTTCGGCTGTTTTCCCTTTGACATGATTTCCGCATACTTGGCAATATGCTCAATGACTTCCCGCTCCCCGTCATATTTAACGGATTTCATCTCTTTCGGAATGATGACGTTCATCTGATCATCGTAAGAAAAAGGAGACGGGATGCTTTTGGTGCGCGGATAAAAATCCGCAAGTCCGAGCCTTTCAATCATAAATTGAAAAGACTGCTCCACCATTAAGGTCGCTGATGTGAGCACAACGCTTTTTTTGCGGGCGAAAAACTGGTCTGCCAGCATTTCACCGGGCTCCAAAGGCTGCGCATAGATGCTGACGGCGTTTTTTGCGCCTTTCGCGTCAATTTCAACCCAAACGGCTTCTTTCTCATCATTTTCAAACAGCAGCCTGCTGAACGTATCGCGATATTCTTTCAGCCCCCTGATACACTTTACATATTCGGCCGCTAAAAAAGCCGCTCCGCTTTTCATCTGATCAAGCTTTTGATGTAACAGTTTCTCCTGTACTGAAAACATGTCAAGCAGCTGATCCAGCATCGCACAAAGCCGCTCCGCTCCGTCCGTTATCATGTGAAACCCTTTATCCTGGCTTTTATGATTGAGACTATAGACGAGACGGTTCAGATCGTCTTTAGGTTTTCTTCGTTTGACAAAAGAATGCACTGAACTGAAAAATGCGTCGCTTTCCGATTGAATATGCTTCATCCACTCATCGGCGTCAAAAAAACTTTCCGCCGGCAGTTCATACGTATAAAACAGTTTCCTCATCCGCTTTAACAGTCCGTGTTCCTTTAAGGTTCCGATTCGGCTGAGCTTTGTGTGCAGTCCGATGTATGAAGCTCTCTTCCCGAGGTGCTCGCTGGCAGCGCGTTCGAAATGATGCGCTTCATCAATGATGACCGTTCCGCTTGCAGGCAGTTTTTTCGTTTCACTGCTTTGATCTGAAAACAGCAAAGCATGGTTTGTGATAATCAGATCTGCGGCCTGCGCTTTTTCTTTAGCCCGTTCATAAAACCCGGCAGCCGAGTCCTTCCCTTTTTTCAAAAAAGAATTCTCATCGTAAGCCATGCGCTCCCACAGCAATCTGCCGCCTGATGGAAGATTCAGCTCAGCGGCGTCGCCCGTTTCAGTCTCCGTCAGCCAGACGAGAAGCTGTGCTTTCGTCAAAACCGCATCATAGTTGTCATCTTCCTCATGCAGAATATGTTCAAACTTAGGCAGGCACAGATAATGTGATTTCCCTTTTAAAATAGCGGCTTTGACCGGCCAAGGAAACATACGCTCCAAAAGCGGAAGATCTTTAGACATGATCTGCTGCTGCAAAAGAGTAGAGTACGTGCTGATAATCACGGGAGTTTGTTCCGCTTTGGCAAATAAAACAGCCGGAACGAGATAACCGATCGTTTTTCCGATGCCGGGCGCCGCTTCAATCAGCGCATGCTCCCGATTACGGAAGGCGCCGAGCACTTCATCCATCATCGAAAGCTGCCCATTCCGCTTTTCATAGCGGGGGATGATATCGGATAAGATCTGTTCTTTTTCTTCGTTCCACTTTTCAAGGTCAATGGCCGCATTCACCGGACGGGAAACCGGAATGTGATCGGGCTCTTTAATTGAAAAAGAGGCGTATGGAATGCAGCTCTTTTCTTCCGCCGGCCTGCTTTCATGTATAAAAGAATCCAAAAGCAGCGTCAAATCGCTGATAAAATGCTGTGAAAGCCTTCTAAGCTGCTTTAACGTCGGTAAAGGCAAATGTTTCAGTTTATGTAAAATGTCTAAAAAGACCAGTCCCGTAACCTCCGCATCGCTGTCTGCGCGGTGAGGGCGGTCATGAACAATATTCAGCTCCGCGCACAACTCACCGAGCTTATATCCTTCAAACCCCGGGAAAACAATACGCGAAAGCTCAACCGTATCAAGCACTTCACAATCCGGCAGCTCATAGCCCGCTTCGCTCAGTTCATGCCGGACAAATCCGAGGTCGAAATGAATATTGTGGGCAACAAAATACGCGCCGTCAAGCAGATGAAAAATCTCCTCTGCGACCGCTTCAAACGGCAGTTCATTTTCAACCATTCCGGACGAAATTCCCGTCAGCTGTTCAATAAACGGCGGGATGACCTGATTCGGATTGATATATTTTGAAAACCGCTCAGTTATTTGTCCATTTTCAATGACAACCGCTGCGATTTGAATGATTTTATCGCCCTTTTTCGGCGAATTTCCTGTTGTTTCGACATCTATGACAACGAACCGTTGTTTGTTCATTAAAATGGACACCTCAATTCTTGCATACGAGAAAAGTGTAACACGTTTTGTTGAGAAATGGAGCGGAAAAACAGCTTTTGCCCCTAAATCTTAAAAGAAAACCCCCATGAAGGGGGCTCTTTTACAAAATCGTGTGTGCCGGCTCCTGGCCCAGCATCTGCTCGATTTTATTCTGATCATCCAGTACGGCCACCTTCGGCTGATGGCTTTTTGCTTCCTGATCAGACATCATTTGATAAGAAATAATAATGACTTTATCTCCTTCTTGGACGAGACGGGCGGCAGCTCCGTTTAAACAGATGACGCCGCTCCCCCGCTTACCGGGAATAATATACGTTTCAAGTCTCGCTCCGTTGTTATTATTCACAATCTGAACTTTTTCATTAGCGAGCATTCCGACGGCATCTAAAAGATCTTCATCAATCGTAATACTGCCGACATAGTTTAAATTGGCTTCCGTCACGGTAGCGCGGTGCAGTTTTCCGGCCATCATAGTGCGGTACATATTATGATCTCTCCCATTCATCAATATCAATAATGATATTATCAATCAGTCTGGCTTTAGAAAATTGGACGGCGCAGGCCAGAATGACCTTGCCGTTTAATGTTTTAAGCGGAGTCAGCTCCGGATAAGCGTACAGTTCGGCATAATCAATGACGCCGCTTGTGTTTTCGATGATATCGGTGACGGTTTTTATGACGGTTTCCGGATTTCTTTCACCGTCTTTGATCAGTTCGGCACCTTGCTGCAATGCTTTATAGATCATCGGCGCTTCTTTGCGTTCCTGCTCAGTCAGATAGACGTTGCGAGAGCTTTTGGCAAGTCCGTCTTCTTCTCTGACCGTGTCCACTGCAACCAATTCGATATCCATAAAGAAATCCTCAATCAATCCGTCCACAACCGCTGCCTGCTGGGCATCTTTCAGGCCGAAGTAGGCGCGGGTCGGTTTAACGAGATTGAAAAACTTCGTCAGCACAGTGGCCACTCCGTCAAAATGGCCGACGCGGGAGGCGCCGCACAACACGTCAGTTCTCCTTTTCACTTGCACGGCAACATTTTGCTCGCCTTTATACATGTCACTTGGAGACGGCGTAAACAAAACATCTGCCCCCGCCTGTTCTGCAAGCCGGGCATCGCGCTTTAAATCCCGCGGATATGCTTCGTAATCCTCGCCCGGTCCGAATTGAGTCGGATTGACAAAGATGCTCATCACGACAATATCGTTTTCTTTGCTTGCTTTTTCAACCAGCGTCAGATGTCCTTCATGAAGAAAACCCATTGTCGGGACGAATCCGATCGTCCGGCCTTCTGAGCGGTATTGTGCAATTAATTCTTTCAGCTGTTGAGTTTCTGTCAGTTGTTTCATCGCTTACTTTCCTCCGTACAAGCCTTGCAGCACAGTTTGGTTTATCTGAAAGGAATGCTTTTCTTCCGGGAAAACCCGTTCTTTCACATCACGGACATAATCACTGAGGGCCGACTCAATCGTGCCGTCGATTTTGGCGTATTGCTTCACGAACTTGGGTGTTCTGTCCACGCCGTGGCCGACGACGTCATGATAAACAAGGACTTGGCCGTCCGCTTTTGAACCGGCTCCGATTCCGATGACGGGAATGGATACTTCTTCTTTTATTTTAGCAGTCAGTTCAGCAGGCACGCATTCAAGCACGAGCATCATCGCTCCTGCCTGCTCGCATTTGATGCTGTCTTCAATGAGCTTTTTCGCGCTTTGCTCATCTTTTCCCTGCACTTTATATCCGCCTAATACGCCGACAGACTGCGGTGTGAGGCCTAAATGGCTGACGACGGGAATTCCGCCGAGAGTCAGCGCACGGATGGATTCGAAAACGCCGTCTCCGCCTTCCAGCTTTAACGCGTCCGCGCCGCTTTCCTGAATAATGGCCGCGGCGTTTTTCAATGTATCTTCTTTTGAAAGGTGGTAAGACATAAACGGCATGTCAGTTACGATAAACGTATTTTTCGCACCGCGTTTTACCGCTTTTGTATGGTGAATCATGTCACTGACCGTTACGCCGACTGTTGAATCGAGTCCGAGCACGACCATTCCGAGCGAATCCCCGACTAAAATCATGTCGACTCCCGCCTGTTCCGCAAGCTTTGCCTGCGGATAATCGTAAGCGGTCAGCATCACGATCGGCTCTCCGTTTTCCTTCATTTTCATGAAATCCAGTTTTGTTTTCATTCTGTTTCTCCTCCTCTAAACGGTGAGGAGATGAGCCGCCAATTCTTCGCAAGCAAAAAAGCCTTCTGTAAAATAAGAAGGATTCCCACTTGTTTAACGTTCGGCGAATGTCATCCCTCTGTCCCAGTCCTTTTTTGGATCAAGGCAGACTTTTCGTAATCTCTGTTCTGCTGATCAGGTGCAGTTCATTATGATACTGCCCATAGGAAGTATACCAAATTCACGAGGCTTGTACCAACTAAGATTAATTGAGCTCAATATCGGCAGAATAGATCTTCTTTATACCGTCTCTCGTTTCCAGGAGAAGAACTCCCTCATCATCAATGCCGAGCGATTTCCCGTAAAACGTTCCTTGCAGCGTTCTCGCTCTGAGCTCGTTCCCCAGTCCGACCGCATAGCTTTCCCATAGCAGCTTGATCGGTGTAAAGCCGTGGTTCAAGTAATCCTGATAGCGTTTTTCAAAAGTCAGCAAAATCTCTTGTATCAGACCCGCTCTGTCAATTTTTTCGCCAGCTTCCATGCTCAGGCTCGTCGCAATGTCCTGAAGCTCGCCGGGAAAATCGGCTTCCTGCTGGTTCACGTTGATGCCGATCCCGAGAATAACCGAACGGACACGGTCTTCTTCCGCCTGCAGCTCAGTTAAAATCCCGACGGCTTTTTTGCCGTGAATCATTAAATCATTCGGCCATTTAATGGCGGGCTGTATACCTGTAAAAGCCTCGATGGCCTGAACGACCGCAACGGCGGATAACAGGGTGAGCTGCGGCGTTTTTTGCAAAGGAACGTCGGGTCTCAGAATGAGGCTCATCCAAATCCCGTTTCCCTCCTGTGAATGCCACACTCTGGCCATTCTTCCTCTGCCTGCCGTTTGTTTATCGGCGACTACGAGCGTCCCTTCCGGCGCACCGTCATTGGCAAGTTCATGAGCGGTTTTTTGGGTGGACGGCAGGACGTCCCGGTAATGAAGCTGTTTGCCCAAAACCTCTGTTTTCAGCCCGAAACGGATTTCGGATTCACTGAGTTTCCCCGGTTTTTTAATGAGCCTGTACCCTTTTCGTCTGACCGCCTCAACCTCATAGCCCTCTTTGCGGAGCTCCTCTATATGTTTCCAAACTGCGGTTCTCGAGCAGCCGAGCGCGTCACTTATTTTCTGCCCGGAGATAAAGCCGTCACCCGCCTCAGAAAATAAATCAATTAATCGGGTTCTTAATGTTGATCCCATGATGCGAGCCACTCCTTTATGTCATGTTTTCGGTTAGGGAGCTTCCCTGCCAATACCGCTTCTTCAATCCGGCGAAGTTCTTCGGCCACCCATTTACCCGCGCGGCGGTTTCTGAGCTCCATCAGATCAGCGCCTGAAATGTCGAGGTCTCGAAGGCTTTTGATCGGCAACTGCTCATACAGGCTCTGAACCTCTTTCAGCTTTTGTTCATCAATCGTCTTATGCTTTTTCAGCATCCCGATTTTAACGGCTGAAAACAGCGCCTCTCCCGCCCGGTACATCGCTTCCGCTTCCAGCTGCGCCGGATAAACGCTTATGATCTGCACCGCTTTTTTTATGACTTTTCCCGGCAGTTTCCACTGTTTTAAAAACGCCTCGGCGCTTTTCGGACAAAGACCGAGAAACAATAACAGCGCTGCCCAGCGTTCTTCGCGTGCATCTAAAGAAGAAAACGGAAATCCGCTCGCTTCAAGCATTTGCTGCTCATAACCGGAAAGGCCGGGCAGCTCTTGTATCAGACCTGTTTGCACCATCGTTTGGATCGCTTCTTGTGAGGAAGCGCCCTGCAGCAGCTTTTCAAATTCGACGGTCTTTCGTTCTACTGATACATGTGCCAAAAGCTCCCTGTCTTTTATGACGGCCTCTCTTGTTTCTTTTTCTAACAGAAAGCCGAGCTGACTCATAAAGCGGACGGTTCTCATCATCCGCAGAGCGTCTTCCCGAAAACGGTCTTCAGGATTACCCACCGTACGGATCAGCTTTTGACCGATATCATGCGCGCCTCCGAAATAATCAAGCAGCTCTCCCTCGGCAGACATCGCCATCGCATTTATCGTTAAGTCTCTCCGCTTTAAGTCTTCTGATAAAGAAGTAATGAACCGCACAGCTTCAGGGCGCCGGTAGTCCTTATATTCTGATTCGGCGCGAAAAGTGGTGACTTCATAGGTTTCATCTTCCCACAAGACGATTACGGTGCCGTGCTCTTTTCCTACATCGACAGTCCGCTTAAAGAGGCGCTCCACCTCATTCGGCGAAGCGCTGGTTGCGATGTCCACATCACCTATTTTCCGTTTCATATAGCTGTCTCTGACGGCTCCCCCGACAAAGTACGCCTGATGACCCGCCTTCATCAGATGATGAAGGATGGGGAGAGCTTTGACAAATTCCTGTTCCATAAGATCACTCCGGTCCTGCCAATTCGTCATAAATCCGTTCATACTGACTGACGATTCTTTGCGAAGAAAAGGCGGTCTCCACCATTTTCAGCGCATGGTCAGTCAATCGTTTGCTGAGCTGTTTATCTTCTAAAACGGCAAGCGCTTTTTCAGATGCCGCCTGAATATCGCCGACTTCCACCAGAAAACCGCTTACTTGATCTTTAATCACTTCCGGGATTCCGCCGATATTTGTTCCGATGCACGGCACGCCGCAGGCCATCGCTTCAAGGAGGACGAGTCCGAAACTTTCTTTTTCAGACAGAAGAAGCTTAAGGTCGCTGATGGAATACAGCTCTTCCACCCTGTCCTGATTTCCGAGGAGCAGCACTTGATCCTGCAGTCCGTATTTTTCGACAAGCTGCCAAGCGACGCACTTTTCCGGCCCGTCGCCGACAAGCAGGAGCTTCGCCTTTGTTTTGGCTGCGATATTACGGAAAACACGGATGACATCTTTAACACGTTTTACTTTTCTGAAGTTCGAAACATGGATGACGACCTTTTCATCCGGCAAAATGCCATGTTTCTCTTTTATACTCTCTGTATTTTTCTTAAGATAAACACGTTCATCAATAAAGTTGTAGATGGTCTCAATTTTTTTATCCGGCTTGATTAAGTCATATGTTTCTCCGGCAAGCGCGGTTGATACCGCCGTCACTCTGTCGGACGCTTCGATGGCAAAACGGATTAAATCCTTTAATGACGGATCATATCCTAAAACGGTGATGTCCGTACCGTGAAGCGTCGTCACGATGCCGATGTCGCGCTTGAGCATCTGCTTGGCGAGATAAGCGCATACCGCATGCGGCAGCGCATAATGCGCGTGAATGATATCAAGATTTTCCCTCGCGGCAACCTCGGCGATTTTGCTCGCCAGCGTAAGGTCATAAGGCGGATATTTAAATACCGCGTATTGGTTGACTTCCACCTCATGAAAATGAATATTCGGATGATATGTATTTAATCTGAACGGGATGCTTGATGTGATGAAATGAACCTGGTGCCCTTTTTCCGCAAGCAGCTTGCCGAGTTCCGTCGCAATAATACCCGAGCCTCCGACACTCGGGTAGCATGTAATCCCTATTTTTAATGGTCTCATTGTCCGCCCCCAAAAACATCATCATTCAAAACGGGAAGCTGTTTTGAAAAGAAGCCTTCGGCATACCCCGTCCCGGCTTCTTTGCCATACAGTCTTTCCCTCGCTTCCACCATTTCGATATAACCGTTGGTCAGCGGTGTGTTCACTGACTGCGCCGTAGGAATAAACTGGCTTTGATAGGCGTGCAGGCTTTCTTTTTTCAGATCGATGGTTTCCGTTATGTCGATTACAAAGTCCGGACGGTGAAACCCGTTGATCATATAATAGTATACGCGCTGAGCCTTATGAGCCGGCAGTTCCTGGTGATCTCTGTATTTATGAATTCCCGCCGAGAACACCGCTTCTTCGACCAAAGCCGCCGCATTGCCGTGGTCAGGATGGCGGTCTTTCGGATAAGGCATGAAAACGGTTTTCGGCCGGCAGGCTCTGATGACACTGACAATCCGGCGGATGCCGTCCTCACTTTTCAAAAGCCCGCGGTCGGGAAGCGTAAGCTGGATTCTCTCTTTTACGCCAAGAATTCGGGCCGCCTTTGCCGCTTCTTCTTTTCTTATCCCTACCGTTCCGTTAGATGATAGTTCGGCCTCGGTCAAATCGCATATCACCGCGGTTTTTCCTTGAGCCGTAAATTTTGCGATCGTGCCGCCCATACCGATCTCGACATCATCACTATGGGCGCCGAACGCCAGAATATCAACGTGTTCAGACATTCGGCTCTCCTCCGCGCACAAGATTGCGGAAATCAAATGCCCCGCCATCCAGCGTCCGGACGAGGATTTCCGCTGTTCCCATATTTGTGGCGAGCGGGATCGCGTATACGTCACACAGCCGGATCAGCGCCGAGACATCCGGTTCGTGAGGCTGCGCAGTTAACGGATCGCGCAGAAAAATGACGAGATCCAGGGCATTTGCTGCAATCAATGCGCCGATTTGCTGATCTCCGCCGAGCGGGCCGGATTGAAAACGTTCAACAGACAATCCGGTCGCTTCCTGGATTTTCAGGCCCGTCGTACCTGTCGCGTATAACTCATGATGGCTCAGTATATCTTTATATGCGGTCGTAAACTGAACCATATCCTGCTTTTTTTTATCGTGAGCAATCAAAGCAATTTTCATTTGATGTTCTCCCCCTTGCCGATTCAGTCGATAATATTTTCGAGTCCGTATACAAGCTGGTCGATTTTCATCACTTGCTCCACTGACAGCTTCACTCCTGACATAAAGGAAGCCCGGTTATAGGAGTCATGGCGCAGTTTCAGCGTCTGGCCGTCCATGCCGAACATGACTTCCTGGTGGGCGATAAGGCCCGGCAGACGCACGCTGTGAAGGCGGATGCCGTTTAATTCAGCACCGCGGGCGCCCGGCAGAATTTCTTTTTCATCAGGATGGCCCTGCTGCTTTTCTGTACGGACGCTTGAGATCATTTCCGCTGTTTTCAGCGCCGTTCCGCTCGGGGCATCCAGCTTTTGATCATGATGAAGCTCAATGATTTCTACATCTTCAAAATAGTTGGCGGCCATTTGTGAGAACTTCATCATCAGCACCGCGCCCAATGCAAAGTTCGGAGCGATGATGGCGCCGATTCCTTTTTCTTCAGTCAAGGCTTGAAGCTCCTCTAAATCCGCTTCAGAAAATCCGGTCGTTCCCACAACGGGGCGGACGCCGTGTTCAAGAGCGGCTTTCGTATGTTTTTTGCCGATTTCAGGCGTTGTCAAATCGATCAGCACATCCGGTTTTGTTACTTGGAAACATGTGCGGATATCCGTATAAATAAGAGCGTCTGAATCAGCTGACATCACTTCCCGCAATGTTTGCTGATCGTATGTATGGTCAATGGCGCCGACAAGCTCAAAATGAGGCGTGCGGACGGCAAGTTTTACGGCCTCCTGGCCCATTCTGCCTCTCGGTCCGGCAATGACGACTTTAATGGTTTCATTTGACATGGTTTCTCCTACTTTCCTTCTTCTTTTCTAGTCCAGCGGTCTTTATCACGTGTATTAAATTTATGCATGACGCGGTTATGAGCTTCCTCCAATGAAATATCAAGGGAGTTGGCGAGGCAGATCAGGACGAACAGCACATCGCCCATTTCCTCTTCCATGCTTTTCTCATTTTCCGTCGTTTTCTTCGGCTTTTCCCCATAATAATGGTTGACTTCTCTTGCAAGTTCGCCCAGTTCTTCCGTGAGACGGGCCATCATGGCAAGCGGGCTGAAATAGCCTTCTTTGAATTGGCCGATATATTCATCGACCTCAGCTTGTAAGTCTTTCATCGTTTTGTCACTCACTGTGCGAATACCTCCTGTCATCTCTTCCATGTTAGCTAATTCAAGTACATTTGACAAATGTTAAAAACGGCAGTTTGCTGTTTTCTTTTGTATCCACTATAATATTTACGCAATCTTATGGAAGGAAAAGGGGTTTGATGCAATGCTTGGAGAAATCAGAATCAAAAACATTTGCTTTATTTTAATCGGCGCCGCTGTTTTTTCATTCGGACTGGTTCACTTTAATATGCAGAACAATTTGGCGGAAGGCGGATTTACCGGCATTACGCTGCTTTTATATGCGTTATTCCACATCAGCCCTTCTATTTCCAACCTGGTATTGAACATTCCTATCTTTTTCATCGGCTGGCGTATGCTCGGCCGGACGATGTTTGTCTATACCCTGATCGGCACCGTCTCTCTTTCTGTTTTTCTGAGTGTTTTTCAGCGCTACGAAATTCATATGCCGCTGTCCCATGATTTAGCGCTGGCCGCCTTGTTCGCCGGTGTATTTATCGGCGCGGGTCTCGGCATTATTTTTAAATACGGCGGCACGACGGGCGGGGTCGATATCATCGCCAGGCTGATCAACAAATTTTTCGGAATCCCGATGGGCCGGACGATGTTTGCCTTTGACGCCTGTGTCATTCTTCTTTCTTTGTTTACGTATCTTTCTTACAAGGAAGCGATGTACACGCTTGTAGCCGTTTTTGTCGCTGCGAGATTGATTGATTTTATACAGGAAGGCGGCTATGCCGCAAAAGGGGCAACGATTATTTCTTCGAAAAACGATTTGATCCAGCAAAAAATCATTGAAGAGATGGAGCGCGGCGTCACCGTTTTGAAAGGACAGGGATCATATACAAAAGAAGACAGGGACGTTCTTTACTGCGTCGTTCCGAAAAACGAAATTGTGCTTTTGAAAAGCGTCATCACTTCCGTTGACCCGCACGCCTTTGTTGCAGTAAGCGACGTCCATGATGTGCTCGGCGAAGGATTTACGCTTGATGAAAATAAAAATCCGATCAGACGATAATAAAAAGGCGGCTTTTGCCGCCTTTACTGTTCGTGTTTCCATTTGACAACCGGTGATTTTTTCTTTTTCAATCGGCGGGCGAATGCCGGACTGACATTGAGCGTCTGCTCGACGAAGCGCTGCGGCGTCAGTGCCAGCCATTGGTTTAAAGAGACGTCTTCGAAACGGTCGCTTTTGAAGATTTCCAGAAAGCGAAGCACGGTGTCACCGGTATTCTGAACATAATGTCCCATTGCAAAAGGAACATATCCTACGTCACCCGCTTGATAGTTAAATGTCCGCGCTCTTCCTTCCGCCGCAAACACCGTCATTTTCGCTTCTCCTGAAAGATAATACTGCCACTCGTCCGTATTCGGATGCCAATGCAATTCTCTCATGCCCCCGGGTTCGACCTCCACAAGAGCTGCGGCAATCGTTTTTGACACCTTAAACGTTTTTGAATCGACAATCTTTACTCTTCCCCCGCTGGTAACAAGGGGCTCCTGCCGGGAAAGCTTGTAGCTGAACGGCTCCAAAACGGTGCCTTCCGGGGAAGAAACTGCTGCCTGCTCGATAGGTGGAGGAGGTTCCAACTGGAACATGTAACGCTCTTTCTTGTGAATATAAGCCAACTCATATCCGGGAACACCGAAGTTCGCCTCCAGCACGCTGCGCGGGGTATGGGCAAACCAGTCCGTTACTGAAAAGGTGCTGTTTTCTGAAAAAGAGCCGTCATCAAAGACGAGCAAAAACTCACTTCCCTGCTCTAATCCTTGAATGGAATGAGGAATGCCGGAAGGAAAATACCACAGATCCCCTTCACTGACATTATCAATAAAATTCCGCCCATTTTGATCGACCGCAGTTAAACGGACTCCTCCGTTAATCACATATCCCCATTCGGCTTCTTTATGCCAATGAAGCTCCCGCACAGCTCCCGGCTTCAGTCTCATGTTCACCGCCGCGATGTTTTTGGATACCGGCAGTTCCCTGACCGTCACCTCTCTGGACCATCCTCCGTCTTCAAGCCTCATATGCGTATCAGAAAATGAGAATTTCAAATTTTGAACCGTTCCTGCATCCGTTGAAGGCGGAACGAGCATGTCAGGATTCTGGAAGTCACGCGGGAGGTTTCGCGGTCCTTCGTCAGTCGCCCCTTTTCTGCCTCTGATCGGCTGCGGGAGGTGTTTTGAAGCCAATTGCTGGATGAGTTTTTTCACTGGCTTAGCTCCTTTACAGCAATTTGTGTTTATTTAGACTTAGGATACTCACGCTTTTTCTCTTTCTTTTTTTCCGCTCTGTATTTTCGGTAGCCGACATATGTCAGCGCAGTAATAATGATACCGCCTGTTGTCAGAATGACCCAGAGCAGCGAAGGATCAGCGTCATCCCGCTCCACCTTGTCAAAAACCCGCTTTAAATCCTGCTGCAGGAGCGTCAGACGCTCAAGCTTTGTTCCTTTTGTCATCTGCTGAAACCCTTCCTGCTCAATTACCTCGATATGTTTCGCCACCGTCTCAAGCTGGCCGGCCGACACATCCATTGTCAGGCTGGGATAAATTAAATCATATAATGATATAAATTCATTCCACTTTTCATTGAAATTTTCACTTCCGTTTCCGCTGACATCTTCTTTTAAGGCGCTGAATGTCGCCATAATCGGTCTTTCAAGCGAACCCCACAGCGGATCGGAGTGGTCTTCCATCGCATCCATTACCAACCTGAACTGGGCGGCTGCCCGGATTTTTTCGTTATCTGAGGCGTCTGCCTGTTTCAGAACGCGCACTAAATCATTGAAACCCAGAGTCACCTGCCTGACTTCGGCGCCGTTCAGTGAGTTTACGTGTGTCATTTTTTTCTTAAAGTAGCCAAGCACTTGCAGAGCCTCATCATACTGCGAATGCCGCGTCATTTGGAAAACGGTATCCGAAAGGTCGTTCAGTTCCTTGAGACCGCCCTCATCTTCAGCTTTGGCAGTTGTGATGAAACACATAAGAGCAAGTAAAAGACAGATCGTCAGCTTTCGTTTCATAGAGGTCCCTCCCACTCCTTCTCTTTACAGAATATGAGGAGCGGGACAAGGTTAGACCAAGATTCTATCAGTGTAAGTCAAGCTTTATCCGTCTTTTGGAAATCACCAAATAGTATGCAAGGCTGAGTGAAAATATGCTCAGCCAGAATGTAGCATAGCCGATCTCTTGCATATAGTCATTGAGCATTGAGTAGCGGGGCATCATGCCGAAAAGATAATCAATGACATCATTATGAAGCGTCCAAACAGCGGCAGCGGCAAGATGCCATAACCGGAACCGAAAATACGGGCTGTATAAAACGCCTTGAACGGCCATGGCAAAATGTGAAGCAATCAGCATGTACCCTTCCCAAGGCATCTGCCCCATTTTGGCCAACACAAAGACATTCATTCCGACCGCCCACAGCCCGTATTTTACAAGAGTTACAAGAGCCAGCGCTTCAAACAGCGGCGCGTTTCTTTTCATGAGAAATGCCAGAAGCACGAACAGGAAGAAAAACGTCGCCGTCGGGCTGTCAGGCACAAATATCAGAAATCGGAACGGCGTGTCCGCAAGCTGAGGCACATACCAATAATAGCCGTACACCGTACCGATAAAATTAACGGCAAGAACAAGCAGAAGCATGCCGCGCAACCCTAAAAGATAAGAAATCCACCTCATACCATCAACTCTCAGTCCGTAAAAAGTATGTATCATGCAAAAAAAGCTGACATCCGGTCAGCTCTTTTCATAAAAGTATATCCTGCTATTATCTGCTTCACAATACGTTATTTCGCTGTCGTTTCAGAAATGAACTTCGCCAGCTGATCAAGCTGTTTGTCATTCCCTTTAAAAATGCCGGCTGGCATCTGCCCTTTCCCTTTGACGGCGATTTTTTTAATTTCTTCCGGGCTCAGCCCGTTATCGACCAGGGACGGACCGGCGCTTCCGCCTTGAAGATTATCCCCGTGACAGGAAATACAGCCTTGTTCTTTAAATACCTTATAACCGTCTGATTCAGTATCAATGGCGGCTTCTTTTTTGATTTTCCCTTGCTCCTCCGCCTTCGCCCAGTCATGCGTCGCGACTGACTGCCACGTTAAAAAGACCGTAGCGCAAAGCGCTAAAAGCATCATGCCGACCGCAACCGGACGCTTCCACGGCCTTCTTTCAGACCCCCTGTCGAGAAACGGAGCCAAAAGCAGCGACCCGAAGGCAAGACCCGGTATAATCATCGCGCCGATAACGGTGTAGCTCCCTGCGGCATATTCATATTTTAATAGCTGGTATAAAAATAGAAAATACCAATCCGGCAGCGGAATATACCCTGTATCCGTCGGGTCCGCCACCCGTTCCAAAGGCGGCTCGTGCACAATCGTTAAAACGAGAAATCCGACGAGGAAAACGGCCCCGACCATCCATTCTTTCAGCAGGAAGTTCGGCCAAAACGCCTCTGTCTTTCCAGGATACTCTGAATAGTCTTTCGGTATATTCGGTTTTTTTTCAGCCGGTATCCTTGAATCTCCTACAAACTTCATTCCTTTCCCCCGGTGCATGTCATCCCCTCCCTTTTATATCAGATTAGTATTAAAGCGGTCCTGAAATTCCCTGCTTGCGGATCATGACAAAGTGGGCGCCCATGAGCGCAAACAAAGCGGCAGGGAGAAAAAATACGTGAATCGCAAAAAATCTCGTCAGCGTTTGGGCGCCGACAATATCGTGGTGGCCGGCAAGAAGAGTTTTCACCTGCGCTCCGATCAATGGCGTCGCCTCCGCAATCTGAAGACCTACCTTTGTCGCAAACAGCGCCTTCATATCCCACGGAAGCAGATACCCTGTAAAACCGAGACCGAGCATCACAAAAAAGATCAGAACACCGACGATCCAGTTCAATTCCCGAGGCTTTTTATAAGCTCCCTGAAAGAAAACCCGCAGCGTATGTAAAAACATCATCACAATGACTAAACTTGCGCCCCAATGGTGCATACCCCTTACAATCTGCCCGAAAGCGACTTCATTCTGCAAATAATACACAGATTCCCACGCGTTTTTTATATCCGGCACATAATACATCGTTAAAAACATCCCGGACAGCACTTGGATAACGGTTACAAAAAACGTCAAACCGCCGAAACAATAGACAAAAGCCGAGAAATGGTGAGCGGGATTTACATGTTCCGGCACTTCATGGTCGGCGATATCCCGCCACATCGGCGTAATATCGAGACGTTCATCCACCCAGTCATAAATTTTATTCAGCATGTCACCCTTCCCCCCTAGGCTTTGCTTTTCCAAGATACAAAAAGCCGTCCTTTACTTTTTGCTCATAACGGTCAAGAGGCGCGAGCGGCGGCGTGCCCGGAACGTTCGTGCCGTCTTTTTCATACAGCCCGTAATGGCAGGGACAAAAGAACTTGTTCGGATTTTTAGGATCATTGTTCCAGTTTACGGTGCAGCCCAAATGCTTACAGATCGGAGAAAGCGCTATAATTTCATCCCCGTGCTTGTAAACCCAGGCTGACCTGGATTCTTCCGATTCGTACCAGGCGTCGACTTGATGAATTTTAAAGTCAAACCGCTTTGGCTCCTTCGTCAGCTCATCCACACTGACAACCTGCACCATTTTTTGATCTCCCGTCGGTTTTAATACCGGGTCCAGCGCAAAACGGACCATGGGCATAAGCGCACTGGCGGCCATAAATCCCCCACGCCGGTGAGCGCATAGTTTAAAAATTGTCTTCTTGATATATCTTGTTTTCCGCCCATCTCTTCCCCCCCTAAAGATTGACCAAAAATTAACTAAAATAGAAAATAATTCAGAGATTTGACACCCTCATAATATATGAATCTTTCAGCAAGGTCAACAGAGGCAAAACGGGTGTTTTGCGGGATGTATGGAGTTTTTAAGAATTGTTCCACTTCTGTAACAAAACGTTCAAAATTTCTCCGCACTTGTCATCCGCTATTTTTCTCTTTAAAGAGTCTTTCATATGTTCAAACGGAACGGCAGGTATGTATATGACATCAGACCCTATTTCAGAATCCTTCCATTTTTCGTCTGCCGTCAGGAACAAGGCGTGCCGGAAGTTGGTCATCACCTCTTCTTTAAGTTTTTGAAGCAGGGCGATTTGTGATTGGTCTATATCAACATATGTATAAGAGGGGAATAAATATACCCGTCCCTTCAATTGGCGCTCAAGCTCTTCAGAAAGCAATTGGGTGCTTTCCCCCTGTTCAACGGCCTCTTTTAAGCCTCCTGAAGATGTTATGGAAATTAACGGAATGACAGCGGTATCAATGTAATCCGCAGATTGTAAATAGGCATCGGCATCAGCGGCCCTCCATCTCATGTCTCGTTCCTCCTCTTTACGCAACAAGCCTTGCATACTCTGCAAGGCTGTCATTTATGTGAGCTGATTCAATTGGCGGGAAAGCTTTTCAAATGTTTCTTTGTCGTGGCGGTCCAGCGCCTCGTCGATATCTTTAAGCAGCTTTTCCCGCTGGAAAGTGGAAATGGCATGTTCTAATATTTTTTCAGCCATCCCCTGATCCTGTTTATTTTCAAACAGGTCTTTCGGCAGATGCGGATTTGATTCAAGAACAGCGGCATATTCCGGTGAGCTGTAGGCCGAACGGAAATTCAGCTGGATAAATAAATCCTGCTGTTTATTTAACCGGATGTCGTGAAAAGATTTTTCCGCGTCCGTAGTCATGACATTTTCTTTGTAAAACCTAAACGGCACCTCATCAACGCAATGAGTAGACATGATAATGCCTCGCGGGCAAAATTCGGCTTGTTCTACAAAATGGACTTTTTCCATTAATGAATCATGACTCATTAAATAATTTAAAATCCAGACGCACTCCCGGCGTTTAAGCTGATAATGATTTAAAAACCAACGGATAAAATCCTTTTTTTCATTGACAGAAACAGGGGTCTGCATGTAATTCCCTCCTCTATCGATCGTATAATCTGACATCACTTATACATTCAGCAAGCATGGTCCAAAATCCTGCTTATCTTAAAAATTCATCCTCTATCCGTAAGATTGTTTCTTCAAGCTCTTCGTTTGTTCCATCCATTGAAAGCACTTGTTTTAAAAGCGGCAGCGCTTCTTTCTGGAGGCCCTCTTCCAATAAGAAGTGAGCGTATTCATATAAGAAATCCCGATCATCCTGATAATGGAGATACGCAGCTTCGAAGCTTTTTTTCGCTTCAGCGTATTGCTCAAGGCCTGTATAGGCACCCGCCAAATACCAATTGTATTTCGGATCTTCTTCTCCGTAGCCGCGGACTTCCTGAATCAGATCAATAATCTCTTCAAAGCTTTCTTCTTTATGATAGACGGCTAAAAGCGTATGGAGCGCTTCCACGTAACCCGGATCGAGCGCCAGCGCTTCCTGAAGAAGCTTTTTGCCTTCCTCTTCGTTGCCGAGCTTTAACGCCATTTTCGCCGCATAGAGAAAAAGCTCTTTATTGTATTCATCGTAAGTAATACCTTCTTTAGCGGTTTTTAATGCATCTTCATACATGCCTTCTGCCTCATAGCTTTTTGCAAGCGGCATATAAAGCGATGAATAGGAAGGGTCAAGCCCTTTTAAATCAGACAGCTGCTTGATGGCTGTTTTGACCATTCCCGCCTGATAGGCTGTGAACCCGTATCCGAAAATCGTATTCGGTTCTGTATGTTCTGCCGCCGCTTTTTCATACCATGAAATCGCTTCCTCAAATTCGCCCGCCGCGCTCAATGACTCAGCCAGCCTCTGATGAACATTTACGCCGCCGATTTCGTGCCGTTCTTTTGCCGTCTCTTCATAGTACGGAACGGCTTTTGCGTATGACCCCTGAGTGAAGTATAATTCCCCCAGAGCGAAATCAATAACAGGTTCATCTTGTAACATCGCTTTCGCCTGTAACAGCTTTTGCTCACTTACTTCAAATAAGCCCTGCATCTGATACAGATCAGCCATTAAAAGAAGGCTTTCCGCGTAAGACGGGTCTTCCGGAGAAATCGTCTCCAGCACCTCAAGAGCTTTTTCTTCTTCATCAATATCTATTAACAATTCGGCGTAAAAATTCGTCAGCTCAGACTCATCCGGATAAAGGTCATGCAGATCACTGATCAGCGCTAACGCTTTTTCGGCGTTTCCCCATTCATAGTAGAGCTGGGCTGCAATGGCTTTGTCTTCGTCATGAAGCTGCGTTTCAGCTTTTGAAAGCGCTTTGAGTCCCTTTTCGGTTTCACCTGCTTCAACTAATTTTATGGCTTCTTGAATCAATGTATTCAAATCAGACCGGTCCTTTCTTTTCCTATACCTCATCAACCAATGAAAAGGGTTTTTATTCGGGTTATTCTTATCATAATTCAGACAGGGCCTGCCCGCAAATAAGATGCTTCACCCGGCATTATAGTTTATCAGAAAATGGTTAAGAGGAAAACGGCAAAAAAGGGGACGGCATCTTTATACGCAAACAGCGCAATTTGTTCCGGCTGTTTCTGTAACGAAAACGCATTCCCCCTTTCTTTTATTTTTCTGTTTAAGACAAGCTATGTCAAAGCCCAAGATTTTATGACTCATGAAGAAAAAAGCCCGAAGAATCGTCTTCAGGCTTTTTTGGCTAATTGATCTAAATGCTCAAAAAATGACGGATATGAGACATGGATCGCCTCAGTATCACGGATGTCAATCGGCTCTTCTGTCAGGCATGAAGCGATACCGAGCATCATGCCGATGCGGTGGTCGCCGTGGCTTGACACATCGGCTCCGCCCGCAAGCATTTTTTTGCCGTGTATTTTCATGCCGTCTTCAGTCGGTTCAATGTCTGCGCCGATTTTCCGGAGCTCTGATACGACGGTGTCGATCCGGTTCGTTTCCTTCACCTTCAGCTCCGCAGCGTCTTTAATGACAGTTGTGCCTTCAGCCTGCGTTGCCAAAAGGGCGATAATCGGGATCTCGTCAATTAAACGGGGAATGATTTCTCCGCCGATTTCTGCCGCTTTCAGATCTGAAGACTCAATAACCAGGTCTCCGTAAGGCTCCGCGCTGTCCGCTTCTGAACGAATCACTTCAAGTGAAGCCCCCATTTGCTTTAAGACATCAATCATTCCCGTGCGTGTCGGATTCAGGCCGACATTTTTCAGCACAATCCGGCTTCCGGGAACGACAGCGCCTGCGGCGAGGAAAAAGGCCGCTGAAGAAATATCGCCGGGCACGAAAATATCAGCTCCCCGAAGCTTCTGACCGCCCGTTACGGAAGCGCTCGTCTCCGTTTCCGCAAGCTCGGCGCCAAAAGCGTTCAGCATCCGTTCCGTATGGTCTCTTGATTTATGAGGCTCAGTGACGGTCGTCGTCCCTTCAGCCTGCAATCCGGCAAGCAGCACGGCGGATTTGATCTGCGCGCTTGCAACAGGGGAGACGTAATCAATGCCTTTCAATTGTCCGCCTCTTACGGATAAAGGCGTAAATCCTCCGTCCGCTCTTCCGTCAATCGCGGCTCCCATCTGTTTTAAAGGCTCCGTCACCCTCTTCATCGGGCGCTTTGCAATACTTTCGTCGCCCGCTACCGTACTGTGAAATGGGCGTCCGGCTAAAATGCCGAGCATCAGGCGGATGGTCGTGCCGGAATTTCCGACATCAAGAAGGCTGTCAGGCTCACAAAGTGCGTCAATGCCCTTCCCGTATATCGTTACATCACTTCCGTTTTGTTCAATGGAG
The DNA here is from genome assembly GCF_002843505.1 of Bacillus sp. SJ-10. Lineage (NCBI taxonomy): Bacteria > Bacillati > Bacillota > Bacilli > Caryophanales > Bacillaceae > Bacillus > Bacillus sp. SJ-10. The sequence continues at coordinate 2,458,062 of NZ_CP025258.1, read as the reverse complement.
ACACCCATTTTTCTGAAGCAGGCAATGGTGCTCAGACAATCGGCTCCGGGCAAAAAGTTTTTTACCGTTGTCGTTCCTTCCGCAAGCGCTCCGAACATAACAGAACGGTGGGAGATGGATTTATCCCCCGGAATATGAATTTCACCGTTTAAAGACATCACTTTTTCTCTTTTCAATGTTTTCCACCTCAGTCAGCGTAAAATGTGTCATATTTAGCGCGGGATTGAATGCAGGTTTCCGCCCGCTTCCTGTCATCATCAGTCTGGAAACTGATTCTGAGAATTCCGTTAATATCTTCTCTTGTTTCGATAATGCGGATGTTGGTGATACTGATTTTTTCTTCTGCCAATATCGCCGTAATTTCCGAAATGACCCCCGGATGATCGGGAACATCGACATAAAGGTCATAAAAGGACGGGATCGCTCCTTTTTGACGGAGCGGCAGACCGTCGCGATAATCTTTCGCTTTTTTAAAATATCCGAACAGGCTGTCCGCATCTTCATTTTCTACATAAGATTCGATCGTGTCAATCTCCCGTTTCCATTCTTTGAAGCGGTCAAGCAGTTTATCTTTGTTATGAAGAAGTATGTCCCTCCACATCGCCGGACTGCTTGAGGCGATCCTGGTGATGTCCCGAAAACCGCCGGCTGCGAAACGTTTCAAAAACGGATAATCTTCTTCAGCATGATGAGCCTGATGTACGAGGCTTGCAGCAACGATATGAGGGAAATGGCTGATGACGCTCGTTACGCCGTCATGCTCCTCGGGAGTCATCTCCACAAAGTGGGCGTTTGCCGCTTTCAAGAGTTCCTTCAGATGCGTTACTGACTCTTTAGAAGTTGATTTTCCGGGTGTTAAAATGTAAAACGCATTTTCGAATAAAAATTCTTTCGCGGCAGCGGCCCCGGATTTATGAGATCCCGCCATCGGATGGCCGCCGACAAATTGATAGTGAGCCGGAAGCACTTTGTCGGCGTAGCTGACGACTTTCTGTTTCGTGCTGCCGACATCCGTAATCAGGAGTTCATGGGTGATGTCTGATTCGGCCAGCACATCGAGCATTTTCAGCGTTTGGGCGACAGGCGTGGCGATAATGACAACAGACGCTTGCTGCGCCCCTTCCGTAAATGAGCCGGCCCGCTCGTCAATAATTCCGAGCTTCAGCGCGGCAGTGAGCTGTTCTTCCGAAATATCCACACCGATAATCCGTTTATGCGGATGCTCCTTTTTGATGGCCAATGCGATCGATCCGCCGATCAGCCCGATCCCCGCAAGCAATATAGTATCCTTCATTTCACTCATTTCCTTTTTCAACTATTTTAATAGAGCAAAGAGGTGATGCCTGATCACCTCTTATAATATTGCAGCTAAAATTGTGAGAATTTCCTCATTCTGCTCTTTCGTACCGACCGTAATCCTTAACGCTGTCGGAAATCCGAGCGCCTGTCCTGAGCGGACGATATATCCTTTTTCCAACAGGGCTTGGAACAGTTCATCCGCCGGGCGGTTAAAATCAATGAGCACAAAGTTGGTTTGTGAAGGATAACAAGTTAATCCGTGAGTTTCTGCAAAATCATAATACTGCTTAAGGCCTGCTTTATTTTTCTCGACGCATTCCTGAATAAATGTCTGGTCATCAAGCGCTGCCAGTGCCGAAGCCTGACCGATTCTGCTCGTATTGAACGGCTCTCTCGCCGGTTCAATCTGGCGGATCAGCGCTTCGTCCGCAATGCCGTATCCGACGCGCAGCGCGGCAAGTCCGTACGCTTTAGAGAAGGTGCGGAGGATCATGACATTCGCATATTGCTTTAAAAGCGGAATGCTTTCTGGGTAATCTTCCGCCGTAACATACTCGTAGTACGCTTCATCAAGTACAACGAGTATATGCTCGGGAACTCTGTTTAAAAAGGCGATTAGCTCTTGCTCAGAAGTATATGTCCCCGTCGGATTATTGGGGTTGCATACCCATATGACTTTCGTCTTGCCGTCAATTGCTTCCAGCATCCGGTCCAAATCATGAGCGCCGTCGCTGCGGAGCGGCACCTCGCGCACCTCAGCGCCTTCAATCACCGCATTGTGTCTGTATTGCGGGAAAGTCGGGGCGGCGGTAATCGTGTTTGCCTGATCATTTAATAAAGAACGGCAGATAATCTGCACAAGCTCATCAGAGCCGTTGCCGAAAATAATAGAAGATTCACTGACCTGCAGATGCTCACTGAGCCGCGTTCTCAAAGCGGCACTGTAACCGTCGGGATACAGCGCAAGCTGCTCAATCTCCTGATGCAGCGCATCTTTAGCGGCCTGTGAACAGCCGAACGGATTTTCGTTAGAAGCGAGTTTTACTACTTTCTCAAGCCCGTATTCCATTTTCACTTCTTCTATTGGTTTGCCCGGCTGATACGGTTTCAGCTGCCGCAGCTGTTCTTTAATCTGCAAATCCAGTCACCTCATTTTACACTGTACAGTCGTCCGAACGTCTTTGCGTATTCTTCAAATTCAAGAAGCGCATCAGCTCTTGTTCCGGGATTCACAAGCTTTGTTTTAAGCTCTTCAACTTTTTTGACAAGCGCGCTGCCGACAACGACACCGTCAGATATTTCATTCATCCCGTCAACCTGTTTGCGGTTTGAAATGCCAAAACCGACCGCCACCGGAACAGAGCTGAATTCTTTCACCTTACGAATGAAAGAGTATACAGACGGATCGAATTCGCTGCGTACGCCCGTCACTCCTAAAGAGGATACACAATACACAAAGCCGCTGGCCTGTTCAGTAATTATTTTCAAACGGTCTTCACTTGTCGGCGCAACCAGTGAGATATAAGCGATGTTCTCCTTTTTGCATGTCATTTGCAAAAGGGCGCTTTCCTCTAATGGAAGGTCGGGTACAAGCAGACCGTCTATGTCGTTTTCCCGCAGTAAAGCGAAAAAGTATTCTTTTTCTAATTGTAACACAGGATTATAATACGTAAAGAGGATAATTGGAATATGAACGCCGTTTTTTTTCATTTTGCCGCCAAGTTCAATTGCTTTTACGATATTCATTCCGTTTTCCAGAGCCCGTTTTGAAGCCCGTTGTATGACGGGTCCGTCCGCGAGCGGATCTGTGTAAGGAACGCCGATCTCAAGGGCAGAAGCGCCTGCATTCTGCAATGATATTGCCAGCTCAACAGAAATGTCAGGAAGCGGATCGCCAGCTGTAATAAAAGGGATAAATAATTTTTCAGAATCTCGCAGATTAAACATGTGTCTCCACCCCGTTTTCCAAAACATTCATCAGCGTATGAACATCTTTATCTCCTCTTCCCGACAAACTGACGAGAATGATTTTATCTTTATCCATGTCTTTTGCCATTTCAAACGCTTTTGCCAGGGCGTGGGCAGATTCAATAGCCGGAAGAATACCTTCTGTTTCAGAAAGCAGACGTAACGCGGCAATCGCTTCATCGTCTGTCACGCTTTCGTACGTTACACGGCCGCTTTTATGCAGATAGGCGTGCTCAGGGCCGATCCCCGGGTAATCAAGGCCTGCTGAAATGGAGTACGGTTCGATAATCTGCCCGTATTCATCTTGTATTAAATAGGTCATTGAACCGTGAATCACCCCGAGCGTCCCTTTTGCGATCGTTGCCGCATGCAGCGGCGTATCAATTCCTTTTCCGGCCGCCTCGGCGCCGATCAGCTCAGTATCTTCGTCTAAAAAGGCCTGAAAAATGCCCATCGCATTGCTTCCGCCGCCGACACATGCAACAACCTTATCCGGGAGCGTTCCTTCAACCCGGCGGAGCTGTTCTTTCGCTTCCTCGCCGATGATTTTCTGGAATTCGCGAACGATATACGGATACGGGTGCGGCCCCACTACAGAACCGATAAGGTAGAAATGATCTTCACAATGCTGGACCCAATACCTGATTGCCTCATTCGTCGCATCTTTCAGCGTGCCGTTGCCGCTTGTGACCGGCACCACTTCCGCGCCGAGCAGTTTCATCCGGAATACGTTCAGCGACTGGCGCGCAACGTCTTCTTCACCCATAAAAACCGTACACTTAAAACCGAATTTTGCGGCGGCTGTCGCGGCAGCCACACCGTGCTGTCCCGCACCGGTTTCGGCGATGATTTTCGTTTTGCCCATCTTTTTGGCAAGCAGAATCTGGCCTAGCGCGTTGTTAATTTTATGAGAGCCGGTATGGTTTAAATCTTCTCTTTTCAGATAGATTTTCGCCCCTCCCAAATACTCCGACACCCTGTCTGCGAACGTTAATGCGGTCGGTCTTCCGGAGTAATCAAACAATAGTTTTTTATATTCGGCATGAAAAACGGGATCATTCCTTAATTCTGTGAAAGCCGTTTCGATTTCCTCAAGGGGCCGCATCAATGTTTCAGGGACAAATTTGCCGCCGAATTCGCCGTATCTTCCGATTTCATTTGGATATGGATACATAGTGGTTCATCCTTTCTTCTAAAATCCGGATCAGTGTTTGATCCTTTTGTCCGTTTTTTTCAATTCCGCTGGCAAGATCTATACCGCACGGACGCGATCTCAGTAAGCCGGTAATCGTTTCAGGATTAACGCCGCCCGCGATAAAACAGCGCTTGTTTGCATTTTGAGCCTGCTTTCGGTACAAGGGGACACGGGCCCATGAAAACGCGATTCCCGTGCCGCCTCTCATTCCTTTTACTGAAGAATCAATGACATAGCCGTCGACAGCAGGTGCAAATTGAGCCATCTGACGGAGCGTCCCTTCCCCGTGATGGAGCGCTTTCCATATCTCCGAGCGTACAAGCGGGCGGAGGCGGAGGGCATCCTCAGGCGATTCATCACCGTGAAGCTGGATGACGTCAAGTGCCAGATCAGAGGCGATTTGCGCGATGTTTTCTATCGTTTCATTTACAAATACTCCGACATGTTTCTTGTCTGTCCGGACCTGCTCTTTCCATTTCCGGACCTCATCCGGCGTTACTCTCCGTTTGCTTGCGGCAAAAATAAATCCCAGATAATCCGCTTCTGAAGCTGCCGCAAGTTCATAATCACGCTTCGATCGTATTCCGCAGTACTTTAACTCAGGCTTTTTCATATCGTCACTCCCCGAACAGTCCGCGGATCGCTTTTTGCTGCGAATCCTCTCTCATTAAGGATTCTCCGGCCAATACAGCCTGCGCCCCGTGCTTGTTGACGAATTGCAGGTCAGCCAAAGAACCGATTCCGCTTTCGCTGACCAGCAGGCAGCCGTCCGGTACAAGCTGCGCTATTTTTTCCGTTTGCGAAACAGAAGTACGGAACGTTTTTAAGTCCCGGTTGTTTATGCCGAGAATGTCCGGCTGAAACACTTGTAAAATCCGTTCAAGCACAGTTTCATCATGGACTTCAACGAGAACGTCCATGCCCTTCTCGCGGGCTTCCAGATAAAGCTCATGAAGCTCTGAAGGTTCCAGCGCTTCCCCGATCAGCAAAATGGCATCGGCGCCGATCCTGAACGATTCCTCCACCTGAAGGGAATCAATAATAAAATCTTTTCTCAGCACGGGAAGAGACACGGTTTGTTTAACATCTGTCAGAAATTGATTTCTCCCCTGAAAAAAACGGGTATCCGTGAGAACTGAAAGGGCGTCGGCTTTAGCCGCTTCATAATCCGCCGCAATCGTTTCCGGAACAAAATGCTCTTTAATCAATCCTTTAGACGGCGAAGCTTTTTTCACTTCGGCAATCAGCCCGATAAAACGGTTCGGGTTCAGGAGCGCTTTTTTAAAGGATCTCCGTTCAATTTGACAGGTTTCCGGCAGCACGATGGATTTTATTTCTTCTTTTTTCTGCTGAATGATTTGATCAAGCATACATTTCTTCCTCTTTCTGTTTCAGACGTTCGAGCTGCCTTTTAGCATCTCCGTTTTGAATCGCTTCTAAGGCGGTTTTCGTTCCTTCTTCCAGATCGTTTGCAAGACCTGCCGTATAAATGGCCGCGCCCGCATTTAAGGCGGTAATATGCAGAGCGGATGACGGAGCTTTATTTGCAAAAATATTCTGAATGAGGAGCGCGCTTTCTTCCGATGAACTCACTTGAATATCCTTTAGTGAACCTTCTGTAAAACCGAATTGTTCAGGTGAAACGGAATATTCCAGACGTTCACCGTTTTTCAGTTCAATGATATCGGTCGGTGCTGAGATGGACAATTCATCTAATCCGTCACGGGCAGAGACAAGCATGACGTGTCTGACATCAAATTGTTCCAAAGCGCTTGCCATCAGGCGCGCTTTATCAAATGAATAGACGCCGATCACCTGCCGCTTCACCTGCAGCGGGTTGCTGAGCGGGCCCAGCAGATTAAATACGGTTCGGAAGCCAAGCTCTTTTCTTGCGGCGGCGACGTACTTCATTGACGAATGAAACAGCGGCGCAAACAAAAACCCCATTTGTTTCGTTTCAATGCTGCGTTTGACGCTGTCTGGTGTGGCTTGAATGGAAACACCCAGTTTTTCCAGCACATCCGCGCTGCCGCTTTTAGACGAAACGGAGCGATTTCCGTGCTTGGCAACTTTAGCTCCGGCGGCAGAAGCTGTAATCGCCGCTGCCGTGGATATGTTAAACGTAGAAATCCCGTCTCCGCCTGTTCCGCACGTATCAACGACATCCGCCAAGCCACCTGATGTCTGTGCCCGCGCCCGCATCACTTTTACAAATCCGGCAAGCTCCTCCGCCGTTTCACCCCGGTGGGCTAATACCGATAAAATCCCGCCGATCTCAGACTGCGACATGTCCCCGTTCATCATCATCTCCATCAGCTTTTCGGCTTCTCCAATTTTCAGCGTACGGCCATTAACGCACGATTGCAGAAATTTGTTCATCCGTCTTCTCCTCCCCGCCAGAAAAGATGTCTTCTGCGATTTGAATCGTTTTTAAAAGCGCCCCCGCTTTGTTACAGCTTTCTTCATATTCGGCTTCCGGGACGGAATCGGCGACTATTCCCGCGCCCGCCTGCACCGACGCCGTACCGTTTTTGACACTCATGGTGCGGATGGTAATACACGAATCAATTGACCCGTCAAATCCGATATAAGCGATACATCCGCCGTAGGTTTCTCTGGAAGTCGGTTCTAATTCATTTAAAAGCTGCATCGCGCGGATTTTCGGAGCGCCCGTGAGTGTTCCTGCCGGGAATGCCGACATCAGCGCGTCAACGGGATGGACGCCCTGTTTTAAACGGCCGGTTACAACAGAGATGATGTGCATCACATGTGAAAAAGAAACGACCTTTGTGAATTCCGGAACGGCTACGGAACCGTACTCCGCAACTCTGCCGATGTCATTGCGCGCAAGATCGACGAGCATGAAATGTTCAGCTTTTTCTTTTTCGTCATTCATCAGCTCTTTTTTCAGGCGTTCATCTTCTTTTTTTCCGGCGCCCCTTCTTCTCGTTCCGGCAATCGGATGAATTTCCAGGTGCCTGTCATGCACGCGGATCAGACGTTCAGGCGAACTCCCGACAATGTCTCTGTCAGGCAGTTTGATATAGTACATATAGGGTGAAGGATTGATGATGCGGAGCACCCTGTACAGTTCAAATGAATGTCTGGATACCGGAATGTCAAACTTTTGCGAAAGCACCCCTTGAAAAATGTCTCCCGCTTTTATATATTCTTTCAGTTTATTAACGCCGGCCATAAACTCTTCTTTCGTATAATTGGATGTCACATCGGCAAAACTTGGCGTGTCAAACGTTTCTTTAGAAAAAAACGGCTCTTTCATATCTTTCGATTCTGTCAAAATACCGATAAGCTTACGAAGCTCCGCGCAATTTTCTTTAAAAACGGCCCGCTTTTCTTCCTCCGTCTCCCGGCCGTTAAGCTCCGCATATTGAATGAAATGCACTTGTTTCGTTTCGTGGTCGTACGCGATGATTTTCCGGCAGACAAACAGCATGCATTTTTCGAAATCTGTTTCTTTCGCGTGGCTTGGCACGGAAGGCTCAATCAAAGGAATCATGTCATAGCTCAGATAACCGACCGCCCCTCCCGAAAATGGGATATCAAGCTCGGGTGTTTTAATGCGGAAGCTCTCATTCATCCAGTCAAGCACGGCTTTTAATTCTCCGCCTTCAAACAGCGTATGCCCGTTTGGATCAGCGGCAGTGAATGTGTTATGACTTTCTTTAATGGTGATAAAAGGATCGAGGCCGATAAAAGAGTATCTCGACCAGCTTGACGACTCATCCTTGCTTTCTAAAAGATACGTAATGTTTCTGTCCAGTTTTTCAACCATCTGAATGGGTGTGATCGTGTCGACCGTAAAAGTCTCTGCGATTGGAATGGTGCGGTGTGTCAGACTGTCCTTTAAAAATAAAGAAACATCCGATTGTAAATTCATGATTCTCCTCCTTACGGTAAGGAGAATGAGATGAAGAGTGAGAGGAGTCTTGCGTATAAGAAATAAACCCAAAAGAAAGGATTCTTTTGGGCAGAATAAAAACGTGTTTATCTCAGCTCAGCTAAACTCATTCTCTGCTACCCTATTCTAAACTCAACTGTTCAATATCTTACTTACCAGCTCTATACACACTCTTGTGTATTTCTAAGCTTTGTTTATCGTATTACATGTCAGTATTTTTTGTCAATGATAAATCCGGCCTTAACACAACGGCTTTTTCTAAATAGACATGCTTGATTTCATCCTGAGGCGCATCCGTCTGAACCGTCATCAGGACACGGATACACTTTTGCAGAGCGCCGGTGACATCCATTTCCTGCATGCACGTCACCGGGACGTACTGCCACCCGGAAAGGCGGCGGACCGCTTTTGCCGGAAATACGGAATGGATATCAGGCGTGGCGGATAACAGGATCTGTACAACGTCTTCCGGCTTGCATCCATTTTGTTCAATGATTTTTTCAAGCAGCTGCTGTGTTTTTTCTAAAATTTCTTGTTCGGTGTCTTGTTCCACCGTTGTTGCTCCGCGAATGCCGCGTATCATCATGCTGTTTCCTCCATTCGCCATTTGTTCAGCAAATTTTCGAGCTCATCTTTTGAAAGCATGCAGTCCCGCGCTTCGCCTAATTCCTTTAACACGATGAACTGTGTCATGCCTCCGCGCGTTTTTTTATCATTCATCATCCGGGCGGAGAGAACCGGCGTTTCAATATCTTGTCTGATGCTTCCCGGGTAGCCGAGCCCAATCAGCCATTGCGTGAGTTCTTTTCTGTTCATCTTGCATCCAGCAACCTGTTCACTCACGTAAAGGGCAAACTGCATGCCGAGGGCGACCGCATCTCCATGTGTAATCCGGCCGTAGCCGTATTCCGCCTCAACGGCATGGCCGAGCGTATGGCCGAAATTCAGAAAAGCTCTTATCCCCTCTTCCTTTTCGTCCTCACGCACGACGGCCGATTTGATTGAAATTCCTTTATAAATCATTTCATTCAGCTCAGCGCTTGTCAGTCCTTGCAACGTGTCAAACGTGAGAAGTTTTTCTAAAAAAGCATGATCGGCGATAAACGCATGTTTAATCACTTCAGCCATACCCGATCTCAGCTCTTGTTCCGGCAGGGTTTTCAGTAGCTCCGTATCGTAAATCACCGCTTTCGGCTGATAAAACGCGCCGATTAAGTTCTTTCCGAGTTTATGGTTGACGGCCACCTTGCCGCCGACCGCGCTGTCATGGGCAAGCAGTGTCGTCGGCATTTGAATGAAATCAATTCCGCGCATAAAAGTTGCTGCGCAAAAGCCGGCCAAATCACCCGTCACGCCGCCTCCGAAGGCGATCATACATGAGGAGCGGTCCATATTGAAAGCGATCGCTTCCGTTTGAATCCGTTCATACTCTTTCAGAGACTTCGCTTCTTCTCCGCTTGGAGCGATCACTTTTTTCACGGGCCATGTTTCGTGTAAAAGCCGGAACATCTCATCACCGTATAGCCGGTCAACTTCAGCATCGATGACGAGAAGGATCTTTGTCAGCGGCCTGTTCAGTGAAGACAAAAGGGCAGCGGCCTGTTTCCTTATGCCTTCACCGATATACACGGGATATGCGGAGGAAGCTGTCCGAACCTCAAGCTCTTTCATCAGAATTCCCTCGATAGTTTTTTCATGTTTTCAACATTTTCTTTAATGCGGTCGATCTGGTCAAGCCCGAATTGTTCTACGACGGCATTTGCGATTTCCCAGGCCACTGCTGCTTCAGCCACTACACTTGCTGCCGGAACCGCGCAGCTGTCTGAACGTTCAATGCTCGCTGTAAACGGTTCTTTCGTTTCAATGTCGACGCTTTTCAGCGGCTTGTACAAAGTAGGGATCGGTTTCATAACGCCGCGGACGACAATCGGCATTCCCGTCGTCATACCGCCTTCTAATCCTCCGAGCCTGTTTGTGGCGCGTGTATAGCCTTTCTCTTCATCCCATACGATTTCATCATGAACTTCACTGCCGTTTTTGCCGGCCGCTTCAAAACCGATGCCGAACTCTACGCCTTTAAACGCGTTAATCGACAGAACGGCAGCAGCGAGCTTGCTGTCCAGCTTACGGTCATAGTGGACATAGCTTCCGACACCGACCGGCATACCTTCGACGATCACTTCAACGATTCCGCCGATCGAGTCGCCGTTTGCCTTCGCTTCATCAATGGCTGCCATCATTTGACGGCCAGCTTCTTCATCGTAGCATCTGACCGGTGATTCTTCCGTTACCCGTTTGAGATCCTCAATGGATGTGTAATTGGTTTTCTCTGCTTTTACGCTGCCGATTTGCAGGACATGCCCGGCGACTTTAATGCCAAGCTCCGCTAAAATCTTTTTAGCGACGGCTCCGGCAGCCACGCGAACCGTTGTCTCACGCGCGGAAGATCGTTCTAACACATTTCTCATATCGCGGTGATTATACTTAATAGCACCGTTCAAATCTGCGTGTCCCGGTCTCGGTCTTGAAATCTGGCGTTTCATTTCACTTTCTTCTTCTTCTGTAATCGGTGCGGCGCCCATAATTTTTGTCCAGTGGGTCCAATCTTTATTCTCTACAACGAGCGCGATGGGTGAACCGAGTGTCCGGGCATGCCGCACGCCGCTTGTGATCTTCGCTCTGTCCGTTTCAATCTGCATGCGGCGTCCGCGGCCGTGCCCTTTTTGACGTCTGGCAAGCTCAAAATTAATGTCTTCTTCAGTTATATAAAGCCCCGCAGGCACACCTTCTATAATTGTCGTCAGCTGCGGACCGTGTGATTCTCCGGCTGTTAAGTATCTCATTTCTTTTTTCTCCCTTCATCGCATTAACGCTTTTAAGTAAAACTATAACACAAGTTTTCATTAAATGTCTTCTATCTTTTTTGATAAAAAAATGTATCAGTGCTCTCAAGGCCGAATTTTTCCGGGCTGAAAATTTGTTCTGTACTGCCGACAAACAGAATTCCGTTCTTTTTCAGACTGCCCGCCATTTTCACATACAGCTCTTCTTTTGCTTTTTCAGTAAAATAAATAAAGACGTTGCGGCAGACGATCAGGTCAAAATCCTGTTCATAGCTGTCGGCAAGCAGGTTGTGCCGCTTAAACCGGATGTTTTTCTGAATCTCTTGTTTTACTTGATAGCTGTTGTCAGCCTGCTTGGTGAAATAACGGCTTTTCACGGAAGCCGGCACCTCTTGCAGCGAGCGTTCCTGATAGATGCCCCGCTTGGCTTTGCTGAGCGCCTTTTCATCAATATCTGTCGCCAATATATCAAATCCGGCCAATTCCGTCTGCTGATTGAGAATCATAGCCAAAGTATAGGGTTCCTCTCCCGTTGAACAGGCCGCACTCCATATTTTTAACGGTTTGTTATGCTTTATTAACGGAAGAATTGAGGTTTCAAGAACTTCCCACCGTTTATAATTTCGGTAAAATTCAGAAACATTGATCGTCATTCTGTCCAATGTTTCGTTTAATAAAAGCTTGTCCTTTTCCAAAGCGGCGGCAAATTCCTGAAAATCTCTGAACCCCTTCTTTTCATAAAGGGACGTAAGCCGCCTTTTCATCTGTGCTTCTTTGTATAGAGATAAATCAACACCGGTTATTTGTTTCCACTTGGTGATAAAAATGTCGTAATGCTCCATTGCTTCTCTCCCAATCTCGCTGTCTTTTGTCCTAGTATAGCCTGTTTTCTTTCGAAATTGTACGATTTCAATAAAAAAATCAGCCCGCGGGCTGATTTGTGAGAAATGAAAAGACAGGGCAGCGCAGCCTCTGTCTTTTTTAAAATATGTAAACCTTTTCATAACAAGAGAAAAAGAAAGGCTGACGGCTTAGTACACCCAGTCGGCCATTAATTTTTGATACGGTACAAGCTCCTCCTGTTTGAAGAAAATGTCAATTTCCCGCTCAGCGCTTTCTAAGGAGTCTGAACCGTGAATGATATTTTTGCCGACAAACATGCCGTAGTCACCGCGGATCGTGCCCGGCAGTGCATCTTTCGGGTTCGTTTTTCCGATCAGCTGTCTTGTGATCTCTACTACATTTTCCCCTTCCCATACCATTGCAAATACGGGTCCTGATGTAATGAATTCCACAAGCTCGCCGAAAAACGGCTTCCCTTTATGTTCAGCATAATGGTTTTCAGCCATCTGTTCTGAAACTTGCATTAGCTTGGCTCCTGCCAATTGTAAGCCCTTACGCTCAAATCTGGATAAAATCTCTCCGATCAGCTGGCGCTGTACGCCGTCCGGTTTTACCATGATAAAAGTTTTTTCCATAAGATTCTCCACCCCATCATTATGTATAGGCTTTCAAGTTGCACACCGAAATCGTAACATCTTTCTGACAATTAATCAATCCAGGGCGGAGAATGTTCACATCTTGTTCGTAAAAGGAATTTAAAATTTCCGTTTGCCGATATATTTGGCGATGGCGGCCAATGATGAGCGCGCCCGTCCTCTCGGCAGTGTATTCAGTTTTTCAAACGCTTTTTTTAAGTACCTGTCACTGACGGCCATTGATTTTTCAATCGCGTCTGTGCGTTTAATATTTTCAATAATGGGGGCGAGCTTCTCCTGTGTTGTTTCACTGTTAATTAATTTCAGCTGATTTTTCAATTCAGGCTGACGGAGCGCGTACAAAACGGGCAGAGTGACATTTCCTTGCAGCAGATCCCCTCCGACCGGTTTTCCCAGTTCCTCTTCCGTTGAAGTGAAATCAAGAATGTCGTCAATAATCTGGTAGGACATGCCCACGTAATAGCCGAACCAATATAATGCTTTGTGAATCTTCTCATCAGCTCCCGAAGCGATGGCGCCGAGCTGGCAGCTGACGGCAATGAGAAGAGCCGTTTTCCGTTTGATGCGGCGCAAATAGGTTCTGAGGTTTTGTTCCATATTGTATTTATCTCTGATCTGTTCAATTTCTCCGAGGCATACTTCTACGATGGTTTTGGACAGGATCCGGTGGGCTTTCGGCTCATCCAATCTCGTCATCATCTCCAGTGAGCCCGCAAGCATATAATCACCGGTATACATGGCGATACGGTTGTCCCACTTGGCTTTGATGGTCGGTTTTCCCCTCCGCAGCTCGGCGTCATCAATGACGTCGTCATGCACGAGGGACGCCATATGAATCATTTCCAGCGTCACCGCAACATATTTTATTTTATTAATGTCATAGTCGCCGAACATGCCGGAAAGCAATACGAAAACAGGGCGGATCCGCTTGCCTCCCGCCTGGAGCAGATGGAGCCCGGCTTCACTCAGCAAGGGATAGTCTGACCGCACCGTTTGCTCAAGTTCCCTTTCGATCACATCAATATCGTCATTTAAAAAAGAATAGGCCATTTTAAATTTCATATCATTCACCCAAACATCTGTATATTCATCATTTCCAACCGATATGCGTAGCGGCCACTCCGCCGGTAAACGAATGGTATTTGACATTCGTCAGGCCCGCTTCTTCAAACAGACGCGCAAGTTCTTTCATACCGGGAAATTCTCTTGCCGATTCTTGAAGCCAAGAATATTCTTTATAGCTCTTCGCAAACATTTTTCCGAAGAAAGGCATGATGTATTTAAAATATAGAAAATATGCCTGTCTGAATCCGAACATTTCCGGTTGGGATGTTTCCAGACATACGACCTGCCCGCCCGGTTTGACGACCCGCCGCATTTCTTTCAGCACGGTCAGATAGTCGGGAACGTTCCGCAGCCCGAAGCCGATGGTGACAAAATCAAAAGAATCATCAGCGAAAGGAAGCTCCATCGCATTTCCGTGCAAAAGTTCAATTTGGCTGTAACCGCCCTCTTTCACTTTTTTCTCGCCGATGCTCAGCATATTTTTGCTGAAATCCAGTCCTTTGATTTCACCGCTTTTTCCGGCCGCTTCTGCGAGGGCAATCGTCCAGTCAGCCGTTCCGCAGCAGACATCAAGCGCTTTTGCGCCTTCTTTAACATTCATGATCTGCATCGTTTTATCGCGCCATTTTTTATGCTGCTGAAAACTGATAACAGAGTTCATTTGGTCATAATTTTTATAGATTTTTTCAAACACGCCGTGTACGCGCTGTTCTTTTGACTCCTGCATGTTGATTACCCTTCTTCCACTTTCTGATGATATGTTTTGTCCTGGCTGATCGCCTTAAGCCGGTTCAGCATTAGGTTTTGGATTGGTGAATTGAGCGGCAGCAGCGTTTCAATGCTTTGCTTTGCCTTTCGGAAGCTATCTTCCATTATGTCAGCCTTTGATTTCCCTGACTTTACAATATTGCCGATGACATCGAGAAATATAGCATTGCCGTTCATCAGCCGCTTATATACAAAAAAATCACTCGCCAGCTCTTTCCAGCGCGGAAGATTAAAGTGGTCTGACACTCTGTGAAACAGGGCCGCTTCCACAATCGCCATGCTTTCGATCAATTGATTCAAGTCATTGACAGACCGATCGTACAGACGGATTTTATGCTCATTGATTTCTTTAATTGCCGTAGCGAGCGTCCGTATCATATAGATATCCTTCATTTCAGATAAAAGCGAATAATACAGTCCGCTGAAATAGTCGCCGGCAAGCACGGTGAGCTGCCGGTTTTTATTTTCGTCTCGCTTTAACGCTCTGGCTGTTGTCACTTCATCGTGGGTATCAAGGGCGCTTTGGACAAGCATCGCAGTTACTATGTAATTTTCTCTGTCGTTGTTCTTAATGTCCGCCTCTTCAAACAAAGCGTGAAAAAGAAGAAGCTTATCCTCATCGATTTTAGGCGCAGAAATATGTTTCGCTAAATAAGGATGAGACAGCTTTTGTTTTAATTTCGTATTTAGATTCGCTAAAGTTCCGTAGATGTCTTGCAAAAATATCACCCTTGTCCCCAAATTCACATTTATTCTAATATGTATGAGATTTACTCGTCATTATTATACGCAGGTATCATTATAGCATAAAAAAAAGAAATTGGCTGTATTCTCCCGCCGTTTGCGGGCATTTGGCAAAAGCGGGAAACAGCCGGCTTATTTTTTTTCGCTGTTCATTTCTCCGTAAGCGGTCTGGATGAGGGCGTTGCCTCTCACTTTGATGGCAGAGGTATGCTCAGTAAACTGAGCGATAATTACTTCGCCTTTGTCCAGTTTTTCGGAATGGTGAAATTTCGTATCCGTTCCTCTCGTTAAACCGATGACGTTCACGCCGTCCTCGACCGCTTTAATGACGACAAAATCACTTGAATGCTTTGAATTCATATCTGCACCCTCTATCATTATTAATCCGCACGTTTAATATGTTCTAACACTTCGGAACGCGCCGCTGCGTCATCTTTAAAAATACCTCTTACAGCGGAAGTCACTGTTTTTGCACCCGGCTTTCTTACGCCCCTCATCGTCATGCACATATGCTCAGCTTCGACGACAACCATGACGCCGTGGGGATCTAAGGTCTCTACGATGCTTTCTGCAATCGTTGAAGTGATGCGCTCCTGCAGCTGCGGGCGTTTTGAGACGGCTTCCACTGCCCGCGCCAATTTACTCAGGCCCGTCACTTTGCCGCCGCGCGGAATGTAGGCAATATGCGCTTTTCCGTAAAAAGGAACAAGGTGATGTTCACACATGGAATGAAACGCGATATCTTTTACAAGAACAAGCTCCTCATGGTCTTCTCCGAAAACGGTTTTAAAGTGTTCTTTCGGGTCTTCATTTAATCCCGAGAATACTTCCGCGTACATTTTTGCCACGCGTTTCGGCGTATCTAAAAGCCCTTCCCGGTCCGGGTCTTCTCCAATCGCCTCTAAAATCTGGCGAACCGCCTGTTCAATCTGTTCTTTATTAACTTCTTTCATTGTCTGTGTCCTCCACCATTGAATACATTTAATTTCGATTCTAGCACATTTGCCGCGCCAAAAGCAAAACGAAAGTCCTGCCCGGTGACCAAGGCTGCTTAAATATGAAAAGCCCCTTTATCAAGGGGCTTTTCTGTGAAGAAACAAAGTGTATGTATCAGATGCATACACGATCTATATTCACAATTATTTTCCTGCAACAGCGTCTTTAAGAGCTTTACCTGGTTTGAAAGCAGGTACCTTGCTTGCAGGGATTTCGATTTCTTCACCTGTTTGCGGGTTACGTCCTTTACGTGCAGAGCGCTCGCGCACCTCAAAGTTACCGAAACCGATCAGTTGGATTTTATCACCGTTTTTAAGTGCATCTAAAATCGTATCAAAAACAGAATCAACTGCTTTTGTAGCGTCTTTTTTAGACAATTCGCTTGCTTCAGCAACCGCATTGATTAGTTCTGTCTTGTTCATGCCTTTCACCTCCTCCCAAAAGGGTATCAAATCAGCAGTTTATTATCATTTCTTCACAGTTCAGCCTGATTCTAAACCTGTCTGATAAAAAATCAAAGCAGGGAAGAACAGACAAGTAAACGGCTTTTCATAAGAAAACAGACACTTTGAGGAATGTTTGTCCAACAAAGTGAAGATTTTCTGTATGTAGAGTAACACATATAAAAAGCCATATCAAGCATTTTAAAGCCTCAATCCCTTGCTCGTCAAGGTTTTCACGTGTTTTACCGAACAAATATTCCTTTTTTTGCTTTTTTCCTCCTAATCCTTGATTGATTTCCAGTATCTAAAAAGAATAAAAAAAGACCCCCCGTTTCAGGAAGAGGTCCTTCAGCTTACAAAATAATGGCGATCAGGCCGCCTGAGCCTTCGTTAATAATTCTCTCCAGCGTTTCTTTCAGTTTATATCTCGCATTTTCCGGCATGAGTGACAGTTTTGCGGAGATTCCTTCTCTTACGATAGAGCTCAATGATCTGCCGAAAATATCGGAGTTCCAGATAGAAAGCGGATCATCTTCAAAGTCCTGCATTAAGTAGCGGACAAGTTCTTCACTTTGTTTTTCCGTCCCGATGATCGGCGCGAATTCACTTTCCACATCCACTTTGATCATATGAATGGACGGAGCGACCGCTTTGAGCCTTACTCCGAACCTTGATCCCTGTCTGATGATTTCCGGTTCATCAAGGCTCATATCGGTTAAGGCCGGGGCGGCAATGCCGTAGCCGGTCTGTTTCACCATTTTCAGCGCATCTGATACCTGATCATATTCTTTTTTCGCGTGGGCGAAGTCCTGCATTAATTCAAGCAGGTGGTCTTTCCCGCGGATTTCAACGCCGACCACTTCTTTTAAAATCTGGTCATATAAATGATCCGGCGCATACAAATCAATTTCTGCGACACCCTGGCCAAGTTCGATTCCGGCCAGACCGGCGCTTTCAATAAACTCAAATTCACTGAAGTGGCCGACAACCCGGTCGACATCACGCAGGCGTTTAATATCTTTTACGGTTTCTTTCACTGATTCCTGGTAGCTCTCTCTGAGCCAGTGATTTTCCTTCAGCACCATGACCCAGCTCGGAAGGTTGACATTGACTTCCAGCACAGGGAACTCGTAAAGCGCTTCTCTGAGGACGCTTAACACATCTGTTTCCCGCATGCTTTCAACACTCATGGCGAGGACGGGAATATCATATTTCGCGCTTAATTCAGCTCTGAGCGCTTCTGTTTCCGGGTGGTACGGTTTTACCGAGTTGATGACCATAATAAACGGTTTGCCGACTTCCTTCAGCTCGTCGATGACTCTTTCTTCCGCTTCCACGTAATCGCCCCGCGCAATATCGCCGATTGAGCCGTCTGTCGTAATGACGACCCCGATTGTGGAGTGTTCCTGGATGACTTTTCTCGTACCGATTTCCGCTGCCTCATGAAAGGGAATCGGTTCTTCGTACCAAGGTGTATTGATCATTCTCGGGCCGTTTTCATCCTCATATCCCTTCGCCCCGGGAACCGTATATCCCACACAATCCACAAGACGGATGTTGACATCAAGTCCTTCCGCGACATGAACGGACATGGCTTGATTCGGGACAAATTTTGGTTCTGTGGTCATTATCGTTTTTCCTGCTGCGCTTTGCGGAAGCTCATCCTGCGCCCGCGCTCGATCGGCCTCATTGCTGATATTCGGGAGCACCACGAGCTCCATAAATTTTTTAATGAATGTAGATTTCCCTGTACGGACAGCGCCAACGACTCCTAAGTATATATCGCCCCCTGTTCGTTCAGCGATATCCTTGAAAATATCGACCTTTTCCAAGTGATCCCCTCCCGGACTTCCTATCCTTATCATTTTTCATTCACCATTCTCCAATCAAATACAGGACACTATATGTGTATGACGTTGTCCTATTTCAATATGACATCTTTAGAAAATTTTCAGGCAGTCTTTTCTATCAAAATCAAAAAAACCTTTCTCCCTATTTGTATGCGCGGGAAAAAGGTTCATTCCTGTTTCGTTTGACTTTCTAAAAAAACGGGTTCCTGTTTTTCATTTACGGTGTATGTGACTGAAAAGGCCGGGACGAAAGGAGTCTCTTTCCATAAAATATCCTGAATTTCCGCGCCCGGTTTGATTTTCTTTTTGTTTTCCTTCAGGCAGCGGGCGAGATCGACGCGATAGTCGGCATAGATTTCTCCGTCAGCGCCGATTAAAAGCGGCAGAGACGTGCCTGAAACCGGACTTTTGACTGAAGGAGAGTCTTTCATGCCGAGCTTTTTTTTATTTAAAGTGAACAGCCCTTTTGAAACGGCGTCCTCATAGGGAGGATATGTATGCTTTTCCTGATACATTTTGACACGCAGCTTCATGTCGCGGATTGCTTCCGCCATTTGGAGATCGACCAGCTTGACGGTCGGCTTATTTTCCACATCGACAAGCACGTATTGGTACATTCCTCCGCTTTCATAAGCTGAGGCCGGCGGCTCCTCTATGTATCTGGGCGCGAGCCGCTTAAAATCTATCGGATATTTTTGATAGAGCGGTGTTTTCATATCTTTTGTCTGAATCGGCAGAAGTCCGCCGTTCGCCTTTTTAAATTCATCCACTGCCGCTTGCACCTGCTGAAGCTGATGTTTGTAAGATACTTTATTTTCAGTTTTTTCCGCTTCAGGGTACAGACAGCCGGACAGCAGAAGCACCGCCATTGCCGTTATGACGGCCATTTTAAACTTATGCATTCCGCGCCCCCTTTTTGCTTTATTCATTGACAGGCCCGCTGAAAACGACCATTAACACGATCAATCCCGAGATGACCATGCAGGCATAAGCGAGTGAAGAAACCGCTGCTTTTATCAGTTTGTTTTTCACTTTGTACCTGCTGACATAAATAGAGGCCACCGCAACAAACATTAATCCCATAGCACCAAGCGCAAACCACATTTTCATCAATGCCACACTCACGTTCGTGCCCCCCGTCCCATCATTGTAAGCGTTATATTTCATTTTAATATACAAATGTTGAAAAGATCAACAGGTTTTCCATCTATTGAAAAAACAAAAAAACTGAAGCAAAGAGGGGGACTTTGCTTCAGTCAAGTTGACTATATTCACCTGTACGTCTGAGATACACTCTCTTGGACTTCGATGCTATAGTATGCGTAGATGCGTACGTCTGCATCCTCTTCTGCCTAAATCAGCAAATGTTTTAAGCGATTTCAGCCGGAGAGTTCTGCGTTTTGGACTTTCGTCACTTCAGAATATGCTGACGGCATGTTATTGTCACTTCACCCGGTTTTCGAATGTGTTGACCAAGTCTTCCATCTCATGGGTTTTCACTCTGGCCATTAAGGATTCTACGGCCGTTTCTACCTTCTGCCCGTTAAATAATACTTGGTGAAGCGCCTCTGTGATCGGCATTTTCACTTGGTATTTTTGAGACAGCTGATACGCAGCTTTCGTCGTCCGCACGCCTTCAACAACCATCCCCATCTTATCCAGGACAGCTTCCAGCTTATATCCTTTGCCGAGCAGGTTGCCGGCGCGCCAGTTTCGGGAATGAACGCTTGTACACGTCACGATCAAATCGCCTACGCCGGTCAGGCCGGAAAAGGTGAGCGGATTTCCGCCCATCTTTGTGCCGAGTCTGGCGATTTCAGCAAGACCTCGGGTGATTAAGGCCGCTTTTGCATTATCTCCGTATCCCAATCCGTCTGTAATCCCCGCTGCAAGAGCGATGATATTCTTTAACGCTCCCCCTATTTCAACACCGATCATATCCGGATTGGTATAGACGCGGAAATGCTGGTTCATGAATAAATCCTGAACCGCTTCTGCAGCCTTGATATTTTTTGAAGATGATGTAACAGTCGTCGGGTGTCTTAATCCGACTTCCTCAGCGTGGCTCGGCCCTGAAAGCACGACGATGTCTTTTCTGTACTCCTCAGGCAGCTCCTCTTCCATTAATTCTGAAATACGGAGAAGCGAATCCGGCTCAATTCCCTTGCTGACATGAACAAAAATCGATTGTTTCGGGATGTACGGCAGAGCCTTTTTCAGCACTTCCCGAATGGCTTTTGTCGGAACTGCCACAATGATAAAGTCCGCTCCTTTTAAAGCCTCGTTTAAATCAGCTGTACCGATGATAGAACTTGATAGCTCCACCCCCGGCAGGTAATCTTTGTTTTCATGCAGGTCGTTGATTTGATCGATCAATTCGGCACGGTGTCCCCACATCATAACTTGATGTCCGTTATCAGCCAGCACTAAAGAAAGTGCAGTGCCCCAGCTTCCCGCTCCAAGCATTGCCACTTTTTTCATCTCTGTATCACACCTTTTTATTTTCTTGCTCTTGCAAATATTTTAATTGGCGTACCTTCAAATCCGAAAGCGTCCCGGATTCGGTTTTCTAAAAAGCGTTCATAAGAAAAATGCATCAGTTCCGGATCGTTGACAAAAACAACGAAGCTCGGCGGCTTAACAGCGACTTGAGTCGCATAATAAATTTTCAGACGGGAGCCGTTGTGCGTCGGAGTCGGATTCATGGCGACCGCATCCATGATGACATCATTTAAGACATTTGTCTGCACGCGGAGAGAGTGGTTTTCACTCGCTTTAATAATCGCAGGCATGAGTGTATGAATCCGCTTTGTCGTCAGTGCCGACATAAACAGCACCGGCGCATAATCAAGAAATTGGAAATGTTCCCGAATATTTTGTTCAAATTCTTTCATCGTGCGCTCGTCTTTATCAACGGCATCCCATTTGTTTACGATAATGACGACGGCTTTCCCGGCTTCATGGGCGTATCCGGCGATCCGCTTGTCCTGCTCAAGGATGCCTTCTTCTGCATTCAGCACAACCCCGACGACGTCTGAGCGGTCAATGGCTTTTAACGCCCGAAGCACACTGTATTTTTCTGTTGTTTCATATACTTTACCCTTTTTTCTCATTCCCGCCGTGTCAACGATTACAAATTCCTGCTGATTGTAGGTGAACGCCGTATCCACAGCGTCTCTAGTCGTTCCGGCTACGTTGCTCACGATAACCCGCTCTTCGCCGAGCATCGCATTGACAAGGGATGATTTTCCGACATTCGGGCGGCCGATCAGGCAGAATTGAACGACATCATCACTGTACTTCGTCTCCGGAATGTTTTTAAAATGCTCGGCACAAGCATCGAGCAAATCTCCCAATCCTAAACCGTGTGTGCCCGAAATCGGATACGGTTCTCCAAAGCCGAGCGCATAAAAGTCATAGATGTTCGCTCTCATTTCGGTATTATCTAATTTATTAACGGCTAATACGACCGGTTTTTTCGTCCGGTACAGTATTTTTGCCACTTCTTCATCCGCAGACGTCACACCTTCGCGGCCGTTCACCATAAAGATGATCACATCAGCCTCGTCCATGGCGATTTCAGCCTGCTGGCGGATCTGTGTCAGAAACGGTTCGTCTCCGATATCAATTCCGCCCGTATCAATCAGGTTAAAATCATAATTCAGCCATTCCGCCGAACTGTATATCCGGTCCCGCGTCACTCCGGGGGTATCTTCTACTATTGAAATTCTTTCACCCGCAATCCGGTTAAAGATTGTGGATTTTCCCACATTCGGTCTTCCGACAATGGCTACGACAGGTTTACCCATAGTACCCTTCCTTTCAATCCAGCCGCTTACATTTTCACAAAAAATTGTTCAACCGGTTATTAAAAATCATCTTCGCTATGAAAAGAACCCTTCAAACAGAAGGGCTTAACTCATTTATTATATCAGTTTTCACTGAGATCACAATGTATTCTTCAAAATGTTTCGCATTCATGTAACAGTCTTCGTCTGTTTTCAAGACATTTTTGTCGCTCCTTTGCCCTGCTTTTTGCTTTTTTGGCTGATGCGCGCCGCAAGCTGTTCATATGTAGTCAGTCCGACGAGAAGAATCACTCCCGCCGAACATCCTGAAAGCCATTGATAATCACCGACGGCTGCCGCACCCGCAATATTGCGGATGACCGCAGCATACAATAGTTCCCCCTGGCACATGCCGAGAACAAAAAGACAAAGCCTCTCAGGGAACCGCCCCTCAACGGAAAGCGTAATAACGGTAAGCAGTATAACCGCCGCCCATTCAGGTTTTATGATAAACCAAACAGGGTCATATAATGCAAAAAGAAAAATAAAGCCGTACGCCGCAGACGCCGTCAGATGAATCACAATATTACGGAGCCGTTTATGCATGCCGAGGCTTCCCGCATAAACAAATGCCGCAGTAAAAAACATGACATATGCCGCATTCAGCGTAAAATAAGCCGTAATCTGATGTATGCTTGCCATCATATTAGTCAAAATAAAGACTGATACGTAAAAACGGCTTTTCGTCTTGGCAAAAATAAAAGTCGCAAGTATCCATAAAAACCACATTGACCAGTAATAATAAAACGGTTCCATAATCGCTCCTCCTCTGATCAGTATGGAGCGGGAGCGCATTTTTTAAACCAATTATGCCTGAAAGGAGCGGATAAGGATGGGAAAAGACAGACAGGAGAAAAAACTGAAAGCCTCCCGACGAGTGGAATCTGATCGCGATGATTCGATTCACCATAAAGGAGCGACAAGCCTTGAGCAAAACGGGGAATTCCGAAAAAGAAAATCGTAAAAAACAGAAAAAGGCATGCGGGTCCGCATGCCTTTTAACGTCTGCTGAAACGGGATGTGTCAATTCCCCGTTCAGAAAGCCAGTGATGTGTGTCACCTTTTATGACCAAAGGCGCCTTTTGCAATTGGGCAACCGATTGGCATCCGAGGGCGGTCATAATCATTTTCAGCTCTTGCAAAAGCGCCGTCATCTCGTCAAACAGGCCCTCTTCTCCTTTAGAAGTGAGAGCTTTCAGGAAAGTGCCCGCCATTCCCGCGCTGGAAGCGCCGAGGGCAATCGATTTGGCGACATCCAGGGCGCTTTGCAGCCCGCCGGATGCGATAATTGATTGATCAGCGGAGAGCGAGTGGATTTCCGCTAAGCTTGCGGCAGTGGAAATTCCCCACGTATTAAAAAATTGAAGCGCCTTCTCTCTGCGCATATTTTCGATCTTAGAGAAATTTGTACCGCCGTATCCGCCGGCATCAACTGCTGCTGCGCCGGCATCAAATAACTGCCGTGCCGATTCCCTGCTCATTCCGAAGCCGACTTCTTTGACAAAAACGGGCACTCCCGCTTCCGCCGCAATCCGCTCAATACGGCCGAGAGCGCCAGTAAAGCTTCTGTCACCCTCTGGCATGACGATCTCCTGAATCACATTTAAATGAATCTGCAGGGCATCTGCTTGAATCATATCAACTGCCCTTTTCGCCTGCTCGGCATCCGCCTCGCTGCCTAAATTGGCAAATATCAGCCCGTCCGGATTCTCTTTTCTGACGATCTCGTAAGAATACCGTTCGGAGGGATCTTTTAAAGCTGACATTTGCGAACCGACAGCCAGCGGCATGCCGGCTTTGCGCGCGGCTCTTGCCAGCGATCTGTTAATTTCGTATGTAAGCTGTCCGCCGCCGCCTGTCATCGCATTGATAAAAATCGGCGAACTGCTTGTGAGTCCGCCGATTTTCGTTGAGATATCCACTTTTTCCAATGCTAGGTTCGGTAGGCTGACATGAACAAACGCAATATCATCAAGCCCTGTTTCCCGGTTTTGGCCGGTAGACAGCGCATGATTTATATGTTCTCTTTTTCGTTCTGCTCGTGTCACGTTTTATCACCAATTTATTTTAATTTATTAAGCTTGTCTCCGATTAAATCGCCAAGCTGGAAGCCGGTGCTCGGCTCTTCTTTCGCCTGGTATTGGCGGAAGTCCTCCTGATCGGCTTTCGGCGCTTCTTCAAGCTCACGCATGCTTAAGGAAATGCGCTCTTCGCTTTCGTTCACGTCAAGCACTTTCACTTTAACAGTCTGTCCTTCTTCAAGCACTTCATGCGGCGTTCCGATATGTTTATTGGAAATTTGCGAAATGTGCACAAGTCCTTCCACGCCCGGAAGAATTTCAACGAAGGCGCCGAAGCTTACAAGGCGCTGCACTTTTCCTTCAAGCACATCTCCCTGTTTTACCTTTTCGCCGATCTGGCTCCAAGGTCCCGGCAGCGTTTCTTTAATAGATAAAGAAATACGCTCGTTATCGCGGTCTACGGACAGTACTTTCACTTTTACGTCCTGACCTTCTTCCACCACGTCAGACGGTTTTTCGACGTGTGAATGAGACAGCTGCGAAATATGAACAAGCCCGTCAATTCCGCCGATGTCGACAAATGCGCCGAAATCAGTCAGACGCTGCACTTTTCCTTCAAGCACGCTTCCAACCTCAAGCGTTTGGAGAAAATCATGCTTTTTGGCTGTCTGTTCTTTTTCCACTACAGCCCGGTGTGACAGAATCACCCGGTTTTTATCACGGTCGAGTTCAACGACGATAAGAGAGAGGGTTTTCCCTTTATAGTCAGTGAAATCCTCGACGAAATGAGCTTCGACAAGTGATGCGGGAATGAAGCCGCGAACGCCGATATCAACGACGAGACCGCCTTTCACCACATCTTTCACTTCAGCTTCAAACACTTCTTTTGTGTCGAATTTTTTTTCAAGGTCTTCCCAAGCGCGGTCAGCATCAACGGCACGTTTAGATAAAATCAAAGCATCGTCTTCCACTTTTGTTACTTTCAGGTCAAGCTCATCGTCAACTTTTACGACATCCGATGCTTTCTCTACATGAAGACTTGATAATTCACTGATTGGAATGATTCCGGACTGTTTGACATTGACAATTTCGACATCTACATGCTTGTCCTCTACCTTTGTCACAATCCCTTTTACTACATCTCCAACCTCTGGCACTTGAACATCAATTTGATTCATTTCCTCTGTCATTTGAATAACCTCCTTGGTCCAAACCTACACAGCTTAATTAATACGGTTTGAAAGCTGAACATGTGAATGTCCGCTTTTCAGCCGAATATGTATTAAAGAATCATCCAAAAAAGATTTTGAATGATCAATAAAAAGTTTTATTAGTATTAACTTCTAATAAATGGACTGGTTTGTCAAGCAATAACATCTTGTCTTTCGAAAAAAATTATAAAGCGCTCCGCCCGGGCTTAACGTGATTTCTGATCGACGATCTCCAGAATTTTTCCTGCGACTTCGGCAATGCTTAGTGACGTCGTATCGATTTCAATCGCGTCTTCCGCTTTGCGCAGCGGGGAAACTTCCCTCTCTGAATCGAGTTTGTCGCGTCTGGCAATTTCTTCAATGAGCGTCTCGTAATTCACGTCATAGCCTTTTTTCTTATTCTCTTCATATCGGCGCTTCGCTCTTTCCTCTACGGACGCGAGCAGAAAAATTTTCACTTCGGCATCAGGCAGCACGTGAGTACCGATATCACGGCCGTCCATGACGACACCGCCTTTTTCTCCGAGCTGCTGCTGTCTTTTGACCATTTCTTCTCTGACGCCTTTATGCTTGGCGGCGATTGATACTTGGTTGCTGACTTCGTCTTTTCGGATTTCTTCTGTCACATCTTCTCCGTTTACCAGAACGATTTGTCCTTCCGGAGCGGATACAAGCTCAATTTCCGTATGCTTCAGCAGCTCTGTAAGCGCGGCTTCATCGGTTAAATCGGCATTCTGCTTGAGCGCCGTATATGTAATGGCACGATACATCGCTCCTGTATCAATGTACACATATGATTTTTTCTCAGCCACTATTTTAGCAACGGTGCTTTTTCCGGCAGCGGCCGGCCCGTCGATCGCAATTGATAATTTCTTGTCCATAATCTCTCTCCTTGCTCTTTACTCCTCTATGGATTGTATCATGAACTGCCGGAAAAGGGGCGAAAAAATTGAGCTGATTTACCGCTTTACCGTTTCAATCCATTCTTTTTTCTCCATTTTATCAACTCCCTCATATTTCACAGCTTTCGAAATATAAGGTTCAATAGGCTGATAATGAAGCAAAAACTGCACCGCGCCCAAAATGATAAGCTGAATGCAGACCAATTTGACCAGCAGACGTTCAAACGTTTTCATACACGCGCACCTCCATTAGGATTAGTATGGAAAAGTGCGCTGCTGTTTATTCCGACAGACTGTTTCTTCTCTGCTGCAGCTGTGCGCGCATACAATATTGGAGTAAAAGCTGCTGTGAAGCGGGAGCGATTTCTGCAAATTCAAGCGTCATTTTTTGTTTATCCGCCTTTTCATCATAAAAAATCCGCTGGATAACAGCCTCGGCCGTAATATCCGCCGTATTTCCCTTGCCGGGAAGAGAAAATGAGACATACAGCTTTTCACCTGGTTCCGCGGAAATATGCTCAGGCATCACAACAGCGATTCCGCCGGCGCTGATATTAGAGGAAACCGTTTGGAAAGCGGTTTTTTTCGCTTCCATTTTGACGGATACATCCAATACTGCGTCTGCACGGACGTATCGGCGTCTTTGAATCCGCTTCATTTCCTCCTGAGGGGGGATGTCCAATCCGATCATCGGGATGGGGTCTTTTTTCTTTCCTTTGATTATGCTTTTAAATTGATACGGCACTTGGCCATTCCCCATAAATTCCGCTGTTATTTCCAATCCTTTATGCAAAAAGACCGTCCGTCCCGAATCCAGATCGACGGGATATGAGATGTGCAGTTCGCCGTTTTCAACGCTTACTGCTTTGCTCCTCGCTTTTTTGGGCTCATTGTTCTCTATGTATTCAATCCAAATATAATCTCCGACAGCTATCATGGGCCTTCACTCTTTCATTATTTATGCTTTTATTAAAGCATGTAACGAAAAAAAGGAAAAGACTTTTAGTCCTTTCCTCCTTTATTTTTATAGGTCTTTATATATAGGTTCTGCACTTTTTAACTTTTCTATTTTTTCCTCTTTTCCATCGTCCGCATTGATGAACATTTGATACGTGTCTTTTCCGATCGTCCCGAGCATTTCGTAGCAAAGCACTTCCTGACCGAGTTCATTTGTGATCAGCGCCTGCCGGGTCTCCCGCACTTCAACATTTTTATTCAGCTTCGCTTTCGCTTCATCAGCTGACAAAGCGGGAGCCGGAATCGTTCTCGTGCGGTGCGCCGCCAGGTAATCACGCGCGGAAAAACCGACGACTTCACCATCATCCAGCGCCACTTTCATTCGGATGGCTTCCGGATAAATGCGGACATTTTTCTCCACGGGGAT
This sequence comes from Bacillus sp. SJ-10, assembly GCF_002843505.1. NCBI lineage: Bacteria > Bacillati > Bacillota > Bacilli > Caryophanales > Bacillaceae > Bacillus > Bacillus sp. SJ-10. The sequence continues at coordinate 2,430,107 of NZ_CP025258.1, read as the reverse complement.
AAAAGAAAAGACGCCGATGTTATTATATTGCGCGCTTTCATCAATTTCGAGGCCTTTTGTTTCATATCCATTTTTCTTTAAAAACGCGACGGCCCGGTTAGATGCTTCATTGAGGCTGATCTTTTGTTTCTTCACGGCCCGTTTTTGAATCAAATAGACCGGATGTCCGCCTTTTTGGGTAATATCCATATAGATAAAAGACTTGTTGTCGGCGTCTTTCATGCGGATGCTGTATACGTCCCGATTCGTCTTCCTGCCGCTTTTGACCACTTTAATTGAATAATTATGATCAGGCGCAAACCGTTGTGCGATTTTGACCGCTTCTTTTTCCGTAATTTGTTTTCCTTTCAGATGCGTAAAACCTTTTCGTTCTGTATTTGCTCCCGTAAATGTGGGGCTGATGCTGTCTTCAGAAAAAGCGCCTACATTTTTTTCGACTGTTTTAAAGCTGTCGACGATCGTATTATCGCTTTGTTTTTTGTCAGAAGCGAGCGCCATCTCAACATCCATCCACCGTAAATTTTTGCTCATGACGAGATGCTGAACGCTGCGGAGCTGGTTTTGAATGTTCTCCGCCTGTTTGTACAGGCTGTTCAGCGTTGTATATTCTTTCTTATCAAGCGGTTTTTGGTCTAAATCCCGGACGGATGTTTTATAGCTGAAATCTCCTATGTTGGATAAAAACTCCTCCGTCTTATTAAAAGGCATGAGAGTCAGCGGCAGCTGGCTCACATTGTTATGAGCTTCAGATGTTATTCTCCATACATCAATGAGCGCCGGAGACAGAGATTTTTTACTGTTCATCGCAAGCGTCGTCCCGATTTTGTCGTGAAGCTGATCTACATGGTACGTCAATTCATGAAAAGCCCTCTGATAATTATTTTCCGCATGCAGAAGGACCGCATCTTTTTCCTGATGCTCTTTATATCCCCAATATCCGGTTGCGGCGATCGCGACACCGAGAACAGCGATAATGATTCCTCTAATCATGTTAACACCTCATTTTGCGTACTTTTACTCACAGAAAATGTGTTTTCCGATTCTTTTTATCTGCGGACGTCCCCAAATCCATTTGCTTGTCGCCGTATCAGGATTAAAATAATAAATCGCGTTTTCAGAAGGGTCCCAGCCGTTGATCGCATCAAGAACCGCTTCTTTTGCTCTTTCATTCGGCTGCATATATATTTGGCCGTCGGCAACAGCGGTAAACGCGAGCGGTTCGAAAATGACGCCGGCCACCGTATTCGGAAATAACGGGCTTTTAATACGGTTTAAAATAACCGCGGCGATGGCAACCTGCCCTTCAAACGGCTCACCGCGCGCTTCCCCGTACACAGCCTGTGCCAAAAGATTGATGTCGTTGTTTGAGAAACCGCCAGGCATATTGGCCGCTGTCGTATTTTGCTTTTGATTTGACTGACCGCCTGTATTGTTTTGCGGTTTTTGAGCAGGCTTATTCGTTCCCGCCGGCTTCTGCGTTCCGGCTCTCGGTTTTGTTTGGTTTTCCAATGGGACGTTGCCATAATGAGTGAACGTATTCCCTTTTTGGATCTGCTCCATTACATATTCACGGTAATATTTTGATTTAGAAATCAGCACCTGTTTGGTTTTCGCGCCGACGAGGCCATCAACCGGCTTCATGCCGAATTTCTCCTGAAAATTCCTCACGGCCCAGTATGTGGTCCAACCGTAAACACCATCGATTTTCCCGTTATAAAATCCGTTATATTGAAGACGGGCCTGCAATTCTATAACATCATCACCCGTCGCGCCTCTTTGAATCACTTGATTTGAAAACGCATGAACCGTTTCATGATGATCGAAGAAAGCGGCGGCGAAAGAAAATAGAATGAGACATGCCATAAAGGCTCCTTTGCACTTCATCTCTTCAAGCCTCCTACTGCAAAATTTAAAGTGTACCCGTATTGTCTGTCACGAGGTTATTTTTATGCACGTTTCCTTCTTATCCCCTGTCAAGGCATAAAAAAGAAACCGCACGCGACGCGCGGTTTCTTCACACTTGGATCATATTGACGGAGCGTGCTTTTTTTGCCTTTCGCAGCCCGAACCACCATAAAAACAGCATAAACGGCAGCATATAATATACCCAATGATTGAGGGCGGTAAGAATAAAATCGTAAGAACCGTGCAGACATGAAGGCACGGCCAGCGAAATCACAAGCCATTTGACACGGGCTTTTTTCTGCGAAAAGCGGGCTTTTCCGAGATAAAATCCCATAATCACTCCGATCAGCGCATGGCAGGAGACCGGCAGAAGCGCCCTGATGAAAGCATGCTCAACGCCGTGGCCGAATAGATACAGAATATTTTCAAGCGTGGCAAATCCTAAAGACACACTGGCCCCGTAAACGATTCCGTCATAATGCTCATCAAAATGAGCATGCGGATACACACTGATCATCAGAACGAACCATTTCACCGATTCTTCCAGAAATCCCGAAGACAAAAACGAAACGAAAAAGCTTCCTCCCCCCACATGCTCTTTTTCAAGAACATATTGGATAAACATGGTCGGAAACACAAGGACAACCCCGAGAAAAAAAGACCTCAGCACCATATGTACGGGTTCATTGTCATACTGATCTTTTAAATAAAAATAGCTTAACAGCGCAATGCCGGGAGCAATTCCTGCAGAGATGATTGCAAACATCAGGCAACCTCTTTCCTTTATATTCCTATATCTATGGTACCATGTTGTTCATATTTTTACATCTTTCAATTTTTTTAAAAAAGAGCATATGAATGATCATATGCTCTCTCTACCCAGCCGTTTTGATATTTCGTTTGCGATCAAGCCGCCGTGAAAACGGCCGTTCTCGATAAAAATTTCATTGGCGTTATTTCCAGCCGCAATGACTCCGGCGATAAAAACACCGTCAACATTTGTTTCCATCGTTTCTTCCCGGAAAAACGGCCGGCCTGATTCAGCATCAATCCGCACACCGATTTTTTCGAGGAAACCGTGATCGGGATGGTATCCCGTCATGGCAAATACGAAATCGTTTTTCAGCCGGACCGTCTCATTTCGGCCGGAGCGGAAAATGATTTCATCTTCCGTCACTTCTTCAAGACAAGCGCCGAATTCCATCCGGATTGTGCCGTTTCTGACAAGGGCCTCAAACTCAGGCAGAATCCACGGCTTGATGCTCGGGGAGTACTCATGTCCTCTGTAGAGCACAGTGACGCGCGCACCGGACTTCACCAGTTCCAAAGCCGCGTCAACACTTGAGTTTTTCCCGCCGATCACAGCAACATCTTTATCAAAATAAGGATGGCCTTCTTTAAAGTAATGAAATACCTTAGGAAGCCCTTCACCCGGGATGTTCATATAATTCGGATGATCATAATATCCTGTCGCAATGATACAAAACGGAGTGAGGTAGCGGTCTTTTGATGTTTCTACAAGAAAACGGCCGTCTTCCTGTTTCGTTACGCGCTCCACTGTTTCAAAGGCGTTTACGCGCAGCTCTTTTCTTCTGACGACCTCTCTGTAGTAAGAGAGAGCCTGTATTCGGACCGGTTTTCTGTTTTCCGTAATAAAGGCAACATCGCCGATCTCCAATTTTTCACTTGAACTGAAAAAAGTTTGGTGGGTCGGATAGTTATAAATGCTGTTTACGACATTCCCTTTTTCGATCACAAGCGCGTTCACGCCAATTTGCTTCAGATGTATAGCCGCCGATAATCCGCAAGGACCTCCGCCTATTATAATTGCTTTTTCTTCTGTCATGTCCTTCAACTCCTGCGATTGGCATTTCCATCATAAGTTTCCACTCATATAAAAAATCTCCTATATTATCATAGGAGATTTTTTTTGTTTATGCAAACGATTGGTTTATATCCAGCCTCTGAAACGCGAAGCCTCAGCCATTTTCCGCACGCCGACCATGTAAGCCGCAAGCCTCATGTCAATCCGGCGGTTTTGGGACATTTCATAAATATTATTAAACGATTTTATCATCATATTTTCCAGTTTTTCCTCGACTTCTTCTTCACTCCAGTAGAAGCCTTGGTTGTTTTGAACCCATTCGAAATAAGAAACCGTTACACCGCCGGCGCTCGCCAGAACATCGGGAACCAGCAGCGTTCCTTTGTCTGTCAGGATTTTCGTTCCTTCCAGTGTCGTCGGTCCGTTTGCCGCTTCTACAACGATTTTCGCTTTGATGCGGTCAGCGTTTTCTTCTGTAATTTGGTTTTCGATCGCCGCCGGGACAAGTATATCACAGTCCAGCTCAAGCAGCTCCTGATTCGTAATGGTGTCATTGAAAAGCTTCGTCACCGTTCCGAAGCTGTCTCTGCGGTCAAGCAGATAATCAATATCAAGACCGTCCGGATCGTAAAGGCCTCCGTACGCGTCAGAAATTCCGACAACTTTCGCGCCGGCGTCATGCATAAACTTGGCCAGATAGCTGCCCGCATTTCCGAAACCTTGTACGACGACGCGCGCGTTCTGAATATCGAGACCTTTTTTCTTGGCCGCTTCTTTTATACAGATGGTAACGCCTTTTGCCGTAGCTGATTCCCTGCCGTGGGACCCGCCGAGTACAAGCGGTTTTCCCGTAATAAAGCCGGGTGAGTTAAATTCATCAATTCTTGAATATTCATCCATCATCCAAGCCATAATCTGCGAGTTTGTAAATACGTCAGGTGCCGGGACGTCTTTAGTCGGTCCGACAATCTGACTGATTGCTCTGACATATCCCCTGCTCAGCCTTTCAAGCTCTCTGAATGACATATTTCTCGGATCACAAACAATTCCGCCTTTACCACCGCCATAAGGAAGATCAATAATTCCGCATTTTAAACTCATCCAGATGGAAAGTGCTTTCACCTCTTTTTCAGTTACATTCGGGTGAAAACGAATGCCGCCTTTTGTCGGACCTACGGAATCATTGTGCTGCGCACGATAGCCTGTAAATATTTTCACAGACCCGTCATCCATCCGAACAGGAATTTTAACCGTTAATAATCTGAGCGGCTCTTTCAGCAGTTCATACACTTCTTCTGGATACCCCAATTTTTCCAGAGCTTTATGTATTACGGTTTGGGTTGATTTTAATACATCATGTTTGTCTTCTTCATTATGACCGGTGAATCGATCGGCTGCCATTTGAGTTAACCTCCTAAAATCTTCTGTTTCTCTCATGCTCCCTTTCAGTGACTAGTATACACCTTCAATATCTCCGTGCATAGAAGAAAGACAATGATTTTTCCATTATTTCGCTTAAAAAAAGACGGCCGCTGAAAACAGCTGCCGTTTCAAATCTTTTTTATGAAAAATGTTTCTGGATGGTCTCCACAGCATTGCCGTCCATGATGAGTTTTCCGTACTCATGGAGTCTGTAAATCGTAATCGTCGCCGGGTGTCCGTATTCAGCCAGCACCGCGATGACGCCTTCGGCGGAACGGGAGCCGAGGTCTTCAAGGCTTACATAGTATTGGTTCTCATAGTGGTAGACGGTGCCGCCGGTAATCCCGATTCGGTGAAGGCTTCCGGCAAGCTGAATGATATCTTCAAACGAATGGAACTGATAAATAATATCCGGGCTTTCGTCAAGTTTGACCTGCATCTCGATATAATCATCGTCATATTCGTCATCTTCTGCGTCCGCGTCATGATTTTTCGTTACAATCACAACCATGCCTTGTGCCTGAAGAGAATATACTTCCACCGCGATCGGACCATTCGCTTCAAAGCCGAGCTCTGTATTTGCTTCATTCATCATATCTTTAAATAACTGGTGGACTTTAAACGAGTCCTTCCAGAGGTCTTCTTTTGTCAGTCCCCGATCAGTCAAATCGTCGAGGGTTAAAAAGATTTTAATCTTATTATAGTTCAGACGCTCAAGCCGCATAATGTTCCCTCCTGCCTCTTCTTGCACACAAATCATATAACACAGTATATGAATAAATGAGTCATAGGTTCTTAATTTGTTATCAGTTTACACCGTGTACAGCGGGAAGACAAGCAGAATGCCGTTTTTTATCACCGCGGCCGGGTTTGTTTCAGGAAGACGGCTCATCCGGTCCGCACAGCGTAATCATATGCGTCTCCGGTTTCGCCCCGAGCCTCAGCGGAACTTTTGTCGTCCCGTAGCCGTTGCTGATCAGGTAATGCGCTTTTTTTACCGTTCCCGTCCCGCCCAATTCGTACGGCCCGAACCGGCCGAAACGGATTTGGCCGCCATGCGTATGGCCGCTGAACACAGCGTCAATCCCGTCTGACTCCCTCATCTGCTCATGGATGTCCGGGTTATGGCAAAGCAGGAGGTTTACTTTGTCAGCATCCGTATATCTGATTGCAGATTCGTAATCATCCATCATCATCCTGATATCATCCACCCCGCAGATCGTAACGGTTTCCCCTTTATAAGCAAACTGAACCGATTCATTTCTCAGCGGGATCACTTTATATGCCCGTAAAAGAGAGAGCAGTTTTTGCTGGCTGACCTCGTAATCGTTATTTCCCCACACATACATGACAGGCGCAAGAACCGTCAGACGTTTGATGTTTTCTTCAATTCTGGCGTAAGGAACTCCGCCCTCCGCCAAATCACCGCCGAGCAAAACGGCATCCGGCTTATGAACTGCCGCTTCGCGGAGAAGCTTTTCATCAATTAAACGGCGGTGCACGTCAGATATAAAGAAGATGGTGAGCGGCTTCATCCCCTTCATTTTATCAAGCGTAAATGTATGTGTTTTCAGATGGCTGCCGTTTGCCGTTTTGTACATAACGGCCGCCATAACCGCAGCCGCTCCCGCCAATGAGCCGAGAATTCCCGCTGTAAGCTTCATAAACGCACTCTCCATTCTGTCATTGTCTTATATTAGACGGACAAACAAAAAAAGACGTTTCTATCCTTTCCGGAAAACGCCTCATTTTATTTGCTTTCAAAATAAAGATTGATATCATACCGATGTTTCATCAAGTGAAAAACAGATTCTCTCGCCCTCCATTTTTCAGGCTGGGGCCATAAATCCGTGCTTTTTTGGATAATTTCACATCTCAGTTTATGAAATTCACCCTCAGCTTTTTCTTCCTTTTTTTTAAAATAATAAGAAGTGCAATACGCAAAAGCGGAAGCCATAATCCAGCACAAGTAAACCGTATGGCCTAATATTTCCTGCAGAATCAGCTGCGGAGAGGCTTGGGGGGCATTAAAGCTTTTAAACATCAGCAGTATGCACATCAGGGAAAAACAAACGAGGGACGCCCACTGCCATCTTCGGCATTGTGCGGCATAATTTTCGTATTTTAATTTCCGTTTCACCAGCGCCTGAAGCATTTGTTTCGTCGGTCCGTCAGCAAATCGGTCTAATTGCTTCCATAAAGAATCCATGCGCTTCACACCTTGTCCGTTTTCATTGGTACACTATATGAAAAACACGGTGAAAACATGCATTTATTTTAATCAGACAGCGGAATGTTCAGAACCTGGCCGGTGTACACGTCGTTTCCGTTTAATCCGTTGTAGCTGCGGATTTTTTCTTCGCCCGCCCGGCTTTTATAATATTTCATTGAAATGCGGTAAAGCGTTTCTTTCGGCTGTACAGTATGCTGTACGGTCCGCACTTTTTTCGGGACAGTCCCGGCTTGATCACTCGCGGAAGCCGGAGCCGCTTTTTCACGGACAGCCGGCGGAGACTGCTGTTTTGTCTCCGCGTATTCGGTGTCTGTCGGCTTTACTTGTTTTTCTGAGGGCGTTTCCGTTTTTTCAGGTGTTTTTTCACTTGGTTTTTCTTTCGTTTTTTCAGATGCAGCCGCTTCTTTCTTATCTTTGTCGTCAGACTTTTTTTTCTGTTGTTCTAAAAGAGCGGTTTCTGATGTTTCTTTCTGAGCGCCTTTCGGAATAACGGCAGGCGCGCTTTCACTGTGGTCTATGAAGACATCTTCATAGTCCTTCGGGTCAAATCTGCTGCTGTTCGTCATATAAAGAAGACCGAAAAAGACACCGATTGTTACGATAATGAACAGGACGGTCAGAAAAGTGAACAGCGGCGTTTTTGTTTTGGTTTTTTCCTTTACCTGCTCTTCCTTTTTTTTACGCTCCTCTTTTACAGATTGTCTTGTCGGGAGGCTGTCTTCAAGATATTCAATTTGTTCATCCGCGGCCGCGGCAACCTGCTGCTCGGCACGCAGCTGAGCTTTTCTTCTTTCAACTCTTGACATTTCCGTCATGCAAACCCCTCCTAACATATTGAAAACGGATCTGACAGGCAAATACCGCATCAATAATAAAATGCGCTGTAACCGGAACGAATAAATTGCCGGTCCATTCATAGATAAGCCCCAGCAAAAGACTGATGCCCGCAACCATCATAAACAGAAGCCACTTCGCCAAGTATCTGAAATGAAGCACGGTAAAAATGAAGCTGGCGGCCCATAAGCCGATATGTGTCTGCAGAACACCTCTGAACAAAATCTCTTCGCTGAACGAAATGAGAAGCGTCAAAAACAAAATGTGCAAAACCGGCCTGTTCTTAAAAAGCAATACATTAATGCCGCCGTCATCATATAAATGCGAAGGACACCATTTCATCACCGCAAGATCGGCAAAAATGACAAGGACGGCAAGAGTTACACCGTACCATATGATATTATCGTCACGTATATGCCACAGCTTTAAAAAATCGTGAATGTCGGTGAAAAAGAAAAAGCCAATAACAGCTGAAACCGCCAATATGAGCAATTGGGTGGCATACAGCTGCATCACAATCTCCCGGTCTGAGAGCTGCCGGATCAATTCGCTTTGCCGTCTCAGCTGAACTCACCCGCAGACTCTGAACCGAAAATCCGGCCTAATTCCAGCTTCCAATCTTCAAACCGTTCCATGTTTTTACGTTCTCCTTTTTGCTCGTACGGAGCCAGATCAAGTCCGCAGCTGCTGCAGCATTGTCCGGTTTGACCATCAGGCTCATACGGTTCATCAAAATAAGACAGCAGCGCTTCTCTTATACATTCTTTCCGCTCTAATAACGCCGAAAAACGATTCATTTTACGCAGCTTTTTTTCCACGCGGTATGTCAGTTCTTCCTGCAGCTGCTCTTTTGTGGTTTTTCCTTGCAGATACAGATGGACGGCCGTTCGCGCCTGTGTTTCCTGGACGCCCTTATTGATCAGAACGTCCCGAAGCTTTCGCTCATCACCCGTACCGGCATCCCGTATGACGGCCAGAATGGCTTCCAGGTCATAATCAGACAGGCTTTCTGTCTGAATAATCTGCTGCTGAAGCTCGGTATCGCCGGGCGCCCTCAGCAAAATACTGACACTCGGGCTGCCGTCGCGTCCCGCTCTGCCGATTTCCTGCATAAAGGCCTCGGCCGTTTGGGGAGGATAAAAGTGAATGACAAAGCGGATATCTGACTTATCCACACCCATGCCGAACGCATTGGTGCAGCAGATGCAATCAAGCTGGTTATGGATAAATTGCTGCTGGATCAAGATTCTGTCCCCTGTATCCATTCCGCCGTGATAATAATCCGTCCGCTTTCCCGTTTTTTCATTCAGCTCAGCCGCAAGCTCTTCCGCCCATTTTCTGGTCGGACAATATATGATACCCGGGCCTTCAAGCTTTTCGGCAAGCTCCGTGAGCCTGCTTATTTTCTCGGCATTATCCGCCAAATGTTCTGCCGCCAGGAGAATATTCGGCCGGTTGACTGAATAAAGATGACGCACCGCATGCTCAAGGCCGAGCACATCCGTCACGTCTCTGAGCGTTTCTTTTGTCGCTGTTGCGGTCAGCGCCAATACAGGCGGCTTTCCGAGTGCCTGCCTGAAAGGTCCGAGCTTCGAATAATCAGGCCTGAAATCATGTCCCCATTCTGATATGCAATGAGCCTCATCAATAACAAATAAACTGACCGGGACATTTTTCAAACGGTTCAGCACATAAGGTGAAGAAAGGGCTTCAGGAGACATATAGAGAAATTTATACCGGCTGATGTTGCTGAGGATAAAATGCCGCTCTGCGGAATTCAGCATGCTGTTTAATGCCGCAACCCGCTTTTCCCCTTTCGCTTTCAGCTGCTGCACCTGATCTTCCATTAATGAAAGAAGCGGTGAAATAATCAGCACCAGCCCGTCCATCATGTAACCCGGGAGCTGATAGCATAATGATTTTCCCCCGCCGGTCGGAAGCATGGCGATCGTATCTTTTTTTTGGAGCACACTAGTCATAATCTCTTCCTGCCCTTTTTTAAAGGAATGCAAACCAAAATACCTGGATAAAGCTTTATGCAGCTCAGTCATGCTGATTCACCGTCTTTGCCAGCGCCAGCCTGATCTGAAAATAGCTGAAGCGCATCTGCATTCCTTCGCGAATCCGTTTAATTTTATTCGTTTGATGCTGTTTTGCAAATGCCGTTATCATACGCTGTTCCTCTTCAGAAAGATACTGTTCTATAAAAAATGCAGGCTGGTGCAATGATATTTCTACGATATGATCTTCGATTGTGGCGGTTTTTAAATTTCTGACCGCGGCGATCCGTTCAATCGGAAACCCTTTTTCCAACAGCTCAAAGGTTTTTCTGGCAGACTGTGTCAGCGCGCTTTCCGCCTGCAGATCGGACAGCAGCTCGCGCAGAGCGGGATATGCACATTGCGGAAGCGATTGAATAACATAATGTACCGCTCCCCAAAACTGGACGGACACATACCATTCATCTTCGTTCAGCTGGAGAGCGAGCTGCTTATTCGTTTTGCCGATTCTGTTGAATGAAGTTAAAGAATAGACAAAAATAAGCGCCTGCCGTTCACTTACGCCTTGCAGAAGCTGAAACAGCGCGTCATGCATTTGGACGGAAAGCTCTTTAGCATCTCTGTTTTTCCGCATGAACCGTTTGACCCATCTCAGCGTCTGCACATCGTTGGTAACCGGGATATATTGACTGCATTGATGCTCTTTGTTTGACAGGACTTGAATGAGCAGGGAAAGCCGCCTCCACAGGGTGCCAGCAGGCGTTTGATAATTCGCGCCGTGGCAGTGCTTCGGCCAAGGCCGCTCGGCAAACGCCCGTTCAAGCTTTTGAACGCCGCGCGCAGTCACTTTCCACGTCCCCTCTTCTTTTCCGGCTGTGATGTATGAGCTCTCGGTGAGTTTATGCAAAGAAGCAGCAATATCGCCGCGTTCACACTGTGAAGCCATGCCGAAATATTTAGCGATCTGAAATAAGCCGGCATCCTGAATGGTTTGAGACGACTTTTTTCCTTTTAATAAATGAAACACAGCACTCGGAGTCCGTTCGCCGTCTATTTTGTCCAGACAGTCGAGAACCACGGTATCAAAGAAGTTTATCGCCAATCTAAACACACCTACATTTCTTCTGTGACAAGTTTCGTTTTTTGGTTCTTTTTATTTTAACAGATTTTCATATAAATTTGACGTTTAAAGTCATCTTTTAGGGGGAAGTGCTAAAGAGAATCCCTTATGTGATAAGCATTCTCAATCATTTTTCTGTTGAAATTTGACACTAACATCATTACAATAAGTAAGAGGAATAGGTGTTATATTTAAAAATATATAAGGTAAACCATTTGTTCCAACACGAACAATCTGGGAGGTTTTATTCATGGCAAAGTACACAATTGTAGATAAAGATACGTGTATTGCATGCGGCGCCTGCGGAGCTGCGGCACCAGACATTTATGATTATGATGATGAAGGCATTGCGTTCGTTACGCTTGACGAAAATAAAGGCGTCGTCGAAGTTCCGGAAGTTCTGGAAGAAGATATGATTGACGCATTTGAAGGATGCCCTACTGATTCAATCAAAGTTGCGGATGAACCGTTCGAAGGCGACCCGCTGAAATACGAATAAAAAAGCCCTCTCCGTGAGAGGAGCTTTTTCGTCCTGAATAAGACTCCGGCTGTTATCGGCCGGAGTCTTATTTTTTGCGATCAGCACAAACAAAAAAGCGTCCGGCTGTTTTCACAGAGCGGACGCTTTCAGTCTTTATTGTGTTTGGATGCTGCGTTTTTGTTCAATCCAAGGTTTCAGCTTCGTAAAGATGAACGTAAAGACGATGGTGATGATAATGCCTTTTACAATGTTAAACGGCAGAATTCCTGCGACAACCGCCGTTTTTAACTGGCTGTTTGACAGTGCCGGTGAATGTAAAAACCAAGTATACGCGGGCAGGATAAGAATATAGTTCAAAATACTCATCAGCACGGTCATCGCCGCGGTTCCGGCCAGAAGGCTCACCGCAAGACCTTTTGCAGAATTGAGCTTTTTAAACATAAACGCCGTCGGCAGAATAAACAGCGTTCCCGCGATAAAATTGGCTGCCTGCCCGACAGGCACGCCGGCCATGCTTCCTTGAATGATATACTGCAGAATATTTTTAATCGCTTCAACCGCAATCCCCGCCGCAGGCCCGTATACCAAAATGGCGATAATTGCAGGAACGTCACTGAAATCAATTTTCAAGTAATCCGGCAGACCCGGAAACGGGAAATTTAACAGCATAAGCACAAAAGCAATACTGCTAAGCATACTGATGACAACTAATTTTTTTACTTTCACAATGCTCTCTCCTTTTCGATCAAATCTCTCGAAAAGAGGAAAGGTTCTTTTGCGCCCCAATAAAAAAACCGCTTTTGTTAAAAAGCGGGAGCTTACTAAGGCTTGGCAAAGAAACGTTTGATATAAGCATCAAAACGTCTGCTGAACCTCCATCTTCTCCCATCCAGACTATACTGTCGGCTCCGGAATCTCACCGGATCCTGCCGCCGAAGCAGCTCGCGGGCTTAGAGCATGATGCTCATCACCGCCGGTAGGGAATTTCACCCTGCCCCGAAGATTGATCTTATGAATTTATTCACATTATATATGATCAAATTGCAATTGTATAGAGAACTGCTCAAATTTAAATAAAATATTGGGGAAGCCCGATTTTCAGCTGATTCTGCGGTGTCCTTTTCTCCTTTACTGCGTCACTACACATTGACACTCTATTGAGAATATGATAAATTATCAGATATTTAGTCAGCTAAACTAGGAGGAAATCTAACAATGTTTCGAGTTTTGGTCTCAGATAAGATGAGCAATGACGGCTTAAAGCCGCTGATGGAATCAGACTTTATAGAAATTGTTCAAAAAAACGTCGCGGATGCAGAAGATGAATTACATACCTTTGATGCCCTGTTAGTCCGCAGTGCCACGAAAGTAACCGAAGAATTGTTTAAAAAAATGACCTCTTTAAAAATCGTCGGCAGAGCCGGTGTCGGGGTAGACAACATCGACATTGATGAGGCCACAAAACATGGGGTTATCGTGATAAACGCGCCGAATGGAAACACCATTTCAACGGCAGAGCATACATTCGCGATGATTTCTTCATTAATGAGACACATTCCGCAAGCCAATATCTCAGTAAAATCAAGAGAATGGAACCGGACGGCTTTTGTCGGGGCGGAGCTCTACGGAAAGACTTTAGGCATTGTCGGTCTGGGCCGGATCGGAAGCGAGATTGCCCAGCGCGCCAGAGCGTTCGGTATGACGGTTCATGTATTCGATCCTTTCTTAACCGAAGAGAGAGCCGGCAAAATCGGCGTAAACAGCCGGACATTCGAAGAAGTGCTTGAAAGCGCGGATATCATTACCGTCCACACGCCTTTAACAAAGGAAACAAAAGGACTGCTTAACAGAGAAACCATTGCCAAAACAAAAAAAGGCGTCCGCCTTATCAACTGCGCAAGAGGCGGCATTATTGATGAAGCTGCGCTTTTGGAAGCGCTGGAAAGCGGCCATGTCGCAGGCGCTGCCCTTGACGTGTTTGAAGTGGAACCGCCAGTTGAATCAAAGCTTCCCGACCATCCGCTGGTGATCGCCACACCTCACTTAGGCGCTTCAACGAAAGAAGCACAGCTGAATGTCGCGGCACAGGTTTCTGAAGAAGTGCTGCAGTTTGCAAAAGGTCTGCCTGTCATGTCAGCGATCAATCTGCCTGCGATGACGAAAGATGAATTCAAAAAAATCCAGCCTTATCACCAAATTGCCGATAAAATCGGAAGTCTCGTGTCACAATGTATGAAGGAACCCGTCAAAGATGTTGCGATTCAATATGAAGGCACCATCGCCAAACTTGAAACATCATTTATTACAAAAAGCCTGCTGTCCGGTTTCTTAAAACCGCGTGTAGACTCAACGGTCAATGAAGTGAACGCCGGCGGTGTAGCAAAAGAACGCGGAATCAGCTTCAGCGAGAAGATTTCCTCCAATGAATCAGGATATGATAACTGCATCAGCGTAAAAGTAACCGGAGACCGGAGCACATTTACGTTAACGGCTACGTATATCCCTCACTTCGGTGAACGAATCGTTGAACTGAACGGCTTTAATATTGACTTAAATCCTGCCGGCCACCTCGTTTATATCCAGCACCAGGATACGACTGGTGTAATCGGACGCGTCGGACGCATCCTCGGCGATAACGATATCAATATCGCTACCATGCAGGTAGGCCGTAAAGAAAAAGGCGGAGAAGCCATTATGATGCTTTCTTTTGATAAACATTTAGATGATAAAGTCGTCAATGAGCTGACTTCAATTCAGGATATTGTTTCCGTTAAACTGATTGACCTTCCGTAACCAACAAAAAACCCAAAACATTCATATGTTTTGGGTTTTTTACGTTTAATGGCTTGGAAGCGGATTAGGCGCCGCAGGCACAGCGATAGGTTTTGTCACATCATAATTACCGATTTTCTTTGTATGCGCATGTGTGAACAGCACCTCAGAATAACCGAATTCCTTCGCGGTTAACAGAAGCCCTTCGATCATTAAAATCCCTTCCAGCGAATCTTCAACCTTATGTTTTTCGGACAATTGAATCCGCAGCTGCTCGCCGTCTTCCCTTTCCGATACCGATGCAATCGCATCTGCTTCTATAATGCTCGCGGTCTGTGAGCCTCCGTCTGTTGTCTTCATCCCGTCAATAGCCTGATATACTGAATAATAGGTTTGTTCAGACGGGATGAGATACTCTTGTCCCAGACTGTCGCTGTAAGAAAAATACGCCCGGTTTGTCTGTTTATGTACGGACATCTCAGCGGAAATGCCGTAAGATTTATAAAAATCCTGTCCGGCTCCGTTTTGAACCTTTTTCAATTTAATCCGCTCGTAAGGACTCCATGTCAAAGTCTCTTTCAGCATCTTTTTCAATAAGTCAGCATCGGCAACTGATTCGATAGAAAGCCGTCCGTTTACCTGCACAAGCAAATCCTTCTTATCCGCCGTTACCTGCACACCGTCCAAAAGGTTCGGCACAGACAGGAAGGATTCGGGCACTTCTAGGTTTTCCGCTTCCGATAAAGCCTCTGAAACCGATTCATCCGGCTTCTTTTTTTCAAAACTGACCGGAATGACGGCGGATGTTTCTGAATCGGCAAATGCCAAAGTAATGTAATTGTTTTTGTTTTGGTTTGAGACGACGAACGTCTTCTGATCCGGCGGCTTGACAGAAGCTGACTGACTGGCTTTTTCTGTCTGGCGGCTGTCAGCGGTAAGATCACCGGAAGATTTGTTTGTCATCAGGTGAGGAGATATAATCAGAGCGATGCACAATGCGCAGACGCCGGCTGCGGCGGGGCCGATCCAGCTTCGGGCCGGCTTTTTCCTGTACGGTTTACCTGTTTCAATATTCCGGTAAATGGCCTCGGGTGAACGATGATCTCTAACCGCCGGAAGTTGTCTTAACAACTCCTCTACTCTTTCTTCGTTCCAATATGACTTCATCATCCATTAGCTCCTCCCTCAAAAGCTCCATCTGTTTCCGAAGTATTTTGAGCCCTCTGTGTTGGGTCGTTTTGACTTTGCTTTCCGAGAAGCGGAGAGCGGCGGCTGTTTCCTGAATGGAATATCCCTGAATAAATCTCAAGATAATAACAGCTCTTTGATCAATGGTGCAATGATCAAGCGCGGTATAAATTTCCCGGACGTTTTCATGCTGTACGGCGAGTTCGTCCGGAAGCAAATGCTGATCTCTGACATCTTGTGTATCCCAATCAAACGTACCCATAATACGCTGTCTGATCGTCTGCTGCTTGCGGAACCAGTCAATCGCCACATGGCGTGCGATGGACAACAGCCATGTTTTTTCACTGCTTCTTCCTTCAAATGTATGATAGGAATTCAAGACGCGGATATACACTTCCTGCGCCAAATCTTCAGCCTGCGACTTATCTTTTACCATATAAAATAAAAATTGATATAAATCTTGATGGTATGCATCATATAATATCTGAAAGGTTTCTTCCATGGGAAACCCCTCCGTTCACTTTTTTGTCGTAAAAATGCGTTGAAAAGTTACATTACAACTATATTACGAGAAACTGGAATTTGGAAGGGAATTTATATTAACATATTCTTAAATTTTTAAAGGAGAAACAAATAAAAAAACACCCGCAGAACATGCGGGTGTTTCGTATGGAACAAGATTGTTCGTCAATTTCAGACGTCATCCTGCACTTTTGTCGGAATATAAAATGTAAACGTCGTCCCTTTGTCGATGCTGCTGTGAACCGCAATTGAACCGCCGTGGGCTTCCACGATATTTTTTACGATGGCGAGTCCGAGTCCGGTTCCCGCCCTGCCTCTTGTTCTTGCTTTGTCCGCTTTATAAAAACGTTCAAAAATAAAAGGCAGGTCCTCTTCCGGTATTCCCGAGCCGGAATCTTTGATATCGATTTTCAGTCCGTCTTTTACGGTCTGAGCCGCGATATGAACGCTTCCGCCTGACTCCGTGTGGCGCAGCGCATTATCTATAAGGTTGGTAAACACCTGTTCCATTTTATCTTCATCAAAGACACACTCCGGCTGAGACACCGAGATGTCTTCTGTGAGCGAAACGCCTTTTTCCTTCGCTACCCCGGAAAATTTGCGGGAGATCTTCTCCAGAAATTCATGCAGGTTTACCGTTTCATAGTGCAGGCCCGTATGTCCGGATTCCATTCTGGCCAAATCCAGCAAATCATTGACGAGCCGGCCCATGCGAAGAGATTCATCATAAATGATCTGCGCGATTTCTTTTTTCTCCTCTTCAGTGCTTGCAATGTCGTCCACTATTGCTTCGCTGTATCCCTGCAGCATAGAAATCGGGGTTCTGAGCTCATGACTGACATTGGCAATAAAGTCTTCACGCAATTTATCCAGCCTGCGCTCTTCGGTCATATCACGGAGCACGGCCACGGCGCCGCGGACGTGTGATTCCGCATAAAGAGGCGACATCAATAAAACCCATGACCTTCCTTGAAGCGTCATTTCAATCATTTGCTCTTTTTCCGTGTTCACTGCATTTTGAAATAGCTCTTTTGCTTCAGGGGGAAGGTTGTCTCCTTCTTTAATGTTCATGTTCTGCTCATAATACCATGCCTGCAGAAAACGTTCGGCCGGCGGGTTGGTCACCAAAATGGTGCCGTCGATATTAATGGTAATGACCCCGTCTGCCATACTGCTTAAAATATTGGACAGCTGTTCTTTTTCCTGATTCAGCGCGTTAATATGGAAATTGAGCTGCCGTCCCATCTGATTAAAGGCAATAGCCAGTTCCCCGATTTCATCTTGGGTCAGAATCGGAATTTTTGTATCAAACTTTCCTTTCGCCAAGTCTTGGGCGCCTTCCCGCATTTTCCGAAGGGGATATGTCACCCTGCTGGATAAAAAGAACGCGAAAAACGTTGTCAGGACGATGGCAATGCCCGCCGCAAGAAAAATATAGCGTGTTGTATGTTTCGTCGTATCTTTGACGGCAAGCAGCGATTGGGATAAAAAGACCATGCCTTTTTTGCCGTCTTTTTCATACGGCACTCCGACGATCAGCCGTTCGTTATCCGAACCGGCATTGTTGGGGACCGCGCGTTTACTTACTTTTTTGCGGTCTGTCAGCGCCTTGTGCAGATCCCGGTCATGTTTGATCTGCTCTAATGTAATAGAGGATAAATGATTATCGTCATTGGGCGAATACCAGACATGCTTATCATCCTGAATGATCGCGATGCTCGTTAAATTGTCCGCCAGTTCCCACGTGATGGATCTGGCAAGCGGCTGGTCTTCATGATTTTCTATTATGACCGCAATTTTATCGGCAAGCTGCGTTAAATCTTTTTCCGCTTCTTCAACGTGGTAATTTTCTATAAATTCCAGAAGCAGCACCGTTAAAATAAATAAAACAATTAACACGAGTGAAAGAATGGTAAACCAAAGCTTTCCTACTACGCTTTTCCAAAACTTCATTCAGCGCCTACCTCAAATTTGTATCCGACTCCCCATACGGTGACGATTTTTTTCGCCGCTCCCGGGGATACTTTATTTAATTTTTCACGGAGCCGTTTGACATGGGTGTCCACCGTTCTGAGGTCTCCGAAAAATTCATACTGCCACACTTCTTTTAAAAGCTTTTCCCTGTCGTACACTTTGTCCGGTGTTTTCGCCAGGAAGTACAGCAGTTCATATTCCTTCGGCGTCAGGCTCACCTCTGTGCCGTCCGCAGTCACCCTGTGAGCATCGTGATCAATGGATAGATGCGAAAAGACGAGCACATTTTTTGTCGGGGTATTGGCTGTCAGATAAGATGTTTGGGAAGCCCTTCTTAAAAGCGCCTTTACCCGAAGCACCACTTCTCTCGGGCTGAAAGGCTTGACGATATAATCGTCCGTACCCGCTTCAAACCCCTGGACGCGGTTGGCTTCTTCCCCTTTTGCCGTCAGCATGATAATCGGCGTCGCTTTTTTTTCTCTGAGCTGCCGGCATACTTCTATTCCGTCCGTTCCCGGCATCATTAAATCCAAGAGCACCAGATCATAATCTGATGCCAGCCCCATTTTAATGGCCTCGTCGCCGTTTTCCGCTTCTTCAATCACATAGTTTTCCCGTTCAAGGTACATTCTTAAAAGGCGTCGAATTCTGGCTTCATCATCTACTACTAATATTTTAGTTTCATTTGTTTGATCCATCGTTTTCCCCCTGCTTTCCTTCTGTTACTTTCATTTTAACAAACTGTGCGGCAGCTTGAGAACTGTATCGGCTTTTTGCATCTATGCGTACGAATGAAGTCCGGCAAGCACGAGATTCACAAAAATTAAGTTAAACATAATAATGGCGAAGCCGATGACGGCAAGCCACGCGGACTTTTCGCCATGCCAGCCTCTTGACAGCCGCAAGTGCAAATACGCTGCGTAAAATAAAAAGGTGATCAGCGCCCATACTTCTTTCGGGTCCCAGCCCCAAAAACGCGTCCATGCAAGCTGCGCCCAAATCATCGCAAACACAAGCGCGCCGAGTGTGAATACCGGAAAACCGATAGAAACAGCGCGGTAGCCGACTTCATCGACCAAGTCCAGATTCACATTTTTGACGAGCGGGCTGATAAGAGCGCTGATTCTCTTTCTGAATATCAGCCTGAGCGCACCGTATAAAACGAGACCTGCGCCAAACGACCAGATCACCGTATTGACCTTTCTGCCTGAAAAAATGGCCGGAAGCTCAATAAGCGGCTTCATTGCGCCTTCCGTAAGCAGTTCTCCGTCATGCGGGCCGACAAGCGCAGGCATATCATATATCATGACGCTTTTGGCCTCTTTTTTATCCACCCAATTAAATTCAGCTTTGTAGTCCGCCAGCCGGAATGCCGACGTGACGGCGATAAATGCCACGGTCGTCACGAGTATAAACATAATGACTTCAAGCCAGAACGTTTTTTTGCCCGGTCTGGATTGGTCGACATGCTTTAACAGGAAAATGACGCCGGCTACAAAACTGATCGCAAGAATCGCCTGCCCGAGCGCCGCCGTTGTGACGTGAATGTACAGCCAATTGCTCTGCAGTGACGGAATAAGCGGCGTGATGTCTGTCGGAAACATGCTTGCATATGCGATAAGCAAAAGCGCGATAGACAATGTGAACATGCCTAATGAAGGCAGTCTGTAAATAAAGTAAATAATAATAAAAGCGAGAACAAGCATCATGCCGAATGACGTCGTAAATTCAAACATATTGCTGACAGGCGCATGTCCGCTTGCCGACCATCTCGCAATGAAGTAGCCGAGATGACAAAGAAATCCGAAAATGGTTAACGTGATTCCGATAGCCGACCAGCGGCCCTTACCGTCCTTAGCACCTTTTGTTCCCCGGATGGCGCCGCCGAAAACCGGGACGGCAATTAAATAAATCAAAAAGGCAGCATAAAGAAAATTTGCGCTCAGCTCCGCCATGACACCACTCCTTTTTCACTAGGCCTGATTTTTGGCCAATTCTTTTTGATCGGCCGGCTCTTGAATCCCGGTCCCGCTAAGAACAAATTCGATATCTTTTTTCAGACCGAACCAGTTTTTGTTCGTATGTCCCGCCACAAGCACTTCATGATCACCTGTTTTGATCCAGATCCTTCTGTGCTGCCAGTACATTCCTTGAATGACGCCGATCATAAAGATCGCGCCGCCGACGGCAAGCACCCATAAGGTTAAGTCTTTTCTGACGGTGAGTCCTGTAATGTTTTTCGTTTCCACATGGTCGAATTTTAATTTGTACTTGTTACTTTCGGAACCTTCAACAGTCTGCTGAATCGCAACAAAACTTTTCTCCCCTTTCGGCTTGTCAGGAGCCGTGATTTTAAAGACAAAAGCCGGATTGTTAGGAACCTTCGTTTTCGTGCTCGGTTCTCCGTCCTTGTTAAAATAAAAATCAGGAAGATAACTGGCGATCTGCACTTTGTAACCGTTACCAAGATCATAGTCCGTGTCGGGATCAAGAAGATTGATCTTCAGTTTGCCGAATGACTGTTTTGTTTTTTGGTCGATCAGCTGAAATACCATCTGATCGAGCTGGTTTTCTTTATAGTCCACCTGATACACAGAATAGGAGTCAAAGCGCAGCGGTTCATTGACGCGGATATTGTTTTCTTTGACTCTTTTAAGCTTCGGCTTTTCACCGAATACAATGTCGCCTTCCCTCTTGTACAAAACCGCGTCCGTTGTGAAGGATTTGGCGACTTTGCCGTTTCCGGCTCTGTCAATGGCGTCGGCGAATACTTTTTTCTCAGTGTCTTTGTTATATGTCTGCATCGTGAACCGGTTGTTTTTTAAGTAATACTTGCCGTCAGTGCCGGGGATCTGGGCGGTTTCGCCTTCACGGACCCAGAGCGTTTCATCGACATACATACCGGGTACAAATCTCAGCATGGCTCCGATCAGAAAAATGATCAGACCGATATGATTGACGTAGGGCCCCCACCTTGAAAAACGGCCTTTTTCCGCCAGAATGCTTCCCTCTTGTTCTCGCACTCTATAATGCTTTTTTTTCAATCGTGTTCTGAGGCTATCAGCCGCATCCCCGCTCAGCTCGGTTTCTGTCCGGCTGTATAGACGCTGCCTCTTCAAAAAGACCGGATTCCGCCGTACTCCTTGATTTTTCAGCGCCCTGTACAAAGGAATCACCCGATCCAGACTGCAGATGACCAGTGATATGCCAATGGATGCGATCAGGAGCATATACCACCATGAGCCGTACAGGTGATGAAATCCCAGCAGATAATACAGTTGACCGATTATGCCGTACTGCTGTTCATAATATGTATCCGGCTGGGCGCCCGGCGGCAGATAAGCTTCCTGCGGAAAAACCGTGCCGAAAGCAGACGCCGCCAGAGTAATGACGATCAGCCATATTCCGACTTTTACGGAAGAAAAGAAGTTCCATACCTTATCTACGATTGTTTTGTTATATGTTTGCGAACGTCTTGCGCTGCCGTCGTACCGCATATCGGCAAGCGGCGATTTTTGATCATCAAGCGGCTTCCCGCACGACTCGCACAAAACCGTCCCGGCTGGATTCACGTGCCCGCATTCACATTTGACCTTTTTCATGAAGACGCCTCCGGCTTAATTAAATTCATATAGTCATGAACCATGCGTTCTGTCATCGTGCCGGTCACCACTTTCACGACGTTTCCGTCGGGATTGATCAAAAATGTCGTCGGAATAGGTGATACGCCGTACGCGTCCAGCACTTGCCGGTCAGTATCGAGCGCAACCGGGAAATTGACGCCGTATGTTTTCATAAAATTATGTACTGCAATTTTTGATTCGCCGACATTTACCGCAACCACCTCGACACCGAGGTCTTTAAAATGCTTGTATTGATTCTCCATGTAGGGAAATTCCTGCTTGCACGGCTCGCACCACGTTCCCCAGAAATTCAGAAAAACACCTTTTCCTTTTAACTGACTCAGTTCTATGAGTCTGCCCTCTGTATCTTTCAGCGCGAAATTCGGGGCTTTGGACCCCTCAGATATACGCTCTCCGTTTGTGTATACGGCATTATAGATGGTATATCCGAGCGCGCAGAGTAAGATGAGAAGGATGCCGGTCCGAATGAATAAACGCCGCCGTTTTTTGTTCATTGTACACTGCTCCCCTCCCCTGCCTGCAAATCCATTCAATTATATCATCAACACGTTTTGTAATTTTTGAAGGTTATGTGAAAATTAGAAAGCGTTTTTACCGTGTTCAGCTAAAGCCCGCAGCCTTTTCACCTCATGCGGCGACAATTCTCTTGCGTCTCCTGTGCGCAGGCCTCTTAAATCTAAAAATGCGTATTCTTCACGTTTTAGTTTCAGCACGTCATGACCGATCGCCTCGAACATGCGGCGGACCTGTCTGTTCCGGCCTTCATGAATCGTCAGCTGAATGATGCTCGTCTGCTTTCTTTTGTCCAGGGAAAGCATTTTCGCTCTGGCCGGCGCCGTCTTGCCTTCTTCAAGCTGAATGCCGCGCTCAAGCTTTCTCAGAAGTTCCTTGGAAGGAATCCCCTTCACTTTGGCGACGTATGTCTTATCAATTTCGTATTTCGGATGCATGAGTTTGTTGGCAAACTCGCCGTCATTTGTCAGCAATAAAAGTCCGCTCGTATCATAATCAAGCCTGCCGATCGGATAAATGCGCTGCGGCACTTCTTTGAAAAAGTCGGTCACCACTTTCCGCCCTTTGTCGTCATCAGCTGCTGAGATCACTCCTCTCGGTTTATAAAGCAGAAAGTACACGGGTTCTTCCCGCTCCACCTTTAATCCGTTTACTTCAATCTGATCAGAACCGGTCACTTTTACGCCGAGCTCTGTTATTACTTTTCCATTCACCTTTACTTTTCCTTCTTTTATCAGCTCTTCCGCCTTTCTGCGTGATGCCACGCCGGCATGAGCAATAACTTTTTGCAGTCTTTCCATGTCGTTCACCTCAAGTATAATCTTACTTTTTTCCCCTTGAACAAACAAGCTTTTTCAGGGAGAGTTATTCTGATATATAAAAAGCGCCTGATTTCAGGCGCTTCCAAATAATAACGTAACTATGATGATTGATGCAACCACCCCGATCAAATCAGCAAGAAGACCAACCTTTAAAGCATCCCCCATTTTTTTGATGCCGACCGCCCCGAAATACACCGTCAGGACATACAGCGTCGTGTCAGTCGATCCCTGCATGACCGAGGCCAGCCTGCCGATAAATGAATCAGGCCCGTACACGGCGATCAGATCTGTCGTCATGCCGAGCGCCGCCGTCCCCGAAATCGGGCGGATCAGAGCAAGCGGCACGACTTCTGCGGGAATGCCGAGCGCTGTAAAGAAAGGCTTGCACAGCCCCATGACAAAATCCAGCGCGCCTGAGGCCCGGAATACGGTAATCGCCACCAGCATCCCGACCAAATACGGAATGATGGAAAACGCAATCTCAATTCCTTCTTTTCCGCCTTCAACGAATGATTCATACGTCGGCACTTTTTTGATCGTGCCGTATATCAATATACCGGCGATAATAATCGGAATCATGGCTAAAGACAGCCAATTCACCATTTCCATTCGCTTACCTCCCTTTTCTTTTGCGGCGGTACCAGAAGTAGCGGTCAATGAAAATCGCGCCGATTCCCGAAATTAAAGTCGCTAAGATGGTCGGCCCGACGATATCGGTCGGTGATTTCGCCGAGTAAGCCATGCGCACGGCAATGACGGTTGTCGGTATCAATGTAATACTCGAAGTATTTACCGCCAAAAAGGTAATCATGGAACGGCTGGCCTCAGACTTACCTCCATTCAGCTTTTTCATCTGCTCCATGGCTTTAATGCCGAGCGGTGTCGCCGCATTTCCCAGTCCGAAAAAGTTTGCCATGAGATTTGATAAGATGTATCCCATCGCCGGATGATCAGGGGGAATATCGGGAAACAGCTTAGAAATAAACGGGCGGCACATTCTGCTGAATATATCCAAAAGGCCGGACTGCTCGGCTATTTTCATCAGGCCGAGCCAGAACACGAGAACGCTCATTAATCCGAACGAGATCGTAACCGCTTCTTTCGCTCCTTTAAAAACGGCTTCATTCACATCCTGCAAGGTACCGTTAAACATCGCAAAGACAAGTCCGATTACCGTCAGACATACCCAGATTAAATTGACCATGACGAACCGCCCGCCGCGCTCATAAACAGGCTCGTAAACGTCTCAATGAAATGCTTTTTCGGTTTTTTATGGCGCTCATTTTCATAATAGACGGGGATCTTGGCGATCACTTTCCCATCATGCATAACAGTCATCCGGCCGACGACATCAGGAATGAGAGAGGCGTCCTTTTTCCAGGCTTTTTTCGGTTTTATTAAGATTGTGCTGATTTTTACATCGTCGATTTCATCCTCTTTTAACAAATATTTGACATCCCGGGCAATAAAAGCGCGCTTTCCGTAAAACGTCTTTTTCAGCTTCGGAATGCCGCCTTTTTTAGCGACGACATAAGTTTTATAGTGATCAAAGACATAATTAAACATATTCATATGGTCATCCCAGTCATCCGGATCATTTATGGTGACCGCGATGAGATCCGTACCGTCTTTTGAGGCCGTCGAGACGAGCGTCCGTTTCGCGATTTTTGTGTAACCCGTTTTTCCGCCTGTGCTGTAACGGTAGAGCCCAGTCAGAAGCTTGTTTTTATTTTTCCATACCCGGTCCATCGTTTCCGCCTTATACACTTTTGTGCCTGAAACGGTCCGGTATTCCTTGATTTTCATCGCATATTTAGTCAAAAGCGCCATGTCATACGCCGTTGAATATAAATTTTCATGGTCGTCCAGCCCGTGCGGATTTTGAAATTTTGTATTTTCCATCCCGATTTGCTCGGCTTTTTTGTTCATCATAAATACAAAACCGTCAAGGCTTCCGCCGACATATTCCGCTATTGCCGCAGCGGCGTCATTTCCTGATCTCAGCATAAGCCCGTATACGAGATCTTTCAGCTTTACTTTTTGTCCCGGCTGAAGATAAATGGCTGAGCCTTCCGTTTTTACGGCATTCGGGGAAACCGTCACGGTCTCTTCCATTTTCCCTGATTCAATCGCCAGCACCGCCGTCATGATTTTCGTAATGCTTGCAATCCGTCGCTTATGATGTTCATCCTTGGCGAATAACACCCGGCCAGATGCTCCGTCGATTATAATCGCGCTTTTTGCGCTGACATGTATTTGGGCATGTGCCGTATTGCCGTCTGTAATGGAAAAAAGAATAACAAAAGTCAAAAGAAATACGGCAGCTTTTTTGAGAAAGCGCATGAATGCTCACGTCCTTGTTGTGGGTTTGTACAAGTTTATGCGCATGTCCATGACTTATGAATACCAATTGCATCACTTTCACATAAAAAAACTCTCCCAAAAGGAAGAGTTTTTATCTGACTGGTGCCATATTTGAGCGTGATGCTTCATATTGCGCCAATTCTTCCCGCATGCGCAGAAATTCACTGCTGAGCGAAAGCAGAAGGCTCCGCAGCGAATCCGGCACTTGCTGGTAGAATTCAATCGCACTTTGGCCTGTATAAGCGGCGCGGCTGTTTTCGTACCATGTATCCTTTTTCGGCATGAAAAATTCTTCCACGCACTGATGATACACTTTATACAGCGTTTTTTCCGCTCTCACCTCATGAAACGGCTCCTGCATTAAGAGCCGGCGGCAGGCTTCCTGGGCGCCTTCACAAAAGACGGTCATCCGCCTCAGCACACTGAGAACGTCGCGGCAGTATGCCTCATCCGCCTCTCCTTGAGCCCGCATCTCCGGCAATGTTGTATGATTTAAATAGCTGCTGACCATCGTGACAACCTCGGCTAAAAATTCACCAGTTTCTTCAGTATGGGCCCTCACAATCGAATTTCCCATTTCCGTCCGTTTCCTTCCTCTCTTGTACTTCGTCATTTGCGTCATTCATCAATGGCCTTTCCCTACTATCGTATGATGAAAAACGATTATTATTTAATATCCTCAAAAGTTTGGTTGAAGTTTTCAAAGAATAAATCGGCTTCCTCCTGGAGAACGTCTTCCTCCGCATTTTCAGGAAGCGGCGGGAGCTCCTCCAATGTTTTTAAGCCGAATTGTTCAAGAAATACCGGTGTCGTGCCGTATAAAATCGCCCGGCCGGGACCGTCGGCGCGGCCCACCTCACACAGCAGCGCTTTTGACACGAGGCTGTGCAGAATCCGCTCAGACTTCACGCCCCGGATATCTTCAATTTCCGCCCGTGTGATCGGCTGCTTGTACGAAACGATCGCCAGCACTTCCAAAGAAGCCTGTGACAGCCCTTTTGACGGCACTTCAATTAGTTTTTTCAAATAAGGCACGAATTCTTTTTTCGTTCCAAGCATATACGTATCCGCATATTCGGTAAGCTCGATGCCCCTGTCATCTTCCTTGTACTGAGCGGCCACTTCTTCCATGATTCCGGCCAGTTCCGCTTCTTCTATTTCAAGCACCGTCACCAATTGCTTTTTGGTCAGCCCTTCATCACCCGCCGCATACAGCAGGGCTTCCACAATTGCTTTCCAATTCACGATATCAAGCGCCATGAATGGATTCACTCCCCGTAATGTATATATCTGAAAAGTTTTCTTCCTGTTCAATGATAATCTGCTGATTTTTCATCAGCTCCAGGACTGCTAAAAACGTCACGACGAGATGGTCCTTTTGCCGAGAAGGAAAAAGCTCCGTGAAGTTTATTCTTCTCCCCGCCGTTTTTAAGCTTTTTACGATTTCGTTCATTCTGTCTTCAATCGGTATTTCCTGCCTTGTAATGGTCGTTTCTTTCGGCCGCGTGATTTTTTTACGCTGAAGCACCTTTTGAAACGCGCCGATCATGTCATAAACGGTCACCGACAGCTTCTGCTCGGTCTGTTTGATTTCTTTTGCATACTCACTTAAATCACTCGGCGGCTTGGTAAATGACTTTTGTCTTTCTTCTTCCCGCTCTTTTAAATCCTTCGCAGCGGTTTTATACTTTCTATACTCAATCAGTTTTTCAATCAGCTCGTCCCGAGGGTCTTCTTCTTCAAGCATTTCGTCTTCAAACAGCTCTTCCTCTTGTTTCGGAAGCAGCATTCTGCTTTTAATGCTGAGAAGCGTCGCCGCCATGACCAGATATTCACTGGCGACATCAAGTTCAAGCTCTTGCATTGTATGTACATATAATAAATATTGTTCAGTAATGGTTGCCACGGGTATGTCGTATATGTCGATTTCAAGACGGTTAATCAGATGAAGCAGCAGGTCCAATGGGCCTTCAAACGTATCAATTTTCACTTGATATTCTACCATTATCTCACCATTTTCAATATCACTCTCATTGCCGGAAAAACTGGCTACCCTTTAGTATAATCCACCGAAATGCTCTCGTCCAATACTTTTATATACGTCCTCCGTTATTTAGAAAATACTGAAAAAGAAGATATACGCCTATACCTTTAAAGGCGGATGCACATATGATAGCCGTGTAAACTTGAAACAAAGGGAGGCTGATTTCACATGAGCGGAGCTTGTTTCGGCGGAGGTTTTGCATTAATTGTCGTTCTGTTTATTTTGCTCGTTGTCGTAGGAGCATCTTACATCTGCTAGTTCCTCAGGCTTCGGACACCAAGCCGCTCTTTTTTCCTTTTCATAACGCTGTGGTACACTGGTTTTAGCATAAAAGGAGGAAGCGGCTTGTATCCTAAAGCTTATATCGGCTTTTTGGCCGAATTTCACGCATCAAGAGATTATTTTGAGTGTCATGAACTGTTAGAGGAATATTGGAAAGAAAGCCCGGCTGAAAAGCGGAGCATTCATTGGGTCGGCCTGATTCAGCTTGCCGTCGCTCTGTATCACCAGCGCAGGGGAAATGAAGCCGGGGCGAAACGGCTGATTGCCAACAGCTTACGTATTCTCCGGTCTGAAAAGCAGGCGGTCTGTTCTCTCGGTCTCAGCCATCCGAAGCTGATTGAGCTGATAGAAACGCTGTCAGACGATATAGAAGCGGGCCTGCCTTACAGAAGTGTTATGCTGCCGATTACAGATGAAGCCCTGAAAGAAGCATGTCTTGCCGAATGCCGCCGAAAGGGCTATACATGGGGGCAAGACGGCGTATCAGATACCTTTCTTATTCATAAACACCGCCTGCGGGACAGGACGGATGTCATTAAGGAACGCGAACGGGAATTTGAGAGAAGAAAAAAAAGCAGAGGCTGACGGTCAGCCCTGCTTTTTCTATATCAAAACAGCTCCCGAAACCGTGAAGATTCCGGGAGCATTTGTCAGTTATTATATGAGATATCCTGATCTTTTTGATGTTGACAGCGTTCAAAAAAGCTTTGCGTTAATTCATTCGGAACGAGTGCCTCCGTTTTGAACAGACGTTTTAAGGCGTCCATCATTTGCTTTCCGATTCCTTGATGGCGGTGAGAAGGATTCACGCTGATATGCCGGATTTCAACTTCTGAGTCCTTTTTTTCGACTCCGATCGCTCCGACGATATCTTCATCCTCTTTCCAAAGAAAGAGCTGGCGGCCAGTATCCGTTTCATAGTCCTTTATTGTCTGCTGAAGCTGCTTGAGATCTTTTTCATTCGGCATAAATGACAGAAGACCCATCGCAATCTTTTCAAACGATTTTTTATAACGAATTAACATAAAAACCCCTCTATATCCAAAATGTCCATTCATGTCCTATCAAACGGATACATAAAGGCGATCCGTTTCCTCACATTATATCATTTTCGCTGCTGTTTTAAACGCTTTTCAACAAATTATTCAAATGAACGGTTTAAATTTGCCATTTCAATGGCAGATACTGCGCAATCCGCTCCCTTATTTCCGGCTTTTGTTCCGGCTCGTTCGATGGCCTGCTCAATGGTTTCAGTCGTCACGATGCCGAAGATTACCGGGACGCCCGTCGCCGTTCCCGCCTGGGCAATGCCTTTTGCCGCTTCATTGCAGACATAGTCATAATGCGTTGTCGCTCCTCTGATAACCGTGCCGAGCGTAATGACGGCATCGTATTTTTTCGTTTCCGCCATTTTCTTTGCCGCAAACGGGATTTCAAACGCTCCCGGCACCCAAGCGACGTCAATGTCGTTTGATTCTACACCGTGGCGAAGCAACGTGTCTTCCGCTCCGCTTAACAGCTTGCTCGTAATAAATTCATTAAATCTGCCGACGACGATTCCGATTTTAAGTCCTGTTCCTACTAGGTTTCCTTGTATGATATTCATATGTTATCCATCCTTTTTTGTGAGATTTGTTTTTAGAAATGAAGCAGATGTCCAAGTTTTTTCATTTTGGTCTGTAAATATTGCTTGTTATGCTCACTCGCTTCCATTTGAAGCGGCACCCGTTCTGAAATGCTGAGACCGTATCCTTCGAGGCCGGCGATTTTCCGGGGGTTATTGGTTAAAAGTTTCATATGCTGAACCCCTAAGTCGCGGAGAATCTGGGCGCCGATGCCGTAGTTGCGCAGATCAGGCAGAAAGCCGAGCGCTTCGTTCGCTTCAACCGTGTCATACCCTTGTTCCTGCAATCGGTACGCCTTCAGCTTATTGATTAAACCGATTCCTCTGCCTTCCTGGCGCAAATACAATAGAACGCCGCGGCCTTCTTCAGCAATTTGCGCAAGCGCGGCATGAAGCTGAGGTCCGCAATCACAGCGATGGGATGCAAACACATCGCCCGTCAGGCATTCTGAGTGCACTCTGACAAGAACGGGTTCGCTGTTAAACGGGACATCCCCCATGACAAAGGCGAGATGTTCTTTTCCGTCAACCTCGTTTGTATATCCGTAAACTCTAAACGTGCCGAAGTCAGTCGGCAGCGTAATATCAACTTCTCTGTTCACAAGTGTCGTAATGTTGTAACGGTACTCTATTAAGTCTTTTATCGTAATCATTTTCAGATGGTGGCGTTCGGCGATTTCGGCTAACTCCGGCACTCTGGCCATTGTGCCGTCTTCATTCATAATTTCACAAATGACGCCCGCTCCCTGAGATCCGCAGGCTTTTGCAAGGTCAACGGCTGCTTCCGTATGGCCGGCCCGCTTCAGGACGCCTCCTTTTTTTGCGATTAAGGGGAAAATGTGGCCCGGACGCTGAAAATCGTCAGACACAGATTCTTCGTTCAACAGCGCCTGAATGGTAAAGGATCGTTCCTGCGCGCTGATGCCCGTTTTTGTCAGCCTGTGGTCAATACTGACCGTAAACGCGGTCTCATGTGAGTCCGTATTATGATCGACCATCGGGTGAAGATCCAGCCGGCCGGCGATGTCTTCAGACAGCGGCGTGCAGATCAGGCCTCTCCCATGGGTCGCCATAAAATTAACCACTTCCGGCGTGGCATGCTCAGCCAGCGCTACGAAATCTCCTTCGTTTTCTCTGTCTTCATCATCGACAACAATGATGACTTCACCTTTTTTCAGCGCCTCTAACGCCTCTTCTATCGGATGAAACATATCGATCTTCCTTTCTAAAAGCCGTTCTCGCTTAAAAAGGCTTCCGTGATAGTTTGATTGCTTTTGGTTTGTTCTGTTTTGTGCAAAAAGCGGTATAAGTATTTACCGATCATGTCACACTCAATATTTACGGTCGATCCGACTGTTTTCGTCTGAAAAATCGTTTCTGAGATGGTATGCGGAATGATGGATACCGTCACGCTTTCGTCTGATAGACCGAAAATCGTCAGGCTCACGCCGTCTACCGTAATTGAACCTTTCAATACGAGCGTTTTTGTCAATTCCGGCGAAAGTTTTAAATCGTAATAGACCGCGTTGCTTTTTTTCTCGATCCGCGTAATTTCCGCCGTTCCGTCCACATGCCCTGATACAAAGTGGCCGCCGAACCGTCCGTTGGCGGACATCGCTCTTTCCAGGTTTACTTTACTGCCTTTTGACAAGCCGTTCAGCGAAGTGGCTTTCACTGTTTCCGGCATGACATCAACCGTAAATTGATTGTCAGAAAATCCGGTTACGGTCAGGCAGATGCCGTTTACCGCAATGCTGTCGCCAAGCTTCACATCACTTGTCACTTTTGAAGCGGCGATGGTTAATGCCATGGAAAGGCCTGTCTTTTTGATTGCTTGGATCGTGCCTGTTTCTTCAACGATTCCTGTAAACATCGTCACCATCCTTTCCATCTTTAGGTATGGCCGTCAGTTTTATATCCGGCCCGATTTGGGTGATTTGTGTGAATTGTAAATGGGGGACATCTTTCATTGATTGAAAACCTTCACCGGAGATCAAGCTGGGAGCAAGCGTTCCTCCGATTAATTTAGGGGCGAAATAGAAATGAAGCTCTTGAAAACAGCCTTCCTTGACAAAACTTCCGTGTACGGATGCTCCGCCTTCCACATAAACGGACATTATGCCGTTTTCAGCGAGAATGCTGAGCACCTCAGGGACGTGAATGCGGTCTGTTTCCAGCGGAATAACTTTTATTCCGAGTGCGGTCAGCCGGTCTTTCTTTTGCACGTCTGCATCTTTGGCCGTAAATATCCATGTCGGCGCAGCGCCGTCAGTGAGCACATTTGCCGTTTCAGGAATGGTCAGCTTTGTATCGAGAATCACTCTGACCGGCTGCTTCACTGCATCAGGAAGCCTGCAGGTCAGGCTCGGATTATCGGCTTTGACTGTGCCTGCTCCGACAAGAATGCTTTGATGCGATTTCCTGTATTGCTGGGCATCAAGCCTTGCCGCCTCTGATGTAATCCATTTGCTGTCACCGGTTTCAGTCGCTGTTTTCCCGTCAAGGCTCGCGGCCGCTTTCAAGGTGACATACGGAAGTCCGGTCCGCATGAAGTGAAGAAACATTTTATTCAGCTCTTCTGCCTGCTGCCTGAGAAGTCCGGTTTTCACTTCGATGCCCGCTGCTTCCAGCATTCCGATGCCTTTTCCGGCTACAAGCGGATTCGGATCTTTCACAGCAATGAACACCCTTTCTATCCCCGACTTTATTATCAGTTCGGCGCATGGCGGTGTTTTTCCGTAATGGCTGCAAGGCTCCAGCGTCACATACAAATCGGCGCCTTTTGCGTGTCTGCCGGCCATATGAATCGCGTGAACCTCGGCATGCGCTTCTCCGTATTGCAAATGGGCGCCCATTCCGACGATCTGTCCGTTTTTGACGACGACAGCGCCGACAAGAGGATTGGACTGTGTCTGTCCTTCACCGCGTCTGGCAAGTTCTATTGCCGTATTCATATAATATTCTTCCATCGTTATCCCTCCCTTCTTCCACGCAATTTGGCGTCAAAAAAGCCCCGAATGTTTACACAGTTCGGGGCTTTGCCAGTTTTAATCCATAGGAAATAAGACTATACAGTAAGTTTATTTTTTGCATAGCTTCTCTCATCCTTCTCCCATCCAGACTTTCACTGTCGGCTTCAGCTTTTCACTGAATCCACCGTATACAGATGCATACGGGTCACGGGCTGTAAAGCGCAAAGCGCCTTATTACCGCCGGTCGGGATTTTCACCCAGCCCCGAAGGATACAATCAATATTTTTTTGTCCTTATCCGCTATTATAACATCCTTTGCGGCAGGCGCAATGAATTTGCACCTAATTATTCAGAAAAATAAAAAGCGCCCTTTTCCCATAAAAGGCGCCTATATTTATTCGTTCACTTTGACGACTTTCAATAAGCCGTCAATCCGGTTTGATTTACTGAAATACGCTTTAATTTTATCTCCCTTTTTCACATCGGAGAGATCCTGCTTCAGCTTGTCGCCGTTAAAAATAATTTTTGTGCCGTTTGCTGCCGTACCGTGGTACTCAGTTCCTTCGATTTTCGTAATTTTATATGTCTTGACTGTATATTCTTCTTTTTCCTGGGACAGGGTTTGTCCGATTGCAGTCGGCACGTCTTTCAGTTCAATATCGTTTATGACCATATAACCGCCCGCCAATAACAGCAGCAGTACAAGTAAAATGGCTGCTTTTGTTTTAATTCTTCCCATTTTTCTACCTCCAGCCCGTATCAATCTATTCATTACTATGTCATATTCCTTTTTTTCATGAATAGAAAACCGTTCTTCCCTGCGTGAGTTATTCATATAACGTTTCATAAAGGGAAGATGTTTCATGTATCTGTAAAACTTTCTATCTATTAAATAGATATACGAATTTATGTTCTGTTTTTGAGGGTGGAAAGATAAATTTATATAAAAAAGCAGTTTTCTCATGAAGAAAACTGCTTGTACGGTTTATTTCGTCTTGCGAATTTCGTTAAACGGGAAGAAGACGAATTTCGATGTGCCCGCTATTTGTTTTTTCGTAAAAAGACCGAGGCCGTTGCGGCTGTCCATAGATTCTCTGCGGTTATCACCCATGACGAAATATTTGTCGTCCGGCACTTTCACCGGGCCGAAGTCTTCCGTCAGCCGGTCATAGCCGTCTTGCTTCGCTTTTTTCTTGTTTGCCGCTAAATACGGTTCGGACACTTTTTTGCCGTTGATATACAGCTGATCGTTTTTCATTTGCACCGTGTCGCCGGGAAGTCCGATAATCCGTTTGACATAGTGTTCATTTTCTCCGTTCAGAACGACGATCTGGCCGCGTTTGAAGTCGCTTATGTATTTGACCGTCATATTGACAAAGATTCTCTCGCGGTCATGCAGCGTCGGATCCATTGATCTTCCATCAACGAGATAAGGGGCAAATAAAAAGTTTCGGATGAGCAGTGCCAGAACGACAGCGATGATAATGGCTTTCGCCCAATCAAGTACGGCGCTTTTTTTAGAAGTTTTTTCTTTTTCTGATTTCAAGTGATTTCCTCCCATTAGCCATGGTCGTTTTTATTTTACCATGAATCCCTGCACAGAGGGCAAATAAGCCCCGCACCCCATCCATTTTTTTCATTTTATAAGCCGGATCTGCTGATTTTACGGTATTTCACGAAGCTTCCGATCCGCCAAATGCACAAATACACAAAAGCAAGTTCCATCGTTAAAACGGCGAATTCCGCCGCGTCAATGTTTTTGAAATATTGGCTGAGCACGATGCGGATCGCAATAATCGCGATAATGACATATTTAAAGTTTTTATTCCGCTTGGAGTAGACAAAGCCGTCTTCCCGGATTTCATAGGCGGTTTGCGACAGCATGATGACACCGAATACCGCGCCTAACAGTCCGGCGATGGCGAGCTCCCAAAGAGCGGGAAAATGAAACGGCTTTCCCGGGATATTCATGAGCTGGCTGATGCTGAATGTAAAAATGACGGCGATAATCAAAAGCGGGAGAATGATGCCGAAGCCGCCGCCTTTAATCGGCCTGTTTCCCTTTTTCACCCTGAACCAAATCATAAGTGCGAGAATGATAATGACAAATAAAACGGTTGCCAATTGAACCAACGTTTCTACCTCTTTTCATTGTTGTAATCGGTCTTTTTCACTATACCAGAATGATCGCTGATGTTCATATATGTATTTTTTCATGATTTACACATGAGAATTTTCATATACACAAAAAAACCCGCCTGAAAAAGGCGGGTTTTACGTCATTATCCTTCTACACGGATTTCTTTCATTTTGTCTCCGTTAGACATGTTTTTCGCATGCTCTAAACCGCTTGTCACTTTTCCGAATACAGTATGAACGCCGTTTAAATGCGGCTGCGGCTCATGTACGATGAAGAATTGGCTTGAACCCGTGTCTTTACCGGCATGCGCCATTGATAAAGAACCGGCTTCGTGCTTATGCGGATTGCCTTCTGTTTCACATTTGATCGTTTTTCCGCTTCCGCCCATGCCTGTCCCAGTCGGATCTCCGCCTTGGCTGACAAAGCCCGGAATCACGCGGTGGAAAATAACGCCGTCATAAAAGCCCGTATTCGCCAGGTTTTCAAAGTTAGCGACTGTATTAGGCGCTTCATTCGGATAAAGTTCAAATTCGATTCTGCTGCCGTTTTCCATTTCGATGTAACCAGTTTTCATTCTCATTCCTACTTCCGTATTGTTTTTTGTCAAAGCCTTCTTCAATATGAATTTCAATTGTAAGCCGGCTTTCTTTTTGATATTCTTTTGAAGGAAGAGGCCTCTGCTCTTCTTTTCGCGGCTATTATACCACACCTTCAGCCGGAAAACGAATCTCCCCGCTTCCGCAGAAAGAAAATGAAACCAGAACAGCTTCACAGCCGTCTATGTATCGGAACTGCTTCACGCAGGCCCTCACAAACCGCTTCAAAACGGCATTTGTGAAAAGAAGGAGGTTAACCGCTTTGAAAAAAATGTGGATTGGATTGCTGGCGGCGGCCGTTGTATTGTGCACAATACCGAAAATCAGCCTGGCCGATGCCGCAGTCGGAGATGTCATCGTCACACTGGGGGCGGATCTGTCAAACGAAAACCGTCAGAAAGTGCTTGACGAATTAAATGTCCCTGATAACGCGACAAAAGTGACGGTCACGAATAAAGAAGAACATGAATATCTGGGAAAATATATATCGAATGCCCAAATCGGCACAAGAGCCATCTCTTCATCATCCATCACGGTGGCAAAGAAAGGGTCCGGGCTTGACGTTAAGACCCATAATATCGATTCCATCACGGATGAAATGTACTTAAACGCCCTGATGACAGCAGGAGTGAAAGATGCGAAAGTATACGTGACGGCGCCGTTTGAGGTATCAGGCACCGCAGCATTAACGGGAATCATCAAGGCATATGAAGTCTCATCAGACAAAGCGATTTCAGAAGATGTAAAACAGGTCGCCAACCAAGAGCTTGTCACCACTTCAAATCTCGGGGATAAAATCGGGGATAAAAACGCCTCCGCGCTCATCGCAAACATTAAAGATGATTTCGCGAAAAACGGTGTGCCCGATACAAAAGAAGGAATCGAGAAAAAGGTCGATGATGCGGCTTCAAACCTTAACATTACACTGACTGACGCTCAAAAAGACCAGCTCGTTTCATTGTTTAATAAAATGAAAAACGCCAAGATTGATTGGGGCCAAGTCGGCAGCCAGCTCGATAAGGCAAAAGACAAAATCACGAAGTTCATTCAATCCGATGAAGGCAAAAGCTTTGTTCAAAAAGTCATTGATTTCTTCGCTTCGATTTGGAATGCGATCGTGTCTGTATTTACAGGAGACAGCGGATCAAGTTCTAACAGCTGAATGCAAAAAGAGACCGGACGCCATTGTTCCGGTCTCTTTTTTATTTATTGTTTGACCCCCGTCTTAAACGGCAGATCCAGTTTTACAATGTCTTCATAAGTTTCCCTTCTAATGACAAGATGCGCTTCGCCGTCTTCCACAAAAACGACGGCGGGACGCGGAATGCGGTTGTAGTTGTTAGCCATGCTGTATCCGTACGCTCCCGTGCAGAAAACGGCGAGAAGATCGCCTTCTTTCACTTCCGGAAGATCTATATCCCAAATGAGCATATCCCCGCTTTCACAGCACTTACCCGCGATGGATACCGTTTTGTCGTGGTGTTCTCCGATTCTGTTTGCCGATACGGCTTCATATTTCGCCTGATACAGTGCAGGACGGATATTATCGCTCATGCCCCCGTCAACCGCTGCATATTTACGGGTGCCGGGCACTTCTTTTTGCGAACCGATGGTATAAAGCGTCGTTCCGGCGTCTCCGACGAGCGAGCGTCCCGGTTCAATCCAGATCTCCGGAATGTCAAAAGCGTGCAGCGCTGCGTTTTCTTTTACCGCTTCGATAATTTTTTCCACATAAACGGCGGGATGAAGAGGTTCATCCTCCTCCGTGTAGCGGATGCCGAAGCCTCCCCCTAAATTCAGCACTTCAGAGACAAAGCCGAATGATTCTCTCCATTCATTCAGTTTTGCGAAGATTTTTTCTGCGGCCAGCACAAAGCCCGCCGTATCAAAAATTTGCGATCCGATGTGGCAGTGAACGCCGAGAAGGCGGATATGGTCCGACTGTAATACTTGTTCAATCGCCTTTTCTATTTGCCCGTTATGCAGATCAAAACCGAATTTGGAATCTTCCTGTCCCGTCGTAATATAATCATGCGTATGCGCCTCTACCCCCGGAGTGATCCGCAGAAGCACATCCATTGTGCGCCCTGATTTGCGGCACAGTTCCGCGAGTAAGGAAATTTCATAAAAATTATCAACGACGATGCAGCCGATTTGATGATCGAGCGCCATTTTCAACTCTTCTTCGCTTTTGTTATTGCCGTGAAAATGAATCCTGTCAGCCGGAAAACCAGCCGCAACCGCCGTAAACAGCTCTCCGCCGGATACAACGTCCAATGAGAGCCCCTCCTGCTCAGCGAGCTGTATCATCGCAACGGAAGAAAACGCCTTGCTCGCGTACGCGACCTGCGCCTTTAAATCCGCGTCAATGAATGCCTGTTTAAAGCTTTTAGCGCGCTCACGTATTAAAGCCACATCGTAAACATAAAGAGGCGTGCCGTAATGCTCCGCTAAATACAGCGCGTCCACACCTCCGATTTCCAAATGACCTAGTTTGTTTTGTCTGCTTGTGCCATGTAAGAACAATGCTCATTCCCTCTTTCTGATCCGCATATGGGTGAAAAGGACAGCTTCTTTTGAGCTGTCCTTATACAAGTCCCGTATAAGTTAAGACATACAATATCATAATCTTCTGTCGGTTTCAATGCGATTATGAACCGCTTGGCTGTCTTTGACGGTCTTTCGGGTGAACAATGCTCGGTCTGACTTTCGCTCCCGGCACTGTCGTCCGGACGAGCACCTGCCACAGCGCCTTGCCGTTAAACGGTAAAAACGGCCATAAATACGGCGTATGAAACGAGCGGATATTCGCCATTATGATCAGCAGCAATGTAAAACCTATCACAAAGCCTTTCACTTGGAAAATGGCCACGAGCACCATTAAGATGAGGCGTATCATTTTATTGGCGAGGCTGAGCTCATAGCTCGGGGTCGTAAATGATCCGATGGCGGCGATCGATACGTACAGAATCACTTCTGCTGAAAACAGCCCCACCGCTATGGCGATTTGACCGATCAGCACCGCCGCAATCAGACCCATGGCGGTGGATAAAGCGGTCGGCGTATGGATCGCGGCCATCCTGAGAAACTCAATCCCCAAATCGGCCAAAAAGATTTGCAGAATGATCGGGATATGCGTATTTTTATTTAAACCGATAAAATCCAATCTTTCAGGCAGAAGAGACGGTTCAAGAACAAAGAGGAACCAGATCGGAAGCAGAACAGTTGAAGCGATAATACCGAAGAACCTGATCCATCTTAAAAATGTTCCCACTGAAGGCGCCTGCCTGTATTCTTCCGCATGCTGAACATGGTGAAAAATCGTGGTCGGCGTTATGATCACGCTCGGTGACGTATCAACGACGATGATGACGTGCCCTTCTAAAATGTGATTGGCGGCCACATCCGGCCGCTCCGTGTATCTGACCATCGGAAACGGGTTGTAGCCCTGTTTGACGATGAATTCCTCCACCGTTTTATCAGCCATCGTCAATCCGTCAATGTCAATCGCATTCACTTCGTTTTCGACGATGCTGACAAGGTCCGGGTCCGCGATGTCTTCTATATACACAATCGCAAGATCGGTCTTAGAGCGCTCGCCGACTTTCGTAATTTTGACGCGGAGCCTTTCGTCCCTGATTCGTCTTCTGATCAATGCTGTATTAATGACGATATTTTCGATAAAACCGTCTCTTGCTCCGCGGACGACCTTTTCCGTATCCGGTTCTTCTGGTGTGCGTCCGGGGTAACTTCTGACGTCAACGATAAAGGCGAAGCCCGCGTCTTCAACGATAACGGCGACAAGTCCGGAAAGCACCTGATCCGTTGCTTCGTCGAGCGTTTTGACTTTTTGGACCTGCTGATTGACAAGCCTGTTTTCAACAACGTCAATCGCTTCATCCGCATTTTCGTCATAATTATTGACGTCGACGAGCTGTTCCATTAAATGAATGATAAACAAAGTATCGGTTAATCCGTTGACAAAGTAAATCTGGACTTCCCGGTCTAATACTCGAACTTTGCGGACGCCGACATCATAGCTCGTTCCCATACCGACGCGGTCTTTAAAAAATTGTTCATTTTTTCTAGGATCCCGGTACACCTTGATCATGTTTTCCGGTTTTTCCGGCATAGCTTTCGCTCCTTTCTAAAATGAATTCGACCGCCTTCATCGTAATCGGCGAGCCTTTGGATATGTCATCTTTTCTCCCCATCTTTCCTATGTCGCCGATGCCCACAATGAGGGGAACGTCCAATTTATCCAGACAATACACCGTATCTCCGTTCATTCTGTGCTCGTCCATTTCTCTCATTCCGGTTTTATCGACGCCAAACTCCGTCACTTCTCCATCACGGTCAATGGAGACATCGACTTTCGTCCATTCAGCCTGATGGGTCTTAGAAGCGACCGCAATCACCCCCAGCACTTCAATGTCCTGATGTGAGGCGACATATTTCAGCGCCGTTTCGCCCGGCCCTTCCCCTTGCAGGCCTGAATCGTCAAACATGACAAACACCGGGTCATTCGGCGCGGCTTTAATCAGCTGAACAAGTTCGGGGCCGCTTCTCGTTGACGGATTGCCTTTTGATTGGGAAATACACCGTCCGCCTGCTTGTTCCGCGGCATATTCAATTGTTTTGGCGGCGTATACGTCCCCGTCTGTCACAAGAATGACCTTCCGTTTCGTCATCAGGCATTATCCTTTCGGTTTAAAAATAACGGCTACAAGAAATGCGAATAAAATCGCTGAAGATATACCGGCGGAAGTAAGTTCAAAAATCCCCATGGCGATCCCGATAAATCCATGCTCGTGAGCTTGATGCATGGCGCCGTGCAATAAGCTGTGACCGAAGCTGACGATGGGAACCGTCGCGCCCGCGCCCGCGAATTCGATAAATTTGTCATATATTCCGAACCCATCTAACAAGGCGCCGATGACGACAAAAGTTGTCATTACATGGGCGGGTGTCAGTTTAAAAATGTCAAGCAGCAGCTGACCGATAATGCATATGATTCCCCCGCAAACAAAAGCCAACAGATATTCCATTTATGATGCACCTCCCGCCCGCTCAAATACCACACCGTGCGCGATGGTCGGAATGGTTTCCTTCTGCTGGATCATTGTCGGACTTAAAAGCGCTCCTGTCGCGACAACGAGTACCCTGTTTAGAGTCCCTGCTTTTAATTGATTAAAAATATGTGTGTACGTAACAAGCGCGGAGCAGGCGCAGCCGCTTCCGCCCGCAAACACCTGCTGGTCCGGCGTATAGATGAGAAGACCGCAGTCATCGTGTTTCGTTCCGGCGGGATAGCCTTCTTCTTTGAGCAAATCTTTCACGATCGGCGAGCCGACGCCTGAAAGGTCTCCCGTTAAAATCAGATCATAATCATCCGCCGTGCGGTTTAAGTCCTGCAGGTGCTGTTTGATTGTGTCGGCAGCGGCGGGCGCCATGGCGGATCCCATATCGAACGGGTCCGTAATCCCGAGGTCGCTTACTTTTCCCACTGTTGCGCTTGTAATCTTGATATCAGAAGGGTTTTGGCTGATGATGACCGCCCCGCCCCCCGTGACCGTTGAAGTGGCGGTATCCGGTTTTTGCCCGCCATACTCCGTCGGATTGCGGAATTGCCGTTCTGCCGTCGCGTTATGGCTGCTCGTGGCTGCGATCGCCCGGTTCGCAAAACCGCCGTCAATGAGCGCGGATGCGACCGCAATCGTTTCCATTGATGTCGAACAGGCGCCGAACAGACAGAGGAACGGAATTTTCAGATGTCTGGCGACGTAGTTGGCGGTCACATTTTGATTTAAAAGATCCCCCGCGAGTAACAAATCAATATCGCTCTTTTTCAAATTCTGTTTTTGCAAAGCGGAGTTGATGGCATCTTCCATTAACTGACGTTCCGCCATTTCCCAGTTTTTCTGATTGCAATGCATTTCATCGTATGTCTTATCAAACAGCGAACCGAGCGGGCCGTCTTTTTCTTTCGGTCCGGCTGCCGTCCCCGCCGCATTTACAAATAACGGGTTTTCAAATACCCAGGTTTGCTTTCCGGTCAATTTCATTTTTTCTCCTCCTACGAAAACAGTTTTTCACAAGCAAACCGTATCAGGCCTACGATATAGGCTGCCACGACGCCGAATACAATGACGTTTCCCGCCAATTTAAACATGTTTGTCGCTACTCCGAGCACGAGTCCTTCACTTCTGTGTTCCAGAGCCGCGCTTGTCATACTGTTTGCAAAACCCGTCACCGGCACGGCTGAACCCGCTCCGGCAAACTGCCCGAGTCTGTCATAAATGCCGAATCCGGTCAAAAGGGCGGAAATTAAAATAAGAGTGGCGGACGTCGGGTTGCCCGCTGTTTTTTCATTAAAATTAAAAAAGTGGATGTAAAAGTCTTGAAGAGCCTGCCCGATCAGACAGATCAAACCGCCGATCAGAAAGGCTTTGACGCAATTCCAAACATATGGCGGTTTCGGCTGATAGTCTTTCACTTTTGTTTTGTAATTTTCTTTTAAGTTTGTCACGTCGGTTCCTCCTTATGAATGATGGATAAAATACAGCCAATGAAATAAAGAGCCGGCTATTTTGCCGAACACAATGGCCATCAGCAATATGATGATTTTGCTGCCGAAGCCGATCCGTTTGGCAAGAATGGGAAGCACATTCAGCACTTCTGTAAGCGCGGCGGCCAGCATGCCGACAAACATGCCGGCCAAAAGCCCGACCGGAACGGCCAGCCATTCAGATAAAAAAAAGTGATTCATATTTAAGGTTTCCCAGCCGCCGAACACAGCTCCTGAAATAACGGCTCCTTCGTAGGCCTG
Source organism: Bacillus sp. SJ-10 (assembly GCF_002843505.1). Classification (NCBI taxonomy): domain Bacteria; kingdom Bacillati; phylum Bacillota; class Bacilli; order Caryophanales; family Bacillaceae; genus Bacillus; species Bacillus sp. SJ-10. Next base: position 2,388,002 of record NZ_CP025258.1, on the reverse strand, counting down.
TACAAAGCGCATTGTTTTTGTCAGCTGCATAAGGCGGGGGACGATTCCCATAACGGTTAAAAAAGCCACAAAGCCTGCCCCCACGGTCAGCCCTCCGCCAAGCCCGACAAACATAACGAAAAGAATGCTAACGATCATGCAGATCTTTCATCGTCTCTTCATTTTCGTGCATTGCGACATAATGATCGAGATCAAGCTGATAATTAAACATCTCGACTTCCAGCGGGCTTGGCTCTTCATTCAGGCGTTTTTTGAAGATGTGATTAAAAAAGACGATCATACCGAGACCGAGGCCGATGCTGTATGGAATCTGAAGCAGATACGGGTATTCATTCCGTTCGCCCGTTATGATTTCATATAAGGCGATATGAACTTCTCTCATACTGACATCTTCATGAAAATTCATAATGGCAAGACATGAACCGATAAAAAGCAGGAGCCAGACACCGACGAACAAAACGGCTGACAGCTGCTTTTTCTGGTAATGGATTTCCACTATCGTTTCAGCGCCGCCGACGGTCTGTACATCAAGCGCAGGAAAAGCGGTATGAATGGTTTTCAGCACTTTTATAATGTCCAGCACGACGATATTTTTGTCTTTTTTCGTGACCTTATACAGCGGCAGTGCCGACAGTTTTTTTTTCAGCTTTTGCTGTCCCGCGATCTGCGCGGCGTCGCCGACTGTGATGATATCTCCGGTATGAGCCTTCACGCGGTGGCGAAGTCTGAGAAATATTCGTCTTTCCATCTTGCATCACCATCTTTCGGGTGGTTATATATGTAGTATGTGGTTCACTTTTGTTCTCATTCATCAGCGGCAAAAGACCATAAATTACCACCGATGCACAAATAAAAAAAGCCGGCCCGTAAAAGGTCAGCTTTCCGTATGATCCATCTGCACTTTAATCTGCTTTAATATTTTTTTCTCCAGCCTCGATACCTGGACTTGGGAAATCCCGAGCCGTTCGGCTACCTCCGACTGTGTCTGATCTTTATAATATCTCAGATAGACAATGAGTTTTTCCCGTTCTTCCAAATCACTGATCGCTTCCTTGAGGGCGATTTTGTCAAACCACTTCTCTTCTGAATGATCGGCGATCTGATCAAGCAGGGTGATCGGGTCTCCGTCATTTTCATACACGGTCTCATGAATGGATGAAGGCGCCCGCACCGCTTCCTGCGCAAGCACCACATCCTCCGCATCAATTTCTAAATGGTCCGCGATTTCCTGAACGGTCGGCACTCTTCCGTATGTTTTTGACAGTTCATCTTTCGCCCGGCGTATTTTATTGCCGAGCTCTTTTAAAGATCTTGATACTTTGACGGTTCCGTCATCGCGGATGAAGCGCTGGATTTCTCCGATAATCATCGGCACGGCATAAGTTGAAAAACGGACATCATAGGACAAATCGAATTTATCAACGGATTTTAACAATCCGATACAGCCGATCTGAAACAGATCGTCCGGCTCATAGCCTCTGTTTAAGAACCTTTGAACGACGGACCACACAAGACGCATGTTTTTTTCTATGAGGAGGTCTCTTGCCTGCTGGTCGCCCTCTTGGCTCTTTTTGATCAATTCTTTGACTTCATGGTCCTTGAGCTGCGCGTTTTTGCTGTTTTTCTTAACCTCCACATCCATAACAAATCTCCTTAATTACAAAGCGCTTTGCTTTTTGATAGGTGTTTTGTTAAGCGTATCGTCGTTCCCATCTCCGGCGAGGAATCAATCGTGACATCATCCATGAAGTTTTCCATAATGGTAAAGCCCATTCCGGAGCGCTCAAGCTCGGGTTTTGTCGTAAAGAGCGGCTGGCGCGCTTCCTCAAGATCCGTGATCCCGAGGCCTTCGTCACGTATGGTCAGATAGACGACATGATCCTCCAGCGTAACGGAGATGTACACCTTTCCGTCGCAGTTTTCTTCATAGCCGTGGATGATCGCGTTTGTTACCGCTTCTGATACGACGGTCTTGATTTCCGTCAGCTCATCCATCGTCGGGTCGAGCTGTGCGATAAAAGAAGCAACTGTTACGCGCGCAAACGATTCGTTCTGACTGAGGGCTGAAAATTCAAGATGCATCTCGTTTTTCATGATGCCACCCCCAACGTTAAAAGCGCTTTTTGTTCTGATTGTTCGAACCTGATGATTTTAAACAGGCCGGACATGTCAAACAGACGTCTCACCGCGGGCGAAATCGCGCACACGACCATTTCTCCGCCGAGCTGTTTAATTTGTTTATAACGCCCTAAAATCACGCCGAGGCCGGAGCTGTCCATGAAGGTAAGATCTTCAAGGTTCAGCACGATGTGACGGATGCCGTCAGCCTCCAGCGATTCAGTAACCTTTTGTTTTAATGATTCTGCCGTATGATGGTCGAGTTCACCTGTTAATCGAATACAAAGCACGGATTCTTTGACATGAAAGTCAATTCCAAGGCTCATGCTCATTCCTCCTTGATATGATCGGATAATGAGTGTTTCGATTTTCGGGAAAGCAATTCCTTCACTATGACAAAACTAGTGCCCGTTCGCCACGATTATTTAAATTTTGTCCAATCCCCCATCGTGCGCTTCAGAAAAGTGAGAAAACCCGCTTTTTCCATGTCGTCTTTTGCCGTGACCGGGCTTTCAACGAGCACCTTTCCGTCTTTTTTCAGAACGAGGCTGCCGAGCACCTCTCCTTTTTTAACCGGAGCCGTTACATTGCCGTTGATTTTCACTTCTTTTTTTACTTTGTCCATGTTCTCTCCCTTTTTGGCCAGAAGAGAAATCGGCTCAGATGTGGTCAGCTTAACCAGTTTCTGTTTTCCTTTTTTTATTTTTACCGTTCCGACGATTTGATCCCGTTTGTACAGCGGGTGTGTTTTGAACTGGCTGAAGGCGTAATCAAGCATTTTGGTCACTTGGGCGTTTCTTTCTTTCGGAGTGCTGGCTCCGAAAACGACAGCAATGACCCTCATATTTCCTTTTTTAGCGGTGGCGGTTAAACAATACTTCGCTTCGCCTGTAAAGCCCGTCTTCACGCCGTCTACACCCGGATAAAATTTGATCAGCCGGTTTGTATTGACGAGCCAGAACTTTTTGTCTGTATTTTCTCTTAAATAATCCTCATACGTTCCCGTAAATTGAGTGATTTTATCATACTTTAATAATTCCTTCGCCATTTTCGCCATGTCATAAGCAGAGCTGTAATGGTCTTTTTCTGGCAGTCCCGTCGGGTTTTTGAAGGAGGTATCTTTCAATCCCAATTCTTTTGCTTTTTTGTTCATCCGGCTGACGAAATCCTCTTCTGAACCGGCGATATACTCCGCCATTGCGACAGATGCGTCATTTCCGGAAGCTATCGCAATTCCTTTGAGCATTTCTTTTACCGTCATTTCTTCTCCGGGTTCAAGGAAAATCTGTGATCCGCCCATGGACGCGGCATGTTCACTCGTCCTGACTTTATCGCTCATCTTTATTTTCCCTTTGTCAAGCGCTTCCATGATTAAAAGCATGGTCATGATTTTTGTCATGCTTGCCGGCGCCAGACGCTCCCGGCTGTTCTTGTTATAAAGAATGCTTCCCGTATCGCGTTCAATCAGCACGGCGCTTTTGGCTTCATGAGCGAGCTCCGATGTATGTTTTCCGTCCGGCTTTGCAAAAGCGGACGGTGCTGATGCCGTTAATAAAATGCCAATCAACAAAGTGGATATAAGACGTTTCATCTCCAAAGCCCTCCATTTCATAATCCTTTTTATTTTTTCCAAATCCGGTGGTTTTATACGCCTTATCTGGAAAATGTTTCGTGTTGAGGGCATAAAAAAACAGCTGCTTCCGAAGAAACAGCTGACTTATGCTGACTTATTTTTGAGATCGTGCGACTACGGCTTTTACAAGCTTCAAAAAGCCGCCTTTTACTTTTTCCGTCATTTCCATTACTTCTTCATGGGATAACGGCTGGTCAAGAATACCTGCCGCTGCGTTGGAAATGCATGAGATGCCGAGCACGCGCATCCCCGCGTGGTTGGCGACGATGACTTCCGGCACGGTCGACATGCCGACAGCGTCAGAACCCATCGTTCTTAAAAACCGAACCTCAGCAGGCGTTTCGTAAGACGGCCCCGTAACAGCTGTATACACCCCTTTTTGAACAGGAATGCCCAGCTCATCGGCCGTTTTTTCAGCCAAGCTTGACAGCTCTTTGTCATAGGCTTCTGACATGTCCGGGAATCTCGGTCCGAATTCAGCTTCGTTCGGCCCGATTAACGGGTTGGTGCCCGTAAAGTTGATGTGGTCTGTAATGATCATTAGATCGCCGGCGCGGAATTCAGTATTGATACCGCCGGCTGCGTTCGTCACGACAAGAGATTCAACGCCGAGCGCCTTCATCACGCGGACGGGAAATGTGACCTGATCCATTGAGTAGCCTTCATAGTAATGAAAGCGGCCCTGCATCGCGATGACCTGCACGCCTTCAAGCGTTCCCATCACAAGCTGGCCGGCATGGCCTTCTACCGTTGAGACCGGAAAATCAGGGATCGTTTCATATGTAAGCTTGACAGCTCCTTCAATTTCATCGGCCAATACGCCGAGCCCTGACCCTAAAATCAGACCGATCTTTGGTGTTTCTTTCACGTGTTCTTTAATAAATGCAGCAGCACGTTCGATCTTTTGTTTCAAAAAAAAGTCCCCCTACTGTAATCTTGATAAAAAGCTTTTTCCGTATTCCGGCTTTTCCGTTTTGAAATTATCCGCAATGGTTGCGCCGATATCGGCAAATGTATCCGCAAGCGGCAGCTGTTCAGTGTGTTTGTGCTTTTTGCTGTAAACAAGAAGCGGCACATACTCCCGCGTGTGATCCGTGCCGTGATGGACAGGATCATTGCCGTGATCCGCAGTGATGATAAGCAGATCGTCTTCTTTCATTTTCTCAAACACTTCCGGAAGCCTCGCGTCGAATTCCTCGAGCGCTTTTCCGTACCCTTCCGGATCGCGGCGGTGTCCGTACAGCGCGTCAAAATCAACGAGGTTGGCAAAGCTCAGGCCCGTGAACTCTTCACCGAGCGTTTCAATCACTTTGTCCATGCCGTCCATATTAGATACCGTGCGGCGGGAAGATGTAATGCCTTCTCCGTCATAAATATCAGAAATTTTGCCGATGGAAATGACGTCTAATCCGCTGTCTTTCATCCCGTTCATTACCGTGCGGCCGAACGGTTTGAGCGCATAATCATGACGGTTCGGCGTGCGTTTGAAGCTGCCCGGTTCTCCGACGAACGGTCTTGCGATAATCCGTCCGACCATGTACTTCGGATCAAGCGTCAGTTCTCTGGCCGTTTCACAGATGCTGTACAGTTCGTCAAGCGGAACGACATCTTCGTGAGCCGCAATCTGTAGCACGGAATCTGCTGATGTATAAACAATCAGCGCACCCGTTTCCATATGTTCTTTTCCGAGCTCGTCCAGAATCGCCGTGCCTGAAGCCGGCTTATTTCCGATGATTTTCCGTCCTGAACGCCGCTCAAGTTCCTGAAGAAGTTCATCCGGAAATCCTTCCGGGAACACTTTAAACGGTTTTTCAATGTAGAGGCCCATAATCTCCCAGTGCCCCGTCATCGTATCTTTCCCGTTTGACGCCTCCTGCATTTTTCCGTAGTACGCAAGAGGGTGCTCCGTTTTTTCCACGCCCTTAATGTCTCCGATCAGTCCGAGACCGAGCTGCGCCATATGGGGCATATGTAAGCCGTTCATGTGCTCTGCGATGTGTCCGAGCGTATTTGCGCCTATATCATTAAAATCGGCGGCGTCCGGCGCTTCACCGATTCCGACAGAATCCATTACGATCAAAAATACCCGGTTATATTTGTATTCAGACATCATAAAAGCCTCCTTTTCTTCCATCTGTCCATTGTAGCTTACAGAGGTCAGACAACTCAAGTATAAACCGTTTACATTCTTGTTGACAATGCCGATTCAAATAATTAGAACCTTCTCTGTATTCCGCCAATCCGGCAAAAAAAGCCGCGGCCCCTCTGGCAGCGGCTCCTAAGCGCGCGGATGATACTGTTTGTACACGTCCTTCAGCCTTGTTTTCGTCACATGCGTATAAATTTGCGTCGTGGAAATATCGGCATGTCCGAGCATCTCCTGCACGGCGCGCAGATCCGCGCCGTTTTCGAGCAGGTGCGTTGCAAAGGAGTGCCGGAGCGTGTGCGGTGTCAGCTCTTTTTTAATCCCCGCTTCAAGGGCGATTTTTTTCAGGTTTTTCCAGAATCCCTGACGGCTGATCTGCCTGCCGTGATGATTCAGAAAAAGCGCTTCGGTTACGTTTTTCTTTAGTAATTTCCCTCTGGCTTTTTCAATGTATGCTTCTATCGCATGAGAAGCGGCTTCACCAATCGGCACAATCCGCTCTTTCCGCCCTTTTCCGAAGCAGCGGACAAATCCCATCGTCAAATGGACGTCGGATAATTTCAGCTCGATCATCTCGCTGACCCTGATGCCGGTTGCGTACAGCAGTTCAAGCATGGCTTTATCCCTGAGACCGAACGGGCTGTCAAGCTTAGGCGTGTCCAATAACCGCTCAACTTCGTGAAGCGCCAATACTTTCGGAAGCGTCCGCTCTGTTTTTTGTGTTTCAATATGTACCGAAGGATCTTTATCCGCGGCTTTTTCCCTTAACAGAAATTGATGAAAAGACCGGATCGACGCCAAATGCCTCGCAGACGTCTTGCCGGATTTCCCGGAGTCCTTTATATGCTTTAAATATTGAATAATATGAAGACGGGTCACATCATTCCATGAAGTGATCTGAAGGGTTTCAGTTAAGAAGAGAGAATAACTTTTCAGATCACGCTCATAGGACATCATCGTATTTTGGGACAGCCCTCTTTCTACCCTCACATAATGGATGAAATCCTTAATTTGATCCTTCACTCTTGATCTACTCCCCGTTTTGGTAAAAAAAGATCAATCGGCCGAACCAGCCGTCTTTCTCCTCATGTTCCGTTTTGGCCACTTTGACGGCGGAGCCTTCCGGTTTATCGTACCGATGATAGTTTTCATACTCTGAATTCACCCATATCATAGCATAATAGAACAGCGCGGTAAAACCTGTGAACAGAATAAACACTTTGATCGTATCCGCGGCTGTTTTTAGGAATCTGCCCATCTTTCGATCGACCCTTTCTTTTGGCGGCTGTTAGTACACCTTATGCCAATTTCAAAGGCTTTTATACATAAAAACAGCAAAAAACCCTTTCCTGGCAGAAAAGGTTCGTAGGCTTTTACTCTGTTTCATCCCCGCGGCAGCGGTGGCAGATTCCGTGAAAAGTCAATCTATGATCTTTAATTTTAAATTTCCAATCACGTTCAATCACTTCTTCAACGTCTTCAAGCAGATCTTCTTCAATTTCATCGACAGCTCCGCACTCCATGCACACCAAATGGTGATGAAAGTGAGCCGCGCCTTCTTTGCGAAGGTCGTAGCGGGATACGCCGTCCCCGAAGTTAATTTTATCAACGACTTTTAATTCTGTTAATAATTCTAATGTACGGTATACTGTAGCGAGACCAATTTCAGGAGATTTCTCTTTTACGAGGAGGTATACATCTTCTGCGCTTAAATGGTCTTCTTCGTTTTCAAGCAGCACTCTTACCGTTGCTTCCCGCTGTGGCGTAAGCTTGTAGCTTGACGAGTGCAGCTGCTTTTTAATTCGATCAATACGGTTTTCCATGTCTTTCCCTCCTACGCCGCATTCCATGACTCATTATAACAAAATACGCGCAGAGTTCCAACTATAATTATTATAAACTGATAAATAAAAGTATTATTTTGTGATAATTATTCTAAAATATGCGTGATGACAGCTTTTCCATAAACAGCGGAGACACGTACGCCTCGAGCAGCGAGGCGATGACCGAGAAGAAAACGATGAGAATCAGCACGAAGGCATAGCGTCCGAACCATTGGATCGGCGCGTCATGAAGGCTGCGTTTGACAAACAGCTGCCGGATCAATTTCAGGGAAAAAGCGATGGAGCATGTCCCCATGATAAGGTATGCCGGAATGAGAACGATGTTTTGCGGCAGAACCGAAATAAATGACAGGAAAAACCCGTTCATCCCCATTTGATTCACTAAAAAACCGACCGTGAAGCCGACGACGATTCCTTTTAAGAACACCATAATGAAAATAACCGGAAGACCGATCACGGAAATACCGAGAATCCACATCAGCCCCAAATATTTTACATCATGAAAGACGGCCTGCCAAAACATTTCTGAAGCGCCGGCATGTTTTCCGTCAGACAGCTGTCCGAAAAACTTGCTTAAATAGTAATACAGATCTTCTTTCTGCGTGATGGTCATGCTGTTGACGATGATCGCCCCGAAAATGACCCCCATCAAAAACAAGACAAACACAAATATATAAAGTGACAGATGATCCTTTACATGGCGAAAAAACAGTTCTTTGTACGATTGTTTTCTCATACCGCTTTCCTCCCGCTAATCTATTGACTTGATTTAGTAGATTGTATGAAAGAAAAGAGAAAACATGACAGAGAAATCATAGAAAGGCGCGAGATTCCGGCATAAAAAAAGAACCCCCATCATCACTCCGGTGATCATAGGGGTTCCTTTTTTTATGCTTTATTCTTTCAAGCCTGTCTTTTTTGGTTTTCGTCACTCTTTCATGGGTGCTGAAAGACGGCGCCGTCCCCCTTGACAGGACTGCGTCACGCATCCCGTTTCTTTTGAGATGCTCCCGCATTTTTTTCGTTTTGCTCTTCGCCATGTGCCAATCACTCCTTTTTCCCTTTTCTTTACCATAACAAAAAAATCCAGATGTGTTCATGAATACGGCTCATGTTTCGACCGGTAAGCGCGCAGAGACGTTTTGGCAGATGAATAGCTCCCCATTGCGGCGTATCCGTAAAAAAACCCCATAAAAATCCCCGCATACACGTGTTCATGATGACCGAAAACGATAGACACAACATTTCCGGCAGCAAGGGCAATCGTGGGAACGAATATGCCCGGAACCCGGCAGAACACTTTGATCAGCTGTGTAACGCATAAGACGACCGGCACGCCGATCACAGCATCCCAAATATTTGTATGGATCAGCGGAAAATAATCCACATTGACACCTCTTTTTTCCGTCTTTTGCTATCTGTTAGCCTGCCTAAGAATTCCGCTTCCTATTCATGATAAAAAAACAGCACCGGCACATGTCCGGTACTGTAAGAGTTGTTTATTTTCCTGCCGCGGCCCGTTCTACGGCTGCTGATACGGCCTGATGCACGTCCGCATCCAAAGGCTGAGGCACGAGATCGCCGTGTTTTGTGCAAGAGGCGATGGCTTCTGCGGCCGCCACAAGCATTTCATGGTCGATTTTCTTGCTTTTGGCGTTCAGCGCGCCGCGGAAAATCCCCGGGAAGCCGAGAACATTATTGACTGAACGGCCGTCAGCTGCATAAGCGGCTCCGGCTTGTAATGCCTCTTCCGGTTCAATCTCCGGCTTCGGATTAGATAAAGCCAGAATGACGTGTCCTTTTCTGACATCCTCTTTTTTAATGAGACCCGGAACTCCTGTGGTGCTGATCACAATGTCACACGTGTCCATTAATTCTTTGATGCTTCCAAGCGGCTGACCTCCGTACTGAGCGAGGCGGTTCATTGCGTCTTCTGACTTGTCCGTTCCGCAGACCGCTTTGACTCCGTATGCCATAAACATGCGGCAGATGGCGACGCCTGCCGCGCCGAGACCGATCTGACCGACCTTCGCTTCTTTTAAATCAAGACCGGCGCTTTTACAAGCGGAAATGGCGGCGGCGAGCGTGACGACCGCCGTGCCGTGCTGGTCATCGTGCATAACCGGAATGTCCAGTTCTTCTTTCAGGCGGTCTTCAATGTCAAAGCAGTGGGGCGAACCGATATCTTCAAGCAGAATTCCGCTGAACCCCGGAGAAATATGTTTTACCGTGCGAATGATTTCTTCCGGATCAGAGGTATCGAGCAAAATCGGAATTCCGCTGATACCCGCCAGCTGGTCAAAAAGCGCGGCTTTCCCTTCCATTACGGGCATTCCGGCGACAGAGCCGATATTGCCGAGGCCGAGAATCGCCGTGCCGTCGGTGACAATGGCGACAGAATTGCTGATTGTCGTATAGATGGATGCTTTTTCAGGCTCGTTTTCGATCAGTCTGCACACATCGGCGACGCCCGGCGTATAAACACGGCCAAGCTCAGCCAATGTCCGGATCGGCATTTTGCTTTTCATCTGAATTTTGCCGCCTTCATGAGCAGAGAGCACTTCATCTGAGACTGTATGAAGCCGGATGCCTTCACCGAGAGCTTCAATGGCTTGAATGATTTCCTGCAGCTGCTCTTCATTTTCAGCCTGCACCGTAATGTTGCGCATTGTGTAGTTCGGGCCGACTTTAACGGTTTCAACTTCCCCGATATCTCCGCCCATCACTCCGATGGCGGTTGCCACTTTTCCGAGATTTCCGGGAACAGTCGGCGTTTCAATCATTAACGTCCGAATCATATGCTTTGTAATCATGAAATGAACCTCCTAACTCAATTTTTGAGATTGTAAGGATTTTTCTTTCGTGTACCAAATGAATTTCCCCGTGTATCCGTACAATATTGCCAGTCCGATAGATACAAAACTGAGCCACATGAACGGCAGATAAGAAAATGTGGATACGCCGAGAATGCCGGCCATATAGATGCCGTTATCAGACCACGGCACCATCCCTGAAGTAAGCGTGCCGCCCACCTCTGCGTTCCGGGATAAAACTCTTCTGTCAAGTTTCAGTTTATCATAACTGTTCTCCATGATTTTCGGCGTCAGAATCAATGACACGTACATCGCACAGCCGAAAATGTTTCCTAAAAGGGCGACGATCAATGTCGAAAGCGTTACATTTCCCGGTGTGGTCAGCTTTTTCTCAAAAGTTGAGACAATCACTTTTAATACGCCGAGCTTCTCAAGAATTCCTCCAAAACCAAGACCGAACAGGATAACGACTAACGTATCCAGCATACCGGTAATGCCTCCGCGGTTTAACAGGCCGTTTAAAAATTCGACGTCCGTTTTAATAGAAAAACCATTATAAGCAGTCGCGATGGCACTGGCAAAATTCATTCCCTGAAAGACGGAAGCCCAGATTGCGCCAAGCAAAGCACCGATGATAATAACGGGCATAGACGGCTTTTTCAAAATCAGAAGGACAACGACGACAACAGCCGGAATGAGCATCCATATATGAATGTCAAACGTTTTCTGCAATGAAGATTTTAAAAATTCCACTTTGTCGAGATCAATATTTTTTCCGCCGTATATAAATCCCGTTACGGTAAATAGAATGGCCGTAATAATATAGGACGGAATTGACAAATACATCATCGCTCTGACGTGTGACAGCACATCCACCTTAGAAAGCGTGGAGGCAAGCACCGTACTGTCAGACAGCGGTGAAAGCTTGTCTCCGAAGTAAGCGCCGGACAAAACGGCTCCCGCTACGATCGGAAGCGGTATACCCATTCCCTCTCCGATGGCAATCATGGCGATCCCCGCGGTTCCCACGGTTCCCCACGACGTTCCGGTCGCAACGGACATAACGGAACAAATAACCAGTGTAGCAAGCAGGAAAACATGAGGATTAATAAACTCTAAACCATAATAAATTAACGTCGGCACAACGCCGCCGGCAATCCATGTCCCGATGAGCGCACCGACCGAAACAAGAATCAACACCGCTTCAAGACCGTTTGATATCCCGGTGACAATCGAATCCTGCAAGTCTTTATATGAATATCCCAGCCTGACTCCGAGAATAATAGCGAAAAACCAGGATATTAATAGAGCTAGCTGGATCGGCAGGTCTAAAAACACTGTGAACGATAAGACAAGTGCTAAAAACCCGAATAATAAGATAATTATTTCCAATAAATTTGGCAATCTGACCTCTTTCACAAGAAAATCCCCCTAGAAGAAAAAAGCTAAAACGCTTTCATCAAATGATATAACAAATTATACTATACTGCCTCATCCCTTTGTATGGCAACCGCCTATTCACTAAAAAACGTGAAAAGGCGGCTGTTGTTGCTTTAAAATTTATTTTTCTAATAGATCTTTTCCGGCAATTCCCGGTTTTGTCATTTCATACGGATTCAAAATGATATCCAATTCTTCTTCTGTCAGTACATCATTTTGAAGGCAAAGATCTCTTACAGATTGCCCCGTCATGATTGCTTCACGGGCAATTCGCGCAGCCGCTTCATACCCGAGGTGCGGATTGACCGCTGTAATGACGCCGACGCTTTTTTCCACGTATTGCTTCAGACGTTTTTCGTTGGCTTCAATTCCCGCCAGACAATGATCGGTAAATGAACGGAACCCGTTATTCATGATGCTGATGGATTGAAGCAGGTTAAATACGAGTACCGGCTCCATTACGTTAAGCTCCAGCTGGCCCGCTTCTGAAGCGAGGCAGATCGTATTGTCATTCCCGATGACCTGAAAGGCGATTTGGTTGATCAGCTCTGCCATTACAGGGTTGACTTTCCCAGGCATAATGGATGATCCCGGCTGACGGGCCGGCAGTGAAATTTCCGCAAGTCCCGCGCGCGGACCTGAAGCCATTAAGCGCAGATCGTTGGCGATTTTAGACATGTTCATCATGCATACTTTCAACGCGGCTGAAACTTCCGTATACGCATCAGTGTTTTGTGTGGCGTCAACCAAATGGCCGGCGCCGACAAGCGGCAGTCCGCTGATGTCAGCCAGGTGCTTCACAACCTGTTCTATGTAGCGCGGATCGGCGTTAAGCCCCGTACCTACGGCCGTTGCCCCCATGTTTACTTCATACAGATGCTGGCGGGATTGTTTAATTCGCTTTATGTCACGCTCAAGCACGCGGCTGTATGCTTCAAATTCCTGTCCGAGACGGATCGGCACAGCGTCCTGAAGGTGTGTGCGCCCCATTTTAATGACAGAATCAAATTGTTTCGCTTTATCTTTAAAGACACTGAGCATATGCGCCATCGTATCAAGGAGCTTATCCAAAAGTTTCAAGGTTGAAATATGGATTGCCGTCGGGAACACGTCGTTCGTCGATTGTGACATGTTGACGTGTGTGTTCGGGCTGAGGTGAATGTATTCACCTTTTTTATGCCCCATGATTTCAAGAGCCCTGTTGCCGATTACTTCGTTGGCATTCATGTTCATGGACGTTCCGGCTCCCCCTTGGATCGGATCGACGATAAATTGGTCATGCCATTTTCCCTCAAGAATTTCATCTGCGGCCTGTACAATCGCATTCCCGATTCCTTCATACAGCCGTTTTACATCCATGTTGGCAAGCGCCGCCGCTTTTTTGACGATGGCGAGCGCATTAATCATTTCTTCGTGGATGCGGTATCCGGTAATCGGAAAGTTTTCTTTCGCGCGCAGCGTTTGTATTCCGTAATACACATCAGCTTCAATTTGTTTTTCTCCGAGGAAATCTTTTTCCTGACGATATTCTTTTTGCGCGTTTGTCATGCTAAAACCCTACTTTCTCTTTGTGGTAGTCATGTTTTTACAGTACAACGTCGTCTGCGATCGGTGTCTCCATAATGTTTTTGACTTCAGCCAAGTTGTGAGACTGGCCGAGCGCCCACATTAATTTCGGCACGATGGCTTCCGTGTTCATATTTCTGGAGCGGATAATGAGATCTTGATTGACTCTTCGGCCGACTTCATAGACGCTCATGTCCTCTCCTTCTTCAAGACATTGTGTCGTAATGACGACGACAATGCCGCTTTCAATCATTTCATTGACTTTGGCGAGAATGTCTCTTCCTTCAAACGGCACGCCGCCGCTGCCGTAGCTTTCAATGACGATTCCTTTGTACATGCCCTTTAATGCGTCAAACATTTCCGGTTTCAGCCCCGGGTGGAGCTTGAGCAGGCACACGTCCGTGCAAAGTGAAGTATTGACCGTAAAAGCATCGTCTTTTGGCATGTGCACTTGTTTGTTATATTCAATTCCGTTTTCGGTAATAAACGCGATATACGGATAGTTAATGCTCTCAAATGCATCATAGCTTTTCGTTCTTAATTTAATGGCGCGTGTGCCTTGAATGACTCTGCCGTCAAATACGACGTATACGCCGCCCACCCCTTCACATGCGAAGCGGATCGCGTCCGTGATATTTTTTTTGGCATCGGTTTTTTGAAATGTAATCGGGATTTGCGAACCCGTAATGACGATCGGTTTATCAGCATGCTGAAGCATATAAGACAGTGCCGCTGATGTATAAGCCATTGTGTCTGTCCCGTGCGTAATGACGAACCCGTCATATGCGTCATATTTTTCTTTGACAGCATTTGCGATTTCGGCCCAGTATTCAGGCTGCATATTTGTGCTGTCGATGTTCATTAACGAATGGGTTTCCATCGTGTAATCGTTATCAAGTTTTGATACGTAGGTTAACAATTCGTCTGCTTTCACCCCGGGTGCAAGCCCGTTTTCTCCTTCGACTGAGGCGATTGTTCCTCCGGTTGTTAACAGCAATAATTTTTTCATACCCTGCACCTCTTCATCCATTTCTCAAGATGTGTTAAGCATTCGCTTTTCGCATACTTTTAATCAAATTATAGACAGACGAATGAAATTAATCAAGTGATTATTATTCAGTTCGCGTACACTTTTACATATCGATATGATATAATTTGCTCAAGTGAAAAGGAGCGGTTTTGAATATGAATTTAGATCGTTTAACTGAACTGAGAAAAAAGAAAAATTGGTCTCTTCAATATACGGCTGACCGTCTCGGCATCGCCAAAAGCACGTACGCCGGGTATGAATCAGGATACCGGCGTCCGTCATTCGAGGCGCTGGGCACGCTTGCCGATCTGTTTGACACGACGTGCGACGATTTACTGGGGCGCACTGAAAAAAAAGCGGAGCCGTTTACCCAGACCATCGAATTAACAAACGCCGCACAAGGCCGCGGCACACTGACCGTTGACGGACAGCCGCTGAATCAGGATGAAATCATCGAATTGATTGCGTTTGTCCGCACGAAAAAGAAGGTGCAGGAGGAGCTCCGCTAAAAACCGGCTTTTTTACGGCTTGATTCGGCCGTACGTCCCTCCGCCCCCGGCCTCAAGGACAAGTTGCCCGGTGCGCGCTTTATGAATGACAGCCGCTATTTTAGGCTGGACGACACGCGCCAATTCCTCTTCTTGCGCCTGATGAAGAATCGCCATCTCCGTCCCGAAGGCCCGTTTCAGTTTTTCTAACGTTTTCGGCCCGACCCCGGGAATGAACTGCAGCGGGGTTTGATGAATATACGGCGGCCGCGGCACGCGGCTTTTTTTCGGGCCGCTCAGTTCCTCCAGCCGTTCACTGACCCCTTTTGTCATTGTTTTCCCCCCGCACTCCGGACATGCGGAAGCTCCTTTTTCAACCGGGCTGCCGCAGCGGTCGCAAGCCGTCCGGTAATACTTCCCGAGCTTCGGGTTCAGCCCGTAATTCGCCGTGATTTTTCTTCCGTCCTTCCCTTTTAAAGCCAGCGAAAATTCCGTGAAATTCGCCTCTTTAAGAAGCATTTCATTATATTCTCTGCCGATTTTCCCTAAGGAATGCGCATCAGAATTTGTTAAAAATGTATACGGATCAAGTTCCGTTACCCGCGAAGCCATGTCGGTGTCGCAGCTTAACCCGAGTTCCGCCGCATCAATGAGCGCCGGGTCGAAAACTTCTGTCAAAGAAGATCTGACCCCTTTTCCGTACAGGCTTTTATGCGGGGTGAACATATGGGCGGGAATAAACAGCCCGCCCAATTCCTTTGTTTTCCTCTGAAGATTCAAACCGGTTTCATAAATGCGCTGGGAACTGAGATGGATATTTTTAAGCCTTTTTGCGAGCCACTCAGAAAACATCTTCATTTCGGCAAGAGACGGCATAAAGACGAGAACGTGAATCGGCCCGCGGCATGTGTGATCATAGATTTCAAGCTCACTGCCCAATAGAAGCGTCGTATTCCGATACCGGATGCCGCCTTCTTTCAGCTCACGGTATCTGCCTTCATCAATTCCGCGCTCGATTTCTTCTATGACTTCCGGGGAATGGCAGTCGATGATGCCCAATAGTTCAATTCCCTTCCCCTCACTGGCTTCTTCTAAAATCCGGTGCAGCGTCAACGTTTTGGCCCCGGTGATTTTGACCGGTTTTCCCGTATGGGTGCGGCCGATATGAATATGCAGATCCGCATAGATGGTTTTCATCATTTTTCCTTCAGCGCTTCTTTCAGCTGGAGATACTGAATCGCGTACGCCGTTTTTGCGTCATACACCCTGCGGGATTCAATCAGCTTCACGGCCTCTTCAAGCGTGACCTGCATGACTTCGACAAATTCATCCTCATCCAGCTCTCGTTTTTCTTCCAGCGGCGAAAGCCCTTCCGCAAGAAAGAGATGCACGATTTCATCAGCAAACCCGGGTGATGTATAAAAAGCGGTGATTTTCGTCAAGGTTTCCGCCGTATATCCCGTTTCTTCCTCGAGCTCTCTTAACGCCGTATGTTCCGGCTCTTCTCCCTTTTCAAGCTTCCCGGCCGGAATTTCAACGATTGTCCGTTCCAGCGGCTTCCTGAACTGGTTCACCAAAATGATTTTTCCTTCCTCGGTCACCGCAAGTACGGCCACCGCTCCCGGATGTTTGACGATTTCCCGCTTGCTTGTTTTTCCGTTCGGGAGCTCTACATCCTCTAAGTAAAGATCTATGACTTTCCCGTCATACAGCTTTTTTTTCGCAAGTGTTTTTTCTTCTAAATGTTTCATCATGTCATCTCCCGTTCTGTCTCTCTATTATGCCTCATATATTTTATCATACATGCATGAGAGGGAGGTGCTTTTCGATTGAAGGTGTACCGGAAGGATAAGAGTATCGTATTGGTCGGAAAGGCGTGGGAAGTGCGGGCTAAACTGAAAGAATACGGACGGACATTCCGCTATGTCGGAGATTGGATCACCGGGCCTTAACAGTTGAAAACTTCGCGCCTTTATATTACGGTCAATAAAAGACTATAAAAAGGAGCGAAACGATGAGAAAACGCACACTGGGACATTCTGATTTAGAAATAAGCGAAATCGGGCTCGGCTGTATGTCGCTGGGTACGGATAAAGCTAAAGCGCTGTCTATTTTGGATGAAGCGATCGAGCTTGGAATCAATTATTTAGATACCGCTGATCTTTATGATTTCGGCAGAAATGAGGAAATTGTCGGGGAGGCCGTCAAAAACCGCAGGCACGACATCATTTTAGCCACGAAAGCCGGAAACCGCTGGAATGATGATAAAGACGGCTGGCATTGGGACGCTTCCAAAGGATACATAAAAGAAGCGGTCAAAAACAGCCTGCGCCGGCTGAAAACGGACTATATCGACCTTTATCAGCTGCATGGCGGCACGATGGAAGACCATATTGACGAAACGATCGAAGCTTTTGAGGACTTAAAACAGGAAGGTGTCATCCGGTATTACGGCATTTCCTCGATTCGTCCGAATGTTATTAAAGAATATGTGAAAAAATCAAATATCACCAGCATTATGATGCAATACAGCCTGCTGGACCGGCGTCCCGAGGAGTGGCTTCCCCTTTTAGAGGAGAACGGAATCAGCGTAGTCGCAAGAGGGCCTGTCGCTAAAGGGCTTCTTACGGAAAAACCGCTTGATCAAGCGGCCGCAAGCGTAAAAGAGAACGGCTATTTAACATATTCTTTTGCAGAACTGGCAGAAACCAAAAAAGCGATCAGCGCTGCCGCACCTGACTTGAGCATGACGGAGCTTTCTCTTCAATACTTGCTGTCACAGCCGGCCGTCGCTTCTGTCATCACCGGAGCCAGCTCACTTGAGCAGCTGAGAGAAAACTGTTCGGCTGCAGAGGCCCGGCGTTTAAGCAGCCATGAAATCAAAGCCCTGCAATATCATACAAAACGGGACGTATACGAAGCCCATCGTTCTTAAACAATAAAACCGGCACCTTTTCAGATGCCGGTTTATTTATATTTGTGCCAATCGAGACTGCTTTCATTCAGCAGCTCTTCAAAGCTTTTATGTTTTTCTTTTTCTTTTCGTTTTCTGATTTGTTCCGCCTTTTGCTGCGCCTGCTTTTTCTCGTCTTCTTCCTTCAGCTCACTTTTCATTTGCAAAAGCCTGGCCTTCAGATCTTCCTCCAGATCGTCTTTTAAGCTGTGTTTTTCTTTAGGCAGCTGCTTTTTCATCATTACGCCCCCCGTATCTGAATATGGTGAAGCAAGTGTACCACGGAGCGCCGGAGGCCGGCAACGTTCACGGTCCCAAAAAGCCGGAGGAAGGATTTTTTATATTAAAGGAGGGTGCCTGTGTGAAAAAATGGCTGGCGGTGTTCGGTTCGGCTTGCGCAGTCTTTTTGGCTGCCGGATTCGCTTTTACGAATCTGATTATGTTTATGAAGAAAAAGACGGATGAAGATATCATGAAAAAAGAAACGGCGGACGGGCATGATAGATTTGATTCCTTTCAGGCCATGGAAAAAGAAGAGGCCGTCATCCTGTCACGCCACGGGTATGAGATCAAAGGCTTTTACGTCGCCCCGCATCATACGGCAAACACCATGATTATTTGTCACGGCGTTACCGTAAATTCGTTCAATTCATTGAAATACATGGATTTATTTTTAGATTTAGGCTGGAATGTGCTCGTATATGACCACCGCGGGCACGGAAAAAGCGGCGGCAGAACGACGAGCTACGGCTATTTTGAAAAAGATGATTTGGAAGAAGCCGTGAATTGGGTGAGACACAAAACCGGAGACGGCGGTCAAATCGGCATCCACGGGGAATCGATGGGAGCGGTGACGGCCTTATTATACGCGGGCGGGCATCAGGATGAAAACGGCGCTGATTTTTATATTGCGGACTGTCCGTTCGCAAGCTTTCGCGATCAGCTCGCCTACAGGCTGAAGCGGGAGTTCCGGCTGCCTCCGTGGCCGCTTCTGCCTTTGGCTGATTTCTTTTTGCGGATGAGAGAAGGATACCGTATCCGTGATGTATCTCCTCTATCGGTTATCAGCCGCATCCGGCAGCCCGTGCTGTTTATTCACAGTAAGGAAGATGATTATATACCTCCCGCTTCTTCCGAATTGCTGCACCGCAGAAAACGCGGCCCTAAGATGCTCTATCTGGCCGAATCGGGCGGGCATGCCATGTCGTACACCAAAAATCCGGAGAGCTACCGCAAAGCCGTTCAAACCTTTTTAGATACCATGACGCAAACGTAAAAAAGCGAAAGAACGTATGCTGGTTCTTTCGCTTTCCCGTCATAAAACGTCGGTAATCCCGTCCATATTTTCTCCGATCCAGTCAATGGCGAGGTCGATTGTCGTAAACTCCTGCGCTTTGAAGGTCATCTCATCCTGAAGCAGCCAGACATCCTTCTGAACGGATTCAGCGCCTCCGATGGACCAGTGCAGCAGACTGTACGGATGGTTGTTGTTCAAAAAGGATACCCACGTTTTATGCTGTGCCGTCTGTTTAATGGCTTTCAGCTTTTGATTCACTTTCCGTTTCTCCCTGCTTTACTAATATGCTCATTCTCGGGCTCAGCATCTCTGCCGGGCTTTTTAAGACGAGCGTTTTTGCCTTTTCATTGTAATCGATTGTCATTTCCTCGTCAAAAAACACTTTTTGTGAGGTCTGGATGTAAAGCGGAAGTCCGTTGGTTTCAATAGCTTCGCATTGTCCCGTTAATTCGTCCGCCAGCCAGATGGTCGGCACGCCGCTCACCGCGCACCCGCAGCCTTCTGCGTCATAGCGGAGCTGCGCTTTTTTCCCCGGGTTGGCGTCCATCGCCTGCTGAAGTGTGTGTTTCGCCGCATCCGTCACATGTATTTGCATAGATGATCCTCCGTTTTTCATTTTCGCCATTGTAGCATACCGAGCCGCTGTATGCATTGTTTCTGCTTTCTTTACAGCAGCCCGCTCTCCCAGACCTTTGCCTCTTGTTCAGCCGCCTTGATCCAGTCATTTTTCCCTTCACTATACTTTGCCATATCGTATGGGTGTGTCTCAGCGAGGTGCCGTTTCAGTTCCATGTATTGAGCCGCTTTTTCAGGCTTTGCAGTGAGGTAATCCCGGAACAGCAGATGACGCTTCACGTCCGGATGGCCTGTTTCGTATATGTGAACGTGGTGTGTGCGCTTGTTGCCGCCTTTTTGAAAGAAACGCCGGCCCTCTATCCCGTTTTCCCCTTTCGCCTCATAGCCGAGCGCTTCCAGCTGCGGACTGAATCGGTCGGCATCCAAAATATCTTTGACCTCCGCCAGTATATCGATGACGGGTTTGGCGGCCATCTGCGGGATGGAGGTGCTGCCGATGTGGCTGACAGAATGAAGTGCTGGACCGAAGATTCGGATCAAGTCCGCCTTCTCTCTTTCAAACATTTCTTTCCATTCCGGCTTGTACGGAACAACTTCCGCTTTCCTCTTCGGATAAAGATGAAAAAACGAGAGGGTCAGCCCTTCCGGCGTCTCAATCTGTCCGGCTTCCGTGAACCCGGTTTTTAAATAGAGAGAGACTGCCGGAACGTTTTGGCTGGCGGTAGCCGCCTCTATTTTTTGGGCGTCCCGGTTCTCGTCTATCACAAATTGAAGAAGCGCCCGTCCGATCCCTTTCCGAAAGCCGGACGGATGCACCGTCAGCCTGCATATGACAAGGTCATATCCCCTTTTTTCATACGAAATGACGCCTGCAAGCTGATCTTTTTCCTTGAAACCGGCAAACGTCTCCCGTGACCGCTGTATATCATCGGGTGTTTCATGCAGGGCGGGAATGCCGAAAAAACCGATCAGCTCGGCTTCTTTTTGATAAGAGCAGCGCTGAACCGCCGCAATTTCCCGCGCGGTCTGTTCTTGTGTATGCTGTAAAAATGTAATCAATCTTCCGCCCCTTTTGACGCAAACATCCGCTGTGACTCCGTCTTCGTAATGCGGACCGCGTACGCTTCATACCAGGCGCTTTTTCCTTTTTGTTTTGCCGCCTGGTGGTCCGTATGATCTTTCCACCTTTTAATCGCCTCCAGGCTGTCCCAGTAGGAAACCGTGATGCCGCAGCCGTTTTCCTCCCGAACGCTTTCCGCGCCTAAAAATCCCGGCTGTCCGCCTGCCAAATTCATCATGCGCTCTGCCGTATGTTCATATTCCTTATCATATTTTCCCTTTATTGATGAAAAAATGACCGCATAATAGGGCGGTTTGGGCGTGTTAGCTAAAAAACCCATATTCATCCCCCTCTACATATATTTCACAAACAGAATCCGGTCTTCTCCCGGACCGTCATAATTCGCAAAAACAGGGATTCCGTTTACGGTTTTGGTTCCTTTTTCAACTTCAAAGCCTAATTTTGTATGATAAGCGATTGATACTTTATTGACAGGCGCCGTCACGCAATTGACTTTTGTGCAGCCCCTTTTCTTCACCGTCTCCATAAATCGGTCGTAGAGCTGTTTTCCAATTTGCATTTTTCTGAAATCCGGATGCACACCGGAAAAATGAATGTAGGCTGTCTCAGGGTCTGTTTGTGACTGAAAACCGATTAAAAAACCGGTCATTCCCTCCGGCCCGTACGTGATAAAGCTTGTGTCCTGAAAATGTTCAAAAAACAAGCGCGGCAGTTTGTCTTTCATCTGCCTGCCGCCCCACCATTCATTCAAAACAGACGTAACCATTTCATAGTCTTCAGAGGTAATTGTTCGAATATCCATTATCGATTGACTCTCCTTTTCGTCCGGCAAAATGAATGTCAGCTCTTCTCATTGGAATATAAAAAATTATATGTGGGTTGTTTGCAATTGTAAATGATTTCTTTTCAAGCAAACGAATCAGCATGCCTTCCAGCCGGGGAATGATTTACCAGTATAAACGTGATCATTGTTCGGGTACAATGAAAAACAGAACAAATGTTCCCGGAGGTTTTTTTATGGCTGATATTCTTCTTGTAGATATGCAATCGTTTTATGCGTCTGTGGAAAAAGCGGAAGCGCCTCATCTCAAAAACCGGCCCGTGATTGTCTCGGGAGATCCCGAAAGACGCAGCGGCGTCGTGCTTGCGGCTTGTCCGCTCGCCAAACGATACGGCGTAAAAAATGCCGAACGGCTGTGGGAAGCGCAGGCCAAATGTCCCGACGCCGTTATTGTCCGTCCGCGGATGCAGCGGTATATTGATGTATCCGTCATGATTACCGAACTGTTTGAACGGTATACCGATCTTGTAGAACCCTACTCCATCGATGAGCAGTTTCTCGACGTGACCGGAAGCAGGCGGCTGTTCGGTGATCCTTTTACAATTGCCAAAAGCATTCAGCAAGCGATTATGCGTGAATTCGGAATTTATGCCCGTGTCGGCATCGGGCCGAATAAGGCGCTCGCGAAAATGGCTTGCGACCATTTTGCCAAAAAAAACGCATCCGGCATCCACAGATTGGATATGTCAAATATCAGGCAGGATCTGTGGCCGCTGCCGGTCGGAAAATTATTCGGCATCGGAAAACGGATGGAGCATCATTTAAGACGGATGGGCATCAGCACAATCGGCGGGCTTGCCGGGCACCCAGCCGAACTGCTGAAAAAACGCTGGGGCATTAACGGCGAATTGCTTCAGCGGACAGCCCGCGGCATCGATCCCTCTCCGGTCACCGTCAACACGCACAGCCGGCAAAAAGCGATCGGCCATAACATGACCCTCCCGAGAGACTACAGCCGCTTTGAGGATATCAAAGTCGTGCTGCTGGAGTTAAGCGAAGAAGTGGCCCGCCGCGCCCGTTTCAAACAATACATCGGCCATACGGTTTCGGTCAGCATCAGAGGCGCTGATTTTGAATTTCCTTCAGGTTTTCACAGACAGAGAAAGCTGGTGTCTCCGACTAATTTCGGAATGGATATTTTCAAATCGGCGGTCAAGCTCTTCAAAGAGCATTGGAACGGTGAGCCCGTCCGCAGCGCCGGCGTCTCCCTTTCCCAGCTGGAGCCTTGTGATTATGTTCAGCTGAGCCTGTTCGATGCCCAGGAAAAAAAGATCAGTCTCGGCAAAGTATTGGATGATATTCATGAGCGGTACGGCCCTGCGTCGCTCCTCCATGCCGCTTCACTGACAGAGGCCGGCCAAGCCTTTCACCGGGCTGAAAAAATCGGCGGGCATTACAAATAATTTGAGGTGATATACATGAATCCGAACAAATTAACACCCGGGTATAATGTCATGTGGGAATCAAGCCGGATGATGCTGCCCGAACATCGGGAGCAGCTGCTTGCGAAAAAACGAAAAGAACGGGAATTCCGGCCTCCGGAACTGAGCGAAGAGCAACTGAACGACATGAACCGCATCATTGCGGCGTCAATTAAAGAAGACAGGGCCATTTCGGTCACCTACGCTTCCGCACACGGCCCCCGCCGCTTTTGGGGCTGGGTAAAACAAGTGATGCATGACGAAAAACGTTTAAAAATCATAAACGATGAAGATGCGTTAACGCTGCCGTTTCATCGTATTCTCTCAGCTGAATTGGAATAAAAATCCTACCCCGGCCTGACAGAAAATATGATAGAAGAGTGGGAGGATCACATGATATTTAGTAGAATAAAGATGAATGACAAGAATAGGAGAATATATGATGGATCAATTTATAGAAAAAATGCTGGGACAAGCCCTCCGCCAGTATGGACGGAATGTGTCGACAGATCCGCTGAGCCCCTATGAAAAACAGAGTTTAAAAAAAGCTTTAGAAGAAAGAAGGAATGAAGAACCCGATGAGGATCTCCATGCCCATGTAGAAGATATTATCTACGATTACGTCACCAATCAGGGGCAGTTTTCCTGACACGGACGTTTATGCACCGGGCGATAAGGGAAACGTCCGAGAGTAAACCCTTAAAGATTGCGTGGTGCAGGATATGCCTGTCGGGCCTTATTTCAGGATCGGCTATGCCGTTCTTCTGTTATTTCTCATCATTTATCTCGGAACATTAATAGACTTTTTGTTCCAGCCTGTTGTGATTACGGTTAAAACCTTGTTTCCGCCTATTGTATTATCGGGCGTCCTTTACTATTTGTGCCGCCCGCTCGTCAGAGTGCTGCATGCGAAATTAAAGCTGCCCGAAGGAATCGCGATTTTAGCGATTTATGCGGGAACAGCCGGCCTTTTTGTCCTCTTCCTTTATACGGCGGGCCCTGCCGTTCAAAAACAGTTTACAGCCTTCACAGATCATATTCCGGAGCTTTCCGCAAAAGCTGAAAATTGGATCGGGCATCTTCAGGACAGCAAATGGTTTTCCCGGCTTCAGCATGGGGATTCCTTTAAAAAATTAGCAGACAAAGCCGCAAATTATTCCGGTTCAATCGCTGATTCTCTCAGCAGCCTGGCCGGTACGGCTGCCAATGCCGCCATCACCGCCGCCATTATTCCGTTTGCGCTGTATTACATGTTAAAAGAAGGACACAAAGCCCCCCGGCGACTGCTGCGGCTTCTTCCGGAAAAACATCAAAAAGAAGGAAAACAAATCCTTCGGGACATGGATGAAGCTCTCAGTTCATACATACAAGGACAGCTGCTCGTCAGTTTTTGTGTCGGCGTTCTCGTCACAATCGGCTATTTTATAATCGGGCTCGATTATCCGCTCGTTCTGGGCGCGTTCGCCATGGTGACAAACCTGATTCCGTTTATCGGGCCTTGGATCGGCACATTTCCCGGAGTCATTGTCGGATTGTTCGATTCACCGACCGAGGCGGTGCTGGTGATTACGGTCGTCGTCATTGTCCAGCAGCTTGAAAGCCAGCTGATTTCCCCGCAAATTATGGGACGGAAGCTGGACATTCACCCGCTGACCATTATTTTTCTTCTGCTTGCCGCCGGCAAATTCTCAGGAATTGCCGGGATGCTGCTGGCCATTCCGGGATATGCGGCCGCAAAAGTGGTCATAAGCCACATGCAGAAACTATTCATTCTCAGAAAAACACAAAGCTAGGACTGATTCATCCCCCATGTCTTCACATCGGTCAAAATGAAAAAACGGCGGGCTTCTTCAGCCCGCCGCACACGGAGGTAAAAAAGATGAACATCGGTGATGTCATTTTTCAATTGATTTCATTTATTGCAGCCGCGTTTTTCCTGTTTGCCGTGATATACGTATTCAGAAGCTTGAACAAGCGCCGCATACAATTGGACAGAATCGAAAAGAAACTCGACGCGCTGCGCGAAGAAAAAAACGAAAAGTTATAGTTCATTCAGAAGCAGGAGCAACGAGCTCCACTTTTATCCGATCCGGGTCCTCCGTGTATACGGCGTAATGCGTGCTTCCGCCTGCATATGGATGGCGGTCCCTGTAAAGCACGGGGCATCCTCTGGCAAGCAGCTTTTCTGTCATCTCGTCAACCTGCTCTCTTGATGCAGCATGAAAAGCCAGATGGTTCAGCCCGACCCGGCATCTGTGGTACTCCGGTGTTAAAAAACGCTCCTCTGTCTGTACAAGCACAACATAAAATCCTGCGTTTTTCCAGCTGATGCCGGAGTCCCAATTTTGAAATTCCCTATAACCGAGCTCACCTAAAAACCATCCCCAAAACCGGGCGGAGGCTTTCAAGTCAGATACATACAATTCAATATGATGCATCATAATATTCGCTTCCTCCTCACATCACACCCGCCTTACCAGCACCTCTTCAACTTTATGGCCGTCACCTTTTCTCAAAATCAAATCCGATCTGAATTTTGTCGGCAGGATATTTTCATACAGATTCGGACGGTTGACGCTCTCCCAAATGGAGGCGGCCATGGTATCCGCTTCTGCATCAGACAAATCCTTAAATTTATGAAAATAAGAAGCCGGATCCTGAAAAGCGGTTTCTCTTAAGAGGCGGAAACGCTCCAAATACCACGTGAAAATCCGGCTTTCTTCGGCATCCACATAGATCGAAAAATCAAAGAAATCCGATACAAAAATCCGCGGATCTTCCCTGTCGTCCTCTAATGTCGGCGACTGCAGGACATTGATTCCTTCGATAATAACGATATCCGCACCTTCGACAACCTCGACGGCGCCCTCTTCCCTGTCATACGTAAGATGGGAGTATACGGGCGCCTCCACTCTCTCTTTCCCTGACTTTATATCGTTCAGAAATTCAAGCAGCGCTTTCACGTCGTAGCTTTCCGGGAATCCCTTTCTGGACAGAAGGTTTTTCCTTTTTAATTCCGCCGTCGGATACAAGAAACCGTCAGTTGTCACCAGGCTCACCTTCGGCCTGTCCGGCAGACGGGAAAGAAGCTTTTGCAAAATTCTCGCCGTCGTGCTTTTGCCGACGGCGACGCTGCCCGCGATTCCGATGATAAACGGGATTTTGGCTGAATGCGGATGCTTCAGAAACACGTTGACATGCTGATTCCGTCTTGCGGCAGACGTGACATGAAGATGGAGCAGGCGCACAAGCGGAATGTAAATCGTTTCTACTTCTTCCACCGACAGGTAGTCATTCAGCCCCTCTACGGCCTTGGCTTCTTCCTCTGAAACGGCAATGGAAAGGTGGCCGCCGAATCCGGCCCACGACTCGCGGCTGTGCTGCGTATACAATGTATGTAAGTTCAATTCTTTACTTTTCACAATTCACACCAATCTCTCTGTATGGCTTTCCGATAAAAAAACAAACGCTTACAAAGATTGTAACGGAAAACCGCTTCACTGTCTGCCCATTTTTTTCACAAATGAGGAACCGATCCGGCTGTACTCTTCCATTTCCTCCTCCGGAACCATGCTTCCGCCGGTGCTCCACACAAGGTGCACGGCATTTTCCATCTCAAGCCCCCGTTCTTTTATATAACGGTTTCCGGCTTCGGTCTGAACGACCTTGACGGCTCCGGCCAGTCCGGCGAGTGCAGAGGGTTCAAGGCTCTTATTCTCGGCCGCCCTTAATTGAAAAAGCAGCGAAAAAAGCGTGCCGTCATCGGCGGTATAACAGCCGCTTAGTATAGGCTCCATCAGAGGGCCGGCCAGTCCGGACGGCCTTCCCACCGCGAGTCCGTCGGCGGCCGTTTGATTATCAAGACCGATATCCTGCACGCTGATTCCGTCATGCAAGCCGGAAAACAGTCCTAACAGCATACACGGTGAATGCGTCGGCTCACCGAAAAAAATATGGACATGCTCGCCATAGATCAGCTTTAGCGCAAGCGCGACGCCGCCCGGGCCTCCTCCGACCCCGCACGGCAAATAAACGAAAAGCGGTTCATCTGCATCAGGCTTTATGTTCAATTGATCGAGCTGCTTTTTCACACGGCTTCCCGCAACGGCATACCCCAAGAACAGATCCCGGGAATGCTCATCATCAATAAAATAACAATAAGAGTCCTGCTTCGCCTGCATGCGCCCCTCTTTGACAGCCAGACTGTAGTCTGCTTCATATTCCATGACGCGAACCCCCTTTTCCCGGAGCAGCTCCTTTTTCCACTGCTTTGCGTCACTGGACATATGAACGGTCACACAAAAGCCGAGCTTCGCGCCGATTATGCCGATACTCAGACCTAAATTGCCCGTAGAGCCGACGGCTATAGAGTATTTTGAGAAAAAAGCGGTAAACCGTTCTTCAGTCAATATGCTGTAATCGTCGTCTGCTGAGAGCATTCCCGCTTTTACCGCGAGATCTTCGGCATGCTTCAGCACTTCGTAAATCCCGCCGCGCGCTTTAATGGAACCGGAAATCGGAAGTTCGTCGTCGCATTTCAAAAGCAGACGCCCGGGGAAAGCCTGAGCGGCGCTGTGTTCCAGACGCTTTTTCATTTCATTGATTAAGACAAGCGGAGACTCAATGAGGCCTCCCTCCGCTTCCGTCTCCGGAAAAGCCGATGCGATATAAGGCGCAAACCGGCGCAGCCTTTCTTCCGCTTCGGCAATCTCCTGTTTCCATTCAGCACCATGCTTTACTGGATCATCGGTTTTATGCGGGTTGATCCAAAATACTTCACGCGCCTCCGCCATTTGCCTGACGAAAGGCTCTGCCATCAATGTCTTGTGTATATCCCGGTCGGACATTCCTTTTTCCCCCTTGTTACTTTTTCTTTAATGCGCGGCCGGCCAGTTTTTCTGTAAACGATGGAAAAAGCTGATACAGCTTCGTCCCGAGGCTCATCCATCGCGGAAGATTCATTTCCCGTTTATCCGTCAGAATCACGGATGTAATGCGCTCTGCCACATGGTCGGCATCAAGCATCCATCTGCCGACGCTTTTCACATAACCGCCCTCTTTATCTGCAATTGTAAAGAAGTCTGTTTTGATCGGACCGGGATTAACCGTTGTCACAGCTACACCCGTACCGGCCAGCTCAAGCCGCAGCGCATTGGAATACCCTAAAACGGCGTGTTTCGTAGCGGAATAAAGGCTTGATTTCGGCGTCGCCAATTTGCCGGCCTGTGAGGCGATATTGATAATATGGCCGCTTTTCGCATGAAGCATCACAGGAAGACAGGCCTTCGTACAGGCGATTAATCCGAAGACGTTGACTTCAAACATTGACTTCATATCATCCAAAGATGAATCAGCGGCCGTTTCAAAAATGCCGAAGCCGGCGTTGTTGATTAATACGTCAACATGACCGATCAAACGCCTTACGTTTTCAGCCTCTTCTGCATGCCGGACGTCAAACGGAATGACATCACACTGTCCGCCGCGCGCGGTAATCGTCTTTTTCACTTCCTGCAAGCGGTCCTCCCGCCTCGCGGATAAAAAAACATGAGCCCCTTCTGCCGCGCAGGAATATGCAAGCCGTTCTCCGAGTCCGCCGGATGCTCCGGTGATCCAAATCCGCTTATCCGTTAATCTGCCCATTTCCTTCACCCCTTCACAGCTTTAAACATCAGAGTGTTCCCCGACTGAAAGGATACAGCCTTCCCTTCGGCGGCCAGCACGTCAAGATGGCCGATCGTTTCTGACATCGTTAAAAACATTTCATTTTCATAAACAGCCGGAAACAGCCGCCGGCATACCTGGAAAGCCGTCAGCGTATCCTCTGACAACAGGCGCAGCACATATTCCGACCGGTTTCTCTGTTTTTCAAGCCGCCTGTCAAAAGCAGGCTTTACGTCTGTCAACAGATCGCCGTGTCCCGGATATAATAAGGACGGGTTTAAGTCATACAGCCGCTTCATTGAGTTCAAGTAGTCGAGCATCGGGGCCGCGCGCACGCCCCCCTTTTCCGGAGCTTCCAGAATCGGATTGGTGGAGCTGTTGGACAAAAGCAGATCGCCGCTGAACATTTCACCGCTTTTTTCATGGTAGAGCGCAATGTGAGAAGCGGCATGGCCCGGGATTTCGAGCACCGTCCAGCCGTTAAGCCCGTCAATTTTTCCGCCTTCTCCCACTGTTTTCGTTAACGGACGGTTTGCAGAAAATAAGTATGACAGCTTAACTGTTTTATGTATGTCTTCAGGCGTCAGGGGAACGTCCATTTCAGTCATAAGCGACAGGAAAAAGTCCTCCTGCCGGGCGATATACGACTGATCCTGAGTAATGTACCTGTCATTCAGCGGATGCCCTATTACTTCCGTATCCTCAGAAAAAAGGTGCAGCAGACCTGAATGATCTGCGTGATGATGAGTGAGCACCACCTGTTCTATATCCGCCGCAGAAACCCCGTGTTCCTTAAGCTGCAATGAGAGCGATTCAGCCGCTTCCTTTGTATTCGGGCCGCAATCAATAAGGGTTAAGGCTTCATCTTTTATTAAATAAACGATAACGTCGCCGACTGCAAACGGAGTCGGCACACGTATCGGAATGATCTTTCTCGCTGCCATGTTTACGCTCCTTCGTTCTTTTCATTCCTGAATAATCATATTTTAGCGTTTTCTTTTCACTGTGTCATTATCAGAAAAAAAGATTGACATCCCGCTCTTGCGCATAGCATAATGAACAACAAACTAGAAAACACGGAACGCGATGACGAGGAACTAGTATATAAACAACGGCAGCAGAGAGCAATGTCCCCGGCTGAAAGACATTGCGGCCCTCTTGTTTACAGAACCTGCCCTCAGAGCGGTTAGGAAAACCTAAACGTATCCCCTCGTTACGGGATTTGAGCTGAGCACGGCTGATTCGTGCTAATGTAAGGTGGTACCGCGAAACCTTTTCGTCCTTTTTGACGGGAAGGTTTTTTTGTGTTTTGAGAAGAAGGAGGATTTACATGAAGAAAATCGGTTTTATCGGGGCCGGATCAATGGCGGAAGCAATGGTGAACGGACTGCTGCAAAGCGGAATGACAGCCCCCGGACATATATATATGACAAACCGCTCAAATGACAGCCGGCTTGAAGAGCTCCAAAAAACGTACGGAGTGAAACCGTGCCGGGATAAAGAAGAGTTTTTCAGCAATACCGACATTATCGTTCTCGCCTTTAAACCGAAAGATGCGGCAGAAAGCATTGAGAACATTCGCGAATACGTGAAAGATCAGCTTGTGATTTCTGTCATCGCAGGGCTGACGATTCACACGATTCAGCAATATTTCGGCAGAAAGCTCACCATCATCCGGGCGATGCCGAATACATCCGCGGCCATTCAGCAATCGGCGACCGGTTTTTCCGCAAGCTCCGAGGCGAGTGAAGCTGAAATCCGGACGGCAAAAGAGCTTCTGGAAACAATCGGAGAAGCGACGCGCTTTGAAGAAAAACACCTTGATGCCGTCACAGCCATTGCCGGAAGCGGTCCCGCCTATGTGTATCGGTATGTCGAAGCAATGGAAAAGGCCGCCCTTCAAGCCGGCCTGCCGGAAGAAACGGCAAAAGAGCTGATTTTACAAACCATGGCCGGGGCGACGGAAATGCTCAGAACAAGCAGCAAACGGCCTGAACGCCTGCGCAAGGAAATCACAAGCCCGGGCGGCACGACTGAAGCAGGCCTTCGCGCATTAGACGAGCGCCGCTTTGAAGAAGCCATCATGCACTGCATCGCAGAAACCGCAGCCCGGAGCGCCGAAATTAAAGAACAATTCGCAGGCTCCGTTCTGCAAAAGACGGACCAGTGATAAAGCATGGGGCTTCCCATGCTTTTTTCATTCTGTTTAACTGCCGTATAAGCGGCTGATTCTCTCTTTTACTTCTGGAAGATGGAATGTGGCTTCGTGCATGTTCACCTCTTCCTCAACCGCTTTTGTCAGCTCTCTTTTGATCCGTGCGGTCACATTGGTTTTCAGCGCAACCAGTGAGGCTCTCGGTTTATCCGCCAGCAGCCGGGCTAATTCGCGGCCTCTTTGAAGGGCGTCTTTTTTCGGCAGCACTTCAAACGGAACTCCCCGTTTTTCCAGAGCGGCGCCGCTGAAGTTCGCAGCCGTAAACAGCATTTCTTCCCCGAGGACAATTCCCAGTTTTTCAGGCACAATATACGTCGCGCCCATTCCCGGTGTAAATCCGTACTTCATATAATTACAAGAATAAAAACTCTCCCTGCTTAAAATCACGAAATCCGAGCTCAGACCGATCGTAAAACCGGCTCCGATCGCATGCCCCTGCATGACGGAAATCACGGGAATCCTGCAATCCAATAAAAGACTGTGAAGCTTTAAATCTGTAAATTGGAGCTTTCCGCTCTGAATGGTCAAAAGCCCCTCCTGCGTTCCTCCCGTGCAGAAATAATTTCCGTAACCCGTCAGAAGGACGGTTTTATAGGACGGATGGGCATTGATGTCTTGGAATACCCGGTGCAGCTCTCTGACAAACTCTTCTGACAGCCCGTTTTTCCCGGCCGTATCCTGCATTGTGACCTGCACAATGCCCGGTTCTGTTTCCTGTACATCAATCATTGGATTCATGTTTATTCTCCGTTTCTTTAAAAATACTCAAGCCTTTCCGGCTCTGAGTGTTTCTGATACTAGGTCGTCCATTCATACTTTCTGTGAAACTCTTTTATTTCAGCCAGCACCAATCGCGTTTTTCCTTGATGCGCATTCGGGATGTCTGCTGCGGGCGCGGCATTTCTTGTGCCGAATTTTACGATGCCGCTGTCTTGGAGCAGCCGGTCGTAATCAGCCATCGATAAACGGACGCGTTCATCCAAATGCCGGCTGATCTGAAATTGATTCTGCCGCGTCCGGCTTTGCGGCATAACGACACCGCTGTAAAATTCAGAGCAGCAGCCCGAACCGTATGAAAAACAGCCGACGCGTTTCGGCGTTTCAAAAGAGCCGTTATCAATCGTGCTGGCAAGAGATAAAAATACGGTGGCCCCCATGATGTTGCCGACGCGCTGGCAGTATTGAATCCCAGGCAGCACGCGTTGCTGAAAATCCGCTTCAATGTCTTGCGGCTTAGCCTTTGCCAATTTTCTCATCATCGTCCGATGCGCTCCTTTTACCATTCCGCCAAACGGAGTATGAAAAGAAAGGTATTGAAATGTATTCTTATAATCCGCCTCGCTCACACGCTTTCGGTATTCCTGAAATGATTTTTCACAGCAGTCCAAATAAGACATGAGCGACAGATCAGCATCCCCCGCTTCACTATCCGGAATCGGGCGGCAGGTATCCATGACTTCATACCCGTAATACCCGCTTGCGCCTTGATCAAGCAAAAAGACATGAGGGGTGCTGCTGACTAAAAGCGCCACAGCTCCCGCCCCCGCACTCGGTTCGGCATAGGACCATTCCTCCGTCAACGCGTCACCGCCTTCAGCCACTAAAAAGCGGGAAATATCCGTTCCGATGATGAGCGCTTTCGCTCCCGGCGATGTTTGCGATAAGATGAAATTCACGCCCATTTGAAACCCGGCCGTTAAAGAATAGCAAGCCTGTTTCACCTCAAATAACCGGCAATTCCGCTTCAGCTGCAAATAATCATGGACGTATGTACTGATGGATTTGCCAAAATCAATCCCGGATTCCGTACAGGTGATGACCATTTCAATCTGATTCCGTTCCTCTTCTGACAGAGAGTCGATAATCGGTTTTGCGGCATTTACGGCGAACGTAATCGGATCTTCAAACGGAAGCGCCACCACTTTTTCTTTCATCAGCAGGTTCTCAAACCTTTTTTTATCCAAGTTCCGATGTTCCGCAAGCTCCATGACGTCTACATACGCGGTTCCGCCAAACACGTTCATTGCTTCGATTCCTACATTCATTTCTCCAAGCCCCCAGAGTAAAGAGGCTTCCTGCGGAAGCCTCTTTTATTTTTTCGTTCAAAACTCAACAAGCAGCCTGTCAACGCCGTGAAATACAGGGCTCGGAACCAGATTCGGCTCTTGATCCTCAGTAAAACGCCATGCGGGCATCTGTTCAAAAAAGTGGGAAAGCGCGATTTTCGCTTCAAGCCGGGCCAGCGGCGCTCCTAAACAATAATGGCTGCCCTGACCGAATGACAGATGCTGATTCGGCTTTCGTCCCAAGTCAATCTGATCGGCATTTTCAAACTTCTTTTCATCTCTGTTCGCCGATCCAATCCACGCATACACTTTTTCTCCGGCCGGAATCGTTTTTCCGCCAATCTCGCTCTCAACCGCAGTGTAGCGGGTTACCCGCTGAATGGAAGGTCTGAGGCGGATGACTTCCTCAATAAAGTCAGGAAGGAGCGCCTTATTTTCAAGCAGCCGGGGCAGAATGTGCGGGAACTCCTTGAGACTGAGAAATGAATTTCCGATCACATTTTCCGTCGTTACGTGCCCCGCGACGATCAACAAGCCGCAAAAACCGATTAATTGCTTGTCTGACAGCGGCTCTCCGTCTAAATCAGCTGAAATTAAATGGCTGATTAAATCATTTTGCGGCTGTTTTCTCCGCTGAAAAATAAACTGCATGAAGTATCCGATCATCTGCTTTTGCACTTCATTCATTTTCTTTTCATCTTTTACATTCTGGCTTTGGTCGACCCAGCTTTTAAAGATATCCCTGTCTTTCGGAGGGAATCCTAAAAGCTCTGCGATCACGATAATCGGAAGCGGAAATGCGTAATCTTCAATAATGTCCATCCTGCCTTTTGAACGGACGGCCTGAAGCAGGTCATCAGCGATAGCGGCTATACGCGGTGCAAGAGACTCAACCGATTTCGGCATGAACGGCTGATTGACCAATTTTCTGAAGACGGTGTGTTCAGGCGGGTCCATTTTCAAAAGGCTGTCTTTGTTAATATGCCGGATCATTTTTTCCTGCTTGTCCGCACTTAAGTATTTATGATCGGAAGAAAAATGACTGTAGTCAGAAATCACCCGCTTCACTTCATCATAGGTGAAGATTTCCCAGCAATCTTCCTTTTCATTGTAATGAACGGGAGAGGTTTCTCTCATCGTTTGGTACCACTTGTACGGCTGCTGCTGTCTGATTTTTGTTAAACTGGTCATTTTCATTCCTCCAAGATGTGATCAAGATTTGAAATGACCCGCCGAAGCTTACGAGTAAACCCGGCGGGCGGATATGTGAATTTACGGTCTTGTTTTGGCGGGCTGCTTCAGCATCTCACCATGCACGTTCAGTATCTTTTCCTGCAGCTGCAGGAAGCTGTGTTCTGTCATTCCGTCTGCCGAATATAAAACGCCGCAAAATTCAGAAATCGTTTCGGCTGCGCTGTCTTCAGCCAATAACGTCATATGGTTGGATACCGCCACATCCATGATGGCGATGTTTGTCATATGCTCTTCCCACTGGCTCCAATAGTTGACGAAATCAGCGGATAAAATATCAGCCCTGATCGTAAAATACGGATCAAGCTCACCCAAGAAAATACCGTTTTTATTTCGGAAATAATAGCATGTCACCCCGTTCGGATCTGGAAGCGGCAGGAGTTCGTAATCAGTGATTTCGTAAGCGTCCTGAACATTTATATTCTGCCTGATCAGATTTTTCACCAACGCGTCCGTCTTCGTTAACCCCCGCTGTTTGGCTTTTGCGATTAATTGCTCTAAAAATATGTCTTCATGAAGATCGGCATCTAGTTCATCACGATGAATCAAGGTTTCAGAAATGCGTTCCGGATATTGATAGATTGGTGCAAATAAAGCCATGTTCACCGTCTGCAGCATCATATTTTTATCAAATAATTCATCAGGAATGTTTATTTCCCGCGCACCCGCCGAGTCAAAGGAGTCGAGCATGACGATTGACTCAACGGTTTCTCCAGCCAGCTGCAATTGCCGGGTGACTTCATAAGCGAGCATGCCCCCTAATGAATAGCCGCCTACATCGTAAGGACCCCGGGGCTGCACGGTACGTATGAGCTTAACGTAATATTCGGCCATGTTTTTAATGCCGCGGATCGGTTCCCGGTCTGTCATCCATCCTCTTGCCTGAATTCCGTAAAAAGGACGCCCGGTCCGTTCGGCAACAGGCTGGTACAGCTCCACTGCCCCCAGCGCGGAATGAAACCAGAAAATCGGTCTTCCCTTTCCACCCGGGTTAAGACAGATCAGCTCGGGCGGTTCTTGATCATCTGTCTCTTCTGATATATCGTTTTGTTTCGTATGTTCCTCATGTACTTCCTCGGTGTCTTTTTGGACAGAACCGGTCAGATACCCGGCTAATGTTGCGATTGTCGGATATTCATAGACCAGATTTGCCGTAATAGACGCTTGATAGGCTTTATTAATGGACTGAACCCATTCCACACCGATAATAGAATCCAGCCCCATATCAATGAATGCCTCATGCTCATCAATATCTTCCGGCTTCAGAAACAGGATGTCTGCAAGGCTTTCTTTGAGCTCTTTGCGCAAAGTGCCGTCAGCGATGCCGGCAAGGGGAGTTTCTGCTTCCGGGATTTGCGGACGTACCGCTGTTTCCTCCGCTTCAGCATACTCGGGTTTCTTTATTTGCCCCGCTATATATTCCGCAAGCTCCTTAAGCGTCGGGTGTTCATACACCTTATTGGCAGTAATCTCAGTGTGGTGCGTTTTATTTACTGTTTGTATCCATTCAACCCCGATAATGGAGTCAAGCCCCATGTCGATGAAAGTCTCATCAGCATCAATATCTTCCGGTGACAAAAATAAAATATCTGCCAGGCTTATCCTCAATTCTTCAAGCAATGTTCTATTGTCTTCGAAAACGGCTTTTTCTGGCTGCCGGACAGAAAAAGTACCATCCAAAGGCTGTAACACGATCGGTTTTTGCAATGTCTCCGGTTCAAACGCTGTCATTTCAATCTCAGTTAAAGGACTCAGAGAAATCAGCCCTTCATGTTCAGGCTGCGGCGAAGACGGGAGAACGGTTTGCGTTTCAGACTTTTTCATGGCCTGGCCTGGTAAAGAACTGTTTACATCAGCCGCCCAATACCTTTCTTTTAAAAACGGGTAGGCAGGCAGCGGCGTTTTATAATATTGCCCTCCGTCAAAAAGCCGTGTAAAAGGAAGATCATACCCTCTGCAAAAAAGGTCAGCGATATGTGCCAGGCTTTCTCTGTACTGTGCTGGCGAAGCCGCTGAGCGGCACTGTTCAATGCATTCCATTCCGAATGTTTTCATTCCGGCTTCTTCTGCCGGCTTCTGGTCCTTCAAATTGGACACAAACACACCCGGAAGCTCTCTTTTTACAAGCCACTCCGATAATACCCGCTTCAGTTCGTCCGCACTGCTTACGATACAGGCAAACCGGTGATGTAAATGCTTTCTGCCGAGCAGGAGCGTATAACCTATATTTCCCAGATCGCTGTCTTTGTTCTTGCTGAGTGAATCCAGCAGGCGTTCTGCCTGAATTTCCAGCTGACGCTCCGTCCGCGCAGATAAAGGAATGAGGCAGGCCGGTTTTGTCGGTGACCGGCGCACGGTTTGCGGCGCCTCTTCAATCACAAGATGGGCATTTGTTCCGCTGAATCCGAATGAACTGATGGCGGCTCTGCGCGGTGCATCCGGGTTCCGTTCCCACGGTATCAGCTTGTCATTCACAAAAAACGGGCTGTCCGCAAATTGAATATGCTGATTGGCTTGGTGAAAATGCAGGGAAGCCGGAATCTGCCGATGCTTCAGCGACAGCAGGATTTTAAACAGTCCGGCCATCCCCGCGGCCGCAGCGGCATGCCCGAGATTGGTTTTCACAGAGCCGATGGCGCAATATCCTTTTTTATCCGTATAGCGGCGGAAAGCGCGCGTTAAGGCGCCGAATTCGATCGGGTCGCCCAGTGCAGTGCCCGTTCCGTGAGCTTCCACCATTTGAATGGTTTCCGGATCAATGTGAAAAGTGTCATAGACATGCCGTTCCAATCGTTCTTGAGATAGCGCGCTTGGAGCGGTGATTCCGTTTGTAGCGCCGTCCTGATTCATTGCAGAGCCTTTTATGACGCCGTACACATGATCTCCGTCACTAACGGCGTCGCTAAGACGTTTCAGCACCACCGCTCCCACGCCTTCACCCGGCACGAACCCGTCCGCGCTTTGATCAAACGTATGGCAGCGTCCGGTCGGTGACAGCATATTCGCCTTATTTGACGACTGATAAAAAGCGGGAGTGGATTGAATGAAAACCCCGCCCGCCACCGCCATTTCCGTTTCTTTCGTCCAAAGCCCCTGACATGCCAAATGAATGGCTGTCAGCGAACTGGAACATGCTGTATCAACAGTGATCGCCGGACCTTGTAAATTAAGGTGATAGGCGATCCTTGCCGGAGTGACGGAATTGTGATTGCCCCAAAACGCCTGCGCGGGCCCCTGCTGTTTAAAAATGGCCTGGTAATCTCCGCCGCAGGAGCCGGCATACACGCCGCATTCCCGGCCTCTTACCGAGTCTCCCGCATATCCCGCATCTTCAAGCGCTTTCCATGATTCTTCCAAAAACAGCCGCTGCTGCGGGTCCATATAGGTCGCTTCACGTCCAGATATATGAAAGAAAACGGGGTCAAAACATTCAATGTCCTCTATAAAACTGCCATACTGGCATTGGCTGTCAGAGACATCCCATCTGTCTGCTTTTTTAATCAGATCCCGTCCGGCAGCTAAGTGTTCCCAAAACTCATGGAGATTCTCCGATTCAGCAAACCGCCCGCTCATCCCGATAATCGCGATCGGTTCTTTTTCAGGTAACACAGCTGCTGATTTTACTGTATCGGCCGGATCCTTTTGTTCGGGGCGGTACGTCATTTGATACGGCTCAGAAACGCTGATGACGATTTTCCCGATATTTCCGCGGTCATCCAGACAGTGATACGCTTCTTTTATGTCTTCAAAGGAAAAGATTTTTGAGATGACAGGCTGAATGACTCCCTCTTCCGCCAGCCGCTGCAGTTCCAATTGATAGTCTTTGACCCGATCCGGATTTTGAAGGGACAGCTTCCGCAAATCCACGCTGTGAAACGATTGATTGTTATGAAGGACGGACAAGTCGACTGATTTAGCGGATTTCAGCGCAGTCATGGCAATTTCGATATATCTTCCGCCCGGCGCCAGGCAATTCATTCCTTTTTGCATGGCATCACCGGCCAGGGTATTAATGACAACATCCACCCCCCGGCTGCCGGTCATTCGCATGATTTCCGTTTCAAAATCTTCTTCTAAATAGCAAATGGTATTGTGGACCCCGAGCGAATGCAAATACTCAATTTTTTTCTGTGATCCGGCCGTGGCATATATTTCCGCGCCGATATGCCGGGCCATTTGCACCGCGATCAGCCCCGTTCCTCCCGTCGCGGTCTGAATTAATATTTTTTCGCCTTTTTTAAGTCCGGCTTTCCGGAAGGCGTCTATCATTGTCACCGCCACGGTGGGAAGAGCGCATGCTTCTTCAAAGGTCAGCCGGGCCGGTTTATGATAGACTTGATGTTCTTTACATGTGATGAGATTCGCCTGAGATCCAAATTCCTCTCCCATGCCGACAATCACTTCATCACCCGGAATGACGGATGTTACATGCCTCCCTGTCTTGATCACGACGCCGCTTGCTTCAAATCCCGGAGTGAACGGATAAGGCGGCATCGTCGGATACAGCCCTCTGACACAAAGCAAGTCTCCGAAGTTTAAAGAAAAGGCGCGGACGGCTATTTGAACTTCGTCATCTTTTGTCTCAGGCACTTCACTGCGGACAATCGTCAGATCTTCAATGCCGCCCGGACGGTCAATCACAACCCGGAACATTCCCGAGTCATCGGACTTTGCAAAAGAAGGCGGCATACGTTCTTGTTTCGGTTTCTGATAACCGGTTTCCTTTCTTTCCGTCTGCAGAGGTTTTTCAGCAGGCCGTTCTTCCTGAAGCGCCGGGCGGATTTTCGCTCTTTCGGTCTCCAGAGACGAGGCTATGATGGTTTCATATTCTGCCGAGATATAACCGGTCAGCAGTTTCACATGATAGTAATCAAATAAAATCGTTGTCTGCAGTGTAAGATTCAAACGCTTATTAATCTCGTTAATCACATTGACGGCCAAAATGGAATCAATGCCGTATTCAGAGAAATTCAGTTCTTCCTGAATATCCTCTTCTTTCATTTTTAATACATCGGCAATACTTGTTTTGATGACAGAGCGGACATGGGAAGCGACCGATTCCCCATCAGCCTTAACAGCTTGATGCTCCTCTGGCGCGCGGCTGCGGGAAACAGGCTGCGCGGGCTTTCGGAAAACTTCGGCCGGGGCGGCGTATGGCTTTCTGCCGTCTCTGATCCCTTGCATCCGGACGAGTCCGTCACTCTCAGCTGCGATAATCTGCTGACCTAAATCATGAGCCGTTTCAGCAGGGAAACAAACCGCTCTGTATCCTTCCGAATGCAGCACACACTCCCACGAT
Organism: Bacillus sp. SJ-10; assembly: GCF_002843505.1. Classification (NCBI taxonomy): domain Bacteria; kingdom Bacillati; phylum Bacillota; class Bacilli; order Caryophanales; family Bacillaceae; genus Bacillus; species Bacillus sp. SJ-10. The sequence goes on along the minus strand of NZ_CP025258.1, from coordinate 2,348,263 downwards.
TTTGGATATAAGCCGGGACTTCCTGGAATCCGAAGCTCAGCATCCTCATAGGACCACCACCCGTCAAGCAGCCCGAAGGTTAAATGGGTAAAAACAGAACGATCGCTGATTTCGTTTATCAGAATCATCCCGTTGTATTTCAGGAGCGCTTTCAGACGGCGAAGTGTCAAACCGATATTTTTTGTGGCGTGAAGCACATTGGCGGCGATGATAATATCGTAAACACCCGTTTTGATATTTTGTGATTCGCAAGGCTCCTCCGCATTAAACAAGGCTGTTGTCAAATACGGCACATCAGGTCCGTATTCCTGTTCGGCATGCATTAAAAAAGCTTTAGAAACGTCCGTATAACAATATTCCGCAATCTGTTTTGCGAATGGTTTCAGTTTTGTAAACAGCATGGCGCTCGTTCCGCCCGTCCCGGCCCCTACTTCTATCAGCCTGATGCGGGCATCGGGGTGTTCTGTAAGATAAGCTTTCAAGTAAGCGGCCGCGGAATCTGCTAACACTTCATTAAAATAATCCGCAACGGGATTATGCTTATAAACACCTTCAACGAGCCGCATTGATGAATCGGGAAATACGATATCCGTAGCCGGACGTTCCCCTTTTAAAATGGAAGGCATCGCTTTTATCGTCGCCTCAGCCAATTCAGCTTGCGCCTGCTCCCCATTGGGAAGCAGGCGTTTATGGGCATTCCACTCATTCCAGACTGTGCGGCCGTCCGGGCGCTGATCCCTGAGGAGAGTGATCGTGTATCCGTCATACGTGATATACCCGTTTTCTTTTAATAGATTCAGGCTTTCTTCCAGCCATCTGCCGTATGTGCCGATCACGCCGGCGCTCCGCATGGATGCTGAAGCTGTGGTGACAGGCTCGCTGAAAAACCCGATTGACTGTAATTGGTAAAAGAGCAGTTTGCAAAGAAGGCTGTTCATATGCGCAACTCCATTTCTCGTTTTAAAGTCTCAAGCCGTTCATTCCGATCCGGATTTTGCCGCTTGACGCTTTCCATAAATGAAGGCTTCGGGCCGGATACAACCGATATTGCATCTTGATCCGTCAGCGCGGCTAAGCCGTGCGGAGCAGCTTTAATGAATGCCGCTTGGCTGAACGGTTCTGATAGTAAGACTTCCAGAGCCTCCATTGCTTCATCGGGTTCAATAGAACCGATCCCTGACGCCTCCATCCGTTTTCTGTAAGACGGGTCTGATACAACGCCCAGACTGCCCCAATATCCCCAATTCATGACTTTCACTTCACAATCAAGCAAAGAAGCGATATGGCGGGCAAAGGCGTCTTGAAATGTACACCCTGCCGCATAGTTGCTTTGCCCGGCATTTTTTGTGAAAGAATTAACGGATGAGAAAAACAGCACAAAATCAAGCGGTTCTCCCTTAAAAGCTTCGATCATTCGGACGCTCGTATTCACCTTAGCTGAAAAAGCGTTTCTGAAAGAAGCTTCATCCATATTCGCCATACTTTTGTCGGCAAGCGTTATCGCGGAATGGATGACTCCCGTTATATTGCCGTATTGCTCTCTTACGGAACGGACGGCAGCCTTAAGCGCTGCGGCATCTTGAGCATCAGCCTGTATATAATGCGGCGCGGGGCCTGCTAGCGCCAGCCTGTCTATTTTGCTCTGAATCTCCTGATCCTTCGGCCGCCTGCCGATCCATATCATTCGTGCCTTGTAACGGGTGATCATGTATTTGCTCCATGCTTCTCCGATGCCGCCCGCTCCGCCGATGACAGCATAAACGCCGCCTTCTCTGTACGACATACGCGGAGCGGAACTTGTCAGCACCCGGACTGTTTTTTGCTTGTGCCAAGCTCCGTTACGGTACGCGGCAGCATTTCCGTCCGGATCTGGAGGAAGGCGCCAGATGTTTTTCATCTCAGACGAATCACTGCCTTCTTCTGTATCAATCAGCCTGATGTCCCAGTTCGGATATTCTTTTGCCAATGAACCGATCAAACCGTGTACACCTGCATGCTCAGGCTGCGGCAGATCACCCGGATACACGGACTGTGTCTGCCGGGTGACCGCCGTAAAGCTGATGTTTCGGTTTCCATACCCGAGTGACAGCAGCGCTTTGATGAAACGGAAACATTGAATCACCCCATTCTCCTGCTCATCAAGCATTTCCTGACTGACGGATGCGGGTGCGAAACGATCCGGCGCAATCCATAAGAAATGGCGGATATCCTGATACCCGGCTGTCAATTCACGTAATGTTTGCTCGCTTGAATGATCCGGCGTCTCCGCCAGATGGGCGCGGGGCCACATTTTTGCCGCAGCCTTTATGGTATGTCCCGGCTTTCCGATGATCAGCAATTGTTCCTGATCAACCGCTCGATTTTCTTCCAGAGAAAAGAAAGTTTTGTCCCAAACAGGGGCAAGCATCGCCGTCTGAACTTCCTGCCGCTTGCTTTCGGTTTGGTTTGTCTGCCGGACAGCCCGGCAGGAGAAGCCTGTCAATCTCATACAAACAGCGCCGTTTGCATCACATAAATCAATATCCAGCGTCAGCGCTCCGTTATCTGACCGATCGCTCTGTTTGCGGACAAGCGCCCACATCGTTTTCTGAGTCGGCTGAAATATTTCTGCCTGCCTCAGGGAAAACGGCAGCATCGGAGTGTCTCCGGCAGTATCTGAACCGGCACCCAGTGACGCCTGAAACGCGGCATCTAGAAGACTCGGGTGGATGACAAACTGATCGGCGGTACTGTCTGCCGTTTCCGGCAGCGACAGCCGGGCTGCAGCGCCCCTCTCTCCGATCATCAGCTGATCAATTCCTTGATGGCTCGGCCCGTATATCATACCCGCATGCCGGAAAGCCTGATAAACCTCATCAGACGTCATAACCGATTGGCTGCAGCCGGACAGCCAGCCCTCTAAGTGAACTGACGGAACCGCTGCTATCTCTCCTGATACCGCGGTGCCTTTACTGTATATAATCCGTTCTCCCCCGGGTTCTTCCGATAGGCTGTAAATCGTAAATTCAATGTCTTCATTTTCCTTAAGGATAAGGCTGATATGGACTTTTACATCCGTCCCCTTATGAACAACAGGCCTCATCCATATGAGATCTTTCAAATACAGTCCTTTACGTCCGTCCGGCACAGCATATGCGGCACGCTCAACGGCCGCCCTGGCCATTTCGATCACGGCGGCTCCCGGGAGCACTTTCTCCCCATTGACTGTGTGATCAGTGAAAAAGAATTCCCGTCCGGTAAAAACGGATGTGAATTTCAGCTCCCACAGATCGGATGTGTTTTCATGAAGCAGCGGATGGATCACCGTTTTGCCGTCATCCCTTTTTGAAACCGCCTCGGCTTCATCTTGAATCCAGCATCTGACCTTTGCAAACGGATAGGCGGGAAGGCTGATTCTCCGGGGTTTTTGTCCCGAATATAACAAGTTCCAGTCCACATCGACTCCCTGCACCCACATGTTCAGCAAATGACCGTACTTTCTCTTTTTCAGCCATTTGCCCATGGCTTCCTGCAAATCTTCATCAGATTCAAAAACAGCCACGGTCTTATGATTTCGCTTCGCCCGCCCCCTGTAAAGATGCGGTGCGTTTTCATTTTCCAAGTACGATCTGAGCTTGTCCTCCAGCTCCTTAAGGGAGTCCGCAATGAAAGCCAGCCGCTCATCCATCGCTTCCCGCCCCGCTTGTAAAGTATAAGCGACATCAAATAAGTCCGGCTTATCCGTATGCTTCTTTTGAAGAAAAGCAAGAAGGCGCTCCGCATATTCTGTCAGACGCTCCCCATTTTTCGCAGACAGCAGAATGACAGCCGGCTCTTGGCTGCTGATTGCTTGTTTTACAGGAGCCTCATATTCTTCAATAATGATATGCGCGTTAGAACCGCCCGCACCAAAGCTGCTGATCCCCGCCCTGAGCGGCTGTTCTGCTCCGTCTGCTGCAATCCGTTTCCAATCTGTTAATTCCCGGCAGACGGAAAACGGCCCTTCGTCAAATTGGATATTCGGATTTAAAACATCCGCATGCAAAGATGGGGCGATTTGTTTGTGCTTCATCTGCAGCAGCACTTTTGTGACAGCGGCGATGCCTGCTGCCGATTCCCCATGTCCGATATTTGATTTGACAGACCCGATGAGACATGTTTCAGGAACATCACCGAATGCATCGGTTAAAGCCCGGATTTCAATCGGATCGCCTAATTTCGTCCCTGTCCCGTGCGCTTCCACATAGCTGATCTGGCCCGGAGATACCCCCGCTTCCTGTAAAGCTTGAGAAATGACTTCGCTCTGCGCCTTGGGGTTCGGTACGGTGTAACCGCTCGCTCTCCCGCCGTGATTAATGGCAGCTCCTTTAATGACGCCGTAAATCCGATCTCCGTCTTGTACGGCGTCTTCTAAACGTTTAAGAAGCAGCACCCCGACACCTTCTGCCGGAATATAGCCGTCACCCCCGGCGCCGAAACTCCCGCAGTGTCCTTTAGATGAGATGAACTGCCCCTGGCTCAGCATGAAGTACTTGTTAGGATGAACGGTGAGATTCACTCCGCCGGCAAGCGCCGCGCGAATCCGATGATCCCGCAGATCCCGGCACGCCATGTACAATGAAGTCAGCGAACCCGAACACATCGTATCGATCGAAATGCTCGGCCCTTGAAAATCGCAAAAATAGGAGACACGGTTAGCAATGGATGAAATCCCGCCGGGGAGCCCGATATGCCGTCCTTTCACTCCCGCTTCAGCCGCGAATAGCGGGTATTCCTGATACATGACACCGGCATACACACCTACCTGACGGCCCAGTTCAGGCGATGTCCTCGTATATCCCGCATCCTCCATGGCCATCCACGCATGCATCAAAAACAGCCGTTCCTGAGGATCAAGGTGTTCCGCTTCACGGGGGGAAATCTTAAAGAACTCAGGATCAAAATCGGCGATCCCGTCAATGAATCCGCCCCATTTGCTGTAGATCGCTCCCGGCGCCGTCCGGTCCTCGGAAAAGTAATGTTCCCATTTCCAGCGGTCTTTCGGAATTTCGGTAATACAATCCTTTCCTTGTTTGAGATTATCCCAAAACGCATTGATATCATCGGCCTGCGGATACTTGCCGGAAATTCCGACAATGGCAATATCCAGCGGGTTTCCTTTCGTTTTCTGACGGCTTTGATTCCCGGACGGGGCAAAAGACGCATTTTCAAGCCGATTTGGCTGAAGCACTTCTTTCACAGACGCGTTTTTCAATTCCGCCAGCTGTTCCCCGGTATGACTGAGGACTGCGGCATCAAATGAGAGAAACCCGTCTTTTTTATGTTTGATTGTATTCACCACATAGACGGTATCAGACATGACAGGCCCGTAAAGCGTCAGCCTCTCAATCATGAGCGGAATGTGAATCCGCTTTTTCAGCTGCAATTCTTCTTCACCGAGCGACATATAACATGAATTCAATATAAGCGGGTCAAATGCAAAGTGATGCAGATCGCCTTTCTCTTTTTTCCCTGATAAGTCCAGCTGCAATAAAAAGGAGCTCTCACTCATTTTGTATCCCGCCGTTACCGTTTTCAGCATCGGGCCTATCGTGAAGTCGGCAACCGAATCGTACAGACGGGAAATAACATCCGGCGCCACCTTTTGTGCATGCGCCTTCATTTGTTCAACGTCATATGATTTTTTTACGGGTGCCTCTATACCTCTGCTTATTTCTCCTTCGGCACACGTCTTCCGGCTTTCTTTACCGGAGACAGTGCAGCTTGCGGTAAAGCGTTCGGCACTCTTTTCTGCCGCAAATGAAATGTCAACATGTGCGGCCTCTCCCGGCTCCAGTGTGACGGGCCCGCCCGTAAAACGGATATCTTTCAGCCCGGCGGGATACGTGCCGGAATGAGACGTTCCGGATGCTTCAAGCACCAGACACGGATACACTACACCCATCAGTGCCGGTTTGCCGAAAACCAGATGATCCTGAAGGAATGCTTCATGTTCATAGAAAGTAAATGTCTGACTGCCTGATTGCGTTTCAGAGACCGGTGCTGCATCCGCGACAAGGCCGGATGATTCATCTGTTCCTTTTGTTTTTATGTCTTCAAGCAGTTCGGATATGCTGCTGCATTCAAATAAAAGAGTCGGATTCAGCCGCAGATCAAACGCCTCTTCGATGTCTTTAATAATGGCCAGAAGCTGTGACGATTCAAGGCCTAATTCAAAAAACACGGTGTGCGCATCATTTCTTGTGACAGGACGGCCTACGTATGTTGAGAAAATGCGGTATAAGGTTTCCTCCATCTGCTGAACGCCTGGTATCAGCTGCCGGTCTGTCCGCACCTTTTTGGCTGTCAGGCCGAGCAGTGAAGCAATATGCGCACCGCTGAGGTTGTAAAAGTCAATATCCATTTTCACCATTTCAGAAGGCGTGCCGGACTTTTTCGAAATCACCGCGTAACAGCGCTCCGTAACGGTTTCAGCGGCAATAAACGAATCATAATAAATCGGTAAAAACAAACCGGTGCCTGCAGCTGTCTGCAATACGCCGGAGGCCATGGCGGCACCGTCCATCAGCGCGGGATGAAAGAGAGCGCCGGGGAGATTTTCCTGGCATGAATCAGACTGCCGAATATCAAGGAAACATTCCTCTTCATTTGCATAGATCTCTCCCTCCGGCTTCATCAGCCCGTCATGCGACAGTCCGCGGCTTCTCGCGTCTTCGTAAACCGTATGCAAGGAGACTGATGGAAGCGCAACTTGTTTTTTCTCTTCCGCGTCAAGGCGCTTATCTGATGAGAAGACTCCTTCATGCACCTCCGCTGATAAGAAAACCGTCCCGGAATCCGCCCCGCAAATCGAGGCTGTCCAGAACTCCTTTTCTTTACTGAATATGACACTCACATCAAGCCGCTCTGACCGTTTCACTGATAAAGGATGATAAATGGTCACCCGTTTCAGACAGATGGAACGGAATGAAAGATCAAGGCTTTGCTTTGCCAGCTGATACAGCATATCAATATAGGCCAGACCGGGCATGACAGATTCTCCGTGAACAAGATGGTTTTTCATAATGGGATGTTCTGCCGTCAGGCGCAGATTCACTGTTTTTTTCATGGTTAGTCCCCTTTTAAAAACGTCACGTTGTCACCTGCCAAAACGAGTCTGCAGGTGCAGTGCTTGTCTCTGCTTTTTTCTCATATTTCTTTAAAAGATCCGCAATGTCTGTTTTTTCATTATTTGTTTTTTCCGTTTCACTCTCCGTGCTGTTCCAGCCGCCCAAAAGCGGGTAGTGTTTTTTTCTGAATTCCGGCGGCTGAGGCGCCCGGTGATGTTCCCGCTGCCTTTCACCTCTGTATTCTTCAACGAGGATATGAGCATTTGTCCCGCCGTCAGGAAATGAACTCTGAGCTGCGACGCGGGGTTTCTTCTCTGAATGCCAATCAACGGGTTCACGATTAAAATGAATACGCGACGCTTCAAAGTCATAATGTTCAAATGGCTCACGCGCTGATAAGAAAGGCGGAATCCGCTTATGATAGACGCTCAGCACACATCGGATGAAGCCCGCAAGACCTGAAGACAGAAGCAAATGCCCTACATTCGGTTTCACCGATCCGATCCGGCAGGGCAGAAGCGTTTTCCGGTTCAGCTGATAGACATCTGAGAGCGCCTTGATTTCCACCGAATCAACGATTGGGGAACCGCCTCCGTTCACTTCTATATATCCAATGTCTTCGGGCGACTTTTCCGCCATGTCAAGCGCAGTTTGAATGGCGTCTCTCTGCGCTCTTATATTCGGTGAACCGGGACCGAGCGTCCGGCCGTCATTGTTTACCGAGACGGCTTTTATGACGCCGTAAATACGGTCTCCGTCCCGCACCGCATCGCTCAATCGCTTGATAAAAACCGCCCCCGCTCCTTCTCCGAGCACTTCTCCCGCTGATTCACGGTCGAATATATGAAACACGCCGTTCTCATTTAAAATATGGCGTGCTCCGAATAACCGGTGCGCGGACGGAGATAAGAGCAGACTCACCGAACCGACTAAGGCCGCGTCAATCCTTCCGGCCAAAAGGGCGTCTTTTGCAAAGGACAGCCCGATCAGCCCCGAGGAACATGCTGTATCCACGACAAGGCTCGGCCCTGTGACATTCAAAAATCGTGAAATGTTGGCCGCCAAATAGTTTTGTCCCGCCCCCAAAATCGGGTTAGGCGCCTGCAGGATATGTTCCATACCGGCTGAAGGCTGCGCCCTGCCGCCGATGTACACGCCGACTTTCCGGCCCGATAAATCCTTTTGGCCGTACCCGGCATCATAAACGGAATGAACCGCTTCTTCTAATATGATCCGCGCCTGCGGGTCCATAATTGCCGCGTCTTTTTCAGAGATGCCGAAAAAGCCCGCATCAAACATGTCGATATCATCAATCCACCCCGCATAATCCTTTGCATGTGCTGTTGCATGCCAGCGCGTTGCGGGGACAGGCCGGATGGCGGTGTTTCCTTTCATCAGCAGCTCCCAAAAAGCATCCGTTCCGCCCGCCCCCGGAAAACGGCAGGACATGCCGACGACGGCAATATCGTCTTCGGTATCCGCTTTCGGCTTCATGGATGTTCTCTCTTCAGCAGCGGCGGTTAAATCAAGCTGTACGTCCCTGTCTTGAACGAAACCATTTTCTTTTGTCACAAAATCGGCTTCATGATGCGCTGCGAAATAGTCAACCATTTCTGTAATCGTTTGATATTGAAGCATTAAGGACGGTGTTAACTTTATGCTGATCCGTTTTTGCAGTGATTGAACCAATTCCGCAAAGAGTATTGAGTCAATCCCGTATTCATCAAACGGCATATCATCTTTTATCTGCTCATCCGTCATTTTCAGTTCTTCACTAAAGACGGTGCGCACCCATTGACGAATCGTATCCTTCACCTTTTGGTCACCTGCAGTGCTTTTTTTCACGGGAGCTTCAGATTTCTTCACCCTTAGAAGATCACCAAAATCAGCCTCACTGTCTTCTGGAACACAAGGAATTCCGCAGCTTTGTCCGTTTAAAATGATGTAATCTAAAAACTTCAGTCCGTCTTCGGCAGACAGCCTGGAAAGTCCTGATTTTTGATAAGCAGGTGTTTCCGGCAGGCCTTCAGCCATGCCGGTTTCTTTCCAGACGGGCCATTGAACGGCTTTAACAAACACGTTTCCTTTACCTGCTTGATGATTTGCAAAAGAGTCCATGAATGAATTAGCCATCGCGTAGTCACTTTGCCCCGCAGCAAGCGAAGGGATCAGACCCGAAACGGATGAGAACAAAATAAAAAACGACAGCGGCTCATTCTGAACGGCTTCATAGAGACCGCGAAGCCCTGTTACTTTCGGCGCGCAAACGCTTTCGATTTCAGTTTCGGTTTTGTTATAAAAAGCGGGGTGTTCTCCCATTGCACCCGCGCAATGAAAAACGCCGGTAATCGGTCCCATCGTGCCGCGGATGCTGTCCGTCATGTTCCGGAGCCCCTTTTGATCCGTAAGAGAAACGCTGTAATAACGGATCTCCGCGCCCCGCTCGGCTAACCTCTGCATCCGCTCGGCTTTTTCCGGGAGAATGCCGTTCTTTTTCATGTCTGCCCACTCTGAGGAATCGGGAAGCGGCTCCCGCCCCATGATGACCAGTTTCCTGCATCCGCGTGAAACGGCATGCTCCGCCGCAATTGCGCCGATCCCGCGCGATCCGCCCGTTATTAACAGCACATCATCAGACGAATAGGAAAGCTCAGGCGCCGCCGAAACATTCATACCCTGCTTCAGAAACGGCACATAACGGCGATTCAGCCTGTAGCAGCATTCACTGCCGCTTTTGGCCCGCGGCTGTAAAAATTCAGTCTCAATCTGTCTGCTTAATTCTTCTGTATGCTCAATCGCATAATCGCTATCTATCGTAAAAGAATGAATGTTGGCATACTCAGCGCCCAGCATCCGGTACAGCCCCGCCGTTTTCGCCCCTTGCATCAGAGGTTTACTTTCCTTGAAAGGCTGGAGGCGGTGTGTCACTTGGCTGAACACAGCGCCGCTATGACGGAATGATTCAAGAGCCTGCTGTAAAAAGGCAAGCTTTCCGTGTTCTATCTCTTCCTTCCGTTCATATTCCGCATCATATGCGGTTATGTCGACGACCCCGAGTATCTGTTTGTTTTGAAGAGACTCCCGCACTCTGCCGTAAAGGTTTCGCCCCGATGCGGCGGCGTAATAATCGGCGCCGTCTTTTGCCTGATGGATGAAGCAGACCGTTTCAATATGGCCGTTTCCTTTAAAAAGAGCATCGGCCAATCGGCGCGTCTTATCCGTTGCAAGTATCATTACTGTTCCTGATAACGCTTCAGATTCCGCCGGATCTTGCTGCTTCCAGTCTTTTTGAAGAATGATCTTTTGGTTTTCCGCCAGTTCGTCTGTCTGTTTCCGGATATCCGCAGGCACAGGCACCCAATACCGCTCCTTCGCGAACGGATATACAGGAAGGCTGACCCGTTTCGGCTTCTCTCCTTCGTATAACAGGCTCCAGTCAACGGCGGCTCCTTTTGCCCACTCAGTGAGCAATCTGGAATATTGCTTGTTTTTCAACAGCTCGGCCATTCCACTTGATGAAATATCACCTTGAGCACGTCCGCGGAAACATCCTTCAATTTCTGTTTTCCGTTCAAGCACATCCTTCAGTTTCGCTTGCAGACCGCAAACGGAAGTAACGATAAATGCCAGCCGTTCAGGCATCGCTTCTCTGCCAGATTGAAGCGTGTAGGCCAGGTCTTTAAGGTTGACTTCTTTTTCCCGTAAAAAGCGGACATACCGTTTTACATATTCTAATAGGCGTTCTTCATTTTTTGCCGAAAGCAGAAACAGAACCGGCTCGTCTTCCCGTATATTTACCGATTTCTTTTCAGTCTGCGGCGGCAGATATTCTTCTATGACAAAATGGGCGTTGCTCCCGCTGGCGCCAAAAGAACTTAAACCCGCTCTTCTCGGCTGCTCAGAATGTGACGGCCGTTCCCATTCTTCCAGCCGGTCCGCCACATAAAACGGCGTGTCCGGAAACGGAATATGGGGATTCAGCGTGTCCGCGTGCAATGACGGAAAGATTTCTCCATGCTTCAGCTGCAAAAGCACCTTTGTTAATCCGGCGACCCCGGCGGCTCCTTCTAAATGGCCGATATTTGATTTGGCAGAGCCGATGGCGCAAAACCGCTTCTTGTTTGTCCATTTGCGGAAAGCGCGGCTCAGCCCTTCAATTTCAATCGGATCACCCAAAGACGTGCCTGTTCCGTGGGCTTCAATATAGCTCAATGTCTCCGGATCAACGCCGGCACTCTGAAAAGAATCTGTAATGACTTCTGCCTGTGATGCCGGATCAGGCACTGTCAAACCGGATGTTTTTCCGACATGGTTTAAAGCGGAGCCTTTTATGACGCCATATATCGGAAAGCCCATCTTTTCCGCTTCTTGAACGGTTGTCAGTAACACCGCGCCGACGCCTTCTCCCGGCACATAACCGTCACCGCCGGCGGCGAAGCTTTTGCAGACGCCTTCTGAAGACAGAAATCCGGCATTCGCCAAAAACGCATATTTATGCGGGTGTGTGACCGCATTCACACCGCCGGCAATGGCGAATTCGCACTCCCCCCTTTTAATGCTTTCACATGCCAAATGTATGGATGTGAGCGAAGAAGAGCACATCGTATCAACAGCCATTGACGGCCCTGTAAAGTTCAGGCAGTGAGACACGATATTCGGAACAGAGGCAGGCGTCACGCCCATAGACAGCGGTGTGCCCCGCTGTGTGATTTCAGCCCCGAACAGCTCATAATGGCTCCAAAACACACCTGCGAATACCCCGACGCGTTTTCTCTTTTGTGAAGATGGCCCGCGCGCCGTTCTGTCCTGATAAAAACCGGCATCTTCACAAGCTTCCCAAGCCGTCTCTAAAAACAGCCGCGCCTGCGGGTCCATCATTTCAGCCTGGCGCGGAGTCAGATTGAAAAACAGCGGGTCAAAGCTGTCTATGCGATCTAAAAATCCTCCGTAACGGTAGAACTGATCTGCTTCATATGAGAAAGAATAACCTTTCCATCTGTCTTTCGGCATTGTTGTAATGCAGTCTTTACCTGAGCGCAGATTTTGGTAAAATTCATCAATGCTTCCCGCCTGCGGGTATCTTCCCGCCAATCCGATTACGGCAATATCGTGCTCTTCTGTATGTCTCTCTTGTTTTCGGCTTCTTCTCTTGACAGCTGCGTTGGATAATGAAGATCCGTTCTTGTCTCCCTTTGGACCCAATCGGCTCATGCTTTCAGTTACAGCCGGCTCTTTCCCGTATAAAATAACGGATTGCAGCTTGCCGAGTCGCAGCATATATTCAAGTGCAGCCATCCCTTCCCCGGCCGGTAGCGGGCTGGTGCCTGTTGCATCATTCATGATCTCTTTCGTCAAGCTGTCAACCTGCATGCCGCCATCTTCCCAAAGCGGCCAGTTGATCGTCATAGAAGCCCCGTTCCGTTCGCCTTTTTCCGCTTTGCAATCGCGATATTTCATATATTCATCCATAAAAGCGTTCGCTGCGGCATAATCTGTCTGGCCCGCATTTCCGGCCAACGCCGAGAATGAGGAAAATACGGCGAAAAATTCAAGCGGTTCATGCCGTGAAGCTTCGTCCGCATGAATCAGGCCGCTGATTTTCGGCAGGAACACCTGCTTCAAGTCAGAACTGTCTTTTTGGATGATAAATTGATCTTTTAAAACACCGGCGCAATGAAAAATACCCGTCAGCCGGCCGAAGGTTTCTGTAATCTGAGCAAATGCCCGCTCTGTTTCGGCTTTGCTGCCGATGTCCGCTTGAACGTAAAGAACTTCTGCTCCCAATGCTTTCAGTCTGCTGATCTTCTCAGACTGTTGCGGCGAACGGCCGATGAGTGCGAGCTTCACCTTTTCTTTTTCTGCAAGGTGACGGGCAAGCAGAAATCCAAGACCGCCGAGGCCTCCTGTAATGACATATACGCCGTTTTGTTTCCAAGGAGACTGTGTCTGCCCGTCCAGTTTCTCAATACGTTCGAACAATCTGATCTGCCGCATATTGTCTTTATACCGAATGTCTGTGCAGCCTGCATAAGAGCAGTCTGCTTCTGTTCTAATGATTGCGGCCGTCTCACTTGGCAATCTCTCATTCTTGTCACAGAAGGTGATCACCTGAGTGCGAAGAGCCGGATTTTCCAGATGTGCCGTTTTCAGCATAGCCCCGAGAGCGGAAGACAATGCCGCTCCATTCTCAACGGCGCATACAAGCTGAATCAATGTATGTTCTTTCGGATGGTCTGTCAGTTCCCGTTTGAGCATACGAAATATACGCTCGGCATCTGCTCCAAACTGCTCATCTGCAGCCTCATGCTCCCTTTTCAGTTCTATCACTTCCGCTTCCGGGCAATGTATGCCGAGTTCACCGGTGAGACGGGGTTCTGCATCGGCAGCGATAATGAGATGACGGGTGTGTTTTTGCCCGTTCTGCACCGCCGTTTCCAGCGGATGATCTTTCCAGGCGGGTTCAAAAAACAGAACCTCATCAGCGATGTCAGCATCTGATGTATGCCGTTCTTCGGCCGAATCTTTCAGCACACAGCCCGCTTCATTGATAAGGTAATCCGCAAGGCGGCGGACAGATGAATATTCAAAAAGCAGTGTCGGATAAAACTGCTGCTGAAAAGTCTGCTCTAATATCTTTACAAGCTTCAGCAAATGCGCCGAGTCAAGCCCCATATCATAAAAGCCTTTCCGCACATCAATATCCTGTGCCGGACGATTGATCAGCCTGGCGATTTCCGACTTTATGTAAGTCACCATGTTTTGTTCCGGCGTTTGCTGTTCAGACACGTCTTCTGCGGCCACAGGACTTTCGGGCTCTCCACGGCCGCTTCTGTTCTGCTGAGGCGGCTTCTCTTTGTCTATCAGATGGGTAATCATATTCGCTTGTCTGACCCTTTTTACAGTCAGTTTCTCACATTCGGCCAATACATTCCCTGCCCTGTCGTAAATCGTGAAGTCGGCCGAATAAACATCAGGTTCGCTATCTGATACGCCGCTTTCAGTGCGGCTGTTTTTCATAGAATAAGTGTAAATCGTTTTCGGAAACGGCTGATACATGCAAAAACGATTGATCATAAAAGGAATATAAGGTGTGTCATTTTGCTTTTGGGCCGACAATGCAAAGGAAGAGCCGGCAAGGGTGGACGCATCTAAAAAAGCCGGATGCGCCTTAAATTTCTCCCGGAATCCTTCAGCCAAATCACTCAGAGTGAGCTCCATTAATTCTTCTTTATCCTGAAGCTGATAAACGGCCCCTTCATTTTTCATAAACTCGCCATGCTCAATATGGCTTCTTCTTGCAATTCCGTAAATGTCATGCATGTCCCATTTTCGGCTTGCGTTTTTCATGAACGCTTCAATATTCAGTTCTTTTGCCCGGGGCGTGTCTTCTTGCAAATAAAGCTGGCATTCCATATTCTCATCCCGGTTTCCGCCAAGCGGTGTGCCGTTTTTTGCTTTTTCGCTAGTGATCTCAACTTTCCAGCTGTCACGTGCCGGCGTAAAGGTGACATACAGGTGTTTATCAAACTCTTCAGATGTTACAACAGGCTGCTTAAAAATAATCTGTCTTAATTCTATAGGCCTTTCACCGAGATACCCGGCGGCGAGCCGATACAGCATATCTATTAAAGTCACGCCCGGGAGGACGCGGATTTGATGAACGCGATGATCCCGGACGATATAATTCGTATGGCTGATTTTCTGCAGGAACGTTTTGACTTGATCGGTGGCAACTGCCAATCTATCACACCTCGCTTATTTCAAACATTGCTTCTGTGCCCGCCTTATTTTCTTCCGCTTCGGACGACAACTGTGCTTTTTCAGGCCAATACCGCTGTTTCCGGTATACTGTCTGGCCGCCTTTCGGTTCCATGGCCGCTTTTCGCTCTTTCGGAATTCCTTCGTTGCTGACAATGATATGGGCGTTATTCCCGCCCAAACCGAACGCGCTGACCCCGGCCCTGAGTATCTCTTTTTTTCCGTTCCACCGCTTCAGCTCAAGCACAGGATAAAGCGGAGAATCATTAAATTGAAAGCGGGGGTTCGGTTTATGGCAATGCAAAGTCGGCGGCAGTTCTTCATTGGCAATCGCCAGCAAAACTTTGATGATTCCCGCCGCGCCCGCCGCACTCAGCAAGTGGCCGATATTGCTTTTGACGCTTCCTACACCGCAAAATTGTTTTTCATCGGAATAAGCAGACAAGACATTGGTTAATCCTTTTAATTCAATCGGGTCGCCGATCAATGTACCGGTTCCGTGCGTCTCTACGTATGTCATGGTGTCCGGCTCGATTTCCGCTGATTGAACCGCCTGCTCAATCAAGTCCTGCTGCGCCCGGGGATTCGGCGTCGTCACGCCCATTGTGCTGCCGTCATTATTTATCGCAGAGCCGTCAATAACGCCGTATATTTTATCTTCGTCTTCTATCGCTTTTTCGAGCGGCTTCAGCATCAGCACACCGCAGCCCTCTCCGATTCCTGTTCCGTCCGCATCGGCATCGAAAGATTTTGAACGGCCGTTTGGCGATAAGATTCTCGCCGCGCTCATTGTGAGAAAAGGTTTTTCATCAAGCAAAATGTCAACCCCGCCCGCAAAGGCCGCTTCCGCTTCTCCATTTTGAATAGCCTGCACGGCCAAATGAATTGCCGTAAGCGAACTGGAGCAAGCTGTATCTACGACCAGGTTGGGCCCTGTAAAGTTATAAATGTGCGCCATGTGTGCGGTAATAAAATTTTGCCCCGCGCCAATAATCGCGTCTTTTTGCAAATATTGAAATTTCTGATGAAACGCACCTGCCCTTGCACCGGCAAAAACGCCGATACGGCGGCCCCAGAGATCCTCTTTTTGATAACCGGCATCGGCTAAAGCTTCCGCGCTCACCTCGAGCCACTGCCTTTGCAGCGGGTCTATCATCGGTGCCAGCGTTTCTGAAATATTAAAATACTCCGGGTCAAATTGATCAATATCGTGAATAAAACCGCCCCATTTACTGATGCTTTTTCCTTCTTGATATTCACCCGGCTGATAGTGTTCCCCGGTGTCCCATCTGTCCGGCGGAACTTCAGTGACGGCATCCGTTCCGCTGCGGAGATTCTTCCAAAATTCTTTTATATCCCCCGCTTTCGGAAAATGGCAGGCCATGCCGATGATCGCAACCTTTCCCCGTTTCCCGGGCTTATCTGCCGTTTTTTTGCTCCGTTTCGGCATCTTCTGCAAAGGGACCTTCTCCGCGGAAACTGCTGTATCTGCCGAAAAAGCTTCCGGACAATGTGCAGCTAAATAATCCGCGAGCTGTTCAATGGTAGGATGCTCCAGAAGGACAGTCGGATCAATTGAAACGGATGGCAGTTTTTGATCGATCTTTGTCAGCACTTGCGCCAGAAAGATAGAATCCATTCCGTATTCCTGAAAAGGCACATCGATATCCATATGCGTTTCATCGATACTCAGCTCTTTTGCCAAAAGCGACCTCAGCCAAGATTGAATATCAGTCCGGTTATGTCCCCGTTTTTTGGTTTCAGGGGGTTTGGAAGCTGCTTTCATTCCTTTATGAGCGGCTGGCTTAGCGTTTTCCAGCGCTTTGATGTCCCAATCATGTTTCACTTGTGCCGGCAGCACGACAGCTCCGGGTTTTTCTCTTAAAATGTAATCAAGCATCTTGAGACCTTCTGCGTCAGAGTGCCGCAGCAATCCCGTTTGCTGATACATCCCGCTTTTTATATCCCTGCTCATGCCCGTCTCATCCCATGCCGGCCATTGTATGCTGATGATGCCGCTCTTATTGTTTTCTGCAAAATAGTCCATGTAAGAATTAGCCATCGCATAATCGCTCTGACCCGCCGCAAGAATCGGGACGGCTGCCGAGACAGATGAAAACAGGACGAAAAATGCCGGCGCATCATCCTTTACACTCTCATACAGACTGTGAAGACCGTCTGCTTTCGGGGCGAGCACCCGCGCGATACTGTCTTTGGATTTGCGGAGAAAAGCAGGGTTTTCACGGTCCGCAATTCCCGCGCAATGCAGAATACCTCCGACAGGTCCGAGCGTTGAGGTTACCTCTTTTATAAGCCGTCCGACGGCCTGCTTATCCGTCAGATCAACTGCTGAGACGCACACTTTTACGCCTTGTGATTCCAGCTGCCGGATAAGCTGTATTTTTTCCGAAACGACAGGGTCTGTTTGCTCAAGATCCCACTCGGTTTTCGGCGGCAGCTCCTTTCTGCCTGTCAAAAGCAGTTTCTTCACACCATACGCTGAAACGAAATGCTTGGCGCATAAAGCGCCGAGACCGCGCGTTCCTCCGGTTATCATCAGGACGGCGTCTTTTGGAAACACAGTCCGGTCTGTTTGCACGGCTTCAGGTTCAATCTGATCAGTCTGCCGAAGAACATAACTGAAGCGCATACCCTCCCTATAGCAAACAGCAGACTCCGTTAAGTCTGATTCAATTTCTTGTTTAATAAAAGCGGCTGTCTGCTCCAGCGGCTCTTCAGGATCAGTATCGGCGTGACAGGTGAGAATATGGCTGTATTCATGCCGCAGCATGCGATAAAGCCCCGCTTTTTCAATACCATGCATAGCGGCCGCCTTATTTTTGAAGGATTCAAGCCCTTTTGTAAGATAAAGCATTTTCATGTTTTCTTGTCCGCGGCCGTATTCAATCAGCTGCTGCAGCGATGCCACCCAGCTGATGTCCTGACGCTTTTGTCCGGAGCCGCAGCCGGTGAAGTCAATAAACCCGGAATAGACGGCCGCATTCGGACCCTGTAAGAAAGAGATGAGCTGATTTTCCTGCACAATGTCAGCATCATTCAGCTGTTTTTTCACCTCGGCGGCAAGGTCTTTTGTATCCTCGGAAACGATGAGCGCTATTTTGCTGAATGGCTCGGATGAAGACACTGCCTCGCAAGGCTCCCATGTTTTCTGCAATAATACTGTTTTTTGATTCGAAAGCGGCAGCTGCTCCCGTTTCGGCACCCAATAGCGGTCTGCTCTGAACGGATAGGAGGGCAGGCTGATGCGGCGCGGCTTACTGTCCGTATACAGCTGCTCCCAATCTGTGTCAAATCCGTTTGCCCAGAGCCGCAGCACTTTCTTGTATTTCTTTTTCTCAAGCCAGGCGCTGACGAGGTCAGCGGCGTCTTCATCGTCTGAGAACATGGAAATCGTGTTATTCTCGCGTTTTTTACGGCCGCTGATGATATCTTCGCTGTTTTTTCCCAACAGAAACGCGTTCAGTTTTTCAGTCAGTTCCTCTGCGGAGCCTGCAATGATTCCCAGCCTCGCTTCCATCGCATCCCGTCCGGTCTGCAGTGTGTATGCGGCATCTGCAAGATCGATATGGCGGAATGATCCGTTTTGGATAAAATCGCGAAGGAGACGCGCTCTTTCTTTCAGCCGCTCTTCATTTTTAGCCGACAAAACAAAAAGAGATGACGCTTTCTCACGGGTTTCCTGCTGTTCCGTCTCACTTCTGCCCATGTATTCTTCAATAACGATATGCGCATTGACGCCTCCGAAACCGAATGAGCTTACACCCGCCCGGCGGGGCAGGACCCGGCCGTTTTCATCACGCAGCGCTTCCCACTCCTTTGTTTCTGTCACAATGTAAAACGGGCTGTCCTTCAATTTGATATGGGGATTGATGTTCTCGCAATGCAGACTTTTGGCGAGCGTCCGATGTTTCAGCTGCATCAATACTTTGATAACGCCCGCAATGCCTGCCGCGAGCTCCAAATGTCCGATATTTGTCTTCACTGAGCCTATCCCGCAATATCCGCCCGGAGCCCCGTCTGTTTGGAAAGCTTTTTTCAATGCATTGATTTCAATCGGGTCTCCGAGTGCCGTTCCTGTTCCGTGCGCTTCTATATAAGTGATCGTTGACGGGTGAATACCGGCTTTTTGATAAGCGCTTTTCAGCACATCCGTCTGAGCCTGCGGGTTCGGCGCGGTAAGTGACGCTGAGCGTCCGCCGTGATTTTCCGCTGTTCCGCGGATGAGGCCGTAGATGTGATCCCTGTCATGCTCTGCCTCTGAAAGCTTTTTCAAGACAATCATGCCGGCACCTTCTCCTCTGACAT
The DNA here is from genome assembly GCF_002843505.1 of Bacillus sp. SJ-10. Lineage (NCBI taxonomy): Bacteria > Bacillati > Bacillota > Bacilli > Caryophanales > Bacillaceae > Bacillus > Bacillus sp. SJ-10. The sequence continues at coordinate 2,329,091 of NZ_CP025258.1, read as the reverse complement.
AACCGTCAGCCTGATCAGAAAATGTTTTGCAGCGCCCGTCTTCACTGAGCATGCCTGCTTTTTGAAAACCGATATGCCCTTCAGGCGTGACGATCGTGTTGACGCCCCCTGCGACCGCCATATCACAATCTCCCGTTTCAATGGCTTTTACCGCGCGGTGAATGGCGACTAAAGAGCTTGAACAAGCGGTTTCTACCGGCTCGCTCGGCCCGTGGATATCAAGAAAATAACTCATCCGGTTCGGCCCGACGGACGGCACGATTCCGGTCATCGTATACCCCTCGAGAGGAAGACCCGCCTTATTGATTAAGGTTTGATATCCGCTTCCCAATGTGCCGGTGAAAATGCCGGTTTTTGTTCCGGCAATCCGTTTTGCTGAGTACCCCGCGTCTTCAATGGCTTTCCACACATACATCATTAATAGACGCTGCTGAGGATCCATCATTTCAGCTTCTTTCGGAGATATCCCGAAAAACAGCGGGTCAAACCCGGCGATTCCATCTATAAAACCGCCCCATTTAATTGACGTTTTATTTGCATCCGCTGCCGGATCGCCGTAATATTCGCGCCAATCCCAGCGATCTCGGGGAATTTCTGTGATGCAATGCTCCCCTTTTGATAAACGTGTCCAGAATTCATCTATGTCTTTCGCCTGCGGAAAAATACCGCTGATTCCGATAATGGCTATCGGTTCGGTTTTTTCTTCTGATTTTCCTTTTACGGACACGGGCGTTTCCCGCTTGACATGAACGGCCGCCGGAGCTTCAGCTTTTCTTATTCCGGCTTTTGGAGCGGTTTTTAAACTCTCTCTTTCTAAGCCGCTGAATGCTTCTTTCCATTCAGATATCAAATGGCCGCTCAGTTTGCGCAATGTCGGAAATTCAAAGAAGATAGTCGGGCTGAGCTCAAGCTGATAAGACCGATTTAATAGATTTGTAAATTCAGTGAAAATGATCGAATCAAATCCGTATTCCGTCAGTTCGCTGTCAGCCTCAATATCTTTCATGCTTACCTTTAAAAGATCTGATACATGCCGCTTTAGTTTCTCTTGAACCTGATCTTTCAGATCTCTTGCATCTGCCACTGCGGGAGCTTTTCCGGCGGCGCTTTGTTCTTCGCCCAGATCGAAAATATGGCTGCGAATCCGTTTTTCGTCGCCTTCTGCCACCATGACCTGGTGTTCTCCGGAGGCAAAAGCGGCGTAAAGCGCTTGGATGCCTGATGCCGATCGCATGGCTTTCATTCCGGTCTGTTCGTACATCAGCCGTTCGGTCTCTTTGTCCACACGCATACCGCCCTCTTCCCAAAGCGGCCAGTTGACGGACAGAGTCTGCCCGCTCCGCTCGTTGTCCCGCACGAGATGGTTCCGGCGGGCTGCATAAACATCCATAAATGCGTTGGCTGCCGCATAACCGGCCTGCCCCGGATTTCCGATGCCTCCCGCCAAGGAAGAAAACAGGATGAAAAAGTCCAGCCGCACATCTTTCGCTGCTTCATCAAGATTGATAAGCCCTTTCACTTTCGGCGCCATGACGGCCTTCCGTTCGTTTTCTGTCTGGTTCAGAATGTAATTGTCAGCGATCACGCCGGCGCCGTGAATAATCCCGTCGAGTGTTCCATGCTCCTCCTGTATGCCGCGGACGAGGGCGATGACCGCCGCCTTGTCTGTCACGTCAACCGGTTGATAAAATACGCGGGCACCCGACGCTTCCAAGCGCCGTAAGCGGGCGGAGCGGTCTTCATCAAGCGCTTCCGCCCTCCCCGTTAATACGAGGACGGCGTTTTTGACGCGGGAGGCTATTTCTTCAGCGAAAATCAGGCCGATGCCGCCCGCTCCCCCGGTGAGGAGGTAGACCCCTTCGTCTTTCCACGGAACGGTGCCGCTTTGAGGGGCCGGCAGATGACGCCAGTTTCTGACGAGACGTTTGCCGGCTTCATAACGGATTTCCGCTTGTTCAGGGTGCGCCCGATTTTCTTTCAGCTTGGCAAGAAGCGATGATGCTGACTCGTCCGGATCGGCTTGGATGACTTGGCCGTACAGCTTCGGATGTTCAAGGTGAGCTGTTTTCAGGAAAGCGGCCAGCCCTGCCAATACATTGTCTTCCCCCCTGTCGGGGACAAGAAGCTGGATCAGCGTTTTTTTCTTCTGTTTTTCTTTGATAAGACGCTTGACGATCGCTGACAGCTCCGCCGCGCAGGCGTCATAACGGTCTTCAATCGGACCTTCGCCGTCAGCCGCACATACGGCGCCGCTTATGTCCTCAGCGTTCATTCCGCCATACAGCGTCACGTATCTGAAAGACGCTTCTTGTCCGCCGCCTTCATCCGGCGGTGATTCCCGCCACTCCGGCTGAAGCAAGAGCGGTTTTTCCTCCGTTTCCTCTTCCAGAAAACGGGCGGTGAGCCCCGTCAATCGGACACATACCGCACCGTTTTCATTACACAGCTCAATATGATAGGCGCCGTCCTCTGAGGAAAGCACCGCCCACATCGTCTCACGGCACGCAGAAAACACCTGCATATCCCGGAGGGCAAACGGCAGGAACGGCCGTCCGGACGCAGAACCGTCTGAGAGCACGAGACCGATAGAAGCCTGAAGGGCGGCGTCCAGCATGCTTGGATGCAGGATGAACGGCTCCTTTTCTTCGCGGGCGGACGGCGGAAGAGTGAGCTTTGCGAGCACTTCTCCGCTTCCGGCATAGACGGCGTCAAGCGCCTGATGAGACGGTCCGTAGGTGATGCCGAGGCTGTCGAATGCTTCATAGCACTCAGCCTTTGTCAAGTGACGGCCGCCGCAGCGCGCCTGAACCGCTTCCACATCGAGAACAGGAGCACGCTCCGTCTCTTCGAGCACGGCCTTTCCCTGGAAAAAGACAAGCGGCTCTTCTCCTTCGGCATACGCTTCAAAAGCAATGTCTCCGTTTTCTTCCGGCTGAAGCTTCACATGAAGCGTCACTCCTTCAGAAAGCGCCGTCACCGGCCGGAGCCAAACGATCTGTTTGAGCCGGACACCCGTTTTCCCGCCCGGCAGGTCTTCAGCAGCCAGCGTAACGGCGGCCCGGGCCATTTCTAAAGCAGCCGCGCCCGGAAGCACCGGTTTTCCATTGACGATATGATCGGCAAAAAACGGTTCATGCCCTGAAAAAACAGAAGTAAAGCGCTGGGCGGTAAAGGTCGATGTATTCGCATGGAGCAGCGGGTGGAGCTTTTCACGTTCAGCTGAATTCCGGCTTTCAAGCTCTCTCTGAAGACGATCGGACGCCCAATACGTCTGTCTGGCAAACGGGTAGCCCGGCAAATTGCCGATTCGCGGCAAAGGTCCGCCATAAAGCAAGTCCCCTTCGATTTCATAACCTTGACAATAAAAATCTGCCAGCACGCATAACAGCTCCTGATACTTTCTATGGTCAGAATATGAGGCGCTGCACTTGCCGAGCACTTCTATTATGTGCTCCTGAATATGCTGACGGCCTGCAAAGTGCTGCGGTACTTTTCCCGAAAACACATAAGGATGATGTTCATTAAGCTTTGCCTGCTTCCATACATACACTGCGTCATCAGCATCTTGCACTACGATGGCGGCGCGATGGTTAAAGTGATGCCGTCCTTTTAACAACGTATAGCTGAGCTGGGCCAGATCATTTTCTTTCAGTCCGCCATTTTCCGCCCAAGTGATCATATCTTCGATTTTTTCCTGAAGGGCCTCCTCTGTTTTTGCAGACAAAGTAAGTAAATATGCAGGGGCATCACGATGAGGTGAAGCATTGCGCTTATAGCTTTCCATAACGATATGGGCATTTGTTCCGCTCATCCCGAATGCGCTGACTGCCCCCATTCGGTTTTTACCCGGCAGAGAAGGCCACGGTTTACCCGTTTTATTCACATAAAAAGGACTCTTCTCCCAGTTGATATAGCGGTTTTCCCCGCTGCAATGCAGACTGGCGGGAATCATTTCACGGGAAAACGCCTGTAAAAGACTGATCAAACTGACAATGCCTGACGCGGCAAACGTGTGGCCGATATTGGTTTTAATTGATGTGAGCGCGCAAAAAGCTTCTTCGTTTGTATAGGCAGAAAATGCGTCATAAAGCGCGTTAATTTCCACCGGATCACCGAGTTTTGTACCTGTACCGTGTGTGACGATATATTCGATATCTTCAGGGTTGATACGCCCCCGGTCATAAACGGAAGTAAGCAGCCGGGTCTGCGCGACGCCGCTCGGAGCGGTAATTCCGTTTGTTTTCCCATCATAATTGATGCCGCTCCCCCGAATCACCCCGTAAATCGGATCACCATCTTTTTCCGCCTCTCTCAGCGGCTTAAGAACAACCGCCGCGGCCGCTTCCCCCGGAACCATGCCGTCAGCCCTTTTATCAAACGCGAAGCATTTCCCGTTTTCCGACAGCATTCCGGCTTTATCTATCGTTTCAAAAAAGTCCGGGGTATTCATGATATTCACCCCGGCCGCAACAGCTGTTGTGCACTCTTTATTCTGCAGGCTTAATACCGCCTGATGGACAGAAACGAGCCCCGAAGAACATGCTGTATTTATCGCCATCACAGGACCGGATAAATTCAAGTGATAAGCCAGCCGCGCCGCCAAAATACCGTTATGATGAGACGTGACATTGCCTTTGTCCCGTGTTAAAAGGTGATAATCTCCTTCTTCCGCCCCCACAAACATACCGATCGTCTGCTGCCTGATGTGACTGGCGCCGTAGCCGGCGTCCTCAAGGGCCCTCCACGCTTCCTGAAGAAGCAGCCGCTGCTTCGGATCCATCGTTTCAGCTTCCCTCGGCGATATTTCAAAAAATAAAGGGTCGAATTCGTCCGCCCCCGGGACAGCGCCGAGTTTCCATTTTGAACTTGTGAAGCCTTTTTTTGCGACCGGTGCGACAACATCCTTTTCCTGAAACAGAATGTCCCACAGCTCGTCCGCCGTGCGCGCCTGAGGAAATCGGCCGCTTATGCCGATAATGGCAATGGAATCAGCTGCCTGACTGCCCTCGGTTCCGGCATTCAGCTTATTTCTTCCCCACTGCTTCTTTCGCTTTTCCGTTCCTGCCTTTTCAAAGACAGATTGATCTGCGGATTCAGGTTTCTTTTCTTCATAGACATGCTCCATGACGGACTTGTGTTCCGTCAGAAAATAGCAGACGACCTTCTCCAGTGTGGAATGTCCGAAAAACAGGGCCGGTGTCACTTCAATTCCGTAGTGAGCGGACAAAGAAGAGGCGAATTCCGCCAAACTGATAGAATCAAAGCCGAAATCAGCCAGATTGTCAGCGTCCGTCAGTCTGTTCTTGTCTATTTTCAAAAGCCCCGCCGCCAGTTCTTTCACATCCCAGCTTACGCATTCTTCCAGCGTGAAGCCTTTCATTTCACTCCGCCTTCCTGAAAACGGGACATTCCTGTTTACAGAACCCGAAATCGGCCGTTCGCCTTGATCTATCTGCAGGAAGCGTTTGGCCCTCGACGGAAAACCGGCCAGGACGAGATACTGGCTGGACGGCTGGACCAACAATGTTTCAAAAGCTTCGAGTCCTTCCTCTGTGTATAAATAACGCTGTCCGCTTGATTTTAAATACATATCGGTGCTTTCCGCCGTGCCGACATGCATCCCCCCTTCTTTCCAAAGCGGCCAATTGATTGCAAGTGACTTGCCGCTTCTGAGTCCGAGGCTCACAAGTTTATCCCGATGACGGACAAAAGCCATTTGGAAGCGGTTCCCCATCGCGTAGTCACAAGAACCGAAGTCTCCTAAAATCGCTGAAGAAGAAGAGAAACAACAGAAGAAGTCAAGCGGCTCCCGTGACAGAACCTGATCTAACACCGCGGTGCCGTCCGCTTTTGGCGATAAGACTTGCTGAAAGGTTTGCAGATCTTTCTCCAGAATGCTTTCAGTGCCTTGAAGACCTGCAGCGTGAATGACACCGTGAATCGGCCCGCATCCTTTCTCTTTCGCTTCTTGCAAACCTTTCTCCATCTGAGCCTGATCTGCGGCATCCGCCTGCACGTAAAACACCTTGGCGCCTGATTCTTCCAATCTCTTTATCTTGTTCAGCACCGGGCCGCCTGCCGCTGATCTCCCCGTCAAAATGAGCGTAACCGGTCCTTTTTCAGCAAAATATCCGGCAAATAACAAGCCTAATCCCCCGCATCCGCCGGTAATCAAGTACGTTTTCCCGCTTTTTATCACACGCTTCTCAACAGGGGCAATATCCGTCTGCTTCATTTCCATGACGTGACGAATTTCCCCACTGTACATGACACTGCGGAACGACTCGCTGTGAAGCTCTTCACATACGTTATGGATCAGTTTTTCAAACGGTCCTTTTTGTTCAAAATAAACCGCGGCCGTATCCGACTCCGGCAGGATCAGTTTCAGCGACCGTTCCAGCCCGATCCATGACTCGGCGTAACTGATATCGGTATCGGTCCCGCACTGAGCGGAAAGAAGGATTCGCCTCGGTTTAGAACGCAAAGAAGCAGCTGCGCGGATCACATGATACAGAATGAAATAGTCTTTCACGGCCTTTGCATCTTCAAGCGGCCATCCATATAAAACGGCATCCGCTTTGCCTGCAGCCGTTTCAATATGCCGAAACGTTTCTTGATATGCTTGTCCGTCAGTGATTTTAATTTGATAATGCGTGTTTGAAAGCTTTTGAGTTTCCTCACCCTGTGAAATAAAAAACACGCCGGCTCCCGGATAAAGGGATTGTAAAGACTGATAAGCATGCTTTCTGGCAGCTTCTCCCGTAAGAAAACAGATGACCGTTTTCAGCTCTTCATGAATGGATTTCTTCAGAGGCTGCTGCGTCCATATTTCTTCAAATATCATCATCTCGGATTGTTCCTCTTGCCCGTGACCCTGCTGAGACGGCTGTCTCATGCTCACCCCTTTGATTTCTGCGCAGACAGTGCCGGTTTCGTCACAAAATTGAATGTTACAGCCGGTTTGATTCTTTTTATTAATATACATCCACATGCCGGATGAGCACGGACGCATGACGCGCAGCTCTTCAACCGCTTCAGGCACGATATGGAATGACGGCTCCGTTTTTGCCAGGACATGAAAAGCTGCGTCCAGAAATTCCGGCGGCAGATGATATCCCGGATTACGACCGCTTTCATCTGTGAGAGCAAGCTTCGCCCAAACCGCATTTTCTCCCGCATAAAGCTTTTCAACGGTGCGGAACTCCTTACTGATCGTTACACCTGATGTGCCTGGTGTTTCATAATCAAATGACAGCGGGCGGCAGTCTTTTTGTAAGGAGGCAATATCAAGCACGCGGGATGGCTGTATGTTCCCTTGCCCGATGATTCCATAATGATGCAGCTTCTCTTCGCCACTGTATATTTCATAACGGATGCCTTCCTCGTCTTCGGACAGAAGGGAGAGATTGACGCCCGCACCGTGATGTCCGCTGGTAATCGGGTCAGTCCATGCCGCTGTTCGGATCCATATCTCTTTTTCTTCAGAGCTGTCTGCCGCATGATGATAAGCCGCAAGCGCCATTTCTAAATAAACGGCTGCCGACAGAACCCGCTCCCCTCTCACATCGTGGAAAACGTGTTCCCGGCCTGTAAAAGAAGTATGATAGCTTTGCTCCGCCAAGGTTGACGTATTTTCATGCAGGAGAGGATGCACATAATCAGTTGTTCCTGTTTTTTGTTCTGCCCGCTTCATCCAGTAGCTTTCTTTTGCAAATGGATAAGACGGCAGACTGATACGATGCGGCAGCGCGCCTTTATATAAAGATGCCCAATCGACGGGCGTCCCGTGAACCCAGGCATTCAAAAGACTGTCAAATTGATGTTTTTCCGTCCAATCACTGACTGTGCCTTCCGTCTCCGTGACAGCACTATCACTCCGGCCCGTAAACACCCCGCTTACGGAACCAGCATGATTCAGAAAAGCAGTCAGCTTCTGTTCCAATTCAGAAACAGAGTCCGCTCTCATCGCCAGCCGTTCTTCCATCGGGACCCTGCCGACTTGAAGGGTAAATGCCGCGTCAAGCAGGTTCGCATCTGTAATTGTTCCGTTTCCGGCGGCATCCGACAGCAACAGAGCCCGCTCGCGCAAGCGGTCTTTATCTTTTGCCGATAAAACAAAAAGCGCCGGACGGCCGGTGTCTGTCGAAGTCATTTCAGCCGGTTCATACTCTTCTATCAGCAGGTGGGCATTTGCTCCGCCCGCTCCGAAAGAAGATGTACCCGCGATTCTCGGATATTCCCGTGTTACTCCTTCAGATTCTATGACCGGCCGTCTCCATTCCGCCGTTTCCTGCTGCACGATAAAAGGAGAAGTTTCAAAATCAATTTCCGGGTTCAGCTGCTTTGAATGCAGCGACGGCACCAGATATCCGTGTTTCATCTGAAGAAGAATTTTGGTGACCGCAGCAATGCCCGCCGCACTTTCCAGGTGTCCGATATTGGATTTAACAGAACCGATGGAACAAAATTGCTTTGCATCCGTATAGCGTCGGAAAGCCTTGGTTAACCCTGCGATTTCAATCGGATCTCCCAAGGAAGTGCCGGTGCCGTGGGCTTCCAGATAGCTGATCGCTCTCGGATCAATCCCTGCCCGCTCCATCGCCTCTGCGATCACTTCTCCTTGTGCATTCGGATTCGGAACGGTGAACCCGTTCGTTTTGCCGCCGGCGTTCAGAGCGCTTCCTTTAATGACACCGTATATATGATCATGATCTTCAACAGCCTTTTTCAACGGCTTTAACACGATACAGCCGACGCCCTCTCCGTCAACAAACCCGTCAGCCTTATCACCGAACGCTTTGCACGCGTTTGACGGTGACAGCATTCTCATAGAAGAAAGTCCGATATAATGAACCGGATCTGTAATCAGGTTTATGCCGCCGGCAATCGCGCATTCAGATGCACCTGTTCTGATGCTTTCTGCGGCGAGATGAATGGCGGTTAAGGATGAGGAGCATGCGGTATCGACCGCGATGCTCGGACCGTGAAAATCAAACACATAGGATACGCGGTTCGGGATAAAGTGGTAGTGGGCCCCTGTCGGATAGTTGCCGTTCATGACACCCGCAAAGACACCAACCTTTTTACCGGCGCATAGTGAATCAGGGGTATATCCGGCATCCTCAAGGGCCGCATAAGCGGTTTCCAGAAACAGTCTCTCCTGCGGGTCCATGCGCTCCGCTTCTTTCGGGGAGATTTTAAAAAACAGCGGATCAAATTTATCAATATCTGTTAAAAAGCCGCCCCACTTTGTATACATCCGGCCTTCCTTACCTTTTGTCTCATCATAGTAGTCCCGCCAATCCCAACGGTCTTTCGGAATTTCGGTGATTCCGTGTTCACCGGTCTTTAACCGTTCCCAGAACTCATTAACATTTTCAGCTCCGGGATACCGTCCGGCAAGACCGACAATGGCCACTTCAAGGTGTTTTGACGGCGGTTCGGAAGCGGGCGGCGCTTTTTCAGAAAAAGATGCCGCTTGGCGCTTCGCCAATCCGGCGCTTTTTTTGCGGCTTTGCTTTTTCTGTAATGTGTGCGGCGCCTTTTCGGCTTCTTTATTTGTCTTGAAAATCCCAGCCATATCATCCTGTCTTGAGCTGACGAGATATTCCGCTAATCCGCCGATTGTCGGATACTCGAAGAACAAAGTGCTGCTGATATCAGGTATGTCTTCCCGCACGCGGTTGGTCAGCTGTACAATTAAGATGGAATCGATTCCGTATTCTTCAAGGGGCGTATGGGCTTGAACGTCCTCAATCGGCATCTTTAAGATGGCGCTGACGATCTGTTTCAGATACTCTGTGCTTTTTTCAAGCAAAGAGCCGGATGATACCGCTTCAATATGACGGACTTCTTCAGAAAATCGCGCATGCAGTTCGCGCTCCTTCGTTTCAGCCAAGAATGCGGCAAGCTCTTCTATCGTCCGGTATTCAAAAAACAGCGTGCTGCTGATATCAGGGACGAGATCCCGCAGCTCATTCGTCAGCTGAACGATCAGAATAGAGTCAATGCCGTATTCATCCAGAGGAGCCAGCGGATTTATCTCTTCTGCCGGCATTTTTAATACGTTTGCCGCAGCCTTTATCAGAAAAGCCGCTGTCTTTTCCGAAAGCCCCTCTCCCGCTTGTTTGATGGGGAGCTGACGATCAGAGGATGTTTGCGGTACGTTTGATTGGCGCTTTTGCGCGGTGTAAGCTTCCCTGCTCTGCCTGATGACTCCGTTGCTTTTCGCCGTGATAATCTGCTGGGTGTGCAGACGTTCGTTTTCAGCCGGAAATTGAATGGAATGAAAACCTTCAGCCATTAAAACGGATTTCCATGTTTCCGGATAAAGGCCGGGGCACCCCGGAATCCGCAGCGCCTCGTCTTCGTACAGCCACCAGCCCTCTAATAAGCCGAATGTAACATGTGTAAACGGCGTATGCCCGCCCAGTTCATTAACAAGCAGCAAACCCTCCTTTTTCAATACGGCTTTTGCCGTCCGTAATGTTTTCCGGATATTTTTGGTGGCATGCAGCACGTTTGCGGCAATAGCGATATCGTAGGTTCTCAGATGGAATCCCTGGCCCGCCGCAGGCTGCTCCACATTAAACAGCTGATACGTCAAATACGGATTGTCCGCGCCGTATTCCTTTTCGGCATGCATTAAAAAAGCTTTTGACAAGTCGGTATAACAGTATTCCTGAATATGGTTTTGATAGGGGCGGAGCTTTTTAAACAGTGTGCTGCTCGTTCCGCCGGTGCCCGCTCCGATCTCCAGCAGACGGATGTTTGCCTCAGGATTGTTTTTAATTACATTTTCCACGTAAATACACGCTTCATTTGCCAGCACATCGTTGTAATAATCAGCGAGAATATTATGCTTATAGATTCCTTCAACAAGCTCCATTGAGGAATCGGGAAACATCACGTCAGTGGCTTTTATTTTGCCTGTTAAAATGTCAGGCAAAGCTTGAATGACGGTATCCGCCAGCAGTGCCTGCGCTTTCATATCCGGATCTTTCAGCCATTCGTTTTTCTTCTTATGCCACTCTTCCCAAACCGCGGCCGTTTCACCGCTTTTAAAATCGCTGTCTAAAAGACGGATACTTTCTTCCAGCCAGCGCTCATATAAAGGCAGACAGGAAGCCGCCGGCGCTTCGCCGGTCAGACCCATTGAACGCAGCGTCACCCGCAATACTTGCAGCAAAAGCCGATTCAATTCTTTCATTTGATTGCTTATTTCTGTTCTTAAGGATAACTGTGTACGGTCTTTTTGTTTGTCTCCCTTACCCAAAACCTTATCCTCCTAAGAAAATTAAATTTGCTCCGTCATTTTGACAGGCAATCAGATAGTCACAAATTCATGAGGGTTCATTCCCTCGATCGGAATCGGCTTGGTCAGCTTCATCAGCCCCATGCGGGAGATCGGCTGCGTCAGCAGAGTTTCCAGCGCCTGCATCCCTTCCGCCCGGCTGATCAGCCCGAGACCGATTGCACTCAGTCTGTCAAACTCTTCAGAAATGTGATTGTCAGCCCGCTCCCAATAACCCCAGTTCATCACTTTGACCGGGCATGACAGCCGTCCGGAAAGCTCATGGGCAAATGCGTCTTTAAATGCGCACCCCGCCGCATAATGACTTTGATTCGGATTCTTAATATATGAAATAACCGAAGAGAAAAAGAGAATAAAGTCCAAAGACTCTTTCGCAAATACTTCGGCAATGTTGACGGAAATATCCACTTTCGCCGCAAGACCGGCGTGAAACTGTGATTCTTCCATATCTTTTACGCTTTCATTCGCAAATACCATCGCTGAATGAACGACGCCGCTGATGGTGCCGTATGTGTTTTTAATCTGTTCATAGGCGCGCTGAAGCGATGGAAGATCAGAAGCATCTGCGGCTATATATTCGGGAGCCGGGCCTGATGGCCGGTACCGGTCTATTTTTTGGCGTATCCGGCTGTCCAGCGGCCGCCTCCCGATCCAGACGACTCGGGCTTTATACGTCGTCACTATATAATCTGTCCAAACCTCGCCGATGCCTCCCGCACCGCCGATGATGACATATACGCCTCCATAGCGGTAAGGAACACTTTCAGACGGCCCGCTTTGGACCGGAAGCAATTGAGGCCTGTACCATTCCTGATGTCTGCGCACCCATGCTTTACCCGTACGGTCGCGGGGCAGGCTGAATATGTCTTCTGCGGGGAAAACCCCCCCGTCTTCAAGATCGACCAGACGGATGTGCCAGCTCGGATGTTCTTTTGCGAGAGACCCGACGAAACCGTGCACACTGGAATGAGCGGGACGCACCTCATCATATTGGGTGATAGGCTGTGCTTGGTGCGTAATCACCGTCATCCCGAGCTGCTCTTTTCCATACCCGAGACCGATAAGAGCTTTGGCCGCTCTGAAAATTTGCAGCACCCCGCTTTTTTGATCATGGCTGTCAGAATCAGCCGGCTGAGGGGCAAACCAGATCATATGCTGAATCTCACCGAGACGGCGGAGCCGATCAGATATCACTTCAACGGAAGCACTTTGGCCGATATCAAATCGCACAGCTTTAGGAAACAATCGTAAAACCGCGTCCGCCTGCCCATCTGTACCGCCTATGATGACAGCTTTTGCTTCAGAAATGGGGAAGCCGGTTTGGTTGTCTATCGGTTCCGCGTCCCATACCTGCATCAGTTTGACGGCTCCGGTAAGGTTACCCGGCAGATCGTATTGCTTATTATCGGTTACGGCCGGCGCACTTTCGGCCATCCGGGCAGAAAATCCTTTTATCCTTACACACACATTGCCGCGTTCATCACATATATCAATGTCCATTCTTCGCACGGCCGGTGTTTCATGCGTCACAAACACGGCCGCCCACATGTTTGGACTGCACGGATGAAAAACGGTCAGTTCATGTAATTCAAAAGGCATTAACGGCTGCTCCGGATAACCCGCTTGATCTTCATTCATAACGCCGATGGCCGCCTGAAAAGCGGAATCAATCAGACTCGGATGGAGCACAAACTGTTCGGCTTCATCAGAAACGGAAGCAGGGAGCACCAATTTAGCCAAGGCTTCTTTTTCCCCGCAATAAATGTGATCAATTCCTTGATGTGAAGGTCCGTATACAATTTCCGCCTTTGCAAACGCCGCATAGCAGTCTTCTTTTGACAGCACTTTTTTGCGGCAGCGCGCTTTCAGCTGTTCAATATGCAAAACCGGCGCCTCAGACAGCGGCTCAATCACAGCGCTGCCTTCACAATAAATGTCTGAATCGTTTTCATTGCTGTACACTTGAAATGAAACATTGCCGTTATCCTCCAAGGAAAGCCCTGTCGTCATACGCAGCGGCTCTTTTTTGTGAACGGCCTGGCGTATCCAGCTGATATACCGCAGCGAAATGCCGGTTTTAGCCGTGTATTCAGCGGCTAACGGCGCGGCAGCCAGTTCAGCCGCGGCTCTCGCCATTTCAAGATAAGCCGCCCCGGGGAGAACACGCTTGTTTCGGACGATATGATCAGCTAAGAAGAATTCATCTCCGTTCAGTATCGTACTGAATTTTTGTTCTAACAAATCTGATGTATTGCGGTGAAGCAGCGGGTGAAGCCTGCTTTCTGTATTTACGGAAGTGACGGTATGATCGGGCTCCGGTATCCAATATCGTTCCTTTGCAAACGGATACGTCGGCAGACTCATCCTGCGCGGTTTCTCCTCCTGATACAGCCGCGTCCAATCTATCTCAAATCCTTTTGACCACAGCTCCGCAAGTTTTTTGTAAGTGCCGCTGTCCATCCATTTTCGGATCAGCTCCTCCGTATCCTGATCATCGTTCAGGAAACCCCTGATTTCCGTTCCGCTATCAGACCGCCCTTGAAAGCAGCCGTCAATCTGCCGTTTTCGTTCTGTAAATTCGGTTAATTTCCTGATCAGGTCCGCTTGATCGTTCACTAAAAAAACAAGCCGTTCTTCCATTGCCAGCCGTCCCGTTTGCAGCGTATACGCCAGTGACCGCAGGGAAAAAGATTCATCAGGCTGCTTATCTAAACCGGACTGGCCGAAAAGACCGGAAAGAATATCCTTATGTTTCTCATCGTTTGTAAGACATTCTGCTAAAGTCCGGACGGAAGTATGCTGTATGAGATCAGTCATGTCTATTGCCAGCCCGTATTGATCCGTCATCAGCTCAGAAAACTGTGTCAGCTGCATGACATCCAAGCCGAATTCCTTCCAATCCTGTTCACCATCTACCGAGCCGGCCTCTACATGCAGAACATCCGCCAGAACACTGCGCAACGCATTTTCCAGCTGATTTTGCATTGTAACTCTTTTGTCATGAAGCGGCCCGCTTCCTTCAAGCGCTTTATCTTTGAGAAACATCAGCAGCCGGGCAGCGTATTCCTTCAGCCGCTCCGGATTTTTCGCTGATAGAGGCACGATATACGGTCTCTCTTGATTCTCCGTAATGCCGGGGTTTTTGGGCCTGTACTCTTCTAAAATGAGATGAACGTTTGAACCCGTCGCCCCGAATGAACTGATGCCTGCGCGTCTCGGACAGGAATGTTCACGGCCGTTCTCTGTATACACCGGCTTTTTCCATGACTCGGTTTTTTGCTGCACGTAAAATGGCGAGTCCTCTAAACGGAGATACGGATTAATCGTCTCTGAGTGCAAAGAAGGGACAAGCGTTTTGTGAAACAGCTGCAAAACCGTTTTATGAAGCCCGCTGATCCCGGCGGCTGATTCCGCATGTCCGATATTCGATTTAACGGAACCGATCGCACAAAATTGCCGATCCTCCGTAAACGTGCGGTAAGCTTTAACAAGACCTTGTATTTCAATCGGATCTCCTAAAGAAGTTCCGGTTCCGTGCGCTTCCACATAAGAAATCGTCCGGGGATCGATCCCAGTCTTTTCAAGGCATTCAGCTATCATATCCCCCTGCGCCACGGGGCTCGGCACGGTAATCCCGCTGACGGTTCCCACGTGATTGACGGCGCTGCCTTTTATCACCGCATAAATATGATCCTTATCTTCTTCGGCTTTGTGGAGCGGCTTCAGCAGCACGGCCCCGATGCCGTCAGCTGAGACATAGCCTGTGCCGCCTTCACCGAACGTGCGGCACAGCCCGTCACTCGAATGCATATCCATTAAGCCGTATGTGATATATTTTGTCGGGTGCAATGATAAATTGACGCCTCCGGCAAGAGCTGCTTCACATTCACCGCGTCTCAGACTTTCCGCCGCCATATGGACGGCCGTCAAAGATGACGAACACACCGTGTCAACCGCCATGCTCGGCCCGTGAAAATTGCAAAAATATGAAACACGGTTTGCGATCGGCGCATAGTTCAAGGGATAAGGAAAGACCAGCCCTTTCGCCGCAGCTTCAGCGCCGGCGAGAGAATAATCCATATGCATCACCCCGGCAAACACACCGACGTTCATTCTCTTATTCGGCCCTTTCGGCTGAACGATTGTTTCCGGGGTGTAGCCCGCATCCTCAATCGTTTCCCAGCATGTTTCCAAAAACAATCGTTCTTGCGGATCTTTAGCTTCTGCCTCCCGCGGAGAAATCCGGAAAAATTTCGCATCAAAACAATCCGGATCGTCTATAAAACCGCCCCATTTGGAAATCGGCTTGCCGGACGGCGATCGCAAATGCTCATATGTCCTCGTATCCCAGCGGGAACGAGGCACTTCCGTTACGCTGTTTTCTCCATTTTTTAAATTTGTCCAAAATTCACGAAGATTTTTGGCGCCGGGGTACCGTCCCGCCATCCCGACGATCGCAATATCTCCATTCTGCGTTCCGGCTGATGCCGACTTTTTCACGCGGATTTGGGTCGTCCTCTTTTTTTCCCGGGGCAAAGGCTCAGCACTTGAATGTCCGCTTTGAGCATGGCCGAAACCGGCTCCGTAATGTTCGCACAAATATCCCGCCAATTCCGCGATTGTCGTGTATTCAAATAACAGCGTCGGCAGTAGCTGCGTTCCGATTTTTTGTTCAATTTCCTTCACCATGTCCAACAGCCCCGGAGAATCCAGCCCCATTTCATAGTAGCCGATATCCGGGTCAATCTCTTTCACAGGTTTGTTCAATCGGGCGGCAAGCAATTCTTTTAAATAAAGGATGCACTGTTCAGTAAGGCCGGCGGAAGCCTCCGCACGGCGGGGCTCAGAAGGCGCCGGTTCCGCTTGCGGAGCCGGGACGGCATTCCGCCCGTCAGGTTCTTTCTTTTGCCGTTTCTGATTGATCAGTTCCGGGTCCCTCACCAGTTTATTGGCGAAGTTTTTCAGTTCGCCGACTTTTCTGCCTTCCTCATTGAAAAACTCCATTGTCACGTAAACGAGATCTTTCTTACGGGTGACGGATTCTTTTTTTATCTTGGTGATACATGTTGTCTGCAGCAATTCGGCGCAATAAAACGATTCATAAAACAGCGGCAGAAATAATTGCCCCTCCTTCCTCGTCAAAGGAGCGAGGTATACATTGGAGCCGATGCTGCTCGCATCTATCAATGCGGGATGAAACATCGCCTCTTCTGCATGTTCCAGCTGATCCTTTTGCACCGACAGATCAATATAAATCTCTTTTTCAGTTTGGTAGACGCTTCCGCAGCCTTTCATCATTCCTGAATGAACCAGTTCTTGATCCCTGCATTCCGCGTAAATGTCCTCAAGCGGTATTTCTGCCGCCGTTTGTTTTACGGCATCCATCCGGACGCTCTCTTGGAAGCCGGCGGGCTTGACGGAATGCATTTGCGCCGCGGCATATACCTTTGTCTCTGCTGCTTCGTCACCTTGTTTTTGCCCTTTCACCTCCACCTTCCACTGCTCTTCGCCGTTCTCTGTACAGTCAACGGAAAGCAGGATTGATTCTCCCTGTTCAGGAGCTAAAGGGTGAAAAATCGATAAGTGCCTGAGTTCAAGGCCGGCATGAAAAAAACCGTTTTCTCTGAAAGTCTGATAGATCAGGTCAATATAAGCCAGACCCGGCAGCAGTTCCTTTCCATAGGCTTTATGATGTTTCAGAACGGGATGCTGATTGTTAATAAGAAGCTGCTCTTGCATATGAACTTCCTCCATATCGACGTTCAATTTTCAGCGCAATCAGTAAGTCTTCATTTGTTTCCAAAACGTATTCGGGCGGGACTTATGTGCGTTTTCATGCAGGCTTTCGGCTTTGTCCGGACGAATGGGCCGGCGTTTTAATTCCTGTCTCGGCAAAGGCTTTCTGACCGGGGTATACGCCTCTTGCTCCCAGGCTTCCACTATGACATGGGCATTCGTCCCTCCGTCAGCGAAGCTGCTGACGGCGGCAATCCGCGGTGAATCCGTCCATTCACGCAGCGCGTGCGAAAAATAAAACGGCGAGGCGGACAGATCGTAATGCGTCATCGGCTCTTTGCCGGAAAGGAAAGGCACACGTTTTCGGCGCGAGAGCATAAGCACTGTTTTAATGAAACCGGCAATCCCTTCAGCACATAACGGGTGTCCGATATTCGGCTTCATCGACCCCAATTCGCAAGGCGCGCTGTTTTGCATACGGTATACCGCTTCAATCGCCCTCAGCTCCAAAAGATCCGTTACTTCAGAGCCAGAACCGTTTGCTTCAATGTAGCTGATATCCTCCGCTTTTCTGCCGCTTTTGGCAAGCGCCTTGGCCATCACTTCTTTCTGCGCCTGTATATTCGGTGTGGCAGGCCCCGCGGTTCTGCCGTCATTGTTTACGGAAATGCCTTTAATGACCGCATGAATCCGGTCCCCGTCTTTTACAGCCTGGGCCGCTGTTTTTAAATACACCATTCCGACGCCTTCTCCCAATACGATGCCGCCGGTGCGGCGGTCAAAAATATGAAACGCAGGCTCTTCACTTAACAAATTGCGGAGTTCGAACATCCGGTGGGTTTGACCGGATTCCAGCAGACTGACTCCCCCGACCACCGCTGAGTCGATTTCACCGCAAGAAAGCGCCTGTATCGCCATATTCATACCGACAAGCGCTGAAGAACAGGCCGTATCCAAAACAAGACTCGGCCCCTTCAAATCAAAGAACTGAGAAAGATTGGCCGCTAAGTAATTCGGGCCGGCGGCGACTATCGGATTTTTTGCATGCTTCAGACGGTTTTCGTCAGGCATACTGCCCCCGCGTCCTCCTAAATAGACACCGGCTGACCTGCCTTTCATTTCTTGTAACGAGTAACCGCTGTCTCTGAACAGATGAAGCGCCTCTTCTAATAAAAGAAAGGACTGGATATCCATTGCCTTGATGTCTTCTTCGGGAATAAGGAAAAACTCCGGGTCAAAATGCGTTACATTTTTTAAAAGGCCCGCATAATCCGCCTTCTCCGTTTTCCAGCGCTCTTTCGGCACCCTTTGAATGGCTGACGTTCCTTCAGACAGCAGCTTCCAATAAGCTTCAATTGATTCAGCTCCCGGAAAACGGCAGGACATTCCGACAACAGCGATATCTTGCGCCGCTGCACCGCCAGAAGGCTGAATGACAGCGGCTGCCGTTTGTTTGGGAACGTCCGGGATTACAGGCTGAACCGGTTTTGAAACGGCAGCTTTGATTTCCGGATATGCTGTTTCAAGCCATCCGGCCAGCGCAGCAACCGTAGGGTATTCATACAGCACCGCCGGGTCAAGGTCAGCTTTGATCCTCTTTCCGATCGCTCTGGACACTTGGGCAAGCATGATGGAATCGGCTCCGTAATCTTGAAACGGTGTATCAGATTCAAATCTTGACGGCTCCAGTCTTAATTCCCGGCAGCAAATGCCCGTCAGCCACTCCTCAACGCTTTCTGTATCGGCCTGTTCCTGCTTCTTTGTTTCGGTAAGGCCGGATGAAAGCAGCAGACGGCCAGGCTCCCATTTTTCCGGGTGAATGACGGCCGGCATAATAACAGACCCGCAATCGCCTGCCATAATGGCATCAAACAGGCTCAGCCCTTCTCTGTCAGTGATGCTCTTTAAACCGCTTTTCAGATAGGCCCGGCTTTTTGATTCGCCCATACCCGTTTCTTTCCAGCTCGGCCATTGGATGCTCAGCACCGGAAAACCTTTTGCGGCCGCAAAATAATCCATATAGGCGTTAGCCATGGCATAATCGCTTTGTCCCGCTCCTAATTCCGGCATCACGCCGGACACTGAAGAAAACAGCGCAAAAAACCGGAGAGGCTCCTTGTGCAGCGCTTGATACAAAAGGTCCAGTCCGTCTGTTTTAGGCTCAAGCACGGTCATCATCTGTTCTCTTGTTTTGCGGATAAAGGCCGGATGATCGAGATCTACGGCTCCCGCCGCGTGTATCACGCCTCCTATCGGCCCCATCTTCTCTTTCACCCGGCTGACGGCCTGCTCATATTCAGGGCCGGAAGATACAGACAGCACTTCCGTTCGGACACCTTTTTGTTCGAGCTCTCTGATTCTTCTCACTTTATCGGAAAACGGGGAATTCCGTTTGACATGATCATCCCACTCCGCTTTCGGAGGCATTGTTTCTTTTCCGGTAAGCACGAGTTTCGTGACTCCGTATCGTTCGGCAAAATGCCGGGCGAATAAATATCCGAGTCCCCGGGTTCCTCCGGTGATCCAGAGCACATGGTCTTTCGGAAATGAAAATTCTTTTTCTGCTAAGCTGTTTGTTTCCTTTAACCGCGCGTGATAGCGCACACCGTTTCGGTAACACACTTCGATGTCTTCAGAATCGCGAAAAAACTCCTCTGCGATCTGGTTTGCCAGCTCAGGATCTTCGGCAGTCTGTTCTGCATCCATATGCCGCGAGCGAATATCCTTATACTCACTTTGGAGCATCCGGTACAATCCGGCCTTTTTTGCACCTGAGAGATTTATCGTTTCATTTGCAAAAGGTTCAAGCCCCTTTGTCACACAAAGCAGCTGAAGCTTTCGGCCGCGGTTTCTGTTGTCAATGAGAGACTGCAGACGATGAATCCAGCCGTCATCATGATTGATTTCCGTCCCGCATCCGGTCACATCAATCAGACCGCCAAACCGGGCCGCGTCCCCGGATATTTCCGGTGATGCAGCGTCAATGATTTCAGACTCGGGGAAATAACGGGACAGCTCAACGGCCAAATTTCCTGTCTGGTGATCGGCGGCTATTCCGATGACGCCCCGCACTTCCTTAACCGGAACACTGCTGCTTTCTGCCCAGCTTTTCTGTAAAAAGCGGGTTTCACGAAATGTTTCAGAATGTGTTTCAGCACCGCGAACATTGTCAGGCGCTGCATCGTCCGGCCAATACCGATCCTTTATAAATGGATAACCGGGAAGGCTGATGCGGTGCGGCAGGCTGCCGTTATAAAGCTCTGACCAATCAATCTTCAGCCCTTTTACCCAAAGTTCCAGAAGCTTCGCGAATTTTTTTCGTTTCATCCATTTACGGACGGCTTCCTGCATATCTTCATCCTTAAAAACGGCTAGAATGTCTTTATACTGTTTGCTTTTCCCCCTGAAGCAGCCGTCTGTCCCGCCGTCAATAAAACGCTGCAGTTTTTCCGCTAACTGCTCTGTCGACGTCACGATAAACGCCGCACGTTCTTCCATCGCTTCTCTTCCGGTTTGAAGGGTGTAAGCCGCATCCCGGAGGCTGCGGTCTGTGACGTCATTTTTTCTGATCGCTTGAAGAAGCTGCTGCGCCCGCTGCTTCAGGCTGGCCTCCTGTTTGGCGGATAATAAAATGACTGCGGGATCTTCATCTGTGAATGGCTCAGAAATCTCCCTATCAGGTTCAATATATTCTTCTATCAATATGTGGGCATTTGCCCCGCCCGCGCCAAAAGAAGAGATGCCCGCGATTCTCGGAATCTCCTTTTGCGCTCCGTTTTCCTCAATGACCGGCCGCTTCCAGTCTGCCAATTCACGCTGCACCACAAACGGCGTCCGGTCAAATGCAATATTCGGATTCAATTTTCGGCAATGTAATGAGGGGGCAAGCTTTCGTTTTTGAAACTGGAGCAGCAGTTTCGTTACACCGGCAATGCCTGCCGCGGCTTCCAAATGCCCGATATTGGATTTAACTGAGCTGATGGCGCAAAAGCCTTTATCTGACGTTTTCGTTTGAAATGCGCGGGTCAAACCGTCAATTTCGATCGGATCTCCGAGTTCAGTGCCCGTGCCGTGGGCTTCGATACAGCTGATCATCCGCGGATGTATTCCTGATTTTTCAAGCGCGCCGGAAATCACGTCAGCCTGGGCGCTCGGACTCGGCACTGTATACCCGTTTGTTCTGCCGCCGTGATTGATATGAGTGCCGCGAATCACCCCGTAAATACGGTCCTTATCAGCTATCGCTTTTGACAGCGGCTTTAACAGCACGGCTCCGACGCCTTCCCCGGGAACAAATCCGTCCCCGCCTTCACCGAAACTTTTGCACGTTCCGTCTTTTGAAAGCATTCGATAGGCGCTGAGCTCCGCATAAGCCGAAGGATGCGTATACACATTCACACCGCCGGCAATCGCCATGTCGCATTCGCCGCGAAGGATGTTTTCACACGCTTCATGAATTGCAGTCAGAGAAGACGAGCACATCGTGTCGACCGGCATGCTCGGCCCTTTCAGATTAAGAAAATAGGAAACTCTGTTGGCCGCTGAACTGAACGACGTTTTCGGCTGCAGGGCGCCGCCGTTTTTCCAGTACATTCCGTACCCGTTTTTCGTAATGCCCGCAAAAACGCCGACCCGGCCGTTATACAGATTCTCAAGCTGTTCCTTCGTATAACCGGCATCCTCCATCACCTGCCAGCACATTTCAATAAAGAGACGCTCCTGCGGGTCCATATTCAAAGCATCACGGGGTGAAATTTGAAAAAACAGCGGATCAAAGAAAGCGGCATCTTTCAGAAACCCGCCCCGCTTACTGTAACTTTTCCCTTCTTTCACGGCCGCTTCGGGAACAGGGTTGTAGTACTTGTCCTTTTCCCAGCGCTCTTCGGGAATTTCCGTCACACAGTCTTTTCCGGCTGCTAAGTTATCCCAGTACGCTTCAAGTGTTTCAGCTTGCGGATAACGTCCGCTGACTCCGATAATCGCAATTCCTTCTTTTGTCTGGTTCTCATTGGAAAAAGAAGGCCGTTTCTTTCGCTTGATAAACGACGGAAGCACCGGAAAATCTTCATTTGCCAAAACCTGTTCTGATACGCCTGAACGGTGCTCATCATCATTTGTCCATTTTCGGCATTCTTTTGGATAATCCGTGACAAAGTGAGCTGCCAGGGAGCCCAGTGTCTTATATTCGTAAAAAACCGTTTTGGAAAGGTCACCGAAAAGCAGAGACAATTCGCGATTCAATTTCGTCACAGTGACTGAGTCGATTCCGTAGGTTTCCAGCGGCTCTTCAGTATCTATGTTGGAAACAGCAATTTTTGTAGTCAGGGCAAAAAGCGTTTTGAGCTGAAGAAGCGTTTGTTCATACAAATGTTCACTGCGGTGTTCGGCACTGATTTTTCCGGAAGCGCCCGTCTTGATGACAGGCTGCAGCTTCAACCCCGACAGGGAAGCCCATATTTTTCCTTCTCCGTCACATAAATCAATATAAAAGCTCCCCGCCTTCTCTTGTATCTCGGCCCATACCTTGTCAGGACAAGATTCATAAAACAAAAGCTCGTCCAATGAAACCGGGGCGAGCGTTTTATATTCTTTGCCGCCAAGCAGCGCGCATGCCTTTGTCACACTTTGCATCACACAGGGAGGGAGGCCGAATCGGGCGGATTCTTTTTGGTTTGTCAATGGGATTGATATATCTGCCAGCATCCGTCCTGCTGAGGCGTAAATACGCTCAATTCCTTTCATGTGCTCACTGTATTGAACGGTATCGTTCTGAGTGATGGCTACAATTTGCTGCTGATCCATCAGGGAACCGCTGTTTTCCTTCAAGCGGCTGATATCCAGCATGCCGGGCGCAGTATCAACTGGCTGAATCGTCCCTTGGCTGTACACATCATGATGACTGTAATCGGCAGAAAATGGATTATAAATCTCAAACCTTTTGGCTTCACCCTCTGCGGGTATCAGCCTGATTTCGATATGGAACGGCTCAGCCTCAGTCAGAATGGGCTTTGACCACACGATATGCGTCAGCCGGACAGCCTCAGTCTCCTTTACTGTCAAAACAGCCGCAGCTCTCGCCATTTCCAAAAGAAGTTCTCCGGGCATAAGCTTTTTACGCTGTAAAGAAACATCAGCGAGAAAAAATTCCCGGCCGCTGAAAGCTGCCGAGAATCCCTGTCCCGTTTCATCGGAAATATGCTGCTGAGCAAGCGGATGAAGGGATGCCGCTTGGCGAAGTCCCATCCGCATATCATAATCGCGCAAAATGCCGATCGCATCCTGTTTTGTCATTTTTTTATTTTTGACGTCAGAAAAAACCCGGTGCAGAAACTCTTTCATATGGTTTCCTCCATTACGCTAATCCCTGTAAAAACCGATCGTTCTTTTTACAGCGGCTTCTATGCTTATTTCGTTTCTCTCCAATTCATCAAGCAGGTGTTCATAAGTCTCAAGCGGGGACGTATCAGTCTCATAAGTCTCCCGGTGCCTTATATGCTGCGCTCTGTGCGGTATCCAGCAATGTGTTTTCGCAAAAGGATAGACGGGCAGGCTGACTTTTTTTGGCCTTTCGTCCGGATATAATTTATTCCAGTCGACATGTAAACCTTGCACCCATAATTTTGCAAGCATTGCATACTTTCCTGCTTCCATCCATTGATCTACGGTCCCGCTCATTTCTGCGTTGTCCGTCATCTCTGTAAACAGCTGTTTCATCGCTTTGTTCCGGCCTGTAAAGAAATTCTGCCCCGTCTCCTTGCCGCTGAGGAAATCATTCAGCGCGTTCGTAAGCTCTTCTTTTGTTTCAGCAATGACGGCAAGGCGCTCTTCCATTTCATCCCGGCCAAGCTGAAGCGTATAAGCGATACCCGCAAGATCTCCGTCAGCTGAATGTGACTTTTCCAAATATCTGCGCAGCTGTTCCGCACGTTCCTTCAGCTGTTCCGCCGTCTTTGCCGAGAGAATGAATAAGGACGGCTGAAGTTCACCGGCCGTCCATTGTTTCTCTTCAACAGGAGAAACATATTCTTCGAGCACGACATGAGCATTGACACCGCCAAATCCGAACGAGCTGACACCCGCTCTCCGCGGCAGTTCATTTCCGCTATCATCAGTCGCCGCTTTCCACGGCTGAGTGTCGCGGACGAAATAAAACGGGCTGCCGTCGAGGCTGATATATGGATTAACGGTTTCACAATGCAGACTTTTAACGAGCGTTTTGTGCTGCATCTGCAAAATAATTTTTAAAAGCCCGGCCATGCCGGCGGCAAGCTCTGTGTGGCCGATATTCGTTTTGACGGAACCGAGGCCGCAATGAGGCTGATCGGGCGCCGTTACTCTGGCTTTCTGATAAAGCGCTGCAAAAGCCGCTTTGAGTCCGTTGATTTCTATCGGATCTCCGAGCGCCGTTCCCGTGCCGTGGGCTTCAATATAACTCACTGTACGGGGGTCGATGTTCGCTTGCTGATACGCTTTTATCATGACTTCTGTCTGTGCTTTCGGATTCGGCGATGTAAGGGAAGCCGCCCGTCCGCCATGATTTTCCGCCGTTCCGCGAATAACGGCATAAATACGGTCGCCGTCACGTTCCGCAGCGGATAATGTTTTCAAAACAATCATGCCGGCACCTTCAGCTCTGACATACCCGTCCGCTTGATCGGAAAATGTTTTGCAGCGCCCGTCTTCACTGAGCATTCCCGCTTTATTAAAGCTGATATGCATATCCGGCGACACAATGGCATTGACGCCTCCTGCAATCGCGATGCCGCAGTCTCCGGCCTGAATTGCCCTGACCGCACGGTGAACAGCGACCAATGAGCTTGAACAGGCGGTTTCAATCGGTTCGCTCGGCCCATGTATATTCAGAAAATAGCTCATGCGGTTCGGACCGATTGACGGAACCGTTCCGGCGGCGGAAGAACCCTCAATCTCTATATGGAACTTTGAAGCTTCCTGGGCGTAACCGCTGTTTGTCGTGCCTGCAAAAATGCCTGTATTTGTACCTGAGAGGCTTTTGGCAGAGCAGCCGGCATCTTCAATCGCTTTCCATACATGCATCATTAAAAGTCTTTGCTGAGGATCCATCATTTCGGCTTCATGCGGAGAAATACCGAAAAATAAAGGATCAAATTGAGCGGTTTCATCAATGAAGCCGCCCCACTTTACATTGCTCGCATTTTTATCTTTCTGCGGATCTCCGTAATACTGTCTCCAGTCCCAGCGCTCCGGCGGTATTTCAGAAATGCAGTCCTTTTCTCCGGCTAAATTCTCCCAAAACATTTCCGGATTTTCAGCCATTGGAAATGCACAGCTGATTCCGATTATCGCCACGGGCTCAGGTGCAGCTGCGGTTTTTGTTTTAGGAAGGCGGGACGGAATCGAGAATGGCTCCGTCTTCATTTTTTTACGCACAACCGGTTTCTCCGTTTCTGTTTCTGCCTGTGAGCCGAATGTATCCGGATGTTCCGTCAGCAAGTATTGGGCAAAACTAAAGACTGTCGGGTATTCAAAAAACACGGCCGGTGTCAGTTCAAGCCCATACGTTTTATTTAGTTCATTTGCAAACTGCGTGAATGAAACCGAATCAAAGCCATAATCTCTCATCTCTGATTCAGCATCTATCTCGTCTTCTTTCACCTTCAGAATGCCTGATATCATATGTTTGAGTTCTGCTTGTACTTTATTCGGCAGATGGACGTGCGTCTTCCTTGACACATGAATGCTACGGGACGGTTCCGGCGCTTCAGGCATCAGGTTTTTTCGAATCCGTTTTTCGTTGCCTTCTGCCACCATGACCTGGTGTTCTCCGGAGGCAAAAGCGGCGTAAAGCGCTTGGATGCCTGAGGCCGATCGCATGGCTTTCATTCCGGTCTGTTCATACATCAGAAGCTCTGTCTCTTTGTCCACGCGCATACCGCCTTCTTCCCAAAGCGGCCAGTTGACGGACAGGGTCTGCCCGCTCCGCTTGTTGTCCCGCACGAGACGGTTTCGGCGGGCTGCATAAACATCCATAAATGCGTTGGCTGACGCATAACTGGCCTGCCCCGGATTTCCCACTCCTCCCGCCAAGGAAGAAAACAGGATGAAAAAGTCCAGCCGCACATCTTTCGCTGCTTCATCAAGATTGATAAGCCCTTTCACCTTCGGCGCCATGACGGTCTTCCGTTCGTTTTCTGTCTGGTTCAGAATGTAATTGTCAGCGATCACGCCTGCGCCGTGAATGATCCCGTCGAGTGTTCCGTGCTCCTCCTGTATGCCGCGGACGAGGGCGGTGACCGCCGCCCTGTCTGTCACATCTACTGGTTGATACAGTACGCGGGCACCCGACGCTTCCAAGCGCCGTAAGCGGGCGGAGCGGTCTTCATCAAGCGCTTCCGTCCTCCCCGTTAAAACGAGGACGGCGTTTTTGACGCGGGAGGCTATTTCTTCAGCGAAAATCAGTCCGATGCCGCCCGCTCCCCCGGTGAGGAGGTAGACCCCTTCGTCTTTCCACGGAACGGTACCGCTTTGAGGGGCCGGCAGATGACGCCAGTTTCTGACGAGACGTTTGCCGTTTTCATAACGGATTTCCGCTTGTTCAGGATGGGCCCGGTTTTCTTTCAGCTTGGCAAGAAGCGATGATGCTGACTCGTCCGGATCGGCTTGGATGACTTGGCCGTACAGCTTCGGATGTTCAAGGTGAGCCGTTTTCAGAAAAGCGGCCAGCCCCGCCAATACATTGTCTTCCCCCCTGTCGGGGACAAGAAGCTGGATCAGCGTTTTTCCCTTCTGTTTTTCTCTGATAAGACGCGTGACGATCGCTGACAGCTCCGCCGCGCAGGCGTCATAACGGTCTTCAATCGGTCCTTCGCCGTCAGCCGCACATACGGCGCCGCTTATGTCCTCAGCATTCATTCCGCCATACAGCGTCACGTATCTGAAAGACGCTTCTTGTCCGCCTCCCTCACCCGGCGGTGATTCCTGCCACTTTGGCTGAAGCAAGAGCGGTTTTTCCTCCGTGTCCTCTTCCAGAAAACGGGCGGTGAGTCCCGTCAATCGGACACATACCGCGCCGTTTTCGTCACACAGCTCAATATGATAGGCGCCTTCCGCTGAGGAAAGCACCGCCCACATCGTCTCCCGGCACGCAGAAAACACCTGCATATCCTGCAGGGCAAACGGCAGAAACGGCCGTCCGGACGCGGAACCGTCTGAGAGCACAAGACCGATAGAAGCCTGAAGGGCGGCGTCCAGCATGCTTGGATGCAGGATGAACGGCTCCTTTTCTTCGCGGGCGGACGGCGGAAGAGTGAGCTTCGCGAGCACTTCTCCGTTTCCGGCATAGACGGCGTCAAGCGCCTGATGCGACGGTCCGTAGGTGATGCCGAGGCTGTCGAACGCTTCATAACACTCAGCCTTTGACATGCGCCGGCCGCCGCAGCGCGCCTGAACCGCTTCCACATCGAGAACAGGAGCACGCTCCGTCTCTTCGAACACGGCCTTTCCCTGGAAAAAGACAAGCGGCTCTTCCCCTTCGGCATACGCTTCAAAAGCGATGTCTCCGTTTTCTTCCGGCTGAAGCTTTACATGAAGCGTCACTCCTTCAGAAAGCGCCGTCACCGGCCGGAGCCAAACAATCTGTTTGAGCCGGACACCCGTTTTCCCGCCGGGCAAGTCTTCAGCGGCAAGTGTAACGGCGGCCCGGGCCATTTCTAAAGCAGCTGCGCCCGGAAGCACCGGTTTTCCATTGACGATATGATCGGCAAAAAACGGTTCATGCCCTGAAAAAACAGAAGTAAAACGCTGGGCGGTAAAGGTCGATGTATTCGCGTGGAGCAGCGGGTGAAGTCTGGCTGCTTTCTCACTTTCCGCTGAGCCTGTTTTGTCAAGTGACACATCAGCTTTTGTCACCCAATATCGGTCTTTGGCAAAAGGGTAGGCCGGGAGACTGATACGGCCCGGGTTGCGCTGATAAAGAGCTGACCAATCGACGTCAAGTCCTTTAACCCAAAGGTCAAGCAGCTTTCCGTATTTCCCTTTTTTCAGCCAGGCATTTATGGTAAGCGCCATATCTTCATCAGAAGTGAGCGAAGCCGCCAATGAATGATGTTTGGCTGTCCTGCCCCGCCAGATATGAGCATGGTCGATATTATGATCGTTTGAGAAACTCATAAGCTTCATTTTCAGTTCTTCTATCGACTCGGCCGTAAATGCAAGCCGCTCAGCCATCGGTTCTCTTCCCGCCTGAAGCGTGTAAGCGATCTTGGCCAAATCCCCGTCAGAATGTTTTTTTCTTATGAGATCATCCAGAAGCTGGCGGGCGCGCTCTGTCAATTGCTGCTCATTTCGCGCTGATAAAATAATAACAGCCGGTTTTTGCGGAGAAACAGCTGCGGTTTCCATTGGTTTCAGGCTGTCAGACGGCACATATTCCTGAATGATGACATGCGCGTTTGAACCTCCTGCTCCAAACGAGGAAATGCCGGCAATTCTCGGATATTCCTTCATTTCACCCGTGATATTCAAGACAGGTCGTTTCCATTCCGTTTCTTTTTGCTGTACGAAAAACGGAGTGTGCTCAAACTCAATATTCGGATTCAATTCCGCCGCATGCAATGAAGGGGCAATCCTCTTATGTTTCAATTGCAAAAGCAGTTTGGTGATCCCCGCAATCCCGGCAGCGCTTTCTAAATGTCCGATATTTGATTTAATGGAACCGATGGAACAAAACTGCCGGTCTTCTGTTGTCAGGCGAAAAGCTTTCGTTAACCCGTCGATTTCAATCGGATCACCGAGCGCAGTGCCCGTTCCGTGGGCTTCCAAGTAACTGACCGTTCTCGGGTGAATGTCTGTCCGTTTCAACGTCTCTGCGATCAGATCAAACTGCGCTTTCGGATTCGGCACCATATAAGCGTTTGTCCTGCCTGCTGCGTTCAGCATGCTTCCTTTGATAACGCCGTAAATATGATCGCCGTCTTTCTCCGCTTGAGCAAGCGGCTTTAACACAATCGCCCCTACTCCTTCACCGTCAACAAAACCGTCCGCACTGTCTCCGAAAGATTTGCATTTATCACCGGGAGACAGCATTGAAAAAGCGGACAGCCGCTCATAGTGGGCCGGATCAACGATAAGATTGACTCCGCCGGCAATCGCTGTTTCACTCATTCCGCTCCGCAGGCTTTCTGCGGCGAGATGGACAGCTGTTAAAGAAGAAGAGCATGCTGTATCCACAGCCATACTCGGCCCTTGGAAGTTGAACAAAAACGATACTCTGTTTGCGATAGACCAGTCGCTGGGGACTGTCGGGTAATTGCTGTTCATCACACCGACAAAGACTCCGATTTTCCGGCTGTCACAAAGCGCGGCCGGGGTGTACCCCGCATCTTCAATGCTTGAATAAGCAGTCTGCAGAAACAATCTTTCCTGCGGATCCATCCTTTCAGCTTCCGCGGGAGATATACGGAAAAACAGCGGATCAAATGTATCAATGTCATCGAGAAAACCGCCCCATTTTGAATAAATGGACCCCCATTTTCCGCGTTCCTCGTTATAAAACGTTTTCCAGTCCCAGCGATCTTTCGGCACTTCAGTAATAGAATGCCTGCCGGCTTTTACATTTTCCCACAGCTCATCAACGTGATCGGCGCCCGGATACCGGCCTGACAGACCGATGACAGCGATATCCTGGACATAGGGATCTCCGTTTGTCCTGCTGCCTTCCTCGTTTTGAGGAATCTTGTTTTGTTTTACATTCAGATTATCTGTGTGATCAGACAGCTGCTCCTCACGCACACCCATCGCTTTCATAAATGCTCCCCGCTGAGAAAGAAGCAGGTAATCCGCGATTTCTTCTATCGTCTGATATTCAAAAAAGAGGGTGCTGGTCATTTGGTCAAACACGTTACGAAAGGCATTTGTGAGCCGGACGACCAGAATAGAATCCAAACCGTATGCGGTTAAGGAAACCGACGGATCCATTCTCCCGCTCGGAATCTTCAGCGTTTTTCCTATTAATTCCGTCAGATATGTGATACCCCGTTCTCTTACGTTTGGAATCGGCGCGACGCTTTCTGCGGGAGCCTGCACCCGTCCGGCGTTTTCGGGATGAGCCCGTCCATTCCCGAATTGCCGCTCGAGCGCTTCTTTACGGGAAGACAGAAAGTAATCAGCAAGCTCATCAATGGTTTGATATTCAAAAAACAAAGTGCTGCTGACAGAACCGAAGACGTCTTTTAACGCGTTGGTCAGTCTGACGACCAGTATGGAATCCAATCCGTATGCGGTTAAAGGTTCATGGGATAAAAGACGATGCGCCGGCACTTTAAGCGCTTCACCGATTACCTTCTTCATCAGTTCAACGCTTTTTTCTCTCAGGCTGAAATGCAAGGTATCATCCGAAAGACCATCTGCGTCATACGGACGGCACTCCGGCTTTTCTTCTGACGCCTGCAGGAGGGCAAGCCTGACCGTTCCGTCACTTTCAGCCGCTATAATCTGCTGGCCTAAGTCGTGTGCGGCTTCAGCCGGAAACAGAGGATGGACGAATCCTTCAAGCGAAAGCGCTTCCGCCCAGCCGGCCGGCTCAACCCCCGGACAGCCCGGAATCCGTAAATCATGATCCTCATACAGCCACCAGCCTTCAAGAAGGCCGAACGTCACATGGTTGAATATGGTGCGGCTGTTGATCTCATTTAAAAACAGCTGGCCGTTTTTTTGCAGCATTGCTTTCGCATGGCGCAGCGCAGAGCGGATATTTTTTGTCGCATGAAGCACATTGGTCGCGATCACTGCGTCATACGTGCCGATGTCCGGCGCTTCTGTTGATACCGGCTGCTCAGCGTTGAATATTTTATAAGTGACATAAGGATATTCCGGACCGAATATGTCTTCTGCATGTAAAAGAAATGCTTTAGAAATATCCGTGAAACAATATTCGGCAATATGCGCTTCATACGGTTTCAATTTTCTCATGACCGCGGCGCTCGTCCCGCCCGTTCCGGCTCCGATTTCTAAAATGCGGATTTTCGCCTGCGGGTCTTTTTCCAGACGTTCCCGCAGAACTGCAATCAATGTGTCAGCAAGCTTGTCATTGAAAAAATCAGAAATGATATTATTGCGGTAAATGCCTTCCACAAGACGGAAGGAGGAGTCAGGGAACATCACTTCCGTTGCCGGAAGCTTACCGGTTAAAATGTCTGGAAGCACACGCAATGTCTCTTCTGCCAATCTGACATGCGCCCTCATGTCTTTCTGGCGCAGCCAAGTCTCTTTTTTCCGCTCCCATTCCTCCCACACCTGCCCTAAATCCGTTTTTTCCGGAGCAAGCGCTAATTCAGTCAGGAGGACAAAGCTCTCTTTCAGCCATCTGCTGTATTGTTCCGTTATGCCGGCAGCCGATTGAAATAACGGCAAAGCCTGATCAAGCCCGGCTCCCATCTCATAAAGGGTTGATACAAGCATTTTTTCAATAAGGGATTCCATATCTCTCATGCAGCTCATGACACTTGATGCTTTTAACCGCTCAGCTTCGTCATTCTGCATGATGTTAACCGCTAATTGTCCGAGTGCGGAAGGAATCTTTTCCGGATAAACCGTTACTTGTTCTTTCAGATCGTCCTTCATAAAAAGCGGATCTGTCGTTTTAATCAGCGCCAGCTGGTCATAAGGTCCGGAAAGCAGGGTTTCCAGCGTTTTCATCGCTTCGGGCGCCTCAATAGAAGCGATTCCGTCCCGCTCCATCCGTTTCCGGTATTGTTCTGAAGCGACAACGCCGACACTTCCCCAAAAGCCCCAATTGACAACTTTTACAGCATACGGCGCTTTCTGTGAGATCCGCTTAGCAAAAGCGTCCTTAAACGTGCACCCGGCGGCATAATTGCTCTGTCCCGGCGCTTTCTGAAACGACATCATCGAAGAGAAAAACAGCAAGAAATCCAGGGGTTCCCCTTCAGCTACCCGGGCAATCTGCAAGCTCACATCAGTTTTTGCAGAAAGTGAAGCGCGGAACTGATCCTCTTCCATATTGGCAAAACTTCGGTCTGATAACACGATGGCGGAATGAATGATTCCGCGGACCTTTCCATTTTCCTTCACAATGGTGTCATACGCCCGTTTGAGAGAGTCATAATCCGCAGCATCCGCGCTGAAATATTGCGGTGCGGGACCTAAAGCCGCAAGTCTTTTCAGCTTTCTTTCAATCTGTGTATCTTTTTTCCGTCTCCCGATCCAGACAATTTTCGCCTGATAGGTCTGAATCATATATTCAGTCCATACTTCTCCTATTCCGCCTGCTCCGCCGATAATCACATAAACCCCGCCGTGCCGGTATAATGAAGGCTCATCTGCATGAGGCCGGCAGACGGCCAATTGCTGCCGGTGCCACTGACCTGCGCGAAAGACCCACGGATTTCCCTCGGGGTCCGCCGGTAAAGAGAAGACATCAGGAAGATGCCGGTCTCCCCTTTGAGATTCCAAATCAAGAAGCCGGATGCTCCAATTGGTGTATTCTTTTGCGAGCGACCCCGCTAATCCGTGTATGCTTGCATGACTCGGATTGACCTCATCATGTTCATGAATCGGCTGTGATTGAAACGTGCAGATTGTCAATGATAGTTGTTCCGTGTCAAAATTCAGAAGCAGAAGCGCTTTTACCAGCCGGAAAAGCTGCATGACCCCGTGCTCCTGTCCCTCGGCCGTATCCGCATCATAAACGGATGGAATGGGATGATCCGGCGCCGCCCATATCATGTGTTGAAAAGAGCCTTGCGCTTTCAGTGTTTCAGCCATTTGTTCCGCGCTGTCCAAAGAAGTGATGTCCGGAAAACGGACATCGGAATACATCTCTTTCAAAGCCTGCTGAACATCCGGCCCGGCCCCGATGACGATTATTTTTTCTTCACGCATGAAAGACATGCCGGTTTCCGGAATGGTGACGGTGTTCCAAACCGGTGTCATAAGCAATTCCGTTTCACGGCTTTTCTTCGGCGTGACGCCGGCTTTTTGGTTAAACCCGGCGCTTTCCTGCACCTCTTTTATGATAAAATCTTTCACTGCCGCCAGCAGCACGCCGCGGTCATCACAAATATGCAGATCAAATTGGTGAACGGAGGCCGCTTTTACCTCCGCATGCACAAATACGGTTTTCGCTAACGGTTCAAGCAGCTGTATTTCTCCGAAGGAAAACGGTACGATAAGCGCAGGCTCTTTTTGAAATTGCAGCACATGCGCCATTGCAGTTTGAACAGCGCCATCCATTAAGGACGGATGCAGGATGTACTGTTTAAAATCGGCTTCCAAGTGTGACGGGAGCGTTAATTTGGCCAGTGCTTTGCTTTCTGTATAAGAGAATTCGCGGATGACCTGAAAACTGTCCTTTTGCACGATTCCCGCCTCAGAGAACGAGTGATAGATGTCTTTCGGCTCCGTTCTCTGCGCAAATGGCGCCGGGAGCTGAAAAGCCGGGGCCTCAAAAGACGCTCCTTTTTCTTTACAAATCACTTCTCCTTGCGAAAAGAGGGTGCCATCCGCTCCTTTTTCTTTAATGACATAGCTTATACGCTCTTTTTCTGCTTCAAACTCTATCATGACGGATCTTAGGTCTGTCCCTGTCACAATCGGCTCCATGTACCACACACTCTGAAGAGAGACGACCGGGCGTTCTCCCCACAATTCCGCGCCGTATGCCGCCATTTCCAGATGACAGACTCCGGGAAGCACATATTTTTCGTTCACTAAATGATCTTTAAAGAAATATTCATCCTTGGAAAATATCTTTTGAAACATCCCTTTCCGGGCGGATGAAATATTCTCATCAAGCAGAGGATGCAGCGCTTCACGCCTTTTGGTATTTTGGGGCTTTTTTATATACCGCTTTTTTTGATCGGTCAGCCAGGACGTTTCCTTTAAAAACGGGTACGTAGGAAGCGGAACTTTCTGATACGGCGTTTCCGGCTTTTTGCAACCTTGAAGACCTTTCACCCACAGCGCGGCAAATTTCTCAGGATCTGAAACGGATTGGCCTGAAACGTCCGGCCGCCCGGGTGACGCTTTTCCGAAGTAAATATGCCTTTCGTCTCTGTGACCGCTTACAAATCCGTCCAATCGCTGTTTCAGCTCAGAAAGGGATGATGCAATGACAGCAAGCCGGAAGGAGAAAGGCTCTCTGCCTGACAATAGGGTGGCAGCGATATTTTCCAGACTGTATCCGCCGGCAGAAGGCAGGTTTTCCAATCGGGCAAGAAAGGAGCTTAATTTCCCGGCATATTCTTTCAGCTGCTGTTCGGAATGTGCGCTTAATACGACAGCATGCGGTTTTTGCTCAGTATTCTTGTCCGCTTGCCGTTTTGGCTGATAAGCACCTACGATCAGATGGGCATTAGAGCCTCCTGCGCCGAATGAACTGATTGCGGCGATTCTCGGTTTATCTCCTTCAGCCGGCCACGGCCGGTTGTTTCGGACGACATAAAATGGCGAATCAGAAAAAGAAATCTTGCGGTTCAGTTCCGCGGAGTGCAGACTGGCGGGAAGCGTTTCATGTTTCATGCTTAAAAGCACCTTGATTAAACCGGCGATCCCTGCAGCCGCTTCCAAATGTCCGATATTGGATTTCACCGAGCCGATTCCGCAGTCATTTTTCTCATCGGTCTGTTTATCAAATGCCATAGACAGGCCGCGTATCTCAATCGGATCGCCGAGCGCCGTGCCGGTTCCGTGAGCTTCAATGTAGCTGATATCCGCCGGACTTACCGCGGCTCTGTTTAGAGCGGATAAAATCAAGTCCCGGTGCGCTTCCGGATTCGGCACCGTATACCCGGTCGTTTTGCCGCCGTGATTAGTGGCGGACCCCTTAATGACACCGTAGATGTGGTCTTTGTCCGCAATCGCTTTTTTCAATGGTTTTAACAAAACGGCTCCCGCGCCTTCGCCGGGCACGTAACCGTCTCCGCCTTCACCGAAACTGCGGCATTTTCCTTCAGAAGACAGAAAATGCGATTGGCTTAAAAACATGTATTTTTGCGGATGTAAGCTGAGGTTGACGCCTCCGGCCAGCGCCATTTCACAGTCGCCCGACATAATGGCCTGACAAGCCTGATGGACGGCGACAAGCGATGAAGAACACGCCGTATCAACAGCGATGCTCGGGCCATGGAGATCAAGGAAATAAGAAACCCGGTTCGGAATGCCCCAATATAAGGAGCCGGGGCCTTTGTACTGATCTTTAAGGAAACCTTCTTCGTGTGCAATTAATGAATATTCATTCCAGGTCACTCCGGCGAATACACCGATTTGATCCGTCGGCCTCGCCGCCGGGTTCCCGTAACCGGCATCCTCCATCGCTTCCCAGCAGCACGTGACATACAATTTTTGCTGAGGGTCCATTAAATCAGCTTCCCACGGGGAAACAGAAAAAAACAGCGGGTCAAATTGATCCGGATGATCAATAAAACCTCCCCATTTACTGTATGACGCGTATTCTGCCGTTTTCTCTTCCGAGTAATAAGAGCTGTCCCATCTATCCTCTGGGATTTCGGAGACACAATCTTTATTTTCTATTAAATTGGTCCAAAAATCATGCTGGTTTTCCGCTTTCGGAAACATCCCGCTCATTCCGATAACCGCAATATCAGAGCTCCCGTCCGTTCCCGGTTCAGGCACCTTTTCAGCCGCCTGTACAGGAAGCAATTCTTCTTCCTGCCGGCTTCCCGTATCAGGCTCCGTTTCTTTGAATTCAAGAACGCTTTCGGGATTTCGTTTCTGCGCACTTAAAAATTCACTCAATTTCTCAATGTTCGGATATTCAAACAGCAGCGTTTCAGAAAGGCCGGTAAATTCTTTATGCAATATGGTCATGATTTCTTCACTGATGAGAGACGTCACGCCAAGAGTAAAAAAAGCGGTTTTATCTTCCGCTTCGGTCACCTCGGCACCCAGCTTTTGCGCTATTACCGTTCTTAAAAATTCGTTAATACATTTCATGAGGATACCATCCCTTGTACAAAAGAATTTTTCTGTGCTTTAACAAGTTAATCCGCCGTCTATCGCAATTGTCTGTCCGGTCATAAAGGACGATTCAGGAGAAAGCAGGAAACGAACGAGTCCGGTCATATCGTCTGTTTCGCCTAAACGTCCCATCGGCGTCCTTCTGATAATCTGCGATTTTTGTTTTTCCGGCATATTTTTCGTCATATCGGTGTCCACAAAACCGGGCGCAAGTGAATTGACACGGATTCCTTTAGACCCGAGCTCCCTGGCCAGGCTTCGCGTCAAGCCGTCAAGAGCCGCTTTGGATGCGCTGTAGACTGAAGTGCCTTTAAATCCTCTTGAACCGATAATGGAGCTTATGTTAACGATTGATCCGGAATTTTGTTTCAGCATGACCCGGGAAACGTTTCGGGTCAGCTTGATGACTGAGCCGATATTCAGATTGAGGATGCGGTCAATGTCTTCATCATTGGTCAGGGGCAGAAGCTGATCAAGGTTCAAACCGGCGTTATTGACCAAGCCGTCTATTCTGGAAAACTTGCGGTATACTTGAAGAACAAACTGTTTCATGGCGGCGGCATCCGCCGCATCCGCCGCTTCCCAATAAAAGCGGCCGCGGTACTTTTCACTCTCTCTCAATGTGTTAATAAAATCAGATTCACTGCGGCTGAAAGCGGCTACTTTGTAATCCTCATCCAAAAGCGTCTGTACAATCGCTTTTCCCAGCCCCCGGCTTCCTCCGCTGACGACCGCTACTTTTCCGTTATTCATATTTGCCTCCTGTTTTACACGTTTCTTATTTTTTTAAATCGATCATTAGACAGTTTCCGATCTGTAACAGAGATGATCTGCGGTATCTGATATGGCTGCAGCTTCTGTCTGCAATGAGCTACGGCCCGCTTTCTGAAAGATTTGATATCTTCCTCTTTTTCAAGCACGGCCTCTGCCGCGACAATCTCGCCCGTAATCGGATTTTTTCTGCCCGTTATGAGAACATCCCGGACATTCGGTATCTCCAGAAAGACGCTTTCCACCTCTGCCGGAAACACTTTCTCTCCGCCCACATTAATGATTTCACTCTTTCTTCCGAGAATTCTTATATATTCGCCGTCTGTTTCCACCTGGTCACCGGTGTCGTACCAGCCGTCTTCATCGAAAGGTGACGGTGCGTTTAAATAGCCGAGCATCGCCGACTCAGAACGGACCCAAAGCGTGCCTCCGGTAATTTTGGTCTCTGTTCCGGCACCGCCCACTTTCATCCAAGTGGATTGGCTGTCTTTTGATTTCGTTGAGAATATACCCAGTTCAGTTAATCCGTATGTTTGTTTCAGCCGTACATCCGGAAACAGCCGGTGGATGCCGCGCAGCGTTGATTGGGGCATCGGCTCTGTGCCGTAAGTGATCAGCCGGAGTGAAGAGAGGTTATATCCGGCATCCGCCTTGGACATCAGCAGCATGTTTAAAAAGGTCGGGGTGGCGGGGAGCACTTGGACAGCATGTTTGTCGACCGCCTGATAAACGGACTCCGGCGTTCTGCTGTCTGATGTGACGATCGTCCCCCCGTTAAACAGAATCGCAAACAGCGTATTAATGCCGCCTATATGATCCAATTTCAGAAAAATAAGTGTACGCAGCGGTTTTCTCTTCGCCGTTTTATATTTTTCAAGCAGCCGGCCGGCGCTTAACACGGATGCTTTGCTTTTGCCGGAGGTTCCCGATGTGAAAATAATAATGCCTGACTCCCCTCTCTCGCGCAGATCATCAAGCAGAGGGTGAGCGGCGCTTTCAGAACCTTCACGAAGCGTCCAGCTGTCATTTTCATTTATTTCAATGATTTGATTCACTTTCGCGTCTTCAAACATATCGAGATGCTTTTCCCTTGACTCATTACTGAGAGGGACAACGATATTTCGGTTTAACAAAAGCGCCATCAGCAAAAAAATGGCGTTCGGGGAATAATCCCCGATAAGCGCCACACATTCTCCTTCACGTATTCCGTTTTGTTCAAGCTCTTTCTGAAAAAAGCTGATTCGTGTCAGCAAATCATCATACGTAAAAGTCTGCCCTTTAAAAATGAGAAACTCACTGTCTTGCGTTTCCCTAAGCTTATCAGTCACCCAGCTGATATCTCCCCCGCTTTCTGTTTTCATGATTGAGCACTGTCCATATATTTTTGATAAATATCACAAATGCTGCCGACGGTTGTAATGCTGGAAATCGTTTCTCCTTGGGAAAAAGGATCTACTCCGGTTTCCATCTCCATCTGTGCGACTAATTGAGCGATATCCAGTGATGAGAAGCCCAGATCCTCTATGACTCTCACATCATCTCCCGCTTCGACGGCCCGATATGACTGCTGTTCTTGAATGTCCTGAATGATTTGAGCGATGATCTGCTTCATTTCCTTGGTTTGTTCCATTTGCTTTCAGCTCCATTCTTCATTTTATAAACTTCTGATGACCCGTTTATAATCCGGAATATGATCTTGTGAAGAGGTCGGCACCGCCAGCAGCTTATCCACCTTGGAAATGGCCAGCAATGTATGATTTCTTTTCATATAGACTTCAATCTGATAGCTGATTTTCGCCACTGAGATCATACCGAGGGACTCACCGTGAAAGTCGGGATCGCATTCTTCAATGTGTCCCGTCATATAAATATCAAGCTCTTCATCTGCAAAACAATTTCCGTAATAATACGTCTCTCTTTCAAGCAAAAATAAATGCCGCGCGATTGAAACCGGAAAACCCGGCTTCGACCGGCGCGTCATCCATTCAAATTCCGCCGCATCCATTATCTTGCTGAATTTCGCAAACACCATGGCATGCCCCGGCGCAGCATCCTGATCAACAGGAACCCGATATGAAACGGGGTCTGCCGTTTTGAGATTGCCCGGCTTCATACCGAAGGCGTCCGTTCTGATTTTCTTTGACCGCATCAGCGCGTAAGGCGGCTTGGCTAGCTTAGAAAGTTCCGCAATGCATTCAGCCTTAGGCGCTGAGACTTTTCGGGTCGAACCTTCTGTTTGTGTGACGTCGACGACAATTAAACTATTGGCTTTCATAGAAGGAAACCGTCCCCGGTCCCACTCGCTTTTATCAGAGCTGACCGCTCCTTTCGGCCCGAACAAATAATCAGATTCTAATATGGTTTCTCCAAACCGGGAGATATCGACTCCGACGGAAACCTCGTCCCATAATCGGTACTGATCAAGAGGCTTATCTGAAGGAACTTTGAGATGTGTCATAAAATAAGCCGGATACAAAATCAGCCCTTGGTGATCGGCCATCTGATCAGGCCGGAATCCCGTTCCGTCCGTTAAATGGTGACTGTGTGCGTTGCCGAATAACAGCAGCAGCGCGTACTCATTCAAATTCCCTAACCCGACATGGCTCATCGTTAATTCATGATTTTCAATCAGCATGGTCTGTCCTCCGCAGAAAAAATGTAATGGCTGGTCATACTCAGCCTGTAATCGATACCAGCCTTTGCGCAAGAAGGCCGGCTGTTTCTTCCATGAGCTGTTTGCCGATCAGATCGACATGCCTGTTTCTCCAATTTTCAAGCGGGGTTCCTTTCACCCATTGATTAAACGCGCCGAGCGCAGGGCCGCAATGAATTTGGTAATCTATTTTACTTTCGCTTTTTCCTTCCAGAGCGAGCCTTGTCGTATGAGAAAAATACCATTTAAATACCATCGCCATTTTGTGTTTCGGATTCTGTTCGGCTTTGGCGATCTGCTCAGGAGATTTATCACGTTTCAACTGCTCATACACCTCTTCAAAACTGCGCTGGAAATACTTTTCTTCAATTAATGTTTTCGTTTTTTCATCTATTTCATCTAAAGAATTGTATTGTCTGTACAAGTCAAAGAGTTTATTGGCTCTTGCCGGGAAAAACAGGCCTTTTTTCAGCACCTGCACCCTTGCTCCCGCTTCAAACATATCTCCCGCGGGAGCGTATGACGTATCCTGCACGTTCGCTTCCTGAAGCAGATCTTTCACTGAATCACTTGTCCCGGCTTCGACCGTGCATTGATTAATAGAACCGGTTCCGATAAATTCGGCGCCGAGCAGAAACGCCGCAGCAGCCGCTTCCGGAGTGCCGATGCCCCCGGCTGCGCCGATTCTTACTTTTTTCGCATAACCGTGCTTCTCCATCATGCGGTCTCTGAGTCTGATCATGGCAGGCATTAATGTATACGGAATCCCTTGGTCGGTATGCCCTCCTGAATCCGCTTCAACGCAAATGTCATCAGCCATCGGAATTTCTTTGGCAAGCGCCGCTTCCCCGGCTGTCAGCCGATTATCAGACACAAGTCTTTCCAGCACATGAGCCGGAGCCGGACTTAGAAAGGCCTCAGCGACTTCAGGCCGGGATACTTTCGCGATGATTCTGTTTTGAACTGACACCGACCCGTCATGATTCCTGCTTAATCCCTTTGCCCTGTATATAACGAGAGCGGGGGTTATGCCCATAAATGCCGATGCTTCAATAAGATGAATGCCGTTTTTCAAATATAAATCTATCATTCTGACTTCCTTGTCAGGTGACATCATATGATGAAGAAGATTCATTCCGAATGTTTCCCCTTGCCGCAGTGCAGACCGGATGGTTCCGATGGCCTGTCCGATCCGTTCGATACTCAATCCGCCCGTTCCGAAAAAGCCCAGCATTCCCGCTTTTGCCGCTTTAATGACCATCTGTTCCGAAGCAATTCCCCTGTACATGGAGCCCGTCATGTAAGCATATTGGATGTTATACTCTTTTTTAAAATCTTCGTTCCCTAATCTCATTCCCGCCGTTTTTTGCGAATCAGCTGCCGATGCTTTAACATCAGCAGTATCAGACTCTTCTTTCGGCATAGATAATGGGACGGCATCTTTTTTAATCTGACGCGTCAGTTTTGTCAGCACTTCCCCGGGCCCGACTTCTGCAATTTCATTATTTTCAAGTCCCATCAGACGGCGTATCGTGTCCGTCCACTTTACCTGATTGGTCATTTGCAGAGTCAGATTTGTTTTGATTTCATCATTCTTATAAGGTGCGGCATGAAGATTTGAGATCACCGGAAAACGAAGAGGCAAAAACGCCGTTTCTTCTAAATAATCTGCAAACTCTTTTTCAGCATCTTTCATATAGCGGGAATGGAAGGCGCCGCTCACATTTAAAGGAAGGTACATTCTCACGCCGGCTTTTTCAAAGACGGGGCCCGCTTTTTCAATGTCTTGTTTCGTTCCGGCGATCACAATTTGCGAAGGTGAATTGTGGTTAGCGATATCAATGCCGGTCAGATGATAATCGGATAGAACCTCTTTTACTTGTTCAGCCGTAAACCCCAAAACCGCCGCCATGCCTCCGGGAGCTGCCTTGCTCATGAGCTCCCCTCTTTTTTTAACAAGCTGCAAACCGGTCTCAAAATCAAAGCAGCCGGCCGCAAATAACGCATTATATTCTCCTAAACTGTGCCCTGCGGCGTAATCAGGCTCTCTGCCGGACTCTTTCATTTTCTTTAAATAACTGAGTGCACTCACCGTATATAACGCCGGCTGGGTAAATTGCGTTTTCCCCAGCTGGTGATTCGGATCCTCCAGACACAATTCTTCTATAGAGTAGCCTAATATGTCATCAGCCTGACGTGTCAGATCTTGAAATTCATCAAACAGTCCGGCTCCCATTCCTTTAAATTGAGAACCCTGCCCCGGGAACACAAA
Organism: Bacillus sp. SJ-10; assembly: GCF_002843505.1. Taxonomy (NCBI): domain Bacteria; kingdom Bacillati; phylum Bacillota; class Bacilli; order Caryophanales; family Bacillaceae; genus Bacillus; species Bacillus sp. SJ-10. Next base: position 2,287,370 of record NZ_CP025258.1, on the reverse strand, counting down.
CGTAAGCATCTTATCCTCATCCTTTCCGCATCGCCAATTTTGTACATCACATGTGGTTCTCCATACAAAAACGTCTCTTATTTTCATATATTGACTGGTGTAAACACCGGCATAAAAATAAAAACACAAACGCGTTTGCGATTCAGCACAGGTTTAAAAATCGCAAACGCATTGTGTTTTCCTTTTCTAACATAATTTATATTAAAACATATTGCTTGTTTACTGAATGTTTCTCATGACAAGCTGCAGTGCCAATATGCCCGAAAACAGCGATAACGGCACACTTCTCCCTTATCATGTATATGTAGATATATACACTACAATCATTTTTATAATCCCTATTTCCTCTTCAACGTGCCGAAACAGCGATTGAAATTTAATAGGTGCTTTACATCAATTTAATAAATTTAACAAATAGTTGCTATTTAAAGAGAATAATATCAATTTATAGATAATAATGTCAAGGCTTTATTTCGTTATTTTCTGACATTTATTCCACAGTTTTATATTCGGTGGACAGTCGGCATAATTGTTTCGGGATAAATGTCAGATAATTCCCTGAACCCTTTTCATGTCAAAGAAAATTCATCGCTTCTCTATCAATTGGGTCTATACTTATTTTTCATTTTCATATATTATGTAAAAAAAAGACGAATTAGAAAAATTTTTAATCACTTTAAATACTATCCATTAAATACTTTCTTTGTATAATAATTTCTTATTATTCTAAGGAGGATCCAGTCATGAAATGGTACGCACTTTTTGTAGAGTCGGGAAAAGAAGAAATAGTTCAAAAATTTCTGCGTCTGCAGTTTGATGAGCAGGCTCTCTACTCAATCATACCCAAGAAAAAAGTCACAGAACGAAAAGCCGGAATCAAATACGAGGCACTCAAAAAGATGTTTCCGGGATATGTGCTGTTTAAAACGAAGATGACAGAGCGGACATTTCATAAAATCAAAGAACTCCCCATTTCATGCAGAATCGTGAATAACGGCGCATATTATTCCAAAGAGCGTAAAACCTATTTCACGACAATTACAGATGAAGAAATCCTCCCTATTATCAGGCTGATCGGAGAAGGAGACACTGTAGATTATTCAAAAGTCTATATTGAAAATTCAAAAGTAACCGTTGCCTCAGGGCCTCTTAAAGGAATGGAAGGCATTATTAAAAAGATCGATAAAAGAAAAAGACGCGCCAAAATCTGCCTGTCTTTTATGGGACTGGACAAAATGGTCAACGTCGGAATTGAAGTGCTCTCCAAACCCTAGCATGTCAAAAAAAGCATCAACAGCATGTGCCGTTGATGCCCTTTTTATATAAACAAGCGAAAGCCCGCCATCAAAATAATCTCGCTCACCACCGTCACGGTCAGACTTTTTGTTTTCAAGGCATAGTTGACCTGAAGCCGGGCTGCGCCCATGAGGCAAAATCACATTTAGGGGAAGAATACATTTTAATCAAAAGCGGTGAATTGACGGTTGAGCTTTATGACGAAAAGCATGTGCTGACTTCGGGCGATGCCGCACAGTTATTTTAATTCCTCGGATGAACCGGTGACATATTTTATACAGGTCTATTATGCTGAACCGGCTTAAACGCATATCAGGCTTCTTCAGACAGAAGCCTGATGGACCGCAACCCATTCTTGTATACATTGAATCAGTTTCTGGACAGAAGGTGTCTGCGTCTCCTTTGCATGAGCTGTCAAAATGCCGAGCTGCCTGGAGACATACCGGTCGAACCGTTTGATGAGCACATCACAATCATTCACCAAAAGCTGCGGCAAGATGCTGATCCCCAGATTGTTCCGCACCATTGCAATAATCGCTTCATCCCCTCTGATTTGATAGGCGACCCGCGGCGTGATCTTTTCTTCCTTCAGCACTTTCAGCACATCAAAATGTGTCTCCGGATAAGGCACGATACATTTGACGGACTCCATGACATGTAACGGAACCGTTTCACATTGCGCCAATTCATGCTGCGGGCTCATCACCGCTACAATCGGGTCCTCTGCCAACGGGTAAAAATGCCACTTCTCGCTGTGGGATGTCCCGATCGCCGCATCAATCCGGTCATCTTTCAGCCATTCTTCCAGTTCAGTAGAATTTCCTTCAAACAAATGCACCTTAATGGAAGGATACAGCTCATTAAATTCCCTCAAAATTTTCGGCAGCCATTTTACCGCCACGCTCGTAACAGTGCCGAGCCGGACTTCCCCTCTTTCTAACCCATTAATATTATCAACGGTTTCAGACAGTTTTTCATAGTTTTTTTGAATTTCCTTCATAATATGTAACACTTTCAAGCCATTTGCGGTCGGCCTCACTCCATGCCGCTGTCTGATCAAAAGCGGAAAACCGTACTCTTCCTCTAATTTACTGATCATTTGGCTGATGTTCGGCTGTGTGTAATTCAATATGGCAGCGGCTTGGGTCAGGCTGCCGCTTTCAACCGTTTTAATAAAGGCTAAATGCTTCTTTAAATCCAACCGGCTTCATCTCCCAGATATCATTCTTTATTATCCAATGCATTAGTTATATTTAGTTTACTTATACATCAATCAAAAATAAAATGGCAATGTCTCCATCATTATACTTGATAACAAACAGAAGGTGAGCGTTTCAGCATGAGTTTTCTCATTCAATTTTTTATCGGCGGCACTGTTATGGTGGCCGCCGCGTATTTAAGCAAATCGAAATACTTATTTTTATCCGGCGTTATTACATTGCTGCCAATCATGACGCTACTGAATATTCACTTGCAGCTGAAAAATATGAGCCCCTACGATTTCAGAGCCGCTCAAAAAAACGGAATATTCGGTGCCTTCGGCGCGGTGATCTTCATCAGCAGTATTTTCATCCTGACAAACTGGTTCAAAGGAGGCCACGCAGTCATCGGTGCGTTTCTCATCTATATTTGCTATATGATCGGCTGTAAATGCCTGTTATGAAGATACGGCACCGATGTGTATAAAAAAATGCCCTTCCAGAACAATAATAACAATGCACTCAGTCGTGAGCAGTTTATATGACTGAATGATCATGAATTGTTATAATCAATGTCTAAAACATTCCGGGAGGCGAAATAAATGGCCAGAAAATTATTCACACCATGGACCGTTAAAGATGTAACGATCAAAAACCGTATTGTTATGGCACCGATGTGCATGTATTCCTCACATGAGAAGGACGGAAAACTGCAGCCTTTTCATATGGCGCACTATATATCGCGTGCAATCGGCCAGGTCGGCCTGATTATCGTGGAAGCGACAGCCGTTAATCCGCAGGGGCGCATTTCCGATCAGGATTTAGGCATTTGGAGCGATGATCATATCGAAGGTTTTGCCAAACTGACGGAACAAGTGAAAGCGCAAGGATCTAAAATCGGCATTCAGCTTGCGCACGCCGGACGTAAAGCTGAGCTTGAGGGAGACATTTACGCTCCGTCAGCCATTCCGTTCGATGAGCAGTCCAAAACACCGGCTGAAATGACGACAGAACAAATTAAAGAAACCATTCAGGAATTCAAACAGGCAGCGGCGCGCGCGAAAGAAGCCGGCTTTGACATTATTGAACTTCATGCGGCACACGGCTACTTAATGCACGAATTTTTGTCCCCTCTGTCCAATCACCGTACAGACGAATACGGAGGCTCACATGAAAATCGCTACCGCTTCTTAGGCGAGACCATTGAAGCCGTCAAGGAAGTCTGGGACGGCCCGTTATTTGTCCGTATTTCTGCATCGGATTATACAGACAAAGGGCTGGACATTGCGGATCATATCGGTTTTGCGAAGTGGATGAAAGAACAGGGAGTCGACCTCATTGATTGCAGCTCAGGCGCACTCGTTCAAGCTGATATTAACGTCTTCCCAGGCTACCAAGTGAGCTTTGCGGAGAAAATCCGTGAACAGGCCGAAATCGCAACAGGCGCCGTCGGTTTGATAACGACGGGAACAATGGCGGAAGAAATTCTGCAAAACAACCGCGCTGACCTTATTTTTGTCGCGAGAGAACTTCTGCGCGATCCGCACTTTGCAAGGAGTGCAGCGAAGCAGCTGAATACTGAAATACCGTCACCGGTTCAATACGACAGAGCATGGTGATGAAGTGACAGCCGGAGTTTTTCGATCTGGCTGTCTCTTTTTTTATTTTTTGAGAAACGATTGCCGAAGCTTCTCCGTCTTCCCTATAGAACCAATTAGAGGGGATGACTCCAATGAAAGCAGCATGGATGGAAAGGACATATCTGATTGACGGGTGTCCGTTTTATACGAAACACCGTAAAGGCGCCGGCGAAGTGACGATCGTCTTTGAAGCCGGCTACGGCACTTCTTCTGAAACATGGACATCATTACTCGCTGACATAGATGAAGAATTTGGGGTTTTCACATATGACAGAGCCGGAATCGGCAAAAGCGGACAAAGCCGAAACAAGAGAACGGCGGACCACATGGTACAGGAATTAAACGCTCTTCTTCTGAAGGCCGGCGTCAAGCCTCCTTATCTTGTCGTCTCGCATTCATACGGCGCGATTATCAGCAGACTTTGGGCGAGCCGGAACCGCCGGGATATTCTCGGGATGGTGATGCTTGATCCGGTTTCTGAGGATCAGGAGACGAAAGTGCTTCCGCTTCTTCCCGAAGAAATGAAAGCCGCCTATTTGAAACAGTTCATATTGGAAGGATCACACGCGGAATTTTTGACGAGCCTTCGTCAGATCAAGCATCAGCAGATTCATTTCGGCGATATGCCGCTGTTGATTTTATCATCGGGAGAGCGGGATGAGCACTTAAAGCACGCTCATGAACAATGGGTGAAACTGCACAGAAGCATGCTTGATGTCTCTTATCAAAGCGGATGGATTCAGGCCAAAAACAGTTCTCATGCCATTCACCACGATGAACCGCACATCGTCCACCTTGCCATTTATGATGTTTGGTGCGCGGTGCGCCAGCAAATGAATGCTCCTGCCTATCAGGCGGTAAACTGATTAAACAAAAGCCATTGTGCAGCGGCACAATGGCTTTTGTTATCGTGATCTATTTTGTCTCACGATGCAACGTATACTTTTTCAACCGGGGTGAATACTTTTTCATTTCTAACCGGTCCGGATTCGTCCGTTTGTTCTTCGTCGTAATATAATTTCTGTCCCCTGTCTCTGTACAGGCCAATGTAACATTCACACGCATCATTTTCACCCCTTATACAAATCGTAATTATTTCGTTTTATTATATCTCATCAGAAAAAAATGTCAAGCGTCCATTTTTTAAGACCGCTCCACAGTGACCTCCATGAAGTCAAATGCGATCTTACTGTTTTCAAATACCGCTTTCGCCTCATGTTCGAGACGCTCTATCGGCGATTCACCCTGATACCTTGCGCTGATATGAGTTAAAATCAGCTGTTTGGCGCCTGCTTTTTTTGCCGTTTGCGCAGCCTGTTCTGTCGTTGCGTGATAATAATTATGTGCGAGCTTTGCATCTTCCTTGGCAAACGTCGCTTCATGAACAAGCACATCCGCATTGCGCGCCAGCTCCGTTACCCGCTCTGATGCCCTCGTATCCCCGGAAAAAGCGACGATTCTCCCTTTTTTCGGCGGTTCCAAAAAATCCCGCCCGTTGATGATTCTGCCATCGTCAAGTGTGACCGTTTCGCCTTTTTTGATTTTCTGATAGACGGGTCCGGGCGGGATATTCATTTCTTTCAATCTGCCGGCCTGCAATGCGCCGGGAATATCCTTTTCCTGAACCCGGTAGCCGAACGCTTCCACGCCGTGAATGACGGATACTGCGGTAACAATGAATTGCTCATCTTCAAAAACCGTCCCCTCTTCGATTTCATGTACGGTAAGAGGATACGTCAAATGAGTCGCCGTCACGTGCAGGCTTGTTTCGATAAAGGCTTTAATGCCTTTTGGCCCGTAAATCGTCAGCTCTTCTTCACCGCCCTGAAATGAACGGCTCCCCAACAGACCCGGAAGACCGTAAACATGGTCGCCGTGAAGGTGGGTGATGAAAATCTTCTCAATTTTCCTCGGTTTGATTGTTGTATGTAATATCTGATGCTGAGTGGCTTCTCCGCAATCAAACAGCCATACGGAACGCCTTTCTTCAAGAAGCTTCAGCGCGACGGACGTTACGTTTCTCGTCTTTGCCGGCATGCCGGCCCCCGTCCCTAAAAATAATAATTCCACAATGCTTCCTCCTAGATCTTTGTACTACTAAGGATACAGGATCAGGCTGAAAATGTGAATTCACCCGGGCCTTCTCCGGCCTGATTAATTTTTTTCCGCAAACCGCAAAAAACAGGCTGAAATGTTTGCTTTCAACGAATTTTAGATTTAAAATGAAGGAAATATGCGGGGTTTTAAACCATGCTTCAGATAAAGTGAGGTACTCTAAGTGAAAACAAACGACAAACCAAAAGCAGTAATTGTAATATTTGGTGCCACAGGGGATTTGGCAAAACGAAAACTTTACCCATCCATTCACCGTTTATATAAAAATGGTCAAATTGGTGAAGAGTTTGCAGTTGTAGGTGTTGGAAGAAGACCTTGGTCAAACGAGGACCTCCGGGAAACCGTTAAAACGTCTGTTTCTTCTGCCGGGCAAAAAGACATAGACGATTTCACATCTCATTTTTATTACCATCCGTTTGATGTAACGAATCCGGGTTCCTATCAGGAGCTGAATGTCCTGCTTGATCAGCTTGAACATACATATGAAATCCCGAACAACAGAATGTTTTACTTGGCGATGGCTCCTGAGTTTTTCGGCACTATCGCAAAATCACTTAAAAACGAAGGTGTCACAGCGACAAATGGCTGGTCCCGTCTCGTCATTGAAAAACCGTTCGGCCATGACCTGCCGAGTGCGAAAGAGCTTAACAAAGAAATACGCGAAGCTTTCACGGAAGATCAAATTTACCGGATCGACCATTACTTAGGCAAACAAATGGTTCAAAATATCGAAGTCATCCGGTTTGCGAATGCGCTGTTTGAGCCGCTGTGGAATAACCGCTACATCTCAAACATCCAGATTACGTCAAGTGAGGATCTCGGCGTTGAGGATCGTGCGAGATATTACGAGAAATCAGGCGCACTCCGTGATATGGTTCAAAACCATATTTTACAAATGGTCGCTCTCTTGGCGATGGAACCGCCGATTAAACTGAACACGGAAGAAATCCGCAGCGAAAAAGTGAAGGTGCTGAGAGCTCTCCGCCCTGTCGCTCCAAACGAAGTGAGTGACTTCTTCGTCCGCGGACAATACCAAGCGGGAACGATTGACGGAAATGCTGTACCGAGCTATACAGATGAACAAAATGTAGCACCGGATTCCAATACGGAAACATTCGTGTCCGGAAAGCTGTTAATCGATAACTTCCGCTGGGCCGGCGTTCCGTTTTATATCCGCACAGGGAAACGGATGAAAGAAAAATCAACGAAAATCGTCGTTCAATTTAAAGACATTCCGATGAACCTTTATTACGGCAATGAAACGAATGTAAATCCGAACCTGCTTGTCATCCATATTCAGCCGGATGAAGGCATCACACTATATCTGAACGCTAAAAAATTAGGCGGAGCCGCTCATGCTCAGCCGATTAAGCTGGATTACTGCAGCAACTGCAGTGATGAAATGAACACACCGGAAGCCTATGAAAAATTAATCCATGACTGTCTGCTCGGTGATGCGACAAACTTTGCCCATTGGGACGAAGTGGCGCTTTCCTGGAATTTCGTCGATGCGATTTCCGAAACGTGGGCAGCCGACAAAACCCTTTCTCCGAATTATGAAGCCGGGTCAATGGGACCGAAAGCTTCGGACGATCTTCTTGAAAAAGACGGTCTCCACTGGTGGAATATATAAGAAAACATTAAAAACCGCGGCGCCGTTCATGGACGGCCCGCGGTTTTTAATATCAGAAAAGCCCCCGCAATAACTGCGGGGGCTTCTTCATTACTTCATCCATTCAGTATGAAAAATGCCTTCTTTATCTGTGCGTTCATACGTATGCGCGCCGAAGTAATCACGCTGCGCTTGAATCAAGTTTGCAGGAAGCACTGCCGTACGGTAGCTGTCGTAATACGCAAGTGCGCTTGAGAACGAAGGTACCGGCACGCCTTGGGCTACGGCAAGTGAAATCACTTGGCGAAGGGCGCCTTGGTAGCTTTCTGCAATGTTTTTGAAGTAGCTGTCTAACAGCAGGTTGTCAAGCTCCGGTTCACGGTCATATGCGTCTTTGATCTTTTGCAGGAACGCCGCGCGGATGATACAGCCGCCGCGGAAGATCATTGCAATTTCACCGTATTTCAGATCCCAGTTATATTCTTCAGACGCGGCTTTCATTTGGGCGAAGCCTTGTGCGTAAGAACAGATTTTACTCATGAAGAGCGCTTTTCTGACCGCTTCAATCAGCTCTTCTTTATTTTCAGTGACCGGCTTAACGTCCGGTCCGGACAGAAGGCCGCTTGCTTTCACACGCTCTTCTTTCATTGCGGAAATGAAACGCGCAAAAACAGATTCAGTGATAATCGGAAGCGGAACGCCTAAGTCAAGAGCACTTTGGCTTGTCCATTTACCCGTTCCTTTTTGGCCTGCTTTATCAAGGATGACGTCAACAAGCGGTTTGCCCGTTTCTTCATCTTTTTTAGTGAAAATGTCAGCCGTGATTTCGATCAGATAGCTGTCAAGCTCTCCTTTGTTCCACTCAGCGAATACTTCGTGAAGCTCTTCGGCAGACAATCCGAGCACCTGTTTCAGAATGAAATATGACTCAGAGATCAGTTGCATGTCACCGTATTCGATACCGTTGTGCACCATTTTTACATAGTGCCCCGCTCCGTCCGGGCCGATGTATGTCGTACAAGCTTCTCCGTCCACTTTAGCAGAAATGGCTTCTAGAATCGGTTTCACGAGTTCGTGCGCTTCCTTTTGGCCGCCCGGCATAATAGAAGGCCCTTTCAGCGCTCCCTCTTCACCGCCTGATACACCCGTTCCGATAAAGTGAATACCGCTTTCGGCAAGCTCTTTGTTCCGGCGCTGTGTATCTTTATAGTATGTATTTCCGCCGTCAATTAAAATATCGTCTTTTTCCAGATGAGGAAGAAGAGATTGAATCGTCGCATCCGTTGCAGTTCCCGCTTTAACCATTAATAAAATTTTACGGGGTGTTTCAAGAGACTGGACAAACTCCTCAATGCTGTATGTACCGACAACATTTTTGCCTTTTGCCTCTTCTAAAAACTCTTCCGTTTTGCTGCTTGATCTGTTGTATACAGACACAGAAAATCCCCGGCTTTCGATGTTAAGAGCCAGATTTTTACCCATTACCGCAAGACCGATAACTCCGATTTGTTGTTTTGACATATTCTAACGTCCCTTCTTCAAACGTTTAACCATTTTAAAATTTAAATTAAAATAAAATGATATTTATACTAAAGAAATTATCATACATAACCCCTTTTTTCAAGTTATTCACCTTTTCTTTTCATCCTGAAAAAAGTCTCTGTTAAAGCTCGTTCCCCTTGTTTTGCTTTCTTCTTTTTTTATAACGGCGCCTTTTCTGATCAGGTTTTGGCCGTATTTTTCATTCAGCTCGTTCATCATCTGAAAAATCGGCTCATCCTTTGCGTCCTCCTTGAATGAAAACAGATCAAGCTGTTTATACGCCTGCTGTTTTTCAACCAGTTCCGTCCCGGTGATGCCGAGAAGCCTTACCGGATTTTGGTTCCAGTGCTTGTCAAACAGTTCCATCGCAGCTTCCATGATGTCTTTTTTCTGATCAGCCGGATTGCTGAGGGTCATGCTTCTTGTGACCGTTTTCCAATCCGCATACCGAATCATGATGAACAGCCGGCAGGCCATGACCTCCTTACGCTGGAGCCGTTCGCTCACAGACAGCGCGAGCCGGTCAAACACGCCCGTTAATTCATCCCAGTCAGCCGAATCATGCGACAGGGTGGATGAGTTGCCGACACTTTTAAATTCATATATCCGCTCGGGATTGACTTCTGCAGGATGGATGCCGTTCGCTTTATCCTTCAGCCTCGGGCCGTTTATGCCGAGAAGCGTTTTCAGCGCATGTTCATCTCCTTTTGCCAAATCACCGATCGTTTTGATGCCGAGCGTTTTTATTTTTTCCGCAGTTTTCGTTCCTATACCGTGCATCTCTTCAATCGGAAGAGGCCATAAGACGTCCGGCAGCTCTCTTTTTCTTAAAATGGTGATGCCGAGCGGTTTTTTCATGTCAGACGCCATTTTGGCGAGAAATTTATTCGGGGCGATGCCGATGCTTGACGGAAGCAAAAGCTCTTTTTGCAGTCTCGCCTGAATGTCTTCGGCTGTCTCATACGCCCTGTGTCTGTGCGGTGTGTCCGTAATATCCATGTATCCTTCATCAATAGAAACAGGCTCGACTAAATCCGTATACTCCCTCAGAATGCTGAACATTTCTTTTGACGAACTCCGGTAGCGGTCAAAATTCGGAGGCACGACGATGAGTTCCGGACAGAGGCGTTTTGCCCGCCACACCGGCATGGTGGTCTTTACGCCCCGCGCTCTCGCTTCGTAGCTGCAGGTGATGATGATTCCTTTCCGTTCCTTCACGTTTCCGGCAACGGCGATAGGTTTTCCTCTTAAAGACGGATCATACGCCATTTCTACGGAGGCATAAAAACTATTCATATCGATATGAAATATAATTCTCCCTTTTCCGGCCACTCCCGGCGCCTCCTTTCCTTTCATAGACAACCTTATATATATGTAGTAAAATAAGAGCTGAATGGATGTGATAAAATGATTCTTGAGTCAATGAATGACTTTTTATTTTTAGTCGATTTTTTCACAATTATTCTTCCCGCTCTGACCGCGATCGGCATCGCTTTTCTTTTGCGTGAGCGCCGCGCAGGCGAGCATTGGAGAACGAAACGAATAGATGAACATCAAGCAGTCGTTCAGCTGAACCGAACAGACTTTCTTATTATTATATATCATCGCATTACAACTTGGATACGTAAAGTCATCCGCATGAATTCACCGGCGAATGATGATGAAGATGTCAGCTCCCTCCTTTTATAACGGCAAGTGAAGATAAAAAGGAGGAGACATAATTGTCTAAAACATATCAAAAATGGATCGCATTCGGATTATTTTTTATCGTACTGTGCACAGGCCGCTCGGCTTTTGCGGCGACATCTCAGACTCAGACGGGAGGCCTCGGGAATATCGGTTTTTTCCACGATTACCTGATCGAGCCGTTTTCGGCACTTTTAAAAGGTGTGGCGGGCCTGTTCCACGGTGAGTACGGACTGTCGATTATTCTGGTGACGATTATCGTCCGGATCGTTGTATTGCCTTTGTTTGTGAACCAATTTAAGAAACAGCGGGTGTTCCAGGAAAAAATGGCTGTGATCAAACCGCAGGTCGACAGCATTCAGGCTAAAATGAAACAAACGAAAGATGCGGAAAAACAAAAAGAACTGCAAATGGAAATGATGAAGCTTTACCGTGAGCACAATCTGAATCCGATGGCAATGGGATGTCTTCCGATGCTGGTGCAATTCCCGATTTTGATCGGTTTTTATTACGCCATCCGCTCAACGCCGGAAATTGCTTCACACTCATTTCTGTGGTTCAGCTTAGGGCATTCTGATATTCTTGTATCACTGTGCGCGGGAGCCATGTATTTCTTACAGGCTTATATTTCCCAAAAATTAAACGAGAAATATTCACCGGCTGCTCAAAATCCGGCCGCGATGCAGTCAGCCAAAATCATGGTCTTTATTTTCCCTGTCATGATGACCGTTTTTTCACTTAACGTACCGGCTGCGCTGCCGCTTTACTGGTTTACAAGCGGACTGTTTTTAACAGTGCAGAATGTACTTTTACAGCAGACGCATCATAAAAAGAAACAAGCTGCCGCTCAGGCGGAGCCCGCCAAATCATAATACTGAAACCCTGCCGGAACCTATCCGGCAGGGTTTTTTTCTTGTATCTGCAAGGCTTTAAGCCAATTATTATGAAGAATGAAAAAAGCACCCAATCAACTGGGTGCTTCGTTTTTAGTTGGCCGCTGTTTCGATAATGGCAACGACCATTTCCGCCGTTTTGACGAGCTCTTCAATCGGCATTTTTTCATTTTTCGTATGGATTTGTTCATAGCCTACTGACAGGTTGACTGTCGGAATGCCGTGGCCGGCAATGACGTTTGCGTCACTTCCGCCGCCGCTTGTCTGAAGTTCGCTCGGCCGGCCGATTTTTGCCGCCGCTTTTTTCGCGACTTCCACAACCTGATCGCCGTCCTGATATTTGAAACCCGGATACATGACCGCGATGTCCACTTCCGCGCGGCCTCCCATCTCAGCTGCAGCAGATTCGAAAGCTTCTTTCATTTTCTGCACTTGCGCTTCCATTTTTTCAGGCACTAATGAACGCGCTTCAGCCAGAATATCAACCTGGTCGCAGACGATATTGGTTTGCGTGCCGCCTTCGAAACGTCCGATATTAGCCGTTGTTTCTTTATCAATACGGCCGAGCGGCATTTTAGAGATCGCTTTTGACGCGATTGTAATCGCGGAGATGCCTTTTTCCGGTTCTACTCCCGCATGAGCCGTTTTCCCGAAAATGGTTGCTCTCACTTTCGCTTGTGTCGGCGCGGCTACAATAATGTTGCCGACTTTTCCGTCTGAATCAAGCGCAAAACCGTATTTCGCGGTAATGTCTGAACGATCCATTGCTTTTGCCCCGACTAATCCCGATTCTTCTCCGGCCGTGATAATGAATTCAATGGTGCCGTGCTCGATGTTTTGTTCTTTCAGCACTTTAATGGCTTCAAACATTGCGGCAAGTCCCGTCTTATCATCAGCGCCTAGAATCGTCGTGCCGTCGGATTTTACATAGCCGTCTTCCACAATCGGCTTAACGCCTTTGCCCGGGACAACCGTGTCCATGTGCGATGTGAAATAAATCGTATCCGCATCTTTTGTGCCCTTTAACGTACAGATTAAGTTGCCGGCGCCATGCCCCGTCACTTCTTTTGTATCATCTTCTTTTACGCTCAATCCTAAATCAGTGAATTTTTGTTTGAGCACCTTGCTGATTTCCGCTTCATGTTTTGTCTCTGAATCAATTTGAACGAGTTCAAGAAATTCTTCAAGCAGACGTTTTTCGTTTACCATTTTCAGTTCCCTCCGTTTAAAGCGGTATATTACCGTGCTTTTTTTTCGGTCTTTCCTCTTCCTTATGCGCAAGCATGTCAAATGCCTGAATCAATTTTTTCCTCGAGTCTTCCGGCCGGATGATATCATCCACCATTCCGCAGGCCGCCGCTTTATACGGACCGGCGTTTTCCTTTTCGTAAATGGCTTTTTTTTCGCGCTTCGTTTTCTCCGGGTCGTCAGAAGCCTGTATGTCTCTGCTGTATAAAATCGACGCCGCGCCTTCCGCTCCCATCACGGCGATTTCCGCATTGGGCCAGGCGAATACAAGATCTGCCCCGAGCCCTTTCGAATTCATGGCGACATAGGCGCCTCCGTAAGCTTTTCTGATGATGAGCGTCACTTTCGGCACCGTCGCTTCGGCAAAAGCATACAGCAATTTTGCTCCGTGACGGATGATTCCCGCATGTTCCTGCTGAAGGCCCGGGAGAAATCCCGGAACATCAGCGATTGTCAATAACGGAATATGAAACGCGTCGCAAAAACGGATGAATCTCGACGCTTTGTCAGCGGCATCAATCGTGAGGCTCCCCGCCAAGTGTTTCGGCTGGTTTGCGACAACACCGACTGTACGCCGTCCGAGTTTCAGAAAACCGACAACAATGTTTTTGGCAAAATACGGCTGAATGTCAAAAAACGTTCCGTCATCCGCCAGCTCTTTTATTACCTGTAACACATCGTAAGGTTTCGAACTGTCCGCGGGAACGAGGGTATTTAATAACGGTCTGGCGTCTTCCTTTTTAACGGGCAATGCCGTCTGTCCGCCGTGCGGGAGATAAGAAAGCAGGGTTTTCACAGCGGAAAGAGCCTCTTTTTCCGTTCGTGCGGAATAGTGGGCATTTCCGCTTATCACATTATGTATTCCCGCACCGCCTAAACTTTCCGCGTCAATCTGTTCACCCGTAACCTGTTCAATGACTTTCGGGCCTGTAATAAACATGTGCGACGTATGTTCCGCCATAATCACAAAATCCGTCAATGCGGGTGAATAAACAGCACCGCCGGCACACGGCCCGAGGATGACAGAAATTTGCGGAATCACTCCCGAGTAAAGGACGTTGCGCCTAAAGATATGACCGTATCCATTTAATGATACCACACCCTCTTGAATTCTCGCACCACCTGAGTCGTTCAGCCCGATGATCGGGGTTTTGTTTTTCGCCGCCAGATCCATCACCGCCGCGATTTTTTCCGCATGTGTCTCGCCGAGCGTCCCGCCGAGTACGGTAAAGTCATGGGCAAACAAATACACGGGCCGTCCGTCAATTGTGCCGTATCCGGTAACGACTCCGTCTCCCGGAGCATTCCGGCACCCGGGCATGCGGCTCTTGGCAAACGTCTGCAGCTCTGAAAAACTGTCTTCGTCCAATAAATAGTCAATTCTTTCTCTTGCCGTCAGCTTGCCTTTTTTGTGCTGTTTTTCATTTTTTTCCGCTCCGCCGCCGTTTGTTAAAAAGGAACGTCTTTCGTTTAAGTGTCTGATATGATCACTCATGCTCATCTTGAGTTTCTCCTTTTTCAATTGTTTCACAAAGCTCAATCAGGACCCCGTTCGCCTCTTTTGGAGAGAGAAATGCGATCTTCTTCCCGCCCGCTCCGTTTTGCAGTTCATGATGAAGCAAGGTCATGCGGCATGATTCAAGCTCCTTGATCGTTTCCTTCATATCGGCGCAGCGGAATGCCAAATGATGCAGCCCTTCGCCTCTTTTCTGTAAAAAAGAGCTGACGGGGGACGCGTCCGACAGCGGCTCAATCAGCTCAAGCTTTGTGCCTCCCGCTTCTAAAAAAGCAACTCTCACATTTTGGCCGTTTACCAGCTCGTCTCCCATATACGTAAGCCCGAGCATCCGTTCGTAAAATCCTCTCGCGGCTTCAATAGAGCTGACGGCAATGCCGACATGATCAAGTTTTTTCATAGCGCGGCCACCTGCTTTCCCCCATAGGATATGGCTTGTTCATACAAGCAAAACACGTTAAAATGGTAGACAGTAATCTTAAGGAGTGAAACAATGTCTCAAAAATTTATGAAAAGCGCCGTCATCGTCATTTTGGGCGTATTTATACTTTCAACCCTCCTCTCAGGCATTATGATGTATTTGCGGTAAAAAAGCAGGCGCCTCATTGCAAGGGGGTTTCCTGCTTTTTTATGAGGGCTTTCCGCTCTATTGCAATGTCCTCGAATGAGCGGTTTTCTTTTGTAATCAATACTTTCGTTCCGGGAGGGATAATCCGGAAAATACGGATGACATCCCGGTTTTTCATACGGATGCAGCCGTTTGATACAAACCCCCCGATCAGCTCTTCTCTGTTTGTTCCGTGAATGCCGTATATCCTGCCGTCGGTGCCTTTCGCGTCAAAACCGATCCAGCGGACGCCGAGCGGGTTTTCCGGCGCGCCTCCCTTTACATTTTTCTTCCGGTAATACGGATTGACGGCTTTGACCGTTACCGTAAATTCTCCTTCAGGCGTCAAATCATCCGTTTTTCCCGTCGCCACCTGATAAATGCCTTCTATTCGGTTATCCTTCACAACAGCAAGCGCATTTGTGGCTTTATTGACGATAATATAAGGGTCACCCGGCAAAGGGTTTGCGCCAAGCGGCCAAAGCGGAGACAGCAGCAGGGCGGCTGACAATAAAAAAAATCGCATGGGCTCCCCTCCTTTTTTCATTAGAATGACCAATGAAAGGAGGACTCATGCGATTGATCCATATGTTTTTTACAGCTTGATGCCTTTGAAATAACTTTTAATCACGAGATATTGTTCCATCTCACCGAGGAGGTGGAACAAAGCCGCCCGCGCTTCAAACTCCTCGCGCGTTGCCGGGAGCGGCATTTCTTCAAATTCCGTTCTCATTTCTGCAAGTCTTTTTAAAAATTTATGAGCGGTATTGCCGGGATGAATGGCTTCCCTTAATTCATGGATGAAATGGGCGATTATTTTGCCCTGCTCCACCGTTATTGAAATAGAGGTAATCTTCGGCAGCAGCCGTTCAATGATTTCAAATTGTTTCTGTCTCATCTTAAAATAATGATAGTAAAGATTTTCATGGCGCAAAATATGATTCTGCACGTCCCGATAGGCGAGGTTTTTCGCCTCTTGAATCATCTGATGCGTCTCCGGTATTTCCTTCCCCGACCAATCTTGCTCACCAGTTAACAAATACCGTTCGATTTCGGCGAAGATGACGGAAAAGTTGTCCTCGATTTTTTTCCGGTACGCCGCGAGTTTTCTGTCGAGGCTCGGCATATACAGATTCATTAACAGCGCGACGCCGATACCTACGGTGATCAGCTGGAACTCATTCCAGATAAACGCCATCGTAATGCCGCCGGACATATATAAATGAAGAATGATTACTGAGCTGGTGACGATCCCTTCATTTATTTTTAAAACGACTGTAGTCGGAATGAACAGCACCAGCAATATTCCGATCGCAAACGGATAATAGCCGATCAGCCCGAAAAAGACATATGAGAAGACGATTGCCAATAAACAGGCGGCAAATCGGGCCCACGAGGCCTGAAGCGACCGCTTTTGCGTAATCTGGATGCACAATATGGTGATGATTCCTGCGGATGCGAAGTTTTGCAGATGCAACAGCTGGGCTAAATAAATGGCCAGCGCCGTTCCAAGTGCGGTCTTTAGTGTGCGGTAACCGATTTTAAACATTGCTTGCTCCATTCTGTTTGTTTCTTTCTCAAAAAAAAGAAGAAGAGCATTCTTCTTCTTTTCTTCCAGTTATATTTTATAATATTTTTTCTAAAAAGTCCTGTGCTCTTTTTGACTTCGGAGAAAGAAAAAATTCTTCCGGCTGCCCGTCTTCCACGATCGTCCCTTCATCCATAAATAATACGCGGTCTGCGACTTCTTTGGCAAATCCCATTTCGTGCGTTACGATCACCATTGTCATGCCCGTCTGCGCGAGCTCTTTCATCACCTCAAGAACTTCTTTGACCATTTCCGGGTCAAGAGCCGAGGTCGGTTCATCAAACAGCATGATGTCAGGATTCATGGCAAGCGCCCGCGCGATGGCGACCCGCTGCTTCTGTCCGCCTGACAAACGGTTCGGATAGTCGTTCCGTTTGTCAAGCAGTCCGACTTTTTCAAGGAGAGCGCACGCCTTTTCCTCTGCCTCCTTTTTAGACTCTTTCTTTACGCTGACCGGTGCGTATGTGATATTTTCAAGCATCGTTTTATGGGGAAACAAATGAAAATGCTGAAATACCATGCCGATATTTTCTCGCACTTTCAGTTTATTCGTTTTAGCTGCGGTGATTTCGTTTTCTTTAATGGCAATCGTTCCGCCGCTCGGGGTTTCCAGCAGATTTAAGCAGCGCAGAAACGTTGATTTGCCGGAACCGGAAGGGCCGATGACAGCGACGACTTCCCCTTCTTCGATCTGTGTTGAAATGTTTTTCAGTACTTCATGTTTCCCGAATGATTTTGACAGGTTGTCGACCTTAATCATTGGCTTTCAGCTTCCTTTCTACGCCTTTTCCGATGAATGCTAAGATCAAAACGAGCACGTAATAGATTAAGCCCGCCACAATAAGAGGTTCTAAATAGTTGTATGTTGCGGCGCCGGACTGGTAGGCCCGTCTCATAATGTCGCCAAGACCGATAACTGTGACGATCGCCGATTCTTTCGTTAAGGTGATTAATTCGTTAATAATAGCCGGAGAAATGTTTTTAAACGCCTGCGGCAGCAGCAGATCTTTCATCATTTTTCCGTACGGCACGCCGAGAGCGACGGCAGCCTCTTTTTGTCCTTTGTCAATTGCATTGATTCCCGCTCTGATAATTTCAGAGACGTAAGCGGCCGAATTGAGCGATAATGCGGTGACCGCCGCCCAAAATTGATCGATCTGAAAGCCGAGGAGCTGCGGCATACCGAAATAGATGATCATCAGCTGCAGCACGAGCGGCGTGCCGCGGAATATCGAAGTATAAAAATCCGCAATCCATTTCAGCGGACTGATCGTGCTGATTTTAAATAAGCTGAGCACGATTCCTAATACAAGACCGATGACCGCTGAAACGAGCACAATTTTTAATGTGACCGCAAGGCCTTCCAATATAAAAGGAATTTGGGGGATTGTCGCTGAGAAATCCAAATTCATACGTGTGATCTCCTTTGTCTTTATTCAAGATAAAAAGCTCAACGAAAAGTTGAGCTTTCTTTTATTTCTCGTTGGTGAACCATTTTTTCTTCAGTTTTTCGATTTCTCCGTTTTTCTCCATTTCTTTCAGCGCTTTGTTAAACTTCGCTGTCAGATCACTGTCTTTGCGGAACGCAATCGCGGAGCCCGATTCGTCTGATTTCGCATCTGCTGACGCAAAGCCCTGCAGATCTTGATTTGAATTGAAATAGCCTTGTGCTACGATGTCTTCGATAATCGCGGCATCAAAACGCCCGGATTTGATCTCTTCGGTTAAATCTGAGATCCGGTTGCGGTCTTCGAGCTGAAAACCGTATTTCGAAGCGAGCTTCTTGCCTTTTTCCTCTTGAATGGAGCCGAGCTGCACACCGACGGTTTTGCCTTTCAGATCATTCAGGGATTTAATGCTGCTTCCCTTTTTCGTAACAATCATATTGTTAGCAGTATAATAAATATCAGAAAAATCAACTTGCTTTTTCCGTTCCGGCGTAGGTGTCATTCCAGATAAAATCATATCTACCTGCTTGGACTTCAAGGCTGTAATCAGGCTGTTGAAGTCCATGTCCTGCACCTCAACGTCATAGCCGGTCTTTTTGCCCAAAGCTTTTGCCAGATCAACGTCAAACCCGGTGATCTGATCGCCGTCTTTATATTCAAATGGTTTATAGTCAGCCGATGTACCCATAATCAGCTTGTTCTTTCCGCCCTCTGATCCTGAATTGCCTGATCCGCAGGCGGACAGCGCAAAGGTGATACATGCGGCAGCTAATACCAACAGCCATTTCTTCATGATTCATTTCCCCCATATCTACTGATCTCTTAAAATTGAATATTTATTCGTTAACTTGTATTTTAAACACTTTTTAAGTGTGATGCAATACTATTTTTGAAAAATATATTTTCCTTTCTGTGTTTATTATAGTCATTGTTTTTCAGATTAGTGACAGCTGAACACCGATGTATAAATATTTATATTTATACAGATTCCATATAAAAAAACCCCGCAAGCGCTCGGCTCCGGGGTTTTTCTTTCACTTATACTTCTTCACAATATTCTTCAAATGCTTCCTGCAGTTTTGTGACGACGGCCATCGGCTCATGTCCTTCAATTTCATGGCGTTCCACCATTTTCATGATTTTCCCGTCTTTTAAAATGGCAAATGACGGAGAGGACGGCGGATAGCCTTCAAAGTATTCTCTCGCTTTGGCTGTCGCTTCTTTATCCTGTCCGGCAAATACCGTCACAAGCTGATCCGGGCGTTTATCGTAATGTACGGAATGGTACGCGGCAGGCCGTGCAATACCGCCTGCGCATCCGCACACAGAGTTGACCATAACGAGTGTCGTTCCTTTTTTCGAAAGCGCATCGTCCACTTCCTCAGCGGTTTTCAGCTCTGTATACCCGGCAGCCGTGATTTCCTGGCGGGCTTGACGCACGACATCATTCATAAATAAATTAAAATCCATATTCAACTGGGACCTCTCCTTTTTGATCATCTCTTCTTATGATAGCAAGGAACCTCCCTATCGGCAAATGACACCGCTCATAACCAATTGTTTTTTGTCCCTTTTATGTTCCCGATGTAAGTTTATGACCCTTTAAAAACGGGAAACTTGTTAAGGAGATTGTCTGAAATAAAGGAGCAGTCGTATGAGCCAACGGAAAGCAGTATTAATTTATAACGGAAACGCCGGTCAAAAACAGATTGATAAAACGCTCGGCACGGTCGTCCCCATTTTGGCCCAGTCAGCTGACGAACTTTTGATTAAACCGACCAAACATCAGGATGATGCCCGTCAGTATTGTGAAAATCTCGACAGTTCAGTTGACCATTTATATATTTTAGGCGGGGACGGCACTGTGCATCAATGCATCAACAGCATCAGCAAGCTTGATCACAGACCCGCTGTCGGCATTTTGCCGGGAGGAACGTGCAACGATTTCTCCCGGGCGCTCGGCATCCCGCAAAACCTTCAAAAGGCCGCTGAAGCGCTCGCGGCCGGACATAAACGGATGATTGACGTCTGTAAAACGGATGACGGCTATTTTCTGAACTTCTGGGGCATCGGACTGATTACCGAAGCATCAAGCCATATTAATGAAACTGAAAAAGCATGGCTTGGTAAAATCAGCTACTTCACGAGCGCCTTGCGGACGATGACAAGCGCGAACCCGTTTCCTGTCAAATTGACGATTGACGGCGAGGTGAAAGAAGACGAAGCCGTAATGGTGCTTGTCATGAACGGGCATTATATCGGGACAAACAGAGTTCCCCTGCCTGATGCCAGCCTCCGGGACGGCTTAGCCGATGTGTTAATCTGCCGTAACACAAGCCTTGCCGCGTTGCGGGAGCTGATGACGATGGAGCAGGGTTCATTTGATGATTTCAAAGGGGAGCTGTCCTATATTCAGGCCTCCAGGATTGAAATCGAAACCGGACGTGAGATGGACGCGGATACAGATGGCGAGGTATACGGAACAACACCTTGTACGATCGAAGTGAAAAAACATCATCTCACTATGCTTGTTCCCGAGGATTCACAATGAAAATAAAAAAACTCCTTTTGCCGCCCGGGCAAAAGGAGTTTTTTTTAATAGACTGACGTATGTTCATCAATGTTTTCTAAGATCTCTTTGACGCGTCCGAGGAATCGGCCGCACACGAGCCCGTCGAGCACTCTGTGATCTAAAGACAGGCAAAGATTAACCATATCACGAACGGCGATCATCCCGTTATTCATGACAACCGGGCGTTTGACGATAGATTCTACCTGAAGAATCGCCGCCTGCGGATGGTTGATAATGCCCATAGATTGAACTGAGCCGAAAGATCCCGTGTTATTGACGGTAAATGTGCCGCCCTGCATATCTTCCGCGGTAAGTTTTCCGTTTCTCACTTTTTTCGCAAGGTCCGTTATTTCTCTGGCTATGCCTTTAATCGTTTTTTCATCAGCATGCTTAATAACCGGAACAAACAGCGAATCTTCCGTGGCAACGGCAATGGAGATGTTGATGTCTTTCTTTTGGACGATTTTGTCTCCCGCCCACATACTGTTCATCTGCGGGAACTCTTTGAGAGCCTGCGCCGCCGCTTTTACAAAGAAAGCGAAAAACGTTAAATTGAAGCCTTCTTTTTGTTTAAATGAGTCTTTAATGCTGTTTCTGTACGCCGTCATGTTCGTGACGTCGACTTCCATCATCGTCCAGGCATGCGGAATTTCTGTTTTGCTTTTATGCATATTGGCGGCGATGGCTTTTCTGACGCCTGTAACCGGAATTTCAATATCACCGGCTGACAGAGCGGGTGCCGGTGCTTGTTTTTGCTGTTGTTTCGGCGCTTGTTGCGTTGTTTGAACAGCAGCCGGCGCCGGTGTTTCCGATTTCTGCTTCATTCCCGAATCAATGATCTTTTGAATGTCTTTTCGCGTAATTCTTCCGCCTGCACCCGTTCCTTCAACTTCTTCAAGCTGAATGCCGTGTTCTCCCGCTAATCTGAGCACGGCCGGCGAATAACGCGCTTTATTTGACTGATCTTTACCTTGGCGGTTTGCACCGGTGTCTGAAGGGGTATTCTGCTCTTCTTCCCGCTTCGGCGCCTCTTCGGTTTCCGTTTCTTCTGTATCAATTTTGCAGATGATCTCGCCGACTGCAAGAGTCTGGCCTTCTTCTCCTACAAGTTCTGTAATCGTACCGGTAAAAGAAGACGGCACCTCCGCGTTCACTTTATCTGTCATGACCTCCGCGATGGGGTCATATTTATTCACTTGATCACCGGGGGATACCAGCCACTTGCTGATCGTCCCTTCCGTCACGCTCTCTCCGAGCTGAGGCATAGCCATTTGTTCAATCGCCATGTCAAAAACCTCCTTACGTCTTTAAAACTCCGCTAATTCTCTCATCGCGGCTTCTGCTTTGTCAGGATTCATCATGAAGTATTTTTCCATTGTCGGCGCATAAGGCATTGCCGGAACGTCAGGACCTGCAAGCCGCTTGATCGGCGCGTCTAAATCAAATAAGCAGTTTTCTGAAATAATGGCGGCGACCTCGCTCATAATACCGCCTTCTTTCGTATCTTCCGTGATCAGCAATACTTTTCCCGTTTTAGACGCGGCTTCAATGATGGCTTCTTTATCTAACGGATAAACCGTACGCAAGTCTAATACGTGCGTGGAAATTCCGTCTTTTTCAAGACGCTCGGCAGCCTGCAGAGCAAAATGGACGCATAATCCGTACGTAATGACAGTAATGTCGCTGCCTTCGCGTTTTACATCCGCCTTTCCGATCGGAAGGACGTAATCATCCGCAGGGACTTCGCCTTTAATCAGGCGGTACGCCCTCTTATGTTCGAAAAACAGCACCGGATCTTCGTCACGGACTGCAGCTTTCAACAGCCCTTTTGCGTCATAAGGAGTTGAAGGCATGACAATTTTAAGGCCCGGCTGGTTGGCAAAAATGGCCTCCACAGATTGGGAATGATACAACGCGCCGTGCACGCCGCCGCCGTAAGGCGCTCTGATGACCATCGGACAGCTCCAATCATTGTTTGAGCGGTAGCGTATTTTTGCCGCTTCTGAAATGATTTGGTTGACCGCAGGCAGAATGAAATCGGCAAACTGCATCTCGGCAATCGGGCGCATGCCGTACATCGCGGCGCCGATCCCTACACCGGCAATCGCTGATTCAGCAAGCGGCGTATCCATCACCCGCTCTTCTCCGAACTGTTCATAGAGACCCGCCGTTGCTTTAAACACGCCGCCTTTTCTCCCGACGTCTTCCCCGAGAACAAAAACGCGCGGATCTCTTTCCATTTCTTCTTTCATTGCTGCATTAATACTGTCAATATAAGACATTACAGACATAAGTATTCCTCCCTACTTCGCATAAACGTGATCAAGCGTTGATTCAGGAGATGCGTATGGCGCTTTCTCCGCTTCGTCTGTCGCTTCGTTTACGATAGCCATGATGTCATCCAGCATGGTCTTTTCTTCTTCTTCACCTAGAAGCCCGGCTTCTTGCAAGTATGCTTTGTATAAAAGAAGCGGATCTTGTTTCTTCGCTTCTTCTACTTCTTCGCGTTCTCTGTAGCTGCTGTCGTCGTCATCACTGGAATGCGGCGTCAAACGGTAGGAAACCGTTTCTATTAATGTAGGGCCTTCGCCTTTAGATGCCCGTTCGCGCGCTTCTTTTACGGCCCGGTAAACTTCCAGCAGGTCGTTTCCGTCAACAGTGACTCCCGGCATGCCGTAGCCTGCCGCCCGGTCGGATATTTTCTCGCACGCCACCTGTTTGTCATACGGGACAGAAATGGCATACTTATTGTTTTCACACATGAAAATGACCGGCAGTTTATACACGGCGGCAAAGTTTGCCCCTTCGTGAAAATCCCCCTGGTTGGAAGATCCTTCTCCAAAGGTAACGAAAGAGACGATATCCTTTTTATCCATGCGTCCCGCAAGCGCGATTCCGACTGCATGAGGAACCTGCGTTGTAACAGGGGATGAGCCCGTTACGATTCTGTTTTCCTTTTGCCCGAAGTGGCCCGGCATCTGCCTTCCGCCTGAGTTCGGGTCAGCCGCTTTCGCAAAACCGGACATCATCAAATCCTTTGCAGTCATACCGAATGCAAGCACAACCCCTATATCTCTGTAGTACGGAAGCACATAGTCGGTATCACGGTTTAAGGCACAGGCCGCGCCTACTTGTGCCGCTTCCTGTCCTTGACATGAAACAACGAACGGAATTTTGCCCGAGCGGTTTAAGAGCCACATTCTTTCGTCGATTTTTCTGGCTAACAGCATGGTTCTATACATTTCAACGGCTTCTTCGTCAGAGAGCCCTAATGCTTGATGGCGGTTTGTAGTCATTCAAACCCCTCCTTCTTTCCTTTTAAAAATGAATCGCGTTTCCGTCTGCGGCTAACGCAGCTTCTCCAATCGCTTCTGACAGCGACGGATGCGGATGTATGGACTGGCCGATTTCCCAAGGCGTCGCATCGAGCACCTTGGCAAGCCCCGCTTCAGAGATCATATCGGTGACGTGCGGGCCGATCATATGAACACCGAGAATATCATCTGTATTCCGATCGGCGACGATTTTGACAAAGCCGTCGCTTTCTCCGTATACAAGCGCCTTTCCGATCGCCATGAACGGAAACTTCCCGATTTTCAGTTCATGCCCTTTTCGAAGAGCTTCCTCTTCTGTCAGACCGACGCTCGCCGCTTCCGGATTTGAATAAATGCATTTCGGCACAAGAGCGGCATCAAGCGGAGCCGGATTAAGACCCGCCATATGCTCAACGGCAATGATGCCTTCACGGGAGGCCACATGCGCAAGCTGCAGCCCGCCGACAACATCACCAATCGCATAAATGTGCGATTCCTTCGTCTGCCCGGCTTCGTTCACGATGATAGAACCGTTTTCCGCTTCAATGTCCGTGTTTTCAAGGCCGATCCCTTCAATGTTCGGCTGGCGGCCGATGGAAACAAGCATTTGTTCCGCGTGATACGTTTCTTTTTTTCCATTCTTTTCAGCGGCAATTGAAACGCCGTCCGCTTTTTCCAATGTATCCGGAAGCACTTTCGCACCCGTCACGATTTTAATTCCTTTTTTCGTTAACAGTTTTTCCATCTCGCTTGAAATATCACGGTCTTCAGTCGGCAAAATGCGGTCCGCATATTCAATCACAGTGATATTGACGCCGAAATCGTTCAGCATGGATGCCCATTCAATTCCGATGACACCGCCGCCGACGATCATCATGGATTGGGGCAGACGTTCAAGCTCTAACGCTTCATCTGATGTCAGAATATATGTACCGTCTGCTTCTAAACCCGGCAGCATTTTCGGCCTTGAACCGGTTGCGATAATCAATTGTTTCGGTATCAGCATGTCGTTTTCTTCACCATTTGCGTATTCGACGGAAACTGTACCGGGAAGAGGTGAGAAGATGGAAGGGCCGAGCATACGTCCGTACCCGTTGAATACATCAATCTTCCCCTTTTTCATCAAGTGGGCGACACCGCCGGCCAGCCGGTCAACGATTCCCTGCTTTCGTTTTTGCACGCTGTCAAAGCGGAGGGAGACACCTTCCGTTTCAATGCCGAATGCTGCCGCTTCCTTTGCGGTTCGGTACACTTCCGCGCTTCTTAACAGCGCTTTACTCGGAATACATCCTTTATGCAGGCATGTTCCGCCGAGCTTTTCTTTTTCTACAACGGCCGTTTTTAAGCCGAGCTGGGCCGCTCTGATGGCGGCTACATAACCGCCCGTGCCGCCGCCCAGAATGACCACATCATACTCAGTCGCCATTTGTTTTCACTCCTTCGCCGATCTGATATTGCTTTGACTGCTCCTCACCGGCTAAAACCCGAAGCGCGCCTTGCGCGAGAGATTGCAGTTCATTTTCTCCCGGGTACACCAGTACATCCGAAATCCAATCTATGTACGATCTGATAGCGGATACGAAACTTTTCCCGTACGCCAATCCGCCCGTCAGGACGATAATGTCTACTTTTCCTTTTAAAACGGCGCTTGCCGCCCCGATTTCTTTTGCTACTTGATAAGCCATGGCGTCATAAATGAGACGCGCGTTTTCATCTCCGGCCTGAATGCGTTTTTCCACTTTGACCGCGTCCGTTGTCCCCAGGTAGCCGGAGAGTCCGCCCGTGCCGACAAGTTTTTTCATCATATCGGCTTTTGAATACTTGCCGGAAAAACACATCTCCACCAAATCACCCGCCGGAACGGTTCCCGCGCGCTCCGGGCTGAAGGGTCCTTCTCCGTGAAGCCCGTTGTTGACATCCGTCACCCGTCCGCAATCATGGACACCGACTGTGGTGCCGCCGCCCATATGAGTGACGATCATCTTCATCTGTTCATACCGTTTGCCGAGGGACGCCGCCGCCTGACGGGCAACAGCTTTTTGGTTCAAAGCATGGAAAATGCTTTTCCGCTTGATTTCAGGCATTCCTGATACTTTAGCGAGCGGAGTCATCTCATCCACCACGACCGGATCGACGATATACGCGGGGATATTTAATCCGTCAGCTATTTCCCTGGCAATAATTCCGCCCAGATTAGAAGCATGCTGGCCGTTGTAGCCGTTTTTCAAATCAGTGATCATGGCGTCATTCACTTCATATGTGCCGCCCTCAATCGGTCTGAGCAGGCCGCCTCTGGCACAAACGGCATCGAACTTTGAAATGTTGATGCCCTGTTCGTGTAAAGACTCAAGAATGCTTATTTTTCGAAATTCGTATTGGTCGATAATGCTGTTAAATGTTTTCAGCTCTTCTTCGGGATGCCGCAGCGTCTTTTCAAAGATACAGCGTTCATTGTGAAAGACACCGATTTTCGTTGATGTTGAGCCTGGATTCAGAATGAGAATGCGTTTTTCCTTTTCGAACATTTTCATACCTCCAGATCAAATTCCTATCGTCTGCTTAATATACTTTGGCCGTTTTGCAGAAACTGGCTTCTTGAACGGCGCATGCGCTCAATTCGTTCCTCAGCCAAACGGTCAGCCGCTAAGTATGTCGGAATGCCGTCACGCGCGGAAATATCGAGCACCCGCTCAATGTTTGCATAGATGCCCTCAACCTTTTTCAAAGCCCGCTCAGCATTGTAGCCGTAAAGCTCATCGGCTACATTGATGACGCCGCCTGCATTGATGACATAATCCGGAGCGTACACGATTCCCATTTCATGAATGGTATCGCCGTGACGTGTTTCTTTCAGCTGGTTATTGGCCGCTCCCGCAATAACTTTCGCCTTCAGCTGTTTAATCGTGTCATCGTTAATGACGGCGCCGAGAGCACATGGGGCATAAATATCGCACGCCTGTGAGTAAATGTCGTCGGGATCAACTGCGCGGGCGCCGAAGTCCTCAACGGCACGTTTAACAGATTCTTTATTGATATCCGTTACGATTAAAGAAGCGCCTTCTTCGTGAAGGTGGCGGCATAGATTGTAAGCCACATTTCCCACGCCTTGCACGGCAATTGTTTTACCTTCCAGTGAATCAGTGCCAAACGCCGCTTTCGCTGCGGCTTTCATCCCTTTGTAGACGCCGTACGCCGTAACCGGGGACGGATTTCCTGATGAACCGAATGCCGGAGAAATTCCGGTTACATAGTCTGTTTCATCATGAATGATGTCCATATCTTCAACGGTTGTGCCGACGTCTTCCGCCGTAATATACCTTCCGTTTAAGCCTTGGATGTAGCGCCCGAACGCGCGGAACATTTCTTCATTTTTATCTTTGCGCGGGTCTCCGATAATAACGGTTTTCCCGCCGCCTAAGTTTAAACCGGCAGCCGCATTTTTATAAGTCATGCCTTTTGCGAGTCTTAATGCATCTTCAATCGCCGCTTCTTCACTGTCATATGTCCACATTCTTGTTCCGCCAAGTGCAGGGCCGAGCGTCGTATCATGAATCGCGATGATCGCTTTTAATCCGGATTGTTCATCTTGGCAGAATACCAATTGTTCGTAATCATAAGTCTCCATATATTTAAAAATTTCCATAGGTTCGTTCCTCCTACTGTTCTTGTGATGCGCAAATCGCAAGCGCAATTGAATACAGTTTATTTTCTGCGGTATCCGCTCTGCTCGTTAATGCGATCGGCGCTTTTGCACCGGCGATGACGGCAGCAACATTTGCTTTCGCAAAATAAATCATTGACTTATAAAGCATATTTCCGGCCTCGATTGAAGGAACCAAGAGAATATCCGCCTGGCCCGCTACGCTTCCGGAAATCCCTTTTTGCAGCGCAGCCGCTTGGGATACGGCATTATCCAAAGCAAGCGGTCCGTCCGCAATGCAGCCGGTAATCTGTCCTCTGTTGCACATCTGGACGATCGCAGCCGCGTTCAGCGTCGCCTCCATTTTCGGATTAACCGTTTCAATAGCGGCAAGGACTGCGGCTTTCGGCATAGGGTTCCCTACTGAATGTGCGACATGAACCGCATTTTGCAGAATATGCCCGAGCTCTTCAAGAGACGGGGCAATGTTCAGCGCTGAATCAGTCACATACATCAGCCGGTCATAGTCCGGCACCTCAAAAACGGCTACATGTGATAACACCCTTTTTGAACGAAGCCCTTCATGGCGGTTTAAAACCGATTTCAGAAGAGTTGAGCTCGGGAGATTCCCTTTCATTAAAATGTCCGCCTCTTGTTCACGCACTGCGCGCACTGCTTTTGCCGCAGATTCTTCGGGTGAATCGGCGTGGATGATTTCAGCATTGAACTTCGGCTCATTTGCCAGAAGCTCTTTCAGCTTTCCGCTGTCACCCGTCAGTAAAAATCGTGCCGACAAGTGTTCTGCCGCCATTTTGACGGCCTGGATCACTTCTTTATCTGCTGCGTGGGCCACTGCAATGGTTTTTGCGTTTTTTGCCGCGGCTTTTTCAACTAGGTCTCTCAGCTTCATTTTGTACCACCTTCCTTGTGCGAATCCGCTTTTAACAATGCAAGTTCCGTGCCAAATATGCGGGAGGGTTTATTCCGGCTTTTTTCAAGAAAACATGCAGCTGTTTGCGCTTTCTCTGCAATTTATTGCATGCCGTCATTTGCAAGGCCGTACTTGTCCATTTTGTAGTACAGATTCCGAATGCTGACACCAAGCGCTTTTGCCGTTTTGGTTCGGTTGAATTTATGCTTTTCAAGTGTTTTTTGAATGACGTGCGCTTCAAATTTTTCAACAGCCTGAGACAGCTTTTCCCCTTCCACATCCGGAAAATCACTTTGGGTGCCGTTTTTTTCATTCAGCTCTGATTCAAAAACAGGCAGATGCTGCTGTTCGATCCGTTCCATGTGCGGCTCTAAAAATATCATTGCCCGTCCGAGAACATTTTCAAGCTCCCGGACGTTTCCCGGCCAGCTGTAGGCTGATAAAGCTCGCAGCGCGTTCGGCGCGAGCCCCTTTACATTGCGGCCGTAATCCTGATTGATTTTTTCAATGAGCCGAATGCTCAGCGCTTCAATATCTTCTTTGCGCTGCCGAAGCGGCGGGATTGAGATCGGATAGCGGTTAATCCGGTAATACAGGTCTTCACGGAACGCGCCTTCGGCCATGGCCTTTTCGATGTTGACGTTTGTCGCTGCGATAATTCTGACATTGACAGAAATCGCTTTAGCGCCGCCGACTCTGATAATTTCTTTTTCCTGCAGAACTCTGAGCAGCTTTGCCTGGGTGCTTTGGGTCAGCTCTCCGATTTCATCTAAGAAAATGCTGCCGTTATTCGCTTCCTCAAAAAGTCCTTTTTTGCCCCCGCGCCTCGCGCCCGTAAACGCGCCTTCCTCATAGCCGAAAAGCTCGGATTCTAGCAGGGATTCAGACAGGGCCGCACAATTGACCCGGATGAATTTATTGTATTTTCGGTCGCTTTCATTATGGATGGCGTGGGCGAAAAGTTCTTTTCCTGTGCCGGATTCTCCCCGCAGCAGAATCGTCGCCGGCGTTTTCGCCCCGAGCTTCGCCTGTTCAAGGGCGACCAGCATTTGTTCACTCGTGCCGATAATGTCGTCAAACGTGTATTTCGCTTCAAGCGTGCGGATGATCTGGCGCGCCCGATTCAGCTCAGCAGTCAGCGTTTTAATTTCTGACACATCGTGAATGACGCCGACGCTGCCTTTTAAAATACCGTCCACAATAACGGGGGCAACATTTACGATAACATCCTTTTTATTGGGGCCGACCTTCATCCTCACACCCCGCACGGGCCGCCTTGTCCCCAATACTTTCAGGTGCATGCTTTCCCCTTCTGAGATATCGGTGGAAGCGGGTTTTCCGATGACTTCGCTTTCTGACAGCCCGGTCATTTTTGTATACGCTTTGTTGATTAACATTCCGATGCCGTTTTCATCAACGACGGAAATGGCCTCGTCTGAGGATTGAATAATCGCTTCAAGCATGGTGCGGATTTGTTTTAAGTTCGTAACCTCTTCCGCCAGTTCAACTGCGTCGGTGATGTCTTTAAACACGCATAACGCGCCGAGAAGTTTTCCGCCTTCATCAATGATCGGCAGTCTTGTCGTGACAATCTGCAAGTGCTTTCCGAGAAGCTGCTTCTGGTTATATTCCGGCTCTCTCGTTTCCAGAATCCGCGGCAGCTTTGTGTTCGGCACTACGTCTTTAATTTGGCGGCCGATGACATCCTCCCGTTTTTGGCCGACCATTTTTTCTGCCATCTGATTAAATAAAATGATCGTTTCGTTGACGTCTATAAAAATCATGCCGTCGTGCGTTGAATTAAAAATCCGGTCATGCTTATACGTCTGCGACTTGAGCATTTGGATAAGCTGCTGTTTTTCCTCCATCAGCTGAAACACCATGTACGCCAATTTTCCCGGCATGACGATGGTTTGTTCTTTTTTCTCATGGAGCAGCTCATCCATGACCGCTTTATCGCCTGTTGTATGGATGATAATATCTATATCTTCGGTTATGTAAGGTTTCCAATCTGATGAGGTTGCAATTCCATATTTCCGGGCTACTTGCAGCCCTTGCGCCTCCGGATCTTGATCAACCACCGCAATAATCCGGATCAGCTTTGTTTTCATCAAAATCTGTAGGAGCGCCGTGCCTCCTTTACCAGCACCTATAATCAGCACCTTCTGCATCCCGATACCCCTTTATATGAAAAAATTTGCACACCTGTATTTTCCGTTGCAATAATTTGCACAACCCCTATGTTACCACGTTTTGATCTCTTGACAAAATATTTTTTCGATTGGACAATAAAGGAAAACATATCGTAAAGGGGTTTTCTGAATATGAGCCGGCTTGTTGCGCTTTTGATTCTGGTCCTCCCCGGCGCTGTCGCGGCGCTCGGCATTAAGCTGATGAGAGATGCATTATTCGGGCATGTGTTTTCCCCGTTTCCGTCCCTTTTTCTTCAGGGGGCGGCCGGTTTGGCGTTTTTTTTGTTCGGCCTTTATGTTCTGGCCGGGTTTATTTTGTACAGAGATCGGAAACGCAATCAAGTCAGCCCGCGGTTCAGGAAAAAAAAGCTGTAAAAAAAGCCCTTGCAAAAAAAAGGGCTTTTTCAGTCGTCCGGCAGTATCGTTTTGGCAATGGATTGATCCAGTTCTTCATAGTCATCGTAAGCGATCGTTTCATATAATTCTTTTCTCGTCTGCATATCTGAAAGCCCCTCTTTTTGCGAGCCTTCTTCTTTCAGAAGGCGGAAAATACGCTCAAAAGCCTTGGCCGCCGTTCTGAGTGACGTGACCGGGTAAATGACCATCTGACAGCCCATATCGGAAAATTCATCAGCACTGTAATACGGCGTTTTTCCGAATTCAGTCATGTTAGCGAGAATCGGCACACTGATTTGTTTGGAAAACGCTCTGAATTCACTTTCGGATTGGAGCGCTTCCGGAAAAACAGCGTCAGCACCCGCTTTTATATAAGCGGACGCCCTTG
Source organism: Bacillus sp. SJ-10 (assembly GCF_002843505.1). Lineage (NCBI taxonomy): Bacteria > Bacillati > Bacillota > Bacilli > Caryophanales > Bacillaceae > Bacillus > Bacillus sp. SJ-10. The sequence continues at coordinate 2,255,547 of NZ_CP025258.1, read as the reverse complement.
TTAATGCCCCCTCCAGCCCTTCCTGCTGTCTGGCGTCTGTTCTCGCAACAACAAGAAGGGTCGGCGCGGCCTGCTTGATCGCTTGGATTTTTTGCGCCATTTCTTCAATCGGCACGAGCTGCTTCCCATTCAGATGTCCGCATTTTTTCGGCAGGCGCTGATCCTCCATCTGGACGGCGGCCGCGCGCGCTTCATACATTTCTTTCGCCGTCCGGGCGGCATTCAGCACTCCTCCGAAACCCGTGTCAATATCGACAAGGACGGGCAGATCAGACGAGCGGACCAGATCTTTAACCCGTTCAGCCATTTCCGCCGACGTGATGATCCCTAAATCGGGCAGCCCTCTGCTCGCCGTGTAAGCCGCGCCTGATAAATAAAGAGCCGAAAACCCCGTTTTCTTGGCGATAAGAGCGGCCATCGCATCGTGAGCGCCGGGGATCTGCAATAGATCCGGCGCTGCCATCAGCGTACGGAACCGCTCTGCAAGCTCCTCTTGAGACGACTGCTTGCTGACGATCCACGTCATGTTTGTCACCCTCCTATTTTATACGAGAAATAAGTCCATAAATTCACTAACGCTGAGCTTCTGCATTCGGCCGCTATGTTCGCAGGCCTCTTCGATTTTTCGCTGCTGCTTCAATGAAAAATGAGTACTGATGTTTGCTGAAAACTTGGCAAGAATCTTCGGAACGGCTTCTTTTCTGCGGAACCGGTGTCCGAGCGGGTATTCACATTCAATCCGTCCCGTAGCCGTGCCGTCTGTAAAATGCACCTGTACGGCATTTGATATGGATCGCTTATTCGGGTCTAAGTAATCTTTTGAGTACGCTTTGTGTTCCGTCACCTCCATTTTGCTCCGCAATGTATCAATTCGCGGGTCAGACGCCGTTTCCTCTTCATAATGATCCGCCGTGATATCTCCGAAAAGCAGCCCGATTGCCGTAATATACTGGAGGCAGTGATCCCGGTCAGCCGGATTGTGAAGCGGCCCTTTTTTATCGATAATCCGGATTGCCGACTCATGGGTCATAATCGTGATCCTATCAATGTCTTCAATGCGGTCTTTCACCTCCGGATGAAGCCGGACCGCGCATTCCGCCGCTGTCTGGGCGTGAAATTCAGCCGGGTAGGATACTTTAAATAAAACATTCTCCATCACATAGGACCCAAGCGGGCGGGCAAGCTTCATTTCCTGCCGGTTAAACAGTACGTCTTGAAATCCCCACCCAGATGCGGTCAGAGCCGTCGGGTACCCCATTTCACCTTTTTGCGCCATAAGGGCCAAATATACGCCTCTGCTCGTCGCGTCGCCGGCCGCCCATGATTTGCGTGATCCGGTGTTCGGCGCATGACGATACGTTCTGAGGCTTGAATTATCAATCCAAGCGTGAGATACGGCGTTATTGATTTCCTCTCTTGAGCCGCCCAGCATTTGTGCGCAAACAGCCGCAGTCGCCACTTTCACAAACAGCACATGGTCAAGCCCCACTCTGTTTAAGCTGTTTTCCAAAGCGAGAATTCCTTGAATTTCGTGCGCTTTGATCATTGCGCAAAGCACATCGCGCACGGTAAGCGGTTCTTTCCCTTCTGAAATCCGCACTCTGGATATATAATCCGCACAAGCCAATATGCCTCCGAGATTGTCAGACGGATGACCCCATTCCGCAGCAAGCCACGTATCATTATAATCGAGCCACCTGTTGATACAGCCGATATTAAAAGCAGCCGTGACCGGGTCTAAAACAAAAGGCGTGCCCGGGACTCTGCTGCCGTTGGGCACGAAGGTTCCCGGGACAATCGGGCCGAGCAGCTTTGTACATTCGGGATAGCTGAGCGCCAAAATTCCGCAGCCTATCGTATCAAGAAGCACATGTCCTGCCGTAGTGAATGCTTCTGAACTGTCAATCTCCTGATGGAGCAAGTAGTCAGAAATCTCTTCGATTACAGCGTCCATTCGGCGGGGTTCTGTCATGTTTTCATCTTCCTTTCTCATCTGTTTACAGACGCGCTCCGGTGTAGCGGACACGCGGGCGGAAAAGCCGGTTTCGGCTGTGCTGTTCAATAACGTGGGCGCACAGTCCGACCGTCCGTGCGCTGAAGAATATAGGCGTGTACAGCGGGATCGGGATGCCGAGCATGTAATAGACCGGCGCTGCGTAGTAATCTAAATTCGGATAAAGGCCTTTTTTCTCCCTCATGACGGTTTCGCCGGCTTCACACATATTATAAAGACGGAAATCACCTGAAAGATCAGACAGCTTTTTTAACGCTTCTTTCATCATGAGCGCCCTCGGGTCCATTTTTTTCATGTAGACACGGTGGCCGAAGCCCATGATTTTTTCTTTGTTTGCGAGTTTTTGAGTTAATAATTGTGTAAACCCGTCTGTATCCTTCGCTTCTTCAAGCATGTACATAACCGCTTCGTTCGCGCCGCCGTGAAGGTTTCCTTTAAGCGAGGCGACGGCTCCGGTCAGCGCGCCGTAAATATCCGATTGCGTCGAAGCAATGACACGGGCCGTAAACGTTGAGTTCGGCAATTCATGCTCACTGTATAAAAGAAGCGACCGGTCGAAGATTTCTTCTTCCAAAGATGACGGTGTTTTTCCGGTAATCATATATAAAAAGTTTGCGCTGTATGATAAGGTTCCGACCGGCGCCAAAGGCTCCAGCCCGTTGATGACTCGATAGCTGTTGACCGTCAGATTCGGCATTTTGCCTATCAGTCCGCGTACGCGGTGCTGATTTACGGAAGATGAACGGTCATCGATGTCCTTGTCAAAGCCTCCAAGGGCGGACAAACCCGTCCTCAGTCCGTCCATCGGGTGAGTATGTTCGGGCAGCAGACGGCATATGTGCAAGATTTCCTCGGGAAGATGTCCGCCGCGCCGAACGTCTTCTTCAAGCGCCGCCTTCTCTTTCGCATCAGGAAGTCTGTCTTCCAATAAGAGATGAACAATGTCCATATAGCCGGCCGTTTTAGAAAGCTCAATCAGATCGTGGCCTTTGATTAAAATACTGCCCTGCTGTGTATCCAGGAAAGAAATCCCCGTTTCCACCGCAATGACGCCATCTAAACCGGGAGAATAAGATTCCATGGTTTCGCTCCTTTGCGCACTTTTTATTGAAGAAGATACTTAGAAATAATCAGCCTTTGAATCTCATTGGTTCCTTCATAGATTTGCGTGACTTTCGCATCCCGAAATAAACGCTCCGCGGGATATTCTTTCATATAGCCGTAGCCGCCGTGAATCTGCACAGCCTCCACCGCCGCTTTCATCGCCGCATCGGACGCGAATTGCTTCGCCATAGATGCTTCTTTTCCGCACGGAAGCCCTCGCTGATACAGATCAGCAGCATGATAGACCAATAATTTGGCAGCTTCCGCATTCGTCGCCATGTCAGATAATTTAAATGAAACGGCCTGATTCGAAGCGATGGGTCTGCCGAACTGGCTGCGGGTTTTGGCGTACTCCACCGAGCAGCCGAGCGCCGCTTCGATAATCCCGAGCGCCTGAGCCGCTATGCCGATCCGTCCGACGTCAAGGTTTTTCATGGCGATTGAAAAGCCTTCGCCCTCTTCGCCGAGCCGGTTTTCAATCGGAATTTCCGCTTGGTCAAACTGCAATTCGACAGTATTGGAACCTAACAATCCGAGCTTTTTTTCTTTTTTTCCGACAGAAAAACCGGGTGTGTTTTTTTCAACGATAAACGCGGAAATCCCCTTTCTCCCCTTACCCGGATCGGTTATGGCGAATGTCAGATACAGATCTGCCGCTCCGCCGTTTGTAATAAAGATTTTTGAACCGTTCAGAATATATGAACCGCCTTTTCGCACGGCCGTTGTTTTCAGGCTTCCCGCATCAGATCCGGATTGAGGCTCAGTAAGCGCAAACGCCCCAATATATTCGCCCGCTGCCAGCTTCGGAATATACGTTTGTTTTTGGGCTTCTGTCCCGAAATGCAAAATCGGGATTGTCCCTACCGATGTGTGGACGGATAAAATGACGCCGACGGCCGCGCTGACTTTTGATATTTCATGAATCGCTAAAATGTAAGATGTTGTATCAGCACCCGCCCCGCCGTAAGCTTCCGGGACGGGAATGCCCATCAATCCCGCTTCGCCCATTTTTTTAATCAGCCGCTCCGGAAATTCATCTGTTGATTCCATGAGCTCAACCACCGGCGCGATTTCCTTGCGGGCAAAATCACGCACCATTTTTCTCATCATGATGTGCTCTTCTGTAAAATGCATGGCTGCCGTCTCCCCTCATGATCTTTACGTCATCTGCCGTACTCATAAAAACCGCGCCCGCTTTTTTTGCCGAGCCAGCCGGCGCTGACATATTTTCTGAGCAGAGGGCATGGGCGGTATTTCGGATCTCCGAGCCCCGCATAGAGAACCTCCATAATGGAAAGGCACGTATCCAGACCGATGAAGTCAGCTAATGTTAAAGGACCCATCGGATGCCGCATGCCGAGCTTCATCACCTCATCAATCGCTTCCTTTGAAGCTGCTCCTTCGTAAAGGCAATAAACGGCTTCGTTAATCATCGGCATTAATATGCGATTAGATATAAAGCCCGGGAAGTCATTGACTTCGACAGGGGTTTTATTCATCCGGACGGCAAGCTTCTTTACTGTTTCCGCTGTTTCTTCCGATGTGGCGAGTCCTCTGATGACTTCGACAAGCTCCATGACAGGAACCGGATTCATAAAATGCATGCCGATTACTTTTTCAGGCCTTTTTGTGGCCGCGGCAAGCTCCGTAATGGGAAGAGAAGACGTATTGCTTGCCAATACGGCATGAGAGGGACAGATTTTATCAAGTGTGTCAAACAATTCCGCTTTTGCTTTTTTGTTTTCGGCAATGGCTTCAATTACAAAATCAGCATCTCCCGCTTCTGTGAGTTCTGCCGGAGAAATACGGCTGAAAACGGCATCTGTCTCCTGCTGTGACTTCCGTCCTTTTGCCTGCTCTTTCTCCAGGTTTGCCTTTATGCGGTGAAGACCCTTTTTTACCGTTTCCGGCTCCCAATCGTATAACTTGACGGCAAACCCAGCTTCTGCAGCCGTCTGAGCGATGCCTGCTCCCATCTGACCGGCACCTGCGACCATGATTGTTTTCATCTTCATCCGGCGCTCCCTCCTTTGATCAGTACACCTCCAGCAGGACGGCATCTCCTTGAGCTGCTCCGCTGCATATAGCCGCTATGCCTAAACCTCCTCCGCGACGCTTTAATTCGTATATTAAACTCATGATGATTCTCGCTCCGCTTGCTCCGATCGGGTGGCCGAACGCGATTGCCCCTCCGTTTACATTCACTTTCTCCCGGCTGAACCCGGCTATTTTTTCACTCACGAGCACGACGGACGCAAATGCTTCATTTACTTCAAACAAATCAATATCGTCAACGGACAGTCCGGTTTTTGTCAAGAGCCGGCTGATGGCCTCTCCCGGCGCGCTTGCCAGCTCGGACGCTTCCAGTCCGACTGACGCAAAGCCAAGTATCGCTGCGAGCGGCCTGACATGCTGCTTTGCGGCTTTTTCCTCTGACATCAGCACAAATGCTCCGGCCCCGTCATTTACACCGGGAGCGTTTCCGGCTGTAACCGTTCCGTCGGCTGTAAAAATTGGCTTGAGCGCTGCGAGCTGCTCAAGGCTTGTATCAGGGCGCAGCCCCTCATCCGCTTCAACAGTATGCTGTTTGCCCTTTTTGCCGGTACAGGTGACGGGGACAATTTCTTCACGCAATTTGCCCGCCTCAGCCGCCTCAGCCGCGCGTTTCTGGCTCAAAAGAGCGTAATGATCCTGTTCATCCCGGGAAATGCCGTACTTTTTGGCCGCAGTGCTTCCGTGGACAGCCATATGCACCTGGTCGAACGCACAGGTCAGCCCGTCATGAACCATTAAATCCTGAAACACCCCGTCCCCCATCCTCACACCCCAGCGGCCGGCCGGAATGGCGTACGGAATGTTGCTCATGCTTTCCATTCCGCCTGCAATCAGCACGTCCGCATCTTTCGCCCGGATCATTTGATCACAGATGGTAACGGCCCTGAGCCCTGATGCACAGACCTTATTAATGGTTTCAGCCGGAACGGACCATGGAAGCCCGGCATATCTTGCAGCCTGTCGTGCCGGAATCTGCCCGGCACCCGCCTGGACGACCATTCCCATCACCGCTCCTTCCGCTTCGCTTTCACTGATAGCGGCGCGCTTGATTGCTTCTTTTATGACAATGCCGCCAAGCTCGGCTGCCTTTACTTCTTTTAATGCGCCGCCGAATTTTCCGAACGGCGTTCTTGCCGCACTGACGATAACCGTTTTTCCCACAATTTTGCCTCACTTTCAATAAGATAAAAGATAACGCTTACACAAAACGCCCTGTTACAATATATGAACCGGCTGACCGAGTTATGATTGCACCGCCTTTTTCCCGCCCATAAAAAAAAGAAGACTGTCTGAACAGTCTTCTCAGCTGCGGCATTCTTCTTTTATAGAAACAGCCAGCTTTGGATAATCGGTAAAAATCGCGTCTGCTCCCGCTTTCATCAGCTGCTTCATATCCTCAGGACGATTGACGGTGAACGGACGGAGCGCTGCTTGGTGTTTTGCAAGATGTTTGATCACTTCAGCGCTCACCGCCGGCGTACCGAGCTTCGGATGATAACCCGAAGCGGGAATGGCGGCAAGATACCGTTCAGGCCGGTACAGCACATCCATCGTCAGCACCGCCCGTTCAATTTCAGGCGCCAAGGCGTGGCAAACCGCGAGACTCTCATGATTAAATGAAGAAAAAATAACGCGCTTTTCCAGTCCGTAATATCTGACTTTTTTAATCACTTCTTCTTCCATTCCTTCGTAACGGAATACACTGTTTTTCAGCTCAATGTTTATCAGAAAATCAGCACGTTCCGCAAAACGCAGCACATCTGACAAAAGCGGAATTCTGACACCTTTAAAAGCATCTTTCCATTTTCCGGCGGCATCGGCGGTTCTGATTTTGTCATACGCCGTATCTTTCACAAATCCTTTCAGAGACGTCGTGCGGTCGAGGGTTTCATCGTGAATGACCACGATCCGGCCGTCTTTTGTCATCTGTACATCAAGTTCAATTCCGTCAGCCCCGTCCTCAATCGCTTTTTTGAACGCGGGCATCGTATTTTCCGGGCAGTCGCCCGACGCCCCCCGGTGGGCAAAAATATTCGTCATATGTGTCACCTCAGGTGTTTGTCATCGGTTTTCTCTATTATAATCGTTATGCACATAAGGAGGGCGCTATTTACACATATTTTATAATTACCGGCCGCTGTAATAAGTTTCGATTCCGTTTACAACGGCGTCCGCGGCATGCTCTTGTCCGTTATCGCTTTTCAGCTTGTCCGCATCTTGAGGATTTGTGATAAAACCTAATTCAGCCAGCACACTCGGCATCTTTGAATATGTAATGACATAAAAAGGAGCTTCTTTTACGCCTCTGTCCTTCATCCCTAAAGACGTGACAAGCTGCTGCTGGATGTCGGAAGCAAGCCTTTCGCTGTCTGCGCCTTCATATGTCGAATTAAAATACGTTTCCGTGCCCGATGCCGTTGATACGGCTGAATTCGTATGGAGGCTGACGAATAAATCGGATTGGCTGGCGCTTGCTTTCGCCACCCGCTCGTCCAAACGTAAAAAAGTATCGTCAGTCCTTGAAGCTACAGGTTTTGCGCCTTCTGTCTCCAATTTGGCGATCACCTTGTTTGACACCGCTAAATTGATGTTTTTCTCAAGCAGTCCATTTCCGCCGGCCCCGCTGTCTTCTCCGCCATGTCCGGCATCGATATAAATGGTTTTCCCTTGCAAAGGTTCAGCTGCATAAGCAGACGGCGCAAGCAGAAGCAGAGCGGCACCGAAGGCAGCAGCGCTTTTTGTCAGTAAACCCACGTTTTTTTCCTCCCCGTTTTCACATATCTGTTTCTTTTTTCAGTTCCTCAAGCCGTAATTGTCCGTTGCTCTCTTTTTTATAGGTGATTTGCACCGCCGTATGTTCAGGCAGAGACTGACATTCAAACCGCTTGGCGAAAGGCACCTTCACCTCTTGCCTTTCTCCGTCAATTTCGACCGCGATTGTATCGTTTCCGGCCGCTTTTATAAATGTTCCTTCCTGTGTAAATGACGGCGCCGCATCAGCCTCCGCGGTATACTCGCAGCCTGATAACAGCCATGCGGTGAAGATCAGAAGTATGACAGACTTCACACAGATCACCTCACGTTTTCTCATTCGGCTTTATCTTTGAACAGAATGGCCGATTTGTAAAGGGAGCCTTCATTCCTCCAGCGCTTTTCCATATTTGGAATGAAGGCTATCTGACCTGCTGTTTACCTGAACTTAGAAAGAAAACAAGCTGATCAGTCTATGAAAAAGGTTCTGTCTGAAGGCCGAATATGCAGAATTTAACGGAAACGGACGACTTTCTGTTCATTTTGAAAAAATATCAGATCGCCAAAAAAAAAGAGCCGCGTCATGCGCTCTCCCGAATAGAAACATTCATATTTATTTTGAGCTTTTCATAAAATGAACGGGACAACTTAAAAGAGCAGCGTATTGGCAGCAATGATGAGAATAATCACTCCGCTCAGCACCGTGCTGAACTGTCCGACGTGAAAAGAACCGATGCGCAATGATGCGGCTTTTTTTCCAAGCGAGCAGCCGATCCATATGGTCAAAAAGCTTCCGACCGCCGCAGTGATGGAAATGGCAGCGGGAGAAAGTCCGATCAACCCCGCGCTTAATCCGTTGGTCAGCGCATTTGCGGATACGGCCACCCCGAGAACCATGGATTCCAATATACCGATTTCTCCCGAACCGTCGGCATCCGCTGCCTCCGGATTTTGCAGCAGACCGGCAAAACGGCCTTTTTTTCCTGACGCGCCAACACGCGCTGTTTTTCTCGGCACAGCCAGCAGAATGATGCGGATACCGATGACAGATAAAATAAACGCCGCCAGCAATACAGGAAGAAAGCCCGGTAAAACGGCTGAAATCCATTTGCCGAAATAAATTCCGATATAACTGAATACAAAACAGATAAAAGCGATCATCATATTCGACGCATGCGATATTTTGATTTTTCTGATGCCGTATGACATCCCCACTCCTAAATTATCAATGCTCGAGGACACTGCCAAACCTAAAATCAATAACCAAGCCATGTTCGTTTCTCTCCATTCTTTGATTTCTTTTCAACATGTTGTGCCGTTGAATCTACACTATCCTATTCAGCCGCACAGAAAAGGTACCTTTTCTGCAAAAATTATTGATTAATGATCATCATTCCGGCGGAAACGAGGTGACACCCTTGACAGAAAATAAAAATAAGACACTGGGGCCCCTTTTAAAATCACTGCTTGATAAGCACTCGCTCTCCATGAGAAAACTCGGCGCCTTAACAAACATTGATACGGCCACCATCTCCCGGATTATAAACGGCAAGCAGAAGGCCAATTTAAAGCATCTTCAGGAATTTTCAAAACATCTCCGCACCCCGCTGGAGGAATTGCTTGAGGCGTCAGGCATAGACATCGGCCATGAAAAAGAAGCTGCGCCGCAAGACCCGATGCACGCGATTCAGGATATGCTGAATATGGCCGAGATGTTTGATCAGCCTTTTTCCCGGGAGCAAATTGAACGCGAACTGACCAGATATGAACAATATGCCAAAACCCAGCAGGGCCATCGCCTGATTTGCGATGAGTTTCAAAAGAAAATGGACAATGAAGAAAGCGTCGGCCCTTTTATTGATCATTTGAAAAACATGCATCATCAGTATATGGATGAATCAACACCGGCTGAAGACCGCGCGATTCTCGGGAGCGCGCTGCTGTATTATATTTTAGCGACCGACGTCATTCCGGATTACATGTTTCCGATCGGCTACCTGGATGACGCCATCGCCGTTCAAATCGCTTTGAACCGGCTGAAAAAAAAGTAAAGGCGCTTAAAAAAGCGCCCTTTTTGTGTTGAAAAATATGAAACACCGCATTACGGTTTTGTCAAAACAGAGACAGCTGTCATATGATACATCAACCTAACAAAAAGGAGGGTGTCTTCTATGGACAGCAACACAGTTGTGGCAGTGTGCGCTCTGTTAAGTGTTGTGATTCAGATCGGAACGATATTCGCCGCAGGAAAGTGGAAAAAAGAATAAACAAATTGACGGTTTTTTCGCACAAGCGTATGCTTATAAATAACCTTGTAAAAGATAAGAAAGAAGATATGCATATGAAAAAAATCATTCTCCTCTTCGCCGCCGCTGTCATATTCAGCTCGATCGGCCATCAAATTTCAGGAGGATATAAAGATCCTGAAAAGGAACGGAGAAAACCGTTTCATTCGTTTAAATGGTTCAGCCGGTCATAACCTCAGGAAGAAGAACAAGCAAAATAATTGCACACAATTAAAACATAAGCTAGAATACGGACGAGTTAAACTCCTAAGGAAGAAGGCGAAATGATGAAGCAAACTTATAAACCGCTGTTTGAACCTTTTACGTTCGAAAGCGGCGTCACCATACCAAACCGTATTTCAGTCGCACCCATGACACACTATTCATCAAATGATGACGGAACGATTTCCGACCGTGAATTAAGCTACATTACTCCCCGTTCAAAAGAAATGGGCATGGTCATTACGGCATGTGCAAACGTAACGCCAGACGGCAAAGCGTTTCCAGGCCAGCCCGGCATCTATGATGATTCTCACATTCCCGGCTTGAAAAAACTCGCTCAGGCGATCCAGTCTCAAGGAGCGAAAGCCGTTGTGCAGATTCACCACGGAGGATTGGAATGCCCTCCTGAACTCGTGCCAAACAACGACGTCGTCAGTCCGAGCGGCTCAGAAGAAGACGGGAGACAAACGTCCCGGGCTCTCACCGAACAAGAAATTGAGCACATCGTGAAAGCATTCGGCGAAGCGACACGCAGAGCGATTGAAGCCGGCTTTGACGGTGTTGAAATTCACGGGGCAAACGGGTACCTGATTCACCAATTTTATTCACCGAAAACAAACCGGCGCACAGACCGCTGGGGCGGAAGCGATGAAAAGCGCCTTGCGTTCCCGCTTGCAGTCGTTGACGCTGTCAAACAGGCAATTGATACACACGCTGAAAATCCATTCGTTCTCGGCTACCGCCTGTCACCGGAAGAGCCGGAAACACCGGGGCTTACAATGAAAGAAACATTCATGCTCGCCGACGCGCTTGCGGAAGAGAACTTGGATTATCTGCATATTTCACTGATGGATGTCAATTCCAAAGCCCGCCGCGGGGCGGATACTTCACGGACCCGGATGGATTTATTAAACGAACGCGTCGGCCATAAAGTGCCGCTGATGGCCGTCGGTTCCATCTATACCGCGGACGAAGCGCTTGCCGTATTAGAAAGCGGAATTCCGCTGGTGGCTCTGGGACGTGTCATTTTGATTAACCCCGAATGGGCGGTGCTGGTCAAAGAAGGCCGCGAACAGGAAATCGAAAAAGCCATTCAAGCATCTGAAATTGAGAAATACCGACTTCCTGAACCGTTATGGGAAATGATTCAGAATACAGGCGGCTGGGTGCCGTTTGAAAAGTAGACTAAAAAAACTGCCGGATGTCCGGCAGTTTTTTTGATTCACAAGTTTTTACCGCTTTGTTTACTCCTATTTCTAACACACAGCGTACATATAGTAAATAGATTAATAGAAAGGAGACCGTATATGATGGCTGGTTTTCCTATTACGATTAACAGTCTTTCCGGAAACGGGGTTGTCAATGTCGGCGGTGCGTTTTCGATAAGTCCTTTAACCGTATCAAAAACCGTCTACGGCTCAGGAGGGGGAAATACAGGGTTGGTCCTGCAAATGAATCAATCCAGTACATCTCAATCTTCAAGCTCTCAATACTCTGATCAAAATGTCACGAAAACATTATGACATCGTATTTCCCTCCCTTTCCGGCTGGCAGCAGCCGGATTCTTTTTGCCGTTTTGTTTAATCTTCTTCCATATCACAGCGTACATATAGTTAGTAGACTGTGAGAGAAAGGAGAAAAAATAGAATGAGCGGTTGCCCGATTACGATAAACAACGTATCAGGAAACGGAGTTGTCAATGTTGGCGGCGCCATATCCATCAGTCCGCTGACTGCATCAAAAACCGTTTTCGGTGCCGGAGGGGGAAATATCGGCATTGTCATTCAAAACAATGCTGTGAGCCACACCAAAATGTTTGAACATCAATTTTCAGATCAGAATATTGTAAAGTCAATTTAAGGGCTGACAAGCAGCCCTTTCAGCATAAATAAAGCAGGCTCACTGATTTCCCGAAAACTAGATTTTTAAACATCAGCGATCACCTTTCCATGTTTTGAATGATTTCAGTTCAAGATGAATAGAATGCAGATTGAAAGCATGAGTACTGAATCTCATTAAGGAAAGAAGGAATCGTGATGAAAAAACTTTGCCGGGAAGTTTGGATTGAAGTTGACCTTGATGCGATAAAAAAGAACGTACGGGCGATCCGCCGCCATATTCCGAATACGTCTAAAATTATGGCCGTCGTAAAAGCCAACGCTTATGGCCACGGGTCTGTGGAAGTAGCGCGGCAGGCACTGGAAAGCGGGGCGAGCGAGCTCGCTGTCGCCAGCGTCGAAGAGGGAATTGTGTTACGGAGAGCGGGAATTACGGCACCTATTCTTGTGCTCGGCTTCACAGCTCTCAGCTGTGTGAAAAAATCTGCCGTTTGGAACATAACATTATCAGCGTTTCAGGTCAGCTGGATCAAAAAAGCGAATCGGATATTGGAAAAAGAAGCAGATTCGAAACGGCTGTCCATTCATATCAATGTGGATACCGGAATGGGCCGGCTGGGTGTGCGTACGGAAGAAGACCTTTTAGCAGTGGTGAAAGCGCTCAAGTCGAGTACATACCTGTCATGGGATGGCATCTTTACACATTTTTCAACAGCGGATGAACCGGACACTGAGCTGACGATGCTGCAGCATGAAAAGTTTATCAGCTTTCTCCGCTTTTTAAAAAATCAAGACATTACGCTGCCTACCGTGCATATGTGCAACACAGCCGCCGCTATCGCATTCCCGGAATTCAGCGCCGACATGATCCGTTTAGGCATTGGGTTATATGGTTTATATCCGTCCGCCTCGATAAAGGAACTGAACCTCGTGGATCTCACACCCGCGCTAAGTTTAAAGGCGCGTATCGCTTATGTGAAAGCTATGGTGACAGATCCCCGGACCGTCAGTTATGGCGCCACATATATCGCCGAACCGGGTGAAATCATCGCGACGATTCCGATCGGCTATGCTGACGGTTACTCCCGCGCCCTGTCCAACCGCGGGTTTATTCTTCACCGCGGCAGACGGGTGCCGGTGGCGGGGAGAGTGACAATGGATATGATCATGGTCAGTTTAGGTGAGAATGAGGGCAAACAAGGAGAAGAAGTCGTCATCTACGGTAAACAACAAGGAGCCGAGATTTCCGTTGATGAAATTGCCGAAATGCTCGGTACGATCAGCTACGAAGTCCTATCTGTGTTAAGCCGCCGCGTCCCCCGCTTTTATTTCAGAGACGGCAAAATCATTAAAATATCAGCCCCGGTATTATACGTGTAGACGGCATAAACCCCGCATTTATGTATAGAACAAGTACCGGCGTGAGTGATTCCCATTGTTTTCGTCAGCAAAATTTCAAAACGCCTTCTCTTCCGCGTTCATGCACGGAATAGAAGGCGCGAAAAAGACATTTAGCCAAAAGCTTGTTACGAAGCTTTATGCTCCAATCTCAGCTTGTCAGCAACCATCGCGATGAATTCTGAATTGGTTGGTTTTGCTTTTGTCATGCTTACCGTATATCCGAACAGTGAAGAGATGGAATCAATATTTCCCCTGCTCCATGCGACTTCAATGGCGTGGCGGATGGCCCGTTCTACACGGCTTGCGGTCGTGTTGAATTTTTTGGCGATGTCGGGATAAAGGACTTTTGTGATGCTGCCGAGGAGTTCAATATCGTTATACACCATGGAAATGGCTTCACGCAAATAAAGATAGCCTTTGATATGGGCAGGCACACCGATCTCATGGATAATGCTTGTAATGCTGGCATCGAGATTTTTCCGCTTCGGCTCCGGCTGGCTGCGGATAATGCTGCTTTGCGCGGACGGCGCACGGTGTGTGACACTGCTGACATTTCCGCTTACCTGGCGGATATGGCCGACAAGGTTTTCCATATCAAACGGCTTCAGGATGAAATAGGACGCGCCTAAATCGACGGCTTTTTTCGTAACGTCTTCCTGACCGAATGCCGTCAGCATGATGACGTTCGGCTGCTTCTCGAGCTCTGATTCCCGCAGACGCTCCAAAACCGCAAGTCCGTCCAGATGCGGCATGATAATGTCTAAAACGAGTACATCAGGATTCTTATCTTTAAACAAAGAAAGACATTCCTGTCCGTTATAAGCAACGCCGATCACTTCCATATCATCCTGTCCCTCTATATATTCACTCAACAGGCTTACAAGCTCTCGATTATCATCAGCAACACAAACTTTAATTTTCTCCACGTTTCTTCCTCCCCCAATGTATTAACAGGACGCAACCCATTTGACTGCTACATGTTACATTCGACAAAACCACTACTTCCCCTTTTAAAAAATCCATATTTACCAATAATAGTGGTATATCTTTGTTTTTCTAGCATTTTCTAGGTTTTTCGACTAAAAATTAAGTTTGACAAATCAGGAAACGTGAATTTGTCGAAAAATCTTCATGTCTTATTTTACATGAATCCAGGAAAGAAGTGAAGAACGCATCACATAAAAAAACTGCCGGATCATCCGGCAGTCAGCTTGCTTTGTCTTTCCCGTAAACATCAACACCCGCTTCAGACAGCATCCATTCGATATGAACGCCGTAGCCGCTTGTCGGATCATTGACAAATACGTGGGTTACGGCTCCGACGACCTTTCCGTTCTGGATGATCGGGCTTCCGCTCATCCCCTGAACGATTCCGCCGGTTCTTTTCAGCAGTTTCGGATCTGTCACTTTCAACACCATTCCCTTTGTCGCCGGGAATTTTTGCGGCGTGGTGCTGACGATTTCAATATCAAATTTCTCTACTTTATCGTTTTCAATAACCGTCAGCATTTGCGCAGGTCCTTTTTTTACTTCATTTGACAAAGCAATCGGAAGCGCTTTGTCGGAAATGTTGTTTTTAATCGGCTGATGCAGTTTCCCGAAAATGCCGAACGGGCTGTTGCGGTTAATATCGCCGATCGTTTTCCGTTCTGACGAAAACCTTGCCAGTTTTTCGCCTGGATTGCCGCCTTTTCCTTTTTCAATCGATGTTACAGTTGAACGGACGATTTCTCCGTCTTCTACAACAATCGGTTTTTTTGTATCCATATCAGAGATGACGTGGCCCAATGCGCCGTATTTTTTTGTTTTCGGTTCAAAAAATGTCATGGTGCCGATGCCGGCTGCCGAATCGCGGATATAAAGGCCGATTCGATATTTCCCCTCGGCTTCGTCCTTTGTCGGAATCAGCTTTGTTTTGATTTTTTGCTTATCGCGTTTCACCAATAAATCCAAAGATTCACCGGTTTTGCCCGCTTTTTGAATAAACGGGGCGATGTCGCTCATTTTTTCAATTTTATGTCCGTTCATTTTAATAATGATGTCGCCAGATTCAATTCCCGCTTGTTCTCCCGGAGACTTTTTCCCATCCTTTGTCATCACCTGGTGAAAGCCGACGACCAAAACACCGACTGAATGCAGTTTTACACCGATGGACTGTCCGCCCGGAATGACCTTCAATTCTGGAAGAACACGCACTTTCGTTTTTTTAATGGGAAACCCGGCAAGATCATATACTACTTCTGACCGGCCTTGTGTTTGCCCTGTTATGTTTGCATGGCCGTGCTCTTCTTTCAGCGTAAAGGCTTCTGATAATTCGCCCTTTTCAGCGCTTATTGATGCATTGACCGGAACGGCTTGTGTCTGGTTTTCAAAGACGCTCATTTCTGACGGTATCAGTAAATATTCTTTAAACGGCTTAAAAAAGCCTACACTTAGTAAAGAAACAAGGAGAATTACACCTATTGCTTTCCTCATGTTATCGTGCATTCATTCCTTCACTCTCCTCGCTCCTATCCCACACCACTTTCTTTTTCTGCTACATCTATACTTTTGCCTTCCTGCGCTTGATTTATAACCGGCATACGAAGAAAAACATTGGATACACTGTTAGAGAAATGGAACAAAAAAATAAGCTGCCTGTATCAGCAGCTTATCCTGTCGTTTTTACCTGTCCGGCCTGTTTTAAAAGCTCTTGTGCATGCCGTTTTGTCAGATCGGTCACTTCAACGCCCGCAATCATGCGGCCGATTTCCGCTACCTTGTCCTGTTTGGAAAGCGGCGTGACATGCGTTGTCGTCCGGCCGTCTTTGAATTCTTTTGCGATCAGAAGGTGCGTATCCGCCATGGCGGCAACCTGCGGCAGGTGTGTAATGCAGAGCACCTGTGAACCGGTCGATACTTTATGGATTTTTTCTGCGATGGCTTGGGCAACCCGCCCGCTTACACCGGTGTCCACTTCGTCAAAGATGATGGAGGTGACATCCTGCTGGGAAGAAAAAATACTCTTCATCGCCAGCATCACCCGTGAAAGCTCGCCTCCGGAAGCGACCTTTGACAGCGGTTTTAAAGGTTCACCGGTGTTTGTTGAAATTAAAAACTTCACAAGGTCAATCCCCTTTTGGGTAAGCTGCACGGGCTGCCCGTTGACAACCGGTGCTTCACTGGCTGACGGATCGGTTTTCACGAGAAATTCCGTATCAAACGTTGATTTGCCCATATACAGACTTTTTAATTCCTGATGAATCGCTTCCGCCAGTTTCTTAGCCCATGCTTTTCTGATTTTTGATAAATTGGCGGCTTCTACGGCCACATCTTTGCCGACCGACTCCAATTCCTTCTTCAGCGCTTCAAGGTGGCTGTCGCGGTTCTCGATTTGATCGATTTCCTCTTCTATTTTGGAGCCGTATTCCAAAATGTCTTCTACCGTCGCTCCGTATTTGCGCTTCAGCTGTTTGATCTCATTTAAACGGGTTTCAATAAAATTCAGCCGTTCCGGGTCATATTCCAGATCATCTAACAGATTGCGCATCTGAAAGGTTGCATCCTCCAGCAGATAATAGGAACTTGACACGCTTTCTGACAGCTTTTGCAGCGGTTCATTGATATCCGAAATATCTTCAAGCTGGGCAGAGGCCATTCCGACCCAGTCAAGCCCCCCCTGCTCGCTGCGGAGCGCATTATAGGCGTTTTGCAATGATTCATAAATTTTTTCAAAGTTGGATATCTGCTTCCGCTCTTCCTGAAGAAGCTCGTCTTCATTCAATTCAAGCTTCGCCGACTCGATTTCTTCAAGCTGAAATTGAATCAGGTCTAACCGATGCGCCATTTCCTGCTCGCTTTCTGACAGCTTCTTCACTTTTTTGAGCAGCTTCATATAACGCTCATAGCCTTCATGGTAAGCCTGAAGCGCGGATTCGGCCTCAGCGCCCGCAAACCTGTCCAACAGCTCTAAGTGTTTATCGTCCTCCATTAACAGCTGGTTATCATGCTGTCCGTGAATATCTAATAAAAGTCTGCCGATTTCCCTCAAAGCCGCAATCGTCACTAATTTTCCGTTGACACGGCAGACGCTTTTTCCTCCGGCATTAATGTCCCTTCTCATGACAATCATGTCGTCAGATGCGTCTATTCCCTGCTCACGGCATACTTCAAAAACGGGATGACCGCTGTCCAATAGAAACAGTCCTTCAAGCTCGGCCTTTGTTTCACCGTAACGGACAAATTCAGACGAGCCGCGGCCGCCGACTAATAGGGAAACGGCGTCTATAATAATTGACTTGCCGGCCCCTGTTTCTCCCGTCAGGACGGTGAGCCCCCGCTCAAACGAAATCGTCAGTTCCTCTATAATGGCAAAGTTTTTTATTGATAGTTCAGCTAACAAACAGCATTCCACCTTTTATCTGATAATTACGCTACAGCAGCTCCAAAAGACGGCTTTGTACGCCTTCCGTATCTTCAGGCGTCCTGCAGATGATTAAGATCGTGTCATCTCCGCAGATCGTTCCCATGATTTCTTCCCATTCGAGATTATCCATCAGAGCGCCGATTGCCTGAGCATTCCCCGGCATCGTTTTTAATACGATCATATGACTTGCTGAGTCAATTTTTACGAACGCATCCATTAATGAACGCTTCAGTTTTGACAGCGGATTGAACCGCTGATCCGCCGGCAGGCTGTATTTATAGGAGCCGTTATTCGTCGGCACCTTTACGAGATGCAGCTCTTTAATGTCTCTGGAAACAGTCGCCTGGGTTACCTTATACCCTTCTTCTCTCAGCATGTCAACTAAGTCATCCTGTGTTTCAATCTCATGGCTTGTAATAAGCTCTCTGATTTTTATATGCCTTTGGCCTTTTGTCATGTAAGCACCTCTGTTTTCAAGCTGTTCTTGTCATTATGTTAACCGCTTCTTGATAAAAAGTACATGATGGCAGAAAAAAGGAATAATAGCCCCCTATTATTCCGGTACATCTGTCTTTTTGGCTTTTAATGTTTCATGTGCTTCGCGGACGGTACGGAGAATGTCTTCTTCCGGCAGTTCAGCGCCGTTTCCGTCTTCTCCGCCCCATTCCAAATGAAGCAGAAACTCAATATTGCCGTCTCCCCCTGTAATCGGTGAGAAGGACAGTCCTTTCACTGTATATCCTTCACAAGCGGCAAATTGATTCATGCGGCGGAGAACGTCAGTATGAACGCCTGGATCTCTGACAATGCCTTTTTTTCCGACGGATTCCCGTCCGGCTTCAAATTGCGGCTTCACCAGTGCGATACAATCGCTCCCCGGTACAAGCAGCGTTTTTAAAACCGGCAGAATGAGGCGGAGTGAGATGAAAGAAACATCGATTGTCGCAAATTCCGGCAAACCCTCTGTGAAATCGGAAGGCTCGGAATAGCGGAAATTCGTCCGTTCCATGACGACGACCCTCTCGTCCTGTCTGAGCTTCCAAGCAAGCTGATTATAGCCGACATCCACTGCGTAGGACCGCTCGGCTCCGTTTTGGAGGGCGCAATCCGTGAATCCCCCTGTAGACGAGCCGATGTCAATCATCGTTTTGCCTTTTACCGAGACGGGAAACACTTCCAGGGCTTTTTCAAGCTTTAATCCGCCTCTGCTGACGTATTTAAGAGGGTTTCCTTTTACCGTTAACGGAAGATCCCGGGCGATTTTTTCACCCGGTTTGTCCAATCGGTTTTCATTTGAGTAAACGATGCCCGCCATAATGGCGCGTTTCGCTTTTTCCCGCGTTTCCGCAAGTCCTTTTTCTACAAGAAGTACATCTAATCGTTCTTTTTTTGCTGTCATGATCCAATTCCTTTATGTGTCTTCGGCGGCATCAGCAGTTTGATCCGGTTCATAACCTCAGCCTTCGTGAGACCGATTTCTTCAAGCAGGGCGGTTACGCTGCCGTGTTCAATAAACCGGTCTGGGATGCCCATTCTGTCAATCGGTGTATGATACATGCCGAGGTCATGAGCGAATTCAAGAATCGTGCTGCCGAATCCGCCTTCAAGCACGGCTTCTTCTATCGTTAAAATCGGCAGACCTTCATTAAGAATGGCCTTCATCATTTGTTTATCAATCGGTTTTATGAACCGCGCATTCACGACACGCACGGACAGGCCTTCTTTATGCAGTTCTTCAGCCGCTTCCAGCGCCATTTCAATGGTCGTACCGAATGTTAAAATGACCGCGTCTTTTCCGGGACGGAGCACTTCCCATGTTCCGATCGGAATGGTTTTCAGCTCTTTATCCATCTTTACGCCGAGCCCGTTTCCGCGCGGGAAGCGCATCGCGATCGGACCTTCCTCATAATTAAGGGCTGTATTGACCATATGGCGGCCTTCATTTTCATCCTTCGGCATCATTAAAACGAGGTTTGGTATATGCCGCAAAAAGGCGATGTCAAAGACGCCTTGATGTGTCTCCCCGTCAGCGCCGACCAAACCGGCGCGGTCAATGCCGATAAATACATTCGCGTTTTGACGGCAGATGTCATGGACGACCTGATCGTACGCCCGCTGCAAAAAGGTCGAATAAATCGCAAGAAACGGCTTCATGCCTTGGAGCGCCATTCCAGCCGCCATCGTCGCCGCATGCTGTTCTGCGATTCCGACATCAAACATGCGTTCAGGAAATTCTTTCGCAAACCCTTCCAGTTTAGAGCCGACCGGCATGGCCGGTGTAATCGCGACAATTCTGTCATCCTCACGCGCCAGCTCCTGCACGGTGCCGCTGACAAGTCCGCTCCATGAAGGCGCCGCGGCTTTCGGCTTGACGAAATCACCCGTATTGATTTTATACGGACCCGTTCCGTGCCATGTGCCGATTGTGTCGGTCTCAGCCGGTTTATAGCCTTTGCCCTTTTTCGTAATGACATGTAACAGGACAGGGCCTTTCGTTTTTTTGGCGTATTGCAGGTTTTCAAACAGTTCGTGGTAGGAATGACCGTCAACCGGGCCTAAATACGTAAAGCCCAGCTCTTCAAAAAACATGCCTGACACAAGCATATATTTCAAACTGTCTTTTATCCGTTCCGCTGTGGCGGCCAATTTTCCGCCGACGGCCGGGATGCGCTTAAATAAATATTCAAGCTCGTCTTTTACCCATTGATATTTGCCGGCAGTCCGAAGCCGTCCCAGCATAGAATGAATCGCCCCGACATTCGGCGCAATACTCATCTCATTATCATTCAGGATGACGATCATGTCTTTTTTCTCATCACCGATATGGTTCAGCGCTTCAAGCGCCATTCCTCCGGTTAAAGCGCCGTCTCCGATAATCGGGATGATATATTCCTTCGATCCTTTAATATCACGGGCGGCAGCCATTCCCATCGCGCCTGAGAGCGAGGTTGAGCTGTGGCCTGTTTCCCATATGTCATGTTCGCTTTCGCTGCGTTTCGGGAAACCGCAAAGCCCTTTATATTGGCGCAAGGTTTCAAACTCCTTACCGCGTCCGGTTAACAGTTTATGAACATAGGACTGATGTCCGACATCCCATAAAAATTTATCTTTCGGACTGTCAAATTCTTTGTGAAGCGCAATTGTCAGCTCGACAACCCCGAGGTTCGGCCCGATATGGCCGCCAGAGGCAGACAGCGATGTGATGAGGAAATTGCGGATCTCCTCACTCAGCTCTTCCAGCTCTTCAATTGACATCTTTTTAAGAAATGACGGGTCCTGTATTGATAAAAGATCCAAAGCGGATCAACTCACTTTCAGCATGAATTTCTGCAAATTAAACAGTGTCTTTTTGAAAAAAGAAAAAGACTCCCTTTGTATTTTCATCGAAACTGCTTACATTTTACCATAGGAGCGGCAGCCCCTTCAAATCAGGACTGTTTTTAATGATCTCTCGCCGCGATTAAATCACAGAGGTCATGCAGCAATTCTTTCTGAAGAGAAAGGCCGGTGATGATCTGTTTCGCCTCGCTGATATGATACGCAAGCTTTTCTTTCGCGCCTTCAAGCGTTAAAAGCGATGGATACGTTGATTTTTCGTTCGACGTGTCTGAGCCGACCGGTTTGCCGATCCTCTCCTCATGCCCTTCAATATCAAGGATGTCGTCTCTGATTTGAAATCCGATGCCGATATGGCTGCTGAACAAACGGAGCTTTTCGACTTCATCCTCCGGTGCATCTGCCAAAATGGCGCCCGCCGTCACGGAAAAACCGAGGAGCTTGGCCGTTTTCCGCTCGTGGATGGATTCAAGCTCCTCAAGCGTTATCCGCTTTTGTTCCGCTTCCATGTCGGCAGCCTGCCCGCCGACCATTCCTTCCGTTCCTGCCGCGCTGATCAGCTCATCGACGAGACGGAGGCGTTTTTCTGCTGAAACCGCCTCAGACACGTAAGATGTGATCAATTTAAAGCTTTCTGTCAGAAGCCCGTCTCCGGCCAATACGGCCGCCGCTTCTCCGAAGACTTTATGGTTTGTGGGCTTTCCCCGGCGCAGATCATCATCGTCCATGCAAGGAAGATCATCATGGATTAAAGAATACGTATGAATCATTTCGACAGCGCACCCAACCGGAATCCCGTCTTTTTCATCTTTTCCGTAAGCATTCAGAACGGCTAAGACGACGAGGGGGCGCAGCCTCTTTCCGCCCGCTTCCAAAGAATACAGCATAGATTTTTTGAGGGTTTCCGGCATCGCAAGCCGTTCTGTATATAAAGAAAGCTGCTGTTCAATCAGTTGTTTGCGCGATGCTAAAAATGCGTCCAGTTTATTTGTCACCTTCGTCTTCCTCCTGAACGCTGAAAGGTGCAAGTTCTCCGTTATCTTTTAAAATAAAGTCCATTTGCTTTTCGACATGCTGAAGCTTTTCATGGCACATTTTTGAAAGGGCCATCCCTTCCTGAAAATAATTAATCGCCTGCTCCAGCGGCACGTCTCCTTCTTCAAGCTTTGCCACAATGCCTTCAAGGCCTTTCATCGCCTCTTCAAATGTCAGCTCTTCACTTTTTTTGGTTTCTGTCATTTTCGTTCGCCTCTCTTTTGCAATACTTCACACGTCAGAACGCCGTCTGTCATCTTTACTTCAAGCGTATCATTTTGTTCCACTTGATCAACGCTTTTGATCAGCTCTTTGTCTTTATAGGCCAGACTGTATCCTCTCTCCATCACCTGAAGGGGACTTAATGCATTCAGTTTACCAAGAACCGTCTGAAACTGCGAATGAAGCTGCTTCAGCTGGACATTCATGCTTCGGGCGAGCTGATTTGAGCGCTCCTCGTACCGTTTTTTCGCCTGTTTCAGCTGGGTTTCAGGGTGGAGCGCCGTTAATCTGTACGTATTCCGCTCCAGCTGCCTTTGTTTCCTGTCCGTAAGCCCTGTGAGCTGTGATTGGAACTGCTGATACAAAAGGTCAAACTGCTGTTCTTTTTGGGTATACAATCGTTTCGGAAAACGGAACGCGTAGGATGACTGGAGCGATTGGACCCGTTCTTTTTTCTTGCTGATATGCTGCTGCATCGCTCTTGTCAGGCGGACTTCCGCCGTTTTTGTCCGTTCCATTAAGTCCGTCGTGTGGGGAACGGCGATTTCTGCCGCTCCTGTCGGCGTTGCCGCCCGGATATCCGCGACGAAATCACTGATTGTAAAATCTGTTTCATGTCCGACGGCTGATATAATCGGAATGGCGGAAGCAAAAATCGCCCGGGCCACGATTTCTTCGTTAAATGCCCACAATTCTTCGATCGAGCCCCCTCCCCTTCCGACGATCAGGACGTCACACATTTTTTGTGCATTGGCTTCTTCAATGCGCTTCACAATCGATCTGCTGGCATTTTCACCTTGAACGAGCGCGGGAAGCACAATGACTTTCACAAGGGGGTATCTTCTTTTGAGTGTGGTAATGACGTCTCTGACGGCTGCTCCCGTCGGTGACGTGACGACCCCGATCGTAGCCGGAAAAGCGGGGATGGCCTGCTTATGCCGGTCATCAAACAACCCTTCGCCGGCAAGTTTTTTCTTTAATTCTTCATATGCTAAGTAGAGCGCCCCCACACCGTCCGGCTGCATTTCTTTCGCGTACAGCTGATAGCTTCCGCTCGGTTCATAGACGGAGATACCGCCTCTTACGATGACCTTCATTCCGTCCTCGGGCTTAAACGCAAGCCTCGAACTTTGCCTCTGAAACATGACGGCCTGCATGCGGGCATGCTCATCTTTTAATGTAAAATAAATGTGGCCTCTCGTATGGATTTTAACATTGGAGAGCTCACCCTTAATCCAAATGTCCTCAAGATGAGGGTCCACATCGAATTTTCGTTTAATGTATTTGGTCAGCGCGGAAACCGTGACATATGCCGCTTCACTCACATCCTGCACTCCTTTCATAAAGGCTTTTTGCCCTAAACTAAGAAAACCCGCTCTGGCTGAAAGGAGCCTTAAGAAGCGGGTATCGTGCTCATTGTCACACTTTTTGTGACTGTCTCCGGTTATCTATGATAACGTACGTCTGGCAGATTTAACAGTATTATGCGCAAGCATTGTGATGGTCATCGGACCTACTCCGCCCGGCACCGGCGTAATGAAAGATGCTTTTTCTTTCGCTTCATCAAACTGAACGTCTCCGCAGAGTTTTCCGCTTTCGAGACGGTTGACGCCGACATCAATGACAATGGCGCCCTCTTTGATTTGATCGGCTTTGATGAAGTTCGCTTTACCGACCGCTACCACAAGAATATCTGCTTTTTTCGTATGCTCAGACATATTTTTCGTGCGGGAATGGCAATATGTGACGGTCGCGTTTTCGTTCAGCAGCAGCTGGCCGACCGGTTTACCGACAATATTGCTTCGTCCGACTACAACAACTTCTTTGCCGGAAAGATCTACGTTCGTCTTTTTCAGTAACTCGACAATTCCGTGCGGCGTGCATGGAAGAAATGTATCTTCGCCAAGCAGCATTTTCCCGACGTTGAGAGGGTGGAAACCGTCAACATCCTTATCAGGGGAGATCCGCTCGATTACGGCTTTTTCAGAAATATGATCCGGGAGCGGCAGCTGGACGAGAATGCCGTGGAATTCCGGATTTTGATTATACTGATCAATCACTGTTAAAAGCTCCGCCTCGGTTAAGCTTGAGTCAAAGCGGTCAAGCTTAAATTTCATTCCCATTGTTTCAGCGGCTTTTTTCTTGCCTGTCACATATGAAACAGAAGCGGGATCGTCTCCGATTAAAATGACCGCCAAGCCAGGCACTACGCCTTGTGCTTTCAGCTCTTCTACTTCTTTTGCCAATTGTTCGCGTTTTTCTTTAGCCGTTTCTTTTCCGTCGATGATTGTTGCAGTCATTTTCTTTCCTCCTATGATTCGATATCAGTTTTAATGTTAGAAAGAACCCCGTTTACGAATTTTGCAGCTTTATCGTCGCCGAACCGTTTTGCCAGCTCGATTGCTTCGTTTAATGACACGTTAGCAGGAATGTCGTCAGAATAAACCATTTCATACACCGCCAGACGCAGGATCGCGCGGTCTACGTTTGCAATCCGGTCAAGCTTCCAATTGACGAGATGGCCGGAAATCATTTCATCAAGCTGAACCTGATGTTCGATCACTCCGTACACCAGCTGTTCAAAGAAGGCATCTGTTTTTTCACCATCGAGCGCGTGCTCAATGGCATCGTTCGGTGCAATATCGCTGACATCAATCTGAAAAAGTGCCTGCAAAGCTTTTTCTCTAGCTGTTCTTCTTTTCATTTTCTTTCTCCTTCAGATCCGCTTTATCCGCTTGTCGTTAAGCTTAAAGAGATCATAACATATTTTTTTCTCAATCGCATGTCGAAATTTAGGTTTTTTCACCCTAATGCCGAATATTTTCACAAACCGTATTAATTTCATTCGGATTTCACAGCATGAAGAAACTCGGCTGCCGTTTGTAAGCCGGCTTTCTTCATGCCTGAAATGACGGGAAACGTATAAAAAACCAAAGGGCTGCCCATCCCCTTGGTTTTTATACGCTCATTACATTTCTTCGTCGATTTCGACTTCTTGGGCTTTCGTGTCAAATTGAATGCCGACGATATGAATATTGATTTCATTAATGGTAAGAGACGTCATGTTTAATAAGGTTTGTCGGATATTCTCCTGAACGCTTGCCGCCACTTTCGGGATCGAGATCCCGAATTGAACGACGCAATAGACGTCGATGGTAATCCCGTCATCGGCTAAATCGACCTTTACGCCTTTGCCGTGATTGATTTTGCCGAAGCGTTCTACGACGCCCGTGGCGAAATTGCCGCGCATTTCAGCAACTCCTTCAACTTCGGAAGCGGCGATGCCGGCAATGACTTCAATGACCTCAGGAGCAATTTCAACCTTGCCTAAATGAGCCTCATCATGATCCATTTTAAGCACACTGTTGTCTTCCATTCAATTCACCTCCCGCAAAAATTATGAGCCCATTACATCATATGTTTCTAAAAACTTTGTATTAAACTCTCCGCTGACAAATGTTTCGTGTTCAAGCAGTTTCAAATGGAACGGAATCGTCGTTTCAATACCTTCAATCACGAATTCGCTCAGCGCGCGTTTCATCCGTGCGACTGCCTCATCACGCGTTGTTCCGTATGTGATGACTTTAGCAATCATACTGTCATAGTACGGCGGGATCGAATAGCCGGGATATGCGGCTGAATCCACGCGTACGCCAAGTCCGCCCGGCGGCAGGTACATGTTAATTTTACCGGGTGAAGGCATGAAGTTTTTCGCAGGATTTTCAGCGTTGATGCGGCATTCAATCGCCCAGCCGTTAAATTCAACGTCTTCCTGTCTGAGCGAAAGCTCCTGTCCGGATGCCACTTTGATCTGTTCTTTGATCAGATCCGTTCCCGTCACCATTTCTGTGACAGGGTGCTCTACTTGAATACGCGTGTTCATTTCCATGAAGTAGTAGCGCTGTTCTCTGTAGTCATAGATGAATTCTACTGTGCCGGCTCCCGTGTAACCGACGGCCTTAGCTGCTTTTACCGCTGCTTCGCCCATCTGCTCCCTGATTTCAGAATCAAGCGCAGGTGACGGTGACTCTTCAAGAAGTTTTTGCAGACGTCTTTGGATAGAACAGTCACGCTCTCCGAGATGGATCGTGTTTCCGTAATTATCCGCAAGCACCTGAATTTCAACATGGCGGAAATCTTCGATGTACTTCTCGATGTACACACCCGGATTTCCGAATGCCGTAGCGGCTTCCTGCTGGGTAATCTCAATGCCTTTGATCAGTTCTTCTTCTGTGCGTGCGACCCGGATGCCTTTTCCGCCTCCGCCCGCAGTGGCTTTTATAATGACAGGATACCCAATTTCACCTGCAAGCGAAACCGCTTCTTCCGTATTTTTTATGATTCCTTTTGAACCGGGCACAATCGGCACGCCCGCCAGCTGCATCGTGTCGCGCGCGATATCTTTTGTTCCCATTTTTGAAATGGCGTCAGCCGTAGGGCCGACAAACGTTACGTTTAATTCCTCGCACAGCTCGGCAAAGTCGGCGTTTTCAGCTAAAAACCCGTATCCCGGATGAATCGCATCCGTGCCGGTCAGCTTTGCGACGCTGACGATGTTCGTTACATTTAAATAGCTTTCTTTTGATGTTTTCGGCCCGATACAAAAAGCCTCATCGGCCATTTGGACATGCAGGGCGTCTTTATCTGCCTCAGAATAAACGGCTACAGTTTCAATGCCCAGCTCTTTGCAGGCCCGGATGATTCTGACGGCGATTTCTCCTCGGTTGGCGATCAATAGCTTTTTAATCATAATAGCAGGTCTCCTTACTCAGCTTTTACAAGAAATAGAGGTTGTCCGTATTCGACCAGCTGGCCGTTTTCAACTAACACTTCAACGATTTCTCCTTTTACTTCGGCTTCAATCTCGTTAAAGAGTTTCATTGCTTCTACGATACAAACAACTGTATTTTCGCTCACTTTTGAACCTTGGTTTACGTAAGGGCCGGCTTCCGGCGATGAAGAAGCATAAAACGTTCCGACCATCGGAGACGTAATTTTGTGCAGGTTTTCGTCTTGTTTCGGCGCTTCCTGAGCAGGAGCGGCTTCACGCGCTTCCGGTTTTGCAGCCTGCGGAGCAGGTGCGTAAGCGGCGGGAACGGCTTGGGCTTGTCCCGTTACATTCACTGCCGGCGCTTCATTTTTTTTCAGTTTTAGGCTTACGCCTTCAATTTCGTAAACAAATTCGTCGATGGAAGATTCATCGATTCTTTTTATCAGTTCATGAATTTCGTTGATTTTTAACATCAGTTTCCACTCCTATGTATAAAAAATAGAAATTTATGGGTTGCTACTAAAAGTACATACTATGTTTATCTTACAGGAGCGCTTGTGTAAATTCAACACTGATCTAAAATGACATCAGAAAAGCCCGCAGCGGGTGCGGGCGGTTCAGGTCTCTTACTTTGTCGGTTCAAACGTGACGGCGACGTCTTTCATCGTCTTGATTTCTTTTTCCACCAGGTCAATGATAGCGGAAGCTTTTGCGTTTGAATGTTTGTCAGACATGACGGTAATGTTGATTTTGTCTCCTTCAGCATCCACGAGCGCATCTTTGTAGCCTTGTGTTTTAATCAGCGTTTCCAGCTGTTTTTCCGTCCCTTCAGCATTGCTCAGCGCCGTCATTTTATCGTAGGCTTCGCTTTTTTCCTTTGCGGTCGCATCATCGCTTGAAACAATGCTGTTTAACTGTTCCCTTTCTTTGCTTCTCGCGTCTTCAAGTTCCATACGGTATGCGGTAAATAAGTTTTCATCAGCTGTTTCTGTGGCAACCGATCCGTCTTTGTCCGATGCTTCGGCTGATGTTTCTTTATCCTCTTTTGTGCCTTTAGAATCTTTCGTTCCTTTTGTGCCGTCTTCTTTTTCCGTGCCGCTTCCGCTCTTATCTTTCGTTTCAGGAGCCGGCGTTTTTTCAGTGGCGACTTCTCCGCTGCTTTTTTCGCTTTTCATCTGCACGGCATTTTTGCTTTCCGGCGACATAATATAATAAACACTTAATACCACGACGAGACTGAGCATTGTTAAAAGCCAAACCGTTTGTTTTTTCAGCATGATTTATGAATCCTCCTTGATTTTTTTAGGGGCAACCGCTACACGATAGCTCGGAACATCGAGCACCCTTGTGACGGCATCAATGATGGTTTTTTTTATTTGAACGTTGTCCACTCCCTGAGCGACAACGAGTACACCGCGGATATCGGGCTTTTTCGTCTGGACGACGACCGGGGTTTCCTGGTCCCCGTTTCGAATCATGACAATTTGTTCTTCAGAGGTTTGATCGGTTACGCTTCTTTTGCCGCCTTCTTTATCGGTTTCTTCAGTGGTGGTGTCTTTTTTCGTTTTATTTTTCTCAAACACTTTCAAAGATGTTGCGTCTACGTTTACGACAATTGAGACATCCTCCACGCCGATAATCGTTTCAAGGATTTCTTTCAGCTGGTTTTCATAGTCTCTTTCGTAATCATCGATCGTGGTTTTGGCGCTGCCGTCTTTCGATGCCTTAAAAACGGGTGCGCTTTTTTGCCCGCTTTTGTCTTCCGTTCGGCCGGACATGACGGTCTGCGCCGTTTGGTCCTTCCCGGTTTTCTCCGGTGAAGAGAACAGCTGGCTGACCAGCATAAAAGATACCCCGAGCACAAACACGAACAGAAAGTAATGATATTTTGTCAGTTTTGGTTTTTCTCCGTCTTTCGCCTGTCCGATCATCAGCTGTTTTTTGAGTATGGTCCATAGTCCGTTTTTATTCATGGCCGTTTTTCTCCCCGCCTTCCATATAAACCGTAATTTTCTCACTGCCGATTTCCCATATATCCGCAAGTTTTCCTTTGATGTCTGCGGCCTCTTTTTTGTCGGCTGCGCCTTCCGGTTCGTATTTGCGGTCTGTGCGGATGTCGATCGGTGCGACGGTTTGCACGGTTTTTTCAGAAGATGGGGCCATATACACGCTGATCGTTTTTACATCTTCTTCTGAACGAACCTGTTCTTCCGCTGTAAGGCGGATGTCGTCTATTTTGTATTCGTCATGACTGAACATCTCCTCCGCTTTCTTTTTTAGTTGGACAGCCATTTCTTCTAAAACATATGCGCGGTTTGATGCTTGTATTTCTTTTTTTTCTGATTTGATTTGATTTTTTATATCAGCGGATTGAGATTGCTCTTGTTTTGTCAAATAATCGAAGATGATTTCCGGGTCTGTTTTGAAAAGTTTGAATATCGGGTTGAGCATGACAATGATTAACAGCAGGCTGACAACCATCTTTGCGTATTTTTGCATACTGGAGCTGGGCAGCAGCATGTCGATGACGATGGCGAATAAGATAAATAAAATAATGCTTGTCAGCCATTCTGTTAAAAAGCTCATATCCAATGGGCCTCCTTTATTTCATCATCATGGTGAGGTTGCCTGCTGTAATAATGACTGTGATGCTGAGGAAAAACATGAGAGAGACGATGGCGAGCGCCGCGAAAATATACAGTACGCTTCTGCTGATGACGCCGAGGCACGTAATGACGGGCCCGCCTCCGAGCGGCTGCAGAATAGCGGCCGCGAGCTTATAAATAAAAGCGAGCGAGAGCACTTTGATCGCCGGAAACGCGGAGATGCAGATCAAAATTCCGACTCCGAGGATTCCCACGGTGTTTTTTAATAGGAGCGAGGCGCTGATGACCGTATCCGTCGCATCCGTAAACATCCGGCCGAGTACGGGAATAAAATTGCCTGTTATAAATTTTGCAGTCCTGAGCGTAATCCCGTCCGTCACGGCAGCCGAAGCCCCCTGTACGGAGATGACGCCGAGAAACACGGTGAGGAATACGGCAAGCGCGCCGATCGCGATATTTCTGAGCAGATTGGCAAGCTGCGTGACTTTATATTGATCCGTCATCGTGCTGACGATGCTTAAAATCGCTGACAGGAAGATAAGCGGCATGACGATGTTTTGAATGAGAAGGCCGCTCGTATTCATCAGAAATAAAATAACGGGGTGAAAAAAAGCTGCGGAGACGGCTCCCCCGGAAGACGCCAAAAGCGCAAGTAAAAGCGGGATGAGCGCGAGAATGAAGCTTGTCATCGTCTGGATCGCTTCACTGGCATAATTGACGGCAACATGAAAGCTGTTTAAAGCGAGAATAATCAGCACCATGTAGACGATTGCATAAGCCACTTTGCTGACGGTGCTCTGCTGGAACGCATTTTGCAGGAGCTGCAGAATGACACAAAAAATGGTGAGAAGAATCAAAGTTCCCAGAAGCTTTCCGTTTGCGAGCACTTCATGAAACAAGTATGAAAATAAAGCCTTCAGCCATGCCTCCGGTGAGAACGTTTTTTCTCCGTTAATAAAGTCGATGATGCTTCCCTTTTGGCTTTCAGGCAGAAGACCGCCGTATTCTGTCATGATGTCGTCCCAAAACTTTCCGATGCCTTCTGTTTTCAGCGCTTCGGCCTGCTTTTTCGCCACTTCATCAGCGGATTCTTGGTGAACTGCGGTTTCCTGCGACGCACCGTCTGTTCCGGCAGCTTGTACACATTCAGTCTGAAAAAATAAGAGGATGAACAAAAAAGCTCCCGCCCACCGAAAGCGCTTCATTTTTTGTGCCCCCCTTTCCATTTTATTTATGATCACGAAGGAATAAGTCCGAGAATCGTTTCAATAATGACGGTGAGTATCGGCACGGCCATTACCAGTATCAAAATTTTTCCGGCCAGCTCTATTTTCGAAGCAATCGCTCCCTGGCCCGCATCCTTTGTAAGCTGCGCTCCGAATTCAGCGATGTAGGCGATGCCGATAATTTTTAAAATAGTTTCCACATAAACCATGTTGACATTTGCATTGACGGCTATTTTTTCTATCATTCTGATAATGTCGTAAATCTGGTCGATGAGATAAAGAAAGATTACGCAGCCGCTGAAGACGACAATCATAAACGCAAAAGTCGGTTTCTGTTCTTTTACGATCAGGGAGAGAAATGTAGCGATCAGGCCTAAACCTACAATTTGAACAATCTCAATCTGTAAGCCCCCCTATCCTTGGAATAGAAACACAGCTTTGATCTTTTTGAACAGGTCATCGACAATCGTCGCCACCATAAATAAAATATAGATAAAGCCAAGCAGCGTCACCCACTGGGCGTATTCTTTTTTTCCCATTTGATCAAGTATGGTGTGCAAAAACGCAACCACGATACCGACTCCGGCGATTTGAAAAATGACATTTACGTCGACTCCCATTTTATGTTTGCTCCCCTCATGTTTACATCAATAGAAGAATGAGTAACAGTCCGGCTAAAAATCCTAAGCTTTTCACCATTTTTTCATTTTTCGCCTGCGCCCGTCCGGCATCCGCTTCCGCCGCTTCCAAATGTGTAAGCGCAAGCTTGATATGTTTCTGCTGAGAAACACGGTCATGGAGCCCGAGCGTCTCTCCGAATTGCTTCAGCACATCATATTCGCTTTTTTTCATCGCCATGGAAGACCAGTTATGTTTCAAGCTCTGTTCCCAAGCCGTTTTGGCGGAATCGCTTCCCTGCTCAAGCCTTCTGCTGAAAGTTTGAAACAATAACGATACAGGTTTGGAAAGCTGTGCGGCAATTTGTCCCGAGGCGGTATGCAGCGGTGTATGCCCGAACATGATTTCCGCTTCTAGCGATTGGAGCGCCGCGCGCAGCTGACGGATCTGCCTCGGCCTTTCAATATACATTTTGGCGATCTCAAATCCGGTCCAAGTCGTCGCTGTCAGAATGAACACGGCACCCAAAAGCTTCAGCATGTCATCACGCTTTCAGCATGCGGAACAGGTTCCCCGCCCTTTCCGTACATCCTGCTGATCGTTCCCGGACCGCGGCGCCTTGACAGTTCAACATACCGGTCAAACACGTTTTCCTCCCAAAGCATTTTCAGCGACGGCCTCTTTACCAAATCTTTCATATTCCACCCGTGCGCAGATACGATAACAGATACGCCCGCATGGAGCGCCTCCAGCAGCGCTTGTGAGTCTTCCATTCTCCCGATTTCATCCACAATTATGACATCAGGACTCATAGAGCGGATCATCATCATCAGCCCTTCCGCCTTCGGACAGGCATCAAGGACATCGATTCTGCGGCCGAAACTGTGCTGGGGAATGCCCCGCAGGCAGCCGGCAATTTCCGACCGTTCATCTACGATACCTGTCTTTTTCGCCGGAATGCGTTTTGATCCGGTGCTGGAAAGCCGGGCCAAATCACGAAGCAAGGTCGTTTTCCCTGTTTGCGGAGGACCGATGATCAGCGTGTTCAGCCAGTTTTCTTTCCATAAGAAAGGAATGAGCGGTTCTGCGATCCCCAGCTTCTCCCGGGCGATTCGGATATTAAAAGAAGTAATATCCCGGAGTCCTTTGACGGCTCCGTTTTCGACGATGACTCTTCCGGCCAGCCCCACACGGTGGCCCCCTCTGATTGTGATGTATCCTTTTTTCAGCTCTTCTTCCAGCGTGTACATACTGTAATTGCTGAGCCGGCTGAGAATCAGCTGTGCGTCGCCGGCCGTGCACACATATGACAAATACAAAGGTTGTCCTTTTTGGATCAGTTCAACCGGCCTGTCGACGCGGATTCTGATTTCTTCTGTATCCCGCCTCGCTTCTTCGGGCACGGCGGAGATAGCATCTCTCAATAATTCAGGGAGAACCTCTGTAATTTCATTCAATAGAGTCTCCTCCTTTTTTACCGATTGGCTTCTTTAAAATGTATGATCCGGGACAGACTTTATGACACCCCGGCCCTCTATTTATGCACACCGGCCAAAATCAGCACCACTCCCGCAAAAATCAATATTAATTTTGCATATGAGAGCTGTCCGGCAATCTGATAAATGCCGATCGTCATTGTGATGATAAAGATCAGCGGGCCGACGATTGCCAAAATACTATTCACCACAACCGCCTTTCTGATGTCGTTTGTCAAAAGCATGATAATAGCGGCCGATAATTCAATGAGCGAGGACAAAACTCGTAAACCGGCCATCGTTAAAACAGTAGAATTGATTGAACCAAACAAAAATTTCATTGCAATCCCCCAACTTCAAGCATTTTGTTACACTATATGCTCTAGCTGACGGAAGTAGTCTCACTATTTTGATATAGAAGAAAGATTTGATGCAGAACACAAAAAAAGCCTGCCCCGTAAAAGGAGCAGACTCCGAATTTCTTTAACTACGCTCTTGACACGTAAGAACCGTCTGATGTATTTACAACAAGCGTATCGCCTTCGTTCACGAAGAACGGTACGTTTACCACAAGACCTGTTTCCGTTTTGGCAGGTTTTGTGCCGCCTGACGCCGTGTCGCCTTTAATTCCCGGCTCTGTTTCAACAACTTTCAGTTCAACTGTGTTCGGCAGTTCAATACCGAGCGTTTCAGACTGATACATCATGATGTGCACAGACATATTTTCCAGAAGGTATTTCAATTCTTCTTCGATTTGGTTTTCGTTCAATTCAAGCTGTTCATATGAGCTTGTATCCATGAACACGTGCTGATCGCCGTTGGCATAAAGATACTGCATCGTTTTTGTTTCGATTTGCGCTTTCGCGACTTTTTCACCTGCACGGAATGTTTTCTCCTGAATAGCGCCCGTGCGCAGGTTACGCAATTTTGAACGGACAAATGCCGCTCCTTTTCCCGGCTTTACGTGCTGGAAGTCAACGACGCGCCAAATGCCGCCGTCTACTTCAATCGTTAGTCCTGTACGAAAATCGTTAACTGAAATCATGTTTGATGTCCTCCTATATTCCGATCACAAAATAATTAATTCTTTAGGGGAATGCGTAATTGTCCGGTTGCCGTCCTCAGTGATGATGATATCATCTTCGATTCTTGCGCCCCCAACTTCCGGTATGTATATGCCCGGCTCAACCGTTACCGCCATGCCCGGCTCAAGAACGGCCGATGACCTGAAAGACAGCCCCGGTGATTCATGGACTTCCATTCCGAACCCGTGTCCTGTCGAATGGCCGAAATACTGTCCGTAGCCTTTCGCGGTGATGTGATCCCTCGTCAGAGCGTCCGCTTCTTTCCCCGTCATGCCGGGTTTAATATGCAGGACACCAAGCGCTTGGGCATCGTATACGACCTGATAAATCTCTTTCAGTTTATCACTTGGCTCTCCGACCGCGACGGTGCGTGTGATATCAGAACAATAGCCTTTATAATAAGCGCCGAAATCGAGCGTGACCAAGTCTCCCTTTTCAATCAATTTGCCGCTTGCCACTCCGTGGGGAAGGCTGGATCTGACTCCCGAGGCGACGATCATATCAAAGGAAGAGCCGTCTGCTCCTTGACGTCTCATATAAAATTCAAGCTCGTTTGCAACTGAAATCTCTGAGATGCCCGGTTTGATAAACGTCAGAATATGTTCAAACGCATCATCCGCAATCTTCGCAGCTTCCTCTAATATCTTAATCTCTTCACTTGACTTAATCAAGCGCAACTTTTCAACGGAATCCGCGACGGGAACCATCTCCGCTTCCTGCAGCACCGCTTGGTAGGATGCATATGTTCCGTACGTCATGCTGTTTTGCTCGAAGCCGAGTTTTTTAATGCCGTACTCAAGAATCGTATCCGCAGCCGTTTGGATTAAGCTTCCGCCGTGCTCGATAATGTCAAAACCCTTCACTTGCGTCTTCGCCTGCTCGGTGTAACGGAAATCCGTGATAAATGCCGCACGTTCTTTCGATATGACCGCAAGGCCTGACGAACCCGTAAATCCCGTCATATACTGCAGATTGGCGGAGCTTGTCACCAACATTCCGTCTATATCCAGCTGACCGAAAAGATTTCGCAATTTCTCAAGTTTCATTCCCTTTCTCCTCCTCGCCGATTCTTGACTGCCGCCTGATACCGCGGGAGCATCCCCGCCCGGTTTTCAGCATAAAAAATGTTCACTTCTCGTGAACATTTTACCATACCGGACAGGGATTATACACTTATTCACTTGTTGCCGAGCGCCCTTGCAAGCTTGTCTGACGTAAGTTCATTGTAGTTGAAGGAAATTGAGTAGCCGACAAACAAACCGTACAGAATGTAAAGGCAAAGCGTCGTCACGATTGTATCTGATTTCAATTCAGTGATGGATTTCACATCTTCGAAAATCGGATTGAATAAGAAAAAAACCGCACACCATAAAATGACGCCGTACACCATCCCCGGCCACATCGTTTTAAAACGCTTCAGGCAGACGAAATAAATAAACGCCCCGGCAATTGAAATGAATCCGATGACAACGATGCTGACCATCGTGCCGAGCCATTGTTTTTTCCATTCTCCGATCATAAACGGCTGAAGAATCATGTTGGGGCTGATCTCTGAAAAATGAAAGACATACCCGAGATAGCCGATCAAACTCCAAAATACACCGCCGGCAAATCCGATACCGCAAATTCTGCCGGTAAATGAAACAGGCTGCTGATCATCATCCCGCTTCTTTTTTTCTTCCTGTTCTGAATGTTTTTCGCTTGTCATCATGGCACCTCCAGTCATAGACTGCCCCAAAATTGAAAAGTCATAAAAAGCTGCGCCATATTTTCATTCAATGAGTAAAATCTAAAGAAACGGGGTATACTGCATGTAGAAAAAGCATTGATTTTCCGGCTGTCTAACTAGAGGTTTACCGCGGTTTCCTGTACAATAGAGTGAAAGGAAATGGTTAGTAAATCCTAAGAAAACAGGCAGGTTGATAAACAATGTCCAAACAAAAAACGCCCCCTGCATACGGCGGGCAGGCTGTCGTTGAAGGGGTCATGTTCGGCGGCAGAAAGAATTATGTTACCGCCATCCGCAGGAATGACGGAAGCATTGATTTTTTCAAGCTTCCGAGAGTGCCGAACGCCAAGCTTTCGGCTTTAAAAAAGATTCCTTTTTTGCGGGGAATCGTCGCCATCATTGAGGCGAGCGCCAACGGCACAAAGCATTTAAACTTTTCCAGCGAACGTTACGGGCTTGATCCTCAAGATGACGCCAAGCTGGAGCAGGAAAATAAGAAAGGTTCGGGCTTATCGATGTTTTTCAGCCTGGCGGTGATCGGCGTTCTGTCGTTTTTGTTCAGTAAATTCGTTTTCACGCTCGTCCCGGTCTTCTTAGCGGAGCTTGTAAGGCCCGTCTTTTCCTCAGACGCCGCGCAGATCGGAATCGAAAGTCTGTTTAAGCTGCTTCTGCTTCTCGGCTACATTTATTTTTTATCAATGACGCCGTTAATTAAAAGAGTGTTTCAATATCATGGAGCCGAACATAAGGTCATAAACTGTTATGAACAGAATTTGCCAATTACAATAGAAAATGTTCAGAAACAGTCACGGCTTCATTACCGTTGCGGTTCAAGCTTTATTTTATTTACGATCATTGTCGGCATGTTCGTCTATTTACTCGTTCCGACAGATCCGCTTTGGGTGCGGATTTTAGACAGGATTGCGCTTATACCGGTCGTTCTCGGCATCTCCTTTGAAGTGCTCCAGCTGACGAACAGAGTGCGGAATATCCCCGTTTTGAAAGTGCTCGGTTATCCCGGCCTGTGGCTGCAGCTTTTAACGACAAAGGAACCGGCGGATGACCAGGTCGAGGTTGCCATAGAAAGCTTTAACGAGCTTCTCAGACTGGAAGACATTTCAGAACAGAGCGAAAAACCGTCTCACAACGTAATTTGAACCGTTACCGTTATTATTTTGGAGGTGGGCAGTTATGAATCATCGTGTACAACCTTTTTTTGCTGTATTGATAGCGCTTGGCGCATTCGGTTTCATTTATGCGGCGGTAACCAACCCCGGGCAGATGATTTCAAGAGCGATCACCGTTATTATCGCAGGCATCATTATTTATTTTATCGTGAGGACGGTCCTGAACCGCCGCACCGGCCGTGACGGAACCGCTTTCAGAAAAGCGGCCAGACAATCGCGGCTCCGAATGAAGGAGCAAAAAGCGAAGCACCGCGCCGGACACAGAGGCCGGGTCAGCCATTTGCGGAGCGTGCCGAGCAGCAGCAGACCGAAGCCGATGATTCTTAAGAAAAAAAGCCAGACCCAGCTTACCGTCATAGAAGGCAAAAAGAATAAAAAGAAAAACAGAGCGCTTTTTTAATAGCTCCATTGCTTCAAAAATTGCTCTGTTCTGCTTTTTCCTAGCTCAATGAGAGCTAGTTTTTTTTGCGGTGTAAGATGAAACTCAGTCGCCATCACATGTTCCACCGGAATAAAAATAATATTCTGTTCGTACTTTGTCGCGATATGCCTGGCATCATGAGCGTCTTTCATCGTTTCAAACAAAGCCCCGAACAGCTCAAAAGCGTTGCGGATTGATTTTTTCGGGCGCTCTTTTTCGTTGGGCGAAAGTGAAATTCCGATGACCGGCCGTTTGCGTTCTTTTGAATACAGCCAAATCGGGAAATTGCTTAACACGCCGCCGTCAACGACCGTCGAGGTGCCTTTTTCGGTCTTCAGTTTTATCGGTTCAAAAAAATAAGGAATGCTGCAGCTCATTCTGACGGCTCTGGCAACCGGGAACATCTCCGGATTTAATCCGTAGCGGGGAAGATCGTCAGGAAGCACGATCATCGTTCCGTTCGTCAGATCTGAAGCGATGAGACGGAGCGAACCTTTTTTCAAATCGCCGAACGCGATGATGCCCTTCGCTTTTAATTTATCCGCAATCCATTTTTCCAGCATATCGCCTCTGTATAGTCCGAGGCGCCAATATATCGACACCCACTGCAGGATTTTCAGCGGGAGGAATGAGTATCTCTGATCAAGCAATTGCCTTCCGTCCACCTCATCTATGATGGAATGAACCTCTCTGCTCGTATAGCCCGCAGCGATAAATGCGGCAATAATTGCGCCGGCGCTTGTTCCGGCGAGCCTTTCAAAGCGAAAGCCCTTTTCTTCCAGCGCTTCATAAGCGCCGGCAAGCGCCACCCCTTTTATCCCCCCGCCCGAAAATACGCCGTCAATCTGCATAGCGCGCCCTCTCCCTTCCATCTCAAGGTGTATTATTATTTTAAGAAACGGCTGGGCGAAATAGACCAAAGAATGAAGACATTAAAAAAAGGGCGCCCCATTTCGGGCTGCCCTTTATTCACCGGGATTTTCGGTTTTTTTCTGTACGGATTTCAATTCTTTTTTCCGGCTTTCGTCATCTTCGAAATACTGAACGAGGTCGCCGATGCGGTCAATGCTGTTCCAGCTCAGATGATGTTCGATTCCTTCAACATCATTGTAAATCTTCTCTTCATCAACACCAATGATTCTTAAAAACTGCTCAAGCAATTCGTGTCTGTATACGAGCCGTTTGCCGATCTTTTTGCCTTTTGACGTCAATACGAGCCCGCGATATTTTTCATAAATCAAATACTCGTCTTTATCTAGTTTTTGAACCATTTTCGTTACAGAGGAGGGGTGGACTGCCAAAGCTTCCGCGATATCAGAAACCCGTGCATATCCTTTTTCTTCTATCAGCATATAAATCTGTTCAATATAATCTTCCATACTTGGTGTTGTCATAAGTAACCCTCCCAAAAAGCACCTTAACTTTATAAACCATTACAAGTTTACACTAACGGTCATGAAAAAACAAGGATGCTTCCGGTCTGTCAAGCCTTATCAGCGCTTATAATTCCATTCATCAGACGCGTATTTCGTCTCAGCCAGCTCATTGACAAATGCAAGCTCTTCAGACGTGAGTGTGTAAGGCTCAAGATGAATGTTCAGCCCTTCCTCAAAACCGGCTTTAAAAGCGATTCTGGCCTCATCCATCGTTACCCGTTTCGGCGCTAAGGCGTTGATGGCTACCGCTTTGTTTTTGAAATTCCGCTGCATACGCTCACGGACTCTGTCGCTCGGATATAAAAACAGATCAAACAGCTTATCCTCATCAATGTCAAGCAGGATGGAACCGTGCTGAAGAATGACGCCTTTTTGGCGTGTCTGTGCGCTTCCGGCAACTTTCCGTCCTTCGACGACCAGTTCATACCACGAAGGCGCATCAAAGCAGACGGACGAGCGCGGATTTTTCAAGCTTTCTTTTTCTTTCTCCGTTCGCGGAATCGCAAAGCAGGCATCAAGTCCAAGGTTTCTGAATCCCTGCAGAATACCTTCTGAAATCACCCGGTACGCCTCTGTCACCGTGGCCGGCATTTCCGGGTGATCCTCTGAAACGATTACGCTGTATGTCAATTCTTTATCATGCAGAACACCCCGTCCGCCTGTCGGTCTTCTGACAAACCCGAGGCCGTGTTTATGTACTGCGTCAAAGTTAATTTCCTTCTTAATATTTTGAAAATACCCGACAGACAAAGTTGCCGGATTCCAGCCGTAAAAACGGATCACCGGAGGAATTTTTTTTTGGCTGTGCCAATATAAAAGCGCTTCATCCAGCGCCATGTTAAATGCCGGGCTTTCATTCCCTGAGTCAATAAACCGCCATGTTTCTTTTTCCATACACCTTGAACCCTTCTTTATCGTTTTAATAAAATTAGTTTAACAAACTGCCGCGAAAATGAAAAATATTTCGTTTCATTAAGGATGACAATCGCTTCATGCTTTACTATAATAGTATTTGTCCCAAAACGTCCGGTAAGCCTTGTTTTCAGGAAGCAGGGTTTTGATTTTATAAGCTAAAGGAGTAGAATCGCATTGTCTAATATGATTGCTTTAATTATTGTTGCGGCGTTTATCGTTTATATGATCGTGTCGTATTTTTACCAGCAGCGTTTAATGAAAACACTTACGGAAGAGGAATTCCGCGCGGGCTACAGAAAAGCGCAGCTGATTGACGTCCGTGAGCCGAATGAATTTGAAGGCGGCCATATTCTCGGCGCGCGCAACATTCCGCTGTCACAGCTGAAACAGCGCAAAAGTGAAATCCGTCCTGATAAACCCGTTTATCTGTACTGCCAAAACAATGTCCGCAGTGGACGCGCGGCACAGACGCTCCGCAAACACGGCTGTAAAGATATTTACAACCTGAAAGGCGGATTTAAAAAATGGGGCGGAAAAATTAAAGCAAAAAACTAATCATAAAAAAAGAGCTGTCCGTTTTATACGGAAGCTCTTTTTTTACACCGTGTCAGCGGCTGACGTCAGGTGTATGTTCGTACTTTAAAACCGGCTTTCTTGCCGCCTTGGTTTCATCCATTCTTTTGACAACTGTTGTATGCGGCGCCTCCTGAACGATTTCAGGCGATTCCTCCGCTTCCCGCGCAATTTGAATCATGGCATCTATAAACGCATTAAGCGTTTCCTTTGATTCCGTTTCCGTCGGTTCGATCATGATGCTTTCTTCAACATTGAGAGGAAAATACACAGTCGGCGGATGATAGCCGAAATCCAAAAGCCGTTTGGCAATATCAAGCGTTCGTACGCCAAGCTTTTTCTGCCTTCTACCCGATAACACAAATTCATGCTTGCAATGACGGTCATACGGGAGATCATAATAAGGCGCGAGTCTTCTCATCATATAATTTGCATTTAAAACCGCGTTTTCGGTCACAGCTTTTAAGCCGTCAGGCCCCATGGAACGAATATACGTGTAGGCTCTGACATTAATGCCGAAGTTACCGTAATAAGGTTTTACGCGCCCGATCGACTGCGGCCGGTCATAGTCAAAAGTCAAACGGCCCTCTTTTTTCGTGAGAACGGGTTTCGGCAGATACGGAATGAATTCTTTTTTTACGCCGACCGGCCCTGAGCCAGGTCCTCCCCCGCCGTGCGGCCCGGTAAATGTTTTATGAAGATTAAGGTGAACGACGTCAAATCCCATATCTCCCGGTCTTGCTTTACTTAACACGGCATTTAAATTCGCTCCGTCATAATAAAGCTTTCCGCCGGCCTGATGGACGATTTCAGCCATTTCCGTAATGTTTTCCTCAAATAACCCGAGGGTGTTCGGATTCGTCAGCATCAGCGCCGCTGTTTCTTCATTTACCGCTCTTTTCAAATCTTCAATGTCAACCAGCCCGTGCTCATTTGACTTGACGGTAATCGTTTCAAAACCGGCGACCGTGGCGGATGCCGGATTCGTGCCGTGGGCTGAATCAGGGACAATCACCTTCGTCCGTCCGAAGTCTCCCCGCGCTTCGTGATAGGCGCGGATCATCATCAGACCGGTCCATTCGCCGTGAGCGCCCGCCGCAGGCTGCAGCGTCACCTCGTCCATGCCCGTAATCTCCTCCAAGTGTCCGCTTAAATCGTATAAAAGCTCAAGCGCCCCCTGAACCGTGTCCTCGTCCTGAAGCGGATGAATAGCGGAAAAACCTGCGATCCGAGCAATTTTTTCATTTAATTTCGGATTGTATTTCATCGTACAAGAGCCGAGCGGGTAAAAGCCTGAATCAACTCCGTGGTTCCTCTTAGAAAGAGCGGTATAATGCCGCATAATATCGAGCTCTGATACTTCCGGCAGCTTTGCGTCTTCATCGCGGATATAGTCACCGGGAAGAAGACTTTCAAGCTCTGTTTCCGGCACATCAAGCTCCGGAAGGCTGTAACCGATACGCCCTTCGCGGGACATTTCAAAAATAAGCGCCTGATCTTGATTATTCATGTTGATCCCCCAATCCCGCAATAAGCGAATCAATCTCTTCTTTTGTTCTCAGCTCTGTGACGGCAATGAGCATATGCTGATTCAGTTCCGGATACGCAAGGCCTAAATCATATCCGCCGATTATGCCGTCTTGCAGGAGCCGCCGGTTTGCTTCCTTGACGGGAAGATTCAGCCTGACGGCAAATTCATTAAATATCGGGCCGTCAAATGCTACGTGCAAGC
Organism: Bacillus sp. SJ-10; assembly: GCF_002843505.1. Lineage (NCBI taxonomy): Bacteria > Bacillati > Bacillota > Bacilli > Caryophanales > Bacillaceae > Bacillus > Bacillus sp. SJ-10. The sequence goes on along the minus strand of NZ_CP025258.1, from coordinate 2,213,105 downwards.
CGGCTTTTTCCGCTTGGCGTCTCGCGTAATCAGCTTTCAATATATTTTGGCGGGCCATGTCCTTGACGCCGTTTTTTCCGAGCGCCGTCATCGCGACTGAAGCTGCTAAAGCATTCAGCGCCTGATTTGAACAAATGTTAGACGTGGCTTTGTCTCTTCTGATATGCTGCTCGCGCGCCTGAAGAGTGAGAACAAAGCCTCTTCGCCCGTTTTCATCTTCCGTTTGGCCGACAAGCCGGCCCGGCACCTTTCTCATCAGTTTTTTCGTTACTGCAAAATAGCCGCAATGCGGGCCGCCGAACGCCGCAGGTATGCCGAAAGGCTGCGCGTCCCCGACGACGATATCAGCTCCGCATGCCCCGGGCGGTGTCAAAATACCGAGCGCGAGCGGGTTTGAAGAAACAATCAGCTGGCTGTTTCCTTTATGTGCGAGCGGCTCAATGTCCTTTAACGGCTCGATTTGTCCGAAGAAGTTCGGATACTGGACGATCACGGCGGCCGTTTCATCACAAACGGCATGTTCCAATGCCTCAAGATCTGTAACGCCGTTTTTCGCGGGCACCTCTACAACCTCAATATATTGGCCCTTTGCGTATGTTTTCAAAACATCCCGTGATTCCGGATGAACGGCTGCGGAAATGACGATTTTTTTCTTTTTCGTATGGCCCGACGCAAGCATCGCCGCTTCCGCCAGCGCCGTTCCCCCATCGTACATAGAGGAGTTTGCGATATCCATTCCCGTTAATTCACAGATCATCGTTTGAAATTCAAAAATCGCCTGCAGCTCTCCTTGTGAGATTTCAGGCTGATAAGGCGTATATGCCGTGTAAAACTCTGATCGGGATATCACATGATCGACGATAACCGGCTGGTAGTGATCGTACACTCCTGCACCCAGAAAAGATGCATATGTAACAGCGTCTTTATTTTTCGCCGCAAGCTTTGTCAGCTCTCTCGTCAGCTCAGTTTCTGACTTTGCTTGTTTAATGCGGTAGTCTTTTTGAAACCGTACATTTTCCGGAATATCGGCAAACAGTTCATCAATTGTTTCTGCGCCGATGGCTTTCAGCATTTCTTTTTTATCCTGTTCTGTCGCGGGCAAATATCGATGCTTCATATGACTCTCCTTTTTCAGCTCTGTTTTGGACGTTTATAAAACGGTGTGCGGACAATCTTCGCTTTTACCGTTTTTTTACGGATTTCCACTTCTACTTCCGTTCCGACTTCACTGAATTCCGTTTTGATTAAGGCAAGGCCGATATTTTTCTTTAAAGTCGGAGATTGCGTGCCTGTCGTGACTTCACCGATCGGAACACCGTCTTTTTTCACGGCGTACCCGTGTCTCGGAATCCCTTTTTCAATCATCTCAAGTCCTACCAGCTTTCGCGGGGCTCCTTTTTCTTTCTGTTCGCGCAATACAGACTTCCCGAAAAAATCGGAATCTTTCTTGTGTTTCACGGCAAATCCGATTCCGGCTTCAATCGGTGTAATATCTTTCGTCAATTCCTGACCGTATAAAGCAAGCTTTGCTTCAAATCTCAGCGTATCACGGGCGCCGAGGCCGCACGGAACGAGACCTTCATGCTCTCCCGCTGCAAGTATCTCCTTAAATAGATGAACTGCATCTTCATTGCGGCAATATAACTCAAACCCGTCTTCACCGGTATATCCTGTTCTTGAAAGCAGGACTTGTCGTCCGGCAACGTCCGCCCCATCAATAAACGTAAACGGCTTTAAGGAGGACAAATCACATTCAGTCAGCTTCGCAAGAACCGACTGAGCATTCGGCCCCTGAACGGCAAGCAGTGAAATCCCGTCAGACTGATTCGTCAGCGTGACATCGCCTTCCGCATGTTCCGTCAGCCAAGCGATGTCTTTTTCAATATTGGACGCGTTAATCACGAGCAGGTAGCAGCTCTCGCTTTTCTGATAGATCAGCAAGTCATCGACCGTACCGCCGTCAGGATAACACATGGCAGTATAGAGCGCGTTTCCCGGCTTTAAATCGGCAACGTCATTTGTCATCATTTTTTGCAGAAAAGACAGGGCGTCTTTACCGGATACTTCAACTTCCCCCATATGGGACACATCAAACAGACCCGCTTTTGTGCGGACGGCTTCATGCTCCTCTTTAATAGAAGAAAATTGAACCGGCAGCTCCCATCCTCCAAAATCAATTGTTTTTCCGCCGTATTCTTTATACACGTCATAAAGCGGTGTTCGTTTCAGCATCATCTTCCCCCTTCAGTCATTGGCGCATTGTAAAAACATATAAAAAAGGACAGAGAAACACCTCATGAAAATGAAGGTTTCTCTGTCCCGGCACCTGAAAGTTTACTTTATGAACATATCATAAAGACGTCCCCTTTGGTGGCCTGCTTCTTCTAAGTGCAGACACTCTCCAGAGTTGCGTCGAGCAAGAGTTCTTTTGCCTGAGAGATTCACTCCGCAGTTTGCTCCTTCGGCGCCCGGACGCACATCTTTCGTCCGAGTCTCTCCCCTTGCTGTCATTCGCTCATATTTACCAATTTTATGGACATACTAAAGCAATATCTTTTAGTGAAATCATTACTTATATCCTACCACCCTCATTTACGTCCGGCAACAAAAATTATGATAAATCAGTTTTTTAAAAGAAAGGCGGTTTTGTTACATATGACAGCAGAGATCATATTTGATGCAAACTGGCCGGGAGAGTTTTCTGAGCGGCTGAAAACGGACGGTCCCTGGTCAAATTGGGAGATGTACAAACTGTCGGCTGAAGTCCAGCAGACCCTTGCCATTCCTGAATTTGAAGGATTGAGGGCTCCTTTATACCTGCCCGATTTCACTCCGCTTCCCCATCAGCTTGAAGTCGCGCAGAAAGTCGTTGAAAAAATGAACGGCAAGGCGATTTTAGCTGATGAAGTGGGGCTCGGAAAAACGGTGGAAGCGGGCCTGATTTTAAAAGAATACATGATTCGCGGGCTGGCCAAAAAAATCCTGATTCTTGTGCCGGCATCACTCGTTTCCCAGTGGGTCAAAGAGCTTCAGGAGAAGTTTTTAATACCCGCTGTTGAACAGAAGAAAAGCTATGTGTGGGAACAGTGCGATATCGTCGTTTCTTCTATTGATACGGCCAAACGCTCGCCTCACAAAGACATTGTGCTTTCTATTCCGTATGATCTCGTCATTATTGACGAGGCGCACAAGCTCAAAAACAGCAAAACGAAAAATTATGAATTTGCGAGAAGTCTTGTGAAGAAATACTGCCTGCTTCTGACGGCGACGCCGATTCAAAACCGGATCGAAGAAATCTTCAATTTAGTGTCACTGTTAAAGCCCGGCCATTTAGGAAATGAAAGCGGATTTCAAGAAACCTTCAATCAGAAGGACGGGATTGACGCTCATGAGCATTTGAAAGAGCTCGTCAATAAGGTGATGATCCGCAACACGCGGAGCGACACCGGCCTTACATGGACGAAGCGCCACGTGGAAACAGTGCCGATCACCTTTTCACCGACGGAACAGGCGCTTTACGATGACATTGCCGCACTGAAAAACGGCACGGAAAAGCCCGCAAGCGCATTTTCCATTATGACGCTGCAAAGAGAGTGCTGTTCAAGCAGGGAAGCCGTGTATATGACGCTCAAAAAAATGCTTGACCAAAAAGACAAACATGCGCCCGCATTCGATGATCAGACGATCGCTAATTTAATGGACCGCATCAATCAAGTCACGCAAAACTCAAAAGCGATTCAAGTTGTTGACTTGATCCAAAAGATTAATGATAAAGTCATTATTTTTACTGAATACAGGGCGACACAGATTTACCTGCAATGGTTCCTTCAGCAGAACGGCATAAGCTCCGTTCCGTTCAGAGGCGGATTTAAACGCGGAAAAAAAGACTGGATGAAGGATCTCTTCCGCGGCAAAGTGCAGGTGCTGATCGCTACAGAAGCCGGAGGCGAAGGGATCAACCTGCAATTTTGCAACCATATAATCAATTATGACCTGCCGTGGAACCCGATGCGGCTTGAACAAAGAATCGGAAGGATTCACAGACTCGGTCAGGAAAGAGATGTCCATATCTACAATATGGCGACAAAACATACGGTGGAAGAGCATATCTTAAAACTTCTGTATGACAAAATTCATTTATTTGAAAATGTCGTCGGAGAATTAGATGACATTTTAACAAAAATCAAAGTGAGCAATTTTGAAGACCATTTGCATGATATTTTATGCCATTCGCTGACAGAGGAAGAAATGAGAATCAAAATGGACAATCTCACCTCTTTTCTGTCGTACGGTACGGACAAGCCCGCCAGAAAAAAAGGATCTTAATCTAAAAGGAGGAAGCGCGACATGAGACAGCAGGAGGTTCACGAATTTTTACTGCGCTTTTTTGAAGCGAACCACTGTCCGATTACAGAACACGGGCCGGGTTTTATGACGGTTCAGTTGACGGTCGAGATGGACAAACAAATTATGAACCGCCCGTTTTATTGGCATTGGCGTGAAAAAACGGGCGGCGAACCGAACCCGATGAAGATCACGTTCATCACTGATAAAGAAACGGCTCCGGAGGATATGGACGGCGAATTTATTTACTTTGGAGCCCCGCGCCTCTTTCAAATCTTTCAAGCAGTTAAACAAAATGGGAGATTTACAAGAATATATGAGAAAATTGTATCAGCCGGAGCCAGAGTGCCGCTTCAGCCCTGGCTAGGATTAAATGTAGTGATTTCATACCAATCCGACATGAAAAAAGACAGACTTTTGTCTTTAGGCCTGCATCTTGTTTCTGGAACAATTATAGAAGGGTTTCAGCAGAAGCTTGCACCGCTTCCGCTGACCTCGCAAATATCAGACTATTGCTTTACCATATCGCCGATGATTAAGCCGGAAAGCGGGATTAAAAGGATGGAGCATTACTTAAAAGACGCTGCCGCCAAAGAGCCGTCAGACTGGGCTGACAGCGCGATCGCCAGATGGAAAAAGGACCTCAGGCTGCTCGATCAGTTTTATGAGCAGACAGAGGAAAAACCTGAGGAATACCATTTGGAAAAACAAGCGCTGAAAGCCTTATATCAGCCGAAAATTCACATTCAGATTGAAAACGGCGGTTTATTTTTCCTGCAAAGTAATTTTTCTGGATAAGCGTTATCCATTCGACACCTTTCCCGTTTTTTCTGGAAATTCTATATTATAATAAAAGTATATAGAAAAAATTTCTGGCGTTTCGCATGCGATGAATCACTTCCAGACATGTAAAGATAAGGTCATGGCCGGATTGGCTGAAATACATAAACAAGTATTTTAGGAGGAGAAAATGCATGAAAAATGCAAAAACAGAATTTTCGCAATTAGATAAGGAATGGGTTGAGCTGATATTAGAAGCCCAAAAAGCAAATATCAGCCTAGAAGAAATACGCAAATACCTGCTTTCGAATAAAAAGTCTTCTCAACATATCCAGGCAGCCAGAAGTCATACCGTAAATCCTTTCTGAATGTGCTATAATATCACAAGGAAGGTGATGACATTGATTGGCCAGCGTATTAAACAATACCGAAAAGAAAAAGGCTACTCACTATCAGAACTAGCTGAAAAAGCTGGGGTAGCGAAGTCTTATTTAAGCTCAATAGAACGAAATTTACAGACGAACCCCTCCATTCAATTTCTCGAAAAAGTCTCCGCTGTTCTGGACGTCTCGGTTCATACTTTACTTGATGAAAAACATGAAACCGAATACGATGGTCAATTAGATAGTGAATGGGAGAAATTAGTTCGCGATGCAATGACATCCGGGGTATCAAAAAAACAATTTCGTGAATTTTTAGATTATCAAAAATGGAGAAAAGCGCAAAAAGAGGAGTAGTGCCGCCATATGTGCACAACTCCTCTTTTAACTGTCCGACTTTCGGATTAGTTTTTATCCTCACTGTGAGCCTTTTCATTTTCCTTGACGTAACCGTCTTTATCCGTATGATCTTTCGTAATGGTCAAGCCGTTCCACTGCGTTGCTTCAAAAGAGAATTGAAGAGAAATCGCATTGCCTTGGAACTTGTTTTGCACACTTAATCCGTCTGCAGTTTTTGCGGTGTCATTTTTAAATTGGATTTCCATTCTCACCTGGTCATAATCAGCAGGCGTTTTCGGAACTCCGTCGTACTCAGGAGCTGTTTTACCGTTAATGGTTGCTACATTGACTTTTCCGCTCTCACTCAGGAATTTCGGATCAATGTGCTTGCTGATCGCTTCGGCAGCTGCTTTATCCTGTTTTGTTGACATTAAGTATAAGTCTTTCAGGCTGGCCGCCTTCAAAATGATATTTTTAGGATAGCCGTTGCCCCCTTCTTTACCGACTGTCAGAACCGTAATTTCAAACTGGCTGAGGAAATCCTCCGCAGATTCATTTCCTTTCTTTGCTCCTTTAAAGTCAGTAAAATTCAAAGCCATCAGCACTTCTTTAATGGCAAGTGAACCGTTGTTTCTGAATTCGAAATCTTTCGTCAATTTATCGCCTGGTTTTAAGTTTGACAAATTGACATTGGCTGATTGTTCTTTAGCCGATAAATCAAGTGTTCCTGACGCAAATGTAGCGTCCGTCGACTTCACATCATTAAATGCGGCCCATGTGCCTCCTCCTACTAATGCTAAACCGAGTGCGGCTGAGGCAACGCCCAAGCTTAATTTCTTTTTCATACCCATGTTTGTACTCTCCCCTTACTTTTTATTTTTGTTATCAAATCCTGTCGCCAGGTTGCAACCGTATTCATGTGGAGATGGTTCCCTTTTTTGCATGTTCTTCCAGCGCTTTCGTTTTCCGCTCAATATCGCGGAGGGCGCTGATAATGACTGTTATTGAGTAAATCAAAAGCATGACGCCGGGAACGATTAACAGAATCGCCGTTCCGATCGGCTGGCTGGCCAAATGTATGACATATCCGGCATACGGAAGCTGATATCCCGTATACTGGGCCGCCACTTTTTCAGCTTGAACGGGTGCGGCATCCGGGGCGGCATTATGGTCCCCTTTTGTCTCAAACAGCAGGTTCCCGTCCTTTTTTGTGATCCCGATTATTCTGTGTGTGACGGCTGTTCCGTCATCTTGCGTAAAGGTGATCACATCCCCTTTTTTTAAGTCATTCACGTCAGAAATTTTCTTTACCGCTATGAGCGAACCCGTCTTAAATTCCGGGTCCATTGAACCCGACAGCACGGATTTCAGCGTATAGCCGAAAATGGCCGGCTCACCCCCGGAAGCCCGGGTCGAAATCACCGTTAACGTCAGCACAATAATCAAGCTGAAGATGACGGCATACAAAATATTACTGATCAGTTTCAGCGTTTTTTTCATGTTCTTCCCCGCTTTCTTTTACCGGCTCAGCCGGCTCTTTCTCCGTTTTCTTTAGATCGGAAACGGTCGCCTGTTCCCGGCATTTGACGAGTTTCATCGGTTTTGACCACTCAAATTTTTCTTCGTCGGCCGGGTACCCTTCAGGCTTGTAAACCTTGAATGCGTATATGCCCGGCTGCAAAGACCGCTTTGACTCAATTTTATAAATCGTTTTGCTTTTTTTATCAGTAATAAGCCCTTTATCCACAACATTGCCGTTTCGTAAAGGCTGCTGCTGAGAAGCGATTTTATGGAGCTCCCATTTCCAGTCAGAAACAGTCCGCTCTTTTCCCTTATTCTCCAGCTCGGCATAGAGCTGAAGCGGCGCACACACGGTGCCTGACGTATCAGTTTGATTTGTTATATGTAAATCACTTTGATCCCAGCGTTCGTCATAACGGCAATCGTCATCCGTATATTGAAAATCTCCGCACGTTTGAACCGGGAGACTGAAGCTTTTCACATCATTGAAGGAGGAACTTGTATCACCTGTGAACTGAGCACATATCATCACGGACAGGCAAAAAATGAACGAAAGCCGTAAAAATAGCATCATCCGCCATCTCACCTTGCCCTTTTTTTCCATTCGCAACAATCGGAACATGCCTTACCCCCTGTAAAACTGTTAATAAATATGACAACCGTTCTCTTTAAAGAACTGTATGAACAAAGTATAATCAAGGATTATCGTCTTGAAAAATGTCAAATTCGGTCAAATTGTTCGTTTTTGAGAATGGTATCTTTCAAAAACATCGTTTTGCTTCAAATTACACACCTTTTTGGAATTTTTTCTAATAAAACGTGAGAAAATAACGAGGTGCCTAGCACAAAATGGAAAGTATATACAGCGAAAGGACGAAGAATGATGATCAAACAAAGTCTGATTTGCCTTTCTCTTCTTGTTTTCGGGGTTTCGGGAACAGCTCAGGCGGAAACGGTGCCTTATTATGCTGTTCACCATCAATCAAAATGGGAAAAGTTAGCAGAAAGAGAAGCTAAAAAAAGATATCCGCTCGCCCAAACGTTATTTATTCAAAAGGTGTGGGATCGGAAAAGAACGGACGAAGCAGTCAAGCAATACCACTTGACATTGCGGGATGGCGCAAAAGAATTTGGTGTGTTTGTTACGATTTCTTTTAATCCCTACAGCCAAAAAGTAAATAAAATTGCCGTCATTGAGGAATACCAATAAGGCCCTCCTGTATCAGGAGGACCTTTCGTGTGATTCAACTTTATTTTTTCCGCTGCATCCACAGCTTAAAACTGTACGGCAATATTCCGAACCAGTGTTGAGAAGCCGGCACTTTCTTTTCTTTCCGCACTTCTTTTCGCTCTCTCCGTTCCTGTTTCGGCGTATCGAAATATTTAACGAATTGCTCAGTCATATATTTTACATAATCATTTGTTTTCACGGCTCTCACCTCATAGTGCTGTCTTTATTATGAAGTGTTGTCCCGCCGCCTCTTTTTTATACTTCCGTCCATTGAATCAGCTGTTTCTTCTTCTGATCGAACAAAAGGGTAGCCTCCCGTCTCGTGCCTGTCATGGTTTCCGCCTGAATTGTAACCTTAACCGTTTCCCGGCGATCACTCCCGGTGATGTGAAAAGAAACGGTGCCGTACGGAAAACGCTGTGTACCAGTTTGGCCCTTTTGTCCCTGTGTCATATGGCGGCTTGACAGCAGCGCGCCGTTTTGGAGCAGGTTCTCTCCGATCCAGTACTCCCCGGCCTCTTTTGCAAATGTTTTTCGGGTGATGAAATCAGATGAAGTATAGCTGATGACAAGTAAAACTGCGGCAGAAACAAACAGAACCGCGGGATATATAAAACCGTCAGATTTGTACATTTAATCACCTTTTAAAGAGCTGTAAACCGGAATGACCGCCTGATTCTTTTTACCTGTAACGCTTGAGATCTCTAATAAGAGCAGGCCGTTTTTCACATCAGCCGTTAATGATGCCGCGTTTTGCAGGATCGGCACGTGGCCTTTTCCGTTTACTCTTTTCCTTATCATCTTATGATAAATTTCAAAACGCACTTCTTTGCCTCCTGTTTTCCGGCATGCTAACGCCCGTCCGCCGTCCGCCGGCTTCACAGTCTCAGCCTGTTTACATTCGTTCATGATCTGCTGAACGGCAATTTGATGCTCCCGGCTGTCTAATCCGCCGTTATCGGTCCGGTTTGATAAGAACAGATGTAAAATCGGGCCCAGGGTGCCTGATAGGAAAAGACAGACTGCCAAGGAGAACAAAACATTAAGAAGCGTAAAGCCAGTCTGTTTTGAGAATGCTGAGGCACATTTCTTTTTCACCGCGGTCAGCCGCACACACTTTGTAATACTCACCATCCTCCTTCCACTTCACATCGGGAGACGGCGGCTTTTTTCCGGTCATCATATAAGTGCTGATATGTTTCTGAAGAAGCTGGTACGCTTCCTGGCGATCTTCTATTTTCAGACCATCTGTCATCATGCCCGTCCAGACCGGAATGATAGACGTCATAAGGAACAGCCAAATGGCCATTGCTGATAGCGTTTCAATAGTAGAGAACCCCTTATTTCCGTTTAGCATGGACATTTCCGCTCCCTAAGTAAACTGTGATCTCATAGGTGAACCCGGCGCTCTTCAATTGTATCTTTCCTCCCGAATTCGGATGGCCTTTTTCGTTAAATTCAAGGCTCTCCGGTAAAGTCACAAGCGTAATGTGAAGCGAATCAAAAGAACGCTCGACAATCCTTCCGCCTGACTGCAGTTTGTATTTATGCTCTTTTGGAAGAAAAGTGATTTTTGTTCTTTTATGTTCTGCGATAGCCGTTTCCTGAGCAAGCTGAATATCTTTTTGGAGCTGTTCTGTTTTTTGCCGCACGGCAAGGTGGGTGCAGACCGGCGGAACCGTCGTGAACAAAACCGTCAGCAGGACGGACGCCAGGCTTAACACAATCAGGCTTTCAAGTAGGGTAAACCCATTTTCTGTCCGCCTGTTATTGTTCAACTGTAACTTCTCCGCCACTAATTAAGATCTGTTTACCATTCGGGCAGGCTGTATTCTTTTTGATATACCCCTCTGATTGTAAATCGTTCATATCCGGCATTTTACCTTCATGGTCGATTTCGTACGCCGTCACTTGGGCTTTCACCATATTCTGCAGTCCTTCACAGCCTTTACGCTGAATGCTTTGATTATGTTTTGTAACGTTAGGAATGGTGATTAAAAGCAGAATGGAAACGATAAATAAAACAATCAGCATTTCAATTAAAGTAAATCCATCTTGATTTTTCAGACGAAGCACTCCCTTACATTTGGTTCATCATCTGGTACATCGGCATCAGCATTGACATGTAGACAATTAAAATCATACCGGCCACAACACCGTAAATGACAGGCTGGAGAATGCCGGTATACTTCGCCGCGTTTTGTTCAAGACGCTCCATCATAAACTGGCTGTACGTATAAAGTTCGCGGTGAAGCCGGCCGTTTGCCTGTCCGTGGCTGACTGCAGCCGCAAGGTCTTTTTCATAGCACGGATGCCCGGAAAGAGCGGATTCTATGGTTTCTCCGGCTTTCAGACGTGTAATGAGCATCTCTGCTTCTTCACGATAAAAAGGCAGAAAAGATTGTTCTTTAAAAGCTGTTAAGCTGTCATAGATAGAAAGGCCGGATTTCAGAAGACTGCTGAGCTGTAAAGAGAAAAAGTAGCTGTTAAAAAGAACGGCCGCTTTTCCTAATAGTGGTATTTTCACAACAATCAGCATTTTATCTTGCGGGGATTTTTTCTTACATAAGAACCAAACGTACAAAAACAAGCAGAAAGCGGCGGACAGCGCCAGTGCGCAGGCTTCATGAAAATGCCGAAAAAATGCAAAGATGAAAGCAGTCGCACCGGAGGTATTCATATTCATTGATTGATAAATCCCAGAAAACTGCGGAATGATTAAACTTTGCAGGATATAAAACATGACACAGACGGAAGAAATTAAAAACATCGGATACCGGAGCATTTTTTTGATTTGATTCGTCTGCATGAGCTTTCTCTGTAATAATTCGCCGCTTTGTTTCATCGCCCCCGGCAATTCCCCGTGTTTCTCAGCGAAATAGCAGATAGAGACGGCTTCTTTGTGAAAAGACAGTGCCTCAAGCACTTGGTAAAACGCATCACCTTCCCTCAACCGGCGGATTCCGTCCGTCAGCTCTGCAAGCTGACGTTTATGCAGCTGGAGTTTCAGCAGTCTTAGCCCTTCAATCAGACTGTATCCTTTTTCCGTCATTTCACCGAGCCTTTTCAAAAAAGCCGCTTGATCCTTCAACGGCCAGGTTCGTTTAATCCGCTTCATGATACACCCACCGATCGTAATTGTCGGTCGTGACATAGCCGAGCGCGATTCCTTTTCTGATCAGCCTGCGGAGCGTCTGATATTGAAAATTGGCGTGCTCTCCCTTTGCTTCCTGAAAGCATTGGGTGAGGTTTTTCCCGTAGAGCAGTTCATAAATGCCCGCACGGCGTGTCTGCCTGTACATCCGGCAGTACACGGAACAGTTTTCCTCTTTGCAGAACGGACATGTTAAATCAACCAGACGCTGAGCGGCAATGGCAATGACGGTTTGTTCAATTTCTGTCATGTTCACGCCAAACTCCAGCAGCCTGTATATGGCGCCCTTAGCATCTCTTGTATGCAGGCTTGAAAGAACGAGGTGTCCCGTCATTGCCGCGCGGACTGCGATTTCAGCCGTCTCGGCATCCCTGATTTCCCCTAAGATGATCATATCGGGATCATGTCTTAAAATCGCTTTTAAACCGGCGGAATATGTGACTCCGGCTTTTTCATTCACCTGAACTTGCAGCACATCCTCATCTCTTGTTTCTACGGGGTCTTCAAGCGTGACAATCCGCCGGTTGAAATGCCGTTTTGCATAGTTGACAAGCGAGTAAAGAGTGGTCGTTTTTCCAGATCCGGTCGGGCCGGTAAACAGAAGCAGGCCGTGCGAATGCTTCAGAAAGGACAATAGTGCGGCGCCTGCCCCCCGAAATAAGGACAGTTTATCCAGAGGGGGAATCTGCTGCTTAGGCAAAAGCCTGATGACAAGACTTTCATCATTCATTGTCGGCAAGGTTGACATTCTCAAATGAACGGTTTCTGTCGGAAGCGGCAGAGACAATGACCCGTTTTGCGGCTTTCGTCTTTCTCCTATATCCATGGCCGATAAAAACTTGAAATGAGAAATAAGCCTTACACATTCCTCTTTTTTTAAGACTCTTTTTTTCACAAGAGCATGGCCGATGCGAAAATGAATGAAAGCATCCCTTTCTCTCGGCACAATGTGTATATCTGAAGCCCTTGCCGTATAGGCCTCGTTTATGATGTTCCTGCTGTATGTTTCAATATTTTTCACAAGACTTCCCTCCTTCCGCACGTATTGTAAATCAGATACACAAAAGCCGGCAAAGGAGAGATTATGCGTTTTACACTGTGTAAAACGCAAAAAAATAAAAAACAAGCCCCCTGACATTGATTTACCGAATGAAATCCGGAACCATTCGGCCATTTTCAGCCATCAAAAAAAGCAGGCGAATGCCTGCTCTTCTTAGCGTTTCTTTTCTTTCCGCAAATATTTTTTTTGATGCTCCCTCAAAATGTCCCCTGTCCAGCCTTTGTGCCGCAGATAAATATAAATCAGCAGGGTTGATACAATAATGAGCACGATGGAACAGATATACGCATATTTCCAATGAAGCTCCGGCATGTTATCAAAGTTCATCCCCCAGAGAGCTCCAAGCGCCGTCATCGGTGTAAAGAGTGTTGTAAAGATCGTCAAGGCTTTCACAATTTCATTTCCTCTTTGGGAGGTAATGACTTCCTCGGCGTGCAGCAGATTGCTCAATTCCTGATCAAACTCATTGATATATGTAATTCCTCTTTCCATCTTTTGATGAGCTCTGAGGTAATCTTTCTGCCTGTCATTTTTCGGAAGAAAAGCTTCTTTTAAAGCCATTTCTACTTTTTTAGCCCCCAGTGTAAGACCTTTCCAAATGAACAGCTCATGGCGCAGTTTATGCACATTTTCCAAGATTCCTTTGCTGTTGTCATCATGAATCTGCCATTTCAGCGTCCGCTGCTTGACTTCAAATTCATCCAGTCCGATCAGATAGGAATTCATCAGCTCTCCCAGTAAAACAAAAAAGCCTTCAATCGGATTTTCACAGGTTTGAATCTGCTGTGTGGCATGCTTTTCTTTTACACCGCGCAGCAGCGAAAAATCAAAATTAATTGTAAAAAAGAAGTCTCTCGTAATATAAAAGTGAAATACGGTATGGTTTTTTTCATCATCTAATCCTTGATGATAGATTAAAGAACCGAAAACCGCTTCATTATTCTGATCATTTGTATCTGAGCGCAGAAAGTTTATATGATTTTCATGTTCAAACCACTTTTCGCATTGCGGCCAGTGATTGTGATGGATCATTTTTTTCGCTTCCGTTTTTTCATGCGGACCGAGCTGGTACCACAGCCAGTCCGCACCCGAATGTACCTTCATCTCTTGTCATCCTCCAGTATCGCTTTCTTGTTTTATTACCGTAAATGAAGCAGGCTAAACCAGGTTCGATGTTTGAGCAGCCTTCTACAGTGGTATTATTCCGAAAAAAGGGAGGTGCAAGCCTTCCTTCGCGAAGGCGTTACATTGTATATCATCAAACTATCTGCCATCGTACTATTTATTTTATTAACGGCGTGTTTTGTCGCCATAGAGTTTTCAATCGTTAAAGCAAGGCGCTCCCGCATTAATCAGCTCATTGAGGAAAATGTAAAAGGAGCAAAAGCAGCCAAGCATGTCATTACACACCTTGATGAATATTTATCGGCATGCCAATTGGGCATCACCGTCACCGCTTTGGGAATCGGCTGGCTGGGTGAACCGACAGTCAAAGCGATGCTTCAGCCGTTATTTTTAAAGACCGGAGTTCACGAAGCGGTTGCCCAAGTCCTGTCATTGATCATCGCCTTTCTGCTGGTTACATATGTGAATGTCGTCATCGGCGAACTCGCCCCGAAAAGTTTTGCTATCCAAAAAGCCGAGCGGATTACACTTTTGTCTGCCAGACCGATGATTTTGTTTTATAAGTTAATGTTTCCGTTCATCTGGCTGCTCAATCATTCCGCCCGCCTGATTACAGCAATGTTCGGCTTGAAGCCTGCTTCCGAACATGAAATGGCTTATACGGAAGAGGAATTGCGGGTGCTCCTTGCCGAAAGCTATCGAAGCGGCATGATTAAAAAAAGCGAGCTCCATTACGTAAATAACATTTTTACATTTGATAAGCGCACTGCCAAAGAAATTATGGTGCCCCGGAATGAAATGGTGAGCCTGCCGTTAGACAGCGGATCGGGACATATGCTCCGGGACATTATCAAAACAAATAAATATACCCGGTATCCCGTAGTAAAAGGAGATAAAGATCATGTAGTCGGCATCATCAATATAAAAGAAGTTTTATTCAGATTCCTGTCAGAAGGAGCGGCGTTTACAAAACACGAACTCAGCCCTTACATCCAGCCGGCGATCCATGTGATTGAGACGATTCCGATTTATCAATTATTCGTTAAAATGCAGCGGGAACACGCCCATATGGCCATTCTCATTGATGAGTACGGCGGAACCGCGGGATTAGTAACGGCGGAAGATATCATTGAAGAGATCGTCGGCGAAATCCGCGACGAATTTGATACGGATGAAACACCTTCCGTTCAAAAGCTTGGGAAGAACCGCTATCTCCTGAACGCCAAATTGCTGATCAGTGACGTCAATGATGTACTCGGAACAGAGATTACGGCTGATCAAGTCGATACACTCGGGGGCTGGTTTCTTACTCAGCATATTGACGCGAAGCCCGGGAGCACCATAGATTTTGAAGGCTACACATTTACGGTAAAAGAAATCGACAGCCATCATATCATTACGATTGAAGCTGACAAAGCTGAATAGCTGAGGGAGAAATCCCTCCCGGCCATTCAGCTTTTTATCATCTTAATGATTCTTTTACGATAAATCCGTTTTTTGCCAGCGCTTTCGCCAGACTCTGCTCCGTTTTCACCTGAGAAAAATCGATGCCGAGCTTCACGACGGTCTGCGCGATTTCCGGTCTGATGCCTGAGATTGTCGTTTCTATGCCAAGAAGTTTTGTGCTGTCAATCACTTTAAAAATCTGATAAGCGACCATCGTATCCACAATCGGCACACCTGAGATATCTAAAAATAAATAAGAAAGCCGGAGCGAGGAACATTGGTCAAGCACCGATTCCAAAATCATTCTTGCCCGGTAGGTGTCAATTTCACCGACGAGCGGCAAAATTCCAATACCGTCGGCAATCGGCATAATCGGCGCGCTTAGTTCGTTAATCATTTCTTTTTGGGCGTTTAATTGTGTAACCGTCACTTTATAATATTCCTCTGTAAATACTTCAATCATATGGTCAATTGCTTTGTTCAGCTTCTCTCCCCAATGGAATACCGCATTCGCCCCAGGCTTCTCAGACATTGTTTCACAGCATGTCTGTATGCGGTTCCAGACCAATCTCCGGAATTCTTTAAAGCTCGTGACGCTTTCATAGACCGGTACTTCATGGACGGCCCGGTCCCTTGCGAACTGAAGCGCCCATTTTGTCAGCTCCTCTTCCCCGCCGTCTTTTTCCGATAAAATGCCGGCAACGATTTCAATTAACAGACGGTGCTGCATTTCCGCTTTCTGATCATCTGAAGGCCGCCCCGATTTTGGTATGAGCAGCCACTGGCGTGTGATTTCACCTGATTCTTCAATTAAGGTTCGAGATAATGTTTCGTTCAAATGTTTCACGGGTCTCCTCCATTCAAATTCCTTTGTATGTATAAATCGGCGCCGGACGCACATACTGTAATTACATCCGATGGGCTATAGCCAAGCGGTAAGGCAATGGACTTTGACTCCGTGATCGTTGGTTCGAATCCAGCTAGCCCAGTCCCGCAACCGCAAAAAACGAAGATTAGCTGATAAATTTTGATCAGCGGATCTTCGTTTTTCTCTTATGATACAGATTGATGTACCGTTTTTTTCTTCGTCAGCTTCATCAGCTCTCCCGGATTGTATCCGATAACGAGCTTATTGCGATCGATCAGAATCGGACGCCGCAGCAGTTTCGGCTTCTCAGTCAAAAGCTTCAGCACTTCATTTACAGTCATTTCTTCAATGTTCAGGTTGAGGTTTTTAAATGTTTGGCTTCTCGTCGCCAATATTTCATCAATTCCTTCAGTCGTTAATGATAAGATCTGCTTCAATTCATCAATTGTCGGTGTCTCCCTGAATAGATGGCGCTCTTGAAAGTCAACATTGTGGGCTTTTAACCAATGTTTCGTTTTTCGGCATGATGTGCAGCTCGGGTATGAATAAAAAATAAGTTCTTTCATTTTTAAAAATTCCTCCCTCGGATAATCCGTCTCTTTGTTAACATAAGTACCCTGAACTTTTTTTCATTAAACATATTTCAAAAAAATTTTCGGATCTTTTTCAGAGAGCGGCATAAGATATAAAACACAGGGAAAGACATAAATTCCACAATAAATATAATCATGAAAATGTTTACATTTCGAGTGCCGATCTATTATAATAAACTTCAGATAGACTCTCGGGAGGGGATAAGGAATGAATCGCATGTTCCGGGTGTTAGGATTTTGGACGGGGATATTTGCAGTCATGTTTTTTTTAGGGGGCATGAAAGACGCTTCTCTTTTGTTTTTTGGACAGACGATCTTTTTCGTATTTCTTTCTTATTTGAATCTGACTGAGCGGATGTATATTTATATTTTCGGAGCTTACTTAACCGTATTTTTCGCCGGATTTACATATTATTCAATTTTTATTATGACACCGGGCGGCGGAACCCACTGACAGAAAAAGACAGACCGATTAGGTCTGTCTTTTTTCATTTACAGTGAAAAACCATTAATAAACGGGTTTCGCTCCTGCTCTGTCTGGATATCCGTTTCCGGCCCGTGTCCGCTTAATACAAGTGTATGTCCGGGAAGCGTGAGCAGTTTTTGATGAATGGAATCAAGCAATACGTTCTGACTTCCGCCGTGTAAATCAGTGCGGCCGATGCCTCCCTGAAAGAGCACATCACCTGAAATCACCAGATCCGCGTCCTTCACATAATAAGAAACGCTTCCCGGTGAATGTCCCGGCGTAAACAATGTCTCCAAATGGAAAGGCCCGATGTCCAAAATGCCGTCGCCTTCGATCAGCCGTTCGGCGGGCCGTGCCGTTACGGCGATGCCCCGCAATATGCCTGATCCGTTTAAGGAAGAGTCTTCCAGCCACTTTTCTTCATTTTTGTGAAGATATACGGGAACATCCCATCTGTCTCTTACTTCGTCAAGCGCGCCGATATGGTCAAAATGAGCGTGCGTCAGTAAGATGGCCAGCGGCTTCAGATTGTTTTCTTTTATGTAATTGTTGATTTTGTCCGCTTCCCCGCCCGGATCAAAAATAAGACAGGACCGATCCTCACTGACAAGAAAATACGCGTTTGCCTGAATCGGACCGGCCGGCATTCGTCTCCATTTCACTTTCATCACCTCTTTATGTATATGCCCTTATTATGAAGGTTTTCTGCGGAAGATTCAATGAATGCGGCCGGGAAAACGCTATCGACAAACAAAATGAAAACGGTTAAAATGAAATGGAAAGATTTTCAGGTTCCAATGACAAAGGAGGAGCATCATGTTACTTGTTGTAATCTTCGGCCTTGTCGCATTATTAGCTGTATTAGGAGTCCTGCGGGCTGTCAGACAGAGAAATATCCTGGGATTTTTGTTAGCCGCCGCCACGCTGGGCGTGTTTGGCTGGTTTACCGTTATGACCGTTGTAACCAGCGGCTATCCGACTGCACATTAAAAGCCTGTATCCAATGGATACAGGCTTATTTTTTATTGCTGCAAATGTTTGCTGACACTTTTGATTTTGCTCTCCAGCGTCGTTTCTTTATCACGTCTGTCATCAATGCGGATATTTGTCGCCACTCTGTGCAGCCCTTTTTGGAACGGGGCTTCGTGAATGTCCTGAATGACTGCGAATAAGTCGCTCAGCTCACCTTCAATCAACGTGTTCATCGGCGTGAGCTGAAATTTGATTTTGCCGGCAGCTTTGTAACCCTCCAAAATGTTTTGCACATCCGCTACATACTCACTGACGCTCGGTGTTTTTGTTCCGATCGGAATGATTGTCACATCTGCAATTGCCATTTGGTTCAAACTCCTTTTTCATTTGTTATGATTGGTTCTGTCATGCCTGTTTTCAATGAAATCAGACGGTCATACGTAAAGCCGTATAAAGCGTATTCCCCGTTCGGAGAGATCTGAATCGGCTCCATTTCCGTGTTTTTGAGCACCGTCCGCTCCCGTTCGTCTCCTAAGTCAAAGCTGATCAGATTGTAAGAGCGGCCTTCAGGCTTAAATATGTAAAACCGCTTGTGTGTCTGATCGTAATCATATTCCATCGGCGCAAAGCTCTTATACTTTTTTTGGAGAGGAAAACGGTGTGTCACGGATGCCGGCTTTTGGAAAAGGAACTCGCCGTCTCCGTCCGATTGATCCGTTTGTCTGACGGCAATCGTCATGCCCGGGCGGGAATCGGCCCAGATGACGTGATGAAGCACTCTTTTTTCTTTTTTTGTCTGCAAGTCATAAGAATATAAAGGACCCTCTTCCTCCGTTTTTCCTTGCTTAATATATTGGAATTCATCAGTGGAGGTCCAATGGACAAAAGGGGCCTGAACGGGACTCTTTTTTAAAATGCCGTTTTTCATATCGGCCGTATAGGCTGTGAAGTCCCATGTTTCAGTAAAAACGGTAATCATCATTTGATACGGGTCATACGGATTCCAAGCCGTCTCCAGCTCATAAGAGTTAAAGGCTTTGTGATAAAGTCTTTTCCCCTGCTTGTTCATAAGCACAAGCTCAGTCTGACCGCTGCTTGTCACCTGTACGAGAATCAGCTGTTTTTTCCGGCTGATCTTTACATTGACAATATGGCCCTTTGTTTCATAGAGCCGTTCGGATTTTCCGCTGAAAAGATCATATTTCATCAGCTGATGATGTGCTGTATACAGAATTGTTCTGTTATCCAGCCATCCTTCCGTTTTCTCCGCTTCCTTTTTACTGAGCGGAACGATTTTCTGTTCTGCCGATTTTGCCGAAACGCCTGTGTCTTGCTGCTGATGAGATGGTTCACAGGCCGCTAAACACAGAACGAATGCGGACAGCAGAACACAAACCAAGTATCTCACCAGCCTTCCCTCCATTCTTTTCTATTGTCCCATATTTGTTTATGTAAACAAATGAGAAATTTCACAGATGTCTCAAAAAACAAGCGACCTCCACAAAATACCTTCCGTCGCTTGATAAATATCAGCAAACTGATGAAAAGGCAAAGGGTTTTTTCCCTTCCCGAGCTCAATGGTATAGCCCTCTTTTCCATACTGCTGTATAAACCAATCCCTAAAACCGGCATGGCTGTCAATGGTTTTAACGCCTTGATAGCAGTTTCCGCTTATCGCTTCAAACTCCCGAATCATCCGGGATGATTGCTCCGGTTCACATCCTTCGTATCCCCAATAAATCTCTTCTCCCTGCGTATGAAGCGCGATCAGCCTGTCAGGCGGCTGCTCCGTTATCAGCCGGTGCATCGCCTGCGCCTCCGGTTCAGTGAGCGGCGCCGTCCCCGGAAAATCACGGTATGAAGGGGCTTTCGGTTTGCGCCTCTGTTCAATATCCCAATTGGATGGGAAATGTTTATTTAAATCCACACCGTTTATATTCGCCTTCCATTCGCGGAAATCCGGGCGGTGCTCATTTAATTGATTAAGAAATTCATTTTTTTCTGATAAATCTTCACATCCGTAAAGTACGAGATCAACACCGTCGGGATTTACGAGCGGAACGAATGACAATGATGTCCGGCTGAATATATCAAGCGCAGAGTGCCCGAAAACGGTTTTATTTTCGCATAATGCCGCGCAATATTCTTTACACCATTTAAGCGCGACCGAGGTGGTGATCCATTCATTGGCATGAAATGAGGCGTTTACATGGACTTTTCTTTCGGCCGTATCCGCACCTATTTTCAGCTCATAAAGCGGCTTTCCCAATACGGAACTGCCGATTTTACGGCACGTGACAAACGGAAAGACATCCGTTATTTTCTCAATTTCTTCATAAACCGATTCGGAGCCGTACACCTTTTCTTCCTTCACCCATTGATCAGCGGAAAGAATCCTTTCACAGCGCCGGATGTATCGCGAAAGCCCGCTCAGCGTCTCAAGCGGCGGACCCTCTGACTGCCCGCTCACGGCAAAGCCGGGACAAAACAATTCATCGTTTTCCGCCGTTTTATCAGCGGCTTTCAACAGTTTTTCATCAATTGAAAGCACCTTTGCGATATCTTTCATATGCTGTTTCAATTCAGGTTTGACACGAATTCCCGCCATGTTCATCCCCCTTTTTTAAAAACTATATGACAGGGGAGATAAAAAAAGAAAGCCGCCCGCGATATGGGCAGGCAGACTTTCTTCAGCAGTTTTGATGTTTGAGCCATTCATTTTTGGCAATCCACGCCCCGCCGATGACTCCGGCGTCATTTCCAAGTGCCGCAATCGAAATATCGGCCGCTTCCGCAGAACGCGGGAACGCGGTGATTTTGAAGGTCTCTTCCACTTTTGACCGCAGGATTTCACCCGCTTTAGAGACCCCTCCGCCGAGCACGATCTTCGTCGGGTTCATGGCGCTTGCCAGGTTTCCGAGCACGAGGCCTAAATGTTTTGCGACATAATCGACGACTTCAAGCGCTGTCTTATCCTGCTGTTTAGCCGCTTCGAACACGTCACGTGCCGTCAGATCATCCACTTGTAAGAGCGAAGAGTCGGAAACCGCCGCAAGCTTTTCTTTCGCGATGCGGACGATGCCTGTTGCGGACGCAATCGTTTCGATGCAGCCGGATTTTCCGCAGTTGCACGGAGCTCCTCCTTCCGGAATACTGCAAATATGACCGATTTCTCCGCCGGCCCCGTTTTTACCGTGAACGATTTCTCCGTTGACGATGATGCCTCCGCCGACTCCGGTTCCGAGCGTCACTAAAATGACATCTTTGGCCCCGTCACCTGCACCCTTCCACATTTCTCCGAGCGCCGCGATATTGGCATCGTTTTCAATGACGGCCGGAATACCCGTTTCCGCCTCGAGATGGTCTTTCAGCGGATAGTTTTTCCACCCCATATTTGTCGTCTCATAGACCATTCCCGTCGCCATTTCCACGGGTCCGGGCGCTCCCATTCCGATCCATTTTACGATCCGTTTCGGCTTGTTCAGTTCTTCCAGCTTCTGGTCAAGCGCTTTGGCGATCGTGACCGTAATTGTGTTTCCTGATTTATCGGTCGGAACTTCCCATTTATGCTGAATTTCACCGTACATGTTGATAAAGGCCAGCTTGATGGTTGTTCCGCCAAGATCAATCCCCGCAAACCATGTATCTTCCATAATAATCTCCTTTTCTTATTAAAATCCTGCTGTGTTATCTGCCTTTGATCCGCTCCGATTCTCTCTGAAGAACTCCGGCGGCTTTTTGCCATAATTCTCTTTCAATCACGTTTGACAAGTACATTTCCTTTAATTCATCTTTCATAAAGTCAATTTCGGCTTGTCTGTCACCGAAATAAACGATATGTCCGAATGACTTAAACAGCTGCTGCACGTCATAAAATGAATTCATCTTCTTCACCATTTCTACTCTTCTTAGTATAAGCGTATTTCATCACTGATCCGGGCGTCAAGCAAAAAACGATTGGAGAAAATATCCTTGTATTATTTTCATAAATTGTATATTCAAAATTGTAAAAAAACACTCATTTATGCGTTTTTCTGTTACAATACTTTCGTGCCCAAAAGCACAAAAGGATTAAAGTTTGATGGGGTGTTGTTTTGAAACAAGAAAAAAGGCTGACGTTCATCTCAGCCATCAGTTTATTTGTCTTGATGTTAGCAGTCATTATTTCCTGCCTGTTTTTCTTTCATACAGAGCCGCATATGCCGCTGTTCTTTTGCGTCATTATTCTGTCTCTGGCAGGTTTGTGGCTCGGTTTCTCGTGGGACAGCCTTGAAAAAGGAATTGTCAGCGGATTGAAAAACGGTGTGCAGCCGATTATCGTGCTGGCTTTGATCGGTGTACTGATCGGCGCCTGGATGTACAGCGGCGCCATTCCCACCGTCACCGTTTACGCTTTGTCAATTATACAGCCGGGTCAGCTGCTTTTGACCGCATTATTTTCCTGCATGATTATCAGCACGCTTGTCGGCTCAAGTCTGACAACTGTCAGTACAATCGGCGTCGCGCTGTTAGGGGTAGCAAGCGCGGCGGGAGTTCCGCTCGAATGGACGGCGGGAGCAGTCATTTGCGGGGCTTGTTTCGGTGATAAAATGTCACCGATGTCCGACACGACGAATTTTGCCGCCGGAATCGGCGAAATTCCGATTTTTAAGCATATTCGCCATATGATGGGCACTACCGTTCCGGCACTGCTGATCACGATTGTTCTTTTTTATATTCTCGGTTCATCGGTTTCAATAAATGCCGCTTCAACGCAAAATATTGAGGCGGTCATTTCCGGAATGAAAGAGGCCGTGCACGTTACGCCTTGGTCGCTTCTTTCACCTCTGTTGGTGATCATTTTAGCTGTGAGACGGGTTTCCGTGATTCCGGTGCTTACCGCCGGTATTATTTCCGCAGGGCTTCTGACTGCTGTTTTTATTCCTGACAGCAGCATTCAAGGATTTATATCCGCCCTGCAAAGCGGGACGGCGTTTAAAACCGGCGACCAGGCTGTGGCCAGCATTATCAACAGAGGCGGGCTCCAATCGATGATGGGATCAGTCTCTCTGATCATGATCGCCTTTGCGCTCGGCGGCCTGATGGAAAAAACGGGCCTGATCGCGGCGCTGCTTCAAGGATTGATAAAAGGCGTGCATACGAAAGGACGTCTTGTCATGGCGACCGTCTTCTCAAGTATAGGCGTAAACCTTGCGACAGGTGAGCAGTATTTGTCGATCTTAATTCCGGGTCAATCTTATAAACCTTTATATGACAAGCTCAGCATTAAGCGGATTCACCTTGCGCGGTCGCTTGAGGACGGCGGAACATTGATCAACCCGCTGATTCCCTGGGGAGTAAGCGGCGCTTTTATGGCAAGCGCATTAGGGGTTTCCGTCATCGACTACCTGCCGTTTACCTTTTTCCTGTACATTTCTCCTATGATCTCAATTCTGCTCGGTTTCCTGAAAAAAAGCTGACAATACGAGAAAACCTGCCGTTTTTTACCGGCAGGTTTTCTTATGCAAAAAATCCCGCTGAAAAACGGGATTTGTTTAAAATGCCTGCTGAATGAATTTGTTTCTGATAAACGGTATTTTTAAAAAGAAATGAATGAATGACCGTCTGATCCCCGGCTGGCTGAGCACGCTGTTCATCAGACGGTAGCGGTTTTGGTAAACGGCTAAAACAGATACGGCGCATAATGAGTAGATCAACAATTTTTTCATCTTATCCCTCCTGCCCCTATCGTTTGTCAAACAGCGAGAATTATTCCGGTGCAAGAAGTTTTTTATGCGATTAAGCGATGGTTTCAGATTCAGTCACGATCATATCGACCGGAATATCGTGGGGCATGCGGGGAATGCGGTCTGTCAGCTGGCAGTCAAAGAGAAGCGACACGGTACGGCCTTTATAACCGGAGAGGTACCGATCATAATATCCTCCGCCGTATCCGATTCTGAAGCCTTCCCGGTCAAAAGCCACGCCGGGCACAATCACAAGGTCAATGTCTTTTTGGGCGGCTTTTTTCGTCAGGCTCTCGATCGGTTCACTGAGGCCCGCATATACGGTTTCCAGCTGATCATACGCAGAAAATGTACGGAACTCCATCGCTCCCGTCTGCGGAAAGCATTTTGGGATACAGACTTGTTTTTTCTCTTTCCAGGCCTGTTCAATAATCGGCCGTGTCGGAATTTCCAGGCGTGTCGAGATGGTAACGGCGATCATGCGGGCCTGTTTCCATTCTTTTAAAGAAAACAGCGTTTCACGCATGCTGCGGCATTTTGCCTCCCATTCACTTTCTGTCATGTCAGAAAGCTTTGCTTTTATAGCAGTTCTGATTTGTGCTTTCACGTTTCTCAAACCTCCCTGAAAGACAAAAAAGCCAGAACTTTATAGAAAGCTCCAGCTTTTTCCGCTGTTTTAAACAGCTTATTTTGTTTCACGGTGTAACGTAGATTTTTTATCACGTGGGCAATATTTTTTAAATTCAACGCGGTCCGGATTGTTGCGTTTGTTCTTTTTAGAAATATAGTTACGCTCACCACATTCAGTGCAAGCCAAAGTAATATTAACGCGCATTATTTTCCCTCCAAACTAAATATCATTTACTTATTCAGACTTATATATAATACCACTATAATGGACGGAATGCTAGAGTGATTTACATGAAATGTTGTTTAAGTGCAGAAAACATCAGTTTACGCTTCTGATCCTCTGAATGAGCTTGCGTCAGGCGAAGGGAAAATATGACGAAACAGGACAAAAAAGGACTTTCTGATACGAAATCTATAGAGAAATAACCGTTTGCTCCCCGAATAAAAAAGATTTCCCGACAAAATTCCGTTTTTTTCTCTATTTCCTTTAGAATGGCGGCGTTTTATGGTATAAAAAAGAAGGGCAAATTAATAATAGAAGGTGATGAAACGTGGAAATTGCTATTATTGCGTTGTTTATCGTCAGTATAGCGCTTATTGCATTCTCATATTCTCAAAGAGATCCGATGAAAGACGTGGAACAGGAGCTTGAAACGCTTCAGCTTTCCGCCATGCAGGAAATTTACAAGCTGAAAAAGAAAATGACGGTGCTTGAAGAAGAATTGCTGGAAACCAACCTCGTGATCCGCAAAGCCAAAAGCAGCGGCATTAACCAAAAAATCGCCAAACAAATCATTTCAAAATATAACAACGGAATGTCTGCGGAAGCCATCGCAAAAGCGGAGCACGTGTCTGTCGAGGACGTCAATACCATTATTAAAGATAATGAGAAGGTGCTCGTATGACAAAACGGGGCATTCAGGCTTTTGCAGCAGGCATGATTTTAGCGACGGCCGTTCTCGCCGCTGTCTTCTATTTGACTGACCATGACCAGGCAGCCGCCGTTAAAACCGAAAAAACAGCATTGACAGAAAAAGAAGTAAACAGCTACCTCGACGATCAGCAAAAAGTCTCCGTCAACCGGGATGACTATCAAAAACTTCTTGATTCTAAAGAAAAAGCGTTAAACAACGACCAAAACACAGACGACAAAAAGAAAAAAGTAACATACAAACTGACGATTAAAAACGGAATGAGCACTGCTGATGTGTCATCCATTCTTGAAAAAGAAGGGATTATTCCTTCAGCGAAGGACTTTAATGATTACGTCATTGACGCAGGCTACCATAAAGAAATCCGCGCCGGCCATTTCAAAGTCGACTCAGATATGAGCTTTAAAAAAATCGTCAAAACATTAACCCGCTAAAAAAGCTTGCAGGCATCGTCCATTCAGATGGATACGGCCGGCAGGCTTTTTTAATAAGCAATATAAAACGGACCCGGTCAATGGCCGGGCCCGTTTTTTTCATCCGAATTTTCCGGTGATATAATCATGTGTTTTTTGATGATCCGGCTGAGAAAATATTTTGTCCGTATCCCCCCACTCTACCAGTTCGCCCATATAGAAAAACGCGGTTTGATCAGAGACCCTCGCAGCCTGCTGCATGTTGTGCGTCACAATGACGATTGTATACTTTTCTTTCAATGTCAAAATCAGCTCTTCTATTTTCCGTGTGGATACGGGGTCGAGAGCGGACGTCGGTTCATCCATCAGAAGGACGTCCGGTTTGGTGGCGAGCGCCCTTGCGATGCACAGCCGCTGCTGCTGACCGCCTGACAGTGAAAGCGCCTGGTGGTGAAGGCGATCTTTCACTTCATCCCAGAGCGCAGCTGCCTTTAAAGATTCCTCGGCGATTTCAAGCAGTTTCTTTTTATTTTTTTCGCCGTGAATTCTCGGACCGTACACGACATTCTCAAATATTGACTGCGGAAACGGATTTCCTTTTTGAAACACCATACCGATTTGTTTTCTTAATTCTGCCGCATCCGTCTTTTCTTTCAGCAGATTGCGCCCGTTATAGATCATGTCGCCTGTCACTTTGACATTCGGAGCCATTTGCAGCATTAAGTTTAATGTTTTAATAAAAGTGGATTTCCCGCAGCCGGACGGACCGATGATCGCAGTTACCTTCCGCTCCTCAAAACCGATCGTAATGTCTTTTAAAGCCTGATGGGCTCCGTACCATACGTTCATGCCGTGAATATCAAATAAATTCTGTGTGTGCACCGCTTCCTTCACAAGGCTCACAGTCCTTCCCCCTATCCGAACTTTCCGTTAATGTAGTCATCTGTCTTTTGCGCTTTAGGACTCGTAAAAATTTGTTCTGTCTGCCCGTATTCCACCACTTCCCCGTTTAAAAAGAAAGCCGTTCGGTCAGACACCCTCAGCGCCTGCTGCATGTTATGCGTAACGATAATAATCGAATAATCTTTTTTCAGTTCTGTCAAAAGCGTCTCGATTCTGGCGTTTGAAATAGGGTCCAGAGCTGAAGCCGGTTCATCTAAAAGAAGCACGGCAGGTTTCATCGCAAGCGTACGGGCGATGCAAAGGCGCTGCTGCTGGCCGCCTGATAACGAAAGAGCCGATGAATGAAGCCGGTCTTTGACTTCATCCCAAAGCGCAGCCTTCGTTAAGCTTTCCTCGACCGCATCATCCAAAACGGCTTTCCTGCGTTCACCCGCATACTTCAGCGCATGTGTGATGTTATTGTAAATGGATTTCGGGAATGGATTCGGTTTTTGAAACACCATACCGATCTCCCGTCTGAGAGACACGACATTAATCGCTTCCCCCAAAATATTCAGCCCTTCATATAGGATCTCTCCCTCGCTTCTTGCCGAAGGAATGGCATCGTTCATTCTGTTAATCTGTCTCAAAAATGTTGATTTCCCGCAGCCGGACGGACCGATCAGAGCCGTCACCGCATGTTTTTCAATATCCATGTTTACATCTTTAACCGCTTGTTTGTCACCGTAATAAATTGATAAATGCTTCACTTCCAAAATTGAAGACTCCGGCGAACGCTTTGTCTGTTCCGCATGTTCCCTGATGATGTGATCAATCATGTTTTCGCCTCTTTCCGATTAATTTGCCGTAAGCTTTTTATAAATGACAGATCCGAGCCATCTTGCACAAAGGTTAAACAAGAGCACCGAAATCACCAGCACCGCCGAGCCGCCGTTTGCAATCGCTTCGGCGTCAGGGATGATTCCCTGCGTATTGACACTCCATATATGAACCGCCAGCGTCTCAGCCGGCCTGAAAATGTTGAAAGGAGATGATTCAGAAAACGGGTTCAAATCCGTAAAGTTCAGCCGCGGCGTTGTCAGTCCTGCTGTAAATAACAATGCGGCTGCTTCTCCGAATACTCTTCCTGATGCGAGAATGGCTCCGGTTAAAATCGAAGGAATCGCACTCGGAATCAGCACCGTTTTGACGGTATGCCATCTCGATACGCCTAAAGCGAGAGAAGCTTCTTTCAGCTCCTTAGGAACTGCAGTGAGCGCGCCTTCTGTCACCCGGACCATAACGGGAAGGTTAAAGACGGTTAATGCGAGCGCGCCTCCGATAATCGTGTAGCCCCATCCGGTCAGGTTGACAAACATCAGCATGCCGAACATCCCGATGACAATGGACGGAAGCGAAGACAGCACCTCAATACACGTTCTGATAAAATCAGTGATTTTATTTTGGGGCGCATATTCAGCCATAAAAACGCCGCCCCCCACACCAAGCGGTATCGTGATCAGCATGGTGATAAACAGAATGTAAAAGGAGTTAAAAAGCTGATCCCGTATTCCGCCGCCTGACGCAATGGCGCTCGATTTTGACGTAAGAAAATGCAAGGAGATTTCAGAGACGCCGTGAATAAGAATGTACAAAAACAATCCTGCCAAAATCGCCGCGATTACAGCGGCGCATAACCCGAATACACCGGTGGCCAATTTATCCGTTATTTTCCGGTTCATTACACTTTCCTCCTAGATGACAAGTAGCGTATGAGCAATATAAACAGAAACGACATGATGAGAAGAACGAGCCCCATAGACCATAACGTATTATTTTCAATACTGCCGTATGTGGTATGGCCCATGTTTAACGTAATAATCGTCGTTAATGTTCCCGCCGTATCAAGCAGGCTTTCCGGCAGAAGCTTTGTATTTCCGATAACCATCTGTACGGCGAGTGCTTCTCCGAACGCTCTTGCCATCCCGAGCACAACAGCGGTCAGCAATGTCGGAAACGCCGCCGGGATAAGCACCTTTCTGATTGTCTGCCACCTCGTCGCACCAAGCGCATATGAACCGTCGCGAAGGTGTTTCGGAAGTGACGCAAGCGCATCAGCGGAAATCGATGTAACAGTCGGCAGAATCATTACCGAGAGTACGATCGTCCCCGCCAGAAGGCTGTGACCCGTTCCGCTTGATTTAAAAGAGCCGATAAACGGAACCAATACTGTAAGACCTATGAATCCATAAACGACGGACGGAATGCCGACAAGCAGCTCAATTACCGGCTGCAGCACCTTTTTTCCCCAAGTCGGCGCAATTTCCGTCATAAACACGGCACCCGCAATACCGAGGGGCGCTGCGATCAGAGCAGACAGAACGGTGACCGCAAATGATCCGAAAATAAAAGGCAGCGCGCCGAACTCAGGTTTTGCCTGGGTTGGATTCCAATTCAGACTTGTTAAGAACTCAATCGGGCTTACACCATTTACAAAAAAAGATTGCAGCCCCTTTATGCCGAGAAAAATTGTGATCGCCGCTGATGCCGCAATGATAATCGCGGCACACACAGACACAATCACCCTTCCGCGGACTTCATCCAATTGCCTGTTTTGTTTTGAGCTTATTAAGCGTTCGCTTACAGTCTCTTTTTCTCTGTGATTTATCATTTGTTTACACTCCTATAAGGAAGAAGAGGCGGGGAGCCCGCCCTCCCCTCAGCTTTGCTTGCCGTTTGCGTCACGTGTGACTTTCATATCAGAGATCGGAATGTAGCCTTGATCTTTTACGATACTTTTCTGTACTTCATCGCTGTTCATATAGTCAAGGAACGTTTTTGTAAGGCCTGACGCTTCTCCTTTCGTATAAGAGTGCTCGTAAGCCCAAATCGGATACTCGCCTGTGACGACGTTTTTCTCTTCCGGTTTGATGCCTCCGATCGATAAAGGCGTTACTTTGTCATCGTTTATATAAGAGAATGCCAGATAACCGATTGCTCCCGGCGTTTCAGCAATGATTTTTTTGACTGTATTGGAGGAATCCTCTGTAATGCCCTCAGCAGGATCTGCTCCGTCAAGCGCGTATTTGACGAACGTAGCGCGTGTTCCTGATGAATCAGGACGGTTCACGAGTGTAATTTTTTGATCTTTACCGCCAAGCTCTTTCCAGTTTTTAATTTTTCCTGTAAAGACGTCTGTCAGCTGTTTTTTGGTTATATCCTTTACGCCCGCACCGGGGTTGACCGCAGCCGCCATCGCCACTACCGCTACTCGGTGGTCTTTTAGGGCTTTCGCATCAATGCCTTCTTTTTCTTCAGCAAAGACATCTGAGTTGCCGATTTGCACTGCCCCTTCAGACACTTGCGAAAGACCTGTTCCTGAACCCCCCGCTTGCACCTGCACATCAGCATCCGGATGTTTTTCCATAAACTTTTCCGCCGCTGCCAGTACTAACGGCTGCATGGCCGATGAACCAGAAATGGTTAAAGAACCTGATGCTTTTTTATCCTCACTTGCAGATTGACTGTCTGTCTTGCCGCTTTCCTTTGCATTTCCGCATGCTGCAGCAACAATCATAACAGCAGCCATCAGAAGCATAAGCATCCATTTGTTTTTTTTCATTTCCTGAATTCCCCCTGCATTTAATGTGTAATTTGTCCTACACGTATAGAGTAAAGGGTTCTTGTAAAATGCGTATAAATCAAGTGTTAAGGTTTTGTAAATCCGGATGTTTTTTTGTATAAAAAAAACGCTCACAAGTTGTGAGCGTTTTTCTGTTAGTTGTTTGTATTGCCGTTTTCAGCGTCTTCCTGAATTTTATCTTCGTTTTTCTGCTTCGTATTATTATCTTCTTGTTTCTTTTTCAGCTCAAAGTATTTGTCCAGAGCTGCTCTTCCTATATCATCCGTAATCGAATATCGATCGCTGTAATTAATATAGGCCCAAGGAACGACTACAGAAATAGCCACTTCCGGATTATCAGCAGGTGCATACGCGACAAGAGTCGTGTTATATGTTGCTTCACCCGTCTCTGATTTGTCAGGACCGTCATAGAAAGATTGCGCGGTACCCGTTTTACCGGCAGGACTGTATGTCGCAGTCGCAAAATCAGTTGCGGCTGTCCCTTTTGTCATGACGCGTCTGAAACCTGCCTGCACTTCTTTAATGTCTGCATTATTCATATCAATCTTATTCAGTACTTGGGGCTGAACAGACTCTACAACGGCTCCGATTCCTTTTTTCGAATCAGGCTGCCTGACCTCTTTTACAAGCTGAGGTTTCAAACGATAGCCTCCATTGGCGATTGTAGATACATACTGCGCCATTTGCAGCGGTGTAAACGTATCATACTGTCCGATGGCAAAGTCTAACAGAAGACCGGAAATTCGCTGTGACCCTTGGTACCCGGTCGCTTCATTCGGAAGATCAATCCCCGTCTTAACTCCGAGTCCGAACTGATTGAAGTAGTATCTGAAAGTATCGAATGCCTTCATATCAAGCGGCAGGGACTGGCCTTTTTTGTACTCCCCTTTACCGACGGCAATCGCCGTTTTGAACATGAACACGTTTGATGATTCCTGAAGCGCTTTTTGGATATCTACGGGACCTAAATTCGTCCATGATTTTTTCGGGTTTTTACTTCCCTTGAAATACATAGGTTCATCCTGAAAAACGGTGTTCAAATTAATCGCGCCCGTCTGCAGTCCGGTCAACACCGTCGCTCCTTTGACCGCCGATCCCATTGCGTAGGAGGAAGTCATTGCGCCGAGGGCATAATCATTAATTTTGTACTTTCCATGATCATTCGTAATCTGTTTGCCTGCCATCGTCAGCACTTCTCCGTTTTTCGGGTTCATCATGACGACGAAGGCCCGATCAAGAAGCTTCGTGCTCGGTCTCGCTTTTGCCGATCTTAAATTTTTCTCAATGATTTTTTCAACGGATTTCTGCAGGTCCATATCAATGGATAAAACAAGGTCTTTGCCGGCCTGCCCTTTTGAAATCACTTTGCTGCCCGTGACATTTCCGGATGAGTCGGTTAAGTTCTGCACTTTCTCTTTTTGACCCTGCAGCAGGCTTTCATATTGATATTCTAAATAGCTTTTTCCGACCCTGTCATTCCGGCTGTAGCCGAGTGACAGATAGTGATCCAGCAGGTTGGACGGAAGACCTTCGTTCGAACTGGATACACTGCCGAGCAATGTCCGGATCAGGCTTTTATAAGGATAAGACCGTTCCCAGTCAGACGTCACGTCAACCCCCGGCAGTTCATCTAAATGTTCGCTGACGACGGCCATTTCTTTTGCCGACACGCCTTCATTTTTGATGTATTGAGGCGTCAGGGAGTATCCTGAATCCATCTGTCTTTTGATCGCAAGGATCTGCATGTCTTTTGAAGTGAGCTCATTCAGCTGTTTGTCTGTGATGCGTTTCAGCTGAAGCTGATATAAATCATCGTCAGACAGTTTTTTGTCTTCAGCTTTTTGGTTTTCTTCGGCCGTAATCAGTTTTTTCGCTTCATCAGGCCTTGTTAACATCCAATAGTCTTTTTTATCCCGCTCAGTCACCTGTTTGGTGCTTACCTTAATCATACCCGACAGTTTTTTTGCGATTTTTAAACGCTGCGCCTGGGTGGTTGAGGCTGAACGTGTATATGTAATCGCATTTAATGCTTTATTCGTTACGATGGGATTTAGGTTCCGGTCGTATATTTTCCCTCTCGGAACCGCCGTGCTGACATCAGACTCCTCTTGCTTATTAGCGGCGTTTTTATAATCATCACCCTGAACGATCTGCTTGATGCCAAGCTCGACGATAATCCAAGTGAAAATAAGAAACGCAACCAAAAACAAAAAATTAAGCCGGATTGGCAGTGATTTTTTCTTTTCTTTGTTTACAGCTATTTTCTTTTTATTTCTCCTCATGACATCACCTTTTCTTATTTACAGAAAGAAATGACACCTTCTGTTCAGGTGCCATTTTTCATTCTAAAGGTTTTTTCGATATTTTTCTACAGATAACCCTTTTATCTTTCTCCTTTTATAAAATTCGGTTCCGCCGCCTGTTTTTGTCGGTCTTCTTCTACTGTTTCATCAGAAGTTTCCGTATCCAGTTTGATGTCTTTTATAAAGTAATAAATCAGCGGATGCCCGGCTCCGAGCAGCACGAGCGCCGCCGGTATCCCCACTTTTTCCTTGAATAATGTAACGATTACAAGGAAACAAAGGATGGAAACGATCCGGCCCGCATTTAAAAATAACTCCCTGAGCACAATGTATTCAATTCTGGCTTTTCTGGCAAGCCGCGCCCGGCCTATCACATCATATGTAAGCGAGACATACGGCACGAGCAGAACTGGATAGCCGATCGCAATAAACACTCCGTACAAAAGGAGCGTCGTGAAGCTCATTTTAAAAATAATGAGAAACAGAGCGCCGTACAAGATCAATCCGCCGATAAGAATCGCCTTTTTCCGCGCTCTTTTTTTGATGAGCCTTGATGCAAAATAATAGGCAAAAAAAGAAACCGCGGAATTGACGAGGCCGAATGTTCCGAGCGCCAGCTCACTGTTTGTCGCAATGAATACAAATACGCTGATTAAAAAAACAAAAATCCCTTCTCTCAAGCCTTGAAAAAAGTGCGCGTTGGTAATCCGGCGCCAATTCAGATTCGTGTGGCGCTCATCAAAAACTTTTTTCAGCATAAACCGGCCTTTCGACTCCCTCCGCTTCAGAAAAAAGCTCATGACCACGGCAAGGGCAAATAAACCGAGCGACAGGCTGAAAATGATTGTATAACCCGTATTGTTTTCAAGTCTTGAAATGACATATCCGGCCACAATCGGACCGATCATGCCCGCCGATGAAGACAAAATGCCTAAAAACCCGTTAAAAAAATCTCTCGTTTCCGGTTCCGTGATTTCGAAAGTCAGCACATTAAAAGCCAGCCAGTAAAAGCCGTATCCAACTCCGAGCACGGCCCCTATCAAAACGAGACGGGAAGCCGCAGTTTCTCCGGCAAGCAGCACACTTAAATAAAAAGCGGCCAAAAAGATAACGCCGAACCTTAGAATAAACACTCTGTCAATTTTTTTAGCCAGCCGGCCCGCCAGCAGAAAGGTAACCGGCTGCATCGTCACGACCGACAAATTGTATATGGCCAAATCAATAAATTTTCCCGACTGCTTCCACAAATACACGTTGACAAATGTATTTGACAGCGCGATGCCCAATGAGTAAAGGCCGCCAATCGTCAATAACAGCAGCAGCCCTTTATTTATTTCGATGTCGCCGATAATTTTTTTTATTTTGCTCATCATTGACTCCCCTTTACTACACATTAGTTTGTCTCACTCAAACTGAGATATGTAAAAGGAATCAAAGTCAATAAAAAAACAAGGCCTCCCGCGGGAGACCTTGTGATCATTCAACTCAATTATTTTGCTTCGCTGTAAAGACGGGCAACTTCATCCCAGTTCACAACATTCCAGAAAGCTGAAATGTAATCAGGACGGCGGTTTTGGTAGTTCAGGTAGTACGCATGCTCCCAAACATCAAGACCGAGAACAGGTGTTTTACCCTCTGAAAGCGGTGAATCTTGGTTTGGCGTGCTTGTAATTTCAAGTTTTCCGTTATTTACAACGAGCCAAGCCCAGCCTGAACCGAAACGGCCTGCAGCTGCTGCGGCGAATTTTTCTTTAAATTGATCGAAGCTTCCGAACGTGCTTTTGATCTCTTCAGCAAGCTCACCAGTCGGTTCGCCTCCGCCGTTCGGAGATAAAAGAGTCCAGAATAAAGAGTGGTTTGCATGTCCGCCGCCATTGTTGCGGACTGCCGTGCGGATGTCCTCCGGCACTGCGTTCAAATCAGCAACAAGCTCATCTACAGATTTCTCTGCAAGCGCTGATCCTTCGATCGCTTTGTTGAGGTTTGTCACGTATGTGTTATGGTGCTTCGTATGGTGAATCGTCATCGTTTCCTTATCGATATGAGGTTCTAAAGCATCATAAGCGTAAGGCAATTCTGGAAGTTTGTAAGCCATAATTTTT
Source organism: Bacillus sp. SJ-10 (assembly GCF_002843505.1). Lineage (NCBI taxonomy): Bacteria > Bacillati > Bacillota > Bacilli > Caryophanales > Bacillaceae > Bacillus > Bacillus sp. SJ-10. The sequence goes on along the minus strand of NZ_CP025258.1, from coordinate 2,178,192 downwards.
TCCTCCTTTAAATATATGTACTGAAATGCCGCTTAACGCGAACTTTTCTAATCTCAATGTAACAAAAGAAAGCGTGGTAATCAATGAAAAAGCTCACAATCCGGCGATTCCAGCAGACATATTACACTTTATCCGTTCACGGCCGAAATTAAACCTTTCTAAAGCACCGTCCATAAGAAATACCCGATCATAAAGAGCTGAATGACGCCTTTTGCCGCCACGCTTGTTAAAAAGCCGATTAACGAGCCGAGCCCCACTTTTGCCGCGGACTTGATATCCTTTTGATGAACAAACACCTCAGCGCAGACAGCACCGATAAATGGGCCTAATATAATGCCTGCCACGGGAATAACGAAGGGCCCGATCAATAATCCGATCGTGCTTCCCCAGATTGCCGCCCTGCTTCCTCCGTACCTTTTAACGCCAAGTAAATTTGACACATAGTCAGCTGCGAATAAAACGGCCGCAAATACCGCCTCAATGAGCCAAAACAGGTAAGAATAAGGACTGAAGGAAAACAAAAATCCGTAGAGAAGAAAACCGGCCACAATAAAAATAACGCTTGGAATCACCGGATATACAAGCCCGATAAAAGCAATGACGAAGACCGCAATGATCATCAGCCAATACAAAACACTCATGACAAAAACACCCTCCTTTGTTTTGCGGGCGATCACCGCTTCCCGCTTTATCTTATTATGTATGATTCCTTATCACCGCTTTAAATACTCTCACTTGTGTTCATCCCCTGTGAACGATACAATAAGCAACATATACCAGTTTAGGCTAGGAAGTGAAGATGTTGAACATATTTACGGCTTTATTGAAAAGTACATACTCTCCGGCAGATATTGCAAAAACACGGTTTCAGGGGATAGGAAAAGCGATCCTTTATGTATTTTTGCTGTCTGTCCTTTTTACGCTGCCAAGTGCTTATTACCTTTGCTCCGGCACCGTAAACTCAATGAACGGTTTCAAAACCGTGTTAAAGAAAGATTTCCCTGATTTCAGCATTTCAAACGGAGAATTGCAGACGAAAGCGTCCGCCTCTAAGGAAACGGAAGCGAACGGGTTCGTCATCGTGTTTGATCCGACGGATGCTTACGGCGCTAAACAAATAGCGGCGAAACAAAATGCGATCGGCATTTTGAAAAATAAAATGGTGCTTGCTGTAGACGGACAGGCGACAGAAATGAATTATTCGCTGATGCCTGCTGATATCACAAAAAAAGAAATCATATCAGCATTAAACCAAAATAAAACGATGATCGTCACCGTCCTGTCCGTTCTGCTGTTCATCATGACAGCGGCCGGAAAATTCATTGAAGTATCATTTCTCGCCGTCATCGGCCTGATATTGAAAAATGCGCAAAGAAAGACATTGAATTACCAGCAGCTCTGGAAGCTTTCGGCTTATTCCATTACACTTTCGACCATATTCTTTACGATCATGCGCGCGCTTGTTATTACGGTGCCGAGTGAATTTTTAGTGAATTGGTTTGTAAACTTTATCATCCTTTTCCTCGTCTTAAAAGAGATACCGCCAAGAAAAACAGCTGTGTAACAAAGACTGCCCCCGGCGGTCTTCTTTTTTGTCATGAACAAAATGGGACAAGCATACAATGAAGTAAAAATGTATGCGGGAGGCGGTTGGAATGAAGCGGCTTACTTTTGTATTCGGCAGTTTATTTGTGATATTCATTATCTTTTACGATCTTAAAATCGGCACGATCCCTTCTCAAGACCTTCCGGCATACGCAGCGGCGGCGCAGCCAGCCCAACAGGAAGCTTCATACAGAACGGTTACGGTCAAAAAAGGCGATACGGTGATGTCGATAGTCGGCGCACATAAAGCGCCAGATGATATTGCACAAGATTTTGAAGCGCTGAATCCGAATGTAAAAGCAAACGCCATTCAGGCAGGCACCGCTTATAAATTCCCCGTCTACCGCAATTAAACGTTAATTTCTTGTCAGTTCGGCAAATACACTGTTACAATATAACATGTAAATAGAAGTTGCCTGACATGTAAAAGGCTCAGCCTGCAAAAGCGGTAACTACAATTAAGGAGCGATTGACAAGTGAGTGAAATCACACATCGTACAAAAACGCGTCCCGTCAAAGTGGGACCTTTAACAATAGGCGGAAATAACGAAGTCGTCATTCAGAGTATGACGACGACCAAAACACACGACGTAGAAGCAACAGTTGCGGAAATCAACCGTTTAGCCGAAGCCGGCTGCCAAATTGTCCGGGTGGCATGTCCGGACGAACGCGCCGCTAACGCGATTGCCGACATCAAAAAACAAATTTCCATCCCTCTCGTTGTCGATATTCATTTTGACTACAAGCTTGCATTAAAAGCAATTGAGGGCGGCGCCGACAAAATCAGAATCAACCCGGGTAACATCGGCCGCCGCGAAAAAGTGGAAGCCGTCGTAAAAGCGGCGAAAGAAAAAGGAATTCCGATCCGGATCGGCGTAAACGCGGGTTCTTTGGAAAAACGCATTTTAGAAAAATACGGCTATCCGACTGCTGACGGAATGGTTGAGAGTGCGCTTCATCATATCAAAATCTTGGAAGACCTTGACTTTCATGACATCATCGTCAGCATGAAAGCGTCTGACGTCAATCTAGCCATAGAAGCATACGAAAAAGCGTCAAAAGCATTTGATTATCCGCTCCACCTCGGAATTACAGAATCGGGCACGCTGTTTGCCGGAACGGTAAAAAGCGCGGCCGGACTCGGAGCGATTTTAAGCAAAGGAATCGGAAACACGCTCCGGATCTCTCTGAGCGCCGACCCGGTTGAAGAAGTAAAAGTAGCCAGAGAACTGCTGAAATCATTCGGTCTTGCTTCAAACGCGGCTACGCTTATTTCATGCCCGACATGCGGACGGATCGAAATTGATCTTATCAGCATCGCAAATGAAGTGGAAGAATATATTTCTAAAGTCAAAGCGCCGATTAAAGTAGCCGTTCTCGGATGCGCCGTTAACGGACCGGGTGAAGCAAGAGAAGCCGATATCGGGATTGCCGGCGCGCGCGGCGAAGGACTTCTTTTCCGCAAAGGCCAAATCGTCCGCAAAGTCCCTGAAGAAACCATGGTCGATGAGCTGAAAAAAGAAATCGATAAGCTGGCAGAAGAACACTACGCAAAGCTTGAAGCGGAAAAAGCAAAAGCAGAACAAGAAACACAAAAAGCTTGACGGATATTCCGCCAAGCTTTTTTTTTGCGTTGTGTTAAAAAAACGGTGTAATGAAGATGCCGAGCACAAGGGAAACAATACCGATTCCCATCGCCCATCCGCCTAAAGCGCCTGCTCCTCTTCTTCTGGCGATATAGCCGACGATAATGCCGCATGCCCCTAATAAAACAGGGAGCACAAACAGGGAAATGATAGAAATAGCCAATGCTGCATACCCTATCCCCCGGCCTTCACTTACTCCGTCCCGGTTATCATCACGGTCTGCTGCCCGGTCAGAAGCACGATATGGCTCTGAAATTTCAGCCGCTGTTTCTTCTGAATAAACATCACGCGTGATATCGGTTCCTTCCGATCCATGATCCACATAGTAGTCGTTGCCTTTTCGATTTTCGTAATCGTATGCCACCTTCAATTCCCCCTTTTTCTTTTATGAAAGGAGCTTTTTTAGTTTCCGCGTTTTTTACGGATTCATGTTTGCTAAACTTTTCTGGTATTGTTAATTGTTTATGTTACACTTGAAGGGATGAATTTATAGGAGTGTGGACATGTTACGGTTAGGTATAGATATTGACGGCACAGTTACGGCACAGGATACATTTGTCCCTTATTTAAACCGCTCATTTCATCTTTCCATTACCTTGGATGATATGACTGATTATGATCTGACGAAGCTTTTGAACATTACAGACGAGGAATTTTGGGAATGGATGAACGTTCATGAAGCAGCCATATATAAAGAAGCGAAGCTCGCGGATTTTGCCAAGCAGGCACTGGACGGACTGAAAGAAGAGCACCGTCTGATCTACATTACGGCAAGACGCGGCCACTTAGAAGATGTTACGCTGGACTGGTTTGCAAACCGGGACATTCATTACGATCACATTGAGCTTGTCGGAGGCCATCACAAAGTGGAAGCCGTCAAAAAACACGGCATTGATTTATTTTTCGAAGATCACCACGGCAATGCGACAATGATCGCAAAAGAAACAGGCATTCCGGTTATCCTTTTTAACTCCCCATATAATCAGCTCCCCATCGATTCCAATATTATCAGGGTGCAGAATTGGCTTGAAGCCGTCGCCTGGATTAATAAAAACAAACATAGCTTTCAGCATGTGAAAAGCTGAAAAAAAACCTCCTGTATAAGCAGGAGGTTTTTTATCGGCACGCCGGACAGGTGCCGTAAATTTCAAACTTATGGCCGCTGATTTCATACCCTTCCAAATCATCGTGCAGCTTATCCATCGGACAGGACTCAATTTCCTTCGTTTTCCCGCAGGTTAAACAGATAAAATGGTGATGATGATGGGTATAAGAGCATGTAAAACGGAACAGTTTTTCTCCGGAAAGCTCCGTCGTTTCCAAAATGCCGAGTTCTTCATATAACGAAAGATTTCTGTATATGGTATCAAAGCTCAGACCCGGATAGTCGTCATTTAATGCGGCAAGCACGTTTTTGGCGGTCAGATATTTATCAGAATCAGCAAAAAGCTGCAGCATGTCTTCTCGCTTACTCGTATATTTATACCCTTTTTCTTTCAGCAGGTTCAACGCTTCTTGTACGTTCATGAGGACCTCCCCTTTACAACACGGTATCGCTCCAAAAAGAAAATGGCAGCTGTCTGAACAGCAGGCCATTTTCTTATGATGTATCAAATTATACCTATAAAATGATGAAAAGTAAATGAAAGCCTAGTGAATCGCGGTTTTGAACTTACCGCCCCTCGTTTCATGGGTATTCATGATCGTAATAAAGGCGTTTTTATCAATTTCAAACACAATGGATTTCAATTTAGTCACTTCAAGCCTTGTCACGACCGCGTAAATGACTTCTTTGGTTTCATCCGTATATCCGCCTTTTCCCTGAAGCTTGGTGGTTCCCCGTCCAAGCCGGTGCAATATAGCATCTGAGATCTCAGCATATTGCTCTGCAACAATAATGACCGCTTTTGTTTCATCAAGCCCCTGGATGACGGCGTCAATCGTTTTCATGGCAATATAATAGGTCATGAAAGAATACATTGCCTGCTCCGGACCGAACACAAAACCGGCCCAAATGAAAATAAACACATTGATGAGCATAACGAATTCCCCGACTGAAAAGGGCAGCTTTTTCGTGAGAAGGATACCGAGGATTTCAGTACCGTCCATCGAGCCTCCGTTTCGGATGACAAGGCCTACCCCGAAACCGAGCAAAAGCCCCCCGAATACCGTCGCCAAAATAGGCTGGGTCGTAATGGCCTCCACATGGTGCAATGAGGATTCAATCAGCGCTAAACCGACGATTCCGATAACAGTAGAGATGAGAAATGTTTTTCCGATATATTTATATCCGAAAATCATAAATGGAATGTTGAGTAACACAACGAATAAGGCAAAATTGAGGAGGGGATTGGACATAAAGAGGTGGTCTAAAATTAATGAAACACCGATAATGCCTCCGTCGATAAAATTATTAGGGACCAGAAACAATTCAATACTTACGGCGGCTGAACCCGCCCCGATCAGAATCATAATGACCCTGAAGATAAAGTGTAAAAATGATTCTCTTTTATGCTGTTTATTTGGGGTCATAAAATCTCCTTTCCTATAATAACTATTTTAAACAGTAAGCAACTTTATTTTACCATTAAAAGCTGTAACATTTTAATGATCTGCTCAATACATTATGTCTAAAGAGGTGAAAGTATCGATGATTTTAATACAAAGAATTATTTTGCAGCGGCTCAATCAAGTCACTGCGGACGATCTGCTGAAATATTCCAAGCAATACGGAATCAGCATTACGAGGAGTCAAGCGGCTGAGGTAGCGGCTCTGATGCACGGAAAAAACATCAATATTTTTGATGATCAGGAGCGGCTGCGCCTGCTGAAAAAAGTGGAAACGATAACCTCAAAAGAAACGGCGCGGAAAGTTGACGAACTTTTCAATCAATTCTCAGGGTAAGAAAGGAGGGACACCCGCCCCTCCTTTCTTTCTTATTGAGCTGATATTTTTTCGAGAAGCTCCTTATCAAACTGTTTTTCTTTCAGCATTTCGATTTCAAAACGGTACGGCGGCTTCTTATTTTTCTTGTCTTCGCCTACATACGGTGTTTCGAGGATTTTCGGAATATCGGCAAGCTGCTCGTGATGAACGATGTACTGCAGAGCGTCAAAACCGATCTCTCCGAACCCGATATTTTCATGGCGGTCTTTCCGGGCGCCTTTGATATTTTTACTGTCGTTAACATGAAGGACTTTTATCCGATCGATGCCGACGATTTTATCAAACTCGTTAAGAACACCGTCAAAATCATTAGCGACATCATACCCGGCGTCATGGGTGTGACAAGTGTCAAAGCAGACGGATAGATGTTCATTATGCGTGACTCCCGCAATGATTTCGGCCAGCTCTTCAAAGCTTCTCCCGCATTCTGATCCTTTGCCCGCCATTGTCTCCAGCGCAATCTGCACGTTTTGACCGGGAACAATCACTTCGTTTAAACCTTCAATGATTTTTTTGATGCCCGTCTCAGCCCCGGCTCCGACATGCGCTCCTGGATGAAGCACGATCTGTTTCGCGCCGATCGCTGCCGTTCTTTCAATTTCAGAACGCAGAAAATCAACGCCCAGCTCAAACGTTGCCGGATTTGTCGTATTTCCGATGTTAATGATGTACGGCGCATGCACGACAATCTCGTCGATGCCGTTTTCCTTCATATGGGCGCGGCCCGCTTCAATATTCAAGTCTTCAATTTTTTTGCGGCGCGTGTTTTGGGGAGCGCCCGTATAGATCATAAATGTATTCGCCCCGTACGAAACAGCTTCCTTGCTTGCGGCAAGGAGCATATGTTTTCCGCTCATTGAGACGTGTGAACCTATTTTCAGCAACCCGATTCCCCTACTTTCCTTTGTTAGATTTGTTTCTTCTCTGCTTTCTTTTTATCTTTTCCATTTCGTAGCCCATTTTCTTTTTATAGCCCGGCTTCACTTTTTTCGGTTTTTTCACGAGGCGCTTCGCCATTTGGTCGGCCTCATTCTCCGATTTTTTGCGTTTTTTGCGGCGGTGGCGGTCATCGCCTTTCTTCCATTCGCCGTTTACAAGCTCCGCATAGTCAAACACAATACCCATCTTTTCGAGTCTTACGAGCGCATCTTCGTCAGAAAGCTCATAAATGGTCAGTGCTTGGCCTGATGAACCGGCGCGTGCGGTTCTTCCGACACGGTGAACATAAAAATCCAGATCGTCCGGAAGCTCATAGTTGATGACGTGGCTTACGCCTTTAATGTCAATTCCTCTTGCCGCAAGGTCTGTCGCAATGACATAAGTGAATTCCAGATCATTAATCTGCTTCATTACCTTCTTACGCTCACGCGGCGTTAATCCCCCGTGCAGAAGACCGATCCTCATACCCTTTTCAGTCAGGTATTTCGCAATATGGTCAGCCGTGTTTTTCGTATTTGCAAACACAATGCCCAGATAAGGGTTCAGATGAGACATCATATCAAAAAGCAGTTTGTCTTTATCACGCTGTTTAGAAGGAACCAAAACATGTTCAATCTTTTCGGCTGTGATTCTTTTCGGCTCAACATGCGCGTACTTCGGATTTTCCATATACTTTTTCAAAAACGGCTTCAGCTTTTCCGGAATCGTAGCTGAGAACACAAGCATCTGAAGTTCTTCCGGCATACGCGATCCGATGTAATCAACGTCTTCTAAAAAACCCATGTCAAGCATCAGATCAGCTTCGTCAATGACGAGAGACTGCGCTTTATAGACGTTCAATGCCTGCGCCTTAATCAGATCCGCGATCCGGCCCGGCGTTCCGACGACGAGATGAGGCTGTGTTTTCAGCTTATCAATTGATTTTTGCTTGTCCGTCCCGCCGATGAAGCATTTTGTCCGGATCGGCTCATCTTCCGCACCCTGTGTGATTTTGAGCGCTTCCTGATGAATCTGATTGGCAAGCTCTCTCGTCGGCGCCGTGATAACAGCCTGTACCGTATCAGAACCCGGATCAATCCGATTCAAAATTGGCAATAAATAGGCGTGGGTTTTCCCCGTCCCCGTCTGGGACTGCCCGATCACGCTTTCGTTTTTCAGTACGGCAGGTATCAGACGCTTTTGAATATCTGTCGGTTCATAAAAACCAAGGCGGTGAACTGCATCTATAATAAACGGTTTTAAGTTGTATCCATCAAATTTAGTTTCTTTCATTTTTCCCAGCTCCTTAAAGCGGCACATTCTGTGTCCATCATCACATTATAACCGATTTTACTTAAAAACACCATGTCTTGGGGGAATCCTGTTTTCGAGACAGAAAAGCAAATGCCCCCTCCGATGCATATTGTAATAGCAGAGAGACAGAAAGGAGGTACAAGTATGTTTCCACAGCAGCCGATGAGAAATATGGCGCAGCAGGGCCGGCCGTTTATGAATCCGCGTATGATGATGGGAGGAAGACCGTCATTGCCGGGCCGGCAGCTGATGCAGCAGGGCCGGCAGCTTTTCCCTCAGCAGCAGATTGCCGGAGCGGGCCTGAGAAACGCAGGCACGGGCGGCGGAGGGGGCTTAAAAGGGATGCTTTCCCGTTTTTTACCCGGTTCAGGAGGAGGAAGCGCTGCCGCGTCGGCACCGGCGGCGGCCAGCGGAGGAGCAGGTGCAGGACTGCAGGGAATACAGAACCTGGCAAGTCCGGCATCCCTGTCGAGCATGCTCGGCAATGTTCAGAAGGTGCTCGGCGTGGCGCAGCAGGTTACGCCGATGATCCAGCAGTACGGTCCTTTAGTACGGAGTCTGCCCGCCATGATGAAGCTTTACAGCCAATTAAGCAGCAGTGATGACGAGAATGAATCTGACGAGACGAAAGAAACAGACGAACAGGACAAAAAGGATGAAGCTGAAAAAACAGATGAAACAGAAGATGAAAACAAATCAGACGCCTCATCCAAAACATCAAAGAAGACGTCTGAAAAAGCATCCGCTTCAAAAGAAAAAGACGCCGCACAGGCAGACTCAGCGGAACAGCCGCGTCCAAAAAGAACATCGGGCAGATCAAAGCCGAAATTATATATTTAACATTCTTTGATATCTCACGAAAGATTAGCTATAATGAGATCAGAAGAATGCAAGATTTGAGCCGTTTAACTACGGCTTTTTATATTGCCTCTACACTCACTTTTGATAGGAGGACATCTACATTGAACGTTATCAAAATATCGCCGCGCGGCTACTGTTACGGCGTTGTTGATGCCATGGTCATAGCCAAAAACGCGTCACTCGATAAAACACTGCCAAGACCTATATATATACTCGGAATGATTGTTCATAATAAGCATGTCACAGATGCGTTTGAGGAAGACGGCATTTACACGCTTGACGGCACAAACCGTCTGGAGATTTTAAAGCAGGTGGAAAAAGGAACCGTTATTTTCACGGCTCACGGGGTATCTCCGGAAGTAAGAAAAGTCGCTGAGGAAAAAGGGCTCGTTACGATTGACGCCACATGCCCGGACGTCACGAAAACACATGACTTAATCCGGAAAGTAAAAGCTGAAGGCTATCACGTCATATATATCGGCAAAAAAGGCCACCCCGAGCCTGAAGGAGCCGTCGGCGTCGCTCCTGAAATCGTTCATCTCGTTGAAACAGAGGAAGACGTGAGAAATCTCGATATTCAGGCTGAGAAATTAATCGTTACAAACCAAACGACAATGTCCCAGTGGGACGTCCACGATATTATGGAATCAGTCAAAGAAAAGTACCCGTACGTGGAATACCATCAGGAAATCTGCCTGGCCACACAGGTTCGTCAAGAAGCTGTATCAGAGCAGGCAAAAAAAGCGGACTTAACCATTGTTGTCGGTGATCCGAAAAGCAATAACTCCAACAGACTGGCGCAAGTGTCAGAAGAAATCGCCGGAACAAAAGCCTACCGAATCGGAGACATCAGTGAACTGAAGCTCGAATGGCTGAAAGACGTCAATACCGTCGCCATTACTGCAGGCGCATCAACACCGACACCGATTACAAAGGAAGTCATCCGCTTTTTAGAGCAGTTTGACCACAACGATGAATCGACATGGCAGCTTGAACACAGTGTGCCGCTTAAAAAAATCCTTCCGAAAGTAAAAATAAAAAACTGAGGCCCGGGGCCTCAGTTTTTTTATAAGAAGGTAAATGGGTTTGTATCTGTTTCGGAAGCGAAAATGCGCACGTCATAGTTTTTCTCTCCGGCCATTGCCGTAAGCTTCTCAGCCGTGCCTTTTCTCATGATCTTTTCAGCATAATGCCCAGGGTCCACAACGTTTAATCCCATCATCATCGCATCATGCGCTACATGGAAATAAAGATCGCCCGTCACGTAAACATCTGCACCCTTCCGCTTTGCCTGATAAATATATTTATTTCCGTCACCGCCAAGAACCGCGACTTTTTTCACCTTGCTGTTTCGCTCTCCGACCATCCGTACTCCGTTAACGTCAAACTTTTCTTTCACAAACAGCGCAAACTCTTCAAGCGTCATGTCTTGCTGAAGTTTTCCGATGCGGCCGAGCCCTTTTTCAAGCGGAGACTGCTCCACCGGATAAATATCATATGCCACTTCTTCATACGGATGGCTTTTTTTCAGCGCTTTTACGACGGTTCTCTCCATACTTGCCGGAAAAACGGTCTCAAGTCTCACTTCATGGACGAGCTCCAGTTCTCCCGTCTGTCCGATAAACGGTTCTGCCCCGTCCAGCGGCTTAAAGCTGCCGATTCCCTCAGAGGAGAACGCGCAATGGCTGTAATTGCCGATATGTCCCGCTCCGGCGTTACCGAGTGCGGTTCTTACAGCTTCTTCATAGTCTTTCGGAACATATACGGCAAGCTTTTTCAGCGGGTCCGAGTATGTCGGGACGAGCACCTCTGTGTCTGTCAGGCCGAGAGCTTCGGCAAGCAGGTCATTAACACCGCCGTCCGCTACATCAAGATTCGTATGAGCCGCATATACGGCAATATCATGCTTTATACATTTCTCAATCAGTCTTCCGCCAGGCTGATCAGTGGTGATCTGTTTAAGCGGCCGAAAAATCGGCGGATGGTGGGCGATAATTAAGTCAACTTTTTTCTCAATGGCTTCATCTACCGTTTGTTCCAGAACATCCAGTGTCACCATGACATTTTTCACCGGCTTATTCAATGTACCGATCTGCAGGCCGATTTTGTCTCCTTCCACCGCAAAAGCCTTCGGTGAAAATTGTTCAAACAGCTGGATGATTTCCTGTCCGTTCACATGTTTAGGCATGTCCGATTACCTCCTTCAGCAGAGAGATCCGCTCTTTCAATTCAGCTAATTTTTCATGATTTTCATGCTTTGCGCTGCGGCTGATCTGTTCATAAATTTGTTCAGTATGTTTAAGTTCCTGGCTCCATTTCCGAAGAAACACTTCATTCCTCTCTTTTAATAAAAACGGACCCGCAAGCATTCCGGCAGCCATCGGCACGTCCCGATAAGGCGCATCACGGTCGCCAGTTTCCGCAACGAGGATTTCATAACACTTTCCGTCTTCTTCGAGAATCACTTCATCAAGCAGTTCATAGCCTTCCTGATACAGCCACTCTCTTATATGAACGGCATGAATATTCGGCTGCAGAATCAGCCGTTCACGCCCCGTCAATTTCGTTTTCCCCGATTCCAAAATATGAGCGATCAGTGCTCCGCCCATGCCGGCGATTGTAATGGCGCCGGCTTCTCCTTTTTCAAGGACGCTCAGCCCGTCACCTTTCCTTACGGAGATAAGAGTGCTTAAGTCCAGTTTTTCCACCTGCTGTTTGGCGGATAGATACGGCCCGTCTGTAATTTCACCGGCGATTGCCCGGCTTGCCAAATGATTCAAAACGGCATAGCAAGGAAGATACGCGTGGTCCGACCCGATATCAGCAACCAGGGCACCCGGAGGGATATATTCCGCCACAGACTGCAATCTTTTAGATAACTTCATTTCATTCACAATATCACAACTTTTCTCAGGTTCTTTTTCCTTTACTATCATATAAAAAAACCGCCCGGAATCCAAGCGGCGGATAGAGTTTTTCATATGTCTTTTATATAGGGACCGGTAAAGCTTTATTTAATGTCAGAAACCCATTTTGCCATGTCATCCAGCTTTTCGGCCGGCACAAGGCCCGCGGGCATCCCGTTGCCGCCTTTTTCAATTTTTGTTTTAATCTCAGCGACATCTTTTCTTTTGCCGACGCCTTTTAAGTTCGGCCCTGACACACCTTCATAGTTTTCCCCGTGACAGGTGATGCAGTTCGCTTTATAAATCTCTTCAGGTGAAGCGTTTGCAGTTTCCTTCTCGGCATTTTTGCTTTCACCGCCGCTTGCGATCTGATGCGCATCTCCGTTGCCTTTTACAGCTAAAAAGAAAGTCAGCCCTATTCCCAGCACTGCAATGAGCAAAAAAGGAATCAGCGGATTCCACTTCATATCTCCATCCCCCTTTTTCATTCTCCCCCTATGTAAACACTTCTAATTCTAACTTATTTTTACAAAAAGTAAATGGTCTTGCTCAGCAATTTCATTGATTTCACAATTTATACAAAAAGCAAAAATAACTGTTTTGTTTATCACAAAATTATCTTTATTCTATTGTATAATGAATTGTATACGCTTACAATAAAGAATATAAATAAACTTATCTCATTTTCCCCCTTTCAGGACATGCCGCATTTTTTCCGAACTCATTTGCAAAACATATGCTTATCCAGTAAAATAAAGGTATATTATCCATATATCTTATACATAAAAAAGAACGGATCAAAAAGACCCGTTCCATTCTATTCGAGAAAATCCTTCAGACGTTTGCTTCTGCTCGGATGTCTCAATTTGCGAAGCGCTTTTGCTTCAATTTGGCGAATACGCTCTCTCGTTACTCCAAACACTTTGCCGACTTCTTCCAAAGTTCTTGTGCGTCCGTCATCCAGACCGAAACGGAGACGCAGCACGTTTTCTTCACGATCTGTCAACGTATCCAGCACATCTTCCAGCTGTTCTTTTAAAAGCTCATATGCCGCATGATCCGACGGAGATGTCGCTTCCTGGTCTTCGATGAAGTCACCGAGATGTGAGTCGTCTTCTTCACCGATCGGCGTTTCTAAAGAAACAGGCTCTTGAGCAATTTTTAATATTTCACGGACTTTTTCAGGCGTAAGATCCATGTCTTCAGCAATCTCTTCCGGTGTCGGCTCTCTGCCAAGATCCTGAAGAAGCTGACGCTGCACCCGGATTAATTTGTTGATGGTTTCCACCATGTGAACCGGGATACGGATTGTTCTCGCCTGGTCAGCGATGGCGCGTGTAATCGCCTGTCTGATCCACCAAGTCGCATACGTACTGAATTTATATCCTTTACGGTAGTCAAACTTCTCGACGGCTTTCATGAGACCCATGTTTCCTTCTTGGATCAAGTCTAAGAAAAGCATGCCGCGGCCGACATACCGTTTAGCAATGCTGACAACTAAACGAAGGTTTGCTTCAGCCAGTCTGCGTTTAGATTCCTCGTCACCCTCTTCAATTTTTTGAGCGTAGGTGATTTCTTCTTTAGCAGAAAGAAGATTTACCCGTCCGATTTCCTTAAGGTACATGCGGACTGGATCATTGATCTTTACGCCAGGCGGTACGCTGAGGTCATTAAGGTCAAATTCTTCTTCGGCTTTGGCAAGCTGTTGAATATTAGGATCTTCCGTTTCTTCATTTTCACTAATTAATTCAACACCTTGTTCTCCTAAAAATTCATAATACTCATCCATTTGGTCTGATTCAATTTCAAAGCTGGACATGCGTTCAGCAATTTCTTCATATGTTAAAACGCCACGTTTTTTTCCAGTTTCAGTAAGCTGTTCTTTTACCTGGTCTAATGTAAGTTCTGTTTCTGTTTCGTGGGTTTGTTTATCAGCCATTATGGATCCCTCCTTCCAAAGCTTGCAACGAATTCTAAAAGCGGTATGTTTCTTATCCGACCCGGAAGCCTTCTCTCTTTTTCAGCATGCAGGGCTTCGGATAATAAATGACAATTCATGATGAGGTTAAGCGATCTATTTGCTCCTCCGCAAGGAATCATTGCCAATCAGAACGCAAGCCTCTTTTTGGTGTTACTTTAATGATCGGTTCAATGCAACAATTTCTTGAGCCAGAGACGCAGCTTTCACGAAGTCTTTCTGCCTCTCCGCATCCGCTCTTTCTGCTTCTTTTTCCTTTATCATTGACCATTTTCGGTGATCCAACACTTTTTTTACGTAATCGGATAACTCGGCCTCTGAGAGCTCCTCGTTTACTTGGAGCATCCCTATATCTGAAAGCAGCTGGCTGATTTCCTCATCCTGCATTCTCGCCATAAGATGCTGCGGCGTCATGTCAGCACCCTCTTCATAAACAGCGTACAGGTATGCTGCCAGCGCACGATGTCCGTCAATGTTAAATTCAAAGCCGACACGCTCAATCACTTTCTTTATGACGTTTCGGTCTCTCAGCATATGAGCGAGCAGAAGTCTTTCCGCGTTCTCATAGGCGGGACGGAGACGGCGCCGTTTCGCTTTTGTCGTCACCCGGGCCCGTCTTGTCTGCGGTTCAGCGTTTTTGTCGCCGGGGGCGTTTTGTCTGGCGTAGATGGAAAGCTGTTCCGTCAAAGATTCTACCGAAAGAGAAAATTCCGAGGCGAGCTGCTTCACATACATTTCCTGCTCAAGCGACCCGGAAAGAGCGCTGATTTCTTTCAGCACTTCTTTCATGTAAGCGAGCCGGTCTCCTTCGTCAGATAAGTTTTTCCCTTTGCGGAAATATTGCATTTTAAAAGCCATGACCGTAACGCTTGCATCAATGATATCGGTCCGGAATTTTTCTCCGCCCCGGGTTCTGATATAATCATCAGGATCAAGCCCGTCAGGCAGCATGCTTACTCTTACCTTACAATCGGCTTTCTGGAGCAGGCCGGCCGCTTTCAGCGTAGCTTCGTACCCGGCTTTATCCGAATCGTAGCAGAGAATGACCTCCTGAACATTTCTCCTGAGGATTTTCACATGTTCTTCGGTGAGCGACGTCCCCATTGTGGCGATACTTTCTTTTACGCCTGAGCTGACGGCGGATATGACGTCAGCGAAGCCTTCAAACAGAACGGCTCTCTCCTCTTTCCTGATCGGCAGGCGCGCCTTATGAAAGTTATACAGCAGCTTAGATTTATGAAACAGCGGCGTTTCCGGGCTGTTCATATATTTCGGCTGCTGGCTTCCGAGCGCCCTTCCTGAAAAAGCCGCCACGGCTCCGTGGTGATCATGAATGGGAAACATAATTCTGTTTCTGAAACGGTCAAAATACCCGCTGCCGTCTTCCCTTCTGATCAGCAGACCCGCTTTTTCCATCAGTTCTTCCTCAAAACCGCGCTTTTTCAAGAATTTCGTCATGAAATCCCAGGAATCCAGCGCGTAGCCGATTTCAAACTCATCTATGAGCTCTTTCGTAAAACCCCTTGATAAAAGGTAATCTAACGCTTCCTGGCCTTCCTTTGTATTTATTAGCAAATGATGGTAAAATTTCTTCAGAAGCTCGTGGGCTTCCGCCATCTTCTGCTCTCCGGAAGATTCCGGCCTGGATGCAGAGTGAATCGTTATATCATCAGGGAAATCAATCTGATATTTATCCGCAAGGTGAGAAACAGCTTCCGTAAATGAATAGCCTTCCATCTGCCGTAAGAAAGAGAAAACGTTCCCGCCCGCACCGCATCCGAAGCAATGAAAGATCTGCTTATCGCTGGAGACGGAAAACGAGGGCGTGTTTTCCCCGTGAAACGGACAGAGCCCAAAGTAGTTGCGGCCTTGCTTTTTCAATTGGACATAATCACCTATGACTTCAACAATGTCTGCTGACTGCTGCACCTGATTAACTACTTCATCTGGTATGCGGTTTCCCATCTTATAACACTCCGTCGTACATTATTCGATGTTTTGATTTGAAATCCCTTCATCATTCGACAGGATTTTTTTAAGCAGGGTAACAAATCGATTCCGATCTTCTTTATTTAATTTTTTAGGTCCTTTGGAATGAATGCCGCTTCTTCTCATTTTGCCTGACATATGACGGCTCATCAGAGCGAAGTCAATCGTGTCTTCAGTATAAGAACGGCCCCTTTCCGATAAGACGGCAATATTTCTGTTCAGCAAAAGAGAGGCTAAACCGATATCCTGCGTGACTACGACGTCTCCCGATCTCACATGGTTTGCGATATATAAATCCGCCGCTTCTTTATGAGGATCAACGTATACCCAGTTCTCGTCTTTGCTTCTGGAAAGCTGGTAGTGTTCAAATGATGCGACGAAAATAACCCGAACGCTGAATTGCGATGCAATGAGCATTATTTCCTCTTTTACGGGGCATGCGTCTGCATCGACAAAAATCGTCTTTTCTTTTTCATTTAGAAGACTAATTCTCCATCCCTCCATCAATCTCCTGCATAAAAACAAGCGAAATCGCATATGCTCCATGACTGCGGATCTATTTTGAGCTTTGTCGAAAAATTTCCGGGAGTTATTCTTGACATCTTACCCATAATAGTTTATTCGTATCACACGAAGCTTAAACCTAAAAATAAACATTTTATCACAATTTTTTATTATAATACAAACTTCGCGAAGATGCCATCCTTTTTGTTTATTCCCTATTTGCATACCCAAAAACCCAGGATAAAGCGTCCTGAGTTATCGGCCCTTTGTTTTGAGATGATGAATGATGTTCGCTGTTTCCTCGACCGCTTTATTCGAAACATCAACGACTTGGCAGCCGATCCGGTCCACGATTTTCTCAAAATACTCCAGCTCTTCTTTAATTCTGTTGATATTGGCATAAATGGCTTTGTCATTTAAGCCGAGAGATTTTAACCGTTCTTTTCGTATATGGTTCAGTTTATCAGGGCTGATTTTTAAGCCGATGCATTTTTTCGGATCAACGCTGAACAGTTCTTCCGGCGGATCGACCTCAGGAACGATCGGCACATTGGCCACTTTCAGACGCTTATGGGCAAGATATTGTGATAATGGGGTTTTAGACGTTCTGGATACTCCGAGCAGGATGATATCGGCTTTTAAAATGCCTCTTGGATCTCTGCCATCGTCATATTTGACGGCAAACTCGATCGCCTCGACCTTTTTGAAATAATCTTCATCAAGCTGGCGGACGCGGCCCGGTTCATATTTGGCGGTCAGACCGTAAGCCGATTCCATTTTATCGATGAGCGGACCGATAATATCGTAATACAGCACATTCGCTTTTTCCGCTTGTTCAACCAGGTATTTGCGTATTTCAGGAACAACGAGCGTAAAACAAATAATGCCGCCGTCCGCTTTGGCGAGAGACACGACTTCATTAATGGTGCCGATATCTTCCACATAAGGTATTCTTCTGATATGCGTATCATCGGCTGAGCCGTTAAACTGGCTGAGCGAGGCTTTTACAACGAGTTCGGCGGTTTCTCCGACTGAGTCTGATACTACATAAATGATGCGATTGTCCATGTTATCCCCCCGTTAGTTTTCAAGCTTATATGATTTCATTTTCTGATAAACTGACAAGTATCTTAGTCATATTCGTTTTGGTAAACCGGCCGATGACCTCAAAGCCTTTATCCGTATCTTTAATAACGGGCAGGGCATCGATCTGTTTTTCAATTAAATACTTGGCGATGTCCATCACATAATCGTCACGCCGGCAGACGGCGATATTCGGCATTCTTGTCATGATAATATGAACCGGTATTGAGGCAAGTTCCTGCTGGCCGATGCTCGCCCGCAGCAAATCTTTGCGTGACAGCACACCGACTAAGACAGCATCACGATCTACGACAAATAACGTGCCGACATCTTCTAAAAACATGGTGCAGATGGCATCGTATACCGAGACATTTTCATTGATGACAACAGGGATCGATTGAAAATCTTTCACTTGCAGCTTTTTCAGTTTATCCGCAAGCAGCTGATTTCCCGTTTTCCCCGTATAAAAATAACCGACCCGCGGACGGGCCTCTAAGAAGCCTGACATGGTGAGTATGGCCAAGTCCGGCCGCAGCGTGGCCCTCGTTAAATTGAGCTGTTCTGCGATATGCTCGCCGGTAATCGGGCCGTTTTCCTTTACAATCTGTAAAATTTGTTCTTGCCGTTTATTTAATTCGATCGTACTCACCACCTTTATGGAAGGGTTTCTTTATCTATGTTTTCATTCTGTGATGTTTATGTAAAAGGGGAAAAGACGATTGCCGATCACACAGCAACCGTCTTTTTCTTTATTTTACAATAAGATGATTCATATTAGCAAAAGACTTGATCACATCTGCAAGAGCGGTCATTTGCGCTAAACGGTTGGTTTTTAATGCTTCATCGTCCGCATTTACCATCGTGTGATTAAAGTAGTCTTCAATCGGCTCCTTTAATCCGCTGAGCACATCAAGCGCCTGTTCATAGTTTTTGGAGGCAAAGCTTTCCGCGACACTGTCTTTTGTTTTTTGATAAGCGTCAAACAGCTTTTTCTCCTGTTCATTTTCAAACAGATCCGGCTTGATATCCCGGCTCTCGCCTTTTTTGCTGATAGAGATAACCCGGCCGAGTGATTCAGCCGTTTCTTTAAAGCCGGGTGTGCCGAGGTGCTTCTCAAGCACTCTTGCCTTATGAACGGCTGCATACGGCTCAAGCTCTGTGCTGTCCAGAACGGCTTCAATAACGTCATGACGGATGTCTTCAGCGTTTAAGACGTATTTCAGACGCTGTGTAAAGAAATCGAGGAGCTCATTTTCTTTTTCCGTTTCTGTCAATGACAGCAGCTCTTTAAACGAAATGCCCCAATTGCGGTCGATCAGAATGGAAACGATGCCGCTTGCCTGACGGCGCAATCCGTACGGATCCTGAGAACCTGTCGGAATTACGTCAATGCTGAAGAAGGAAGCAATCGTATCCAGTTTATCAGCTAACGCCACGACCGCGCCGGTAAAGGTTGAAGGCACTTCTCCCCCGGCCGCTCTCGGCATATAGTGCTCATTGACAGCGGCAGCGACGGCATCATCTTCACCGAGCATGCGCGCATATTTTTCTCCCATTACGCCTTGAAGCTCAGGGAACTCATAGATCATATGTGTAACCAGGTCAAATTTAGAAATCTCTGCGGCGCGCTTCACAAGTTTTTGCGTCTGTTCATCCGCTTTCAGGCGGACGGCAAGTTTGCCCGCAATGGCGGCCACTCTTCTTACTTTATCTCCAAGGGAGCCGAGCTCTTCATGGAAAACGATATTTTCCAGTTTCTTCACGTTTTCATCAATGTTCAGCTTTTGGTCTTCTTTGTAGAAGAACGCAGCATCTGAAAGCCTTGCTCTCAGCACTTTCTCGTTTCCGCGGGCAACATTTTCAATTGCATGGCTGTTCCCGTTTCTTACCGTAATAAAATGAGGCAGCAGATTCCCGTTTTCATCTTTTACCGGGAAGTAGCGCTGATGCTCTTTCATTGTTGTCACAAGCACTTCTTCAGGGATAGAAAGAAACTCGGATTCAAAAGATCCGTAAAGCGCCGTCGGGTATTCCACCAGATGGTTGACTTCGTTCAGCAGGTCCTCATCGATCGGAATGTTCCATTTCTTCTCGGCCGCAAGCGCGTCCAGCTGGCTTTGGATCATTTGTTTGCGTTCTTTCGGGTCAGCAATGACGCTTTGTTCTTTCAGCAGCTTTTCGTATGATGACGGCGCATCAACAGATACTTCTTGGCCGAGAAAGCGGTGTCCCTGCGTGTTCCGGCCCGTCTCGACATTTGTGATTTCAAACGGAATGACGTCTTTTCCAAAGAGGGCGGCAATCCATTTGATCGGACGGATATAGCGCAGATCCTGCGTGCCCCAGCGCATGTTTTTCGGAAAATGCATTCCGGCAATCAAATTTTCCAGCTGCGGTAAAAGTGTCTTCGTCTCTTGTCCCGCCTGGAATTTTTGAACGAAGACATATTCCGTGCCGTTTACATCTTTTATATACAGGTCATCCACTCCGGCGCCTTGGCCTTTTGAAAATCCGATAGCGGCTTTTGTCCAGTTTCCGTCAGCATCCAGAGCGATTTTTTTCGCAGGGCCTTTTGCTTCTTCCTGAATATCAGCCTGTTTTTCTGCTACGTCTTTTATATATACTGCCAGACGTCTCGGCGTATTAAAAAGTTTCACTTCGCCATGGGCGATATTTTTTTCAGCCAGCCAGCCGGTCAGCTTTTCACCGAGCTGCACCATGCTGTCATGTAAAAACCGCGCCGGCATTTCCTCGAGTCCGATCTCTAAAAGCAAGTCTTGTTTACTCATGGGAAGAGCCCTCCTCTTTAAGCATTGGGAACCCTAATTTTTCCCGTTCTTCATAATACGTTTTTGCCACTTTTCTCGCTAAGTTGCGGACACGGCCGATATAACCCGTCCGCTCTGTCACCGAGATCGCGCCTTTTGCATCGAGCAGATTAAATGTGTGAGAGCATTTCAGCACATAATCATAGGCCGGATGCACGAGCCCGTTATCCATTTGTCTGATCGCTTCTTTTTCATAGGTGCTGAACAAATGGAAAAGCATATCCACGTCAGATGTTTCAAAAGTATAAACGGAATGCTCATATTCAGCCATCATAAATAAATCTTTCACAGTAAATCCTGACGTCCATTCAAGATCAAAGACGTTTTCTTTGTCCTGAATATATGACGCGAGACGTTCAATACCATACGTGATCTCAACAGATACCGGTTTACATTCAATTCCGCCCACCTGCTGGAAGTATGTAAACTGAGTAATTTCCATCCCGTCAAGCCATACTTCCCAGCCGAGACCTGCACAGCCTAAAGACGGGTTTTCCCAGTTGTCTTCTACGAAACGGATATCATGTTCAAGCGGGTCAATGCCGAGCGCACGCAATGAATCAAGGTAAAGCTCTTGAATGTTATCAGGCGACGGCTTGATAATGACTTGGAATTGGTGATGCTGATAGAGCCTGTTCGGGTTTTCACCGTACCGTCCGTCCGCAGGCCGTCTGGACGGCTCAACGTAAGCCACTCTCCACGGTTCCGGCCCGATGCTTCGTAAAAATGTATACGGGCTCATTGTGCCTGCGCCTTTCTCTACATCATACGACTGCATGAGCACACAGCCTTCATTCGACCAGTGCTTCTGCAAGGTTAAAATCATATCTTGAATGTTCATTTCAAGCACCTCCACTTTCTCCATTCTTTTACAAGTGCGGCGGCAACCAAAAAACTCCCGTCTCTATGCTTGCCGGCCGCAAACATAGGGACGAGAGTTCTCCCGCGGTTCCACCCTAGTTGCTGAGGATGTGAATCACTCAGCCTCTTTTTAAAGGGTTGCTCGAGAATGCCTTTCGTTGCGCGCTCATCCTTAGCTTACACTGCCCTAAGGTCGCTTGTATGAGTTGGACGCAAGTACTTCTTTCTGTCACTGCAACATATTTTATAATAAATGATCATATAAAAAGATGGGCAGAATGTCAACTTTTGTTTTCATCCAAAAGGTTCTTCATGCTTTCCATCTGATCTAAAAACCGTTTTGACTTTAAATAAAGTCCTGAGTATTCCTCGTAATACAGATCAATGACCCGTTTAATTTCGTTTTTGGTTTCCTGTTTTAACGAGACGCTGCCGAGCCTTCCGATATCAAAGTAATAAAAAAGCCTTAGCAGCCTTGCCGTTTGCGGCGAAATCGGAACTCTGTACGGATCCTTTTCAAAGCAGCGGTGGCAGATAAACCCGTTATCTCTTATCGAAAAATGAAACGTCCCTTCCCCGCTTTTGCAGTGGACACAATGATTCAGCTCCGGATACAGCCCCATGACGCCGAGCATTTTCATCTGCACGATGAAGGTGATCACGTCCGGGTCAGTCCCGTCATTCAGCCTCTTAAAGGATTCGAGAATCAATTCGAATAAATAGGGGTTCGGTTTCTTCTCTTCCGTTCCTTTGTCAGTGAGTTCAGCGATAAAAGCGGCATACGCCGTCAAAAATAAATCTTCTCTGATCGTTCTCATGCTGAGAATCATTTCACCCTGCTGGAGCGTGCCGAGTCCGGATGTTCTTTGCATTAAAAATGACCCGTACAAAAACGGCTGGCTGACTGCTGACAGCCGGCTGGCTGACTTCCTGGCGCCCCTTGCCATGACGCCGATTTTGCCGTGTTCCCTCGTCAGCAATGTCACGATTTTATTCGTCTCCCCGTAGTCATTCGTACGGAGCACGATTCCTTCACATTTAGTCAGCATTTCCGCACCTTCCAACAACGGGAGGGGCCAAGAGGTTTACAAAATTGGAAAATCAATTCGGGCTAGCTCATCTTCCGGTTCTTCGGGTCTTTCCAGGTTCTCTTTTTCCAGTTCTTTAAAAAGAAGGTACGTATCAACACTTCCTGTTTGAGAAAATACGTTCCAGGTAAAATTCAACACAAAAAACCCACCTTTCATCATTAAACTAGCTTTGCAATCCAAATTCTTACCCTTATCTTGACCTGATGTCCTCCTTTTCATGTTAAACAAATTTTGCTAACGAATCCCTGCTTCTGTGAGGTAATCTCACACCTCAGGCATGCGCCTTAGATGAATTAATATTCATCCTCTTTGAAGCCGAAATCACGCAGCTGAGACATTTTATTCCGCCAGTCCTTCTGCACCTTCACCCATAATTCCAGGTAAACGCGTGAGCCCAAAAGAGCTTCAATATCAGCCCGCGCTCTTTTGCCGACTTCTTTCAGAAGCGCTCCTTTTTTGCCGATGACGATGCCTTTTTGAGAATCCCGCTCGACCACAATCGTGGCGGCGACATGGACAGAGCCGTTTTCCTGCCCTTTAATGGACTCGATAGCGACAGCGATGCTGTGCGGCACTTCTTCCCTTGTCAGATGGAGCACCTTTTCCCTGATCAGTTCAGAAATAATGAACCGCTCGGGATGGTCAGTCACCTGATCGCTCGGATAGAACTGAGGCCCTTCCGGTAAATACGCTTCAATCTGCGCGAGAAGGGTTTCGACGTTGTTCCCTTCCAAAGCTGAGATCGGCACGATTTCCTTAAACGGATAGCGCGTACGGTACTCATCAATTAAAAGAAGCAGCTGGTCGGGGTGGATCTTATCAATTTTGTTTACGATCAGAAAGACCGGCGTGGACGTCTGTCCGAGCTTTTCAATGATAAACTCGTCGCCTTTTCCGTACCCTTCTTCGGCGTTAATCATAAATAACACCAAGTCAACTTCTTTCAGCGTATTCTGGGCCACTTTCATCATAAAGTCGCCAAGCTTGTGCTTTGGTTTGTGAATGCCCGGTGTATCAATAAAAATGGTCTGCGACGTGCCGGTTGTCAGCACCCCTTGGACTTTATTTCTTGTCGTCTGGGGTTTGTCGCTCATGATGGCGATCTTTTGACCGATGACCCTGTTTAAAAAGGTAGACTTTCCTACATTCGGCCTTCCGATGATAGATACAAATCCTGATTTAAAGCTTTCGTTCGTCATGTAAATCCTCCGATGAAAATGCGCCCGGCAATAATTCTTCCGCAGTCATTTCTTTTATTTGTCCTTGTAAGTTGGTCAGAATAACAAGCATATCCTTTGAGCACAGCTCGGAAATTACTTGTCTGCAGGCTCCGCACGGCGAAACCGGTCCCGGAGTATCCGCAGCCACGGCGAGCATCGTAAATTCCGTATCCCCCTCGGAAACAGCTTTGAATATCGCCGTGCGTTCAGCACAGTTGCACATGCTGTATGCCGCATTTTCAATGTTGCAGCCTCTGTACACTTTTCCGTCTTTGGTAAGAAGAGCGGCTCCCACTCTGAAATTTGAATACGGCACATACGCTGTGTCCCGCGCTTTTAATGCTTCTGCAATCAATTCTTGTCTGTTCATGTGTACTTAATTCCTCTCTTACCTTTATCCTGTATGATACCGCTGTCACTTTTATTTTACATAATTATGATTGGTTTTTCACGCCCATTTTTGGCAATGTAAAATAATTGTAAGAATCTTCTGCTAACATATCTTCGGCAAGAAGATGAGTAAACCAATGATACACGATATCACGGCAAAGACGCAAACGGCTCCGGCGGCCGCGTCCTTTGCCGCTTTTGCGAGCGGGTGATACTGATCGGTAACTAAATCCACAACATGCTCTATCGCCGTATTTAAAAGCTCCAAAGCAAGCATCCCTCCGATCAGCACCAAAACAACGGCCCATTCGGCTGTGCTCAGCCCGGTGAGAAAACCGCAAACGATAACGGCACAGGCCGCGGTAATATGAAATTGAAAATTCCGCTCTGACCGCGCCGTTTTCCAGATTCCCCTCCATGCATGGACAAAGCTCTTCAGGAACCTGCTCCACTCGTTTTTATGATCTCGTGAGTCCATACTCATCCAGCAAATCCTTTTGCTTTGAAAACATTTCTTCCTCTTCTTCTTTTGTCATGTGATCATAGCCAAGCAAATGCAAAAAGCCGTGGACGGCCAGAAAACCGAGCTCTCTCATAAACGAATGGCCGTACTCTTCCGCCTGCTCTTTCGTTCTGTCTGCGCTGATGATAATATCTCCTAAAACAGGCGGCATGTCGGCGCCTACGATTTCAACCTCGTCCTCGCCTTCTTCTTCAAGCGCAAACGAAATGACGTCAGTCGGAGTGTCTTTTCCCCGGTAGTCTCTGTTGATTTCTCTGATTTCTTCATTTGTCACAATCGTGACCGATACTTCAGCCTGATCCTGAACGCCTTCTTTTTCCGCCGCGAATTGGAGCAGCTTCTCCACTTCTTGGAGCGCATCAGCTGAGACGCTGTTCGTTTCATCAACAATATCTATGAGTAAACCCATTTATTTCACCTTCTTCGTAGCCTCCGGATATTCAATCCGGGAGTGGAAAATTCCTTTTAAAGTCGCACATAGTGTTTTTGCGATCGTATCCAGTTCTCGGAACGTGAGATCACATTCTGAGAATTGTCCGTCCTGAAGCTTATCGGATATAATTCCCCGCACCAGTTTTTCGATCCGCTCGGGATTGGGATTATGCATGGAACGGACGGCGGCTTCAACGCTGTCGGCCACTGAGATAATAGCCGCTTCTTTCGATTGCGGCTTCGGCCCCGGGTAGCGGAACTCTTTCTCAGTAATCTGGTCGCCCTTTTCTTTCGCTTTATAATAAAAGAATTTCAAAAGGGACGTTCCGTGATGCTGCTCCGCGATATCCACAAGCTCTTTCGGAAACTTATAGCTTCTGAGCATATTCGCACCGTCTGTCGTATGTGCGATAATGATATTTTTGCTGAGCTGCGGAGACAGCTTGTCATGCGGATTATCCATATTCATCTGATTTTCAATAAAATATTGCGGACGTTTCGTTTTGCCGAGATCGTGATAATACGCTCCGACCCGTGCTAAAAGACCGTTTGCCCCTACGGCTTCACAAGCCGCTTCCGACAGATTTGCCACCATGACGCTGTGATGATATGTACCGGGTGTTTCCGTTAAAATCTTTCGAAGCAGGGGATGATTCGGATTAGACAGTTCAATCAGCCTCATCGTTGAAAGAATGCCGAATCCCGTCTCAAAAAACGGCATCAGACCGATAATCAGAACGGATGAAGCAAGTCCCGAGACGGCCCCCATCAGCATCAGCGTTCCGATTTCAACCGGTGACAGCGCCGTATTTTGTATTAATAAAAGCGACAGCACGATAATCATATTAATAAATGAGACGAACAGTCCCGCCTGCAATATTTTTGATCTCGCATTATGTTTTCCCAAAAACAGAATGCCTGAAATGCTGCTGATTAAATAGTAAATGCCGATGACGTAATTAAATGTTCCCGTCACACCCTGATTAAACATCATACTGCCGCAGATCGCCAGAATGATGCTTCCTAAAATGGCGAGCCTTTCATTGAGCAGCAGCCTGATTAAAATCGCGCCGGCGGCGATCGGCACAAGATAGCCGATATTGGTGTATTCAATCTTCTGAAAGAGACTGACGACTTCCATAATGACGAGAATAAGCGTTGTAATGATAGAAAACAGCAAAAGAGATTTATTTTTCAGCTTAAGCTCCTGCTGCTGTTTCTCAAAATAGTAGACAAGCGTGGCAATAAACAGCCCGATCATCAGAAGGAGACCGCTGATCGGTTTTAACAGGTTGGAATTATTCAAAAGCCCCGTCAGTTCGAGCTTCCTGTATACTTCCCGGTCGATCAGATCATTCTCTTCCACGAGAACCTGTCCTTGTTTGATCTGTACCGGCTGGACGCTGTCTGACGCTTCCTGGCGTTTTTCATCCGTCGCTTTCGGATCAAATACATAATTCGGGATGACTGCGTATTTTCCGATTTCAGTCGCAGCCGCTAAATATTTTGACGGCACAGAAGCGCTTTTCAGCTCTTTTGCGACCTTATCCTTCGCTTCGGCAAGCTTTTCAGAAGGAATTTCACTGCTCATCACCGTATTCACCGCGGTAATGACGGAATCCCTCACAAATGAGAAATCTTCATTGTTTGCATGGAGAAGCGATTTAATGGCATCTTCCGAGACGGATTCATTGACATCCTGTGTCAGCTTGTTTTTCACCGATTTTACCAGTGATTTTTCCGAAGGTGACTTTTTGTCTTTTTCCGCATCTTTTTTCACTTCGCCGATGCTGTCAAAAATGGAAGTAATCAGGTCAAGCCGGTTGTCGGTATAGCCTTTTTTCAGAGTGTATTGATCTTCCACCGCATCTTCGGCCGCCTGCTTTTTCGATTCCGTCGCCTGCTGATCTTCCACTGTGGCGGGCGCGTAAATCGTCTTATCACTGACTGCAAACAAATCCAAATTAAGTGATTCAGGTTTTACATGAATAAAGAGCAAACCAAACATGATCGCTGAAAGCAGCAGGTACAGCAGCACATGGGCTGAGCGGGCATGTCTGAAACTGCGGAACCGTTCTCGGGCGCTTTTGCCCTTTCCCTTCTTTTTCAAAACAAGAACCTCCTCCCTGAAACATCAGGAACACATCATATAAAAATGACCCGATAACGGGAGATCGGGTCATTTTTGCATTACTTTTGCTTATCATAAGCTTCAATAATTTTTGCAACAAGCGGATGCCTGACCACATCTGTCTGGTCAAGTTCAATCACGGAGATGCCGTTTACGTCCTTCAGCATGTCCTTCGCTACTGCAAGTCCCGATGTGACGCCTTTCGGCAGGTCAATTTGGCTTACGTCGCCCGTAATGATCATTTTAGAGCCAAAACCCAATCTCGTCAAAAACATTTTCATTTGAGCGGGAGTGGTATTCTGGGCTTCATCAAGAATCACATACGCGTCGTCAAGCGTCCGCCCTCTCATATAGGCAAGCGGGGCGATTTCGATAACCCCTCTTTCCATAAGACGCTCAGTATGATCGCTTCCGAGCACATCATGGAGCGCGTCATACAGCGGGCGCAGATAAGGATCTACTTTTTCCTTTAAATCTCCGGGCAGAAAGCCGAGGCTCTCGCCGGCTTCCACAGCGGGTCTTGTTAAAATGATTTTTTTAATGTGGCCGTTTTTTAAAGCATGCACCGCTTTTACGACCGCCAAATAAGTTTTGCCGGTTCCCGCCGGCCCGATGCCGAACACCATGTCGTTTTTCTTCATCGCCGCCACATATTCTCTTTGGCCGATGGTTTTGACACGGATCGGTTTGCCTTTTGCCGTTTTCGTTATTTCCTCTTCATACATGCTTTCAAAATAGTCCAGTTCATCTTTTTTTGCCATTTTCACGGCATACAGCACATCACGTTCCGAAATCTCGATCCCCTTGCGAATTAAAGTAAGGAGCGAGCCCAATAATCTGTCAGCGATCTCAAATGTTTCATCATTCCCGGAAACGTAAATGGTTTCACCGCGTGTGATGAGGCTAATGCCCAGATCCTTCTCCATTAAATGTAAAAAAGCATCTTGGCTGCCGAACAAAGAAAGTGCTTCGTCCGGGCTTTTCAGTTTGTGATTAATCGCAAGTAAATGTTCTGCCATTCTTTAGTCTCCCTGAACAATAGGTGTGGTTTGAACGATATCTTCTATAACTTGGTAGAGAATAATCAACTTTACTTTACCATTCTCAACGGATTGGTGCAAAACTTTTTCACTTTCCACCTCTCCGCTGCCGTTTAATCGCTTTTCTACATCTTGTCTTCCCATTTTGATACCGGCCTGAACCGCTTCGCCTTTCGTATAAGTCCGCACGGATGTTTCACTTTCTCTTGTCTGTTCTTGAACGTAAGAAACCGGAAGCTTCATCCCCAGAAATTGAAACGGATGCTTTTCTTCCTCTGTTTTCGGCTGTTTCAGCGGCTTCTCATTAAATTCAAAGCCCCAAAAAGGCACGCCCCATGATCCGAAAGACAGCTTGTGCTTCGTCCTTACTTTACCCGTATATAGCGTAAATGATGTTTCAAGAGGCACGGTTACTTCTGACTTGTACCATGTTTCTCCGTAAATTTCCGCTTTTGAGGCGACTTTCCGGTCTTCATTTCCGATCAGTCCTGAGACGAGGAGCTGTCCTTTGTCAACATGATCGTTCACAAAAGCCATCGGCTGCCCCTTTTGCACGAACATCCTTTTGATGACCGCCTTCTTTTTGGCAACGATATGGCGGGGGCTCACGTACTTTTCTTTTGTCGGTTCGTTTTTTTCGACCACTTTCATATGAAGGGCTGTCCCGTTCAATTCCACACCGACCCACGTAATATTATCGATACCGTTTGTTAATGATTTTTGAATTTTCTCCGGCGTCATCATTAAAAATTGCAAACGGCCTTTTTTCACACCGATTTCTTCAAGGTGCTTTACCATCTGATGCTCGGTTTCGGGCTTGGCCCCTTTAATATCAATTTCCCAAATCATGTTGGACAAAAGAAATAATATAACAAAAAATATCACAAATCCCGCAGTGAAGCCCAGGTTTAATTTTGATTTGAGAAGCAGAAAGGGAAGACCCTTTCTTTTTGTAAAGCTTGCTTTGCATTCATGTTTTCTGATGACTCTTCTGAAAGCATGTACATCCTGAAGCTGAATCATCAGCAGGACACAGTCTTGCTTTTTTTTCACCGCAAAGATGGCGATTCCGTTTCTCGTGCATTCATTCAGCAGCCGTTCAATCCCTTTTCCTTTGACTTCTACTTGGACTTTACCCGAAAAAAATGACAGCCATTTGTTTTTCACATTATTTCCCCCCGGCTTTATGAATCGACATATCGTACGTGATCTATCGTGCCTTCCAAAAGAATTTCTTCAGGAAGGATTGCCTTAATGACCAAGTTTTTTCCTGATATGATACATTGCCCCTGCTTGAGCATCAGCCTGACTTCTTCTTCGCTGAACAGCAGGAGGCCTCTGTGATTCTCTATGTAGATATGAAGTCTGCCGACCATCGTAATACGAGGCAGATCCATCATAACGTCCGGGGGAATTTCCAATGCTCTTGTCAGCCATGCCTTTACACGATTCTTTCTTTGCCCCATAAAAAAAGAACCCCCTTTCATCTCATATGTATGATTTGAAAAGGGGTTCTAACACTTTATTTTTTACCGATGTTCCGCATGGTCCGGTGCGGTTTTTTTGCACGGGGCGGACCCAAAACCTCACTGAATATAATGCCTTGGACCGCAGTTTCTTTATTTATTTTGAGGGCTGATTTCTTCAGAGACGCGTTTCGTGCGCGTGCGGATGTCAGCTTATGTTCAAGCCCGTTAAACATCTGCTCCGTCTCCGCTAGGCGCTTTTCAGCTTCCCTTCTTTTTTGCTCAAAAGGGTTCTCTTTTGAAACGGCAGGCAATTCTTCCGCTTCCGGCTTATGCTCTTTCTGCGGCTGTTTTTGATCCTGCTTTTTTGCCTGATTTCCGGGACGTGTACCCGGCGGACGTTTTTCATCTTTGTTTTTCTTGCCGAATATTGCCGATATAATGCCGAT
Organism: Bacillus sp. SJ-10; assembly: GCF_002843505.1. Classification (NCBI taxonomy): domain Bacteria; kingdom Bacillati; phylum Bacillota; class Bacilli; order Caryophanales; family Bacillaceae; genus Bacillus; species Bacillus sp. SJ-10. The sequence continues at coordinate 2,148,010 of NZ_CP025258.1, read as the reverse complement.
GACGGCGGCAATGACGAGCGGATTTGTCAGAATCTCGTGCATATAGCGGCTCCCTCCTTAATAGAGAGGTTATTGTTGGTCTTCATCTTGCTGGTCATTCGTCAGCTTGCCGATAGAATCCCTCATGTCCGTATCCGCGTCGATATTTTTTATGTTCATATAGTCCATGACGCCGATGTTTCCTTCACGCAACGCTTCTGCCATCGCAAGCGGCACTTCGGCTTCTGCTTCCACGACTTTCGCACGCATTTCTTCTACGCGAGCGCGCATTTCCTGCTCTTGGGCGACCGCCATGGCGCGGCGCTCTTCGGCTTTGGCCTGCGCAATGTTTTTGTCTGCTTCTGCCTGATCCGTCTGAAGAATCGCTCCGATGTTTTTGCCGATATCAACGTCGGCGATGTCAATCGAAAGAATTTCAAATGCGGTGCCTGAATCCAGCCCTTTGCCAAGTACGGTCTGCGAAATCATATCAGGGTTTTCAAGCACTTTTTTATGATTGTGAGAAGAACCGATTGTCGAGACAATCCCTTCTCCGACACGGGCGACAACCGTCTCTTCTCCCGCTCCTCCGACAAGGCGCTCGATATTGGCTCTTACCGTGATTCTGGCTTTTGCTTTTACTTCAATTCCGTCCATGGCGACACCCGCGATAAACGGTGTTTCAATGACCTTCGGATTGACGCTCATCTGTACGGCTTCCAATACGTCACGCCCGGCCAGGTCAATGGCTGCGCAGCGTTCAAATGTCAGCTCAATATTGGCGCGCTGTGCCGCAATCAGGGCATTGACCACCCTGTCGACATTACCTCCGGCCAGATAATGGCTTTCGAGCTGATTTGTTGTTGCGGATAGGCCGGCTTTGTGCGCTTTAATTAACGGATTGACAACGCGGCTTGGTATGACGCGCCGCAGCCTCATCCCGACCAAAGTAAAAATGCTGATTCTGACTCCTGCCGCAAGCGCCGAAATCCATAGCATCACCGGTACAAAGGTGAAGAATATGGCTAACACAATAATGGCAGCAGCAACTAATGCTAAAATCGCCAAACTTGACAGTTCCATCTAATTCCTCCTCAAGGTTGTCATCTATATTTCTCTCACGACAATGCGTGAGCCTTCCGCTTTCACTACTTTCACCTGTCTGTCTTTTTCAGTGAATGATCCTTCCGAGACGACATCCAGACGTTCATCATCAATAATGACGGTGCCTGACGGTCTGAGGGCTGTAGCGGTAATGCCGACTTTTCCCAACAGCTCCGTCCGGTTCTGATTTGAAACATAACCGCTCTCCGTGCTTGTTGAATCAGTTAATATTAATTTTTTAAAGAATTTCATTCGTTTCCCCAACACCCTTGTTAATATGATAAAGGCTGTAATAGATACAGCAAAGGCGATCAAGAGAGAAACCGCCATTACGGTAAAGCTGCCCGCAGCGAGAAAGAGGCTCGCGATGACGCCTGCAATACCGATAAGACCGATTATGCCTCCGGGCAGAAATATCTCTAAAAGGATAAAAACCAAGCCCGCGCAAAATAAGAATACGCTGTCATAGCCGGCAAATCCGGCAGCGATATGCCCGGTGAAAAACAGCAGCATGGCCGTCAGTCCGACGGCACCCGGTATTCCGAGGCCCGGCGAGAACAATTCAATGGTCAAACCAAGCAAAGCAAGCGTTAATAAGACGGGGACAACAAACGGATTTGTCAGCCATCTGCCCAGTTTGCCGACGAAACCTTCTTCTGCATGGTGAACATCCGCTTTGTCAAAACCGAGCTTTGTATATAAAGCATCAAGGTCTGAAACCGTGCCCTCCGAATATCCGACTTCCTTGGCTTTTTCAGCTGTCAGTGTCAGCAGTTTTCCCTTTGGGGCGCCCGCTTCCTTTGCATTGATGGCGGGATCTGCCATGGCCAGGGCGTATTTCGGATTTCGGTTGTTTTTAACCGCTGCGTCCTCCATTTCTGCATGCCACAGTGATTGAGCCTTTTTGTCCGCCGCGTTCCCTTTTCCGTCGATGATGGCTGCGGCACCCATTTTTCCGCCCGGCGCTATATAGATTTCATCTGCCTGAAGCGCTATATACGCTCCGGCAGAAAGCGCCCGTTTATTAACGTAAGCGGTAACAGGCACATCCGCGCGGCCGATGATATCCGCAATATCCAAGGCTGATTGTACCGCGCCTCCCGGTGTATTGATGTCAAGAATAATGTGTGACGCGCCGGACTCCTTCGCTTCTTTGAAAGAACGCGATAAAAACGAGGCGAGCCCCTGTTCGACATTTTTCTCAACCGGGATGACATAAACCGATGGATGATCAGCTTTCGCGTTCAATTGAACCCCTAATAAAGATAATACAAATAAGCCCAATAGAGCAACAGCAATTCCGGTTTTTTTTCGGAACAAGGCAAATATACCCTCCTTCCCGTTTCGTTCTTCTTTATATACGTAACAAATGTACTTTAGTTTCATTTTTTTATGTATAAAAAAAGACATCTCTCTAGGAAAGATGTCTTTTTTCTTGTCAATTAAGATAATTGACTGCTGACAAGTCTGTTAATTACGCTGCCGTCAGCTTTACCTTTTACTTTAGGCATAATAGCACTCATCACTTTGCCCATGTCCGCTTTGGAGCTCGCACCGACTTCAGCGATGGTTTCATTTACGATTGTCTGCAGCTCTTCTTCAGAAAGCTGCTTCGGTAAATAAACTTCTAAAATGTCCAGCTCTTTTTGAACTTTATCTACTAAATCTAAACGATTAGCGTTTGAAAATTCATGGAGGGAGTCTTTACGTTGCTTAAGTTCACGAGATAGGACAGTAAGTTCCTCATCCTCGGTCAAACTGTCTTTCTTAAGCTTAATTGCTTCGTTTTGAAGTGAAGCTTTCACCATTCGAACGACAGTCAGTTTGTCTTTCTCACGGCTTTTCATATACAGCTTCATATCTTGGTTAAGTCGCTCAAGAAGACTCATAAATCCACCCTCTTTTAGAATTTGCGTTTTCTAGCAGCTTCTGACTTTTTCTTGCGCTTTACGCTAGGTTTTTCATAAAATTCGCGCTTTCTTGCTTCTTGCAAAGTACCTGTCTTTGATACACTGCGTTTGAAGCGACGAAGAGCATCTTCAAGCGATTCGTTTTTTCTAACGACCGTTTTTGACATTCTCTTTCCCTCCCTCCGAATACACCAATCGACTACCTTTAAAAAGATACATATATAAACATGTACTTTGACATTATAATATAAGCCATCAGTCAGGTCAACTAAGCGAGCTCACTTTTCCGTCATGAATAAGGCTGCTTGTCTATATAATGATGGAAAGGGGTGTTTCATTTGATGATACTGATTCTCTTTACCGCTCTTATCCTGATTTTTTTACTCGGAATGAGCCTGCTCAGACAGGGGCTGATCGCATTAACTTATGCAAAAATTGAGAAGAGCCTGCTCTTATTTACCGACCACCCTTTGAAAGCTTTTCTCATAAGCATCGTATTCACTGGTTTTCTTCAGAGCAGCTCAGCCTTCATGGTCATTGTCATCGGCTTTGTCAGCGCAGGCGCTTTATCTTTTAAACGGACCATTCCGATGATTCTCGGCACGAATGTCGGCTCCACGTTTACGACGGAGTTTTTAGCCATAAAAATGGATGTGCTCATTTGGGTGCTTTTTATCGGAGGCCTTGTGTTTATCCTCATCCGTAAATATCCGTTCAGACAGATCGGCATAAGCTTCCTCGGTCTCGGCATCATCTTTTTTTGCATCACATGCTTCAGCCGGCTCGCCGTTCCGCTGACAGAAATGAAGGCGGGGGCGGAGGTTTTGCGACATGTGAATGATTCGAGCTGGTCCGCTCTTTTTATCGGTATGATATTGACGGCAATCATTCATTCAAGCTCCGTCTGCATCGGCATTTTGATGAGTTTTATGAACGAAGGGGTGATCGGCATTGAACAAGCGGTCAGCGTCGTTCTGGGATCTAATATCGGGACATGCGTCACGGCCGTCATGGCTGCTGTTTCAGGCGGTTATGCCGCCAGACAGACCGCCGGTGCTCACGTTGTGTTTAATATTCTCGGCGTGCTGCTCGTATTTCCCTTCCTGTCCGCATCAGCAGGTTTTACGGAGCGCCTGTCTGATGATCCCGCGCAGATGATTGCGCATTTCAGCCTGTTATTTAACGTAGTCACCGCCTTATTGTTTCTGCCGTTCACACATTTGTTTTACCGGCTGATTGACAGGCTGATTCCTCCGAAACCGTAAAAAAACCGATGCGGGAAGGCACCGGTTTTTTTATCTGTTATGAAGACATGCGCATGTTCCGGGTCATTTCATCCTCAACGACGCGGACGAATTGTCCTTCGTTATACGGATAGCCCGCTTTTTGAATTTTGACTTTGACAAGTTTGCCGATTACATCTTCCGTGCCTTTGAAGACGACTTTCATGTAATTGTCCGTATAGCCGACGAACATGCCGTCTTCATCAGACTCTTTAAACGCCTCTTCCGGAATGATTTCCAGAACCTCTCCTTCATAATCGGAGGCGTATTCTTTTGCAAGCTGGTCAGACAGCGCGATCAGCTTATGCACCCGTTCGTTTTTCACGTTCTCGTCAACCTGGTCTTCCATTCTGGCCGCAGGTGTTCCGGTGCGTTTGCTGTAAGGGAATACGTGAAGCTCTGAAAACTTATGTTCTTTAATGAACCGGTATGTTTCCATAAATTCTTCTTCCGTTTCTCCCGGGAAACCGACGATGACATCAGATGTGACGGCCAGGCCCGGCAGCGCTTCTTTCAGCTTATTTAAACGGTCCGCGAAAAATTCCATCGTATATTTGCGTCTCATCCGTTTCAGAACGGTGTTTGATCCTGACTGAATCGGAATATGAAGGTGGCGGACGATTTTATCAGACGCATCCAGCACTTCAATCACTTCATCAGTGATTTGGCTTGCTTCAATAGATGAAATTCTGATCCGCTTCAGTCCTTCTACACGTGTATCAAGCTCGCGGAGAAGCTTGGCGAAATTATAATCTTTCATATCTTCGCCGTAGCCGCCCGTATGAATCCCCGTCAGGACGATTTCTTTATAGCCGGCATCCACCAGCTGCTGCGCCTGTTTAATGACTTCTTCCGGATCGCGGGAACGAAGCAGGCCGCGCGCCCAAGGGATAATGCAGAACGTACAGAAGTTGTTGCAGCCCTCTTGGATTTTTAACGACGCTCTTGTGCGGTCAGTAAAAGCGGGAACATCCAGCTCTTCAAACACGCGTGCTTTCATAATATTGCCGACGCCGTTGATCGGCTGGCGCTCTTCCCTGTACTGCTCAATGTAACCGAGCATTTTTTCACGATCCTGCGTGCCGACGACGATGTCAACACCCGGGATGGCCATAATTTCTGCCGGAGAGGTTTGCGCATAGCACCCTGTTACGCAGATGACGCCGTCAGGATTTTGGCGGATCGCCCGTCTGATGACTTGACGGCTTTTTTTATCTCCCGTGTTTGTTACCGTACATGTATTAATGACATATACATCTGCTGTCTGTTCGAATTCTTTTCGTTCATAACCCGCATCTTTAAACAGCTGCCAGATTGCTTCTGTTTCATAATGGTTGACCTTGCAGCCAAGGGTATGAAAAGCAACAGTTGCCATTACTGATCACCTCTTAATAACTCTGTATGATAGGAAACTGCGCTTAACGCGTAAAGAGGCGCAGTTTCAGTCCGTAAAATTCTCGGTCCGAGGCCGCATAAGACGGCGCCTTTTTCTGAAAGCTGATGAACTTCAGACTCAGTCAGACCGCCTTCAGGGCCGAATACGATTAAAAGAGACGAACCTTGCGGAAGGCTTTTGAGCTCCGCGGCGAAAGCGCCCGTTTCTCCCTGCTTTGATGACTCCTCGTATGCAACGACACATTTATCGACATTCTCCGCCATTTCAAGCAGCTGCCGGAACGTATAAACGGTTTTCACTTCGGGAATTTCATTGCGGTACGATTGCTCCGCCGCTTCCTTCGCGATTTTCGCCCATCTCTCCCGTTTTTTCTTTGCCTTTTTGTCGTCAAGCTTAACGACGGATCTGGCGCCTTGAAAAGGGATGAACATACTTGCCCCCAGCTCGGTCCCTTTTTGGATAATCCATTCAAGCTTATCGCCTTTCGGGAGGCCGCTTGCGATCCTGATCTTCAAAGGCAGTTCACGGTTTTCACCCGTCCACTCAGCAATGCTGCATGATATATGATCTTTAGAAACCTCTTTAAGCAGGCATAACGCTTCATGGCCGTCTTTCGAACAGCAGATAATCCGGTCTCCCGCACTCATTCTCATGACGTTCGCTATATGGTGGACGTCTTCCCCCGTGATTTGAAAATCAGGAGTTTCGTCCATCTCCTGCTTCGTGAGCTCGATAAAATATCGTTGCATACGCTGTGACACCTACTAACTGTTATTTTTTCGCGATGATGCTGACCCAATCTTCCATAGACAGAATTTCTATGATGGTAAAGCCGGCTTTTTCCAACGCTTCTTTTACTTCCTGTTTTTTCTGGCCGATAATGCCTGAAGTAATAAAATGGCCTCCGTCTTTGAGCAGGTCGTACGCCTGTGATGTAAAGCGGAGAATCACTTCCGCCAAAATATTTGCGACAATGACATCATGTTCGCCCGTGATGCCGTCTAACAAATTGTTCTGCTTCACTTCGGCCGTATCACTCACTTTGTTCAATTTCACATTCAGACGCGCGCTTTCAACAGCGACCGGATCAAGGTCATACGCATGAACCGATTCGGCCTCAAGCATGGCGGCCGCGATGCTTAAAATTCCTGAACCGGTGCCGACATCAATGATACGGTCGCCTTTTTGAACGATACGCTCAAGCGCCTGAATGCACAGAACTGTTGTCGGATGCGTTCCCGTACCGAATGCCATACCCGGGTCCATTTCGATAATCAGTTCATCTGTATGAACAGGTGTATACGTTTCCCATGTGGGAACGATCGTGAACTTTTCAGAAATTTTCACAGGATGATAATACTTTTTCCAAGCGGTCGCCCATTCTTCTTCATTGACTTCAGAAATGGTGATTTTGTTTCTGCCCAAATCAATGTCGTACAAAAGCAGATTGTTAATCGTCTCTTTAATGCCGTCCACCGTTTCGCCGAGGAAACTGTTGATCGGCAGATACGCTTTGACAATGACACCCTCATCGGGGTAATCATTGGGGTCGAGCTGGTAGATTTCCCCGTAAACATTCTCACGCTCTTTCATTAAATCAAGCGGATCTTCGATGACAACCCCGCTCGCACCAGCTTCATGCAAAATATTTGAGATGGGTTCGACCGCTTCATGTGTTGTGTGAATGCTGATTTCGGACCATTTCAAAACTACCAACTCCTATCCAATCATTACTCGCCTTTAAATGCGCGTTTTACTTTGTCAAAGAAACTCATTTCTTGTTCATCCGGCAGGTTTCCGCTGACTTCAGCGAATTCGCGGATGATGTCTTTTTGTTTATCTGTCAGATTCGTCGGTGTGACGACGCGGACGACAATGTGCTGGTCGCCTTGTCCGTAGCCCCGGACGTTCTGAACGCCTTTGCCTCTTAATCTGAATTTCGTGCCGGTTTGTGTGCCGGCAGGTATTTTCAATTTCACTTTTCCGTGAAGCGTCGGCACTTCCACTTCGTCTCCGAGTGCCGCTTGGGCAAACGTTAACGGCATTTCGCAATAAATATCGTCTCCGTCGCGCTCAAAGAACTCGTGGGCGCGCACATGGAATACGACAAACAGATCTCCCGCCGGCCCTCCGTTTACGCCCGGTTCACCTTGGCCCGGAACGCGCAGCTGCTGTCCGTCGTCCACACCGGCAGGAATCGTGACATTGATTTTTTTCCGTTTTTTCACTTTGCCCGTGCCGCCGCAGTCAGAACACTTGTTTTTGATGATTTTTCCTGTTCCTTCACAGTGGTGGCAGACTCTTCGGTTAACCACTTTGCCAAACGGCGTGTTCTGTTCGACGTTCAGCTGGCCTGAACCTCCGCAGTGCGAGCACGTATCCGGCTTTGTTCCCGGCTTCGCGCCAGACCCTTTACATGTTTCGCAATTCTCTTCGCGCGGAATTTCAATGATCGTTTCTTTTCCGAAAGCCGCGTCTTCAAATGACAGGGTCATTGTATACTGCAGATCCGCGCCTTGCCGCGGCGCATTCGGGTCACGGCGTCTCGTGCCGCCTCCGAAGATGCTTGAGAAGATGTCATCGAAACCGAAGCCGCCGAAGTCTCCGCCGCCTCCGAAACCGCCGCCGAATCCCTGGTTAGGGTCTGTATGGCCGAATTGGTCATATTGAGCGCGTTTTTGGTCGTCTGAGAGCGCTTCGTACGCTTCTTTTACCTCTTTGAATTTTTCATCTGCTCCGGATTCTTTATTGATATCAGGATGATATTTTTTTGAAAGCTTCCGATAGGCTTTTTTGATTTCATCCTTTGAAGCGCTCTTACTTACCCCAAGCACTTCATAGTAATCACGCTTACTCATCTCGCTTCACTCTCCCGAATTTCTCACATAAATTAGATTGTATCATTTTGAATTATGTTTTTTCAATTCCTTTTATCCCGGGCAAGAAAAAAAGTCAAAGCCAAGAGATGCCTGACTTTGACTTTCTGTCTGTTGAATCAGAATATGCTGTGTGTTCTTCCGCCTATAGCCACGCGGGAAAGAACTTATTTTTTCGTTTCGTCGTCTTTTACTTCTTCGTATTCCGCATCGACAACGTTGTCGTCCGCTTTTTTGCCTTCAGCGTTTGCTCCGCCTTCAGCCTGCTGCGCTTTTGCAGCTTCTTCATAAAGCTTCATAGAAAGCTCTTGAACGATTGTTTGAAGCTCATCTTTTTTCGCTTTGATGTCTTCAATTTCGTTTTTCTCGATAGCGGCTTTCAGCGCGTCTTTCGCGTCGTTTGCTTTTTTCACTTGCTCTTCGTCCACTTTGCCTTCCAGATCTTTTAATGTTTTTTCCGTTTGGAACACAAGCTGGTCAGCTTCGTTGCGGACTTCGATTTCTTCTTTTCTCTTCGCATCAGCGTCAGCGTTTTCTTCCGCTTCTTTTACCATGCGTTCGATCTCATCATCAGAAAGACCTGAAGAAGATTTGATAGTAATGTTTTGTTCTTTTCCTGTGCCTAAGTCTTTCGCTCTTACGTTTACGATACCGTTTTTGTCAATATCGAAAGAAACTTCGATTTGCGGTACGCCGCGCGGTGCCGGCGGGATATCAGTAAGCTGGAAGCGGCCGAGCGTTTTGTTGTCGGCAGACATCGGGCGCTCACCTTGAAGCACGTGAATGTCAACAGCCGTTTGGTTGTCGGCAGCGGTTGAGAATACTTGAGACTTGCTCGTCGGAATTGTCGTGTTGCGGTCGATCAGTTTCGTGAACACGCCGCCCATTGTTTCAATACCGAGAGAAAGCGGTGTAACGTCAAGAAGAACAACGTCTTTTACGTCTCCCGTGATGACGCCGCCTTGAATCGCTGCACCCAGCGCTACAACTTCATCAGGGTTTACGCCTTTATGCGCTTCTTTACCCGTTTCTTTTTTGATTGCTTCCTGTACGGCAGGAATACGTGTTGATCCGCCGACAAGGATAACTTTGTCGATTTCGCTTGCAGAAAGATCCGCATCTTGAAGAGCCTGACGGACAGGAGCCATTGTGCGCTCAACAAGGTGAGCGGAAAGCTCTTCGAATTTAGCGCGGGTCAGGGTCAGCTCAAGGTGAAGCGGACCTGCTTCTCCCGCCGTGATAAACGGTAAAGAAATTTGTGTGGATGATACGCCGGAAAGATCTTTTTTCGCTTTCTCAGCCGCATCTTTCAAACGCTGAAGCGCCATTTTGTCTTTTGAAAGATCAATGCCGTTTTCTTTTTTGAATTCTGCTACGAGATGATCGATGATGACTTGGTCAAAGTCGTCCCCGCCAAGACGGTTGTCACCGGCAGTTGAACGGACTTCAAACACGCCGTCGCCAAGTTCAAGAACAGATACGTCAAACGTACCGCCGCCAAGGTCGTAAACAAGAATTGTTTGGTCTTCGTCCGTTTTATCAAGTCCGTATGCAAGCGCTGCTGCAGTCGGCTCGTTGATAATACGCTCTACTTCAAGACCGGCGATTTTACCGGCATCTTTTGTCGCTTGGCGCTCTGCATCGTTGAAGTATGCAGGAACCGTGATAACGGCTTTTGAAACTGTTTCGCCGAGGTAGCTTTCAGCATATGCTTTCAGATGCTGAAGGATAATAGCTGACACTTCTTGAGGCGTGTAGTCTTTTCCTTCGATTTCCACTTTATAGTCAGTACCCATATGGCGTTTAACAGACATGATTGTGTTAGGATTTGTGATTGATTGGCGTTTCGCCACTTCCCCTACTTGGCGCTCGCCGTTTTTAAATGCAACGACTGACGGAGTCGTACGGTTTCCTTCAGCGTTGGCGATGACTGTAGGCTCTCCGCCTTCAAGCACTGCCACACATGAGTTTGTCGTACCCAAGTCAATTCCGATTACTTTACTCACTTTGAATTACCTCCTGCTATGTAGTTATTGATTCACTTTTACCATTGAAGGACGGATGACGCGATCCTTCAGTTTGTAGCCTTTTTGCAGTTCTTCGATAACAATATTGCTGCCGAAGTTTTCATCTTCCACCTGCATGACGGCTTGGTGAAGGTTCGGATCAAATTCCTGACCGACAGCTTCGATGGCTTCAACGCCTTCTTTTTCAAGTGCGTCCATCAGCTGGCGGCGGACCATTTCCATACCTTGCAGCAAGCTTTTTGTCTGCTCGCTTTCAGCTTCTACCTGTAACGCCCGTTCAAAGTTGTCGAGAGCCGGAAGGATTTCCGTTACGACGTTTTGAGAACGGTATTTCTGAGCAGCTTCCATTTCAAGGCGGCTGCGTCGTTTATAGTTTTCAAAGTCTGCTTGAACACGCAAAAGTTTGTTTTCTTTTTCATCAAGCAAACCCTGCAATTCATCAATTTGGTGCTGAAGGGCTTCTTCCTGACCTGCCGTTTCTTCATGCTGCTCTTGTGAAGCGGCTTGTTCTGCCTGTTCTGTCACTTCTTCTTGTTCTGCTGCTTCAACCTGTTCTGCGGTTTGTTTTTCTTCTGACATTGTGTTCACCTCCCTCAAATGCTGTAAAAAGATGACTGAAAATGATTGCCAAAATTCCCTTATTCATCATACAAACTTGTGAATGCTTTTGACAAGTCCGAAGTCACGTGCTGCAGCAGGCTGACGACTCTTGAATAATTCATGCGCGTCGGCCCGATAATGGCGATTGATCCGATCTGTTTCGTATCAACTGTATAGGTGGCCGTGATTAAACTGCAGTTTTCCATTTCTTCGTAGTCATTTTCTTTGCCGATTTTGATTGAAATCCCGGCTTTTGATGACTGAAACAGCTTCAGAACATCCTGCTCTTTTTCAATTAAAGATAAGAGCGAGCGGACCCTTTCAATATCATGGAACTCCGGCTGATTCAGCATGTTGATCTTTCCGCCGAAAAATAATTTCTCAACGTGGGCCGCCGGATGGAATGTGGAGCGGAGCGATTCAAGTATGCTGTCATAGTTGGCGATATGCTGCCTTAAATATGTGACAACCTCTTTGAAAATGCGCTCATTCAGTTCGTCCATCGGCACGCCCGCTAATCGATCGTTTAATATATTGACCAGTTTTTCAATATCGGCCAGATCCACTTTAGCCGGGAAATTGATAGTGCGGTTTTCGACATGCCCCGTGTTCGTGACGAGGATGGCGACCGCCTTATCCGGCTGGATCGGAACGATTTGAATCTGTTTAAGATAGTTCTCGCTCAGCGTCGGCCCGAGGACAATCGATGTGTAGTTTGTCAGATCGGACAAGATTTGCGCTGATTTTTGGACTGTTTTTTCCAGCTCGAAGATTTTTTCTTTAAATATCGAGTGAATTAAATCCAGATCGGTTTTTGTCAGCTTGACGGGTGACAGCAAATGATCGACATAATACCTGTACCCTTTTTCCGACGGAATCCGTCCTGAGGATGAATGGGTTTTTTCAATAAAGCCCAATTCCTCCAAGTCAGCCATCTCGTTTCTGATCGTTGCAGAGCTGAATGTAATCTCGTCTTTTTTTGAAAGAGTTCTTGATCCTACAGGCTGCGCTGATTGTATAAAATCATTAATAATCACTTGCAGGATCAACAGCTGACGATTTGTTAACATCATCATCACCCCTGTTAGCACTCAAGGTCAGCGAGTGCTAATTCTATATCAAAAGTAACAAACCAAAAGAAAAATGTCAATTATAACTCACCCAAAAAAGCGCCAAAAACCTCATTTCCTAATAATTTGCCCTCATGCGTTAATGCAACCGATTCTTCCGTGTCACAGATCAGGCCTTTTTCGGTTAAATCTTTGAGAACATCGGGAAACAGTTCGTCGACCGAGCGTCCGAATTTATCGAGAAAAGCTTGCTTTTGTACGCCGGACATTTTTCTGAGACCGAGGAACATTTCTTCTTCAATCTGCTCCTCACGTGTCACCTCGTGCGTGTCACGGTAAGGCAGCCCCTTTTCTTCGATGAGCTGCATGTAATGTTTCACAGGCCCGGCGTTGACGGTGCGCGTACCGCTGATATATCCGTGAGCGCCAGCGCCAAAACCGAAATACTCTTCATTGCTCCAATACGTCAGATTATGCTGCGATTCGTATCCGGGCTTTGCAAAGTTACTGATCTCGTATTGACGGATGCCCGCTTCACTCATCTGCCTCATGACCGTTTCATACATCTCGGCCTCTTGTTCTTGCGCCGGGAGATGCAGGCGGCCTTTTTGCATTAAATTATAAAACACCGTTTTCGGCTCTACGATCAGCGAGTAAACGGAATAGTGCTCCGCATCAAGAGACAAAGCCGTTTTGACGGAATTGTCAAGATCGGCCAGCGTCTGACCCGGCAGGCCGAACATCAAATCGAGACTGATGTTGTCGAAGCCGAGAGCCCTCGCACGTTCAAAGGAAGTGAATACGTCCTTTTGTTTATGCACTCTGCCGATTTTTTGTAAAAGCTCATCTTCAAAGGTTTGAACACCGAAGCTCAGCCGGTTGACACCGGCATTTTTCATGATTTTTAATTTTTCCGGGGACAAATCATCCGGATTCGCTTCCGCGGCAAATTCTATGAGTCCGTCAGAAGGCTTCAGCACGCGGTGAATGGAATCCATCAATTTTTCCAGCTGGACGGGTGAGAGCGATGTCGGCGTGCCTCCCCCGATAAAAATCGTACGGAGATCAGGGCGTCCCGTCCGTTCTATTGTATTTATCATTTCCTTTTCGAGTGAGTTTAAGTACTCATCGACAGGCTGGCTCTGAATAAAATATTTATTGAAATCGCAATAGTGGCAGATATGCTCACAAAACGGGATATGAATATAAGCTGATTTCATTTTGAAACACCTTCTTCTTTACAGAAAGAAGCCGCAGTGCGGGACTGCGGCGGCTTCCGTTATTTTTTCGGGCTGTCATCCATTTTAAGAACGGCCATAAACGCTTCCTGCGGCACTTCTACTGAGCCGACCTGCTTCATCCGGCGTTTTCCTTCTTTTTGTTTTTCAAGAAGCTTCCGTTTCCGCGAGATGTCTCCTCCGTAACATTTTGCAAGGACGTTTTTCCGCATGGCCTTAATGGTCGAGCGGGCCACGATTTTCTGTCCGATCGCTGCTTGAATCGGTACTTCAAAGTGCTGGCGCGGAATAAGCTCTTTCAGTTTTTCCACAATTACTTTTCCGCGTTCGTACGCGTAATCGCGATGCACGATAAATGAAAGGGCGTCGATTTTTTCTCCGTTCAGCATAATGTCCATCTTGACAAGTTTAGACGGTTTGTAGCCGATCAGTTCGTAATCAAAGGACGCGTAGCCTTTTGTGCTTGATTTCAGCTGATCAAAAAACTCATAGACGATTTCCGCTAATGGCATGTCATAGACAATGCTGACACGATTTGCGTCTAAATATTGCATGTCGATAAAATTGCCGCGTTTTCCTTGGCAAAGCTCCATCACCGCACCGACATAATCGTTCGGCACCATCATTGTCGCTTTTACATACGGCTCCTCGATTCTTTCGATCTTTTGCGGGTCAGGCATGTTGGACGGGTTGTCGACAACAACCTTTTCGCCGTCTGTCATATACACATCATAGATAACACTCGGTGCCGTTGTGATCAGGTCGATTTTAAACTCACGCTCAATCCGCTCCTGAATGATTTCCATGTGAAGCATACCTAAAAATCCGCAGCGGAAACCGAATCCGAGCGCTTGGGATGTCTCTGCTTCATATTGAAGCGATGAGTCATTCAGTTCAAGCTTCTCAAGAGCTTCCCTTAAATCGTTGTATTTGGCCGTATCGATCGGATACAAACCGCAATACACCATCGGGTTCAGCTTGCGATATCCAGGCAATGCTTCGGCAGCCTGATTGGCCGCGCTTGTTATCGTGTCACCGACGCGTGTGTCACCGACATTTTTGATCGCAGCAGTTAAAAAGCCGACATCGCCGACGGTCAGTTCATCTGTCGGAGTTGCTTTCGGCGTGAACACACCGACTTCTGTCACTTCAAACTCTTTTCCGGTTGCCATCATTTTAATTTTCTGGCCCGGTTTGACCGTTCCTTCTACGACTCTGATATACGCGACGACTCCTCGGTACGCGTCATAAAGCGAGTCAAAGATGAGCGCTTTCAGCGGAGCTTCCGGATCTCCCGCAGGAGCCGGCACTTTTTCTACGATCTGCTCTAAAATGTCTTCGATGCCGATGCCCGCTTTCGCTGAAGCGAGGACAGCGTCTGAAGCGTCAAGGCCGATAACGTCCTCAACCTCTTGACGCACACGTTCTGGCTCTGCGCTCGGAAGATCGATTTTATTAATGACAGGAAGAATCTCAAGATCATTATCAAGCGCCAGATAGACGTTCGCCAATGTCTGCGCTTCTATTCCCTGAGCCGCATCAACAACGAGAATCGCGCCTTCGCAGGCAGCCAGGCTTCGCGATACTTCATATGTAAAGTCGACGTGTCCGGGCGTGTCGATGAGATGGAATATATATTCTTCTCCGTCTTTTGCTTTGTATTTCAGCTGAACGGAATTTAATTTGATGGTAATTCCCCGTTCGCGTTCAAGGTCCATTGAATCAAGCAATTGTTCTTTCATTTCCCGCTGGGTGATCGCCGATGTTTTTTCTAAAATCCGATCCGCCAAGGTCGATTTGCCGTGGTCTATGTGGGCGATGATGGAGAAATTCCGGATTCTTGACTGCCTCTCTAAACGCTTTTCTTTATCTGTCACAATCTATCACTCCTACTATTAAACGCAAAATACACTAGCTTAGATTATATCAATAGGATTGTAAACATTCAATTAAAACAAGAAAGAGAAAAGCTTCCTTTAAGGAATCATCCGCTTTTCTCTTCATCAATGCTAACGGTTCAGTTTCGAAACCCACTCATACATCGCCTGCGCCGAGTCCGTCACGGTATTTGAAAGGGTTTCTCCGGCTTTTGAAAACAGGTTGAAGGTTTCCGCCTGTTCCAGCTGTTTTTGTTTTTCTTCCAGATCTTTCGCCGTAACGGTTTGTCCCAAAATGGAAGCTTCTTTTTCCTGTCCTTCTCCGCCGCCGAGCGTGAATGCTCCTTTTAAGGAGGGATCTTTGTATCCTTTCATATCAAGCATTCCGCTGTTTGCCTGCTGCATACCGAACAAAACGCCGAAAAACATGACAATGGCGATCAGCAGGCATTTGCCGGTAAAACGGATCATTTGAATCACCTGATTTCTATTGTTTTTTCTTCTCTCCTGATTGCGAGCTGACCTTTTCTGCATCCCAGTACAGTTCGCTGAACACATCGGCCACGGCATCTGATGCGCGCCTCAGTTCTTCAAGATTGTTATCCACGCCCCCGAATTCCAGCAGAAGCGACCGGTCGTTTAAATCTTGGTTGTATACTCCATTATCTCCCGGAGAGCCTTTTGATAAAACACCGACGCTTAAGCCGGGGTATTTTTTCTCCATCAGCTTATGAAGTTCACTTGCGAGTTTATAGTTTTCTTCAAAATTAGCGCTTTTTTTGCCGACGACGATGGCGACTCTGGCATAGCTTTTTCCTTTAATATCGGCTGTCGTATTTTTCTTGCGGCGGGAATCCCGGTGAATGTCTATGGTATATTGCAGGTTTTTATTTTTGGCGAGCGCGCTTTTTACGACCGGCCTTGATTCGTCGTAGCTTCGCGCATAATTTAAGCCGTCTTTGTTCAGGCGGGCCTGAATGTCGGTTTTATCTACGGTCGCTCCTACACCTTGCGCTTCAAGCGCTTTTCCGAACATATCTCCGACAAGCGTGACATTGGCCTTCGAATGGCGGGCGTTATCCGGATTTGTTTCCCCCTTTAACAGAGGAAGATAGGATTCGGTATTATGAGTGTGGTAAATAAAGACGACTTTTTTGCTGCCTGTTGAATGTTTCGGCGGCGCCGTTTCCTCTTTTTTCGTTTTGTTTTCGATTTCTGCCAGATTCACTTCTTTTTCTTTTTCCATCACCTTTGACGGCGGCGGAGATTCAGCCGGCATATTCGTATAATCCGTCCCCTGCCCCGCCAGAAGGATCTCCGTATCGTATTGGGCAAATCCCGGCAGCTCACGTCCCAAGAAACTCCGCGGGTCTTCCATATTAATGCTTGTCGCCAGTTTTAAGGAAAGCCGGGACAGCTGAAAAGAGTCTTTTTCAGGAAGCTCTGAGGCGAAATAATGATTTTCCATGCCGAGGAGGTGTGCAAACGCGTCACCCGGAAGTTCTCCGGCAATTCCGTGAAGAGAATCCGAAGAAAGCCTCAGTTCAGGGCGAAGCGATGTGAGCACACCCGATAATACGAAAATAACGATAAGGCTTGTCATAAACAAAAACATGCCCTTGAGCGCATTTCCACCGTTTACTGCAACGACAATTTGACGGTTTCTGCGTTTTTTTCTCATGATTTGAATCCCTCCAGCGCTTGTCTAGTAATTACTCTATGAACAAGCTAGAGGAGGTAGAACCATTTTAATGATTATAAGAACCTTTGTTATCTTGTGACACTTTTTCATGAAGGGCGGTGTTTAACCCGTTTGCAAGCACATTCGCCATATCATCAATAAAGGTGTCAATCTCCTTCGGCGTGACCATCAGATTATGGCCGAGCGGAGAAAGTACTTCGTGAATCAGCTGGCGTTTTTCGTTTTCGTCCAGCGTGCCGACAATACCGAGAAAGGATTGGCGTTCTTTTTCTCCGGGAAGGTCTTCGTCTGTCAGCACCTTCTTTTTGCCGAAGTTCATTCCGGCGGGCACCAGAGATCTTGACGGGCTGTCATCTTTCATCTCTCTGCCGAAATGTTTTAAAATATAATCCACCGTATCGCTTGCGATCGTAACCGCATCAACGACAGTCGGTACCCCGATTGCGATGACGGGGATGCCGAGCGTCTCCTTGCTTAATTCTTTTCTCTTATTGCCGACGCCTGATCCCGGGTGAATGCCCGTATCAGAAAATTGGATGGTCGTGTTCACCCTTTCAACGGCTCTTGCCGCAAGAGCGTCTACCGCGATCACAAAATCCGGCTTTGATTCTTTGATCACACCTTGAATAATATCGCTCGTTTCAATTCCCGTTAAACCCATCACACCGGGAGCAAGCGCGCTGACCGGCCTGTACCCTTCCTGTACATTTTCCGGCTGAAGCCTGAACAAATGCCTTGTCACAAGAAGGTTTTCGGTCACGAGAGGGCCGAGCGCATCCGGCGTCACATTCCAGTTGCCCAGACCGACGATCAAACAGCTTGCATCCTTTGGAATCTTTAATGCCGACAGATAGGCGGAAAATTCCTCGGCAAACACTTCCGTTACTTTTTCCTGCATCTCAGAGTCGTGTTCCCGAACCCCTTGAGCCTCGATCGTGACATAGCGCCCCTGCTTTTTCCCCGATAGCTCGGCGCCTTCTTTGGTAATATCGACGGTTCTGACTTTAATGCCGCCCTTGTCGCGTTCTTTTTCAATAAACCCGTTTATTTCTTTTTTCTGACCGGCTTGTCCGTCTTTTACCGCCTGTTTCGTTTCTACCGCTAAATCCGTCCGTATCAGAAATTGATTGACATCCAGTTCGTTGTTTTTCACAGGGAAGACCTCCTTCAATCATCGTGGTACATAGTGTGGCCATTTACAAAACGAATCATGCGAATTTACCCATCAACGAAAAATACTTTACATTTATATTGCAATCTAAAGTTCTGTTTGATAGAATACAATTTGTTCTATTGTGAAGAAGATTTAACCTTAAGACACTGTGCTACAGGTTGTATCTTAGGAGGTGAAACACATGCCAAACATTAAATCAGCGATTAAACGTACAAAAACAAACAACGAACGCCGCGCTCATAACGCGACAATCAAATCTGCTATGCGTACTGCAATCAAACAAGTTGAAGCTTCTGTTGCTAATAACGAAGCGGATAAAGCGAAAACTGCTCTTTCTGAAGCAGCGAAACGCATTGATAAAGCAGTGAAAACAGGTCTTGTACACAAAAATGCCGCAGCTCGATACAAATCTAGACTTGCGAAACAAGTGAACGGACTTTCTGCATAATACAAAAACGATCCCTTTAACGGGGATCGTTTTTTTCATTCAGTCCGGAGAAGCTCAAGGAGAAAGAGCTCCAGCAAGAGCTGCTTGTCCTTTTTCCCCGTTTTCATTTCATAATCCATCACTGCGAGTCTTTCTATAATACGCCGCAGCTCTTCTTCAGAAAAAAGCCTCGCCTGATCCATCGCCAGCTTTACCCGGAAGGGGTGCACCTTTAAGTTGGAAGCGATTTGCTTTTGGCCGTATCCTTGTCCTGCAAAATACTTCGTCTGCATAATCAGACGGAATTGGTTGGCGATCAGCGCCATAATTTTGATCGGTTCTTCGTTTTGTTTTAAAAGATCATAAAATATTTGAAGACTTTCCGTCCGTTTTCGGTTCACGATTTTGTTGATCAGCTCAAAAATATTCTGCTCCAAACTTCTTGCGACGAGCTCCCGGACATCTTCAAGTGTGATCTCATGTCTGTCACCGGTGTAGGCGGAGAGTTTTTGTATTTCCTGATATATGGAAGACAGATGGCCGTTTGCAAGCAGAACCAAATGCTCGGCAGCTTCTGTATCGATCATTTTATTTTCGGATTTCGCCAGATTAATCGTAAAATCAGTCGTCTCCTTTGCATTCAGCTCCTTAGCTTCAATCATAAGGGCTTTTTGCTTCAGCGCTTTCGTCAGCTTTTTCCGTTCGTCCAGCTTCTCATACGGAGCCACAATCACAAAGACCGTGTAAGGTGCAGGCTCCTTCAGATAAGTCTCCAGAGCGGCTGTATTATGCTCTATTTTTTCTTTCTTTTTTTCCCCTGTTAAAAAAGACGGATTTTTTACGATGACCAGCCGCTTCTCTCCCATAAACGGAAACGTTTCCGCATCGGTTACGGCCTGGTCAAGCGGATCTTCTTCAAGATCAAAAACAGACAGGTTAAAATCCTTTGTCTCCTCATCAACGACAGCTTGTCTGATCCGGCTGACAGTTTCTTGGAGCAGATACGTTTCTTTTCCGTATAAACAATAAACGGAGCGGACATCCCCTTTTTTCAGGGCTTTCCAAACATCAAATACCATGATCGTATGACTTCCTCTCTTTCTTGATCCCCTTCTATCCTAAATTGAGTTCGGCAAATAGTAAAGAGGAAGCTTTAAGGACAGCTTCCTCATTTATAATAAACGCCTGATTCACAAGCTCCCGGGTCTGCTTGTAAAAAGGCGATAATCACAAGAACAGAAAACGTTACCATCACTTCTAGATTTTTCAAAACAATTCCAGTATACTTAGGGAAGTCAGGAGGGATGAAATTGAATGATTTTGAAAAAAACGTTCAAAGCAAACGAAATGATGCTGTTGACTCAGCTGTCGGTTTTGTCGTGTCCTTCGGATTTTTCGCCTTTTTGTTCGTGATGGCAACAGCCATCCATCTTATCGGCTCTTAGCCGCATTCCGGGCTGCTGTCAATCGGCAGTCTTTTTTACTTCTTGCGCCCTGATTTCTTCTATATCATATGGAGGGAAGACGGAAAACGTTCCGGCGCCTTTTTTAAATCTGTATTGAATCGTTCCGCTGATATCGGTGCGAAGCACATTGACAGAGTACGCCTTCAAACGATCCAGCACTTCTTCATGCGGATGATGGTATCGATTCTCTTTTCCTGCTGAAATCAGCGCCGCTTCCGGCTGAAGCTGTTTCAAAAAGGCTTCACTCGTTGAGCTTTTGCTGCCGTGATGACCCGCCTTCAATATATCAGCCTTCAGATTCGGATACGTTTTCAGCACTTCCGTTTCGCCGTCCGATTCTAAATCTCCCGTCAAAAGCCAGCTCACTCCGCTTAAAACCGTCCAAAGCACCAGTGACGAATCATTTTTACTCCTTCCGTCAGACGACTCCGGAGACAGCACCTGAAACTGAAGATCACCGGCTGTAATGGTGTCGCCCCGCTTTGCTTCGGCAACGGGAATGTTGTTTTCTTTCGCCATATTTAATATGTTCTGATCCTTCGGTTCTTTTACGAATCCCACGGGGACAATTAACCGTTTGACTCTATGATTTTTGATTAACACTCCGGCTTCTCCGATGTGATCTTGATCCGCATGGGTTAAAATCAGCGCATCCAGCTTTTTCACCCCTTTTCCGT
Source organism: Bacillus sp. SJ-10 (assembly GCF_002843505.1). Taxonomy (NCBI): domain Bacteria; kingdom Bacillati; phylum Bacillota; class Bacilli; order Caryophanales; family Bacillaceae; genus Bacillus; species Bacillus sp. SJ-10. Next base: position 2,127,204 of record NZ_CP025258.1, on the reverse strand, counting down.
TTAAAAACGGAATCAAAACCTTCTCGCCGATAGAATACGGGTGGCGTTTTTCTTTCCATGATTCTCCGGGATAAGCAATCACTCCCCCTGTATCAACCATTACGGTCCCTTTGCGGTGCGGCGCGCTTATAAACAGTGAGTCTCCCTGCCCGATATCAAGCATATCCGCTTCTCCCCATGGACTGAAATACGGACGGCATATTAAATAAGCCAAAACCGCGCAGAAAAAAAGAACCGATTTCCTGAGTTTTAAAAAACCTCCCTTTTCCAAAGCCGCAAAAAGAGTAAAAACGGAAACCGCAAGCAGAAGAAGGGAAAGAAAGTCAGGCTTTGACACAATCATAGTAAATAAATCAACGGATGCCGCATATGTAATGAAATCATGCACAGGCTTCATCACAAGGTCGAACATATCAAACAAACATTCTCCCATCTGCCTTGAAAGTAAAAGAAGAAGGAAACCGATGACAGAAACCGGAATGACAAATACCGTATAAAATGGCACCATCACCATATTCATCGGAAAACTGACAAGTGAAATTTGCTGAAAATGATAGAGAAGAAACGGAAGTGAGCTGAGCTCCGCAATGAATGAAGCCATCGCAAGCCCGGCAAGTCTGCTTTTCCCCGCTTTCTTTAAAATGGAGGATGACAGAATTAAAGAGGCGCTTACCGCAAAGGAAAGCTGGAAGCCCGCCTGCCAAAGGAAGTAAGGATTAAACAGCAGGAGCAGCAGATAAGACAGGGACAATGCAGCGGAGGAATGAATGCCGCGTTTAACAAGAGTTCCGGCGATATAAAATCCCAGCATGAGGGATGCGCGCAATACGGATGGGGCGGCACCGCTCAGCAGCGTATACACCGGCAAAAACAACAGCAGCAAAATTCCCGCTTTTTCTCTTGTCAGCCCGATTCTGATCAGAGCATAAAATAATCCCGCCGTAATAAGACCGACATGCATTCCGGAAATCGCCATTAAATGAACGACTCCCAAATTTTGATATGCACTCAGTATATCGTCCTCTATAGAAAATCTTTCACCTAAGGTCAGCGCTTCAACAATTCCGGCGGAAGATTCAGGCACGTGATTCCGAATGATCGAAATCAAATTTTTTCTGATGTTCAGCAGTTTAAACAGCGGCTGTTTGGATTTTTCACACTGCTGAATGGAAGTCACGGAAAATAACCAGTGAATCTGCTGAGAGTAAAGATATTCCTTATAATCAAAACCTCCGGGAACCGTCGCATGTGCAGGCTGCTCCAGAGAACCTGTAAACGTGCAGCGCATCCCCGGTTCAAGCTGTTCAATGAGTCTCTTTTCCTCAAGAGACCGGATTTTGTACGAAGCCGTCCATTTTTCCTTGTCATGTGTACGGATAACGGCTGACATTTTCGCTCCGTCAACCTTCGGAATGTTAGTGATGACGGCCTGTTCAGTATAACTGCCGGCCTGATACCGCGTTACATTCGCAGCGTCACAAACCGTATAAAGAAAGAAATAAAGACAAAAAGAAACGAGGCAGACAATAACCGGAGCATGCTGCTTTGTTTTTACAATAATAAAGAGAAGATACAGAAGAAAAAGGAGCAGAACCCAGAAGACATGAGCGGCGGCAATTCCCGCAGTTGCAGAAACCGCCGCCAGAGGCAGAAGAAGGTATTTATATTTCATTTATACGTAACTGGTAAACAGCTCATTGGCCTGTTCATGAATTTTTTTCAGTTCATCTGCCTTAACCCCCGCATCAGATAATTGCTGAATCAGACCTGCTACAAAAGACAATTTTTCGCGGTTTTTCAGATCGATGATCATTTCATCAAGTTCGACCTGCTCCACCTTGACTCCGGCTTGGCTGAACAGCTCTTTTGCATAAGGCTGTGTTTTGTAATCTTCGGCATAATAAACCGTTTTGATACCTGCCTGAATAATTGATTTACAGCATTGAATACAAGGATAATGCGTCACATAAATTTCGGCGCCCTCCGTCGGAACACCGAACTTAGAACATTGCAGAATCGCATTCATCTCTGCATGTATGGTCCGCTGGCAATGATTATCTATTAAAAGGCATCCTTCATCAGCGCAATGGACGCCTCCGGCAATTGAGCCGTTGTATCCGCCGGCGATCATCCGCTTGTCTCTGACTACGGTTGCCCCGACTGACAGTCTCGGACATGTGCTTCTCAGCGCCAGCAAATGGCTTTGCGCCATAAAATATTGATTCCATGAGATTCGTTCCACAAGTGTTCCCTCCAAAAAGTCTTGTTGCTTTTCTAAGTTTACATAGATTTAAGCAAAACCGTCAATTCACTTTACCGTAATGGAAGTTTTTATCCGCTCAAATGACTTTTCTCCAAAGCCTGATACATTCATCAAATCTTCAGCAGTCTGAAACCGTCCGTTTTCTTCTCGGTAGGCGATAATCGCTTCCGCTTTTTTCTGCCCCACCCCGGAAACCGCCTGAAGTTCGTCCAGAGATGCCGTATTGATATTGACAGCTGCATTCTCCTTTTCACCCGCTGTTGTTTTCGGGCGATTCTCCTCTTCGCCTTCACTCGGAATATAAACAATCGTCCCGTCCTGCAGCTGCTCTGCTAAATTAACATTCAATTCATCCGCCTTTTTCTTCAGGCCGCCGGCTTTTTCAATGGCTTGCGTCACTCTGTCTCCCGCTTCCATTTCATACACGCCGGGATTTCGGACCGCGCCTTTCACATCAATCATAATCTTATCGTCTGCGGTGTCTTTTTTGTCCGCGACGGATGCTGAGGCTGTTTGGCCGAGCACGGACTGCTGTTTGACCGGCTCTTCCTTTTCAGAACGAAACAGCCAAATACAGATAAAAACCGCTCCTGCAGCAAGACAAGCGCCCAGAATTTTCAGGTTCCGCCGCAGCCGCTCCGTCATCATCGCTTTCGTCATATTGCATTGCCTCCCCGCATAAGGTTTAGAGGATTAAGAGAAAAAGGAGGGGAATTCATTGAAAATAGGCTTTATCGGCACCGGAAACATGGGAACGATCCTGATTGAATCGTTTATCGAATCAAACGCTGCCGATCCCTCACATATCACCATCACAAACAGAACAATCGAAAAAGCATTAAAACTAAAAGAACGTTTCAGCGGCATCCATGTCACCGAGGATCAGGAAAAGCTCGTACAGGAAAATGAAATAATATTCATTTGTGTAAAACCGCTGGATATATATCCTTTGCTGAAGAAACTCACACCGCATTTACGGAAAGATCACATTTTAATCTCCATTACCAGTCCCGTTCAGACGGATCAGATTGAACATACGGTTCCGTGTCAGACGGTCCGCGTCATTCCGAGCATTACGAACCGCGCCTTGGCCGGCGTCTCGCTTGTTACGTTCGGCAAAAGCTGCAGCGAGTCTGCAAAAGCGGATATTCAAACGCTGTTCACTCATATCTCAAAACCTGTAGAAATCAGCAGCGGCATTACAAGAGCGGCGTCAGACATTGTCAGCTGCGGGCCCGCTTTTATGAGTTATCTCGTTCAGCGCTTTATTGACGCGGCAGTGGAAGAAACGGACATCACCAAAGAAGAAGCAGTAATTATGTCGACGGAAATGCTTGTCGGTCTCGGAAAGCTTCTTGAAACAGGGCGTTACACGCTTCCCGCCTTGCAGGAAAAAGTATGCGTAAAAGGCGGCGTCACCGGGGAAGGGCTGAAGGCTCTCGAAAGCGGTGTTCAGGATATGTTCAACCGTGTCTTTCAGCGTACACATGACAAATACGATGAAGATATATCGTTAGTGAAGAAGCAATTTCACGTGTAACTGAGTATGCCATAAAGTGCTTTATCGCGCCAATCGCAAAAAATGCATTTTAAAAACCATCGTTCCGTTTAAACGATGGTTTTTGGTTTGCCTGCCGTGAAGAAAAGACGTTCAGACTCTGTTGAAGGAGGCCGGTCTGTAAAATCAGCCGTCACCTTCTTCAGTTCAAATCCGGTCTCTGCAAGCATTTGTTCATATTCTTCAATGTAAAATGTTTTTTGCTCATGCGTCTCGTCGTAGCGGTCATAAGATTGTCCGTTCCATACGAAAAAGGACATATCATGGATGACAGAAAGCTCTTCATCGCCGGCAAAGCTTTGCCAGATATAGCTGATCTGCTCATCCTGATCCGCATGGGTGCTGTCCGGAAAAAGCTCCGTCATTTTAAATGGGGAATGGACGTCAAACAGAAGCAGGCCGCCCTCCTTCAAAACTTGAAAAACACTTTTGAAGGTGCTTAAGACATCATTTTTCGTTTTTAAGTAATTTAGGGAATCACAGCAGATGACTACAGCATCAAACTGTTCTTCAAAACCGGAAAGCTTTCTCATATCCTGCTGGAGAAAAAGAATCGGCTTTCCCGTTTTTTTCTGCTGGGCACAGCTCAGCATATCTTCACTCAAATCAATCCCCGTGACTTCGCAGCCTTTTTCAGCAAGCCTGATGGATATTTCTCCGGTTCCGCAGGCAAGATCAAGCACCCTTCCCTTTTCCGGAAGAGACGCTTCGATCCAGCCCGCCCATTCATCATACGGCGCATGTGACATTAACTCGTCATATACGCCGGCGAAGCCTTGGTAAATCATGAGTTCAAGCCGAGCTCAAGCTCTGCGAGCGGCGCGTCGCCCCATAGCTTTTCAAGATTGTAGTAGCTTCTTTCATCTTTATGGAAAACGTGGACAATGACGTCGCCGAGATCAACTAAAATCCAGCGGGCCTCATCAAACCCTTCCATCTTTTTGACATCAATGCCGTTTTCTTCTGCCTGATCTTTAATTTCACGCGCAATTGCCTGAACCTGCTTATCAGAATTCCCGTGGCAGATTAAAAAGTAATCCGCTATAAGTGAGATTCCTTCCATGTCCAGCGCTAAAATATCTTCTGCACGTTTATCGTCGCATGCTTTTGCCGCGATTTTTAATACGGAAGCTTGATTCATTCTTCAAATTCCTCCTGTCAATTTTGAGACACCAGCCAGTTATAGGTTGCAAACGTCTCCGGAAAGACCGGCTGGTTTTTTTTCATCAGAAATATCATTGTATTTTTCATTGCTTGTATGAGCGCTTCGTTCAGATCCGTTTCCGCCAGACGGCGCACCTCTTCCACTCCGGGAAAATGGCGGCCGGGTTCAATGTAATCCGCAACGTAAATGACTTTGTCTAAAAGGGTCATTCCGGGACGCCCTGACGTGTGATAGCGGATTGCATCCAAGATCTCAGGATCAGTGATCCCCGCTTCTTTCTCAGCCAGATACGCTCCCACAGGGGCATGCCACAGTTCGGCATTGTAATCCAAGAGCTCAGCCGGCATTTTTTCCCGCACGATGATCTGCTTCATTTCTTCTTTCGGCCGGAATTTCGCATAATCATGAAAAATAGCAGCCATTTCCGCTTTTTTCGGATCTGCTCCGAACCGGCCTGCGAGAATAACCGCCGTATCTGTCACGCCGATTGTGTGGATGTAGCGATGCTCGGTCAGCTGTTCTTTGACGCAGGCAAGTGCTTCCTCACGATTCATATAAATCATTCTCCTCTATATACTGCCTCACTTTATCCGGCATTAAGTATTGCGTCGGCTTTTTTGCTTTGAGACGTTCTCTCAGCATCGTTGACGAAACGTCAAATTCCGGAACGTCGGCAAAAAGCAGCGGGTACGGGGTCTCAATATGATACCCCGGGCGCCGCACTCCGATAAATTGAATGAGCGTGAGCAGTTCGTCCAGTTTGTACCATTTCGGCAGATATTCAATCATATCCGCCCCGATAATAAAGAAAAGCTTGTCGTTCGGGTGCCGCTCCTTCAGTAAACGGACGGTATCATAGGTATAAGAAGGGCCTTTCCGGTCCATTTCCGCAAGCTCAAGCTTAAAGCCGGAATTCGAGCTGATGGCAAGCTTCAGCATCTCCACCCGGTGCCGGCTGTCTGTAAAGTCTTCATTCTGCTTATGCGGAGGGATTTTATTGGGCATAAACCAAATTTCATCGAGCTCCGCCTGATGAAGGACTTCATTAGCCATCAGAAGATGTCCGTTGTGCGGTGGGTCAAATGTGCCCCCGAATATTCCGATTTTCTTCATGTCAACCACCTTACGGAAGCTCGATTTGTTTATTTTCCTTTGATTCCTTATACAGTACGATCGTATTTCCGATCGTCTGCACCAATTGTGAGCGGCTGCCTTTCACAAGGGCTTCTGCGACATCATTTTTATCGTCTTCGCAGTTTTGAAGCACGCTGACTTTAATCAGCTCTCTTGCTTCTAAAGCCTCGGCAATCTGTTTCACCATGTTTTCGTTGACTCCGCCTTTTCCCACTTGAAAAATAGGCGTTAAGTGATGCGCTTTTGAACGCAAAAACCGTTTTTGTTTTCCTGTTAACATTGTGTTCCTCCTAGTTTTCCTTCAACAATCGCTCTCATTAAGCCGCTGTCAGGCTCTTGTTCCGTCCACAGCTTGAAAGACAGTGCGGCCTGTTCCACAAACATGCCGACACCGTCAAGGGTTGTTAAACCTCTTTTTTCAGCTTCTTTTAAGAACGCCGTTTGAATCGGGTTGTATACAATATCACAAACGATGGCGCCCGTTTTGGCCCGTTCCAATGAGAGCGGCACGGCATCCGTTTTCGGATACATGCCGACAGATGTTGTATGAATAATGACGTCATATTGTTCAAGCTGATTTTCAGCTTCTTTTAAAGTAAGGGCGCGTTTCTGCTGAAAAGAGGGAGCAGCCGCAATCAGACTTTCTGCTTTTTCCGGCGTGCGGTTGCAAACGTCAAATTGTTTCGGCTCTCTGCGGACGATCGTTGTAAAAATCGCTCTTGCCGCTCCTCCCGCCCCAATCATGAGGATGGAGAGCTCTGATATCGGTTTGTCCAATACTTTGACTAAGGATTTATAAAACCCATCTCCGTCAGTATTATACCCGATGAGCCTGTCTCCCTCTCTTTTGACGGTATTTACGGCCCCGAGTACTTTCGCGCTTTCATGTATTTCATCCAGATGCTCCATGATCGCGACTTTATGCGGGACTGTGACGTTCACTCCGCAGATGCCAAGCGCCTTAATTCCGTTAACGGCGTCCTTGAGATGATGAGGTTCCACCTGAAACGCAAAATACTGCCCGTTGATGTTCTTATCTTGCAAAGCCGCGTTATGAATATCGGGTGACATTGAATGCCCGATCGGATTTCCGATTACTCCGTACAATTGTTTCATGCTCCCTCTCCCCTTCTCTCTATATTAATGAACGGCGGACAAATACGTGTACGCCTTTCGGAGCGTATGCCGTTATTTTTTTATCTGCTTGCTGCACCGTGACCCAGCCGAGACCGGAAAAAACGATATCCGTCTTTCCTTCTTTAATCGTAAACGTGTGGGGCGTAAGCTCCGGAAATTCATCCAAATGATCTTTTCCGGGCGGGGTAAGCAGTTCTCCCGCATGCTTTTCGTATAAGGCATCAGCATTTTCAAGCTTTGTTCTGTGAATCATCAATTCATTCGGCATATAGCAGACAAACGCCGTTTTATCGCCTGATACATAGTCAAACCGGGCAAGCCCGCCGAAATAAAGCGTTTGTTTTTCATTCAGCTGAAAAGTGCGCGGCTTCAGTTCTTTTTTCGGTGTCAGCACCTTTAAGTCACGCTTGTCCACGTAATGCGCCATCTGGTGATGGTTAATGATTCCCGGCGTATCATAAAGCGCAGATCCGTCATCGAGCGGGATTTCAATCGCGTCAAGCGTCGTGCCCGGAAATTGAGAGGTGGTGATAATATTCTCTTCCCCTGAAACCTCTTTAATAATCCGGTTGATAAATGTGGATTTGCCGACATTGGTACAGCCCACCACATACACATCGCGGCCTTCGCGGTAATGTTCAATGGCGTCAATGACTTCCTTCATCCCTTGTCCGCGGGAAGCGCTGATTAAAAAGACATCAAGGGGTTTTAAGCCGTATTCTTTCGCTTCGCGTTTCATCCATTGAACGAGGCGTTCCCGTTTTACGGATTTTGGCAGGATATCGGCCTTATTACCGACAAGAATAATCGGATTACCGCCGACAAAGCGGTTCAGCCCGTTTATCCAGCTTCCGTTAAAATCAAAAATATCAACGACTTTGACAATAAGAGAGTCAGTATCGCCGATTGTGTGCAAGATATTTAAAAAGTCATCATCCGTTAATGAAACATCTTGAATTTCATTGTAATTTTTCAGTCTGAAACAGCGCTGGCAGATGACATTCTCTTTCGTGAGCGATGCCTTTGGCGCGTATCCGAGACCTTGTTTATCCTCGGTCTGGATCGCTACTCCGCAGCCGATGCAAACAACCTTTTCCATTTCTAATCCTCCCACTGAATATGGCCTTTACGTTTCAAAGAACTCAATATTCTCCGTTCAATCCGGCGGTTAAAGCGCGTCATGACTCCGTCAGAGGAAGCGACAGGCACGACGAGGATCGTATGATACCCGTTTCTGTTTCCGCCGAGAACATCAGTAAGCAGCTGATCGCCGATGACCACACAGTCTTCTTTTTTCAGATCCATGCTGCTGACGGCTCTTTTAAAGGCGCGCCCCATCGGTTTTCTTGCCTTATAAATAAACGGTATGCCAAGCGGCTCCGAGAATAATTTCACTCTTCGTTCATTATTATTGGAGACGATCGTGACTTTAATGCCGTGCTCCTTCATTTCTTCAAACCACTCGATTAATCGAGGTGTCGCACTCGGTCTGTCCCACTCCACAAGCGTGTTGTCAAGGTCTGTAATAATCCCTTTCACATTGCGTTCTTTGAGCTTTTCCGGTGTGATATGAAATATATTTTTCACAAATTCGTCAGGTAAAAAAAACTTTTTTAACAAAACCCGCACCCTTCCTTTTCTTTCTATCATCTATATGTCGAAACCTGTCAGATTTAAAAACAAAGTCGGACTCAGTAAAAAAATTTCGACAAAAATTGGGTTTCTTCACCAGTTGTGGATAAAATTACACACATTATCCACTCTTATTACATCCGGATTTATCCAGATTATAAACAAGATACTAACAAGTTATCCACTTACGAGTGTGGATAACAGAACGATTGTTCTTATTTGTATTTCATGGTAGATTAAAGATAACCTCACCATGATTGAAACGCAACCTTCCATCATATGCTTGCGTCTGATGATTGATTACAATTGTAAGGAGGTGCCACTCCCATTAATTGGGTCCCCGGCATGAGAAAGCTTTCTGATGAATTACTAATAGAATCTTATTTCAAAGCCACTGAAATGAATTTGAGCCGTGAATTTATCGAGTTAATTGAAAACGAAATCAAAAGAAGATCGCTCGGACACATTATTTCCGTTTCCTCTTAAACAGAAAAAAATTTCCGGGCGAATTTCCTTTTTTTACTCAGATGACTGATATTATATCACTTCGGTTATGCGCATTACTACCACTTTCAACAAAAAACACCCCTAAAATAGAGGTGTTTAAGAGGACGGCTGCTATATATTGAACCAATACAGACCGCCCAGGACGAGAATGACGACGAGCAGCACAACAAAAAATGCGTACCAGTACCCCGCATTCACCCGAGGAGGCGGGCATACAGGATATTGCAGAGGGAAACCGCGGTTCATAGCAATCGCCTCCAAAAAGATGTTTTTTCTACAGCCTATGAAGCAGAAGCAAAACGGTTTAGGCAGCTGACGGCGTCAGCGTTCCAAAACCCGCCCATTTTTTATGCCTTCAATTAAGATTCTGGCGCCTTTTGGCGTCATATGATTTCCGGAGGGATCTATCAGTCCGGATTGGATCAGCGCCCGGTCTGTATCTTTGCCGCCGTCCGCGCGTATAAAGTGTTTCCAGTTATCCACCAGCGGCACTTTCAACTCAGCTGCAACCTGCCTCGTAACGCCGTTATAGGAATTATGCCATTTTCTCGCGCCGCCTTTTTCTTTAAAGGCTGAGGCTTTATATCTCGAATAGTAATAGAGATGATGCGTTCCGTTTCCTTCTATAACCGGGATGCACGTCATTAAAATCGGCTTTATGCCGTGATTTCTGCTTTCGTTTATGAAATAAGTCAGGTTTTCTTTAAACCGTTTCTTTGATACCCGCGGCTGATCGCCCGTCAAAATGCCCGCATCATTTGTTCCGAACATGATAAATAAATATTGGGGCTTACGGTTCAGCACGTCGCTTTGAAAGCGCAGGCGCGCATCCTCAGTCGTCTGGCCGCCTATTCCCGCATTTATAACCGTAAGACGGCCGCGTTCCGCTGTTTTTAACATGTTTACCCACTGCTGCGCCTTCGGATAATCACGATAATCCCAGTTGGAACCGCGCGTATTGCTGTCGCCGAACGCGACAACACTTTTCTCTTTGCCCGCGGCGCATCCTGATAACAGACAGATTATCGTAATAAAAAGAACAGCAAACTTCATTTTCTCTCCCCCCAAACCTTACCTCCTATGGTACACATCTCTTTGGCGGCTTTCAACGCGGCGCTCTCTTTACTGGATATGAAAAGGGCCGGAATCCTGTCCGATCAAATCCGAAACCTTAACAAACGTGTAGCCCTGCTTTTTCAGCTTGGGAATGATTTCTTTCAAAGCCTCAACCGTCTGGCGCCGGTTTCCTCCGCCGTCATGCAGAAGAACGATATCTCCATCTCTGGCATGTGAAACAACGTGCCTGACGATTTTTCCTTTCCCGGGCCTTTTCCAGTCCCTCGGATCTTGGTTCCATGACCACATGATGATATGATAGCCCTCTTTTAAGATGCTTTTGAAAGCCGTATGATTCAGCGACCCTCCCGGCGGGCGGAATAACTTGTCCCCTTCCGGCTGCAGCGATGTGATATGATGCGCTGAGCTGTGAAGCTCTTGTAAAATGTCTTTGCGTTTCAGACGGTGAAAATAAACATGGTTCATCGTATGGTTGCCGATTTCATGCCCTTCCTCAACGATGCGTTTTGCCGTTATGGGGTATTTGTCTATACGGCTCCCGACACAAAAAAAGGTTGCTTTCACATTGTACTGTTTCAGCACGTCTAACACAGCCTCCGTATAGACAGGATGGGGGCCGTCATCGAAGGTTAAAGATAGTTTCTTTTTTTCAGACCTTATATCCCAGTACACGTTTCCCGTCTTCTCCATGTCACTTCTTTTTAAAGATTTCGCATCGGCGGACACGGCAGTGAGACTCGTGAGGACGCATATCATGATGATCAGATGAAAGCATCTCAACGTTTACACCTCCAGTAAACACTACTGTTAACGTGTCCCCTTTTATAAAAAATCATTCTCTGCATCAAATGATGCACATCACCCGCTTCCCGCTTGTTTTTGTCCAAATCCGAGTGCAGCCGTTTCTCATCAAACGGCAAATGCTGATAAATCAAATACGCTTATCGGACAGCTTATTTTAATAGAAGGAGATAGATTTGTGCTGTATACTAATTGAAAAGAGGTGAACGTGCAGATGATAAAAAAGGGATTCAGTCTTGCCGTCATCATTGCTGTCGTGATGATCGGCTTTATGCAAAAAGACGTCTGGCTCAGCATGATTCGCGCGGGCGGCATGTACGCCGTGCTTATGAGTATCCTTCTGGTCGCAGCTGACGTATTTTTTCCGATCGTTCCATTCGCCATTATCGCGGCCTTAAACGGAGCGGTTTTCGGGATTGTAAACGGGGTGTGGATTACATTGTCAGGCGCAATGCTCGGAACAATGGCATTGTTTTTTCTCGTCCGGTACGGATTCAGAGACTGGGCCAGAAAAAAGCTGCTGGCTTACCCGGCCGCGGCCCAATATGAAGATTCATTTCATCAGCACGCGTTTACGGCGGTGCTTTTCGGACGGCTGATTCCGATTATACCGTCGCTTGCCATGAATACCGTCTGCGGGCTGAGTCATATCCGATGGCCGATCTTTTTTTCTGCGTCGGTGCTCGGCAAAATTCCGAACATTGTGATCGTGACAGTCGCAGGCGCTTCATTTACAAGCAACAAACTGCTGTCTTTCGGGATTTACGGAATGTATATGCTCGTCTTAATGGCGGTCATTTATAAGAAGTTTCCCGGCCTTTTAAAAACAACGAAAAAATGAAGCGCGTACCGCCCCCTATTCCGGCGGTACGGCTCCTCTCATTCTGAGAACTTTTCCGTTACATTCTGAACCGATCACTCCATGTTTTTCTTTCTGTAAAATGACAGAGCCGCTTTATTGCCCCCGAAACTCTCAGGTGATATTCCGAAACACCCTTCGCTCTGAAAAGCTGACGAAAAACGAATCCTCACGAAATGAAACGGCCGTCTCTTTATGTTTGTTTACATTGATCCGCTTGAAATACATCAGGAGTCCTCCTTTTTGCGGCCGCAAATAAGAACGAGCATAAAACGGCTGCCAACGCCAGCATAACAGCAGCGCCTGCGATGACGATGCCGCGGACGGACGAACTGACAGAAGCCGCTCCGAAAACCGCCGTTACCACTATAATGAAGACAGCTTCGACTAATGAATAAAAGCTCCCCACTCTCCCCATGATGTCCACCGGAACATTCTTTTGATAAAACGTCAGAAAGCCTGTATTGGCAAACGCCAGAAAAAAAGCGAGAAGGAAAAATCCGAAAGCAGCCGTCCAAAAAACGTCAGAAAACGCATAAATCATATATCCGGCCGCTGTGAATAAAGAGCCCATTCCCATCAATAAAGAAGCCGGCATTTTTTTATTAAAGAACACATTGACAAGCGCCCCCGCAATAATGCCTGCCCCTGAGACACTGACGAGAAAACCGTAATCGGCATCAGTCAGCTGAAGAACCTCTTTTGCAAAAGCGGCTTCAAGCGAATCAAGCGCGGATGGCATAACGGTCATGACCAGACTGAATAAAAAATAAATGATCATGACGTTTCGCGCCGTTCGGCTGAAGCGATAGACGAGCTTCCAATCTTCTTTGTACACTGCCAAAGAAAGCTTCTGTCTGGGAGAATGTACGTGAGGCTCGTTTTCAAGGTTCGGCAGCATCATCGTGATGAACCCGGACAGCACTAAAGCCGCCGCATTCACCCAAATCGCAAAAATCGGCGTGCCGGCGATAAAAAGCAGCCCGGCCGCAGCCGGACCGAGGAGAAAAGCCCCTGATTCCGACAAAGCCCTTAGTGAATTGAATCGTTTTCTCCTTTCAGCCGGGATAAGCATCGTCACATACGCCATGGAACACGGACGAAACATCGCATTGGCCATTTGAATCAAAAACACGATACAATAAACGGAAAATAAAGACCGTGCAGTAAACATCAGCGGCAGAACGGCAATGAATGCAGCCCGGATGAAATCAAGCGACATCATCATATTCCGTTTGTTGCACCGGTCGATGATGCTGCCCGCCCACCCATTTGTCATCAAAACAGCCGCAGGTCTGATTAAATAAAGGATGGAAACCGCAAAAGCAGACCCCGTTTCTTTTAAGACAATAAGATTAAGAGACAAAAAATAAATCCATTCACCAATATTTGCTATCCCGATTCCGGTTAACAGAAACATCGGGTACCGCCAAGACTTCAGGTTTTTCATCTTATCCCTCCCTTAGAAATAAAAAACGCCCTCAAGACAATAAAGTCTTGAGGACGGGAAACAGCCCGCTATGCCACCTCAATTCGGTTTGGTGCCGGCCATGCCGGGTACAAAGCTTACTCGGTAACAGGAGTATCCGCCGCATCATCCTCGTGTTGCATGATTCCGATGCGAAGCTAAGAGGTTTGTTTCAACACATCCATTCATACTCCTTCACAGCTCCCGGAGCTCTCTGTCATGAATGATATCTGTCTACTCGTCTCTTCAGCGCTTTTCGGTTATATTGTTTTTACCCTTACTTTTTTTAACAATATACAGGCTCAATCAGCAAAAATCAAGAGGCTGTGAGAAATAAAACCCGATTTTGATTAATTTCCCTGTACAGACACAAACAGCCCTACCGACACATACAGTTACATATAGGCGATTGCCTACATAACTTTGTGGAGGTGAGGACGGTGACAGGTGTTTTTGCAGCGCTCGGGTTTATTGTGAAAGAACTTGTGTTTTTAGTATCATACGTGAAAAATAATGCCTTTCCACAACCGCTCTCAAATAATGAGGAGAAAAAATACTTAGACCTTATGGCTGAAGGAGATGAACACGCCCGCAACATGCTGATCGAACATAATCTCCGTTTAGTCGCCCATATTGTGAAAAAATTCGAAAACACGGGAGAGGACGCAGAAGATCTGATCTCCATCGGTACAATCGGGCTGATCAAAGGAATTGAAAGCTATTCAGCCGGAAAAGGCACGAAGCTTGCCACATATGCCGCACGATGTATTGAAAATGAGATTTTAATGCATCTGCGCGCATTGAAAAAAACGAAAAAAGACGTCTCCCTTCATGATCCGATCGGCCAGGATAAAGAAGGGAATGAAATAAGCCTGATCGATGTCCTCAAGTCGGAAAGCGAAGATGTGATCGACACTATTCAGCTCAACATGGAACTTGAAAAGGTCAAAAAATATATCGACATTTTAGACGACCGCGAAAAAGAAGTCATCGTCGGCCGCTTCGGGCTTGATCTAAAAAAAGAAAAAACGCAGCGCGAAATCGCAAAGGAGCTCGGCATTTCAAGGAGTTATGTGTCGCGGATTGAAAAACGCGCATTGATGAAGATGTTTCATGAGTTTTACCGGGCGGAGAAGGAGAAGCGGAAGAAGTCGAAGGGAAAGTGAGCGAAAAGCCGGATCTGACATCCCGGCTTTTTCTGCATTTTAGGACATCGCTCTTCAAGTATAACTTCAGGATTTAAAAATAAAACATAACAAATGAATAGAATTGGTACAATCGTTAACCTTTTTAATAATTTTTTATTGATATTTAACCCCTTCAACATAGCCCTCCCTTTTTAACAATCCATTTCATTTGGGCTACACCTCCATCATTGAATGTATTTCCTATGAAAAATGATTTTGAACCTCGTAGTAACCCTTACATGACAGGGTTTTTGTTGTTTTTTCATGTTTATCAAGACCTAAAGCAAAAGAACTTGCTAATTCTCAAATACATCCACCAAATGTTCAATGTTAGTTTGTTCTTCATACATACTAATAATAAAAATAAAACCTAGTTGAAACTTTACAAGACAAGCTGAATTGACTATAGTCTAATTAGACTAAAATATTGATGTAAAGAAGTGAAAAATTAGATGATAAAGTCTTTTTTAATGTTGGGGCAGTCGAATATGGCGGGCCGTGGATTTTTGAATGAAGTAGACCCTATCTATAATGAAAAAATAAAAATGCTGCGCAATGGACAGTGGCAGATGATGACAGAGCCGATTAATTACGACCGTCCGGTTTCCGGCGTTGGCCTGGCGGCATCTTTTGCAGATGCATGGTCGAAAGCTCATCCCGATGAAGAAATTGGCTTGATCCCCTGTGCGGAAGGCGGCAGTTCATTGAATGACTGGCATCCGGAAGGCATCCTTTTTCAGCATGCTTTGTCCGAAGCCCGCTTCGCCCTCCAGTCCAGTCAAATTTGTGGAATCCTTTGGCACCAAGGTGAGAGTGACAGTTATCGTTCGCTGCATGAAACTTATTACGAGAAATTAACTCTTATCATCGAAACGCTAAGAAACGAGTTGAAACTTGATGAGGTACCGTTGATTATTGGAGGGCTTGGTGACTTTCTTGGGAAGACCGGTTTTGGACAGCACGCGACTGAATTTCGACAGGTTAATGAACAATTGCTGCGTTTTGCTAATGAACAACAGAATTGTTATTTTGTTACTGCGGCAGGTCTGACTGCGAATCCTGATGGCATTCATTTAGACGCAGCTTCACAACGCAAATTCGGTTACCGCTATTTCGAGGCTTTTTCGAAAAAGCACCATATCCTGAAACCCATTTCGGGAGAGGAGCAATCACTGAAAGTGAATGGTGGCTATTCTAAAACAGAACAGATTTACCTTCATAGTATGGATTTGGCTTCGGGTAAAATCACGCACGCGGAATTTGAGGCGCGGATGGCGAAGGTGATGAAACCATGATTCCCTTACTTATCCTTGGCTTGCTCATCCAAAACCCCGGAGCTCACGGCTATGAACTTCTGGCTTTAATGGAAAAACGTCATTACAAATACATTGTTAACTTCACGAAAGGTTCATTTTATTACAATCTGCAGCAACTTGAAGAAAAGTGTTTGATTGAACAGATTCAGCAGAAACCCTCAACCAGCGGGCGTGAAATCCGTAACTTTAAAGTCACAGATTCGGGAAAGGCAGAATTCGAAAAATTAATGATCAAATACGGCACCAAATCGGAATATGTGAACCTGCAATTTTATGGGGCGTTACTCTTTGCCGATGAATTCGACAAAAATAAATTACTGGATCTGATCCAATCACAAATCGATCAGACTAGAACTCGAATCGAGCTCCTTGATGAATACCTGTCCATCACTCAAGAAATTCCCAGCACAATCAATTACTTTCGCCGTATGAATGAAAATTCCCGTTCACATCACTTGGTTAATTTAGAGTGGTTCGAAAAATTGAAAGCAGAAATAGAGTGAACTATTGCATAATAAAAAAATGCAATGTTACATATATCAGAATATTAGTTACCTACATATAAAACCTGTGTCGCAGATATCTAGTAACACCATTGATACAGGTTTTATACTCCTTCTTTAATTAAACCAGTATAGGGTTGTCAACACTTGCCCCCAACAAGAGCAAGTGAATCTGCTGCGTGTTCTTCTTTTTCAATCAGTATGAATAACCGCTTTTTTACACCTATTTAGTATTCAATTAAGTCAACTGATTTTTCTCCTTCGTCCGCTAAACTGCTGCTTTCGTCGAATAAGTAAAAGTGATCTCCCTTAAAGAGGAATCACTTCCTCTTTCTTTTCAATAGAGAAAGTTTTGTTAAAGGTAATTGATAAAACAATGATAACTTCTTTCATCTTATGAAACCCAAGCAGTTATTAGGTGGTTTTCTTTATCTGTACAAATACAGGTGAATCACTTAATTTATTACATATAAGTTATCCTGCAAAACTGTGCACGAAATGTCGGGTAGATACATTTCGCTCCTGTTATTCTTTTGTTAAAGGAGGTCAAATAAATGGATTCGCTTAAAAGGATGAACAGCGCATTAACGTATATCGAAGAAAACCTCACGAACGATATTGATTTCAAAGAAGCAGCAAGGCTTGCTTTCTGCTCTGAATATCATTTTAAAAGGATGTTTTCCTTCCTTACAGGTATTTCATTATCGGAATATATTCGCCGCAGACGTCTTACTCTTGCAGCTTTTGAACTTAAAGACAGCCGCGTAAAGGTGATTGATCTTGCAATAAAATACGGTTATCACTCACCAGATTCTTTTGCACGAGCATTTCAAAATCTGCATGGCATAAGACCATCAGAAGCTAGACATAATGGCCATTCACTTAAAGCTTATCCGCGAATGACCTTCCAGTTATCAATCAAAGGAGGAAATGAAATGAACTATCGCATTGAAGAAAAAGAGGCATTTCGCATCGTCGGCATTAAAAAAAGAGTCCCTATTTTGTTTAAAGGCGTGAATCCTGACATTGCATCGATGTGGGAAAGTTTAGATGAAGCAGCAATCAATCAACTAAAAGAGCTTTCTAATGTAGCGCCTGTAGGACTTATTAGTGCATCCACGAACTTTTCTGAAGGCCGGACAGAGGAAAACGGAGAGCTTGATCACTATATTGGCGCAGCCACAACGAAACATTGCCCAAATCACCTATCACAGCTTGAAGTCCCTGCCTCAACGTGGGCTGTATTCGAAGCAGCCGGATCATTTCCGGATGCACTGCAGGAAGTATGGGGGCGGATTTATTCCGAATGGTTTCCATCGTCACATTATGAACAAATTGAAGGCCCAGAAATCCTGTGGAACGAGCATAAAGATGTAACATCGCCATCTTTTAAAAGTGAAATTTGGATACCCATTTCAAAAAAATAATATATCTTACAATGAAATTAGAGGAATTGAAGGTTTTAAGGGAGGGGCCTCATCCCTTCCTCTTTTTGCACCGACTCGAAGACTTTAATGAACATCGACTATAAAGTCTGAGTTCTTTTCCATAATTCCGCATGTTTTTTTACGATATTTATAAATTCAGCCATCGCTAAGGAAAGCCATCTTTTTTTATGATAAGCCATCTGCGTTAAAATACGTGTTTCATTCAAAATCAATCCACTTAATTTGTTTTCTTTCAACTCTTTTTGTACAGTGATCAACGGTAATAACGAAATTCCTAATCCGCACATCACACACTGCTTAATTGCCTCAACACTCCAGAATTCAAAGGTATTCTCCGAAACCGGTCCTTGGTGTTTCATATACTCTTCAAAGTAAGTACGGTAGCTGCACCCATGTTCTGTATATAAAATCACTTCATCAGATGAAAAATAAAAATCATCAAATGGAGTATTTTGCAGCCTATGCTTTTTAGGGAATATCAATATCATTGGTTCAGTTATCAATTTTTCTATATATAAATCAGCTTCCTCTTGTTCGTGCTCCAAAAGAAACGCTAAATCCACCTTCCCATTTCGGAGATCATTTTTTAATTCCCAGCATGTCGATGATTTTAATGTTATTTTCACTTTAGGAAAGAGCTTTTTGAATTCGTGAATAATCGGAGGTAAACGGTAAACCGTTAAAGATTCCGGAGCACCAATAACGAGAGTCCCCATCGGTTCATCGTTTGATTGTATTTGTTTTACTTTTTCAGATATCCTGATCATTTCGTTTGCATAAGGAAACAAAAGTTCCCCCGCTTCAGTTAACAGCATTTTCTTCCCAAAACGATTAAATAACGGTTTTCCTATTTCTTGCTCAATATCTTTAATATGTGAAGTTATAGTCGATTGGGCATAACCCAAATATTCAGCTGCCTTTGTAAATCCTCCCTTTTCCACAATTGTTATAAATGTTTTTAAGTGCCGTATTTCCATCATGTCTCCCCCCCTTTGAACATCACTAATTCCGATGGAACAGTTCATATATATCTATTTTACCGATGAAAGGAAACAAATTACAATTAGAATATGATCATAAAACACGTTTAGGAAAGGATGGAATGGAAAGTGAGAGAAAGAAAACTCGGCCCCGTACTTTTAAGCGGATTAATTGTTGGTCCTATTTTAGGATCGGGAATTATATTGCTTCCACCAATCATTTATGGTAAGACTGGAGATTATGCCATACTAGCATGGTTTATAATGATGATCATTAGTTTTCTATTTGCTTCATTGTTTGGAAAATTGAGTGTTTTATTTCCGAATGAATCTGGTGTTGCGCATACAGTCGAACTTGCATTTGGACAACATATAAAACAATTAACTTCTGTATTTTTTATTATTGCGGGCAGTGTGGGGCCAGTTGCCGTTCTCATGACAGCCAGTCAATACCTAAAGGCTTTGTTCAAAAGTAATGGTTGGCCGCTAGAGACATATGGAATCATTCTGATGATGATTTGTTTATTCGTTCTATTATTGAATATCTCTTCTGTAGGAAAAGTGTCATTTATGTTCTCCACAGTTGCCACAGCAGTATTGTTAAGTGGCGGAATTAGTTCAATTCCCTTTATGAGGGATAAAGCTTTTATTAAAACACCATTTCATCTTGATGATTTTGGTTATAGTATTCTATTACTTTTTTGGGCTCTAGTAGGTTGGGAAATTATAGGTAATTATAGTTTGGATGTCAAAAACAGAAAAAGAACGATTCCCCAAGCAATAGTAATAAGCTCGGTGGTCATCACAACGGTTTGTATCGTTGTAGCTGCTTCTTATCAATGGATTGATTTACATCACACACACTCATTAACGATTATTTTAACTCCATTGCTTGGAACGTTTGCTTCACCGACAATGGCTTTCATCACAACAATATTATGTATGAGCACATATTTATTGGTTACTGGCGGAGTATCACGTCTAATAGCCTCAGAGAATAAAAAAACAACCTTGATTTCTTTCCGCTCCAAAACAAACATACCAATTGGAGCCCTAGGCTTATTAACAATAATTCATACAATCGTTTTTATTCTTTTATTTATAAACTTCATTAATGTTGAACAAATTGTCGGCATAGCAAATGCTTTCTTTATTAGTAATGCGATTTGCGGTATTTTGTCTGCATATAAACTGCTACCTGGTAAGTTTTCAAAGAGTTTATCATTAATGCTTATTATCAGCTTTTTGATTATCCTTTCTTTCTCATCCATATGGATTTTATTAATGATTGCCCTTATAACTGCTTTTTATTTGATCCGACACTTTATTTGGATGCGTCAATTAGCAAAATCCGCTACGAATTCTCAAGACAAATTACGATTTTAAGAAGTCATGAAATTTCTCACCCATACTTGGATGTATAAACAAGAACGGGAGATTTTACAGTTCGTATAGGACATAGTTATTTCTTTTACAATGATTACTTACGGACACCTTCCGCTCATTTACATCATTTTATATTCATTTTGACCAGAAAAAGGGCACTGTTTTCAGTCTGTCCAAGTAAAAAAGGAAGGGTTCTTCCCTTCCTTTAGCCCCAACTTGATCCCCTGCCATTTTGAAACCAACATTTGAAGCACTGTCTGCATCAACAAAGTGAGTAAAAGGTAAGATGCTACTTGATCCATACTGTCTGTCAATGAAATTCGACTAATCATTATTTATTAAGAATTTTAATCTCTTCCTTGTAAAATAAAGAAGCAATCTCATTTCCAGACAGTTCATGTCATGTCCTTGGGACAAGTACCGATATCAATTTTTTTATTCTGTTCCAGCTCTCATTCACAATTAGGGACATTTTAGTGGCGTATCGGTATAAAGTGAACTAATTTATTAATGTTCAACAACAGAATTTCGTCTATTGACAATAAAGAATGCACAAATCATTGCAAGAATGGCCATCGCCCACCAGAACGTTGAGATCGCCTGATCATGATCGATGATAATCAAACGAATGACAGCCGTGATGCCAATATAAATAAAGTAGCGAAGCGGGAAATGAAAGTCTGATTTGAAGTATTTGATAATCAAAGCAATGAACTCAAAGTACATGAAGAATATAAGCAGTTCCCCAAGCATCTCATAATAGCTGTCCACTTTGTTGAACAGTGACTTGTATACGAATTGCACGATGTACCATGTCTCGCTGATCAGAAGTCCGCTTAAGGCTATCGTCAGGAAGAACAGACAGACATTGAGAAGCGCTTGTAACAGGTAAGGCGCCTTTTTAAAATTGTTGGAAAATCTCATCTTGTTGTCTCCTATTACAATATTTTCGTCGTTTTGATTCGCAGCCTACATCTTTCTGTTCCAAAATCGCAGCACGATGCAGTACTTGGAATTCTTTTGTATACTGTGAAACTGCCCCTGCATGCGGGACATCATTCGCGCAATGCTTCTTTCACCGAGTCCGTTGCTGTCCGGTGTTACATCCGCAAGTTTAATCGTATTGCTAACATGAATCTCAAATATTTCTTGATCCGATATAAACGTGATGCTGATTTCTTCTTCCGGATCTGCGTATTTAAATAAGTTTGACAACACATTATCAAATACACGCCCAAGCTCCTCCAAATTCACGTTAATATAGGTTTCCGGCAGCTCGCCTGAAATATGGACCCGGAAATGCTCCTGATGAAGGATAGCAATCTGATCTGATATTAGATCGTAGATCACTTCTTTCACTGCAACGGTCTCCAGATCGGCCTCATATTCCTTGTCCAGCAGGAAATACGCAAACAGATTGTCAGACAAGCTTTTTAATTGCAGTGCTTTACCATAAGCATTGGCTACATACCGATCTTTGTTGGAACCCGCTTCGCCTCCCTCTTTTTTGGCAAACTCCAGATTCATGATCAGCGACGTCAGCGGTGTGCGCATATCGTGCGACATTTCGGTAACCAGGCTGCGGCTCTCAGCTTGCAATTCCTCGATAGCTTTAAGTTTATCCAGGAAAGCTTTCCGCAGATCCTCAATGCTCTTTGCAATCATCGCTAATTCATCATGCCCTTTTATCGTCATCTCGTAGTCCAGCTGGCCCCCTTCAAGAATATGAATCTCTTGGTGAAGCGTTTTAAGGTAGCGAAGACTTTGGCGAATGCCCAAGAGAACAATGATTAAAAAGATGAGGGTTGCACCGAGCAAATCCAAAGTAAAGGCCAGATCATAATATCGGGAAGAGTAGAAACCGTCGATAATGACTCGTCCTTCACCATCGCTGAACTTGACCGGATGTGAATGATTTTGAGCATACTGAGTCAGCTTTTCCTTTCCATAATCCGATTCAGAATAAACGGAATCATATTGCAGCTCCTGATCCTTGAATATGGTGAGGTTAATATAATTTTCTTTTTTGACCCACTCGCCAAACGCTTTTCTATCCGATGTAGACAACTCATTTTCTGAAACGTACTGACTGAATTTTTGAATGTATCTCGCTGACTCCTTGTGGTAATACTCATCCGAACTCAGGTATCCCTCGATCAGATCATCTGTGATCTTTTGCAACGTCAGAAAGATCACACCGCTCACAATCGCAGCAACCATGATCAGCAAAGCCAGTTTTTTGGTTAGCGTAAATTTACGATGCGCCAAATCGATATCCTCTTCCCCATTCAGTTTTTATATAAACCGGACGTGCCGGATCATCCTCAATTTTGGAGCGCAGCTTCCGAATATGCACCATCACCGTATTGTTGGAACAGTAAAAGTAAGGCTGTCCCCACACACTCTCATATATATTTTGAGCAGAAAATATTTTGTTGCGTTTGCTCATCAGCAGTTTCAGGATACGATATTCCAGATCTGACAGCTTGATTTGCTGCTCCTCTTTCCAAACCTCATTAAATTCTTCGCTCACTCTCAGTTTGCCCCCGATAAGAAATGTTTCTTCCTGTTCCTTCTTTTCCTGATAGATTGTATATCTGCGTAATTGAGCAATCACTCTGGCGTGAAGTTCCTCTTCCGAGAAGGGTTTAGTCATATAATCATCGCCGCCGGCGAGTAATCCCTCAGTTTTATCGAGTGTACTCGATCTGGCCGTCAGAAACAGAATCGGGACGTTAGAGGTTTCCCTGATGTGCTGACAGGTTTCGATTCCCGAAATGCCTGGCATCATAATATCCAAAATAACCAAATCAAGCGAATCATTCACAAGTTGCAATGCTCGTTTTCCATCCTTGGCTCTTAGCACCTCGTAGCCTGCTCGCATAAGGGACTCCTCCAAAAGATCACCAATATCATGGTCATCCTCTACGACTAATATTCGATGGGTCATGCCTCTTTCACCTCATGATTCTTGATGTTATTTCTGTCACCTTACTATATATCATTCATAAGTAACGTACGTTATAAGATACTACGGAAATCTTAACAGTTTATGAAAGCTGATGTCCGCCACAATTTTGTCACATTTTCTAAAAAAATGATGAACCTTCATAAATTGTTAAGATTCTGTCTTTATATTTATCCATTGTAAGGCTCAAGTTTTTCAGATCCGCACTGCACATTGCAATGGTAAATGGGAAAGGAGTATTGATATGATTGTACAAAAAGAAGGACGCGGGCAACCAGTGAGTCTGCGGGAACGGGTTCATTTTCTGGACATCGTACGTGGATTTGCCTTGCTTGGCATTATTATTGTCAACTATTTTCTGATCGTAGATTCAGTAAAGGGATTCGAAATGGCCTCCGATGACGTCCTGCACAATCTGGTTTCCTGGTTTGCCGAAGGGAAATTCGTTACATTATTCTCCTTCTTGTTCGGAGTTGGGTTTATGATCTTTATGGATCGAGCCGCGCAGAAGGTAGATAGTCCCAACAAGCTGTTTGCCCGTAGGTTATCTATCCTGTTGGGATTTGGCATTTTGCACATCACATTTGTTTGGGTCGGTGACATATTGACCTTTTACGCCGTAAGCGGCTTCCTGTTACTCGCCTTCTATAAACGCACGGCCAAAACGGTGCTTAGATGGATTATCGCACTTATCGTGTTTCAATTCCTGACCCCTGTTTTCACAATGTTGTACAATGTCATCAATACTGCAGGGTCAAAAAACCCGAATTTTTCAGAGTTTACTTTGTTTAGCCACACAACCCTTACTTACATGGAATCCATCAGCACTCGGTGGACAGATATGGTCACGATGGCGGCTGGCTCTTTCTCTATGATCTATTCCATGTTTCTCATGTTTCTGCTGGGCGTGTACTTTGTTAAGATGGAATTTTTCAAAGACATGGAAGCGAAAAAGTTCATATGGAAGCGTATCTGGATCATTAGCACAATCGCTTTTCTAATAACACAAAGCAGTATATTACTAGACATGTTTAATCTTTCTGAGAATATGCTGTGGAAGGACATTTCCTCTGTCTTGGGTCAAAATGGCGGCTTAACCGGAAGTATGTTTTATATGAGCACTTTTGCAATGCTGTTTCTGTACGTTCCTCAGCTGCGAAGCCCTATGATGATATTCACCAAAGTCGGACGGATGTCATTGACCTGTTATCTGCTTCACTCTATCATTGGAACAGTTCTGTTCCTCCGGTACGGATTCGGGCTTGCGGATCATATTCAATCCGCCGGCACGTTCATGTTCAGTCTGGCCGTGTACTTCGTGCTTATGAGCTTTAGTACATTGTGGTTGAAACGATTTAAGTACGGTCCGATGGAATTGATATGGCGCAAGCTGACGTACGGCAAAGTAAACGGGAGTCCCAAAGCGACTCCGCTGCATTCGGAAAAATCTATTCAGAAATAACCCCCTTGCACAGATTGCATGACTTCAAATTAGTTGTTGAGAAGCGGGCATTAAACGGACAGATTTGATATATATACTAGTTATTTTTATATCATTTAGGCTTCTTTGGGCTAATAAATTCACCAGAGTTTACTCAATGTGCATTGCTCATGACCGAATCTAAATTGAATCTTTTACGCATGTTCATAGTCAAAGGCGCCACATTCGACTATTTTTGCAACTTTTCGCAGGAAAAGTTTGAGAATGATGGCAAATCCCGCGTACCACACTTAATACGGCAGTGAACAATAGTAAATAAGGGTTACATGCAGCTTGTTTTCTAAGGAAACAAAGAAAAAGACATCATACAAAAAGACAGGAGAAAGCTTTTGAAGTATTTTAACGCCAAATTTACCGCGGAAGAAAAAGCGGCAGAACAGCTAGAATATTTTACCGAACGACTGAATTCGATATTTCAGCAAATGAAGGAGTGAGCAATCATGAAAACAAAAAAGGAACCAAAAGTTATTCTGGAACCAGCAAAGGAATCTGATCTGCCAGAATTCCAAAAAAAATTACAAGAAGCCTTTGCGATCGCCGTGATTGAAACGTTCGGTGATTGCGAAGGCGGACCGATTCCATCGGACAATGATGTTCAAGAGTCTTTCGACGCTCCCGGAGCAGTCGTATATCATATTCTTCGGGATGGTAAGAAGGTCGGTGGTGCAGTAGTACGTATCAACAACGAAACACATCATAATTCGCTAGATTTATTCTATGTATCTCCAGAATATCACAGCCAGGGGATTGGTCTTTCTGCTTGGAAAGCCATAGAAGCACAGTATCCGGATACTGTGCTTTGGGAAACCGTGACACCTTATTTTGAAAAGCGAAATATCAACTTCTATGTGAATAAGTGCGGATTCCATATCGTAGAGTTCTACAATGAACATCACTCTGATCCGCATATGCATCGCAATGGACGCGAAGATGACAAGCCCCTGCCGGATGATGATGACTTTTTCAGATTTGTAAAGATTATGAAAAAGAAGGACTAAACAATCGAACACTGCGATATGCGGCAGAAAGTTGCCGGTAACTTTTTAAAGATAATTGTTTGGATCGAAAAAATTCTAAAAATATATTTATGTCAATAATTATTTTCACAAACATAAGTATACTTCTATTATTGTAAATGTCCCATGTTTACAGAGTTAATTAATAAACGATACGAGGGATAAACGGATAAAGCCTTCCCCTTCTTTTTGAGGAGAAAGTATTAAAAGGCGGAAAGCCCTTCTCGTTATGAGGGGGCTTTAATTCGGTCTGAAAATGAAATGGAGAATAAAAATAAACAAAGAAATAATTAATTAGGTGATGAACGATTTAAACGAATTTTAGAGAAATACTCCAACGGAGAACTTAACGAGGAACAAATCACTTCTCTATTGTAGGATGCTGCCGAAAATAAATCACTTCACAACAGAGAAACTGAAAGCGGTATAAAAAAAACAGCTCCGTTAAAATGGCCGGAACCGTCTTTGACTTTTGGATTTTGCAGTTATCTCCATCGTTAGTTTAATTAGAATTCAGATAATCCAAGACACGATCAACTCTTTCATTGACTGAGTAATCTCCTTCAATTTTTAACAATGGACAAGATAAATCTGCCATCCAATGTTCGTGTAAAGCTTTGCTTCTAACTTCCATTCCGGCATTATCATATAAAGAAGCCCACTCTAAAAATGTTTTTGATTGTTCATATTTACTGCCGCCGTCTAACACTTCGTTTCCATAACGGTGAAATTCCCTATGCCTTAATCTCTCAAGCCGTATATCCTGCGGAATCCATAAGAAGATGACAAGGTCAAAATAACTTTTTAGATCATCGCCCCAGCCGCACACTGCGCCAGAAAGAATCCATTTCTCATTTATTGTCAAGTCTTTTTCAAGCAACTTTCTTCTTTCAGGAATTTCTCTTTTCTTAGTGAATTTATCTGTCCAATAGTAATCATCAGTATCAAGATGCGTATGAGGCAAATGCTTTGATAATGCAACACCCAATGTTGAAGTTCCGACTCCGGAGGCTCCCAGTATGTGAATATTTTTTTTCATAGTTCCCTCTCCTT
This sequence comes from Bacillus sp. SJ-10, assembly GCF_002843505.1. Classification (NCBI taxonomy): domain Bacteria; kingdom Bacillati; phylum Bacillota; class Bacilli; order Caryophanales; family Bacillaceae; genus Bacillus; species Bacillus sp. SJ-10. The sequence continues at coordinate 2,100,245 of NZ_CP025258.1, read as the reverse complement.
ATAAAGCAACGAAACTCCCTGTCCGCTGCACAAGGTTCTTACTATTATTTTAATATAAATCCCCAAAAACCTTTACTTTGCCAGGGGAATCCAGATGCGTGTTAAAACCATACTGCTTACGAACATCATGGTCATTTTCAAACAGAATGATTAACTTTCTCTCCGGCCTATTTTAATATCCTCATACACTTTCTCAAAAGTCTCGATTGGCAGTGAAAACTTGGTTGTTTTCTCGTTACGATAATTGATCACGATCTCAATTTGATTATTATTTTGTTCAAACTCAATAAGTGCATTCTCCCATTTATCTCTGATTGAAATGATACAATTTCCATTTTTCTTTTCCTTTTTCTTATAAATGTAATTCACTTTAACTCCCCTTTCATTGATCGACAAAAGGTTTCGGAATAAGGAAGCTCCTCAAAAAAAGGATCAAAACTTTTATCAAGTTTGATCCTTTTCCCTTTTTAGTCATTTCTTTGCGAACGTTTATAGACATTCATGGTTACCAGCCAGCTCATAACAACGATTCCTGCAAAAAGAATGAGCATATTACTGTACAAATAAGCGGAATGATCAGCGTTAACAGGCAGCAGCCTTTGATTCAGCAAGCGGACCGATAATAAACCGCCTGCAATCGAAATACCCGTTCCCTCTGATAAAAAGCTTGTAAAATTAAGCAGACTCATTCCGGCGCCTGCTTCCTTTTGTTTCAAACTGCCAGACACAATTGTAGATATAACCGTTTTTGTGAAGGAGAGCCCCCCAAAAACAAAAACGATGATAACGGTCATGAGCCATGGTGTCGCATCTATAAAAAAGGCAGCGATTAAAAAGCTGGAAGACATCAATGCAATCCCAATGGTCAGCACATATAAAGAACCTTTCCGATCAACAAGCCATCCTCCAATGTAACCGAAGATGATGACGCTCATCGTCCCGGGGAACATAACCCCGCTTCCAATTGCCGCAGTACTTAAATGGTGAACATCTTTCATCATATAAGGAACCATAGACACAAATCCTGCAGCAGTGCCGAATATCAGGCCTCCGCAAAGGGCGCCCATCATAAACAAGACATTTTTCCCCAGTGCAGGGTCAACAAAGGGATCTTGAGTTTTCCTAATATGTTTCACAAATATCAGGAAAGCCAGAATACTGATGATCAGAAAAGATAGTCTATATGACGTTGTAAACAGCAGAAAAAATACGATGCCTGCAGACATTAATATAATCCCCGCGATATCAAAGCGCCCGCTGATTCTTTCTTCCTTTTCCAGCAGTTTCATCAGGAATGGAACGGTGATAACTGTTGCTGTCGGAATAAGCAGCAAATATGACCAGTGAATATAATGAGCGATCATTCCGCCAATAGCTGGTCCGGCGCCTTCCCCCATTGCCACCAGCGACCCGATCAGACCAAATGCTTTACCCCTGTTTTCTTTCAGAATATAGCGTACTACTGCAACCATCACAAGAGCCGGGAATGCGGCTGCACCAGCCCCTTGAATAAATCGGGCCAGAATGAGTACAGGAAAGAAAGAGTGTCCGACAAATCCAATGATCGACCCGAAGCCATTTACCATAATTCCAAATAGAAGCAGCTTTTTAATGCCCAGCTGATCTGATAACTTCCCATACAGAGCAGTTCCGATGGAAAAGGTTAACATAAAGGCCGTGTTCACCCAGTTTGCACTCGCTGGCAGTTTATGAAAATCGTTGGCGATATCAGGTAATGAGACGTTCAAAACCATTTCATTTAATACGCTGAAAAATGACAGAACACAAAGCCAAATGAACACTTGGTTGTGCCGTAAAGCTGACTGTGAATAAGACGTATTCACAACTTTCCCTCCATTAATGAGGGCAGACGCAGTTTATAGGGCCGTTGATACGCTTCCCTCTTTTAATTGGACCCTGTTCATTTTTTTGCACTTCATACATAACTCCCCCTGCATTGATTGATATACCTTATTATAAATCCTCAAGCCGATGTTTTGAATACTTTGCGACACACACCCGCTAAATGACGAAACATCAAATACTGTTATATTTAAAATTTACAGTACCAAAAAACCGCAATTTCATTTGCTGTTGAAAAATTAGAATAAAGCATTGTATCGACCGCTCCTATGACAAAGTTATTTTTGGCATAAAAATGACAAGCTGAAACATTAATATCTTGTGTTTCAAGCATAAGACCGCATAAATGATTCTCCTTTGCCCACTCAACCGCTTTATGTAATAAAGCCGTCCCGACACCATTTTTCCTATAATCTTTTGCAACGGCAATGTCTTCAATCAGTGCGTATCCATTCCAATTAGAACGAAGCTTACTCCGGCCGACACAGTCGTTCTCTGCGTAATAAAAAAAGACAGCTTTATCCTCTTCTTCAATATAACTGACATCAATGTCTTCATCGTCATATTTTTTGACATAAGGTTCAGCAAATTTCTCCTCTGTATATGTCCAAACATTGTCCTCAAATGAAGGGATGATTCTCCCTGGAACAACGAAAGGTTCGTTTGGTTTATTGAAGTCTTTCATATTGAATCGCGTCATTTTCGTTATCATCATAATCACCTTTCTGCATTTATTGACCTTACTTTATGTCTTTTGAACTGTTGTTTCGTCTGCATGTCATGGATACCGGTTTAATAACTCTAAGACTAAAACAAAAAAGATACCAACATCGATTGGTATCATCTATTCATTCGAGCCCTTACAACAATATCCTATTTCGGAGCTTCCAAACCGAATGTTGTCCATTCCTCTTTTGCCGGTCCGTAAATACCCGGAACAGGTAAACCTGCTTGTCTCATAAGGACAGTCATTTGTCCTCGATGATGGTTTTGATGTTGAATTAAAAATAGCAAAAGTGAACCATTTGGCAATTGCTGACCAATAAAGTTGACACATTCTTGAAGTGTATCGTCAGTCCATTGCGTTTTTAACGCCTGTACAAATGCATTACTGGCTTGATGATAACTCTCAGCAATAAACCGCGCCGATGCAGGAACAGGATAATCTTCAGCCGGAGCGTGGAACGTTAAATCTGTGTTCGAGGTAATGATGTGAATGGCCGCGACAGTATGCCATGCAATACGGCCTAAAGTCCAATGTTGTGAAGTGATTTCTTGTTTAAGTGATTCATCAGTCAGATGATTCAGCAGTTTCTGTGTCGCATCGGCTTCGAACTCCCAAGATTTCAAAAAATGGTCTAAGGTTTGAAACATAAAAATCCTCCTTATCCTTTTTTGTTTTTCTATGTATCTACAGTTCAATTATAGTGCTCCGCTTAGTTAAAAAAGAACAAAACGATAGACAGACATTTTTAACAGAAAGCCCGATCTGACAACAACAGACAAAATATAAGAACATAACGGATAACTCTATACTTCTTTTTCTTCAATCGACAAAAAAGGATAGCTGTTCAAACAGGATTCTTCTGTCTAATATTTTCGCTTTGCAAAAGTCCATATCGTCTTAGTGATTGAACCGGAGATAAAACAGCTCCCCGTCATCATAGCTACCCAAATGAAAAATGTCGGCTCGGCACCTATTACAATAAACATGAATATCAAGGACAAAATGAATACAATAACAACCATCATCCATACTTTTTTAAAGATGAAATACCCTAATATCCCTAACAGAAAAGAAGCTGCCGGAAGAAAAATGAGAATGATATACGCGGGACTCAACAGCGGGCTAATACAAACACCTCCCAATTTCAAAACGAGGCAGTTCCTGCTTTTTGTCTGATATGAAGTGATTTTTTTCATCTTGATATTACACCGTTTTATTCACTTTTAACATATTTCGGGGAAATCAGGAGGGAATTAAAGTCTGAGGATAGCCCGCTTTTTCTTTCCCTAGTAATCCTGCCGCATTGATTTTAGCCCATCATTGTTTTTGCAGCGCTAATATTCTCATAATCGTGTGCATGACGCTGCTTTCCTCATTTGATTTGATGACAAAGTGCGCTGCATCTTTTATTTCGTCAATGGCATTCTTAACCGCAAAGCTGTAGGATGCCGCTTCCATCAATTCTTTGTCATTGCGGCCGTCTCCGAACGCCATTGTTTCATCAGCCGAAACCCCTAATAATCGCTGCAGTTCTTGTACTGTTGTTCCTTTATGTATTCCGATATTTGATATGTCCATCCAGGTATCCTCTGATGCTACGATATATAATTGGTGAAAAAATTCATGCAGCTTTTCTCTCGTTTCCGGACAGTTGGCGTCGGGGTCATGAACCGTAATCTTGATAAAATCGTCCTTTATCTCAGTAAAATCAGTTATTTTCGTTACATGTGCATAAGAGGCATTTACATATTTCATCTCACTTTCAGACAGATTTTCTTTTACGATCGCGCCATTTTTTGTGCATGCGATAATGCTATGCCCGCAGCTGATTTTTTCTAAAGCGCCTATAATTGACAGTCCCGCTTCATTGCTGATCAAAGATTCATATACGAATGTGCCGTTCTTTTTTATACGTGTGGCACTGTCTCCTAAAATCCAAAAATCTTTCGCGTCTTCTCCGAATAAAGCTTCGACCCTTTCACACTGCTTCCCGGTGCAGAGGGCGAAAGCGACATGCTGTTCCTCCATTACTCGTTTTGTCTTTTCAAATAACGTTCTGTCAAAATCGCCTTGATTATTTAAAAATGTGCCGTCTAAATCCGTAATCACTAATTTAATCATCGTTCAGCACCTCCGCAGTTAAAATGTCTTTTTCAGACAAAGGGTTTTTCACATTTGAGGATGGAATCAATCGCATTTAAGACCCCTTCTTCATTGTTTGATTGCGTGATATGCGCGGCAGCCTGTTTAATGCTTTCCTGCGCACTATCCATGGCGATCCCGTATTTCACGGCGGACACCATCTCCAGATCATTGCCGCTGTCTCCGAAGGCCGCGCATTCTTCATCATTTATCCCCCATTGTTTCTGGAGAAGCTTAATCCCGCTTGCTTTATGAAGCCCCGGTATGATCAGATCTATGTCACCGTGCCCGCTTGATACAGGCGTGAAGAAAGACCCGATGGTGTTTTTCAAATGGCTCAGAAGTACGGAACAATGTTCGGCGGGAAAGCTGATGGAAAATTTGAAAATGTGATCATCGACGTTTTCAAAATGCGGCACCCTTTTTAACACATAATAATACTTACTGGCATGCAGATATTCATCTTCACTGGCATTTTCATGAATATACGCGCTTTTTTTTCCGCAGACAATGACGTTTTTCACCTCATACTGCTCTAAAGCACGGATTACTGCTTTTATAGTGTCTTCAGACATGTTACCCGCGAATAATTCTTCTCCGGCATTCACGACGAAAGCGCCATTCTCGGCAACGAAAGCGATTTCACTTTTGATTTCCGGAAAGAAGGATGTAAGCTGCGCATATTGGTTTCCGCTTGCTACGGCAAATTTAATTCCTCGCGCTTTTAATTCACGATACTGATTCATAAAACGCTCTTTGTTATATGCCATTTCATCATTCAAAAACGTTCCGTCCATATCAACCGCTATCAGTTTGATACTCATATTGTCCTCCTTTTTTCGGCCGCTTTTGTCAGAGACCCTTGAAGAGATCATGCATAAAGCGTATGAACGAATTATATCCACAGGTGTTCCGTGCCGTAAATCATTGGATGACGTCTTGTTTTGAATGACACAAAAAGTGATTTGTCACATCAATATAACACTATGTTTCTTTTAAAAATGATATGTTACGATTAGATGTACATTCACCATTCTCATAAAAAGGAGAATCCCCCTGCATGTTCACACACGAAATGATTGCTTCATTTAATGAGCTTGAAACTTCTTTATACAACTACATCTCCCAAAACAGCGAGAAAGTCGTCTATATGCGAATCCGTGAATTGGCAAATGAAACCCATGTATCGACGGCTTCTATTTTACGTTTCTGCAAAAAAATAAACTGTGAAGGGTTTTCGGAGTTTAAGGTGAAGCTGAAAATGTATACGGAGGCAAATAAAAAAACGATTTTAAAGAGTCCTCATCATTCCGTTGCCGAATTTTTTGAAAGAACAGTAAGCGGAGGCATGGAAGAAAAGCTGAAGGAAGCAGCAGCCCTTGCGGCCGATGCAGAAAGCGTCATTTTTATCGGAGTGGGAAGTTCAGGAATCCTCGCCGAATACGGAGCCAGATATTTTTCGTGCTTAGGGAAACTTTCAATGTATATTAAAGATCCTTACTTTCCGGCCCATTCCCATTTCCGTCATAACAGCATCACGATCGCATTATCGGTTTCAGGTGAAGGAGATTCTACGGTGACTCATCTGAATCAGCTGAAACAAGAAGGCAGCCGGGTCATCAGTATTACAAATCATAAACATTCAACCATTGCCAAAATGTCCGATGTGAATATTTCATATTACGTGACGGAAGAATGGGTTGAAAATGCGAATGTCACCACCCAAATCCCCGCTATGTACATACTTGAATCGATGGCTCGGGAGATATACAAATTGAGAGAATAAGTTCAGGAACGAAAACACTGATACACTGGAAATTTCGTCCTTTTTGTAAAAATAATGAAAAACCCTTCTCTGATGCTAGAGAAGGGTTTTGAGGATCACAGATGAGACACAATACAATTTGCATGGCCGGCCAGTTTATATTCTCCCAAACCGGAAGGCAGGAGAATATGATCTCCTTTTCTAAAGGGATATTCATGCCCGCCTGCAATCATTATTCCGTCTCCTTCGATCACGCTGACAAGAAGGAAGGGCTGATGCTGGAATAGATTTGCTTCACCTTTTACATCCCACTTTTCGACTGAAAAATAAGGACATTCTATTAAAATAGCCGCAAGCAGATCATCTGTTTGTTTATAGTGAACGGTCGGCCGTTCACGGACAGATGGAACGTCTATCACTTCTATACTTTTTTCCAAATGGAGCTCGCGCATCCTGCCGTCCGCATCTTTTCTTCCGTAGTCATACAATCTGTAAGTCGTATCTGAATTTTGCTGCGTCTCTAAAATAAGTGTGCTCTTTCCAATCGCGTGAACAGTGCCGCTTGGAACAAAGAAGAAATCTCCCGGCTTTACCTTAACTCTGTTCAGGAGCCCGTCCCATTCTCCGCGCTCAATCATGGATATCAGTTCTTCTTTTGTAGTTGCGTTGTGGCCGAAAATGATCTCCGCCTCTTTTGCACAATCAATGATATACCAGCATTCGGTTTTTCCAAGTTCCCCGTTTTCATGCATTTTGGCAAAGTCATCATTCGGATGCACCTGAACGGACAGGTCTTGGTCCGCATCCAAAATTTTTGTAAGAAGAGGAAAACGGTCTCCTTCAAGGTTTCCGAATAAATCTCTGTGATGCTCCCACAATTCACCGAGCGTACATCCTTTATACATGCCGTTTCGAACTGTGCTCTGTCCATTTTGATGAGCGGCGAAGGCCCAGCACTCCCCTGTCCGCTCGGACGGAATATTATAGTGAAAATCACGCAGGGCGGCGCCTCCCCAAATTCTTTCTTTGAAAACCGGATTGAAAAATATCGGTTCAGTAGACATGATCATCCCCCGCTTTATTCGATTTCTTCCAGAAGCTCATACGCCTCTTCTTTTGTCTGAACGGAGAGCAGCCTTTCCCGATAGCTGTCATCCATCAGTTTTCGGGATAACATCTGCAATATTTTCAGATGCTGATTTCCGCCGCTTTCCTTCGGTACGGCAATCATAAAAATCAGTTTTGCATCAGAACCATCAAGGCTGTTCCAGTCAACACCCGAACGTCTTATTCCGAATGCGACACCCGGCGTTTTGACGGCTTCAGACTTTCCGTGCGGAATGGCGATATTCATACCTATCGCCGTGGTTCCCTGCTGTTCCCGGCTCAAAATGGCCTGCTTAAATCCGCTGTCAGACAGCAGCATACCTTGACGGGACATTTTCTCGATCATTTCATCGATAATGTCATCCCTCGTTTCGCCGGATAAATGCGGTTCAATCAAGTCCGTACTGATAATGTCAGTCAGTTTTTTGATTTCGGTCATCCCGGCTTTTCGGCTGTCAGCCTGAGATGGTTCCTTTGTTTCTTTTGCCGCTGCAGCTTCATTTGGTGCAGCAGACGGCAGCACCTCGCCGGGCGCGGGGGATTTCGCCATATCTTTCTTCAGTACATTAACCAACAGAGCGGTGACAAGAGAGCCTGCTGTTACAGCGATAAAAAACATCAGTACATGATCTACTGCTCCAAGTACAGCAACGATGGGGCCGCCGTGTGCCACTCTGTCCCCCACATGGCCGATCATTGCTATCACCGAGCCGGTCATAGAACCCGCCATAATACTCGGGATCACTCGAAGGGGGTCTTGGGCCGCAAATGGAATGGCTCCTTCCGTGATACCGAAAAGGCCCATCGTAAATGATGCTTTTCCCATTTCTCTTTCTGCGGCGGCGAATTTTCTTTTTCCTAAAAACGTCGCAATCCCAAGCCCTATCGGCGGTATACAAATGGAAACGGCAATCGGGCCCATAATTTCATAATTTCCTTCTCCGATCATTGCCGATCCGAAAAGAAAGGCCACCTTGTTTACGGGTCCTCCCATATCAAAGGAGATCATCGCTCCTAAAATCAATGCCAGGAGAATTGAGCTCGAACCTTTCATTCCCGCAAGCCAAACCGTTAATGATGCGAAAATATGAGCGACGGGGGCGCCGATCAGAAATACAAACGCCAAACCGACGATCAGTGAGGCAAACACCGGAATAATAATGATCGGCATAATCGGCTGTATTGCTTTAGGAACTTTACATTTTTTGATTCCAAGCGCCGCATATCCCGCCAAAAATCCCGCAATGATTCCTCCAAGAAATCCTGCGCCGCTTGCACTGTCGTAAAAGCTGCCGGATGCCGCAATATATCCGCCGATCATTCCGGGGACAAGACCCGGCTTATCAGCGATGCTGAACGCGATGTACCCGGCTAAAATCGGGATCATGAATGAAAAAGAAGCACTGCCGATCTGTTCAATCGTTTTCCAAAAAGACTCGTCCGGAATGACTAAGCCCTTTGGTGTTTTTTCTCCTCCAAGCGTCAATGCAACCGCTATCAATAATCCGCCGACGACAATGAAAGGAACCATAAAAGAAACGCCGTTCATTAAATGACGGTAAATCGGGTTTTGTTTTTTGCCCTGCTGACTTGCGGATTCAGCTTTTGAAGCAGATTGATAGACCGGCACTTCACCGCTAAGCGCTTTTTGAATTAATTCTTCCGGTTTGCGGATGCCTTCCTGAACCCCGACGGCCAGCAGCTTTTTTCCCGCGAATCGGTCTTTGTTCACCGAACGGTCCGCCGCGATAATGATTGCGTCCGCTTCCCGGATTTCCTCTTCGGTCAGCCTATTTTCCACCCCGATTCCGCCCTGGGTTTCCACTTTGATCTCAACGCCTAATCTGCCGGCTGCTTTTTGTAAATTTTCAGCAGCCATATACGTATGGGCAATGCCGTTCGGACATGATGTAATCGCTAACAGTTTCATATAAATCCTCCTTTGCAGTCTGAATTTCAAGATCTTGTCTCAACTTTATACTGAAATCAGCCTGTGATAAGCGCGTTTTTTTACCATAAGTTCCGGAAATAACGGCATTTTTCCCTATAAACAGAAAAAAAGCAGGGAGCCATTCCCTGCTTTTAATAGTTTAAATACGATAAAAACGTCATTACATTTTTTTCTTCCGTCAGTTTTTGAATAAATGCCGGCTGCTCACTAAGATAGGAAAGCTCACTGAATAATTGCTTTACCTTGTTTTGATCTTTGTGTTTGACGGCAAGCATAAAAACGAGCGACACCTTTTCCGTCCCCCACTCAATCGGCTCTTTTAAGGTGGCGATTGCAATGGCTGATTGTTTGATATATTTAGAGTTCGCGTGAGGGATAGCAATACCCGCCCCGATATTTGTCGCCGACATTTTTTCTCTCATTACTGCATGAATGCCATACTCTTTTTCTACATAGCCTTTTTCATACAAAGCCTGCGCCAGCTTTTCAATGACCTGATAACGGTGCTCTGTCTCTTGCTGTAAAAAAACGAGAAACGGAGTCGTGTCGTTCAGCATTTTAAACGTTTTTTGCTCCCGGCGATGTGATGTATCAAGCTGTTGCATAAATGCGCTGAGCTTCTTTTCATCAGCAGACTCCAAAAGCGGTGATACGACAATATGAGGGATCGTTACATTTCCAAGCCCTATCGTAGAAATGACGAAATCTATATCTTTATGCTTTTTGATATACTCTTTCAGCTCCGCTTTTGCGATACAGTCTTTTACCGTAATGTGATGAAATTTGCGTTCAATTTTAGTCCGCAGCAATTGCGACATGCCAATGCCCATATGGCAGACGATGATCGTCCTTTTAGGGTTATGACTGCTTCGGCGCAGCCGTTCGATCGCTGCCTGAAAATGCAGCGTCAAATATGCCGCCTCTTCTTCAGGAATACAGAGATCAAATGTTTGATTGATGTCTTCTAAAACGTCAATGATAAGATGAAACAAATAAGGGTACATTTTTTTGATGTCGTGAAGCATGGGGTTTGAAACAGAGAGATCATAGCTCAGCCGCTTCAACACCGGATCGAGATGAATGTTCAATCCGTTGATCAGTTCCTGGTCTTTATGAAAATCCAGCATTTGCAGTTCTGAAACACAGTTGATCAAATGCCTGACGACTTTGGAAAGCTCAGAATCTTCAAGATCAAGCTTCTTTTCTTGCTGCGATGGATAGCGGACTTTCCCGCCTATAATATGTAAAGTTAAATAGACGGCTTCTTCCTCAGGAAACCGGATGGCAAATACCGGCTCAAGCCGTTTTAAACAAGCCAGTGTCCATTCATATTCTTTCTTCTTTTTTACCGCGTCCAGCTGTCTTGCAGAAATGGCGACCGGCTGTTTCATTTTGATACGGCGGATCGTCAGCAATGTATGCAGCAGCAAACTTTCAAATGTTTCATCCGTAAAATAGATAGAATGGTTTTTTTGTAATAACTTGATTTCTTTTCTCACAAAGTCCGCTTCATGACTTAAAAACTTACTTTTTATAAATTGGCTTGTAAATTCCGCATTATCAATCAAATCTGAAATTCGCGCCAATGCTTTTCTTTTGTTTTTTTCGTCCCCTTCAACCTTTAAACCGAGCCGCTGTTTAGATACCAGCGTGAGATCAAATCGCTTCAGCCACTCTTCAACCGCACTTACATCCTTTTTAATGGAAGCTCTGTTTACAAAATGCTGTGCGGCAATTTCTTTTGCGGAAACGGGCTTTGAATTCATTAATAAATCATAAGCGATGTGAAGTATTCTTTCTTCATCGGTCTTGTGCCTGCATGTAAAGTGCTCATTATAAATTTGCCGGCTTAACCGTGACCTTTCCTGTTCAGATATATGTAAATAGATGCCTAATCCCGGTTTGCGGATCAGCTGAGCTTGAGCATGTTCATTCAGGAAATCTTCAATCGTTTTCAAATCATTCCTGATCGTTTTTTCAGAACAGCGGACCCTGTCTGCGAAATCTTGCACAACTAAGTAGTCATCAGGTTCAGATAACAACAGATACAAAATCTTTTTCTGCCTTGAATTCATGTATTTCATCTGTTTTTCTATCCTTCCTGTCCATTTCTGCTGAAGCAATTGTGATAGGTTAAATATACTGCACATACGAAACCGTTTTCATTTTATAGTGAAACAAAAGAGTAAAAAGTTTTGTTTTTTACCGCAGGTTCCGGAAAAATCATGTTTTATACAGAGCTATTCACATGACAATAAAACACCAACCGTTTTTAAACGATTGGTGTCGGCAGCGAAAACCTGCTGTTACAGCCAAAATGTTTCGCCAAGCGCTAATGCTTTCAGGTTTTCAGGAGGTAATGCAAGCCGGTCCCACTCGCCGTGCAGTCTGCTTAATGCTTCCGGGCCTGTATCATCAGCAAGCCGGAATGCCCCGTAATGCATGGGAATGAAGCTGTCAGCCTTCAGCTCCAAAAACGCTTTCACGGCGTCTTCCGGATTGATATGTGACACTTGCATAAACCATTCCGGTTCGTATGCTCCGATCGGCATCAGAGCCGCCTTAATACGAAACCTCTCTCCGATTTCTTTAAAGCCTTCAAAATAGCCTGTATCTCCTGCAAAATAAATGGACTCGCCGTTTTCGCTTTCTATGACCCAGCCTCCCCAATGAGAGGTATCGGTATCCCAAAGCGTTCTCCGTGTCCAGTGCTGGGCCGGAACAAATGATATATTCACCCCCCGCATCTCAAAACGATCCCACCAATTCATTTCATGGACCTTTTTGCGGCCTTTTTTGTTGAACAGCTTTTTCAGTCCCGCAGGCACGTAAAAATCCGGGTTTCCTCTCAGTTTTTTTATACTCGGAAAATCAAGATGGTCATAATGCCCATGTGAAATGAGCACGGCATCAATGTCGGGCAGTTCGCTCAATTCATATCCCGGCTCTGTCAGCCGTTTTTGAAAACCCATCCGCCGCGCCCATACAGGGTCGGTCATTATGTTAAGCCCCTGTATTTGGATCAGAAATGAAGAATGGCCGATCCATGTTATGGCGGTTTCCGTCCGATTGACGGCAACATCACGGACATCCCTAGTGACCGCTTTCGGAATGTTCTCGCTTAAGTCTTTACTTTTCTCTCTTCGTTCTTTCATCCATTTCAACATGTCCCTGAATCCATGTTCATTCTTCACGCCATTCAAGTTTTCATATCTTTTTTTCATTATCATTCTCCCTTGACACGTGTATTCCATTAGATTCATCGGACATTTATACAATGTCTGTAAATACCGCCCCGCTTGCTTCGGCTAAATCTTGAGGCGCTGCTTTCAGCTGCATTCCGATTTTCCCCGCACTGACGATCATAAACTCCAGTGTTTCAGCGGATCTATCAATAAAAGTCGGAAACCTTTTTTTCATGCCGATCGGAGAGCAGCCGCCGCGCATATAGCCGGTCACTCCTAAAAGGTCCTTCATGGCAATCATTTCTATTTTCTTCTCACCTGCCGCCTTCGCAGCCTTTTTCAGATTCAGTTCTTTTGCAACGGGAACGGCAAAGACGTAATAACGATCAGTTCCTGCAGATGCCACTAAGGTTTTATAAACATATTCGGCAGCGTATCCGATTTTTTGTGAAACGGAAAGACCGTCTGCGGGCTGTCCCCCTTCTGTTTTGTAACCTAATAGCTCATAGGGAATGTTTTGTTGCTCAATGATACGGACAGCATTTGTTTTCACTGTTTTTTTCGCCATGGTTTTCCTCCGTTTTCTGTATTTCTATCTGCTTTATTTTCAACTTCGATTTTAATAAAATGACCGCTCAGTTGCGTGCTTTGTAATACTCAAGTGCAAACTGTTTAAAACGCTCAGCAGCGGGAGAGAGAGCATGGTTTTTCAGCTGGGCTAACGCTATGGTGCGTTCGCATTGGTAATCTGCAACCGGAAGAAAAACGACCGGAAAGTATGAATGCTCCGCGGTTTTCGGCAGCACTGCAGCCCCCAGACCCGCGGCGGTCAGCCCTAATATGGTTGACACTTCCTCTCCTTCAAATGCGAGATGCGGGTGTATATTCAAATCCCGGCACATCAGATCAAACATATACCTCAGTCCGTATCCCGGTTTAAATCCGACAAAATCCTCGTCCTGCATCTCTTTCATTTGAATGCTTTTATTTCCTGCAAGCGGGTGGTTCTCAGGTAGCACCGCATAAAGAGGTTCTTTCTCCAGCACTGTCCATTGTAAAAGCTCGCTGGGAAGCGGCGGGGAGCTGAGACAGATATCCGCATCTCCCGTTTCCACCATTTTGCGAAGCGTTTCATTTGCGCCTTGATAAAGCCGGAAGGTCACGTTTGGGTATAGCTTTTTAAATTCGGCAATCAGCTGAGGCATTAAACGCAGCCCGAGCGTATGAAGAAAAGATACAGATATTTCGCCGTGTTCCAGGCTCATATTCTTTTTCACTTGTTCAACGCCTTCATTTAAAGCTCGTCTCGCTTGTTTTGCTTTTATTAAGAACTGCTCTCCGTGCCTTGTCAGCCGGACTGCTTTTGTCTCTCTGTAAAATAACGGCGCGCCTAATTCTTCTTCGAGCCTGATAATCGATCGGCTTAATGCCGGCTGAGAAATCATTCTTTCTTTTGCCGCATTTGTGAAATGCTGATGAGTTGCCGCCGCAATGAAGTTGTCAATTTGATGAAGCTCCATTTTCTCCTTCTCCCCTTTCTTCATAACCTTCACGCATTAATTCTATAGTTATTATAAATTAGACACATTGAAATGAAAAGCGTACGATACATATATAACCAACAGTGAGAAAAGAGGGACATTCATGACGTTTATTCAGCCTCATACAAAGGCTTACAGAAAGGCCAGCTTGGCTCTGTTTATCAGCGGCTTTGTGACCTTCGCCACGCTTTACACGACACAGCCGCTTATGCCTTTGTTTTCGGAAGAGTTTCATATTTCCGCTGCGGCTGCCAGTTTAACTTTATCCATCTCAACAGCCGTTTTGGCATTTTCATTATTGGCCGCCGCTTCGTTGTCTGACGGATTCGGCAGAAAAAAATTAATGGTGCTGTCGTTAACAGCTACATCTGTTTTAGGTCTATTAACAGCGTTCAGTCCGGCTTTTCCGGCGCTTTTGGCGATGAGGGCGCTGCTCGGTATTTTCCTGGCAGGCGTTCCGGCTGTCGCTATGACATATGTAGGCGAGGAGTTTGATCCGCAGGGCCTCGGGAAAATGATGGGCTTGTATATCAGCGGCACAAGCATCGGGGGAATGAGCGGCAGGCTGTTAACGGGGCTTCTGACCGATGTATTCGGCTGGCGGCCGGCGCTTGCCATCATCGGCATTCTTTCTATTGTATTAAGCTATTTGTTTTGGCGTTTTCTTCCGGCTCCGCGCCATTCATCTCAGCGGCATGAGGGCGTAAAAGCGGCATGTAAGGAATACGGAGCGGTCCTGCACCGCAAACGGCTGCTTTTGTTAATATCTCTGGGATTTATATTAATGGGGAGTTTTGTGACATTATATAATTATATCGGCTTTCATTTAATGGCGGCTCCTTATCATTTGTCGCAGACTGTGATCGGTTTTATTTTTATTGTCTATCTCGCGGGAACGTTCAGCTCTGTCTATATGGGGAAAAAAGCAGATCTTTTCGGAAGCGCAAAAATGATTAAGGTTGCGATTTTTGTTATGCTTGCCGGTGCAGCGGTGACACTTTTGCCCCAGCTTGCGCTTAAAATCGCGGGGATTGCCGTCTTTACCTTCGGCTTTTTCGGCGCGCATTCGATCGCAAGCGCCTGGGTCGGCCGCGCAGCCGGTGATCAGCGCGCGCAAGCCTCTTCATTATATCTGCTTGCATACTATATCGGTTCAAGCGTGGCAGGGTCTTGCGGCGGTTTCTTTTGGACGCATTTTCATTGGATCGGTATCATTTCATTTATTTCGGTTTTGCTATTAGTGTCTTATCCGGTTTTATTTCTGGCGGAATTCAGAAAAAAGGGACATAGCCGCCTGCATGTAAATCAATAAAAACATTAAAGATTTGTGTCTTTTGTCCGATACTAAAGTTAAGGCCGGCACGATACTCCCTATAACTATTCCTTTTGATTCAGTAGATTTCAAATATCGTGCCGGCTTTCTTCAATTAAAAAACATTCTTCAGTTGTCTCACTCTTCTGTTACATACCTGCCCAAACATCTTTCGCATATCTTCCTTCCGCCTGCAGCTGTTCAAGCCAATTCAAGGAAACTTTTGAATCAGTGTTATGCACCTTTTCATACGCCTGAAGCAGTACATTTTCTACGGCCGGAGCCATTTTGCTTCCGTCGCCGCATATATAGAGATGGCCGCCTTGGTCAAGGAGAGCAATAATTTGTGCAGCCTCGCGAAGCAGGACATCCTGTACGTAAACTTTACAGTCCTGATCTAATCTGGAATACGCCCGATGCACGGTGACAAGGCCGTTTTTCTCCGCATCGTCGAATTCATCTTTGTACAGATCGTCTTCTTCAGGATGCCGGCAGCCGAAGTATAAATGAGCTTCGCCCAGGCTGTTACCGGACATTTTTTCGGCAGCCCGCGCCTGGATAAATCCCCTGAACGGCGCAATTCCTGTGCCTGCTCCGACCATAATGAGAGGCGTTTTCGGATTTTCAGGCAATGCGAAACCCGACTGCGGCGAGCGGATGAAACAGACGGCAGGATCGCCATTCTGTAATCCGGCTAAATAGTTCGAAGCCACGCCCCGGTATTCCCCACGGCCGCTCCATGCCGGAGCCGTCACAACGCCGACCGTGATACTGAGCTCCCCGCTGGCTGCCTTCGGTGAGCTTGAGATTGAATAATAGCGCGCCTTTAAGGATGGCAGAAGTTCTAAAAAGCGCTCAAACGGCAGTTCACATGCAGGATAATCTTCCAACAGGTCCAGCATGGTCATTCGTTTTTTCAGCACGTTTTCTTTATATGCCGCATCATCAGAATAAAGATGCTCCAATTCTTTTTGGTGCGGCGGGCACACGGTATGTGCGGCAAGTTCGCGAAGCTGGGCTCTCGTTGCCGGCTCCTGCAGCTCTACATAGGACGCCAAAAGCTCCGGCGCATTAACCGGCCGGTCCATCGGCAGATGAGGCAGCTGCCGGCCCTTGATCTTAAAGTGCTGGTTCGGATCAAGACCGAATCGGCGAATGACACGGCTGATCAGTTCCCCGCTGTTTTGCGGAAGCACCCCGAGATGATCTCCTTCCTGATACGTTTCTGTTTCGGGGAGACGCAGCTCAATATGCCGGACTGAGCGCTTGCTGCTTTCGGTATGAAGCTCTTTGTTCGTGATGACCTCCGCCTCAAATGCTTTGTACGTTTTGGCAATCGGCGTCTCGGCTGCTTCACTCACGTATTCGATTGATAACTGTGATTTGTTTGTCTGTTTTGGAGCGGCCTCTATATGAAAAGCCTTCATGATGTCCTTCCAGAATGAGTCTTCCCAGGCTTCCTGACTGTACTCAAAATCATCGGCATTGTCGCCCTCCCCGATAGAGGTCAGCCGTTTTGCCCCTTTTTCTTCAAGCACTTTGTCTATCAGGCGGGGGATCCTCTGGTAAGTGGCGGCCCAGTTGCGGTCTCCGCAGCCGAAGACGGCGTAAGAAACACCCTTTAATTCCTGATCTTCAAGGGTTTCCATCCATTTCACAAAACCCGCCGCATTATCAGGCGGCGCCCCGTTATAAGAAGCCGTAACAATAACGACCGCGCCTTTTACAGGCAGTTTCCCGGCATAATCATCGAGCGGTCCGGTTTCAGTTGAAAATCCTTTGCTTCTTCCGATATCAGCCAGCTCTTCCGCGATTCCTTCCGCAGTTCCTAAATTTGATCCGTAAAGAATGAGAAGCGGCGTTCCGTGGGACGGGATTTCTTTCATTTCTTCTTTGTGACCGCTGCCTTCAGCTTTATGGTTTTGTGCGGACTGCTGATTGGACACGTCCTTGTTTTTCACACGGATTTTAAAATCACCGGGCTTAATGGTTAGAGCTTCTTTAATCGTAAGCTCATAATCAGTATGATCAATCAGTTCAAAGTGTTTCAGGACAAGGCCGAGCACCATTGTCGCTTCCTGCAGGGCAAACTGCATCCCGATGCATGCGCGCTGTCCGTTTCCGAACGGCTTATACGCATCTGCCGGAATGGCCGCGGGATCACTGAACCTTTCCGGGCGGAATGACTCGGCATCTTCTCCCCACGCACTTTTATCCCGGTGCAGCTGCGGAGTCAGAATCGTCACCGGCTGTCCCTTCGCAATCGGATATTTCCCGCCGAGAACCGTATCTTCCTTCGCGTACAGAGAAAATGCCGGGGCAGTCGGATACAGCCGCAAAGTCTCGTTTAGCACCATGCGGATATATGTCAGCTGCTGAATCTGCTTATATTCAGGTGTCTCTCCCGTCAGCACCCGCTCGGCTTCCTGAACGGCTTTTTTCAATTTATCTTTATTTTTCAGCAGGCAATATATCGCAAAAGAAAGCAACCCGCTTGTGGTTTCATGCCCCGCGATCAAAAAGGTAATGATTTGATAACGGATATTTTCATCATCCAGCCTTTCCCCCGTTACAGGGTCTTTCGCTTCAAGCATCAATGCTAAAAGGTCAGACAGATTTTCATCCGGATTTTCCCTCCGCTCAGCGATGATCCGGTCTACAAGCGAATTCATCTCTTCAATATCCTGCTGGAACTGATGTCTCGTTTTGATCATCAGCTTGTCCTGCAGGCTGTGTCTTTGCGCTTGGCGCATGGCCTCCTGCAGCGCACGAAGCATACTTGTGATAAAAGAATGCTGTGTGTCGCGGTAAAAGCTGTTAAAGCGGTAATGAAATCCGCACAGGCCGATTGTATCCAGCGTCAGGCGCGTCATATCTTCGGCGACGTCAATTTCTTCATTCGGATTTAATCTGCTCCACTTCTGCACGAGCTGCATGGCAATATCCAGCATCATTGAATGATAGCCTTTCATCGCCTTCTGGCTGAAGCTCGGCAATAAAATCCGATGCGCTTTCTGCCAGTTCTTTTCGTGAGTCCAGCTCGTAAATAGTCCGTCACCGCCAAATTCACGGACTTTCAGCAGAGCTTTGCTGAGATTTTTGTCAAATCGCTTTTCATCACAGACTTCTGCGGCGAGCTCGCGGCCTGATACGAAGACCCCGACAGAGCTCGGAAATTCAAAACGAAAGATCGGGCCGTATTCTTCGGCAATTTTCCAAAGCGATTGTGACAGTTTTTCTTTTTCCAAGTGAGGGAGATTTTTGAGAGGCCCGTATGTTTTCGGCTGCGGTATAGCGCTTAGCTGTTTCATATCGATCTTCCTTCCTTCGGCGTATAATTAATGAGTTCTGATGGCATCCCAAGAACATTGTTCCAATTCTTTCAGAAACGGTTTTGTTATTTCGACGCTTCCCGTCCGGACAAGCTGATAGAGTTTGAGATATGCCCCGAGCAGCAGCGCCATCAGCACATTGGACGGCAGATTGCGGAGCACACCTTCAGACTTGCCGCGCTGAAAAAAGACGTCAAGCATCTGTGTTATTTCATCAAGAAGCTTACGGCTCGTTTCATTCAGAAAGTAGGCGTCCTTATTGGTTTCAAGAAAAAACAATGCATACTCACTTTCCTTCGTAAAATCAATCAGACAATAAAACAGATGATGAAACCCTTCTCTTACAGATATCCCCTGAAAGTCCGTTTTGACTTTTTTCATAAAACGCTGCGCACTTTCCTGATACAGTACGTTCACAAGTGTCTCTTTACTGTCAAAGTAACGGTAAATTGTGCCGGTTCCGACATCGGCCTGAGCGGCAATCATCGGAATCGTCGTTGCGTCAAATCCTCTATCTGTAAACAAAGTAAGCGACGCTTTCATAATGAGTTCAACCTTGTTTGAAGCTGTCATTTCATCCCCCTTTCTAAATGCGGAATGAATATTCATTCCGTTTGTTCAAAATATTTAAAATGTACGGTCATCTGATTACCATTGTATAAGAAAAAAACTTTTTTTAATATAAAATATATGTGAAATAACCAAAAATAAGGAAATATGCCCAATTTCACAAAAAGAGCTGCAGTGACTTAAGCAGCTCTTTTTATTTCCCAAGAAATATTCTATTTAATGGCAGTAATAAAATGGAATGAATCTCTGCTGACAACTGAAATATCTCTGAAATGCTGATCATAGAGCACCTCAATCACATCCTTCTCACTCATCCGCGAAGGTTTCAAAACCATATAGAAACACCCGTCAATTTGAAGAACGCGATACACTTCTTTACTTGCTGTCCGGTAATCGCTGACTGTTTCAGCAGTATGTAACGAGAAGACTTTATGAAAACTGCGGTCGCGGAACGGTATGCTTTCCGGCCTTCCCTGCTGAATGTTTCCGAGCCCGGCTTTTATAACCGAACGGTTTGCGCGCTGTGTTTTCCGTATTTTACGTTTCGATGTTTCTATGCTTTTAAGACTGCCCTTTTCAAGCTGTCCGATGATTTGTTTAAACATTGAGCCGTTTCCGGTCCCGATTTCCAAAATGCGGTCGTATTCCTGTATGTCCATCAAGATTTGCTGAATGACTGACTCTGCCGGTTCTGATGCAGCAAAGTATTTCGCGCGCATTCGTTTTAATGCTGAAGATGTATGTTGCAACATTGTATAACACCCGCTTTTCCATTCCTGTGATTTATTATTCAGAAATAATATTACCTCGTATTAGTATGAGGTACTAACTAGACGCACTTCTCTTCATGAACGTTTCGATTTATTTGAAATTTATATTTGTTTTCATAAAAAAAGACGGAAAACGTAGGTTTTCCGCCTGCTCTAGTACCAATAATACGGTGCTATATATCTTGTCTGCCGGGAAAGCGCCGCCATTCTCTGCCGGCGGTACGGGTTGCCGTAGCCGTGTTTAAATGAATGGGGCATTGACGCATACCCGTGCCCGATGGATGGAATTCTGTTCTGACCGCCCTGCATGCTATCACCCGCTAACCAATTTTTCTTTCTTTACCATGGTATGCAGGCCGTCTGCGACGTGACAGCAGCATCCTCGCTAAACCTGGTCCTTCTCCATTGTGTAATGATTCAGCAGTTCAATTCTGAACATGATGATCTCCTCCTTCTCCTCCGTTTTGGCCCTTCGTGTCCGTTAGTTCATATAAAAATGTTTCAGCTGGCGTTCTTTCGCTTCATTATAAAACTCTTCGACCTGCTGTTCTCGTTCATACTCTTCCGCACTTTTAAAACGCTTTGAAATGGTCAGTGTTAAAAAGAAAAGATTAATGGTCATTATCGCTCACCCCCTTTCAATATCCGCACAAGCGAAAATAACCCGCAGCAAAGTTCATATGCGCTGCGGGCAGACTAAATCCGCAGACAAAAGAAGACGATGCTTCTTTCCCTGCGGGGAGCTGCGAATGTCCTGATACTCCGAAATTAACGTGCTTGACGGGCAGAGGTTAAGGAAGGACACGAACTCTTCCACAGGCTGAATCGGTTCAATTGTAGATTTTGATTGCCGTTTAACGTCGTCATGTGATTCAACCTCCCTTTGCTTTTTTCTTACTTTGTAAGTATATCCATCAACTTCCATTTTGTAAACATTTTTTTCAAGATTTGGACGGAAAATGTGCTGGCATTCCGCTTCAATTGTCCGTGTTTTCCGGCATCTTTCTTACCTCAGGAAACTCTTTTCATCCCTTGCTTTTTCTGATCTTTTTTTGAATATGCAATAAAATAAATAAGGCCGACAAACACTGCCCCGCCGATGACATTCCCGATAAAGGCCGGAATGAGATTGCCAATCAGATCACCCCACGAAAAAGAACCTGCAAAAATCGCAGCCGGGATGATAAACATATTGGCTACAACGTGCTGAAAACCAATTGCGACAAACGCCATAATCGGAAACCATATACCCGCGATTTTTCCGGCTCCGTCTTCTGCGCCGAAAGAAAGCCAGACGGCCAAACAGACAAGCCAGTTACAGCCGATCGCCGAAACAATAACTTTTCCAAACGGCATATCCAATTTGCCTTGTGCGACCGCAATCGTTTTTTCCAAGTAAGGTCCTGTTTCGGTTAATCCGACAACATGTCCGAAAAAGTAAGCGACAAACAGTGCGCCGACAAGATTCATCAACGTCACGATCACCCAATTTTTCACTAATGCACCGGCGGATATTCTTCTGGAAAACAGCGCCATGGATACCGACATCATATTTCCCGTAATCAGCTCCGCGCCGGCAAGAACGACGAGCACCAATCCGATGGGAAACACGGACGCCCCGATTAAACTCGACAGGCTTCCCCATTCTTTCGGAAGGTCGCCGATGACACGGATATCAAGCAAATAACCGAGTGCGATAAACGCTCCTCCCAAAAATCCTAATACAATCAGTGCTGAAAGCGGTGAATGCACCTTTTTTACCCCTGATTCGACCGCAAGCTCCGCTATTTCGTCCGGTTTACGAAAAGCCATAATAACCCCTCCATTTAACAATTCAGCCCGCAGTTTCCAAAGACGCCTAACAAAAAAGGCAGCATTCAACTAACCCGTCTGAAAAAACGAGGGTTTGAATGCTGCCTAACTTGTATGCATACCCATACACCAATATCAAGCAGAATGAAAATATGCGGTATAGAATATGTACAGATCATGCACACATTCCATAAAAAATCGTCCTTAGGCCACTGCCGGCAGTTCATATCATATCAAATGTGACAATTTCGTGTCAATTGAATATTGTCAGCTTTTGATTTCTTCTTTATGCTCTTCAATTGAGCGGTCAAAGACAAACACCGATACAGCAATATTTTCCTCTATTTTTATATCTGAAAACAGATGCACCAGCTTTGCTCCGATGAGCTCTTCCATTCCGTCAGGCGTTTGTTTTGAATACAGTTCCTGAATTAAGCTGGTCCGCGCCGCATGAACCATTTCTCTTCCTTCAGGCGTGCGTGCGATAAACTGCTCACTTGCGCTTAGATTGCCGTAAAGTGTAGATACCGCCATGTTATCCACAAAAACGGTGTGAATTCGTTCAGGCCCCTTTCCAAATAATTCTTTGCGCAATTTCCGGATAATATCGTTAAATTCATGAATTTTTTTAGACATATTGTCCCCTCCGATTTTAGCCTATGAAAGACATTCCCGGTTCCCCTTTGTGACATTTCACCTGGTTAAAGTTTTCCTTTCGTATTGTATTATAATAAATATCACCTTATAATAAAAGCAGTGAAGATGGATTTGTAATAGGAAACGTGTTACGAGTCTATCGTTTTATACAAATAGGATTGGTCTGT
Organism: Bacillus sp. SJ-10; assembly: GCF_002843505.1. NCBI lineage: Bacteria > Bacillati > Bacillota > Bacilli > Caryophanales > Bacillaceae > Bacillus > Bacillus sp. SJ-10. The sequence continues at coordinate 2,077,344 of NZ_CP025258.1, read as the reverse complement.
TAGTAAGACTTGCTAGTGAACTATTCCGCCATGCGTATTTATACCGTTCTCCGGACAGGAGGCCGGTATCTATGTGCATGGCTTTTTTTCGAGTTTAAAAGATGGAGGGGAATTGGAAGTGACAGACGTTCAGTCTATCCGTGTCAAAATTGACGGCACGGAGTATGAAGCACCAGAGGGGTCTAAGATTTTAGATATTTTAAACCAAAACGGAATTGAGATTCCGCAAATATGCCATGTACCGGAAGTGGATCCGATTCAAACATGTGACACCTGTATTGTTGAAGTAAACGGGAAATTGCAGCGCTCTTGTTCCACGGCTGCAGAAAACGGGATGTCCATCTCGCTTACGTCGGGAAGGGTAAAAGAGGCTCAGACAGAGGCCATGGATCGCCTGCTCGAGAATCACCTGCTTTACTGTACGGTATGCGATAACAACAACGGCAACTGCACACTGCATAATACAGCGGAAATGATGGGAATTGAGCATCAGAAATATCCATATACGCCGAAAGATGATTCAAAGTGCGCGGTTGATATGTCTCACCCGTTTTACCGCTATGATCCGAACCAATGCATCGCCTGCGGCCAATGTGTGGAAGTGTGTCAAAACCTTCAGGTGAATGAGACTCTTTCAATTGATTGGGAGCGCGACCGCCCGCGGGTCATTTGGGATGAAGGCGTCGCCATTAATGAATCATCCTGCGTCAGCTGCGGCCAGTGTGTCACTGTCTGTCCTTGTAACGCACTGATGGAAAAATCAATGCTCGGCCAAGCCGGATTTATGACAGGTATAAAAGAAGATGTCATGGAACCGATGATTGATTTAGTAAAAAATGTTGAACCCGACTATACAAGCATCTTCGCCGTGTCAGAAGTGGAAGCGGCTATGCGCGATAAACGGACGAAAAAAACAAAAACAGTCTGCACGTTCTGCGGCGTCGGATGCTCTTTTGAAGTATGGACAAAAGGCCGTGACATCCTTAAAATTCAGCCTGTTTCCGATGCTCCGGTTAACGCGATTTCCACTTGTGTGAAAGGGAAATTCGGCTGGGACTTCGTGAATTCGGAAGAACGGATTACAAAACCGCTCATCCGGAAAAACGGCGCATTTGTTGAATCGTCATGGGAAGAAGCCCTTGACCTTGTCGCTTCAAGACTCGGTTCGATCAAGGCCGAACACGGAAATGGTTCTGTCGGTTTTATTTCTTCTTCTAAAATTACGAATGAAGACAACTACGTCATTCAAAAATTGGCACGCCAAGTATTTGAAACCAACAACGTGGATAACTGTTCACGCTACTGCCAGTCACCGGCAACGGACGGCTTATTCCGCACCGTCGGTATGGGCGGAGACGCCGGCACAATTAAAGATATCGCAAAAGCGGGCCTCGTGCTCATCGTCGGCGCCAATCCGGCGGAAGGACATCCGGTTCTGGCCACACGCGTGAAGCGCGCCCATAAGCTGCACGGCCAAAAACTGATTGTTGCCGATCTGCGCAGAAATGAAATGGCTGAACGGTCCGACCTCTTTATCAGCCCGAAACAAGGGACTGACCAGGTCTGGCTCATGGCAGTAACGAAATATATGATTGACCAAGGCTGGCACGATCAGGCGTTTATTGATGAAAATGTCAACTACTTTGATGATTATAAAGAAACGCTGGAAAAATACACATTGGAATATGCGGAGCGCATCACCGGACTTTCTCAGGATACGATCATCCGCATTGCCGAAATGATTCGTGATGCAGACGGCACTTGTGTTCTTTGGGGCATGGGCGTAACCCAGAATACAGGCGGCTCTGATACATCAGCGGCGATTTCCAACCTGCTGCTTGCCACAGGAAACTACCGCCGTCCGGGCGCCGGAGCCTATCCGCTGCGGGGACATAACAACGTTCAAGGCGCTTGCGATATGGGAACTCTTCCAGGCTGGCTTCCGGGATATCAGCATATTACAGATGATGCGGCACGCGCTAAATTCGAAAAAGCTTACGGTGTTGAAATTGACGGCAAGCCGGGTCTTGATAATATCGAAATGCTCCATGCGATTGAAGAAGGAAACATGAAAGCCATGTATCTCGTCGGTGAAGATATGGCGCTCGTCGATTCAAACGCCAACCATGTTCATGACATTTTATCCAGCCTTGATTTCTTTGTTGTACAGGATATTTTCCTTTCAAGAACGGCGCAATACGCGGATGTCATCCTGCCTGCGGTTCCATCTCTTGAAAAAGACGGAACATTTACAAACACAGAGCGTCGTGTGCAAAGATTGTATCAGGCGCTTCCGACACTCGGCGATGCAAAACCCGACTGGTGGATTATTCAGGAAGTCGCCAATCGTTTAGGCGCTGATTGGAATTACACGCATCCTAGCGACATTTTCTCAGAAATGGCGAGCCTTTCTCCGCTGTTCGGAAAAGCAAGCTACGACGTTCTTAGCGGCTGGAACAGCTTCCTGTGGGGAAGCTTTACGGGAGAAAGCACTCCGCTTCTTTATGAAGACGGCTTTAACTTCCCGGACAAAAAAGCCCGCTTTGCGCTGAGCGATTGGGTGGAGCCTGCTGTATTCCCTGAAGAATATGACCTGCATATTAACAACGGACGGATGCTTGAACATTTCCACGAAGGAAACATGACAAACAAGTCAAAAGGCATTCAGTCTAAAGTTCCGGATGTATTTGTTGAAGTATCGCCGGAGCTCGCGGCTGAACGCGGAATTTGCGACGGAACAATGATCCGGCTCGTCTCTCCTTTTGGGGCGGTTAAATTGAACGCGCTTGTGACAGACCGCGTCCGCGCAAATGAGCTTTATCTGCCGATGAACTCTACAGATAAAGATTCTGCGATTAATTTCCTGACCGGGCCTGCGTATGATTCACGGACACATACACCTGCCTATAAGCAGACAAAAGTCCGCATGGAAGTGCTCGGTTCCTGTGATACTCCGCCGCTTCCGAAAACGAATCCGCGGAACAAAAAACGTCATCCGCAAAACGGTGTGGAAGCTCAGCGAAAATGGAACCGTCCGGGCTATGTGCACTTAACTGATTAAGGAAAGGAGGAAACATTATGGCAAGCCCAATTACTGAAATTCAAAAAGAAACGAAAACAGAGGAACAGCTGAAAGCTGAAAAACTGGAAGAGCTGAAGACGCTTCTCGCAGAAAATGAAGAAGCCGTCGCGAAAACGATGTCCATCATGGCAGAGCTGAATAGCTTGGGCATTTTTGATGCCGCCGGCTATATGCTCCAGGCAAAAGAGGAGATTGCCAAAATCGCACTCGGACAGATTTCCCGGGAACCTGTCACCAATCTCCTGAATACGATGATGGCCGCGGGAGGCGCGCTGTCAAAAGCTGATCCCGAATTTATGGGCAGACTTTTAGAAAGCGCCATGGCCGGGACGGATCAGGCGCAAAGATTTTTAAAAGAGGACAGGAAAGTCAGTATGTTTGAACTGATGAAAGCCGTCGGTGATCCTGATATTAACCGCGCGCTCGGCTTCGGGCTGCAGTTTTTAAAAGGAATGGGAAAAGAATTACGCGAAACCCCGTCTGAATAAGAAACGAAAAAACCATTGTCAAAAGACAATGGCTTTTTTTATTCATCGGCCTCTTCCAGCCTCTTTTTATAAATAAGTGAACGGTCAACGCAGAAATAAGCGCCCGCTAAAAATACACAATCCGTTACAAACATCAGCATTTTCTGGCCCGCAGTCAGCCCTTGTCCGGGAAGAACCGCGCCGATATAAATGAAGGTGCTGACTGCAAGCAGAATAAATGCGTAATGCTTAAAATCTTCTATTAATGATTTCAGTCTTTTCTTCTCCATATAAGGTCACCTGCCAGTTTTATAGTCTACCAACATTATAATACAAGCTGACAGCCGACAGAGAATGTAAATCTATCCATTCTTTATAAAAGTGAATCAAGCGCCTGTTTCACATCCGCCGTTAAATCCTCAGTATCCTCAATACCGACTGAGATCCGCACGAGCCCGTCGGTAATGCCAAGCGCAAGCCGGCGGTCGCGCGGGATCGAAGCGTGCGTCATTCTGGACGGCACGGAGATTAAGCTTTCAACCGCTCCTAAACTTTCCGCGATCGTAAACAGGTTCAATTTTTCTAAAAACGTGTCGACGCGTTCGCTGCTGCCGACATCAAAGGAAATCATTCCGCCGAAACCGGAGCTTTGCGCTTTTGTCAGCTCATGGCCCGGATGTTTCGCTGATCCCGGATAGTAGAGCGTCTGAACGGCATCATGCGCTTCAAGCAGCCCGGCGATTTTCCCGGCGCTGTGATTGATGGCATCCATTCTGAGTCCCAGCGTTTTAATCCCTCTCATTAAAAGCCATGAATCCTGCGGTCCTAAAACGCCGCCTGTTGAGTTTTGCACGTAATGAAGCTTTTCACCGAGCTCTTTATCAGCCGTGACGACTAAGCCGCCGACGACATCGCTGTGGCCGCCGAGATATTTTGTCGCGCTGTGCAGCACGATGTCCGCGCCGAAGCTGAGCGGCTGCTGGAAATACGGCGTGTAAAACGTATTATCGACGATAAGCAATACGCCCGCTTCTTTTGCGATGTCAGACATCAGTTTGAGGTCAGTCACTTTCAATAGCGGGTTTGTCGGTGTTTCGATATAAATGGCTTTCGTATTCGGACGAATGGCCTTTTTGACTTTTTCTTCACTGCTCGTATCAACAAAGTCCGCTTCAATGCCGAAGCGGTTCAGCACACCTGTCATCACCCGGTAAGTGCCGCCGTATACATCATCCGTCAAAATAACATGATCGCCGCTGTCAAACAGCATCATGACGGCAGTAATCGCAGCCATGCCTGAGCCGAACGCATATCCCGCCGCTCCGCCTTCAAGCTCCGCAATTAAGCTTTCAAGCGCCGTCCGCGTCGGATTGGCCGTTCTTGAATATTCATAACCCGTGTGCTCGCCCGCTTTCGGCTGCCGGTACGTGCTTACTTGATAAATCGGTACGGAAACCGCTCCTGTTTTTTCATCTCCCGTAATTCCTCCGTGCACCATCAGCGTTTTTTTCTTCATCTTACTGACCTCCTTGAAAAATGTTTTTGCTTATATATCGATCGCTGCCGTCAGGGAAAATGGTGACGATATTTGATCCGGCGGGCGCTTTTTTCGCTTCTTCAAGCGCTGCATAAAGAGCCGCCCCTGAAGAGCTTCCGATTAAGAGGCCTTCTTTCTCGGCCGCTTCTCTGACAAGCGAAAACGCCGTATCGTCTTCCACCGTGTAAATGGCGTCAAAATGGTTCTCGTCCATATAATCCGGGATAAACTCCATGCCGATGCCTTCCGTTTTATGGGCATGCGGCTCTCCTCCGTTCAGGATCGAGCCTTCCGGTTCAACGATCACCGTTTTGACGGCAGGATTTTTCTCCTTTAAATAAGCTGCCGTACCGGCAAAGGTGCCGCCGGAACCCGCTCCTGCGACAAAAGCGTGGATATCCCCGCCGAGCGCGTTCCATATTTCGGGTCCGATCGTTTTGTAGTAAGTCAATGGATTTACTCGGTTTTTAAATTGCAGAACGGCATAAGAATTATTAATCTCTCTCTCCAGTTCAAGCGCTTTTCGGATGGCTCCCTGCATGCCTTCTTCTCTCGGCGTATGCACGATGTCCGCTCCGAGAGCTTTCATAATTTGCTGCTTTTCTCTGCTGAAATGCTCCGGGACGCAAAAAACGGCGCGAAGCTGATGCTTTCTGGCGCACAGAGCGAGTCCGATCCCGGTGTTTCCGGCAGTCGCCTCAATGATAACGCCGCCCGGTTTCACCTTTCCCGTGCGAAGCGCATCTTCAATGAGCATCCCGCCCAGCCTGTCTTTAATGCTTCCGCCCGGATTCATCATCTCAAGCTTAGCATAAACCGCTGTTCCCTCCGGTATATCAAAATGCTTGAGACGGAGCAGCGGTGTATTTCCGATCAGTTCTGTAATATCTGTTATCACGTTCAATATGTGTCCTCCTCCTGGAAAAGCGGAGGAGAACGAGAATCCCCCGCTTAGTGAATTCGTTTGATGACATTCAGGACAAGCTCAGTTGAATGAACGGCAGCCTGTTCTAAAAATTTATCAAATGAAACGTCAGATTCTTTTCCGGCAATATCAGATAAAGCTCTGATGACAACAAAAGGCGTTTTGAACTGGTGGCACACCTGTGCGACAGCCGCAGCTTCCATTTCAACCGCGTACAAATCCGCAAATTTGGCGCGTACGTCTTCAACCCGCTTCGGATCATTCATAAAAGAATCTCCCGTAGCGATTGTGCCTTTGGCGACTTGAATGCCGTTCAGTTCAGAAACCGCTTCCTCAGTAATGCTGATCAGCTTTTCATCAGCTTTGTATGCTGCCGGAAGACCCGGCACCTGTCCGTATTCATAGTCAAACGCCGTCACATCCACGTCATGATGGCGGACATCTGTTGAGATGACGACGTCGCCTACATTCAATGTATGATGAAAACCGCCCGCTGAGCCTGTGTTAATCACATAATCAGGTTTGAAACGGTCAAGCAGAAGCGTCGTGCTGATCGCTGCGTTGACTTTCCCGATACCCGATTTCAGCAAGATGACTTCGACGCCTTCATAGCTGCCAGTTGTAAACTCACAGTGAGCGATCATCTCTTGTTTTGCGTCTTTCAGTTTGCTTCTTAAAATCGTAACTTCTTCTTCCATTGCTCCGATGACTGCCAGTTTCATTTATACACAATCCCTTCGATTTACCGTTTAATCGCCTCCATTATCCAGACAAAGTCATTTTGCTGCGTAAACCGCGCGGCAAATCCCTCTTCTGAAAAGATGTTTTTCATTGTCCCGAGTGTCGGATAATGTTCCGTCTTTAAATCGTCCGCTAATTGATGATAGCCGTTTCGGATTGCTTTTTTAATGGTTTCATCATAAGCTTCATGATCTTTAAAGACTGTATCGGCAAACACTATTTTATCATGCTTCTGAAGGATTGCGCCATACTGCTTTACAGCCGTTCGCTTTTCTTCATCGGTTAAATGATGAAAGGCGTACGAGCTGACGATGGTATCTATTTGAAAAGGCGGAGCGGGAAACTCCAGAAAATCTCCGTCACTGAACACGGCTTTGTCAGAAAGCTTGTCAGCCGCCAGTTTTCTCATTGACGGAGACGGTTCTACACCAAACACCTTTTTGTTCGCGGCGGCTAATTTCGCCGTTAAATTCCCCGTTCCCGGTCCGAACTCTAAAACGTTTGAACCTGAAAGTGCGACAATGCTGTCAAGAATGTTGTCATATCCTTTAAAAACAGCAGCATATTGTTTGTCAGCCCCGTGCACTGTGGCGTCATAAGTCGCTGCCCAATCTTCAAATAAAGGAATAAATTCACGGCCCATATTTTTCACTCTCCATATTTTATAATTCCTATGAGTATAGTATGGATTAATCATGGAACAGTTACTATCCTATCACAAAAAAGAATGGAAGGGTACTAAAATACTTTGGGATTATTGCGCAATTACGGCAGAAAGGCTTATACTTTCATTGACTCAGAAGAAAAATCAGGAGGATCTGTACTGATGAATTTTCAATTGGATTTAATCAAAGATAAAGTAGAGTTTTTCGAAGCGGCATCTTTGCAGGAGCTTGAAAAGAAAATAAACGTTCAGATTGAAAACAACCAGGCGATTATGCTTCGCGTCCGTTCCGTATCCCATCAGGTGACGGCCGTTGACGGCAGAATCCTTTACAGCGCGTCGGTGCATTTTTCAGCTGACGTATGACAGAAAAATGCAGCTGATTAATCAGCTGCTTTTTTGCGGTTATTTTAAGGTTTCTACTTTTGTCGGCTTCCAGCCTTTTTTGTCTTTCCAAGTGATGGTGACCTGATACTTTTTGCCGTTCGTTTTGTCTAAAACTTTACCCTTCGCATCTTGCGGGCTTCCATTGTTTCCGAGCCACAGCACTGTCATGTGATCTTTTGACACGCCGGTTGCGTAAGAGATGGCGTCAAGCATTTCGGACCAGTCTTCAGAGCTTGAGTCATACGTCGCCGCATGTTCTCCCGTTTGCTTTGTGCCGACCGCTTTCCATTTTGGGTTAACAATTGTTTTCTCGACATCGCTTGATGAGCCGCCCTCTGTTATTTTTGCGCCTTTAAAAGGATCGCTTGAATCAGAGTCTTTTTTGCTGCTGTCATCACTTTTCGATGAATCATCGTCTTTTTTGCTGTCAGAGTCTGAAGATGAATCAGATGTGTCCTTATCCTGTTTATCTTTTTTGTCATCGTCTGATGCCGTATCTTTTTTGCTGTCTTTTATGTCTTCATCCGATGTCTGCTTCGTCTTGCCTGATGCAGGTGTTTCCTGCTTCTGGCTCGTGTCCGCTTTTTCGCTCACGTCGCCCGACGGACTGTTGATGAAGAGGCTGACGGCAACGACGACAATAAGAATAGATACGATAGCAATTAAAATGTTAAGCACCATATTTGCTTTTCTGCGCTTATCACGGTTTTCAAAACGAGATTGTTTATTGCTCAATCATTCTGCACTCCTTTATCCCTCTTGCTCAGCATATATTTTAACATGGGCTGAGCGGTTGTTCTATGTCTGATTTATTTCATTTTCATGTACCTTTTTAACAATATCATAAAACACTGTATTTGTCAGAGCCTTATCCCCCGGCGTGTCCATGTGCAGCACCACGAGAGCGTATTTCGGCTTGTCCGCGGGAAAGTATCCCGCAAACCATTTGTGGTAAAGCGTCTGTTTTTCTTTTGTGAACATTCCCGTCTGGGCCGTTCCCGATTTGCCTGCTATCTCATACGGCAGGTCCTGAAACCTTCGGCCGGTTCCTTTCGGTGAGGTGACGACTTCTCTGAGAATTTTTTGAAGCTGCTGCGCCGTATATTTGTCGATGTTTTCCCCTTTTAACGGCTGATCTTTGAATGATGCCATCGTCGTTTTGTTTTTGTATTCAATTTTGTCCGCGATTTTCACTTGTTTTTTTTCACCGCCGCGCGCGATCGCCGCCATCATATTGGCGACTTCAAGAGGCGTGACTTTCACGTTTTTTTGCCCGATCGCCGTCTGTGCGACGGCTTTTTTTACGGTTTTGTCTTTGTCATCTCCCCAAATGACCCCGCTTTTTTCATTATACAGCTGCCTGAATCGGTCTTCCCGGTACAGCTTGCCTTCCCAGCCCGCCCGCTGGGTGAGACCGAGTTTTTCCGCCATGTTTTCAATAACGGAATCATCTTTTTTGATCAATTTTTCCGCAAGACTTGTAAACGTATAATTGCAGCTTTGGGCAAAGCTTTCTCCAAAACTGAGCGTGCCTTTGTCATCCCCCGGCTCTCCGTACAGGTTGAGATTGCAGTTAAAGGATGTGCCCGGCTTCACTTCGTTTTGTTCTATTGCGGCTGCGGCGATCACCGTTTTAAATACTGATCCCGGATAAATCGGCGTCAGCATGTAATTTTGCAGTGTCTGCTGCTTTGACATGTCGGCGTCAGGCTTTGATACCATTCCGAGCACACTGCTTTTTTCAATGTCTAAAAGGACGGCTCCCCCCTTTTTTAACCCGCGGTCTTTCAATACATCTTCCATTGCTTTTTGAATATTGCGGTCGATGGAGGTTTTGACTTGCAGCGGATAAAACGCGTTTGCTTCAGCCGTATATTTGACGTCCATTCCGAATAAAGGGTTTCCCCTTCCGTCGACATGATACAAAAGTTTTGTGTCCTGATCCGCCAGTAAAAACTCATCAAACGTCCGCTCCATCCCGCTTGTCCCGATTTTTGCCGTGATCGGCAGTTCCTTCCTGCCGGGGTATTTCTTTTTCAAAAGCTCAGGGTCCTGGTTTGTCGCGCCCAACAGATGAGCGGCTATGTTTGTTTCTTTGCTGTCTTTCATATATACGCCGTAAATGCCGGGATATTTCAAAGAATTGATATTTGACACGGATTGTTTCGTCAAATGTTTTATTTTTCTGCTGTTCAGGATCACCGGTTTTTTTGCTTCCGTGAGCAGCTGCCTGAGCTCCCTCTGTTTCATTCCGAGAATGTCTGATACCCGGTCAACCGGCCAATCCTGCGTCACGAGAAAGGGAAACAGTATGACGGCAGGCTGCTTTTTTCCGGTCAGTTCTTTGCCGTTCCGATCAAGAAAAGAGCCGCGTCCGTCTGAAATAAGGACTTCTTCCGTCCGCTGCTTGACGCTTTCCTGAATCAGATTAATATTGGATTTTGAAAAAGATTCTGTAAAAAACAGCTGAATTTCAGCCAGCCTCGCAAGGAGAAAGAAAAACACGAGCAGAAAACAAATCACGGCCGTTTTCAGCCTTTTTGATACGATCATAAAAAAACACCTCATCCACATTTTGGACGAGGTGTTTCATTGTTAAACGGATCTTATGAAATTTTCACAATTTTCACGAGCATTTCTCCGCCCGGCGTCTGAACTGTCACTTCTTCGTCCACTTTTCTGCCGAGCAGGCTTTTGGCGATTGGCGAGTCGTTTGAAATTTTTCCTTCAAACGGATCAGCTTCAGCGCTTCCGACAATCGTGTAAGATTCTTCTTCACCGTCCGGCAATTCGATAAATGATACGGTTTTTCCCAAACCGACTACATTTGAACCGCCGTCGTCCTCGATGATTTTCGCATTCCGGATCATGTTTTCAAGCGTCGTGATGCGCCCTTCCACAAATGCCTGTTCTTCTTTTGCAGAATCATACTCAGAGTTCTCTGACAGATCTCCGAAGCTTCTTGCGATTTTAATGCGTTCTACTACTTCTTTACGTTTAACCGTTTTCAATTGCTCTAATTCTTGTTCAAGTTTTTGTTTTCCTTCGTGAGTCATCGGAAAAACTTTTTCTTGTGCCATGTTCCTTCACTCCTTGGTGGTTGTCCCTCAACAATAACGTGTGATTATGTATGAGAGCATAAACGAAAAAATCAAGAATGAGAACACAGGGCAGTCCTCGTTCTTCTCTCCCATATAGGTACTGTTTATCTTAAACTGAATGTGTGTTTTCTGCAAATGTTTCGGTTTATAAACAGGGAAAGAAGGGAACTGTCTCATTCCCTTCCAGCCTATACATAATATGGTCTGAGTTATTTATGTCTATGCTATGGTATTACAAAATTGCATTTTGTTCAAGGATCGTTTGAATCTTCGTGACCATCAGATCGATTGCGACGTGGTTTTGCCCGCCTTCCGGAATAATGATGTCCGCGTAGCGTTTCGTCGGTTCAACAAACTGATTGTGCATCGGTCTGACGACGGACACATACTGCTCAATGACAGAATCGATTGAACGGCCTCTTTCGTTAATATCTCTCATAATCCGTCTGATGATACGGAGATCCGCGTCCGTGTCAACATAAAGTTTCATATCCATGAGGTCGCGAAGCCTTTTATCTTCGAGAACGAGAATGCCTTCCAGAATTATGACATCCTTCGGCTCAACCGGAATGGTTTCCTCAGAACGCGTATGCAGTTTATAATCATAAATCGGCTTTTCTATCGGCCGGTAATTCAAAAGCTCTTGAATATGCTCGATTAAATAGTCATTATCAAATGCGAGCGGGTGATCATAGTTTGTGTTCAGCCTTTCTTCAAACGGAAGATGGCTTTGGTCTTTATAATAAAGGTCTTGCTGGATCATTAAAATCGAGTGTCCTTTAAACTGTTCATAGATGGAACGGGTGACGCTTGTTTTTCCTGATCCGGAACCTCCTGCGATGCCTATAACTACAGGACTCTTACCCATTGGTGATTACTTCCCCTTTCTCATCATGTTGCTCGGATAAATCTTTTTGTCTACTTTAAATGTAACGATTTGCAGGGGATGGCGGGCAGCATCAAGCTCGTTTCCGTCTTCGTCCCAAATAGTGCCGATTGTGAATGTGAAATTGTCGATTTCAGGACCGAAAAATTCCACTTCGTCACCTTGTTTAAAGAAATTGCGCTGCTGGAGCGTCACCATTTGAGTGTCCTCGTTATACGCGAGCACGAGACCGGCAAAATCAAATGTTGTTTTCTTTCCGTGTTCACCGAACATCTGCTCTTCATACCCGGGCGTGCCTTCAAAGAAAGCAGGCGCGGTATCCCGGTTTGCACATTTGTCCAGCTCATCCAGCCATTCTTTTTGAATGACAAAGTTTTCAGGATCAGCGCAGTATGCGTCGATGACTTTGCGATACACGCTGACAACCGTCGCAACGTAATGAATTGATTTCATCCGGCCTTCAATTTTCAGGCTGTCGATGCCCATCTCGATCATTTGCGGAATGGATTCAATCAATTTTAAATCTTTCGGACTCATCGCAAACGGAGCGTCTTCTTCATCATAGAGCGCGACCGCGTTTGCACCGTCTGTCTGATACAGGTCATAATCCCAGCGGCAGGACTGACAGCAGCCGCCGCGGTTGGAATCCCGGGCCGTCATATGATTGCTCAGCACGCATCGGCCTGAATAAGCGATACACATGGCGCCGTGGATAAAGGTTTCAATTTCAATATCCACCTTTTCCTTCATTTCTTTAATTTCCAGTCCGCTCGTTTCACGGGCAAGCACCACGCGGTCAAGCCCTTCTTCTTTCCAGAACTGCACCGCTTTCCAGTTGGAAAGGGACTGCTGTGTGCTGAGGTGAATTTCTACGTCCGGGACCACTCTCCGGCATGTTTCAATAATCAGCGGATCAGCGACGATAATTCCGGCAACTTTTGCGTCTCCCAACGCTTTTAAGTATTCTTCCAGACCGTCCATATTTTCATTATGGGCGAAAATGTTTGTTGTCACATATATTTTTGCCCCGTATTTTTTGGCAAATTCTACGCCCTCTGCGATTTCTTCTATTGAGAAGTTATCCGCATTTGAGCGGAGTCCGTATTCCTGTCCTCCGATAAAAACCGCGTCCGCTCCGTAATGAACGGCAATTTTTAATTTTTCAAGGTTTCCTGCCGGAGCAAGGAGTTCAGGTTTTTTCGTAATGACGCGTTTTCCGTTTACGACTTTGGAAATGGTTTGATTTACGGCTGTCATCCGTTGCACCCTCCTTTTTAATAGACCGTTTCTTTAAAGAAGAATCCTGTGTCGATGCTTCTGTTCACAGGCTGAATGCTTTCAATCCGCTCTATCCAGCTCTCTTTTTTCTCTTCGTATGTCTCTCGGCTTTCGAAGCACAAATCGATTGCTTCTCTGTACATGCGGGTCACTTCAGTTAAGTATTCAGGAGACTTCAAAACTCCGTCGATTTTGAAAGAATCGATGCCGGCGTCCATCAGGTCCTCTAATTCATCAATCATGCACACATCGTTCGGGCTCATGATGTGCGTGCCGTTTTCATCTTCAAAAATCGGGTATTTATTGCCCCGTTCCTTGTCATGCAGAAACATCCCCGCTTCTTTTTTCTTCTGTTCGATGTCCATGACTTTTCCCTGGTATTCGAAGTAATGGCCCACTAAAGAACGCTTCGATTGGAACATGCACGTCATGCCGTGGATTTGAATTTCAATTTCCACTTCGGCGTTTTCTTTTATGTCAATGATGCTGTCCATATTTAATTCCTTAGCCAGCACTGCCCGCCGTGCGCCTTTGCGTCCCCAGTAATTGCAGGAATAGTAGTTGGTTCCCGTTGTTTCCGTGCTCCAGTGCAGTTTAAGCTCGGGAGCCGCTTCACGCGCCGCCATTAAAACGGCCGGATCACCGAAAACAGCCGCATCAACGCCGGCCTCCTGCAAAAAGGCAAGATAGCCGTTCAGCTCGTCCACTTTTTCGTTGTGAAAAATAGCATTCACGGCGGCGTACACTTTCGCGCCTTCCTGATGAGCTGTCTTTACGGCTTCTTTTATATCTTCTCTTGAAAATTCACCGGCCAGTCTTAGGCCGTATCTCTGTTCTCCGACTAACAGGGCCGTTGCGCCCGCTTGAATGAGCGGAAGAATATCCTGTACAGAAGTCGGAGTCACCAAAAGTTCAGGTTTTTTCATGATCCTTCACCTCTTCTTTTTACTGATGGCGATGCCGTCTCCGACCGGCAGTATGACCGTTTGATAGTCAGGCCGGTTCATCAGCCATTGGTTATATTGATCAATTTTTTCAACAAGCTTCCGTCTTCTTTTCGGCTCAATGTCCGAGTGATTTTGTGCCACCAGTCCTTTAAACAGAACATTGTCCGTAAAAATGACTCCATCCGGCGCAAGCATCGGTTCATAGAGCTCAAAAAAGTTCGTGTACTGGCCTTTGGCCGCGTCGATAAAAATGGCATCATAAGGAGCCGTGACACGGACAGACTCAGAAAGTTCCAGCGCATCCCCGTGCATTACGTGAATCCGATTTTCCATTTCAAAGTCTTTTATATTGTTCACAGCTTCTTCATAGCGTTTGTCGTCCCGTTCAATCGTGTAAATATTCGCATCCGGAAGCTCAAGCGCCATCCGTATGGCGGAATATCCGATTGCCGCGCCGATTTCCAAAATGTTTTTCGCCTGTTGAATCGACAGCATTTGAAGCAGCACTTCAATGCCCGCTTCTTCCATAATCGGAACATGGTGCTCTTTTGCATAGGCTTCAAGCTTTTTCACTTTATCAGGCCGAGGCTTCAGCATCGCGTTTATATACTCGTTTATTTGTTCATACCGATCATTCACGGCAAACAGCCTCCGTTCTAAAAAGGAGTGCCCCTGACGAATCCGCGGGGACACTCTCTTAAGACACTTCTTTATCCATAAGTAAACAACCCGATATATTTTATCATAAAACCTTTCAGAATGGAATAAAAGGAGAGCTTTTGCCCTCCTTTTATTCGCTGTCTTTTTTGGAAATATACTTTTCCTTCGCTTTATTATGGTCTTTTAATGTTTTGGTGAAAACAACCTCGCCGTTTGATTTTGCAAGGAAATAGAGATAATCCGTTTTGTCAGGGCGGAGAGCCGCTTCCCATGATGAATCGCCGGCATTTGCAATCGGTCCCGGCGGCATCCCCTTATGTTTATACGTATTAAACGGAGAATCAATTTTCAGGTCTTTGTAGTAGACCCGGCTTTTATGCTTACCGGCCGCATATAATACCGTCGGGTCAGTCTGCAGCGGCATTTTTTCTTCGAGCCTGTTGTAAAAAACGCTGGCGATTTTGTGACGGTCGGCTTTGGCGGTGGCTTCTTCTTCAATAAGTGATGCCATTGTCAGCGCGTTATGGACGGAAAGTTTCTTTTTTTCCAGTTCAGATTTATACGTTTCGATACGGGTGTTTGTTTCCTGAACCATTGCCGTCAAAATCGTGTCAAGCGATGCATCCGGATCATTAAACGGATATGTGGCCGGATACAGATAGCCTTCGAGCGGATGCTTGAGCTTCTTGTTTGAAAGCGCGTCCGTTATCGTATCAGGAAACTGTTTTTTCAGTTTGCCGATGAATGTTTTGTCATCCAGTTTCGCCATGATCTCTTCTTTTGAATATGATGTTTCTTTTGCGATCGCATCCGCAATCTGTGTAAGCTGTTTTCCTTCAGGAACGGAGATCTGAAAGGCATATCCCGTTGATCCCGCGGTCAGTTTTTTGATAATCGCATCCGCATCCATTCCTTTATTCAGGTGGTAAAATCCCGCCTGAAACCCGGAAGCGCCTTTATACTTCACATACAGCTGAAATGCTTTTTTGCTTTTGATGACATGCTGATACTCAAGAATTTCAGCGATTGCCGAAACGGAAGAACCGCTCGGAATATTAATATTGACTGCCGTTTTGCTGCCTTTGTCAACCGGGGACAGCAGAGATTTTCCATAGAAAAAAGCACCGCCAATGATGATAAGCAGAGCGATCACGGAGGACAGTATTATCGTCGTTTTTTTGTTTTTACGCGGAAATGAATTTTTAGTCTGATTGATATTCATACAAGTATTTTCCTCCCAACAGCTCTTATACTACATGATTCTTGTGCATTCGGCAATTTATTACAAAAAAAAGCCGAAGCGCATATGCGCTCCGGCTTTTTCCGTTCATTTTATTCTTCGTCTTCTTCCGCTAAAAACGTGTTCAGCGTTTCTTCGATCATTTCCCACTCTTCATCGGTTTCAATCGGCATCAGTTCGCCGTCTTCACCGTTTTCGTTCGGTTCGAAGCTTGAAGCGTGAATTTCGATTTCATCATCGTCTTGAGCATCAATCGGATAATAAAGTACGTAAGATTTGTTGAATGTGTCGTTTTCAAATGTGAACAGCACTTCGCAAAGCTGTTCGTTGCCTTGATCATCGACAATTGTAATGTGTTTTTCGCCGTGTTCCATTTCTTTCACCTCTTAGTTTAAACTGTCCAGATATCCTTGAAGGATCATGACAGCCGCCATTTTATCAATGACTTTTTTTCGTTTTTGCCTGCTCACGTCAGCCGCGATCAGCATTTTTTCAGCCGCCATCGTCGTCAGACGCTCGTCCCACAGCACAACAGGGACATTGTACGCTGTTTCAAGCAGTTTCGCAAATGTTTGGCTGGCTTCGCCTCTTGGACCGATCGTCCCGTTCATGTTTTTCGGAAAACCGAGCACGATCTTCTCTACATTATAGTCTTTCATCAGCTCGGATAAACGGTCCAGACCGTAATCTCCTTCAGCCTCGTTTATTTTTATCGTCTCAATGCCTTGAGCGGTCCAGCCCATTTCATCGCTTAAAGCTACGCCGAGTGTTTTCGTTCCAAGATCAAGTCCCAATATTCTCATGAATGTATTTACGCCTCTTTATGCTGTTCTAGATAGGATTTTACCAATTCCTCGATTAATTCGTCACGTTCCAGTTTGCGAATTAAGTTCCGGGCGTCGCGATGCCTAGGAATGTATGCAGGATCTCCAGACAGCAAGTATCCGACAATCTGGTTGATAGGATTGTACCCCTTTTCCTGAAGCGCATCATATACCGTAATCAGCACTTCTTCGACGTTTGTTTCAGCAGAATCATCGGAGAAATTAAATTTCATCGTTTTATCAAACGAGCTCACCGTTTTGCACCTCTTTCCCAAATTCGCAGGCAAAGTTCAGCCTGAGGTCCTCATCTTATCATCATTCTACACTAGTTGAAAGGATTATAAAACGGATTTTATCCAATCTTCCGCAGATGCGAGCGCCTCTTCCAATTTTTCAGGCTGCTTTCCGCCGGCCTGCGCCATGTCCGGACGTCCTCCGCCTCCGCCTCCGCAGACTTCAGCCGCTTGTTTGACCATTTTGCCGGCATGAAGGCCTTTTTCGATCAGGTCTTTCGTCACGCCTGCTGAAAGGTTGACTTTCTCATTTTGCACGGCGCCGAGAATGATGACCGCAGAACCGAGCTTCGCTTTCAGATCATCCACCATAGTGCGAAGGTGGTTCATGTCTTTCGCATTTACTTTTTCAGCCAGCACTTTTACGCCGCCGATGTCTTTTACTTTAGACAGAATGGCTCCGGCTTCCACATTGCCGAGTTTGCTGAGCAATGATTCATTTTCTCTTTGCGCTTCCTTCAGCTCTGCTTGAAGAGACTGAATTCGCTTCGGTACGTCTTTTACGTTTGATTTCAGCTCGTCCGCAGCGTGCTGCAGAAGGCTGAGCTGGCTGTTCATTTCCTGATAAGCGCCTTTTCCTGTTACGGCTTCGATTCTTCGCGTCCCTGCGCCGATCCCTGATTCGGATACGATTTTAAACAGACCGATTTCTGCCGTATTCGTGACATGGCATCCCCCGCAAAGCTCAAGGCTGTAATCTCCGACTTGTACGACGCGGACGATATCGCCGTATTTCTCGCCGAACAGGGCCATTGCGCCCATTTCTTTCGCTTCATTGATCGGTTTCAAATCAATCGCTACCGGAATGCTCTCCCAGATTTTTTCGTTGACGATTCCTTCAATGCGTTCAAGTTCTTCTTTCGTCACTTGACCGAAATGAGAGAAGTCAAAACGCAGGCGATTTTCGGTAACGAGTGAACCCGCTTGGTTGACATGTGTGCCGAGAACGTCTTTCAGCGCCTGGTGCAGAAGGTGGGTAGCCGTATGGTTTTTCACCACGCCGCTTCTCATTTGATCTTCCACTTCAGCCGTCACGCTTGCGCCTTTTTGAATCGTGCCGCTATCCACCGTGCCTTCGTGTACATGCTGACCGTTCGGAGCTTTTTTCACGTCTTTAATGGTTACGACAGCCTGCTCGCTTCTCAGCACTCCTCTGTCACCAATCTGTCCGCCGCTTTCAGCATAGAAAGGCGTTTTGTCAAGAAGGATTTGGACGGTATCCCCTTCATGCGCCTCGCTGATTAATTGCCCGTCATGAAGAAGCTCGATCACCTTCGCTTCAGCTTTTACGGCACTGTAGCCGACAAATGTGCTTTCTGCGGTAATGTCGCGCAATGCGCCGCCCTGCACCTGCATGCTTCCTACATCTTGGCGCGCATTTCTCGCCCGTTCACGCTGTTTTTCCATTTCGGCTTCAAAGCCTTTATGGTCAACCGTCATTTGCTCATCTTCCGCGTATTCCTCCGTTAATTCAACCGGGAATCCGTACGTATCGTACAGTTTGAATACGTCTTTTCCGGAGATGATGCCGCTGCCTTTTTCCTTCTCTTTCTTTATCACGTCGGATAAAATGGCCAGACCTTCGTTTAATGTTTCGTGGAAGCGCTCTTCCTCCGTTTTGATGACTTTGGCGATAAAATCTTGCTTTTCTTTCACCTCCGGATAGAAAGCGTCCATAATTCCCGCAACAGTCGGTACCAGCTCATACATAAACGGACGGCTGATACCGATGGTTTTCGCGTATCGCACAGCCCGGCGCAAGAGGCGTCTCAGTACATACCCGCGCCCTTCATTTGACGGCAGAGCTCCGTCGCTTACCGCAAATGCGACCGTTCTGATATGATCGGCGATCACTTTAAAAGCCGTATCCTTCACTGCATCCTTTCCGTAAGCATCTCCGGAAATGCGCTCTGTTGCTTCAATAATCGGCATAAACAAATCAGTGTCAAAGTTTGTCGGGACGTCCTGAATCACGGAGACCATCCGTTCAAGCCCCATGCCCGTATCAATGTTTTTCTTCGGAAGCGGTGTGTACGTGCCGTCCGGATTGTGGTTGAACTCTGAGAATACCAGGTTCCATACTTCAAGATAGCGGTCATTTTCGCCGCCCGGATACAATTCAGAATCTGACGGGTCATTGCCGTATTTCTCGCCGCGGTCATAGAAAATTTCCGTATTCGGTCCGCTCGGGCCTTCGCCGATATCCCAGAAGTTCCCTTCCAGACGGATGATTCTTTCTTCCGGAACGCCGATTTTTTCCGCCCATAGCGTATAAGCTTCTTCATCCTCAGGGTGAACCGTTACAGACAGCAGCTCCGGATCAAAGCCGATCCACTTTTCGCTCGTTAAAAACTCCCATGCCCACGTGATGGCTTCTTCTTTAAAATAATCACCGATGGAAAAGTTTCCGAGCATCTCAAAGAACGTGTGGTGGCGCGCCGTTTTCCCCACATTTTCAATATCATTTGTGCGGATTGATTTTTGCGCGTTTACAATTCTCGGATTCTCCGGCACAACGCGGCCGTCAAAGTATTTTTTCAGCGTCGCAACGCCGCTGTTGATCCATAATAAAGACGGATCTTCATGCGGAACCAATGAGGCGCTCGGTTCAACGGCATGGCCTTTTTCTTTAAAGAAATCTAAAAACATTTGACGCACTTCAGCAGAAGTTAAGTGTTTCATCTATATTCCTCCTTATCACTACCCGAAATTCTCTTTTGCGACAGCAAAAAAGCTCTCTCCCTATGCAAACCATGCGTTCACACAGGGACGAGAGCTGTCTCGCGGTACCACCCTGATTACAGGCCGAAAAAGGCCTGTCACCTTTCATCCCGTAACGCAGGATTGCGGCAGCCTTTAACTGCACTCAGGATTAGCTTCGGCCGATCTTCTGCTGAAGCTCCTTTCAGCGTATCGGAGCTTCTCTCTTAAACAGGGCTTCGGCGTACTCATATCCGTCACTCGAGATTCGTATGTATTCTACTCGAAATTATAGACAAGCAGAACCCGAATGTCAATGTTCCGTCCTGATCCGCAAAAAGTGAATGGCCGTCACTTTTAAAACGGCTGCCGCCGGAACAGCGAGAATCATGCCGGGGATGCCCGCGAGCTCTCCTCCGGCAAGGAGCGCCAGCATGATCACGACGGGGTGCATTCTGAGACTGCGCCCGACAATAAGCGGGCTCAAAATGTTTCCTTCTATAAATTGCAGAATAAAAATGGTGACGATTACGATGATCACAGCTTTAGCAGAAATCGCCAGCGAAAGGAGCAGCGCCGGTACAGCGCCGAT
Organism: Bacillus sp. SJ-10; assembly: GCF_002843505.1. Lineage (NCBI taxonomy): Bacteria > Bacillati > Bacillota > Bacilli > Caryophanales > Bacillaceae > Bacillus > Bacillus sp. SJ-10. The sequence continues at coordinate 2,057,020 of NZ_CP025258.1, read as the reverse complement.
AAACGGACCGAAATACGGGATGACATTCGTAATCCCGATGGCAAGGCCCAAAATCAGCGGGTAAGGAAGCCCGAACAGCCAAAATGAAACGCCGGCTATTAGCCCGAGCAAAAAACAAACGAGAAGCTGACCGCGGATGTAATCACCGAGAGAGTCGTCCACATCCCGCAGAAATTCACTCCCCCTTTTCCTCCAGGACTTCGGCGTCAAATACCAGACTGTCTTTTTCATGACGTCTATATCCTTCACCATATAGAACACGAGAAAAGGAATCGTCGCCGCGATCAGGATATAATCAAGCACGAAACGGATGCTTCTGATCGTGCTTTCAATCGTGCCGGCAAGAAACGTTTCTGTCTGCTGAATCATTTTGTCCATCCGATGGTGCATGCCGTCAGGCCAATGATCCGTGTGATTATGCAGATGCTTCAGCATACTGTTGTAGTTTTTGGCAAGACCGGGAATGCTCTCAGACAGATCCTGCAGCTGTTCAATTAAAACAGGAACCCCTTTATAAACCCCCCAGCCGATTCCGCCGAAAAACAGGCAATAAATCAGAAGCAGGCTTAAAGTTCTAGGCATCCCTTTTCTATGAAGCCATTCAGTAATCGGAAGTAAAAGATAAGCAATAAATACTGCGATGAATATAGGAATAAAGAGAGATTTTATAACAAGCCAAATGGGAGACCATAACATATCGAGCATGCAAAAGACATACACTGTTAACAAAACGAGCAGACATACAGCCGTCCACATTAAGAGCTGCAGCGGTTTTTGAAGCATGACGTTTCACCTCTTGCTTTATCTTTTGACAGAAAGCCGGAATTATTCCCGTTTCATAAACTCCGCCTTATGACGCAGACCTCTTGACGGAAATAATTATCAGAAATTACGAAATAATCTAAATAATATTCATAAAAATCTGTATAACCATCGTAATGTGTTAAAGGATTTCAAAAACTGTCCAGTCAATATGACTCATGTTTTTTAAGGAGGATGGCCATGATTTCATTTCAGGATGTAAATAAGCACTACGGACATTTCCACGTGCTGAAAAACATTAATCTGCACATTAAAAAAGGGGAAGTCGTCGTTATCATCGGACCTTCAGGATCGGGAAAAAGCACGCTTCTCCGCTGCATTAATCAGCTGGAAACAGTTGATGGAGGCGCCTTAACAGTAAACGGCGTCTCCATCCATGACAAGAAAACGGATATAAATAAAGTCCGCCGCAATATCGGCATGGTGTTTCAGCATTTTCATCTGTACCCGCACAAAACCGTTCTGCAAAACATTATGCTCGCACCGATCAAAGTGCTTAAGCAATCAAAAGAAGAAGCAAAAGAAACGGCCTTATACTATTTGAAAAAAGTCGGTATACCGGAAAAAGCGGACGCTTATCCTTCACAGCTTTCCGGCGGCCAGCAGCAGCGTGTCGCCATCGCCAGGGGGCTTGCGATGAAGCCCGAAATTATGCTGTTTGACGAACCTACATCCGCGCTTGATCCGGAAATGATCGGGGAAGTGCTGGATGTCATGAAAACACTCGCAAAAGAAGGCATGACCATGGCAGTCGTCACACATGAAATGGGATTCGCAAAAGAAGTGGCGGACCGCATCGTGTTTATCGACGGCGGAGCCATCTTAGAAGAAGCTGCACCGGCTGAATTTTACGAAAGCCCCCGTGAAGAGAGGGCGCGTTTATTCTTAAGCCGTATTTTAAATCACTGAAAAGAAACGGAGGAGCGCTTATGTCACGCGTAACAAAATGGTTGTCATTCGGATTGATATCACTGCTGGCCGTCTTTATGCTGGCAGCCTGCGGAGGGAAAGATACGTCCGGGGATTCAAAGGGAACGGGAAAAGACACGTTAGCCTCTATTAAAGACAGAGACAAAATCATCTTCGGCGTCAAAACCGACACGAGGTTATTCGGACTGAAAAACCCAAGCTCCGGTGATATTGAAGGCTTCGATATCGATATCTCAAAACAGCTTGCAAAAGATATTCTGGGGGATGAGAAGAAAGCGGAATTTAAAGAAGTGACGTCAAAAACGAGAATTCCGATGCTGCAAAACGGCGATATCGACGCCATCACCGCCACGATGACGATAACGGATGAGCGGAAAAAAGAAGTTGATTTCTCAGATGTTTATTTTGAAGCCGGGCAATCCCTGCTCGTCAAAAAAGGAAGCAGCATCAAAAGCACCGAAGACCTGGGAAAAGGCTCAAAAGTATTGGCGGTAAAAGGCTCTACTTCCTCACAAAACATCAGAGAAAAAGCGCCTGACGCCTCAGTGCTGGAATTTGAAAATTACGCCGAAGCGTTCACCGCGCTAAAAGCGGGACAGGGAGATGCGCTCACAACCGATAATGCGATTTTATACGGCATGGCGGATGAAAATAAACAATATCAGCTGACAGGCGAAACCTTCACCGATGAACCTTACGGAATCGCCGTCAAAAAAGGCCAATCCGGACTTATCAAGGAAATCAACGCCTCTTTGAAAAAAATGAAAGCCGACGGCAGGTACGAAAAAATCTATAAAAAATGGATTAAAGAAGAACCGGCAAAATAGAAAGGACCGCGGGATGAGCAGGCATGCTCATCCCCGTTTTATAAGGAGTGACATAGATGAACTTTTCAATTTTAACGGAAAACTTCGATATGTATATGGACGGTTTCCTGCACACATTGCTTGCGAGCTTCATCGCGCTGGCAGGCAGCTTTGCGCTGGGCGTTCTGATCGCAGTCATGAGAATCACGGCTTTCAAACCCCTTCAATGGATCGGCACTGCGTATGTGGAATTTATCCGGAACATCCCGCTTCTCCTCATCACATTCGTTTTTTATTTCGGACTTCCGAACGCCGGGCTGAGATTGGACGGCTTTCAGGCGGGAACGATTGCGCTGACGATTTACACGTCGGCCTTTATCGCAGAAGCCATCAGAGCCGGAATTCAGACTGTCTCCAAAGGGCAGATGGAAGCAGCCAGATCGTCAGGCTTCACCTACAGTCAGGCGATGAGATACGTCATTCTTCCTCAGGCCGTAAAAATCGTGATTCCCCCGCTCGGAAACCAATTTCTCAACCTTGTCAAAAACTCATCAATACTCGGAGTGGTGGCGGGACTCGATTTGATGTATCAGGCGGATCTCGTTTCCTCAAGTACTCTTGTCGTGTTTGATGTCTATATTTTCGTCGCGCTTTTTTATTTGATAGTAACGATCCCGCTCAGCATCGGGGTTCACTATTTGGAAAGACGTCTCGGAAAGAGTTATTAGAGAAGGAGAGTGAAAAACATGGATTTTAGCGGCGCCTATACACCTGACCATCTGCTGTTTTTATGGGACGGCTTTTTGGTCACACTTTATGTTGCGCTGATCTCCATTGTCCTGAGTTTTATTTTCGGGCTTGCCGCCGGCACTTTGCGCTATGCGAAAATTCCTATCGTCTCGGGCATTATAGCGGCCATTGTGGAAACCATCCGCAACCTGCCGCTGTTATTAATCATTTTCTTTACGTTTTTTGCCCTTCCGGAAATCGGGATCAAACTGGAAATTACCGCGGCCGCCATCACGGCGCTGACGATTTTTGAATCGGCCATGCTGTCAGAAATCATCAGAAGCGGTTTGCAATCCGTTGACAAAGGACAGATTGAAGCGGCGCGTTCTTCAGGACTGACGTACACGCAGACTCTTTTTCTCGTCATCATGCCGCAGGCGCTCAGGCGTATGGTTCCTCCGATTGTGAGCCAGTTTATTTCTTTATTAAAGGATACGTCACTTGCGGTCGTCATCGCTCTGCCCGAACTGATTCATAACGCGCAGATTTTAAACGGACAAAGCGCTGACGGGGGATATTTTTTCCCGATCTTTCTGCTGGCGGCCCTGATGTATTTCGCGGTCAATTACAGCCTGTCTCTTGCAGCCAGACGGCTGGAAGCGAGACAAACGTAAAAAGGATACTTCCGGAGAAGTATCCTTTTTTCTGCTTAAAACATTTTCATGACTCGTCTTCTCATCCGTTTCATACCTTTTTTATTCAGCATATCGGACTGAGAAGCCATACGATACATAACGGCTCCAGCTCCTAAAGCCAACAGAGAGGTCATTGTTCTGCCCATCGCGCGTATCTCCTTTCAACTTTAAAAATTGATACTGCGTTCGTCTTCAGAAAACAAATCATCAAGACTGCTTAACGTGCCGTCTTCCTCTACTTGATGTGTCGCAATTTTGCCTTTGGCCACCGTCAGCTCAATGAAGCAGCCCCAGCAATAGTATTGGTTTACGCCGATTTTGCCGATATCTTTACTTTTGCAGTTCGGACATACAAGCACAGACTACACCTCTTATCCGTTCAGGACGATGCCTTCTTTCCCCGCTTCGATAAGCGTATCGGCGGCGCGGCGCACTTGGCGTCTGCCAGCCAGATCTGAAAAGAAGCCGTCCGAGAGTTCATATGCTACGATTATGCCCCTGTCCAAACAAAAGTATACATCTTCCAGCAAACCGAACATTTCACCATCAGGCGATTTCACCGGCTGCATCTTAATCTGTTCAAAAGTGAAACAGCTCTTCGGCAAAGGCTGCAAATGAGCATGACCGGCAGCTACGGCTTCTTGATCCATCTCTTTTATATCACTTGCCTCTAAAAAAAGATGGCGGTTGTGAAACAGGCGTTTCTGCTCCAGCACGAAACCGAGAAACCGGCCGTCCAGAGAGAAACATACATCCGATATCATCCCGAGACTGCGCCCGGTGTTTTCGTCATATACTGTTCGTCCTTCAGCTGCATGGCATGTTCTCAAAGTGTGATCAACCACCTTTTGTTGAACACGTATAGGTTTTGCCAAGAAGCCGGGCAGCATACTTTGAAATGACTTCCACAGGCGAAAACCCGGCGCATGTTTATGCTCCGGGTTTTATTTACGCTTTTTCTTCCATAAAGTCAAACGGCGTGATGCCTTCCATTCCGATGTTCGCATCATATACACTGAACGGCAGCTCTTTTTGCAGGGCGGCCAGTTCTGCATCCATCTCTTCAGTCTGCTCTGTGAGCCTGTTTTTAAGCGACGTCTGTCTGACGGTGGCATCATTGTTTTTGACGCCCCATTCAAGTGCTTCTTCTTCTCCGCAAAGAATCAGAAATTTTTTCGCCCTTGTTATGGCGGTATAAAGCAGATTTCTCCTGAGCATTCGATAGTAGCCTTTGACGACAGGCAGGACGACAATCGGGAATTCGCTTCCCTGCGACTTATGAATGGAACAGCAGTAAGCGTGGGTAAACTGGCTGAAATCCTTTTTCGTAAAGGTGATTTCGTTGCCGTCAAACGAGACGACGACCATGTCTTCTTTTTCCGTATTTTCTTTGGCATAAAAAATGGACACGATTTCGCCGATATCGCCGTTAAACACATTGTTTTCCGGCTGGTTGACAAGCTGCAATATTTTATCGCCCGTCCTGTAGACGACATCACCGAATTTCAGCTCCCGCCTTTTTTCTTTCGGCGGATTCATGATGTCTTGAAGAAGCATATTCAGCTCGTTAATTCCCGCTTTTCCCCTGTACATCGGGGCGAGCACTTGAATATCCCTGGAGGTATACCCCTTTTTTAACGCGTTCGAGACGACCTGATCCACGACTTCTTTCATCTGTGAAGAATTACAGCGGATAAATGAGCGGTCCTTTGTCGGCGCGGTCAGCCCTTTTGGAAGCAGTCCTTTTTTCATATCATGCGCAAGTTCCACAATGGATGATCCTTCAGCCTGACGGTAAATATCTGTCAGACGCACGGTCGGCAGCACCTCAGAAGCCAAAAGGTCTCTGAGCACCTGCCCCGGTCCTACTGAAGGAAGCTGGTCTTCATCACCGACGACAATGAGCTGAATGTGCTTAGGAAGCGCCTTAAACAAATGGCTGGCGAGCCAGATATCGAGCATACTCGCTTCGTCTATAATGATCAGTTTCCCTTCAATCGGCTGATCTTCATTGTAGGTAAAGCCTTCAGCGCCATTCCAGCCGAGCAGCCTGTGAATCGTAACAGCCGGCAGACCCGTAGATTCGCTCATCCGTTTTGCAGCTCTTCCGGTCGGCGCGGCAAGCAGCACCGGAAACGCCTCGTCTTTTTTATAATCACCGGGGTCAAGCGATACTCCGTGCAGTTCACTGTATAATTCCACGATTCCTTTAATAACGGTCGTTTTCCCCGTCCCGGGTCCTCCGGTCAGTAAAAGCATCGGTGAAGACAGCGCTTTTTGAATGGCATCCTTTTGGCTTGGTGCGTATTGAACATTCATCCGTTCTTCCAGTTCACCGAGTGCAAGCAGAAATTCCGATTCAGGAAATTGATCGGCATACTCCGTCTGAGCCGCAATGTCGAGCACGCGTTTTGCAACATTTTGTTCCGCGTAAAACAAGGACGGAAAATAGCAGCGCTCTCCTTCAATGACGATATCCTTACTCTCCCCGAGGGCGATGATGCCGTCAGCCGCATCCATCTCCGTAACGCGGCCGCCTTCAGCTGACTGATTCAGGAGCGTTTGCGTATTGATAATCAGCTGCTTTGTCTCTATGTACGTATGGCCTTCTGAAAGACAGGTCGATTCAATCGTATATAAGATTGCCGCTTTGATCCGCTCCGGGTGGTTTCCTGACAGACCCATTTTTCCGCCCAGCTCGTCAGCTTTCACAAAGCCGATGCCTTCAACGTCTTTTACAAGCTGATAAGGATTTTCCTGAATTTTCTCCAGGGTTTCCGTTTCGTAGGCCTGATATATTTTCATTGATAGCTGGGGCCCGAAACCGTATTGATTCAGAGAGATCATAATCTGCTCAAGCCCCTGATGCCGCTGCAGCTCTCCGGCAAGCTTATCCGCTTTCTTTTTCGACATTTTCGGCACATCGTAAAGCACCGACGCATCCGTCAGAATTTTATTGAGCGCGCCGTCTCCGAGCTTTTTGACGATTTCTTCCGCCGTTTTTTTTCCGATTCCTTCAAACAGATCACTTGATAAGTAGTGAATGATCCCTTCTTTTGTGGTCGGAATTTCTTTTTTAAAGTGTTCAGCCTGAAATTGCAGGCCGAACTTAGGATGCGTGGCGGTTTTTCCGTAAAATGTGTAGGTCTCATCTTCTTGCAGCAGAGGGAAGTAGCCCGTTACGGATACGACCTTGTCTTCGATCGCCTCAGACGTTTCTGCAACTTTGACTTTCAGCACTGTATACAGGTTGGTGTCATTATGATAAATGACCGTATGAATGACGCCTTTTACATACGGCTGTTCTTCGATGTTCAGCTGATCCACGAGCCTTCCCTCCTTTTGTTATGACTGGGTGATAAGCTGTTTCGCATGAAGCGCAAGCATATGATCAGGCTGTATGCCGATTGCGCCTTCCAGCATCTCAAGCGCCTTTTCACGATTTTCTTTGTACGCGTAAGCGACTCCGGCATTATAAAATGAGTCCGCGTGGCTTGGGTCCTGCTCGATCACCGTCTCAAACTGTGCCAGAGCTTCATCCAGCATTTCTTCATTTGCGAGACACATTCCGAACTGGAAGCGTGCTTCCGTGTCATTTTCGTTTAATTCAACGGCACGCTGCAAATACGGCAGTGCAAGCTTCGGCCGCTCTAATTTAACGAGAACGGTCCCCAGCATATAAAACAAATCTCCGTTTTCCATTCCGGAGCGAAGCGCTTTTTCAAACATATCCTTCGCTTCGGAAAACGATTCTTTCATCACATATACGTTTCCCGCACCGTAATAAGCGGCTGCCGCCGAATTGTCCAATTCAAGCGCTCTGTTATAGAATGCAAGCGCCCGTTCGAGTTCGTTCACAGAAGAAAGCAGATTTGCGAAGTTGATATACGGCACCGGATCTTGGCCGTTTTCCTCAATCGCTTTCGTAAAAGCCTCTGCCGCTTTTTCAAAATCGCCCTCCTGCATGGCGTCAATCCCGATTTTATTATAATCCATTTTTAACTTCCTTTCGCTAAAAAACCCCAACATGCGAGTTGAGGTTTTTTACATGTGTTATACGTACCACAATTTTGTTCCGTCTTTATAAACGTCATCTATCGTTCCGCCGCCGAGGCACTCTTCTCCGTCATAAAAAACGACGGCTTGTCCCGGTGTGACGGCACGTACCTGCCCGTCAAAAATGACTTCCGCTTCATCATCACCCGTCATTTTCACCGTTACTTTGTGATCTTCCTGACGGTAGCGGAATTTCGCCGTGCATGTCATTTCGCCGCCGTCCATCAGACCTGGACGCGTCCAGCTGACATTTGTCGCCGTGATCTTATCGGAATACAGAAGCGGATTATGGAATCCTTGATCAACATACAGAATGTTTTTTTCAAGATCTTTACCGACGGCGAACCACGGCTCGCCGCTTCCGCCGATTCCAAGACCGTGGCGCTGTCCGATTGTATAATACATCAGACCGTCATGACGCCCTTTTACTTCTCCGTCCATTGTCATCATATCGCCCGGCTGAGCGGGGAGATATTGGCTGAGAAACGTTTTGAAGTTGCGTTCGCCGATAAAGCAGATTCCCGTGCTGTCTTTTTTCGCAGCTGTCGCAAGTTCCCCTTCTTTGGCGATTTCCCGCACGCGGCTTTTTTGCAGATCACCGATCGGGAACATGACTTTGCTGAGCTGTTCCTGATTGAGCTGATTCAGAAAATAAGTCTGGTCCTTGTTTTCATCCAGACCGCGGAGCATGCGCACTGTACCTGCGCTTCTGTCCACGCGGGCGTAATGGCCCGTCGCAAGATAATCCGCGCCGAGTGACAGAGCATGATCCAAGAAAGCCTTAAACTTAATTTCTTTATTGCACATGACATCCGGATTGGGGGTTCTTCCGGCTTTATATTCATCAAGGAAATATTGAAATACCTTTTCCCAATATTGCTTCTCAAAGTTGACGGCATAATACGGAATTCCGATCTGGTTGCAGACCCGGATGACGTCTTCATAATCTTCCGTCGCCGTGCAAAAACCGTTTTCGTCCGTATCATCCCAGTTTTTCATAAAGATTCCGATTACATCGTAGCCCTGCTCCTTCAGCAGAAGGGCCGCCACGGAAGAGTCCACGCCGCCGGACATGCCGACTACGACTCTTGTATCCTCCGGCCGTTTTTCCATTTGCATTCACTCCATTAAAAACGTAAGTCCGCCGTTTTAAGCAAGCCGTTTAACGACGGCGGCAAGCTTTTCGGCGGCTGTTTCGATTTGTTCCGCCGTATTGCCGAGGCCGAAGCTGAGGCGGATTGACGAAGTCAGCCTGCCGCTCTCACTTCCGAACATGGCCGTAAGCACATGGGACGGAAGAACGGATCCCGCTGTACAAGCAGATCCGCTGGAGACGGCAATGCCTTCCATGTCAAGATTGACCAGCAGCGCTTCCACCGGCACACCGGGAAAGTAAAGGTTTAAAATATGAGGCAGGCATTTCTCGGCATCTCCGTTCACCTCCGCTGTAACGCCGGATTTTTCCAGCGTGCTCATGATAATGTTCTTAAACTCCTTATACTTCGCTGTTTTCTCTTCCCTCTCACGGTTTGAAAGGACGACCGCTTCTTTTAAGCCGGCGATGCCCGGTACATTTTCCGTCCCCGCGCGGCGCTTTCGTTCCTGCTCTCCCCCGAGAAGAATCGGTGACAGCTTCACCTCTTGATTTACATATAAAAAGCCTGTCCCTTTAGGCCCGTTAAGCTTGTGACCGGAAACAGACAGCATGTCAATTCTGCTTTTTTTCACGTCAATCGGCATATAACCGAATGCCTGGACGGCATCTGTGTGAAAATAGGCCTGATGCCCGCTTAACAGCTCTCCGATTTCGTCAATCGGCTGAATGGTTCCGACTTCGTTATTGCCATACATGACGGTAACAAGGATTGTATCATCACGGAGCGCTTCTTTCACCTGATTTGCACTGATCCGTCCTGAAGGGCCGGGGATGAGGTATGTCACCTCAAAGCCGTCTTCTTCCAGCTTTTCGCAGGCGTGCAATACAGCATGATGCTCAACAGCGGTGGTAATGATATGCTTTCCTTCATTCTTCCGGGCGGCAGCCGTTCCGAAAATCGCTAAATTATCAGCCTCCGTGCCGCCGCTTGTGAAAATAATTTCCTGTTCTTTCGCACTGATTTCGCGCGCGATGTCCGCTCTCGCTTCATCGACCCATTTCCGGGATTCTCTCCCGAATGAATGAATGCTTGACGGGTTGCCGAAACTGCCGAAGAAATGGGGCTTCATTTCTTCGAGCACACGCTCATCCATCGGGGAAGTCGCGGCATGATCTAAATAAATCCGTTCCATTGTCTGTACACCTCTGGTTTAAATATAGAACATATAAGCTTCCTGCTCGCCGTCCGTGTAGCTCGCAAGGTCTTCTAACGTCGTGCTGTCCAGCACGTCTTTTACAGCGTCGCGGATGCGGATCCATAACTCCCGCTTGGCAGGCTCTTCATCCTCAAGCACTTCTACCGGGCTGATCGGCCCTTCCAGCACTCTGATAATGTCTCCGGCCGTTATCTCTTCAGGCTGGCCCCCGAGCACGTAACCCCCGTAAGCGCCTCTGATGCTTTTTACGAGTCCGGCGTTTCTGAGCGGTGATACAAGCTGTTCCAAGTAATGCTCAGAAAGGCTGTTTGTTTGGGCGATGCTTTTGAGCGACGTCGGACCGTCTCCGTGCTTTTTCGCCAATTCAATCATAATGGTGAGCCCGTATCTTCCCTTTGTCGATATTTTCAATATGAACACCCCAGTCAATTCTAATTGTTAATTTATACAAGTAAATGGATATGAATAATCTGTTTAGTATCTTATAGACCAACTGTTATTATAACATAACTTATCCTAATTTTCATTGAAACACGGGGCCCGCCGCAATTCGCTTTTCTAATCGTCCGTTTTCCGTTACCCTGTATATGTAAGGAGAGATGTTCATGAAACCATTGGCGTATCGGATGCGGCCTGCCAATATCGAAGACATTATCGGCCAGGAACATTTGGTCAAAGAAGATAAAATCATCGGCAGAATGGTGCGTGCAAAGCACTTATCATCCATGATCCTGTACGGACCGCCGGGCATCGGAAAAACGTCCATCGCCACAGCGATCGCAGGATCGACAAGCATCGCATTCAGGAAATTGAATGCCGTCATTCATAATAAAAAAGACATGGAGATTGTCGTACAGGAAGCGAAAATGTCAGGCCAGGTCATTTTAATCCTTGACGAAGTGCACAGGCTTGATAAGGGAAAGCAGGATTTTCTGCTGCCCTATTTAGAAAACGGCATGATTATTTTAATCGGCGCGACGACCGCCAACCCTTATCATGCCATTAACCCGGCCATCAGAAGCCGGACCCAGATATTTGAGCTCGAACCGTTAACACCCGATCTGATCAAGCAGGCATTGAAAAGAGCGCTCACAGATGAACACCGGGGACTCGGTTCCTACAGCGTTTCGGTGGACGACGACGCGATGGATCATTTCGCACAAGGGTGCGGAGGAGACGTCCGCTCCGCTTTGAACGCACTGGAGCTTGCCGTGCTCTCCACAAAGGAATCAAGCGACGGCACGATCCGGATTACACGGGAAACGGCGGAAGAATGTCTGCAGAAAAAAAGCTATACTCATGATAAAAACGGCGATGCGCATTATGACGTCTTATCCGCCTTCCAAAAATCGATCCGAGGCTCGGACGCAAACGCCGCCCTTCATTATCTGGCCCGTCTGATCGAAGCCGGAGACCTTGAAAGCATATCAAGAAGGCTTCTCGTGATCGCCTATGAAGATATCGGCCTCGCAAGCCCGCAGGCAGGCCCCCGGGTGCTGAGCGCGATTCAGACCGCAGAACGGATCGGCTTTCCGGAAGCGAGAATTCCGCTGGCCAATGCGGTAATCGAATTATGCCTCTCGCCAAAATCAAACTCCGCCATCTCAGCCGTTGATGAGGCGCTCAAAGACATCAGGACGGGTAAAATCGGCGATGTGCCGAAACATTTAAAAGACGCCCACTATAAAGGGGCCCAAGAGCTCGGACGCGGGATCGGCTATCAATATCCTCACGATTTCGAGAACGGATGGGTCGAACAGCAATATTTGCCTGATCCGTTAAAAAACAAGCAATACTATAAACCGAAACAAACGGGGAAATTTGAAGCCGCCATAAAGCAAGTGTATGAAAAACTGATGAAGCAGAAAAAATAACCGGACAAGGACACCCTATGTGTTCTTGTCTTTTTTGATACCGGCCAAAATCTTTCGTGTAAACGGCGGATTCAAATAAAAAACAGCCTTTCCTGAAGAAGGCTGTTTTTCTTTTTATTTATCTTTAACCCGTTTAATGTCGATCTCCTTTAAGAGCTCCATGACAACATGTCCGCCCATAATCAGACCGGCCACTGACGGAACCCAGGCGTTGGAAGACGGCGGCATTTGCGCTTTGCGGATTTTCGCTTCATCATTCCCGACTTCTTTTCTGACGTCTTCACGGATGACGATCGGGCTTTCATCAGAAAAAATGACCTGTACGCCTTTTTTAATGCCCTCTTTGCGAAGCCTTGTGCGGACGACTTTGGCAATCGGATCAGTATGGGTTTTTGAAATATCAGCAATCTGAAAGCGTGTCGGGTCTGTTTTATTCGCCGCTCCCATGCTTGAAATCAGCGGAACATTCCGTTTCAGACATTCTTTCATCAGATGAATTTTATAATGAATCGTATCCGACGCGTCAATGACGTAATCGAGCGGATGCTCAAAGAACTGCTCATACGTCTCTTCCGTATAAAACATTTTTAAGGCGACGACGTCACAATCCGGATTAATATCCGCGATCCGCTCTTTCATCAAGTCTGTTTTCGGCTGTCCCACCGTCGACAAAAGCGCATGCAGCTGGCGGTTTACGTTTGTAATGTCAACATCATCTTTATCGACAAGCACGATCCGCCCCACTCCGGACCTCGCCAATGCTTCGGCTGCGAATGAACCGACTCCGCCGACGCCGAGAACGGCCACCGTGCTGTTTTTTAACGTGTCCAGCCCTTCTTTTCCAATCGCTAGCTCATTTCTGGAAAACTGATGTAACAAGAACCTCACTCCACATTCTGGTTTTATAAACTCGGCTTGTCAAAAAGCCGCTGGTTTTAGCGCACAAAAAATAAAGTCCCAATTGTGCCGTTGCAGCTTTCCTTCGTTTTGAACCCGCTCTCAGCAGGTGGGTGCCCTTTTTTAAATCTTGTAAGTCCTCTTAACGAATGAAAAGAGGCATGTACGCCATTTAAAAATGCGGGCTCCCAAATCAAAAAAATGTTCGGTCAAAACTAGGTGTACAACTAACACATCAGGACTTTATTTAACTTGTCAAAATCATATCACAGCAGATTTTGATTTTCAAGAAACAAACTGCTGATCTTTACTGTTTCACTTTTCTTTTGACAGAAAGGTGAAGTTCTTCAAGCTGGGCGTCGCTCACTTCGCCGGGCGCTTCCGTAAGAAGGCAGCTTGCGCTTGCCGTTTTCGGGAAAGCGATCGTATCTCTTAAGTTTGTGCGGCCTGCAAGAAGCATAACCAAACGGTCTAAGCCGAGCGCGATTCCGCCGTGCGGAGGGGCGCCGTATTCAAAGGCTTCAAGAAGGTATCCGAACTCCTCCTCCGCTTCTTCTTTTGTAAAGCCGAGAAGCCCGAACATTTTTTCCTGAACGTCTTTTTCAAAAATACGGATTGAGCCTCCGCCGAGTTCATAGCCGTTTAAGACAAGGTCGTAAGCCTGCGCTTTCATATCTTCAGGCGCCGTTTCAATCAGGTCAAGATCTTCACGGACAGGCATTGTAAACGGGTGGTGAGCCGCATAGAAACGGCCTTCTTCCTCGTCATGCTCCAGTAACGGCCAGTCCACAACCCACAGGAAGTTGAAGAGGCTTTCGTCAATCAGGCCGCGTTCTTTGCCGAGCTTTAAGCGAAGCGCGCCGAGGGATTGAGCCACAACCTCAAACTTATCAGCCCCGAACAGGAGCAGATCGCCTTCAGAAGCATCAAGCGCTTCAGCCAGTTTTGCCTGCTTCTCTTCATCAAAGAATTTCGCAATCGGGCCTTTTACGCCGTCAGCTTCAACTTTCACCCAAGCGAGACCTTTCGCGCCGTAATTTCCGGCAAAAACGCCGAGCGCATCGATATCTTTTCTGGAATAGTCGCCGGCAGCGCCTTTGACATTGATCGCTTTTACAACGCCGCCGTTTGCCACGGCTGATGAGAACACCTTAAATTCAGTATCTTTCACTATGTCTGACACGTCCGTCAGCAGCATGCCGAAGCGGGTGTCAGGCTTGTCGGAACCGTAGCTGTTCATCGCTTCTTCATATGTCATTCTCGGAAGCGGAAGCGGTACTTCAACACCTTTTGTTTCAAGCATGACTTTCGCCATCATCTCTTCCGCCAGAGCCATGATGTCCTCTTGACTCATAAAGGACATTTCTATATCAATCTGCGTAAATTCCGGCTGGCGGTCGGCACGCAAGTCTTCATCGCGGAAGCAGCGGGCCACTTGATAATACCGTTCAAAGCCCGACACCATCAGAAGCTGTTTAAAAATCTGCGGCGATTGCGGAAGGGCGTAAAATTCTCCTTCATGCACCCGGCTCGGCACTAAGTAATCACGGGCGCCTTCGGGAGAGCTTTTTGTTAAAATCGGTGTTTCAATATCAAGAAATCCGTTTTCATCCAAGAAATGGCGGATGGATTTTGTGACTTGGTGGCGCATTTGCAATGTTTGAAACATCGCCGGGCGGCGCAAATCCAAATAGCGGTGTTTTAACCGGACGTCTTCAGAAACGTCAGCCGCCTGGTCACTGATCGGAAACGGAGGTGTTTTCGCCGTGCTGAGCACCGTCACCGCTTCAGCTTTGATTTCAATTTTACCGGTTTTCAGGTTGGGATTCACCGTGCCTTCTTCACGGGCAGAAACCGTGCCTTCGATATCAAGCACATATTCGTTTCTGATTGCTTCCGCTGCGGCAAGGGCTTCCTTCGATACGTCAGGGTTGAACACGACTTGCACAATACCCGAGCGGTCGCGCAAATCAATGAAAATCAAGCCGCCGAGATCGCGCCGTTTCTGCACCCACCCTTTCAGTTTGACGGTTTCGCCAATCGCTTTTTCAGTTATCTCGCCACAATAATATGTTCTTCCAAACATAGCGTTCCTCTCCTTCACTGCTTTTGATCTGCCTTTAACACTTGTATCAGCTCGTCTAACACCACTTCACGCTGCTCTCCTGTTTCCGCATCTTTTACATTGATTTTATTTTGGGCAAGCTCATCTTCCCCTAAAATCGCAATAAAACGTGCGCCGAGGCGGTCAGCCGTTTTGAATTGGCCCTTCATCTTTTTATTTTCATAATCGATTTCACTTGAGATGCCCGCTTCTCTCAGTTTGTACACGAGGGAAACGGAATAATCCTTCGCTTTTTCTCCGAGCGTCACGATGTAGCAGTCAATCCCCTGATTGACGGGAAGCTCTGTTTTCTCAGCGTCAATGGCTGCCAGCAGACGTTCGATGCTCATCGCAAATCCGATACCCGGCGCTTCAGGTCCGCCGATCTGTTCAACAAGCCCGTCATAGCGGCCCCCGCCGGCAAGGGTTGTAATCGCTCCGAATCCTTCGGCATTGCTCATAATTTCAAAAGCGGTATGGTTATAATAATCAAGCCCTCTGACAAGGTTCGGATCTATTTCGAACGGGATGCCGAGATCGTTTAAGTATTGTTTTACTTTCTCAAAATAAGCGGCTGATTCTTCATTTAAGTAATCAAGAATGGACGGAGCCGTTTTCATCAGGTCATGCTCTCTGTCTTTCTTGCAGTCAAGAATTCTGAGCGGGTTTGTGTGCAGGCGCGACTGGCAGTCTGAGCAAAATTCTCCGATGCGCGGTTCAAAATGTTTGACGAGCGCTTCCCGGTAGGATTTGCGGCTCTCCTGGTCACCAAGGCTGTTCAGCACAAGCTTGACATGTTTCAAACCGGCTTTACGGTAAATACTCATCGCAAGCGCAATGACTTCTGCATCCACGGCCGGATCTTTGGAGCCGATCGCTTCAATTCCGAATTGATAGAATTGGCGGAAACGTCCTGTCTGCGGACGTTCGTAACGGAACATCGGTCCGACATAATAAAGCTTCGTCGGCTGCACCGGGTTCGCAAATAATTTATTTTCATTGAACGCGCGGACTGCGGCGGCTGTTCCTTCCGGCCGAAGCGTCAGGCTTCTCCCTTTACGGTCTTCAAACGTGTACATTTCTTTCTGCACGATATCTGTAGACTCACCGACGCCTCTTGCGAACAGTTCCGTATGCTCGAAAATCGGCGTGCGGATTTCTTTATATTGATAAGTGCGGCACGTCTCCCTCATAATTTGTTCGACGAACTGCCATCTGTCTGATTCACCCGGCAGTATGTCCTGTGTGCCTCTCGGAATGTGATATGCCATGTTACAGGCCTCCTTAATGTCTTTCTTCAAATAAAAAAACTCCCGCTCCTACTATACATGTATAGTAGGGACGAGAGTTATACCCGTGGTGCCACCCTAGTTGGAATGCCGAAGCATCCCCGCTCTGACCTTTAACGCAGGTTCACGTCCGCTGCCTAATGACTTGCAAAAGCGTTCAGCAGGGAACCTCCGGAGTGTTGTTTCGAGAAAGATGCAGTGCGGATCCGCTTTCAGCCCGGGACGGTTCCTCTCTTCTCCATGCATTCTGACCTACTCTTCTCCATTATCGGTTCAAAATCGTTATCATGACTTATGTACATCAATTTCTATTATAATAATGGGATTGCACTCCCCTGTCAAGTTTTATTCCGTCTGTTTTTCCTTGCGACCGCTTCTTTCGATAAGAGACCGAACTCCGTCGCCGTCTCTTCAAGAAAACCCGCCTTTTCTCTATCGCTCTGATCACTGAAGTGCAGATTTCCTTCCGCATCGTGCAGCGCGCGTCCCATTTTTGGTTGATATTTCATGATTTGCACACCTTTTCGCTGTATTTATGACTAGTATAAACAAACCATTTTATTTTTATTTAACATTCAGCAAGGAAAATACGATATTATACAAGAATGTATTTTAGTTAGTTCAGAAAGGAGGACAGCCATGAAGAAGAGAACTCTTGCTCTTATTTTATGCGGCGTCATCATCACAGCGCTTCTTCCGTCATTCCACACCGCAATCGCCGCAGAGGGAGAAGCGGTCATCGCGACAGACAAGATCAATGTCAGAGGCGGTCCCGGCCTGAGCTATGGAATTAAGGCTGAAGTAAAAAAAGGGGAAAGATACCCGATCGCTAAAGAAGAGGGAGACTGGGTGCAGCTTCAGCTGAGCCCCGGTAAAACCGGATGGGTCGTTTCCTGGCTGATATCAAAAACAGCCGGGGGAGCAGACAATTCATCCGCAACAAGGGGAACAGTCACTTCCACCGATCCTGACCTCCGCATCAGAAAAGGCCCGGGGACATCATATGAAGTCATCGGCAAACTTCCGCAAGGCGCACATGCATCTGTGCTGGACAAGAACAGCGGATGGGTGAACATTTCTTATCAAGGCACAACCGGATGGGTTTCTTCCGAATACGTCACCGCGGACAGCGGCGGATCGGATACGAAAGCAACTTCCGCCCGAAGCGGGTCAAAAAGCGGAGCGGTCGGCGTTTCTTCATTGAATGTCAGAAGTGCAGCATCACATGATTCAGCGATTATGACTAAATTATCACGCGGAACAAAGGTTTCCATCTTAAGTGAAGACCACGGCTGGCTGAAAATTGAAGCAAACGGGCAAAAAGGCTGGGCAGCAAGCCACTACATCATAAAGGATTCTGACTCATCGGGCAGCGCATCCGGCTCGGGAGACGGTTCTGCGGGCTCACGCTCCTCGAAAAAAGCGTATATTGTTTACGGCGGCACCAACTTAAGGAGCTCGGCCTCGACTTCCGCTTCTATCGTAAAAAGAGCAGATAAAGGCGCAGCCTACCCGATTGTCGGCTCAAGCGGCAAATGGTATGAAGTCCGGCTTGAAAACGGACAAACCGCATATGTGGCAAACTGGGTCGTACAAACGTCAAAAAGCGGGGAGGAAACAGGAGAAGCACCTTCTCCCGACACGTCGGGCGGCAGCGGCTCACTTAAAAACAAAACGATCGTCGTTGATCCCGGACACGGAGGAAAAGACAGCGGAACGATCGGCTACTCCGGAAAGTTTGAAAAAAACGTAACGATTAAAACCGCTAAGCTGCTGGCCCAAAAATTGCGGGCATCCGGTGCAAACGTGTATATCACCAGACAGGATGATACTTTTATCAGCCTGCAGGCCAGGGTTTCAACCTCTCATTACCGGAATGCGGATGCCTTTATCAGCATTCACTATGACAGCTATGCCGATACGTCAACGCGGGGAAGCACGGCTTATTATTACAGTCCGTCTAAGGATCGCCAGCTTGCCTCAGACGTCCATTCTGAAGTACTGAAGCGTTCCCCTATCCCGGATCGCGGCGTTCTGTTTGGCGATTATTACGTCCTGAGGGAAAATAAACGGCCTGCCATGCTGTATGAGCTCGGCTATCTCAGTCAACCGCAAGAAGAAACAATCATACATAGCGGCTCTTATCAGGAAAAAGTGACAGACGGAATTGAAAGCGGATTGGAACATTATTTTCAATCATAAAAAAAGCTGCCGAACGGCAGCTTTTTTTATTGTTTAGAATCCATAATCAATGTAATCGGCCCGGAATTCGTCAGCTGAACATCCATCATGGCTCCGAATATTCCTGTTTCCACTTTGACTCCTTTTTCCCGAAGGAGTTCGTTCCACTTTTCATAAAGGAGCACAGCCTGATCCGGTTTAGCCGCATTCATAAAATTCGGGCGTCTCCCTTTCTTCGTTTCGCCGTAAAGCGTAAACTGGGAAACGGATAAAATCTCCCCGCCCGTATCCAAAAGCGATAAATTCATCTTGCCGCTTTCATCATCAAAAATCCGAAGATTCACGATTTTATCCGCCAAGTAAGCGGCATCTTCTTCTGTATCTTCATGAGTGATGCCGACAAGCGCCATAATGCCGGGTCCGATCCGGCCGGCGACAGCGCCGTCAACCGTCACACTTGCTTCTGTTACACGCTGAACAACTAATTTCATAGCAAGCTCCTTTTAGTTCATTACCCGCCGGACTGAATAGATGTCTCTGATCTGCTTAATCCGCTCGACCACTTTATGCAGATGGTTGATGTTTTGAATAAAAATCGCCATATGAATCGTAGCGACTTTATTGCGGTCGGATTTGCCGGAGACAGAGGAGATGTTGGTTTTCGTCTCATTTACGGCTTGGAGCACCTCATTTAAAAGCCCGAGACGGTCATACCCCAAAATCTCAATCTCAACGTTATATTCTTTGCGTCTTTGAACCTGTGATTCATGCTCCCATTCAACAGGGATCAGACGTTCCTGCGCTTCATTCGTTTTGACGTTCGGACAGTCATCCCGGTGAACGGATACACCGCGCCCTTTTGTAATAAAACCGACGATATGGTCGCCCGGCACCGGGTTGCAGCATTTCGACAAGCGGACGAGAAGGTTGTCAATGCCTTTTACGCGCACACCCGCTTCCCGTTTTCTCCCTTGCGGATAATGTTTCGGCTCGGAAGTGACTTCCTGAACGATTTTTTCCTGCTCTTCCTGGTCACGCAGCTTCCGCTCTTTTTCAGTGAGCCTGTTGGCCACCTGAAGAGCGGTAATGCCGTTATACCCGACCGCCGCGTACATATCCTCTTCATTTGAGAAATTGAACTTGTCGGCAACTTTTTGAAGATTTTCGAGTGTTAAAACATCTTTCACTTCAAAATCAAGATTTTTAATTTCTTTCTCGACAAGCTCACGGCCTTTTTCGACGTTTTCTTCACGGCGCTGTTTCTTAAAGAATTGGCGGATTTTGTGTTTCGCCTGGGACGTCTGCGCCAGTTTGACCCAGTCTTGGCTCGGGCCGTATGAATGCTTGGACGTCAGAATCTCGACGATGTCGCCCGTCCGGAGCTTATGGTCAAGCGTCACCATTTTTCCGTTCACTTTCGCCCCGATTGTTTTGTTGCCGATCTCCGAGTGTATCCTGTAGGAAAAATCAATCGGCACAGAGCCTGACGGCAGTTCAATGACATCGCCTTTTGGCGTAAATACGTATACCATGTCAGAAAACAGATCGATTTTCAGCGATTCCATAAATTCTTCCGCATCCGTAGACTCGTTTTGGAATTCCAGAATTTCACGGAACCAGGACAGTTTTTTCTCAAATGTCGCTTCTTCGTTTGCAGCCTTGCCTTCTTTATATGCCCAGTGTGCGGCCACCCCGTATTCAGCGATCTCATGCATCTCAAACGTTCTGATCTGCACTTCCAGCGGATCGCCTTTAGGCCCGATTACGGTCGTATGCAGCGACTGATACATATTCGGCTTAGGCATCGCAATATAATCTTTGAATCTGCCCGGCATCGGCTTCCAGCACGTATGAATAATGCCGAGTACGGCGTAGCAGTCTTTAATGCTTCCGACAAGAATACGGACGGCGAGCAGATCATATATTTCATTGAACTGTTTATTTTGCAGCGCCATCTTGCGGTAAATGCTGTAGATGTGCTTCGGACGTCCTGAAAAGTCCGCTTTGATATTCACTTCTTCGACCCGTTTTTTCACTTCATTGACAACCTCTTCGACATAAAGTTCGCGTTCCGCGCGCTTTTTCTTCATGAGGTTGACGATTCTGTAATACTGCTGAGGATTCAAATAACGGAGAGCGGTGTCTTCAAGCTCCCATTTGATTTTAGAAATCCCGAGCCGATGGGCCAGCGGAGCGAAAATCTCCAGCGTCTCATTTGAAATTCTCCGCTGCTTTTCCTGCGGAAGATGCTTTAACGTCCGCATATTGTGAAGGCGATCCGCCAGCTTGATCAATATGACTCTGATATCCTGAGCCATAGCGACAAACATTTTTCGATGGTTTTCCGCCTGCTGCTCCTCTTGAGATTTATACTTAATTTTACCGAGCTTCGTCACGCCGTCGACAAGCATCGCCACTTCTTCAGAAAATGCTTCCTTCAGGTCGTCGAGGGTGACATCCGTGTCCTCTACCACGTCATGCAGAAATCCGCCCGCAATTGTGGAAGGGTCCATTTCCAGATCGACGAGAATCCCCGCCACCTGAATCGGATGAATGATGTACGGCTCACCTGATTTGCGGTACTGTTCGCGATGCGCGTTTTGCGCATACAGGTAAGCTTTCTCAACAAACGCAATCTGCTCCTCCGGCAGATAAGTGCGCGCTTTATCTATTACTTGCTCGGCAGTCAATACTTGTTCGTTCGCCATGGAATCACCTTTTTTAAATGTAAACTGTATTAGTTTATTATCAAGAAAAAAACGAGAGATGTAAAGGGCAGAAGTTCAAAACACCTAAAGAATCTGTCAGGATGATGAAATAATAGGAAAAAAGCACCCTGACACGAGTGCTTTTTTCCATATGCGGTTAATATTTCATTAATGTTAAAATATCGTAATCGTCAAGCTTGTCTCTGCCGTCAAGGTAAGAAAGCTCGATTAAGAACGCAATACCGGCTACGACGCCGCCCAGTTCTTCGACTAGCTTAATCGTTGCTTCGATCGTGCCGCCTGTTGCAAGCAAGTCATCAGTAATCAGCACGCGCTGTCCCGGCAGAATCGCATCTTTATGAATCGTCAGTACGTCTTTTCCGTACTCCAAACCGTAATCGACTTTAATGACCTCACGCGGAAGTTTTCCTTCTTTCCGAACCGGCGCAAAGCCGACTCCGAGAGCGTATGCAACCGGACAGCCGATAATAAAGCCGCGCGCTTCAGGCCCGACAACTAAATCAATTTCTTTTTCTTTTGCATATTCAACAATTTGGTCAGTAGCGTAACGGTATACGTCGCCTTTGTCCATCAATGTCGTAATATCTTTAAATTGTACGCCTTCTTTCGGGTAATCGGGCACAATTGTTACGTATTTTTTAAGATCCATCTGTTCTATGTCCTCCTCGTACTTTCATAAGCTTCTGAACCTTGGTTCATCAGCTTATTCAGCCATTCCTTCAGCTCATGGGCTGCGGAATAATTGAGCTTCTGGTCTAATTCCATCAGCTGCTGTTTTACCTGATAGGTTTGCGAATCTGCCAGGTCGCGTTTTTTCGCGCCGCTCACGACAGACAGCACACCATCTTCTATTTTAACAAAACCGAGATCAAAAAACACCTTTGTCATGAAATTGATTGTGTCAATTGACCATCCTCTGTGTCTCGCAAGCTCTGAACCATGCTTGCCGAAGTCAAAAGCGCCCCTTTTTAAGAGAAATGCGTAAAACCACTTGAAATCATTCCGCGATGGAAATGAGGACAGGAAATGTTCTTCATGATTGATAAAAACAAAATAAATCCGTTCCGGCTTCTTTCCGTCAAGCAAATGCTGCAGGCGATCCGCTGACGGCGGCACATCCAGAAAAACGGCATATTTTCCGTCAAGCTGGAGAGCTTCCGCCTCGGATTCCGATGTGATCCCGGCCAGCTCGCCCGACAGCTCTTTTGCACGGAGCTTCTGAGCGGTTTTTTCGTTAAAGCTGATGAGCACCCGTTTTTCCTTCGGCAGCGAGGTGACCGTGTCTTCCCACGTCCGCTTGCCCCTGATATCAAAAAGCTGCCATTCCGGCACCGCAGCATCTTTAATCATCAGCTGGGGTTTCTTTCTGTTGTTCCATTCATTAATGGACATCTCGCCGACAATGGAAATCGTTGATCCGGGGACAACTCCGGCTTCAAGCTCCCCTTTGTTAAAGCCGACGCAGTCAAGGACGGCGGAATCACTTTTCACCGTCATTTTCACGTGATTTTTATTCGCTCCGATCAGGCGCACATCATCAAGCACGGCATTTTTCACCATCACATGCGGTTTAGGGTTAAGCATGCCGAACGGCGACAGCATATTCAATTCTGTAATGCTTTCAACGGTTATGTCTTCAACGCCGCAGACAAGATCAACCTCCTGAACGGGAATAAAATCCTCTTCCGTAAGGGTTTCTTCAGCCATTTGATTCAGCCTGTCCCTTAATTCCGCCACATCTTCAGCCTTCAACGTCATTCCTGCCGCCATCGGATGCCCGCCGAAATGAGGAAGAATGTCTCTGCACTGTGAAAGGCTCGTAAAAAGGTTGAAGCCTCTGATGCTTCGCGCCGACCCTTTAGCGATGCCCTGCTCCTCATCTATCCCAAGCACAACAGCGGGCCGGTAAAAACGTTCAGCCAGCTTCGATGCGACAATACCGACGACTCCCGGATTCCAGCCGGCTTTTGCCACTACAATGGCAGACGGGTTTCCGCCTTGCTGCTGAACCATTTCAACAGCCTCTTCGGTCATGGTTTTCACTATTTTCTGCCGCTCTTTATTCAGCCGGTCAATATCCGAAGCCAGTTCCTCCGCTTCAAACTGATCTTCGGTCATCAGCAGATGCACGGCGGGATCAGCCTGTTCTATTCTTCCGACGGCATTGAGCCTCGGCGCGACCTGAAATCCGATCGTTTCCTCATCAGCTTGTCCGATATCTCCGCCGGAAAGCTTAATCAGAGCTTTGAGGCCCGGCCGATTTGTCGTCCGAAGCCTTTCGATCCCAAGTGACGCAATTAATCTGTTTTCATCATGAAGAGGCACCAGATCTGCAACCGTACCGATTGCCGCCAAGTCCAGCATAGCTTCCGGCAAAGAACCCGTAAGCGCGTGGGCAAGCTTAAACGCCACACCGACGCCGGCCAATTCTTTAAACGGATAGCCGCATCCCGGCTGCTTCGGGTGGATGATCGCAAATACGTCAGGAAGCTCGGGTCCCGGCTCATGGTGGTCGGTAATAATGACGTCTAAGCCCAGCTCTTTTGCGACTTCAGCTTCATGGACGGCGGCGATTCCCGTATCCACTGTAATGATCAGCGAAAATCCCCGCTCTTTTATGGAACGGAAAGCTTGTTCATTCGGGCCGTAGCCTTCTGTGAAACGGTCGGGAATATAAAAGTCAACGTCCGCCGACAGCTGTCTGAGTGCCGTCAGCATCACTGACGTGCTTGTAACGCCGTCTGCATCGTAATCTCCGTAAATCATAATCGGTTCCCCTTGAGAAACCGCCAGTTTTATCCGATCAACTGCTTCCCGCATTCCCTTTAATTCATACGGGTCATAAAAGTCTGCATCCTTTGTATGTAAAAACAGCCTTGCGCTTTCGGCAGTATCAAAACCTCTTTTTACAAGCAGTGATGCCACAAGAGGTGTTATGTCCAATTGTTCTGTGAGTGATTTGACTTTTTCCTGATCCGGCTGCTGGATTTCCCAGCGCATTTTTGACGCTAACATAAATTCACCCCTCAACCACCCTATTATACTAGAGCGGACTGAGGGGTTTCAAATGTTATTCTGATCCTTTTTTCTCTTCAAGCATTTCTTCCGGCGGCGCGGCTGTTTTTTGGCCGTCCGAATCAGCCGTCAATTCACCTGCGGATCTGTTTTCTTTCCGCAGCATTTTAATTTCGCGCTTCAGCTTCATCACTTGAAATATGCCGGCCGAAAACACGATCAGCGCTCCCATTAACACAGAACCTAAAATGACTAAAATCAGCGGCCATTCAGCGGTTCCGAACAGATAATCAACCTCAACCGCCCGCACGTTAATGACAGCAAAAATGGCGACAATCAGAGTAAATAGTAATGCGAATATAATAGTCCATTGTTTATTCATGCGTCTGCCCCCAATCGTTCACTCTTATCTTTTCCCCCATTTTCCCGGGAGTAAACCCCGGTCTCAGGAAATCCGGGCCGTTAACTGCTCGCGGACCAGCTTTTTCAGTCCGCTTCTTTCTCCCGATATGACGAGGGTGTCCCCTTCTTCAATTACGGTATCAATGCCGGGGCTCAGCTGTTTTTGCCGATTTTTCTTTACGATCGCAATAATCTGGACGTTGTAATGTTTCTTGATCTCCAAATCTCCGATTGTACGGCTGACAGCCGGTGCATGAGATTCGGCTTTAAACCACTCAATGACGAGGCCATCAAGCGCGACTTCCACAGATTCCAGCGCTTTCGGCTTATACGTCATCCCGCCTAAAATAGCGGAAATCTGCCTCGCCTCTTCGTCGTTAAATTCAACGCATGCCAAGCATTCGTCATGATCATTCTCATCGAAGTAATAGAGCTCTTTTCTGCCGTCATCATGAAGAATAATACTGATTTTATCGTGATTTTTCGTAATGACTTCTACTTTCTGGCCGATGCCCGGAAGCTCCGACTCACGAACGTTCATAAGAACCCTCCTACATGTTTTTACAATGATGATTGATTATGTAAGCGTATGTCATTATAGCAAATGCAGGTTTTAAGTTCAATGCGGCCTGAAAAAACAGGCTGCCTTCTGCAAGACAGCCTGTTCCCATTTTACTCTTCGATTGATTTTTTCCCTTTAAATTCTTTTCCTTTCCATACAAGCCACAGCTGCGCGGCGATGTAAAGAGAGGAATAAACACCCGTCAATAAACCGACCAATAAAGCGACGGAGAAGTTTGTAATTGACGATGAGCCCAAAATGAGCAGCACGACGACAACAATCACAACGGTCAAGACCGTATTGATCGAACGTGTAAAGGTTTGCTGCAAGCTCAGATTCACGATATGTTCCAGATCGGCAAATGACTTCGGCTTACGTTTTTTCATCTGCTCACGTATCCGGTCAAATGTAACGATCGTATCATTTATCGAGTAACCGATTATGGTGAGTACAGCGGCGATAAAGGTGACATCGACCTCCAGCCTGGTAATGCTGAAAAACGCGACGATAAAGAAAGCGTCATACAGCAGGGATACAATTGCGGCGATTGCCATTCTGTACTCGAAACGGATTGACACGTAAATAATGATGCCGATTGATGCAATGGCGACAGCATATAAAGCATTACGGGCCAGTTCTTTTCCGACTGTCGGCGATACCGTGCTGACGTTCGGTTCAGATCCGTATTTGTCCTTAAAGTACGTTTTGATTTCAGCGATTTTTTCTTTAGACGGCTCTCCGACAAACCGGGCCGCGGCAACATGGTTCTCTTTACCAGAAAGCACGATGTTTTCCGGCTCCATGCCGAGAGAATCAAAATCTTTTTCAACCTGCTGCGCCGTCAAAGAATGATTGCTCTGCACGTCAATCCGCGCGCCGCTTGCAAAATCGATTCCCAGGTTGAGCTTAAAGACCAGTAAGATGATAATTCCCGCAATGGTTACAGCGCTTGAGAAAATAAAGAAATATTTTCGCTTGCTCGTGAAATCCCATTTTTGGAATGCCGTATGCGGTTCAGTATTTTCATCCGTTTTTTGAATGTCCATAATATGTTTTTTCTTGACGCCGAACCAGCCTTTTTTCCGGTCAAGCCATCTGCTTTCCACGAGAAGAGAGAGCAGGAATCTTGAAAGGAAGACAGCTGTAATAAAGCTTGTCAGAATTGACAAAATCAGCATCGTCGCAAACCCTTTTACAGAGCTTGTCCCGAAAATAAAGAGTACGACCGCTGCGATGATCGTTGTGATGTTCGCATCGAAAATCGTCGCGAATGACCGTCTGTTCCCTGAACGGAAAGCTGAGCGGACGGATTTGCCGAGTTTCAGTTCTTCTTTTATCCGTTCATAGGTGATGATGTTGGCGTCAACCGCCATCCCGACACCCAAAATGAGCGCCGCAATACCCGGAAGCGTCAGCACCGCCTGCATCCAGTCAAACACTTGAAGCGTAATATACACGTATACAGAAAGCGTAATTACCGCTATGAGTCCAGGCAGTCTGTAATAAAGCAACATAAATAAGAAAACAATTGCAATACCGATGATGCCGGCCTCTACCGTATCATGCAAAGCCTGCTGTCCGAATTGCGCCCCTACGGAAGTAGAGTATTTTTCGGTCAGTTTCACAGGCAGCGCGCCCGCGTTTAAAATATTGGCCAAGTCCTTTGCTTTTTGAACGGTGAACTGGCCTTCAATCGTGACATCCTTTGTATTTAGTTCCCGGCTCACATTCGGAGCGGATACATATTTCGGATGTTTTTTGCCGACTTCTTTTTTAAATGAATCGCCTTTTTGGTAATCAAGCCAGATCACAAGCTGATTATTAGGCGCCATTTTCTTGACTTTTTTCGTCACTTCTCCGAACTTATCCGCATCCTTCAGCTTAACGCTGACAATCGGTTCGTTCGTCGTCGGATCAAAGGTTTGCTTCGCGCCGTTTTCCACGAGATCAGAGCCGTTTAAAAGCTCTTTATCATTCGTATCCCTGAACGAGAGCTGCGCTTCCGTTGACAGAATTTCGCGCGCCCTGTTCTGATTCGTGACGCCCGCCAGCTGAACGCGGATGCGGTTATTTCCTTCAATCTGAATGTTCGGCTCGCTTACGCCGAGAACGTTAGCCCGGCGGTTCAGCGCCTGCACCGTGCTGACGAGCACGTCTTTTGTGATTTTATCGCCTTTTTTGACGGGCTGCACATCGTACAGAACTTCAAACCCGCCGCGTAAATCCAATCCTAACGTAATATTATTGGCAGCCGGTTTTGTAAAATACCCCAGCCCTGTGCCGATCAATAATACGATCAGGAAAAACGCAATCAAGCGTCCTTTTTTCATTATGTATTTCCTCCTTAAACCTATGCCGTCAAATCATTATCTCAGCAGTTCATCTAAAGCTTCCTGACCCTCATCGCTTTCCAGCCAATTAGACGACTTAAAAGCTTCAACGGTTGCATAGTTCATAAAATCGCCAATTTTAACTGATAAAATATGACCGGCCAATTCATGCAGCGGCAGTTCCTTTTTCTGTTTCCACTTTTTATGTATTAAGTATGACCATAAACTCTCGTGCTCAACATCATCGTATCCGAGGATTTTGAACTCTTCAAGTTTACTGTACAAAAAAGGCCGCAAATGATCTTTGTATATTTCGGCGGGATGTTTCTCCACTGGGCGCTCGCTCCTTTTTCCATTTTTCTCGAAGACTTGTCATGCTCGGACGACATCGGCGCATATCTTTATTGTATATGATTCCAGGTAGTTTGAGAAGGCAGGGGTTTATAAAATGGCAAAACAGACTTTTTTAAGAGGCACTCTTATTCTCATCGCAGCCGGGATGATTACGAGAATGCTCGGCTTTGTCAACCGGGTGGTTATCGCCCGGTTTATCGGTGAAGAAGGGGTCGGTTTATACATGATGGCTGCCCCGACATTTTTTTTGGCCACCACTTTGACTCAATTCGGCCTCCCCGTTGCCATCAGCAAACTTGTCGCTGAAGCAAGCGCGCGGGGGGACCGGCAGAAAATGAAACACATTTTAGTGATGTCGCTTACCGTCACCGGGATATTAAGTCTCATCTTCACGCCGCTGTTTTTATGCTTTGCGCCGATTATGTCCGAAACGATGCTGACGGATCAGCGCACGGTTTACCCGCTTCTGGCGATTACGCCCGTCGTGCCGATTATCGCAATCTCCAGCGTGCTGCGCGGTTACTTTCAGGGCAGGCAGAATATGAACCCGCTGGCGTTTTCCCAAGTGCTTGAGCAGATCGTGCGGATTTCACTTGTCGCGGTCTGCACGACGGTGTTTCTGCCGTACGGGATTGAATATGCCGCAGCCGGAGCTATGATTTCGTCTGTCATCGGGGAGCTTGCCTCTCTTATTTATTTATTCATTTGTTTTAAAGCAAATAAAACAATCAGAATCAGAAAACAATTTTTCAAGTCGATTGCAAATGGAAAAGAAACCTTCCGCCAGCTGATGAGCGTGTCGCTCCCGACAACCGGAAGCCGCTTCATCGGAAATTTATCTTGGTTTTTTGAACCTATTGTCGTCGCGCAGAGCCTTGCGATTGCAGGAGTGGCCACCGCTGCCGCCACCAGCCAGTACGGGGAGCTGACCGGATTTGCCATGACGGTTTTGACGCTGCCCAGCTTTATAACCTATTCTCTGTCAACGGCGCTTGTTCCTGCGATCAGTGAAGGAATGGAGCAAAAAAAGCTGCAAGTTGTCGAATACCGTCTGGAACAGGCGATGAGGCTGTGTCTTTTAAGCGGAGGCATTTCGGTGGTTATTTTATTCTCTTTCGCTGATGAACTGATGTCCGTCATGTACGGATCAACTAATGCAGCGGTATTTGTTAAAGTGATGGCGCCGTTTTTTCTGCTTTACTATTTTCAGGGGCCCCTTCAGGCGGTGCTGCAGGCTCTCAATTTAGCCGGGGCCGCCATGATGAACAGTTTTATCGGCGCCGCTGTCAAAACCGGCCTGATTTTTGTTTTGGCGACCAGGCCTTCATTGGGCATCATGGGCGCCGCACTTGCGATTGTAACGGGGATGGTCCTTGTCACCCTGCTGCATGCGTCCACCGTAAGCAAGGTGCTTCCGATCAGCATTAAAATAAAAGAATACGCGCTCTGTTTTGCCGTTATATTCATTTGCGGTTATGTCAGCCGCATCATCAAGCACGCCGTTCATTTTTCAGGGTCAGAGGCTGTTAATCTCACAGGCTGGATTGCAATGACCGCGATTTTGTACATTGCGCTTCTTCTGTTATTCAGGCTGATTAAAAGGGAAGAGCTGATCCGGATTCCGGTCATCGGCAAGTTCGTGACGCGGTAAAACCGATTTATGGCTCCCCTTTTTCATCTTTAAGATCAATAAAAAAAGCGCCGTCCGTAAACGTGCAGAATGATATAACCGAAAGATCGCGATATCCTCTTTTTGCTAAATTTTTTTCGAGCCAGTGTTTATCTTTCCCGATTCTGTCCAGATGCTCGTTCTGAATGACCCCGTCAACGATAAGCGATGTTTCCATCTGCTTATCCTTATTAGTTTTCTTTTTGACGATCGACAGTTTGCCCGAAGACTCCAAAATGGCGTATGACACGTCAGAGATTCTATCGATGTTATTTTCCCTCAGCTGCATAAGAAGATCGTCAAAATTGTAGCGCTGCGATCTCATCGCCCGTTCATCAATTTTTCCCTGTTTTATAATAATGGTGGGTTTTCCGTCAAGCAGCTGCCGTATTTTTTGGCTTTTGAGCGAAATAAAAGCAAGGCTTACTTGAATAATCATTAAAACGACAATCGGCACAATTGTATGCAAAAGCTTATCTTTTACATTTTCAATTGCCAATACGGCAATCTCGGCAATCATAATGGAGACGACAAGGTCTAAAATGCTCAGTTCTCCGATTTCCCGTTTTCCCATCAGTCTGAAAATCACAAGAATGATAAAATAAAGCACAATCGTACGAAACGTAATAATGATAATATCTTCCATATCGCACCTCCAACGGTCATAGCATTTGCCATCGGCTCTGAATTATGTAAGAAACGGGCTGAACATCATGCATTTACGTCTAATTCGAACATTCAGAGAATACATTTAGAAAAAGACGGGCTCCGGCTTGTCATATATCAGGCCGCAGGGGCGGAGAGGAGATAAAAATGGAAGAAACGAAACAAGTGGGAAGAGGCGTCTTGTATGGCTTAGTGGCTATCTTTGCGGTGATGCTTCTTACGAGTTTGGCGATTTCGCTTTTACTGACGGTTACCTCAATGGAAGAATCATCTTTCAGCTGGCTGATCACCGCGCTTTCCTTTCTTTCTTTATTTGCGGGCGGTTTTATATCGGGCGGCAAAGCGAAGGAAAAAGGCTGGATGATCGGGGCTTTAACCGCCGTCTGTTTTTCATTAATCATCTTGCTGTTTCAATATTTAGGGTTCGGAAAAACGTTTACATCCGGTCAGCTTTTGTTTCATCTCGGCTTTTTGGGAGTCAGCATGCTGGGCGGCATTTTCGGAGTGAATTTGAAAGGAAGCAGATCAGCGTAATAAAAAAAGAGCGGATTCTCCGCTCTTTTTTTGTATGTATGAGCTTCGCTGTTATTCAGCGGAAGCTTCTCTGATTGCGCGGCGGTCAAATGTTAAACGGGTGTTATCACCTGTTTTAATGACGACCTTGCTTTCATCAATTGAATCAACAGTGCCGTGCAATCCTCCGATTGTCACCACTGTATCCCCTTTTTTCAGCTCTTCCTGCATCTGGCGTACGGCCTTCTGCTGCTTTTGCTGCGGACGGATGAGCAGGAAATAAAGCACTGCAAACATTAAAATAATAGGAACGATTGTGCCTAAAGTACCCATCTGTTTCCCTCCTTTCAAGAATGGTTTTATTTAGAAGCTTTTCGCATTTGGCTTATTATAGCCGTAACGCTCAAAGAACTCTTCTCGGAAATCACCAAGACGATCCTCCCGGATGGCTTGTCTGACCTGCTCCATTAAGTGTAACAGAAAATGAAGGTTATGGTAAGTTGTTAATCGAATTCCAAACGTTTCATTACAGCGGATCAAATGTCTGATGTAAGCGCGGGAGTAATTTTGGCATGTATGGCAGCTGCACTCTTCGTCAATCGGACGGAAATCACGCTCATATTTGGCGTTTTTCATGTTCAGACGCCCTTCATTCGTAAACACCGTGCCGTTTCGGGCAATCCGGGTCGGCAGTACGCAGTCAAACATATCCACGCCGCGGATGGCGCCGTCAATTAAGGCATCCGGTGAACCCACACCCATTAAATATCTCGGCTTGTCCTTCGGTAAAAGCGGAGTTGTAAACTCAAGCACTCGGTTCATGACGTGCTTCGGCTCGCCGACAGATAATCCGCCTATGGCATAACCCGGAAAATCAAGCGAAACCAAGTCTTTTGCACTTTGTGTCCGCAGATCTTCGTATTCTCCGCCCTGTACGATTCCGAACAGCCCCTGCTCATCTGAGCGCCCGTGCGCCTCCAGGCAGCGTTCCGCCCAGCGGCTGGTCCGTTCCACAGAGCGTTTCATGTAATCATACTCTGCCGGATACGGCGGACACTCATCAAACGCCATCATGATATCAGAGCCGAGGGCGTTTTGAATTTCCATCGCTTTTTCCGGAGATAAAAACAGTTTGTCTCCGTTTAAGTGATTGCGGAAATGAACGCCTTCTTCTTCTATATTACGAAACTTGCTCAATGAAAAGACCTGAAAACCGCCGGAATCCGTTAAAATCGCGCGGTCCCAGTTCATAAACTTATGAAGCCCGCCCGCTTCTTTTACAATGTCATGTCCCGGGCGGAGCCATAAATGGTACGTATTGCTTAAAATAATGCCCGCATCCATAGATTTCAGCTCGTCCGGAGACATCGTCTTTACCGTAGCAAGCGTGCCGACCGGCATAAATACAGGCGTCTCAAAGGAGCCGTGGGGCGTATGAACTCTGCCCAGGCGCGCTCCCGTTTGTTTGCATTCCTTTATAAATTCATAACGTATCGGTTGTTCAGCCACTTTGTATGAGGCCTCCTGTCATTCAAATTAGATAATCAGCATGGCGTCGCCAAAGCTGAAGAAACGATATTCCTCTTCTACCGCATGACGGTAGGCGGAAAGAACATGCTCTCTGCCGGCAAGCGCAGAAACGAGCATGATAAGCGAAGATTTCGGCAGATGAAAATTGGTGATCATGCCGTCAATCGCCTTAAATTCATATCCCGGATAAATGAAGATGGACGTCCAGCCGCTTGAAGCGGTAAATACGCCGTCATGCTCGCCTGCAATGGTTTCCAGGGTGCGCGTTGATGTCGTCCCGACCGACACGATGCGCCCTCCCGCCTTTCTGACCTCGTTTAAAGAGGCGGCGGTTTCTTCCGTCATTTCATAAAATTCCGCGTGCATGTTATGCTCTTCCACATCATCCGCACTGACCGGGCGGAATGTGCCGAGTCCCACATGAAGTGTGATAAATTCAATCCGCACACCCTTTTGCTTCAGCTCGTCCAGAATCTCTTCCGTAAAATGAAGTCCGGCCGTCGGAGCTGCGGCAGATCCGATTTCTTTTGAAAAGACGGTCTGATACCGTTCTTTATCATCAAGCTGCTCTTTAATATAAGGAGGCAGCGGCATTTCACCGAGTGATTCAAGCACTTCGTAAAAAATCCCGTCATACCGGAATTCTATTTTTCTGCCTCCGTGATCAAGCTCCTCCGTGCAGACCGCTGTCAGCCGGCCGTCGCCAAATGTCAGGACCGTTCCTTTTTTTACGCGTTTCGCCGGCTTTACGAGCGTTTCCCATGTATCATTTTCTTCCTGTTTTAATAACAGAAGCTCCACTTTCGCCCCCGTATCTTCTTTTGTGCCGAATAATCTTGCAGGCAGCACACGGGTATTGTTCAAGACGAGGCAATCCCCTTCATTAAAAAAGCTTACAATCTCTTTAAATGAACTGTCCGTCAGCCCGCCCGTCTGTTTGTCGAGCACCATCAGCCGCGATGCGTCACGCTCTTTCAGCGGCACTTGGGCAATGAGGCGTTCAGGCAGTTCAAAATCAAATAAATCGACTTTCATCATTTCACCTTTATTCTGTCTATTGTTATTTCATTCTGCCGAAAAAATTAAGCAGAATGGATAGTATCACACTGATCACAATACAAGTGACAACGGGAAAGAAAAATGTAACATTTCCCTTCTTAACGAAAATATCTCCGGGCAGCCTTCCGACAAAGTGCCAGACTGCGCCGGCAATAAGCAAAACGGCACCGAGAACCATGAGAACCTTCGGAAAGTCAGTCACGGGCGGGCGCCTCCAATCGAAAATGTTCATACACAGCCGGAGTCACGACCCGTCCCCTCGGCGTCCTCTGGAGAAATCCGATCTGCAGCAGATACGGTTCGTACACATCCTCTATTGTATGCGGTTCTTCGCCGATTGTCGCGGAAATCGTATCAAGGCCGACGGGGCCGCCGCTGAATTTTTCGATCATGCCCATCAGCAGCTTATGGTCGATATGGTCAAGGCCGAGCGCATCGACTTGAAGACGTTCGAGCGCGTCGTGAGCGATTTCTTCCGTGATGCGGCTGTCGCCGAGCACCTGGGCAAAATCTCTCACCCTTCTGAGAAGCCGGTTTGCAACCCGCGGCGTTCCCCTTGACCGTCTGGCGATTTCCAGAGCCGGAGCTTCTTCGATATCCACTTCAAAAACGTCAGCCGTTCTTGACACGATATCTGTCAGCTCTTCCTGCGTATAGTATTCAAGGCGCGACAGCACCCCGAACCGGTCTCTGAGCGGTGCGGTCAATAATCCGACCCTTGTCGTCGCTCCTACAAGCGTAAAAGGGGGAAGGTCGAGACGGACGGAGCGGGCGGACGGGCCTTTTCCGATGACAATATCAAGGCAGAAATCCTCCATCGCCGGGTACAGCACTTCCTCAATTGAGCGGTTCAGCCTGTGAATTTCGTCTATAAACAGCACATCCCCTGGTTCGAGCGCCGTCAAAATGGCTGCCAAATCTCCCGGTCTTTCGATGGCGGGACCTGACGTCGTCCGCATCTCCACACCCATCTCATTGGCCACGATAGACGCAAGCGTTGTTTTCCCGAGACCCGGAGGCCCGTATAAAAGAACATGGTCCAGCGTTTCCTGCCTCATTTTCGCCGCATCGATAAACACGCGCAGATTTTCTTTCACCTTCTTTTGGCCGATATACTGGGCGAGATTCTGCGGCCTGAGGCTTTGCTCGATTATTGATTCATGGCTGTCTGCTTCACTTGAAACGAGCCGTTCATCCATGAACATCACCTTACTTTAATAATTTTTGCAATGCTTTTTTCACATATTGATCTGTTGAAAGCGCCGTTTCCTCTTTTAAGTGAGGAAGCACTTTTTTAATTTCTTTTTCGGCGTAGCCGAGAACCCGGAGCGCTTCAAGCGCCTCGTCAAGCGCCGTTTCAGCCTCTTGTTTTTCAATGCGCGCTTCATGATTGAACAGGTTGTCAATCATTTCAGGCACGACGTCGGCCAGTTTGCCTTTCAAATCAAGAATAATCTGCCGCGCCGTTTTTTTGCCCACACCCGGAAATTTCACCAAAAAGGCTTCGTCTTCCTGTTCGATCGCTTCGATGACGGCTCCGGGATCACCGGAACCGAGGATGGCGAGCGCCCCTTTAGGCCCGATGCCGGTGACGTTCAGCAGCTTTGTGAAAAGCGCTTTTTCTTCCCGGGTTGAAAAACCGTACAAAGAAAAGGCGTCTTCTTTTATATGATGATACGTAAAAATGGTCTCTTGATTGCTTACCTTATAAATAAACGGATTCGGAGTGAAGACCTGATAGCCGATTCCGCCGTTTTCAATCACGATGTATTGGGGAGATACGTAATCAATCGTCCCCTTCACGAATTCAATCACACCTATTCACCTCTTTGACTGCTTATCATTGTAACACAAAAACAGCCAAAGTCTTATAGAAAAGTTAACGTATGTTCGCTTTGACACCTTCCATTCAGAAAAAAAAGACATGTGTCACATGTCTTGCGTCAAAGTCAGCCGCTGTAAGTCTTAATATGATCGATCACGCTCTCAAACTCCGCTTTTGTTCTGTACGGTATGCCGTGTTCCAAGTGCTTTTGCAATCGGCTTTCCAGCCTTTCTATATCAATCTGGAAGAAAGACTGAATCGGCTCGGCCAGCGATCCGGGACGGCCGTGAAAAGTGGAGATGACGCCTCCGTCCGTGACGCCGATATAACCGTTAATCTTACTGAGCGGAGAAATATCATCAACATGCTTACGGAAAAGGACGAAGCCTTTTTTCTGCTCAACGAGCGTCCAGCCGGCATATGCGGCCCAAAAATCCTCCATCGCTAAAACGGTTTCATCCGTATGTTCAATGCCGACATCACCGTCAAGATAGACCTTTTCCAGCTGGACATGCACCCGAAGCGGCCCGTAATGCTCGACCTCCGCCCCGTATGCGCCTTTTCCTCCGCAAATCAGGACTGCAGCTGATAAGATAAGCATAAACAATAGACGAGCACCGCAAATTCGTTTCACCAATAACACCTCTTTATTCAATCAAACTCTTGATGCTAGTTTGACCAAAGATGCCGGTGCTTAACCGTTTTCTTTCATTGTCTGTTTCAGCCGAAAAAAGCAGCTCTCTAAATGAGGGCTGCCCCGATGATTATGCCCGGCCGTCTGAAATCAGTTTCATTTGTCCGGGCGTCAGTTTGAGCCGGTATCCCCTTACGGTCAGATACACAGTTTTTGTTCCGCGGCTTTTGTCATGCTCCGTTTTTTTCATCCCGGCCCCTCCGTTACGTTTTATTACTTTTATGTTAACACCGCAATATAAAGAGCGTTTTAAGAATATGTAAAGAAATGATGAAGCTTTATCCATAAAAATACTGCCGGATGAAATCATCCGGCAGTCCGTTTAACGGCTGTTTCTGTTCATGTCTTGCAGCTTTGTAAAAGTAGCGTTGTCGGTAAACACTTGAATTGTACGGCCGTCCGCGAATTTTTTGGCCGCATGTTTGACATGTTTATCATCATTTTTCGTAAAAGGATGATTTGTTCTGACGGCAATGACGACTCTCGTGTCAGTCACGATGACCTGACTATCCTGTACGCCTTTTACTTTTTTCACGCGGTTTGCAACTTTTGCCGCCAACCTGATGTTTTCGGCGTTGTCATACCCATTATAAGACATTGCTGCCGGCGGCGTATTGACATTTCGGCCGTTATATGTGCCGTCCGTCGTTAACGGAACCCCGTCATTAGGGGCGTACTGGTCGGACACGTTTGTCGTATTATGACGGCCGTTTCGGTTTTCCATCATTTCAGAAACGGGTCCTTGATGGTCCATTCCGTACTGGCCTCTGCCGTTACCATTATCATTCGAATAATATCCGACCGGACGTGTTGACTGATTGTAGCGTCCGTCATTCATGGCATTATTTGCTCCGCATGCCGTTAAGCTTGCCGTCACGGCTAAAACGCCCGCGATCGTCATCAGTTTTTTACCCAATGGAAAAACCCCCCGTGGATTCATCGCTGTTTGAGCGTTTTCCGCTCATGTTTAGGATGTGCGGCGGGCGGCGGGTTTAAGCTTGTCAGTTATGTCCATTCCTCAGTTGGACATAAAAAAAGGAACGACATACATCGTCCCGAAACATTAATCTTCTTCTTCCTCCGGCCGTCCGAATACTTGATTTGGACTCGGCTGATTCGGCGCGACATTGGGATTTGCTCCGCCGTAAGGCATAAAATGTCCTGCGTTTGCACCCATATTCGGATACGGCTGCACAGGCATATTTGCGTGATGGTGATGTGAACCGTGGTGGTGATGATGGTGATGATGTGAATCATGGCAGCCGCAATCATCATCCTTATATTTTCCATCATGATGAGGGGCGTGTGCGTAATGTGACGAATATCCGCCGTAATACGGCATTTGACCGTAAGGAGCACCGCCGAAACCAGATGCAGAACCATCATAATGCTCTGCATTTTCATGGGCCTGGTTTTCATATTCACCGTAACCCGCTTGCGGCCCAAATCCCGGATGATGGAATCCGTACGGTAACGGCATCGGCATGACCGGAAAGCCTCCGAAACCTCCTCCAAAACCGCCGAAACCTCCGCCTACCGGGAAGCACGGATGGCATAATCCAGAACCCGGCAGCATCGGTGTCACCGGAACCGGACAAGGACAAGGCATGCACGGCATCGGGTAATGCATAAAAGGCGGTTCAACGGCCGGCATATTCGGAAACGGGACATTCGGAATGTTTGGCATGTTCGGCAGATGATAAGCGGCGTTTTCTTCTTCCATCTTTCCGGCTTCAGGCGCCTTTGGCATATTCGGGTAATTCGCGTTTTCCATGTTGATCATTTCCTCCTGTTGTGGAATGTTATTGTCATGCTCTTTTTCTTTCGGCTCGACAAAATGTGTCACCGGTTCCTCCGGCTTAGGAGGCGACCACGGCTGAAACAGCTGATTGGACGGGTAATATTGGTTCATATCAGCTTCCGGCAGCACATTTTCATGCTTTTCAGGGATTGGCGGCACATAAGGAATCGACGGCTTTGGTTCTTCCGGTATGGTGTCTTCAATGTCCACAACTGATTTCGGTTTTTCTTTGGCATATGGATGCTCATGCTTATGCGCAGACGTTCCGAAGCCGGCCTTAGGTTCTTTTCTGACCGGAACGGCTTCTGAAGGCACCTTTATCTTCATTCCAGGCATAATTAAGTCTGGATTGCTAAGCTGATGATTCAGTTTTTTTAACTCTTCAAGATCAACTCCGTATTTTTCAGCTATTTTCCAGAGCGAATCGCCTTTTTGAACGATATGAATTTTCAACGTTTTCCCCTCCTATGCACAAAACGTGAACGGTACATTTGTCATTACAATACGTTTCTTCACACTATATGCCGATGGACTGGGCATGATGATAAAAAATTTGGGAAGGAGGGGAAATTTTTATAACTACGTATGACTCAGCATTCTGTTCAAAGCACGAAGCGCTTCTGTCCGAACCGCTTCCGGAACTTTAATGACACCCTTCAGCTCGCCTTTTTCAAGCTGCTCAAGCGACCACAATAAATGCGGCAGATCGATTCTGTTCATTGTCAGACACGGACACATATCGGGATTCAATGATTCAATCTGTTTATCCGGATGCGATTGAATGAGGCGCTGAACAAGATTCATTTCCGTTCCGATCGCCCACTTGCTTCCCGGTTCAGCCTGTTCAATCGTATCAATAATGTATTTGGTAGACCCGCTGTCGTCACTGAGCGAGACCACTTCCCTCGAACATTCCGGATGAACGATAATGCGGATGCCGGAATCCCGCTGCCGCAGCTGAGAAATATTTTCCGCTGTGAACTTTTCGTGTACGGAGCAATGCCCTTTCCAAAGGATGACTTTAATGTTTTCCGGATGGTCAGTAAGCAATCGGTTCTGCCCCGGGTCCCATACAGCCATTTCTGTCAGCGGAATGCCGAGATCATAGGCTGTATTTCTGCCTAAATGCTGATCCGGCAAAAATA
The DNA here is from genome assembly GCF_002843505.1 of Bacillus sp. SJ-10. Classification (NCBI taxonomy): domain Bacteria; kingdom Bacillati; phylum Bacillota; class Bacilli; order Caryophanales; family Bacillaceae; genus Bacillus; species Bacillus sp. SJ-10. The sequence goes on along the minus strand of NZ_CP025258.1, from coordinate 2,018,030 downwards.
AAATTCTCTCTTTTTGTTTAAAAGCCCATTTCAGCACACTCCGGGCATTCGAAGAGGTGACGGTCGCTCCTCCGTGCCGTCCGACGAATGCTTTAATTTCCGCCGTCGAGTTAACATATGTTAACGGAATGATGGTGTTACCGTACAGTTCTTGAAGCTCTTGCCATGCTTTGTCCGTCTGCTGAATATCTGCCATATCAGCCATCGAGCATCCGGCGCGCATATCGGGCAAAATGACGGTTTGGTTATCATCAGTCAGCATATCAGCGGTTTCCGCCATAAAATGCACGCCGCAAAACACAATATATTCCGCCTCTTTATTTTTTTCTGCCACTTGAGCAAGCTGCAGGGAGTCACCTGCCGTATCGGCGAATTGTATTACTTCGTCTTTTTGATAGTGATGCCCCGGAATGAACAGGCGCTTTCCGAAATCCCGTTTAATGGCAGCGACCCGCTTCTCCATTTCTCCGGTGCTCATGTCTTTATAATGGCTCGGCATCATTTCGGCTGATGCAGTTAACACGTCAAAAATAGACATCTTAAAAATCCCCCTGTTCCGCAGCCTCAACATCCATGCTGATGTCGGCGCTTTTTACTGAATGAGTCAGAAATCCGAGTGAAATATATTGGACGCCCGTTCCTTTATAAGCGGGCAATGTGTCGAGCGTTATGCCTCCGGATGCTTCCGTTTTGATATGGCCCGGTGTCATGCCTGCAAAACGCCGGACGGACTCAGGCGGACAGTTGTCAAACATAATAACGTCTGCGCCCGCTTCTATTGCCTCGAGCAGCTGCTGTTCGGATTCGATTTCGACTTCCACCGCAAGCATCTGCCCCGCCGTTTTTCTTGCCCGCTCCATGGCCGCCTTTATCGATCCGCAGGCGGCAATATGATTATCTTTTATCATGATGCCGTCATATAAGCCGAAGCGATGATTAAAGCCGCCTCCGACCCGAACGGCGTATTTTTCCAGCATTCTGAGCCCGGGTGTCGTTTTTCTCGTATCACAAATCTTAATGGACGGATCATCAAGACGCCTTTTGGCCTCATCCGTCATTGTCGCAATGCCTGACATTCTTTGTAAGAGATTCAGAATGACCCGCTCCCCCGTAAGAAGAGCCGCCGCCTGGCCTTCCATTTCAGCGAGCACGTCTCCTTTTTTCATCCGTTCTCCGTCTTTTTTCAGGGAGCGGATGCGGATATCATCGTGTAAAAGCTTCCATCCTTCACGGATAACGGCTTCTCCGGCAAACACGCCATCTGTTTTTGCGATGATTCGCGCTTTACATTGCTGATCAGAAAAAATCGCTTGTGACGTCGCATCACCCGTTCCGATATCTTCCTGAAAAAAATGAGTCAGCATTTGTTTCAGCTGCAGAATGTCCATAGTTCCCCAATCCTTTCGTTTTTTCTGATAACTGTTCCAGATGTTGAATGAATGATTTGTTTTCCGTGCCACTCTTTCTCCGTCCCGGGAAAATCAGCGCGAAAATGAGCTCCCCTGCTTTCTTCCCGAATAAGGGCTGAGGTCACAACAAGTTGCGCAGTCTTCCATAGGCAGGATAGCTCGGCTTGTTCTATTGTGATTTCCTTCACATTTATATGACGCACAGATACGTTGTTAAGCCAGGATGCCAGCGCCTGCATGTTTTCTTTTTCCCTGACGATGCCCGCTCCGGTTGTCATTTTGGCTTGGAGCACATGAAGCGTTGTGTCCGGCACTTCTAAGATGACGTCAAATTTCTTCGGGGTTTTTTTATATCTTCCGTTTAACGGTGTTTGAATGATATGTTCAGCACATCGTTGCCCGCTTGCCAGCGCTTCCAGCAGTGAGTTGCTCGCAAGGCGGTTCGCCCCGTGCAAGCCTGTGCAGGCGGTCTCGCCTATAGCGTACAAATCAGGCACGGACGTTTTCCCCCATGTATCGGCTTTTACTCCGCCCATTAAAAAATGCATTCCGGGTGCTACGGGAATTCCGCTTTCAAGATCAACACCGGCTGTTTGACAAATTTCTGTTATGGTCGGAAAACGTTTCTTAAAATCGGCTATTCGGCTGCAATTTATAAAAACAGGATTTTCTCTCATCATTTCTTCATAAATCGCCCGTGAAACCACATCCCGGGGCGCCAAATCTTCTAGTGCGTGTCTGCCAGCCATGATCCTGCGCCCGAAGCGATCCGCTAAATATCCGCCTTCTCCTCTCACTGCTTCAGAAATCAGACCGTACACAGTCCCGTTTTTCACAAGGAGGGTCGGGTGGAACTGGGTGAACTCCATATCCGTGATCTCAGCTCCAGCGCGGAAGGCAAGAGCGATGCCGTCTCCCGTTATGGCGGAATCATTTGTGTGATATTGGTACAGACTGCCGCAGCCGCCTGATGCAAGCACTACACAATCCGCTCTTCTGTAAGAAACGGCGCCTGAAGCATCCTTTACGGCAACGCCTGCGCATCGCCCGTGTTCAATCAGCAGATCAACAACCGTCTCGTGTTCAATGATCCGAATGCCGTCCCTCAGCTGCTGAACCAGAAACTCAACCAACATCCGTCCGGTCGCATCTCCCCCGGCGTGCAGAATCCTCCTTTTGGAATGAGCGCCTTCCCTGCCGAGACAAAACGTTCCGTCCGACTTCGTATCAAAAGGGAAATGGCCTTCTATCAGCCTGTTTATCATGCTCTGTCCGCTTTTCAGCAAATGCCGCACGGCTGTCACGTCATTGTGTCCGCATCCCGCATACAGTGTATCGTTCACATGGGATTCTATCGAGTCATCTTTTGCGTATGAAACAGCAATCCCGCCTTGAGCATAATGCGAATTGCTGTTCGTTACGTTTCTCTTTGTGATGACGGTCACTTGGTATGACGGAGGAAATGAGGAAGCACAGGCAAGGGCCGCCGTCCCCGAACCAATGACGATAATTGTTTTTTCAGACATACATCACCCTCCTGTTATATTTACACCTGTCTTGACACCTATATTTACACAGCGATAAAATAAACTCAAGCTTTTTTTTAACATAAACGGATAGGAGACGGGCTGTATGATTTATCTTGATTACGCGGCGGGAGCGCCTTTAAGCAAAGAAGCCGCAAAAGTCTTTCAGCATCTCAGCACAGAGGTATACGGCAATGCAAGCAGCCTTCATGACGCCGGAGGAAGAGCGGCGGACGTGCTGGAATATTGCAGACATTCTGCAGGAAAATTGATCGGCGGAGCCGCAGACGGCATTTACTTTACAAGCGGCGGAACGGAAGCGAACATCCTGGCCGTCCAATCATTGCTGCACGGTCTGCCCGTTCACAAAAAACATTTTATTACGACCGCAATGGAACACCATTCGATCCATAATGCCGCGGCGTTTTTAGCTGACCGGGGAATTGATGTCACCATCATATATCCCGACGAAAACGGCCTTATAACCGAGGACATACTGGCGGCTCATATCCGTCCTGACACGGGGCTCGTTTCCATACAGCACGCCAATTCAGAAACCGGCCTCATCCAGCCTGTGGATCGCCTGGCCGCTTTTCTTCACCAGAGAAACATTTTGCTTCATTGCGATTGTGTTCAAAGTTTCGGCAAACTGCCGATTGATGCGGATCAGGCGGGAATCGACGCCCTTTCCGTCTCCGGTCATAAAGTATACGGCCCGAAAGGCACCGGGGCTGTTTACATTCGGCCCGGTGTCAGCTGGAACCCGGTTTATCCGCATACCGTGCATGAAAACGGGTTCAGGCCCGGTACGGTGAATGTGCCGGCCATCGGCGCTTTTACCGCTGCTGCGGAGTATGCAGTGAAACATATGGAGGAACACCGTGAGCATGCTGACAGGCTGAGGAATTATTTGTATGACCAAATTCGGCGTCAAGGCCTCCCCATTTCATTTTCAGAGGAAGAAACCGGCGGTGAATGCCTGCCCCACATTGTCGGGTGTTTTTTTCACTCCTTTGAAGGACAATATATTATGTTAGAATGTAATCGTAACGATATTTGCATCTCAACCGGGAGCGCATGTTCCGCCGGCAGCCACGGCCCTTCTTCAGCTATGAAGGCGCTGAGAAAAACCGAACGGGAAGCGCGGCAGTTTTTCCGAATCTCATTCGGAAACGAAACAACATGTGAACAGCTCGATATGCTGATACATACATTTACGGCGCTGTGGGAGCAAAAGAAAGGAGAATCAGCAATTTGACAGAAGGAACGAAGCTTACTGGGGAGAAAAGACGCGACATGCTGCTTCATTGGCTGAAAGAAGCCGGCTCGCCATTAACAGGAGGCGAATTGGCCAAAAAAGCAAATGTCTCAAGACAGGTGATCGTGCAGGACATATCACTCTTGAAAGCAAAAAACGAGCCGATCATCGCGACGAGCCAAGGCTACTTATACATCAGCATGAATGCCGGCGGCGAAAAAAATGCCGAACGGATTGTCGCCTGTCTGCACGGCCCGGAGCGGACGGAAGAAGAGCTTGAACTCATTGTCGATGAAGGCGTCACCATAAAGGACGTCATTATTGAACACCCCGTATACGGCGATTTAACCGCCGCCATAAGAGTCAGCACACGGAAAGAAGTCAAACAATTCATGGATCACATTAACTCGACAAATGCCGCTTACCTTTCACAGCTGACCGGAGGCGTGCACCTCCATACGTTAAGCGCCCCGACAAAAGAGCGGATTGACCAAGCCTGCCAAGCGCTGGACGACGCGGGTATTTTAATAAAAGATTAAAAAAAAGCCCCCTGAAGGGCTTTTTTTATATCGAATAGGATTGATATGTTCCCAGAAGCTTGACCCGGCAGCCGAGGGCTTCCATCTCTTGAACGGCACCGGGAATGAGAACCTGATCCATCGCCTGTTCAATATCAATAATAAAGAAATAGTTGCCGAGACCCGTTTTTGTCGGGCGCGATTCGATCTTTGATAAATTCAGGTTTCTCCATGAAAAAGCGGACAGCACCCTGTGCAGCGCACCTGATTGGTCATCTTGGGGAAGCGTTACCATCATCGTCGTTTTCGGCCGTGAAGACAGTTTCGCATTCACTTCGAATGAGACGTCTTTTTCAGGCGAAAGAATGACAAATCTCGTGTGGTTGTCCTGATAATCCTGAATATCCCGCTTCACGATGCTCAATCCGTATGTAGCGGCGGCCATTTCATTTGCAATCACGCCGATCGGAAGGTCCGAATGCTCACTGACATACTTGGCAGCCGCACCTGTTGACTTCGCATACTCATAAGGAACGGACGAAAAATGCCGGTGAAGAAATTTGTGGCATTGCGCAATCGCATGGGAATGAGAATAAATTTTCTCAAGCTTTTTCCACTCATTTTCTCTCGAAGGGTGAACGAGCAGATGCTGGTGAATCGGCAGCGTCATTTCCCCCACGATCGCAAGAGGCTGCTCATGAATCAAATAGTCAATCGTTAAGTTAACCGAACCCTCCAGCGCGTTTTCCAAAGGAACAAATGCAAGATCAACTTCTCCCGCAACCGCCGCATCCATGCATGCCGGTATTGTTTGATAAGGTACTTGTGTCACGCTGTTTTGAAAGCAGGAACTGACTGCTAGATGTGTAAATGTGGCTTCTGGCCCTAAATAACCGACTTTCATGTCTCTTCTCTCCTTACGCGCCTGACCCTAAGATCTCAACTTTTTCTATAAAATCAAATTTTCTCAGTTTATTCATTAACGTATGAATGTTTTCTTCCATTGCGGACGTACTGATTGAGAGCGTGACATTCGCCCTGCCCTGAAGCGGAATCGTCTGGTGAATGGAAAGCACGTTGCTTCCTGAGTCAGCCACCGCCTGCAAAAGCTGGGATAACGCGCCTGACCGATCCTCCAAATGAAAGAAAAGTGTGATTATTTGTTCTTTAACCATCGTGTAAAAAGGGAAAACCGCATCTCGGTATTTGTAAAAAGCGCTTCTGCTTAAATCAACTTTCTGCACGGCATCTGCAACCGATTCAGCCTTTTTTCTGTCGAGCAGCTTTTTGACTTCAAGGGTTTTCCGCATCGCATCAGGCAGAACGTCTTCACGCACTAAATAAAATGTCTCTTCTTTCACCTGCACCCCTCCCTTTTACATCAGAGAGCCTGCATTGCAAGCTCTCCGTTTTTTTAATCAATAAATTCAAATTCAAATTCCAGAAGCCGGATGATATCGCCGTCTTTAGCACCGCGTTCTCTGAGCGCTTCATCAACGCCCATACCGCGCATCTGTCTTGCAAAACGCTTGACGGATTCGTCACGGGAGAAGTCAGTCATTTTAAAGAGGCGTTCCAGGCTGTCACCTGAAAGCACAAACGCACCGTCCGGATCACGGGTAATGTTAAATGGAATTTCTTCATCTTCCATCGTGTACATCACGCGGTTTTCCGCCAGTTCTTCTTCATCATACAGCGGGAATTCAGGCGTTGTTTCCAGCTGGTTGGCGACTTCAAACAGAAGATCGCGGAGCCCTTCTCTCGTCACCGCGCTGATCGGGAAGACAGGGTGATCATCCTGAAGCTTTTCTTTAAACGCTTTAAGATTTTCAGCCGCCTCGGGCATGTCCATTTTATTCGCAACGATAATTTGCGGACGCTCCGTCAGCCGCAGATTATATTCACTGAGCTCCTGATTAATGGTCACATAATCCTCATACGGATCACGGCCTTCCATCGCTGACATGTCAATGACATGAACGATGACACGCGTCCGTTCGATATGGCGGAGAAATTGGTGGCCTAAGCCGACTCCTTCGTGCGCTCCTTCAATCAAACCGGGCAGATCCGCCATGACGAAGCTTCTTCCGTCATCCGTTTCCACCATGCCCAGATTCGGAACAAGCGTTGTAAAATGATAATCGGCAATTTTCGGCTTTGCCGATGAAACGACAGACAGAAGCGTAGATTTTCCGACGCTCGGGAAGCCGACGAGACCTACGTCTGCAAGCACTTTCAGTTCAAGCACGATATAGCGCTCTTTTCCGGGCTCTCCGTGCTCTGACAGCTGCGGTGCCGGGTTGGCCGGTGTCGCAAAGCGGGTATTTCCGCGTCCGCCGCGTCCGCCTTTTGCGATGACGGCGCGCTGCCCGTGCTCAGTCAGATCGGCAATGACCTGTTTTGTATCGTCATCCGTTACGACTGTGCCGGGCGGAACTTTAACAACCATATCGTCCGCATTTCTGCCGTGCTGGTTTTTAGACATGCCGTGCTCGCCGCGTATCGCTTTGAAATGCCGCTGGTACCGGAAGTCCATGAGCGTGCGCAGTCCTTCATCAACCTCAAAAACGACGTCGCCTCCATTACCTCCGTCACCGCCGGCAGGCCCGCCTTTCGGCACATATTTTTCACGGCGGAACGCAACCATTCCGTTACCGCCGTCGCCGCCTTTTACATATACTTTCACCTGATCTACAAACATAATATCCTCCGTTCTAAACCGTAAAAAACCGCTAGTTCATTCCAATTTCGGCCACACATTCATGGCCGGTCAGCTCAAATTGCATGACATCAAAGTCCTCATACCGGGATTTGCGAAATTCATCAAACACATCTGCATTTGCAATCGTTCCATGAAAATCGAGATATACAATAAGCTGTCTGTCAGGGTGATCCGTCTGCAGCGATACGGTCAGATGATTTTCACTTTCATTGTTTACCGCCAGACCGAACAGATGAAACAGTTTTCTCATCAGGTTCGACAGCTTTTGATCATATGCCGATAAATCTTTAATTTCTCCGAGCACTTCGTATTCGAGCCTCATATAACGGGACTTCCAATTAAATGTAAGAAAGTCAAACGCCAAGTGCGGGGTTTTCAGGTTTGAGAGCTTTGATTCGTGCTTTGCATCTATGACCATTTCGTCAATAATTTCAACGACCCTGTCATACTTCTGCAAACTTAAGTTTCCTTTTATCAGCTGCAGCTTATTCATCCAATCATGACGGAAATGGCCCATTAATTGGATCAGCTCATTGATCAGAGCCGCATCGCTTACAGGTTCTTCTTGTTTCTTCGATACATCCTTCATTTTCGCACTCCCAATCGTTTAATTTCTTTTTAGGAGTCTTGATAAGTGTGTACTATGAATTATAACAGAGAAGGCTTTGTTAAAAAAACACTTGTTTTTCCTGGTTCATCATGTTCCTTTTTCGGATCGCATACAATGCGGATGCCAGGCAGAAACATTTTTGGTATCACTGCTTGGGGAACATATCCAGTGGGTATGGGAAGCTGATGTCCTCATTCAAGGCGGGGTTCACTCACGCATCCTCTGCTTTTCATTCTTGATGTTACTCCGCTTACTGCAAAAAAAACTCCAGTCAACGACCGGAGTTTTTTGTGTCATTATTGAGCTACAGGATATACGCTCACTTTTTTGCGGTCACGGCCGAAACGTTCGAATTTAACAGTTCCGTCGATTTTAGCAAAAAGAGTGTCATCTCCTCCGCGGCCCACGTTTTCACCTGGGTAGATTTTCGTTCCGCGTTGACGGTAAAGGATAGATCCGCCTGTTACGAATTGACCGTCTGCACGTTTAGCGCCTAAACGTTTAGATTCAGAGTCACGTCCGTTCTTTGTAGAACCTACACCTTTTTTAGAAGCGAAAAACTGAAGATCTAATCTAAGCATGTAACTCACCTCCTATATTTGGTTTGCAGTCAACCGTAAGTGTTCACTGTAATCCCGCTCGATCGTTTCAAGAGAAACAATCATGCCTTCAATCAGCAGCTGCGCTTTTTGCAAAGCTTCCTGATCAGCGGCTTCAGGGAATTCAAAGTAGAAATAACCCCCGTCCTCGCCTATATCAAGAATCGGTTCGAGAGGAGCCAGCGCGATAACCGCATTGACCGCTCCGAAAACGACAGCCGTGACCCCGGCGCATACGAGATCTCGTCCATGTTCAGCAAAATCGGCATGTCCCGTCATTTCAAAGGACAAAATGCCCCCGTCATTCCGGGATCTTCGAATTGTTGCCTCAATCATGCTTACGCGTTGATTTTTTCGATTGTCAATTTAGTATAAGGCTGACGATGACCTTGTTTTTTATGAACATTTTTCTTTGGCTTGTAACGGAAAACAGTGATTTTTTTCGCACGGCCTTGTTTTTCAACTTTAGCTGTAACTGTCGCGCCTGCAACTGTTGGGTTGCCGACTTTCACGCTGTCTCCGCCAACAAACAATACGTCTTCAAACGTCACTGTTTCACCTGCTTCAGCAGCAAGTTTTTCGATGTAAACAGTTTGACCTTCTTCAACTTTGATTTGTTTTCCGCCTGTTTTAATGATTGCGTACATTCTCTGCACCTCCTATTAGACTAAGACTCGCCAGCAACAGGGGGCTTTAAAGCTCTTATCACCTGTCCCGAGCGGTTGTAGCATTGGTGCTACATCCATAACATTAAAAAATATATCAGAACCAAAAGGATATGTCAATCTATTTCTAGTAAGGCAGCAGCAGGTCTTCCATAGAGGAATCTGTCCGTTTATCGGCAAAATACGCATGAAGCACTTCATTTTCATCGAGCTGGCTGAGCTTTTCGCCAGCTTTTTCAACGATAATGGGGTGCTTGCATCCCCGTTTGAATTCGGCCATGACATGCTTCACTTTGGCATCGGCCGCGACCGTCAAAGGATGCAGCATGGTGACATCACGGTTTTTGCCGTAGTATCTCTCCAAAAGAAACCTCAGCTGAATATAATGCCGCTTCCGGTATTCATCCCATAAAGAAGCGGCGAGAAAGACGAACAGCACCCATGCGCTGACCTGAAGGGGGACGGCCAGCACAATCCAGCAGCAGAGCAAAAGCGCGGAAACGGCCGATGTCTGCAGGCTGAGGAGATGCGCTTTTTGAAAAGCCATTTGTTTAGAAAAGTATAAAAACACAAACTTTCCGCCGTCAAGCGGCCAGATCGGCAAAAGATTGATGAAAAGAATGGAGAGATTATAAAAGGTAAACATCTCAAATGTCTGCTCACTTGCAAAACCTGACATGAAAAAGAGCCAGGCTGCCGCCTGAAGCCACACATGCTGAAGCGGGCCCGCCAGGATGACCGCAAATTCCTCTTTAAGCGGCCGGTTTCCGTGCTCCTCCACCTCAACCGTCCCGCCGAAAGGGAGCAGAAAGATTCGTTTAATGCGCCACGAAAAAAACACAGCCAGAGCAGCATGCCCCAGCTCATGAACGGATACGACCAGCAAAAGACACAGCAGCGCTTTGATGTGCCCCGTCATAAGACCAAGCCCCATGATAATCCAAAGAAAAGGATGGACATGAACTTTGAAAAGGAGGCTGAGCCATTTATTCATCAAAAGTGATCACCTGGATCGGATCTATGAATTTATCGCCATCCTGGATCGCGAAATAGTACTGGCCTTTACTTTTATCGTTGAGCTTGATCGAACCGATCTTTTTCCCTTTATCGACAAAGTCATACAATGAAACGTTAACATCTTTTAGCCGGCCGTAAATGCTGCTGGTATTGTCGGCATGCTGCACCTTCACCGTCAGTCCTGTTTTTTTATCTTTGCTCACTTCCATAATGTAGCCTTCTTTTACGCTGTCAATGGCTTCGCTGGCGGTTTCGACGACGACGCCCTCTCCGTTATTTTGAAAGTCCTGCTGGATTTTCCCCGCGGCAGGAACGGCCATATCCTGACTGACCGCCACCTGACCGTCCTTCTTTTTCGTTCCCGGCGTAAGAAAAGCGAGCGGGTTTCCGAAGGAAGATACGAACCAATTGCTTACGGCAGCAAACTGAAATTCTTTTTGAAAGGTTTGTGCGATCGCCGGTTTGATCTGACTCAGCGGCTGTTTGTCGGTTTTATAGGCAATAGCGGAGATCAGTACGAGACAGGCGGCCAGCAGGCATTTTAAAATAATAGAATGAGCGCTGATCAATGGATGCCGTCCGTTAAATTCGGGCGGGTGTTCCGTTTGATATTCGTAGTCCGGTAGAAGCTTGTGCTTTTCCTGCTCCTTGACCGTCTGCCACGCGGGAAAATTCTGTGTTTGGGCGTTTTGAACGAAAGTAAGTTTTGATTCAGGCCGCTGTTTTCTTCTTTTGGCCAGTCTTTTTCTAATTTCATCAGCTCTGTGACTCATCGCCATCATCCTTTGCAATCGTTGGGTTTGTACATCCTATGTCTTGTCCATTGCAAATATGCGCTCTTGAAAAACAAAAAAGACCTGATAAGCTGGGCTTCATCAGATCTTTGTATTCTGGTATATATTATGAACGCACGCCGAAAAATGACTTGATTTTCGCCATCATCCCTTTTTGCTGCTCTTCAAGCACCTGCAAAGGAACGGATTCTCCTAAAATGCGCCGGGCGATATTGCGGTACGCAATGCTGGCGCGGTTTTTGGAATTCATGGCAATCGGTTCGCCGATATTTGAAGCCCTGATCACTTCATCATCGTCAGCAACGATTCCGAGGAGATCAATAGACAGATGATGAACAACTTCATCCACATCCATCGTGTCACCGTTTTTCACCAGGTGATTTCTGATGCGGTTCACGATAAGGCGCGGCGGTTCAATATCTTCCTGCTCCAAAAGTCCGATAATGCGGTCAGCGTCCCGCACCGCTGATATTTCCGGCGTCGTCACAACAATCGCCTTATCAGCTCCGGAGACGGCATTTTTATAGCCTTGTTCAATTCCGGCCGGACAATCAATAATGACATAATCAAATTCCTGCTTAAGCTCCTGCACAAGCGATTTGATCTGCTCAGGGACAACAGCCGTCTTGTCGCTTGTCTGGGCAGCCGGCATTAAATGAAGCAGATCATCAAAACGTTTGTCTTTGACAAGCGCCTGATGCGTCTTGCATCTGCCTTCAATTACATCTACTAAGTCGTAAATAATTCTGTTTTCAAGACCCATTACGACATCAAGGTTGCGCAGTCCGATATCTGTGTCTACCAAACAGACGCGCTTCCCTAAAATGGCTAAGGCGGTACCGAGGTTTGCCGATGTTGTTGTTTTACCTACTCCGCCTTTTCCCGAAGTTATTACGATAGCCTCACCCAATTTCACATTCCTCCCTCAAGCCTTGTTAGATCAGGTCTTAAATGAGCCAATTGCTGAAGGCGTTCAATGACCATATTTCCGTCAGTATCTAAATAAGCACATTCCATGTCGTTCCCTTTTTGAATGTGGTCTGGGGAGCGATTTAACACGTGATTGATCCTCAATTGTGTCGGCATCATTTCGGATGCGGCGATCACAGCCCGGTTATTTCCGTTATAACCCGCGTGGGCAATCCCTTTTAATGAACCGAGAACAAATATATTTCCTCCGGCTCTGATCGTACCGCCGGGATTCACATCTCCGATTAAAAGCAAATCTCCCGTCACGTGAAGCACCTGGCCCGAACGGACGATTTTGGAAACAGAAACAATTTCCTGCTCCTCTTTCATCCGCTGCGCTTCTTCTTTGGCGATGACTTCACTGTCAATTGAATGCACGACTAAATCTTTCTTTGACGCGATCAGATCAGTCAGCTGCTCTGCCTGTTCCTGATACAGATACCGATGCCCGAGTTTAATATGAACACTGATTTTTTGGCCTTTGCCATCAGTATATTGTTCAATCGACAGCATGTTTTGAAGACCATCGAGAAGCTCATCAAAAGAACATGCATCATCCAGATGCAATGTTAAGCCGTTTTTTGTTCCTTTTATTGTTACATATTGCTGCTTTTTGGTCTTCATCAATGTTCACCTCAACAACATACTCTTTTCGTCAAAAAAAGATAAAATCCTTTTTACTCATCTCTTAATTCTTTCTTCAGACTTATATAAAACAGCCTGAAGGGCAGGACTAATATAACGGCCCCCGCAATATTCAGCAAAGCAGTCGGCAAGAACCGCTGAATGACAAAATCGTTAAACGTCATTGTGCCGCTGCGGATTAACGTCTGAATGCCGTAGACGTAAAATTCAAGCACACATACGCTCAGCACCGCGACCAGAATGACCATCAGGGCGTTTGTCTGCAGCACTTTAAACGCTTTGGCCGCCAGATAGCATAAACCGGCAAAACCAAACATATAAACGCCTAAAACACCCGTATAATTGATGTCATAAAGAAATCCGAAAATCAAACCGTAGATCACCGCATGCTTTTGGTTGATATAAGCGGACATAAAAATCAGCGCAAGCAAAAGAAAATGCGGAACGACCTGCTGCTCGACGGAAACGAAAGGAAAACGCACCAGATCCGTATAGATGCTTTCCGCACAAAAGACCAAAATCATAATCAAAGGGAGAAGGAAACGTTTCACGATCCTTCCTCCCCTGTTGCTACGCTTCGGTTCACGACGATGACATGGTCAAGATCGTACAGGTCGGCAGCCGGTTTCACGTAAGCGATTTTCGTCAGGCCGTAAGCATCTGATTCTACATCGGTCACTTCCCCGACCGTCAGCCCTTGAGGAAATACGCCGCCCGTTCCAGATGTCTCCACGAGGTCGCCTTTTTTCACTTCACGTTTTTCATCCGGCTCAAGGATGGTCATTTTCAGGGTCTGTTTCTTTTTATCGTACCCTTCAATTAAACCGTAGCCTTTGCTTCCCTTTTTGCCGGAGATTTTGGTGGCCACTCTGTTATTGCGGTCAACATCGCTCAGCAGCTGAACGGCGGATGTGAAACTGTTGAGTCCGCTGCTTTTGATCTTCCCGACCAGCGCACCCTTTTCGTTCGTGACAGCCATGTCTTTGGCCACTTTCTGCTTCGTTCCCTTATTGATCATGATCTGCTTGTACCATTGATCAGGGTTTCTGGCGATAACGGTCGCTAAAATCGGATCATAGTCGGAAATTGATTTGACATGCCCGAGTTCATCACGCAGCTTCTTGTTTTCATCTTTGAGTTCTTGGAGCTTCGCTTCATATTGTGTCTGTCCGTCCAGCTTTTGTCTTAAGCGTTCGTTTTCCTTGTACGTGTTTTTCAGGTCTTTTATGTCCCCGAAGAACCCTGCAAAATATTCGGCAGGCGTGTGAAAAATGTTTTGAAATACTCCCGTCGTATCACCGATCAGCTTTTCAGGCCAGGTGGTATTACGGCCGTTCTTCAGCGAGAATCCAATCATAGCCACCAATATGATAATACACAGAAGTAATAGCATTAACCGTTTGTTCGGCATCGTGATACACCTCTTCTATTTAACTCCTGATTATCTTGTTTTTCCTTTGAAAAGATGGATGTGCTCCAGTGCTTTTCCAGTGCCGATCGCAACACAATCCAGCGGATCTTCAGCGATAAGAACAGGCATTTTCGTTTCGTCGCTGATGACTTTGTCGAGATTGCGGAGCAGGGCGCCTCCCCCTGTTAATACAATACCTCTGTCCATAATGTCAGCGGCCAGCTCAGGCGGTGTTTTTTCAAGCGTGCTCTTCACCGCGTCAACGATTGAGAGAACTGTATCACGCAGTGCATTTGCAATTTCCGTTCCCGTGATTTCGATCGTTTTCGGCAGACCTGTCAGAAGATCGCGGCCGCGGATTTCCATTGACGCATTTTCTTCACCGGTTTCTGCTGAACCGATTTCCATTTTAATAGCTTCCGCCGTACGGTCACCGATCATCAGATTATATGTTTTTCTGATATAGCTGATGATTGAGTCGTCCATTTCGTCACCGGCTACGCGGATTGACTGAGACGTAACAATGCCGCCTAAAGAAATGATCGCCACTTCAGTTGTTCCGCCGCCGATATCAACGACCATGCTGCCCGTCGGCTCCCATACCGGAAGATTCGCGCCGATTGCTGCCGCAAACGGTTCTTCAATCGGATAAGCGTCACGTGCGCCCGCTTGTCTTGTCGCGTCGATGACCGCCCGTTCTTCAACGGCCGTAATACCTGACGGCACACACACCATAACGTAAGGCTTTCTCGCAAACAATCCTTTATTTTTCACAGCCTGATTAATGTAGTATTTCATCATTGTCGCAGTTGTTTCATAGTCAGCGATAACGCCGTCTTTCATCGGACGGAGCGCAACCACGTTGCCCGGAGTTCTTCCGATCATGTTTTTCGCATCGTTACCGACCGCAACGATGGACTTCGTATCCGTTTGCAGAGCAACGACAGACGGCTCTCTCACTACGATTCCTTTACCTTTAACAAACACAAGCGTATTCGCGGTTCCCAAATCTATACCAAGGTCTCTTGTACCAATTCCGAACATATGTATGTATCTTCCTTTCTTAAAGCAAAAATACCCTAAAGGGAAAAACTCATAAAATCTATTATATCTTAAATCAACGAAAAAAAAAGTGTTACAAATATCCTTTTTCCTTTAAACTCACAAATTTTTTGTCACCAATGACCAAATGATCCAGCAGCTCGATGCCGATTAAATTTCCGCACTCAAAAAGCCGCCTGGTTACCTCTATATCTTCCCTGCTCGGTGTAGGATCTCCTGAAGGATGATTGTGAACGCAAATGAAGGACGCGGCGGATCGTTTGAAAGCTTCTTTAAACACCTCCCGCGGGTGGACAATAGATGAATTCAGACTTCCGATAAAAACGGTGCGTTTATGAATGACTTGATTTTTGGTATTTAAATATAAACAGACAAAATGCTCCTGGGATAAAAAGCGCATATCCTCCATCACATACTTCGCCCCGTCTTCCGGAGAGCGGATGACGCAATGCTCCCCGGCGGATGTCTTATGAATGCGGCTCCCCAGCTCAATTGCGGCAAGAATCTGAACGGCTTTCACCGTGCCGATTCCCGGAATGCTGGAAAGCTCCTGGGCAGAGGCGCCTTTTAACAGTCGCAGCCCGTCAAACGTCCGCAGCAGCCGGTGAGCGAGGTTCATGACGGACTCATGTTTCGTTCCCGTCCGCAGCAGGATGGCGAGCAATTCATTGTTAGAGAGATGTTCGGCTCCGAAGTGCAGAAGCCGCTCTCTCGGTTTTTCTTTTTCGGGGAAATCTCTTAATTTTAACGGCAGATCACGGATGATCAACCCCTCCTTGTTCCCCTTCCCGGTTTGAACATCAAGCTTTTATATTAAATTCTTTCAAGGCTCTCATTGTTTTAGCGACAGGAAGCCCGACGACAGAATAAAAATCACCGTCTATTTTTTTCACTAAAAGCGCGCCTTTTCCTTGGATGCCGTATGCACCTGCTTTATCCATCGGTTCTTTTGTTTCAATGTAGAGCTGTATGTCGTCTTCACTGAGCGGCCAAAACGTCACTTCCGTCGTGTCACAGAACGTTTCTTTCCGGTCATGCGTCTGAATGCTGACCGCCGTAATGACTTGATGGCTTCGGCCGGAAAGCCTCCGCAGCATGTGTGCCGCTTCTTCTCTGTCATGCGGTTTGCCGAGGCATTCGCCGTCTATGCACACCATCGTGTCAGCCCCGATAACGACTGCATCGGGATTTTCGGCCAATACAGCACCGGCTTTTTGCTCGGCCAAACATTGGACGTTTTCTTCCGGCGAAAGGTTTCGATTTAATTTTTCTTCTGTGCGGCTTGCAATAATGCTGTAAGGAATCTGAAGAAGATTAAGGAGTTCTTTTCTTCGCGGAGATTGTGATGCGAGTATTAAGCGTTTTGTCATGATTGTCATCCTTTCAGGGTTTGCTTAAGAAAAAAAGATACTTGTCTATCCTACCAAATCAAACGGGCAACCACAATTTCAGAAAAATAACTTTTTGATGACAAAATAAAAAATCCCGCCGGATGACGGGAAATGAGATACTATTTTACAACACTTAAAAGCTCTTTTTGGGCTTTCCAGCCGGATTCCGAACCCGACGTTTCCAGTTCTTTCAGCGCTTGAAGCACGGCCTCTTTCTGCTTTTTGTCAGCGGCGTCTGCGCTGGATGCCGCTTTTGCCGCTTCAGCCACTTCCGTTTTTGAAAGATCTTTGCCGGTAATCGCTTTGGCGGAGAGCTCAGATGCTTGTTTAAAAGAGTTTTCCAGTCCTGAATCGACAGCGAAGCTGAGCTCTTTTCCGCCCCAAGCCTCAAAATCATGGTCTATCAGTGTCTGACCCAATTGCTGTGATAAGCTTTTTTCCGCTGCAAGCCCGGCGATCACGTATGTGTATCCGTCTTCTTTTGCCAGTGAGACGGCCGAGTATCCTTTTTCAGTCAGCTGGTCAACAAGCGTTTGCGCTCCTTTTTCTGATGAAAATTTTCCGGCCTGCACCGCATATGTTTTATAGTTTCCCTCTGAAGATTCCGCATCTCCTGTGCCGGCTGTTTCAGATTTGTCTTTAGAAACATCTCCCGCTTTCGCCGTCTGCCCTTGTGAACCTTTGTCAGCTGATGTCGGAGCGGAGGCTTCTTTACTTCCCGACATATTTAAGGCGACAAGGCCGAGCCCGGTGCCTAAAACAGCCGCAACGGCAATTGTCGTGACCGCTTTTTTAACTGGAGAAGACGGCTGCTTTTTTTTCGGAAAATGAGGGCCTGTTTTTTTCTTCTGGTATGGCGGAACGACTTTCGGGTCATCTTCAAATACCTTAGAATTCTTCTCATGATCCCAATTGAAATCTTCTTCTTTCGGATCTTCATGGGATGCGGCGGTCTCCTGCTCCGCCTTTTTTGTTTCCTCCCAATTTGAAAATGTGACGGTTTTCTCCCCGCCTTCTTTCACATCTTCTTGTCCATACATCGTTTCTTCTTGTCCGTTAATGGTTACTTTAAGGGCATTGTTTTTTGCTTTGCTGTGCTTTTTGCTCTTCCTTTTTTTCAACGTCTCTTCCCCCTTGCATTCGTCTTGGCCGTACCTTGAACTGATCATGGTTCACACTTTAGCATAGGCGAAAAAAAAAAGAACAAGACTTTTGTCGTCTTGTCCAAAAAACGTTCGCCAAATTTTTTAAGCTCCGCCTGAAGCGAGCTTGATGTAAAACGAAAACAGCTCTTCTCCGTATAAATAACTCAAAGCGCTCCCGGCTGAGATGGCCGGCGCAAACGGAAATGGCTGCTTTTTACCAAGCCTGCCCCGGGCTGCGGCGCACATACCGTATACGGTTCCGATCATAACGGAAAGAAAGAATGCAATGAGCACGAGCTTCACGCCGAGCGGCAGGCCGATCACCCCAAACAGTTTCACATCACCTGCGCCGATGCCTCCTTTACTGACAAACATGATAAAAACAAGCAGAAAAAATCCGCAAACGGCTCCGGCAAACCCTGCATACCATGTATCCAGCGGAGAAAACATACGGCCGGCAATGAAAAGCGGAAGAAAAAACAGCAGAACCTTGTCAGGAATCAGCATATATTGCAGATCCGTCACGGTAACAATCATGAGCAGAGACAGAAATAACAGCGCGACTAACAGTTCTTTTGAGAAACCGAAATGAATGCCTGCAGCCGTGAATAAACACGCCGTCCAGCATTCCGCCGCCGGATACATAACCGACAGCTTCGCACGGCAGTTTCTGCATCTGCCTCTTTGCAGAATATAGGAAACGACGGGCACAAGCTCCCCCCAGGAGAGCGGCAAGCGGCAAAACGAACAGGCTGAACGCGGCGAAATAACCGAGATTCGAAGCGGGATACGGCACGCTGCTGTATAAAAAAAAGAACCGAAAATCAAGCCGAGAAAAAACAGAAACAAAAGCACTCAGACCACACCTTTACTATCAATCTGGCTCAGATTATAGCAAAGAAAAACACCATGACTGAAATGGCTGAAAATATATTTTCAGCATAAAAACACCCGGCAAAACCGGAAAAGGGTCTGCCGGGCATCCGAGGGGCTGTCAGATAAGCCGCTTTCTCATTTCTGAAATAAAATATAAGGAGCCGGTAATGATGATGACATCATCCGCCCCGTCTTTTTGTTCTATCCATTCTTTCACACTGTCTGGGTTCTCATCGAAGCTCTTAGCCGCAAGACTGCTTGCATTGTAAAGGGCTTCGGCGCTTGAAGCACGCGGAAAGTCAAATGATACAAAGTGAATAGAGTCCGCTTCGGTTTCAAGCTTTTTAATCATTTCCTGATACGGTTTGTCTTTTAATGCGCTGAATACGACATGAACGTTTTTATCGGAAAAGCGCTGCCTGATCGTTTCTGTCAGCGTTTCAACGCCCTCTTCGTTATGCGCGCCGTCCGCAAACACTAAAGGGCGGCTTTGAAGACGTTCAAACCGGCCCGGCCATGAAGCTTTTTCCAGACCGTTTCGCATTGCTTCTTCAGAAATGACTGCGGCTCCCAGACGATTCATCCATTCAGCGGCCAATATCGCCAATGCCGCATTCTGCCTTTGGTGAATGCCGATCAGCGACGTTTGAATGTTTTCATAGCATTTCGTTTCCGTTTCCAGCGAAAAGCTTTCACCGGACGGAAGCGCCGCTTCATTAAACAGTCTGCACGTTTTATATAGTGACTGATACGGAGCCTGCTTTTTTTCGGCTTCCGCTTCAATAACGCCGAGTGCTTCCGGCTGATTGACGCCCGTAATGACCGGAATGGAATTTTTAATGATACCGGCTTTCTGCCCGGCGATCTCCTCGATGGTATTGCCTAAAATGGCCATATGGTCATGTCCGATACTTGTAATGACGGACAGAAGCGGTTTCACAATATTGGTTGAATCAAATGTGCCGCCGAGCCCCGCTTCAAAAATGACAAAATCGATATCAGCCCGTTTCGCAAAATATAAAAATGCACACGCTGTAATGATTTCAAATTCTGTCACCGTTCCGGCATCGGTCTTATCAAGCTCATCGACTATCGGTTTTATGTCATTAACGAGCGTTCTCCATTCCTCATCAGAAATCGGCGTGCCGTTGACGCTGATACGCTCATTAAACGTAATAATGTAAGGCGATGTGAACGTGCCGACCGTATAACCGGCTTCTTGAAGCACGGAACGGATAAAAGCGACGGTCGATCCTTTGCCGTTTGTGCCCGCCACATGAATGGCGCGAATGTTCTTTTCCGGGTGTTCCAGTTTTTCCATCAGCTTTTCCATACGGAGAAGGCCCGGCTTAACGCCGAACTTGAGTCTGCCGTGAATCCAGCTGATCGCTTCTTTGTACGTATTAAACAATGAAATCCCCTCTTTTATACGACAAGGCGGTTTCTTAGGAAACCGCCCCGCTGTTTTATCAGCCTTTCAGCTCTGCAATCCGCTGCCGGACAGCTTCGCGTTTTGCCGTGTAGTCTTTCTCTTTTCCGCGTTCTTCTTCAATGACATGTTCAGGAGCTTTTTTAATGAATCCTTCGTTGCCGAGTTTTTTCTGAACGCGTTCGACTTCTTTTGTCAGCTTGTCGAATTCTTTTTGCAGACGGGCGATCTCCTCATCAATGTTAATCAGCCCTTCAAGCGGCAGAATGACTTCCGCTCCGGTGACGACCGCTGTCATCGCTTTGTCTGCCGCAGTGATATCCGTCCCGATTTTCAGCGTGCTCGGATTCGTAAAGCGTTCAACGTAAGAACGGTTCTTCTCAAGGCGGCCGGCAATGTCTTCCGTAGATGTTTTAATGTAAAGCTCAACCTGCTTGCTCATCGGCGTGTTGACTTCGCTCCGGATATTGCGGACAGAACGGATTAATTCGACGAGCAGTTTCATATCCGCCGCTGCCTCTTTATCCGTATGTTCCGGCACCGGAACCGGCCAAGAGCTGATCGTGATTGACTCGCCTTCATGAGGAAGGTGCTGCCAGATTTCTTCCGTTAAGAATGGCATAAACGGGTGAAGAAGACGCATCGTCTGGTCAAGCACGTATGCCAGAACAGAACGGGTTGTTTTCTTCGCCGCTTCATCTTCCCCGTACAGCGGAAGCTTCGCCATTTCGATATACCAGTCGCACACATCGTCCCAGATAAAGTTGTACAGGTGGCGTCCGACTTCACCGAATTCATAACGATCCGCAAGCTGTGTTACGTCTTCTATCGTTTCATTCAGTCTTGTGAGGATCCACTTATCAGCAACTGATTTTTCACCGGACAGATCAAGCTCGTCATACGTCATGCCGTCCATGTTCATTAATGCAAAACGGGAGGCGTTCCAAATTTTATTTGCGAAATTCCATGTGGATTCCACTTTTTCATAGCTGAAACGGAGATCCTGTCCCGGTGAACTTCCGGTTGCCAGGAAATAGCGCAGGGAATCCGCTCCGTACTTGTCGATGACATCCATCGGGTCCACGCCGTTCCCAAGGGATTTACTCATTTTTCTGCCCTGCTCGTCACGGATTAAGCCGTGAATCAGCACGTCTTTGAACGGACGCTCGCCGGTAAACTCAAGACCTTGGAAAATCATCCGGGATACCCAGAAGAAAATGATGTCATATCCCGTTACAAGAACATCGGTTGAGTAATACCGCTTAAAGTCTTCAGCGTTTTCATCAGGCCAGCCCATTGTAGAAAACGGCCAAAGCGCGGAGCTGAACCATGTATCAAGCACGTCTGAATCCTGTTCCCAATTTTCACTGTCCTCAGGCGCCTCAAGGCCGACGTACACTTCTTTTGTTTCTTTATGATACCAAGCCGGGATGCGGTGGCCCCACCACAGCTGACGGGAAATACACCAATCACGGATATTTTCCATCCAGTGCAGGTACGTTTTCTCGAACCGGTCAGGAACGAAGTGAACTTTCTCTTCTTTTGACTGAAGGTCAACCGCAGCATCGGCCAGCGGCTGCATTTTGACAAACCATTGTGTGGACAGGTACGGCTCAACAACGGCGCCGCTTCTTTCACTGTGGCCGACAGAATGCATATGGTCTTCGATTTTAAAGAGAACGCCGGATTCCTGAAGATCTTTGACGAGTTTTTTGCGGCATTCAAACCGGTCCATGCCGTTATATTGCAGCGCTTTTTCATTCATTGTTCCGTCTTCATTCATGACGAGAATCCGCTCTAAATTGTGGCGGTTTCCGAGTTCAAAGTCATTCGGGTCATGGGCAGGCGTGATTTTAACGGCGCCTGATCCGAATTCCATATCAACATAATCATCGCCGACGATCGGAATTTCGCGGTTTGTAATCGGCAGAATCACCGTTTTGCCGATTAAGTGCTTGTAGCGCTCATCTTCAGGATGAACCGCGACAGCCGTGTCGCCAAGCATCGTTTCCGGACGGGTGGTCGCGATTTCAATTGAGCCTGAACCGTCTGCTAACGGGTAGCGCAAATGATAAAACGCGCCCTGTACGTCTTTGTAAATCACTTCAATATCGGATAAAGCCGTTTTTGTGGCAGGGTCCCAGTTGATGATATATTCGCCTCTGTAAATCAAGCCTTTCTCGTACAGCTTGACGAATACTTCCCGCACGGCTTTATTCAGCCCTTCATCAAGAGTGAAACGTTCGCGCGAATAATCGAGTCCGAGTCCCATCTTGGCCCATTGGCTGCGGATGAAATCAGCATACTCTTCTTTCCACTTCCACGTTTCTTCTAAAAACTTTTCACGGCCGAGGTCATAACGGCTTGTGCCCTGTTCACGGAGTTTCGCTTCGACTTTTGCCTGAGTGGCGATGCCGGCGTGGTCCATGCCCGGAAGCCAGAGCACGTCATAGCCCTGCATGCGTTTCATACGCGTAACGATATCTTGCAGCGTCGTATCCCACGCATGTCCGAGGTGCAGCCTGCCCGTCACGTTCGGCGGCGGAATGACGACAGAATACGGCTGTTTCGTTTGATCGCCGCCCGCTTCAAAATATTTTCCTTTCAGCCAAAAATCATAGCGGCCTTTTTCAATCGCAGATGGATCATATTTTGTCGGCATTGTTTGTTCATTTGTATCCATGATAACCCTCCAGCATGTTTAGAAATGGCTGAGCAACTAAAAAAGAGCCTTCATCCTGATAAAGGACGAAAAGCTCTTTCGCGGTACCACCTTTTTTCATGAACAGATTTGTTCATGCACTTAAACGGATAACGGGTGCGGCCCGAATTTCTCTACTGTATGTTCAAGAAATTATGCTCCCGGGCGACCTTCCAATGAGACGGCATAAGAAGCCTTTCAGCACAGTAGCTTCTCTCTCTTCATGCGTCTTTCTTGTACTCTTCCCGTTCAAAGCAGGTGTATTTATATCAGCTCATGATCTTATTTATTATGTTCTTTATTATAGTAAAAGTGTTTTTGATTCGTCAATCATCTTTTCCAAAAACCGCTGCCGTCATACATAAATGGGCATGCACCCCGCCCTTTCCCTTACATACGATACATAGAAAGGCGAATGTGAGGAGGAATTGCCCGTGAGAAAAAAATTCAATTCTTATTCGCTCCCCCAGTGGGCCAGACAGGTCCGCCTTGTATCCGTGCAAGTCATTATCCCGATTACGATCTTTCAGGGGATCAGGACGATTTTCTTTCCGACGACT
Source organism: Bacillus sp. SJ-10 (assembly GCF_002843505.1). Lineage (NCBI taxonomy): Bacteria > Bacillati > Bacillota > Bacilli > Caryophanales > Bacillaceae > Bacillus > Bacillus sp. SJ-10. Next base: position 1,994,723 of record NZ_CP025258.1, on the reverse strand, counting down.
TTTGATGTCCTGCTGCTTGCCATCCTGCTGTTTTTAGCGTGCGCCCTGCATTTGGAATGGATATAAAAAAACGAGTCCCGTTATGAAGAGGACTCGTTTTCCGCTTTTATTTTTTTCTCCCGCTCAATCTGATGAACCTTCATGAGAAAAGGCTCAACATTTTTCATCTGCCAAAACGCTCTTAATAATTGCGTGCACTCTTCTTTTTCAGAGCCCCTTTGGCCGGTCTGATACCGTTTCAGCACTTTGTACATGGCGGACGGATAAGCCATATAGCTGAGAAACAGGCTGATTTCCGCTTCACGGAGCGGGAATGATTTGTGATACGTATAAAACCAGTCCAGACACTCCGGGCATGCTTTCGGATAGCTTCTGAACATTCTGGAGTAAAAGCCGAGCAGGTCGTTTTGCGGAGGGCCCAGCGCAGCTTTCTCGAAATTCGTGAAAAAGCCCGATCCCGCATCATTATACAGAAAGTGGCGGCTCGATAAGCTGCCGTGGTTGATCACCGCTCTCGTCTTGTCATGATCCTTTGCCGCGTCAAACCATTCTTCCAGACGTTCCAGAGCAAAATTGACGGCGGAAACCGTTTCTGTAAGATACGTAACAGCCTGCAGTTCAAAAGGTGAAAGGTACCACTCTTTTTCCGCCCGGTCGGCGAATTGTTCATAGACAAGCTTATCATTTTCCCAATCTCTTTTCGTTACTTCATAAAAGCCGCTGATATCTTCAGTCCGGATTTGGATGTCCCGCACAGTCGCGGAGTGGAGCTTCGCGACCTCTTTAAAAAGGTAAACATGTTTTTGATCCCGTTCTTCTTCCTGATCGTACTGAAGCCAAGGCATTAAATAATAAGAATTCTCCGTCTGTCTTCCCGCAAAAAAATCGCCGGCATACGTGCGGCAGATCGGCACAAACGAACGGTAGCCTTTCTCCTCAATCTCAATCATAAGATCCGTAAATTCACTGCTGCGGGCCGGCTTGAGCTGTTTCAAAGCAAAAATGCCGTAGTTTGAGTAGACCTTCCAAACATGCGGGCTGACAGGCTCAATATACTCTGCCGCCAGCCCGTATTCCTGAAGCACTGATTGGACTGCTTCCATTCCATTCACCACATTTTTACGGCCTCTTTGTGCTTACGCATGGCTGTTATTATATTCAGGTATATACAGAAGCTGACCTTCTTCAAGCTCGTCATCAAACGATAAAGCATTCGTTCTGATGAGCTGCTGGGATGTTATGTCATATCGTTCACACACCCGGTCGATAGTATCTTGCTGCTGTACGATACAAATTTTCATTCTTGAAAACTTTTCTTCTTCCCTTGTAAATAATTTTGTCAAGTAATGAGAGTTGTCATTTTCCTTCTGCTCGGTTCCCGGTGCCGCTTCTTCATTCTTTCTTTCAGACTTAAGCGGCTCAGGCGGTTCAGCTTGCGCCGGCTCCTCAGGCGGCAGTTTGGAAAACTGAAAAGACAAATCGAGAGGCTTCCCGGTTTCCTCCTCCGGCTGCGCCATCTTCCTTACCTCAATTTCAAACCCTTCTTCATCATGAGCCTCTTCTTCAAGCAGCTTAGGAGCGCTGTAAAACTCCTCTTCCTGCTGTTCCGGAACGAACTCGCGATAAACGGGCGCCTGCTCTTCTTGAAAAACCGCAGGCTCATCTTCGTCTTCTGCCGCCTCATGATCGCTCTGACGGAGAAGCGGCTCGGCCTCTGGCTGCTCTTCTTTTTGAAGGAAGGGCTGTTCCGCAATTTTTGGTTTTTCCGCATGCGGAGTCAGAGTGAACGCAGGGAAAACCGGCTCGTTATCATCTTTTGGCTCTTCCTGCACTTCTGCTGAATCATCCTCAAATACAGGTTCATTCCTCACAGCCGACATGATTGCAGGCTCCTCAGCTTCTTCCGGCTCTTCTTCGTGTTGAAAGGAAACGGGAGGAGGAGGCTCAGTAAAGGAAACAGGTTTCGGCACCTCTTCCTGCTCCCTCAGAATCGGGGCAGTCTCATGCTCTTCTTCTTCCCGCTCCCTCAGAATCGGGGCAGTCTCATGCTCTTCTTCTTCTTGCTCCCTCAGAATCGGGGCAGTCTCATGCTCTTCTTCTTCCTGCTCCCTCAGAATCGGGGCAGTCTCATGCTCTTCTTCTTTGTGTTCCCTCAGAATCGGGGCAGTTTCCTGCTCTTCTTCTTCCCGCTCCCTCAGAATCGGGGCTGCTTCCTGCTCTTCTTCTTCCCGCTCTCTCAGAATCGGGGCTGCTTCCTGCTCTTCTTCTTCCCGTTCCCTCAGAATCGGAGCAGTCTCCGGCTCTTCTTCTTCCCGCTCCCTCAGAATAGGGGCAGTCTCCGGCTCTTCTTCTTCCCGCTCCCTCAGAATAGGGGCAGTCTCCGGCTCTTCTTCCCGTTCCCTCAGAATCGGAGCAGTCTCCGGCTCTTCTTCCTCCTGCCTGAGTAAAGGCGGAGTTTCTTCCTCGTTCTTCTCGGTTTCTTGTGCTGCTTCTTCTGATACAGTCAAAGGTATTTCAGGCTCATGGCGTATCATTAATTCTGGTTCGTTTTCGTCCTCAGAATAATGTCCGGCAAGATTGATCATTTCTTCTCTGGCAAATTCAGGCGCCACGTACAAAGGGATCTCCGGCTCTTTTGGCTCGGATTCCTCAAGCAGCCCTTCAATTGCCAAATCAGCTTGAATGGTTAAGATCCTTGAATCCGTCAGCTGATAATCAAAGGCATCAATAAATACGAAAACATCATTGAGGTGGCTCACTTTATTTTTCGGAATCGTGATGTCCACCGGGAAACAATGAATGAGCTCGGCCGTGCCATCCTCCCTCGCCCTCACTTCCTCTACATGCCTCAGCTCCCTATCAAGCTCTTCAAAATGACTGCTGTGATCTATGTTGTACTCGCCAGTAAGTTCTAATGATCCTTTAATTGAGACATAATCATTTACTTCCTGCACCCTGATGTCAGGGTCTAATGAAATCGAAAGTAATTCAGAAACTTCCTGTCCTTTTTGGAAACAGATTGATTCTTCAACAGAAAATTGCAATCGGTGATTATGCGGCAAGTTCATATCCTCCTTTCATCTAATCCATACAATTAGATGTCACTAAAGGTGTATGCCGCAATCCGGGAAAATATGATAATGGAGGCATTGAAAAAAGCCGATACAAGTCTTGCTTGCATCGGCTTTTCGTTATCAGCGGCTGATCGCCTGGAACACTTTCTCAGCGGCTTGAATGGTTTTTTCAATATCCTCCATTGTATGCGCAGTGGAGAGAAACAATCCTTCAAATTGAGACGGCGGCAGAAATACGCCTGCGTCGGCCATCCCTTTATAATATTTGGCGAACAGCTTTAAATCAGAAGATTTGGCTGCTTCATAGTTAATGACAGGCTCATTTGTGAAAAAGAAGCCGATCATGGAACCCGCCCGGTTAAACGTGTGCGGAATGCCATGTGCTGCAGCTGCTTTTGAAATGCCTTCTTCAAGCATATCGCCTTTTTTCACAAATTCTTGGTAAGATTCAGGTGTGAGCTGCTGTAGCGTCTCAAGTCCCGCTGTCATGGCAAGCGGATTTCCTGACAATGTTCCCGCCTGGTAGATCGGACCGCTCGGCGCGATTCGTTCCATAATGTCAGCTTTTCCGCCATACGCACCGACAGGAAGACCGCCGCCGATGACTTTGCCGAGACACGTTAAGTCAGGCGTCACGCCGAAATACCCTTGCGCACAGTTATAATCCACGCGAAAACCGGTCATGACCTCGTCAAAAATGAGCAGCGCGCCATACTGTTCCGTAATGTCGCGAAGTCCTTGTAAAAAGCCTTCCTGCGGCGGAACAACGCCCATATTGCCTGCTACCGGTTCAACAATGACCCCGGCAATATCTTCACCGTACTCCCGGAATGCGAGTGCAACGCTTTCCAAGTCGTTGTATGGAACGGTAATCGTATTCATTGCTATTCCTTCCGGCACGCCCGGGCTGTCCGGCAGGCCGAGTGTCGCCACTCCGGATCCCGCTTTGATCAGCAGCGAATCGCCATGGCCGTGGTAACAGCCTTCGAATTTCAAAATTTTGTTGCGGCCGGTATATCCTCTTGCCAGACGCAGGGCGCTCATTGTCGCCTCTGTGCCGGAGCTGACCATCCGCACGATTTCAACAGACGGCACACGGTCAATGACCAATTTGGCCAGTTCGTTTTCCACCTCAGTAGATGCCCCGAAACTTGTCCCGTTCTCGGCTACTTTTTTCAGGCTTTCAACGACCCGGTCATTTGTGTGGCCCAAAATGAGCGGCCCCCAGCTCAGGACGTAGTCGATATATTCATTGCCGTCAATATCAAAAATTTTCGATCCTTTTCCGCGCTGCATAAAGATCGGGTCCATATCAACTGATTTAAACGCGCGCACCGGGCTGTTCACTCCGCCCGGCATCAGTTTCTGCGCTTCTTTAAAAGCGGCTTTTGATTTTTCATAGCTTCTCATCTGCCTCAGCTCCCGTCAAATGAAATCGTTACTCAGCAAGCCATTTTGCTGCGTCTTTTGCATGATACGTCATAATCAGATCGGCTCCTGCACGTTTCATGCTCGTTAAAATTTCCAGCACCATTTCTTTTTCTTTAATCCAGCCGTTTTGGGCTGCCGCTTTCACCATGGAATACTCCCCGCTCACATTATATGCGACCAGCGGCAGGTGATGGCGGTTTTTCACATCACGCATAATATCTAAGTATGACATAGACGGTTTGACGATTAAAAAGTCAGCGCCTTCTGCCGCGTCTGATTCAGCCTCACGGAGCGCTTCCAAGCGGTTGGCCGGATCCATCTGATATGTTTTTCGGTCTCCGAACTGCGGCGTGCTGTCAGCCGCGTCGCGGAACGGACCGTAAAATTCACTTGAATATTTCACGGCATAAGACATGATCGGAATATTCGTGAATCCTTCTTTGTCGAGCGCTTCTCTGATCACTGTGACAAAACCGTCCATCATATTTGAAGGAGCGATGATGTCAGCGCCTGCTTTGGCCTGGCTGACGGCTGTCTGCGCCAGCAGTTCAAGCGACTCGTCATTGAGGATTTCTCCGTCTTTCACGACGCCGCAATGGCCGTGATCCGTGTATTCACAGAGACACGTATCAGCGATTACGATCATTTCAGGATAATGCTTTTTAATTTCAGCAATCCCTTTCTGCACAATGCCGTGATCGTGAAAAGCCTGGGTTCCGCAGGCGTCTTTTTCTTCCGGCACGCCGAAAACGATGACTGACTTAATGCCGAGCGATATCAGCTCAGCCATTTCATCCTTTAACAAATCGAGTGATACATGATAAACCCCCGGCATGGAAGGAACTTCTTTTTTTCCTTCGAGTCCTTCAACGACAAATAACGGGTAAATAAAATCTGAGGGGTGAAGACGTGTTTCTTTTACTAAATCTCTCATCGCAGCGTTCGCGCGCAAACGGCGGTGTCTGTTAAATGTTTGATTCATCATTATCAATCCTTTCCCGACATGCTGCACATGACGTCCAGCATGCCTTCAATCGTATAGATGTCAGGCACATGGGATGAGATCCCGTATTCCAAGAGCGCTTTCTCTGTCAAAGGGCCGATGCTGATATAGCTCGCACCGCTGTTTTCCCACGCTTTTTCTCCGTCTCCGACCGCGTGCATAAACGTATGCACCGCCGATGAGCTGGTAAACGTAATAAAATCAAAATGAGAGCGGGATGCAGCCCGTCTCAGCTCGTCCATGCCTTTTTCATCCTGAATGGTATTGTATAACACCCATTCCCTTATTTGATAGCCAAGCGGCTCAAGCTCCGCTTTTATGACATCGCGTGATAAATTGCCCTTTATCACTGAAATGGGTTCGGCAGCTGATGCGTGCCGTTTTAAAGTATCAGCCAGACATTCCGCCACATACTCGTCAGGCATCGCATCCGTCCGGGCTCCCCGCTCTTTCAGGGCGCGCGCAGTCTTTTCACCGACGGCTGCGATTTTTTTCCGTCCCGAAAGCGCAAGACCGTGCCGATCAAGATAGGAAAAAAAGAACCGGACACCGTTTACGCTTGTAAACACAAGCCATCCCGGCTCAGAAAGGTCTTCCCGGAGACTGTCCGCACATTCATCCGGGAGCGCTTCCTGAAAAGCGATCAGCGAAGCGGAAACAGCCGTTCCGCCGAGCGCCTCCACTTTTTTTCGGAACGGTGCGGCCTGTCTTTTGTTCCGGGTGACAAGCACGGTCTTTCCTTGTAAAGGAAGGTCATTTGCCATCCTGATCGAGCTCCTGTTTCACGCTGTCGATTAATGCTTTGGCTCCTTTTTCAGACATCATCGCCGCACAGCGTTTCCCGATTTCTTCCGGATCATGTCCCGCCGCTGTTTCTTTATAAATCGTCTTTCCGTCCGGAGACGCGACAAGACCGACCAATTCAACCTCATCCCGGTCATTGACGGACGCATACCCGGCTATCGGCACTTGGCAGCCGCCTTCCATCGCGTGTAAGAAAGCCCGTTCGGCTGCCACCGTGCGCTGCGTATACTCATCGGTAAATTGCGCAAACAGCTTCAAAAGCTCCTCATCCGACTCTCTGCATTCAATGGCAAGAGCGCCTTGGCCGACCGCAGGCAGACAGCGGTCCGGTTCGAGAAATTCAGATACGACATCATCTTTCCAGCCCATTCTCGAAAGTCCCGCAGCCGCTAAAATAATAGCATCGTAATCTTCCGTTTCAAGCTTTTGAAGTCTCGTATCGATATTGCCTCTGATCCACTTAATTGTAAGATCAGGGCGTTCAGCAAGAATCTGGGCGCTTCTTCTTAAACTGCTGGTGCCGATGATGCCCCCTTCTTTTATGCCGTCCAGCTTTTGATGCCCCTTTGAAATCAGCGCATCACGCGGATCCTCACGTTTCGGTATGCAGCCTATGACAAGACCCTCAGGCAAAACGGCGGGCATGTCTTTCATGCTGTGAACCGCCATATCAATCTCCTGATGCAGCAGCGCCTGTTCAATCTCTTTGACAAACAAACCTTTGCCGCCCACTTTTGACAGTGTAACATCAAGGATGCGGTCGCCTTTTGTGACAATCTCCCGGATTTCAAAGTTATAGGAAGGGTTCAATTCCTTCAGTTTGTTAATCACCCATTTTGTCTGGGTCATAGCCAGTTTGCTCCGTCTGGAACCTACCTTAATCGTTCTCATTTTCTTTCCTCCCGAATCTGTTTGGGCGCGTGCGTTAACTGAACCAATGGAATTGCGACAGGCTTCCGAGCAGGAAGTAATTAATCATCAGCACGAGAAAACATGCTGAATTCCATAACGCCGCCACTTTTCCCTGCAGTTCCTTAATCATTCTGATATATAAATAGTAGCTGTATAAAAGCAGCACAATAAACGAACCGAGCACTTTTGAATCAAACCAGTACAGCGTTTCCAGCGACACATACGCCCAGATCACGCCTAATATCAGGCTCAACAGCAGCATCGGAACCCCGATGACATTTAAAACGTAAGCCATATAATCAAGTTTTGACAAATCTTCAATTCTCAACAGCCATTTTCCCCACTTTTTCTTCTTTAATAAAGAATATTGAAACTGATAAAGAAGCGAAAAGACAAAAGAAAGGGAAAAAGCGCCGTAAGACAGAATCGCCATTGTAATATGAATGACCAAAAGCTCTGAGACCAGCTGGCCGGAAAAAGCGGCCGAATGCTGATCCGTCGGTGAAAACGTATGGATCGCAATCATCGAGAAACCGATGACATTCGTGAAAAATACGATAAAATCAACGCGCAGAATCTGCGTGACCACAAGTGAGAGCGTGACAAGCACCCACGCATAAAAGTAAAGGGCCTCTGTAATATTCAAGACCGGAAATCTGCCCGTCTGCCACATGAAATAAGAAAGATAGACGGTTTGCAGAGTCCAGACAATAGAAAGCAACCAGAAGGCCATTTTCCCAGCCTTCCGGTTGTGTTGAAGAAAATCTATAAAGTAAAAAAGGACGCTTACTGCATAAATAACAATTGTCGCTTCATTAAGTCTTGCCATTGCTGTATCAATCATACAGCCCTCACTCACTTACAAGCGGACGTAAGCCCGTTTTTGCTTCTGCCTTTTGAAACGAATGAACCGTCTGGCGGTTATCCAGGCTTTTGTCCAGCTGGCGGCCGGCCTCTTCCTCAATATCGAATATCTGCATAAACAGCTTCAGCTTTTCATCTGAATCCGCTTCAGCCGCAAGCTCTTTCGCTTTCAGAATCGGATCGCGCAGCATTTGGTTAATGATGCTTTTCGTATGTTTGCTGAGAAGTTTTTTCTCTCTTACCGTCAGATGAGGCAGCTTGCGCTCAATGCTCTGCATCGTATCGGACTGGATGGACAGCGCCTTTTCACGCAGCGCCGAAATGACCGGCACGACGCCGAGCGTATTAAGCCACTGCTTAAACTCAACAATTGCCGCTTCAATAAACAGCTCGACTTTTTCAGCGGTTTCACGGCGTTCTTGTAAGTTAGCTTCAACGATTCCTTCAAGGTCATCAATATCGTACAGAAAAACACCTTCAAGATCGTTAAGCGCCGGATCGAGGTCTCGCGGCACAGCGATATCCACCATAAATAACGGACGGCCTTTCCGCTGTCTGCCCGCTCTCTCCATCATTTCTTTGGACACGACGAAATCACTTGCGCCTGTCGAACTGATTAAAATATCAGCTTCAGCAAGTGCATGTTCAAGCTGGTTTAAGCTGCGCGCTTCTCCGGAGAAACGGTCAGCAAGCGCTTTTGCCTTCAAAAACGTTCTGTTGATGACCGTTACTTTGCCGATGCCCTGACCGTGCAGGTTTTCTGCGGCGAGCTCGCCCATTTTTCCCGCACCGAGAATCAAAATGTGCTTATTTGACAATGAGCCGAAGATTTTTTTCGCGAGTTCAACGGCGGCGTAACTGACGGAAACGGCATTGGCGCCGATATCGGTTTCGGCATGCGTGCGTTTGCCGACGGTCACCGCCTGTTTAAACAGCTCATTGAAAATGGTGCCGATCGTCTTTTCTGCCTGCGCCGTTTTAAAGCTCGAGCGGACCTGGCCGAGTATTTGCGTTTCTCCGATGACCATGGAATCCAAGCCGCACGCCACACGGAATAAATGCTCGATCGCCGCGTCGCTCTCATAAAATTTCAGAAACGGAGACAGCTCTTCTTTCGGCAGCGAGAACCATTCGGATAAAAATGTCTTTATATAATAACGGCCGGTATGAAGCTGGTCGACCACCGCATATATTTCGGTGCGGTTGCAGGTTGACACGATAATGTTTTCAAGAACGCTTTTTTCTTCTTTTAAACGGAGCATCGCTTCTGCAAGCTCATCCGGCTGAAAACTTATTTTTTCACGTATTTCAATAGGGGCGGATTTATAATCTACTCCCACAACAAGAATATGCATCGCTTTCATGCACCCCCGTACATCGCAATTTATTTATAATTATTCTAACATAGAATTTATTATTTATAATAATTATAACATAGTTTCTTCGGGAAAATGTGAACAGATTTCAAAAATGTTATGCTATAGTATAAAAAGCTCGTTTCCACTTAATCATCATACTAAAAATCCTTTACTGCGGGTAGGTGACAGGATGAAAAAAACATCAATTTTATTACCGGGACTTATGCTTGCCGCTTCATTATTCGCATGGCTTCAGAGCGGACAGGTTCACCTGTTTGCGAATCAGGGGGAATGGCCGGTGCTCCTTATGCTCTTGGGCGCCGTGCTCTTGTATCAGGGCAAAAAGGAAGCGGCCGGGCCTCACGTCCTGATCGGCATGCTTCTTTTCGGCATAGGTTTACACTTTTTCGCCAAACCTGAGCTCTCATGGTGGCCGGGAGATTTTGAAATGATTCTCTTCGTCTTCGGATTCTCCTTATTTGCGGCAGCCAGAAAAGAATATGTATACGAAGCGGTTGCCATGATTGGTTTTTCCCTCTTTTTATACTTCTTTAAACAAATTACGGCATGGCTGGAGTCCGTCCATATTCCGACGGAACACTTCAAAACATACTGGCCGTATGTTTTCATCGGAATCAGCCTTTTATTATTGTTTATCAAGCGGAACAAAACTATACGATAAAACCCAAAACGCACTGCGTTTTGGGTTTTTCATTACCGGCTGATCATTTTTTTAATGGCTCCCCAGGCTTCATCTTTGCCTTTTTTCGTTTCAGAGGAAAATAAAATCAGCTCATCTTCAGGATCCATATCAAGCGTCTGTTTGACAACCTTTAAGTGCTTGTCCCATTTTCCTTTTGGAATCTTATCCGCTTTTGTCGCGATAACGATGACAGGAATGCCGTAATACTTCAGGAATTCATACATGTTCACGTCTTCAGCAGACGGCGCATGCCTGAGGTCGACAATCTGCACGCAGGCTTTCAGCTCTTCGCGGGTCGTCATATAGGTTTCAATCATTCTCCCCCATGCTTCCCGCTCGCTTTTGGAAACTTTCGCAAATCCGTACCCGGGAACGTCGACAAAATGCAATTCATCATTGATGATGTAAAAGTTTAAGGTCTGTGTTTTCCCCGGTTTTGATGACGTTCTGGCCAAGTTTTTCCGATTGATTAATGAATTGATAAAAGATGACTTTCCTACATTTGATCTTCCCGCCAGCGCGATTTCCGGAAGCCCCCCATCAGGGTACTGTTCGGGTTTGACCGCGCTGATCACGATTTCTGACTTTGTGACTTTCATTTCTTCTCTCCTACTAAGGCATGTTCCAAAACGTCATCCAGGTGAGAAACGAATATAAACTTCAGTCCCTCTCTGACGCTTTCTGGAATATCCTCTATATCTTTTTCGTTATCTTTAGGCGCAATAATAGTAGTCAGGCCCGCTCTGTGCGCGCCGAGCGCCTTTTCTTTCAGTCCGCCGATCGGAAGCACGCGGCCCCGCAGCGTGATTTCTCCCGTCATACCGACTTCGCGTTTTACCGCACGGTCCGTTAATGCTGAAACGAGCGCCGTGGCCATCGTAATTCCGGCAGAAGGGCCGTCTTTCGGCACCGCTCCTTCAGGGACATGAATATGAATGTCATACTTCTCATGGAATTTCGGGTCGATTCCGAACTGTTCCGCTTTCGAGCGGACATAACTGAAAGCGGCCTGCGCTGATTCCCGCATGACATCTCCAAGCTTCCCGGTCAGAATCAGCTTTCCTTTTCCCGGTGACAATGACACTTCGATTGACAGCGTATCTCCGCCGACCGTCGTATACGCGAGCCCCGTGACAACCCCGATTTGATCTTCGGTTTCCGCCTGTCCGTATCTGAATATCCGTTTTCCGAGATAGTCGGCCAGATTTTTCTCTGTAACGGTAATGCGTTTTCTCTCCTCAGACACAATGGCTTTCGCAGCCTTTCGGCAAATGGCGGCAATCTGGCGTTCAAGCGTTCTCACGCCGGCTTCCCTCGTATAGTAGCGGATGATGTCCGTAATCGCCTGGTCCCGAATCTGCAGGTTGCTCTTTGTGAGCCCGTGCTCTTTGATTTGTTTCGGAAGCAGGTGGTCCTTCACGATTTCCAGCTTTTCGTTTTCAGTGTAGCCTGACAGGCTGATAATCTCCATTCTGTCTCTGAGAGGTCCCGGTATGGAAGCAAGGTTATTCGCAGTCGCGATAAACAGCACTTTCGATAAATCGAACGTCTCTTCAATATAGTGGTCGCTGAATGTGCTGTTTTGTTCCGGATCCAGCACCTCAAGCATCGCCGAAGACGGATCGCCTCTGAAATCAGACGACATTTTGTCGATCTCATCCAGGAGAAAGACGGGATTTTGTTTACCGGCTTTTTTCATCCCCTGTATAATACGGCCCGGCATCGCTCCGACGTATGTACGCCGGTGCCCGCGGATTTCAGACTCATCGCGCACTCCGCCCAGTGAAATTCTCACAAAACGGCGCCCCATGCTCGTACTGATTGATTTTGCAAGAGATGTTTTACCGACTCCCGGAGGTCCGGCCAGACAAAGAATCGGCCCTTTCAGCGTTTTCGTCAGCTGTTTCACGGCCAAATACTCCAAAATCCGCTCTTTCACTTTCTCTAAGCCGTGATGCTCTTTATCTAAGATTTCCCCGGCTTTTTTAATGTCAAGTTTATCTTCTGTTTCATCCGACCACGGAAGGGCGATGAGCCAGTCAATATAGTTGCGGATAACAGAGCTTTCCGCTGAGCTTGACGGCACTTTTTCGTAACGGCTTAATTCCTTAAGCGCCGTTTCTTTGACACGCTCAGGCATGCCTGCTTCTTCTATCTTTTCCGTGAGCGACTGAACTTCGCCGGTTTTTCCTTCTTTGTCGCCAAGCTCCTTCTGAATGGCTTTCATCTGTTCACGCAAGTAGTATTCCTTTTGAGTGCGTTCCATCGAACGTTTGACGCGCTGACCGATTTTTTTCTCAATCTCCAGCACTTCTTTTTCATTATGAATGGAACGGATGACCTTATTCAGACGTTCTTTAATATCCGCCGTTTCTAAAATGTCCTGCTTGTCCTTTAATTTCAGCGGGAGATGAGAAGCGACGATATCCGCCATTCTGCCGGGCTCTTCAATATCAGTCACAGCCGCATACGTTTCTGCGGAGATTTTTTTAGAAATTTTTATGTACTGGTCAAAATGGTCCAGCAGCGTCCGCATAAGCGCTTCGTCTTCCACGTCTTTTGAATCATCCTCATGCATCAGCTGTATATCGACCGAAGTATAATCTTCGAGCTCGGCGTATTCAAGAATCTGCGCCCGCTGAATTCCTTCTACAAGCACTCTGATCGTACCGTTGGGCAGCTTCAGCATCTGTTTAATTTTTGTATAAGTGCCGACGGCGAAAATATCCTCTTCACCCGGTTCGTCTATCGAAATATCCTGCTGAGTGGCTAAAAAAATCATATGATCATGCATCATTGCCTGTTCAAGAGCCTGAACCGACTTGTCACGGCCTACATCTAAATGTAAAACCATTGTCGGGTATACCAATAAGCCTCTTAAAGGGAGGAGCGGGATGCTGCGTTTTGTATCTTCTGCCATGTGACTGACACCTCCGTGACTTTAGTATGAACCATTATAATACAACTTTTTCATCGTTGTACAATTCCGGGATCGGGCAAAATCGGCTTATCCGCCTGCCCTGTATATAAAACAGTCTCTTCGTAGTATACCCTTTCTTTCTGTTCTGAAAAAGGAAAAGATGTCCTCCATAAAAAAACCCCATTATAAAAATGGGGTTTATACGGATTCTTTATTCATTTGGATATCAAACGGTTTTTGTTCTGAAGGAGGGTCAACCAATATGACGTCAAGCACTTCCTGGAACGTTTTTACCGCTTTAATGGTGATTCCGTCTATTCGTTTCAGAATGGACTGCTGATTTTCATATGGGATAATGACCGTTTTTGCTCCGGCCTGTTTTGCGGCTTTAATTTTCGGAATGACGCCGCCGATCGGTTTGACAAGCCCCGTCAGGCTGATTTCTCCCGTCATCGCCACCGTATGGTCGATCGGGATGCGGTGAATCGCGGAAAAAATCCCCGCGGCCATCGCGATACCTGCTGAAGGTCCGTCAATCGGGCCTCCGCCCGGAAAATTGACGTGAATGTCATAGTCTGAAGGTTTGATGCCCATTGTGCGCAGAACCGTCAGAACATTTTCCACAGATCCCTTCGCCATGCTTTTGCGGCGGATCGACTTCGATTGGCTGCCGATGCTTTCTTCCTCTGCAATTCCCGTGATATTCAGGCTTCCTTTGTCCTGCGCAGGTGTGACATTCACTTCAATTTCCAGCAATGCGCCGCTGTTCGGCCCGTAGACAGCAAGTCCGTTCACGATGCCGACTTGCGGTTCATCGGCGATTTTCTGCTCATTTTTAGGTGTAAGCTGACTGGAATGAACAACCCATTCTATATCTTCTGTCGTAATTTCTTGTCTGTCCTCAGTCACCGCCATGCCGGCGGCGATCTGGATCATATTGACGGCTTCACGTCCGTTTCTCGTATATGCGGTCAGCACACTGAGAGCTTCGTCAGAAATCTCTTTCTGAATTTTGTCGGCTGCTTTTTTCGCAACGATTTTAAGTTCATCCTTTTCCAGCTCGCGGAAAAATACTTCAAGACAGCGCGAACGGATGGCCGGCGGAATTTCATTCGGCATTCTCGTTGTCGCTCCGATCAAACGGAAATCTGCCGGAAGCCCATTTTGAAAAATATCATGAATGTGATTCGGTATTTGCGTATTTTCTTCACTGTAATACGCACTGTCTAAAAATACTTTTCGATCTTCAAGCACCTTCAGCATTTTATTCATCTGAATCGGATGAAGCTCGCCGATTTCATCAATAAACAATACCCCGCCGTGAGCATGGGTCACAGCCCCCTGTTTCGGCTGCGGAATGCCTGCTTGGCCCATCGCTCCCGCTCCCTGATAAATCGGATCATGCACTGAACCGATAAGCGGATCGGCAATCCCCCGTTCATCAAACCGCGCGGTCGTCGCATCAAGTTCAACAAATACAGCCTGCTTTTGAAACGGTGACTGTTTATGTTTTTTCGCTTCTTCCAATACCAGCCGCGCCGCAGCCGTTTTACCGACTCCCGGAGGACCGTAAATAATGACGTGCTGCGGGTTCGGTCCGCAAAGTGCTGCTTTTAACGCTTTAATTCCGTCTTCCTGGCCGACAATGTCTTGAAAGCTTTTCGGCCGCACCTTTTCTGATAAAGGTTCTGATAAACTGATGGCGCGCATTTTGCGCAGCTGTTCCATTTCTTTTTTTGATTCTTTATCTATCGTCACTTTTTGTGTACGCTGGTTTTTGAGCAGATTCCAAAAGTATAATCCGATGACTATCCCGAAAAACAGCTGTACAAATAATGCGATCCCTGTCCAACTCATGCTGGTCCCTCCTGAAAAAACGATTTATGTATCCAATTCATTCCTCTGTCCGCTAGTATCTCCCAGCAAAGCCCGGAATAAACATTTTCAGAAGGGTCAGGACAAGAAAAAAACCTCCTGATCAATTCGGGTCAGGAGGTTTTGTCATGTTATGCTGATGTTTTATCTTGGCCGACAACTGTGCCGTCTTTTAATACAAGACGCGGTGCTTCACCGTCTGCGACTGTCGCTCCGGTAATGACACATTTTTCAATATCATCGCGGGACGGCAGATCAAACATGACGTCAAGCATGATGCCTTCAATGATAGAACGCAGGCCGCGTGCGCCTGTTTTACGCTCGATCGCTTTTTTCGCAATTTCAGATAATGCCTCGTCTTCAAATTCAAGCTCGACATCATCAAGTTCTAACATTTTCTTGTATTGTTTGACGAGTGCGTTTTTCGGTTTAGTCAGAATTTCAACCAGTGCCGTTTCGTCAAGCTGCTCAAGGCTTGCAATGACAGGAAGACGGCCGATGAATTCAGGAATCAGCCCGAAACGGAGCAAGTCTTCCGGAAGAACTTTAGAAAGCAGTTCTTCTTTTTCCAGGTCTGCCGCTTTATTATCTGAGCCGAAGCCGATGACTTTTTGTCCGAGACGGCGTTTGATGATTTGTTCAATGCCGTCAAATGCACCGCCGCAAATGAACAGAATGTTCGTCGTATCGATCTGGATGAATTCCTGATGAGGATGTTTGCGTCCTCCTTGAGGCGGCACGCTTGCAACCGTTCCTTCAAGAATTTTCAGCAGCGCCTGCTGAACGCCTTCGCCTGATACGTCGCGTGTAATGGACGGATTTTCAGATTTTCGCGCTACTTTATCGATTTCATCGATATAAATAATGCCTTTTTCTGCTTTTTCCACATCATAGTCTGCTGCCTGAATCAGCTTGAGGAGGATGTTCTCTACGTCCTCACCGACATATCCGGCTTCAGTCAGAGATGTAGCGTCCGCGATCGCAAACGGCACGTTCAGAATACGCGCAAGCGTCTGGGCAAGAAGTGTTTTCCCGCTTCCAGTCGGCCCGATTAAAGAAATATTACTTTTAGAAAGCTCGACATCATCCACTTTACTGTTGGAATTGATGCGTTTGTAATGGTTGTATACCGCAACCGCAAGTGATTTCTTCGCCTGATCCTGTCCGATGACATATTCATTCAGAATCTCACGGATTTCCTGCGGCTTCGGAACGTCTTTAAATTCGACTTCTTCTTCCGTACCAAGCTCTTCCTCTACGATTTCTGTACAGAGCTCGATACATTCGTCGCATATATATACACCCGGTCCTGCAACCAGCTTACGAACCTGATCTTGCGTTTTTCCGCAGAACGAGCATTTCAATTGTCCTTTTTCCTCGTTGAATTTAAACATTCTTTCACCCCTTAATCTTGTCTCACTTTTTCTTTTACCTGAAGGGCAAAAGAAAACGGTTCTTGCTACGATCGAGTATGTATTGCATTTTACCATACTTTCCAGTAAGACGGTAACAATGTGTTTCGCACTTGCACATTCTATATGTATGACGAAAAACAGCCCGGCAATGACTATCTTGCCCCAAGAAAAAGAGTTATATCATAATTGTACAAAACAAGGCACGAATTAATCGCGCCCTGTTTTATTATGTCTATTATTATGAACCATATTAACGGTTTTCTACAAGAAAATCAATTGCTTTTCGAACTTTTAAATCTTCTTTCATCGCGTCAGTTGAACCGATTGCCTGCTTGATGTTTTCAACCGGCATGTTGTAAGCTTCAGCCATTTTAGTCAGCTCAGCTTCAACTTCTTCGTCCGTTACTTCAAGGTTTTCTGCTTGAGCGATCGCTTCAAGAGTCAGGTTTGATTTTACGCGTTTTGCGGCATCTTCTTTCATTTGCTCTTTTAACGCGTTTTCGTCTTGGCCTGAGAATTGAGTGTAAAGCTCAAGGTTCATGCCTTGCATTTGCAGACGCTGTTCGAATTCTTTCAGCATGCGGTCAAGCTCAGTGTCGATCATCGCTTGAGGAACATCAGCTTCAGCGTTTTCAGATGCTTTCAGAACAAGCTCTTCACGCAATTTAGCGTCAGCTTCGTTTTCTTTTGCTTCTTCAAGGCGTTTTTTTGTTTTCTCAGTTAATTCAGCAAGCGTTTCAACTTCTTCGTCAATGTCTTTTGCGAATTCGTCGTTAAGCTCAGGAAGCTCTTTCGCTTTGATTTCATGAATTTTCACTTTGAAAACAGCTGGTTTTCCGGCAAGCTCTTCAGCGTGGTACTCTTCAGGGAATGTTACTTCAACATCCTTTTCAGCGCCTGCTTCAAGGCCTGTTAACTGCTCTTCGAAGCCCGGGATGAATGAACCTGATCCTACTTCAAGTGAGTAGTTCTCAGCTTTTCCGCCTTCAAACGCTTCGCCGTCAACGAAACCTTCGAAGTCAAGAACGACTGTATCGCCGTTTTCAACAGCGCCTTCTTCTTTCACGACAAGCTCAGCCTGACGCTCTTGAAGCGCTTTAAGTTCGTTTTGCACATCTTCGTCAGTAACGGCAGTGTCATCTTTTTCGATTCCTAAGCCTTTGTAGTCGCCAAGTTTCACTTCCGGTTTTACAGTCACTTTTGCAGTGAAAATCAAGCTTTCGCCTTTTTCGATTTTTTCAACATCGATTTCAGGGCGGTCTACAGGCTCAATGCCGGCTTCTTCAACCGCTTTAGGGTATTCTACAGGAAGTAAAATATCTAAAGCATCCTGGTAAAGAGCTTCAACGCCGAAACGCTGTTCGAATAAACCGCGGGGAACTTTCCCTTTGCGGAATCCAGGAATAGAAACCTGTTTTACTACTTTTTTAAATGCATCATCAAGAGCTGTTTTGAACGTATCCGCATCAACCTCAACCGTTAATACGCCTTCGTTGCCTTCTTGTTTTTCCCATTTTACAGACATGTGTTTCCCTCCAAAAATCTATTCAGGTTGTGTCGGTCTTCCATTCTAAAGCAATCCGCGGCTTTGTCAAAGAAAAAACCGCTTTGAATCAGAATCATTATGTAATGAACTGGCAGCCTGTCCAACCGTAATTCTCATTTCAGTTAAACCGCTATACATAAATACAACCACTATATTATAACATAACGCCTACCGCTTTCAACTATATGGCGTGATTTACAAATAAGAAATTTCTTCAATATCCTTAATCATCGTGCAGGCTTCTTCGAGTTCGCGGCTGTCAAACTCGTACATCATATGAAGTTCCTCCGGCTCAATGTCAATGCCGTGCATCTCGTAACCGACCTTATGAAGCGCCGCCGCCCATAAATCTGCGTTCAAAAACTTCGGCATAAAAGGGTGCAGGACGTACAGATGCCTTCTCCACAGCTCCTCGACGGCAGCGTATAATGTAGGGTTTTCATTGCCTAGCGTTTCATCAAGCACCCGGAGAACGCGATGCAAAATCGGAGCCGCATCAGGCTGAACCGTTTCACCCGGAACCGCGGTCATTGAATCGCCGAATTTTGTAATATGGACCGGCTTGCTGTAGTCATGCTCCGCCATCAGCGTCAAAATTATCGTCTTGATAAGCGGATGCGCGGCCGGATCTTGAAGAATTGTTTTTAAGAGACCCGTGTATTTTGCAATATTGCGGTCTTTAAGAGAATGAATCAGATTCATTTGTTCAGCGGGGCTGTTCAGCACTTTTTCCGCATCAAGAATGTCCTCGTATTCCTCCTCCCATGCTTCATCCTGCTGGTCGGGATCGGTCATTTTGCGGCTGAATTCGAGCAGCCGGTAGAATTGCTCCGCACTTTCTGCGGGCAGCTGATTTTCTTCCAGCACAGCTTCAATTGTGCTTTTGACTTCTTCATATTGTTTCAGCTGAATTAAAATGGTCATGTACACCTGCAGTACGGTAAAATAATGGCCGTACCCTTCATTCAGCATTTTCTCGCAAACTTGTTTTGCTTCTTCCAATTCCCCGAGTTCCAGAAAACAAATCGCCATGCCTAAATGTACGTCGGACTCGGTATCACCGTGGCTTACCGCCTCTG
Source organism: Bacillus sp. SJ-10 (assembly GCF_002843505.1). NCBI lineage: Bacteria > Bacillati > Bacillota > Bacilli > Caryophanales > Bacillaceae > Bacillus > Bacillus sp. SJ-10. The sequence goes on along the minus strand of NZ_CP025258.1, from coordinate 1,975,739 downwards.
AGAACAGTTCGAGGGCCTCCTGATACTGTTTATCCTTCATGGCGGCCATCCCTTTATCAACCAAGCGTTCTTTCAGACGGGGGAAAGGAATGATATCAGCTTTTTTCTTGTCATGCGTCATACTTTATTTCCTTTCAGGCGCTATTTTGTTCAAGTGTATCAACACACGTCAGGAAACACAAGAAAGGATGGTGCGCACGGTAAAAAAAGCCGCCGGACAGATGCCGGGCGGCTTTTTTCAGGCTTGAAGCCATGAACTTCTTTTCGATTCAAACTGCTGAATGTCGTCCTCCAGCAGAAGCGTTAATGAAATTTCATCATAACCGTTAATCAGCATTTCCTTCCAGTGCGGATCGACTTCAAATGAAATCTCTTTTCCTTCACTGTCGTGAATGAGCTGGTTTTCCAAATCAACCGTCATATTAAGAGACTGATTTTCATATTGACCGGCGAGTTTTTTCCACTGATCATACGGCATACGGATGGGAAGCATACCGTTTTTAAAACAGTTTTGATGAAAAATATCGGCAAATGACGGAGCAATGATGATTTTGAAGCCGTAATCATCCAGCGCCCAAGGAGCGTGCTCACGGGATGATCCGCAGCCGAAATTCTCTCCGGCAATTAATATGGACGCGCCTTCATAGACTTTGCGGTTTAATTCAAATTCAGGATCAGGCTCACCGTTCTCAAGGTATCTCCAATCAAAAAACGCGAATCTGCCGTATCCGGTTCTTTCAATTCTTTTCAAAAACTGTTTCGGAATAATCTGGTCCGTATCGACGTTGATCCGGTTTAAGACGGCCGCTTTTCCCGTATGCGTTTTTAAAGGTTCCATCTTTTCGCGCACTCCTTACACAACTGTTTTTTCTTGATAAAACTTTCTTACATCGACGAAATGCCCGTGAATGGCTGCCATTGCCGCCATCGCCGGACTGACAAGGTGTGTTCTCGCGCCTTTTCCCTGTCTGCCTTCGAAGTTGCGGTTGGAGGTGGAAGCGCATCGTTCCCCTTCAGGCACGACATCATTGTTCATACTGAGGCACATGCTGCAGCCTGATTCTCTCCATTCAAATCCGGCCTCGAGAAACACGCGGTGCAGCCCTTCTTCCTCGGCCTGCTGTTTCACGCTTTGAGAACCCGGCACCACAATGGCCCTGACGCTGTCAGCGACTTTTCGGCCTTTGATCATATCCGCAGCCTGGCGAAGATCGGTCATCCGCGAATTTGTACAGGAGCCGATAAACACATGCTCGACTTTAATATCTTCAATTTTTTGATTCGGTGCGATTCCCATGTATTCGTACGCGCGGATGGCTTCTTTTTTACCGTCTTCAGAATCAATGGTTTCCGGCGCCGGTATTTGGGCATCGACCGGAAGAACCATGCCGGGATTGACGCCCCATGTTACCATTGGAGAAATCTCGCTGCCGTCTAACACGATGGAATGATCGTATACGGCGCCCGGATCGGTTTGTAACGCTTTCCATTCTGCGGCGGCTTTTTCAAATTCCTCGCCTTTTGGCGCGTATTTACGGTTTTTACAATATTCAATCGTCGTGTCATCTGGAGCGATCAGTCCCGCCCGTGCTCCCGCTTCTATTGACATATTGCAGACCGTCATGCGTTCGTCCATAGACATGTTTCTGAATACTTCCCCGGTGTATTCAATGACATATCCGGTACCGAATTTCACCCCGTATTTTCCGATGACCGACAAGATGACATCCTTCGCGGTCACTCCTTTTTGGAGCGTTCCGTCAACGCGGATTTCAAGCGTTTTCGGCCGCTGCTGCCATAATGTCTGTGTGGAAAGAACATGTTCCACCTCACTTGTGCCGATACCGAAGGCAAGCGCTCCGAACGCGCCGTGAGTCGATGTATGGCTGTCTCCGCAAACGATCGTTTTTCCCGGAAGTGTCAGACCAAGCTCAGGCCCGACCACGTGAACGATTCCCTGGTCTGCGCTGTGAAGATCCGCAAGACGGACGCCGAACTCCTCACAATTCCGTTCAAGCGCGGTTACTTGGCGCTTTGCGACTTCATCTTTAATGTCAAAACGGTTGACGGTCGGAATATTGTGGTCCATCGTCGCGAATGTGTTCTGCGGCCGTCTGACCTTTCTCCCCTTCTGCCTTAACCCTTCAAACGCCTGAGGAGACGTCACCTCATGAATTAGGTGCAGATCAATATAGAGAAGGTCGGGTTTTCCTTCACCGCTTTTTACAACATGCCGATCCCAAATCTTTTCGATGATTGTTCGAGGCATCATCTTTGTTTCCTCCCTCTACCTATGAACTAAGACCGCTTTCTTTAAAGCGTCACACTATAGATTTTGTATTCGAGCCGGCTAATGCGGCTTTTACTTTTTCAGTAATGTCATGCGTTCCGGCATATTGGCCGTCCCGGGCGATATCACGTGTACGGCTGCCGTCTGCAAGCACCTTTGCGACCGCCTTTTCCACCGCCTGAGCTTCGTTTTCAAGTCCGAAAGATGTTCTCAAAAGCATCGCCGCTGATAAAATCGCCGCAAACGGATTGGCCATCCCTTTACCGGCGATGTCAGGCGCAGATCCATGCACGGGTTCAAACAAGTGAAGACCTGAACTTGATAAACTGGCTGACGGCAGCATGCCGAGCGAGCCTGTCAGCATGGAGGCTTCATCGCTTAAAATATCGCCGAACATATTCTCAGTTACGATGACGTCAAACTGGCTCGGAGCATAGATGAGCTGCATCGCGGCATTATCGACAAGCATATGTTCAAGCGTCACATCAGGAAATTCTTTTGCGATTTCATCCGCTGTTTCCCGCCATAGCCTGCTTGAAGAAAGCACATTCGCCTTATCGACGGACGTCACTTTTCCTTTTCTGCCGGCAGCCATCTTAAAGGCTTCTCTTACAACGCGTTCGATTTCTTCTTTCTTATAAAAAAGGGTATCGACCGCTTCCTTTTCTCCCGCTTCATTGACATACTGTCTGCTCGGTTCTCCGAAGTAGAGGCCGCCCGTCAGTTCCCTGACGATTACAAAGTCGACGCCGCTGATATATTCTTTTTTCAGCGGAGACGCCTCAGACAGGCTTTCAAATACGGTCACGGGACGCAGATTGGCAAACAGGCCGAGTTTTTTTCTGATGCCAAGCAGGCCTTTTTCCGGTCTGAGCTCTGGAGGATTTTGGTCCCATTTCGGCCCGCCGACTGCCCCGAGCAGGATGGCGTCGGATCTTTCACAAAGAGCCACCGTCTCCTCAGGAAGGGGGTTTTGATGGGCGTCAATAGCCGCTCCCCCGATCAGCCCGTTTTCAAATTCAAATTCATGTCCGAATTGTTCGGCAACGCTTTTCAATACATCTGCCGCTGATTCCGCCACTTCCGGTCCGATTCCGTCACCGGGCAGCAAAGCAATGCGTTTTTTCAAATCAAACGTTCTCCTTTCTATTACGAGCCGACCGCAGTCTGTCTCTTTAATCCGTCTAAATTGCAATCCAGCACCAACTGCCGGTTCACGGCGTTCAGATAAGCTTTAGCAGAAGCTTCCAGAACATCCTGCGCGATTCCCCGCCCTGATGTTTCTTTTCCGTTCACGGTCACTCTGACAAAAACTTGAGCCAGCGCGTCTTCGCCTTTCCGGTTGGATTGGATGCGGTAGTCTGTCAGTTCAATATTTTTATCGATGCAGCGCCCGAGCGTATTATAAACGGCTTCTACGCTGCCCGCCCCCGTTGCCGCCTCTTGAATCAGCTGTTCGTTTTCCTGATTTTTTAAAGAGACTGTTGCAGTCGGCACCTGAGACGTCCCGTAATGCACTTGCAGAGACAAAAATTCATAGCCGATTTTTTTGTCCGTCACTTTTTCTTCTAAAATAAGAGAAATCAAGTCATCATCGGTGATTTCTTTTTTCTTTTCGGTCAGTTCTTTAAACATCGTAAAAAATTTATTGATTTCCTCACTATCAAACTGGAATCCAAGCGCATTCAGGCGGTCTTTGAACGCATGGCGTCCGGAATGCTTTCCGAGTACGAGCGCATCAGCAGTCACGCCGACAAGTTCCGGTGAAATGATTTCATATGTTGATTTTTCTTTCAGGAAACCGTCTTGGTGAATGCCGGACTCATGTGCGAAAGCGTTATCTCCGACGATTGCTTTATTGCGGGGAACGGCCATGCCCGTCAGTTTGCTGACAAGATCACTCGTCCGCTTCAATTCATGAAGATTGAGGGATGAATCGGCTTGATGCGCGTCATTTCTGACATGAAGCGCAACGGCGATTTCCTCTAGCGCGGCGTTCCCGGCTCTTTCTCCTATGCCGTTAATGGCGCATTCAATTTGATCTGCGCCGTTCTCAATTGCCGAAAGTGAGTTGGCAACCGCCATTCCGAGATCATCGTGGCAATGGGCTGAAAGCTTTACCCGGCCGATATTCGGAACGTGTTCCTTCATATATTTAAAGATGTTTCCGTATTCAGCCGGCGTCAGGTAACCTACAGTGTCCGGCAGGTTGATGACGCTCGCGCCGGCATCAATCACTTTTTCTACGATTTCAGCCAGAAACGGAAGTTCGGTGCGGCATGCGTCTTCTGCTGACCATTGAACGATCGGAAAGCGTTCTTTTGCATACTTCACCATTTCAACCGCTTTTTCCTTAACCTCTTCCCGCGTCATTTTCAGCTTATGCTTCAGATGAATGTCAGAGGTGGCGATAAAGATGTGAATCCGCGGGCTGGCCCCGTCTTTCAGCGCTTCCCAGGCTGCGTCGATGTCACCTTTGACAGATCGGGCAAGCCCTGTTACCGAACAATTTTTAATCGTTCTTGCGATTTCCTGCACGGCTAAAAAATCACCTCGGGATGAAGCGGGAAATCCCGCTTCAATAATGTCCACCCCGAGTCTTTCAAGCTGCTTGGCTATCGCCAGTTTCTCCCGGGAATTGAGGTTGACCCCGGGGGATTGTTCACCGTCACGAAGGGTCGTGTCGAAAACATTAATTTTGCGCAACGGAGACCACCGCTTCCTTCTTTTTGCCTTGTTTGACAAACGGCATCATTTCACGAAGCTGTCTGCCGACCTTTTCAATCTGATGCTCGTTTTCACTTGCATTGATCGCATTGAAACGAGGACGGTTCACTTGGTTTTCCACGATCCATTCTTTTGCGAATGTACCGTTTTGAATATCCGTTAATACTTGTTTCATCGATTCTTTTACCTTCGCATCGACTACGCGCGGTCCTGATACAAAGTCTCCCCATTGAGCCGTATCGGAGATAGAGTATCTCATGCCCGCCAATCCTTCTTCATACATCAAGTCTACGATCAACTTCAGTTCGTGCAGACACTCGAAGTATGCGAGTTCAGGCTGGTAGCCGGCTTCTGTCAGCGTTTCAAAACCCGCTTTGACAAGCGCTGTTAAACCTCCGCACAGAACAGCCTGCTCACCGAACAAATCCGTTTCCGTTTCTTCCTTAAATGTTGTTTCAAGAACGCCCGCACGCGCTCCGCCGATTCCTTTTGCATAAGCAAGAGCCGTATCTTTCGCTTCGCCTGATACATCCTGGTAGATGGCAAACAATGCCGGTACGCCCGCGCCTTGTTCATATGTTCTTCTGACAAGGTGTCCAGGTCCTTTAGGGGCGACAAGGAATACATCCACATCAGCAGGAGGCACGATCTGATGGAAATGGACGTTAAATCCGTGTGCGAATACCAATGACTTGCCCGCCGTCAATTCATCTTTGATTTCAGATTCATATACTTTTTGCTGCTGTTCATCCGGAAGAAGAACCATAATGATATCAGCCTGGGCAGCCGCTTCTCTTACCGAAAAGACTTTATGACCGTCTTCTTGGGCCTGTGTAAATGATTTGCCTTGTCTGACGCCGACAATGACATCAATTCCGCTTTCTTTTAAGTTCAGCGCGTGTGCATGACCTTGTGAACCGTAACCGATAATCGCTACTTTTTTACCTGCCAATACGTTCTCTTTGATATCACCGTTATAATATACTTTTACCATTTTAATCTCTCCCTTTTTTGTGTTATACAATTGAAATTGTTTTATTGGATGACGCCTTCTGCTGGGTTCCCCTCGCAAAAGCCGTTGTGCCCGTTCTCGCGATTTCTTTAATTCCGTAAGGTTTGAGAAGCTCTATGAGCGCTTCGATTTTATTAGATTCGCCGGTAACCTGAACGACGATGCTGTCTCTTGAGACATCAACGACGGAAGCTCTGAACGGCTCAATGATTCCATTGATTTCCGTTCTGGCCGACGGTGCGGAAACAACTTTGATTAATGCCAGCTCACGCTGTACAATTGATTGGTTTGTAATATCCGTCACTTTCAGGACGTCAATTTGTTTGTTAAGCTGCTTTGTCAGCTGCTCTACGTCATTTTCGCCTTCCACATGGACGACAAATGTAATCCTTGAAACACCGCTTGTTTCCGTGTGGCCTACAGTGATGCTTTCGATATTATAGTGTCTTTTTGTAAACAGGCCGGTGATCCGGTTTAATACTCCCGAGCGGTTGACCACCGTTAATGTGATAATGCGTTTCAAGGTTTCACCCCCACCATTTCATGAAGTCCTTTACCCGGCGCAATCATCGGGAATACTTTCTCGCTTTTGGCGACCCGGACGTCAATAACGGCCGGTTCTTTTGATGAAAGCGCCTTTTTAAGCTCTTCTTCCGCCTCTTCTTCCGATGAAATCCGGACGCCTTTAATGCCGTAGGCTTCTGACAATTTGACAAAGTCAGGCTGCGCCGAGAATTTGGATTCAGAGTAGCGTTCTTCATAGAAGATTTCCTGCCACTGTCTGACCATGCCCAGACATTCGTTGTTCAAGATAACCACTTTGACAGGAAGATTCAGCTGCCGGATGACATCTAATTCCTGAAGGGTCATCTGAAAACCGCCGTCTCCGAGGATGGCAACGACCGTGGCGTTACGATCGGCCAGCTGCGCTCCGATAGCCGCCGGAAGGCCGAAGCCCATTGTGCCGAGCCCCCCCGAGGTCACCCACTTATCAGCCTTTCGGAAAGGATAAAACTGAGCCGCCCACATCTGGTGCTGGCCGACATCCGTCGCCACAATCGCCTCTCCGTTTGTGAATTGGTGAATATACTCAATCAGCTTTTGGGGTTTCAAGCCCTCTTCTCTGTTGTCTGTATACCAAAGCGGATATTCTTCTTGCCATTCTGAAAGCTGCTGTTTCCATTCCTCTGTTTGTCCCTGTTTTCCGTTTTGCTTCAATAATTCCTGAAGGACGATTTTACTGTCGCCGACCACCGGAATCTGCGTTTCGATAATTTTTCCGATTTCAGCAGGATCAATATCGATATGCGCTACTTTGGCCGATTTTGCAAAATGCTTCAGATTTCCGGTCACGCGATCATCGAACCGCGCTCCGATGCTGATCAACAAGTCACAGTGGTAAAGCGCCATATTCGCTGTGTATGTGCCGTGCATCCCCGCCATTCCCAGAAAAAGAGGATGGTCTGCCGGGAAACCGCCCAGACCGAGAAGCGTGTGGGCTACCGGTATTTGCTGCTGTTCGGCATAATTTTTTAAATCTTCTGAAGCTTTACCGTGCAAAACACCCGCTCCGGCTAAAATAACCGGCTTTTTCGCACTGCTGACAGCTTCCACGAGCTTTCGGATCTGCAGATAGTTAGGCTCTTTTACCGGCTGATAACCCGGAAGGCTGATCTCGTGATCATATCTGAACTCTCCTTCAAATGCTGCGACATCCTTCGGTATATCAATTAATACCGGGCCCGGTCTTCCCGTCGTGGCGATATGGAAAGCCTCTTTAATCACACGGGGGAGATCTTCCGGACGGCGGACTTGGTAGCTGTGTTTCGTAATCGGCATCGTAATTCCTAAAATGTCGGCTTCCTGGAAAGCGTCGCTGCCGATGACCGAAGTGGCCACCTGCCCGGTAAATACTACGAGCGGCAGTGAATCAATCATCGCATCCGCAAGACCGGTAACTAAATTTGTCGCGCCGGGTCCTGAGGTTGCAATCACAACCCCCGGCTTTCCGGAGATTCGCGCATACCCTTCTGCCGCGTGAATCGCGCCTTGCTCGTGGCGGGGCAGGATGTGGACCAGCCCTGATTGATACAGTTTATCGTAAATCGGAAGGACGGCTCCCCCCGGATAGCCGAAGATCATCTCGACATTTTCTTTCTTTAATGATTCAATCAGCATCAGAGCCCCGTTCATTGTTTTTGTACAATCGGCAGACAAAGAATCCGCCTGTACATTTGTGCCCATTTTCAGTTCCTCCTTTTCAATGTTCCCTTCTAAAATCCAATTCATAAAACGCAGCGCCGGCTGACGCAAATAAAAAAGCCTTCCCACCCACATTCAGCCAAGCATTTCATGCGATAGCCAAAAGGGGCGAAAAGGCTTTGCTCTCCGCGGTACCACCCTTGTTTACGGTCATATGCAGACCGTCTCATGGATAATGATTATCCGTTTTGATAACGAGTAAACATTGCGTTCACTCGGCCGAGTCCTACTCTTTACATTTCAGACCGGCACTCTGAGGGGAGTTCACTTTGATTTGTTTTACCGGCTCTCAGCGTTACCGGCTCTCTGTGAAAAACTTCAGCAAAGCTACTTATCCTCTTCTGCGCTTTTTATTATGGCAGCTCTTTTATTAAAAAAGAACCTTCATTTGTTTGTTTTTTCAGTGTTTTATGATTTTTCTTTTTAGCGTGAATCATTTATTTATTTTTGTTTGAACTCATATTACGCCCGTTTGCAGACAGTGTCAACAGCATTTTTATAATTATTAGACAATTTAGATTAATCAATCTACTTTGTATACGCTTTCATTACTGGTACAAAGGGATCTGTAAATATTAAAAGTTTTTATCATTTTTTTATTAATCTCTCAAGATTACATGAAATTTTTCCGTTCATATACGAATATGTCACATTTTATTACACGATTTTTCTCTGTCCTTCCGGCATGCTTGTCAGATATTCCGTTCGATTGAACAGGCTCTTTATACAGACATACGCATACACTGTTCTTATCTCGTAAGAAATGAGTGATGTCATGAATAAGATGTTATCAGGCATGCAGGGCCTGCCTCCCGGATTTCCGCCTTTACCGGTCTTACCGCCGCAGTCTTATTATCCTCCGGCCCCGATGCATACAGCACCATATCAAGGTGACCCTTCTTTTCAGCAGGGATTCCCGTCATCCGGATACGGACAGCAGACCCCGCAAAGCACGCTGTCATTCGCCGGACAGCAATTCGTCCCATACCCTTATACATCCGGGTACTACGGCCAATCCTTCAGTGACGTCGGCGGAAGCCTCGGCGCCGGGGCACATCCCGGCGCGCTCGGGGGCGGTTTCAGCGGCCATGCCGGGGGCTTCAGCGCTCCGAGCGGATTCAGATGATACAAAAACCGGTCTCACACGGCCGGTTTCTTTTCTTATTCACAGAGTATAACGGTCATTCCATTGATTCATTTCCTGCTCCGTATAGTAATCAGCCCTTGAAACCTCAACAATGATTAAACCGCATTGAGTGATTAAAAATTGCTTCAGTTCCTCAAACAGCTCGTCTTTTCCGCAAAAGATCGTTTCTATATTGTGATTTTTATATGCAAATGCGTACTTCAAAAGCTAATTCCTCCTGCTGTCTTTCTATCAATTATTGACAAAACGCATGATAGAAATTAGATAATTTATCACTCAAGGGCGCCTTAAGTATCTTTATACATATATTTATTACGGTAAATATTACATTAAGTTTCATTTATATTAAAATTACTTTACAATTTTCATCAAATACGGAACTTTTGTTTCGTAAAATTAAAAATAAAATACAAAAAAACCTCAAACCCATTGTCAGGGCTTGAGGTTTTTTATACGTCCCAGGAGAGATTCGAACTCCCGACCGACGGCTTAGAAGGCCGTTGCTCTATCCGGCTGAGCTACTGGGACATGAAAATCAAATTGTTCTGCTGATCATTTTACCATGATATCAGCGAATTGACAATATAGTCATCCGATAAAAAAGGCCAGCGGCATCAGTTTTCAATCTGATGTCACCAGCTCTTTTTTTGTACGTCCCAGGAGAGATTCGAACTCCCGACCGACGGCTTAGAAGGCCGTTGCTCTATCCAGCTGAGCTACTGGGACAGCTTTTGCTTTATGTATCAGCGACAAGATTTATTATATACAGGTTCAAATCATAAGTCAATATTTTTTTAAAAACTTTTGATGGGGAAGAATGAAATCTCCCCCATCACTTGTTAAAAACTGATTGTATGCCCCAAGTCCTTCAATTCCCGACCCGTTTCGTCGTAAAATGTCACGGCGCCTTCTCTTTCTGTAAGAGTAAGAATGGCATAGCTTTTCACATTGCGGACTCTCGGAAGACGGATGCTGCCCGGATTAATCAAAAGCTTGCCCCGAAGCTCTTCACTCCCAGCAATATGTGAATGGCCGAAGCAGACGATATCCGCCCCAAGCTCTTCCGCCCGGTAAAAAACAGTTAAAAGTGACTGTTTAATGCCGTGAAGATGCCCGTGAACGGCCAGAATTTTCTTTGAACCGGCGTCCAGAAGGAGTTCATCCTGAAACCCGCCGCCAAAGTCGCAATTGCCTTTTACCGTGTGATACGGCGTAAGCGCCGGATGTGCGGCGTCAAGCTCTGAATCACCGCAATGAATCATCAGATCCGCTTCGTCTTCGTGCCGCTTTGCAATCGTCTCCAGCTCATCTTCAAGGCCGTGACTGTCACTTATTATCAGCACTTTCATTGCATACGCTCCCCCTTATGAATCAAGCAGCTTTGACAGTTTCTTGAGCGCCTCAGCCCTGTGGCTGATTTTGTTTTTCTCAGCGCTTGTCAGCTGGGCCATGGTTTTATCTTTATCTTTTACAATAAAAATGGGATCATAGCCGAACCCGTTATCCCCCTCGGGTCCTTCCGCAATATACCCTTCAACATGACCTTCGACCGTTTTTGTTTCCTGCCCCGGCATGCTGACGGCAAGGGCGCAGCGGAAACGGGCCGTGCGCTGCTCTTTTTCGATGCCTTTTAATTCTGACAGCACCTTGTCCATATTCGCCTTATCATCTTTTGCTTCTCCGGCATAACGGGCTGAATAAACGCCCGGTCTGCCTCCAAGGTTGTCCACCGATAAACCGGAGTCGTCTGCAATGACCATTTTGTTTACGGCTTTTGCCACGGCTTCCGCTTTTAAGATGGCGTTTTCTTCAAAGGTATGTCCGGTTTCCTCAATTTCTTCCGTAAATCCGATTTCCGCCAAAGAAGAGACGCTGTAGCCTTTCGGTTCGAGTATTTCCTTGAATTCTTTCACTTTTCCCTGATTGTGTGTCGCAATAATGGCTTCTTTCACGGTGATCAGGCCTCTCTTTCTTATTTCAGTTCAGGCAATGTTTCTCCCAGCACTTCTTTTTGCTTTTGAATAAGCGTCTGGATTCCTTTTTCGGCAAGGCTTAACAGTCCGTTTAAATCTTCACGGGAGAATGTGGCTTCTTCGCCCGTCCCTTGAAGCTCTACAAAACGTCCGCTTCCCGTCATGATAATATTCATGTCGACTTCAGCCGCCGAATCCTCTTCATAATTCAGATCCAAAAGAAGGCCTTCTTCTTTATCCATCCCGACAGAAATGGCCGCGAGATAATCTGTCACAGGAGAGGTTTTGATAACGCCGCTTTTTACGAGTTTGCCGATCGCAATGGCCATTGCCAAGAAGGCGCCCGTAATGGAAGCCGTTCTTGTTCCGCCGTCAGCTTGAATGACGTCACAGTCGATCCAAATCGTGCGTTCGCCGAGCTTCTCCAAATCAACGACGGCCCGGAGCGCGCGCCCGATCAGTCGCTGAATTTCCATCGTTCTGCCGGAGACCTTTCCTTTTGAAGATTCTCTTATCGTTCTTTGATTCGTCGCGCGGGGAAGCATGCTGTATTCCGCTGTGATCCAGCCTTTTCCTCCGCCGCGTAAAAATGGCGGCACCCGGTCTTCCACAGATGCATTACAGATGACCTTCGTATTTCCCGCTGTAATTAAAACAGAGCCTTCCGGGTGAGTGATAAAATCCAAATCAAATGTGATAGGGCGCAGCTCATCGTGCTGTCTTCCGTCGTGTCTCATATTTTACCTCCGATTATATGTACATAAACCTTTTGTTCCGGATTGTGAATAAAGAAAGAGGCAGCCGGAACGCTAACCTCTTTTTTACTAGTATATCAAAAATCGCAAATTAAAAACTACCCGTATTCACTTGTGACGGCCTCGAAACAGGTTTTGAAAGGGATTCTCCTTTTTCATTCACCAGTTCTGATTTTCCATTTACTTTTATAGAAACACTTTTGATCGACGGCTGTTCGGTTAACGTGAGAACGATGCTGTCCAGTACGCCCGATGATACCATTTTTGTTTTTTCGTCGGCGCTTCCGTAAATAGAGCTGTTAAAGTCCAGTGTAACCTGGCCGTCTTTCACTTTCGGCTTGCTGAGAAGCTTAACATCGTTATTAAAGTCCGTCAAAAGCCCGCTTGCTTTGCCCGGTCCGTCAGCGAGCTGTTCAACGGCAGCGGTGATGTCATTTGTTTCCGAATTGTCAATCCGCTTTGTGACAGGCACGTAGTATTCGCTTGTCTCTGTTTCCGCCAGATAATATACAGTCAGCGGATGGGTGTCTGTCAGATCATTCACTCCGGCCGTTTCAATATTAATCCCGTCTTTTCTGCTTAAGTCGCCCGTAATCGGCGTGCCGCCCACAGGCATTTCTTTCAGCTCGTGCCCGTTGATTCTGATTTTGACTTTATCTATTGAGCTGAATTGGGTAAGCGTCCATGTAATCGATTGCAGGATTTTTTGTTCGTCTTCTTTTTTATAGTTTTTAAATTCCTTCGAAAAATCAGCGACGGCAGTGCCGTCTTTTTTAATATCAACATTTACCGTCGTATCCGCAGGGAGCACCGCTCTGAAGCCGTTCGGCAGGATTTCTGACACAGGCCCTCCCTGAACCAAATACTCAAGGGCCTGCTTTGCGGTTCCCTCACTGTTCGGAAGAGGCAGTGTCTGTGCTGCGACATAGCCGTTTTTATCAATCAGATACAGCTCTCGCATGACTGTATTGGCCGGCTGGTCGGCTTTAGAAGTGCCGTTTTTCTCTGACTGCTTTGGTTTTGCCTGAATTCCGGCTTCATCCTTTACATATGAAATGTCTTGAGGCGGGTCAATTTCCCCGGCTGTTTTATCGGATTGAAACAAACCGCATCCAGATAACACAAAAGCCGAAGTAAGACATGTTGCAGCAATGACTGCAGGTCCTTTTTTCAGCATACTTTTCCCTCCTAAGGCTGTTTGTACTATGATGTATACGAGCCCTGTCCGGGAAATAGACCGGGAAGCGCAAAAAAACCCGCCGTAACAAGCGGGTTTTTTGATTTATTTTCTGACCGGCTCTTGAAGGGAGATGCACTCGACATGGCCGATTTCGTGGCCGAACCAGTCTTCGGCAATTTTTGCGAAGCCGTTCCGCTCTCCCGTTGTAAGAAATTGATGCTCCGGTGCATGTTTCGATTGGTTTAACAAACCTTTATAAGACAAGATGGTGCTCACTTCTCTCGCCGTCTCGTCTCCGGAGGAAATGATTTTCACATGCTCCCCCATATAGTTCTGAATCGGATCTTTTAAAATCGGATAATGCGTACATCCTAAAATCAAGGTGTCAATTGATGTACCTTTTAAAGGCTCAAGCGATGCTTCAACCGCTTCCTCCGCTGATTCCTGAAGAAACCGTCCGCTTTCCACAAACGGCACGAGCAGCGGACAAGCCGTGTTCTCAACTTGAAGTTCTGCGTTTAACCCGAGCAGCGCCTGCTCATACGCTCTGCTTTTAATGGTATTGACCGTGCCGATGACGCCGATATGCTGGTTTTTCGTGACCTTTATCGCCGTTCTCGCACCCGGCTGAATGACGCCGACAACCGGAATATCCGTTTTGCGCTGAATATCCTCCAAGGCAATGGCCGTGGCCGTATTGCAGGCGATCACGAGCATTTTGATATGGTGGTTTTCCAGCAGGTAATCGGTCATTTCCCACGTGTATTGAAGAACTTCTTCTTCAGGACGCGGGCCGTACGGGCAGCGTTTTGTATCTCCCACATAGATGATATTTTCCTTCGGTAGCTGTCTCATGATTTCCTTAGCAACGGTTAACCCGCCAACCCCGGAATCAATGACTCCTATCGGCTGTTCCAACAAAATCGCCTCATTTTCTTTTCATTTCATGCTGCAGTTTCAATAATGATTTTTCGAAAGCGGCTGTTTCTTCTTCGGAAAATGTCGCAAACATATCCCGCAAATAAGCCTGTCTTTTCAAAATCACTTCTTGGATAATGCGCTCTCCTTCAGCGAGAAGATGAATTCTGACGACCCGTCTGTCAGCCGGGTCTTTGACCCGCTCGACAAGCTTATTTTTTTCCATGCGGTCTATCAGATCCGTCGTCGTGCTGCAAGCCAAATACATTTTGGCTGATAATTCGCCTATTGTCATATCCCCCAATTCATAAAGCCATTGAAGCCCCACGAATTGCGGCGGTGTAATTGCATATTGGTTAAGGATTTCTCTTCCTTTTTGTTTAATGATCGCAGCGATATGGCGGAGTGATTTTTCGATATCCGCAACATGCTCTACAGATTTTGATGTCATTTGTCCATCCCTCACTCAAGGATCTTTCTGGGCTATGCGCTCCGTGTCTATTTTCCTTCTTTTTTTAAGAAAATGCAAGACTGACGGAGAAAAAGGAAAAACCGGGATTTTCACCGCATGCCCATCAGCCCGGGCGCCAACGCAAATAACCGGCTCCTTCTCGAAAAGAAGGAAAACCGGCAAGAATCAGAGCTCTAGCTCACCCATTCTAAGAAGCTCGACAACAGCTTGCGAACGCCCTTTCACACCTAACTTCTGCATGGCATTTGAAATGTGATTCCGTACAGTTTTTTCACTGATAAATAGCTCGCTTGCAATTTCCTTTGTTGTCTTGTCTTGAACGAGCAATTCGAATACTTCTCTTTCTCTTTTGGTCAGCAGCGGCTTTGATTGAAAATCTTTCTCCTTCAAGTATTGTAACCCTCCTTGCTAAGGTGAGAGCGAATCTGAAACGAATGGGTTTATATAGTCAAGATATCATATGTAAAGGGCGCTTCGGAGGTGACGTCTCTTAGAGAAATAGTTATCCGTTCAGGCGAGCAGAATGCCTTTCTCCCGCTCCGTCCAGCTGACCGCTTTGCCGCTTTTCTTCGACACTTGAACCATAACGACGGAACCTGTAAAGCACGGCAGGCCCGACTCATTTTCTCCAAGGTAATGAAGGGTGACGGACGCATTTCCGGCAGCGCTTGCTTTCACATAAATCCGCAGATTTTCATACGGCATCACCTGACGCATATAGTCGCACTGCTGGCTTGCGACGACCGTCATCGTTTCCGAGTTTTGCGCCGTTATGCCCCGCTGTTTAAAATAAGCGATCCGTGCTTCTTCAAAATAGATGAAAGGGGTTACATTATTCATATGGCCGAACATATCCGTTTCTGAAAAACGAACCGATACTTCAGTAAAGAAAGAAAACGACTGTCTCCATTCTTCAAACGGAATATCAATATATTGCGGTTGTTTCATCATCTTCAGCTCCTTATAAAAAAACCTCTCCCGTACGGAAGAGGCTCTTTTTCTCTTTCTTATACTCTGTCGCTTCCGAAGAAATTACGGAATGCTTGTAAATTGGTATCTCTGTTCAAAGCGGCGATTGAAGTCGTAAGCGGAATGCCTTTCGGGCAGGATTGCACACAGTTTTGTGAATTCCCGCAATCTCCAAGGCCGCCGTCTGTCATTAACGCTTCTAAACGTTCTGCTTTGTTCATCGCGCCCGTCGGATGGGCGTTAAACAGACGCACTTGCGACATCGGGGCAGGCCCCATGAATTTCGACTTGCTGTTGACGTTCGGGCAGGCTTCGAGGCAGACGCCGCATGTCATGCATTTAGACAATTCATATGCCCACTGGCGGCGTTTTTCCGGCATTCTCGGCCCCGGCCCCAAATCGTAAGTTCCGTCAATCGGCACCCATGCTTTCACTTTTTTCAGTGAATCAAACATTCTGCTGCGGTCAACCTGAAGGTCACGGACAACCGGGAATGTTTTCATCGGCTTCAGACGGATCGGCTGTTCCAGCTTATCAATCAGCGCCGTACATGACTGGCGCGGTCTCCCGTTGATGACCATGGAGCAGGCGCCGCATACTTCTTCAAGACAGTTCATGTCCCATGCGACCGGAGTGGTTTTCTCTCCTTTTGCATTCACGGGATTTCTGCGGATTTCCATCAGGGCAGAAATCACGTTCAGATTCGGGCGGTAATTGATTTCGAATTCTTCATCGTATGGCGCGCTTTCGGGCGTATCCTGACGTGTAATGATAAACCGTATCTTTTTCTCACTCATGATTATTTCGCCACCTTCTTCTTCGAGTAGTCGCGTTTACGGGGCGCAATCAGTGATACATCGACATCCTGATATTCAAATTCCGGAGCTTCAAACGGACCGGCATGTTTAGCCATCGTCGTTTTGAGCCACTCATCGTCATTTCTTTCAGGGAAATCCGGTTTATAGTGCGCTCCCCGGCTTTCATTTCGGTTATATGCGCCGAGCGTGATGACTCTGGCAAGCTGAAGCATATTGGAGAACTGGCGGGTGAACATCGCCCCTTGGTTGCTCCATTTTGTCGTATCGTTGATATTGATTTTCTTAAAGCGTTCCATCAGCTCTTGGATCTTGTCATCCGTTTTCAAAAGCTTGTCGTTGTGGCGGACCACCGTGACGTTGGCCGTCATCCACTCTCCGAGCTCACGGTGAAGCACGTAGGCATTTTCGTCGCCGTCCATCTTCATAATATCGGCCCATTTTTCTTCTTCTTTTTTCACATAGGAATCAAATAATGAAGAAGACAGGTCTTCCGCTGATGTTTCAAGTCCGGAAACATATTTCACCGCATTCGGTCCGGCCACCATTCCTCCGTAGATGGCGGAAAGCAGAGAGTTCGCCCCTAAACGGTTTCCTCCGTGCATTGAATAATCACATTCACCCGCTGCGAACAGTCCGCGGATGCTTGTCATCTGATCATAATCAACCCACAGTCCGCCCATTGAATAGTGAACGGCAGGGAAAATTTTCATCGGAAGCTTGCGCGGGTCATCGCCCATGAATTTTTCATAGATTTCGATAATGCCGCCAAGCTTAACGTCAAGCTCTTTCGGATCTTTGTGCGACAGATCGAGATACACCATGTTTTCTCCGTTGATGCCGAGTTTCTGATTCACACACACGTCAAAGATTTCACGTGTCGCAATATCCCGCGGCACGAGGTTTCCGTAAGCCGGATATTTTTCCTCAAGGAAGTACCAAGGTTTTCCGTCTTTGTACGTCCAGACTCTTCCGCCCTCGCCGCGTGCCGATTCACTCATCAGACGCAGTTTATCGTCCCCCGGGATTGCTGTCGGGTGAATTTGGATAAATTCGCCGTTTGCATAATAAGCGCCCTGCTGATAAACGATTGATGCGGCAGATCCCGTGTTGATCATGCTGTTTGTTGATTTTCCGAATACGATTCCGGGTCCTCCCGTCGCCATAATAACGGCGTCAGAACGGAATGACTCGATTTGCATATTGGTCAGATTTTGGGCTACGATACCGCGGCACGTGCGCTCATCG
The DNA here is from genome assembly GCF_002843505.1 of Bacillus sp. SJ-10. NCBI lineage: Bacteria > Bacillati > Bacillota > Bacilli > Caryophanales > Bacillaceae > Bacillus > Bacillus sp. SJ-10. The sequence goes on along the minus strand of NZ_CP025258.1, from coordinate 1,957,971 downwards.
TCAAGAACGGCGCCGAGGAATTCCCAGCCTTCGTATTTTGTGACGAGACCCGCCACTTCATATCTGCGCACCTGCTCGTCCAGTGCGTAAAGAAGCTGCTGACCCGTCGTCGCTCCCGCGTATGCGGTTCTGTGATGCTGTGTACCCCCGAAACGGCGGAAGTCCAAAAGCCCTTCCGGCGTTCTGTTAAACATAACCCCCATGCGGTCCAATAAGTGGATAATGGACGGCGCCGCTTCACACATCGCTTTTACAGGAGGCTGGTTTGCCAAAAAGTCGCCTCCGTATACCGTGTCATCAAAATGCTCAAACGGAGAGTCTCCTTCCCCTTTTGTGTTGACAGCTCCGTTTATCCCGCCCTGCGCGCAGACCGAGTGAGAGCGTTTGACCGGAACGATGGAAAACAATTTAACGGCCGTGCCTGATTCCGCTGCTTTAATTGTCGCCATGAGGCCGGCAAGACCCCCGCCGACTACGATAATGCTTGATTGACTCATGATAGCCCCTCTCCCTCTAGTAATCTAGTTCTCTTACACAAACGCAAAAATCGCTTTTAAACCTACGTATGAAAGCGCTAAAAATATAATCAGCGTCACGTAAGTCGAAATTCTTTGAGAACGCGGCGTGACCGTGATCCCCCATGTGACCGCAAAAGACCATAAGCCGTTTGAAAAGTGAAAAATGACCGATAAAACGCCTACAATGTAAAAGCCGAGCATAAACGGCGAGCTCAGAATATTCGCCATCATATCGAAGTTGACTTCAGCGCCCATCTGCGCGGCAATCCGCGTCTGCCACACATGCCAGCTGACGAAAATAAGGGTGAGAATACCAGTGACACGCTGAAGCACAAACATCCAGTTTCTGAAATAACTGTAGTGGCCAGCGTTGTTTTTCGCAGTAAATGCTATGTACACACCGTAAACCGCATGATAAATTAAAGGTAAGAAAATAATAAAAATTTCTAACGCATACCTGAACGGCAGACTGTCCATAAAGCCGGCCGCCTTGTTAAACGCATCCGCTCCCCTTGCGGCAAATTGGTTGACGACTAAATGCTGGATCAAAAAGATGCCGACCGGAATAACACCGAGCAAGGAATGCAATCTTCGAAAATAAAACTCTCTGTTCCCAGACATTACTTTACCCCCTGTTTGATTTAAGTGCGAAATGTACTAAAATCTCTGCCCCCACTTCGTTTCAATTGTAAGCACTTTATTAAAATTTATTGACAATTTCATTTTACTCCTCCCTCAAAAGGGCGTCAAGAAAACGTGTACATAAATTATAATTTTCGGAATTGATTATCTGGAGGGAAAATTTTATTTTCCTGCGATATCTTTCTCACATTTTTTCGCTTGTTTTATAGGATCATCCTGTAATCCTCCCCCCTGTTTAAGCTATAATAAACGAAGGAGAGAGGGGAATACATAATATGAAGAATAATTATGAAGCAGCTTTAGAACCTTTAACTGAACTCGACGTCAGCGCATACGGCTACGAATTAATCCGGGAAATCGTGCTTCCGGATATCCTCGGCCCGGAACATTCATCGATGATGTATTGGGCGGGAAAACGCCTCGCCCGCAAATTTCCTCTTCAATCGTGGGAAGAAATCCCCGCCTTTTTTGAAAAAGCCGGCTGGGGAACTTTGACAAACGCAGGATCAAAAAAACAAGAACTGGAATTTGAACTGGAAGGACCGCTCGTATCCAGCAGGCTCAAACATCAGAAAGAGCCTTGTTTTCAGCTTGAAGCCGGTTTTATAGCCGAACAGATTCAATTGATGAACGATCAGATTGCAGAATCTTATGAACAGGTAAAAAAGAGAGCGGATAAAGTCGTCCTGACCGTAAAATGGGATATGAAGGACCCTGTATAATTGAAAAAAGGCGGTGACTCCAAGTCCCGCCTTTTTGCCTGCCCGTTTATACGGCAGACGGCTGTTTAGAAAGCTCAAACGCATCATGAAGCGCTTCGACCGCTTTCACCATATCATTTTCGCTGACAACCGCTGATACTTTTATTTCAGATGTGCTCACCATTTTGACTTGTACATTTTTTTCCGCCAGTACGGCAAACATGTCCGCGGCGACGCCGGGATTTGAAACCATGCCCGACCCGACAATAGAGACTTTCGCCAGTTTTCTTTCGGTTTCAATTTTTTCATAGTCAAGCGCGTTTTTATATTCTTCAAGCACGGCGACCGTTTGCGCGGCATCTTCCGTTTTCACTGAGAAAGAAATATCCGCTTCCCCATCGTCCGACTGTGTCTGAATAATAATGTCAACGTTGATGTTTCGTTTTGCCAGCGCGGTGAAGATTGTTGAAAGTGTTGTCAGTCCGCTTGCAAGACCCGTAACGGACACCCTTGTGATCTGGTCTTCAAATGCAATTCCTCTGACGATTAAATTCTGCTCCATTGATGATTCCTCCTCAATTAATGTTCCCGCTTCATGCTCTGTGCTTGACCGCACTTCCAAAGGCACTTGGTAGTTTTTCGCGAACTCAACCGCCCGCGGGTGAAGAACACCCGCTCCTAGATTTGCAAGCTCCAGCATTTCATCATAAGAAATTCCCGCCAGTTTTCTCGCTGACCGGACATACCGCGGATCTGTCGTAAATACGCCCGGAACATCTGTATAAATGTCGCATTTATCCGCTTCCAGCGCTGCTGCAAGAGCGACCGCCGTCGTATCGGAACCGCCCCGTCCGAGCGTCGTGATGCCGCCGTCTTCCGTTACACCCTGAAAACCGGCAACGACTGTGATTTTGCCTTCTGCAAGCTGCGAACGAATCGCCGTAATATCAATATCCGTAATTCTCGCATTACCGTGAACGGCTTCCGTGCGGACACCCGCCTGCCAGCCCGTATAAGAGACGGCGCCATATCCTTTTTCCTGAAGCGCCATGGCCAAAAGGGAAATCGTGACCTGCTCTCCCGTTGACAAAAGCATATCCATCTCGCGTCTGCTTGGTTCAGATGTGATTTCAGCCGCGAGGTTAACGAGCGCGTCGGTTGATTTTCCCATTGCCGAAACGACGACTACGATATCATGGCCTTTTTGCTTTTCAGCAATGGCGCGATTTGCAGCATTTTGAATTTTTTCGGCAGAGCCGACGGAAGTGCCTCCGAATTTTTGTACGATAAGACCCATACTAGACCACCCTTTACATTTTGGTTCGTGCGGGTGAGGAGAAAAGAGCGTTTTGTCCACAATAAAAAAAGCAATGAGAGGAATAGCTCTCATTGCTTTTTCATATCATTACGATTGATTATGAACAACGAGATAGCCCTCCAAGAAAATGAATTCTTGACAGCCTTACATTTATTTAATGCAAGGCCAGCGAATCACACCGATGGGATGTGATACACTTCGGCGACGCTCCCCTTTCAGCCTTTTTCGCAGAATCCATCATTCTCCAAAGGCTTACTATTGAAGTTCGCACCTCTATCTTCACCATATAACACGATCTTATGAAATTAGTTCACATTCTAGCAGATTTTTCAGAAAAGCACAATACTATTTTTTCAATTTTTCAAACAGCAGCTGGGCCGCCGCGGCCGGCACACCGGCTTTTTTGATATCGTCAAGGCTTGCTTCCTTCATCTTTTTGACAGATCCGAAATGTTTTAAGAGCATTTTTTTGCGTTTTTCGCCGATTCCGGGGATATCATCCAGAACGGATTGAAAGACGCTTTTTCCCCGGATCTGTCTGTGAAAGCTGATCGCAAAACGGTGAACTTCGTCCTGAATACGCTGAAGCAGGTAAAACTCTTGGCTGTTCCGCTCCAGAAACACCGGTTCAAGCGGGTCGCCGATCAAAAGGTTCGATGTTCGGTGTTTATCATCTTTCGCCAATCCCGCTACCGGGACATCAAGGCCGAGCTCATTCTCGAGCACGTCGCGCGCCGCGTTAATCTGCCCTTTTCCGCCGTCAATGATGATTAAATCCGGCAGCGGAAGATTTTCGCGGAGCACCCTCGTGTACCTTCTTCTGACGACTTCCCTCATTGAGCCGTAATCATCCGGCCCTGTTACGGTTTTAATTTTATATTTGCGGTATTCCTTTTTATTCGGTTTTCCGTCAATAAAGACAATCATGGCCGATACGGGGTTTGTGCCTTGAATATTGGAGTTGTCAAACGCTTCAATCCGATGCGGCGTGTAAATATTCAGCGCTTCGCCGAGCCGTTCGGCTGCACCGATCGACCGTTCCTCATCCCGCTCGATTAACGAGAATTTTTCCCGCAGAGCAATTTTCGCATTTTTGTGCGCAAGCAAAAGCAGCTCTTTTTTCGGGCCTTTTTTCGGCTGATGCACGGCGGTTTCCAACAGCTCGCTGATCATGTCCCTGTCAACGCTGTCAGGCACCAGAATTTCCTTAGGCAGAAAGTGATTGTTTTTGGAATAGAACTGGCCGATGAAGGTCAGGAATTCTTCATCCGCTTCCTGATACATCGGAAACATGCTGACGTCGCGTTCGATCAGTTTTCCTTGGCGAATGAAAAAGACTTGGACGCACATCCAGCCTTTATCGTAGGCATATGCAAACACATCGCGGTCCAGAAGGTCATTCATGGTCATTTTTTGCTTCTCCATCGTCGATTCGATGTGAACAAGCTGGTCGCGGAATTCTTTAGCCCGTTCAAATTCAAGCTTTTCCGCCGCTTCTGCCATTTTCGCTTCGAGCTCTTTTTTGATTTCGTTATGCCCTCCCTTTAAAAAACGGGTGATGTCTTCAACAATCTCGCGGTTTGTCTCCTCAGATATATCCTTTACACATGGGGCGAGGCATTGTCCGAGATGATAATAAAGACAGACGCGGTCCGGAAGCTTTGAGCATTTCCTGAGCGGGTAAAGGCGGTCCAACAGTTTTTTCGTTTCCCGCGCCGCCTGCACATTCGGATACGGGCCGAAATAGCGTCCTTTGTCTTTTTTGACATTCCGGGTGACAATCAGCCGCGGATGGCGTTCATGGGTGATTTTAATAAAGGGATAGGTTTTATCATCTTTCAGCATGACATTGTATTTCGGATCGTATTTTTTAATCAGATTCATTTCCAAAATAAGCGCTTCAAGATTGGAGGAAGTCACGATATATTCAAAGTCCTCAATCTCCGTCACAAGCCGTTGGGTTTTTGCGTCGTGAGAACCGGTGAAATAAGATCGCACCCTGTTTTTCAAGACTTTCGCTTTCCCCACGTAGATGACTGTTTTTTGACGGTCTTTCATTAAATAACAGCCCGGCTGATCGGGAAGGAGGGCCAGCTTTTCTTTCAGTTGTTTATTCATACGTTACCCTTCCTTACATTCATTTCTCGTGTCCATTCAGTGTATCACGAACATTTGTTTTTCTCCATTTTCAGCTTTTGGAAGATCAAAAAAGGCGATTCCCTTTCAAAGGAATCGCCCTGCCGTAACGGAAGCTTTCGGCTTACAGATGTTTGTTTACAAGCTCTTCAAGAGCTTCTTTCGGTTTGAAACCGACAGATGTTTCAACGACTTCTCCGTCTTTTAACACGAGAAGTGTCGGGATGCTCATGACGCCGTATTTACCGGCAGTTTCTTGGTTTTCATCCACGTCGATTTTGACGATTTTCAGTTTGTCTCCCATTTCTTGATCAAGCTCTTCAAGAACGGGCGCGATCATTTTACAAGGTCCGCACCAAGGAGCCCAGAAATCAGCCAATACGACACCTTCACTTGTTTCAGCTGAGAACGATTGATCAGTTGCTTTTACGATAGCCATTTTGTTATTCCTCCAATTGTCAAATGATGATTTTTAGTATAGCATCTCCCATTCGTTCATGCTAATTTAATGCTTATATTATTTTCTCCCGATCCCGCCGGAAATAATCTTATTTATACAGTGTATTATAACCGGGCGGCGGGCGTTCAAAACTTAAGATGGACCCGCAGGCAGCGTGATTAATACAATCGCCATCGGAGGAAGCTCCGCCTCAAGTTTTCCGCTCTTTTGAGTAAACCCGGAAAACGGCTTCGGTTTGACGTTTTCCGGACTGCTGAATGTATTATGGGCATTCATTTTTTCCGCGTGCAGAATCGTTCCCGAAGGCTTCCCTGTCTTTTTCATGCCCCGCAGTTCAATCTTCACATCAGCTTTTTGCAGATGATCGATATTGCAAATGCTGATATGTATGTCTCCGTTTTGCTGTTTGGACGCTGAAATGCTGACTTGCGGGAGCCGGCCGTCATTCCATTCGTACCCGGCTGCTTTTGTTTCTGTCGCCAAAAAAGAAGCGTCCTGATGCACTTTAAACATATCAAACACATGATACGTCGGCGTCAACAGCATTTCTTTCCCTTTTGTCAGGATCATTGCCTGAAGCACGTTGACGGTTTGCGCGATATTGGCCATCTGTACGCGGTCTGCGTGCTGATGAAAAATATGAAAATGCGTGGCGGCGACAAGGGCGTCGCGGATCGTATTCTGCTGATACAGAAAGCCCGGATTCGTGCCCGGCTCAGGATCAAGCCACGTGCCCCATTCATCAATGATCAGCCCGACTCTTTTTTCGGGATCGTACTGATCCATGATGGCACTGTGCCTTGTGATCAATTCATCCATATGCGCCGCTTTTTTCATCGTGGTGAACCATTCATCTTCCGTAAACTCCGTCGCTGATCCTTTCCCCTTCCAGAAGTCGCCCGGTATTGTGTAATAATGCAGGCTCAGCCCGTCCATGAGATCAGCGGCTTTTTTCATTAAAGTTTCAGTCCAGCGGTAATCGTCGACATTCGCGCCGCCGGCAATTTTATAGATTTCATTGCCGCTGTAATTACGGACATAGGTTTGAAAGTTTCTGTAAAGGTCGGCATAATAGTCAGGATGCATGTTTCCGCCGCAGCCCCAGTTCTCATTTCCTATTCCGAAATATTTCAGCTTCCACGGTTTTTCCCGCCCGTTTTCTTTTCTCCAGTCGGACATCGGCGTGCCCGCTTCAAACGTCATGTATTCAATCCAATCAGCCATTTCTTTAACCGTTCCGCTGCCGACGTTTCCGGCGATGTACGGTTCGCAGCCGAGCAGTTCACAAAGCATCATAAACTCGTGCGTGCCGAATTCATTGGAATCAATCGTCCCGCCCCAATGGGTATTCAGCATGGTTTTGCGTTTCCCTACGCCGTTTGCCCAATGGTATTCATCAGCAAAACAGCCGCCCGGCCATCTGAGGACGGGAATCTGAAGCTGTTTGAGGGCGGCGGCAACATCCGTCCTGACCCCGCCGGTATTCGGAATATCGGAATCTTTTCCGACCCAGATGCCCTCATATATGCCTCTTCCCAGGTGTTCCGCGAAATGTCCGTATATGTTTTTATTAATGGTTCCCCGTGTGATATCAGTTTGAATGACTGCCGTATTGTGAGACAAACTTGATCATTCCTTTCCCTTAATAAGAATGAAAGCACTACAGCCGATCTATGTATCTGGAATGCATGCTGAATGGATAAGTTTGTAAGCGCTTTACAAAAGCTTATTACATTGGTTCGTACATGTCAATCTATTGTTTTATTAATCTATAATTTGTACGAACCAATTAACACAAATCAAAACCCTCTGACAAATTAAGCCAGAGGGTTTTGATTATGAATGAATATTGGCATTTTTAAATTCCTGGGTCAGAAGCGGAACCACTTCGAACAAATCGCCGACAATTCCGTAGTCCGCTATTTTAAATATTTCCGCTTCCGGGTCTTTGTTAATGGCAACAATGACCTTACTGTTTGACATGCCCGCCAAGTGCTGAATCGCTCCGGAAATGCCGCAGGCGATATACAAATCCGGCGTGACGACTTTTCCCGTCTGGCCGATTTGAAGAGAATAATCGCAATAGTCCGCGTCACACGCGCCGCGTGAAGCGCCCACCGCTGCTCCGAGCACCTCGGCAAGTTCTTTTAACGGTTCAAACCCATCTTTGCTTTTTACACCGCGGCCGCCTGCTACGATAATTTTCGCTTCTGATAAATCCACGCCGTCCGCCGTTTTTTTGACTACTTCTTCAATGACTGTCCGCAAATCTGCCGGAGGCGCCGCAAGCTCTTCAATATCACCCGTCCGGTTCGCTTCTTTTTCTAATGCCTGAATATTATTCGGCCGAATTGTCGCCAAAATGAAAGGATCGGTTGAAATCACCTGTTCAAAGGCTTTTCCCGAATAAATCGGTCTTGTAAAAACGATGTTGTCTCCGGTAACGCTTACATCCGTGCTGTCTGAAATCAGCCCCGTTTCAAACCGGGCCGCAAGCTTAGGCGACAAATCTTTTCCCATAGAAGTGTGGCCGAAAATGACCGCATCAGGCTTTTCATTTTCGATCAAATCCCCGAGAACCGCGGCATATCCGTCCGCCGTATACTGAGAAAGCCCCGGCGCATCGGCCGTAAATACTTTGTCGGCGCCGTACTGAATGAGTTCTGATGCTGCATCAGCCGCGCCTTTTCCCATCAGCACGCCGATGACATCTCCTCCGCCGGAAATGGTTTTGCCTGCGGCTATGGCTTCAAAGGTGACGTTCCGTAAGGCGCCGTCACGAATTTCTCCGAGTACGATCACTTTTTTTCCCATTCTGACATCCCCCAGTTTCTTTAATATCGGTTTATACGACTTTGGCTTCTTTTCTCAGCAGTGACACAAGCTCTTTCGCCTGCTCAGCGGCTTCTCCTTCGATCAGTCTGCCCGCTTCTTTTTGCGGCGGCAGAAAACGTTCGATCGTTTTGAGCTTCGGTGCGGCATCATCTTCATCAATATCGAGATCATCGAGCTCAAGTTCTTCCAGCGGTTTTTTCTTCGCCTTCATAATGCCCGGAAGCGACGGATAGCGCGGCTCGTTTAAGCCTTGCTGTGCCGTGATGACTAAAGGAAGTGAGGTTTTAATGATTTCGGTATCCCCTTCGTTGTCTTTCTCTGCCACAGCTTCATCGCCGCTGATTGTCAGTTTTGTAATCGTTGTGACGCAAGGAATGTTCAGCAGTTCGGCAAGCCTTGGAGCCACTTGGCCGGAACCGCCGTCAATCGCGACATTTCCTCCGAGAATCAGATCATATTCCCGATCCTTGAAATAATGATATAAGATAGTTGAAATGGAGTATTGGTCAGGATCGCTCAGATCATCTTCAATATTGATTAACACCGCCTGGTCACAGCCCATCGCAAGGGCGGTTCTCAGTTCTTTCTCCGCATCTTCTCCGCCGACGGTTACAGCGGTAACGGTTCCGCCGTGCTCTTCTTTCAGCTGAATGGCTTCTTCAATGGCGTATTCATCATACGGATTAATGATAAATTCGGCTCCGTCCTCCTGAATCTTTCCTGCTTCAATGACGATTTTCTCTTCTGTGTCAAACGTCCGTTTCATCAGTACAAATAGATTCATAATCTTATCCCCTTTATCTTCGCCCACCGAATTGAGGCTTTCTTTTTTCGAGAAATGCCTGAATGCCTTCTTTTGCGTCATCTGATGCAAATGCTTCCCCAAAGCGCTTTGCTTCAAGCTTTAAGCCGCCGTCATAAGAATAGATCTTGTTTGAATAAAGGAGCTCAAGCAGAGAAGCCATCGACTGCGGGCTTTTTTCCGCAAACTTGCCCGCGAGCGTTTTCGCTTTTTGCAGCAGCTCTTCCTCATGTTCGGCGCCTATCGTGACAAGGCCGAGGCTGAGCGCTTCTTCTCCGGTCACAGGTTCTGAAGTGCCGATCATTTCAAGCGCTTTCGCCGTACCGACGTACCGGGGAAGCCGCTGCGTCCCGGCAAAGCCCGGAATAATGCCGAGATTCAGCTCGGGCAGGCCGAGCTTTGCATCCAATGTAGCGATTCTGATATGGCAGGCCATGGCTAGCTCAAGACCGCCGCCGAACGCAGCGCCGTGAATCGCTGCGATAACGGGCTTCGGAAACCCTTCAATTCTTTCCATCAGCTGCTGGCCTTTATCCGCCATGGCAGAAGATTGCTCAAGATTTTCAAGCGACGTAAATTCCTTTATATCGGCGCCCGCCGAGAAAAATTTTCCCTCACCGCGAATAATGATACTTCTGACGCTGTCATCTGTTTCACACCGGTCGAACAGACCGGACAACTCATCTAAAACCGCACCGGACAGCGCGTTGGCCGGCTGATGATTAATGGTGATCACCGCAACAGATTGTTCTACCGCCATCGAAAGGCTGTTCATCCGTCAACCCCCTTTAGTTTTGATGAATCCCTGACACCAACAGCTCCAATACCTTGTCTGACAAATCCGGAAGATCATATTTCTGATCGTTCATCACCCATGTTGTCACTGTTTCATCTATCGTCCCGAATATCATCTGCCGGGCGAGGCGGACGTCGAGATTGTCTTTCCATTCCCCCGACTTGATTCCTTCGGTCAAAATGGTGTCCAGCATGTTTAAATAACCTTTTAAAATATCATTGATTTTCAGGCGCAGCTTGATATTCGACTGTCTGAGCTCAAGCTGGGTCACAATCGCGAGGTGGCGGTCATTGCCGAGCAGTGTGAAATGCTGCTTAATAACGAGGGCGAGTTTTTCTTTTGCCGTCGTTTTTTCTTTCACTTCTTCTTCCATGCGTTCAATGAACTGGCCCATCTTTTCTTTAAAAAGAGAAATGAGTATATCCTCTTTGTTTTTGAAATATAAATAGATGGTGCCGTCCGCAACGCCGGCCTGCTTGGCGATTTTGGACACCTGTGATTGGTGATAGCCGTTTTCCGCTATGACTTCTACTGCTGCATCAATAATCTGCATATACTTTGGCCGTTTTTGGTTCAATGTCATCGTTCCTTCCTCCGATAAATGAATGACTATTCATTCATAACTTCATGATAAAAAGGAATCCGGATTTTGTCAAGTTTTTCTTTTAAGGCACCTTGTTTTCACGGGAAGCATCTTCCTCTTCGACTAAACGCCTTCTTAATATTTTTCCGACGGCCGTTTTCGGAAGCTCTTTTCTGAATTCGTAAAGCTTCGGGACTTTGTACGGCGCAAGCCGCTCTCTTGCAAACGCATCAAGCTCATCGGCATCTGCCTCGGCGCCTTTTTTCAAAACGATAAATGCTTTCACCGTTTCCCCCCTGTAGGAATCAGGAACGCCCGCTACGACGATTTCCTGAACGGCTTCATGCTCATACAGCGCCTCTTCCACCTCCCGGGGGTAAATGTTGTATCCGCCGGCAATGATGATGTCTTTTTTCCTGTCGGCGATGTAGAAAAATCCTTCCTCATCCATATATCCCATATCTCCGGTAAACAGCCAGCCGTCTCTGATGACACGCGCCGTCTCCTCCTGCTTATTCCAGTATCCTTTCATGACCTGAGGACCTTTTACGATCAGCTCGCCGTGTTCATACGGCCCCGCAAGCCCGCCTTTTTCTTCTGAATAGATTCCGGCGTCGGTATTGGGCCAGGGACAGCCGATGCTGCCGGGTTTATTTTTTCCCCAAATGAAGTTTGAATGGGTAACCGGTGATGCTTCGGATAATCCGTAGCCTTCCACAAGCTTTCCTCCGGTCACTTTTTCAAATTTCTGTTTGACCTCAACCGGAAGCGCCGCTGAACCGCTCGGACAGCTTTCAATGGAGGACAAATCATACTTATTCAGCTCCGGGTGATGCAACAGCCCGATGTAAATCGTCGGCGCCCCTGGAAAAACCGTCGGCTTCAGCCTGTCGATTGTTTTCAGGGTATCCAAAGGATTGAATTTGGGAAGAAGGATCATTTCACATCCCTGCATAATGGAAAAATTGAGCACGGCGGTCAATCCGTACACATGAAAAAAAGGCACGATGCCGAGCACCTTTTCGGCTCCCTTTTTCATTTTGTACATCCAGGCGGCGCACATTTCTGTATTGGCCTGAATGTTCCGGTGTGTGAGCATGACGCCTTTCGGGTAGCCGGTTGTTCCGCCCGTGTATTGAAGCACGGCGATGTCATGCGCAGGGTCAATATCAAATGGCTCCGCTTCCTCCGCTCTTTCGTTTTTTAAAATATCCGCTAATTTGTGAATTTGTTCGCAGCCGTCATAATCAATATGCACCTGTTGTTTTTGCGTGAGCGTATACAGCATATTTTTCGGGAACGGCAAAAAGTCTTTTATACTCGTTGTAATAATGCGTTCGACGATTGATAACGTTTTCATTTTTATCACCTTCGGAAACAGCATATCGAGGGTGATGATCACGCGCGGCGCACTGTCTTTCAGCTGATACTCAAGCTCGTGTTCCGTGTAGAGAGGATTGGTCTGAACGACAATGCCGCCGGCAAACAATACGCCGTAAAAAGCGATGACCGACTGCGGACAATTGGGCAGCATAATGGCGGCTCTGTCACCTTTTTTCAGGCCTGTTTTGCGTAAAAAAGCGGCCAGCTTTAACGAATCTGTGAGAACGTCTTGGAATGTGAGTTTTTTTCCGAGAAAATAAATGGCGGTGTGGTTCGGGAATTGAGCTGCGGAGTTTGTCAGATTGGATGGCAGGGTTTGATCAGTAAATTCAAGCTCATGCGGAATCTCTTCGGGATATTGAGAAAGCCATGGCTTTTCAGACTGCATAATACCTCTCCCTTCTGTTTTCCTATACACTATTATTATAGCAGAAGGGTGATTGGAATTGGAAAGCGTTTCATGTGAAATTTCGAGTCTCAGGAGGTGTTGAGTTTGCTGGAAACGCTGCATTTTGAAGAGGGAGTTCCTATCCTGCGCCAGCTGCCGAAGCCGTTTACGTCGGCCGCCTTTTTGCTTCATCCCGATCTGTACTTGCCGAGCGATGATGTCACTTCACCATTTTTAATTCCGGGACTTTTGGATGTGTTCCGTTCAAAAGGCATAAAGCGCTGCACTTATTATGAGCCGGTCGAAGAGAAAGGCATATTTTCACTCAATCAAACGGCGGCTTCGGATGTATGCGGACTGCTGCGGGCTGACATGATCATTGCCGACGAAAAACGGCGCGCCGCTTTTATGAGCATATATGATTCTTTTACGACACTCTTTCTCATGGAAGATCAAGACATGCCATCTGTCATCCGCGCCATGAGTCGGGAAGCCGTCATTTGCTCCGATACGGCCTGCATAAACTGGTATTCTCAATAAAAAAGGCCGCCGATTTTAGTTCGGCAGCCTTTTTTCAGTATTAAGATGTCATGACCAGATAAATAAGTCCGATGAACAGAAAAATTCCCGCTGCCGACAGCAGCACTTTCGCAAGCTTCTCCATTTTTCCCCGTCCCCTTAAATCCCGGCGGCCACCACAAATGACAGGCCGACTGAGATGACAAATGAAATAAAGCCGACAGCTCTGTTATCTTTTTCAATTTCTTTATCAATTTTAAACCGGGGCGTCAGAAATTCAAAGATAAAATAGCTGATTAAAAGCATAATAAATCCATATACGCCCCAGCCGATCATTTGCAAAAGCGAATTATGCTGGGCGATGCTGTGCTGAAAGACATTTGCGATACCGAGAATTTTCCCTCCGGTCGCCATTGCCACCGCAAGATTGCCTTTTTGGATTTCCACCCAGTTTTTATAGGATGTCACCAATTCAAACACGGTCAGAAAAATGACGAGACACAAGACGGCTACACTGTAATAAGCCGCGATTTCAACAAGCTCATTTTCCCAAAAAGCATTCATGACGTTTACTCCCTTTTTATTTTAGTTCGACAATCGTTACGCCTGATCCTCCTTCTCCCGCTTCCCCGAACCGCGAGCTTTTCACGCTGCGGTGGTTTTTCAGAAGATCCTGCACCCCTTTTCGGAGGGCGCCCGTGCCTTTTCCGTGAATGATGGACACTCTCGGATAGCCGGCAAGCACCGCGTCATCTAAATATTTTTCGACGCGGCTGAGGGCGTTTTCGTAACGCTCTCCCCTGAGGTCAAGTTCAAGCGATACGTGATAATCCTTCCCTTTTACGGCGGTGATTGCTTTTTCTTTTTTCGGTTCAGGAGCCGATTTGAGAAACTCAAGATCTTTTTCCTTCACCTTCATTTTGAGGATGCCGATTTGAACGTTCCATTCTTTCTCGCCGGTTTTTTCAAGCAGCGCCCCTTTTTGTCCGAATGTGAGCACCTTTACTTCGTCGCCCGGCTTCAGCTCGCGTTTTTTCTCTGTTTTTCTTTCCGGCTGCTTTGATTTTTCAAAAGCCGGCATCGCGTCTCCGAGGCGTTTTTTGGCGTCAATCAGCTCGTGTTCCTTAAAGGATCTGTGTTCTTGCTTGATGGACCGGAGTTCGCGGATAATCTGTTCGGCTTCATTTGCGGCGGCTTCCAGTTTTTCCGCAGCTTTCTGCTCGGCTTCTTCCATCATTTTATCTTTTTGGGCGTTCAGCTCAATGATTTGCTGCTGAAGCTCTTTGTGCAGTTTTTCTGCTTCTTTTCTGATTGATTCGGTTTCAGAAAGCTCTTCATCCGCTCTTTTTTTGCTATTTTCAAGCGATGCGATCATCAGATCGACTTCGTTATGTTCGGCGGTCATTTCTGACTTCGCCTGGCCGATGATATGCTCCGGAAGCCCAAGGCGTCTTGAGATTTCAAATGCGTTGCTTCGGCCCGGCACTCCGATCAGAAGCTTATAGGTAGGCGAAAGCGTTTCAATGTCAAATTCAACGCTGGCATTCATGACGCCTTGTCTGTTATATCCGTATGCTTTCAGTTCCGGATAATGGGTTGTCGCAAGCACTCTGGCGTTTGTCCGGTGAACTTCGTCAAGGATGCTCATGGCAAGCGCCGCCCCTTCCTGCGGATCTGTTCCGGCACCGAGTTCATCAAACAGCACAAGACTGTTTTCAGACACGTCTTTTAAAATATTGACGATATTGACCATGTGGGATGAGAACGTACTCAGACTTTGTTCGATCGACTGTTCATCGCCGATATCGGCAAACACATTGTCAAATACGGCTGCTTCCGATCCCTCATCAGCCGGTATGTGTAATCCTGCCTGCGCCATAATCGTCAGCAGCCCGAGTGTTTTTAACGTAACGGTTTTACCGCCCGTATTCGGCCCCGTGATAACGATCGTTGAATAATCTCCGCCCAGTTCAATATCGTTGGCCACGACTTGATCTTGGGGCAGCAGCGGATGGCGCGCTTTTTTCAGCCGGATAAAGCCGTCTCCGTTCATAAGTGGTTTTGTCGCCTTCATCGCTTTTGCGTATCTCGCTTTGGCGAAAATGAAATCCAGTGTCTGCAGCACTTCCACATTTTGAGCGATTTCTTGTGTGTGTTCAGCCGTATGCTCCGTCAGCATTCGAAGAATCCGTTCGATTTCCTGTTTTTCTTTTACTTTCGCCTGCTGAAGCGAGTTGTTCATATCTACGATCGCCTGCGGTTCAATAAACAGTGTCGCACCGGATGAAGATGTATCGTGGACAATTCCGCCGTAGCTTGATCTGTATTCCTGTTTGACCGGGATGACAAAGCGGTCATTCCGAATCGTAACGATGGTGTCAGACAGCATTTTAGAAGCGGAAGATGAACGCAGCATCGATTCAAGCCGGTCTCTGACTCTTGATTCAAGCGTCCTGAGCTGCGTGCGGATTCCCCTTAAAGCGGGTGACGCATGATCAAGCACTTCACCATGGTCATCAATGCAGGAGTTAATCTCCCTTTCCAAATCGCCTAATGTAATCAGCTCTTCTGCATGGGCCTGTATCAGCGGAATGCCGACGCCGTCTTCTGTCATTTGGCTGATAAAATGCTTCATTTGTTTAACGGCATACAGCAGCCCGGACAATTCGGTGAATTCCGCCGGTGTCAGCACACTGCCGATTTCCGCCCGCCGTAAAGCGGATCTTATGTCGGTCAGTCCGCCGAACGGAGCATGGCCTCTCAAGCGCATGACCGCGGATGCTTCTTCAACTTCATCCAGCTGTTTTTGGATGTCTGAGAGATCCGTCAAAGGTTTCAGCTGCAGAAGCTTCTCCCGGCCGAGCGATGAGACGGCATGTGCGGTAATCTGTTCTTTTACTTTATGAAATTCAAGTGATGATAACACTTTTTGCTGCACGGTTTTGTGATCCTCCTTACTTAATCATTGCGCGTCAGAAATGCTTTGACCTCGTGTAGCGGCCGGGCGTTTAACACATGTTTTGTCTCCGTCCAGCCTTTGCGCGCAGCGGTCACGCCCGTTTTCATATCATCGAGCATCTCGATATTATGGGCATCGGTATTAATGACCAAAGTCACACCTTTTTCATTTGCTTTGATCAGATGCTCAGTCCGCAAATCGAGGCGCGCGGGGTTTGCATTCAGTTCAAGCGCCGTATTTGTTTTGGCGGCGAGTTCAATCAGCATGTCGATGTCGACTTCATAGCCGGCCCGTCTGCCGATCAGGCGTCCCGTCGGGTGGGCGATAATGTCCACGTGCTTATTCGTCAGCGCCTGTTCAAGCCGTTTCATAATGACATGCTCCGGCTGGCTGAAGCTTGAATGAATAGATGCGATGACAAGATCCATTTCAGACAGAACACTGTCATCATAATCAAGCGAACCGTCGGGGAGAATGTCCATTTCTACGCCTTTAAAAATATGAAAATTTTCAAATTCAGCGTTTAACGCGTCAATTTCTTCCGCCTGTTTTTTGAGCCGCTCGGCCGTTAACCCGTTGGCTACCTTTAAATATTGGGAATGGTCGGTGATCGCCATGTACTGATAGCCTTTTGCCATACATGCTTCTGCCATTTCCCTGATGGAAAAAGCGCCGTCACTCCAGGCTGAGTGCATGTGGAGATCGCCTTTTATCGCTTTATGCTCCACAAGGTCCGTTTCTTCCCGGTACGTGTCGACCTCCTGCCCGCTTTCTCTGAGCTCAGGAGGAATAAACGGCAGACCGAAGTGGGCGTAAAACGCTTCTTCGCTCGGGAATGTTTTGACGTCTCCCGTTTCTATAGTTTCTACTCCGTATTCACTGATCCGTTCACCGCGCTCTTTCGCCAGCTGGCGCATTTTAATGTTGTGATCTTTAGAACCGGTAAAATGATGCAGTGTGGTGGCAAACTGTTCCTCTGTCACAAGCCGGAAATCCACACTCGTCTCATATTCAAAGGTCAGGATGACTGATACTTTTGTATCCCCGCTCGCTATCACGTCTTTTACGTTCGGGAGAGAAAGAAGCTGTTCTCTGACAGCCTCCGGATGATCTGTAGCGATAATGTAATCCAGATCTTTTACGGTTTCCCGCGCTCTTCTGAGACTGCCGGCCCGGGAATATTTCTGAATATCCGTCAGCCGGGCCAAATGTTCTTCAATTACTGAAGCAATGCTGAGCGCATAGCCGATCGGAAACCGTTCCGGCTGTTTTCCGGCTTCTCCGAGAGCCTGGAGGATTTTCTCCTCCGTTTTTTTGCCGAAACCGGCGAGCCCCTGAACTTTTTGCTGCTCGCACGCTTCTTTCAGCGATTCCGCGTCATGAACGCCCAGTTCCTGATACAGCTTGGCGATTTTTTTGCCGCCGAGGCCCGGAAGCTTCAAAAGAGGAACCAAGCCTTCCGGAACTTCTTTCTGCAATTGGAGAAGCGTGCCGGACACACCTTCCTGCATATATTCACGAATGACGCCGTAGGTGCCTTTTCCGATTCCGGATAAAGACATCATGTCGTCGATTTCCGACAGGCTGCGGTCATCCTGCTCAAGCGCCGCTGCCGCTTTTCGGAAGGCTGATATTTTAAACGGGTTGTCCCCTTTCAGTTCCATATAGACCGCAATCGTTTCAAGCAGCCTGATGATATCTTTTTTATGCATACTGTTAACCCCCAGTCGTTTCCTGCTTTTCATCATACAAATTTTTCTCCTCCGGCACAACTGACGCAGAGCTTGAAAAAAACTTCTCCGGTCAAGAGAAGTTTTTTATGCCCCGTACTGGGCCCACAGTTCTTGCAGGAGCCCTGACAGATACGGCGTATGATGTGTGATGATATTTGCAAGCGTCGATTGTGCGAGCATATCCTGAAGCGCGCTTACCGGCAGTACGGATGCGACGTATAACAGGATAAACGCAAATAAATAGACTTCCAGAAACCCAAGCACCCCGCCCAGCAGTTTGTTGATCTGTTTAATGACCGGAATGCCGGCGATGATATTAAGCGCCGCTCCGATAATCCGGAGCAGAATCTTTGCGATGATAAACAAAATGACAAACGCGATCGCGTTGTAATAAGCCGTCTCTACGTTTCCTTTAATAAAAGACAGAGCCGCCTGCCCGCCGGAAAAATCAGGCGCGGGTATAAAGCTCAGATGCGGGGCCAGGCTTTTGTAAAAAAGCGCCGCAAACGCAATCGAGAGGATGAAACTCGTTAAATATATAAATTGGAGGATAAATCCTCTTTTTAATCCAAGCAATGTGCCCATTAAGAGCAAAACTAAGATGATGATATCTATCATATGGTGTTCATTCCTTTTCTTTAAGCTGCCGCTCCAGTATTTCATATTTTTCTTGCAGTTTCATATAATCATGCACGACATTGACCGCAGTCAATACAGCGAGCTTATTTATATCAAGATATGGATTTTTCTCGTTGATTTCTCTCATTTTATCATCAACCACTCCGGCCACATGGCGCATGTGCGCTTTGCTTTCTTCCCCGATAATGGTGAAGTGCTGGCCGTAAATGTTTACTGTCGTTTTGGTTTTTTTGCCGTCAGACAACGTTTCTCCTCCATTCCGCGAGAATCCTAGTTCCTATCATACCACGATTATCGTTTGAATGGAAAGACGAGCCTCGGGCTGTTATGATACACTGGTATATACAGTGAAAAGTGCCAAAAAAGGAGATTATATCGTGTCCCATTCTATTATAAAAGTATCCGCTTCCGCTATGGAACAAATGAAACAATCCTATGCCGGCTCCCTTACTCCCGCCGTTCCGCAGGGCGCCGTCTTCCAGGCCAAGCCTCCGGGCTGTACCATTACAGCCTACCGCTCGGGCAAGGTTCTCTTTCAAGGAAAAAACGCCGGCACAGAAGCGGCCCGCTGGGGAACGGCTGAGACGCCGAAAGCAAAGAAAACCGTCAAAAAAGCGGCCGACCCGCTTTACGCTCCCCCGGCGGGCATTGCCTCCATGTCAGTGATCGGCTCTGATGAAGTCGGAACAGGCGATTACTTCGGGCCGATAACGGTTGCCTGCGCCTACGCCGACAAAACAAAGCTCTCTTTAATGAGAGAACTCGGTGTGAAGGATTCGAAGGATTTAAAAGATCCGCAGATTATTGAAATCGCCAAACTGTTAATTAAAACCATTCCTTACAGCCTGCTTGTGTTAAAAAACGAAAAATACAATCAGATGCAGGAAAAAGGCATGAGCCAAGGAAAAATGAAGGCGCTCCTTCATAATCAGGCGATTTCCAATCTGCTGAGAAAAATGAACGGCGTTAAACCGGAAGCGATTCTGATTGACCAATTCGCAGAGCCCGGCATTTATTTTAAGCATCTTTCCGGACGGGATATCGTAAAAGAAAAAACGTTTTTCAGCACGAAAGCGGAAAGCATACATCTTTCCGTCGCCGCAGCCTCTATCATTGCGCGATATTCTTTCTTAATTGAAATGGATAAGCTTTCGCGTGAGGCTGGGATGACGATTCCAAAAGGCGCGGGGCCGCACGTCGATGAAGCTGCCGCCAAGCTGATCATCAATAAGGGAGAAGGTGCGCTCAGAACGTTCACCAAACTTCATTTTGCCAATACGCAAAAAGCGAAACGCCTTGTTGAACGGAAGCGGTCATAGTAAAAAAGCTTGCAGAGTGATCTGCAAGCTTTTTCTTTATCCTCTTAATACGGCCTGATACGTTTCTTCCAGCGCTTTCAGCACGTTTTCATGTACTTTTGTCACTTCTTCTTCTGTCAATGTTTGTTCAGGGTTAACATATTGGAGCGAGAAGGCGACGGATTTTTTGCCTTCTTCCATATGCTCACCTTCGTACACATCAAATACGGTGACTTCTTTCAGCAGCGCGCCGCCGGCTTCTTTGATAACGGCTTCGAGCTGTCCGCTTGTAACGGTTTTATCTGCCACAAGCGCAATGTCGCGCGTGACGGACGGGTACTTCGGAATCGGCGTATACACGACAGGTTCTGTTTCCTCGGTCAGAAGCGCGTGCAGATCAAGCTCGAACACATACGTTTCTTTGATATCCAGCTCTTTTTCCATTGCCGGATGCACCTGGCCGATAAATCCGGCAAGCGAACCGTTCAATAGAATGTTTGCCGTCCGGCCGGGATGCATGTTTTTGCGTTCTGACTGGACAAATTCAACCCGGTCTGACACATTCAATTGATGCAGCAGGCCTTCAACGATTCCTTTGGCGACGAAGAAATCAACCGGCTTTTTCTCACCCTGCCATAAATTTTTGCGCCACAATCCGGTTACAGCTCCGGCAACCCGTTCTTTTTCAACCGGTTTTGTGTTTTCTTCTTTCGTCAGAAATACAGAACCCGTTTCATATAAAGCAACGGAATCAGTCTGTCTGGCCAGATTGTATGAAACGGCTTCAAGAAGATTCGGCACGAGGCTGTGTCTGAGAATGCTTCTTTCTTCGCTCATCGGCAGAGCAAGCATCGTGTTGAATGATTTTTCGATCGCAAAAGCGGCCGCTTTTTTATCATTCGTTAATGAATAAGTGGTCGCTTGTGAAAGACCCGCTCCTTCAAGGAAACGTCTCACTTTCCGGCGTTTTGCCTGGTACGGTGTCAAGCCGCCTGTCGTGCCGGCCGTTTCCGGAAGCGTGGACGGAATATTGTCATACCCGTACAATCTCGCCGCTTCTTCAATCAGGTCTTCTTCTATTCTAATATCTCCGCGGCGCGACGGGACCGTTACGACGAGAACGTCTTCAGCTTCACCGACTGCAAACCCGAGGCGCTTGTAAATGCTGATGATTTCTTCTTTAGCGATTGTCATGCCGAGCACGGCGTTCACTTTTTCAACAGACACGTGAATATTGTTTGCTTCGATTTTCAGATGGTTTTCTTCAACCGTGCCTGAGAGCACTTCTCCGCCGGCATATGCCTGAATGAGACTGCAGGCCCGTTCAGCCGCCAGCAGAACGCGTGCCGGATCAATGCCTTTTTCATATCTGGCGCTCGCTTCGCTTCTCAGCCCGAGGTCTCTCGACGCTTTGCGGACGGTCTGTCCGTCGAAATAAGCGGCTTCCAGTAAAATCGCAGTGGTGTCTTCACGGACTTCAGACTCAGCTCCGCCCATGACTCCCGCAACGGCTTGCGCTTTTTTTCCGTTTGTGATGACCAAATGGCTGCTTGACAGCTTGCGCTCTTGCTCATCCAGCGTCACGATGGTTTCATTTTCCGCCGCTTTTCTGACGACGACCTCTTTTGAACCGAACCGGTCGTAATCGAAAGCGTGAAGCGGCTGTCCGTACTCAAGGAGGACGAAGTTTGTAATGTCCACGACGTTATTATGCGGGCGGATGCCTGCATTCATCAGCTTCGTCTGCATCCAAAGCGGTGACGGGCCGATTTTGACGTTTTTAATGATTTTTGCGGCATAATGCGGATTGGCCTGCGTATCTTCAACCTTAACGGAAACAGCATCCGCCGCTTTTTCTGCCGCTTTTTCATATGAAGCCTCCGGAAGCTTTACCTCTGCGCCGAGAATAGCCGCAACTTCATAAGCCACGCCAAGCATGTTCATCGCGTCGGCGCGGTTCGGCGTTAAGCCCAATTCTAAAATCGCATCATCAAGCTGAAGGGCCGCCATTGCGTCAGCTCCCGTTTCAGCATCATTCGGAAAAACGAAAATGCCTTCCGCATATTCTTTCGCCACGAGCTTGCTTTCAATGCCGAGCTCCTGAAGGGAACAGATCATGCCGTGAGACGCTTCGCCGCGCAGCTTGGCTTTTTTAATTTTGAAATTGCCGGGAAGCACGGCTCCGACCGTTGCAACGGCAACCTTCTGTCCTTTATCAACATTCGGGGCGCCGCAGATAATCTGCACGGGTTCCTCCGCACCGATATCAACAAGGCATTTGTTGAGTTTGTCGGCATTCGGGTGCTGTTCACGCTCAAGCACGTGTCCGATGACAACGCCTTTTACGCCCTCCCCTTTATACTCGATACCCTCAACTTCAATACCGGCTCTCGTAATTTTTTCTGCAAGCACGGCCGGGTCGATTCCCTGCAAGTCAACGTAATCTTCTAACCATTTATAAGAAACAAACATGTGTATCCTCCTCTTACGCCTGTTTAAACTGCGAAATGAATCTGACATCATTGGTATAGAAATGGCGGATATCTTCAATGCCGTATTTCAGCATCGCGATACGTTCCACACCCATTCCGAAAGCAAAACCCTGGTATTCCTCAGGATTGAATCCGGCCATCTTCAACACGTTCGGGTGAACCATGCCGGCGCCGAGAATTTCGATCCAGCCTGTTTTTTTGCAGACGGAGCAACCTTGTCCGCCGCACTTAAAGCAGGTCACATCCACCTCGACAGAAGGCTCTGTGAATGGGAAAAAGCTCGGACGGAGCCTGATTTCACGATCTTGGCCGAACATTTTTTTGGCGACCAATTCAAGCGTGCCTTTCAGGTCGCTCATGCTGATTTTGCGGTCGACGACGAGACCCTCAATCTGCATGAACTGATGGGAATGTGTCGCGTCATCGTTGTCGCGGCGATACACTTTACCGGGACAAATGATTTTGACGGGGCCTTTTCCTTTATGCTTTTCCATCGTGCGCGTCTGCACCGGTGACGTCTGCGTTCTCATCAGCATTTCTTCTGTAATGTAAAAGCTGTCCTGCATGTCGCGGGCCGGATGTTCCTTCGGCAGGTTCAGCGCCTCAAAGTTGTAATAATCCGTTTCCACTTCAGGGCCTTCTTCGACGGTATATCCCATTCCGATAAATAAATCTTCAATTTCTTCAATAACGACCGTCAGCGGATGGCGTCCGCCGATGTTTACCTGACTGCCCGGCAATGTGACGTCAATCGTCTGGCTGCTGAGTTTTTTATTCATCTCTTCTTGTTCAAGCTGTTCATTTTTCGCCGTAATGGCTGCTGCAATGCGCTCTCTCACTTCATTGGCGAGCGCTCCCATTTTCGGGCGCTCTTCGGCGGACAGTTTGCCCATGCCGCGGAGAACTTCTGTAATCGGCCCTTTTTTTCCGAGATATTGCACCCGAATGTCGTTAACTTCTTTTAATGAACCCGCCGCTTCTACTTTTTCTGCAGCTTCCAGTTCGAGCTGTTTAAGCTTCTCTTCCATCATGCATCCTCCTTTTATGTAAACCAAACCGTTCTATGCCTTTTTCAGAAAACAAAAAAACCCGCCCCTTGAGAGAAGGGACGAGTTGTGGCCGCGGTACCACCCTTTTTAAGGCAGACTTCATCTGCCGACAGCTTCATTGACATAACGGAAACGATCGTTCCGGTTCACCTTTACGCGCGTTTGGCGCGGTCCCGGTGACAACTCGAGAGGTGAAAATCAATTTTTGTGCTGCGATAAAAATGCTCTCAGTCAGCGGCATTTTCTCCCTGGAAGGCAGTGTGTGCAAAAATTGACGTCCTCTGTCACGGTTTTTACATTATTGCTATCTATTATAGTGAAATCCAAGGCTTTTCGCAACCTATCCTCTGAGATGATAAACGAGGATGGCGGCCGCTACCGCCACATTCAGCGATTCCGCCTGTCCGTACAGCGGAACGTACAAGTTGAGATCCGTTTTTTGCAGAAGGCCGGCGTCCACTCCCGCCCCCTCGTTCCCGACGATTAACGCGAACGATTCTTCAGGCTTCACGCTTTGATAAGCCGCACCGTTTTCAAGCGCCGTGCCGTAGATCGCGACGCCTTGTGATTTCAGCTCAGCGGTAAACTCATCAAGCGGACGTTTCAAAATGGGAATATGAAAATGAGAACCTTGTGCTGAACGCAGCGTTTTTCCGTTGTACGGGTCTGCTGTTCCCTCACCAAGGACAACGGCGTCGATCCCCGCCGCATCTGCCGTTCTGATCATTGTTCCTAAATTCCCCGGGTCCTGCACGGCATCAATCAGAAGCAGCCGCTTCAGCTGATCAGGCTGCTTATCCGGCATATGGCAGACCGCGGCGATCCGCTGCGGCGTTTCCGTTTCCGTCACGGCTGAAAACGCGTCTTCGCTCAGCACGTAGCACGGGATACTCATGTCCAGATCGGCCGGGATGGCGCTCTCATCGTTTACGAGAATTTCTTTTACCGTTCCCTTTGATTTGAGCGCTTCTTCTGCCAGATGCTCTCCTTCTATCAGAAATGTATTCGTTTTAAGTCTCTCTTTTTTTGTGTGAAGTTTTTTCCAATCCTTCACTTTTTGGTTTTTTGCAGAGTCGATTCGTTTCACTTTATGTCTGTGCTCTCCTTTTTTCATGCATGTTGTTATTATATCTTAAGAACAGCACATAATAAACCGCGTGCGCGGTAAGAATATGCGTATCACATTCAGGAAAAAGGAGCGGTTGTAATGGATCTTAATTTACGCAACGCCGTTATTGCCAATGTAACCGGCAATAACCAGGATCAGCTGGAGCATACTATCGTTGACGCCATCCAAAGCGGTGAAGAAAAAATGCTTCCGGGCCTCGGCGTCTTATTCGAAGTTCTTTGGCAGCATGCGTCGGACTCAGAAAAAAATGAAATGCTCAAAACACTTGAAGGCGGATTAAAACCTGCGCAATAAGCATGAACCGGGTGATGGCACACCCGGTTTTTTTTGTATAATAATGGCGAGGGGGATCGCCATGCAGTTACAGCCGGAACTGGCAAAGAAGTTGATTGCCGAAGTCAAACATATGTACAGCCGCGAAGTGATTATTGCCGATACAAAAGGAATGATCATCGCGGGCACCAACGAGGCGCGCGCCGGATGGTTTCATGAAGGCGCACTGATCTGCGCGCGCGAAAAACGGAATGTCATCATTACGAAAGAAGATGAAAAACGGCTCGAGGGCGTAAAAGCAGGACTGAACCTCCCCGTTTTTTCAGGTCATGAAGTGATCGGAGTATTCGGTCTGACAGGAGACCCTGACGATATCCTTCCTTTCGGAGAATTGCTCAGAAAAATGACGGAGCTGTTTATTAAAGAAACGCGCCATATGGAAGAAGCGCAGTGGCGTGCGAGAATGCTTGAATCCTTTATGGTTGATTGGCTGCAGCTGAAAGAATGGTCTCCGGGCTTTTTAGAAAAAGCAAAGCTCATCGGCGCAGACCTTCACGCATACCGCCGGATCATACTCATTCAAGGCCGTTATGAGCAATATAAAGCGGAGGAGCTCGGGCGGCTCTGGCAGTACGAATGCCCTGAAGACCTGTTTGTCCGCTGGGGAAATGAACGCATTCTCATTAATCATGAAGCAAATTCGGCTTCCAAAACACAGCTCATTAAAAAGATCGGCGCCGTTTTCGGGCAGCCTGTCACCGCCGGCATCGGACGGATCGTTCCGGGAGAGCGCCTCACGGAATCATACGAACAGGCGGATAAAGCACTTTCAGCCGGTATCGGTGACAAGCAGGCCGTCTTTGAAGAAGATTTAAAACTGGATATGTGTCTTGCCGATATCACACCCCGCACGAGGTCGGAATTTTCACGGCGGGTTCTCGAGCATGTACTGGACCGGGAAGAACTTCTGGATACGCTGCGCGCCTTTTTCGACCGGCAATTATCGTTAAAGCGCACCGCCGACGACATGCATATTCATATCAATACATTGCGCTACCGTCTTTCCAAACTGGAATCACTGACAAATATGAAACTTGACCGCCCCGAAGACATAACGGCTTTTTATTTGGCGCTGCGCTTTTTAGATCAACATACAAAAATCACGTAATCATATCATCATTTTTCATATGTTTCTCCATAGTGTGCGGAATCGTTTTTCTTTACAATTAAATGAAAACGCTTTTCTTATCAGGGAGGTTGGGAGAACATGATTTCACGAGAGGCAAAAGAAGCGTTCATCCGGACGGTCGGGAAGGAGAATTATGATGATTCGGCGGCGGGCCGTCTTGTGTATTCTTATGATGCGGCTCCTCAGCTGCAAGCCATGCCGGATGCGGTAATCGCCCCCCGCAGCGCGGATGACGTGTCGCGTATACTAACGATTTGCAGCAGGCATGACATTCCGATCGTGCCGAGGGGTTCAGGCACAAACTTATGCGGCGGCACATGTCCGTCTGAAGGCGGGCTTGTGCTTTTATTCAAACATATGAACCGCATTCTAGAAATCGATGAAGAAAATTTGACGGCAACCGTCCAGCCGGGCGTAATCACGCAAGATATGATCCGTGCGGTTGAACAAAAAGGTTTATTTTATCCGCCTGATCCGAGCAGCATGAAAATATCGACGATCGGCGGGAATATTAATGAAAATTCCGGCGGGCTGCGCGGTTTGAAGTACGGCGTCACCCGGGATTATGTCCTCGGCCTTGAAGCCGTCTTGGCTTCAGGCGATATCATCCGCACAGGAGGAAAGCTGACAAAGGATGTCGCCGGTTATGATCTGACCCGGCTTTTCGTCGGATCAGAAGGGACGCTCGGCGTTGTGACGGAAGCGACTTTAAAGCTGGTTCCGAAGCCGGAAACGAAAAAAACGCTGCTTGCACTCTATGAACATATTGAAGCGGCTGCGGAATCGGTTTCTGCCATCATCGCTGAAAAAATCATTCCGGCGACACTCGAATTTCTGGATCAGCCGACACTGCAGGTCATTGA
This sequence comes from Bacillus sp. SJ-10, assembly GCF_002843505.1. Classification (NCBI taxonomy): domain Bacteria; kingdom Bacillati; phylum Bacillota; class Bacilli; order Caryophanales; family Bacillaceae; genus Bacillus; species Bacillus sp. SJ-10. The sequence continues at coordinate 1,931,266 of NZ_CP025258.1, read as the reverse complement.
AGATTACGCCAAGATCGGGCTTCCGACCGACGCAAAAGCGGTGCTGCTGATCGAACAGGACGGTGACATCGAAACGGTCAGACGAGATATGGAAAAAATCGAAGCCATCTGTAAAAACGGAGCAGCCGTATCCGTCCAAACGGCTGAAACCGAGGAAGAGGCATTCTCGCTTACAGAGGCCAGAAGGTCGGCATTATCAGCCCTTGCCCGGCTGAAACCGACAACGATTCTGGAAGATGCGACCGTGCCGAGATCACAAATTGCCAGCATGGTCAAAGCCATTAACGAGATTGCAGAAACATACGGCTTGTCCATCTGCACATTCGGTCATGCCGGAGACGGCAACCTCCATCCGACGTGCACCACCGATATCCGAAATACAGAGGAGATGGAACGTGTCGAAAAAGCTTTTGCCGCCATTTTTGAAAAAGCGATTGAACTGGGCGGGACGATAACGGGTGAACACGGGGTCGGCATCGTAAAAGCGCCGTATTTAGAAATGAAGCTGAAAACAGAAGGCATCACCGCCATGAAAGCGATCAAACAAGCGCTTGATCCCCAAAATCTGCTGAATCCGGGAAAAATATTCGCCAATTCATCAAGGAAACGCGTGGTGGTGATGAAATGACAACGGCTAGAGAGCAGCAACAAATTCAAACAGAATTCAAAAACCGCATGGATGAAGGTGAATTGCTGAACTGTATGCGCTGCGGCTTCTGCCTTCCTTCCTGTCCGACCTATATCGAATCGGGATTTCAAGAATCCCATTCGCCGCGCGGCCGGATCGCCCTGATGAAAGCCGTCACTGACGGACTGATCGAGCCGGATGAAGATGTCGAGCGCTCACTTTCGCTGTGTCTCGGGTGCCGGGCATGCGAGCCCGTTTGTCCGGCAGGGGTCAATTACGGACAGCTGCTTGAAGAAGCGAGGGATATCATTCATCAAAATAAAAAACATAAGCCGGGCGTGCGCCTCTTGCGGAAAGCCGCCTTCACCGGGCTTTTCCCTCATCAAAACCGCATGCAGACAGCCGTGAATCTTCTCGGAATATACCAAAGATCGGGACTGCAGACCGCCGTCAGAAAAACCGGTATGCTGCGCGTTTTGCCTGAACATCTGCGCACAATGGAACAAGTGCTCCCGCCCGCCCCGAAACGGAAAGACATGAAGGAAAGGCCGCGTTTTCTTCCTGCCGCGGGTCCCGTCCAAAAACGGGCCGCTTTTTTCTCGGGCTGCTTAATGGATACGATGTTTTTAGCGACAAATCATGCGACAACGGCGCTTTTACAGGCGGCCGGGTGTGAAATCGCGGTTCCGGACGGCCAGGCGTGCTGCGGCGCGCTTCACGGGCACAGCGGAGAAAAAGAGATGGGAAAAGAACTGGCCAAGCGGAATATCGCGGCTTTTGAAGCGCTTGACGCTGATTATATCATTACAAACGCCGGCGGATGCGGCGCCTTTCTTCAGGAATATCCGCATTTACTGAAAGATGAACCTGGATGGGCGGAACGTGCCGAACAATTCGTCCGGAAGCTCAAAGACTTTTCATCCGTACTGGTTGATCTGAAGTTCCATCAAAAAAACCTGCGGGCACAGTCTCCTCATATCGTCACATATCAGGACTCCTGCCATCTCCGCAATGTGATGCATACGTCAGAGGAACCGCGCACGCTTTTGAAAAGCATTAAAGGGGCTGAGTACAGAGAAATGGAAAAGGCCGACAGCTGCTGCGGGTCGGCGGGAATTTATAATATAACAGAGTCAGAAATGTCTATGAAAATATTAGACAGCAAGATGAAAGCCGCCGGAAAAACGGAGGCGGCCGTCATCGTGACAGCCAATCCCGGATGCCTTTTGCAAATGCAGCTCGGCATTTTGCGCGAAGGATTAACAGGCCGTGTCCGCGCGGTTCATTTGGCGGATTACCTTTTGGAAGCGGCGGATTTGTCATAAGATGAAAGCAGAGAGACCGATCGGCTCTCTGCTTTTTTATGATGCTGCAATGTTCGGACGGCCGCGGATTTATCCGGGTATTGAAGCTTCCAGTCTGGCACTCGGATCACGCCATACATTCGCCCATTTTTTCACAGCCGCAATGATAATCACAAGCCCGAGAATGAGCATGATAATGGATAAAACGCCATTCAGCACGTTGTATCCCGCCGCTTCGGGGTTCAAATACACATACCGCACCATCCAATAACCCGCATAGTTGACGGTCACGTACAAATAAGCGAGAGGAATCAGGCATGTCAGCATATAGAGCCGCTTATCCGCTATTTTTAATACGACGGTCGCACCGATAATTAAGCCGACAGACGCCATAAGCTGATTGGATACGCCGAACAGCGCCCAAATGGAGCTGATATCGCCCGAATACAGAAGATAGCCCCACAGCAGGCAGGCGAGCGCGCTTGAGAAAATCGAGCCCGGCAGCCAGTCTGTTTTTTTCAGCGGCTTATAGACCTCTCCGAAAAACTCTTGAATCAAGTACCGGGCGACACGGGTTCCCGCATCAATCGCCGTTAAAATAAACACCGCTTCAAACATAATGACGAATTGAAAAAAGTATGAAGCCAAATGACTGAAAAACGGAATCTCCGTAAAGATATACGTCATTCCGACGGCAAGCGTAACGGCTCCGCCCGTTCTTCCTTCCAGACTGAGCCCGATTTCTTTGCTCAATTCAGGCAAATGGACGACATTCATCCCGAGGGTGCGGAATATTTCAGGCGTGCTGTTAATGGCAAAATAGTCGGCGGGCTCAAGAGCGGCAGCTGCAATGAGCGCCATAATTCCGACGAGACATTCCACAAGCATCGCTCCGAAAGCAACCGGCTTTATATCACTCCATTTATCCAGCATTTTCGGCGTTGTGCCGGAACCGACAAATGCATGAAAGCCTGAAATGGCGCCGCAGGCAATCGTTATTGAAATAAACGGCCAGACAGGACCCGCGATCACCGGCCCTCCGCCGTGAATAAACTCCGTTACGGCCGGGAATTTAATGGCGGGATTGACGAAAAAGACGCCTGCAATCAAAGCGGCAAAAACCCCGATTTTCATAAAACTGCTTAAATAGTCACGCGGAGCCAGTAAAAGCCAAACCGGAAGCGCCGCGGCGAAAAACGCATAGACAGGAAGCGCCACTGCAAGCGTTTTCGCATCCAGTGTCAGCATGTCCCCGAGAGCCGTTGCCTGCAGCCGCGGCCCGATGACAACACCGGCCATTAACAAAAGAAACCCGACAGTTGATGCGAGTTTGAGATTGCCTGTTTTTTTATAGTAGAGGCCGACCCCCATCGCGATCGGAATCGTAATCCCCACCGCAAACGTTCCCCACGGGTTTTTCTCAAGCGCGTGCAGCACAACCATGGACAGCCCCGCCATCGTGATCGTAATGATAAACAGCATCGAGAGACCCGTGCAAAAACCCGCCACCGGGCCGAGCTCTTCTTTGGCAACTTCAGAAAGCGTTTTCCCGTTTTTCCGCATTGATGCAAACAATACGACAATATCGTGCACGGCTCCTCCGATCACCGCCCCGATTAACAGCCATAAAAGCCCGGGCAGATAGCCGAACTGAGCTGCCAGAATCGGTCCGACAAGCGGGCCGGCAGCGGCGATTGCCGCGAAGTGGTGGCCGAATGACACCCACTTATTCGTCGGCACATAATCTTTCCCATCCTCAAGCACATGGGCCGGAGTCGGTGTCTGATCATTGATTTTTAATACTTTGACCATCATAAAGGTACCGTAAAGCCGATAGGCGATCGCCAAAATACATATAGACGCTATGACGATTGTAATCGCATTCATTTAATCCCAGCCCCTTTTCTCTTTTTCTAAATATTATCACAATTATCAGATAACAGGAGATGATTTTTGCGTGAAAAAAAGCCGGCAGCGCAGCCCGGCTTTTCGGAACATTATTTTCCTGATAAACGGATGACATTCCAGGACAGCGGAGTAAAATGAGCCGTTATCCCTTCAGCATTTGCCGAAGACGTTCCGTTGGAGTGCGGAATGACTTCTTTTCTGTTTTTTTGATTGGTCGCTTTCATATCCTGATGCTCCAGCACGATATGCTCAATGATGCGGTAATCTTCAAACCCTCTCAGCTTTATCTCCGTTTCCATCAGTTCCTTGCTTTTGTTGACGGCAAAAATGGTCAGTGCTTCATCCTCTTCGCGGTAAACGGCCGCGGCATCAACATACGGCACATCCGTAAAGTCCGCTGAGTCGTATTTCGGGGAGGTGATCAGCAGCTTCATCGAAGACCCTCTCCCGTAGACTGAGGCGTGCATGTAAGGGTAAAAGATCGGCTGCCTCCATGCTTCTCCGCCTTTTTCAGTCATGATAGGCGCAATTACGTTGACAAGCTGGGCAAGACAGGCGATCTTCAGTCTGTCCGCATGCTGCAGCATCGTAATCAGCAGTGAACCGATCAACAGCGCATCTTCTAAATTGTAGATGTCTTCAAGAATCGGCCGGGCCGTAATCCATGGCTCCACTTTTTTATCCGCTTCATTTGAGTGATACCACACATTCCATTCATCTAAAGAAAGGTGAATCGTTTTTTTGCTGCGTTTTTTCGCTTTCATATAATCACATACGGCTGTGACGGATTTAATAAAATGGTCTAAATCCATCGACTTCGCCAAGTAGTTCTCAAGATCATTTTCATGGTTGCCGTAATACGTATGCAGTGAGATGTAATCCACATGCTCGTACGTATGCTCAAGCACCTCGGCCTCCCACTCGATGAAGGACGGCATGCCGCTGTTTGAGCTTCCGCAAGCCACCAATTCGATCGTCGGGTCCGTCCATTTCATCACCTTTGCCGTTTCAGCGGCGAGCCGTCCGTATTCATGCGCCGTTTTATGACCGATCTGCCAAGGGCCGTCCATCTCATTTCCTAAGCACCATGTTTTGATGCCGTAAGGTTTTTCATATCCGTGCGATTTTCGTAAGTCGCTCCAGTATGACCCTTCAGGATGGTTGCAGTATTCGACGAGGTTCCGGGCGGCATCGATCCCTCTCGTCCCGAGATTAACCGCCATATTCACTTCGGCGTTCACTTTTTTCGCCCACGTTAAAAATTCATTCGTCCCCACTTCGTTCGTTTCTGTCGTCTGCCATGCCAAATCAAGCCTCCGCGGGCGGTCCTTCACCGGCCCGACGCCGTCTTCCCAATTGTAGCCCGAGAGAAAATTCCCTCCCGGATAGCGGATGAACGGCACTTGCAATTCCTTGATTAACTCCTGCACGTCTGTTCTGAAGCCGTCCTTGTCGGCTTTCGGGTGTCCGGGCTCATAAATGCCTTCATACACCGCCCGGCCCATATGTTCTATAAATGATCCGTACATCCGTTTGTCCACTTCACCGATGATATATTCTTTATCTGCTGTAATCCCCGCTTTTTTCATTATATTTCCTCCCTCTCTCTATCCCTTCACTCCGCCTACTGTGAGGCCGGAAATGAAGTATTTTTGGAAAAACAAGAATATGATGATCACCGGCAGTATCGCAAAAACGGACCCGGAAATCAGCATGTCATAGTTGTTTCCGTACGGACTCAGCAGCCCTGAAAGTCCGATTGGAAGCGTAAACATTTCTTTCGACCGAAGCACGATCAGCGGCCATAAAAAGTTATTCCAGCTGTTTAAAGATTGAAGAATGATCATTGCCCCGAATGCCGGTTTCATGAGCGGCGCCATAATTCTGAAAAAAATGCCGAATTCGGTGCAGCCGTCCATTCTTGCTGAATCAAGCAAATCCTTCGGAAGTCCGAGCGCATATTGCCGGAAAAAGAACACGGCGACAGGCGACACAATAAACGGCAGAATCACCCCCGTATAAGAATCGATCAAATGAAGACCCACCGTCAATTTGAACAACGGAAGCATCATCACTTCAAGAGGCACCATCATAATGATCAGCACAAGAACGAAAATAATATTTCTGCCTTTAAATTCGTAGACACCGAGTCCGTAGCCGATCAAAGAGGAAAAAAACAGCGTGAGAACCGTGGTGAGAACGCCGAGCAGCAGGCTGTTAAAAAACCATTTGAAATAAATGCTCCCCCCGTTGAACAAATACGTATAGTTATCAAGGCTCATCACATCCGGATCAAGACGCAGATTCAGCCCGATGCGCATCAGCTCAGATGACGGCTTTAATGAACCGAGCAATAGGCAGATCATCGGAAAGATATACAACAGGCTCAGCATGATAAAAAACAAGGTAAACGCGACTCTGTACACGGAAAACATGTAATTGTTACGCAACGCTTATCCCTCCCCTTTAAACGAACCGGACAGTTTCAGTGAAACAAGGCTGACTAGTAAGATGACAAGCAAAAGGACAATTCCGATTGCGGCCCCGTACCCCATTTCGTTGTATGCAAGCCCCTGCTGATATAAATAACCGACAAGTGTGAGGCCGATATTGCCCGGGGAATTATTCTGCCAAAGCACATAGCTTTCCTCAAACATTCTGAAACCGCCGATAATACTGATCGTTAACACATAAACGGACACCGGCTTTAAAAATGGAAGGGTAATATGCCGGAACTTTTTCCACGTACTCGCCCCGTCAATTTCAGCCGCTTCATACAATTCTTTCGGCACGTTTTGCAATCCGGCCAGAAAGTAAAGAATGTTAATGCCCATCCACCTCCATGACGCAAGCAGCACCATTAAAAACATGCCGGTACCTTTGTTGTTGAGCCAGTTTTGGGGTGATGCGCCAAGCTTCATCATCAGCTCGTTTGCAAGCGACGTATTCATTTCTCCGAACATCAGACGGAAAATAATCCCCGCTACGATCGTCGATGTTAGAGCCGGTACAAACAGAGCCGATTTAAATACATTTCTGAACCTGACGAGCTTCGAATTCAGAATCACCGCCAAAAGAAGCGGCACCGGAATCAGCACGATCAGCGTCCAGAAGGTATATTCCAATGTGTTAAATAATGCCGTATAAAAGGTTGGATTAAGAAGAGCGGTATAATTGGAAAACCCGACAAATGTAATTTCTCCCGGCAGTATCCGCTGAAAGCTCATGATAAACACGCTGATGATCGGATACAAAAAGAAAACGAGAAACGAAATGATAAATGGCGCCGTAAAAAGATAAGGCGCCGCTTTTTTTGAATACAGCACATTACGCCGGCGCGGCTTCTTCCGGACTGCAGAAACGGTTTGTGCTGTCTCTGTCTTTACAGGTCTCATAAAAGCTCCCCCGCTTTCACTGTTAAATAGGACGGCTTCTCCTATTTCTCTAATTGCTCTGCCGCCTCGTCCAAGGCTTCCTTAGGTGTTTTTTCCTGCGTCTTCAGCGCATCGAACAGCACCTGTCTGACAACGAGATCAGCCGCTTTAGAGAAGTCTTCATGCAGATAAATCGGATTGATCTCATCTTTTATTTCAAGGAGCGAGGAAAAAATTGACGTACCGTTCCGGAAGAAATCCGTGTACTTGTTTTTCTCCTTCAATTCTTTTGAATCCCACACGTCCCAGCGGAGCGGGTCAAAGCCGAGCACCGTCCAAAGCTTTATGTTCCCTTCCTTTGAACCTTTCGCAAAACCGAGAAATTCTTTCGCGAGCTTCAGATGTTCAGCCTGCTTCGGCACGACGGTGGCTGTTCCGCCTAAACCCGCTGATCTGTCACCGCCTTCTTTCCAGGCCGGCATAGGGTAAATCGCCATTTTTCCTTTTAAATCAGGCATATAATCGATAAACCGTCCCATGTACCAAATGGGCATCAGCACTGAGGCTGCCCCGCCCTGATTCATAAAACCGTAGTATTCTTCGCTGTGATGGCCGCCGCCGGGAGCCGGCAGAAGGGTTTTATCATTTACCATGTCCTTTACATAATTCAGTGTGTCTGTATTCGTCTTGCTGTTCAGAATCAATTTTCCGTTTTTGCTGTAGTAGCCTGACCCTTGCTGCGAAATCATGGATAGGAATGTGGCGGAGTCGTTTGTTTCAACCGTTCCCATCGGTTTCCCAGATGCTTCACGCACTTTTTTCCCTGCCCGCCGGTAATCTTCCCATGTCTTAATGGAGGCGGGATCAACGCCCGCTTTTTTCATAATATCCATGTTGTAAAACATGACGGTCGTCCCCACATGTGTATCAAGGCCGTACAATTTTCCGTTTTTGCTGTACAAGGCCAGACGCGCTTCCACAAACTTATCGCGGTCTTTTTCAATCAGCGGCGTCAGATCGGCAAGCGGGATATCCTTCCCCTTCAGAAAGTTCGAGAACCGGCTTAATTCCACGTCGGCTATATCGGGAAGCCCCTCACCCGCGATCAGCGAAACCGATAAATTATCATGCATTTGTCCATAAGGATAAACGACGGTATTCAGCTTGATTTTGCGCTCCGGAAATTTCTGATTCCATTCTTTGACCATTTCCTGATAAAACTGTTCGTGCAGGCCGTTAAACGTCCAAAACGTCAGCTCCGTTTCTCCCGGCCGGCCGGCAGTCCGTTCTTGTGAACAGCCGGCGGTAAACAAGAAGAGCATCATCAGCACCAAACATACAGCGGTCGTTTTTTTCATGTCATTACCCCTTCCACTTTAGGCCGTGCGGCTATTGATGCAAATGATGTGCAAAGAGCGCTGCATTTTCATTTATGATAGTTAAACCGGTATAACGGTCTCTCAGTGTGTGCGCATGCTTAAGCGCATCGCTGACAAGGTCCTGTTTTACACCGATCTCATCGAAACAGGCGGGACCCCCCGCAGATGTGAGCCACCCGGCAATTGTTTTGCCGTCGGGAAGCCCTTCATATGCAGATTGAATCGCCTCGCGAAAGTGCGGCGGCAGTTCGGCAAGCTTTTCGTGACAAGCCAGTTCTTTGTAAACATCACTCAGCACCGCGCACGCACAGCCGACCTTCGCACCGTGGAGAATCGGAGGCTGTTTTGCCTTCAGCATTTCCATCTCAATCCAATGCGAGATGTGATGTTCTCCTCCTGAGGCGGGGCGGGAGTGGTCAAGCGCAAGCATGACAAGACCCGAAACGATCAGCGCTTCCATCAGTATCTGAATGCCGGCCTCCGTTCCCATGGCAATGTCAGCGCGGTGATCAATGCACTGCCAAAGCGCGTCTTTCACAAGCTTCGCCCCGGCTTCTGAGTACGGCTCACCCGCTAGCCTGCGGGAAATCTCCCAATCTGCCAGCGATGTTATTTTTCCGAGCATGTCTCCGAAGCCCGCGGCTGTCATTGAACGGGGCGCTTCTTTTAATACATTCGTATCCGCAAATAAGGCGATCGGCGCTTTCGTTTGAATCGTCGTTTTGATTCCGTTTAATATGAGCGGCGCTCCCGCCGATGTAAAACCGTCGACTGACGGAGCGGTGGGGAATGAGATAAACGGCAATCCGCGCTGGCAGGCGGCAAACCGTGTAATGTCGTGAATCGTTCCTGAACCGGCCGCAATGATGACATCCGTCTCTTCCGCGAGATTGATCAGCGTATAGACCAATGTCCTCTCATCAGCCGCGGCGGTCCCGGCTTCATGCTCCGGAATGATGACTTTTGACGCTTTGATCCCGCCTGCCCTCAATTCGTCCGCAAGCAGACGTCCCGCCGCCTCGTACGTGTTCCGGTCACAGACGATGACCGGATGATTCCAGCATTTTTTTTGCAGAAATGTGAGAAGCTCTTCTTTTGCATTCGACCCGATCACGATATCTTCTATTTGAATCGGTGAGCGGCTGGCCCCTTCCTTGTCAAACTCGGATTGAATGTCCTCAGGAGAACGTTTCATAAAAGGATTCCCTCCTTCGCTAATTCTGTCAGGTCTTTAATAGAATCAAGGACGATGTCAGGTTCATATAGACGGGGCTCCCCAAGTTTGGCCGCCCCCGTCAGAACCAATACGCTTTTCATTCCGTACAGCCTGCCCATTGCGATATCAGATTCGAGGCTGTCTCCGATAATGGCGCATTCCTCAGGGGGAAGTCCGAGCGCTTCACATGCCGCCTCAGCCATCAGCCAAGACGGTTTGCCGATGACAAGCTCCGTTTTTGCTCCGGCGGATGCTTCAATGGCCCCGATCATTCCCGCGACGTCCATGGCATGGCCGCCTTCATTCGGAAAGGAGCGGTCCCGGTTCGTGGCGATGATACGCGCGCCGGAGGAAGCCGCCTTAAAAGCGAGATTCAGATCCTCATAGGTGACGGTTTCATGCAGGGAGATGACAAGCCAGTCTGCCGCCTGCGGGTTTTGCGCCAAGGCGACACCCGCTAAAGCGAGTTCATCAGTCAGCCCTTTCTCTCCTAACACCCACACCTTTGACAAAGGATAATGCTTCTTTAAAAATGATGCCGTCACACTGGAGGACAGCACGATGCTCCGTTCATCCGTGCGGATACCGGCACCCAGCAGTTTCTTTCGGCACATTGCTCTTGATAGATTGCCGCGGTTGCTTAAAAAGACAACGGCTTTGCCCAGTGACTGAAGGGTATGAACGGCTTCTTTTGCGCCGTCAATCAGCTCCCGCCCCCTGAATACGGTTCCGTCTAAATCAATCAGAAACCCGGCTGCGTCAAGTTTGGCCATAATAAGCATTCGCCCCGTGTTTTCTGTAAAAATGCTTATCATGCAGCACTCTGTCGATCGGACTGAGCTGTTTGTTCAGCATAAGCGAATGGTAGGCCATTTCCGCTACCGTTTCGAGCACAACGGCGTTATGCAGGGCATTCAGCGCGTCCGTTCCCCAGCAGAACGGGCCGTGGCTGTGGACGAGGACACCCGGATTTTGTTCATACGGTTCGTTTTGAAAGGTTTCGGCTATGACTTTGCCTGTATGATATTCATAATCTTTCACAATTTCTTCTTCATACATTTCCCTCGTACAGGGTATAGCGCTTTCAAAGTAATCCGCGTGAGTCGTTCCGAGAGCGGGTATGTCTCTTCCGGACTGTGCCCAGCTCGTCGCCCAGCGGGAATGAGTATGAACGATTCCGCCGATAGCCGGAAACGCTTTATACAGATAAAGATGGGTCGGCGTGTCAGAAGACGGTTTCAGCGAGCCTTCGAGAATGTCTCCGTCCTCATTCAGGACGACCAGTTTGTCAGCGGTCAGCTCACTGTAATCGACACCGCTCGGTTTAATGACGATTCTCCCGCTCTCTCTGTCAATGCCGCTGACATTCCCCCATGTAAACGTGACAAGGTTATGTTCCTCAAGCTTCAGATTGGCGGCGAGCACTTCTTCTTTTAACGCTTCAAGCATGGCGGCTCCCTCCTTTTGCAAAATCACGGTTTTTAATGGCTTTCAGGCGTTTCATGACATTGTTTTCTTTGCCGAAGTAGTGTACGAGCTCTTTATATTCCGCATATAAATTGTCATAAATCTCAGCTCTTTCCGGGTTCGGGGCATAAAAGCCGTCTTTTAATTTCCCCATATGCGCGCATGCTTCAGCAATATTGGAGAATCCCCCGTTTTCCCGTCCCGCGGCGAGCGCTCCGAAAATCGCGGAGCCCAGTGCAGGCGCCTGCGGAGACCCGGATAATTTAATATCCATATTTGTGACGTCTGCATAAATCTGCATGACAAACGGATTTTTTTCGGCGATTCCTCCGGCTGCGTAAAGCTCTTCGACCGGAACGCCGTTTTCCCGGAACGTTTCGATAATCATCCTCGTTCCGAACGCCGTCGCTTCAATCAATGCCCTGTAGATTTCTTCCGGCTTCGTGTGCAGCGTCATACCAAGCATCATGCCCGTCAAATCGGCGTCCACCAAGGTTGACCGGTTTCCGTTCCACCAGTCAAGCGCGAGAAGGCCGCTTTCCCCTGGAACAAGTTCAGCTGCTTTTTTGCTGAGCAGCTCGTGAATGTCTATGTGTTTATCCTCAGCTTCCTTCTCATAGTCTCTCGGAACACACGTTTTGACGAACCATTCAAAGTGGTCGCCGACACAGGACTGCCCCGCTTCATATCCCGCATATCCGGGCAAGATGCCGTTATTGACGACCCCGCACATACCGGGGACGATATGTTCTTCCTCGCCGAGCAGCACATGGCAGGTAGACGTTCCCATGATCATCAGCATTTTCCCCGGCTCTGTAATACCGACCGCGGGCACTGACACGTGAGCGTCGACATTGGCGACGGCAACGGCCGTCCCCGGCAGAAGCCCGGTCAGCTCCGCCATTTTTTCGGTCAAACCTCCTGCTTTTTCCCCGACTGAATAAATGGTACCGCCTAATTTATCCTTTGTAATCGTTTTCATTAACGGGTTGAGCTTTTCGAAAAAATGATCCGGCGGATACCCCGTCTCCTCATTCCAGATTGCTTTGTAGCCGGCCGTGCAGTTGCTTCGCTTCAATGAACCGCACAATTGATAGACGATCCAGTCTGCCGCTTCCACAATCCGATCTGCCGCCTCGTATATATGCGGCGCTTCTTCCGCGATTTGCATGATTTTCGGGATCATCCATTCAGAAGAAATTTTACCGCCGTATCTTTTAAGGAATGTTTCTTTTGTGTCTTCGGCAATCGTGTTCAAACGGTCTGCATGTTTTTGAGCCGCATGATGCTTCCACAGCTTCACATAACTGTGGGGCTCCCGTTCAAATTCCGGCAGCATACAAAGCGGCTGCCCCGCGCCGTCTATCGGCAAAATCGTGCAGGCGGTAAAATCAATTCCTATGCCGATCACGTCTTTTGGATCAGCGCCCGCCTGCTCAAGCAGGTTCGGAATCGCCGTTTCCAGAACTTCGATATAATCGGCAGGATGCTGAAGCGCCCAGTCCCGAGGGAGTTTTTCACCCGTCTTCGGCAGCGTGCGGTCGATGACGGCATGAGTGTATTCTTTTACCGCAGACGCGATTTCTTCGCCCGTGCGGACATTGACAAGCACCGCCCGGCCGGACAATGTGCCGAAATCAACACCAATCGTATACGCCATATCAATTCCCTCCCAGCCGGTATAATACGTCATTCCATTTCAGCTCTTTTTTCAGCTCATGTATTTCGGTATTGCGGGAAATAAAGATGCTTTCAATGCCTGCCATCTCAGCCCAGTCAAGCATCTGTTCAGCCGTAAGCCGGAAGGACATACAGGTATGGTGGGCGCCTCCCGCCAAAATCCATGCTTCCGCAGCTGTTTTCAGCGATGGCTCCGGCTTCCACAGCACCCGCGCCACAGGGAGATTCGGCATATCATGATCAATTTCCCTGCCTTCCGCTTCATTCAGAATGAGACGGAATCGCCCGCCGATATCAATGATGCTGGCGATGATGGCTGAACCGCCGATTCCGTTAAAGACCAACCGGGCCGGATCTTCCTTCCCTCCGATTGAGAGAGGATGAACTTCGATTTTCGGCTGATCAAGGGCGATCGTCGGACATACTTCAAGCATATGTGATCCGAGAATCATCGCACGCCCCGGTTCAAAATGGTACGTATAATCTTCCATGAAGGAGGTTTGTTCTCCGTCCGCCATTATTTTCATCATTCGCACAAGGGCAGCCGTTTTCCAATCGCCTTCGCCGGCAAATCCGTACCCTTTTTCCATGAGACGCTGAACGGCAAGTCCCGGAAGCTGCTTCATTCCGTGCAAAACTTCAAAGGAGGTCGAAAACGCTGTATATCCGCCCCGTTCGAGAAAGGCCGTTAATCCGAGTTCAATTTTCGCCTGTTCTTTAATGGAAGCAACTTTTGCTTCATCCCGTTTTGTTTCGTCGCTGATGACATACAATTTGTCGTATTCCTCATAAAGCGCCTCAATTTCTGCGTCGGTGACGTTGTTCATCACCTCGGTAAGATCGCCGATTCCGTACCCGTCAACTTGCCAGCCGAATTGGATGTGGGCGCCGACTTTGTCTCCGTCAGTAACCGCCACATTCCGCATATTGTCGCCGAACCGGGCTACTTTAATATTCCTGCTTTCATTCCAAGCGGCAGCAGTGTTCATCCATTGCGAAATGTCATGTTTGACTTCCTCATCATCCCAATAGCCTGCGATGACTTTTCTCGTCTGCCCCATTCTTGACTGGATATATCCGTATTCCCGGTCTCCGTGAGCGGATTGGTTGCTGTTCATAAAATCCATATCAATCGTTTCCCATGGGATGTCGCGATGATACTGGGTATGCAGATGAAGCATCGGCTTTTGAAAAGCGGAAAGACCTTCAATCCACATTTTCGCAGGGGAAAATGTATGCATCCACGTCACGACCCCCGCACAGTTTTCTTGATACTGCGCTTCCCGCAAAACCTCTCTGATTGTTTCAGATGACGTGACAACCGGTTTATGCCTGATCTTGTATCTTGATGACACCCCGCTGAGGCCGTCACATATTCCCTTTGCGTGTTTATCGACAAGCTGCAGCGTTTCCTCTCCGTATAAGTGCTGGCTTCCCGTTACAAACCAAAATTCATATTCTTTGTTCTGAAGCACATTCATTTCCCCTTCCCATCAAAATAAAGCGCTTGCATTTTAAAAAGTATACGTACGAATATAAACCACAAAACTTTTATCCTTTTATTTGTACGAACAACTTTATTATAGTTAAGGAGGAATCAACCTGTCAATCTTTTATTGCAAGTAAAAAAGCCGGACACACATGCCCGGCTGATCAATTAATAGGAAGGCCAGCCTGAACTCCAGTCGATATCATTGATGAGCATCTTCGGAATTCCGCTGTTTTCGGCATCATACGCATGACGCACTAAAATATTCCCGTTCACAATGTCTTGACCGCCCGGGCCTTTCCAGCGGTCATTGCCGGAGTCAAGAATCGTCCCTCCGCCTTCTGACATGCTTTTCCCGCTTTTATCGAGATATGGGCCCGTGATGCTTTTGGATCTTCCATAAGCGATTTTGTACGTACTATTCACGCCTGAACAGCATTTATCAAACGACACCATTAAGTAATAGTAGCCGTTCTGGTAGGTGATGGCCGGCGCTTCCAAAGCTCCGCCGTTATTCGGTCTGGCAGCGATGGAATAAAGTGATCCCGTCGGTTTCATTGTATTTTTATCAAGCTTTGTCAGCTTAATGCCGCTCCAAAAAGAACCGAAGGCAAGCCAAGGGTTTCCGTCTTTATCAATTGTCAGCTCCGGATCAATTGCATTGTAGTTATCGGCGCTTGTTGAACGGATGACGAGCCCTTCGTCCTTCCAGTTTCCCGAACTGAGGCTTGCAGATGATGCAAGACCGATCGCGGAGGTATTTTTGCCGAATGAAGAAACGGCATAATACAGCCAATACTTTCCGTTATAATATTGAACATCGGGGGCCCATTGATTCAGCCCGTAATTCGGCACATAATTGCCCCACCATGACAGCGGGGAAGTAAAGATTGATTTCTGAACGGTCCATACGCCGCCGCTGCCCGCCTTTAAGACGCGAATCCCCCTCTCCCCTTCCAAACCGGTTCCGAAAGCGTACCACGTGTTTCCTTCCTTCGCCATTGTCGGATCGTGAAGCAATTCATTTGATGCCCCCCAAAACGCGGCAGATGCCGGAGATGAAGACATCAGCAGCAGCCCGGCTGTAACGGCTGCGCACGAAAAGCGGATCATGCGTCTGAATCTGTTTTTCATTTGTAAACCCTCCCCTTTTTTAAAGCGCTTTCAAAAACATGTTGTCAGATTTTTCTATGTCTTCTCTTATTGTAGACGCAGGGCTCATATTTGTACAGACAAAAAAAAGAATCTGCTTAAAAAAGCAGATTCTTCCGTATCTTTATTGGTAAGTAATACGGTCAACTGTTTCCCGGTCTAATTTTTTAATCACTTCTGTAATCAATTTTACCGTATTCTCATAATCATCCCGATGCAAAATAGCGGCATGAGTGTGAATGTAACGCGTCGCGATCGTAATGGACAGCGCCGGCACTCCGTTTGCGGTTAAATGAATGGAACCTGAATCCGTGCCCCCTCCGGCAATGGAATCGAATTGATACGGAATTCCCGCTTCTTCCGCCGTGTTCACGACAAGGTCGCGCAGCCCTTTGTGAGATACCATTGACGCGTCATACAGAATAATTTGCGGCCCTTCGCCGATTTTGCTTTGCGCCTCTTTTTCAGAAATTCCCGGTGTATCTCCGGCAATTCCGACATCCACACCGAACGCGATATCAGGCTGGATCGTATGTGCCGCTGTTTTCGCCCCGCGCAGCCCGACTTCTTCTTGAACCGTTCCGACCCCGTATACTTCATTGGGGTGATCACTGTTTTTCAGATTTTTTAATACATCGATGGCAATCGCACAGCCGATACGGTTGTCCCATGCTTTCGCCAATAAATGCTTTTCATTGTTCATCACTGTAAATTCAAAATACGGCACAATCTGGTCACCCGGAAGAACGCCCCATTCCATTGCTTCTTCACGGCTAGACGCCCCGATATCGATGAACATCTCTTTAATATCGGCGGCTTTTTTTCTGGCGTCAGGAGGCAGAATGTGAGGCGGTTTCGAACCGATGATCCCCGTGATGTCCCCTTTTTTTGTCACGACGGTGACGCGCTGGGCCAGCATGACCTGAGACCACCAGCCGCCGACGGTTTGAAAGCGGAGAAAGCCTTTATCAGTGATTTGCGTCACCATAAAACCGACTTCGTCTAAATGCCCTGAGATCATGATTTTCGGACCGTTTTCTTTGCCGGTTTTTTTGGCGATCAAGCTTCCCAGCCGGTCTGTTGTGACGTCATCGGCAAATGGTTCTATGTATGATTTCATCACTTGTCTTACTTCTCTCTCATTTCCCGGTATCCCTTTTGCATCCGTTAACGCTTTCAGCATGGTGAGCGTTTCATCTAATTTTGTCATCAATAAACCTCCTTTTTTTCACTACCCTTCTTATTATACAAAACCAATGCTGAAGCATACGATTAATTCGCCTGAAAAACGGGTAAATGTTTTTATCTATTTCTTTTAAAAAAATGAAACCTTTTGTTTTGTTTTTCGTATTACATCAGATCATGACAAAGGTGAGGAGGTGCCTTCACACATATGGCCATTACAGTATTGAGGATTGTCTTGCTTGCACTTCTTATTTATTTTATTTACATGTGCGTCAAATTTTACGCAAACCCGAAAAGAAGGCTCAGACTGGCACAATCAAAAGAGAATTTTTATTTTATTGACGAACAGAAAAACACGCGAAAAAATCTCCAGCTTACTTATAAAGGAGTGCTCTTTGAAGGAGAAAAGCATATCCCTTCCAAAGATCATCCGCTGTTTATTCATACGATATTTGTATGGACCGAAAATCCGGAAAAGCTGAACCGCTTTTCTGCAGGTGATTTTGAAGAAGTCGAAAAAAAGGTATTGGAGCGGTATCCGAATTGCAAGATTGATTGGGACCAGCCCATCAAAAAAGCGAAAAAAGCAGGCGAGCGATAAGCTCTCCTGCTTTTTATGTTTTATACATCAAATACATCAGCACAAGGGCGGCTTCAGTGAGAAAAAGCAGCGGCACCCCGTATAAAAAGGATTTGTGTTTCGTCTTATGCCTGAAGGTGCACATGCCGATCCATACGCCGAGTGAGCCGAACATGGCGGCTGTGAGCCATATTCGTTTCTCTGATATTCTCCACCTGTGCGCCTTTGCTCTTCTTTTATCAGCGCCCATGATCCAAAAGCCGTATCCGTTTATCAATACGGCGTAAATGAAGAGAGCCATTGATTGTCACCCTTTACGTAAAAAAACCGCTCCCGGAAAGAGAGCGGCTTTTTCAACTTACTTGTCTAACTGAGCTTTAGCAGCATCAGCAAGCTGATTGAAAGCAGTAAGATCGTTTACAGCAAGATCAGCAAGCATTTTGCGGTTTACTTCGATGCCTGAAAGCTTAAGACCGTGCATTAAACGGCTGTAAGAAAGACCGTTCATACGTGCAGCAGCGTTGATACGAGTGATCCAAAGCTTACGGAAATCACGTTTTTTCTGACGGCGGTCACGGAATGCATAGTTTCCTGATTTCATGACCTGCTGGTTTGCTACTTTGTATAATCTATGTTTTGAACCGAAATAACCTTTTGCTAATTTAAGAACCTTTTTACGACGCTGACGCGACACAGTTCCGCCTTTTACTCTTGGCATTATATTTCCCTCCTAATTGTTCCTTGTCCGATTACTTGATGTTGGCAAGCTGTTGTTTGATGCGTTTGAAGTCTCCTGCGCTTACAATAGCACCCTTGCGAAGCTTACGCTTTTGCTTTTGGGATTTGTTGGCGAATAAGTGACTTGTATATGCATGAGAACGTTTTAACTTCCCAGAACCTGTCTTTTTAAAACGTTTAGCAGATCCGCGGTGAGTTTTCATTTTTGGCATGGGATTTCCTCCTTATTGCTTTTCGTTTTTCGGCGCGAGCATTAAGAACATGCTGCGGCCGTCCATTTTTGGTTTTGTTTCGACTGTCGCAACTTCCGCACATGCTTCAGAGAAACGGTCCAATACGCGCTGGCCGATTTCTTTATGAGTGATTGCGCGCCCTTTAAAGCGGATAGAAGCTTTCACTTTATCGCCTTTTTCAAGGAATTTAATCGCATTGCGCAATTTCGTGTTAAAGTCATGCTCATCGATCGTCGGACTTAATCTAACTTCTTTTAAGTTAATGATTTTTTGATTTTTGCGTGCTTCTTTGTCCTTTTTCTGCTGCTCGAATCTGAACTTACCGTAGTCCATGATGCGGCAGACAGGCGGTTTTGCATTTGCTGCAACTAACACAAGGTCAAG
Source organism: Bacillus sp. SJ-10 (assembly GCF_002843505.1). Taxonomy (NCBI): domain Bacteria; kingdom Bacillati; phylum Bacillota; class Bacilli; order Caryophanales; family Bacillaceae; genus Bacillus; species Bacillus sp. SJ-10. The sequence continues at coordinate 1,912,549 of NZ_CP025258.1, read as the reverse complement.
ATTTGCGCGGCCGGCGATTTCAAGTGCTTCCTGACGGGACTTGATGCCGAGCTGATCGCCATTTTGTCCGATCAGACGAACTTCACGTGCACGGATACCCTCATTAACCAATTGATCTTTGCTAATAATGAGCCACCTCCATAGTTTCTTCGAATTGATTCACAACGCTTTTTGACTGCATTCTGCAGGCAAACAAAAAGTGCGGGCATGACAACACACCCACACTACGAACATCTGCATAAATAAAAATGTACGGTCAACCTGCCAACTACATGAATGTGTCAATCAGGTGAGAAGCGGGTGCCTCTGCTTGTGATTTATATTCAATTCAATAACTATTCTACACAATACCGGATCATTAGTCAAGAATGACTTCTCCGGATCAACTTTTTCATTTTAACACGATGCCGGGGCGAGCGCAAGGAAAAATGTGAAATTTCGTTCTTTGCCGCCCGCGGACGCGCCAACACAATAAAAAACCCGGGTCTATGACCCGGGCTTATCCTCCGATGAGCTGAACGAATACCGGAATGACCAGCACCGTCACCACTCCCACGACGACAACCGCGATACTTGCCATTGCCGCTTCTACTTCCCCCATCTCAATGCCGACCGCAACACCGAGTGCGTGTCCTGATGTGCCGAGAGCCAGTCCTTTAGAGATTGGGTGCTTTACTTTAAACAGTTTTAAGAATAGAGCGCCCAGAGCATAGACGATAACGGCGTTGAAAATAACGGCGAAAGCGGTGATGTCGGTGATGCCGCCGATCCCTTTTGACAGCGGAAGGGCAATTGCCGTTGTCGCCGCCTGCGGAAGCATGCTTTTCATAACGGCCGCGTCAAGATGAATGCCTTTTGCGATCAAATAGACAATCGTGACTGAGCAGATAGAGCCGACAATAATGGAAGACATGATCTGCCACCAGTATTTTTTCAGCTTGGCACGCTGTTTGTATAAAGGGATGGCAAAAGCGATCGTCGCGGGCTCCAGGAAGAATTTAATAATGTCTCCTCCGCTTTTATAATCTTCATATGAAAAACCGCCGAGCTTCAGAAAAAGGATTCCAAGCACCATCGCGACAAACAGCGGGGTGAAGAGGAAAAAGCCTCTCGTTTTTTTAAATAAATACGTGCCGATGCCAAAGGCCGCAAGTGAAACGACAATACCGAAATATGGACTCATCCGATTTCCCTCCTAATGCTGCACAAGTTCTTTTTCCTGATTGGAACGGCGCACCGTTTGTTTTTCAGGAGCAGTCTTCTGACGTTTTTGGCTGACAGACAAGATCAGCTGAGAAAAAAGGCCCGTGGCCCCTAACAGAATGATGGTGGCGAGTAAGATGACGAGTGCGATCTGCACGCCGTACTGCTGCATGACGCCAAGTGAATTCATCACGGAGATGCCCGACGGGACAAATAAAAATCCGATCAGTGACGTTAATGATGTTCCCAGCGTTTCTACTTGTTCAAGCTTAATCACTTTCAGACATAAGAGGACAAATAATAACACCAAACCTACTACGGAAGCGGGTATAGGAATGGGGACAATCGCTGCAATCCCATTAGATATGAGCATAATTACGGCAAAAATAAATGCTTGTGTCAGAAATCCGTACACTTTTTTCGCACTCATTTTCTTCACCTCTTTCTCTTTGTTAGGTCCATTATAAAAGAGAAATCGATTTTTAAAGCGCTTTCATAACAAACGGCTGAATATTCATTCTGAAATGCAAAAAACGGCTGCTGAAATGCAAAAGCCGCCTCATATAATATGAAGCAGCTTTTTTAAGTCCTTGGCATATGTACGGCTGACGGGAATTTTAGAGCCGTCTTTTAAGATAAGATTGTACGTCGAATTAAACCACGGATGAATTTCCGTAATATGCTCCGTATTCACGATGAACGCGCGGTGCACTCTCAAGAAACCCGTATCAGGCAGTTTTTTCTCAATGACCGCCAAAGTTTCATGAACGGAATAAGAAGCGGCAAACGTTTTGACAGAAACGTGTCCGTCCTCCATGCCGGCGAAAATAATGTCCTTCGTATCTAAAATGACAATAGATTCACCGGCTGATACAGCCAGTTTATGCGCTCCGGCTGCGGACGGCTGCTCTGAGACGGCTCCTGCCCTGTCCTGCTTCACTCTTTTAAACTTTCTGATTGTCTGGCGCACTCTTTCTTCATCAAAAGGCTTCGTTAAATAATCGAGCGCGTCGACTTCAAAGGCTTTTAAAGCAAATTGGTCATACGCCGTCGCAAAAACGACGGCCGGCGGATTTTTCATGTTTTTCAGCCGTTTGGCAATGTCAAATCCGTTTTCTCCTGACAAATCAACGTCCAAAAACAGCAGATCCGGTTTTTGATCCATCATACTGTCAAAAGCGGATTCAATATTTTCAGCTTCGTTTATGTCACTTACTTCATTCGTCCGTTTCAGCAAATAAGCTAATTCATCTCTTGCCAGCATTTCATCATCAACGATTAACACCTTCAGCATGTTCTTCTCCTTTAGTCATCAGTTTCAAAGGCAGCTCAAATGATACCTCCGTACCTTTGCCGGCCTCACTTTCCAATCGCAGGGCTGCCTTGGGGCCGAACAGCCCGATCAGCCGCTGATTTAAATTGTAAAGCGCGGTTCCCGTCCCTTCTTTAGACGGGAGCGGACGGTTTCCGAGCACGGACAGCAATTCAGGATCAATTCCCCTCCCGTTATCTCCAACCCGCATTAAAACCGACTGACCGGCGGATACCACGCTGACATTGACGGCACAGCTGTCCTGCTTTCTTGAAAATGCATGGCGGAGCGCATTTTCGACGAGGATCTGCAGCACAAAAGGAGGAATTTCGATGTCCTCCAAACCGCGTTCGATTTCAAGGCTGATTTTATATTTCCCGGGAAAACGGGCCTGCTCCAATGATAAATATGCCTGCAGATGGTTCAGTTCTTTAGAAAGCGGGATGAGCAGCTGCCTTGCCCCCTGCAGATTGGAACGGAAATAGACGCTGAGCTGCAGCAGAAGCTTTCGGGTTTTTTCCACATCCGTACGGCAAAGAGCAGAAATCGTATTGATCGCATTAAACAGAAAATGCGGATTGACCTGTGCTTGAAGCGCTTTTATTTCTGCGTCTTTCAGCAATTTGCTCTGCAGTTCCGCCTCGCCGAGTTCAAGCTGGGTGGAAAACAGCATGGCGAGTCCTTCTGCAAGCTCTTCTTCAACCCGGCTTAATCCTGACGGGCTTTTAAAGTACATTTTCAGCGTCCCGATCGTTTTGCCGTTTGACGTCAGCGGCAATACGATCGCCGCATGCAGCGGACAGGGATCGTGCGTGCATTCAATTTCTGCCTTTGATGTCGCTTTCATAATATGACCCGTTTTAATGACGCGTTTTGACAATCCGGTGATCAGGCTTTCAGACGGAATATGATGGTCGGCACCCGCGCCGACGTGCGCCAAAATCTTTTCGTTATCCGTAAGCGATACCGCGTCCGTTCCTGTTTGCCTGTGGATGATGGCGGCGACGCTTTTGCATGAGCTTTCATTCAGCCCCTGGCGGAAAAACGGAAGCGTCTGATCGGCAATCATCAGCACCCTGTGGGTTTCAAGGGCTCTCGCCCGTTCTTCCTTCCGGATAATCGACTGAATGATCGAAAGAAAAATAAAAGTCCCTGACCCGTTTACCAATATCATCGGGATGCCGATGATGCTCACAAGCGTCCAAGCATCAGAAAACGGCTTGGCCATCAAGAGGATGAGCAGCATTTGCAGCGATTCCATTCCGAGTCCGACAAGCGCGGCCACCCGCGGTGTCGGCATCGCATAGCGTTTTCTGAAATACCGTCCGATCCAGCCGGACAAAATGCCCGCTAAAACGGATGAGACGGCACAGCTGACTGCGGTCGCGCCGCCGAGTGATAAACGATGCAGGCCGGCCAGTATGCCGACGCCGATCCCCACATACGGGCCGCCTAAGAGTCCGCCGATTTCAACGCCCATAATTCTTGTATTGGCAATTGAACCGGACGGATTAATTTGAAACACCCAGTCATTATTCATGATTGTATTCCGCTGAATTTCTATTCCCGTATAGTTGCTGATGATACTGAACAGCGAGAAAATTGAAATCAGCACCGCTTTGCCTTTATAGCTCTCAGGCTGCTGGAGCGCCTGTCTGAACAATCTGGTATGAGCCAGAACAAATCCCAATATGACGATAATTCCGACTCTTTCCAGCATCATGATGATCAAATGCAGCATACTTTTCACCTGTTCTTTCAAATTTTATTTTATCACGTTTTAGAGCCTGAGACAGAATCTGACACAAACCTGCCTGTTTTTTTCAAATCATCTGAAAACAAATCTTTCACAGTCTATATATCTATTGTAGAATAAACGGGAGCCTTGCGGCAGAGAGTTTCAGAATATAACAAAGAGGAGAAGATCATGAAAGCCGTATTTTTTGATTTGGACGATACACTGTTATGGGATGAAAAAAGCGTCAGAACAACATTCAGGGAAACATGTTTACAAGCGGAAAAAAAATATGGCCTTGACCCGCATACATTTGAAGAGGCGGTTCGGAAAGCGGCACGGGAATTGTATATGTCATACGAAACCTATCCTTATACGGTCATGATCGGCATTAATCCGTTTGAAGGATTGTGGGCGAATTTTTCCGAGCCGGTCAGCGAAGGGTTTAAACAGCTGAATCGGATTGCGCCGGAATACAGACGAAACGCCTGGACGAACGGCTTAAAAAGCGTCGGTATAGACGATGCGGCTTACGGCGAATATTTGGCGGAGTTTTTCGCGGCGGAACGCAGACAGCGTCCGTACGTGTATGATGAAACGTTTGCGGTGCTTGATAAGCTGAAAGGTGTTTATGAATTGCTTCTGCTGACAAACGGCGACCCCAGCCTGCAGAAAGAAAAACTCGCCGGCGTTCCTGAGCTCGCGCCTTATTTTAATGAAATCGTCATCTCAGGCGCTTTCGGAAAAGGGAAACCCGACGCCTCCATATTCGAACATTGCCTCGGCCTCCTGAACCTGAAAAAAGAAGACGCCATTATGGTCGGAGATAACCTCAATACTGATATATTGGGAGCGAAACGGGCAGGCATTACGACAGTCTGGGTAAACCGGACGCAAAAGAAAAATGATACGGACATTGCACCTGATTACGTGATCAGCGATCTTCACGAGCTGTTTGCGATTATAGAGAAACAAAAAGAAAGATAATGTTATACGCAAAAAAACCCCATTCGAATGAACGGGGTTTTTTGTATTTCCGGTTATTTTTTCGCTTCGGCTACAGCCTTTTTCACAAAATCGTCCAATGAGACGGTTTCTGATTTCTGCTCGCCGTATTTCCGGACGTTTACCGCGCCGTTTTCCGCTTCTTGGTCACCGACCACAAGCATGTACGGGATTTTTTGCATTTGCGCTTCACGGATTTTATAGCCGATTTTTTCGTCCCGGCTGTCAAGCTCGACACGCAGACCTTCACGCTGCAGGCGCTCCTGCACTTTTTTCGCATAATCAAGATGCACGGACGGTGATACAGGAATGACTTGGAACTGCACCGGCGCAAGCCATGTCGGAAGGGCGCCTTTGTGCTCTTCGATTAAGAAAGCAACGAAACGCTCCATCGTTGACACGACGCCGCGGTGAATAACGACAGGGCGGTGCTGTTTGCCGTCTTCTCCGACGTAAGTGAGATCAAAGCGTTCCGGAAGAAGGAAGTCAAGCTGTACAGTTGACAATGTCTCTTCTTTGCCGATCGCCGTTTTCACCTGCACGTCAAGCTTAGGGCCGTAAAACGCCGCTTCGCCTTCCGCTTCATAATAGTCGTGCCCCATCTCATCCATTGCCGCCTTCAGCATGGACTGCGCTTTGTTCCACATCTCATCATCATCAAAATATTTTTCCGTATCTTCAGGATCGCGGTAAGACAGGCGGAATGTGTAATCATTCAGGCCGAAGTCTTCGTATACGTCTTGAATCAAACGGACCGTGCGGATGAATTCTTCTTTAATCTGATCAGGGCGGACGAAAATGTGCGCGTCATTTAACGTCATGCCGCGTACGCGCTGAAGACCTGAAAGCGCCCCGGACATTTCATAACGATGCATCGTTCCCAGCTCGGCGATGCGGATCGGAAGCTCGCGGTAGCTGTGAATGTCCTGCTTGTAAATCATCATATGGTGAGGACAGTTCATCGGACGGAGCACGAGTGTTTCATTGTCCATTTCCATCGGCGGGAACATCGTATCCTGATAATGATCCCAGTGGCCCGATGTTTCATACAGGTCTTTGCTTCCGAGAACAGGCGTATAGACGTGCTCATAACCGAGGCTCAGCTCTTTATCCACAATGTAGCGCTCGATCACGCGGCGGATGGTTGCGCCTTTCGGCAGCCAGAGCGGCAGGCCTTGTCCGACTTTTTGAGAGTTGGCGAACAATTTTAATTCTTTGCCCAGTTTTCGGTGGTCGCGCTCTTTCGCTTCTTCAAGCATCCGCAAATGCTCTTTCAGGTCATCCTTTTTAAAGAAGGCCGTGCCGTAAACGCGCTGAAGCATTTGGTTTTTGCTGTCGCCGCGCCAGTATGCGCCCGCAAGGCTCAGCAGCTTAAATTCTTTAATTTTGCCTGTAGACGGCACGTGCACGCCGCGGCACAGGTCAAAAAATTCGCCCTGCTCATAAATGGAGACCGTTTCGTCTTCCGGGATGGCATCCAGCAGTTCAAGCTTCAGATTATCGCCGATTTCCGCAAACATGGCTTTTGCTTCATCACGGCTCACTTCTTTTCGGATAATCGGCAGATTTTCACCGACGATGCGTTTCATTTCTTTTTCAATCTTCGGAAGGTCATCCGGCGTCAGCGCCTGCTCCATTTCAACGTCATAATAGAACCCGTTTTCAATGACGGGGCCGACACCGAATTTCACATCTTTATAAATGCGTTTAATCGCCTGGGCCAATAAATGCGCCGTGCTGTGCCGCATGATGTTCAAGCCTTCTTCTGTGCCTTCTGTAATGATTTCTACGGCACCATCCTCTTGAATCGGCGTTCTTAAATCAATTTCCTGTCCGTTCAGTTTTCCGGCTAAAGACTTTTTCTTTAATCCCGGACTGATGGATGCCGCGATATCTTCTGTTGTTGTTCCTTTCGGAAATTCCTTTACCGCTCCGTCCGGAAATGTGATGTTGATCATATCTGACATCTTCGTCACTCCTTTTTTTATGCAAATCAAAAACCCCGCCCCCTATGAAAGGGACGAGGTTAAATAAACGGAATCGTGGTTCCACCCTTTTTTCCGCACGGCCGATTGTTTCGGCACCTGCGGCTCTAAACTCTGTAACGGGAGTTCCCGTCAGCTATTACTGACGCTTCTTCCGGCGTTCACAGCTGAAGTTCAAAGGCGGTAAAGTCAATGATCCATAGCTGGAAAGCTTTCAGCCTGGGCTCTCCTCTCTTATAAAGCCGGTATCAATGCTTCATGTCCTTATCAATACGTGTAGCAATCATTAATCTTTTATGTATTATAAAATGTCTGCGAGAAAAATGCAACTCGGTTTTCCGTCTGATTTCGCAAAGACAGCCCTGCCGTTTACACAAGGCCGTCCGTACGGCTATCCTTCCGTCTTCTCGGCTGCAAACGCGCCCAGCGGAAAAAGGCGCACCCTTTCCTGAAACACGTTTTGAATCGTTCTGGACATCATATGCTCCGGTTTGTCCGTATACAGTTCTACCGTCTCAGGCGCAATGGAGATCAGCGGCGCAAGGAGATGGGAATCTATATACATCGGGTGCTCCCGCACAAACCGTCTGTCTATGTATTTTTTCTGTTCCCGTTCTGACAAATAGCGCAGCTCCCACAGCGTAAAAGCCCGGTCATGTACGATGCGGACTTTCTTCATCCGCGGCGGATTGGATGTCACATAATCTCTCAGAGACTGGATAAAGTTTTGATATTCCTGTTCCATCCGATATTCATCTATCGCAGCCTCCGCGTATTCTCTGAGCCGCTCATAATACCTGCCGAGCCGGAACGTCTGAAACGAACGCACGGAAAAAACACCCGCATCAAGTGAAATCGTCCGGAGCGCATCTGAAATAAACTGTGTGCGCGGCTCTTTCTTCGGCTCGAACGGATGATCCTCAAGCTCTCCTTCCATAATGCTGTGTGCAAGCTGAAGGATTTGCTGCTGTTCATCCTGATCGGTGAAGCAGTATGCGTCCTCAATAAGCGAAAGCATATGCTCGTCTTCTTTGCATTCCAAAAAAAACCTGACAAGTATCGGCTCAATAAAGCGCTGAACGCAAAAAGCCGTTTCAGACCTTGCGATTCCGACTTTTTTTATGCCTTCACGGACAATAAAATGTCTCCGGTCGTCCGATTGCTGAATGAGATGTAAAAAAGCGGCGGTATCGTGGTCATCTTCAAAGATCACTTCAAGCATATTTGTCCCCCCTTACGGCATCTGTTACAAGTATATGGGGGATGTTTTTAAAATAGACGTAAAGGTTAGCTTTCACCGCCGAACAAATGGCGCACCTTCTTTTTAAATATAACGGGAAGCGATAAAAATACGATGTAAAGACACATCACGCCGAGTACGGTCAGCACATTGCCGGACATAAAGCTCGCGCCGAGCACATTCAGGACGATCGTCCCCGGAATAATGCCCGCTGCGGTCGCCAAAAAATACGTCATCGGCCTGACTTTCGATAGGCCTGCGGCATAGCTGATCACATCAAAGTTAACAGGCAGAATGCGCAGGATAAAAATATAAAAGAAGCCATTGGTTTTCATCTGCTTTTGAATGGCTTCCATTTTTCCATGACGGCTTTTCTCATTAAAGGCAAACAGCCCCGCCGCAAAAAAAGACGCGGCGGCAGCGCCCATTGAGCCCGCCAGCGTATACACGGTGCCGAAAAACGGGCCGAACGCCAATCCTCCGGCGACGGAAACGATTGATACGGGAAACAGCACAAAAGGCCTGACGATGGAAATTCCGATAAACACAAGCGGCGCAAAAACACCGAACGATAATACCCACAGCCGGATCTCCTTAGGCGACAGATTCAGATATTTGCGGTTTGCCCACAGTAAAAGGCCCGCTCCCGCCGCAGCCGCAGCCCAAGTGACAGCCTTCTTATTCCTCATTCCCTCAAATCCTTCCCATTGGACGCCGGCATCATGAACGGCGGCGGTTTTCCCCGTCAAGACGGACGGGCGAAGCCAAATATAAAATCCGCTCCATCAGTCTTGCCGCTTTTACTTCTTCCTTTTCTCCCCGCTGTGAATACGTAAAATGATGCTTCAGCTCGTCTGGTGAAAAATTAGACGAGAAGAAAGTGGGAAGCTGCTGGCTCATTCTGTGCTGAAGCACGGTGCCGATGACTTCATCCCTGACCCAGCTTGTCATTGACTCCGCTCCGATATCATCAAGCATCAGTACGGGCGTCGTTTTCACCATATTCAGTTTCGCCTCCAACGACTGATCCTGGAGCGAGTTTTTCAGCTCTCTGACAAATTCGGGAACATATACGATCATTGATGAATACTCTTTTTCCGCCAGCTCGTTGGCAATGGCGGCTAAAATAAATGTCTTTCCGATTCCGAATTTTCCGTACAGATACAGCCCTTTGCCTTTTCCCGTTTCATTATAGCTCTTCAGAAAATCCGTCACATGCTGGAAGATGCCGACTCTGCTCGGATCGGTAATGTCGATCTGCTGAAACGTCGCGCCGAGAAGATCCTGCTGGATATACATGCTCTTCATCAGGGACTTTTGCCTTTTCTGGCGGTCGAGCTTTCTCTTTTCCGGACATTCGTAATATTCAATATCAATGGAACGCCCGTTGATCACAAGCTTCGGATGATAGCCTTCAAGCAGGCTGTTCGTCCGGCTGTCTTTCGAGCAGAAGGCGCACTGTTTGCTTTGCTGAACGAATTCGTACAGTTTATTTAACCCTCTGTCAATCATGCTTTGATTGATTACATCTTTCTGTTCCTTCAAAAAAGCCTGGACGTCTTCGTCGGCCATGACTTGCTGCTGCATTCGTTCCAGGCGTTTTTGAAAGTCAGGTCTTTTCGTCACGCCTTCTAAGGATCGGCTGATCGGTTCCATTCAATATCACCCCGCTTCTCTGTCTCAATAGGCAGAGTATTTTTTCAGTTTTTTCATTTCTTCCATCATTTTTTTCTTCTGTTCTTCAAGATCCTGCGCGGAAAGAGCCGGCTGTTCTTGTTTCTTCCCGGTTTCTTCTTCTTTCATCCAATCAGGACGCTTTTCTTCCCGGACGGTTTTTTTGCCGCGCGCCGCGCCGTTTGTTTTGCCGTCCGCCCAATCAAGATATTGCCTGTGCTCTTCTATTGCGAGCTTCATTGCTTCCCGTACCGTTTTGACTTTCTTTCTGGCCCAGTGGGCGGCGATTTTTTGGATATAGTTTTTGGACAGCTTCATATCCGTTTTCAGCATGACATAATAAATCAGCACATTGGTGACGCCGGGCTCAAGCTTTTGTTCGAACATAATATCGGCGATAATCTGCAAGTCGGCTTTTGACGGCTCGGTCCCATCCGCAATGTCCTGAAGAAGCTTTCTCGGTGATATGGTCTCAAGCTGTGCGATGAGTTCGCCGTTCAATGAATCGTCTTTTTCCGTCCGGTTTTCTCTCAAGGTGACAGGCTGTGTTTTATCAATCAGTTCCGGAAGCTTCCCGCTTCTTTCAATTTGATACCAGTCGCTGGCCGCTTTCCTCAGCGCTTCGGCCGTTATCGTATCCTGTTCATTAATTGCGGTCATGACGACGTGCTGCATGGAGATAGGATCTATTCCGTATAAATATGAAAGCTTTTTAATGCTCTCCCGCACGTCCTGCGTGATTGATTTGCGCGGTATCATCGTTTCTGACAGTCCCGCCATGAAAAGCTCAAAATCAAACACTTCCTCCGTCACCGTATAGGAGGGCGCTTGTCCGACAGACGCCGTCTCATAGTCCTCGGGTAGCTTCATCGCCTCTTCCATATCAGGCGTCATTTTCCATTCACTCGGCTGAAAAGAGGCAAAGGCGTGATTAAACGGACGGGTAATTTCCCTTGCGTCCGCGCCGACGGAAGGGTGCGTGTAAAATTGTCTCAGCTGCTGGTATTTCGTTTTACCGACTCTGTTATAAAGAAAGACATTCAGCATGCCGTCTTCAAAAAAATCATTCGGTCTGAGCGGGGGCAGCAGCTCATAAATAAACATCCGCTCTTTTTGCTCGGACTCCCGGATATACACTTTCAGCAGCCCGATTCCTTCAAGCTTTCCCTGTTCATGATGAATCTTTTTTAAATTTGACTGCATCATGCCCATCAGCTGCCTGTGCGTGGATTCCGCTCCCCACAAGCGGTTCTGCTCAAGCTCCCCCCATAAGGTCATATAAAGGGAGAATGCAAAAGAACCGATCAGCGGCTGGTACAGATGTGTCAAAACCTGTCTGTCGACATCCTGAAGAAGCGAACGGCTTTTGACCGTATAAGGATCTACAGGCAATACGTCATTCCAATAGTCAGCCATGATTCTCAAACCTTCCGATATGTTTCTACTCTCATTTTACACCGTTTCTGCGATCTATCAAATGCCAATTTTGCTCATGAGAAAAGAGCCAGACACAATCTCTTAGCTCTCTCAGCGTTCTTTCTTTATTAAATCTTTCAATTCATCGATAAACACGTTTATATCCTTAAACTGCCGGTAGACGGAGGCAAAGCGGACATAAGACACCTCATCGATTTTCGCCAGACGGTCCATTACCATTTCTCCGACAAGTTCGCTTTTGACTTCAGATACACCTTGGTTTCTCAGCTCTTTTTCAATGTCAAAGCACATGTCTTCCAATGTTTTTAAAGGAACGGGCCTTTTTTCACAAGCTTTAATTAACCCGCGCAGCATTTTTTCACGGCTGAATTCTTCCCGGACGCCTTCTTTTTTCACGACGATCAGAGGCATCTCTTCAAACTTCTCAAATGTAGTGAAGCGGTAATGGCAGGCTTCGCATTCCCGCCTTCTGCGGATTGATTTCCCTTCGTCCGCAGGCCGTGAATCAAGTACGCGGGAACCGTTATGCTGGCATGAAGGACATTTCAAATTGGATCAGCTCCCATCTGTTTCGTTGCTGTAATGCGGTTCGCAAGCTTCCGGTAAATGCCCGCCAACGTTTCTAGGATGAGCCTATTTGTTGGGAGAGCCGATAGACCGGCCTTATCTTTTCTATTTTACAAAAAAAATGCTTAAAGAAAAAGCAATGCTGTTTTTTTACATTAGAAAAGGAGCATCAGCTTCAAAGCGCGTAATGGCTTTTTCAGCTTAGCTCCCTTGTGTTTGCGTTTTGAAAATTACAGTACTTTCGCTTGTGCCTGTTTAATCTGTACAGGCCCCATTCCTCTCGGTATTTCAATGTTTTCTCTTGTATCTGCATGTAATGCGTCCGCAATGTAATCCGCAGCCACATTAGGATCCAGGTCTCCACAAGTATAAACATCAATGCTTGCATATCCGTGTTCAGGAAAACTGTGAATCGTTAAATGTGACTCAGAGATAATAACGACTCCGCTTACGCCTTGCGGTGCAAATTTGTGAAATGCGACCTCGCGCACCTCAGCTCCTGATTTCAAAGCAGCATTTACAAACGTTTTTTCAATAAAATCCATGTCATTGAGCTTATCAAAATCGCATCCCCACAGCTCGGAGATGACGTGACGCCCCATTGTTTCCATAATCATGGACCCCCCTTAACAAGAATTAAAAAAGTGAATTTCCGAGAACTGACCCGGCCATTTACCACGGGGGAAAGTTAGTCCGGAGAGGTCCTAACCCTTTAAGTAATTCCGAAGCAGTCACGAGCAAGAAGTTCACGAAAGATAGTATACTGTGTTTAAGTTTATTTTGCAAGGTGTGTTTTTTGCGAATATGCCGTTAAGGGTGTTTTTCTAACAAATGTCCATGATCTTTAGTCTACACAGCTGACGGGTGTTTCATTCGCGCGGCGACGTGACGGATAAGATCAACGACCCGGCAGGAATATCCCCATTCATTGTCATACCAGGCGAGCACCTTTACTTTTCGGTCTTCCATCACTATCGTTGTCAGTCCGTCGATGATCGCAGAGTGTGAATTCGTATTATAATCCGAAGAAACGAGCGGCTCATCCGAATAATCAAGAATTCCGTACATCGACGTTTTTGCGGCTCTTTGGAAAGCGGCGTTCACTTGCTCGGCCGACACATCTGTTTTCAGATCGCAGACAAGGTCCACTAATGACACATTCGGAACGGGAACACGCAAAGCGAGACCGTGAAGTTTTCCTTTCAAATGAGGCAGCACGAGCGACAGCGCTTTGGCGGCGCCTGTAGAAGTCGGAATGATGGATTCTCCGCACGCTCTCGCCCTCCGCAGATCTTTATGCGGATTGTCGATATTTTTTTGATCATTCGTGTAAGCGTGAACAGTCGTCATCAGGCCGCTTTCAATCCCGAATTCCTGATCAAGCACTTTGACGACCGGCGCAAGACAGTTTGTCGTGCAGGATGCATTTGAAATAATGACATGTTCATCGGGATTGAATTGCTCTTCATTTACTCCCATGACAATGGTAACGTCTTCATTTTTGCCCGGAGCCGTTAAAATAACTTTTTTCGCCCCTGCTTCAATATGGCTCATTGCTTTTTCTTTTGAATTAAATTTCCCCGTTGCCTCTACGACGATGTCTATTCCGCATTCTTTCCACGGAAGCTCTCTCGGGTCCCGGCGATTGAACAGCATAATATGTTTTCCGTTGACGATCAGGCTGTCGTCGGAGGTCTCAACTTCTTGATCGTATTTGCCGTGAATTGTGTCATACTTTATCAAATGAGCAAGCGTTTCCGGGGGATAGCTTGCATTAATGGCTGTTATTTGAATTTGATCATCTTCCATTGCTTTTCTGAACACCATTCTTCCGATTCTTCCAAACCCGTTGATTGCTACTTTTACCTTCATGCTCAGGTCACCCCTTTTTAATATGCCACTCTAATTTAATTTTATTTATATATAGTATAACACATTAAAAGAAATCCGCCAGTACAACTTGATAAAAATCCACCCTTATACCGATCAATATGTTGTTCAATCGGTTTTTTTGCATATAAAATGATCTTTCTTCCATAAAAAAAGCAGGATCAGCGTCTCAGGCTGCCTGCTTTTTTCTTATATTTGTCCCGGTTCTTTGAATTTGTCATTTAAAATGCTGTCCTCTAAAACGGAAGACACCTCGCCGTACCGTTTCGCGATATGCATCGCGCCCCAGTCGCACAGCGCGTTTAAAATTCTTTCCAGACTGTGTCCGTATTCACTCAGCTCGTATTCCACTTTCGGCGGCACCTGATTGTACACGATCCGGTTGATGACGCCGTCAGCTTCCAGCTCCCGCAATTGCTGTGTCAGCATCTTCTGGGTGATGTCCGGCATAAGCCGCTTCAATTCGCTTGTCCGTTTTTTCCCGCGCATGAGGTGGCAGAGGATCACACACTTCCATTTTCCTCCGATCACCTCAAGCGCCGCTTCTACGGATATATTGTATTTTTTCTTCAGCAAACGGTAATTCCTCCTCATCTATAGGAACTAAAAAGTGCCTATGGCACTTAAAAGTACGTTCTTTTCAATGACACTTCTATCGATCATAATGACATTTGCCGGCTGAAAAGGAATGTACTCTTATACTTATATCGTTTACCCGGCATCATTTCAACCATACATTATCGTTCAAGGAGGAAAACAGATGTCTTCACATCGCCAAAGCTATTTACCAGCGCTGCTGGCATTAGCCGTCAGCGCTTTTGCGATCGGCACAACCGAATTTATCAGCGTCGGGCTGCTGCCGCTTATATCTCAAGATCTGCATATACCTGTGACAACGGCGGGGCTTACCGTTTCCATGTATGCTCTGGGCGTGACATTCGGCGCGCCGGTTTTAACATCTCTCACATCCGGCATGTCACGGAAAACGCTGCTGCTCTGGGTGATGTTAATTTTTATCGCCGGAAATACACTCGCGGCAAGTGCGTCCTCAATCGGCGTCTTACTGGCGGCACGGGTTATTTCGGCGTTTTCCCACGGCATTTTCATGTCAATCGGGGCAACAATCGCCGCCAATATCGTGCCGGAGCATAAAAGAGCAAGCGCGATTTCCATTATGTTTACGGGGCTGACGGTGGCTACGGTGACCGGCGTTCCGTTCGGCACCTATCTCGGCCAGCAATTCGGATGGAGAATCGCATTTGCCGTCATTGTGGCGGTAGGAATCATCGCATTCCTCACAAACGCGCTTCTCGTTCCGTCGCATTTGCGCAAAGGGACGAAAACCGCATTTTCCGAGCAGGTCAAACTCGTCACAAACGGGCGGTTATTGCTTTTATTTATTATTACGGCGTTAGGCTACGGCGGAACGTTTGTCGTGTTTACGTATTTATCTCCGCTTCTTCAGGAGGTAACCGGTTTTCAGAAAGAAACCGTCGCGGCCATCCTGCTCATTTACGGAATTGCGATTGCCATCGGAAACATGATTGGCGGCCGTTTATCAAACCGAAATCCGCTGAAAGCCTTGTTTTATATGTTCATTGTCCAGGCTGCTGTGCTGTTTGTTCTGACTTTTACCGCGCCGTTTAAAACAGCCGGGCTGATCACCATTATTTTCATGGGGCTGTTGGCGTTTATGAATGTGCCGGGGCTTCAGGTATATGTCGTGATGCTGAGTGAACGTTTTGCGCCAAGCGCCGTTGATACAGCATCAGCCTTAAATATCGCGGCATTCAATGCCGGAATCGCGATCGGCTCGTTTGCCGGCGGAATCATTACAGACTCAATCGGAATCATTCATACCGCTTGGATCGGGGCGCTGATGGTGCTCAGCGCGGTCGTATTAACCGGATGGAGCAGGAAGCTTGAAAAGCGGGATCGCACTGCCCTTGAAAGGAGGTGAGTTTTTCTTCAGCGCATTTTGATTGTTTCAACAGACAACTAATAGGAGGAATATATACATGACAACACATTTACAAGCAAAATCAACATTGCATAACGGAGTAGAGATGCCTTGGTTCGGCATCGGAGTTTTCAAAGTAGAGGAAGGCGCGGAACTCGTCAACGCGGTGAAAACGGCATTGGTGCACGGCTATCGCAGCGTTGATACCGCCGCGATTTACGGAAATGAAGAAGGTGTCGGCGAAGGCATCCGCCAAGGGCTGCAAGAAGCGGGATTAAAACGTGAAGACATTTTTGTCACGTCAAAAGTATGGAATCCCGATTTAGGATATGAAGAAACGTTAAAAGCGTTTGACACAAGCTTAGAAAAACTCGGTTTAGATTATTTGGATTTATATTTGATCCATTGGCCTGTCGAAGGAAAGTACATCGATGCGTGGCGGGCGCTCGAAACCCTTTACCGGGATGGACGCATTAAGGCGATCGGGGTCAGCAATTTCCAAATTCACCATCTGAAACATCTCATGAAAGAAACGGAAATCAAGCCGATGATCAACCAGGTGGAGTACCACCCGCGTCTGACACAGAAAGAACTGCTTGCTTTCTGTACTGAACAAGGCATTCAGCTAGAAGCGTGGTCGCCATTGATGCAAGGGCAGCTGCTTGATCACCCCGTCTTACAAGAGATCGCAAAGAAGTACGGCAAATCAGCCGCTCAAGTGATTTTGCGCTGGGATTTGCAAAACGGTGTTATCACCATTCCGAAATCAACTAAAAAACACCGTATTGAAGAAAATGCAAATGTCTTTGATTTCGAACTGTCAGCTGACGATATGAAGCGGATTGATGATCTGAACGAAAATCTCCGTGTCGGTCCTGACCCTGACAATTTTGATTTTTAACCAGAAAAACACCGTTCGGCTTTCCGAACGGTGTTTGTTTATGCCCAGCCGCTCAATATTTCCTCAAGCTGGTGCTTTGTATGTTCAAGACTGCCGCTGTTATCAATGACGGCGTCAGCTTTTTTTGTTTTGTCCGCTAAAGGCATTTGCGACGTTATCCGGCTCATCGCTTCTTCTTCTGTAAGGGAATTCCGCTCCATCAGCCGTTTGAGCTGAATGTCTGCCGGTACGGTGACGACGAGCACCTTGCCGACAAGATAATCAAGCCCGCTTTCATACAAAAGCGGTATATCCAAAACGACGAACTGCTCTTTTCGCGCAACGGCTTCATCCCGCTGTTTCAGCATTTCCGCACGCACCGCCGGATGAACGATCTGATTCAGCTTCAGACGCTTCTGTTCGTCAGTAAAAACGATAGAACCGAGTTTTTTTCTGTCAATATCGCCATTTTCCAGCAGGATGTCTTTTCCGAATGCCTCCACAATTTGTCCGTAAGCCGGCATTCCTTTTTCCACCGCCTGTTTTGCGATGACATCCGCATCAATGACTGTTATTTTTTTGTCGATCAGCATACGCGCTACCGTGCTTTTGCCGCTTGCGATGCCTCCCGTTAAACCGATGACCAAGCTCAAAAAGCCCACTCCTTCTTACATTTTCCAAATCCCGATGATAATCAGCAGGACTCCCGGCAAAAATGTCATTTTATCTATCCAATTCCATCTTGAGAGCAAATGCCCCGCGTTTATGCCGAGTGAAACAAACAGCGAGCTCATCAGCCCGACAGTCACGCTCATCATAACCGGAGAAAAGCCGAGAATGGCCGCTCCCAGCCCGGCGCCAAACGCGTCAATGGATAAGGCGATACCGAGCAGAAGCGCCTCGACTCCGTTAATGGTTCCGGATTGATCAATATCGGCGCTGGTCGGTTTTTTCAAAATGTGAATCACGATGCCGAGCGATTTCACTTCAAGATTAAGTAGCGTTTTTTCATGCAATAAGTAATCCGGCTCTTTAGCCGGTTTAAAAAATTGCCAGATGACCCATGCCCCGATTCCGATTAAGATCAGCCCGCCCAGTTTTTCCGTGACGGATACGGGAAAAATCTTTGTCAGAAAATGGCCGATCAGCATGGATATAAACATCACAGAGGCTGAACAGCAAGCGATCACGGCAATCGCTTTGAACGGGATTTTCATTTTTCTCAAACCATACGTAAACCCGACTGAAAAACTGTCCAAGCTGACAGCAAAAGCCAAAAGCAGCAAAGAAACAATCTCCATATCCGTTTCTCCCTTTCTCTTGATCGGCAATTGTGACATATGCCTATTGGGTGAATCACAATATATATATGGAGAAAGGTCATCAACTGTGTTAGAAAAAATTCATTCTGCTGCCGCCTGCTTGAACAGCTTCAGTTTATGATTTTTTTTGGCAGCGGGCGCAAAAATGCGTCCCTCTTCCGCCGACCACGATTTTAGAAATCATCGTGCCGCACGACTTGCACGGCTCATCCTTTTTGCCGTATACGTAATGTTTGAGCTGAAACATTCCGATTTCCCCTTGAGAATTGATATAAGACCGGACGGTGCTCCCGCCCGCGTCAATCGCTTCCTGAAGGGTGTCTTTAATTTCTGTATGAAGCGTTTTTATCTGCCCGTCTGACAGACTGTTCGCTTTTGTCTCAGGATGAATCCGCGCCCGGAATAAAGCTTCATCGACATAAATATTGCCGAGGCCGACGACCGCTTTTTGGTCGAGCAGGGCTGTTTTCACCGCGCGGTTCGTTTTTGCAAGCCGCTCTTTTAAATAAGCAGCGGTAAATGCTTCATCATCGGGTTCGGGCCCGAGCTGTGAAAGCGGTAATGCATTCTGTTCCTCTCCCGGCGCAAACAAATGCATCGTGCCGAATTTCCGGACATCCCGGTAGCGGAGCTGTGTTCCGTCCGTCATGTGAAACACGACGTGCACATGTTTATCGTCAGGCTCATCGGCCTGATGAAGACCGTATTTCCCCTCCATCCGAAGGTGGGACACCATGACATAATGATCCAGATGGAAAAGCAAAAACTTTCCTCTTCTTCCGATGGATCGGATCGTTTCTCCTGCAATCTGCCGCGCGAATTCCTCCGGCTCGGCGGGTTTTTTGATGATATTCGGCCATCTGATATGCGCCGATTCAATCGTTTTCCCCTTCACAAGACCGGTCAGAGTGCGCCGGACCGTTTCAACTTCTGGTAATTCCGGCACAATCATCACTTCCTTTTTCTCTGTTTATTTTGCATCGTACCAAGACGGCCCTGAAGCATAATCCGCCTTCAGAGGCACGTCTAATGCCAAAGCATGCTCCATCACTTCAGGAACCAGCTTCTCTAATATTTCAATTTCTTCCTTAGGCGCTTCAAAAATCAATTCATCGTGCACCTGAAGCAGCAATCGTGCCTTCAGGTTTTTCTCTTTCAGCTCAGCTGCCATGTCAATCATGGCTTTTTTAATAATATCGGCGGCGCTTCCCTGAATCGGCGTATTCATGGCCGTCCGTTCCGCAAAGCTCCGCAGGTTGAAGTTGCGGCTGGTCAGCTCAGGAATATAGCGGCGGCGCTGCATAAGTGTCGTGACATATCCTTTTTGCTTCGCTTCCTGCACCGACTCTTCCATATATGCCTTGACGCCCGGGAAGCTCTCCAAATAGCGGTCAATAAAAGCGCCCGCTTCTTTCCGGGTGATGCCGAGGTTTTGCGACAGCCCGTAATCACTGATGCCGTAAACAATGCCGAAATTGACGGCCTTTGCCTGGCGGCGCATCGCTTGTGTCACTTCATCTTCACTGACATGAAACACGTCCATGGCGGTTTTTGTGTGAATGTCCATGTCATTCGTAAACGCTTCGATCAGATTTTCATCTTTTGAAATATGCGCAAGCACCCTTAATTCAATTTGTGAATAATCGGCGGCGAAAATAAGCCAGTCCGGTTCGGACGGTACGAAAGCCTGACGGATTTTCCGCCCTTCCTCCAGCCGGATCGGAATATTTTGCAGGTTCGGATCCGTTGAGCTGAGGCGTCCGGTTTGAGTCAACGCCTGATTGAACCGTGTATGCACCTTATGAGAATCCTTGCGCGTGACTTTCAGCAGCCCTTCTATATAAGTCGATTGAAGCTTGCCGATTTGTCTGTATTGCAGAATGTAAGCGACGATATCATGTTTGTCTGCGAGCTTTTCCAGGACATCGGCTGAAGTGGAATAGCCTGTTTTTGTTTTCTTTACTGGCGGCAGGCCGAGCTTTTCAAACAGAATGACGCCGAGCTGTTTTGGTGAATTGATGTTAAACGGCTCACCGGCGATGTCATGGATTTTTTCTTCATATTCCTTCAGCTTCGCCTTAAGCTCTTCGCCCATTCGCTTCAGTCTTTCAACATCCACTTTGACGCCCATTGATTCCATTTCTCCGAGAATAAGCGCAAGCGGAAGTTCGAGATCTTCATATAATTCAAGCTGATTATTTTCTTCCAGCGCGTGCAGCAGTTTGTCACGGAGGCTGTTAACGGCAGACGCTTTCCGCGCGAGATGATCGGCAAGCTCTTTTTCAGCCGGAACGGCGCGCTTTGCGCCTTTTCCGTATACCGCTTCATCTTTTGAAACGATATTCAGCCCGTATTCTTTCGCTACGCTCGCGACATCGTCGTACGAGTTGCCCGGGTTTATAATGTAGGCAGCAAGAAGCGCGTCAAATTCCGTTCCCTTCAGCTCAATTCCCTGCCAGCGCAAAGCGACGACGGAACGTTTGCTGTCGAACACCCACTTTTTCATCGATTCATCTTCAGCCCAAGATTTAAACGCTTCAGACTGAATGGCGATTTCTTTCGGAATATAATAAAGACCTGTTTCATTCACGATGGAAAAGCCGAGGATCGGTTCTTCGTGATAGTTATCACCGATTTGTTCGACGACCAAAGCGGACGGCGAAACGAGCATATCTTCGGTGATTTCTTCTGCCGTTTCGACATTGATGTCTTCAAAATTTTCTTCCGCCGTTTCCCCGCTTTCTTCACCGAGCCGCTCAAGAAGCGTATTAAAACCGAGGTCTTTAAAAATGGCAACAACTTGTTCACGGTCAAACCCTTGGTAATCTAAATCTTCGGGCTTGACTTCAATCGGCGCATTTGTCATAATCGTCGCCAGTTCTTTGCTCATCAGGGCTTGTTCCTTGTATTCTTCAAGCTTTTCTTTTAATTTTTTTCCGCTGACTTCATCAATGGAATCAAGCAGTTTCTCAACCGAATGGAACTGCTTTAAGAGCTTAATCGCGGTTTTTTCTCCGACGCCGGGGACGCCCGGTATGTTATCGGATGAATCCCCCATTAATCCCTTCATATCAATGATTTGCAAAGGGGTCAGACCGTACTTTTCTTGCACGTGCTCCGGCGTGTAATCCTCCACGTCGGTAATGCCTTTTCTCGTAATGGCAACGGTCGTTTTCCCGGTTGCAAGCTGGGTTAAGTCCTTGTCCCCCGAAACTACCTTTACTTCGAAGCCGTCTTTTTCAGCAGATACGGCAAGCGTGCCGATAATATCGTCCGCTTCATATTCAGGAAGCTCATAGCGGCTGATGTTATAGGCATCAAGGAGCTCGCGGATGAACGGCATCTGTTCTGAAAGCTCCGGCGGCGTTTTTTGTCTTCCGCCTTTATATTCTTTAAACGTGCTGTGGCGGAAAGTGGTTTTTCCCGCATCAAAAGCCACCAGCATGTGGGTCGGCTTTTCATCTTCCAGCATCTTCATTAAAATCATCGCAAACCCGTATACGGCATTTGTATGGATGCCTTTTTCATTGCTTAAAAGCGGCAATGCAAAAAACGCCCGGTACGCCAGACTGTTTCCGTCGACAAGCACTAATTTTTTTCGTTCCGTCATTCAATATCCTCCTAAGAGCAAAAGCTCGTCATTCCTCTATTTTTTAATCTCACAGCTTCTCTTATTTTAACAAAGTTCAATTTGAAAGGAAAATGAGCGAACCCCGTGAAAACGCAAAAAAGGACGGGAACAAGAAAATACGTTCCCGCCGTCAAAATTGGCTCCTTGGATGAAGGGGTTCTGTTACATCCTAACAAGATAGGTTTAACAGGTCATGAAGAAATTGTTAATCCTTTGTAAAGCTGATCACGCTTCCGGCTGCCGCTTCAGCGTCACGGTAAATACAGTCCCCTGTCCCGGCTCGCTTGTGACCTCGATTTTACCTTCATGGGCTTCTATTAAGTGCTTCACGATGGCGAGGCCGAGCCCGGTTCCTCCCGAGTTACGGCTTCTGTCTTTATCCACGCGGTAGAATCTCTCAAATATCCGCGGGATCTCTTCCTTCTGAATGCCGATTCCCGTATCGGACACTTTGATATCGACAACGGTTTCTTTCACATGTACCGAAATCCCCACCGTCCCTTTTTCAGGCGTGTAGGTCAGGGCATTGTTCGCCAGATTCAAAAATACCTGCTTCAGCCTGTGCGCATCACCCGTCACAAAAATCGGCTCTTCCGGGAGATCGAGCTGAAAGCTGATGCCTTTTTCCGCAGCCTTATGCCGCAAAAGCGCCTCAATTTCATGCAGAATTTTTGCGGCGTCAAAGGACTCTACGCGCATCGTAAAGTTTTGCTGCTCCATCTTGGATAAATCCAGTAAATCCTGCACGAGAGATTGGAGCCGCTCACTTTCTTTCAGAATGATAGACAGAAAGTCTGAAAGCGCCTTTTCATCTTTCATCGCTCCGTCTAACAGTGTTTCCGTAAATCCTTTAATCGAGGTGATCGGTGTTTTCAGTTCATGGGAGACATTGGCGACGAAGTCCTTTCTCATCTGCTCCAATTTTTTAATTTCCGTCATATCGTGAAAGACGAGGACGATGCCCTTCCATTCATCGTCAGGGCCCATGATCGGAACGCCGTCAACTTCAAAGTAGCGCCGCTCAATATTGATGGGAAGTCTGAGCAGCTGGCATTTTTTCGTCTCCGTCATAAAAATGTCTTCGACAAGCCGAATGATCTCCTCATGTTCAAACGCATCATGGTAAAGGCGCCGAAGCAGACGTTCAGGCTTTGTATGAAACTGCTTCGTGTATGACCTGTTCACGAGATTGATAAAACCTCGCCCGTCTATTAAAATCAAACCGGATCCGATATTTTCAATGACGGTTAACAGACGATCGCGCTGCATATCCTGCGTTCTCGTCATTTCCATTAAATCGACCGCCAGGCTGTTCATCGCACGCCCGAGACGGTCCGACCGCCTTGCGTAACCGCTGTAGGAGCGGGCGTCATAATTCCCTTTGGACAGCTCCGTCGCCACCTTTGTCGCGGCGTCGATGGATTTTTTGTAACGGGACGTCATGTTTGTATAAAAGAAAACGATAATGATAAAAGCGGTACAAAGACTTGCTGCCAGCATGCCCCACATTTCTCCGGCAACGCTTGAACCGCCGTTGATCTCAGAGGAAACGAGTACATACCCCGCAATTTTCCCGGCGTCATTTTTTACGGCAGTGCCGCGGATGACTTTGCTTTTCGACTGTACGGCTTCCTCACTTTTATTGTGAGAAATGAACTCCTTTACGGCTGAATCATCAGCATGACTGCCGGAATGATATACGGCGTCACCCTTCTCGTTGAGCACGGCGACGTTTATACCGAGGGTGCGGCCGGCATCACGGATTACCGTTTCATTGCTTTTATTGCCAATTCGGCCGGTGTCAAGAAGGCCCGCTATGTATACCGATTCCTTTTTCAGCTGATCCGCCGTTCTTTCTTCAGCGGATGAAGAAATAAGCTGCTGTAAAAAAAGGCCGAGAACACTGAAAACCAATATGATACATACAACGAGTAAAGCGAACAGACGCACACGGACTTTATTCATTCATTTTTGGCTCCTCCAGTTTATACCCCAAACCTCTGATTGTTTTAATATAGATGGGTTTTTTGGTATTTGATTCGATTTTGTCGCGCAGATGGCTGATATGAACGTCAACAATCCGGGTATCCCCGGCAAAATCATAGTTCCAGACCGCGCTCAGCAGAAGATCTCTCGTCAGCACTCTTCCCTTATGTTTTCCCAAATACAGAAGCAGTTCAAATTCTTTAGGCGTCAGTTCCAGCTGTTCTGACTTAAAGTACGCTTCGTAATGCTCCGGAAGAATTTTCAGCTCGCCGATGAGGATCTGCCCGTCCTTTTCCTCTTCTCTGCCTTGTGACAGCGAAGAAATGTCAGCCCTTCTTAAAATGGCTTTCACCCGCGCAGTGACTTCCCGCGGACTGAACGGCTTTGTCATGTAATCATCCGCTCCGAGCTCCAGTCCCAGCACTTTATCAAACTCCTCATCTTTTGCTGTCAGCATCAAGATCGGAACCATCATTTTCTGCTGTCTGAGCTGTTTACAGACGTCGATTCCGTCCACTTTCGGCAGCATGACATCCAGTACGATTAAATCCGGATTTTCATTCTCTGCCTGCTCCAGAGCCTCTTCGCCGTCTGATGCGGTGATGACATCATAGCCGGACCGTTCCAGATTATACTGTAAAAGAGTAACGATAGATTGTTCATCATCTACAACTAAAATTTTTTTGTTCATGCTGCGCCCTCCGCTGTCTATTTTCCCCGACATCCAATTTTCTCTATTTTATGTGCTGCATATCACTTTATGATTTCATTTTATCCAATACTGCCCGTTCAGACAATTCGCCTTTTTGATCATTTTCAGAGAAAGGATCGCTCAGGGAAAAAGAAAACGCTTTCATTAATTGTAAAAAGAGGAAGGCTTCTGATTCGGAAGCCTTCCCTTTTTTCTTATGACAATACTTTCATCACGTTTTTGACAGATTCAACTGATTTACTCAGCTGCGCTTTTTCATAGTCTGTCAGTTCAAGCTCGATGATTTGCTCTAGGCCGTTTCCTCCGATAATCGTCGGTACGCCTAAGTAAATGCCTTCATGACCGTATTCGCCTTCTAAGTAAGCGATGGTCGGAAGCACGCGGCGCTGATCTTTCAAAATGGCTTCTACCATTTCAGTCAGTGATGCAGCAGGCGCATAGTAGGCGCTTCCGTTGCCGAGAAGGTTGACGATTTCCCCGCCGCCTTTTCTTGTGCGTTCTACAATCGCATCAAGACGGTCTTTCGGGATAAGCGTTTCAAGCGGAATGCCGCCCGCATAGGAATAACGGACGAGAGGAACCATGTCGTCACCGTGTCCGCCAAGAACAAAACCGGTCACATCTTTTACAGACAGGTTTAATTCTTCAGCGACGAATGTTCTGAATCGCGCAGTGTCAAGCACTCCGGATTGTCCGATGACGCGTTCTTTCGGGAAGCCTGATTCTTTGTACACCGCATATGTCATCGCATCAACAGGGTTTGTCAATACAACGATAATGCAGTCAGGAGAATATTTCACGATCTCACGTGTGACGCTTCTCATGATTTTTTCGTTTGTAGATACGAGATCATCACGGCTCATGCCTGGTTTTCTCGCAATTCCGGCTGTGATGACGACGATATCAGAACCGGCTGTGTCCTCGTAGTTGGACGTGCCTGTGATTTTCGCGTCAAATCCTTGAACCGGACTTGCTTCGAGCATGTCTAGCGCTTTTCCTTTTGTCGGGTTTTCTAATTGCGGAATATCAACGAGCACAACGTCTGCAAGCTCTTTTTGAGCTGTAAGAAAGGCTGTTGTCGCTCCCGTAAATCCTGCTCCGATAACAGAAACTTTACTGCGTGTTTTTCCCATGATTCTCTTCTCCTTTTTTGGCTTCATTAGAAGTCTGCTTTAGGTTCAGTCCATGTTTTTGATTAGCTCTTCACCAAACTCTGAACATTTCACTTCAGTTGCACCGTCCATTAATCTAGCAAAATCGTACGTTACTACTTTTGAAGCAATCGTTTTTTCCATAGATTTAATGATCAAGTCAGCAGCCTCATTCCAGTTCAGGTGTTCAAGAAGAAGCACTCCTGAAAGGATGACGGATGACGGGTTGACTTTGTCAAGGCCGGCATATTTAGGAGCCGTTCCGTGAGTCGCTTCGAAAATCGCATGGCCTGTTTCATAGTTGATGTTCGCTCCCGGCGCGATTCCGATTCCGCCTACCTGAGCGGCAAGCGCATCAGAGATATAGTCTCCGTTTAAGTTCATAGTCGCCACGACGTCGAATTCGCTCGGACGGGTCAAGATCTGCTGAAGGAAAATATCAGCGATGCTGTCTTTGACGATGATTTTTCCTGCCGCTTCCGCGTCGCTCTGCGCTTTATCAGCCGCTTCTTTTCCGTCTTTTTCGACAATGCGGTCATATTCAGCCCAAGTGAATACTTTATCTCCGTATTCTCTTTCGGCAAGCTCGTAGCCCCAGTTTTTAAATGCCCCTTCAGTGAACTTCATGATGTTTCCTTTGTGGACAAGCGTGACAGACTTACGGCCGTTTTCGATCGCATACTCAATGGCAGCTCTGACTAAGCGGCTTGTGCCTTCTTCAGAAACAGGTTTGATGCCGATTCCTGACGTTTCAGGGAAACGGATTTTGTTAACACCCATTTCATTTTGCAGGAAGCTGATCAGCTTTTCAACCTCTTCAGAACCTTTCGCATACTCAATTCCGGCGTAAATATCTTCCGTATTCTCGCGGAAAATGACCATATCCGTATCTTCAGGACGTTTGACCGGAGAAGGCACTCCCGTGAAATATCTGACAGGGCGCAGGCACGTAAACAAATCAAGCTCCTGTCTCAGCGCCACGTTCAGAGAACGGATACCGCCGCCGACCGGTGTCGTCAGAGGACCTTTGATGGCGATGAAGTACTCTCTGATGTCTTCCAGCGTTTTGGCAGGAAGCCACTCACCTGTTTTATTATAAGCCTTTTCACCGGCATAAACTTCTTTCCACGTGATTTTTTTCTCGCCTTTATATGCTTTTTCAACAGCGGCTTCCAATACTTTAGAAGCGGCGTTCCAAATATCAGGGCCTGTGCCGTCGCCTTCAATAAACGGGATAATCGGATTATTTGGTACGTTTAATACTCCATTAGAGACTGTAATTTTTTCACCTTGTGACACAATATTACCTCCCAGTATGTAATTCATATTTAGAAAACATTTTATTTTTCTTGTATAGAAAATAAAATGACTTTTCTCAAGATTCTATCAAAATTGTAAACCAATCCGGGCTTGATTAACAAGAGGCTAACGACATGAAAATCACCAGCCTCCCGTTTGATCAGGCTCTTTCATCAATCGGAACAAAAGTCTGCTTATCCGGACCCGTGTAATCAGCGCGCGGGCGGATGAGGCGGTTGTTATCGTACTGTTCAAGAATATGGGCGATCCATCCTGACATTCTGCTGACCGCAAAGATCGGCGTGAACAGATCGTGATCAATGCCGAGACTGTGGTATACAGATGCGGAATAGAAATCAACGTTAGGCGGGAGTTTTTTCTCCGACGTTACGATTTCTTCGACACGGATTGACATCTCGTACCATTTGCTTTCACCCGTCAGATTCGTCAGGCGTTTGCTCATTTCTTTTAAGTGTTTGGCGCGCGGGTCTCCATGCTTATACACACGGTGTCCGAACCCCATTACTTTTTCCTTTTTCTCCATTTTGCTGCGGATATAAGGCTCGGCGTTTTCCACTTCGCCGATTTCTGTCAGCATTTTCATGACGGCTTCATTGGCTCCGCCGTGAAGCGGTCCTTTTAAAGCGCCGATGGCGGCAGTGATGCCTGAGTAAATATCAGATAAGGTGGCGACACATACTCTCGCCGTAAATGTTGATGCATTCAGCTCGTGATCCGCATGAAGAATGAGCGCTTTGTTAAACGCTTCCACTTCGATCGGAGAAGGCTCTTCACCGTTTAAGGTGTAAAGGAAGTTCTCCGCGATTCCATACTCTTCCTTCGGTTCAACAGGATCAAGTCCTTTGCGGATTCTTGAGAAAGCGGCGACAATGCCCGGCACTTTCGCCTGCAGACGGATGGCTTTTCTGTAGTTCGCTTCCGGATTCATGACATCGGCTTCACTGTCAGTCAGACCGAGTAATGAAATCGCCGTCCGGAGCGCAGCCATTGGATGTACGTTATTGAGGGGATAGGATTTGAAGTGCTCAATGATTTCTTGTGGAACGGCAGCTTCTTTCGCAAGCTGTTTTTTCAGTTCAGCAAGTTCCGTTTTATTCGGCAGGCGCAGATGCCACAGCAAATAAATGATTTCTTCAAAACTTGCATTCTCTGTCAAGTCGTCAATATCGTACCCTACATATGTAAGGGTATCGTCGATAATAGAGCTTACAGATGATGTTGTTGCTACAACCCCTTCAAGACCGCGTGTTGCTGTCATATTCAACCTCTCCTTTTCAATCAAAATTCCCCTTTAAAGAGTATATAAAACATACGGCTTACTTAAAATGAGTCATGCAAACAATCCCTTTCCCCTTTAAGAAAATGCTTACATTTCAATGGTTGCGATTACATAACCAGTATGCTTATAGAGGAACATAACAAATTCTTATAAGCTTATTTAAGTTTAAGCCTATTCTTATTATAAACAATAATCTGATTAATTTGTAGACTTTTAACTAAAAATGTTTTAAAAGCCTTATATATCAAGGCTTTTCGTTGATAAATTTAATCGTTTGCTTTCAGGCGCTTTGTAAAACCATGTATTCTCATGTTTTCATTTGGGGGAGTTTTGGAGGAGACTTTAAAAGGACAGGCGCGACAACTTCACCGCAAGTTTAACCCCCTTCTTTACCGGAGAAGGGGGTTAATTTGTTTACTCGACTGAATCAATGTTCGGATCAGCTTCAGAAATCCATGTCTTGGTTTTAGTTGGCTCAAATTTTCTTATATATATCTTTGTTGTTACTTCGTATTTCGCTTTTGTGTATATAACGATCCTTTTGTATTTTTATGCGGACTTCAAACGAATATCACCCTTGTAACATAACCTGTTACCATGCTTGTAATGCAGCAGCCGCAGCCCCGCCTAAAAAGAGAAAAATCGAAAATGCATGACAAAAAAAGATGCAGCCCTAAAAAGGCCACATCTTTTAAATCATGTTTGCAGTCGCGCAGCTAGTTGTATTACCTCATTATCAGTTTTGGCTGCATTATGATGAAGATGAGTCGTGTTTCCTACAAAAGCAATTACACCGAACGTAATAGCGAAAGCAGAGACAGAGAAACAAATTGCTTTTTTAATATTCATACAAACAATCCCCCCGCTGTATTTGAAGTTGAGACTCCACCATCTTATCATAAAAAATTGTAGCCATTTCAAAGTCCTTCATTCCTTTGAAAAAGTTTGCTGTTAAAAGTGTCAACTCTTCGACATACGAATACATATGAATATTTTCAAGCTTACTTAAAATTTCTACAAGGCTGTCTTTGTTAATCGGTTCAGCAAATAAAACATATAAAAACTCTGTTAATAAGCAAAACAAATTGTCGTCATATTTTACTGCTGTTTTTAAACCTTCTTTTAAAGCTTGGCCTGCCGCGGCTGTTTTCTTTTGCTTAAATAATACTATGGAAAGTGAATAATATGAATGGGGCAGAGTTCTCAATTTCATTTCTTCACCAATCACAATTGCTTGTCTCAAATACGCTTCGGCCTTTTCTTCTTGTCCCATGTAGTGATAACTTTCACCCAAATTATAAAGAGCAGAGGAAATCAACCTTTTATGACCAAATTCTTGCGAAAGCTTCAAGGCTTCCTCAAGATGCTGTAATCCTTTTTCGTAATGTTTAAAATCAAGATAATTACCCACAATTACAAATAAACTTTGAATTTTTCGGACGGTATAAAGCGGGTTTCGATCATAAATTTCTAACGCTTTTAGAATATGATGCATGGATACGTGCGTTTGTTTCATATTATAATAAGCCTCTGCCAACTTAAAATGAAACTCAGCTTGTTCTATTTCATCAGAGACATGATGAATTTCCATCTCTGCTTTACGATAAAAATTAATTGCTTCTACATACTGCTTCTGATCAAATTCGTACATTCCGCGAAAAAAATGTGAGTAATATTTTAAGAGGCCGGTAAGTGTTTTTTGTGGTTTCTCAATCTTCTCAAGTAGTTCTGTGGTGGTTGGCCTATCAGTCCTATACTTTATTTCTGGGTTTAAATAATCTAGCATAAGTTGATGACGAAAAGTCATGAGAGAGTAATAAATAAGTAAATATTCGTCTTCTTCCATTTCTTTTATTTCGTGTTCCACTTCGGCTTTTAAAATTTCCGCGTCTGGCACACTAAATTGACGAATCATCTTGTACCACTCGTTAATTTTAACGCCTACATGTGAAGACGGTAATACCTGGTCCATGCATTCATTCCCCTCCTCCTCTTTTGATTTATTTTCCACTAATTTCTTATTTTCTGTAAACGAAAAAATACCGCAATTTTCCTAATTAACCGAAAATAACAAAAAATGATAGCGATTTTGGAAATAGAACATCCATGATAATAAAGCACTTGTATACACCCCTTGCGGGTGCTGAACTTACGATTTTCGTCAATTGTATTTATGCTATAAAGAGAAACTAGAAGTCTATTTTTTGCCTTAAAAAGGAGTACAGAAATTATCTTCTGTACTCCTTTAAAATCTAAATAAGAAATCAATCTTGAGATAAATAAATCCAATTTATATCGTCAAATTCTTTGATAACATAATCTGATCCTATACTACGTAAAATTCTATTAAAGAAAATGATGTCATCTTCATCATCGTAATTATATAAATCCTTTTGAACATATTCTTTAATAATTAAATTCGTTAAATTTGTATGATTAACAAATTCAGAAAAGTAAGATCTTATAAAAATTGAATTATCTTCATTTAATTTTTCATCATTAACAATTGAAATCTTAAAAACATTTAAAATCGCATTAATATCTTCTTCGTCCATATAACATAATGGTTCTAATTTTTTGTCTTCTTCTGTAAATGGCTTTCGAGTATCTTCAATTATTACGTAAGATAAAATGTTACCATCTTTCAGCACACGAAAAACTTCTAAATCACGTAATTTTAAAGCTCTATTAAGTGATAGCATTCTTTCCCCCTAATCAAATATTAAAACCCAAATACTAACCTTAGATTCTTTAGTAATCTACCTCCTGTTACACCTATTTAAAGCTGCTATTGTTATCACATATGCAGGGTTCAATAATATATCAATCCAACTATATTTAGAAATTTTTTTCGTTCTTTATCTAATTTTCCCTATTTCTTTAACGCTGATTTTCATCTTTGTCTTTGGCCCATGAATGCCGTCAGCAGTCACGCCGTACATGGACTGGAATCGTTTGACTGCATTTGCTGATTTCGGTCCGTAAATATCTTCATCAAGCCGTTCACAATTGAAACTGACTCATTTACTGATGTAAGTGAATTTAAATAAATTGCAGAAAAACCCTCCTCATCTCGAGAAGGGCTCTGACTTATACTTCTTTTTCTCTAAATCATTCCGAAGAAACTAACTGATGCCGCTCAACTTTTAATCGGAAGGCTTCATCGGGTTCTCCGACTATTTGCCCCTATGCTTTTCTTTTGCTTTTTGTTTTCTGATTAAATATTTTTGTTCCTTTATTTTTTCTCTTTGTTTTTTATTCAGTTGTTTTCTCTTTTCTTTTCTTGCTTCAAGCTCCTGTTTTATCGCTTTTTGTGCCTTAGTTGATATCCCGATATTTTTCATCTCTTTAGAAGCTTGTCGTTGCAATCTTTTTGGGTTTAATTTCTTAGATTTTGCTTTAACACAAACCCCTTCTTGTTCAGTGTGGGAGAGAGTCTGTAAAAGTTGATTATTAACAAAATGCATTATTTCTGAATCCTTTGGCTCTTGTCCAAACAAATGACGAATTGCTCTTAATTTTCCATCATTCACAACTTCAATGACTCCTACCCAAAACTGACCATCGTAGTAAACCGTTAATTTCATAACGATTCCCTCCTCCTAAATTTACTGAAGAATGATGGACATCCCGAGGAGGGGAAGGTTACTGACATTTTAAATCATGCATCCGGACTACCAACCGAATTGTGTTTTTTCATTCTCATTATAAATTTAACAAACTTTCAAATTGAAGGAAAGGGCCTCCGCTTATTTTAAGTTTTGCTTTGGTATCAGGCCCATAAATTCCATCAGCCTTTCAATCCATTCATCAATTGGAATTACTGCAATCGCTGTTTTCGCTCCATGTGCGCCGTCAATCCCGAAGTTCTTTGTTACATGGTAAGCCACTTCATTCATCGGAATAATGTAAATGGCATTTGTCTGACTTACAAAATGCGCAAGTGCAATTCTCCCGCAAAAAAAAGCAGCTTTACGCCGCTTTTTTACTCTACGAAGTGAATATTTTAACGATTTGCATGGCCAAGTAGGCGATTCCGGCGCCGATTAACGGGCCGACGGCGACGCCTCCGAAAAGCGCGACGGCAAGTATCGTGCCGATGACCAGCGCCGTTGTAATATGAGGGTCGTTTTCCAATAAGGTGAGACCGTTTTTGGCGATTAAGGCAACCGCGATCCCGGCACCGAGAGCGATCCACGCGTAATATGATTTCATCGCTTCTCCGAGCTGTTTAAAACCGATATCACCTGTGGCAATCGGCACTAAAACGGCGATTGTAATGACGGTGACCCCCCAGTTGATGCCTTTTGACTGAATAACCGGAAATAGTTTCTGATCAAGACCGACAGCTTTTATCACAATGAGAAAGCCGACGGCAAAAAGCAATGACTGATTTTTGGCTACCAATGCGATGGCCAGCAATAATAGTAAAAATAAATTCGCCTGTGTAAACATCCTGAAAGCACCCTCTTTCATCATATCTGTATTCATATCCTTTTTTTTGAAGAATAAACTAATGTAATAGGACGTGCCGACCGAGAGGAGGATCGATGTGAACCCGCACTATGCAACTGTTTTTTTCCGCGCGCTGTTTGTACTCGCTGCGGCCGGCGGCGCTTTAGCGGCCGGTTACGCCTCATTTCCGTTAACTTATCCGTTTCTGATCGCCCTTATTCTGTCATCGGCGATCATTCCCGTAGTTGACTGGCTGGACAAACTGACGGGGCTGCCCCGGTCAGTCAATACTGTCATTGTCCTGGTCTTCTTTTTGCTTATTCTTCTTGGCGCGGCGACATTTCTCGTTGCGGAAATCATTTCGGGAACCGCCTATCTGGCCAAAACGCTCCCTCCCCATATTAGCGCCTTTATGACGTATTGCGAAGAGCTGTTCACTTCCCGCATTCAGCCATTGTACCACGAGCTGACCGTCTTATTTAACGGACTGGAAACCAATCAGCAGGCATCCATCGTGACGCATATTCAGACCCTCGGTGATACAGCCGCTAAAAATGCGGGGCTGATGCTTTCACATCTTTTGGAGCTGGTGCCGAAATGGATTGCCTTCCTTCCCAATACAGCTGCCGTCTTCATTTTCGCAATGCTGGCGACTTTTTTTATGACAAAGGACTGGCATAAGTTGAAGGCGCTGCTTTATTCTATTCTTCCGGAACGGGTTTCAGCAAACGCCAAGGCCGTATCGGGAGAGCTGAAAAAAGCGATGGCAGGTTTCATTAAGGCGCAGGCCGTGCTCATCCTTTTCACGATGATCATTGTCTTTATCGGACTTTTTCTTTTAGGGATTGAGCATGCGGCAACCATCGCCTTTTTTATCGGCCTGGTGGACCTTCTCCCGTATCTCGGCGCCGGGTCGGTCTTTGTTCCCTGGATTATGTATTTGGCCATTGCCGGTCAGCTTCCTCAAGCGATCGGTCTCGGTATTTTATATATTGTGGTTCTCATTCAGCGCCAGCTGACGGAGCCGAAAATTTTAAGCAAGTCAATCGGACTTGATCCGCTTGCGACCTTAATCGCCCTGTTTGCCGGCTTTAAACTGTTCGGAATTTTAGGACTGGCTGCGGGGCCCGCGCTGCTCGTTTTCATTCAAGCCTTTATCACAACGGGCGCTTTAAAAGAAATATGGGCCTATATTACTGTTCAGTCCAAATAAAAACAGCAGCCCTGTAAGAAGGCTGCCGTTTTTATTTGATAATGATCCGCTTATTTTTTGACATTCCTCTCAGCCATTTGAACAAAAGCGGCTTCATGCGGTTCCGAGTGAACGGAATCAGAAGACAGGCCCCTGCAATATCGGACAGAAAACCCGGAAGCATCAAAAGCAGGCCTCCGAAAAAGACGCATATTCCGTCAAGAAGCGCTTCCCCCGGCATTTTGCCGTGCTGCAGGTCGCGCATCACCCGATGATACACATCGGTTCCCTGTCTTTTTGCCACCAAGGCGCCTAACACGCCTGTCAAAATGATGAGAAGGAAGGTCGGAAAAATACCGAGCCATTTTCCCGCCAGCAAAAACAAGCCGATTTCAATTGCCGGACACACGATAAACAGTAAGAATAACACTCTCATTTTTCTGCCCTCCCGCCCTTCTAAAAGCGCGTCACCGCCCGCATGGGAATAGGAAAATCAGCCTAAAGACAAAAGAGAAGGGAGAACCCCCCCTCTCTTTTTTAAAGCTGTTTAAAGAACGCTTGCGCGGCCTTCATACACAGCGCCGCGGGCAGCGTCAACTGTGATAACCTGTCCTTCTGTTAAAACTGAAGTTGCGTTCTCCAGACCGACGATAACCGGAATGCCCAAGCTTAAACCGACAACGGCTGCATGGCTTGTCAGACCGCCTTCTTCAGTGATGAGCGCTGATGCTTTTTCAAGTGAAGCGATCATGTCGCGGTCAGTGCTTGAAGCAACCAATACTGCGCCGTCTGTCATTTTTTGTTCAGCTTCTTTCGCATTTTTTGCAACAACGACCGGACCGAATGCAGATTTGCGTCCGATGCCTTGCCCTTTCGCGATAACGCTGCCGACAGTGTGGACTTTCATCAGATTCGTCGTGCCTGATTCACCGACAGAACCTGCTGTAATGACAATCAGATCACCGCGTTTCACGATGCCGCTGTCAAGTGATTTTTGAACCGCATCTTCAAGCATTTCATCGGTTGAATTCGCGTTTTGGCCGCTTGCCGGGAATACACCGAATACAAGGCCGAGTTTGCGTGATACAGACTCATTAACCGTAACGGCTACAATCGGAGCCTGCGGACGGTATTTCGCGATCATACGCGCCGTATGGCCGCTTTCTGTAGGGGTAACGATAGCTGCCGCACTCAGATTGATCGCCGTGTGCGCAACTGATTGGCCGATCGCATCGGTAATCGTCATGCCGACCTGATCTCTGCGTTTAGACAGAATTTCTTTGTAGTTCAGAGATTCTTCCGTGCGTGTGGCGATGTTAAACATTGTTTGAACCGCCTCGACAGGATATTGTCCCGCAGCCGTCTCACCGGAAAGCATGATAGCGTCTGTGCCGTCGAAAATGGCGTTGGCAACGTCACTTGCTTCAGCGCGTGTCGGACGAGGGTTGCGCTGCATGCTGTCAAGCATTTGAGTCGCAGTAATAACCGGTTTGCCGAGCGCGTTGCATTTTTTGATCATTTCTTTTTGCACGAGCGGCACTTCTTCGGCCGGAATCTCTACGCCGAGGTCTCCGCGCGCTACCATTAAGCCGTCAGATACTTCCAGGATCGCATCCAGGTTGTCCACGCCTTCCTGGTTCTCGATCTTAGGAATGATTTGAATGTCAGAGGCGTTATGCTCCTCAAGCAGTTCGCGGATTTCCAGGACATCCGTAGAACGGCGTACAAATGACGCAGCGATGAAATCAACGCCTTGCTCGATACCGAATACGATGTCTTTGGCGTCTTTTTCAGTAATTCCGGGAAGGTTGACGCTGACGCCGGGAACGTTTACGCCTTTTTTATTTTTCAGCGTGCCGCTGTTTAAGATTTTTGTTTTGATTTCGTGTTTT
This sequence comes from Bacillus sp. SJ-10, assembly GCF_002843505.1. Classification (NCBI taxonomy): domain Bacteria; kingdom Bacillati; phylum Bacillota; class Bacilli; order Caryophanales; family Bacillaceae; genus Bacillus; species Bacillus sp. SJ-10. The sequence continues at coordinate 1,876,721 of NZ_CP025258.1, read as the reverse complement.
TCCGGATTTGATTCCAGCACTTCCAATCCGATTAAACCGTCATCCAACAGGATGATAGACCCTGCTGACACGTCGTCTGCCAGGCCTTCATAAGAAACTGAGAATTTTTCAAGCGTTCCCAGCACCTGTTTCGTAGAAACGATAATTTCATTTCCCGCCTGAAGCTCAAGCGCGCCGTTTTCCATATCGTGCGTGCGGATTTCCGGACCTTTCGTATCGAGGAGAATCCCCACGTTTTTGCCGAGCTTTTTGCTTGCTTCTCTGATGTTTTTGATTCTTGCGCCGTGCTCTTCGAAATCACCGTGTGAAAAATTCAGACGAGCAACGTTCATACCCGCTTCCATCAATTTTGTCAGCATTTCTACACTTTCACTGGCCGGACCGATTGTACAAACGATTTTTGTTTTTTTCAACTCGTTCACTTCCTTCTGAAATCTTCAGCTTCTTCCGCCTTAAATAGACAGTTCTTTTGAAAGCTGATACATGTTTGGTTCAACAGTATGTTTTGATTCTAAAATTTCTATAATATCATGGTCTACAAGCTTGTTGTTTTGTATACCTACGCAGCGTCCGCCTTTTCCTTTAAGCAGAAGCTCAACCGCGTAAGCGCCGAGGCGGCTTGCAAGAACCCGGTCAGAAGCGCTTGGAGATCCGCCGCGCTGGATGTGCCCTAAAACGGATACCCGTGTTTCAAGGTTCGTTTCTTCTTCGATGCGTTTTCCGAATTCAACCCCGCTGCCTACCCCTTCTGCAACGATGATGATACTGTGTTTTTTGCCGCGGTCGTGCCCTCTCTTCAAACGGCCGATAATTTCCTGCATATCGTAGTCCGCTTCAGGAATTAAAATTGATTCCGCTCCGCCTGCAAGACCTGCCCATAAAGCAATGTCGCCCGCATGGCGCCCCATCACTTCAATAACGTATGTACGCTCATGAGACGTAGCGGTGTCACGGATTTTATCAATCGCATCAATTACGGTATTTAGCGCCGTATCAAATCCGATCGTAAAATCAGTTCCCGGGATGTCATTATCTATCGTACCCGGTACACCCACACACGGAAACCCGTGTTCCGTTAATTTTTTCGCACCCATGTATGAACCGTCTCCGCCGATGACGACAAGACCTTCAATGCCGAGTTTCTTTAAATTTTCGATTCCTTTTTCACGGCCTTCAACTGTTTTGAATTCAGGACATCTGGCCGTGTACAGCTTTGTTCCGCCGCGGTGGATGATGTCACCGACCGAACCAAGCTCCAGTTTCTCTATTTTTCCGCTGATTAATCCTGAATAACCGTTATAAATTCCGTACACTTCGACGTCGTGGTAGATAGCTTTCCGCACAACCGCGCGCACCGCAGCGTTCATACCCGGGGAATCCCCGCCGCTCGTTAAAACTCCTATACGCTTCATTTCCTATTCACCTCAGCAACATATATATGTTAAACATATCATGATCATTGCCCTAAAACAATGAAAAGGGACGCCTGAGCTCCCATGAAACCTTACCTATTATACAATTAAATAAATTGTTTTTAAATAAAATTTAAGGAATATCACAAAAATCACAAAAAATAAACGTGAGCCATAGGCTTCACGTCTATTCAGTTTACCCCGATATATTGATCTTCAACCGAAACTTTCCCGATTGCTTTATATTTTTCATAGCGCTGTGAGATCAATTCTTCGGCGTTCATTTGAAGAAGAGATTTTAACGTTTCTTTAAGAATACCGTCAATGTAGCCCGCCTGCTGCTTGATATCATGGTGAGCTCCGCCCTTCACTTCTTTAATCATATCATCAATAATTCCTAATTCTAATAAATCGGGCGCAGTAATCTTCATGGTTTCGGCCGCTTTTTTCGCAAGGCTGGAGTCTTTCCACAAAATGGACGCGGCTCCTTCAGGAGAAATAACGGAATACGTCGAGTTCTCAAGCATCAGCATGCGGTTGCCCACACCTAATGCAAGCGCGCCTCCGCTGCCGCCTTCCCCGATGACGATACAAACGACAGGCACTGTCAGGCCGGCCATCTCGAACAGGTTCTTGGCGATGGCTTCACTTTGTCCCCGTTCCTCCGCCGCTTTACCCGGGTACGCTCCCTTCGTGTCGATGAAGCAGATAATCGGGCGGTTGAACTTATCCGCCTGCTTCATGAGACGAAGCGCTTTGCGGTAGCCCTCAGGGTGAGGCATCCCGAAATTGCGGACGAGGTTTTCTTTCGTGTCTTTTCCGCGCTGATGTCCGATGACGGTGACCGGCATGCCGTGATATTTGGCGACTCCGCCGACAATCGCAGCATCGTCTCCGTATGTTCTGTCTCCGTGGCACTCAAAAAAGTCGGTAAACAGGTATTGAATGTAATCAAGCGTCGTCGGCCGGTCGGGAAGGCGTGCGATCTGCACTCTGTCCCACGGCTTCAGGTTTTTATAAATCTCATCCTGGAGCTTGCTTAGCCGGTCTTCAAGCCTTGCGATTTCAGCGCTTAAATCCATCTCCGAATCTTGGGTGAATTTTTTCAGTTCGGCGATTTTCGTCTGCAGTTCAATCACTGGTTTTTCAAATTCTAATCTTGCAGCCACTCATGCTCACCTCCTGTTTGGTGCATGTCCAGCAGAAATGCGAGTTTGTCTTTCATGTCGTTTCGGTGAATCACCGCATCAAGCTGGCCGTGCTTTAATAAAAATTCCGCCGTCTGGAAATCTTCCGGCAGTTTTTCCCCGATCGTCTGTTCAATAATACGTCTTCCGGCAAATCCGATCAAGGCGCCCGGTTCAGCGAAATTATAATCACCGAGAGACGCGAAACTGGCCGATACGCCGCCTGTCGTCGGATGGGTCATGACAGAAATAATCAGTCCCTGCTCCTCACTGAACAGTTTTAATGCAGAGCTTGTCTTGGCCATTTGCATAAGGCTTAAGACCCCCTCCTGCATACGTGCGCCGCCGGAAGCGGTAAAGATGATAAACGGGACTTTTTCCTCTTTTGCTTTTTCAATTGCAAGCGTGATTTTTTCGCCGACAACCGAACCCATGCTGCCCATTCGGAATGTTGAATCCATGATCGCGATCACGGCCGGGAATCCGCCGATGGTTCCTTTTCCGGTAACCACCGCTTCATTCAGCGATGTTTTCTCACGGTCTTTTTCGATTTTTTCTAAGTATCCCGGGAAACCGAGCGGGTTTTCAGATATCATTCCCTGGTTGAATTCTTCGAATGAATCTTCATCCAGGAGGCTTTCAATGCGCTGCTTTGCATTCATCGGGAAATGGTGCCCGCAGTTCATGCAGACGCGCAGGTTTTTATCTAACTCTTTTGTGAGCATGATTTTTTTACATTTGGGGCACTTTGTCATAATGCCTTCCGGAACATCATGTTTTGCCTGCTCAGACGGCACGGAAGCATATTTTTTCTTTTTTATGAATATATCCTTTAACAAATGATTACCTCCCTTTTGTGAAGGGTTCTCTTCACTGCATGTCTTCCGATTAGATAGACTTAATAATAACTTTACCGAAACTATTGTACTTTTTTTGTCAAACGGTGTCATCCTCCATTCGACATTTTTTGCTGCAAAACAGACGGAAACGGACGGATTTCATACCGTAAAAAGCGTTGTTCAGCCTTATCTGTCAGCGTTTTCAAAAGAAATAAGGATTCTGCTGAAATTTTTTTAAGACCTGCCCTTAAAAAAATGCCAGCAGTCCGTATATTGAACAGCAGCGCGTTGTTTTTTTCCAACGCGCTGCCATTTCATTTTTGTGTTATTATTCGCCGATGACTGTGAGCTGTCTTGTTTTTTCAGCCACTTCCTCAGGATCGACCGTAATTCTGGCGACGCCCGTTTCCATCGCTGCTTTCGCAACAGCTTTCGCAACGGCAGGAGCCACACGTTTGTCAAATGGAGCCGGGATGACATAATCAGCGCTTAATTCTTCCTCTGAAACGAGGGAAGCAATCGCTTCAACCGCAGCAATTTTCATTTCTTCGTTGATGTGAGTCGCGCGAACGTCAAGCGCGCCGCGGAAAATTCCAGGGAATGCCAGAACGTTGTTGACCTGGTTCGGGAAATCAGAACGGCCTGTTCCGATTACGCTTGCGCCGGCTGCGCGCGCGTCTTCAGGCATGATTTCCGGATTCGGGTTGGCCATTGCGAAGATAATCGGATCTTTCGCCATGCTTTCCACCATTTCTTTCGTCAGCGCGCCTTCGACTGATACGCCGATAAAGACGTCTGCATCTTTAATGACATCCTGCAGCGAACCGTCGTTGCGGTCTTGGTTTGTAAACTTCGCCACTTCGTTTTTCACTGCGTTCATGCCGGCCGGACGCCCTTCGTAAATCGCCCCTTTAGAGTCGCACATTACGATGTCGCGTACGCCGAAATGGTAAAGAAGCTTGATGATCGCGATGCCTGCCGCTCCCGCTCCGTTTGCCACAACTTTAATGGATGACATGGATTTTCCTGATAATTTCAGCGCGTTTACAAGTCCGGCAACGGTTACGATGGCAGTGCCGTGCTGATCATCGTGGAAAACCGGAATGTTTGTTTCTTTTTTCAGGCGCTCTTCGATAATGAAGCAGTTCGGCGCCGCAATATCTTCAAGGTTGACACCGCCGAATGTCGGTGCAAGCAGCTTCACAGTGTCAATGATTTTGTCCACATCGTTTGTGTCAAGCGCGATCGGGAATGCATCCACGCCCGCGAAACTTTTGAACAGCACCGCTTTCCCTTCCATGACCGGAAGAGAAGCTTCAGGCCCGATATTACCGAGACCGAGAACGGCTGATCCGTCTGTTACGACTGCTACCATGTTCCCCTTCATTGTATAATCATATACTTTATTTTTATCGTCATAAATCTCTTTACAAGGCTCAGCTACTCCGGGAGAGTAGGCAAGGCTTAAGTCGTCCGCGTTTCTGACTTCTACCTTTGCTTTTGATTCCAGCTTTCCTTGATTTACTTTGTGTAAATGTAACGCTTCTTCTCTTAATGACATTCTAAACACTCCTTTTAAGTACTTTGTTACATATTCTGCCGCATAGACTGGTACAATCGCTGGAGGTGAAAAATTTCAGAATCTTTAAATAAGATAGCACAATTGTTTCAATTGTATAACAAAACGATTATTGTTACCACTATTTTAACACGACGTTTTCGCGGCCCAGCAGCTCTTTTAAACGGTATAACGCCTGATGGTCCGCCTGAATATGAAAAGTATCCGGCAGCCTGATCGTCTGCTTGTCTTTTTCATAATAAAGATAAACGCCGGTTTCCCCTTTATGCTCCAGTAAAATACGCTTCATCTTTTCCAAAAACTCCTGATTGTGCCGGCTGCCTTCGATTTTGATGTAAACAGACGGCGCTCTGTCTGCCTCCGTCTGCTCAAGAAGAGAGGCGGATGACATGATGAATTGTGTCTTCTCCTGACGCTCTTCCATTTTCCCGGCGGCGAATAAAAGCGCGCCTTCTTCTAACAGCGGAGACAGCCTTCTATATTGGTCAGGAAACACGACGGCTTCCATTTCTCCCGTTTCATCGCTTAATGTGAGAAACGCCATATGCTGACCTGTCTTTGTCCGAATCGTTTTGATGCCCGCGAGCAAAGCGCCGATTGACAGCTGCCCCTTCGGCATCTGCCGCGCTGCTGTGATCGCTTGCGCCCCCCGTTTTTTCAGGAGATCCCTGAAAGCAGACAAAGGATGGCTTGAGAAATAAACACCGAGAGCTTCTTTTTCGAACCGAAGCTTGTCCACGAGCGGAAATTCCTCAGCCTCTACATATTTTGGCTTAATGGAGAACGATTCTTCCAAAAACAATCCCATTTGGTCATCGTCTGCACGAAAAAGTTCAGCGTGCTCTAAAGCCACATCAACGGAGGCCAGCAAGGCTGCGCGATTTTGATTGAATTCGTCCATGGCGCCAGAAAATATAAGGGCTTCGATGGTTTTCCGATTCACGCTTTTTGCAGGTACGCGAAAGCAGAAATCGAAAAGATCCTCGAACGGTTTATGTGTTCTTGCTTTATAAATATCTTTCACTGCCGAGACGCCTACGTTTTTAACGGCCCGCAAACTGTATCTGACGGCTCCGTTTTCCGGCGCAAACGGAAAACCGCTTTTGTTTATTGACGGCGGAAGGACTTGAATCCCGCTCCCCTTCGCTTCATGCAGATATTGCGATATTTTGTCCTCATTGCCGATGACGCTCGTCAACAGCCCGCACATAAAATATAACGGATAATGGGCTTTTAAATAGGCGAGCTGATAGCCGATCATGCTGTATGCGACAGCATGGCTTCTGTTGAATCCGTAGTTAGCGAATTTTACAATCAGATCGTAGACCTCGTTTGCAGTGACTACAGAATACTCCTTTTTTAAGCACCCTTCAACAAAATGGCTTCGCTCTCTGTCCAGAATGTCCTTTTGCTTTTTGCTGACAGCCCGTCTGAGCAGATCCGCTTCACCTAATGAAAACCCTGCCATGCGCGAAGCGATCATCATTATCTGTTCTTGATAGACGATGACGCCGTAAGTGTCACTGAGAATATTTCTTACGTCCTCGTGCGGCACTTCCACACGCGCCCGCCCGTGCTTCCGGTCGATAAATAACGGAATATTTTCCATCGGTCCCGGCCTGTAAAGCGCGTTAACCGCGACAATGTCTTCCAGTCTTGACGGCTTCAGGCGTTTCAGCACGTTTCTCATTCCTGATGATTCCAGCTGGAAAATACCCGTCGTATCACCGTTTGACAATAGCGAGAACGTTTTTTCATCCTGATAAGAAATCTCGGAAAAATCAATTTTCGTATTCGTCTCTTTTTCAATCATCATTTTAATGGATTCAATAAGCGTCAGGTTGCGCAAACCTAAAAAGTCCATTTTTAAAAGACCGAGATCTTCCAAGTGATCCATCGCATACTGCGTTAAATACACGCCTTCATGCCCTTCTTGAAGAGGGACAACTTCAGAAAGCGGCTCTTTACTGAGAACGACCCCCGCCGCGTGTGTTGACGTGTGCCGCGGAAGACCTTCAATTTTCCTTGCGATCTGAAACACTTTATGAAGAACGGCGGATTCGGACAGCCGCCTGTTCAGCTGAGCGGACTGCCGCCTCGCCTCCTCAAGCGTCATTCCCGGTTTTGACGGAATCAGGCGGGCAAGCTGGTCGGCTTCTTTCGGGCTGATTCCGAACACTCTCCCAGTATCCCTTAACGCCGCCTTGGCGGCCAATGTCCCGAAGGTGATAATCTGGGCGACGTGCATGGCCCCGTACTTATTTTGTACATACTGAATGACCTCATCCCTTCTCGTATCAGGGAAATCGATATCAATATCCGGCATGCTGATCCGCTCGGGATTAAGAAACCTCTCAAACAGCAGAGAATGTTTAAGCGGATCCACGTCGGTAATGAAAAGGGAGTAAGCGACAAGCGAGCCTGCCGCGGACCCCCTTCCCGGGCCTGTCACAATGCCCTTTTCATGCGCGTACTTCATAAAGTCCCATACGATGAGAAAATAATCACTGAATTTCATGCGCCTGATGACGTCCAGCTCATATTCAAGCCGGCGGACAGCGCGCTCATCAGGAGTCCCGAAACGGAGGCGCAGCCCCTCATGACAGATCTCCGCCAAATAGTCATCGGCTGATTTGCCGTCCGGCGCCGGAAAAGACGGAAGCTGTGTCTGTCCGAGGCTGACATCGACCCGGCATTGCCGGGCGATACGCGCGGCTGCTTCAATCGCTTCCGGATGCCGCGTGTAAAACTCTGCCATTTCTTCAGGCGTCCTCAAGTATAAGTCCGGCAGATTCCCGCTCTGATCCTCCCATTTCTCTCCGGCTTTAATAGCGCACAGACAGCGGTACGCATCTTGATCTTCTTTCTTGATATAACGGACATCCCCCGCAGCGCAGACAGCGATTTCCGTTTCGGCTGACAGGCGGAGAATCTCTTCTGATAACGTCTCATGTCCTTTAAACGGCTGGTACCCTAAATAAAAACGGCCGTCTCCGAACAGCTCCCGGAAACCTTCGGCAGCCCGGACCGCTTCTTCAAACTTCCCGGCTTGAAGCAGGCTTTCAATGTACCCGTTTTCACCGGGCGTAATGGCGATCAGCCCCTCATGATAGCTCTTCATCCATTTTCGCTTCATACCGCCCTTTGCCATGGATTGCAGCGCACTTGAGATTTTCACCAGGTTCTGATATCCGGTGTTTGTCTCTGCTAAAAGAATGAGCGGGTGTGCTTCAAGCTCCGTATCGTCCGTGTATATAGAAGCCGTCAGACCGATAATCGGCTTAATTCCGTTTGATTTGCATGCTTTATAAAACTCAATGGCGCCGTACATCACATTTTCGTCCGTCAGCGCCAATGATGAATATCCGAGTTCCTTCGCTTGTGCAACAAGCTCTTTTACAGAAGCGGCGCTGTTTAACAGGCTGTAGCCGCTATGTACTTGCAGGTGAACAAAAGACAATGCCGCCACTCCTTTCCCATACGTTCATTTTGCCTTTCTACATTATAAGACGGGTTTTCTTAAGAAACAAATGTTCTTTTTTGACTCATCATCATACTTGTCCGTTTCGCTCAATATGATAGAAAAGTGAGGTGGTGTATATATGGATCAGGAAGCCGGATTTATGGCGAATTTCATCAGCAGTTATTTTATCGCCCTCGGTGTGTTGCTCGGCGGCGCGCTGATCGGCGGCCTCGGAGCTTATTTATCAGGCGAGCCTCCGCTGACGGCGATCACAAAATTGGCGAACAGGCTGAAGATCTGGGCGCTTGTCGCGGCCATCGGGGGAACATTTGACGCGGTATACAGTTTCGAGCGGGGGCTGTTTGAAGGCAACACGCGCGACATCTTCAAACAGCTTCTTTTAATTATTTCAGCAATGGGCGGCGCGCAGACCGGCTGGCTGATTATTTCATGGCTGACCCAGGAGAATATGTCATCATGAGAATTCCCGAGTATTATAAAAAACCGGGATGGCAGCGTTTTTTTGCGGGAATGATGTGCGGAGCCATCGTCAGCTGGCTGTTCTTTCTGTTTACATACGGAACGTTTCAGGAAGAACAGGTGACGTTAATTGAAAAGCAGCGGGAGCACGCGCGGGATTTAAAAAACCAAATCTCCATCTATCAGAAAGATCTTCATAAATTAAATGAGGATAATAAGCAAAGGCTGCTCATCCAAAGTGTTGATGTGAAGCTGATCAATGGGGAAAAATACAGAATCGCCCAGCCTGACAAGATGAAATTTGAGGAACAAGTGAAAGATAATATTTCTGAAGTCATCACAAAGGATATTGAAAGCGTGTATAAAACAAAGGAGCTTTTAAAACGGACGATCGAAAACAAAATATACACCATAAATGAGAAGGAATTTAAAGCTGAAGTAAAGGAACTGACGATTTATACGAGATTGTCTGTCGAAATTCATATTTCTTTTGCGACGTAATTATGTCATTTTTAAAAATTTTCCATAGATCTGTCGCTTTTTTCTCCGCTTTTTTATAAACTGTAGATGAGACATTTTCAATGATTCTGAAGGGAGGAAGGGAAAATGGAGGTTTTTAGTGAACGACGCTTGGCAAAAGATCATGCAGCCCGAATCAGACAAGGCTATTCCGCATATGCAGAAACAGACACACTCGCTTCCCTCATAAAAAAAGAACTCCAAATCTGTAATCTCCGCGTCTACGAAGACCTGACTGAATTCGGCTGCTGGTTCATCCCCGTGACAGATGAACACTAAGAAAGAGGGTCTCCCCTCTACTTGTGTTCGTTACATATCTCTTCCAGATCAGCAAGAATCTGATCGGTTTCATCCCAGCTGAAGATGGATGCGCCGGCCGCAAGCGGATGTCCGCCGCCATTGTATTTCCGGGCAATTCCGTTGATGACCGGACCTTTTGAACGGAACCGGACTCTGATTTGATCGTCTTCTTCTACGAAAAACACCCAAGCGCGGATACCCGAAATATTTCCGAGTGTTCCGACAAGCTGCGACGCTTCAGAAGCGGTGGTTCCATATGTCTCCAAAATGTCTTTTTTAATGAAAACGGAAGCGACGCCGTTTTCAGACAGTGACACATTTTGATAAATAAAGCCGTTAAGCTTCACCACATTTAATTTTGTTTCATACAATTGATTGAACAGCTCTGACGATGAAAATGGGAACTCAATGAGCTCTCCCGCGTATTTTAATGTCTTTTTTGTGGTGTTCGGGAATAAGAAGCGCCCCGTATCACCGACGATACCCGCGTAGATCAGCTCAGCTGCTTTCGTATTCAGTTTCCAGCCGTGCTGCTTTCCTTCCAGGTACAGCTCATAGATCATTTCGCTTACGGAGCTTGCATTCGTATCGACCCATAACAGATCGCCATACGGATCTTCATTTGGATGGTGGTCTATTTTCATGAGCTTCGCGCCGGAATGGTAGCGCTGATCGTCGACCCTGCCTTGGTTTGCGGTGTCGCACACGATGACAAGAGCATCTTTATAGGTTTCGTCATCCACCTCATCGAGGGAATATAAAAAAGACAAGGACGGCTCAGGCTGTCCGACGGCAAAAATATTTTTTTCGGGATACGTTTCCCGCAGGATTTCCGTAAGGCCGCACTGTGAACCGTAGGCGTCCGGGTCAGGCCTCACATGTCTATGTAAGATAATGGTGTCATATAATGATATGGTTCTGATCAGTTCGGATTTCATCGTTTTCTCCTTTTCGTTTTTATTCATTTAATCATACTCTTTATCCATGGAAAAGGAAAATCTTTCAGTAACGGTATAAACGGTTTTGCAAACTCATATAATGGAGGATTTCATTTATGCTGGTTTTTGTTTTTCTCATCGGGCTTTCTGCCTGCTTTTACGTGTATTACAAAGTAAAAGGAATCCAGACGAAACGGGCGCTGGAGAAGGAATGTTTTTCGGCTAAATCAAGTATGGCATTAGGTGCGCTGGTGCTTTTGTACGGAGTAAACCAAATGATTCTGTTTCACTCCGTCCTGACCCTGGTCATCGGCGGCGTCTTCATTTTAATCGGAGCAGGCAGCGCATGGGCCGGGTATAGAGCCTATAAGCATTATGAGCCCATCCATGCAAAGGAAGCGGAGAGGGACCACGCATAATGAATGCAAAGGGACCCGGGTGCGTCCCTTAACTTCTCTCCATCAGCTGCACCATGAGCATCGCTTTTGAGACGATGCCGCTTTGGCTTGACACTTCCACTTCCATTTTCCCGAATTTCCGGCCCGCCTCTAAAATGCGCGGTTTCACTTCAATGACCGACTCCATCTGTACGGGCTTCAAGAAGAAAATCGTAATGCTTTCAATGACCAGCTCGCCGCGTTTGCGGGAGCGTAAAAATCGGCTGGCGGCCTGGGTTAAAATCGTCGTAAACACCCCGTAAGAAATCGTGCCGAGCTGATTGGTCATTTGCGGCGTGACTTCATATTGATAAACGGCCGGCGTTTTGTCATCTTCCTCTTCTTTAAATCCCCTTGAAACAATATCATCCAGCTTTTCACCGACCTGAGGCTGCTTTTGAACCATTTGAAGCGCTTTTAAGACATCCTGGCGGCTGATCATTCCGATCAGTTTGTGATGCCCGTCTGTCACCGGAAGCACTTCAATTCCTTCCCAAACCATCATTTGAGCCGCTGAGGCGACAGATGTTTTCCCGATCACCGTGACAGGGTTTTTGGTCATTACTTTTTCAATCGGAACTGACCGGTCATGCCCCGCGATATCTTTCGATGTGAGGATTCCGTGGATTTTCATCTGCTGATCGATAACCGGGAAGCGGCCGTGTCCGGTTTCATAGTTCTTTTCATACCATTTCTCCAGCTTATCCTTAGGGGACAGCGTCACTGTCCGATCTGCGGGCGTCAAAATGTCTTCCACGAGCACAATCTCTTTTTTTATGAGCTGATCATAGATCGCCCGGTTGATCATCGCGGCTACCGTAAAGGTATCGTAGCTCGTGGAGAGAATCGGAAGCTCAAGCATATCAGCCAGCTCGATAATGCTGTCGTCGGTGTTAAACCCTCCTGTTACCAAAACAGCTGCGCCCGCCTCAAGCGCCTGGCGGTGGGCGTTGATTCGGTTCCCGACGATTAACAGGTTCCCCGCCGCTGTGTAACGCATCATCGCGTCAAGCTCCATCGCGCCGATCACAAACTTATTCAACGTTTTATGCAGACCGGCTTTTCCGCCGAGCACCTGGCCGTCTATCACATTGACGACCTCGGCGTATGTCAGCTTTTCAATATTTTCTTTTTTCTTCTGTTCAATCCGGATGGTCCCCACACGTTCAATAGTGGAAACGAATCCTTTGTTTTCGGCTTCCTTAATGGCTCTGTAAGCCGTTCCTTCACTGACTTTCATTTCTTTCGCAATTCTTCTGACCGAAATTTTTTCACCGACAGGAAGCGAATCTATGTATGATAGGATTTGTTCATGCTTTGTTGCCAAGCGTTTCACCTCTAAGGACAGTCTTCTGCTTTTATTATAAGGGTACGGGGGATTCATTCGCAATGAGACGCCCGAAAAAAGGCGGCATCACAAAAAGACCTTCTGAATGCTTGATTCAGAAGGTCTTTGACACATATGTCAGGCAAGCTCAATGGTCTCGCCGACCGCCATGACTTTGCCGACGCCTCCGGGCAGACTTTCGGCGAAAGCGTCAGGGTCCTGTTCAATGACAGGAAATGTATTGTAATGAACGGGAACGACCTGTTTCGCTCTCAGCCATTCAGCCGCGAGTTTTGCATCTTCAGGGCCCATGGTGAAGTTATCACCGATCGGCAGAAACGCCAGGTCAATGTGATTCAGTTCCCCGATCAGTTTCATATCTGAGAACAGCGCCGTGTCTCCGGCGTGGAAAATCGTTTTGCCGTCAATCGTCAATAAAATCCCGGCAGGCATCCCCGTGTACGTAATGGTTTTGTTTTCTTCATCAGTGACCGCCGATCCGTGGAATGCCTGTGTCAGTTTCACTTTGCCGAAATCAAATTGGCGCGCCCCGCCGATATGCATCGGGTGGACCTTTAAACCTTTAAAGCCGAGATAAACGGCCAGCTCGTTCGGCGCAATGACGAGCGCATCGTTTTGTTTAGCGATCTGCTCTGTATCTCCGACATGGTCATTGTGTCCGTGAGTAAGCAGGATGACATCCGCTTTCACTTCTTCCGGTTTCAAATTCGTCAGACTGTTTCCGGTCAGAAACGGATCAAAAATAATGTTATGGGTTTTCGTTTCCACTTGAATGACAGAATGTCCGTGATAAGTCACTTTCATCGTTTTCACCTCATAAAAAATTAATATTTATCAAGTTCCCTTTTTGACAAACGAAAAAACTTACAGGGATTGATGCCTGTTAATCACATTCAGCCCGCCTGTTGCTTCAATGACCGTTCCGGTTACAAGATCGGAATCTTCCTCACATAAAAAGGCGATGATTCTCGCAATGTCCTCTCCGGTTCCGGACCTGCCGATCGGCGTCTTTTCTTTGCCGATTTTCCGTCTTGCTTCCTCTATAGACGCTTCTTTCATATCTCCTACAATATCACCCGGGCAGACCATATTGGCCGTAATGCCTGATTCAGCTTCTTCAATCGCAATGGTTTTCGTTAACGAAGCCAATCCGACTTTAGCCGCTCCGAAAGCGGAACGGTGAAGCCAGCCGGGGGCATGGTCCGCTCCTTGAAAACCGTATGTAATAATCCGGCCAAACCGCTGCTGTCTCATGACCGGGATAACCGCTTTAAACAGATGGAAAACGGCGCTTAAATTCCCTTCAAGCATGTCATACCATTCGTCATCGGAGTAATCGGCAAGCTTTTTGCGCTCAAATATGTACGGCCCGGCATTGTTAATCAGTATGTCAATCCTTCCAAACCGCTGAAGGGCTACATCGGCGATCCGCATGAGATCTTCTTTCCGGGTTACATCGCCCTTAACGAATTGCAATCTGTCATGGCACCCGGGATAATCCGCCTTCAGACAGGCGACCGCTTCTTCGTCTTGTCTGTAATTCACTGTGACAGAAAAGCCTTTTTCCAGAAGCATTTCAGTCACTTTTCGGCCCAATCCCTTTGTACCGGCAGTGATTAGAGCATGTCGCACATTGAATACCCTCCCCAGGCAACGTTGCCGCTTCAATAAAATCAAGACGTTTCTCCCTCTACTTTACTATAAACAAACGGCAATATCACTTTTTTGCACTTCGTCGCACGAAAAAAAAGCCGTCTTTACAGACAGCTTAATTTTCTGAAGGAGCAGAGGCTTCCTCCATGCCGACATAACCGCTTTCGTATGCCTCTGAGATGAGCCTGGCCGTTTCTTCACTTTCTTTTTCATCATAGATGTAACGGTCTTGTTCTTTGCGCATTCCTTCTACCTCCCATCTTTATAGATGTAGGGTGTCTGATATAACGGGAAAATATGAAGGAAATTTCAGCAAATTAAATGCCGGCGCAGGCTTTTGCTTTTACGAGCGCCTGTTCTACCTGCTGAAAACCCGTTCCGCCGGCGCTCATTCTTTTTTCAACCGCATGATGCGGATCGAGCACGGTATAGATATCTTCTTCAAAGAGACTGCTGGCTTGAAGGAATTCTTCAAATGCCATATCACTTAAATAGATTCCTTTTTCAATGCAGCTGTACACAAGCTTGCCGACCACTTCATGCGCTTCTCTGAACGGCATGCCTTTTTTAGCTAAATAATCGGCAAGTTCCGTCGCGTTTGAAAAATCTTGTTTTGTCGCTTGTTTCATGATGTCTTTGTTTACTTTCATCGTTTCAATCATGCCCGTGAAAATCTGAAGGCTTCCTTCAACGGTTTTCACCGTGTCAAACATGCCTTCTTTATCTTCCTGCAGGTCTTTGTTGTAAGCGAGCGGGAGCCCTTTCATAATCGTGAAAAGCCCCATCATATCACCGTATACGCGTCCGGTTTTACCGCGGATCAGCTCCGCCATGTCGGGGTTTTTCTTCTGCGGCATCATGCTGCTTCCCGTCGCATACGTATCATCCAGTTCAATGAATCTGAATTCCTGCGAGCACCATAGAATGATTTCTTCTGATAAACGCGAAAGGTGCATCATCAGCATGCTGCTGCCGCTTAAAAACTCGAGAATAAAATCTCTGTCACTGACTCCGTCAAGACTGTTCTCATAAATGGAGTCAAAACCGAGCAGCTCCGCCGAATAGTTACGGTCTATCGGAAACGTAGTTCCGGCAAGCGCCCCGCATCCGAGCGGCGATATGTTAATCCGCTTCATAGCATCGCGAAAACGCTCTTTATCCCGTTCAAGCATCCAAAAATAAGCAAGCAGATGGTGGGCGAAAGAAATCGGCTGAGCCCGCTGTAAATGGGTGTACCCCGGCAGAATGGTCTCGACATTGGCCTCCGCTTTTTCGATCAGCGCTTTTTGGAACTGTTCAATCAGTACGATGATATGTGAGACATGATCTTTCAAATACAAATGCATGTCGGTCGCCACCTGGTCATTCCGGCTTCTGCCGGTATGGAGCTTGCCGCCTAGCGGTCCGATTTCTTCGATCAGCATTTTTTCAATATTCAAATGGATATCTTCATAATCAACAGAGAATTCAAGCGTCCCTTCCTCTGCTTTTTGCAGGAGGATCTGCAGCCCCTGTCGGATGGCGCCTTCTTCTTCTTCCGTCAGAATGCCGCATTTTTTCAGCATTGCCGCATGAGCGAGAGACCCTGTAATATCCTCTTTGACTAAGTTTTGGTCGAATGTGATGGATGCGCCGAACTCATCGACCCACTTTTCCGGTGTTTTTTGAAAACGGCCTCCCCAAAGCTTCTTCATGCTTCAATCTGCTCCTTCTTTTTCACAATGCTGTTTACTTTTGTCGGCAGCCCCCAAAGCTCAATGAAACCGATTGCCGCGTGATGGTCAAACGCATCGTCTTTTGTATATGTCGCAAGTTTTTCATCGTAGAGTGAATATTCCGACTTACGTCCTTCTACAATGGCATGGCCTTTAAACAGCTTGACGCGCACGACGCCGGTGACGTGTTTTTGAGTTTCTTTCAAGAATGCAAGCAGCGCGTCTTTTAACGGCGAGAACCATAAACCGTTATAGATGATTTCAGACAGTTTTTGTTCAATTGCCGGTTTGAAATGGGCCACTTCTTTCACTAAAGTCAGATCCTCAAGCTCTTTGTGAGCCGTAATCAAAGTCATCGCGCCCGGGCACTCATAAACTTCACGGGACTTAATGCCGACCAGGCGGTTTTCCACATGGTCAATCCGGCCGATGCCGTGTTTTCCGGCAGTCTCGTTCAGCTTGAGAATTAAATCAGCGAGCGGGTAGGTTACGCCGTCGATTGAAACCGGAACACCGGCTTCAAATGCGATTTCGATGATTTCCGGAACGTCCGGCGTGTTTTCAAGAGATGCTGTCAGGTCATATGCCCCTTCAGGCGGCGCCGCCCACGGGTCTTCTAATATACCGCATTCATTGGCGCGTCCCCATAGGTTCTGATCGATGGAATAAGGGCTGTCAAGATTGATCGGAATCGGAATGCCCCGGCTTGCGGCATATTCAATTTCTTCTTCACGCGACCATTGCCACTCACGGACCGGAGCAATGACCTCCAGATCAGGATTTAATGATTTGATGGATACTTCGAAACGAACCTGATCGTTGCCTTTTCCCGTGCAGCCGTGCGCTACGGCCACCGCGTTTTCCTTTTCCGCGACTTCAACGAGTTTTTTCGCGATTAACGGACGGGATAATGCAGATACGAGCGGATACTTGCCTTCATACATTGTATGGGCCTGCATAGAAATAAGCGCGTACTCCCGTGCGAATTCTTCTTTCGCATCAATCACATAGGAATTTACGGCGCCTACTTCCAGCGCTTTTTGCTGAACGAATGCCAAATCCTTTCCTTCCCCTACATCTAAGCAGCAGGCAACAACATCGTATCCCTGTTCTTGCAGCCATTTTATCGCTACAGAAGTATCAAGACCTCCTGAGTATGCCAATACAACCTTTTTTTGTTCTGCCATGTTAAAAGCTCCCTTTGTATAAAAATTAGTTTTAATTAATAAAAATGCATTTTGTATGTATACACTGTAACAAGTAAATTCTGTTTTTTCAAGCCTTTTATAAAAAAAACCCCACCCAATTTTTTGAGCGGAGCAGAGCCTTTTTATACATTTATAAATCTTTTCGGATTTCCCGGAGCACATGGGGCAGTTCAGGAATAATCAGTTTACTCATCGCAAGCTTTACGGCGCCTGAGGAGCCGGGCGTGCAGAAGACTGCGGTATTTTGGATCACACCCGCTGCCGCTCTGGACAAAATGGCGGCGGAACCGATGTCCTCCGTATAGCTCAGCATGCGGAACAGCTCGCCGAATCCCGGGAGTTCTTTTGAAAACAGCGGCGTGACCGCTTCAATTGTGACATCCCTTTCGGCAATGCCCGTCCCTCCGTTTAACAGCACCGCATCTGTATATTCATCCATACAGCCGGATAAAACGGCTTTCTGCAATTCATCTTTTTCATCTTTAACAATGTCATAAGCGACCGTTTCAAATCCCGCTTCCCTGAGGAAGTCCATCATGACGCGCCCGCTTTTGTCGGTTTCTTTCGTTCTCGTGTCGCTGACTGTAATCACCTTGCAGCGCACCGCTGACGGGGCTTCTTGTTTATGTTCATGCACACTCATTGCTTCACCTCATCGTTTATGTAATAAACATATCGTAACGTTTGATTCTGGGGCATTCAATAAAAAAGCACACCCTAAAGGATGTGCTTTTTTCGATCATTACTGTGCAAGGCGGACAACGTCGCGTGCGATCATGACCTCTTCGTCAGTCGGAATGATCATGACTTTGACAGGAGAGTGAGGGTAGCTGATAAACGCTTCCTCGCCGCGCACGTTGTTCAGCGCAGGATCCCAATATACACCCATGAATTCTAAGCCGCGAAGCACGCGTTCTCTGACTTCAACGCTGTTTTCACCGATACCCGCAGTGAAAATAATCGCGTCAACGCCGCTCATTCTCGCAGCGTAAGAACCGATGTATTTATGGATTCTGCTTGCAAACACTTCAAGAGCCGTTTCCGCTCTTTCGTTTCCTTCTTTTGAAGCTTCCACGATATCGCGAAGGTCGCTGGAGAAACCGGATACGCCAAGCAGTCCGCTCTTTTTATTTAATGTATTTAATACTTCATCTGCCGTCTGATCCGTTTTTTCCATAATGTACGGAATCAATGCAGGGTCGATGTTTCCTGAACGTGTTCCCATCGCGACACCCGCAAGCGGTGTGAAGCCCATTGACGTATCAATGGATTTTCCGCCTTCTACGGCCGCGATACTTGCGCCGTTACCGAGGTGGCAGGAAATCAGACGCAAATCTTCAAGCGGGCGGCCGAGAAGCTCAGCTGCGCGCTGTGTCACGTATTTATGAGAAGTGCCGTGGAAACCGTATTTGCGGATGCCGTATTTCTCGTAGTATTCGTACGGTAGGCTGTACAGGTAAGATTGTTCAGGCATCGTTTGGTGGAACGCCGTATCAAACACTGCAACCGCAGGCACATTCGGAAGCACTTCTTTAAAGGCTTTAATGCCGACGATGTTAGCCGGGTTGTGAAGCGGCGCAAGTTCTGAAATCTCTTCAATCTCACGGATTGTTTCATCCGTAAGCAAAACAGAATCGCTGAATTTTTCTCCGCCGTGAACCACACGGTGGCCGATTCCGTCAATTTCATTTAAATCCTTTATAATACCGAATTCAGTCAGCTTGTGAAGCAGCATCTTCACCGCAACCGCATGATCCGGAATATCTGTCACTTCTGTATTTTTTTCGCCGTTAACAGAGATTGTGAAAACGCTGTCGGCGATACCGATCCGTTCTACTAAACCTTTTGTTAGCACCTTTTCTGAAGGCATTTCGAATAACTGAAATTTTAAAGATGAGCTTCCTGCGTTAATTGCAATAATTTTAGACATAAATGACGCTCCTATCAAAATTCTTCTTCGTTTGTTCGTTCTTTTTTCCCAGACCATAATTGCAGTCCAAAAAATATCTGACTTTTCCATTTAAACATTGTCAACTCAGCATTTCAAGTCAACATCCATATTGGTACCGCTTACAATATGAAGTCGATATTTTCTGATAAATTTTATTTGTGCCAAATGGACGGTACCGCCTTACGGAATGTTATTTTCTTTCCTTAATTTGTGTTATCGTCCTGATTTCCATTCATTTTAAAAAGCAAAAGCAGCGCGGGATTTTGCATCTCACACTGCTTTTTCGCCATTATTTTTCTTTTTGAATCCATTGATCCAATTTTGCCATCATCTCCCGCATCGCCTGCTGGTTCGCAAAGGAAGGAAGATTCGCCAAAAGCGCTTGTTTCGGCGGCTTTGCATCTTCGCCTTTTTTCCGCAAGATTAAAATGCTCTTTGCCTGCGCTTCGTCTTTAAACATAGTAGCCGGCAGCTGAAGAAGGGCGTTGATATACACTTTTTCCGCAAAAAACCGCTTCAGTTTATCGCTTTGCGCGCTGTCAAACAGATGGTTCGGAATCATAAAAAATAAGTATCCGCCCGGTTTTGTATGTTTGACGCTCTGCTCAATAAATAAGTGGTGGGCAAATGAGTGGCCTTCATCCGCTTTCAGCTCATACGCTTCAGCGCCTTCGTCATTCGGATAGTAGCCGACCGGCAAATCGCAGATGACCGCATCGGCCGGTTCGATAAATAACGGCTGAAGACTGTCCTGGCAGAACAGCTCCATTTCTTTTTCCTGCAGATTCGCCTGCGCATATGCGATCTTCAGAAGGACATCGTCGATTTCAATGCCGAAACTTTTTCCCGCTTTGTCAGAAAGCTGGTTTGCCGCGGTCAGCAGAAGATTTCCGGTGCCGCAGGCGGGGTCCAGCAATGTCAGGCCTTTTCGGCCGCCCGTAAATTTATTCACGAGGTAACTGATGAAAAGGCCGATCGTATCAGGCGTCATCTGTCTGTTCGGATGGGACTTATCTTTGAGCCCTTTTAAAATGGCGAGCTGGAACGCCTTGCGGATCCATTCATGCTCCCATTTTCGGAAGTCTGCTTTCGCGAGCAGGCTGTTAAGCTCGCCGGTTTGCTTTTCCTGAAGCGGAAGCTGGTCGGCCTTTTCAAGAAAATACATCTCTCCCGCTTCCGCAAGCCCCTCAATATAAGAAATCTGAAGGCCTTCTGCTATCACTTGGGCGGCTTCATCTAAAAGTTCATAAATCTGACCGACATGGTCGTGTTGCATGCTGTTTCCTCCTTGCCATGAAAAGAGCTCCGCGGCAGCACCCGGAGCTCTTTTTCTCTCTTTACTTAATTAACGCTTTTGCAGCTTCGATAGGCTTTTCATAATTCGGGTGGTTTGTCGCTTCGCTTACGTATTCCGCGTAAACGACTTTTCCGTCCTGATCAAGGACGAATACGGAACGCGCCAAAAGACGAAGTTCTTTGATATAAACACCGAATGCTTCACCAAATGACATCTCTTTATGATCCGATAATGTTTCAACTTTATCAATTCCGTTCGCTCCGCACCAGCGCGCTTGTGCAAACGGAAGGTCGGCGCTGATTGTATAAACGTTCACATCACCGAGTTTTGCGGCTTCTTCGTTGAAGCGGCGTGTCTGCGCGTCACATACGCCTGTGTCGATGGAAGGAATAACGGATATGATCGTTACTTTCCCTTTCATATCTGCTAATGTCTTCTCTTCTAATCCGTTTGTCAAAACCGTGAAGTCAGGAGCTTGGTCACCCGGTTTCACTTCTTGTCCGATCAGCGTCACGGCTCCGCCTTTAAATGTAATTTCAGCCATTCTGATTCCTCCCTTTATCTA
The DNA here is from genome assembly GCF_002843505.1 of Bacillus sp. SJ-10. Taxonomy (NCBI): domain Bacteria; kingdom Bacillati; phylum Bacillota; class Bacilli; order Caryophanales; family Bacillaceae; genus Bacillus; species Bacillus sp. SJ-10. Next base: position 1,855,830 of record NZ_CP025258.1, on the reverse strand, counting down.
TGTATAGCTCTATCATAGTCGAGTTTTATGCAAACTGCAAAGGTTATGCCGCATCGTAAAAAAAGCTAACTGCGGGCGGCAGTTAACTTTTCTGTTATAAATCAATATCCGTTCTTTTTTGGTTCCGGCCTTTTTCATTCTTTTTAAACATATGCTGGATGCGTTCAATCGTTTGAGGCGCGGAGTCTAACAGTTTATCAATCAGATGGGTGTTTTCATCCAAATGAAGCATACGCACGCCGTTTGTCCCGACAATCAGAAACGCAATCGGCGTAATGGATACTCCGCCGCCGCTTCCGCCGCCGAACGGGAGCTTCTGCTCTTTTCTTTCATCATCATCGGTTCTTTTTTCAGCCGGCTTTCCTCCAAACTCGCTTCCGCCCGCCGCAAATCCGAATCCGACCTTTGAAACCGTTAAGATTACGCTGCCGTCAGGCGTTTCAACAGGATCGCCGATGATTGTATTCACGTCAATCATTTCTTTTAAATTTTCCATAGCGGTTTTCATTAAACCTTGAATGGGATGGTCTGCCATATGCGCTCCTCCTTAAACTGATGAATCATTCTTTGAAGCAACCGGAACCGGCTGTTTCTTTCGTATGATAGAAAGTCCGTTCCGCCCGTATTTGAGCAATTTGAAAGCTGCACCTATAAGATGTCCAAAACGAAAAAAGAATATACACTGCAAATGCGTCTTGGATGCAGGCACTTGAAAAGACGGAATGACTTCGCACACCGGTTTATGTATGAAACGCAGATGATCATACAGCATCGCCGTAAGGCCTCCCTTTACGGCCCACAATCCGCCGGCGGCGATTCCCGTAACGGCGGCGTCCTTTATTCCGATAACCGTCACCCATTCGAACTTCGTAATACGGACTCCCGCAAGAAATGAGGCGCCGATTTGGCGCATCTGAAAGACTTGGTGCAGAATCATTTCTATTCTGTGAATGCTCTGTTTGACATCTTCATATGTGATTTTTTTCTTCTCTTTTTTCTGACCTTTCATTTCTGATTTCGTGTCCTGTTTGACATCAATTGACGCGTCTTCGCTGTTTACTTTAATGACGGGCAGCGTTTTTTTAATACGGATCAGCCCGTATAAGGCCGAGATTTTAAACGTCAGTTTGTCGTTATCTTTATCGTGAAGATATTCGAAAGTCAGGTGGATTTTCATCCTCATGAGCAGCCAGGCCAAAATGAGAATGAGAATAACAGCTGCTGCGGCATATCCCATAAGCTTCACTTCCTTAGCAGCATTATCGCCAAAACCCAAAAAAATAAACCCGGACGTTTATTCCGGGTTTACTGCTTTTATTTGCGGTACAGCGCTTCGTGAATCACCGTTGTGTCGGCGATCAGATCATGAATGCCCTGCTTTTTGGGCGTAAACGCAATGACGATATAGAGAATCCAGATTTTATCGATATAACGCCCCACCGCTTCTCTGAAAATGACGGTGCTCCAAGTCAGCGGCTTTCCGGGCGTCAAAGAAGTGACCTTTAACCCGAAGACCATCTTGCCGAGTGTCTGATGAAACCATTTCGTCATGAACACAAAATAGGCGAGGTAGACGATCAGGGTTGTGACGGAATAAGCTGAGATTGTAAACATTCCGCTTGTTGCCGGGAGCTTCATCAGCGTGAAAATCGGTGAAACGATGAGATGGTTTAGCCCCCAGACCACCAGCCAATCAAGAAGAAACGCCCAAAACCTGATCCAAAAGCCCGCATATGCCTGCTCGGGCGCCCTCTGTTGTTCGGCTTCCTCTTCTTTGCCGTGAAAGCCTTCGTAAGTCGCGTCCATTCTTTCTTCCCCCCTACTTTGCATAGAGATACATCATCCGCGGCGAACCGGATTGCGAAATGAGTTCTTTCATATTCAGAAAATCAATTTCGCTTTTAAACATTTTCGCTGCGCTCATGGAAAAGAGCGAGCCTAATCCGAATCCTTCCTCGTATGTGATGACTGAAGCGTTTTTCATATTTTTATGGTCCTTTTTCATCGCGCTGATCGTGTCATCGTAAAAACCGAGCTCATCAACGAGGCCGATTTTTTTCGCTTGTCTGCCGTCGTAAACACGGCCGTCGGCAATTTTTTTCACATCCGCTTTTGACATGTGCCGGCCTTTTGAAATGACATTGACAAATCCTTCATAAGAATCGTTGACCATTGTCTGCATGATTTTTCTTTCTTCCTTCGTCATGTCGCGGGTCGGGGACATGATGTCTTTATGCGCGCCGCTTTTAATGGTTTCAAACTTGATGCCGAGTTCATCGGCGAGCTTGGAATAATTGACGCTTTCCATGATGACGCCCAGTGAACCCGTGAGCGTTTCCGGTGAAGCATAGATTTTATCGGCGGCCGTTGAAATATAGTAGCCTCCCGATGCCGCCATGGAGCCCATGGATACATAAATCGGTTTCTTCGTTTCTTTCTTTAGTTCTTCCAGTTTTTTATGTATTTCCGCGCTTTCGTACACGCCTCCGCCAGGGGAATTGATTTTCAGCACAATTCCTTTGACGCTTTTGTCTTCTTTCGCACGCTCAACCTGTTTTAAAAATGATCTGTGATCATACCCGCCTGAGCTGAGCAGGCCAGCGGACCCGCCGTTATCCTCAATCGTGCCGTCCACTTCAAGCACGGCGATTTTACTGCCGGGGCTGCCCTTATCCAGCGTCACTTCCTCTGTGTCATCTGTCAGTGATGCAAAGTCAGACCCTGTATCTCCGATATTCTTCAGCACCCCGACGGTCACACTTGCAATGACTGATACGCCGAAAATGCCGAGCGCGATGACGAGCGCAATCCATCTTTTTGCATTCATTTGTTCTCCTCCTTTTCTGTCAATATTCGTACGTTCCCCCGTAAAAAAAGATTCATTTTTTTCATGAAGCGCTTTCCCTTAACGGATAAACAGGAAACATGTTACACTATTGCCACAGGTATTTTAACACAATACCTGCTGGGAGAAAAACGTAAATATGACAGCAAAGGGGAATGGGGATATGACCGATCTTCGCCGCAATGTTTATTTTTTTCACAAACAAAACAACGAAACAAAAGAACAAGTCAGCTCTTTGAAGCAGCTTGCTGAATCGCACGGTTTTACAGTTGCGGCACAACCGGAGGATGCCGGAATTATCGCCAGCATCGGCAGCGACGGCTCATTTCTGCAAGCCGTCAGAAAAACCGGATTCCGTGATGACTGCCTGTATGTCGGCATCGCTAAAAAAGGGAAAGCCCATTTGTACTGTGATTTTCACAGCGATGAGCCTGAAAAAATGGCGGCCAGCATGACCGCGGAACAGCTTGAGGTCAGAAAATACCCGCTCATTCACGTAACGGTGGACGGCAGCAATCATTTTCACTGTTTAAACGAGGTTTCCATCCGTTCAAGCATTATTAAAACGTTTGTGATGGATGTGTTAATTGATGATCTTCATTTTGAGACGTTCAGAGGAGACGGGATGATCATTTCCACCCCGACGGGCAGCACCGCCTACAATAAATCTGTTTCAGGCGCCGTTGTTGATCCTTTGATTTCCTGCATGCAGGTATCCGAACTGGCGTCGTTGAACAACAACACATACCGTACACTCGGATCTCCGTTTATTTTAAGCTCAGACCGGAAGCTGACACTGCAGGTGGTGCAGGACGGCAATGAGCATCCGATTATCGGGCTTGATAATGAAGCGCTCAGCACGCGGAATGTCAAAAAGGTTGAGATTAGACTATCCGATAAAAAAATCAAAACGGTGAAACTGAAAGACAACTCTTTCTGGGAAAAAGTAAAACGATCATTTTTATCATAAAAAAAGAGGACGGGCATCACTGCCTGTCCTCTTTTTCATATACGATACGGCCGCCGACGACGGTTTTGACCGCTTCCAGTTCATGAAGCTTTTTCGGGTCCGTCATGAACGGATCACCGCTGAGTACGGTAAAGTCGGCATCATAGCCGGGGGCGATCCGTCCGCGGCTATGTTCTTTATGGATGATGGCCGCGCTTCCCTCCGTGTAAAGCTGAATGGCTTCGTACACGGTCAGGCACTCTTTTTCATAATAGGCCGGACCTTCCGGGTGCTGCTTGCTTGTACGGAGCACAGCCGATTGAATGCCCAGAAGCGGATCGGCCGGCTCAATCGGGGCATCTGAACCTCCGGCGCACAGCAGCCCTTTTGACAGCAGTGTTTTCCAGGCGAAAGCCGTTTTCATCCGCTCTTCTCCGAGCCGGTCAATCACCCACGGAAAATCACTGGCCACAAAATGCGGCTGAAGATCAAGTCCGATCGGCAGCCGGGCGGCTCTTTCAATCAATCCGTCATCTAATACTTGCGCATGAATGAGCCTGTCTAGCTGTCCGGGCTTTGCCGGGTATCTTTCGATAACATCCAGCACCTTTTCAAATGCAAGGTCGCCAATCGCGTGCACAGCGATCTCCATCCCTTTCTCTCTCGCTTTATAAACAAGAGCGGCAAGGGTTTCGTCATTATGCACCTGAACGCCGGAAACTGACGGATCATCGTGATAAGGCTTTTTCAATAGAGCGGTTCTGCCTCCGAGCGCGCCGTCAGCAAAAATTTTCATCGCTCCGTATTCCAGATAAGGTCCGGTCGATTTATCCAGAGCGCTCCAGCTGTCGACGGCTTCGTGATGAACGAGCAGATGGGCGCGAAAAGGATAAAGGCCGCTGCCGGTTAACGACTCGTACGCGGCAACGGGAACGGACGCGTCTCCGTAGTATGCCAGATCTTCTGAATGCCCGCCGGTCAGGCCTTTTGACCAGCAGTCCGTAATCGCCGTTTGAAGCGCGCGTTTGACATAGTGAAGTGAGACGGGCGGCAGGGCCTGTGTCACAAGCTCTTGGGCTTTATCCAGCAGAAGGCCTGTCGGACCGGTTCCGTCCCGGACGATAATCCCGCCGTTTGGATCAGGTGTTTCGTTTGTAATTCCCGCCGCGCGCAATGCGGCCGAATTAATCGCCGCGGCGTGCCGGCATACCCGCTTCAGCAGGACGGGGCGGTCGGGAAAGAGCAGGTCAAGGTCATGCTTCGTGACGTAAACCGGCCGTTCAAACAGATTTTCATCCCAGCCTTCGCCGATCAGCCATTCGCCATCTTCCAATTCACGCTCTGCTTCTTTTGCAGCCCGCAGTATCGCTTCTTTTGACGTCAGCTGCGACAAATCGAGGCGAAGCTGTTTTTCCCCGTGCCCGATTAAATGCATATGACTGTCCGTAAACCCCGGGAACATGACAGCTCCATGTAAATCGATTTCCTCCGTATCAGGCGAACCGTATGTTCCTTGGAGTTCCCGGAAGCTGCCCGTCTGCCTGACGACGCCTTCTTCGGTATAAACGGCTTCAGTGACATGATTCTTGTCCAGCATTGTATAGATGGTGCCGCCGTGCCAAATCGCTTTCATCCCCGCTCACCCTTTATCCTGTATTATGCTTTTTTATCAGCCTTCAGCCGTTCTTCACGCTGTCTCAGCTCCACACGTCTGATTTTTGCGGACGCCGTTTTCGGCAGGCTTTCGACAAACTCAATTTCTCTCGGATATTTGTAAGGCGCCGTAATCGTTTTTACGTGGTTTTGCAGTTCTTTGACAAGTTCGTCACTGCGCTTTTCATCGTCTTGTAAAACGACATAAGCTTTTACGATTGAACCTCTGATTTCATCCGGGCTCGCCACGACGGCACATTCTTTCACTTCCGGATGCTTCACGAGCGCATCCTCTACTTCAAAAGGCCCGATTGTATATCCGGAGCTGACGATGATGTCATCATTGCGGCTTTCAAACCAAAAGTAGCCGTCCTCGTCTTTTTTCGCGCGGTCTCCTGTAAGAAAGTAATCTCCGCGAATCTGCTTTTTCGTTCTTTCGGGATCTTTATAATATTCCTTGAATAAGGCCGGTGTGCTCAAATGCACGGCGATATCGCCCGTTTCGCCAGTTTCGCATATTTCGCCTTTATCGTTTATAATCTCCACTTGATTTCCAGGGGTCGGTTTGCCCATGCTTCCCGGCTTAATATCCATGTCCTTCAGGACGCCGACTAACAGGGTGCTCTCCGTTTGGCCGTATCCGTCTCTCACTTTAATGCCGAAATGCTTCCGGAATACGTCAATGACTTCCCGGTTTAATGGCTCACCAGCAGAAACTGCGCTGTGAAGGGCAGAAAGATCATATTTGTCCAACTCCTCCACTTTTGCCATCAGGCGGTATTCCGTCGGGGTACAGCAGAAGACATTTACTTGATGGCGCTCCAGCAGCTCTAAATACGTCTTGGCGTTGAATCTGCCGTGATAAATGACTCCTGTCGCGCCGCTTCCCAGAATTGCGAGCAGCGGGCTCCACACCCATTTCTGCCAGCCGGGCGCCGCGGTGGCCCACACTGTATCGTCTTCAGAAATATCCAGCCATGCACCGGCTGATGTTTTTAAATGGGCAAAGGCCCAGCCGTGTGTATGTACAACGCCTTTAGGCTGGCCGGTCGTGCCTGAAGTATAGGACAAAAACGCCATGTCTTCTCTTGTTGTATCAGCTGTTTGAAAACTGTCTCCGTCCGCTTCAATCGTTAGGAGGTTTTTCCAGCCGGCATCATTTTCACCGATTGACAATGTCACCAGCTGCCCGGTATTCACCTCGTCAAACGCGTTTATAAATGAAGGATAAACGATAGCGCCTTTCACTTCGGCGTGTTTGATCCGGTATTCAAGGTCTTTGGCGCGCAGCATTTCCGAGCAAGGAATGACGACCATCCCCGCTTTTAAGATCGCTAAATAAACGGCATACGCTTCAAGCACTCTCGGAACCATGACAATCAGCTTATCGCCTTTTTCAAATCCGAGACCTTTCAGGCGGGCTCCGATTTTATTCGTTTCTTCCATCAATTTTTCATACGTCCAGACTTTCTTGCCGCCTGTTTGATCTTCCCAAATAAGCGCGTTCTTCTCTTTGGAACGGCTGAACTTTTCGATTTCATTTACAAGGTTATAGTTCTTTGGGGCGATTAAATCTTCTCGTTTTAACACGAACAACTCCTCACTTTCTTTCCCCATTATACATAAACATAGGCCATTACAATAAAAATATGCATAAATTGCTTCCCGCCTTCTATCTATACTCATGAAAAAAGAGCGGGGAATTCCCCGCTCTCTTAGCCATTATGTGAAGTTGTGATTAAAACTGCTGCTGGCTGCTTCCGCCCATGCTTTGCTGAGCAAAAGAGACAAGACGTTTTGTGATTTCTCCACCGACAGAACCGTTGGCGCGAGAAGTTGTTTCCGGTCCAAGGTTTACACCGAATTCAGAAGCGATTTCATACTTCATTTGGTCGATAGCTTGAGCAGCGCCTGGCACTAAAAGCTGGTTGCTGTTTCCGCTGTTTGATTGTTGTGACATGTGTATCACCTCCTTGTGAGTATAGAATGTGATAAAACACATGTCTTCATTCAAAAAAACTTTGGTAATTGTATACAGTTTTAAAACAGGCCGGCAAACTTATCGTGAGCTTCCTGCTCTGAGTAAACAGTGATGGTTTCGATGCCGGCAGCCGCCTCAGCAATCAGCGGTTCAAAATCAACGAAGCTTTCGAAGTGCTCGATTTTTTCTTTTTTCGGGCGTGTTTTCGGACTTGGCGGCGTAAAGATGGTGCAGCAGTCCTCAAACGGCTGAATGCTTGTTTCATAAGTGCCGATTTCTTTTGATTTCTCGATGATTTCTGTTTTGTCCATTCCGATTAAAGGGCGCAAAATCGGCGTTGCCGTCACGGCATTGATCGCATACATGCTTTCAAGCGTCTGGCTCGCTACCTGCCCTAGGCTTTCTCCCGTAATGATCGCGAGCGCTTTCCGTTCTTCTCTGATTCTGTCCGCGATTTGCAGCATAAGACGCCGCGTCGCCGTCATCGTATAGTTCTCCGGGATTTGTTTTTGGATGAGTTCCTGCGTCTTTGTAAACGGCACGATATGAAGTGTCATACTGCCGCCGAACTTCGCGAGGCATCCCGCGAGATCCATGACTTTCTGCTTCGCCCGTTCACTCGTATACGGCGGACTGAAGAAATGTACGGCTTCAACTGATAATCCCCGTTTCATCGCGTAAAAACCGGCGACCGGACTGTCAAAACCGCCGGAAAGCATCAGCATCGCTTTACCCGCGGAACCGACAGGAAGGCCTCCGGCGCCTTTTTCGTTACGAATGGTCAGGAATGTCGCTTCCTCCCTGATTTCAATCCGAAGCGGAATATCGGGATGTTTCACATCGACGGTTAATCCATCCGTGTTTTTCAAAATATGGCCGCCGATTTCAGCGTTCATCGCATTCGTATCTAATTCAAACTGTTTGTAAGCCCGTTTCGTCTCGACCTTAAACGTATTCCCCGGTTTATATTCGCCTTCTATCGCGGCTAAAGCCGTTTTTTTAATGTCTTCCAGCTTGCTTTCGCATTTAATTGCGAGACTAAAGCTTTGAATGCCGAATATATTCTTTAATAAGGAACAAATTTCCTCCGGGTTTTCTCCATTAAGTGTAATTGACATCCGGTCCCGGTTTGAAAAGTATTTTACTTTTTTATAATCCTTTAATACCAGGCGGATATTCTGTTTTAATCTTTCAATAAAACTGCGTCTGTTTTTTCCTTTTGTGGATATTTCACCAAAACGGATTAAAATATGATCGTAATTCATATGCTACCTCATCATTTTTTTTAGTTTTTGAACAGCCGGCGCCAGCGCGGCCATAAACGGCTCCGTGATGTCAGCCGTATGGCTGAAGTTCAGGCTGACTCTGATGCTGCTTGATGCAATCTGTTCGCCTTTATTCATTTGCAGAAGCACACGGCTCGGTTTGTGCTCTCTTGCCGAACATGCCGCGGTTGTGGAGACATATATTCCTTTTTCCTCAAGCATGTGCAGCAGCACTTCCGCCTTCACGCCCGGCACGGAAAAATTAATGATATGCGGCGCGCTGTTTTCGGCGGGGGTGTTGATGACGACCCCGTCCGTCCCGCTCAGCCTTTCCATGAGCGCATTCTTGGCAGCCTCCACGGAAGAAAGCCGCTCGTTCATGTCACGCGCGGAAAGATTGATCGCTTTCGCAAGGGAAACGGCGCCTGCCGTGTGTTCCGTTCCGGCACGGACGCCTTTTTGCTGCGAGCCTCCCGTTATAAGCGGAATGAGCCGCGTTCCTTTTTTGACGATAAGCGCTCCGGTCCCTTTTAGGCCGTGAAACTTATGCCCTGAAACGGTGCAAAGGTCAATGCCCGCTTCTTCTATAGACAGAGGAACTTTATGAATGCCCTGCACATGATCAACATGAAACAGAATATTCCGGTGCTGCTTCAAAAACCCGCCGATTTCTTTTACGGGCTGAATGGAGCCGACTTCGTTATTGACATGCATGATGCTGACGATTATCGTATCCGGCCTGATAGCCGATTTGACGTCTTTCAAAGAAACGAAGCCGTTTTGATCGGCCGGAAGATATGTGACTTCAAAGCCGAACAGCTCTGTCAGCTGATCAAGCGTCTCCGTCACAGAAGGATGCTCAATCGCCGAAGCAATAATATGTCTTCCTTTACTCATGTTTGCCCAGGCTGCTCCCTTTAACGCATCGTTATTCGCTTCAGTCGCGCCTGATGTAAATACAATATCATAATTTTTTAAACGCAAGGTTTTTTTTATTTGCTGAGCGGCCGCTTCAAGGAGCTGTTCCGTCTCAGTTCCTAACTGGTGCAGAGACGAAGGATTGCCGAAATACCGGCTGCTCGTCTGTTTGTACACATCCAATACCTCTTCATACGGCTCGGTCGTTGAGCTGTTGTCTAAATATATCATTTTTTTTACTCCTTTAATGAAAACGGTACATCGTATGATATTTATGCTACCATAACAAAAGTAAATATAAATTCGCAATAAATCGAGTATTGACTTATCTGTACATTGCCATATAATAAGTAATGTTCGTTTTGTTATATTATCTGACAATTAATTGACAGAATATTTCAACATAGTATTTAGGAGGATTTTTATGAAACACTCACTACCTGTCAAAGATACCGTTATTATCGGTTTCATGCTTTTCGCACTTTTTTTCGGGGCAGGAAATATGATATATCCGCCGGAGCTCGGGCAAGCGGCGGGGCATAATGTCTGGAAAGCGATGGGCGGTTTCTTACTGACCGGCGTAGGTCTGCCGCTTTTGGGTATTATCGCCATCGCATTAACGGGCAAAGACGCGAAAGGGCTTGCCGATAAAGCTCATCCGGTATTCGGGACTATTTTCACCGTTGTGCTTTATTTATCAATCGGGCCGCTTTTCGCGATTCCGAGAACCGGAACCGTTTCATATGAAATCGGTGCAGTTCCGTTTTTAAGCGGCATTCCGGAAAGATTATCTTTATTTGTTTTCACGTTGATCTTTTTTTCTATTACGTATTATTTAGCTCTTAATCCTTCCAAAATCGTGGACAGAGTCGGAAAGATTTTGACTCCTATTAAATTCGGTATTATTCTAATCATCGTCGTAAAAGCCATTGTCACTCCGATGGGCGGGCTGGGCGCCGTACATCAGGCATATTCCGGAACGCCGGTGTTCAAAGGATTTTTGGAAGGCTATAAAACAATGGACGCGCTCGCCTCAATCGTCTTCGGCGTCGTTGTCGTCAACGCTGTTAAAAGCAGGGGCGTCACCCAGCGTAAAGCGCTCGCCGCCGCTTGTATTAAAGCGGGTCTGATTGCAGCGGCAGGTTTGACATTCATTTATTTATCTTTGGCCTATTTGGGAGCGACAAGCACGGACGCTGTAGGGCCGCTCGGCGAAGGCGCAAAGATTTTATCAGCTTCATCTGATTACCTGTTCGGTTCACTGGGAAACATCGTTCTCGGCTCTGCCATCACCGTTGCGTGTTTAACGACAAGCATCGGGCTTGTCACATCTTGCGGCGAATATTTTTCAAAATTGATTCCCGCTTTATCATACAAAATGGTGGTTACGATTGTCACGCTGTTCAGTCTGGCGATTTCAAATTTCGGACTTGCTGAGATTATTGCATTTTCAGTTCCTATTTTATCAGCCATTTACCCGCTGGCGATTGTCATTATCGTCCTTTCCTTTATTGATAAAATCTTTAAGGAAAGACGGGAAGTCTATATCGCCTGCCTGATCGGAACGGGGCTGTTCAGTATCCTGGACGGCTTGAAGGCAGCCGGCATTCCGCTCGGATCATTAGATTCATTCTTAAACGCAAATCTTCCGCTTTACAGCATGGGAATCGGCTGGGTGCTCCCGGGCATTGCCGGAGCGATCATCGGCTGCATTATCACGTTTTTTACCAGCCCGCCCATCGAATTAAATAAAGCAAAATCGTAACATTCAGCGCTTGCGGCTTGACGTATATCAGCCGCAGGCGCTTTTTATATTCCGTGAGAAACTAAAAAACTGCACCTCTGATTTCCATCAGGGTGCAGTTTTTGCTTATGCGTCTATGAAGCAGATTGATCAGCTTTAATTTTTTTCACGGCACCGGGAGCTGCTTTTTCAACAGCATCTGCCGCCATCTCATAAGCTTCATTATAGCTGAAAGCGTAAAACAGCCGTTCCGCTTCTTTCAGCTGTTCGGATAAAATATGATTCTGGCTTCGGAAGCGGTTGCCGTACTGGATGATCCGCTCTATCAGCTTCACCTGAATCACAAGATCTTCCGCCTCTTCGCTGACTTCCTCAACCACCTTTTCGGCTTCGGTCAGATGTTTGGCGGCTTCCTCCATGTTTAACGGCAGCTCTTCCAATTGGCTGACGGTTTCTTCTATATGATGATTTGCCGCCTCGAGCTTGTCCTTGACTTGTTCAGGAATTCCCGGCACGTTGCTTTTTTGCAGCATTCGGGCCGTGTCAGAAATGGTTTTCCGAAGATGCATCAGCGTTTCCCGCGCCTGCAGTTCTTCTTTTCTGAGCGCCTGCAGATTTTCACGGTATTCGGCATGTTCTTTCTGAGCCTCTTCCATCTGCTTTTCAATGGCCTCGACTTCTTCAATCAGCAGCGAGTAAGCGACATGCTCACCGTCAAGCTTTTCTCTCGCCTGCTCAAGGAGCCGGCCGATCGTTTCCAGCTGTTTTTCGAAGGCATGCTGTCTGCCGATTTCACCCGCCGTCAGCTGATAGCTTTCCTTGACGAGCTCCGTTTCGGTTTTTGTGCGGTCTTTTTCTTCCTCAAGCTTCTCATACGCGATGATCAGCTCAGGCATTTTGCTTAATACGGACTGTCCGGCTTCCACTTCGCCTTCCAGCTGGTCATACATCGATTGAATGGTTTCATCAATCAGCTGAAGAATGGCGGACGCTTCGTCAACATCCAATTCTTCCAAAAGCGCGTTTTCGGCCCGTTTCAATTGATTTGTGAGTGTATCCAGCTCTTTTTCGATTTGAATATGCTCCAATTTGTAGCCTTTTTCCGTCATTTCCCGGTAGCCGTCTTTCAGCTTGGCAATTTGGTTCGGCACGGTCTGTTTACAGTCCGCAAGCAGTTTCGGAACGTCATCTATGTATGTCTGAAGCTGATCCAGTCTGCGGTCCTGTTCAAGCAGCACTTTTCTCGCTTTGATGTAATTGCCGCTTTCCGTCTCTTCTTCGAACTCTTTTATGCCGCTCCAGATTTCGTCGAGATCCGTCTCCAGGCTGTTATAAAGCTCTCCGTAGAGATGGCTGTACGCCAGAAGGTTTTTCCGCGCTTTTGAATACCGCTCACGCACCTGTTCAATCTCTCCGCGGCTTTTTTCCTCGCTCGTCACAAGGTCGCTGATCTCACGCAGTATGCCTTCTATATTTGATTCGGCTGCAGTGAGGAGGTCGTCGATGTGGACAAGCACCTGATTCGCTTTTTTAAAGCGGTATTTGTCGGCGTTCTCTTCGGCATCATAAAGGAGCTCTTCTACTTTCGGCAGATGGGCTGTGACAATTTCATCCCACTCCTCGCGCCATCTTTCAAAGAACTCTTCCGTCTCTCCGGTCATTTTCAGATGTTTGATCTTGGACATTTCTTCCACTATCGAACGGTTTAAAATTTCAATCTTCCATGACTCCAGCCGGTCAATTTCCGTATAAATTTTTTTCCTGAAAAAGTAGCCCGCCGCAAAGAGCGCGAGCAGTATAACCAATAATCCGATGACTAACTCCATAATGAGCCCCCTTGTTGTTCTCTTAATCTGTCAGGGTGTTTTATGTATTCAGAAAGATTTCAATATATGTATTGAGAAAATCTGTCGTTTTCATTGTTATTATGATACCATGTAACCAACATTTTTTGACCAGAAATCAAAAACTTTTTGCATAATTTCGGCAGGATTCTGCAATTTTTTAATGGAGTGACACAAATGGAAAAACGAGACGCTCATATCCACACGCCTTTTTGCCCTCACGGCTCGAAGGATGCGCTGAAACAATATGTCGAAAAGGCCCTGGAAAGAGGCTTTGACTCGATCACATTTACAGAGCACGCCCCCCTTCCTCCGTCATTTCAAGATCCCGTACCGTTTCAGGACAGCGCGATGGATCTCAGACAGATGGAGGTTTATTTGGAGCGGCTGTCACAGCTGAAAAAGGAATACGATGGACAAATCAGCATTCTGACTGGGCTAGAAACCGATTTTATCACAGGGTATGAAGAGGAAACCGCGGCGTTTCTGAACACGTACGGCCCCTCACTGGATGACGGCATTTTATCCGTTCATTTTTTGAAGACCGGCCCGTCTTATATATGCCTCGATTTTGACGAGCACGCCTTTCAGCAGCTTGCCGACCGCTTCGGAAGCGTTGAAGCCGTATATGAACAATACTATGAAACTGTGTATTCTTCCATTGTAACACCGCTCGGCCCCTTTAAGCCAAAACGGGTCGGCCATATCACGCTCGTCAAAAAATTCGCGCGCCTTTTCCCTTACAGCATGTCACCTCAAATAAGAGAGCTTGCGGCCCGCTGTCTTGACGCCGCGAAAGAACACGGAATGGAGCTGGATGTGAATACATCCGGGCTCAGAAAGAAGTTTGCCGGGGAAGTATACATGGAGGATTGGATGGCTGAGACGGCGAAGCAAAAAAAAATCCCGCTCATATTCGGGTCGGACGCCCATCAAGCGGAAGATGTCGGCAGTTCCTATGAAACGTACAAAAGCATCATTACTTCATAAGCGCCGCATCAGGCCGTCGGAACACGCTTTCGATCCAGATCTTCACCTCTTCAAAATACCTTTTATAAAAGTACGGTTCATGAGGCTGCATATAGAGCACCTCGGTAATGTATTGAGGCTGAAGATACGGCATCATCAAGAGGGATTTCAATTGCAGAATAAAATGCGGCACGGGCAGCGTCAGCCGTCTGTGGCGTGACTGCCCTTCTTCAATCACCAGCTGGAAAATATATTTTTCTTTCATTAAGTAAGTAGACATAATTTCCCTGATAAGCACGGAATCAATCGTTACTTCCCGATATACAAACCGCGTTAATTGACGGTTATCGTGCTGATAGGATAAAATATCGAAAATCACCCGCAGGATGCGTTCCTGCGCGTCTTCACCGTTCATACTGACGGCGGCTTTTTCCAGCGCTTCAGTATAGCCTTCGTAAAACTCGGAAACTAAATGTTCCATTAATCCGCCTTTCCCTTTAAAATAGTAGGAGATGTGCGCAACATTTACATCAGCTGACTTTGCGATTTCACGGACGGACGTGCCGGAATAACCTTTTTGGTTAAACAGCTGGACAGCGGCGTTAATAATTTTGTCTTTGGTGCTTACTTTCATACGGCTCACCCCTTTATGTGTAACAATTCAAGCAGAAAGGCGCCGTTCCTGTAAGAACTTCTCGACAAATGCCGGCAGAACGGCCGGAACTTTGTTTGATATTATAGAAAAAGTGAGGGTTTTCCATGTTTCATGTCGAAAAACAATCCGGAGATAAAGAAAAAAGTTATCAGCTTCTGCTTAAACAGCTCGAAGCCATGACAGAAGATGAAACGGATGCGATCGCAAATTACGCGAATGCGTCAGCGCTTTTATACCATTCATTACATGAAGTCAACTGGGCGGGGTTTTACTTCGCTAAAGAGGGCGAGCTCGTGCTCGGACCGTTTCAAGGACTTCCTGCCTGTGTGCGCATTCCGTTCGGCAGAGGCGTATGCGGCACTGCCTACTCTAATGGCGACGTGCAGCGGATTGCCGATGTGAATGCGTTCCCGGGACACATCGCCTGTGACGCGGCTTCCCAGTCAGAAATCGTTCTCCCGATCCGCGTAAACGGTGAAGTGATCGGTGTGCTGGACATTGACAGCCCCGTGAAAAACCGTTTTGATGAAACGGACGAAACCTATTTAGCAAAGTTCGTTGAAACGCTTGAAAAACGATTAGGATAAAAAAAGGAGCCCGGCCGGCAGGCCGGCTCCTTTTTTATGTCGTCGTGCTGTTTTGATGGATGATCAGCCGGTTTTTGCCGTTCCGTTTGGCGATATAAAGCGCCTCATCCGCTTGCTGAACGAGCAATTTCAACGGCATCGGGCCGGACTTTGACCAGCAGGAAACGCCGCAGGAAATCGTCACGCGCGGCTCGGTGTTTTCCCGGATGGCGCGAACCAGCCTTTTAGCGATGCGTTCTCCGGATGACACGTTGATATTCGGCAGATAGACAGCCAGCTCCTCGCCCCCCCACCTTGCAGCGACATCATGCTCACGAATATGGTTCTTCATAACGGAGGCCACCTGAATCAGGATCGAATCTCCCGTTTGATGACCGTATGTATCATTAATATTTTTGAAATTATCGATATCAACGAGGATGAATACACCCCGTTTATGAATTTTCATGCTGTATTGAATTTTCTCATCCAAATAGGTTCTTGAATACAGCTCCGTCAGCTGGTCTGTCTGAACAAGATGCTCAAGCCTGTCGCGCAGCATGGAGTTCGTGACCGCCAATGTCGCATGGTGAATGAGCGCTTGAAAAAGCTTATACATTTCAAACGTAAAAGCATACAAATCCTTTTTCAATAAAATCGCGAACCCGAAGACGGTGTCATTTTCGATCATCGGCACCGCCATCAGCGAGCCGTAGCCGTTTTCGCCGAATACAGTCTTTCCGCTGCCGATAAACACGCCCTTTTCTCCCTCGAACAGCTTTTCTTTCACAATGCTGATATAAGGGTTCGCACGTTCTGTCTTAAAAAAAGCGGTATGTCCCGGAAGCAGATTTTGCGTCTCAAAATGATCAATATGAAAAAAAGCCACTTCTTCCGCATGAAACGATTGGGTCATAATGGCGGCGAGCTCCCTCATCGTATCAGTGAGTCTGAGGCGCTGATTCAGCTGGCGCGATGTTTCATTAATGAGCTCCAGATTCGCAATGCTTTTTTTCGATTGCTCATAGAGCTGCGCATTTTCAAATGCTTTTCCCGCTGCGCCCGCAAGCAGCAGCATTTCACTGAGAGTACTGCACGAAAGAACGGCATCCTGCAGCCCCTCCGTCTTCAGAACCCCGTAAGTCCCCTGCTGGCCTTTGATCGGCAGATAAGCAGATGACCTGCCTTTTCTGAGCAGTCTCCCCGATAAATAAACCTTCAGGGCAGACGGATCGGCATCTTTTCCTTCCATATGTAATTCTTTTGCGGGAAGCTGTCTGTCCGTATCCTGATCCTGCGTGATAAACAGTGAAAAACGGAAAGACCGGAAAGCCGTACTCAAACTTGCCTGCAGTTTTTCCAAAACCTCATTTTGGTCCAAAAGCGAATGGAACATTTCTGTCATTCTGTGAATTTTCCGCTGATGCTTCGTTTTGTCAAACAGCCCGCTTTGTCTCACAGATTGATTAATAAACTGAGTAACGATCTCAGGCAATGATTCCGGGATCGGCAGCCCGCCTTCCGAGCACAGATAAAAGGATCTGCCGGACGTCTGATTCCTGATCATAAAACGGCCGTCGCTCTCTTTCAGCGGAGCATAATGCGGTTCATCTTCTGTTTTTATGGTGAAACGTGTTGATTCTGCCGGTGAAAGGGTCAATGAAAGAGATGTAAAGCAGGATTCTAGAGCTGAGGCCAGCCATAACAGCGAGTCGGATAATGAGACGGATTCAGATTTCGTTAAGAAAAAAGAAAGCATTTTCTGATGAAAGGCCGTCACTTCATCAATTGTTTGTTTTTTCATTTTTATCACCTAAACATGTACTACTCATTTTTGTACATTATATCATAAACCGGCACTCTTCATGGAGAAATGGTTGACGGCGGCGGGGAAAAATCATATAATGTTCTTTGTGTGAAATATTGCAGCCTTTTTGTTCAGCTTCTGTGTTTGCATTTTGTTCCTTAGCTGTAAGGTGTATCGTGTAACTCTCTGCTGCTGGAGCGAGGATACATGAAAACAAAATGTGCACGGTCGGATCGAACAGACGGTTTTTATTTTCCACAAAATAAAACCAAAGGAGGAGTCACATTATGGCTCGCTATACAGGTCCATCTTGGAAACTGTCTCGCCGTTTAGGAATCTCTCTTAGCGGTACAGGTAAAGAATTAGAAAAACGCCCTTACGCACCAGGTCCCCACGGTCCGGGACAGCGTAAAAAACTATCAGAATACGGTTTGCAATTGCAAGAAAAGCAAAAACTTCGTCACATGTACGGTGTAAACGAACGTCAATTCCGCACATTGTTTGACAAAGCTGCAAAAATGACTGGTAAACACGGCGAAAACTTCATGATTCTTTTAGATGCACGTCTTGATAACGTTGTGTACAAGCTCGGTCTTGCGCGCACTCGCCGTCAAGCACGCCAATTAGTTAACCACGGTCACATCCTTGTTGACGGAAGCCGCGTTGACATTCCGTCTTACCAAGTAAAACCTGGTCAAACAATCGGTGTTCGCGAAAAATCAAGAAACCTTTCTATCATCAAAGAATCTGTAGAAGTAAACAACTTCGTTCCTGAGTACCTTACTTTCGACGCTGAAAAGCTTGAAGGTACATTCACTCGTCTTCCAGAGCGCTCTGAGCTTGCTCCGGAAATTAACGAAGCGCTTATCGTTGAGTTCTACTCCCGTTAAGTAAAACGCTCTTTAAAGAGCATTGGATTAAACCCCGGACATGTTGTAATGACAATGTTTCCGGGGTTTTTCTTTTGGGCTGTCAGAATAATGGACAGATGCTCCCTCTCTTTATTAAAAAAAGCCCCTGTCCGGGGCTTTTTTTATGTGCCTACTGGCTTTTCAGCTACATGTACATTAGAAACCCCCATTTGACAAGCAGAAGAAATTTTCCACATAATAAATCACCATACCTTACAAAAAGGAGAGACGAAATGAACAGCATCCCCTCTATCGTCAGCAAGCACAAAGCCTATTTTGCGGCGGGGCATACGAGACAGCTAGAATCGAGACTGAACATGCTGCAAAAGCTGAAACAAGCCATCAAAACACAAGAAGCCGATATAACAGCCGCTCTCTATCAGGATCTCCACAAATCCGAACAGGAGTCGTACACAACAGAAATCGGAATTGTACTGGAGGAAATCAGTTTTGTGATGAAGCGGCTTGGGAAATGGATCAAACCGAAACGAGCCAAAACGCCTCTGACTCACCTAGGCTCCAAGAGCATCATCATCCCTGAGCCGTATGGAACCGTTTTGGTGATTGCGCCTTGGAACTATCCCTTGCAGCTGGCGCTTTCACCCTTGATTGGAGCCATTGCGGCCGGAAACACAGTCGTTCTTAAACCGTCAGAATATACGCCGGCGGTTTCCGCTGTTCTTTCCAAACTCATCAGCAGCGTTTTTCCGAGTGACTATGTCGCTATGGCGGAGGGCGGACCCGACGTCAGCACTGTGTTATTACAGCAGCCCTTTGACTATATTTTCTTCACCGGAAGCGTTGCCGTGGGAAAAATCGTCATGGAGGCCGCCGCCAAACAATTAATTCCCGTTACCTTGGAGCTCGGCGGCAAAAGTCCCTGCATTGTCCATAAGGATGCTGATATACAGCTTGCCGCCAAACGCATCGTCTTCGGGAAATTTACAAATGCAGGGCAAACCTGCATCGCACCGGATTATTTATTTGTCCACCAAGATATCAAAACGAAGCTCACAGAAGAAATGAAGCGTGCGATCAGCGAATTTTACGGCCCTCAGCCTGAACAAAATCCGCAGTACGGCAAAATCGTCAGTGAACGCCACTATCAGCGGCTGCTCAGCTTTCTGAATGATGGCGTCCCGCTTACAGGCGGACAATTTAATCCTGATCACCACAAAATAGCGCCGACGATTCTAGATCAAGTGAAGGATGACTCTCCAGTGATGCAGGAGGAGATTTTCGGGCCAATTCTTCCGCTCTTTACATACCGTGATATCGGGGAAGTCATTGAGAAAGTCCAATCGCGCCCAAAGCCGCTCGCCCTGTATCTCTTCACCACAAACAAAGGAATCGAGCGAACTGTTTTAGAGAACCTGTCGTTTGGCGGCGGCTGTGTCAATGATACGTTAATGCATGTTGCGACACCGTATTTGCCATTCGGCGGCGTCGGGGAAAGCGGCATCGGCAGCTATCACGGATTTGACAGCTTTAACACGTTTACGCACAAAAAAAGCGTCGTCAAACAAACGAACCGCTTCGACTTCGCTTTCCGTTATCCTTCTTCCAAAAACGGGCTGCGAATGATTAGGAAAATACTTAAATAAAAAAGCGCAGAGTATCTGCGCTTTTTATAAATCCTCTATACACCAATTAATCGGTTCGTCTCTTAAATTAAACCTATTTTTAAAAGTTCAAATCGAAGTCTAATAGTAAAAATGAACCAACCCAACTGTAGGAAAGGTTAATCCTCATCACCCTGGTGAGTCCTATAATAATTCTCAGCAGTGTAGATATTCCATTCCCAAAAACTTGATCCCTGAGATAAAATATACCTATCTAAAAATATCTCAAAATTAAGTTGCATTGGTTCATACTCGACAAATCCGTGGAACCATAAATAGTTTGGATCTGTGGATATTTTGGTTTTGTCAATTAACAAATAACATCCGTCTAACAGATGTGCGACGGGAATAAACTGAGGCTTTAAAAAACCATTTTGCATATACTTTTCAATCTCTTCTAAATTAAGAATATGCAACCCCCCACCTACATTCTCACCGTAAATCAACAAATCAAATATTCTGGCTCCGTTATGCAATTTTAAAAAGGTTTTATAATCTTCAGGAAGTGAGACTTTTATTTTCTTCTCAAAACTCTCAATCTCCAGATCTGTTGCACCTTTAGAAAAAGTACATTCTGTTTCTAAAAGAGTTCCTTCATTCCCTAAAATTTTTAAGCGGCCTTTTTCATCAATTAATTCTTTTAGACCTTGGAGCGTTTTTTCAACAAAAACTGCCATTGAGCCACCTCTTACTTATTAATATTTATCCCTCCAAGGATTTAATAGATTTTGGTGCATATCACGAGGGAGAGGATACAAATTATTAAAGTTATTTTTTCCCCCATACTTTAGCGGAAGCACATGGTGAATATCGAATGAACTCCAATTCCACTTCGGATCACCGTATGTGTCGATGTACTTCTTTATATAGTTACCTCGATCCGTTCTGCTATCCCATTTAGCTCTTTTATCGACAGGTACAGCCGGGAAATTTGCTTTAGCCGGTAAGGGCATTGTTTTTTTGCTGTGAGTATTTATTATCTCTGGATACAGCATTGCTATTTTATTCGCAAGAGCAGGAGCCAATGTTCCAGTTGAAGTATCAGGAAGTGAACCTTTCCAGCCGGCTATCGAAGTATGTTGGGACATAAAAAACTTTGTCTTTTTAGGATAATACGACTTTGAATATGATTTACCTGCTTTAATATCCTTCCCTAAAAATTCTCTATTATGGAGAAAAACCCTTCCATATTTTCCGCTATAAGTGTTACTTTCATATAATCGTTTTTTCCTTCTCCCCACCGCTTCTTTCCGGGTTCCTCCTGTTGTGGCACTTTAAACAGATCGTTTTATGATTATCAAGATCAAATGCCCCGCTTGGATCATCTCTTAATGTGATGAGATTGTGGACCGTATTTGTCTCCTATTAATCCACGACGACGTCACTCACAACACAAATAGCCGTCCCTAATTAGAACGGCTTTTTTTACCCGCTTCCAGCGTGCTGTATTATAGATTTTGTCTAACTCATCACGTTGCCTTGCCATGCTTATTCCTTTTCTGATTTACCTGAACAGACTACACACGATAAACAGAAGAACGTGAGCGAAATAAACCATGACGTCTCAAATGGGTGCGCATAAATTGTTTCCATGCTCTATCTCCTTTACTCAACATAATAAAAGCTTCTGTGGATAGCGGTTTGGGTGTTGGCATCCTTTCAGCCGCACACCTTAGATTCTTTCCTAATTCCTCAAAGGCTTAATTAATTGTTTTCATGTAATCCCTCCAATCATATTCTTTCTAAACTGCCCCCCGTCCTCAGACTGTTAACCGCCATTCGTATTTCCGAGATTTATTGGAAGCAGTTTGCAGAGAATATAAAAAAGCAGGCTTAAACACCTGCTTTCCCAGTTAGCTATTAGGCAAGTCGATTTTTGTTGGGCTACTTGTCCAAGGTTTACCCATCGGCTTTTTATGTGCTTTATCTTCAAAAAATTGAGTTGTAGTATATTGATACCATGAGTTAGTCATTGCACCTTTTTCATACAAATCATATTTGTAATAAGCATCAGGGATTCGTTCTTTGGTCCAGTAAGCAAACAAGACACCTGCAGCCTTAGCACCCCATCCAAGCCCAGGAATTGTTCCAAATAAAGATCCCACTAAGGTGACTGCATTTTTAGACTCTTTTGTATGACCAGACACCGTTCCAACATACTTATATCCTGCCTTTGGTTTCGCGGCCATTGTTGTGAATGTATCTGTCGCTGATGAATTTTGAGTGCCATTTGCTATCTCTGCTTTCTTTTCATCAAAATCATAGTTCAAACCTTTTTGTACTTCACCGTCCACTTTAACAGTATGATCTTTTGCATTAAGCACAGCTTTGTGTTTCTCACCTTGTTTAGCGTATTGAATCTCCACTAGTTTGCCGTCATCCTTAATTACTTCACTTGTGATTTTAAAATCCTTATTTAACTGTTCATAGGAAGGTGCTTGAATGCTTTCAGCAAACGCAGAACTTGTTGGTAAAACTGTACCTGAAGCGATTGACGCAGCCAAAACCCCGGCCAAAAATTTTTTCCTTTTCACTTACTAATCCCCCTTAACGCACCCTAAGAATCAGCCCGACTGACTAACTGTTTGACTTTATACGCGATAACAGCAAGATAAATTACGATAATACAAATCAACGCACCTGTTCCAAAATTAGTTTGCGAAAATAAGTAAACACTTACCCCACCGAAAATAATGTACATAATAATGTCAAAGATAATTTTCTTATTAGTCATTTTGATTTCTCCAATCTGCATAATTCCGGGTGCTTGTTTTTAAGTACACCCACATTTTATAAAATATGAAATATTTTTTCTACTTGCAACTTTCTAACAATTTGTTTTTTTCTTGTACTAGCTGTAAAGATAATGATTTATTAAAAACATGTTAACACATTATTAGAGGCGGAAAAATGGTAGAGCATAATAAATGATTCTTATTAACTACATGGAAACAAAATCAGTAAATATCAACGACTGATTTACCGGAAGCAGTTTACAGAGAATATAAAAAAGCACCATCCCGTAGAATGATGCCAACTGTCCAATGCCTATCCTTTAGATTCTTCTTTAGATTCTTTTTTAGATTCTTTTTTAAACTCTTCCATTACTTCGTCTAATAACAACTTAAAACCCCGCTGCTGTTCATAATATCTCTTACTTTTAGTTGTGAGCCACCCCCACGTCCCAAACATTATAAGAGTCATAATAATACTAAAATAAAATATTGGCGAAACTAGTTGCATTCCAATTTCAATAATAGTATTAAGGATGTCTCCAGGATTTATCTTATTTTCTTTATCCTTTTGTAACATAGTGTTGGAAAAACTATTAGTAGTATTGAAATAGAAAGTGAACATAACAACAAAGACACTAAGCACTGCGGCAAGAGCTGATGTAAGTAATGTAAAAGGAATAGTTGTAAGAGAGCTTAGATCATTTGAAACATTGAGATTCGAATCTAATCTATTAACCATCAGTTTCAATTGCTCTTCACTGTGATCTCTTTTTAATGCTTCTTTAACAACTTGCTGAATGGTCAGATTTTCTTTATAGGGTTTCCCGTATCTTTTTTCTAGGTATTTCGATATTTCTTTCGCTTCCATCAACGAATGGTTTTGCATATTATCACCTCAATCCCTTTTATCGGCAAAAGAGCATGACAATGAAACCATTTACGAAATTTGTCGAACGAAAGTTCTTTTCATAAATTAGTCTCAAGTAAGACAAAAATGCTTTTTTTATAAAATAAGTATCGACACGTATAAATAATATGTCTCTTAATATATATGAAGGGAGGGAAACATGAAGTCTTCAAGAGATATCATAAAGATACTTACAAAAGATGGGTGGTATTTAAAGCGGGTTGTTGGTAGTCATCACCACTTTAACATCCAACCAAACCGGGCACGGTAACAGTCCCACATCCAAAAAAGACTTCAAACCCAGCACACTAAATTCTATACTTAAACAACCCCCTTGTAAGGAGGTTTTATATATATGGCAAAGTATTTATTTCCGGCGATTTTTGATGCAGGAGAAAACGGAAGCGACGGCTACACAATTACCTTTCCCGATTTACCCGGCTGCATTTCAGAAGGCGAGAACGTGGATGATGCTATGATCATGGCAAAAGATGCGCTCGAAGGCTTTCTATATGGCATGGAAGAAGACGGCGAAGACATCCCTTCCCCCTCCGCTCCAAAATATATCAAAGTGCCGGCAACCGGTTTTGTTGTTATGGTAAGCGCCTGGACAGATATTGTCCGTGATGAAATGGAAAACAAAGCGGTGAAAAAGACACTTACTGTACCTAAATGGCTGGCGGAAGCAGCAGAAAAAGAAGGTGTAAACTTTTCGCAGCTTCTTCAATTTGCATTACGTGAGCGGCTTGGCATTAATAAAAGATCATCATAAAAAAGACAGCCTGTTAAGCTAAACAAAAAGGCTGTCATTTGCTCTATTTTTCATTTTTAAGAGGGATCGTTCAATATTCTTTTGGACGGTTCCTTTTTTTATATTGAGTAAAGCAGCTATTTCTTCATAAACATATTTTGCACAGCGTGCATGATAAAAATATCTTTCTCGGGGTCTGTCAGTACAGATAAAGATCGCTATTCTTTCCCTGTTCCAATCGCTTGCCTCTCCATCAGGGTCCTGAACGATTGCATATTCTTCCGGCAGCGCATCAATTAAACGCGGATCAGAAAGGATCGTCCTTTTATACGCATCCCTGCGATCAGCACCACGGCGGGCGCCGGGTTGTCTTCCGTTCTGCAGCCATTCGATTGTATTCAATGTCGCTTATCATGCCGCCAATAATCTTTTTATCGCTGTTTTGTTCAGCGGTTAAGAGACTGTCAGCAACCTCCGATAACTGCCGGTACATCTTTCAATGCGCTTTTATATTCAATGATTAAATCTTACATATGTTTCCTCCTGTTTAATTCCCCTTAAATAAGCCGCTTCCGGAAAACAAAAAAACGGACACCAATCAGAGCACAGTAATTCTGTACAATGATCAGTGTCCGCAGGCTTTCCGTCTTGGACTTGTATCCAATTAAACAATTCTCCTTCGTCCCATTTAACGCGGGTGATCTTGCCATGATTTGTAATTATCTTTGTTTCCCTGTATGTGGGGAGCGGAGCCATCCTTGCAGCTCCATTGGATAGAATAACCGCAAAGTAACCGTACTGTGTCGTGTCTATGACAAGTTTATCTCTTTATATGATCTAAACTGATTAATCTCATACTGTTTCCTCCTTTAAATCCGTTGTTCGTATACCAACAAATAAGCGTTCATCCCGTCTTTAAATTTCTCTTGTAAATAAAAATTCAGCACCTCTTCCGAATCCTGCAGCCGCACCGTTTTTTTTCTCGCACACCAAAAATTCGATCAGCAGGATAAGTGAGTAATAATTGTTTCGGAGCGCTGCTTCATACCAATCTCTAATCGTCAAAACGCCGCTCCAAGTTGACAAAAAGCCCGTACTCTTTGATGAACACGAGTGAAACAGTTCCGACCGGGCCGTTTCGCTGCTTGCCTATTTGATCTCAATAAATTTTTGCTCTCACTTTCCTTGTCGTAATAATCATCCCGATAAAGAACCCCAATGACATCCGCGTCCTGTTCAATGTGTCCCGATTCTCTTATGTCTGACATCATCGGTCGTTTATCCTGCCGCTGTTCAACGCCCCGTGAGAAAGCTGACTGAGAGCAATCACGCTAATATCCAACTCTCGGCTCATGTGTTTTTAACATGCGGCGGCACTTAATTCAATCGTTCCTTGCAAGAGAATAAAAAAGCACCCAATCCGGGTGCTTCATACATTAAAATCATCGTCCTTCCTTCTTCCATCACACCATACTCAGCTGGGGTTCGAATAATTCATAGTGAATGGATTCCGGCGGTGTATTGAATTCAGAAATCAGCTTTTTCATTTCTTTAATGAACGACGGTGATCCGCACAGGTAAAAATCAGCATCTTTATCTGTCATCACTTCTTCTAACAGCTGTTTGTCAATCCGGCCTTCCCGAAAACGAATGTTTTCTGAACGGTCTTGTTCGGACGGCTCGCTGTAAATAAAGAGGGTGTCAACGGATGAGTGTTCCGCGGCTTCTTCTGCTTCATGCCGCAACGCATGATACTCTCCGCTCCTTGCCGCATGGATAAAGAGAACGTTTCGCTGCGGCTGGGTTTTGGCAACCGTCTTTAACATGCTGATCATCGGGGTAATTCCGACACCGGCACTGATGAGAACCAGATTCTTTTTAGAATCAGGGTCTAATACGAAATCCCCGGCCGGAGCGCTGATCTCAATTGAATCCTTTTCGTGTAATTGGTCATGCAGATATGAGGAAACAACCCCTTCTTTTTTCACGGAAATCCGGTAATAATCCTCACCGGACACGTCGGATAAGCTGTACTGGCGGATATGCGTATATCCCGTGTCCGGAATGTATACTTTTACACTGATATACTGCCCCGCTTTGAATTCGGGGAGAACTTGTCCGTCTTCCGGTTTTAAATAAAACGACGTTATCTCCTTGCTTTCTTTTACCTTTTTATCAATTGTAAACGCCTTATAGTCTTTCCAGCCGCCTTTTTGCGTTTCCGCTTGTTCGTACATGTCCTTCTCAATTCCGATAAAAGCGTCTGCAATGACGCCGTATGCTTTTTCCCATGCCTGAATGACCTCAGGAGCGGCCCCGTCTTTTAGCACATCCTTTATCGCGATTAACAAGTACTTTCCAACGATTGGGTAATGCTCGGGCTTAACACCGATACTCCGGTGCTTATGGCTGATTTGTTTGACGACGGGGACTATGTTTTCCAGCCGGTCAATATTGGCTGCGGCCGCGATCACAGCATTCGACAAGGCCGTACGCTGTGTTTTTTTCTTTTGATTTGTCTGATTAAAGATATTCAGCAGCTCAGGGTGATGCTGAAACAGCAGGTCATAAAACCGGCCTGTGATTTCTTCACCATGCTCTTCTAAGACCGGCACTGTGCTTTTAATGGTTTCAATCGTTTTTTCATCGAGCATTCTGAAATCCCCCTAAAGATGTATGCATCTCGATTGACCTGAGAAAAGAATCGTTTTTGAATTCTTTTTTATAGATTTCCCCGCTCAAAAAGGGTTAGCCATTCCAATTTGAGGCGGATTCAGGAAAAATCAGAAAAACGAAATTGCATATGAAAAATTGTGGACTTGCCATGGGGTACTTGTCCGATGCAAAATCCTCCTTGTCAGCATTTAATAAAGTACGGGAGGTGAGATGAATGGGTAAAAAATCGAAAGTGTATTACTGTGACCCTAAGTATATTGTGACTGACAAGTATACTGACAAAGAAGTGGTTTACGTCCATCCCATCAAACACATTAACAGAGAGCATATCCGTTATGTTCCCCGCCACGTTTATCAGGAAGAAACAATTCACGAAGTCATTGATCCGGGAGATCCGGGGAAATGCGGGTGTAAAAAGAATAAAAAAAGACACAAAAAGTAATTGGTTCGATTTCTTGCCTTATCTCAGGTTAAACACGTAAGTTTCAGCAGACCTCCGTACCTTTTGGCTCCTCTTTTTCAGAGGGGTCTTTTTTTCACAAGCAAATACGTTGTGAGGCGGCAATCCGCCTGATATTCTTGTCATATACAAATTCACAGGGGGCATGATGTATGAGCAAAAAAATCGCAGTTCTGATGACAGATCAATTTGAGGATATTGAATATACAAGCCCGGCGGAAGCATTTAAAGAAGCGGGCCACAGTGTGGTGACAATAGATTTGGAAGCAGGGAAAGAAGTGACGGGCAAGCACGGTGAGAAAGTAAAGATCGATCAAGCGATCTCAGACGCAGACGCCAAGGAATTCGATGCGTTATTGATTCCCGGAGGCTTTTCACCGGATCTTCTGCGCGGAGATGACCGCCCGGGTGAATTCACTAAAGCATTCGTGGAAGATCAGAAACCTGTTTTCGCGATCTGCCACGGCCCGCAGCTGCTGATTGATACCGACCTTCTTAAAGGAAAAGATATCACGGGATTCCGCAGCATCCGCAAAGACTTAATCAATGCCGGCGCAAATTATAAAGATGAAGAAGTCGTCGTGAGCCATAACATCGTAACGAGCAGAACACCTGACGATTTGGAAGCCTTTAATCGTGAATCATTGAACCTGCTGAAATAAGAGAAAAAAGCACAGACCCGTTCAGTCTGTGCTTTTTTTATGGATTTATAAAGAAACACCAATAGTTAGACCTATTCTCTTCCCCATCCATAATAAGTAAAATTAAGAGTGGGTTTTTCGACACTCGACAGGAGGTTCGCTATGTGGATGATCATTTTGCTGCTTATCATTTTAATCGGTTTTACCGGTAATATCATCTCGCTTTTGAGAGCGCAAAGACACGCATCTCAAAGAATAATTGAGCTTTTAGAAAAGCAAAGCCGAAAATAATCTGTTAGCGCTGTGTTACCCATAATAGTAATAATAATTCCGGCAGATTTCCTGAAATATGATTTGATGCCCTTTCTCGTTCGGATGAAGACCTTCTGACATGCACATGCTGCGGAAAGCGGGATTATACGGGTCGATGAGATCTGTATCAAACAGGTCGGCATACGGTACAGAGAGGAGTGTGCAGGCTTCTTTTTGGGCTTTCACATAGTCAGCCAGCTTCAGGCCCAGTTTATTTTTATCAGTATCACGGCGGACGATTTTTCCTTTTGATATTTTTGCTTGTCTCGTTGGGGTCACCACAATGATGCTCGCGCCTTTATTTCCGCTCCGCAGCTGCTGGATCACTTGGCAGAAGCCTCCGTAAAATGTGGTGATATCCTTTTCATCTGTGCCGATGGGAATGTGGTTGCACCAATCATCATCTGTTCCCTGGACAATGATGACATCATGTCCCTTTGTTTTAAGCGCCTGCTGATAAATGTTACCGCTTCCGTTGTTGCTCATGTTAACGCCGCTGACAGACAGATTGGTTATTTCAGCGTTTGTCCGGTCTTTCAGAATGTCACCAAAGCCGTATTCCGCACGCAGCCCCCGGGCGACGCTGTCACCTAAGATCGCGATTTTTGAAGCCTTCCGCAGCCTGCTTATGCTGATGAAGTCAATGCTGATATGCCCGCTGTCCGTGATATGCAAAAGCTTGCTGCTTATGTTTGGCAAAGAGACTGTCTTTCCTTCAGAGTTATAAAAATCCTCATTCAGCTTCATTCGGCGTCATCCCTTCCTTTTTATCCTCCGGCATCTTTTTTGACATAAAAAACGGACACGAACAAACAGCGCCATGTTGTCAGTTCAGTGTCCGCAGATGATGATACCGGATCTTTTATGCAGTTCTCTTGCCATTATAGCAGATCCCCGTTACTTGTAATAGAGTCTGCAGTCAGCATTTAAAACAGCGTTTGCGGGTACGTTTTTGATGAGACCGTCTGCTGCGGGAACGGTGTGTCCGGCGATGCGTCCGTCTTCTGCTGCGGGAACGGTGTGTCCGGTGATGCGTCCGTCTTCTGCTGCGGGAGCGGTGTGTCCGGTGATGGCTCCGTCTTCTGCTGCGGGAACGGTGTGTCCGGTGATGCGTCCGTCTTCTGCTGCGGGAACGGTGTGTCCGTTTTCTGCTGCGGGAACGGCGCGAACATTTTTTAGAAACCGGTTCTTGGTATAAATACTCCCCTAAACCTTCTCTTTCCGCAACGGCAACTCCATGTTCAATTTCTTTAACAGAAATAGCGTTCAATTCTGTTCACCTCCCTTTTTCTTTACAACATAACGTATGAAATGAACCCCTCACGTGTATAAGCTTCTCTCTCATATGAGCGAGAAATAGTCATTTATACAACAAAAAGACCCGTGGGAACGGGCCTTTTGCCGGGAACAAACGCAAACATAAGATCGATTTATTTCTTCCTCTCGCTCTCCGGCTCGGGGTGAATCATTACCTGTGCTTGTTTGAATTCATTCGTAATATCCCTTTCAATGCGGTCACACAGGTCGTGCACGTCTTTAATCGTCACGTGAGAGGCTACGACCAGGTGAAAATCAATATACTCCTGCGGGCCGGAGCGTCTTGTACGAAAATCGTGAATTTCAATAAATTCCTGTTGAAATGTTTCAATAATCTTTAAAATTGTTTTTTCTTCCTCTTCCGACAAACGGGTATCAATCAGCGGCGGGAATGCTTCTTTCATTAACTTAAACGCTTCATATATGATATACACCGCCAGCACCATACCTATAATGGGATCAAGTATGTACCACTCCGTTACGGTAACGACCAAAAGGCTTGCCGCTACGCCTAATGATGTGTACACGTCAGTCAGTAAATGCAGGGCATTTGATTTCATTGCCACGGAATTAACCTTTTCGGCTTCTCTTTTTACGAACTTCGAAACGATCAAATTAATGAGAGCCCCCGCAAGCATCACAACAATGCCCAATACGGGCAGATGAACCGGCGCCGGGTTGACCAGTTTTTGAACGCATTCATATATCATCCAAATCCCTGCCGCAAAAATCAGAATCGTCTCGATAGTCCCCGACAGATTCTCGACTTTTCCATGACCGTACGGATGCCCTGTATCAGCCGGCTTTTTTGAAATCCTGACGGAGATAAAGGCAATGAAGGCGGCGATCAAATCTAAAAAAGAATGAATGGCTTCAGAAAGTATCGCGACAGATCCGGTTATTATCCCCACCACTATTTTGAGCATGACGACCAGGGAATTGCTTATAACCGATAAAAAAGCGATTTTAGAGGTGTTTTCCACCGTGATCCTCCTCTTTTTAACTTCTTGAATTTATCATATCAAACGGCATTCGTGTGGGTCTACGGCAACGTTTTTCACAAAAGCCATACATGTAACTGGCCATAAACTAAGTTGGAAAGCGACAAAACAGGTGCAACTTTCTTTCAGCACTCAAGTCCCATTGACAAGATATAACCGCTTACATTATAGTAGTTTCATGAATAACCACTACGGAGGATGTTTATGGAGGATGTTCTGAAAGAATTACAGAAATTTGGTTTTTCTCAATATGAATGTAAAGCATATATCGGCTTGTTGAAACACTCGCCTGTTACCGGATATGAAATCAGCAAAAGGTCAGGCGTTCCCCGCTCAATGATCTATGAGGTATTGGGGAAATTAGTTGATAAAGGCGCTGTCCATATTGTGCCGTCTGATCCGGTTACATATGCCCCGCTGGCCGGAAAGGAATTAATCGACCGGCTCCGGCACGATTTCGAGAGCTCATTCGGCTACCTTGAGGAAAAGTTATTGGCTCTGGAAAGCGAGCAGGAGATGAATGTCATCCGCCGCATCAGCACGAATGATCATGTCATCAATGAGATGAAGGATATGATTGAAAAAGCCGAGGAAGAGTTGTGGCTGTCTGTCTGGGAACAGCAGATTCCCTTTATTCAAGAAGCCGCTAACAAACGCGCCGCCGAACAATTGCCCGTCTTTTCGATTGTGTTCGGCCCTCCGGAAGTGAAGCTCGGAAATACGACAAATCATAATATGTCTCCTGAAGTGGCGGAGAAACGGATGGGCGGGAGATTAACGATAGCTGCCCGCGATAATAAAGAAGTCTTAATCGCCAATTTTTCCCCGCAGACGAATGCCTGGGCCATTAAATCAGAAGATCCCGCTCTCGTTCTCGTGGCCATGGAATATATGAGGCACGATCTGATGTTCGCGGAGCTTGTGAAAGAAGTAGGGGCTGAGAAAGTTGAAGGCCTGATGAAACAAAACCATTCGTTATTTCATGTCGTCACCGGAAATCGGTTCATATAAATGTGAACCGTATTTTCTTTGATTTTTTCATTAGTCGTTATCATTATAATCTCTATGAAAGGAGTATAAAAAATGATTAACACAGAAGTGCAAAAAACCGCCGTTTCCCGGGAAATGAACGATACGTTTTTACAGGGGGTGCGGGATTGTGTGCCTACGCTGCTGGGCTATATGAGCATCGGTTTTGCTTTCGGCATCGTTGGCGTTGCCTCTCATCTAAGCATTCTTGAAATTTGTTTGTTATCTTTGTGTGTCTATGCCGGCGCCGCCCAATTTATTATTTGCTCGCTCCTTGTTTCCGGGAGTCCGATTTCCGCCATTATTTTAACGACGTTTATCGTCAATCTGCGGCACCTTCTGCTGAGCCTGACCATCGCGCCGTATTTCACGAAATACTCTTTGGCGAAAAATATCGGCTTCGGGGCTTTGCTTACTGACGAATCTTTCGGGGTAGCGGTGAACAAAGCGGCTCAGAACGGCAGGTTATACGATAAGTGGATGAACGGTCTCAATATAACCGCTTACGTGTGCTGGGTTATTTCCTGCGTAATGGGCGGGCTTCTCGGACAATGGATATCTGATCCTTACGCGCTCGGCCTGGACTTTGCTTTGCCCGCTATGTTTGCGGCGCTGCTTGTGCTGCAATTGCAGTCGTCCGCTTCGGAAAAGCTGAAGCACAGCCTCTCCTTAATTCTCTATATGATCATTTTTATGGTCTTGTTATCGTATTTCGTCCCGTCACACATCGCGGTTATCGCCTCAACCGTGATTGTGGCAACGATCGGGGTGGTGACGGACAAATGAGCATCAGCACACAAATGATCTGGATTATACTCGGCTGCATGATTGTTACACTTGTGCCGCGCATTGTTCCGTTTATATTTGTCCGGAACATTCAGATGCCTGAGTTGGCTTTAAAATGGCTCTCCTTTATTCCGCTTTGTATTTTGACGGCTCTGGTAACGGAAAGCATGATTGTGAAAACAAACAGCGCTTTGACCTTTGATTGGAAAGCAATGATCGTTCTCATCCCGACATTGCTTTGCGCGATGCGGACAAAAAGCTTATCCATCACGGTCATCACAGGAGTCGTGCTGATGGCCGCCGTCAGGCTGATATGGTGACAATCAAAAGCCTCCATTCCGCAGAATGGAGGCTTTCCCTTTATGATGTCGGATTTTCTTCTTCCGTCTCTGATTCCTCGGCTTTGGCTTCGGCATTTATGCTTTGCTGCTGTTCCCAATGATCCCGCTGCAATCTTTCTTTTGCGATGGTAAACATGAAATTCACGGCGCAGCACCCCTTCCCTGTTTTGCTTATACTATGTACTGTACTCATTTCCCCGTGCAGTATTCACAAAACATAAAAAAGCAGCCTGCCGCATTGAGCGGCCGGACTGCTTTTTATTTTCAGTACGTGATCAGGAAGTATTTTTTCTTTCCGCGGCGCAGTACGGTAAATTGATCTTCAATGCGGTCTTCCGCAGTCAGAAGATGCCCGATGTCCGTCTGGCGCTCGCCGTTAATGTAAACAGCTCCGTTTTGAATGTCTTCGCGGGCCTGCCGTTTTGAAGGCGACAATTTAGATTCCACAAGCACGTCTACTAAAGACAGTTCTTCAGAGCGGTCTTTTTCAAACGAAGGTACATCTTTAAATCCTACCTTGACGTCTTGAGCGGAAAGCTCTTTAATATTGCCGCTGAATAGCGCCTGGGAGATATGAACGGCCTGCTCAAGCGCTTCGCGGCCGTGTACAAGAACAGTCACCTCTTCGGCGAGACGTTTCTGCGCTTCTCTTTTCTCAGGAGCCGTCTCCGTTTTTTCAGCATAAGCTTCAATTTCCTCTTTTGACAAGAAAGTAAAGTATTTTAAGTATTTGACGACGTCGCGGTCATCTGTATTGATCCAGAACTGGTAGAATTCGTACGGCGATGTTTTTTCTTTATCAAGCCAAATGGCGCCGCCTTCCGTTTTGCCGAATTTCGTGCCGTCAGCTTTTGTGACGAGCGGAATGGTAAGACCGAAAGCTTTCGCCCCTTCTTCTTCTGATTTTCTGATCAGTTCAAGACCGGCCGTGATGTTGCCCCACTGGTCACTGCCTCCGATTTGGAGTTTGCAGTTCTTTTCTCTGTACAGATTCAGAAAATCGTAGGATTGCAGGATCATGTAGCTGAATTCTGTGTAAGAAATTCCGGTTTCAATTCTTGAGCTTACAGTATCTTTCGCAAGCATGTAGTTAATTCCGAAGTTCTTTCCGACGTCACGGAGAAATTCAATAATGCTCAGCTTTCCGATCCAATCAAAGTTGTTCGCTATGACAGCGGGGTTTTCTCCGGCCTCGAAATCTAAAAATCGGGAAAGCTGATTTTTAATTTTTTGCGACCATTCGACAACGATATCCTGAGTATTTAACGTACGCTCCGCTTTTTTGCCGCTCGGATCGCCGATCAGTCCCGTCGCGCCGCCTACAAGCGCAATCGGATGGTGGCCTGCAAGCTGGAAACGGCGCAGTGTCAATATCGGCAGAAGGTGTCCGATGTGCAGGCTGTCAGCCGTCGGGTCAAACCCTGAGTATAAACGGATTTTTTCTTCGTTCAGCTGTTTATTCAGTCCTTCTTCATCCGTCATTTGCTGGATTAAGCCGCGGAATGATAAATCCTCTAATAAGTTAGTCATTTTGTCTGCTCCTTTGTTTATGAAAATAAAAAACGCCCCTTCGTTTAAAACGAAGGGACGATATAATCGCGGTACCACCCTACTAATAAAAACATAAAAAAAGCTTTTATCACTCTTTTTGATAACGGACCGTGTCCGCTCTTTCACTACTGAAAGCCTTGGAATGGCTTTGTTCGCAAAAGCGGTTCATGAGTGTATTCGGCATATCTTATGTGCTGATTTTCACCGGCCATCAGCTCTCTTGAACAATCAGATACCCTACTTGTCTCAATCAAAACCTTTTCGTATGAAGCTTACTCATTTTTAACATAAATAAGATACGATGTCAACGCCGTCTTTAATCTTCCATTGTGGACAGGTCGCCTGCCGGCAGGTTCAGCTCCCATGCCTTCAGCACACGTCTCATGATTTTTCCGCTCCGTGTTTTTGGAAGTTTATCTTTGAATTCAATTTCCCGCGGTGCGGCATGCGCGGCAAGCCCCTGTTTTACAAAGAGGCGAATGTCCTCCTTCAGCTGATCGGATGGCTCATGCCCTTCTCTGAGCGCGATAAACGCTTTAATAATTTCTCCCCGGACAGGGTCCGGCTTTCCGATAACGCCGGCTTCGGCAATCGCCGGATGTTCAACAAGTTTGCTTTCGACTTCAAACGGGCCGACGCGCTCGCCGGATGTCATGATGACATCATCGACTCTGCCTTGGAACCAGAAATAACCGTCTTCATCCATATAAGCAGAATCTCCGGAAACATACCAGCCGCCCGGCATGAAATAAGAATCATATTTCTCTTTGTTATTCCAAATGGAATCCATCATCGACGGCCAGCCCTTTTTAATGGCGAGATTTCCCATTCGGTACGGCGGAAGCTCATTTCCCTGATTGTCAACGATCGCCGCTTCCACTCCCGGAATCGGTTTCCCCATTGAACCCGGCTTGATCTCCATGCAAGGATAATTGCAGATGAGCTGACCGCCCGTTTCTGTCATCCACCATGTGTCGTGGATGCGCTTGCCGAATACTTTATGTCCCCACTTGATGACCTCGGGGTTCAAAGGTTCTCCGACACTCAGGACGTGACGAAGTGAAGTAAGGTCAAATTTGGATGCCATTTCATCCCCGGCGCCCATAAGCATTCTGAAAGCCGTCGGAGCGCTGTACCAGACGCTGACACCGAGCTTCTCAATCGTGCCGTACCAGTTTTCCGGACTGAATCTGCCGCCGACGATCACATTCGCCGCTCCGTTCAGCCACGGCGCAAATATCCCGTACACCGTCCCGGTCACCCAGCCCGGGTCCGCAGTGCACCAGTAAATATCGTCTTCTTTAAGATCAAGCACCCACTTGCCGGTCTGGTATTGCTGAATCATGGCTTCATGAACGTGGAGCACACCTTTGGGCGTTCCGGTAGATCCTGATGTGTAGTGAAGCAGGTAGCCGTCTCTTCTGTCCATCCATTCAATATCAAGTCTCGTGCTTTCTCCCTCAGCCGCTTTATCATAATGGATGATTTTATCTCCCGCTTCTTTGCTGCCGCCGACAATGAAAATATGCTCGAGGTCGGGCAGGCTGTCCGCCGGAATCCGTTCGGCCAGTTCAGGTGTCGTCACGACAACCTTTGCCTGGCTGTTCAAAAGGCGGTCTTTGACGGCGCCTTCCATAAACGCTTCAAATAAAGGACCGGCGATCGCACCGATTTTAATTGCGCCGAGCATGATAAAGTAAAGCTCCGGCGAACGCGGCATGAAAATAAAAACGCGGTCCCCTTTTTCCACGTTTCCATACCGTCTCAGTACATTTCCCGCCCGGTTCGATTCCTCCATCATTTCTTTAAATGTGTATTTTTCATCCCGGTTTGCGTCCTTGTAATACAGCGCTACTTTGTTTTTTCGAAATGATTCGGCATGACGGTCAATTGCTTCATACGCCGCATTCAGCTTCCCCGTCTGATGCCAGGAAAACTCCGCTTCGACCTCTTTCCAATCGAAGCTGCGGTACGTTTCCTCATAATTTCGCAGATGATAATTCCCCTTTTCCGCCGGCAACGCTTTCAAATTCATGCAACATCCCCCTTTGCTTATCTATAGACTAATTATAGTAGATGTTCACAGTTTTCTCAATTTTTAAAATATAAATTACAACACTATTGAAAACGCTTTATATTTTGTTATGCTTAAGAGAGATGTGTTTTTATTAAGAACCGACAGGCGGTGAATCAGTGAAACATCATAAAACGTACCATTCTTCATTAATTCAGACAGCAGCCGGCCCTCTTTTAGTAGAAGGGCCCGTTCCTCCAGATGACCTAGCACAGTATGAGTTTCATGAAGGCCTGACAGCCTTTCGCCTTCCTCATGAACAGCACAAAGCGTTAATCGAGATCGCCGGGCTTCCTGAAGGTCGGATCATTATCGCCAGGGACGGACAGACGATTATCGGCTATGTGACGTATTTATATCCTGATCCGCTTGAACGGTGGTCTGACGGAAATATGGAAGACCTCCTTGAACTCGGGGCGATCGAGGTCGCTCCCGGCTACAGGGGCTGTTCTGTCGGAAAAACGCTGCTGACAGTCAGCATGATGGATGAACAGATGGAACGGTACATCATCATGACGACGGAATATTACTGGCATTGGGATTTAAAAGGAATGAAAAAAGATGTGTGGGAATACAGAAAGATCATGGAAAAGATGATGAATGCCGGGGGTCTTGTCTGGTTCGCAACGGATGAACCGGAAATCAGCTCTCACCCGGCCAATTGTCTGATGGCCCGCATCGGCAGGCACGTCAGTCAGGAGTCAATTGAACAGTTCGACAGGCTTCGTTTTTATCAGCGATTTATGTATTGACTGACATACAAAGGGGATAAAAAGATGATTGCAGAACAAATCATGAAACGGGACGTCATCACCGTCTCAAAACACGACTCCATTGAAACAGCCGTCCGTAAAATGAAGGCATATCATATCCGCCATCTCCCTGTCATCGACGACGAGCTGCACGTCACCGGTATTGTCACAGATAGAGACATTAAACAGGCCGGCCCCGGCAGCTTTGAACAAAAGGAACGCGGCGCGTTTCTGACAAACAAAGTGGAGACCATTATGAAGCGGAATGTCATCTGCGCCCATCCGCTTGACTTTGTAGAAGAAATATCCGCTTCCTTTTATGAGCACGGCATCGGCTGTCTGCCGATTACGGTAAACCATAAGCTGACGGGCATTTTAACGAAAACCGACGTGCTCCGGACTTTCGTCAGCCTGACAGGCGCGGCCCAGCCGGGATCACAGGTGGAAATCCTGGTGACGGATATGACAAAAAGCCTTGCTGATCTCAGCTGCATGTGCCGTGATCTTCAGCTGCAAATCCTGAGTGTGCTCGTCTATCCCCATGATTCCGCCGGGTCGAACATTCTCGTCTTCCGGGTGAAGACGATGAATCCGCTCCCTTTTATCCGTGCCGTTCAAGAAGCCGGATACAATGTCTTATGGCCGAAACATTTGAGGGATCAGCCATGAGAGACAGCGTTTTTGTTTACTCGCCTTCTTATCAGACGTATCAATTTCATCAGGAACATCCGTTCAATCAGCGCCGCGTGCTTTTAACATACGATCTGCTTCAGGCGGCGGATGCGTTTGACGAAGGAGATATCGTCACACCGCGCACGGCCGCTAAAGAAGAGTTGGCTCTCGTTCATACGGAGGATTATATACAGGCGGTGGAACTAGCGGGTGCGGGCCGGCTCCCTGCCGCGGAAGGAGAAAGCTACGGTCTCGGAACGGAAGACACTCCCGTTTTTGCCGGCATGCATGATGCCGCGTCACTTCTGGTGGGCGGCACCTTAACGGCGGCTGATTATGTCATGACGGGACAAGCTAGGCACGCCTGCAATTTAGGAGGCGGCCTTCACCACGGCTTCCGCGGCAGGGCCTCAGGCTTTTGTATCTATAATGACAGCGCCGTGGCCATCCAATACATCCAGAAGAACTACGGGGCAAAAGTGCTATACATTGATACAGACGCTCATCACGGCGACGGCGTTCAATTTACGTTTTACGACAGGTCTGATGTCTGCACTGTATCTTTTCACGAGACCGGGCGTTATTTATTTCCCGGGACGGGACAGGTACTGGAAAAAGGAAGCGGGCAAGGCTACGGCTATTCTTTTAACATTCCGCTGGACGCTTTCACAGAGGACGATTCCTTTCTTCACGCTTACAAAACGGCCGCCTCAGAAATCGCGGCTTTTTTTAAACCGGATGTGATTCTTACCCAAAACGGTGCGGACGCCCATTATTACGACCCGTTGACACACCTGTCCAATACAATCTCCATTTATCAGGAGATCCCGCGGCTCGCTCATTCATTAGCCCATCAATATTGCAGCGGCAGATGGATCGCGGTCGGCGGCGGCGGATACGATATTTGGAGAGTCGTCCCGAGAGCATGGAGCCGCATTTGGCTTGAGATGAAAGGGATTGATCCCGGGGAACGCATACCGCAGAAATGGATTGATAAATGGCAGAAGCACTCCCCCTGCACGTTGCCCGCTTTTTGGAGTGATCCTGAACAATTATATCCTCCGATTCCCCGCAAAGAAGAAATTTCAGAAAAAAATGCCCAAACCGTGGAAAAAGCACTTTTTGCCATCCGGTCTGAGCAGCGGTATAAGACAAAATAAAAAACGACCTTATGAGGAGGTCGTTTTTTTGATCACAATTTCTACACGGCGGTTTTCTTTCATATGTCCGGGACTTTTGTTGTCCTTCACAGGTTTCGTATCCGCATACCCGGCAGAGATAAACCGTTTGGCGGAAAAGTCTTCATTCGCGGTAAAATACCGGATCACACTCGCCGCTCTTGCAGACGACAGCTCCCAGTTCGACGGAAATTGATAGGTGGAAATCCGGCGGCTGTCCGTATGGCCTTCTACCTGTATGTCATTCGGAATTGTTTTTAAAAGCACCGCGATCTGATGCAGAACCGGCTCGGCGTTTTTCAGCACATCCGCTTTTCCTGTCTGAAACAGAACGGCCTCCTGCAGCACCAGAACCACTCCGCGCTCATCGCGCTTCGCCGTCAATTTCGAACTCAAATGATGCGCTTTTATGTATGTCTTCACGTTTTGTAACAGCAAATCCTGTTCTTTATTTTCGTTTGCTTTGTCTGATGACGCCGGTTCACCCCCGCTGCCGTTTGTATGAATCGATGAAACGGCAGATTGAAATTTTTCCGCGTCTATTTGCGACATCGAAAAAAGCAATATAAAGAACACGAGAATGAGCGTGATCAAGTCAGCGAACGTCACCATCCATCTTGGTGAACCGCCGGAATGTTCCGGTTTGTTTCTTCTTTCAAAACGCTCTTTTCTAAGCTTCATGGACAGCGCCCTTTTTCTTGTTCGCAGGCTGTCCTTTACGCCAGTCTTCTCTTGAGCTGAAGACGACAAGCTGACTTTCGAGGTTGCGGGGATTTTTGCCCGATTGGATGCCGACAACCCCTTCGATCATGACCTGTTTGATGAAAATTTCACTTTCCGTTTTTTCTTCAAGCTTTGCCGCGATTGGGATAAATACCAAGTTGGCAAGCAGCGCTCCGTACAGCGTCGTCAATAGCGCAACGGCCATGTTCGGTCCGAGGGTATGCGGGTCATTTAAGTTTTTAAGCATGAGAACGAGTCCGACGAGCGTCCCGATCATTCCCCAGGCAGGTGCGAAATCACCGGCTTTTTCAAAAACGCGTCTTCCTTTTCTGTGTCTTTCTTCCATCGCGGCGATCTCAGAATCCATCACCAGCCGGATCGTTTCCTCGTCCCAGCCGTCAATCGCAAGCAAAAGCCCTTTTTTTAAAAACGGATCCTTGATCTCACGCGCCTGGTCATCCAGAGACAGCAGCCCCTGCCTGCGCGCCTGCTCCGAAAGGCTGACAAATACTCTGACAAGCTCTTTCACATTGTCATCCTGACGGGAGAATACCTGTTTCAGAACAGAAGGGGTTTTCTTTAAATCCCTCGGCGGAAAACTGATAAAGATCGCCGCAGCAAGGCCGCCTGTGACGATTAAAAAAGAAGTCAGATCTAAAAATGAACTGATTCCCGCCAGTCCCGTCCCTGACAGAATACCGATTGCGACAATAATACAGCCTAACATAAAGCCAACGGGCGTCAGATAATCAAAACGTTTCATATCTTCTCCTTACTCAAGTAAAAAAGCAAGATTCCACCCCTCAGAGTGAAGCTTGCTTTTCCGTTTTTTTATGACTTGGTTGATTGTCTTAATTCGATGCGGTGAGGCAATTCGACGATATGCTCTTCAACCGGCTCTTTGTTCATCAGTTTTGTCAAAAGTCTCATCGCCACGGCGCCGATATCGTACGTAGGCTGCACGACTGTTGAAAGCTGAGGGCGGACCATCAGGCTCAATCTCGTATTGTCAAAACCGATAATATCAAGATCATCAGGAATCGAAAGACCTTGATCTTGGGCCGCATGGATAATGCCGAGGGCCATTTCATCCGTCGCAGAAAGAATCGCCGTCGGTTTCCGGTCAAGGCCCATCAAGCTTTGAAGCGCCTCCATACCGGAATCATAGGTGTAATCGCCTTCCGCTACGAATTGCTCGTTAAACGGAATCGCCGCTTCTTCAAGCGCCCGTTTGTACCCTTGCAGTTTTTTCGAACGGTTGATCGGCTCTTGCATCGGTCCGGAGACGAATGCGATATCGCGATGCCCTTTATCAATGAAAAGCTTAACGGCATCATAAATCGCCTGTTCATAATCAATGGCGACAGAAGGCGTCTCGCCCTGTTCTTCCACTGATGCCGCCAAGACGATCGGCACAGGAGAGCGCTTAAATTCTTCGACATGCTCGTCCGTAATGTTGCCGCCCATAAATACGATACCGTCCACTTGTTTGCCGAGCATCGTATTTAACAGATGCAGTTCTTTCTCAAGATTTTGGTCCGAGTTGCTTAAAATAATATTATATTTGTACATCGTCGCGATATCTTCAATTCCACGCGCAAGTTCCGAGTAGAAAATGCTTGAGATATCAGGGATGATGACGCCGACCGTTGTCGTTTTTTTGCTTGCAAGCCCTCTTGCCACCGCGTTCGGGCGGTAGCCGAGCCGGTCAATGGCTTCCAATACTTTTTTTCTGGTCGTCGGTTTTACATTCGGGTTGCCGTTCACGACGCGGGAAACAGTTGCCATACTGACATTTGCTTCTCTGGCCACATCGTATATCGTAATGTTGCTCACTGAAACCACTCCTTTTACTGGATACACTTATCCTTATCTATAGCATAAACACTTTATGTAAAGAAATGTCGTACGATTTCGCATTCTGTCGTTTATGATTGTAAGCGTAAGTCAGTAGTGTACATTATTTTTCATTATTCATCAAATTTAAATATCTCTCATGAAATTATACACGTTTTTCCCAGTGATGAAAACGTTCACTTTCATTTTATAATTAAATAAAATGAAGATACGAAAAAAAAGCCGCGCGAGGCGGCCTTTAAAGAGCGGAACGTTGTATTATGCTTTTACTTTCAGCATTGGCTTTAATTCGTTCAGCCATTTCTCGAATTCAGGTATATCCATCTGCTGCGCAGAGTCTGAAAGGGCAACGGAAGGATCAGGGTGAACTTCGGCCATCACGCCGTCAGCGCCGATCGCAAGCGCCGCTTTTGCTGTCGGAAGCAGGAGATCGCGGCGGCCTGTTGAGTGTGTGACGTCAACAAACACCGGCAAGTGAGTTTCCTGTTTCAAAATCGGCACGGCAGAAATGTCGAGTGTGTTTCTCGTTGCCGTTTCGTACGTTCTGATTCCGCGCTCACAAAGAATGATTTGGTCGTTTCCTTGTGACATGATGTATTCAGCTGCATTGATGAACTCTGAAATTGTTGCGGCAAGACCGCGTTTTAACAATACCGGCTTTTTAACGGAACCGGCCGCTTTCAGCAATTCAAAGTTTTGCATGTTCCGCGCGCCGATCTGAATGACGTCAATGTAATCAATCGCTTGCTCAATGTGGGCGGGCGTTACGATTTCACTGATCACCGCGAGGTCATATTCATCAGCGACGCGTTTAAGAATTTGCAGGCCTTCTACACCGAGACCTTGGAAATCATACGGACTTGTGCGGGGTTTAAACGCGCCCCCGCGCAGGATTTTAATGCCTTGTTTTTTCGCTGCGGCCGCTACTTCGGCAACCTGCTCATAGCTTTCTACGGCACAAGGTCCGACGATGAATCTCTGATCGCCGTCACCGATTTTTTCACCTTTAATATCAACGATCGTATCTTCTGCTTTTTTCTTCCGGGAGACGAGCAACGCTTTGCTGTGATCCTCTTCTTGAAGTTCAAGTCCGGCTTTGAAAATTTCTTTGAAAATATGCTGGATCGTTGAGTTTTCAAATGGGCCGTCATTACTTTCAATAATGCGGTTAAGCATTGTACGCTCTCTGACAGGGTCAAATCGGTTGACACCCTGTGCTTCCTTTGCTTTACCGATTTCTTTTACAACGGCTCCGCGTTCATTGATTAATTTAAGGATTTCTAAGTTTAGTGCGTCTGCCTGCTGTCTTAGGCTCTCTAATTCCTTGTTGCTCATCTTTTTCATCCCTTCTATGCTATGTTTTATTTTAATGGTTAACATGCATCTTACTACAGTTATGCGAAAATAGGAATATGAAATAATAAATTTTTTCGCATTTTACTTTATCACCAAAACGCTTTTAAGCTTTTATGCGTTGAAGTAACGTATATTGATATCCTACATGATCCGGCTGAAATGATCAATAGTTTTTTTCAAAAAAAAACCGCCGGTATCAACCGGCGGCCAGCAATTATGAGAGGTGCTGCTCTATTGCGTTTTTTGTGATTTGTGAATGAGACGCGTGCCATTTCACTTCGCCGTTTGTAATGACGAATACTTGCGGGCTTTCATGTTTCACGCCGTATGTCTCGGCGATATAGTTTGAAAGCGGCCGGCTGTCCTGCACCTGCAGGTAATAAGAAGGCACTTCCGAATGCTCCGATGCAAAGGCGTCAAACTCTTGAAACGCGGCTTGGCTGATCGGGCAGGTTGTGCTGTGTTTCAAAAACACGAGCGTGTTTTCTTTCTCAGCGGCATTTTTGAACTCTTCTTCAGACGATATCAGCTGTTTTGTCATGTCGGTTATCTCTCCTTATTGAGGATCAGCGATTTGCCTGACCGGCTTTTTCTCCGGCGTCTTCCGCTTCGGCCTTGATGCTTTGGGCCGTGTCCTGCATTTCGCTTCTCGTCTCTTCGGCTTTCTCGGTTAGTGTGCTCTTAGAACGGTCTTTTAAATCCTTCACTTTATTCATAATCTGGCCTGACTGATCAGCTACCAGCTGGGTGATATTAGATGTTTTGTCTTTGGCGATGCTGACATATTGAGAGCCTTTTTCTTTCGCGTCGGCCGTCATTCTGTCCGTCTTATCCTTTAACGCAGAAGCCTGACTGCCGAGATCGTCGCGCAGCTCCTTACCTGATTTAGGCGCCAGAAACAACGCCGTTGTCGCGCCGATAATTCCCCCGATCAGCGTTCCGATTAAAAAATCCTTACTATTGATTCCATCTTTGCTCATTATGATTCCTCCTTAGTGGATTTTTCTTATGATTAAAGCGATGTTTTTTTCTTTTGCTTCCACTTGTCCCATATTTCCATAGCGGCCTGGCTCCAGGTGACAACCTGACTGATCTTATCCTGATTCTCTCTTACAGAGGCCGTAACGGAACCTGCTGCCTGCTTTATGGATGTATTAAACTGCTGGACGGAAGTTCCCACTTCCTGGACAGCATGGACAACCGTATTTAATTTCTCTGATTTTTCCTGAATGTCTTCCGCGAGACGGTTTGTCTTATGTAACAGCTCGGTTGTCTCTGCGGTAATGCCTTTCATCTGCCCTTCAAGGCCGCCTAAAGTCGAGGCAACGTTTGTTAAGGTCATCTGCACGGACTTTAATGTTTTGGACAGATAGATGACGAGGATGAGAAATGCAACGGCAATGAGTGCGACGCTTAAGTAAAGAATGATGATCATCTAATACCTCCTTATTGCAGGATATAGTGGTATATACC
This sequence comes from Bacillus sp. SJ-10, assembly GCF_002843505.1. Classification (NCBI taxonomy): domain Bacteria; kingdom Bacillati; phylum Bacillota; class Bacilli; order Caryophanales; family Bacillaceae; genus Bacillus; species Bacillus sp. SJ-10. The sequence continues at coordinate 1,811,509 of NZ_CP025258.1, read as the reverse complement.
CAATTCTTAAAATGATAAACATATATGAAAGATCTGTATGTATACTATTTCTCCGTTTCTCGGTAAATCCCTTTGCAGCACGCACAAAAAAGCAGTGAGAGCCCCACTGCTTTTTCGTTACGCTATGACGTTTTCATAGGCTCTCATATATTTTTGAATGTCTCCGGCGCCCATGAAGATCAGCACTGCGCCTTCATGCGCTTTTAACACGGTTGTGTCATTTTCTTCAATGAGTTCTGCGTTATCGATTTTTTCCTGAAGATCCGTGATCGTGAGCTTGCCGACGTTCTCGCGGGCAGAGCCGAAAATGTCACACAAATACACGCGGTCGGCCGCGCTTAAGCTTTCTGCGAATTCATCCAGGAATGATTGCGTCCGTGTAAACGTATGCGGCTGAAATACCGCGATGATTTCACGTTCGGGATATTTTTGGCGCGCCGCCTCAATCGTGACTTTGATTTCAGTCGGATGGTGGGCGTAGTCGTCGATCAGTACCTGGCTGCCGATCACTTTTTCATTGAATCTGCGTTTGACGCCGCCGAATGATTCAAGTCCGAGCTTAATCATGTTCACGTCTATCTCTTCATAGTGGCAGAGCGCAATGACCGCTAAGGAATTGAGGACATTGTGATGGCCGTATGCCGGGATGTAGAACGTATCGTAAAACGTATTGCGGACAAAGACGTCAAATGTCGTGCCTTCCGTATTTTTTACGATGTTTCTCGCTTGAAAATCATTTTCTTCTCCCGTGCCGTAATACACGACAGGCACATTGGCGTGAATTTTCGGCAGGTACTCGTCATCACCGCAGGCAATGATGCCTTTGTTGACTTGAAGCGCCATGTTTTGGAAAGCATCAAACACATCGTCAATGTTGGCGAAATAATCAGGGTGGTCAAAATCAATATTCGTCATAATCGCATAATCAGGCTGATAGCTTAAGAAATGACGGCGGTACTCGCAGGCTTCAAATACAAAGTATTCGCTGCTTTCATTTCCTCTGCCCGTTCCGTCCCCGATAAGAAACGAAGTCGGCTTCGCCTGCTGCATCACGTGTGCCAAGAGGCCCGTTGTGGACGTCTTGCCGTGTGCGCCCGTTACCGCGACACTTGTATATTTTTTCATATATTCAGCTAAAAATTTATGATATCTGATGACAGGAATCCCTTCAGCGAGCGCCTTTGCGATTTCCGGATGAGAATCAGGGAATGCGTTTCCGGCGATTACCGTTAAGCCGGGTTTGATGTTATCGGTGCTGAACGGATAGATCGGGATATTTCTTTTTTCAAGGGCAGCCTGAGTGAAAATCTGCTTCTCGATATCCGATCCCTGCACCTGATACCCTGTATCATGCAGGATTTGAGCAAGCGGACTCATACCTGTCCCTTTTATTCCAACAAAATGATAAACAGTCATAATCGTACCTCCAACAAACGTCTATCTGTTCCCCAGTATATGACGTTCATTTCATTTTGCGACCGCCGCGGGCAAAAAGCCCGCACAGCGGCGCTTCCATTTATTTTTACGTTATCGTCAGTATCTGTAACTTTCTTTTTGATTAAACCTGCCGCATGATATTTCAGCGCGTGACAGTGATGCAGTTTTGATGGTCCATCCACTATCATACCATGTTTGTGAGAAAAATGAACGATATTCTTATTCTTGAGCAATGTCAGCGGCCGTAATCAGCACTTCACGGGGTTTGCTGCCCTTCGCTTCTGAGATCATGCCTTCGGCTTCCATCATGTCAATCAGCCTCGCGGCGCGGTTATAACCGATTCTGAACCTTCTTTGAAGGCTTGAGGTGCTGGCGCTGTTTTGCTCCACGACGAATTGGCACGCCTCAGGAAACAGTTCGTCTTCTTCCTTGAGGGCGCTTCCCTGCCTGATCAGTTCTTCCTGTTCAAACAAATAAGAAGGCGGCAGCTGCTTTCTGACATGAGAGACGACGCGGTCAATCTCTCTGTCGGATACAAAGTTGCCCTGCAGGCGCACCGGTTTTCCGGTACCGTTTTCCCAGTACAGCATGTCGCCCTTTCCGAGCAGCTTTTCCGCTCCCGCCATGTCGATGATCGTTCTGGAATCTACCTGGCTTGAGACGGAGAATGCAATCCTCGTCGGTATGTTTGCCTTAATCATTCCGGTAATGACATCGACAGACGGACGCTGTGTCGCGACAAGCAGATGAATGCCGCAGGCTCTCGCTTTCTGCGCGATTCTGGCAATGCTTTCTTCCACATCGTTCGGCGCGACCATCATTAAATCGGCAAGCTCATCAATAACCACTACGAGGTACGGGAGCTTTTCGCCTGTCTTATGATCGGCGGTTAATTCATTAAAGCGGCCGATATCTCTCACACCCGAATGGGCAAACAGTTCATATCGCCGTTCCATCTCTTCCACAACCCATTTTAACGCGGCGGTCGCGGCTTTGGCGTCCGTGATGACGGGGCTGACCAAATGCGGAATTTGGTTATAAGGCGCAAGCTCGACCATTTTCGGATCAATCAGAAGCATTTTGACATCACTCGGATCCGCCTTATAAAGCAGACTGACCAAAATGGTATTGATGCAGACGCTTTTTCCCGATCCTGTCGCACCCGCTATCAACCCGTGCGGCATCTTTTTCAAATCAATGACGACCGGGTTTCCGGAAATATCGACACCGAGCGCGGCTGTAAGCGGAGACGGATTCGTCCTGAAAGCGGCGCTTCTGATCATCTGTCTTAAATCGACGACTTTGCTTACGCGGTTCGGAACTTCAATGCCGATCGTGTTTTTACCGGGGATCGGCGCCTCAATCCGAATATCCTTGGCAGACAGGCTCAGTTTAATATCATCTGCTAAGTTTGTAATTTTGTTTACTTTCACTCCGGGCTCAGGATGCACTTCAAAACGTGTGACGGACGGGCCTTGTGTGACATGAACGACTTGGGCGCGCACATTAAAGTTTTTCAGTGTAACGTTTAAAAGCTCGCGCTGTTCTTCAATCCACGATTGGTCGTCATGTCTTTGCGCCGGCGGTACGTCCAGAAGCGACAGATTCGGAAAGACATAGCTCGCTCCGCCCTCTGGCGTCTTCGTCTGCTTGTGTTTATCGCTTTTAAGCATCATGACGTTAAACGGTACATTGCGCTCTTTCGGCCGCTCCGCTTTTTTCACAGTCTGAGGCTGTCCGGGATGCTCCGTTTTTTCTTCGGCAGGCCGGGACGGGGCATCGGCCGTCTCGATGCTTGCAGGTTCAGGCTCGGGGTCTGAATGCCGCTCTGCTTCATTGTACTCAGGCTGAGAGTCTGCTTCCTGTTCCGCTTCGGTTTCAGCTGATTCAGGCTTGTCTTCAGACTGCGGCTGAACTTCCTCATCGTATCCGGGTTCTGTGTATGTATACACCGGTTCTTCTGCGGTTTCAAAAGGCGGTGCTTTTTCCGGCTCAGGCTCCTGGTATTCCTCCTGCGGCGCCGCTTGTTCCTCTGTATTGTCAGCCGTTCGGGATGCTTCATACTCAGGCTCTATTATAGGGTGCGGGCGGGTTTGTTCATGCTCCTGTTCTTCTGTAAAGCCGGCAGACTCCGCGCTTTCCGTGTGCTCCCGCTCTTCAGTCTGCTGCGGTTCTGGTGTTGCAAACACTTGCTCTTTTGCATTCTCAGCCTCGGTGTGAAGCTCCTCTTTTTTAACGGCCGGGATTTCTTCCGTTTCTTGTTTCGCAAACGGGTCTGGCCGGTCATTCGTCTGTTTTGTTATGCCGGATGTTGTGAAGACGGGCTCTTTTTCCGTTTCCTGACCGGATTTTGGCGGAACAAATTGCTCCTCTGACAGCAATGTTACGTTCTCTTCACGCCGCTTTTCGGAAATAGGCGCTTTTTTTATGCTGTGCTGAGATTGAAAGCCGTAAACCGGTGAAGGAATGGATGACGGTTTAAAGGGTTTTTTCACCGTATCAGGCTCTTTATGTGTATGCTGTTTCCGCTCGGTTTGCTCCTGCCCGGCGGCATAACCCCGGGACGGCTGGCGGCGTTCGTGCCTTTCCCGCTGTCTTTGGTTTTGCTCCGTTCGCTTATAGCCGTCCGGAACGACGGGGAAGCGGAAATTCCCTTTCGGATATTCGTAATATATTTTAGGATCTTCCATGCGCGTTAATTTGCCTTCTGGCTGATCCGGTATCTGCTGTTTCGGGATTTGGGCATGCGTGTTCGGTTCACGTTCATGCTCTTCTTCTTTTTCACCTAAAAATAAGTCAAAAAATTTATTCAGCCAACTCATGTTTAATCACTCTCTAACTCCCTTTTTAGTAGTCTGGGACGATATTTAGTATACCATTGCCGGGCGGCTCAGAAAAGATTAAGCTTCTAACTAAAGAAAGCCGTTAAGCAGGCCTGCTTAACGGCTTTCTCTCACATCATTCGATTCTGTGCGCTTATTTATGGGAGTTAGAATTGAAATGCTTCGCCGGCCTCGCGGCTGTCTTCAAGAACAAGAATCCCTTTTTCCGCCGGCGCATCCGGCAAAGCGAGTTCTTTCGCGGAGCAGATCATGCCGCTTGACGGAACGCCTCTTAATTCAGCGTCTTTAATCACAAGTCCGCTCGGCATTACCGCGCCGACTTTAGCGACGACGACTTTTTGTCCTTTGTCCACATTCGGCGCGCCGCAAACGATTTGAAGGGTTTCCTCTCCCACATTCACTTGGCAGATATTCAGTTTATCCGCATTCGGATGTTTTTCTTTCGATTCAACGTGACCGACAACAAATTTCGGAGAAAGGTCAACCGTCAGCGTTTCTGAAACGCCGTTTCTGTTCAGTATTTCATTCACATCCTGAACGAATGTCTCAGACAAAGCGACGGGGCCGTTGTCCTCAATCTGTAAGTAAGAAGACACGTTAAAAATGTTAAAGCCCGTCGTTTCTTTTGTTTCTTTGTTAAAGATTCTGACGACATCGCCTTCTCTTTCATAGCCGATTTCTTCGCGTGCCGCATCTTTAAGAGAGATCAGAAGCGTATCTCCCACACCTTCTTTATTGTAAAAAGCGTTCATAAGAAAAATCCTTTCTAATCCTTTTTCGGCCGGCTTTTCGCCATGATAAACACAGGTTCCAGTCTGCCTTCATTATACAGAAATGAAAGGGCCGTAATCGGCACCGTGCCGCTTGCAAAGAAGCTCATGGACATTTGCCCTAAAATATCATAACCCGATTCATTTCGAATGTCAGCAAGTATTAATACATCCTGGTGCGGGACGGAAATCGCCAATTCGCCTTCAGCGGCCTGCTTGTATTCATGAAGAATCGAATCATTGAGAATCCGGCTGGCGTCATAGCCGTCATTCGCCCTGAAAAAATAAAAATAATTGTCCGCAACCGTATCCTGTTTCACAACCGAAGGAAGAGAGCGGAGATTAAATGACGCCGTCTCCCTGATCCGTTCTTTTGTCCAGTTTTCTTTCTCGAGCATACGGCTGTCAATTAAGCGGTACGTCTTACCGAGGTCAAGCGCGTAGTAGATTCTCGTTTCGGCCGTATGGTCATCATACACGAGCGGAATGCCGTCGCTCGTTTGATCGGGAAATGATGTGGAGCGGATGACCGGATAGATTCCGGCTTCCTTTCCGGACATCTCCTGTCCGCTGCCTTCCATCGCCTCCATAGCTTCTGACACATAGTAGACGATTTCGTCGATCGCTTCTTCTTTTTTCGTCTCCCACTTCGCAATGATCGGCGGGAGTTCCAATGTGATGCCTTTTTTGGTCGTTTGATCCTCAACACGGAGGGTGTCTTTTTCTCTGTCAAAAAAGAAGGATCGGTTCTCGTGCTGCAGGCGCTGTTTTAATAAATCCGCCAGCTTCCTTGACGTCATTTTCAAAGCCCGTGGCCTCCTTTATGCTTTAGCAAGGGAATCGGTTAAAAATTGCTCAATTTCTTCTTTTGTTTTACGGTCTTTGCTGACGAAGCGGTTCACTTCTTTTCCTCCGTTAAACACAATAAAGCTCGGAATGCCGTAAATTTCCCATTCCGCGCATGTATCAATAAATTGATCGCGGTCTACGTAGTAATAAGTGAATTCAGGAAAGTCCGCTTCCAGCTCAGGGAGAAACGGCTCCACAAAGCGGCAGTCCGGGCACCAATCCGCTGAAAACATAAATACCGCCCAATCGTCTTGTACCGCTTTTTGCAATTCTTCCGTGCTTTCAATCTTTTTCATTGTCATTCCTCCATCTGGATTATGAGTTTTTTATATGCTGATGTTTGTCCAATTGGATCATACCAGACTGTTTACGGCAAGACCAATTATATGCAATATCATTATCATATTTCATTTGCATTATCAAGCAAGTTTCGTTTACCATTTTGCTTGTAGCCGTACGAAAATCTGAATATGTACATAAGGAGGGGCAAAAGATGCAGTTTGTCGTGTATTTAGCGGGTGAAATCCACAGTGATTGGCGGGATGAGATCAAACAAAAAGCAACAGCGCTGGACCTGCCGATTACGTTTGTCGGCCCGATGGAAAACCATGAACGCTCAGACAATATCGGAGAAGAGATTATGGGCGTGCAGCCCGATTCTGTTTTAAAAGACGCCAGAGCTTCTGATATCAACAATTTCCGTACAGAGGTGCTGATGGAAAAAGCCGATTTTGTGATCGCCCTGTTTGGCGAGAAATATAAACAGTGGAATACCGCGATGGATGCTTCTTATGCCATCGCAAAAGGAAAGCCGCTCATTCTCATCCGTCCGAAAGAACTTCATCATCCGCTGAAAGAGCTTTCCGGAAAAGCCAATATCACGGTCGAAACCGTCAATCAAGCGATGAAAGCACTCTCTTATTTATTTGAAACAGAATAAGCAGGCCGCCTTTATGCGGTCCTGCTTACCTATTTACAATAGAATGGTATCAAATCTTACTATTCAGACTCTTTTCTCGAAACCCAAAAGAATTTGTCCGCAATCAATGATTCCCACACCCACTTCATTCATAAATGATTTTATTCAACCTCAAACTATTTTCTTTATATGTAAGGAAGGAGAGCGAAATCTGCGCAATAACGGATACATATGCGTATCGCCAAAATTGATTAAAACCAAAAAGTGGGATACTGCCGATTATTTCGCAAGTTATTAATAATAACTGCTGCCGCAACAATAATTACAGATCCCACAAAAACCGGAAAAGCTAAATAGCTCCAAGCATACGCCCCTTGAATAACTACAATAGGGTCCGCTCCAGCAGGTGGATGAGTAGTCTTTGTAACCGCCATAAAAAATATAGCTAGCCCCACTCCTAAAGCCAATGTCCAGGGATGAGAACCAAGAAGATTATATATAACAAGTCCAGTCAATGTCGAGATGAAGTGTCCGCCAATAATATTTCTAGGTTGTGATAAAGGGGCATTCCACGCTCCGAAAGCCAGTACACAACTTGCCCCAAAAGGCGCCATCAGCCACAGAGATCCAGTTTTATAGGTTATCAATGACAAGATTAAAATTGTTATAAAACCACCTAATAAGCCTGTTGAAGCATCTTTAACATTTACTTTTAAAGGACTTTTTCCTCCTCCTTTCATTTTTTTGAAATAATATCCTTTTTTACTTTGTGGATTTTCTGCTGTTTGCTCAATCTTCAATATAACCCCTCCTTTTCACTAAGTTTAAATCAACTTAACTAACCTGTAAATAACATTTTTAGAGGTTATAATTTAAAGGTTACAATCCATCCCTCTTCATGGATCATTCTTCTCTTCAAAAGTGATCCTTTAAACGTTCATTTGGTTTTAGCTGCGAATGAGTTGTTTTATGAAATCATATTTTTGTTTTTCTTATGAATTGTTTTCAAAAAAGACAAACAGCCTTACTCAAAAAAATATGAGATAAGGCTGTTCATTAATTTTTATTTATATATGATGATTCGACATTAAAATAAAGTGCAAGATTTATTCCGACCACAATGTAATAGAGGAAATTCGTTTTATGTTTTCTTAAGGTGACGGGAAACCTTTTCTCTGTTGCCGCATATCTTCATTGAACACCATTTTCTTCTTCCGGTGTTATCAAGGAATAATAAGACACATTCTTCATTAGCACATCGCTTCATTAACTTGATCTTTTTTGTATATATAAGCGATAAACCTTCATAAGCGATGAGCGATATAATTGCATCATCAATTTTCCCAATCGGAATACGGGCAAGTTTAGCATCGAGAATCTTATATGAAAATGGAGCCGATTCAATCTTTTTTTCTAAAAAAGTGATAAAAGATTCTCCAGGTTCTTCACCATCTGCAATTTTCTCGAAATTTTCTCTTAGTATTGATCGAAACTTTAGTATTTTCTCAACCATCACAGCGGACAATTCATCTTGTGCATTTTTTAAAGTTAATTGACTGAAAAAAGGGGTTCCTTTCCCCATTAACCTTAACCATTCCAAAAGATCCTCTTTTGACTTTATTAAATTATGACGTTTACCGTAACTCACCACCTCAGTATTAATCAGATCAAGAGGAAGATAGTTAGAGACAAGAGGAAATTTTATGTTTGTCTTTTTTGTCATAAACATACCTCCTTGCAGAACAAATAAAAAATGAAAATGTCACTCGACTTTGTGAAATCGCTACTCATCTCAATGCTTGAATTGGAACAATTTTGATAATAATATTGAGAAGCAATATGTGTTACCTGGCATCATGTAAAAACAGCAGTCAATAAGTATTCAAAAGGACTTATTGACTGCTTATTTTTTTACACATTTTCTCTGATCGTTTCGACCGTCTGTTTGTCACTCGCCATGACCAGCTTAATGAGCATTTCTTTCGCCGCGGCATAATCATCGACATGGATGATAGCGGCATTTGTATGAATGTATCTTGAACAAATGCCGATGACGGCAGACGGAACCCCGCTGTTTGATATGTGGACCCGTCCGGCATCCGTTCCCCCGCCTGAAGCGAAATATTGATAAGGGATATTGTGCGTTTCCGCCATATCAAGGACGAACTCTCTCATCCCGCGGTGCATGACCGTCGTTCTGTCGAGAATGCGGAGCAGCACCCCCTCGCCGAGACGGCCGAACAGCTCCTTATCGCCGCTCATATCATTTGCCGGGCTGGCATCAAGCGCGAAAAAGAGATCAGGCTGAATCATGTTGGCCGCTGTCTGCGCCCCTCTCAAGCCGACTTCCTCCTGAACGGTGGCCCCGGCGTACAGATTGTTCGGCAGGTCTTTTCCTTGCAGCTCTTTTAATAATTCAATGCTTAACCCGCAGCCGTAGCGGTTATCCCACGCTTTGGACAATATTTTCTTCTCGTTGGCCATCGGGGTGAACGGGCAGACCGGCACGACCTGCTGTCCCGGTCTGATCCCCATTTTGACCGCGTCCTCTCTGTCATCGGCACCGATATCAATCATCATATTTTTGATCTCCATCGGCTTTGCGCGCTGGGCATCTGTTAAAATGTGGGGCGGGATGCTTGAGATGACGCCGATAATCGGTCCGTTATCCGTCTGCACCTCGACGCGCTGGGCAAGCAGCACCTGGCTCCACCAGCCGCCTAGCGTCTGAAATCTCAGCATGCCGTTATCCGTAATCTGCGTTACCATAAACCCGACTTCATCCATATGGCCGGCTACCATAACGGTCGGCGCATCTTCAGCGCCGCGCCTTACTCCGAAAACACTTCCGAGTCTGTCCTGCACGATGTCATCCGCATATTTCGCAAGCTCCCGTTTCATAAAGGAGCGGACCTGATGTTCATTTCCCGGTGCGCCGGGAAGCTGCGTCAGCGTCCGGAAAAGCGTTTTCGTTTCCTCATTCATATTTTCCCCTCATTTCTATGTAATGCTTTTATTTTATTAGAAAAACAACCGTTTTCCAAGCGCTCAGATTGAATGGGCTGTAAAACCGCCGCTTTACTTAACACCGTCTGGCATCTTCTGTATAATAAAAACTACGACATAAATGGAGGTGCTTCATATTGAAATTACGTCATTTTCTCTTAGGTGCAGGAGTCGGATTATGCGCTGCCATCGCAGTGAAAAAGTATGCGATGAAACCTTATATCTCTTCAGAAAAAGCGCTCCGTATCGTGAAAGCGGCTTTTAAACAGCGCGGGCCGATAGACGGATCATGGATTTACACAGAGCCCGAGCCCTACCAGGTAAACGGAGAAACCATCCAAGTATACAAAACCGGCGTGACACGTTCGGCATTCGGCGAACTGGAGCAATATGAAGTTATGGTCAATGCAAAAACAGGCCAGATTGTCGATGTCATTGATTCTGTCGCCTCATAATTCGGACAAGCAAAAAATAAAGCCCAAAACCATCAGCGTTTTGGGCTTTATTCGGTTACATCGGCCGAATTCGTTTATATACGGGGTGCCACATCGCGTCCTGCACCGCTTGGATCAGATCCTCGGGTTCCGTTTCCGCTACACCGTCCTGAATGGCTGCTTTCGCTACGGCTACCGCCACGGTTGCCGATACCGTCCTGAGATCCTCCACTTTCGGAAGCATCGGCGCACCGGGCTTGCCGACGTCCACCATACCGGCGATGGCATTCGCGCAGGCAACGAACATATTGTCCGTAATGAGCCTTGCTTTCGTCACAATCGTTCCGAGCCCGAGTCCCGGGAATACGAGCGCGTTATTCGCCTGTCCGATATGGTAGGTAACGCCGTTATACGCAACAGGCGGGAATGGACTTCCCGTAGTGACAAGCGCGCGGCCTTCCGTCCATTTAATTAAATCTTCAGGTTTTGCTTCTGATAATGTCGTCGGGTTTGACATCGGCAAAATAGCGGGCCGTTTGACATGCGAGGCCATTTCTTTGACGATTTCTTCCGTAAATGCGCCTGATACGGTGGATGTGCCGATCAGAATCGTCGGCTTGGCCTGACGCACCGTCTCCGCCAGATCAATTGATCCGCCTTCACCGCTGCGGCCGTACTCTTTCACTTCATCAGCAGGGCGAGCGTACGGAACCTGAAAATCACGCAAGTCCTTCATATCATCCGTTAACAATCCGTTTCTGTCGATACACCAAAAATGGCTGTAGGATTCTTCTTCGCTTAATCCGTCATGCACCATGGCTTCACGCAGTTGCTCAGCAATTCCGATCCCGGCCGTTCCCGCGCCGAAGACGACGACTTTATGCTCTTTTAAAGGCACTTTTGATGCTTTCGCACACGCTAAAACAGCTGCAAGCGATACCGCGCCCGTTCCTTGAATGTCATCGTTAAACGTACAGACTTTATCTTTATACCGTTTTAATATGCCGCGGGCGTTAGCCGTACCGAAATCCTCCCAATGAAGCAGCGCATTCGGGAATGTTTCCCGGGCAAGCGAGACATACTCATCAATAAAGCGGTCATATTTCTCGCCGCGTACTCTTGAATGCTGGTTTCCGACGTAAAGCGGGTCATTTAAGAGGCTTTCCTGATTTGTCCCCGCGTCCAATACGACCGCAAGCACTCGTGACGGATCAATTCCGGCCGCCGCCGTATACACCGCGAGTTTTCCGACAGAAATGGCGATGCCGCCGACGCCCCAGTCACCGATTCCCAGAATGCCCTCCGCATCTGTGGCAACGATTAAGTCAATGTTTTCATTTTTTCCGAACTGCTGAAATGCGGCGCGCATTCCCTCAGGATCATCTATTGACAAATACAGACCGCGGGGTTTTCTGTACTCGTGGCTGTAACGCTGGATCGCGGTGCCGACGGTCGGCGTATATACGATCGGCAGCATTTCGCCTAAATGATCATTTAACAGCCTGTAAAATAACGTTTCATTCCGGTCATGGAGAGCGGTCAAGTAGACATTTTTGCTCAGCTCATCAGGCTGCGAACTGAATTGTTCGTAGGCCCGCCTCGCCTGCTCTTCGATTGTCAATACTTTCGGCGGCAGAAATCCCTCGAGCCCGAGTTCCTTTCTTTCCTCCTGTGTAAAGGCCACCCCTTTATTTAAAAAAGGCGTAGAAAGCACTTCTAATCCGCGCAGAGTTGTTTTGATTTCTCCATCTTTCGTCACTTGAAATTGATTCACCTGTCTCTTCCTTTCAAAGCAATTTGTCTTAGGTTTGCTTTTATTCCCGAAATTCATACAGGTAAATCATCGATCCGCTTATTTTTTCTCCCGTTTGACAGATGCAGCCACTTCGCCGTCTTCGCCCCATTTTACCGCTCTGTAAATCGCGTCGTGATAGAAAATCAGCCAGGCGTCTTTTTCTGCCGCGAACGTCTGCCATTTCTGCTTTTGCGGAATGGAGGTCATCGGATAATCATCATAGGCCAGCACCCATAACGGATTTTTATGCGCGTTCGTCGGCATCAGGTCGGCAAAATGCACAGCCGTCTCCCCTCCGTCTTCTAAGACGATAACGCTGTGGCCGTCGCTGTGGCCGCCGGTGTGGTGCATCGTAATGCCTTCTGTCAGCTGATACTCGTTCTCAAAGGTTTCGACCTGATCTTGTACCGCCTCCCAATTTTCTCTCCAATATGTATTTTTCGATCTGATATTAGGATTTCTCATTTCGCGCCACTCTGTCGCAGAAGTGATAATGCGGGCATTCGGGAAAACAGAGACAAGCTCCTCTCCGCTGTACTCCGTCAGGCCGCTTGCATGGTCAAAATGAAGATGGGTCATCGCGGCAATATGAATGTCCTCACAGGAAAGCCCGAGTTCACGAAGAGATTGTTTCAGATTGGATTCCTGTGTTACGCCGTAATTCCTTTTTTGTTTATCAGAGAATTTCCCTCTGCCGATACCCGCGTCAACCAATATATTCAGGCCGTTTGTTCTGATGAGGATCGGGTCTGTTCTTAATTCAATCTGGTTTTTGTCATTTACGGGGTATTTTCTCGACCATAAAGGCTTCGGGACAACGCCGAACATCGCTCCGCCGTCCATATGCGTTACACCGCCGTCCAGCCATGTTAATGAAATATTCCCAATATTCAATGTCTCCATCTTGATCCCTCCTGATGTAATGGTAGCAAATGGCGGCATAAAAAAACAGACTCCCGCATCAGAGTCTGTCTTTTGTTCTCCATTCAACTTCGGCCCGGTAAATCGGCTGGCCGAGCGCGGAGAATTTTTCTTCGTATTCTGTCATAATATTGCCCTTCGGATCGCTGTTGTGCAGATCAAGGCTGACTTCCGTCAGAAGCAGGCCGTATTCGGAAAAGCTTTTCAGAGAGTATTCGAATAAACCGCGGTTATCGGTTTTAAAATGAATCTCACCTGTTTCGCCCATCACTTCTTCGTATTTTTTCAAGAACGTTTTAAATGTTAAACGGCGCTTTTCGTGACGGTTTTTCGGCCACGGGTCAGAAAAGTTTAAATATACGCGCTTGATTTCTCCCCGTTCAAATACGTCATTCAGTGTTTCCGCGTCTATATTTAACAAACGGACATTGTGAGCCCCGCTGTCCTTAACTTTTTGGACGGCAGTGACGATGACGCTTTTAAACAGCTCAATCCCAATATAGTTGATATCCGGATTCTGCTTGGCCATTCCTGAAATGAACTGCCCTTTTCCCGTACCGACTTCAATATGGATCGGGTTGTCATTGCCAAAGACCGTGTTCCACCGCCCTTTATACTGGGCCGGATCACTGATGGCGATGTCAGCGTTTTCTGCCAGAAAATCATTCGCCCAAGGTTTATGGCGCATTCTCATATGATTGACACCTCTATCTATAATTTCGAGTAACAACATATCATGAAACATAAAGAGCCGCAAGCGCCTTTTAAAGGCGCCGGCTGCATAAAAAAAGAGGCTCCCCGGTCCGGAACACTCATGTGATGCATAAAACCGCACCGCTTTGCACAATGTATGACACAGAAAGGATGTGTATATGAATCATGGGCTTAACAAGCGAACATCAGGTCCGGTTATTAAAGGACATATTGGCCGACCATCAATTGGATTGCTGCGGCACGGTTGCCGAGTATGAACAGCTGGAGCGCGTCATCAAATCACTGATGGCCAACACCGGGCTTGATTCAAATATAAAAAACGTGCTCGAGGATGTCTACCGCTACAGCCAGTCCGGCATCACGGCCGATTCCATCGACACGCATATTCAGGAGCACCAAAACCATTTGTCCCAATGGGTGGAGCAGATGGATTCGTACTCCTGACTACTTGACAATCCGCTTCATCAGGGCATGAAGCTCTTCCATGGCATCATGATACGCTTTGTCGTTTCCTTTTGATTTGTGCCAGGCGATGAAGGTGATGGTCTCCGATAACATGTACCACGCCATCCGCAGCCGAAGCCCTTCCGTGAGCTTCATGCCGTACATCCCAAGCCAGCTGTCCCACGCTGGCTCTTCGACGTAATGATACAATAAAGGGCCGAGATCCATGGCCGGATCGGCTATCATGGCGCCGTCCCAATCTATTAAATACAGCTGGTTGTCTTCAGACAGAAGCCAGTTATTATGATTCACATCACAATGGCAAACGACTTTTTCACCGAATTGCACCTGATCCACATGAGCTTCCAAATAAGCAAGGCCTTCCTGAATAAGCGGCGAAAATTGCCGCACGGCAAAGACGGCCTGCTTCAGCTGCGACAAAAGGGCGCCCGGATCAAGCGGTTCTTTTCCCAATCTTTTCAGCATGTCGAGCAAAGCTTTTGATGTGTGGATTTTGCGGAGCAGCTCAGCCACCGGGCGTCCGCTCATATCCTTTGCCTTCAGCTCCCTGCCCGCCATCCAATGCTGAGCCGTAATGACGTCCCCGTTTTCCATCCGTTTCGTCCAAACCAGCTTCGGAACAATGCCTTCGGCGGATAACACGGCTAAAAAGGGCGAGCTATTACGTTTTAAAAAAAGCTGTTGGCCGTTATGTTTCGCATAATATGCATCTCCTGTAGCTCCTCCGGCGGGGAAGATCTCCCAATCGCTACCTAGTAATTGTCCCAACCAGTTCATATCAATGTTCAACCCATCATTTCTTAAAATATTTTAGAATAGGCCTCCAGCCTTTCACTATTGGCGGAGCGGCCTGTCATAAACAATTTCATGAGAATAAAAAAGACAGCTATTGAGAGTCTCATATGCTAATCAATAGCCGTCCTATAAATTTTAGCGCTACAGCACAAACTTCGTCAAGCAAAACTAGCAAGAACACCTGTGAATTCTGAAGATTTATGCCGCGAACCGCTCTTTGCCGTGAAACATGTGACGGGTTTCATTTGTTTATTATGTTTTTATTTTCAACGGCGTACCGCCCGGCATAAGCCGAAACGGCGTCGTTCCGATCAGCTCGCCGTCAGCGTGAAACGGAATTTTCCCATCTGTTTCAAAAACGAATTCCTTCCCCTTTATCATCGTCACTCCGTCCATTTTGATATGCCGGCCGAAGCTCATCGCCCATAAAAAACGATACAGCGAGAAAAAGGACAGGTTTTCTGCGATGACAATATCAAAATGGTTTTGACGGGGATTTGCTGAAGGCGCCGCTTTCATGCCGCCTCCGTAATAAGGGTGATTAGCCGCAATGACAAACCAGACATTGCGGAATTCACGCCTCTGGCCGTCTGCCGTGCAAACAAATCTGAACGGCTGAAACCCCGAGGCCGTATGTAAATGCGCGAGCGGGTAAATCACAAAACCGAGACGCAAAAACCGAAGAACGCGCGATAACGGAAAATTCGCGGCTGCTTTCAAAACTGAGGCATCGAAGCCGACAGACAGGTGGTTAATAAAATAAAGTGATTGCGCTTTGTCATGAAAAAAGTTGATGTTTCCCGCAAAAAATTTCCGTGTGAGCGGGCGGTGCAGACTTTTGATTTCTTGGAGGAGCGCCGACTTCTTAATACCGAGCCCTTTCGAAAAGTCATTGTACGAACCGGCAGGCACAAAGGTCAGCTCAATCTGATCCGTTCCTTTCAGTCCGTTAATGACTTCATGCATCGTCCCGTCACCGCCGATGACGAACAGCCGCTTAAGCTTATGATCCTGCATCATTGAAATCTGTCTCGCCAGCACCTCCGCATGTCCGGGATGCCCGGTCAAAAAAGAGCGGTGGCTGACCCCGCGCCTGGTCAGCTCTTTTTGAACTGATTTCCAGACACGCCGGCCCCGCCCGCCTCCTGAGACCGGATTAATAATAAAAAACCATTGACTCATCGTTTGTTTTCACCTGCTTCATAGATGAAGAGACAGCCGGCAAACGTCCGTTTTAATCAAGCCATTCCTGTCTCCGGCTTGAATCGCTCAAGCCGTAAGACAAAAGAGCCTTCGCCGCCTTCAGCTGGTGGTGCTTGATCGGCGCCGTATTTTTCTGCTGCTTTTCCAGCCACTCTGCGGCAGTCCGTTTATGAGCTATTTCCAGCCCGTACGGCGGCTCCGGGTAATCAATATAAGACGTTCTGCTGAGCAAAAGCTTCCGCACGGGAATGTCGGCCTGCTTTTCTTTTACGATTTGCGAAACGACCGAGCCCGTCCGGTGCAGGCTGAGAGACGGATTCAATACTTGGCGCGTGCTGCCGGAGCCTCTTTCTTCCCAAAAACGGTGTTTTGATCCGATATATACGCTGTCCTCTTCCGCTTCCATAAAAGCGGCGCAGAAAATCTCCAGCGGCGAGATGATGATCATGCTCAGTTCGACGGACGCCTGCTGAATTTGGAGAACCGGATGATACATCACAAAATAGGAATCGGGCAGCTTTTGAGCCAGCATTTTTAACATCCTGTCCCTTTTGACCGCCTGCGAAAGCTCAGACTTTTGAGAAAGCGTGGAGCTCGCCCATTTTAATTGAAAGTCATACAGCTGATCTTTGAAAAAAGGCGCGAGCTCAGACTTTTGAGACGGAAGATTCCCGAACAGCGCCTCTTCTCCCTCCGGCTCATCAAACCATTGGTGCCTCTTTTCATTTATATCGGCCGTATTTTCTTCTTTTCTCTTTTTCAAGGAAAATTTTTTCCTGGCCGGCGCTTGATCGGTTTCCCCGCCTGCAGCCGTTTCCGTTTCTTTTTCTTCCGTCATCCGGTCAAACGCTTCAAGAAGCGCCTCCCAGCGTTCTTTCTTCAGCCGAATAAACTGGTTCATATAATGATATGGATCAAGTTCATATCTGGATATGCAGTCGTGAATTTTGATGATCTGTGCCATGTGATTTCTCCACTCCGAATATTTGTTTATGTCAATTGAAACTGTGCGATTTCTTCGTATTTAGGCGACCGGTCAAGATGGGTCTGAAACAGGGAAAACCGGCTGACGGCACTTTGCACCCTGCCGCTTTCAAACGGCACATCGTCAGGAAACGGCCGGTCTCCCGCCCACTTCCGCGCCATCGTCATATGAGGGTGATACGGCCGTTTTTCCACTTGAAAACCGGCTTTCAAAACAGCCTGTTTTGTTTTTTCCCGCAAATCAAAGAGCAGTTCATTCCGTTCGGGCTCAAGGTGAAGCACTCTCGGCTGTCTGCGGTCGCCGAAAATATCCAGATGCTGAAACTGTACGGTAAACGGCTGCGCTGCCGACGCTGCATCTGCGAGCAGAGACGATAATTTCGCAAGCCGTTCTTCATCCGCGGCTCCTAGAAAAATGAGCGTAATATGATAGTCATGCGGATGCACCCATTTTTTGAATGATAACGCCGGCTCCTTTTTGGCTGCTTCCCAAATCGGTTCAGCAATGTCAGCCGGAATCGGAATGCCGATAAAATAATGCGGCAATGAAGCTTTCATACGAGGATCTCCCCCTCTTTGGTTATGGTGTTATTATAAAACGGATAAGCGGAGAGGAGAACCCTGTCCGCTCATTATGATAGGATATTATGTACTGAACGTTTTATACAGAAAGGAATGAGCCGGCCTTGAAAATCGTAAACAGCACGGCGGAGCTGATCGGCGGCACACCGATCGTAAAGCTCAATCGCCTTCAGCCAGAACATGCAGCACAGGTCTATTTAAAATTAGAATCGTTTAACCCGAGCGGCAGTGTCAAAGACAGAGCGGCTTACAATATGATCATTGAAGCGGAAAACAGCGGGCATTTAAAACCCGGCTCTGTCATCATTGAACCGACAAGCGGCAACACAGGCATCGGCCTGGCGATGAACGCGGCGGCGCGCGGCTACAAGGCAATCCTCGTCATGCCTGACACGATGACGAAAGAACGCATCAACCTCCTGAAAGCGTACGGCGCGGAGGTTGTGTTAACACCGGGGGCGGAAAGAATGCCCGGCAGCATCAAAAAAGCGAAAGAACTCGCCGAACAGATCCCGGGAAGTTTTATCCCGATGCAATTCGATAACGGCGCTAATCCAGATGCCCACCGAAAAACGACCGCCATTGAAATCTATCAGGCCGTTCAGCAGCTCAACAGACCGCTCGGTGCTTTTGTGGCAACGGCGGGAACGGGCGGAACCATTACCGGAACCGGAGAAACGCTGAAGGAGCTTTTCCCGGATATGATTGTTCATGTGGCCGAGCCCGCGGGATCTCCCGTCCTGTCTGGCGGAAAACCCGGCGCTCATAAGCTTGTCGGGACAAGCCCCGGATTTATTCCCGGCATACTGAATCAGGACGTTTACGATGAAATCATGAAAATATCTGATGAAGATGCTTATACGACAACACGTCGTCTGGCCCGGGAAGAAGGTATACTCGTCGGCCCGTCTTCAGGCGCCGCCTGCTTCGCCGCCATTGAAACCGCAAAACGCCTCCCTTCCGAACAGATCGTCATCTGTATGACGGCCGATACGGGGGAACGTTATTTATCAACGGATTTATGGTCATTTGAATGATAAAAAGGGATGCCGCTTTCGGCGTCCCTTTTTATTATCACTTGGCAAGCTCATAAATGGCTTCGGCGTATAAAGCGGTTGACCGGAGAAGGTCATCGATTTCAATGTACTCATCCTTTTGATGCGCGCTGTCAGGCCGGCCGGGGAACAGCGGCCCGAACGCGACGCCCGCCGAAAGGGATCTCGCATACGTTCCTCCGCCGATTGAAATCAGATCCGCTTTCTTTCCCGTCTGTCCTTCGTAAACCTTTTGAAGCGTCTTTACGAGCGGATGATCGGCAGAAACGTGGTGCGGTTTGCTGTCTTTAAATTCTTCAAGCCTGAATTCTTCAGCAGACGTAAAAGCATCACGGATGACTTTGCTGTCTGAAGTGACGGGATAACGGATGTTGATGCCGAGTTCTCCTTCCTCACCCTTTCTGTATGTAAAGGTGCCGACATTCAATGTAAGCTCTCCGCTGATGTCATCCCTGCAATCAATTTTCAGTTTTTTGCCTCGTGTATCATTTGAAAAATAGTCACTGACGGTTTTGACAAAGTGCTTTCCGGCTCCATCCAGCTCCGTTCCGTTAAGGCATTCAGCAAGCTTTAAGCCGGCATTGACACCATTATCCGGTTCCATCGCATGGCATGATTTTCCGTATACCCGAAGCGTCAGTTTTCCATTTTCCGAAACTGCTTCACCTTGTGTTTTTGACTGCTCAAGCCATTTGCTGAAATATGCGTGCACGGCATCAAGACCGTTCCCTTCAATAACCGCTTCAGCCGCATCCGGCACCATGTTCAAGCGCAGTCCTGAACGGAAGGACAGAAGCCCGTTTTTTGCGTCTTTATCAGAAGCGCTTTTTGCAATGCGCAGTGACGCATCTATAATTCCTTTTTCCGCGTTAATGATCGGAAAATCCGCGTCAGGAGCAAAGCCGATGTCAGGCATTTTTTCGTGTTTGAAGTAGTGATCCACGCATCTCCAATCACTTTCTTCATCCGTTCCGATGATGATTCTCACGCGTTTGGATAAAGGAAGCTGCATGTCTTTGACGATTTTCAGCGCATAAAACGCCGCCATTGTCGGCCCTTTATCATCAATGGCGCCTCTGGCATATATCCGGCCGTCCCTGATATCGGCTGAAAACGGATCGCTCGTCCAGCCGTCTCCGGGCGGAACGACATCGACGTGGCACAGAACGCCGACGATTTCGTCACCCGTTCCCCATTCAATATGGCCCGCATAGCCGTCAAGATTCTTTACGGTGAAGCCTTCTTTTTCACCGAATTCCAGCAGTGACGTCAGGCTGGCATTGACGCCTTCTCCAAACGGCCGGCCGGGACCGGCTGTTGTTTCGTCCATTACGCTGTTGATCTGCAAAAACTTCTGCGTGTCACGGATCAGATCTTCTTTGTTTCTGATGACTTCAACTTCCCAGTTCATCACAAATCCCCTTTCTTGATAAAGACTTGCAAAATGTCGATAAAACGAATAATATAGATGATGTTTTGAAAAAATGTTCGTCATTGGAGGTACTTATGTTTCATCTCGACAAGCATCAAACGACAATAAAAAGAGAAATTACCGCGGGATTGACCACCTTTTTCACAATGGTATATATCATTGTCGTCAATCCGGTGATCCTTTCCAATGCGGGAATTCCGTTTGACCAGGTGTTCACCGCGACGATTATCGCTTCCATTGTCGGAACTTTATGGATGGCTCTCGCTGCGAATTTTCCGATCGCCATTGCCCCCGGCATGGGCTTAAACGCGTATCTCGCCTTTCACGTTGTCGGCACAGGCAGCGGCATTACGTATCAGACGGCTTTCAGCGCCGTTTTTATCGCGGGAGTCATCTTTATTATTTTATCGTTAACGCCTTTAAGAAAACAACTTATAGAAGCGATTCCGGACAATTTAAAATACGGAATTACGACCGGCATCGGCTTATTTATCGCTTTTATCGGCTTACGCCAATCCGGAATCATCACCGCTGATAAATCTAATCTGGTCGCACTCGGCGATCTTCATTCGCCCGCCGTCATTTTAACGCTTATCGGACTTATCATCAGTATTGTACTGATGGTGCTGAATGTAAACGGGGCTCTGTTCATCGGAATGGCGCTGACCGCTATCATTGCCTTTTTGACCGGACAGATCCATTTCGCGAAAGGATTCATGTCCTTCCCGCACCTGCCGGAGGGGCTTTTGATCACAAATCCGTTCGGTGCCCTCGGGGATGTCGTGCATCACGGTCTGTACGCCGTTGTGTTTTCTTTTCTTCTCGTTACGATTTTTGACACGACCGGCACCATGATCGGTGTCGCCGAACAAGCGGGATTGATCAAAAACAATCAGCTGCCGAATGCCAGAAGAGCGCTTTTGGCTGATTCGACCGCTACGACGGTGGGAAGCATCTTCGGCACCAGCCCGACGACCGCGTTCGTTGAATCTTCAGCAGGTGTGGCGGCCGGCGGAAGAACGGGTCTGACGGCGCTGACGATAGCCGTTATGTTTGCCGTTTCCATGTTTTTCAGCCCGCTTGTCAGCGTCTTATCGGAAGTGTCCGCGATTACGTCACCGGCTCTGATTATTGTCGGCAGCCTGATGATGGGCGCAGTCTCAAATATCCGCTGGAATGAGCTTGATGAAGCGTTCCCGGCCTTTCTCGTCATTTTGGCGATGCCTTTAACGTCCAGTATTTCAACCGGAATCGCACTCGGCTTCATTTCATATCCGCTTGTTAAAGCAGCTAAGAAAAAATGGCGCGAAATCCATCCTCTAGTCATCATCTTCGCCGTGCTGTTTTTTATTCAGCTTTTTATTTTGAACGGACATTAAGAAAAATCCCTTTCCTTTTTCGGAAAGGGATTTTCACATATAAAGAACGGAAAGAATCGCGGCAATGAGACACCAGGCGGAACAGATGATTTGAATGACGGTTAATGCGCTGTTTCGCGCCCTGAAATAGTCATCACTGTCTCTCTTGATACCGCTTAAAACCGGTTTATCCGTGATCCGGTCAAATAAAAGCGACGCGGCATAGCGGCTGACGATCGCAAATAAAATAAGGACTGCCGGCTTCACTAAGAGCGGAAGAACGAGAATAAGAGCCGTAAAAGCCGCGGTTAAAAGGTAAAGCTGCCGGAGATACCCGCCGTTTCGGATCAGCACTTTAAAGAACAATTCTTTCCACGCCGTATACGCCGACCGTTTTGTAAAGATGTGCTTTGAGCCGGGATATAAAAACGGCTTGCTCCGCCCTTTATTTTTACCATTCGGGAGCTGCACATCATGGCTGAGCATCAAAACAGAGGCCGCGAATGAAAGCTTGCGCCTGTTCTCTTCAAGCACTTCTTCCTCAAAGGCTGATAATGTCTCCGTCCCTTTCCAAGTCAAAAGAGCGGAACAGATGAACAATATACAGCCCGCCGGCCAAAGCCAATACCATTCGGCGGCAAAGACGATCATAAAAAACGCCCCCGCCATCAGAACCATCACTTTCAGCCAGCCCGCCGCCTGATTCCCGAATGTCCGCCTGCTGTTTTTTCTGTGCCGGTGCACCGCTAATATTGCAGTATGGAAGCCGAACAGACAGCAAAACATACCTGAATATGCCGGTAAGGTACAGTCACCGTATTGGCGCCATAAGGGAAATAACAATACGGCAAGCGCACCCCATTTGATAAGGGAAAGGAACATCGAATACAAAAGCGCATACCGTTTCAGCTTTTGCATCAGATGTTTTGCATGCACCAAAAATACGTGATCCGCTTCCAGCAAAAAGGTATGAATAAAACCCGTGCACAACAGCAGGGCACTGAATACATACAGCCAGCCCCACCCTAATACTCCTGCCGCTCCATTAAGAAGCCCCCTGCCGTTCAGCCAATCAGCATATTGATAAACGGCAAATGCGGCAGCGGGAAGAACGATATACAGCGCGACCGTCCAATCAATGACCGTCTGGAACACCTTCCATTGATAGCGCCAATAATGAAACAGCCTTTGAAAAAACAAAGCCCGCCCGGTCATCGCTGACTGCTCCGAACCGCTGAATAAAAGCAATCCAGCAGTGAACGGCTCCCCGTTTTTTCCTGAAGCTCCTCTAACGTGCCTTGAAGAAGCAGAGCGCCCTGATCCAGCAAATAAAACCGGTCGCAGATTTTTTCCGCCGTATCCAGAACATGAGTGCACATCAAAATCCCCGCGCCCCTTTCTTTCTCAGCAATCAGCATGTCGGTAAACAGCTTCGTTGAGATCGGATCAAGTCCGATAAAAGGCTCATCAATGATGTAAATATCCGGCTTCGCCAAAAATGCCTGTATGAGCATCAATTTTTGCTGCATCCCTTTTGAAAAGCCGGAAGGCAAATCATGTTTTACAGAAGTCAGCGAAAACTCTTCAAGCAGCCGCCCTGCCCGCTCACGGCATTCTTCCCCTTCTATACCCCGCAATGACCCGGTCAGCTCGAGGTGCTCCCAAAGCGTCAGTTCATCGTAAAAACTCGGACGCTCCGGTATGTAAGCATAAGATGAATCATTCCACTCAATACCGCCTTCTATATCCCGGGACAGCCCGAGAACCGCCTTTATCACTGTACTTTTCCCCGCGCCGTTCGCTCCGATTAAACCGGCAATTTCACCAGCGTTGACTGACAGAGATACATCAGAAATCACCTTCGGCCTGTCAGCATAACCGGCGCAGACAATGTTTGCATTCAATAATTCTCCCAAACTTCTCACTCCCCCGTTTTCATACGGACATGTATAAAAAAAGTTTCAGTTTCCATAATAATAAAAGCGGACCGGACATAGTAATGCACCAAGGCGGCACCCATTTGGAAAAAATTATCTGCGCTTATTCCTAGATTCATGTCGTCCATATCGTGTATAATGGAGGCAGTTAAAAGAGAAAAAACAGAATGTCATCCTTTGTTGCTTATTCGTACGAAGTTTTAGAGTCGAAAGTTGTGGTATATCAAGTCCATCCGATCTTATGATAGGGAGTGGTTTTTTGAAACCTTCAACAAATCGTATGCTGACTCGGATTAAATCAGTTTACATGTTCATCCAGGAAAAAGGCCTTGTGACAACACAGGAACTGGTTGATGAATTCGGCATTACACCTAGAACCATTCAGCGAGACTTAAATGTGTTAGCATACAATGATCTTGTTCATAGTCCTAGCCGAGGCAAGTGGGAGACAACACGAAAAAAAGTGAAAATTACATCTTAAGCGAACAATTACATAAGGCCCTTTTCGGCCTGACATGCTGCAAGGCAAAGCAGCGTCTTTGCCTTGTTTTTTGTTCCTCTATATAAAAAGCCCAAAACAAATCTGTTTTGGGCTTTTCTGATATCGATTACACTTCAGCGCCTCTCAGCGTTTCGAGCTCCTCTTCAGTCAGCTCGCGGAATTCTCCCGGTTTAAGATCCGGGTCAAGAGAAACAGCCCCCATCGAAAGCCGCTTCAAATAAGCCACTTCATTTCCGACAGCCTTTGCCATCAGCTTCACCTGATGATATTTGCCTTCTGTAATGGTCAAGTGAATCACCGTTTCATCCGGGCTTTCTGTAATGATTTCAACGGCTGCCGGCTTCGTCTTATAGCCTCCTTCAATGACGACGCCTCTTTCCAGATGAACGATGTCTTCCGGTGACAGGGGTGAAGTTAACCGGACCTCATATGTTTTAGGCACATGCTTTTTCGGAGAAAGCAGGCGATGAGCGAGCTGCCCGTCATTGGTCAAAAGCAAAAAGCCTTCCGTATCCTTATCAAGACGTCCCGCCGGAAACGGTTCAAATCGCTGTTCTTCAGGCGTCAGCAGATCAACCACCGTTTGCTGGCGGCTGTCTTCGGTAGCGGACAGCACTCCTTGCGGCTTATTCATCATGACATAAATAAATTCACGATAATCTGCCGGCTCTCCGTATACCGTGATGTCCTGTTTTTCCGGATCGACATGGGTTTTCACATCTTTCGCCGGCTCTCCGTCAATCATGACAGCCCCAGCCTTGACGATTTTTTTCACATCTTTTCTTGAGCCGAATCCGCTGTTGGCAAGCAGCTTATCAAGTCTCATCCTGATCCTCTCCTTTAAAAAGAAAAGCCCGCGATAAGCGGACTATTCATTATTCTTAATGGGCGGAATGCCTGCCTCTTCTCAAAACGCGGGGCAGACGGTTTCCAAACATTTTCTGTAAAAATCCGATTCGGTACGCGGCAAACATGTACACCGCACCGCCGACAGCGGCGCAGACAAAGACGACAATCGCCGCATGCACCTGGCCGCTTTGGTATGTTACAAAGAAGCTGAGCAGCCATTGAGTCAGCTTGACCGCGACTCCCATCAGGACGGACAGGACTGCGATTAAAATGACCCGTTTTATAAGTACCGTATACGAATAGCCCGCATGGCGCTTAATCATGATAAAACCGTACAGAAGAGAAGCGATATAACCGAGCGCCGTTGCCAAGATGGCCCCGTCCCCCTGAAACAGCTTGATCAGCGGCACGTTCAGCACCACTTTTATAATGACGCCGATGAAAAGGCTCACGACAGCAAATTTCTGTTTATTAATCCCTTGCAGGATCGCGGCGTTTACGGTAAACAGAGAAAACAGAATCGCGACAGGCGCGTACCAGAACAATATATCCTGTCCGATATCCGGGCGAAGACTTTCAGAGCCGTAGAAGAACGTATAGGCCGGACCCGATAACACGGACATCCCGACAACGGCGGGAATAACCAAAAACAGAATGATTTGCATCGTCTGGTTAATCTGCTGGTTCAAAAGCTTATAATTCCTGCTCGTAAACGATTCAGTAATCGTCGGAATCAGCGTCAGACCGAAAGCGGTCGCCAGAGAAACCGGGATCATAACAAGCTTCGGCACATAAAGGGTGACAATCGCAAGCATGTCCTGGCTGATATCCTTATGGCCCGCCGCAATCATCGCTTTATTAAACGTATTCGTATCGATATATGAATACAAAGGAATCGCCAGTCCGACAAATACGTAAGGAGCGGCATAACTGAAAAGCTCAATGAACATTTTTTTATAACTTAAGTTCGCAGACGGGACGAGATTCGGCTTCATCGCCAGGAGATCGCCCTTCCGCTTATTCCAGTAAATATAAAGGACGACAAGCCCTCCGAATGATCCGATCAGCGCCGCGAAAGTCGCGTATCCGACCGCGATGACAAGGCCGCCGTTGATCACTCTTAAAATCAAATACGTTGCGCCCAATAAAAAGATGATCCGGGCAAGCTGCTCCACAACCTGTGAAACGGCTGTCGGCCCCATCATCTGGTGACCTTGGAAAAAACCGCGCACAAGACTCATAATCGGCACGACCAAAAGTGCCAGACTGACCATCCGGATGACATAAACGACGTGGTCAATCGTAAGTCCGTTGTTACTCGTGCCGCCGAGAGATGTTTCCGCAAAAAACGGCGCCGAAATATAAAGAATTGAAAAAGCGATCATCCCGGTTACGAGCATAACCGACATTCCCGCTCTCAGCATCCGCCTGCTCGTCTCATAGTCTCCTTTGGAGTTATATTTCGAGACAAATTTTGAAACCGCGGCGGGAAATCCCATCGTGGCAATGTTTAAAAACAGTGTATATTGATTATATCCGTATTGAAACAAAGCTCCGCCCGTCGCTCCGACCATCGCTCCGAACGGGATCAGATAAATCATCCCTAAAATCCGCGATATATAGGTGCCGAGCGTCAGCACGAACGTGCCCCTTAACAATTTGCTTGACATGTTTCCTCATCACCATTTTCTACGAAGATTCAACTTTTCTATTTTAACACAACTGGGCAATTAGACGGTAATAATTACAGCGGGAAACTTTTTGGGAAAACCCTTTAAAAAACAAAATACGTTTAAGGATTCCCTTTCTTTCGCTATAATAGCAGAAAGCGGACATTTCCGCCTATTATACGTGAAAAAGAAAGTTGTTGATGAAATATGAAACATTATGACGTGATTGTGATCGGCGGCGGTCCGTCCGGTTTAATGGCTGCGATTGCCGCAGGCGAAGAAGGGGCGGACGTATTATTAATCGATAAAGGAAACAAGCTGGGACGGAAGCTGGCGATTTCCGGCGGCGGGCGCTGCAACGTGACCAACCGCCTCCCCGTTGAAGAAATCATCAAACACATCCCCGGCAACGGCCGCTTTTTATACAGCGCGTTTTCCGAATTTAATAATGAAGATATCATCGCCTTTTTTGAAAAACTCGGCATTCAGCTGAAAGAAGAAGACCACGGGCGCATGTTCCCGGTGACGGACAAAGCGCAAAGCGTTGTCGATGCGCTTTTGAACCGATTAAAACAACTGAATGTCACCATCCGCACAAATGAAAAAATCAAAGAAGTGCGGTACGAGAACGGCAGGACAGCAGGCATTACGACAAACAATGACGAACACATTAACGCAGACGCCGTCATTATCGCGGTCGGCGGAAAATCAGTCCCGCATACCGGCAGCACCGGAGACGGCTATGCATGGGCGGAAGCGGCCGGTCATACCGTGACCGAACTCTTTCCGACGGAAGTGCCGGTTACGTCGTCAGAACCGTTTATTAAACAAAAAACACTTCAGGGGCTGTCTCTTAGAAACACGGCCGTCAGCGTCCTGAATAAAAAAGGCAAACCAATCGTCACACATGTGATGGACATGCTGTTTACCCATTTCGGCTTGTCAGGCCCCGCCATTCTCCGCTGCAGCCAATTTGTCGTCAAAGAACTGAAAAAGCAGCCAGAGGTCAAACTCCGCATCGATCTGTTTCCCGGCATCAACGAGGAAGAGTTATTTCAAAAGATGCACAAGGAACTGAAAGACGCACCGAAAAAAGCGCTCAAAAACGCGCTGAAGCCGTGGATGCAGGAACGGTACCTGCTTTTTCTTCTGGAACGGAACGGTCTTGATCCGCAGACAAGCTTTACGGAACTGCCGAAGGATCAATTCAGGGCTTTTGTCAAAGACTGCAAACAATTTACGGTTGCCGCTGACGGAACGCTTTCTTTGGACAAAGCGTTTGTCACAGGCGGAGGTGTTTCCGTAAAAGAGATTGAGCCGAAACAAATGGCGTCTAAAAAAATGGAAGGCTTATATTTTTGCGGAGAAATACTCGACATTCACGGCTATACCGGGGGCTACAATATCACTTCAGCCTTTGTCACGGGTCGTCTCGCCGGTTTGAATGCAGGACGTTTCTCACGCTCGCTCTAAATGGTTTAAAGCGCATTTACCTGAGCGTCCCCGTTGATAATTGACCAAAAACATGATAGAGTTTTCTGCGTTTTGTTTCACCTGATTGAGGGAATAGGAAGAAAGGAATGATCTGCAATCGTACGACCACACTAAAACAAAATGGCGTATTGAAAAAAATAGTCAGAGGGTGAGAACGTTTGAAGAAGAACATCTCCAGTGTTTTTTGGATTGTGATTGTCATCACAGCAGCTGCGGTTTTATGGGGGGCCATTTCTCCTGACAGCCTGCAGCAAGTCACTGATACGGCACAAAAATTTATTACGGATTCTTTCGGCTGGTATTATCTGCTGGTCGTTTCTATATTTGTCGGTTTCTGTCTCTTTCTCATTGTGAGTCCGATCGGCACAATAAAACTCGGAAAACCCGGGGAAAAACCGGAATTCGGCTTATTATCATGGTTTGCCATGCTTTTCAGCGCAGGCATGGGAATCGGTTTGGTATTTTACGGGGCTGCGGAACCGATCAGCCATTACGCCATCAGCTCTCCCTCAGGTGAAACAGAAACGCCCCAAGCATTTCGTGATGCGCTCCGGTACACATTTTTCCACTGGGGGCTGCACGCTTGGGCCATCTATGCGGTCGTCGCTTTATGTATCGCATATTTTCAATTCAGAAAAGACGCGCCCGGTTTGATCAGCAGCACACTGACACCGCTTTTGGGCGATAAAGTAAACGGGCCGATCGGCAAAGCGATTGACTGTATCGCGGTGTTTGCGACCGTTGTCGGTGTGGCGACAAGCTTAGGGCTCGGAGCGACTCAGATCAACGGCGGTCTGCATTATTTATTCGGCATTCCAAAAACATTTTCCATTCAGCTGATCCTGATCGCTGTCGTGACCGTGTTATTTTTGATTTCTGCGTGGAGCGGAATCGGCAAAGGGATTAAATACTTAAGCAATACCAACATGGCGCTCGCGGGTATTTTAATGATCTTTATGCTCATTGCAGGCCCGACGGTGCTGATTATGAACTCATTTACCGATTCTATCGGCCAATACATCCAAAATATCGTGCAGATGAGCTTTCGCTTGTCTCCGAATGATCCCCAAAAACGCGAATGGATTAACAGCTGGACCATTTTCTATTGGGCCTGGTGGATATCCTGGTCGCCGTTTGTCGGCATTTTTATCGCCCGTGTATCAAGGGGCCGGACGATCCGGGAATTTTTAATCGGGGTGTTGGTGACACCTTGTATATTGGCTTTCTTATGGTTTGCGATCTTCGGTGTATCCGCGATGGATCTTCAGCAGAAAGGCGTATTCAATGTCGCGGGAATGTCAACGGATACGATGCTGTTCGGCGCACTCAGCCACTATCCGCTGACAATGGTGACATCCGTATTAACGCTTGTTCTGATCGCTGTATTCTTTATTACATCAGCGGATTCAGCGACATTTGTGCTTGGAATGCAAACGTCTTACGGCTCATTAGACCCTTCAAACCGGGTGAAAATCATCTGGGGCATCATCCAGTCCGCCGTGGCAGCGGTATTATTATATTCCGGCGGTCTGGCCGCACTGCAAAACACGGCCATTCTCGCCGCGGTTCCGTTTTCAGTCGTGATCCTTCTGATGATCGTGTCTCTGTACAAGTCATTAGCGAGCGAGAGAAAAGGAATCAAACAAGCGGAGAAATACCAAAAACCGAGAAGTCCCCGCGTCAAAAAAGCATAATGCACAAAGAAGCCCGGCATTTCGTCCGGGCTTTTTTATTTTCGGTATAAAATGAGAGCGGAAAAACAATAAAGCTGCTCACCTTCAGGATCACAGGCCGCCGCTACCGTATATTTAATATCAACGAGCTGTTCATCAGAAATCCCCTTTAAAAATGTATTGACTTCAGTCTGCAGATCCTTTTCATGCTCCTCATCAAAAACAGCTATCTTCAGCACATCACCCTCTCCTTTCTCTATCAATTTATTCCGGTTCAATTGAAATATGATAGAGAAAAACAGATTTTCTTTTTTACTGATTTTTACTAAAAGCAACCAAAAATAGTTATTGAAAACGCTTACTAACGTATGATAATATCATTTTAACAATAACCAGGTCATTTCTGTTTAGTAAATATTTAGTAAAAAGGAGATGCGAAATGGTCCGTCTCAAAGATATTGCCTTACAGGCATCTGTATCCAGCGCGACAGTATCGAGAATTTTAAATAAGGATGACTCTTTGGCCGTGACTGATGAAACAAGAGAAAAAGTTCTGAGGATCGCCGATGAGCTGGGCTATCAGCCGTCGGCAAAAAAACGGAAGAACCGCAGCCGCAGCGATTCAGCGCCCCTGATCGGCGTTGTCAGCTGCCTGTCACCCGAAGAAGAACGGCAGGATCCTTATTTTTCGGCGATCCGAAAAGGCATTGAGGAAGAATGCTTTCGGCAAAAAGTTTTTATCACATCTTCTATCCATCTCGGTTCTTTTCAAGAGCATATGTTTCACGAACTGGACGGCGTCATCGTCATCGGCAGCCTGCAAGACGAGGCGCTTACGAATATCAGCGCCGCTTTCAGGCACGCGGTATTTGTTAACGGCACACCCGATCCCGCCCGCTACGATTCCGTCAGCGTGGATTTTTATGCCGCAGCGCAGAAGGCGATAGAACATCTTCTGTCGCTCGGTTATCAGCGGCTAGGTTATATCGGCGGCCGGGAGCGGGAGCATACCGTCATAGACGGCGTAAACAGCAATAAAACGATTGAGGATAAGCGTCTGACCGCTTTCTTACAAATGGCCGGCGCCGAGCCGGAGCATGTACTGATCGGCGAATACAGCATGCACGAAGGGTTCCGGCTGATGAATGAAGCCATCAAAGGCGGAAGTCTCCCCGATGCCTTTTTTATCGCAAGTGATTCGATGGCTGTCGGCGCTTTAAAAGCCTTGCAGGAAGCCGGCCTTCAAGTCCCGCGCGATGCGGCGGTTGTCAGCTTCAACGGAATTGATGAGGCAGAATACGCCAGCACGCCGTTATCAACGGTAAAAGTATACACGGAAGAGATGGGCAGGACGGGTGTCAAATTGCTTCTCGACCGTTTAAACGGCAGAACCGTCCCGCTGGCCGTGACGCTCCCCACTTCATTGATTGTCAGACAAAGCTGCGGCTCACAAGAAAGGAGGTGACGTGTCCCGCAGCGTTTATATCATATTTAAAGGAGGAAAAGATGAAACGCTTACTGGCTTTGTTTCTTTCTTTTACTTGCATGATACTTCCCGGCTGCTCGGCAGAACAGAGCGGCGCCGGAGAAAAGCAGAAAACATTGACAGTCTATTCCACAATATCCTCAGACAGCGAACGCGCCGTATTCAGAAAGTTGGCTGATTCATTCCAAAAAGAACATCCGGACATTCAAGTAAACGTTCATTTCCCAGGCAATGACTACGAAAATATGATGAGGGTCAGAATGGCGGCCGGTGACATGCCCGATCTTTTCGACACACACGGCTGGGCCAAAATCCGCTACGGAGAATATACCGCCGACCTCAGCGGGATGTCTTGGACGAAGCGGCTCGATCCGAATTTAAACAGCATGCTCAAAGACGCCAAAGGCAGAATATACGCCTTCCCTCTGAATCAGGCAAAGGACGGACTGGCCTACAACCGCACGTTGTTGGAAAAATACGGAATCAAACCGCCGGAAACAATGGATGATTTTATGAAGGCACTGAGACAGATTAAAGAAAAAAGCGGCGGAACAGTCACCCCCTTCTGGTTTGCCGGCTATGAGAAAAGCTCATTTGCCCAATATTACGATCAATTCGCCGCACCGCTTCTCATCACAGATCCCGCACACCGTTACAAAAAACAGCTGTTAAACGGAACCTTCCGCTGGACACACTTCACCTATTTATCTGACAAACTGAAAGAGATGCAAAAGGAAAACCTGCTCAATATAGATGCCGTGACGGCAAAACGATCCCAGCTCATTGAACTGATGGCGCAAAACAAAATCGCCTTTACGCTGCAGGGCGGCACCCTCGGCCAAGACGTCGCTCAAATCAATCCGAAGGTAAAAGTCGGCATCATACCGACCCCGGCCGTCCACAAGGGAGACGCGCCGGTTTGGATCGGAGGCGAACGTTACACGCTGGCGGCATTCAAGGATTCCCCGCGGCTTGAAGAAGCGAAACAGTTTATCGCATTTATGGCCCGACCCGAGCATGCAAAATCAATTGCCGAAGCGACCTCGCTTCCGGCCGGATTAGTGAATGTACAAACGGACATTTTCTACGCAAATGACTATAAGCGCTATCAGCATATTAAGGTGCAGCCTTATTTTGACCGCCTTTATTTGCCGAACGGAATGTGGGATGTGATGGGAACAGCCGGGCAGGAGCTGATGGCCGATATCTTAACCCCCGCTGAAATTTCAGCGAAACTCGGCAGGGAATATAAGCGGCTCCGGCTTCAATCTGATTCACGGGGAGCTGAAAAAGAATGAGTGATCTTGCAAGAGAAACCCAAGGATTTCAACATCAAAAGCCGGTAAAACCCGCGTCACTGTGGTGGATGTACGTTCCCGCTCTTGCCACGGTTTTTATTTTCATGATTTTTCCGTTTGTCAAAGGCGCTTTTATTACGTTCACAAACTGGAACGGCTTCTCACAAACGTATCAATGGGTGGGAGTCACTCAATATAAAAGGCTTTTTACAGATCCAGACACGTGGCTTGTTGTGAAAAACACTTTGCTTTACGGCATCGGAAGCACTTTTTTTCAGAATATGCTCGGACTTTTATATGCGCTGCTTTTGAATCAAAGCCTAAAAATGAAGGCGCTCACAAGAACGATCATCTACTTGCCCGTCATTATCAGTCCGCTGATAATGGGATACATTTGGTATTTTATTTTCTCATATGACGGGGGTGCGCTGAATGATGTGCTTGGCGCACTGGGAATCGGTCCTGTCAACGCCTTGGCAAGCCCTGCGGCAAACCCGTGGATTATCGTGATGATTAACACGTATCAATACGCAGGCATTGCGATGATTGTATATTTAGCGGGGCTGCAAAGCATTCCGAAAGATTATTACGAAGCCGCAAAAATGGATGGCGCTGGAGGTCTTCAGCCGTTTTTCACCATCACCCTGCCTTTATTGATGCCGGCTGTCACCATCAACATGGTCATCAATATCATCGGCGGGCTGAAGCTGTTTGATGTCATTTTCGCGCTGACCGCAGGCGGGCCGGGCAATTCCTCTCAATCGATGTCGACGTTTATGTATGATTTATATTTTAAACGGCAGGATGCGGGATATGCCGCCGCCCAAGGAGTATTTATGTCCGTCATTATTCTTATCATCAGCTTTTCGGCTCTCGTGTATTTCAAGCGAAAGGAGACGGAAATGTCATGAAAACAGCCCGAATGCGGATTTTTACGCTGTTGGCAGCCGTTATCTCGTGCGTTCATATTGTCCCCTTTTATATTTTGCTGACCACGTCATTAAAAGCAAAAGGAGACTACAGTTCAAAATGGTCGCTGCCATCCGTCTTTTCATTTCAGAATTTTCGTGAAGCATGGGAACGTGCCTCTCTCGGGCAATCCTTTCTGAACACGATCATCATTACAGCCGTTTCCGCCGCTTTGTTAATTTTCATGGGTTCGCTTGCCGCATACCCGCTCGCAAGAAGAAATACAAAGCTGAACAAAATCGTCTTCGGCCTTTTGATTTCAATCATGATCATCCCGCCTTTGACTTCCATGGTTCCTTTATACAAGATGGTCGCTGATGCGGGGCTGATCAATACGCATGCCGCAGCCATTCTCATTAATACGGCTGCATATATGCCGCTGACCGTTTTCTTATATTCAGGGTTTATCCGCTCTTCCATTCCGAAAGAGCTTGAGGAAGCCGCCAGGATGGACGGCGCGGGATTGATCAGGACTTTTTATACAATCGTGTTTCCTTTGTTGAAACCGATTACCGCAACGGTCTGCATTATTTCCTGCGTGTTTATCTGGAACGATTACCAATTTGCGATTTTCTTTTTACAAGATCAACAGGTGCAGACATTGACCGTGGCCATGGCGGGATTCTTCGGCGAAAACGCGAACAATCTTCACTTAGTCGCCGCAGCCGCGATTATGGCGATGCTGCCGATGGTCGTATTGTTTTTGGCGCTTCAAAAATATTTTATCTCAGGGCTGTCCTCCGGGGCGGTCAAAGGCTGAGAAGAAAAGGGAGGAATTTCTGTTGAAGAAAATTACGTTTATCGGAGCGGGAAGCACGATTTTCGCAAAAAATGTACTGGGGGACTGCTTACTGACTGAAGCATTAAACGGGTTTGAATTCGCGCTTTATGATATTGACGCTGTACGGCTGAAAGAATCCCAGCTCATGCTGGAAAACATGAGAGACCGCTACAATACGAGTATATCCATCATCTCCTACGATGACCGAAAACAGGCGCTTAAACACGCCGGCTATGTGATAAACGCCATTCAGGTCGGAGGCTATAAACCCGCGACGGTTATTGACTTTGACATCCCGAAGCGGTACGGTCTCCGCCAGACGATTGCCGATACCGTCGGAATAGGCGGCATTTTCCGTTCCCTTCGCACCATCCCCGTTTTATTTGACATCGCAAAAGACATGGAAGAGGTCTGCCCGGATGCGTGGCTGTTAAACTATACAAATCCGATGGCCTCTCTGACCGGAGCGATGCTCAGACATACAAATGTCAAAACGGTCGGCCTGTGCCACAGCGTCCAGGTATGTACCAAAGATCTGTTTGACTCACTCGGCATGGATCATGAAGGTACGGAAGAACGCATTGCCGGCATCAACCACATGGCTTGGCTTTTGGAGATTAAAAAAGATGGAATTGATTTATATCCGGAAATTAAAAGACGGGCACGCGAAAAACAAAAGACGAAACATAAGGACATGGTGCGGTTTGAGCTGATGGATAAATTCGGCTGCTACGTAACGGAATCATCTGAGCATAATGCCGAATATCACCCGTATTTTATAAAAAGCCGGTATCCGGAGCTGATAGATGAACTCCAAATTCCGCTTGATGAATATCCGAGGAGATGCGCGGAACAAATCAACAATTGGGAAACGATGAGAGACGGCATCATCAACAACCAAAACCTGACGCATGAACGCTCAAAAGAATACGGTTCGAGAATTATAGAAGCGATGGAGACGGGCCGTCCGTTCACATTCGGCGGCAATGTGCTGAATACCGGGCTGATACCGAATCTGCCGGCGAAAGCGGTCGTTGAAGTGCCTTGCACAGCCGTCAAAAACCACATTATGCCGTCCTATTCGGGCGAACTTCCGGAGCAGCTCGCGGCGCTCAACAGAACAAACATTAACACACAGCTTTTAACCATCGAAGCGGCCGTTACATTAAAAAAGGAAGCTGTATATCAGGCGGCCATGCTTGACCCGCATACGAGCGCCGAGCTTTCCATGAATGACATCATATCTTTGTGCGATGACTTATTCGAAGCGCACAAAGACCGGCTTCCGGCTTATCACTGATCATTCGCGATCCGGCCCCGGAAAGGCTGGATCGCTTTATATGTTCAGCACCAGTTTGACCGTCTGTAAGGTGTGTCCCCTAAAGTCTTCTTCAAATTCACATACCCATTGAAACCCTTTCGCTTGATAAAAGGACAAGGCGATGCGGTTCTCTTTTTCTGCATGGACATAAAGCTTTTTTACCCCGCCGGACTGCCTGATGCATTCTTTAAGGAGTGCCGTTCCTATCCCGCTTCCCTGGCAATCCGGGTCAATATAGATGGCGGTCAGCTCCGCATTTCCGTCTTTTTGAACCGGAGTGACATTTGCAAAACCGAGCACTCGCCCCTCTTCTTCTGCCACAAAGAACAGAGAATGCAAGAGCCGGCGTTCCATCATCTCATCCTGATAGGCGGATTCGAGAAACTGATCCTGAATGTGTCTGGGAATAATCCCTTCATACGTATGATGCCAGCTGCGTTCTGCGACTTGCCGGACCTGTTTGATATCGTTTGTTTTCATAGCGCGGATCATCGGTTTCACCTGATTCGCCTCCCGTTTTTTTATAAAAAAAGAAGAAAAAGACGCACGTCCCTTTTCTTCTTCCACTTCAAAGCGTTATTTCTTCGGCTTTGTTTCGCCTTCCCACTCCAGCATGCCGCCTTCAACATTAACCGTACGGAAGCCCTGCTCATGTAAATACATACAAACGTTCATGCTTCTTTTTCCGGAACGGCAGATAAATACATATTCCTTGTCCTTGTCTAACGCATCCATCTTCTCAGGGATGTCTCCCATGCGGATGTGAACGGCCTGCGGAATCATTCCTTCGGCAACTTCTTCGTCTTCTCTGACATCAATCAGATACAGCTCTTCTCCCGCTTTTAATTTTTCTTCCAGTGCGGCTGTGCTGATTTCATTTATTTTCAATGTGTGACACTCCCATTCATCTTTATGGTGTTAAGTATACCAAAGCCTGCGGTGCAATTTCTATGATAGAGGCCTGATAAAAAAGCCCCTCTCTGTAGGAGAGGGGCTTCGTCCGGTCAGTTTGCCACGATATTGACAAGCTTGCCCGGTACGGCAATGATTTTTCGGATCGTTTTTCCTTCAAGCTGCTCTTTTACTTTTTCGTCAGCTTGTGCGAGCTGTTCTAATACTGCTTTATCAGCATCAGCCGGAACCATTAATTTCGCTTTTACTTTTCCGTTCAGCTGGACGACGATTTCCACTTCATCATCCACCAGTTTTGATTCGTCATAAGCAGGCCAAGCCTCGTATGCAATCGAACCTTCGTGGCCGAGTTTTTCCCACAGTTCTTCCGCCAAATGCGGCGCAATAGGAGAAAGCAGCTTCACAAAACCTTCGATATATTCTCTCGGCAGTTCATTCGCTTTGTAGGCTTCATTAATGAAGACCATCAGCTGAGAAATGCCCGTGTTAAAACGAAGGGCTTCGAAGTTTTCTGTCACTTTCATGACCGTTTCATGATAGACGCGCTCAAGAGTTTCGCCCGCGCCTTCTGTCACTTTGCCCGTCAGCTCGCCGTTTTCCTCGATAAACAAACGCCATACGCGGTCAAGGAAGCGGCGCGCTCCGTCAAGACCTGATTCAGACCAGGCGATAGATGCGTCAAGCGGCCCCATAAACATTTCGTACAGGCGGAGCGTATCTGCTCCGTGAGACGCCACAATTTCATCCGGATTGACGACGTTTCCGCGGGATTTACTCATTTTTTCATTGTTTTCCCCGAGAATCATTCCTTGGTTATACAGCTTTTGGAACGGTTCTTTCGTCGGCACGACACCGATATCGTAGAGGAATTTATGCCAGAAACGCGCGTACAGAAGGTGAAGCACGGCATGCTCCGCTCCTCCGATGTAAATATCAACGGGCAGCCATTTATCCAGTTTCTCAGGTGAAGCGAGCTGATCCGGATTTTTCGGGTCGATAAAGCGGAGGAAATACCAGCAGCTTCCCGCCCATTGCGGCATCGTGTTCGTTTCTCTTCTGCCTTTTTTGCCCGTTTCAGGATCAGTGACTTCCACCCACTCTTTAATGTTGGCAAGCGGTGATTCACCTGTTCCGCTCGGTTTGATCTCATCGGTTTTCGGCAGAATCAGCGGCAGCTCTTCCGCAGGAACGGCTGTTGACGTGCCGTCTTCCCAATGAATAACCGGAATCGGCTCGCCCCAATAGCGCTGGCGGCTGAACAGCCAATCACGCAGGCGGTATGTCACTTTTTTCTCACCGTTTTTCGTTTCTTCAAGCCAGGCGATCATTTTTTCAATCGCTTCCGCTTTATTCAGTCCGTTCAGAAAGCCGGAATTGACATGCTCTCCGTCTCCCGTGTACGCTTCTTCTTCCGTGTTTCCGCCTTTTACGACTTCTTTGACAGGCAGGCTGAACACTTTGGCGAATTCAAAATCACGTTCATCATGCGCCGGCACGGCCATTACAGCGCCCGTTCCGTAAGAGGCGAGGACATAATCCGCTATCCAGATCGGCAGCTTTTCTCCGTTTGCAGGGTTTACGGCATATGCGCCCGTGAAGACGCCCGTTTTTGTTTTCGCAAGATCCGTCCGTTCCAGGTCACTTTTCGCCTGAACTTCTTTAACATAAGCGTCTACCGCTTCTTTTTGTTCAGGCGTCGTGATGGCCTCCACAAGCTCATGCTCAGGAGCCAGTACGGCATAAGCCGCGCCGAACAGCGTGTCCGGTCTTGTCGTAAACACCGTAAACGTGTCATCAGTGCCGTCGATCGCGAAATGCACGTTTGCGCCTTCTGAGCGTCCGATCCAGTTGCGCTGCATGTCTTTAATGCTTTCCGGCCAGTCAAGTTCTTCTAAATCTTCAAGAAGCCTGTCCGCATAAGCGGTGATTTTCAGCATCCATTGTCTCATCGGGCGGCGTTCAACCGGATGGCCGCCCCGCTCGCTTTTGCCGTCAATGACTTCTTCGTTCGCAAGCACCGTTCCGAGCGCCGGGCACCAGTTGACCGGCACTTCGTCTACGTAAGCGAGCCCTTTTTCGTACAGCTTAGTGAAGATCCACTGCGTCCATTTGTAATAGTCCGGATCAGTCGTATTGATTTCACGATCCCAATCATATGAAAATCCGAGTGATTGGATCTGGCGGCGGAAATTATCTATATTTTGTTTTGTGAACTCAGCCGGATCATTCCCCGTGTCAAGCGCGTATTGCTCGGCAGGAAGCCCGAACGCGTCCCATCCCATCGGATGAAGCACATTGTATCCTTGCATGCGTCTCATGCGCGAAAGGATATCGGTTGCCGTATAGCCTTCCGGATGTCCGACATGAAGGCCGGCTCCTGAAGGATACGGAAACATGTCAAGCGCGTAAAACTTCGGCTTGTCATTCTCTTCACTGACGGCAAACGTTTTATGATCCAACCAGTAATTCTGCCATTTCTTTTCTATTTTTTCGTGCTGAAAACTCAACGTAAAAACCTCCTTCTGATTGAATACGGCGTATGTAGTCCAAGTATTGACGGGATGAGGAAGATTATATTCAGATTATTCTAAAACTAAAAAAACTCCCTCATCCCAAAAAGGGACGAGAGATTTTTGTTTCCCGCGGTACCACCCTCGTTAGCGCGCTTTTAAGCCGCACTCACTTGATACTTTTAACGCAGTTATGCGTCAGCGGTTTTGCCGCTGCAACTCTGAGGCGAGTTCGGAAACAGACTTGATTGACTTGCACCGGCCGTCAACTCTCTGATTGCAAAATCTGCTTCTTACTGCTCCTCTTCACTGTTCTTATCGCTACCGTAATCTTACCTGTATTTTATAGAATTCTGTTCATAAGTGCAAGCAGGTTTGTATACAATGGGAATGTACCCGGAACGGGTCGTGAGCGGGGATATTATTTTGATGGAGGATTTTTTTGCTGGTGTGGTTTTGCTTCGGCCGAATCACTGTTTTGTTCTCTGACAAAATCAAAGCTCCTGAGAACAGCTTCTCCGCCGTAGCCTGCGATTATGGATAAGATGACGAGTTGAATTCCTGAATCGGGGTCAGCGGATAAGACAAGTAAGATGGAAGCAGCCATTCCGATAAAACCATCTTCCAAAAAACCGAGATAGATAAACCGCTTTGTCATTCTGGGTTTCTCCAGCCTGCCTCTCTTTTTCACATGACCGAGAACCCCCATGATTCCTCCAATTACACAAGCAATTATTACCTGATGCAGCATCTTCATCACCTTCCTAAAGCCCTTATTTAGTAAAGCGACTTCAGGCCATCCAGCCCCCTTACGAATACGATGATTTTCGATATCTACATACCGGCGATTGAGCAGGAAAGTAAAAAGCTTGTTTCTTCCATTATATGTGAACACATGATCGGTAAGCTTGATGCATTAGATTCATTTTTCACCCAGTGACAATGACCTAGTCACTTACTTAGCGATGATGTGCCTTCCCCTTATATATTCAGTGTATATGAGGACAAGCCCGAATGACAAATTGCAAACTTCGGCTGCTTGAATCAGAACATATGTTATGCTACGGTTACTGTAGATTCATTTAAAAAGGGGAGAAACAATGGCTGAAAAAGCGCGCAGCTTTACGGCCAAAAGGGGGTTTTACATGGCTGACTCAAATGTATTCGGAAAACTGGAGCAGCTGGAGCTTATCAAAAAGGCGCTTGATCACGCACGTATCGGCGTGGTGATTACAGACCCCTCTCTTGAGGACAATCCCATCATATATACAAATCAGGGATTTATGGATATGACAGGCTACTCTTCCGAAGAGATATTAGGTAAGAACTGCAGATTTCTGCAAAGCAAAGAAACCGACCGTCAACAAGTCGCGAAAATAAGAAAGAGCTTAAACCAGAAAGAAAAGATCACGGTGCGGCTGAAAAATGTCAAAAAAGACGGCACCCCATTTTGGAATGAACTCAACATTGATCCTCTGTATGTTGAAGACAAGCTCTATTTTGTCGGTTTTCAAAAAGACATCACAGAGCAGAAAGAATACGAAAAGCTCCTTGAGGATTCCCTCGCAGAAATCACGACGCTGTCAACGCCGATTGTTCCGATCCGAAACGGCATCTCCGCTTTGCCGTTAGTGGGAAACTTAACGGAAGAACGATTTGATTCAATCGTGACAACTTTGACGGACATATTAACCGCATCTAAAGATGATTACTTAATTATAGACTTATCAGGTCTGGCCGAGGTAAACGAACAGACCGCAGACCGGATTTTCAAATTGCACCACCTGCTTAAATTAATCGGCACGGAATTGATTATCACCGGGATCAAGCCTTCCCTCGCCATGAGAATGAATCAGCTTGATGCCAGCTTTTCTTCATTAAAGACATATTTAAACGTTAAGGACGCGGTCAACGTGCTTCCGGTCGTATAAACAAAAAAATCCCGCCGAAACAGCGGGATTTTTTTATGTCGTCATCGCACTTGGACGTTTTGTTTACTAACGGTTTTCAGGCGTTTGTCGTACAGTACCGTCGCTGCGATGCTGACAACAAGAAGCACCATCAGGATCAACAGCAGCACGCTCATTCCGTACTGATCGACCAGCACGCCGCCAAGGAGCGGCCCGATCATTCTGCCGCCCGTCGCCGCACTGTTGACGAATCCTTGGTAAAACCCTTCTTTCCCCTTAGGCGCAAGCTGATTGGCAATGGTAGGAACGGCAGGCCAGACAAGCATTTCTCCGACGGTTAAAATCACCATTGCGGTGAGGTACATCGGAAATTGCTTGGCGCTGAGAAGCACGCCGAACGAGACGATAAAAATACAAAAGCCGATGACCATCTGCGTTTTTAACGCACCGGACCATTTTTTCAGAACCGCTCCTATGAGAGGCTGTCCGGCGACAATTAATATTCCGTTTACGGTCCAGAGCACACTGTATAATGAAAGCGGCATACCGATGCTTTGAGTATGTGACGCAACGGTTGTGGACCACTGCGAATAGGCAATCCACCCGAGAACATACCCGCCGCTCAATATGAGAAGCGCCGTAAATTTCGTTCTGCTGCTGACAGGCTCGTAGTCCAGGACAGAAACCTGGCTCGCATTTCCGGTTTTGATATTTCGAAACCCGAAAAATACGATAAGGAAAAACAGCACATACAGCATAGCATTGGCTAAAAACACGTACGTAAACGAGTACGCCGCAACCATCCCGCCGAGTGCCGAGCCGACGGCGACACCTGCGTTCTGAGCTACATAAATCGCATTAAAAGCTCTCCGCCCGCCTTCTTTCCATACCGCTCCCGCCATGGCGTAACTGGCCGGAAACACGATACCGGAACCGAAGCCGACAATGATGAGCAGCCAAATATAAACAGGCCATTGGTGAAACAGAACGAGTCCGAGAAGACTTGCCAATGTGATCATAATGCCGAGCATAATGGATTTGAATCCGCCGATTTTATCAAACAAAAATCCGCCGCATAAATTCCCCGCCACACTGGCACCGGAATTCAGCATCAGAACAATCCCCGCAACAGTCAGCGATTTCCCTAAATGATTATGAATATAGATCGTATTCAGCGGCCACAAAAAAGATGCGCCCGTCACATTGATAAACATTCCGATGATTAATATCTTCAAAGCGCGCGGCATACCGATCCCCCTCTCTCTATAAAAAATCCCATGAAAAAACGGAAACCGCAAGCCGCGGCTCCGTATCGAACACGTTATCATAGCACATTCATTCTATCGCCGCGGACGTCTTTTTTCAACACCAGAATCTGAAAAAAATAATGCCGGAATGTTTAAAAAATTACAAATGATTGTATTCATAAAAACAGGCCGGCCTCATGCTCTTTTCCTCAGCAGCCAAAACGGGATATACAGAATGAAAAAGCTCAATATCACCGCCGCTTCCATTGATAGAAGATACCACGGCCAAGGTCCGAAAACGTTCAGAAGCGAAGCGGTCTTCGGTTTTTTCATTAAATATAGGTAATTTGCATTCAGCACACGGTCAATAAAAAAGACACACGCCCCGTACAGATTTACGATCAGCACCGATACCCACAGCCCGCGCGCCGACGGCCTGTACCTTTCTGAAGCGGCCATGAATAGACAGGTAAGAAAAACACAGCCGTGGGAGACGAAAAACACGATGTACCGAAAATGCGGGAAAGAATACGCCCCTAAATCAGGTGTTGCCATCGCCTGTACGGCGCTGCCCAAACCGGCAAAATAGAGGAAGGCGAACAGTTTTTCGCTTTTTGTCATGACCATCAGCATCGCCAAATAGACGGAAAGGTCGCTCAGCTGCAGCGGCAGAGCTGTTTTCAGCGACCAGGCATGATGACATAGCAGCCATATATGATAGCTGATCTGCGACACGGCAAGGAGAATGAATAGTACATAGCGGAAAACGCGATTCGGCCGCCTCTGGTTGAGCTTTTTCCGGAATACGATCACGCCCGTCCCCAGCAATCCGATGATCAACAGCGTGAAAATGTGTTCCTTGGAAAAAAGATGAAAGGCCCCTGTTTCAGATTTCAATTGAAAATATTTCTGCATAAGGCTCCCCCGCGCGAAAAAATGACGTATGTCTATTCTTTTAAAAATCGCTTTCTTCTATTCATACAAAAAAGCCTCCGCTTATGCGGAGGCTCCTCAACTTGTTTTACAAGGCGGATTGAATGACCTTTTTATAGTATAGCACCGACAGCATGCCGAAGATGGAGTACAGCAGCGTATACAGCGCCATGACGATGATCATCGGCGTCCACACTTCCGTTCCGAATAAAAACCATCCTGACTGAACGGCAAAATAGCTGTGGAACAGCCCGAGAACGAGCGGGATGCCGAAATGATACGCCTGCTTCCGGCGGATGCCTTTCAGCAGATCCCCCGTTGTGAAGCCGAGTTTCCGCAATATCGTGTAATCAGCCTTCTCATCCTCACACTCGCCCATTTGTTTAAAATAAAGGATACAGCCTGAGGTGATCAGAAAGGTTAATCCCAAAAAGCCGACAATAAACATGATCAGCCCCATGTTTTTCTTTTGGGTGTCAGCCGTTTCAAATTGCGAAAGCGCGCCGTCTGAATAGTGCTGCGCCTGAAACAGACCATCAGCTTTTTGGATGTCCTCTTCACGTTTGAGTGTAATGCCGAAAAACCGATTTGATTTTCCCTGAATGGACGGGTCGATATCTTTCTCGATCCGATCAAATACCTGCTGCGTGACGATAACGGTCGGCAGCCCTCCGCTTGTAAATGTATATGACAGGAGGAAGTCGTTCTTCAAGCCCTTATACGCCAGCGGTATTTTATCCGTTTTGCCGTTTATATCAATGGAACCTGACGTTTTCAGGTCGAGAAATCTTTTCATCATATCATTATATCCGGTAAACACGGCTTCTCCGTCAGAAAGCTCCGTCCCTTCTGCGTCTTTCTCGCTTATAATCGGCAGCGCCAAGCTGGACGGGTCTTGTTGAAAGCTTTTCATATCGCCGTTTATGATGTTCTTCATATTGACACCGGCTTGAATGGTCTTGATTGTTTTCACTTTGTGTTCAATTCCGTTTTTCTTCAATAAAGCGGTAAATGAGTCAGTCTCCTTTTGGTTATCAAACGCAAAGTCCGCGGCTGTATTTTGCTCAGCCGATTTTTCCGCGGAATAGTACGAGATATAGCTTAAAGACAGCAAACCGATTGCCAGCGCCGAAAGAGTCGTAATAATCGTCAGCAGGACGGCGTTTGACTTCATCCGGAACATGATGGATGACAAAGACAGCACTTCACTGACATTCAGATACCCGCCTTTTGATTTCCGGATGAGATTTGCCAGAAAGCTGACCGAACCTTTATAAAACAGATAGGTTCCGATAATGACCGAGCCGAGAATAAACACCATTGCCGAAAACAGTTCATTCATGCTCGTAAAACTGCCTCCGAATAAATCCGCGGACACGGCATAGCCGGCGATAATGGCCGCAATACCGACAACGCCGATCGACATCTGCACCCAAGAAAGCCGTCTTATGCCGCTTTCTGACGATGACGCGGTTTTAAATAAAGACAAAATGCTTTGCCGTTTAATAAATAAGTAATTCATCATCATAATCAGCAGGTAAATTGCCCCGAACACAATTAACGTCTGAACGAGCGCCTTGCTTGAAAAAAACAGTGAGACAGAGGCTTTCACACCGACTGTATGAAACAGCATCATCATACATAATTTCGAGAGAGAAAAGCCGGCAAAAATACCGATCCAAATCGATCCGAAATACAAAATGAAATTTTCTGCGCTGAGTATGCGGAAAATGTGCATTTTCGTCATGCCGATTAATCGGAATAAGCCGATTTCCCGGCCGCGCCGTTTAATAAAAATGGTGTTGGCGTATAAAAGAAATACCGACACGATCGCCACAAGCAGTACAGAGGCGGCCCGGATTGCCGCCGCTCCTTTTATGGAGCTTTTCATTTCATCAAGCGCCGGATCGT
Organism: Bacillus sp. SJ-10; assembly: GCF_002843505.1. Taxonomy (NCBI): domain Bacteria; kingdom Bacillati; phylum Bacillota; class Bacilli; order Caryophanales; family Bacillaceae; genus Bacillus; species Bacillus sp. SJ-10. The sequence continues at coordinate 1,766,543 of NZ_CP025258.1, read as the reverse complement.
ATTGCATCGTGACAAACGCGAAATAAAGGGCGGCGCTGAACACCAGCGCAAAAACGTAAAGGTAATAGTTTTTCATATTCTTTTTCAGGTTCTGGAAGATCAAATGATGAATACTCATACCTGAACTCCGCCCAATACACTTTGCGTTTTCATAATATCCTGAAAAAAGTCCGGTCTGTCCTGGCCGCCTTTATTCAGCTGTGTATACACACGGCCGTCTTTAATGAAAACCACACGTCCGGAATAGCTGGCGGCAACCGGATCATGCGTCACCATCACAATGGTGGCGCGGCGTTTTTGATTCAGACGGCTGAGTTTATTCAGTAAATCCATGGCAGCCTTTGAATCGAGCGCTCCGGTCGGCTCATCAGCAAAAATAATGCCCGGCTCGTGAATAACAGCTCTTGCGGCAGACGTCCGCTGTTTTTGCCCGCCGGAAATTTCACTCGGATACTTATGTCGCAAATCATAGATCCCAAGCTCCTCTGCCGTCTCGGCAAATCGCAGGTCCGCCTCTTTCTTAGACATTTTCGTAATGGATAACGGCAGGAGTATGTTTTCTTTCACGGTCAGGGTGTCCAATAAATTATAATCCTGAAAAATAAAGCCAAGATGCCGTTTTCTGAATTCGGCAAGCTGTTTTTCTTTCATGGATGTAATCTCCGTCTCATTCAGTTTAATGGTGCCCGCGCTCACTTTATCAATGGAGGAAAGCACATTCAAAAGGGTCGTTTTCCCTGATCCCGACGGGCCCATAATGCTGACGAATTCCCCTTTGTGAATCTGAAGATCAATTCCTTTCAGCACCTCTTGTCTATTCAGCTTGTTTCCGTAGCTTTTTTGTATATTGCCTGCTTCTAAAATCATCACGTTATGATTCTCCTTTTACATTGGTTATCTTTATTTTAAAAACAGAAACCGTTTTTTTCGTTTGATTAAGCGAACAAAAGAGAAAAGCATGTGACACTTTTGTCACACGCTGAACATGCTGACGGCATCGTTCTGTTTCGGAAACACCAAGGTAAAAACCGAGCCGCTTTCCGGCTCAGAGCGCACGCTGATCCGGATAAGAAGCGGAGCCGCGGCTTTTTGAGCCAAATACAGGCCCATCCCCGTTGACGCGTGATCACGCCTCATTCGCGTCGAGGTAAATCCCTTTTCAAAAATGCGCGGAAGATCTTTGGGCTCGATGCCGATGCCGCGGTCTTCGATATCCACATGCACCCGGCCGTTTTGTTCATAGCTCTTTAAGGTAATGTCATCCGCCTCACTGTATTTGACGGCATTGCTTAACAGCTGCCTGATGATGAAGGAAAGCCATTTTCCGTCACTGTGAACGTCTGGTGAATCAAGCTGAATGTCAAACCCGATCCCTTTTTGTATACACCATGATTGCAGATTTTTAATTTCTTTGAAAACGAGCGGTCTGAGCTGAATTCGCTGGAATGATAAATCATTTTCAATAAAGGACAATCGTTTCTGATGAAGCTGCTGGTCCAGGAGATGGTGAATCCGCAGCCATTCATACAGCAAAGGGGCTTTCAGCTGCTGTTCATCAAGGCGCTCGATCATGAGATGCATCGCTGTCAGCGGTGTTTTGACCTCGTGAATCCATGACATCAGATCGTCCTTTTCATGCTCTGACGCCGCCTGAAGATGAAGTGAGCTTTTTCTTAACTGCTCTGTCTGCCCTTCAATGCTTTCTTCAACGATAGACTCAAACGGACTGTCAGGCGCTTTAAGATAAGATATGTCTAAATTGGCGTCCCACTCTCTTAAGCTTTTATAATAGGCGGTCTCTTTACGATAGCGGAACAAGAGAAATACAAGAAACACAAGAAGCGACAGGTAAACGAAATACAGCACCGAAAAAAACGGAATAGACGGATCAATATATGCCGCAAAAAGGAGCACAGCCTGCTGCAAAAGAAACATCGCGATCCAGCTTTTTCTTTCGAGCAGAAATGACTTAATCATAAAGACCGTCTTCTTCCTTTGCGATGTATCCCTGCCCCACCTTGGTTTCAATCATTTTCCCGATGCCTAATTGATCGAGTTTTTTCCGCAGCCGGTTGACATTCACCGTCAGCGTATTATCACTGACGAAACGCTCATCATTCCATAGGCTTCTGATGAGTTCTTCCCGGCTGACGATTTTATTTTTCTGCTCAGCCAGCAGTTTTAAGATCAGCATTTCGTTTTTGGTCAGCTCGACCGAACCGTTTTTACGGCTGACCGTGTTGGTTTCTGTGTCAATGACCGCCCCGCACCATCTTTTCATCAGCGCCGGTTCTGTGCCGTATTGATGCACACGGCGGAACACCGCCTGTATTTTCGCGATTAACACATCAAAGTGAAAAGGCTTCTGAATAAAATCATCTGCCCCGAGCTGCATCGACATGACCATATCCGCGGGATGATCGCGCGAGGACAAAAAGAGAATCGGCACGTTTGATTGGGAGCGTATCATTCTGCACCAATGAAAGCCGTCAAATTTCGGCAGCTGTACATCAATGATCACCAAATCAGGCTTAATTTCGGAAAACTCCCGGATGACCCGGCTGAAATCTTTTATTCCGTGCACCGCAAATGACCAGCCCGTTAATCTCTCTTTCATCTCGTGAAACAAAGTGTTATCATCTTCTATTAACAAAATGTGAAACATGGTATCCGCCCTTTTCTGATAGATAGAGGAAAAACCGGCTGATGTCCAGCCGGCTTTTTTCCTTTACAGTTCTCTTCTTAATGCAGTCAGAACATTGGTTTTTGTCGCTTTGCGGGCCGGATTCATACCGGAAATCACCGCGACCCCCGCACAAATGACAACTGCGATCACAACGAGGCTGAGCGGGATATAGGAGAAGGTATAATGAAGATCTTCAGCTCCGGTGTTTCCCCCTACCGCTTTCAAGATAACCGGCACAGCCAGATTGACGGCAAAACTCACTCCGTAAGAAATGATAATCCCGATGACAGAACCTAATATCCCGATATAGGCGCTTTCCATCAGGAACATTCTGCGGATGATGGACGGGCTTGCGCCGATCGCTTTCATAATCCCGATTTCCTGCGTTCTTTCCGTAACCGCCATTGTCATCGTATTGAAAATACCGATGGCAGAAATCACGACGGCGATAAAGCCGACAAAGATCAGGCCGATTTTAAAGACGAGGAAAAAGGTATTGACGCCCTTCAGCTCGGTTGTGACAGACCTGACATAGAAGCCGTCATCCGTGAGGTCATGGGTAAGCTGATCGACATGATCGAATTTGTCCGCATACACATTGATGTTTTTTTCCACATTTCCATTCTTCAGATCCAAGAATGTTGAGAAGTCCTTCTTGAATTGATCACTCACAAAAATATTTGTATCTTCTATCCAATCTTGGGACGGTTTTTTTGTAATTCCGACTACTTTGAAGTCGTACGTTTTCGTTTTCTCAACGTCTCCGTCTTTGTTTGTTTTGGAGATGCTCAGCTGTATCGTTTTATTAAGCAGGTCTTTCGTATAGCCTTTTGGTTTTTTCACCTCCGACATGTCGCCTTGGTGATCCTTTAACTCTTTGTCGTAAGCGTCAGCCTCTTTTTTCGTCAATAGGTTCTTCGCAAAATCATAGCCGACCACGATTTCATTCTCTGTACGGGCGACCCTTCCCTGATCAAGCTCCATATTGGCTTTGACTTCATCGTTCATGTTTGTCAGCACAATGGCAGAATCTTCATTTGTTCGGTTTCCTAACGACGCTTTATTCGGTTCATACACTTGTGTTCTTTCAACGACAGACTTGACATTCTTATACTTTTCCAAGTCTGATTTCTTCACGGCTTTTCCGTTCTCTTGGCCGAGCACATTGATTTCCGTAACAATCTGCTGGCTCATCGTAATGTCTGTAATCGTTTTTTGGATGCCGAATCCGACGGACGCCAGCACGACCAAAAACGCGCACGCCATTGTCGTTGCCAGCACCGTCATGAAAACACGCAGCCGGTTTTTCTTCATATTTCTTCTGATAAAGTGAATCTGATCCTTAAATCTCAACAGTAACGCCCCCTTTTAATACACCGTCATGCAGCTGGAATTTTGAATGCGCGATCGAAGCGACTTCATCGTCATGCGTAATGATGACAAATGTAATCCCGCGCTCCCGGTTCAGCTGCTGAATTAACGCAAGCACCTCAAGCTCCGTTTCTGAATCGAGACTTCCCGTCGGCTCATCAGCTAAAATAATCGACGGATTTAAAATCAGGGCTCTTGCGATACTGACACGCTGCTGCTGGCCGCCTGACAGCTCATTCGGATAATGATTCGCATGATTCTCAAGTCCGACCCGTTTCAGCATGTCCGCGACTTTCTGCTTGCGTTCAGACGGTTTGACGCCTTTTAAGGCAAGCGGCATTTCAACATTTTCATAGGTTGTCAGACTCGGAATGAGCTGAAAACTTTGAAAAATAAAACCGAAATGCCCGAGGCGGAACTGCGCCCACTCTTTTTCACTGAAGCCCGTCACATCAGTGCCATTAATGACGATACGGCCCTTCGTCGGCGCTATGTATCCGGAAATTAAATTCAGAAGCGTTGATTTTCCGGAACCGCTCCGCCCGACGATACAGGCGATTTCCCCTTTTTCAACGGTCAAAGAAACATCCTTCAATACCGGAACCTCACTCTCTCTGCCTTTCCTGCCGATTTTAAATGAATGATCAATATGCTGTACTTCTATCATGTACACCACTCCCCCTTATATCTGTTTCGTTTTTTTATAGATGAAGTAATAACTGATGAAAAACCCGATCACCGCGCCGATAAGCATGCCGAATATGTAACCGGTATACGAACCGTTATAAGCATATCCGCATACCCCCGCACTTCCCAGCATACTGAGCACCATGACGAGCACTTGAATGGTGCGTTCAATGTGTTTGCTTAGGATAAAATGTCCGCTTCGTTCACTCGGCATTTTCAGGAAATTCGCATAGCCGAATAGATAGAAACAAAATCCCATAATTGCGGAAATTAACAATGCGTGTTTCATGTAATACATCCATGAGGTATGGATGTAAGCGGCAGGCATGAAATAGATCAGAAATCCGCTCCAAGGGAAATCAATATCCGGCACAGCCTGCCTGCCAAAAAGGAACTCAGCGTTTAACAAGTAAATCGTCATAACCACGATCGGAAAGACGGAAACCGTGAACGCCGTGATCAGCTGCGCCGCTAAATTGCCCGTTATCGTGCCAGCAGCTGTCACTAATGCATAAATCATCAAGCTGATGACCAGCATCCCTGAGCTGAATGATTGAAAATGATGGACAGCGTCAGGTTTAAGCGCTAGAAACAATAGGTCAGATACTCCGTAAGAAACAAACTGCGAGCCGGCTAACACGGCTGCTCCCAAGAAAAACTTCGTATGAAATATCCGGCTTCTCGAATACGGAAGACTCAGTGTAAACATCCTTTCAGCCCTGCCTCCTCTTATCAGAAAAAGCCCCATCATAACCGGAGGAATGAAATGCAGCCCAATCAAATTCCGATTGCTGTAATCAATGCTGAACGTACAAACTGAACCTGAATATTGATGAAGTGTTTTTAAACAATCCTTATAGTGAAAATACTCATTTATAATTGCCAAAGGGCCTAAAATAGCTAAGAACCCCGATGTAAGAAGCAGCAGCGTCTGCCGCTGCTTCCATTCTTTATAAAGCAAACCGCTAATCGGCACCTTGCCTTCCTCCAAACTGCTCATTTTCAAACAGATCTACATATGCTTTGACTTCCTGTAAACCGTAAAATAACTGATGAAAAACCCGATAATCGCGCCGAAGATAATGCCGGCTAAATAGCCGAACATCGTGTCTGTGACCCCATATCCGAAAACGCCGAAACCCATAACGGCAAAGGCAATCACCAAGATCTGCACCGGCCGGTCCAATTTTCTCCAAAGAAAGAATCTGCCGTTCCGTTCATTCGGATGTTTCAGAAAGCTGACGTAACCGATCAGATAAAAGACAAGGCTCATCACAATCGGAATGATTAAAATCAAATCCCTTTCTCTGATCCAGTCGTTAAACACATATCCAATAGGGGTTACAAATATAAAAAGACGGGATTCGATATAACTGCTGATAAAAGAAAATTGATCTCCGACACTAAAATCGAATACGACCTCCAAATTCGCGGCCGGCAGACCGATGAGTAAAAAGGGCAGAACTGTGACGGTAAACGCCGTTAACAGCTGGGCGAATATCTGTCCCGTTAATGCGCCGGATGCCATTAACAAGGCGTAAGCCATAAAACTGATGACAATCATTCCGATTGAAAAATGATCAAAATCGTACGTATGGCTCGGTTTCAGTAAAGATATCAGCAATGACGCCGCTCCATAGCCTATCGCCTGAGGAACAACAATGACTGCCCCGCCGAGCCAGAATTTCGTCTGAAAGATTTGGCCTCTGCTGTAAGGCATGCTTAACAAGGCATCCATCGTTCCCTTTGTCCGTTCCAAGCCTAATAAGAAGACGGCAATGATGACACTCACAATCCAGCTGAAGGAAAGAAGCGACCCATTCGTATAATTGACAACGAATTCACAATCTTGAAGAGCTGGGTTATTCAAACATTCTTGATATGTTGAGTAGTTGTTATAAACCATAAAAGGGTTTGCCGCCATTAAAAGAATGCCGCTGCATAAAAACAACCACTGATTTTTTTTCCATTCTGTGTACAACAATCCCCGCGGTATCATTCCGGTCCTCCTCTCTTACACATGCTTCGTTTTTTTATAAATCACAAAATAACTGACCAAAAATCCGATCGCTCCTCCGACCAGCATCCCGGCCACATACCCTGTCATCGTATGTCCCGTCGAGTACCCCGCCAGGCCAAAACCGAGAACGGCGATTATGATCACCACAATCTGAATGGGCCGGTCAAGCTGTCTCCAGAGAAAAAAACGGCCGTTCCGTTCCACCGGCTGCCTGACATAGCAAAAGTACCCGATGGCATAAAATACAATGCTCATCACTGCCGGAATGATTAATATATACTTGCTGGCAGATACCCAATCGGTATCACCGTACGTTATTGGATTCAGATATTGAAAAAAATTGTATACTTTGATATAAGCATCGACTGACGGCATCAGCTCATACATGCCGGCTCCGAAGATGACTTCTACATTGGACAATGGCAACGTAATGATCAAGTATGGTGATATCGACACAGTAAACGCCGTTAACAGCTGGGCGAACGTATTGCCCGTTAAGCAGCCTGCGCTCGCAACCAATGTAAAAGCCAAAACACTCACAATAATCTCTCCGACGCTGTAATGGTGAAAGAAATATACGCGCTCAGGCTTTAACAGAAGAATGAGCAGCTCAGCCAGCCCGTAGCCGATCACCTGAGCGCCGGTAATGAGCGCCGCTCCGAGCCAAAATTTAGTGTGAAACACCTGAGCGCGGGAATAAGGCAGACTGAACAGCGCATCAATCGTTCCTTTCGTACGCTCCAGTCCGAATAAGCAAACCGCCAAAATGACAGCGGGCGCCCAGTTCAAGTTCAGCATTCCGCTCTCCAAAGAATTCACATAAAACTTACAATATGCTCCGTGGGTATCCAGACAGCCCTGATAGACCAGATAGGTATTTAACACTTCAAATGGATTGACCGCCGCTAAAAAAATACCGACCATCACAAGAACAGTTCGATTCTGCACCCATTCTCTGTACAGCAATCCCCTGTCTACCATCTCCGGTTCCCTCCAAACTTCGCGATGAAGACTTCTTCTAAGTTCACAGGAAGTTCGTTCCATACTTTCGGCTGCAGCTCTTGCAGAAAGTTCTTTTTCTTTTCATCGTTCTTTTGAATCAGCACCGTATAAAACACACCGGCATGGTCGAGAATCGGTATGTTTTGTTCTCTGATCTTCAAGGCGACGTCCTCTTCAAATGCCATTTGGATTTTCATGTACTCTTCCTTCATATCATCCAAGTCCATCACATTCGTCAGCTGATTTCCTTCCAAAAACCCGATCCGGTTGCACATTCGCTCAATATCTTCTAAACGGTGTGAGGTAATCAGAATGCTCGTTTCCCGTTCAGCCACTTCATCCACCATAAGCTGAAGCACGTCATGACGCGTTACGGCGTCAATTCCGTCCGTCGGTTCATCCAAAAGGATAAGAGCCGGACGTGAAGCAAAGGCAAGGACGAGCGCAAGCTGTTTTTTCAGGCCTGTCGATAATTCACGGTATTTCTTCGTTTCCGGAATGCCGTACCTGTTCATCAGCTCATTGGCGTAAGTCACATCAAAATTCGGATAGATTCTGCTTACAATCGCAACAAGCTGCTTATATGTATACTTGTCATAAAAAGGATTTTCAACAGGCATATAAATGATGTTCTGTTTTACTTTCGGATGCCGCTTTATTTCCACCTGATTAAATAAAACCGTCCCTTGATCCGGCAGCAGAATCTGCTGAATGAGCCGGAGCAGCGTTGTTTTCCCTGATCCGTTTCGCCCGAGCAGCCCGAAAATTTCCCCTTTTCCGATGGTGAGCGAAATATCCTTGAGCACTTCTTTACCGTCTATTGTTTTTGAGAGATTCCGCAATTCAATCATGATCCTTGCCTCCTTTCAGATCAGCGCTGATTTCCTTTATCCATTCCTGCAGCTTCTCTAGCTCAACTCCCGCGTAATGGGCATCGATGATGAGCTGTTTCAATTGCTCTTTTATCATCGTCATCTTCCCTTCAACCAATGTCGTTTTTGCATTCTCCGATATATACGTTCCTCTTCCCCTCAGCGTTTCAATGACACCATCGCGTTCGAGCTCCTTGTACGCTTTGCTGACTGTGTTCGGATTGGCGATAATGATCGTTGCCAATTCCCTGACAGAAGGAAGTTTATCCCCCGGCTTCATGATCCCTTTTAAACAAAGCTCTTTCAGTTGCTGTATGATCTGCTCATAAATCGGAGTTGAGCTTCTCGGATCGATTTGAATCATTTACTTCCCTTCTTTCTTTTACGAGCTGCTCTCTTTCTTTAAATGTTCTGCCATTGAAATCCGATGACGACAAGAACGGCAAACAGACTGCTGGCCAAAACCGAGGCGGCGATAATAAGAGGCACATCTTGTTTTACGGATCTTTTGTTTTTCATGAAAGTTCCCCTTCCCTATGCTTAACATTTATATGTCGATTTCATTTTTTGAGTGTTTTATGTGTATTACATCAAGTAGTACACGTAATACAATAAACACACTCAGGCCTATTGTCAATTCTTTTTTAAAAGAAATACAAAAAAACCCGCCGGGATTCCGGCAGGTTTGCTGAACCATTTGAAACGGCGCGGTCAGTAATCAAAATTACGTTGCAAAATCATATTGTTTTGCAAGGTCTGCAGCTGCAATCTCATTCGGTAAAGCTGCTCTCTTTGCTGATCATTCGCAGATAATGACAGCTTGTTTAATTCATTCACCGCGTTTTCAAGCATCATTTGCGCTTCACTGTACTCATTATCATTATAATGCTCTTGTTTCGAAGCGGTCATAAATTGCTCATTCGCAAATTCATACGCCTGTTCGCTTCTTTGGAGATGTTCATCTACTGATTGTCTTGTTGCCAACGAAACCCCTCCTCAGTGAATGGGAAATCAAACTTAGTTTGAGCGGACCAAAAATAATAACACCCGAAGGTTGAAGGAAAGAGAACCAAATTTTCCGTGTTTAACTAAAGGAATGAGAATCCTGCCTGCAGTCATAATAAACAAAAGAAAGCCGCATCCTGTTTTCAGATTGTGAACCCCCATCATTCATGCTACAATTTTAGGATGCATCTGATGTGAGGGAGGCTTTTTGAACATTGAACGAGAATAACCCTTTTCCTTATTCAAATACGGAAAAACGGTACCATACATTAAATTATCATCTGCGGGAGCATTTCGGGCATAAAGTGTTTAAAGTCGCGCTTGACGGCGGTTTTGACTGCCCGAATCGGGACGGCACGGTTGCACACGGAGGCTGCACATTCTGCAGCGCGGCGGGCTCCGGCGATTTTGCCGGCAATCGGGCCGATGACTTACTCACGCAATTTCACGATATTAAAAACCGCATGCACGAAAAGTGGAAAGACGGCAAATATATCGCATATTTCCAAGCGTTCACGAATACGCATGCCCCGGTAGAGGAGCTGCGTGAAAAATTCGAATCCGTCCTCAAGCTTGACGGCGTTGTCGGCATGTCGATCGCGACCCGTCCGGACTGCCTGCCGGACGATGTCGTGGAATATTTGGCCGAACTGAATGAGCGGACCTATTTATGGGTTGAACTCGGGTTGCAGACCGTGTATGAGCGGACCGCCCTTCTGATCAACCGCGCCCATGATTTTGACTGCTATGTTGAGGGTGTCAATAAACTGAGGAAACACGGCATCCGCGTTTGTTCCCATATCATTAACGGGCTTCCGCTTGAAAACAGGGACATGATGATGGAGACGGCCAAAGCCGTCGCTGATTTGGATGTGCAAGGCATTAAAATTCACCTGCTTCACTTATTAAAAGGCACACCGATGGTGAAGCAATATGAAAAAGGAAAGCTGGAGTTCCTTTCTCAAGAAGAATATGTAAGTCTTGTATGTGATCAGCTCGAAATCATTCCCCCGGAAATGATTGTTCACCGCATTACGGGAGACGGGCCGATCGAATTAATGGTCGGACCGATGTGGAGCGTCAATAAGTGGGAAGTACTGGGCGCCATTCAAAAAGAGCTGGAAACACGGGGAAGCTATCAAGGGAAGCTCTTCAGAAAGATCGGGGAGGAGACCGCCCTATGACCTTGATGCACATCCTCCCTTTCAGTAAAGAATTGCTGAAGTCCGCCGCACAGGAAGGTGATATCACGGTTGACGCGACGATGGGCAACGGACATGATACATATTTTCTGGCCGGCCTTGTCGGTGAGACAGGACATGTTCATGCTTTTGATATTCAAGCGGACGCACTCGCTAAAACGAAGGAGCGGCTCGGTGCCGACTTCGGCCCGCGCGTCACGCTTCACCATAAGAGCCATGATCAAATAAAGGCATCGCTGCCTGAAGATGCGCACGGTCGTGTGGCTTGCGCCGTCTTTAATCTCGGCTATCTGCCCGGCGGCGATAAAAGCATTACGACAAACGGTCACTCAACCATTTCCGCGATCGAACAGCTCCTTGAACTGCTGAAGGAGAACGGGCTGATCGTTCTCGTTGTGTACCACGGGCATCCTGAAGGCAAGACGGAAAAAAGTGCATTACTGGAGTACTGCAGCAATCTTGATCAGGAAAAAGCGCGCGTGCTGAGCTACGGCTTTCTCAACCAGCGAAACGACCCGCCGTTTATTATAGCGATTGAAAAGAAATCTGCCGGCAAATAAAGAATCGGCCTGTCATAAGCGGGCCGACTCTTTTTGTGTTTACTTTTCAAGAAAAATCAATTACTATGAAATAATGGAAAAAAGCACATCTTTAAGTGTAACATCTGGGAGGAGCGGCAGTTTGAATATTCTTCGCATCATATTTTCAAGTGTTCCCTATGTGATGTTCGTCATCATTTTATCAAGACATTTAGGATTTGAGTTCGCGAAAACCTATTACTGGTGGTTTGCTGCATTTTTTGTCATCGGGCTGATCGGCAAATTCGCAATGCACCTTGCGGCAAAAAAGAAACCGTTAAAAAAAGAGACAGCGTAAAATGCGCATGTCTCTTTTTATTTACTGTTTTGCAGCACGCTGCGTGTATAAGCGGGATTGTTTGTAAAGACACCATCTGCTTTTTGTTTCAGCATAATAGGCGTCAGCGTATGCTCGTCTTCCTTATCAAAAAACACGTGCACTTTCATCTTATTGTGATGAATGCGCTTCACGACTGCTTCATTTGCCAATTTGGCGTTGAGCCCGACTGTATCAGCATACGTTCTGATGGTTTGCAGCTGCTTATCATTTATCTCCTCAGCCTCGTTATCTTTTAATAATCGAACAAGAGGAACTTTTTTATTCATAGATCGAACTTTCTTTAAGCTCTTCCCGCTAAAAGACTCAATGACTGCTTTATGGCTGGAAATCAGCTTATGTTTTTGTAATATGTCAATCAGTTTCTTTTCCATCACCAGGCTGCCGTTGCTTTCTCTTGTCTCAATATAGTAATTGGCAGTTTGTCCGAATTTCTGTATGATTTCTTCTAATGTTAAAATCTTTTCTCCTTTTCCCGCATTCAGTTTCTTAATCTGAGCCAAAGACAGATCATCTGTCATCCCTTTACCATCTGTTGTCCGATCTACCGTTTTATCGTGAATTGCAATCAGATGGCCGTCCTTTGTCTCCCGTAAGTCTATCTCAATATAATCTGCTTTGTCTTTAATGGCACGCGCATAAGACAAAGCTGTATGTTCCGGCTCAATCGAAGAAGAGCCCCTGTGCGCTATCAAGACAGGATGATAGCCGGCGGAAGCATGGATGACGGAGCAGCCTCCGGAAATGGAAAGTAATGCTATGACCGCTAAATACTTTAATTTTTTCATAAAATTAAAGTATCATATTCTGCAGGCGCAAACAATGTTTCATTTCATACTTCACGTCATAAATAAAAAACTGCGCCGTCATGATTTACACGAGAGGCGCAGTTCACCCATTACGAACTTTTCGTCCAAGCCATCTTCTGAAATTTGCGGTAGGCTCTTCCGTTGATATAAAAGAAAAATGACGTTTTTCCGCTTGCCCTGATCAGCTTTCGCGCGAGGCGGCCCATTTCTTTTTGGCCGGCGACTTTGTCATCGGATAAATAGACGCCGAGCAGCCCCCTGTTGATCAGCCGGTGAAAATTTTCATGCGGAATGCCTTTCAAATGTTCATCCGCTTTTTCAATAAAATGCTGCAGTCTCTGCATCATTTCTTCATGAGACTGATAATACGTACAGAAATTCAGATCGCCTTCAAGCAGATCCTCTTCCTGGTCAATTAAATAATCGAGCAGTATATGCAGCCCTTGTATGTACGGAAAATAACTGCTGCGGATTTTCTCAGCGGTATGTTCGTTAAAATCAGGCTGGAATGAGTAAGCAACGAGACAGAAAATGCCTAACGTCGATCCGGCGCAGGCCGAGAATTCAAACCACTCCATTTCCGGAAGCTGTGACCGGTACTGCTCAAACCAGCCTTTAAGCCTCGGAACGCGTTCATGCTCAACGACATGCTTATGAACCTGAAGATCGCAATAATAATCACATAGCTCAAGCAAATAAGGTTTAATGATACCGTAATGTTCTATTGACCCGAGCACCCGCTGGCATGTTCTGACCAGCTCATGAAGATAACCGCCGTCATCCCGCTCCTCTCTGTACTGATAGTACGGCCGCACCTCGGCACCGACCGTCAGCGCGTCACGCATGGAGAGATGAAGCATGCGGAAGTCCTCGGGATCAAGCGAGGTGCTGCGGTCGCACAGATTGTCCAGATAATCACTGATTGTCTGATACGCGATGATAAATTGCACGCATTTCTGTTTCTGCTCTCCCGAAAGCAGGGCTAAAATGCCGCCTCCTTCACAATGAAACGATTTATCGCGGATACTTGCGGCCGCCTGCTGCCGCAGTTCGGTATTTTTAATGGAATCTGATTTTTCCCGCCACATGTTCAATTCCTGATGAACGAGCGGAAAAATTTCCCGATACACTTTTGCCATAAGGTTAAAAGGATGTTCCGGTACTGTCAACATATGCACCCCCAGCGAATTCAAATATACTGATCTGTAAAGGCTTTTGCCGCCTTAAACACAGTTTCTCTTTCCGGTTCATTAAAAATTTCATGATAAAGCCCTTCCCATTCCCGGTACGATTTATTATGGGAAGCCACACCGGAAAACCATTTGCGGACCTTCATTTTATCGACGATTTTGTCATCACCGCCCTGCATAAGCAAAAGCGGCACCTTTAAAAACGCATCAGTCGGCACCATAGCGGCATCAATGGTTTTTAAAAGCTCTCTGTACCATCTTACGGATACCTTCGTGACATATAAAGAGTCGTTTTGATCCGCTTCAATCATATCCGCATTCCTCGTTGCCATATCAGGTGATAAGCCGGAATCCACTCTGAGGGACGGAGCGAGGACGTTCAGTCCTTTAGACGCAAAATCTAGGACTTTATTGACTTTTATTTGCAGACCCAGACAAGGTGATGATAAAATGAGTGCCGTAATGCGGGGATTTCTCTGCTGCTTAAACCATTCTATCGCAATCAGGCCGCCCATGCTGTGGCCCAAAAGGAAAACGGGCGCTTCAAGCGTTCTCGCTTTATCAATCCATATATCTACTTCATCAATGTATTCTTGGAAAGAGCGAATATGCCCTCTGGCGCGGGTCGACGTTCCCTGACCGGGCAAATCGCCCATCACCACGTTATATCCGGAAGATCTCCACATTTCAACGAGCCATTTATAACGCCCGTGGTATTCGCTCGCCCCGTGGATAATGACAATGGTACCGACGGGCCTGTCTGCTTTCCAAGTCCACATGCAGTTCACCTCTTACATAAATTTAGAGAAAGAAGGATGAGACATGATAATCTACCCTTATAAACAATTTACGCCGGACATACATCCTGAAGCGTTCATTGCGGATAACGCCGTCATTACGGGCGACGTCGTGATCGGAGAACAATCAAGCATTTGGTTCTCAGCCGTCATCCGGGGGGATGTTGCGCCGACAAGGATCGGAAAAAGAGTCAGCATACAAGACTTGAGCTGTCTGCATCAAAGTCCGAACCGCCCGCTTCTTATTGAAGATGACGTCACGATCGGCCATCAGGTTACACTGCACAGCGCAATCATCAAAAAGAATGCTTTAATCGGTATGGGCTCCGTCATTCTTGACGGGGCGGAAATCGGAGAAGGCGCGTTTATCGGCGCCGGAAGTCTCGTTCCTCCGGGCAAAACCATTCCTCCCGGCTGTCTTGCGTTCGGCCGGCCCGCAAAGGTTATCCGCCGGCTGACAGAAGAAGACATACGGGACATGGAAAGAATCAGAACGGAATATGTTGAAAAAGGGCGATATTATAAAACACTGCAAAAGAAATAAAAATAGATCAGCTTTGTTTTTACTACTGTACCATTTTTCAAAATATTATTTAAGTAAAAACCATTTGCATTCTCCCGATTGTCAGGAAACAGAAGCAAAATGTTCAGGAATTTGTTTTATTCTTCCCCCGCCGGCCCGATCCTATGAAAAAAAGAGCCCATGTCCCGGGCTCTTTTTTTACGCTTTTTCGGCGAATGTCTGTCCGTTTTCCAGATCTATGTCTTTTCTTTTATGGAAACCTTTCCCGTAATAGGCGGCTAATAATATACCGAACCAGACAGGACCGATGATGACGGCCACCCTGGTCTCTGCATCAAAAGCCATCAGCACAACGACAAAAGCCAGAAATGCCAGCGAGATATATGAGGAAAAGGGGTATAAAGGCATTTTATATTTCAGTTTTTTCCGTTGTTCCGGCTGTAAGCTTTTACGATATTTCATTTGGGAAAGCAAAATAATCGACCATGTCCAAATCGCCCCGAACGTCGCAATGCTCGTCACCCACGTAAACACTTTCGCCGGCACCACGTAGTTCAGCAAAACGCCGATGCATAACGCGCCCGCTGAAACCAATACCGCTTTTCCCGGCACACCGCCTTTTGTGACCGTACCGTATGCTTTAGGCGCTTCATTTTGTTCCGCCAGATTGAACAGCATGCGCCCCGTGCTGAAGATCCCGCTGTTGCAGGAAGAAAGAGCCGCCGTCAATACGACAAAATTAATGATTCCGGCTGCAGCGGGGATTCCGATTTTTTCAAATGTCAAAACAAACGGGCTTCCGCCTGAACCGATTTCCTGCCACGGATAAATTGACATAATGACAAACAAAGCTCCGACGTAAAAAATGAGAATGCGCCAAAAAACAGTATCTATGGCCCGCGCCAGTGATTTTTCCGGATTTTTGACCTCACCGGCTGTGACACCGATCAGCTCAATCCCGAGATAGGCAAACATGACCATTTGAAGCGACAGCAGCACCCCTTTAATCCCATTCGGGAAAAAGCCGCCGTGGCTCCATAAATTACTGATTCCGAGCGCAACGCCTCCGTTTCCGAGACCGAATACGATCATCACCAGACCGATCGCGATCATTGACAGAATCGCCAAGACTTTAATGAGCGCAAACCAGAATTCAAGCTCACCGTACGCTTTGACCGCCAGAAAGTTGACAGCCGTCATAATGACGAGTGCACAAAGCGCCCAGATCCATGACGGCACGTCAGGGAACCAGTAGCCCATATAAATGCCGACCGCGGTGATTTCCGCCATGCAGGTAACCACCCATAAAAACCAATAGTTCCAGCCTGTTAAAAATCCGGCAAGCGGACCGAGATAATCTCTGGCATACCGGCTGAATGAGCCGGCTACAGGCTTTTGAATCGCCATTTCCCCTAATGCCCGCATAATAAAAAACATAATCAGTCCGCTGCAGGCGTAAGCGGCTAAAATCCCCGGCCCGGCAAGCTTTATGGCAGAAGCCGACCCGAGAAACAGCCCGACTCCTATCGCGGCGCCCAACGACATAAGCGAGATATGCCGCTCTTCCAAGCCGCGGTGAAGCGTTTTTTCTTTGTTTTGCATAACTCTCCCTCCCCCTGATTTTGACAAAGAAACAACAAACCGAGACGAAATAGCCAGAAAACACTTTCCGGAATCTACCCGATTAGTCCTATTATAACCTTTTTCTGAATATTGCGTAATACTTTGTCGAAAACAGAGCGGAATAGACGGTTTACAAAAAAACAATAGAAAAAAGGCTTTCGATAACATCGAAAGCCTTTTGGATTAAACGAAAATGACTTCTTTCGGCTGATGATTCAGCTCTTCCGGCACCAGTCTTTTTTCAACATTGATGCTGTGCCAGATCATGAAGATCAGCACGGTCCAGATTTTGCGGCTGTTGTCCGCTCTGTCGGCACAATGATCTTCCAGAAGCTGAAGGACATAATCCTTTTCAATATAAGCATCTGTTTCACTTTCACGAATGATGTTGCGAACCCATTCGTTCATTTCATTTTTCAGCCAGTGGCGGATCGGCACAGGGAAGCCGAGTTTTTTGCGGTTAAGCACATGATCAGGCACTACCCCTTCAGCAGCTTTGCGCAGAAGGTATTTCGTCGTGCCGTTTTTCGTTTTCAGTTCATCCGGAATTTTAGAAGCCACGTCAAACACGACTTTATCAAGGAACGGCACGCGCAGTTCCAATGAGTTGGCCATCGTCATTTTGTCAGCCTTTAACAGGATGTCGCCGCGCATCCACGTATGGATGTCAACATACTGCATTTTATTAATGTCGCTGTATGAACGGCTTTCCGTAAAGTACGGCTTCGTGACATCACGGTATGAAAGCTCTGGATTGTAATGTTTGAGCAGCTGTTTTTTCACGGGCTCTTCAAAAATCTTCGCATTACCGATATAACGCTCCTCAAGCGGTGTGCAGCCGCGGACTAAGAGGCTTTTCCCTCTCATTCCTTCAGGCATGACGGACGCCACATGAAGAAGCATTTTTTTCAGACCGGACGGAATGCGTTCAAACGGTTTAAGCGAAAGCGGTTCGCGGTAAATATTGTACCCGCCGAACAGCTCGTCCGCGCCTTCCCCGGATAACGCGACCGTTACATGTTTTTTCGCTTCTTTTGCGACAAAGTACAAAGGAATCGCCGCCGGATCTGCAAGCGGGTCATCAAAGTGCCAGACGATTTTCGGAAGCTCGTTCATATACTCCTCAGGAGAAATGACTTTGCTGATGTTTTCAATCCCGAGCGCGGCAGCCGTTTCCTTCGCTACGTCAACCTCACTGAAGCCCTGCTGCTCAAAACCGACGGAAAATGTTTTAAGGCTCGGGTGAAATTCTTTCGCAACTGAGACGATAAAAGAGGAGTCGATACCTCCGGATAGAAACGAACCGACAGGAACGTCACTTCTCATGTGAACTTTGACAGAGTCAAAGATTGCGTCTCTGACTTCTTTCACCAATTTATCTTCATCAGACTGAACAGGCTTAAAGTTCGCTTTAAAATATGTTTTAAACGCGATGTCGCCTTCCGGGCGGATCGTAAACTGGCTGCCCGGCTCGACTTTTTTCACTTCAGCGTCAAGCGTGCTCGGTTCAGGAACGAATTGGAAAGACATATATTGCTGTAAAGAAGCTGTATCAAGATCAATGCCGTTTTGAGCGGCCATTAAACTTTTTCTTTCAGATGCAAAATATACTTTGTCCCCGATGGTTGTGTAATACAGCGGCTTAATGCCGAACGGGTCTCTCGCGCCGTACATGACGCGGTCAGCTTTGTTCCAGATTAAAAACGCAAACATTCCGCGAAGCTTTGAAGCGGCTTCTTCTTTATAATGACGGTATGTCGCAAGGAGCACTTCAGTATCGGAATCTGTATTGAAAGTGTAGCCTTTCGCTTCAAGCTCTTCTCTCAATTCAATGTAGTTATAGATTTCGCCGTTAAAAATGATCCAATATTTTTCGTCTTCATATGATAAAGGCTGTCCGCCGTTTTCTACGTCAATAATACTGAGCCGTCTGAAGCCGAATCCGACGTGCTCGTCATGATAATACCCATCGCTGTCAGGACCGCGGTGAACGATCATTTGGTTCATTTGTTTGATTAGCTCTTCTTGATCTGCGGTTTGAGTTAATGGATGCTTATTAAAAACACCGACAAATCCACACATAGTATAGCCTCCATAAGTGTAATTTTCTAATTGGACCCCCTTTTTATAGACGCTGTGTTACGCCATTGGTTTCACGCTATGTAAAAATAAGCATGGCAGCATCTACAAAAAGGGAAAGCCGCTTAAGTAAGCGGCTATAAAATTATTCTCCTAGTGCTTCTTTGCGAAGCGCATCCGCCTTGTCAGTACGCTCCCAAGGAAGATCCACATCATGACGTCCGAAGTGGCCGTAAGCAGCAGTCTGCTTATAGATCGGGCGGCGCAGATCAAGCATTTTAATAATGCCGGCAGGTCTCAGGTCGAAGTTATTCCGTACGACTTCGATCAGTTTTTCTTCAGATGCTTTTCCTGTATCAAATGTATTGATGGAAATAGAAACAGGCTGTGCCACGCCGATTGCGTATGCAAGCTGCACTTCACAAGAATCAGCAAGACCTGCTGCCACGATGTTTTTCGCTACGTATCTCGCAGCGTATGCCGCAGAACGGTCTACCTTCGTCGCATCCTTACCGGAGAATGCGCCGCCGCCGTGGCGTGCATATCCGCCGTATGTGTCAACGATGATTTTACGGCCGGTAAGACCCGCATCACCTTGAGGTCCGCCGATTACGAAACGTCCCGTAGGGTTGATGAAGTATTTTGTTTCTTCATCGATCAGTTCCTCAGGCACGACAGGGTTAATGACATGCTCTTTCAGATTGCGCTGAATCTGCTCAAGCGTAATTTCCGGGTGGTGCTGAGTTGAAATGACGATCGCGTCGATGCGGACCGGCTTGTTGTTTTCATCATATTCAACGGTAACTTGCGTTTTGCCGTCAGGGCGAAGGTACGGAAGAATGTCTTCTTTGCGGACTTCGCTCAAACGGCGGGCTAATTTATGCGCCAAAGAGATCGGAAGCGGCATAAGCTCTTTCGTTTCGTTACACGCATAACCGAACATCAGGCCTTGGTCTCCCGCTCCGATTGCTTCGATTTCAGCATCGCTCATTGTGCCTTCACGTGCTTCAAGAGCCTGATCGACACCCATTGCGATATCCGCAGACTGTTCATCAATTGATGTTAAAACAGCGCAAGTCTCCGCATCAAATCCGTATTTGGCGCGTGTGTAGCCGATTTCTTTAATCGTTTCACGGACTGTTTTCGGAATGTCAACGTATGTTGATGTAGTAATCTCTCCGCTTACCAGCACAAGTCCTGTCGTTACAGATGTTTCGCAGGCCACGCGCGCGTTCGGGTCATTTTTTAAAATCTCATCTAAGATACTGTCAGAAATTTGGTCACAGATTTTGTCCGGATGACCCTCAGTAACAGATTCAGATGTAAATAGTCGACGGTTTTTACTCATTCACTTTTCCTCCTGAAAAAAGATCTTTTGCAAGACCTTCTCATATGATACGGAACTCGCTCCCTCTTAATACAATGTCATACTATATCAGAGAATGTTAATTGGCATATTTTATGAAATAAAAAAACCTTTTCCACTCGAGGAAAGGGTTTGGTCTGTGTGCCTTTCACTCTTATCGCTCAAGGAAAATATTAAACCTTGCATCAGGTTAGCACCTTGGTTTCCCACAGTGTTTTCACCTGCTTTTTTACAGAGAAACCGGTTGCTGGGCTTCATCGGGCCTGTCCCTCCGCCAGCTCGGGATAAGAGTATCCGCTCAATGAAATATCTTATCGTAAAAGGGCGGAAAGTGTCAATATGAATTAAAGCGATTACGCGCCTTTATTTCGGGAAGCAATGGAAAAACACAAACAAAAAACCGTAAATAGTATAGACTATTTTCAGATATATGTTATACTAATTCCACATTCAGCGAAATACAAATAAACCGGCAAAGGAAGGTTTTTATGAAATTAGTTGATTTAACCGCAGATCTTCAAGCATTACTTGCAAGTCCGAATGTGCATCATAATTTATCGGCTCCAAAACTTACCGAAAAAGTGATCAGCCGAAATGAAGGAACGCTGACATCAACGGGCGCCGTACGCGCCACCACCGGCGCTTATACAGGCAGGTCACCTAAAGATAAATTTATCGTCCGTGAACAAAGCACAGAAAATCAAATTGATTGGGGCGCGGTGAATCAGCCCATTTCTGAAGAGGCGTTTGAAAAGCTGTACGCCAAAGTCGTCAGCTACTTAAAACAGCGGGATGAACTGTTTGTTTTTGAAGGATTCGCAGGAGCGGATGAAAAATACAGACTCCCGATTACGGTCGTAAATGAATTTGCATGGCACAATTTATTCGCACGCCAGCTGTTTATCAGACCGGAGACGGATGAAAGAGATCCGCAAGCGCAGCCTTTCACCATTCTCTCGGCTCCGCATTTTAAAGCAGATCCGGAGACGGACGGCACGCATTCGGAAACATTTATCATTGTCTCTTTCGAAAAGCGCGTCATTTTAATCGGCGGCACCGAATACGCCGGAGAAATGAAAAAATCAATATTCTCCATTATGAACTTCCTGCTTCCGCAGCAGGATATACTGCCGATGCACTGCTCAGCCAATGTCGGTGAAAAAGGCGATGTCGCCCTGTTTTTCGGTCTTTCCGGCACAGGGAAAACGACGCTTTCAGCCGATGCGGACCGCAAACTGATCGGCGATGACGAGCACGGCTGGTCAGATTCCGGCGTTTTCAACATTGAAGGCGGATGTTACGCTAAATGTATCAATCTGAGCGAGGAAAAAGAACCGCAGATTTTTCGTGCGATCCGCTTCGGGTCTGTTCTTGAGAATGTCGTGCTTGATGAAAAAACGGGTGAAGCGGATTACGATAATTCCTTCTACACGGAAAACACAAGAGCCGCATATCCGATTGAGATGATCGGCAATATCGTGCAGCCGAGCATTGCCGGCCATCCGCAGGCAATCGTCTTTTTAACGGCGGACGCATTCGGTGTGCTCCCTCCGATCAGCAAACTGACGAAGGAACAGGCGATGTATCACTTCTTAAGCGGGTACACCAGTAAACTCGCGGGAACCGAGCGCGGCGTGACATCTCCGCAAACGACTTTCTCGACGTGCTTCGGTTCACCGTTCCTTCCGCTTCCGGCGCATGTATATGCCGAAATGCTCGGGCATAAAATCGACGAACACGGCGTTCAAGTCTTCCTGGTCAACACAGGCTGGACCGGCGGAGGGTACGGAGTCGGAGAACGGATGAAACTTTCGTATACAAGAGCGATGGTCAAGGCCGCTATTGAAGGCAGACTGAACCAGACTGACATGACGGCAGACAGCATTTTCGGCCTGCGCAGTCCCGTTCATGTTCCGGGCGTTCCGGATGAAGTTCTTCAGCCTGAAAACACATGGAGCGATAAACAAGCATACAACGAAAAAGCGCTGTTTTTAGCCAATGAGTTTAAAGAAAACTTTAAAAAGTTTTCCCATGCAGACTCGATTGCCAAAGCCGGCGGACCTCTCGTGTAATCAAAAAAGCCAAGGGCGTTTATGCCCTCGGCTTTTGTTTTTTCAGTTTGTCGAATGAAGCGACGTGAGTCTGTATGTAATGCTTGTCCGGCCGTTCGCCCATTCGAGCTTTTGGACCTCGCCGGTGCCGGATTTCTCGCCGGTTTTCGTTTTGCGCACGTCCATCGGAATATCAAGAGGATAGACGCGATAGCCCTCTTTCTCCAATAAAAAGATATTTTCCTCTATCCGTTTTTCATTGCCTTTTGTCACAATCATGGTATTAAATTCAACAGGCATTCCCAAAATGAAAATCCCCTTTCATTCTCTTATTCTTTATTATCATATCATAAATCAGGCATCTTACCGTGTCTTCATCCATTCCGCCAGCCGCCGGACAATGCGTCTGTTTTCCTGCGGCGGAAAATAATGCGTAAAACCGCTGTAATACCAGGTTTCCACCGGTTTCCCCGCCTCTTTCAGCTTGTCCTCGATCATCCGGGCGTGTTCGATCGAAACATTCTCATCATTCTCTCCATGGATGAGCAGCACAGGGGCCTGAATGCGGTCTGCTTTTTCAAACGGCGAACGCCATCTGTATTCATCCGGCACCTTTTTCGGCGTGCCGCCGATCACACGCTTCATCATCCGCCGCATATCCTTCCGCTCTTCATAAGTAAGCACCATATCGCTCACACCGCCCCATGATACGAGCGAAGCCGCTTGATGCCCCATTTCAATCGCGGTCAAAAGCCCCATGATTCCGCCCCGGGAAAAACCGAAAATATGCACCCGCCCTTCCCTGACGTTCGGATGCTCCCGAAGCAGGCGAAAAGCGGAAAACGCGTCCTCTCTGTCCTCTCCCGCAAAATCTTCATTTCCCTCGCCGCCCTGGTTGCCTCTGTAATAAGGCGCAAACACGACAAAGCCTTGGGAAGCGAATTGAACGATTCTTCCGGGGCGTACCATGCCGACATTTTTTATGCCGCCGCGCAAATATAAAAAACCGTCATATGTTCCCGGCTCAGCAGGCTCGGCAAGGAGCCCCTTTACCTTCAGCCCTTCTGACTCATAGCATACCGCAAAGAGGCGGACATGCGGACTCGGAGACGGGAACCTTTTCTTTTCTACCAGCAAAACAATGAGCCTCCTTATATCATCAGTTTTTTTATTCTTTCCCAACGTGAATATGGGCACTCACACATTTTTTATACCCATCATACGATATGTAAAGCAGAAAAGGTTATTTTAACGCTTAAAACAAGGAGGTTACACCGTGAACAAATGGCTCAAAACGGGCTGCGTTTTTGTCATATGCGCCTTTTTCCTGCTCATTCTTCCGGCCTGCAGACAGGAAGAAAGTCTGACGAAGGTAAAGGTGGCGGAAGTCACACACTCCATCTTCTACACGCCTATGTATGTCGCTGAAGCAAAAGGTTTCTTTAAAAAAGAAGGGCTCCAAGTGTCACTTCAAACAACATGGGGCGGAGACAAAACGATGACATCGCTTTTGTCAAACGGGTCTGATATCGCGCTGGTCGGTTCTGAAACATCCATTTACGTGGAGGCGCAGGGAGCAAAAGATCCAGTCATCAACTTCGCGCAGCTGACACAGACGGACGGCACATTTCTCGTGTCGCGGAAGGATGAGAAATCATTCAAATGGAGCGATTTAAAAGGAAAAACATTTCTCGGCCAGCGAAAAGGCGGCATGCCTCAAATGGCCGGTGAGTACGTCCTGAAAAAGAATCACATAGAGCCGAAAAAAGACATTAACCTCGTTCAAAACATTGATTTCGCCAATATTTCCAACGCATTCGCATCCGGAACGGGTGATTATGTGCAGCTGTTTGAACCGACGGCATCCCAATTTGAAAAAGAAGGCATCGGCCATATCGTCGCATCCTTCGGAGAAGCTTCCGGCCAAGTGCCATACACAACCTTTATGGCAAAAGAAAGTTATTTGAAAAGCAATGAAAAGACGGCGGAAAAATTCACCCGCGCCATCTATCGCGCCCAGCAATGGGTGGAAAGCCATCCGGCCAAAGACATCGCAAAAACGATTCAGAAGGAATTTGCCGATACAGATCCGGCCATTATCGAAACATCAATAGAGCGCTATAAAAAACAAAAGTCATTCTCTGCAGACCCAGTTCTGCAAAAGGATGAATGGGAACAGCTTCAATCTATTATGGATGAAGCCGGAGAGCTCCCGAAACACATTCCGTACAGCAAACTCGTCAACACAAAAATCGCCAAAAAAGTCACCTCAGAACAATAGGAGGAACATGAATGTCTTTTTTACATGTCGATCATGTAACACATACTTATTTCTCGCTGAAAGAAAAGACAACCGCCGTGAAAGATATACATTTTCAGATTGAAAAAGGGGATTTCATCTCCTTTCTCGGGCCGAGCGGATGCGGAAAAACCACACTCCTGTCCATTCTGGCCGGCCTTATCACCCCTGCGCAAGGCCGGGTGCTGATTGAAGGAAGCGTGCCGAACCATAAAGAACACCAAATCGGTTATATGCTTCAGCAGGATTATTTATTTCCTTGGAAATCAATTGAGGAAAACGTGCTGCTCGGTTTACACATTTCAAAAACATTAACAGAAGAAAAAAGAGCTGAAGTTCTCAGCCTTCTGCCTAAGCTCGGATTAATCGGCGTTGAAAAGAAATACCCGAAAGAGCTGTCAGGCGGGATGCGGCAGCGGGCGGCACTTGCCAGAACTCTTGCGCCGGACCCGGGCCTGCTGCTCCTTGATGAACCGTTTTCCGCGCTGGACTTTCAAACGAAGCTTTCTTTAGAAAACCTTGTCTTCAGAACATTAAAGGATTTTCAAAAAACCGCCGTGCTCGTCACCCACGATATCGGTGAAGCCATCGCCATGAGCGATACGATCTATTTATTTTCGAATCAGCCGGGCACCATCCACCAAATATTCACCGTGCCTAAGGAGCTCGCGGCTTTAGATCCGTTTGACGCGCGTCAGGATCCGGCCTTTCAGCCGCTGTTTCAAACCATATGGAAGGAGCTGAATTCCCTTGAAAAACAGCAGCGGCACGATTGAACAGCTTCATCAGCAGTTTAAGAAAAGACACCAAAAAGAAAAGCTCCGGATCCGTGCGTATCAGGCCGCCATTTTCATCGTATTTTTTGCCGGATGGGAAATATCGAGCAGGGCGGGCTGGATCGATCCGTTAATCTTCAGCTCACCCTCCGCCGTTTGCAGGCTTTTAGTTGAAAAGATTGCGGACGGATCCCTTGCGGCGCACATCGGCGTAACCTTAGGAGAAACCGTTCTCGGCTTTTTGCTCGGCACGCTTCTCGGCACATGCCTCGCCGCTCTGTTATGGTGGTCAAACAGGCTCGCCCGGGTTTTAGACCCGTACCTCGTCATTTTAAACGCGATGCCGAAGGTCGCACTCGGACCGATTCTCATCGTGGCTCTCGGACCGAATTTCACAAGCATTGTCGCCATGGGAGCAGTCATCAGTGTCATTATCACGACAATCGTCGTCTTTACGGCTTTTCAGGAAGTGGATGAAAACTATATTAAGGTCATGAAAACCTTCGGAGCGAAAAGAAGCATCATGTTTAAAGAAGTCATTTTGCCGGCGTGCGCCCCCGCGATTATTTCCGCGCTTAAAGTGAACGTCGGTTTATCCTGGGTCGGTGTCATCGTCGGCGAGTTTCTCGTTTCCGAAAAAGGTCTGGGCTACATGATCATTTACGGATTCCAGGTCTTCAATTTCACTCTTGTGTTCTTAAGCCTTCTGATCATCGCGATTTTTGCGACATTGATGTATCAGGGAGTCGAACTGTTAGAAAGAAAATGGACGAAAGGAAAAATATAAAAAAGACCCGTGCGTAAACGCCGGGTCTTCGTTTTTATGATTGAAATACGCCGTCCTCTTTCAGCTTTTTCAGACTGATCGGAAGCACCGAATCTTTCATAATGAAACTGAATTTTTTATTTCGGGGGAGATTCTCCGGCAGTTCGCTGAACAGCACCGGCCCCTTTGTTTCAAAATAGTCAGCCTGTTTTTCAAGCTTTTCAATATCGGCAAAATAAATATTCTTCACGATTACCTTTTCCCTGCCGAGAACTTTATACTGTCCGACGTACTTCAGATGTCTTACCGCGGCGCCGGTTTCTTCTTTCACCTCGCGCAGGGCCGCTTCCTCCGCACATTCCATCGGCTCCACTTTTCCGCCCGGAAATTCAAACCCCCGGTCTTCATGCTCGGTCAAAAGCCACTTATCTCCATATCGGCATATGACCCATACGTGCTTCGGGCTGTCTGAAAAAGGCTGGTGTTCAAAGGAGAGCTGAACAGTGTTCTGATAATAGTCTTTAAACTCGTACATGTTTATCCCTCTAATCCGTTCCTTCATATCTTCCATACATCATACCACAGTTGCGTTTGTTCGGAAGCCCTTTATCAAAAATTCAGAGGAAAACCATCATACCCGCTAGTATAGCCTCCTTTGAAGCAAATGTTACGGTTTGCGCTTGAATTTATTTTTCAGGGTATCCAATAGGTCGACGAGCACCTGCGGAACCGGTATGCCCAGCGAGCTTGCCGTAATCACGATCTGAACCGATTCGTATAAGATATAAAACATGATAGCCAAATTACGGATGGCGCCTTCGGTATGAAGCAGCTGGTCAAAAAAATGGCAAACTGAGACTAATGCCAGGGTCACGATTTTTTTGACCAGCCGCGCAAAAAGCTTTCTTGCGCTCAGCTGCTGCAAAAGAGATTCTTTTAAGCTTGTACTGATAAACTCAATCGCCATGACCGATAGCAAAATCAGAAACGAATACTGAAAACCTCCGAAGAAAAACCCCGCTGCCGACACGATCACTGCAAAAAACGAAAAGATGCCAAAGTCTTTGCCCACTTGATCCAACATCCTTTCACAGAAACGGCCTTACATTATTCTATGAAAAGTGAATGGAACGGACTGGATTTTTCAGAAAAATGGACAACACCTCTCTTCGGCAGCCAAATAAAAGACCGAGTGCTTTATAGCCCCGGTCTTCCCTTGTTGATTATCCTAAATACGCTTTCAGCATCCAGTTATGTTTCTCGATATTCTGGTGAATGGCAAGCAGCATATCACCGGTCGTTTCGTCTCCTACCTCATCTGCGAGGTCCATGCCGCTTTTCAGCTCTTCCGCAATGACAGTGAAATCATCATAAATGTTCTGTACCATTTGTTCTGCGCTCTCATTGCCTTCCGCTTCTTTTACAGACGCTGTCTTCAATGATTCCGTCATTGTGCCGATCGGCTTGCCGTTTAATGCCAGCAGACGTTCTGCCAGATCATCAATATATGTAGCCGTTTCGTTATACAGCTCCTCGAACTTTTCATGCAATGTGAAAAAGTCCTTCCCTTTGACGTACCAATGATAGTTATGTAATTTCACATACATGACCGTCCAGTTTGCAACTTGCTTATTGACTGCATCCAATAGTTTTTCTGACATGCCTATCTTCCTCCTTTGGTTTACTATTGATATACCCTATATATCGTGTGTTAAAACATAAATTTTTAGCCCTTGATTTTACGGATGGAAAATATGTTATGATTTGTTAAAAAGGAGGGATTTCATGCTGCTTCTTCTGAGCTTCGGCTTTCTTATCGTGCTCGCCGTGCTGCTTTTATCCATCTGGTCGACTGTAAGAGCTTATAATGTAAAACATACGATTGACCCGCCGGAGGACGCATCAAAAGGCTTGACGGATAAAAAAAATCCTTAATGATGATGCGTCTGTTCCTTATGGCCGGAGGAATCATCGGCAGCTTCAGCATCCCCGACACGCACTTTTACAGTCGGCATATTATGCTGCTGTTTTGCCGTTACGTGGGATTGAACGGTATAGACACCCTCTTCATCAAATTCAGTCCGCAGGTGATACGCCCCTTTTTCCTCCTTGGCCTTGCTTGTTTTGCTGCTGCCTTTTTTTCCTTCTTTCCATACTTCAAACATGACTTCATCCGCATCCGTGACACGCTTGCCGCCGTAAAAAACCTCCGCCTTGTATTCCGCTTTTTCATGCGGTGCTGCCGTTTCCGGTCCTGTAAGCTTGACCTCAAGCGCTTTAGGCTCCTCATCCGCGGAGGTTTTGTCCGAATTACCCCCGCAGGAAGATAATAGAAATACCATACCGCACATACCTGCCAATACAGCCCGTTTCATCCCATCACTCCTTTATGTTTGCTTCTATTTTAGCAAACGCTTACACACAAGGTGTGACATTTTTTAGAAATATGTAAAAAAGCCTTTTTGCATGTCAGCAAAAAGGCCTGTTTTTTATCCGAACACTTTCAGCAAATCTTCTTTATCCTGTGACAGCCAGAAACGCATCAGGCGTTTCGCGCCTTCTAAATCATGAAGTTTCGCCTGGCCGCACTGTTTTTCGTTGGCCGCCGGAATCTCCGTAATATCGATGGCTTCTTTCAGCGTAGCGTCAAGCAGGTCTACAATTTCTTCCGCTGTCGGCTCGCCGCTGACAACAAGATAATAGCCTGTCTGGCAGCCCATCGGTGAGATATCTATGATGTCGAAGTGATCGTATTTCTCAGAATGTGTGCGAATCGTAAACGCAAGCAAGTGCTCAAGCGTATGAATCGTATCCGGCTTCATCGCCTGTTTGTTCGGCTGGCAGAAGCGAATGTCAAACTTATTCACGACGCCGTCTGTTCCGACTTTATGCACTCCGCAATGTCTTACATACGGAGCCACAACCGCATTATGGTCAAGCTCAAAACTTTCTACTGAAGGCATAATGGCACTCCCTTTTTTCAGAATATGCATCCATTATAACACAGTTTTCCGATAAGAATTGTGGCGGAAGCTTTTCAATCTGAAATTTTTTTTCTATACTAGCATCAGAAAGGTGGTTTTTTGATGAAAACCATAATGATTGCGTTCATCCGCGGATACCAGAAGTTCATCTCTCCGCTGACGCCGCCGTCATGCCGCTTTTATCCGACGTGTTCGCAGTACGGAATCGAAGCCGTCAAGACTCACGGCGCATTAAAAGGCGGATGGCTGACACTGAAACGGATTTTAAAGTGCCACCCTTTTCATCCGGGCGGTGTTGATCCCGTACCGGACAAAAAACAAAAACATTAGTCCATATGCTGGTAGCCGTCGATCACCAGATCAAGTTTACCGGTTTCAGGATCAATCACCAGACCGTGCACCGGCACATTGTCAGGGAATAGCGGATGGTGTTTAATGACGTTTACGCTGTCTGTAACACTCGCTTCTACTGAATCAAAGCTTTTCAGCCATTGATCAAGATCAACTCCTGAGTGCTTCAGCATGTCAATCCGCTCTTTCGGAATACCGCGGTCGATAATTTTATCAAGCATATCCTCGCTGTTGATTTTGCTCATGCCGCAATCATGGTGGCCGATAACGCAGACTTCATCGGCGTTTAATTCGTATACGGCCACTAAAAGGCTGCGCATGATACTTCCGAACGGGTGG
Source organism: Bacillus sp. SJ-10 (assembly GCF_002843505.1). Classification (NCBI taxonomy): domain Bacteria; kingdom Bacillati; phylum Bacillota; class Bacilli; order Caryophanales; family Bacillaceae; genus Bacillus; species Bacillus sp. SJ-10. Next base: position 1,736,830 of record NZ_CP025258.1, on the reverse strand, counting down.
GCGACAAGCGCGCCGGCACTTTTAATAATTTTCACATCGCCGTTTCGCATGTTCATCGCATGCGGAAGCAATTCTACAAGACGCGTGTCCATACAGGACAAAATCGCCATCTTTTTATCCGGGAATTTAGATGTTTGGTATTTTTCATAATCTTTGTTTTTAGTGAACTGCTCATTAAATTGCATGATATCGTTTAGAAGACTCATCTTGGTGTTTCCTTTCTGCTTTTTATTCACAATATAACATAAGGCGGGGCATTTCGTCACTCCCCGCACGAGATGACAAAGTGCTCAATAAATAAGACAAACCCCATTGGGCTTGTCTTATTTCCCCATATTGTATTTTTTGTTGAACTGTTCGACTCTCCCGCCTTTTTCGTTGAATTTTTGGCGGCCTGTATAAAACGGATGCGTATCTGAGCTGACTTCTACTTTAATCAGCGGGTATGTTTTTCCGTCTTCCCACTCTGCCGTTTCCTCTGACGTTTTCGTAGAATGGCTTAAAAAGCGGTAGCCGCTGTTCACATCTTGAAAAATCACCTGATGGTTATCCGGATGAATATCTTTTTTCATGCTGATCTCCCTTTCTCAAATCGTAATAATTACGTTTTATTTTAAACCTTAAATAACCGCTTGTCAATCATATATGCCCTGATCCCTTGGTTTCTAAACCCTGCACATATATGGAATCAGAAGAATAATCTAATCGCTTCAGCAAATAATATAACCACATTACATAAAACGGTAATTTAGAAAGGCGGTTTATGATCGTGGATGATTTAGTGTTAGCCAGAAGCCTGTTCGGGACAACCATGGGCTTTCATATTATTTTTGCGACGCTTGGTGTCGGCTTGCCTCTGATGATTTTAATGGCTGAATTGATTTATCAGAAAACAAAAGATCCGCATTATGCCATTATGGCGAAAAGGTGGACGAAGGCGCAGGCTGTTCTGCTCGGCGTGGCGATACCGACCGGAACGATCGCGGGTACACAGCTTGCCCTTTTGTGGCCCGGATTCATGGAAGTCATCGGCAGGGTGATGTCACTCCCGTTTCAGATTGAAATTTATGCTTTCTTTATCGAAGCGCTGTTTATGTCCATTTATGTCTACGCCGCTGACCGGCTGACTCCGGCGATGCGCATCATTGCCGTTATTTTCGTTTTGATCGGCGCCGCGGCATCCGCCGTCTTAATCACAAATGTTCACGCATTTGAAGGAACGCCGGCCGGCTTTAAAATTTTAAACGGCAAAATCACTGACGTCGAACCTTGGGCAGCGTTTTTTAATCCAAGCTTTTTCACCACCGCGGGCCATGTCGTACTGACGGCTTTCATGACCGGTGCATTTATCGTTGCGTCAGTTGCGGCTTATAAAATGCTGAGAACGAGAAAACAGGAGCAGGTATACCGCTTTCACCGAAAAGCGCTGCTGCTCGCCTTAACGATCGGCGGAATCTTTTCCATTCTTGCCTCTTTAAACGGTCACGAGTCAGCCCAGCTTCTTTACGAATACCAGCCTGAGAAGCTTGCGGGCGCAGAAGGGCTGTTTGAAACTAGATCACACGCTCCGCTTGCGATCGGGGGTTTTACTGACGCAAAAGAAGAAAAAGTAAAATGGGCGATAGAAGTACCCTGGGCTTTAAGCTTTTTGGCTGCAAACAGCTTTGATACCGTCGTCAAAGGATTGAACGCGTTTCCGAAAGACGAGTGGCCGCCTTTATTCATCCATACACTTTTTAACGGAATGGTCGGCATCGGGATGCTGCTCATTTTGTACTCAATCGTCGGCATCGTCTGGAGAAAAATTTTAAAGAAAGACAGCTTTCCGACTTGGCTTTTGATTTTATTTTTAACCGCAGGACCGCTTAGTCTGATCGGAATTGAATTCGGGTGGATATTCGCTTGTACGGGACGGCAGCCATGGGTGATTTACCATCTCCTGAAAACGTCTGATGTCGTCACGACAACCGGTTCAATCGGTTTGCTGTTCATCCTGTTTACGGTCGTTTACGCCATTTTGGCAGCCGCAGTCATTTATGTGCTGCTTTATTATTTCCGCAAACATCCCGTTGAGGAGGATGTAAAAGCGGCGGAATCCTAACAATAGAAAGGGCTGAATTGAAATGGACATTACCATGGATGCTCTCATTGCGATATCAATCGTATGGGGCTTCGTGTTTATCTACGCGGTCATGGCAACGATGGACTTCGGAGCAGGCTTTTGGTCGATGATTTATTTAAATAGAGAACAAACAAAGGCGACAAACATCGCCAACCGTTATTTGTCCCCGACATGGGAAGTGACCAACGTCTTTATCGTCGCGATCGTTGTCGCCCTATTCAGCTTCTTTCCAGGGGCAACCTTCGTGCTGGGAACCGTTTTATTGATCCCGGGGAGTATTATTTTGCTGCTTTTGGCCATCCGCAGCGGCTTTCTCGTCTTCTCCAATACGGCGAAGGAAAGAAAAATCATGAGATATATCTCCGGAATTTCGGGCTTCATTATTCCCGCTGTTCTGATTTTGGTCCTTCCGGTCACACACGGAGGATTTATTGAGAAGACGGGCGGAGTGTATCACCTGAATTTGGCAAATGTCTTTACAAGCCTTAATGCGTATGCGTTTATCGGCTTTGCCATTTTAAGCACTTTATTTTTATCTTCACTGCTTCTGGCCGATTTTTCAAATGTTGCGGAAGAGGAGCATGCGTACCGCATCTACAGACGGAGCTCTTTACTAACAGGGCCGCTGTCGCTTCTGTTTGCCTTCTTCATTATGCTGACATTACGCTCTGAAGCCGGCTGGCTGTATACGGGGATGATGAAAGACAAGACATGGCTCATTCTGTCTGTCATTACATTTATCATTGCCGGCGTGGCTCTGTTTTTGCCGAATAAGCGCTTCGGCCGCAACCTCGGCAAACCGAGAATCGCCATGATCGCCATTGCGCTTCAATACTTTCTGGCAAGCTATGCATACGGACGGGCGCATCTTCCTTATATGATTTATCCGGATATTACGGTCATGTCAGGATTTACGGAGCCGGCAACCTTCAGGGCGCTGTTTATGACGTATATCGTCGCTTTCATCATTTTGTTTCCCGGGTTTTATTTCTTCTGGAAGCTCTTTATGAAAGACAGACGTTATATCCGCCAGGAGGAATAACAGAAATCAGGGCGGCTCATACTAATGGCGTACCTTTTATCTTGGAGGGGAGCCAGCATGGACCAAAAAATTCTGTGTGAAGTCAATAACTGTTCATATTGGGGCAGAGGAAACAAATGCACGGCCGACGCTATTTATGTGGTCAGCCATACAGGCGAAACCGCTGAAAAAAGTGAAGAAACGGATTGCAAAACCTTTAAACCGCATGATTTATAAAAAAAAAGAGCTGTTTTATACAGCTCTTTTTAATTTCCGCGCCGCAAGCCTTTTTGAAATCAGCCCCTGAGCCGGAGAAAACAGAAAAGCCAGCAGAAAAAACACGCCGGTCATCGCAGCCATCGCACCTGAAATTGACACGTTGAGCCATGTGGCGGCGCCATATCCCAATACGGCTGACAGCCCGCCGATACCCGCGCTGATGAAAAGCATGGAAGAAAGGCGGTTTGTCAGTAAATAGGCGGCTGCAGGCGGTACAATCAGCATCGCAACGACTAAAACCGCTCCCACTGAATCAAAAGAAGCAACCGTCGTAAGCGACAGCATACCCATCTGCACATAATGAATGACCAGGACAGGAATGCCGATGGCTATCGCCATTTCCGGGTCAAAGGCGGCGATTTTAAATTCTTTATAGCAGCAGACAATCAGCAGCACATTGATGATAAGCACAGATAAAATCATCCAAAACGCTTTAGGGCCGATATCGAAGCCGAACAGCTGAGCTGTATTCCACGGAACGAAAGCAATTTCTCCCATAAGCGAATGTTCTATATCAAGATGTACATGCTTGCCGTATACAGACAGCAGAATGACGCCGACCGCAAACAAGGACGTAAAGACGACACCGATAGCCGCGTCAGACTGCACGCCTTTACTGTGCAGAAACTGTACGAAAAAAGCCGTCAGCAGCCCGGATGCCGCAGCCCCGATAAACATCGGAATTCCGTTAAGGGCTCCCGTCACAAGGAAAGCGCCGACAATTCCGAGCAGCACCGTGTGGCTGATCGCGTCAGCAAGCATCGCCATGTTTCTCAGCACAAGAAAAGTGCCGATTAACGCGCAGCTCACGCCGACTAAGATTCCCGTTGCGATAATCCACGCTTCATAACTCATTGTAAGCGCCTCCTTTCTCCTTTTGAAGTGATTCATTCGGCATTCGCCCGTGCAATCGTAAAAGCTGCAAAAGCTTTTCTTTCAGTTCTTTCGGCAGAAGATCCGGATGAAATTCGTCCCTGGCGGCCGTTTCTATACCGGCCAGTTCCGTTTCATGCATGAGGTAAACTTCATACATGCGCTGTGATAAGACAATTTCGTATCCCTTCGTCAGCCCTGCCTCCGTCATCCGCCATTGTTCGGCTCCGCTGCGCTTGAGGTATCCCTTTTTCTCCAGTTTCCTGATAGGGCGCTCCCATTCTTTTTTCAACATCTGCCCGGTGACTGAGGTTTCATTCGTTTGTTCACTCATCTCGTAAATAGCTGAGAGCGTTTGCTCAAAAGCGGTCTTTTTTCTCAGCCGGAAAAGTTTAACCGTCTTTGACACCAGTCCGCGATCCGGAGCGAATAATAGAGAAAACAGAAAAACGGAAGCCGCGCTTAAAATAATTAACGGCCCGGTCGCCATACCGTCCGTCGTCGTACTTAAAAGCGTTCCCGCCACACCGGATAACCCGCCGATTAATCCGGACAGCACGATCATGACCGTTAAACGCTCCGTCCAATACCTTGCGGCGATCGCCGGCGTAATAAGCATGGCCGCCATTAAGATGACACCGACCGTCTGCAGCCCGATCACAACCGCACAAACAATTAAAAAAACCAGCAGTCCGTTCAGAAACCTGACAGGCAGTCCCGCCCCTTTCGCAAATGCCATATCAAATGTGATCAATTTGAATTCCTTAAAAAAGACGGCGCACAATAAAAGCAGAACGGCAGAAATGACTCCGATGATGACAATGTCCTGTTTAACGAGTGACGCCGCCTGACCGAATAAAAAAGAATCAAGCCCGCTCTGGCTTCCGGAACCGAGTCTTTGAATATAGGTCAGAAGAATAATGCCGATCCCGAAAAACACGGACAATACGATGCCGATCGCAGAATCCTCCTTCGTTTTTGAATGCTCCGTGATGTTCTGGATGCACCAAGTTCCAGCAAGCCCCGCGGCAGCCGCTCCGATCAAGAAGAACAGCATCGTCTTTTCTCCGGCAATGAGAAACGCAAGACATACTCCGGGCAAAGCCGAATGAGCCATGGCGTCGCCGATCAGACTCTGCCTCCTGAGAAGCACAAAGCTTCCCAGCACGCCGCTTGCCATGCCGAGAAGCAAAGTTCCCGCCAACACCCATTGGGTATTCGGTTCCTGAAGCTGAAGCCATATATGATGCAGCGCCATCAGCCCGTTCCCCCTTCGGCCAGGAGGTGATCTTTCAAAAATGCAAGCCTTCCTCCGTACGTTTTTTGTAAATTTTCGATTGTAAACACGTGTTCAGTCGGTCCGAAAGCAATCTTTCTCATGTTCAGCAGCAGCATCCAATCGAAATACTCCTTTGCCGTCTGCAGGTCATGATGGACGACGAGCACGGTTTTTCCTTTTTGTTTTAATTCCGTCAACAGCGTGATAATCGCCCGCTCCGTAGCGGCGTCAACTCCCACAAACGGTTCATCCATAAAGTATATATCCGCATCCTGACATAAAGCCCGGGCCAGAAAAACCCGCTGCTGCTGGCCTCCTGAAAGCTGGCTGATCTGCCTTTTGGCATAATCAAGCATACCGATCTTATCCAAACAGGCTTCAGCAAAATCAATATCACGTTTTTTCGGACGCCTGCACCAGCCGATATGCCCATATCTTCCCATTAAAACGACATCCAGAGCGCTTGTCGGAAAATCCCAATCCACAGAACCGCGCTGCGGAACATAGCCGATCCTCTTCCGCTCCTTTTCTGATGATTTCCCATAAATAGAGACCGTTCCGGAGGCGCTTGGCGTTAATCCTAAAACAGCTTTTATCAACGTTGATTTTCCGGCTCCGTTCGGCCCGATAATCCCGATCAGTTTTCCTTCCGGCACCTGCATGGTGACGTTCTGCAGGACCGGTTTTTTGTGATAGGCTACCGTCACATTTTCAATGCTGACAGGATACACGTCATTCTCTCCCTTCCTGTTTATTTTAATGAGCTGACAATCGTATCTATGTTATGGGCGAACATACCGGCGTACGTGCCCTCTTTTGTCCCCTTTTCGCCCATGGCATCTGAATACAGCCAGCCGCCGACCGAAACATCATGACCTTTTTCTTTGGCGCCCTCAACAACCGCGTTTATTGACTTTTTCGATACGCTGCTTTCCGTAAACACAGCTTTAATTTCCTTATCCGCAAGCAGACTGACAAGCTTTTGAACATCTTTCAGTCCGTAATCAGAGTCCGTGCTCAGCCCTTGAAGTCCTCTGACCTCAAATCCGTATTCCTTGCCAAAATACGCAAAGGCATCATGTGCCGTAACTAGTACACGGCTTTTTTCGGGAATTGTCCCGATCTTTTCTCTCGATTTTTTATCTAAAGATTTCAAATTCTCTTTATACTCTTGGGCGTTTTTTGTAAAGTCGTCTGCATATTCCGGTTTTGCTTTTTTTAATTGCGCTTCGATTTCGTCAACGGCATACAGCCATAACGGAATGCTGAACCATACATGCGGATCATACATATTCTCACCCGCTGGAATCAATTTCTCCTTCGGTATTGATTCAGCCACTGCTGCGGACGGCTTTTGCCTGCTGATTTTCGTTAACATATGCTCCATTTTCCCCTCTAAGTGAAGTCCGCTGTATAAAACAACATCCGCCTCCGTTAATTTTTTCGTATCTCCTTGTGATGCTTTATAAAGATGCGGGTCGACTCCAGGCCCCATCAGTGACGTCACTTCAACATGGTCTCCGCCGATATGTTCAGCGGCGTCAGCCACCTGAGAAGTGGTAGCCGTAATCGTGAGCTTTCCTTTTTGTCCGCCTGAAGATTCAGAGCTGCATGAAGACAATGCAAAACAAACCATCAGCACAGACGCCATTACACTGCTTTTTTTCATATCCGTCCCCTTTCCTTTGTCCCGTTCTCTTTTAAATGTGATGTTGATGTCAGTCTTATGACAATTCTTTATATTTAAGAACAAATGATTGATACAGGACAAAAAGTTTCCTTTGTGCAAAATTATCGCACACACTCACATTTGTCAAGTGTCCGCTCATTAAAAAAACCGGCTGATACAGCCGGTTCAAACGGGGGAAGGGGTGATGATGAACAGTTTCAATATAACAGCAGCATACAGGCAGCTCAACTCGCTGAAATGTCTTTTTATCAGTTGTTTGTCGTAAAAACGTCCATTTGGGTGACGTATTTTCTCATTATTTCCTGATTGACTTCGACACCCAGTCCGGGACCGTCCGGAACAGAGATGAACCCCTCTTCGATATGGATGTCGGGAGTGACAATATCCTCCTCCCAGTATCGGTCTGATGAGGAAATATCACCCGGTATCGTAAATTGCGGCAGCGAAGCAAGCGCGACTGTCTGCGCTCTCGAAATGCCGGTTTCAAACATTCCGCCGCACCAAACCGGCATGTGATGCTCTCTGCATAAGTCATGTATTTTTAAAGCCTCTGTCAGGCCTCCTACACGCGCCGGTTTTATGTTAATGATTTTACAGCTCCCAAGCTCAATCGCCCGCCTTGCGTCATCATATGAGCATATGCTTTCATCAAGGCATACCGCGGTTCTCAAGTGTTTCTGCAGGTGGCGGTGATCGACAATATCATCTGCCTGAAGCGGCTGTTCTATCATCATGAGCTGGAATTCATCCAACTCTTTCAGCCTGCTGATGTCTTTCAGTTCATATGCCGAGTTGGCATCCGCCATCAGCGGTACGTTCGGAAAACGGCTGCGGATGGCTCTGACCAGATCAACGTCATGGCCGGGCTGAATTTTTATTTTTATACGTTGATAACCTTCTTTTACGTATTGCTCAATTTCCCGAAGCATCTCATCAGCCGAAGCCAGACCCACCGCCACGCCGGCGGGCACTTTATCTCTTTTGCCCCCTAAGGCTTCTGCGAGTGATATCCCTTTTTTCTTGGCATATAGATCCCACACGGCTGATTCAAGCCCCGCTTTTGCCATGCGGTTTCCTTTGAAACGCGCGAGACTGTCAGGCACCTCTGACGGATGGAAAAACTCGCGGCCTACGACATTCGGGATGAAAAAATCTCTCAGCATATGCGCGCATGTCTGAATCGTTTCTTCTGTATACCACGGAGAAGAAAACGCCGATACCTCCCCCCAGCCGGTTCTCCCGGTTTCATCGATCGCTTCCACGATCAAAAATTTACGGTCCTGCAGCGTTTCAATACTTGTTTTAAACGGTTTTTTCAGCCTCATACTTACATGATAAAGGGTGATTTTTTCAATCTTAATCATGACAATTCTCCTTTACGAAGCTCATTCAGCCGATGTCTCATCAGTTTATTGGACGCGTTCCGCGGGAGCTCGTCAACCTCGAAAAAAGCAGCCGGTATTTTATATTTTGCAAGCCGCTCACGGCAAAAGACGGTCAGCTCCTCAGAACTGACAGAAGAAGTCAGCACGAGAAAAGCATGCGGCACTTTCCCCCACTTCGGATCTTCGGCTCCCGAAACACCGGCCTCCGCTACAGCCGGATGGGCAAGCAGCGCCGCTTCCACTTCTGCCGGGTAGATGTTCTCTCCGCCTGAAATAATGAGGTCCGACCGCCTGTCCAGCACGTATAAAAACCCTTCATCATCCAAATAGCCAAGATCGCCCGTTTTAAACCATCCATTATGAAAAGCGGCCTGGTTTGCGTCGTCACGATGGTAATACCCTTTCATTACATTCGGGCCTTTCACCGTAATTTCACCGTGTTCAAACGGCGCACAAGGGTTTCCGTCTTTTTCAATTCTAATTTCGCATGAAAACAGCGGTTTACCGGCCGAGCCGAGCTTGTCCATGCTGAATTCCGGAGAAAGCGTGACAATCTGCGAGCAGGTTTCAGTCAAGCCGTAAGATTGGAATACCGGAAATTGTTTCCTGCGGCATTCTTCAAGGAGCGGCAGCGGTGCCGGCCCCCCGCCAAGCAGAATGCAGCGCAGTGATTCAGGACATTGTTCAGTTTCCGCAAGCAGGCCCGAAAGCATGGTCTGCACCGCTGAAATGATCGTGACCTGATGGGAGCTGATGCTGTCCAGCACATCGGTGACAGAAAATTTTTGATGAAGCACGACAGGCATGCCGTAAATGACCGACTTAAACAGCGCAGACAGACCGCTGATATGAAACAGCGGCAGCGCAATAAGCCAGCGGTCCCGCTCCGTGACCCCCAGATTCAGCGCAGACGATACAGCGCTGGAATAATGATTACCGAAAGTCTGCTGCACCCCCTTCGGCCTTCCCGTTGTTCCTGACGTATACATAAGAGTCGCCGTATCATCAAGCGTTACATAAGCTTCAGGTTCAATGTCTCCCGCGGCTTTGGCCTGCAGCTCGTCCACGTCCGCGGCGGCGACCGCAGATTCATAATCTTCGCGGCAAAAACCGTCCTCCGTCAATAAAAGCTTTGCCTGTGAATCTTCGAGCTGAAACAACCGTTCCTGTTTTGAGAGTTTCGTATTCAACAGCACAGCTTCCGCCCCTAATAAGAAGCATGCATGAACGGCATAAACCATTTCCGGTCTGTTAGAAAGCAAAATCGCGGCACGGTCTCCTTTTTTAAGCGAGCAGTATTTGGACAGCCGCGCGGCCATTTGTTTAGAAGCATGATATAATTCTCTGAATGTCATCTGTTTGTTTTCAAATATGAGAGCGATTCTCTCTGGTGTCAGCTGAGCCCTTTGAATGAGCCAATTCGGCTGTTCTGTCAGCATGTTATCATCTCCGAGGTAAAAGTACTTTTTTTGAAAAGAAAACAGCTTGGACCAGAGCGGCTCAAGCTGTTTCGTAGTGTCATCTGATCACGGAAAACGAGGGAATTGACCGAAATCGGGACTGCGTTTCTCTTTAAAGGAATCGCGGCCTTCTTTCGCTTCGTCAGTCGTGTAATAAAGAAGCGTTGCATCTCCTGCAAATTGCTGAATTCCGGCGAGGCCGTCTGTATCTGCGTTAAATGCCGCTTTAAGGAAACGAAGGGCTGTAGGGCTTTTCTCAAGCATTTCTTCACACCATTTAATTGTTTCCTCTTCAAGTTTCTCTAATGGGACAACCGTATTGACAAGCCCCATGTCGAGCGCTTCCTGCGCGTTGTATTGACGGCACAGGTACCAGATTTCACGGGCTTTCTTATGTCCGACGATACGCGCCAGGTAACCTGAGCCGTAACCGGCATCAAAGCTTCCCACTTTCGGTCCGGTTTGGCCGAAAATCGCGTTATCGGCTGCAATCGTTAAATCACAGACGATATGAAGCACATGGCCTCCGCCGATGGCATAGCCTGATACCATCGCTACGACCGGTTTAGGAATCACGCGGATCAAACGCTGAAGATCAAGCACATTCAGACGCGGGATCTGATCGTCTCCGACATATCCGCCGTGACCGCGGACTTTTTGGTCACCGCCTGAACAGAATGCTTTATCTCCCGCTCCCGCAAGAACGATAACACCAATATTGGAGTCATCACGCGCACAAGCAAACGCGTCAATCATTTCTGATACCGTCTTAGGAGTAAATGCGTTATGTACCTCCGGGCGGTTAATTGTTATTTTTGCAATACCGTTATACGTCTCGTACAGGATTTCATCGTACTGACGTTCACTTTTCCATTCTGCAGCCATTGATATGACCTCCTTCATTTTTGCCTGAGTCCGGCCGAAAAGCTATTTTCTTTATGCTTTACAAGCCGTATAAAAACTCACTTACTATCTTACCAAAAATTCGCGGCTGTTCCACATGTACCGTGTGCCCCGCCTGTTTGACAACCTCTATTTTACTTGATGGGAGCAGGTTATGCACCTTTTGATTAATAGCGCAAAACTTTTCATCCCATTCACCGCATATGAGCAGGACGGGCGCCTTGATGCGGTGTAATGCCTCCCACCAGGAAGGCTGTGAGCCCGTCCCCATTCCGAGCAGGCTTCCTGCAAGTCCGGACGGATTATTTTTCAGCCTGCCGGCACGGATGGACGCCTTTACGCTGTCCGGCAGAGAAAGCTGCGAGGCAAACAACGGAATGCCCTCCCAATAATCGACAAACGATGTTATACCTTCTCGCAATATAAAGTCAGCAAGCTTCCGGTCTGACTGAATCCGCTTTTTGCGTTCCTGAAGCGTGCTGAGGCCCGGGGTTGTACTTTCCAAAACAAGCGCTGACACCCGATGCGGAAATGCCTGTGCAAAGGAATACGCAAGTCTTCCCCCCATAGAATAACCAATAAGTTTCACTTTGTGAAGTTTTAATTGATCAAAAACGGCGGCAAGGTCCGCAACCTGCCGGCTCGCACTGTACCTTGCCGCTTGCACAGGCGCGTCTGTCTCCCCGTGACCCAGGCAGTCAATCATCACCATTCGTTCGCCGGGAAACATGCCGCGTAAAAACATCCATGATTCTTTGCTGCCCGTAAATCCATGCAGACAAACAATAGCTTCAGATGATTCGTGTCCGCTATCAGCAGCTCGATAGCATACGCCGTCGGCCGTTTTAACTGTTACAGTTTCCATTCTTTTTTCACTTCCCGCACTGCGGCCTGCAGCAGATCGCGATGGAATTGAACTCTTGATGTCCGATCTGTTTTCAGCTCGATTATATGAAGTCCGGGCTTGTCCGCCTGCGGCTGATACGCATCCTTAAATGCTTCCCATGTCTCAGGGCAAGTATACGTCCCGCCGTACAGTGCGGCGGCATGCCGGAAATCAAGACCCGTCGGCGTACCGAACAGTTCTTCAAAATGAGTCTTATCAGATGCCTGCGGCAAAAACGAGAAAATCCCGCCGCCATCATTGTTTATTAAAATAACCGTAAGCGGAATTCCAAGTTTTTTAGCCGCTAATAGCCCGTTTAAATCATGGTAAAACGATAAATCTCCAATTACAAGCGTGACAGGAGCTTTTGTACCCTCACACAGTCCCATAGCCGAGGAGACAACTCCGTCAATTCCGTTAGCGCCGCGGTTGGCATAGACACGGAAGGAGCGATCTTGTTTTTCAAAGAACGTATCCACGTCGCGAATCGGCATGCTGTTGCCGACAAAAATCGAACTGCCTTCAGGGACAAGGTGCTGAAGCTGACGATATACATTTCCTTCAAATGATAAATCATCCATGCTCGCGGCCTGTAAATGACTCCGGAACCGGTCATTGACAAATTGCCATTTCTCAAGCCATCCGGACGGCCGTTTTCCGGTTTCAGCTGAACGGACCGCTTCCAAAAACACAGACGGATGGCAATGAATCATATGCGCGCCGGCCTGGGTGGGATCTCTCCATCCTCCGCCTTCATCGACGATAAACTGCTCAATGGCAGGATCATCTCTGAGCCATAAAAAGAGCGGTTTGGAAACCGGCATCGGACCGAAGCGGATCACAGCGTCAGGGCGCAGCGCCTCTTTTATTTCTTCATCTTTTAAAAACGAGTCATAAGCATCAATAATCAGCGTCTTATCATGCTCCCCGTTTCGGAGGTTTGAAAGCGGATCAGCCAAAATCGGGAACTGAAGCATCTCGGCAAGCGCGATGATTTGCTGCTTTTCTGCTTCACCGTGAATTTCGCCGCAGACGATCATACCTCTTTCGGTCCCCGCGAGACGCTCTGTAATATGACAGAGAGAATCTTGATCAGCTGACTGAATCCCTGTTGTGACTGAGACGTGCCGCCCCTTTCTCATTCTTTCAAAAGGTCCGGCTGATAAATCCGGCATCAAAGGCTCTCTGAGCGGCACATTGATATGGACCGGCCCCATCGGGCGCTTCCCGGCTTCACTTACGGCTCTGCCGGCCAATGTTCTGATATAGCTCAGCATTTGAGGATTTTCCTCAGGCAGAGCCGAGTCTGTGAAAAACTTAACAAAGTTACCGAACAGAAAATGCTGGTTAATCGCCTGAGGCGCCCCCACTTCCCTCAATTCATGAGGCCGGTCAGCAGTCAGGACAATAAGAGGCACTCTTGAATAATGAGCTTCAATCACGGCCGGATAGAAGTTAGCCGCTGCCGTTCCTGACGTACAAATCAGCATGACCGGACGCTGGCGGGCTTTTGCAAGACCGAGTGCGAAAAAACCTGCGGATCGTTCATCAATCTGTATATGGACTTGAATATCCGGGTGGGCCGCCGCCAAAACCGCCAAGGGAGTTGACCTCGACCCCGGGCAAACAACCGCGTCGGTGACACCCGATAGAGCGAATTCATCAATAAAGCTTCCGATATAATGTGTAATCGGGTTTGTCAAAGCCTTTCACCTCCTAAAGCAGAGATCATCGGCTTTAGTTTAATTTGTGTTTCTTCATATTCTGATTGCGGATCTGAATCTTCAACAATGCCGCAGCCTGCGAAAAGCCGCGCACTTTTGCCTTCAATCAGTCCTGATCGGATAGCCACGACAAATTCTCCGTTTTCCCCGCCGTCCATCCAGCCGATCGGTGCCGCGTACCATCCGCGTGTCATCGGTTCAATATCAGCGATAACTTCAACAGCTTTCTGCTGGGGAGCTCCGCCCAATGCCGGTGTGGGATGCAGCTTTTCAATTAAATCAAACAGCGAAGCGGACGTTTTAAGATGGCCTGTGATCGGCGTATATAGATGCTGAACACTTTTTGTTTTATATAATTGCGGACCTGCAGGCTTTTTCACATCGCTGCAGCTCGACAAGAAAGAATCGTGTATCATCTGAACCACAAAATCATGTTCCGCGAGATTTTTTTCGTCATGCAGCAATTCCTTGCCGAGACGCTCATCTTCTTGTTGATTTTCTCCGCGCTTAATTGAACCTGCCAGACAGGTGGACATGACGTCTTTGCCGGATTTTTTGATCAGCCGTTCCGGTGAAGCGCCGACAAAGCATTTATCTCCCTGCTCAATCGCAAAAACATAGCTTGTCGTTTGGTCCGTCAAAAGCTTACGGACAACGCTCTCTGCCGGAATAGGCCCATCATATGACAAAACGACTTCCCTTGCCAGCACGACTTTATCATATTGATTTGCTTTCATATCATTTGTTGCTGTTTTAATGGCTTCAAGCCAGTTTTCCACATCAAGTTCTTCCGCTTTTGTTAAAACAGGATATTCTTCATACTCGATTGAAGAAACTGAAAAAGCTTCCGAAAAAGATTTCAGACGTTTCAGCGTATCTTCTGCCTGATTACCGTCTGCCGCCCATTGATTGACGGTTAAATAATCACCATCTGCCGTCTTTGTCAGCATGAGTGAGGGAATAAAGAACAGTCCTTCTTCGAACCCGTTCCATTCGTCTCCTCTCTCTTCAGCGGGATTAAATGAAAAGCCGCCGAATAAAACAGGGCCGACCGCGGTATGCGCCGCCTCTTCTTCTTCATGAATATGAAAAGCCGTCTTTTTAAAGCGCTCCCATTGTTCAAAAACGTCGTGATAACGCTTTCCATTTTTTTCATTCGATTGGAACAGCGCTTCTGTGCCAAGACCGACTATTGTTAATTCACTACCGGGTTCTGACCAAAAAAATCGTTTGCCTTTATATTTTTTTGCTCCGTCTTTGAAAAATGATAGAGGGTCTAAAGACGCAATACGTCTTGAATAGCTCAATAAGACAGCATGGTTGACTTGTTTGGCTTTATGTAATGCATGATCTGCTTCCTCTCGGAACGTATGCTGCACCGTTGTCACCATGAGACATTCCTCCATAATCCGTTAAATGCTTTTAATACAATACACCTGTGATGACTTTGTGTCAAACACACAGATTTGAGCACGACAAAATGCCTGCATTTCTTATTATAAACCTTTTTGCGCAAATGAATAAAGAAACAAACTTGAATTTTCTTTCCCCACTCTCGGCAATCACTGTATCCTTTTACTTCCTCATGGGAAAATGACTATTTTTATCCACCATTTTTCTGCGCAAAAGCGTTCATACTAACAGTAAGCATCACATAGAAACGAGGGATTGATGTGCTTACAAACGAACAGATCACACACTTAAAAAAAGAATTGGAAGAAGCCAGACATGATATTTTAAGCCGCTTTAAAGAAAATGATCAATTTCAGTTAACTGATGAATTCCCGTATCAGTCATCCGGCGAATTGTCTTCCTATGACAATCATCCCGGCGATCAGGCGACCGAATTATACGAGCGGGAAAAAGACCTGGCTCTGCTCGACCATGAACGGGAGCACCTTCGCGACATTGATTACTCTCTGAAACAAATTGAAAACGGCACATACGGCACATGTGAAGTCAGCGGCAAGGACATTCCTTATGACAGGCTCGAAGCTCTGCCGACGGCTACGACATTGGCGGAATATTCCTCTCAGGATGCCGTTTCCAAAGACAGGCCGATTGAAGAGGAAACACCGTTCGGACAGTTTGAATTTGATGATGATGAATCAATTCGGGCGGCTTACGATAGTGAAGATGCTTATCAGGATGTTGAGGAATACGGAAACTCAGAAACGCCTCAGGATTTAGAGGATCCGCCGCTCAGCTATGGGGATATGACAATGAACTCAGAAGAAAACATCGGCTATGCTGAGGATTATGAAAACTTTATCGCGACAGATATTACCGGCAAAAACATTTCCGTGTATCCAAGCAAAGCACACGAAAAATATGAACAGGAACTGGACAAAGAAGGAATAATGACGACCTTTGGCGATCTTCATGCTGATTAAAACCCCGGCCTGCCGGGGTTTTTGAATACAAATAAATGGTTTGCTGCATTTTCACACTGAAAACCCATACACTTAATGGTGCATGAACCTTTTAAAAGGTTTAATATTTCCAAAAAAGGGAACTAACGTATTAACATTGAATGGCGGAGGGAACAAATGAAAAAGAAGTATATCGGTGCGATTATTGTATTTATCATTACATATGTCTTGTTTTCTTTAGCGGGGTTTCTCTTTCCCATCGACCGGGAATGGTATGACGCGCTGCAAAAACCTGACTGGACGCCGAGCGGATCAGTGATCGGCATCATATGGGCGGTTTTGTTTGCGCTTATTTCGCTCTCAGCAGCCTTGATATACGCAAAGTTTTCATGTAAAGAATCCAAAGCTTTTTGGGTGATGCTTCTCATCAATTATATCGTGAATCAAGGATTCAGCTATTTTCAATTCACACAGAAAAATTTGCTTGCTGCATCTATCGATTGCCTGCTTGTGGCGGTGACAACACTCATTCTGTTGCTCATGGCCGGTAAATACAGTAAAGCTTCAGCCTGGCTTCTGGTTCCTTATTTATTATGGAGCGCTTTTGCCACATACCTGTCTTTTACCATTTACGCTATGAACGCATAATAAAAAACCTTGCATAGTATGCAAGGTTTTTTAATGACCCGTACGGGATTCGAACCCGTGTTACCGCCGTGAAAGGGCGGTGTCTTAACCGCTTGACCAACGGGCCTTATGGCGGAGAAGGAGGGATTTGAACCCTCGCGCCGCTTACACGGCCTACACCCTTAGCAGGGGCGCCTCTTCAGCCACTTGAGTACTTCTCCGTATGGCTCCACAGGCAGGATTCGAACCTGCGACCGATCGGTTAACAGCCGATAGCTCTACCACTGAGCTACTGTGGAAAAATCATCATGGTGGGCCTGAGTGGACTCGAACCACCGACCTCACGCTTATCAGGCGTGCGCTCTAACCAGCTGAGCTACAGGCCCATGACAATATAAAAATGGAGCGGGTGATGGGAATCGAACCCACGACATCAGCTTGGAAGGCTGAGGTTTTACCACTAAACTACACCCGCATGTTGTTTGGGGCGATTGATGGGAATCGAACCCACGAGTGCCAGAGCCACAATCTGGTGCGTTAACCACTTCGCCACAACCGCCAAAACAATATTAAATTAAATGGTGGCTCGGGACGGAATCGAACCGCCGACACACGGATTTTCAGTCCGTTGCTCTACCAACTGAGCTACCGAGCCTTTTTATAAATGGCGGTCCGGACGGGACTCGAACCCGCGACCTCCTGCGTGACAGGCAGGCATTCTAACCAACTGAACTACCGGACCATTTTTTGGTTGCGGGGGCAGGATTTGAACCTGCGACCTTCGGGTTATGAGCCCGACGAGCTACCGAACTGCTCCACCCCGCGATGATAATTAAATTAGATATGGCGGAGGAAGAGGGATTCGAACCCCCGCGGGCTTTGACACCCCTGTCGGTTTTCAAGACCGATCCCTTCAGCCAGACTTGGGTATTCCTCCGTATAAGTGGTGGACCTTGTAGGACTCGAACCTACGACCGGACGGTTATGAGCCGTCTGCTCTAACCAACTGAGCTAAAGGTCCAATGGTAGCGGCGGAGGGGATCGAACCCCCGACCTCACGGGTATGAACCGTACGCTCTAGCCAGCTGAGCTACACCGCCAAAAAACAATTAAAATCAAGTGGAGCCTAGCGGGATCGAACCGCTGACCTCCTGCGTGCAAAGCAGGCGCTCTCCCAGCTGAGCTAAGGCCCCAAAATGGTCGGGAAGACAGGATTCGAACCTGCGACCCCATGGTCCCAAACCATGTGCTCTACCAAGCTGAGCTACTTCCCGTTTTCAAAAGTATGTATGGCGCGCCCGAGAGGAGTCGAACCCCTAACCTTTTGATCCGTAGTCAAACGCTCTATCCAATTGAGCTACGGGCGCAACAATAAGTGCCGAGGGCCGGACTTGAACCGGCACGGTAGTCACCTACCGCAGGATTTTAAGTCCTGTGTGTCTGCCAATTCCACCACCCCGGCATGGATGTTATAGTATAGTTGGAGCGGAAGACGGGATTCGAACCCGCGACCCCCACCTTGGCAAGGTGATGTTCTACCACTGAACTACTTCCGCGTTTGGCAATGCGGATGAAGGGACTTGAACCCCCACGTCTGTAAAGACACTAGAGCCTGATTCTAGCGCGTCTGCCAATTCCGCCACATCCGCAAGAAAAACATGGTGAGCCATGAAGGACTCGAACCTTCGACCCTCTGATTAAAAGTCAGATGCTCTACCAACTGAGCTAATGGCTCTTATTACAAGAGACTTATATAGTATAACATATAAAGGTGGTGCCGGCAAGAGGACTTGAACCCCCAACCTACTGATTACAAGTCAGTTGCTCTACCAATTGAGCTACACCGGCTTAATACGCCAACTTATGTATGATAGGAATGGTGGAGGATGACGGGCTCGAACCGCCGACCCTCTGCTTGTAAGGCAGATGCTCTCCCAGCTGAGCTAATCCTCCATATATTACACTTACGTGTAATGGCTTGGCGGCGTCCTACTCTCACAGGGGGAAACCCCCGACTACCATCGGCGCTGAAGAGCTTAACTTCCGTGTTCGGCATGGGAACGGGTGTGACCTCTTCGCTATCGCCACCAAACCATTGAGAGTGTTCTCTCAAAACTAGATAACAGTAAGCATACATTCAAATTGGTTAAGTCCTCGATCGATTAGTATCTGTCAGCTCCATGTGTCGCCACACTTCCACCTCAGACCTATCAACCTGATCATCTTTCAGGGATCTTACTTCCTTGCGGAATGGGAAATCTCATCTTGAGGGGGGCTTCATGCTTAGATGCTTTCAGCACTTATCCCGTCCGCACATAGCTACCCAGCGATGCCCTTGGCAGAACAACTGGTACACCAGCGGTGCGTCCATCCCGGTCCTCTCGTACTAAGGACAGCTCCTCTCAAATTTCCTGCGCCCGCGACGGATAGGGACCGAACTGTCTCACGACGTTCTGAACCCAGCTCGCGTACCGCTTTAATGGGCGAACAGCCCAACCCTTGGGACCGACTACAGCCCCAGGATGCGATGAGCCGACATCGAGGTGCCAAACCTCCCCGTCGATGTGGACTCTTGGGGGAGATAAGCCTGTTATCCCCGGGGTAGCTTTTATCCGTTGAGCGATGGCCCTTCCATGCGGAACCACCGGATCACTAAGCCCGACTTTCGTCCCTGCTCGACTTGTAGGTCTCGCAGTCAAGCTCCCTTGTGCCTTTACACTCTGCGAATGATTTCCAACCATTCTGAGGGAACCTTTGGGCGCCTCCGTTACCTTTTAGGAGGCGACCGCCCCAGTCAAACTGCCCACCTGACACTGTCTCCCCGCCCGATAAGGGCGGCGGGTTAGAAGGTCAATACAGCCAGGGTAGTATCCCACCGATGCCTCCACCGAAGCTGGCGCTCCGGTTTCCAAGGCTCCTACCTATCCTGTACAAGCTGTACCAACATTCAATATCAGGCTGCAGTAAAGCTCCACGGGGTCTTTCCGTCCTGTCGCGGGTAACCTGCATCTTCACAGGTACTATAATTTCACCGAGTCTCTCGTTGAGACAGTGCCCAGATCGTTGCGCCTTTCGTGCGGGTCGGAACTTACCCGACAAGGAATTTCGCTACCTTAGGACCGTTATAGTTACGGCCGCCGTTTACTGGGGCTTCAATTCGCACCTTCGCTTACGCTAAGCGCTCCTCTTAACCTTCCAGCACCGGGCAGGCGTCAGCCCCTATACTTCGCCTTACGGCTTCGCAGAGACCTGTGTTTTTGCTAAACAGTCGCCTGGGCCTATTCACTGCGGCTCTCTCGGGCTTGCACCCTAACAGAGCACCCCTTCTCCCGAAGTTACGGGGTCATTTTGCCGAGTTCCTTAACGAGAGTTCTCTCGATCACCTTAGGATTCTCTCCTCGCCTACCTGTGTCGGTTTGCGGTACGGGCACCTCTCACCTCGCTAGAGGCTTTTCTTGGCAGTGTGGAATCAGGAACTTCGCTACTATAATTCGCTCGCCATCACAGCTCAGCCTTCACGGGAAACGGATTTGCCTATTTCCCAGCCTAACTGCTTGGACGCGGATATCCAATACCGCGCTTACCCTATCCTCCTGCGTCCCCCCATTGCTCAAATGGTGAGGAGGTGGTACAGGAATATCAACCTGTTATCCATCGCCTACGCCTTTCGGCCTCGGCTTAGGTCCCGACTAACCCTGAGCGGACGAGCCTTCCTCAGGAAACCTTAGGCATTCGGTGGAGGGGATTCTCACCCCTCTTTCGCTACTCATACCGGCATTCTCACTTCTAAGCGCTCCACAAGTCCTTCCGGTCTTGCTTCACAGCCCTTAGAACGCTCTCCTACCACTGTTCGAAGAACAGTCCGCAGCTTCGGTGATACGTTTAGCCCCGGTACATTTTCGGCGCAGAGTCACTCGACCAGTGAGCTATTACGCACTCTTTAAATGGTGGCTGCTTCTAAGCCAACATCCTGGTTGTCTAAGCAACTCCACATCCTTTTCCACTTAACGTATACTTTGGGACCTTAGCTGGCGGTCTGGGCTGTTTCCCTTTCGACTACGGATCTTATCACTCGCAGTCTGACTCCCAAGGATAAGTCATCGGCATTCGGAGTTTGACTGAATTCGGTAACCCGGTAGGGGCCCCTAGTCCAATCAGTGCTCTACCTCCGAGACTCTTACCTTGAGGCTAGCCCTAAAGCTATTTCGGAGAGAACCAGCTATCTCCAGGTTCGATTGGCATTTCACCCCTACCCACACCTCATCCCCGCACTTTTCAACGTGCGTGGGTTCGGGCCTCCATTCAGTGTTACCTGAACTTCACCCTGGACATGGGTAGATCACCTGGTTTCGGGTCTACGACCACGTACTCAATTCGCCCTATTCAGACTCGCTTTCGCTGCGGCTCCGCATCTTCTGCTTAACCTTGCACGGGATCGTAACTCGCCGGTTCATTCTACAAAAGGCACGCCATCACCCGTTAACGGGCTCTGACTACTTGTAGGCACACGGTTTCAGGATCTCTTTCACTCCCCTTCCGGGGTGCTTTTCACCTTTCCCTCACGGTACTGGTTCACTATCGGTCACTAGGGAGTATTTAGCCTTGGGAGATGGTCCTCCCGGATTCCGACGGAATTTCACGTGTTCCGCCGTACTCAGGATCCACTCAGGAGAGAACGAAGTTTTGACTACAGGGCTGTTACCTCCTATGGCGGGCCTTTCCAGACCTCTTCATCTACCTCGTTCCTTTGTAACTCCGTACAGAGTGTCCTACAACCCCAAGAGGCAAGCCTCTTGGTTTGGGCTGGTCCCGTTTCGCTCGCCGCTACTCAGGGAATCGCATTTGCTTTCTCTTCCTCCGGGTACTTAGATGTTTCAGTTCCCCGGGTCTGCCTTCTCATATCCTATGTATTCAGATATGGATACCACTCCATTACGAGTGGTGGGTTTCCCCATTCGGAAATCTCCGGATCAAAGCTTGCTTACAGCTCCCCGAAGCATATCGGTGTTCGTCCCGTCCTTCATCGGCTCCTAGTGCCAAGGCATCCACCGTGCGCCCTTTCTAACTTAACCGTTAAAAAGAATCACTACGTGATATCTTGCATTACTAATTGAATGTGAATTACTTCTGTTATCTAGTTTTCAAAGAACAACGCATAGGACATGCTAACACATGCGTTGCCACAGGAAGTGGCGCATTTAGCAGGTGTTCCTATGTTTTGAAGGAATGATCCTTCAAAACTAAACAAGACAGGGAACGTTCTGTTTATAAGACCCAAGGTCTTATATTCCGTTAAAATCCTTAGAAAGGAGGTGATCCAGCCGCACCTTCCGATACGGCTACCTTGTTACGACTTCACCCCAATCATCTGTCCCACCTTCGGCGGCTGGCTCCAAAAAGGTTACCTCACCGACTTCGGGTGTTACAAACTCTCGTGGTGTGACGGGCGGTGTGTACAAGGCCCGGGAACGTATTCACCGCGGCATGCTGATCCGCGATTACTAGCGATTCCAGCTTCACGCAGTCGAGTTGCAGACTGCGATCCGAACTGAGAACAGATTTGTGGGATTGGCTTAACCTCGCGGTTTCGCTGCCCTTTGTTCTGTCCATTGTAGCACGTGTGTAGCCCAGGTCATAAGGGGCATGATGATTTGACGTCATCCCCACCTTCCTCCGGTTTGTCACCGGCAGTCACCTTAGAGTGCCCAACTGAATGCTGGCAACTAAGATCAAGGGTTGCGCTCGTTGCGGGACTTAACCCAACATCTCACGACACGAGCTGACGACAACCATGCACCACCTGTCACTCTGCCCCCGAAGGGGACGTCCTATCTCTAGGATTGTCAGAGGATGTCAAGACCTGGTAAGGTTCTTCGCGTTGCTTCGAATTAAACCACATGCTCCACCGCTTGTGCGGGCCCCCGTCAATTCCTTTGAGTTTCAGTCTTGCGACCGTACTCCCCAGGCGGAGTGCTTAATGCGTTAGCTGCAGCACTAAGGGGCGGAAACCCCCTAACACTTAGCACTCATCGTTTACGGCGTGGACTACCAGGGTATCTAATCCTGTTCGCTCCCCACGCTTTCGCTCCTCAGCGTCAGTTACAGACCAGAGAGTCGCCTTCGCCACTGGTGTTCCTCCACATCTCTACGCATTTCACCGCTACACGTGGAATTCCACTCTCCTCTTCTGCACTCAAGTTCCCCAGTTTCCAATGACCCTCCCCGGTTGAGCCGGGGGCTTTCACATCAGACTTAAGAAACCGCCTGCGAGCCCTTTACGCCCAATAATTCCGGACAACGCTTGCCACCTACGTATTACCGCGGCTGCTGGCACGTAGTTAGCCGTGGCTTTCTGGTTAGGTACCGTCAAGGTGCCGCCCTATTTGAACGGCACTTGTTCTTCCCTAACAACAGAGCTTTACGATCCGAAAACCTTCATCACTCACGCGGCGTTGCTCCGTCAGACTTTCGTCCATTGCGGAAGATTCCCTACTGCTGCCTCCCGTAGGAGTCTGGGCCGTGTCTCAGTCCCAGTGTGGCCGATCACCCTCTCAGGTCGGCTACGCATCGTTGCCTTGGTGAGCCGTTACCTCACCAACTAGCTAATGCGCCGCGGGTCCATCTGTAAGTGGTAGCCGAAGCCACCTTTTATGTCTGAACCATGCGGTTCAAACAACCATCCGGTATTAGCCCCGGTTTCCCGGAGTTATCCCAGTCTTACAGGCAGGTTACCCACGTGTTACTCACCCGTCCGCCGCTAACATCAGGGAGCAAGCTCCCATCTGTCCGCTCGACTTGCATGTATTAGGCACGCCGCCAGCGTTCGTCCTGAGCCAGGATCAAACTCTCCGATAAAGTAGTTTGACTGACTACGCACATCGCTGTGCGATTTATTTAAAACTTTGAATTAACAGGTACGTTTTGTCTTGTTTAGTTTTCAAAGATCATTACCGCTTGTTGAAGCAGCTTTATTATCTTACCACTCAGCTTCTTTTATGTCAACAACTTTTTTAAGTTATTTCCGAAGCTTTTCGTTGTTGTCTGCTGTTCATCAGCGACGTTTAATAATATAACACCCTTTTGAAAATATGACAATAGTTTTTTTTAAAAAAATCATTAATTATTTTCTTTCATACTTATTTCAGTTTCTCTTCTATAGAAAGATAAGCTGTCTTGTGGTTTGGCATATTTTCTTGTATAGTAAGATTGAACTAAATACTTGATGACCACAAGGGGAGCATTAAAGCTGAGAGTGAACGTTTTGTTCTGACCCTTTGAACCTGTTAGTTAACGCTGGCGTAGGGATGTGGCAAAGCCAAATGATTTGCAGTTTATGTAAGCAGCGCGCGGACCTTTTCCCATCCTTCCCCGCGCTGCTTTTTTGTTTATCCTTGATACGGTTGTCTGACCAGGGGGAAAACTATGAATCATTCAACACAGCTTGTGCGCTTAATTGAAATAGCGATTATGACCGGGGCGGCTGTCATTCTTGACATTGTCTCAGGTATGTTTCTCCGGATGCCCCAAGGCGGTTCGGTCTCTATTATGATGATTCCGATTTTTTTGATTTCATTCCGCTGGGGAGTGAAGGCCGGGCTTACGACAGGCTTTTTAACAGGGTTTGTCCAGATCGCCATCGGCAATTTGTTTTTGCAGCATCCGGTGCAGCTATTTCTTGATTACATCGCGGCATTTGCAGTCCTCGGTTTCAGCGGCTTGTTTGCTTCCGGTGTACGGGAATCGGCATTGAATAAAAAAAGAGGCGCTTTAACGATGTATGTTATAGGCGGTGTTTTCATCGGCAGTGTGCTGCGTTATGCGGCACATGTGGTCTCCGGAGCTGTCTTTTTCGGAAGCTATGCTCCGAAGGGCACGCCGGTATGGATTTATTCGTCCGTCTATAACGCGACTTATATGATTCCTTCTTTTATCCTTTCGGCCATTGTCCTTATCTTATTATTCATGACTGCGCCGCGGCTTCTTGAAGCTAAGCGGACGAACTGAAACAGCAGGCGGTTTACGCCTGCTGTTTTTTTATTCCGGGCTGTGCCGTTCGTTTGAATCACTCAGTTCTTTTGTAAGTTCATTTATACTTTGTTTTATGTTTCCTTTGCCTGAAAAATTCTCAATAAGCTCTTTTACATTGATTCCGGAAGATGCTTTTAAGCTTTCCTGAAGACCGGCCATTAAATTGGTTGCGTAGCCTGTGACTTTATTGGCCCCGCCGTTTTCACCGCTTCCTCCCGTATCAACGACGGTTATTTTATCAATGTTGGAAAGAGGCGCTGAGACTTGCTTCGCATATTCAGGCAGCATTTTCACAATCATATCAAGGATTGCAGCCTGCCCGTATTTTTCGAATGCTTCGGCGATTTTTTCTTTAGCTTCAGCTTCTGCGAGACCTTTCAGGCGGATGACTTCCGCTTCGGTTTCTCCTCTCGCCTTTTCAGCCTCCGCTTTAGCAAGACCGTCAATTCTCACGCGTTCCGCTTCCGCCTTGGCCATCGCTTCGATGCTGTACTGCTCGGCATCCGCTTCGGCGAGCTGCTTCGCTTTTGCGGCTTCGGCCGCTTGTTCCACCGAGTAACGGTCAGCATCGGCTTTTTTCTTCACTTCAGAGTCATATTGGCGCTCACGGCGCAGGATTTCTTTTTCTTCCAATTCAATCTGCTTTTGCCGCTCAATAATTTTAATTTGCATTTCCTGCTCTGTCACCTGCTGGCGGGCTTTTGCTGTTTCAAGATCATATGCCTGATCGGCATTGGCTTTTGCTGTATCCTGCTCTCTTCTGTATTCCGCCATTTTCAGCTGATTGATTTTTTCCGCTTCAGCTATTTCCGTCGCCCGCTCCAGTTCTGATTTTTTTGCGTCTTTATCAGCGGCCGCGCGTTTAATCCTCGTCTCTTTATCCGCTTCTGCCGTGGCAATGTCCGCATCCCGCTTGACTTGGGCGATTCTCGGCTTACCTAATGATTCAAGATAGCCGTTTTTATCGCGGACGTCTTTAATCGTAAAAGAAACGATCATCAGCCCCATTTTAGCAAGATCCTGAGACGCGACCCGCTGGACTTCCTGAGAAAACTTTTCCCTGTTTTTATAAATCTCTTCAACGGTCATGGAGCCGAGGATGGAGCGCAGATGGCCTTCCAGCACCTCCCGTGCCTCCTGCTCACGGTCTTCCTTAGATTTCCCCAAAAATTGTTCAGCTGCTGTTGCGATTTCACCGATGGAGCCTCCGATTTTAATAATGGCGGTTCCGTCGGCCATTACCGGCACGCCTTGTTCTGTATAGACTTCAGGTGTAGAGACATCAAGTTTGCTTGACAGTAAACTGAGAGGTTCTGCCTGCTGGAATACCGGGAGCACAAAAGTTCCCCCGCCCCGGACGATTTTCAGACGATTTCCGCCTTCATCAATGTGGACGTTCTTATTTCCCAAATAACTTCCGGTCACGATAAGGGCTTCGTCCGGCCCCGCCGTCCGGTACTTCGTAATAAATACAGCAATAAGTGCGATGAGTAAAAAGAATACGATTCCGATAACGATGATAATCGGCATAGTCATAACAGTTCCCCCTTAGATATCAGATTGGTTCATGCGGCGTCACAAAAAGCACTCCGTCTTTCACGTCAATCACTAATACGGCCGTTCCGTACTTGATCTGTTCTTGATCAAAGCTGACGGCTGATTTAGAAATGGCGCCCCCTATTCCCTCTATGATCACTTCTCCATAGCCGTCTTTCGGGACGGAAGTAATGACCCTGCCGACTCTGCCCTTTAAATCCGTCTCCCGATATGCGAGCGATTCTTCCGCTGATGAAAGCGGGACAAGGACGAAGAAGTGAAGCAGGCTGACCAAAAGAACCGAAAGAACAAATGAAAGCAACGCAATGACAGGACTTGATAGCGGAGCGGCGATTTCGCCGATATAACCTGAGGCTGAAAAGATTGTTAAAAAAGACAGAATCAATGCAGGGTTTAAAAATGAAACAGGAATGGCTTCCGAGAGGCCGTGAAACACATCTTGAAAAAACAGAATCAAAAGCGTGAGACTTCCCGAAATAATCAATGTGTAAAGATAGACCGTTTCAAGCGGCAGATGAAATATGTTCATCTTCTATCCTCCTTTCGGCCGAGGTGTCGGAGTGTTACTTTATATACGGATGTAAAGGTAAATGGTTTCAATTTTCTGATAAGGAAGGCTGATTACATGATTATCCAATCCGGATATGATATGTTTACTCTAAAGGAGGAGATAGGATGAGCATTTTTAATGAAGCCAGACAGCAGACCTGGGAAGAACTGAAAGGACTCTCTGATGAGGAATTCAACCGAAAGCCCGCGGCTGATGAGTGGAGCGTGCGGGAAGTCCTTGACCATTTAAAGAAAATTGACGAAACAGCGCAGACCCTTTTATCAAAGCAGGCAAAAGACGCACCGTTTAAAAAAATCGAAGAAAAACCGATGGAGTTTATAGAGGACAGAACAAATAAACGGCCGGCGCCGTCACACCTAGAACCTGAGCAAAACCGAATATCAGTCATTGAAGCAAAACAAGAATTAGATACGGCAAGACAGCAGCTGACCGCAGTTATTTCATCATTAAACGAGGAAGACTTAGAACGTGTGCTTCCCCATCCTGTTTTTCAAGAACTGACGATCCGCCAGTGGATTGATTTTATCGGCCATCATGAAAAGCGTCACATCAATCAAATAGAAGAAATCAAACAAAAAATCGAAAAGGTCTGAGTCAGACCTTCTCGATTTTTTTCTTGGCGCGTTTCGGTTCATAAGAATGGATGGTGACCGCATCGCCCGTGCATATATCACCCGGGCGTTCAACAATACAGACAATTCCTCTTCTGCCCATCGCGTGCCTCACAAACGCCGCGGCGAGTTTTGGCTGATCCGGATAAAAGGATTGAATGACTTCTCCCGGCTGAATGCACGGATCATTTTCTCCCTCGCACAACAGAGACGCACCGCTTGGAAATATTATTCTGCTTCCTTCTTTAAGCGGCGTCAGTGCAGAAAAACCGCTGATTGCGATGTTAGCGCCGAGCCATTCGGGAAAGATATGAGAAATCCCCATCTTCTCCGCAATGTCATCACATTCCTCCATGGACACGATTGAAATTTGTCTCCGGTTAAAAATTTCTGTTCCTCTTTCATACATCGGCTCACGCGCGCCGGCCTTTTTTGTCAGTCCGAAATGCAGGTCACCGGGGAACCCGCCGTATTCCGCACGAAGCTTGTCCATCTTTTTGGTAACAAATTGTTCGGTATCCGCTATATATACGCCTTCCGTCTTTGCTGTTATGCGTTTCCACATCAGCCATCACCGCCTTTTTCTTGACATTATCCTTAAAAAACCCCGCTCTGTAAAGGAGCGGGGTTCATTTATTATACCGTTTTCGGCGTTAAGTCAAAGCAGCGTTTGTAAATCCAGTTGTATGCTTTCTCATTCAAATCTCTTGGATTTCCGAATGTTTGCGGATCTTTCATGGCTTCTTTTGATAAACGTTCAATCATGTCCGGAGACACACCTTGTTCTTCTAAACTCGGCACCTCTAAATCTTTTACAAGATCATACATCCAGTTGACGGACGCTTTTGCCGCTTCATCGGTTGTCATGTTGCTTGTATCGATTCCGAATGCTTTGGCGATGCGGGCGAATTTTTCCGGATAGCCTTTCCAGTTGTATTCCATTACCGGCCCCATCATAGCTGCGACGCATTGTCCGTGAGCGACAGGGATGATGCCGCCGAGCGTCTGGCTCATCGCATGCGCCGCGCCTGCTGATTCACTGCCGTATGAAAGGCCGGCAAGCATCGCCGCCTGCGCCATGCCGTATCTTGCTTCCAAATCCTCCCCGTCCGCAAACGCGCGCTTAATATAATGCGCCGCATATTCAATGGCCATTAAAGCGACGGCATCAGTGATCGGCTGCGCGAATTTCATCGTATAGCACTCGATGGCGTGCGCAAGTGCGTCAATACCTGTCATGGCCGTTACATGCGGAGGCATGGACGTGTGCAGCTCAGGGTCAATGACCGTTAAATGCGCGGCGATAAGCGGTCCGCCCGTATTGAATTTAAATTCTCTTTCTTCATCTGTAATGACCGCCCATTGTGTAACCTCTGAACCTGTTCCCGCAGTCGTCGGGATCGTTGTCAGCGGAGGAATACGGTTTTCCAGCGGCTTTTTGCCTTCCGCGGCTTCATAATCAAGCACGCTTCCTTCGTGTGTCGCTTCTACCCCGATCGCTTTCGCTGTATCCATGGAGCTTCCGCCGCCGACAGCCACAAGGCCGTTGCAGTTTTCTTTTTTATACAGTTCTGATCCTTCGTTTACAAGACGTACAGGCGGGTTCGGCTCCACTTTGTTAAACAGGACGACTTCGATGCCCGCTTCCTGCAAAGATTCAATGACCGGGTTTGCCACTCCCGCGTTATAAATTCCCGGGTCTGTTACGAGCAGCGCTTTTGTGACACCAAGCGCTCTGACTTCACTTCCCGCGTGCTGAATCGCGCCGATTCCGTGTTTAATGACTGTCGGGATTTCGAATGTATGGAATTTATGCATGCTTTCTACTTTCATATTTAATGTCATATTGTATCTCCTCCTCGTTATGCTTGAAACCAGTTCACAGCCGCAGGTTTCGTGTTGCGGTAAATATGTTTGATTTCCGTGTATTCTTCCAGGCCGATTTTGCCGAGTTCGCGGCCGAAGCCCGATTGTTTGTACCCGCCCCATGGCGCTTGCGCGAAATACGGGTGGAAATCATTGATCCATACCGTTCCCATCCGCAGTTTGGCGGCTACGCGTTCGCATTTTTCAATATCCTTTGACCATACCGCTCCGGCCAGCCCATAAATGGTATCGTTGGCAAGTCTGATCACTTCTTCTTCAGAAGAAAATGACTCAACTGTTAAAACGGGGCCGAAGATCTCCTCTTGGACTATCCGCATATCAGACTTGCAGTTTGAGAAAATAGTAGGTTCATAGAAAAAACCGTTTTGAAGGGCGGGATCATCAGGACGTTTGCCGCCTGTTTCCAGTTTTGCCCCTTCTTCGATGCCGATTTCTACGTATTTTTCGACTTTAGCCCGATGCTCGGCGGAAATCAGCGGACCGCTTTCCGTATCTTCATGAAAACCGTTTCCTAATTTGATGCGTTTCGTACGCTTGATCAGCTCGGCTAAAAATTCATCATGAATGGCTTCGTCCACCAATAGACGTGACCCTGCCGAACAAACTTGGCCGGCATGGAAAAACACGGCGTTCAGCGCTTGATCTGCAGCTGTTTCGAGATCTGCATCTTGAAATACGATATTCGGATTTTTGCCGCCAAGCTCCAGGGCAATCTTTTTCACGTTGCCGCTTGCCGCCTGCATGATTTTTTTGCCTGTTTCAATTCCGCCCGTAAAAGAGACCAAATCGACGTCGAGGTTTCTCGCCAGCTCGTCGCCGACAGAGGCGCCCGGCCCCAGTACGAGATTGGCGACCCCTTTCGGAATACCGGCTTCTTCTATTAATTGAAAGACTTTAATGGTTGTCAGCGGAGTAATCTCGCTCGGCTTTAAAACGATCGTGTTTCCGGCCGCAAGAGCGGGAGCGATTTTCCAGCTCGCCTGAAGGAGCGGATAATTCCACGGCGTAATTTGTCCGCATACGCCAATGGGCTCTCTGACGATTTTACTTACGGAATCAGGAATCGGAGATGAAATGACCTCGCCTCCGTCTTTATCCGCCAAACCGGCATAATATTGAAATACATTTGCGATATCATCCATATCGGCTTTACTTTCTTCAATCGTTTTTCCTGTATCGAGCGATTCCAGCTCAGCTAATTCGTTCAGATCGCGTCTGATTAATTCCGCAATTTTCAGAACAAATTGTCCGCGCTCGAGCCCGGAAAGCACCGGCCACTCCCCTTCATCAAATGCTTTTCTGGCTGCGGCGATGGCTTTCACCGCATCGTTCCGGTCTCCTTCGCATACCGTTGCAATTTCTTCTTGATTAAATGGATTAATGATACGGCGGGTCTGTTTTTTTTCTGCACTGATCCATTCGCCGCCGATATAAAGCGTTTTGCTCATAAGAGTCCTCCTTACCGAAAAGTAAGTTTGTTAAATAAAAATTTAATGTTTTTAACAATATTAATTTAACACATGTTTTTTGGCCTGTCAAAACCCGGTCAGTCCGTTTAGATTTTGACATTTTGTCATGATTCGTTAAGATTAAGAACATAAAGAAATGACTTAACAAATTTAAACTTCAAGAGGAAAAGAGGGACAATATGGATGAGAATCCAGAATTCGCAGCTATAGAACAAGCCAGGGATCTTGTCATTGATTCCATTGCAGAGACGATGGATCTTTACGGAATCACACGGAGTGTCGGGATTTTATACGGAACAATGTATATGAGGGATGAAATGACGCTTGACGAAATGCGTGAGGAACTGCAGATGAGCAAACCGAGTATGAGCACAGGCGTCAAAAAGCTGCAGGATTTAAATGTGGTCAAAAAAACCTTTCACCGCGGCACACGGAAGCATACGTTTGTAGCGGAAAAAGATTTCTTTACGTTTTTCACGAATTTCTTCCCACCGAAATGGGATCGTGAAGTTCAGGTGAATTTGTCCGCCATCGTACAGGCCCAGGCGGATTTGCAGTCCGTTTTGCTGGCCGAGGAAGGCAACGCGGAATTACAGGAAGAAGCGCGGCAGTTATATGATCAGCTTGAAAGTTCGAAAGCTTATTATGATTGGCTGAAGCGGCTCGCCGACTCGGTTCAGAGCGGGGAGATTTTTAAATTTATTCCGATAGAAACGGACGAAAAAAACGCCTGAATCAAAATCAGGCGTTTTTTGTCGTGATTTGATTATTTTTGAGAAAATATAGGAATATAACCCCATTTACTTCCATTAAAATTGATGGTAAATTTTTATAGGTATGGTCGTTCTTTTTTAAGAACAATCAGCAAATTTTTTTTAGGGGGATTTATGAAAATGAAACACAAGTTTTTCTCAACTGTCATGGCAAGTTTATTCGGCCTGGTTTTGCTTCTTTCTCTGCCGACAGCGTCATTCGCCGCTGAGTCAGGCTCAACCGTTCACGAGCCGGAAATGTCCACGAAAGCGACTGCTACCTTATTTGCAAAATATACAGGTGCCAGCCAGCAGGAATGGTCATTTTCTGATATCGAATTGACGTACCGTCCGAACACGATCCTGAGCTTAGGCGTTATGGAATTTACCCTTCCTAGCGGATTTGCGGCTACAACAAAAGATACAGTCAACGGACACGCTTTGCGTGAAAGACAAATTCTGAATAACGGCAAAACAGTCAGACTTCCGTTAAACATTGATTTGCTCGGCGCAGCGGAATTTAAGCTTTCTCTTAATAATAAAACATTGCCTGCTGCAGGTACATATAAGTTCCGTGCAGAAAATAAATCATTAAGCATCGGCTCTAAATTCTATGCTGAGGACACAATTGTTGTTCAAAAACGAAGCACACCGCCGACACAGCCTTGCGACTGCTAATAATTGCGAAAAAAGACCGGCACAAGCCCCTCGCTTGTCATCCGGTCTTTTTTTTGTGCTGTTTTCTTTCTTCCGGCCCTCGCATTGACAAACCCTTGAAACAGGAGTACATTCTTGTTTGTTGTATTTGGAGTGACGAAAACAGTTTCTTAAGGAGTTATGAGGATTGGGAAAAATCAAAAATAAACAATTTGCCGTCATCGGACTCGGCCGTTTCGGCGGAAGCATCTGTAAAGAGCTTTTTAAAATGGGGCATGAGGTGCTTGCGGTCGATATCAGCGAAGAGCGGGTCAACGCATACTCCTCTTATGCCACGCATGCTGTGCGGGCAAATTCAACGGAAGAAAGCGAGCTTCAGTCGCTCGGCATCAGAAATTTTGAATATGTCATCGTAGCAATCGGCGCCAACATTCAGGCAAGTACGCTGACGACGCTGTTATTGAAGGAGCTGAACATCCCTAATATTTGGGTGAAAGCGCAAAACTATTATCATCACAAAGTGCTTGAAAAGATCGGTGCTGATCGTATTATCCATCCCGAAAAGGATATGGGCGTGCGGATTGCGCAAAGCCTTTCGGATGAAAACGTCTTAAATTATATTGATTTGTCAGATGAATACAGCATCGTGGAGCTTTCAGCCACGAAAAAGCTGCATTTAAAATCCATTCTTGATCTCGGCGTCCGGGCCAGATTCGGCTGCACCATTCTTGCCGTGAAACATAACGGAGACATTCAGCTGTCCCCTTCTCCGGAGACTGTCATTCATGAATGTGACTGCCTTGTGCTGATGGGGCATAAACGTGATATTAAAAGGTTTGAAACTGAAGGGATGTAAAAAAAGCCGGCGGGCTGCCGGCTTTTTTTGATGCTTATGTTTCTTCACTTAACTGGACGGCGGTTTGGTCAACCCAGCCGATCAGCTCATCTTTCACTTGAATTTGGTACCAGACGGATTCTCCGTTTTGTTTTTCAGATACGACTTTAATATGCTGGCCGGTAAACTTTTGCGCCGATGCCAGTTTTATAGAATGCCGCTCTTTTGACGGCTTCGACCACACGTCTTCAATGGCGTGGTCTTTGATGGCGCCTTTCATATTAACTGCTTTAAGAGAGGCATTGATTTTGTCATATTCATTCAGGTTATAGGTTTCTATGACATCTTTAATTTTTTCAGCATAGCCGGGGTCTGTGGCGTAGCCGGATTTTTGAAGGGCAGCCGCCGCTGTTTTATAATTGTCCGCTTCAATGACGGGCTTGTACTTCTTTTTATTCCAAGACGTTCCGTTGACAAATAATTTGGCATGGTCATCCATTGACTCAAAAAACGTGCTGTATTTACGGAATTTTGCCCGAATCGTTTTTCGTTTTCCTTTTTCAAATTCATCCGTTTTCATCGTGACGTGTTTTCCTTTATAATCACCTTTTACACCGAACAGGTTGCGCGCTTTCCCCGCAAGCTCACTGTTCCCCCAGTCCGATTCGAGAATGGCCTGTGCGAGGGTGATGCTCGGAAGGACATGATATTTCTCATATAAAATTTGAGCATGCCCGGAAAGGCTGTCAATAAAGACCTGCTGCTCGTCCACCTCTTCAGGCGGTTTTTCTTCCGTCACTATGAATTTCGAAAACACCATTGATACCAGAAATAATCCGAATATAAGAGATACAGCAAAAAGGCACCCAAGCACCCTTTTGGTCTTTGCTTTCTTTTTCATATCAACCTTCCTTTAATTCCGGAATCACTAGATTTATAATTTTACTGGTCATTGATGAAAATTTCAATAAAATAGGGAAAAAGACGGAGAAAGAACACATTGTGCAAATAAAAAAGACTCCTTTTTGAGGAGTCTTTTTTGTTATGCCATGCTCAGCTGAGGGCCGAACAATTCATATTGAACGGAATCAGAGTCAAACCCGAGGGCAAGAACCATGTCTTTCATTTGTGTCATAAACTGCGCTGATCCGCACAAGTAAAATTCAGCATCTTGATTCAGATGAAGCTGCTCCAGGAAGGTTTGATCAATCCTGCCGCTGTAAAAAGGCTTGTCTCCTGATCGGTCTTGTTCTGCCGGTTCACTGTATACATAAATGACGTTAATATTCGGATGATTCTCCGCAGCTTGTTCAGCCTCTTTGCGGAACGCGGCGTACTCTCCGTTTTTCGCGGCATGAATAAAAGTAACGGAACGCTCCGGCTGTTTTTCGGCGGCTGTTTTCAGCATGCTCATCATCGGCGTGATTCCGGAGCCGGCACTGATAAGAACAACCGGTTTTTCGGAAGAAGACAGCTTGAAATCCCCGGCGGGTGCGCTGACTTCAAGTTTATCTCCCTCTTGAACTTCATTGTGGAGATGAGAAGAAACCGCTCCGTCCTTTTTCACAGAAATCCGATATGCCCCTTTTTGAGAAGCATCAGACAGGCTGTACTGGCGAATGTGCGTATAAGGAGAATCCGCAATCCGCACTTTAATGCTGATATATTGTCCCGCTTCAAATCCAGGAAGCGAAGAGCCGTCACTCGGTTTGATATAAAATGATGTAATATCTTTGCTTTCTTTCGTTTTCTGTATAACCGTAAATTCTTTATACCCCTGCCATCCGGCTTCATTGTACATGTCTTGTTCAATGCCGATGAAAGCCTCCGCAATAACACCGTAAGCTTTTTCCCATGCCTGCATAATCTCAGGAGTTGCGGCATCCTGCAGCACATCCTTAATTGCCAGAAGCAGATACTTTCCGACAATCGGATAATGTTCCGGTTTTACACCGATGCTTGTGTGTTTATGGCCGATCTGTCTGACCGCCGGAATGATTTGTTCTAATTGATCAATATTCGCCGCAGCCGCAATGACTGCATTTGCCAATGCTGCGCGCTGAGTCTGTTTCTTTTGGTTCGTTTGGTTAAACATATTTAACAGTTCGGGATGATCTTGAAACATCAGGTTATAAAAGCGTCCGGTGATGTTTTCTCCATGTGTTTTCAATACGGGTACTGTGCTTTTGATGATGTCTATTGTTCTCTCATCCAGCATGTTAATCCTCAACCCTTCTAAAGATGTATTTTCAATATATCTTTATAGTAAGAGATATTTCGAATAAAAGATATATTGAAAATGAATCTTTAAAAAAGTCGTCACAATATTGTGTTGGATTTGGAATTTATGGATTTCACCTCCTTTTTTTATCACCCGGTGAAACAGGGACACATATATTTGGGAATATACGTTTAAAGATGAAAGCGGGGGAGTGCATGGTTTCCGATATCGATTACACGTCTCCGAATACACAATTCACTTATGATGTGAATGAGAGCCGTTTTTTTACGAAAGATGCTCGGAACTTTATCAATGTATTGGGGATTAAACAGTTAAACACGCTTGAAAATATTTCATTATTAGATATCTTTCTGAGCAAAACAAATGTGATTGAACCGCATACCCATCAAAACGCCGCTGAATTGGTGTACTGTATTTCGGGTTCCGCGGTGGTGTCGATGCTGAATCCGTTCACCCAGAAAATACGGAATTATCCGATCTCTCCAGGACAAGTGGCGAATGTTCCGCAGGGGTGGTGGCATTATGAAGTCGCCACTTCAGACAAAACCCACCTTTTGGCCATATTTGACGCCCCTTCGCCTGAAGTGATATACGGCTCGGATATTCTCCGTCTGACGCCGCCTGAGATCATGGCGCATACGTACTGTCTGAATGAGCATGAGTGGGAAAAAGCCGTTTCACCGATCCGGCAATCAACTGTGATAGGTCCCGATAAATACTGCGGACAGACTGAAAACACGGGTATTCTTGATATGAATAAGCCTTATCAGCCAAATACGCATTATCCGAATGATCCGTATCGGCATTATGATACGCCGTTATATTGGGGATATTAAACGGAGAGCCGGAGCGGCATTCAGCTCGACAGAAAGAGCCCCTCATTGGAGAGGGGCTCTTGATCATTACGGTCCGGTTCCGCAGCTTACTTTGTACTCGCCTTCGGACGATTTTTTTGAATAACATACGTGCGGCGTCTGTCCGGTTTCATCTTTCCAATTGAACCAATTTACATAATAAAGGTTCCCGGCCTCTCCGCCGTCTTCTTCTTTTTGAAGAATCGCAAAGTAGCTTTGATACGGATATCCTTTTTTATAAATGTCATGCCTGATGGCTCCTTTTTCTGAAGCAGACGTGAAGATGACAGGAGAAAGAGCCAGAAGCGCTGTCAAAAAAAGCGCCAGTGCCGCTGACAGAGATAATATAAGATAGATTTTCTTTTTCATTTTCTCTCTTTCCTTTATTTTGAGTTGTTAGAAATGAAGCAGAACACAGAGGCTGCCGCAGAAGATGAAAAAACAAAAAAACCCTTATTTATAGAATAAGGGTTTAAAGGTATGGAGCCAAGGGGGCTCGAACCCCTGACCTCTACGCTGCCAGCGTAGCGCTCTCCCAGCTGAGCTATGGCCCCGTGCTGTAACGTCATGTTTTATTATAGACGAGTCTTCTTTGAATTTCAAGCAGAAAATTCAGTTTGCTCATATTTTCCTGAGACGTTTTTCGAACATAAAAAGAAGACCCTCCGGGGGCCTCTTCGTTTATCGCACGAGCATGATTAAAATGATGCCGAGGATGACACGGTAAATGGCGAACGGGACAAGCTTAATCCGATTGATGAGCCGAAGAAAAAACTTGACGACTAAGAGGGCGACGACAAAGGCGCAGATAAAGCCGACAAGAAAAAACGGAATCATGTCATAAGAAAGACTGCTCCAGTATTTCACCAGCTTCAGAAGGCTTGCGCCCGCCATAATCGGAATAGCCATAATAAATGTGAAGTCTGCGGCTGCCCGGTGATTCAAGCCGACAATGACACCTCCGGCAATCGTTGAGCCTGAGCGGGAAAATCCGGGCCATAAAGCGAGACACTGGAATAATCCGACACAGAAAGCCTGTTTGTAGGTGATTCTGTCCACCGTATCGATCGTTTCTTTCCTTTTATTGATCCAGTCCGCTATAAGCATAAGCACGGCTCCGGCAATTAATCCGTAAGCGACCGTTCTGACGGAGAATAAATAGCGGTCAATGAAATCCTCAAATAAAAAGCCGAGCACCGCCGCCGGAACAAGACCGACGGCGATTTGCGCGATGGTCAGCCTGTATCCCTTCTGCTGATCGCGCGTGACGTTTTTTTTGAGGCCGAGTAAATGTAATATCCGATCCTTAAACACAATGGCCACCGCCAGAATCGAACCGAGCTGAATCACCACTTTGAAGGAATTGGCGGCTTCCGGATTCATCAGGCTTCCGGATTTCAGCCAGATGTCATCCGCTATGATCATATGTCCCGTGGAAGAAACCGGCGCGTACTCCGTCAGCCCTTCCACGATTCCCAAAACGGCTGCTGTGAACATCTCCCATAGTGTCATCCCATTCTTCCCTTCATTCATCATTTACAAAAGAGAAGCTCTCCTCTGAAGGAAAGCCTGTCTTATAATAAATATCATGTCCGTTCCGGTTTTATGACTTCGATACAGCATCATTTTTTTCTTCTTCATATAAATGCGAACGCATTTTGAACCAATCAAACAGATGGGTCGTAACCACTTTGATGACCGCATACCCCGGGATGGCTAAAATAATGCCGACAACCCCGAACAGCTTTCCGGCGGTTAAAAGAACAAAGATGATGGTAATCGGGTGAATGTGAAGATTTTTCCCCATGATCTGCGGCGAAATTAATTTCCCTTCCACGAGCTGGACAACGGTCCATACAATCGCAAGCTTCAGCAGCATAAGGGGCGAAGTGACCAACGCGATAATAATCGCCGGCGTGATGGCAATGGTCGGCCCTAAATACGGAACAACGCTCGTACAAGCGGCAATGACCGCAAGCAGGGACGCATAATCAAGTCCGATAATCAGATAGCCGATAAATAATAAAAACCCGATGCAGAAGCTGACGATGACCTGTCCTCTGATATAGGAGCTTAATCTGTGGTTCATTTCACTCAGCATCGTATACGTTTGTTCTTTCAGACGGGTGGGCACAAACTTTAAGATATAGATTGGCAGTTTTTTGCCGTCTTTCAGCAAATAGAACAGAATAAACGGCACGGTTACAATCGAAATAATCACTTCCGTCAGCGCGCCGATAAAATTCCCGACTCCGGTAAATGTGCTGTTTGCAATTGTCGCCGCCTGCGCCGATACTTTATTAGCAAGATCGGAAATGTTGATATTCATCGTCTTTTGCGCCTGATTTACAAAATCGCTTCCGATCAGGCTTTTCGTCTGATCTTCAACAATATCCACATATTTCGGCAGGTTGTCGATCAGGCTCATGATCTGTTCCTTTAAAAACGGAATAATTGAAACGACCGTAATCGAAATCAGCCCGATAATAATGAGGTAAAGGAGCAGGATGGAATAGACTCTTTTCACTCTTATTTTTTCCAATATATCTACGATCGGATTAAGCAGATAATAAACAATTCCTGTCAAAATGACGGGGAGCGCAATCGTTTTGAGCAGGACGATAATAGGTGTGAAAATAAATGATGTCTTCATAAAGACAAGGATATTGAGACCGATGAGCAGCAATACAAGCAAAAACAAGACAAATTTATTGTCTAAGAAAAACTGTTTAAATCTGCCGCCCCATGTTTGCAATGTTTCCACTATTGTTCCTCCATCATATGTATTTTACTTAAATTGTACACTATCGTTCCTGTAATGAAAAATAATAACCGGTCTCTATGGGAATTTTTCCTATCCCTTTAGCTGGCAGCCTTTTTTCCATTTATGTTTCTCAGAAAAAAAGCTATAATGTAAGCCAATACATAGAAGGAGCGATAGCAATGATTCGATTTGCAACAGTCGGAACGAATTGGATTACAGAACGATTTCTGGAGGCGGCTTCTGCTATTGATGATTTTCAATTAACGGCGGTTTATTCCAGAACTGAGGAACGTGCGGCGGAATTCGCCGGCAAACACGGCGCTGCTCATTATTTCACCAGCCTGAAAGAAATGGCGGAAAGCGAAGCCTATGACGCGGTGTATCTCGCCAGCCCGAATGCATTTCACAAAGAGCAGGCGGTTCTTTTTATGGATCACGGCAAGCACGTACTGTGCGAAAAACCGTTTGCGTCTAACGCAAGGGAAACGGATGAAATGATTCACGCAGCCAAAACGAACGGCGTTCTCTTGATGGAAGCCATGAAAACAACGTTCCTGCCGAACTTCAGCATGCTTCAAAACCACTTACATAAAATCGGACCCGTCAGGAGATTCACGGCAAGCTACTGCCAATATTCATCA
The DNA here is from genome assembly GCF_002843505.1 of Bacillus sp. SJ-10. Classification (NCBI taxonomy): domain Bacteria; kingdom Bacillati; phylum Bacillota; class Bacilli; order Caryophanales; family Bacillaceae; genus Bacillus; species Bacillus sp. SJ-10. The sequence goes on along the minus strand of NZ_CP025258.1, from coordinate 1,697,341 downwards.
CGATATGATGCATATAAAAACGGTACGGTGCTAAACGCGTTTAAGCCTGAATTATCGAACGGTTCGTTAATGGACATCGGCGTGTACTGCATTTATCCGGCCGTCGTCCTGTTCGGCAAACCGAAAAACGTCATTGCGACCGGTCATAAACTAGCATCCGGCGTTGACGGCGAAGGCACGGTAATTCTGTCATACGACGGATTTGAAGCGGTGCTGATGCATTCGAAAATCTCAAATTCGTTTGCCCCGGCGGAAATTCAGGGTGAGGACGGCACGATCGTGCTGGACAGCATTCACGGGCCGGAACGGGCGGAAATCCGCTATCGTGACGGAAGGACGGAAGACATTTCAGTCCCTGATCTGAAACCGTCGATGTACTACGAAACGGCTGAATTCATTTATCTTCTTCGAAACGGACAGCGGGAGTCTTCCGAAAATACATTTGAACGTTCTTTCATTACGGCAAGCATTATGGAAGAAGCGAGAAAACAAATCGGAATTGTCTTTCCCGCCGATCAAAACTAAAAACATCCGCCCAGATTCGGGCGGATGTTTTTTATTTGGACGCTAACAGATCAGCAAACGCTTTTGCATACTGCGGAAGGTCGGGCGGGCGGCGGCTTGATACAATGTGGCCGTCAGTTACGACAGCTTCATCCAGCCACTGTGCCCCTGCATTTGTCATGTCGTCTTTGATGCCGGGCGTGCTCGTTACTTTTTTTCCTGCGAGAATTCCGGCAGATATGAGCACCCAGCCCGCATGGCAGATCTGGCCGATCGGCTTTTTCTGCTCGTTCATCGTACGGATGATCTCCAAAACTTCAGGATATCTTCGCAGTTTGTCAGGAGCCCAGCCGCCAGGCACGAGCACGGCATCATACTCCTGAATAATCAGGCTCTTAAAATCGTAATCCGCCGTCGCGGGCACGCCGTATTTTCCTTTGTATGAACGGCCCGCTTCTTCTCCTATTAAATGAACGATCGCGCCTTCCTCTCTCAGCCGGTAGACGGGATACCAAAGCTCTAGGTCTTCAAAATCGTCACTGACAAGCGCTATGACTTTTTTGCCTTCTAATCTCATCACTGCCACTCCCTTCTTTTATATTAGTGTATCGCTTTTTTCAGATGAGGAAAAGAAACAGCTCGCTACAGCTGTTCTTCGTCTTCAGACTGAATCGTAAATTTCCGTGTGACCTGCTGCAGTTCTTCAGCCATATGCGCAAGCGTTTCGGCGGATGAACTGATTTCTTCCATGGAGGCCAGCTGCTCTTCAGCTGAGGCGGCGATGTCTTGAATGCCGGCGGACCCTTCTTTGGCGACTGAGGTAATGTCCTCCACCGCGTTTGTCACATTTTGCGACCCGGCTGCAAGCTTCTCAAGCGTTCCGTTCATATGCTGTAAGGCGCCTGAAATCTGAGTCGTCATTTCTGAGATTTTTTTGAAGCTTTCGGCCGTTTGATCCGTAATATCGAGGCCTTCCTTCACATCTTGATTCACCGCTTGGAATACGGAAAGCGATGTGGCGATTTCTTTGACGATTTCCTGAATCAGCGTTTCGATTTCCTTCGCGGAGCCGGCTGATTGTACGGCAAGCTTTCTCACTTCTTCCGCAACGACGGAGAAGCCCCGCCCGTATTCGCCTGCTCTGGCGGCTTCAATGGCAGCGTTTAAGGCAAGCAGATTTGTTTGATCGGCAATGCCGTTAATGACGTTCAGAATGCTCTTAATGTCGTGCGACTTCGTTTCCAGCCCTTTTACGACCGCTTCCGCCTGCTGTACGGAACGATCAATTGTTTTCATCTGGCCGACCGTTTTCGCCACTAATTCTTCTCCGCTTCCGGCCGTTTCAGAGGTTTGGATGGCGGATTCAGTGATTTCCGCCGATACATTCGCCGTCTCGGCAATGCCCGCATTCATTTGGGAAAGGTGATCAGCACTTTCTTCCAATTTCTCGCTTTGTGATTCGTTTCCGTTTGAGAATTGTTCAATCGCCAGTGTAATATGCTCTGTCGCCTTGCTTGTCTGTCCGGCGGATGCCGTCAGCTCTTCGGATGAAGAAGCGACATGTTCGACCGATGATTGGATGACGCCGATGACAGACCGGAGTGATGCCGACATCTCATTGAAGCTTTGGCTGAGCTGCCCGAATTCATTTTTTGACTTTATGTCAATGACTTCCGTTAAATCGCCGTCACTGATTTTAGCTGATGTCGAAACAAGTTTTTTGAGCGGTTTTGCAATCGAGCGAATGATAAAAAAGATTAAAACCCCGCCGACGATAAGAGAAACCGCCAGGATGATCAGCGCCATTTTCATGACAGGCGAGGCTGCGTCATGGATCTCACTGACAAAAAATGTGCCGGCGATTTTCCAGCCCGTCAGTTTGTTTGTCGTGAAGGCCATTTTCTTCTGCTGTCCTTCAAACATGTATTCAAACGAACCGCTCGATTTGGAAAACACTTCTTTCGTCCACTCTCCGGAGCCTTCCGTTCCCGCTTTTATAGTCGGATGAGCGATGTATTTTTTATCTCCCGTTGTAATGAAGGCAAATCCTTTATGACCGATCTGGACGCGTTCGGAAGCGTTCAGCAGGTCGCCAAGATTAATATCAAGCGCCACAACGCCTGATCCGTCTTTTGTCTGCTGGGCAATCGTAACGACCGTCTGTCCGGTTGCAGCGTCTTTATAAGGCTCGGTAAACATCGGCTGTCCGCTTTTTTCAACCGCTTTTGTATACCACTCGCGCGTGAGCGGATTATAATCGGACGGCATATCAGCGGACGGATATTTCACGAACGCTTTGTCGCGAGACGCGGCGTAAATTGACGCGACATCGTCATTTACGGTGACGTACTGCTTCATATTGTCGAGCAGTACCGATTTATTTTTTGTGTTCAGTTTTTCCTTAGTGATTGATTCGCTGTAGTAGTCAATCGCTTTGAGCTTGCCTTCGAGCATGTTTTCCAGCACGCTGTTCAGTTCGCTGACATTTCCCTGAGCGCTGTGGGTCAGTTCGCTTTCTAGTGAATTCCCCGCCGTTTGGTAGCTGAAGTAGGCGAGTATGCCGACCGGAAGCACCAATACGGCTAAAAATGCCGCGATCAGCGGCTTGCTGATGGATGGCTGTTTGATCCAATGTATCAGTTGTTTCATTTTTTCAGTCTCCTTCTTTGAAAAGCTAAATCTAATATCGTCAGATAGGACAAAAGATTTATTAAAAAAACTAAAAAAAACACCCAAACAGCACATTTGGGTGTTCTATGACCTATTAATCTATTTTAAATCGTTTCGTCATATCACGTAATTCTTCCGCCATTTGGGATAACGTTTCCGAAGACGAACTGATTTCTTCCATTGAAGCCAGCTGTTCTTCGGCGGAGGCCGCGATATCCTGAATGCTGGCGGAGCTTTCTTTTGCAATGGACGCGATTTGCTCAGAAGCTCCTGAAATCTGCTGAGATCCTGCTGTCAGCTGTTCTACCGTCGCATTCATATTTTGAATTTCTCCGGCGATCTGGTTCGTCATTTCAGAAATCCGTTTGAAGCTCGTTTCGGTCTGATTCGTAATATCCAGTCCGCTCTCCACCTCTTTGTTGACGGATTGGAACATGCCGAGAGATGTATTGATTTCGTTGACGATTTCTATAATTAAGCTTTCGATTTCTTTCGCTGAATCGGCAGACTGGACCGCAAGTTTTCTGACCTCTTCGGCGACGACTGAGAAGCCCCGGCCGTATTCACCCGCACGCGCGGCTTCAATTGCCGCGTTCAGCGCAAGAAGGTTTGTCTGATCAGCGATTCCGTTAATGACACGGAGAATGTTTGTAATGTCTTTTGATTTTGTTTCAAGTCCGCGCACCACTTGTTCAGCTTCTTTCACTGACCGGTCAATGACGTTCATTTGGCCGACCGTCTGGTGGACGAGCTTTCCGCCTGAATTGGCGACTTCCGCTGATGTGGCGGAGGATTCGGTAATGACGGCAGATGCTTTCGCCATATCTTTAAGCCCGCTGTTCATTTGGTAAATATGTTCCGCCGCGCTTTCAATATTTTCACTTTGGCTTTCATTTCCGTTAGAAAATTGTTCGATCGCCAATGTGATATGTTCGGTTGCCTTGCTTGTCTGCTCCGCTGAAGCCGTCAGCTCCTCTGAGGAAGATGCGACGTTATTCACGGAATCCTGGATGGCATGGATGAGAGACCTGAGCGAAGCGGCCATATTGTTAAAGCTTTTGCCAAGCTCGCCTAATTCATCTTTTGACTGGATCTCGATCGTTTCTGTTAAATCGCCTTCACTGATCTGTTTCGATGATGTCACAAGCTGCTTGAGCGGTTTTGTGATTGAACGGATAATCAGCACCATGACGATGGTTCCGATCACAATCGCTAATACGAGAACGAGCAGGGACAGATGAAGAATCGGCAGGGCCGCTTCATGAATTTCGTCCAGATACATCGTTCCGGTAATCTTCCAGCCTGTCAGCTTGTTCGTATCATAAACCATTTTCTTTTCCTGGCCGTCGTATTTGTATTGAAAATCACCTTTTTTGCTGGTGAACAGCCGTTCGGCCCACTCCCCGTTTAATACTGTGCCTGATGTGCGGTTCGGGTGGGCGACCACTTTTTTGTCTTTCGTCAGGATAAAAGCGTAGCCGGATTTTCCGATGTTCACTTTCTTTGTCGTTTTCAGAAGCTCATCGATTTTCATATTGATGGCGACGACTCCTGAGCCGTCTTTCGTCTGCTGAACGACCGTCACGACCATCGTATTGGTGGAAGCCGTGCGGTAAGGATCTGTTACAACAACTTTCCCCTTATTTTCCACGGCCTTTTTATACCAGTCTCTTTCAATCGGATTATATCCTTTAGGCATCTGCAGATCCGGATACCGTGTGAAATGTCCTTCCGTGTCACTCGTAAAAATGGATTCCACGTCTTTATTGATCTTCATGTACTCTGTGAATTTATCGGTAATTTGCGATTGGTTTTTCGGCTTGTACCGATCCTTTGTGAGCCAATCGCTGAAATATGCCGTTCCGTCTTCCTTTTGGCTGATGCTTGTGTTGATCATATCGTTAATCTGCTGCACATTATCTAATGCGCTTCCCATCATCTGCCTGTCAAGCGTGCTTACCGCCGATTGATAGGCGATAAAAGCCAGCGTTGAAATAGGAAGAATGAGAATGGCCAAAAAAGAAATGAGCAGTTTTCTTGTAAGCGATCTCTGCTTGATGATTTGCACAATTTTTTTCATCTGCTATATCTCCTCTTGCGTGTTTACCCTTCATATCGGCAATTATGGGTAATTATACACATCCAAAAAGAAGAAATATAACGAAACGTACTTTTTACCTATTGTTAAATTAGTCTTTTAGACTCAATTAAGAGTTTATCTTAAAACGCTTTGTCAGTTCGCGTAATTCTTCCGCCATTTTTTCCAGCGTGACGGCGGAGGAACTGATCTCCTCCATGGACGCAAGCTGCTCTTCAGCTGAAGCCGCGATGTCCTGAATGCCGGCCGCGCTTTGTCTGGAGACGGCCGCGATATCCTCTGAAGCGTTTGATACTTCCTGAGACCCGGCAGAAAGCTGTTCCACGGTTGCATTCATATTTTGCAGTTCACCGGCAATCTGATTTGTTTTAACGGAAATGTCCCGGAAGCTTTTTTCCGTTTCGTCCGTTAACTGAAGTCCGCTTTTCACCTCGTGATTGACGGATTCCAGCATTCCGAGCGAAGTATGAATTTCTTTGACGATTTCATGAATTAAGGATTCGATTTCTTTCGCTGAATCGGCGGATTGGACGGCAAGCTTTCTCACTTCTTCGGCAACGACTGAAAAACCGCGTCCGTATTCTCCCGCTCTTGCCGCTTCAATGGCTGCATTTAAAGCAAGGAGATTCGTTTGATCGGCAATGCCGTTAATGACGCGCAAAATGCTGTTGATGTCCTGCGATTTGAGTTCAAGCCCTTGTACGACTTGCTCCGCTTTGCTTACGGATTGGTCAATGGCGCCCATCTGGCCGGCTGTTTTCTTGACAAGCCGCTCACCGGCGCCGGATATCTCCGCCGATTCAATTGAAGTTTCCGTCACCACGGCTGCCGCTTCCGCCAGATCGCTGAGCCCGTCTTTCATCTCATTCACTTGGGCGGTCGCTTTATCAATACTCTCACTTTGGTCTTCCGTTCCATTAGAAAACTGTTCAATCGCAAGGGTGATATGTTCCGTTGCTTTGCTCGTCTGCTCAGCCGAAGCCGTCAGCTCCTCTGAGGAAGAAGCGACATGTTCAACAGAGTCCTGAATTCCTTGAATAAGCGAACGGAGTGAATCTGTCATATGATTAAAACTTTTCCCGAGCACGCCGAGCTCATCTTGAGAGCTGACATCAATGGTTTCCGTCAGATCTCCGCTGCTGATTTTTTCTGCTGAAGCTACGAGATGTTTTAACGGTTTGGTAATTGAGCGGATGACAAAATAAATGAAAATCATCCCTGCGGCAATGGCTATCGCCAATATGATAACGGCCAGAGTCAGAACCGGTCTTGCCGCATCTTTGATTTCATCCACAGACATGGTTCCGCTGATCTTCCAGCCCGTCGCTTCATTGGTCACGTACGCCATTTTTTTCGCTTTCCCGTTCAGCGTATATTCATAGACGCCTTTTTGCCCGCTGTATAATGTATCAACCCATTTTCCCGATACCGCCGAGCCGGCTTTTTCATCACTGTAGGCAACGGCTTTTTTATTTTTGCTGAGGATAAAGGCGTATCCTTCTTTTCCGATGTTCACTTCTTTTGTCATCGTGATGAGATCGTCGATTTTTATATCAATGGCGACGACGCCTGATCCGTCTTTCGCCGCGCGGGCCATGGTGACGACCATCTTTTTGTTTGAGATGGACTCATAAGGGTCCGTGATGATGGTTTGGCCTTTATTCTCCATGGCTTCCTGATACCATCTTCTTTCAAGCGGATTGAAATCGGCCGGCATATCGGCATGCGGATAACGGGTAAACGTTCCTTCCTTGCTGCTTGAAAATACGGCGGACGCTTTATCATTGCTTTCAATAAACTGCTTGAACCTTTCTTGCATTTCCGTTTGGTTTTTTTCTTTAAATTTAGCGCTTGTCGCCCATTCGCTGAAATATGCTGAGCTTTTTGTAAACATTCCGATCCGGTCATCAATCATATTGTTTAAGATTTGCACATTTCCTTCGGCGCTTTCCATCATTTGCTTTTCAACGGATGAAGCCGCCGAACGGTAGGCGCCGGCAGCCAATACTGCTACCGGAATAATTAAGATCAGTAAAAATGAAATGATAAGTTTTTTGGCTATTGATTTTCTGGCGATTTTTTTTGCTGTTTTTTTCAATTTTGTAAACCTCTTTCAATCATTTACTGTTTATATCGGCCGACTCCCTTTTTATTACATTGAAAATGAAGTCATAAATGAAAAATAGTTCTATGTACTCCCTTTGTATGCAAGACTTTTTATTTAATTATCCGGCTGTCACTATAAAAAAGGACGCCTTCCATCCGGAAAGCGTCCTTTTTTACTAGTTGATTTTAAATTGTTTCGTTAATTCCCGCAGTTCTTCGGCCATTTGCGCCAAAGTATCGGCTGATGTGCTGATTTCTTCCATTGATGCAAGCTGTTCTTCTGCAGATGCGGCAATATCCTGAATGCTTGCTGCGCTTTCCCTAGATACGTCCGCAATATCCGTCACCGCGGCTGAAACGTGCTGGGAGCTGTCTGACAGCTGTTCAACCGTGCCGTTCATCGATTGAAGCTTCTCGGCGATATCGTTTGTCATGCCGAAGATATTCTGGAAGCTTTCTTTCGTGCGGTCCGTTACGGCAAGTCCTGATTGAACTTCTTCATTAACGGATGTGAACATGTGAAGCGATGTATTAATCTCAGCCGTGATTTCCTGAATGAGTTTTTCAATCTCTTTGGCAGAACCGGCAGATTGGACGGCAAGCTTGCGCACTTCTTCGGCTACCACTGAGAAGCCTCGGCCGTATTCACCGGCTCTTGCCGCTTCAATGGCTGCATTTAACGCAAGCAGGTTTGTCTGATCGGCAATGCCGTTGATGACTCTTAAAATATGAGTGATGTCTTTTGATTTGGCCTCAAGGCCTTTTACAACCGCTTCCGCCTGCTGGACCGATTGATTGATGAGATTCATCTGCCCGACTGTTTGCTGCACATATTCTTCCCCGGTGCCGGCAGCTTCCTTCGATTGTTTAGATGCTTCCGTAATGGATGATGATGTGCGGGAAACGGCGGCGAGTCCGTCATTTATATGATTCAGCTTGACTGAGCTTGAATCGACTTTTTCGCTTTGCTCTTCGTTTCCGTTTGAAAACTGCTCAATCGCCATTGTAATATGTTCCGTCGCTTTGCTTGTCTGCGAAGCTGAAGCGGTCAGCTCTTCCGATGACGCGGCCACGTTGTCGACAGAGTTTTGGATCGCGCTGATCAGTCCGCGCAGAGATTCTCCCATTTCATTAAAGCTCGCGCCGAGTTCGCCCAATTCATCTTTCGAGCGGATATCAATGGTTTCGGTCAAGTCTCCGCCGCTGATTTGTTTAGAAGAGCGGACAAGCCGTTTCAGCGGTGACGTAATGGATCTGACAATCAACAGAATTAAAATGCCCCCGATGATAATGGATGCTGCAAGGACGATCATTCCCATCGTCAGCACCGGTTGTGAGGCGTCTTTAATTTCGTTGAGCTCCATGCTCCCTTCTATTTTCCATCCGGTCAGTTTATTTGTCGTAAACGCCATTTTTTTATTTTGATCATCGAGCTTGTATGAAATAATGCCGCTGTCTTTGCTGTATACCTCATTCAGCCACGGGGTTGAAACTTTATCGCCCGGTTTGTGGTCTTTATGCGCGACATAGGTTTTATTTTTGGACGTGATAAACACGAAGCCTTTTTGCCCGATTTTGATTCCCTGCATCTGCTTCAGCAGCTGGTCAATCGTAATATCCATGGCCACTACGCCTGTTCCGTCCTGCATCTGCTTTGCCACGGTGACGACCATCCTGCCGTCGCTTGCCGCGGTGTAAGGGTCGGTGACAACGAGCGTGCCGCCGGCCTTCACAGCGTCTTTATACCAAGTGCGTGTTCTCGGATCGTAATCGGCCGGAGTATTCTCCTTCGGCGCCTGTGCGTAGCTGCCGTCTTCCGTTCCTCCGTAAATGCGGGCTACGTCCTTATGAATAGACGTGTATTGCCCGAACTTTTCTTCAAGAGCAGACATGTTTTTCTTTGAGAAGGATGACCCTTTTAACGTTTCACTGAAAAATTCAATCGCCTTTGCTTTTGCGCCGATATCATTTGTAATCGTTGTGTTAAAAGATTCGATGTTATTTTTCGCGTTGCCTGAAATCTGATCATCCAGCGAATTGCTCGCCGTATGGTATGAACTGAATTCTAACACGAGAATCGGTATGATTAAGATCACGATAAATGAAATGATTAATTTACGTGAAATCGATGCCTTTGTGCACCAATTAATGAATTTTTTCATATTAAGCTGCTCCCTCAAGTGTGATACCTTATATATCGGCTCAGTCTTCACATTTTGTTAACATTTCCTCCTTTTTTATGACTTGATTTTCATTGCCCAAGCTTCCTGCATATCTTATAAAAAAAGAGAAAGGGGCGCGCAGATGATTATCATATCCGGCCAAGTGCTTCGGCCTCAGGACATCGCGAACTGGCAGACGGAAGAAAGCCTTGTTCCGTATATAAATGAACTGCTCAATTCTCCCGTACAATTCGATTACGGGTCGATTGCTGAACTGATGTTCGAGGTGCGGCTGCGCCGCCATATTGTGGAAGCCGCAAGAGAACTGCACGGATCAGGTGTGAAATTTGCAACTTTCGCCAAAACATACGGAAATACGGCTTATTGGAGAGTGACGCCGGAAGGAGCCTTGGAGCTGAAGTACAGAATCCCCGCTTCAAAAGCGATTCGGGACATTATTGAAAATGGGGCGTTTTACGCATTTGAATGCGCTACCGCCATTGTTGTGATTTATTATCTGGCCGTCTTAAAGACAATGGGTGAAGAACGGTTTAACCGGCGTTTCCGGGATATCACTTTGTATGACTGGCACTATGAGCATCTGCCGATCTACACGGAAACCGGCAGCCACTTTTTACGGGGAGATTGTTTATATTTTAAAAATCCTGATTTTAATCCTGCAAAGGCTCAGTGGCGGGGAGAGAATGTCATTGTGATGGGGAATGATCAATATTTCGCCCACGGTCTCGGGATTCTGACGGCTGAACAAATCATCCAGAGATTGAATTCTTTAAGAAAAAAAAATGCCGTGCAGCCGGCTTATCTGCTTAACCAGGCAACAAGGCTTGATGCACCCGCGCTTTATCAGATCATGCATTAAAACAATCCCATCGTCTGTCATTTTGACGATGGGATGCGGAATGCTTTTCTTTTCCGGTAAAAAGCCGTCGTGCCGAGCGCTTGGTTTGCAGCCCATTCAAACTTCTCTAAATCATGTCGGGTGACGGCTCTGTCCCGTCGGCTCCATTTAATGGCGCGGACAAAGTAATACCCTTTAATCGGCGCCATGGTGACTTTGGAATGCGGAAAATCTTCAAAGACAAACTCAATAGTCCCTCTTTTTTTGTAGGACATTTGAAGAATCTTCATCATCCATCACCTCACGATTTCTGGATTATGATTCGCACAATCCGTCCAAAACGGTTTTCACGTCTGTCGGCCCTTCAAGTTTCGCGGCGGACTGGCCGGCCCATAAAGACATATACTCCGCGTCTCCTGATTGAGCCGCGTGCCCGCGCATCGGCTTTGTCAGCGTATTATGCAGCGGATAAGGCAGCGTATTTCCCTCGTCAGCCTCATATGTTTTCATGAACTGATTCACGATTCCCCGCGCCTGTTTTCCCGAAAACAGGGTGGTCAGCCGCGTGTCGGCTCCTTTTGATTCGGCAATCGCTTTTTGATATGCCGGTGAGGCGCTGCTTTCTTCACAAAGGAGAAACGGTGTTCCTACTTGAACGCCGTCTGCACCCAAACATCGGGCCGCCTGCACGCCGCGGCGGTCAAAAATGCCGCCTGCCGCAATGACCGGGATATTCAGCGCGTCTTTAGCCTGCGGAATCAGCGCCATAAGGCCGAGAGCCGGTTCTCCTTTAACCGGCAGAAACGACCCGCGATGTCCGCCGGCTTCTATTCCCTGAAGGATAACGGCGTCCATCCCCCGTTCTTCAAAAGCCTTCGCTTCCTCCGGCGTTGTCGCCGTGCCGAAAAGGAAACAACCGCTTTTCTTCAGCTTTTCCGCCGTTTCTTCCGGCGGCAGGCCGAAGGTGAATGAACACGCTTTGACTCCGTAACGGATCAGAAGCTCCGCTTTTTCCTCGAAATCATTCCATTCTTCTTTCAGATCAGAGAACGGCTTGGCGTCTTTTGCCCTCGGGATGCGGGCTTTCCATTTTTCAACCAGTTCCGCCTCAGGCATCTGCCTTTCTTCCGGGACGAAAAGATTTACTTGAAAGGAGCGGTCCGTCAGGTCTTTCATCTCGATAAGCTGTTTTTCAAGCGCTTGCGGGCTGACGTATCCTGAAGCGAGGCTTCCGAGCGCCCCTTCATTTGATACCGCCGAAGCCAGACGCGGCGTGACCAGCCCGCCGGCCATCGGCGCCTGAATGACGGGCTTTGTTAATGATAATGCACTCATCCACTCACTCATTTGTGTTTTCCTCCGTTTCAGCCTGTATTTTGATATAACAGGTTCTGTTTCGCGGACCGTCAAATTCGCAAAAATAAACGCCCTGCCATGTTCCGAGTATCAGGCGCCCGTCTTCTATGATGACATGCTGGGAGGCGCCGGTTGTACTCGCTTTCATATGTGCCGCCGTATTTCCCTCCATATGCCGGTCCAGTTCGTGTTCCCACGGATACATTTCATCAAACCTTCTGAGCATATCCCTCTTCACATCCGGATCGGCATTTTCATTTATGGTAATGCCGGCGGTTGTATGGGGACAGTATATGAGCGCCAAACCGTTTTTTACGCCTGTTTTGCGGAGAAACGCTACAGCTTCATGTGTGATGTCGATCATTTCATCCCGTCTGTTTGTTTGAATCTGCAATTTTTTCAGCATATGAATGCCTCCTTTCTTTTTCTCTTCCTTTCCCATATTCGTTTCTGTATTTGTCTTTTCCTGTCGGATCGCGATGATAAACGCAGATCACAAAAAACTTCAGCCTCGGGACTGAAGTTTTTCACCATATATATACGCGGGCCTCATAAGGCTTTAAAAGAAAGGACGTCACATGGCGGTGCGCTTCTGTTTCCGCGTTTGCAAGCACGAGAGAATCGGAGTCAAGCGGATAACCGGGATGCCTGTATAAAGCGGGGGTTCGGGACAGATTTGTGATGATCAGGGCGGTTTTTGTTCCGTTTTTTCTTAGATAGGCATAAATCTGCCGGTCATTCGGAAGCAGCAATTCATATGTGCCGCTGATCAATACACCGTGTTCTTTTCTGAGGGCGAGCAGCCGTTTGTAGAAATGGTATACGGATGTTTCATCCTGCATTTGTGATGCAGCATTCAGCCATGTGTGGTTCGGATTCACTCCGAGCCACGGAGAAGCATCAGAAAACCCGCCGTTCGCCTCACCGCTCCATTGCATCGGTGTCCGTGAATTATCCCGGCCCTTCTTCCAGATGATCTTCATCACTTTTTCATGCGGAACGCCGCGGGACGTCTCTTTTTCATACAGATATTTCATTGCGGCGTCATCATAATCTTCAATGGATGGAAACGAAACATTGGTCATTCCGAGCTCCTGCCCCTGGTAAATAAACGGCGTGCCTTTCATCAGCATATACATCGCGGCGAGTGCCTTGGCGCTTTCTGTCAAAAACCGTTCGTCACCCCATACCGAGACGGAACGGGGCTGATCGTGGTTCTCCATAAACAACGCGTTCCAACCCTTTCCTTCAAGACTGTTCTGCCAGCCGGACAAGACGCGCTTAAGCGCCGGAATGGAAATGCTTTGATCATCTTCCGTATCCCAGAGGCCGAGATGTTCAAATTGAAAAATCATTTGAAAGACGCCGTTTTCTTCACCGGCCCAATCAGCCGCCTCCCAAGCCGCCACTCCGTTCGCCTCGCCGACCGTCATGATCGGATAGCGCGAAAATGTTTCCCGTTTCAGCTCTTTCAAGAGATCCATTATGCCTTCCCCATTCATATGATACGGGAAAGACGGGACGTATGGGAGACCGTCCGGATTCGGCATGTCAGGGAGCCCTTTTTTTTTCTTAATGTGAGAAATGGCATCCACCCGGAAGCCGTCTATGCCTTTATCAAGCCACCAGCGGACCATCTCATAAACGGACTGCCTCATCGCTTCGTTTTCCCAATTTAAATCAGGCTGTTTTTTGTCAAACAGGTGCAGGTAATACTGGCCGGTCTCTTGATCATATTCCCACGCCGATCCGCCGAAAATGCTTTCCCAATTGTTCGGCTCTTTGCCGTTTTTTCCGTCTCTCCAGATGTACCAGTCCCGTTTTTCGGAATCTTTCGCTGAGCGTGATTCGATAAACCAAGGGTGCTCATCGCTTGTATGGTTGATGACGAGGTCTATAATCAGCTTCATGCCGAGTGCATGGACATCCGCAAGGAGCCGGTCAAAATCCTCCATCGTCCCGAATTCGCCGGCAATTTGTTTATAATTCCGAATATCGTAGCCGTTGTCCGCGCCCGGCGAGTCAAAAACGGGACAAAGCCAGATCACATCCGCCCCCAACTCTTTTATGTAATGAAGCTTTGCTCTGATGCCGTTAATGTCGCCGATTCCGTCCCCGTTCGAATCCATAAAACTTCGGGGATAAATTTGATAGACGGCCGCCGTTTTCCACCAATCCGTTTTCATACCGACACTCCTTTCTTTACATCATATGAAGGAGCGGGACGAAGAAGCATTTTTCCCATAAAAAAAAGCCTCATTGCAAAAGCAGGAGGCTCAGAAATCAGTTTTTTTAATTTCAACGAAGCGGATATGATGGTCTTCCGCTTCCAGCACCTTAAATTCACACCCTTCGGCATGAAACACATCACCATTTTTCAGCTCCATTTTTTGTGTTAAGAGCCAGCCGGCAATCGTGTCAATGTCTTCATTTTCGATGGCGATATCAAGAAGATCATTCACCTCTTCTATGAGCGCCTTGCCGTCCATCACATAGTGGTGTTCGCCTTTTTTGACGATGTGGGGCATTTCATCCTGGTCATATTCATCACGGATTTCCCCGACGATTTCCTCCAATATGTCTTCGACGGTCACAAGCCCCGCCGTGCCGCCGTATTCGTCAACGAGAATCGCCATATGAATCCGCTCCTTCTGCATACGGATCAAAAGCTCCTGAACGGGGATGCTTTCAATGACTCTGATGACCGGACGCATAATTTCTTTTAATTCAATGGAGCGGCCGAGAAAATACGCTTTAAATAAATCCTTATTGTTAATAATGCCGAGAATGTGATCTTTGTCTTCCTTAATAACCGGATATCGCGTATACCGTTCGTTGATGATCAAATGTATGGCTTCATCAACTGACTGTTCAAGCGAGATGGCGGCGATTTCGGTGCGCGGCACCATGATTTCTCTGGCGACCCGGTTATCGAATTCAAATATCTTATTGACGTAACGGAATTCAGATTGATTGATTTGACCTTTTTTATAGCTTTCGGACAAAATCAGCCGCAATTCCTCTTCACTGACCACGACCTCATGTTCTTTCACCGAATGAAAACCGAACAGCTTGACCAAAAATCCGGCTGAGCCGTTTAACAGCTTAATAAACGGATACATCACTTTATAAAACAGAATGAGCGGTTTTGCCGTCCACAGACTGACGGCTTCGGCTTTTTGAATGGATATCGTTTTCGGCGCAAGCTCTCCGATGACGACGTGCAGATACGTAACGGCGATAAACGCCGCAATAAACGTGACGACGTGCGTAATAGATGACGGCATTCCGATCAGGCTGAAAACAGGATGAAGAAGCCGCTGAATCGTCGGTTCACCGAGCCAGCCGAGTCCGAGCGCCGTAATCGTAATGCCGAGCTGGCACGCTGATAAATATTCATCGAGATTTGAAATCACCCTGTGCGCCGCGAGCGCCCGGCTGTCTCCGGTTTCAACCAGCTCCGCAATTTTTGAACCGCGGATTTTGACAATCGCAAATTCCGCAGCGACAAAGATGGCCGTTAATCCGATTAACAGCATAATGAGAATCAGTTTTAATATAAGCAAAAAAACCCCTACCGCAAACGGTAAGGGGCCACCTCCTTCGTGTTAATTCTCATCACGACCATTTAAGAAAATCATCACAAAACGAAGCAGCTCGAATAATGAAACGAGCGCCGCAGCCACATACGTCAGCGCGGCGGCGTTCAGCACTTTATTCACGCCGTGTTCTTCACTGTTGCGAATGAATCCTTCCGACACGATAATCCGCTTCGCCCTCGCGCTGGCATTAAACTCGACAGGCAGTGTGACAAGCTGGAAAAAAACAGCGGCCGAAAACAAAATAATGCCGAGTCCGATTAAGTTCAAGCTGCCCAGGAGCATCCCGCCCAAGAAAAGCAGAGGGGCAACCCCGGAGGCAAAATTGACGACCGGAAAAATTTTGTGCCTCAGCACAAGCGCGCCGTATGATTCCTGATGCTGCAAAGCATGTCCGACTTCATGGGAAGCGACGGAAATGGCGGAAATGGAGCGGCCGTAATATACCGGCTCAGATAAACGCACCACCCGCTCCGTCGGGTCGTAATGGTCTGTTAAAGTGCCTCTTACCGGTTCTACCGGCACATCATATAAACCGTTAATATCAAGAATCCGTCTTGCCGTTTCCGCCCCCGTCCGCTGACTGGAAGCTTCTACGTCTGAGTATTTCTGAAAATTGCTTTTCACTTTAAATTGTGCCCAAAACGACAATCCCAATGCAGCAATTGTTAAAAAGATAAACAGCATATTATCCTCTTCCTTTTTCTCTTATATCGTACGATCTGCTTATATATTATTTTAATGATTGTCCGCTTTCCTGTACAGAAATCCGCTTCTTTTTTCTGACAGGAATCAATCCTCCGAGCATGATGAGGATACACCCGGCCATTCCGATGTAAAACGGAAACGTGCCTGCGGTCTCTTTTGCAAAAACAAGCCATGAAAATCCGCCGGACATATGATTGTGTCCATTCAAATCAAAAATAAGCAATACGGCCGCCGAAGCGAGCAGCTGCGCTCCGGCCAGCGCCGCCAGCAGTTTTTGAATGACTGTCATTCGACTCACCCTTTTTCGGTCCGCTTTCTTTATCATATGAAAAAATAAGGGTGAATATGTTTTCGTCGATTTTTGAAAGACATCAAACGAACTGGGACATACTGTATAAAAAAAGATACAGGTGTGATCGACATGAAAGTGACAAATGGCGAGAAAGAACAGCTGAGCAATGCGATAGACAGAATGAACGAGGGGCTTGACGCCTTTATCCAGCTCTATAATGAATCGGAAAACGACGAGCCTCTCATTCAGTTTGAAGATGAGACGGCCGATTTAATCAGACATGCGCGTGACTCATACGGCCAGGAACAGCTGGACGAAAAACTAAACACCATTATTAAGCAGATTTTATCCATCTCTCTGTCGAAAGAAGAGCCGGACGAATGAAATCAAACCGTATTTTTATTTCCTGGCTGAGATGGCCGTTATATGTTCGGATCGGACTGATCATTATCGCCTTGATCTTATTGTTCGGCCAACTCATTTACATGCTTGAACCGAAGCAATTCACGTCTGTGTTTGAAGGGGTTTGGTGGGCGGTTATTACGGTGGCCACGGTCGGCTACGGCGATTACGTTCCCCAGACGCCGCTCGGGCAGATTGCCGGCATGGTGCTTGTATTAAGCGGAGCGAGTTTTGTGACCGCCTATTTCGCCACGCTTTCTTCAGCCGTATTCAGCAAACAGCACCGCTATGTCGAAGGGAAGGTCGCCTTTAAAGGCAAAGGGCACGTCATTCTTATCGGATGGAATGAGAAATCGCATATGCTGCTGAAAGAACTGCAGCACATCGCGCCGTCAAAAACTGTCGTCCTGATTGATGATTCATTAAGGGAAGGGCCGCTTATTGAAAACGTCCATTTCATCCGCGGACATGCCGCTGATGACAGTACGCTCAATAAGGCGAATGTTACGGAAGCCGATACCGTCATTCTGACAGCGGATCAGCAGAAAAATGAATCCGAAGCTGATATGCTGTCGGTATTAACGCTTCTCGCCATCAAAGGGCTGCATCCGTCCGTTTATTGTATCGTGGAAATTTTAACGGAACGGTATGTCAAAAACGCCGAGCGCGCAGGAGCTAATAAGATTCTGTGCACATCACGGCTGTCGAGCCGGGTGATGTTTGAGCATTACCGGGTCAAGCTGCAGCTTGCCAAACCGCAAACGCTGTCAGATCTGACGCTGGAGAAAAAGGTTCGCATCATTCCCGTTCCCGGGGAATTAAAGGGCTCATCTTATCATGACTGTGCGCTCTATTATCTCAAACGGAATACCACGATCATCGGCATACAAAAAGAAGAGGGGCCAATGCTGACCCCTCCCCTGTCATACAAGGTGCTCGATACTGATCTGTTTTTGGCTCTTTAATGCAGCAGGACGTCTTCCAGCTCTTTCACAAGCGAGATGCCGATATCTGTATATGAGCGGTCAATTGCCGCATCCCGCCGTTTCGGCTCGGAGAATTGGTTGAATAATGACTCAAAAACACCGCCGCCTGCGTGATCATCCGTTGCCTGCTGATAGACGTGCCTCAGCAAAAAGGGTGTGCCGATTGTAACGGCGGCCCCCCGTTCATCCAGGTGTCCCTTATTTGCTTCAACAGGGATACGGAGAAATAAATAGCCGTCCTGATCGGAAATTTTGTAATCAAAGAAACCGCGGTCATACTCCCAGCCGCCTCCGATGGTATAACCGATCGGTTTCAGCACCTGTTCCAGTTCGCGGAGTAAAAACGATTGCCCTTCAAGTGAAGATGGTATGCTGATCATGTGCATATGCTCCTTTTTGTCTTTAGCGTCCCCGCTCTGCGGCATCTTCATACGGCGCCCGGGAAGAATCGGGAGCGGCAGACAGACGCCGGATAAAGATAACGGCGCATTCAATCAGAACATACGTCACAATTGCGGAGAGAACGGCTTCCGTTGAAATATAGAAAACGGCGGCATAGAGAGAGCACTTCGTGATCAGCGTATGCATCCGGCCAATCTTCAGTTTCAGCCGGACCATGTCCGTAAACAAGCCGAGAGGGAAAGCGAAAAACAGGATGGTTTGTAAGAGGGATTCAGGAGACAGTTTTAGTGCCGAATAGACAATAGCGGCGGAACAGACGGAAATGACGGCATGCTTACATAAGAGTCGTATCATTCATCAACACACCTTTCACGGTTTAAAAAAGGCTGACCCGTCATGCTGAGGGCCAGCCCTTCTTTTTATTTTTCAAGGCGTTTTTCAAGCTCTGCTTTTTTCTCTTCAAAGCCCGGTTTGCCGAGAAGCGCGAACATATTCACCTTATAGGCTTCAACACCCGGCTGATCAAACGGGTTGACTCCGAGCAGATAACCGCTCATCGCCACCGCTTTTTCAAAGAAATAGACGAGATATCCAAATGTATATGCATTAAGCTCCGGAATGTTGACAATTAAGTTCGGCACTTTTCCGTCTGTATGGGCAAGCATCGTGCCTTCGAACGCTTTTTTGTTGACGAAATCGACCGTTTTTCCGGCTAAGTAATTTAAGCCGTCGAGATCATTTTCCGCTTCTTCAATTGTCAGCTCATGCTTCGGTTTTTCAACGTTTAATACAGTTTCAAACAGATCGCGTCTGCCTTCCTGCACGTATTGACCGAGAGAGTGAAGGTCTGTTGAGAAGTTAGCGGAAGAAGGATAGATGCCTTTTTCATCTTTTCCTTCACTTTCGCCGAAGAGCTGCTTCCACCATTCCGCAAAGTATTGCAGCGCAGGCTCATAGTTGATGAGCATTTCAATGGTTCTTCCTTTATTATACAGAACGTTGCGGACGACGGCGTATTGGTAAGCCGCGTTCTCTTCTAATTCCGAGCTGGAAAAGTCTTTGCTTGCATCAAGAGCGCCTTTCATCATTTCATCGATATCAGCCCCGCTTACCGCAATCGGCAGAAGGCCTACCGCTGTCAGAACGGAGAAACGTCCGCCGACATCATCAGGAATAACGAATGATTCGAAGCCTTCTTCATTAGAAAGCGTTTTTAAAGCGCCGCGCTCTTTATCTGTCGTCGCGTAAATCCGCGCTTTCGCTTCTTCTTTTCCGTATTTTTCTTCAAGAAGTTTGCGGAAAATCCGGAAAGCGATTGCAGGTTCCGTCGTCGTGCCTGATTTAGAAATGACATTGATAGAGAAATCAGCGTCTTCTAAAAGATCCATAACATCTTTCATATAAGTTGAGCTGATATTGTTGCCGATAAAGATAACTTGAGGGTTTTTGCGCTTGTCTTTCGGCAGGACGTTATAGAAAGAATGATTGAGCGCTTCAATCGCCGCGCGGGCGCCTAAGTATGAACCGCCGATACCCACGACGAGAAGCACGTCTGAATCTGATTTGATTTTTTCAGCGCTTTTTTTAATGCGCGCGAATTCTTCTTTATCGTAGTTTTCAGGGAGGTCCACCCATCCTAAAAAGTCGCTTCCGGCGCCTGTTTTTTCATGGATATTATGGTGTGCCGTTTTTACGAAATCACGTGCGTATGTAAGTTCATGTTCATTGAAAAAAGGTAACGCTCTTGAGTAATCAAAGCGTACATGCGTCATTTGCTTGTCCCTCCATCACGGTGAATTGTTTTCTCTTTCACTTTATATGAACTCACCCGCTAAATCAAGTCATGAAGAAGGCCGGATGAATACGGGATTTGCGCTAAAGATGCGTTCATTTTTTATACAATATCCCGGATTCGATATGGTTATATTTGTAATAATCGTGAGAGGGGGAACGAATCGAATGTTGATGATCCAGGAACGTATCACCTTTACTTTGGAGCAGGATGACATCCATCGCCAATCCCGATGGGCCGGTTCTTTTTATATAGTACTCCTCTTGAGAGGCTGCCGCGAAGGCATATTAAGGCATAAATGTCCATTTTTAAAAATAGTGTCTATATTTGGAGTATCATGTTAAGATGAAAGTGATTTTAAACCGGGAGGTGATTTTATGACTAAAACCATTGGTCTTATTTGCGGAAGTTTACGAAAAAACTCGTATAATCGAGCAATTGCTCAATCATTGATTGACTTAGATAATGCGGCTCAATTTCGCTGGGTTGAAATAGACAGTCTTCCTTTTTTTAACGAAGATTTAGAAATTGCCGGAGCACCAGACTCCGTAACATCCTTTAGAGCTGATATACAAGACGTTGACGGCATCATCATTGTAAGTCCAGAGTACAATTCCGGAATCCCCGGGGTGTTAAAAAACGCATTGGACTGGGCATCGAGACCGCGGACCTCTTCTGTTTTAAACAGAAAACCGGTTGGCTTAATCGGAGCAACCCCCGGAGGGTTCGGCACTGCCTTTGGTCAAACGCAAATGAGGGAAGTACTCGAAGCTATGCAAGTCAATGTTTTGCCATTTCAAAAAATGCTGATTTCGCAAGTCCATGAGAAAATTGATTCCGCTCAAAACATACTTACGGATGAACAAACGAAATGTTATCTTCAACGCTATTTACAACAGTTCATCCATTGGATTGATTATGCTCCGGTTCCCGTTCCAGATTAATTGAAGGATCATCACCCTCACGAAAAGTCACCTCAGAAATAACTTTCTATCTATACAGCATATGAATAGATTTACCGTTTTCAATTCACAAACTTACTTGCCTTAATTCAAGGAGGATTATAAAATGTCTGATCTTTATTCCCGTCTTTCAAAAGATGATGCTGCCGTGCTTTTAGTTGACCATCAAACCGGCCTTATTTCCGGTCTCGTGCGTGACTATGGCGTTGATGAATTTAAAAACAATGTATTGGCTCTCGGTGATACGGCTAAATTCTTTGATTTACCGGTTATTTTAACAACCAGCTTTGAAAACGGACCCAACGGACCGCTCATGCAAGAACTCGTTGATCTCTTTCCTGATGCGCCAAAAATAGCCCGTCCCGGACAAATTAATGCATGGGACAATGAAGACTTTGTTAAAGCCATTGAAGCGACTGGCAAAAAACAGCTGATTATCGCAGGTGTAGTTACAGATGTCTGCGTTGCTTTTCCTGCGCTTTCTGCCATTAAAGCAGGCTACGAAGTGTTTGTTGTGACAGATGCTTCGGGGACGTTTAATAAGCAAGTAGCAGATGCATCACTAACCCGTATGGCTCATGGCGGCGCGCAGCTTATGAACTGGTTCAGCGTAGCATGCGAGCTTCAGCGTGATTGGCGCAACGATGTTGAAGGTTTTGGCGCATTAATCTCCAGTCATCTTCCCGGTTATCAAAACTTAATGGGAAGCTATATGGGGGCTCAGCGGGACCTTAGTACACAAAATGCATAAAAGGAGCGCTGATTGAATCAGCGCCCCTTTTTTAAATTCGAAGTATAGCAAGGCTCTTCATGATTTAGATTTTGTGTAAATAGATGATCGGCAATCGCAAAGTTAATTAATCCTTTTCTGCTAAATGTACAGAAACAGGGAGTCAAATCCGCAGCATGTGATTACATCTGCAGCTTGAAAATCTATTTCATCTTCACCCCGGCCGGGAATGTATCTTACAGTGACGCCTTTAAGATGGCAAGTACGTCATCTTTGTTCAGTTTTTGGAAATTGCCGAATCCGCCGTATTCCATTTCTTTTGCGGCGATGTCTGCGATCAGCTCAAGCTTGTCTTCACCGATGTCATAATCCGCAAGGCGGGACGGTGCACCGAGGCTTGTCCAGAACGCGGACAATTTATCGATCCCTTCAAGCGCAATTTCTTTATCCGTTTTGCCTTCAGTATCAATGTCAAACATGTTGAGCATCAGGTTTTTAAAACGGTCTACATTTGTATCCAGCGTGTATCTCATCCAGTTCGGGAACAGAATCGCAAGTCCTCCCGCGTGAGGGATGTCATACACCGCTGATACGGCGTGCTCCATCGTATGGGAAGCCCAATCGCCGAAATAGCCCATTTGCAGCGTGCCGTTTAATGCGATCGTACCCGCGTATAAAATCGTTTCACGGTGCTTATAGTTCTCAAGGTCTTCCAAAAGTTTCGGTGCTGTTTCAATTACCGTCTGAAGGACCGCAAAACACATTCTGTCCTGAAGCGGCGTGTTTTCAACATTGTGGAAGTATTGTTCAAATACGTGGCTCATCATATCCACCATGCCGTATACGGTTTGGTTTTCCGGAACGCTGAAAGTATTCTCAGGATCTAAAATGGAGAAACGCGGATGAGTGACATTGCTGCCCCATACGAATTTTTCGTTTGTTTCCCAATTTGTGATAACGGAATCAGGGTTCATTTCAGAGCCTGTCGCCGCAAGCGTCAGCACCGTGCCGAACGGGAGTGCGTCCTGCGCCGTTACTTTTTTGCTGTAAATGTCCCATGCGTCGCCGTCATATTTCGCACCGGCCGCAATCGCTTTTGTACAGTCGATGACACTTCCGCCGCCGACTGCGAGAAGGAAATCAATCTCATGCTGTCTGCACAGCTCAATTCCTTTATTTACCGTTTCCAGACGCGGGTTCGGTTCAACGCCCGCAAGCTCATGAACGGTTGCGCCTTCTTCTTTTAAGATGCCTGTTACTTGGTCATACAGGCCGTTTCGCTTAATGCTGCCGCCTCCGTAAACAAGCAGCACGTTTTTCCCGTATTGCTTCAGCTCTTTTTTCAATTGGTCGATTTGACCTTTTCCGAAAATCAGTTTCGTCGGATTGTAGTAAGTAAAGTTCTCCATTTATCATGACCTCCAAAAAAATCGTAAGGGAATTACTATAACACAGAAAAAAAGGAGCTGCCAATCCGGCCGCCCCCTTTATGTTATTACAATGATGCTTTCAGTATCGCAAGCACGTCTTCTTTCTGCAGTGACTTGAACTGTCCGAATGCTCCGTTTGCCATCGCTTTATCTGCAATCGTATCCAGCTTCTCATCAGAAATATCATAATCAGCGAGTCTGTTCGGAGCGCCGAGGCTCGTCCAGAAATCAGACAGCTTGCTGATTCCTTCAAGTGCGATCTCTTCATCTGATCTGCCTGTCTCGTCTATATCGAAAACACGGACGGCAAGCTGTTTAAAGCGGGCCGGATTTTCTTTGAGCACATGTCTCATCCAGTTCGGGAACAGAATCGCTAAACCTCCGGCGTGCGGTATATCGTAAACCGCTGATACCGCATGCTCGATGTTGTGTGTGGCCCAATCCCCTCTTGCGCCCATTGACAGCATTCCGTTTAATGCGATCGTGCCTGTATATAAAATCGTCTCACGAAGCTCGTAGTTCTCCAGATCATTGATCAGCTTCGGCGCTGTTTCAATCACCGTGCGCAGAAGCGATTCACACATCCGGTCCTGATACGGCGTGTTTGACGTGTGGTGGAAATATTGTTCAAACACATGGCTCATCATATCGACCATGCCGTAAATGGTGTGGTCTTTCGGAACGGTAAATGTGTTTACCGGATCGAGAATAGAGAATTTAGGGTAAACGAGCGGGCTCCCCCATCCGTATTTCTCTTGTGTCTCCCAGTTTGTGATGACTGATCCGGAGTTCATCTCCGAACCGGTTGCCGCAAGGGTCAGCACTGTTCCGAACGGCAGCGCTTCTTTCGGCTGGTGTTTTTTCGTGACGATATCCCACGCGTCGCCGTCATATTTAGCGCCCGCCGCGATGGCTTTCGTGCAGTCAATGACACTTCCGCCGCCGACGGCCAATAAGAAATCGATGCTGTTTTCTTTACAGAGCGCAACACCTTTGTTCACCGTTGAGACACGCGGATTCGGCTCTACGCCTGCCAATTCATGTACGGTAACTCCTGCTTTTTTCAGCAGTTCGGTTACTTGATCATAAAGACCGCTGCGCTTAATGCTGCCGCCCCCGTATACGAGCAGTACATTCTTTCCGTACGGCTTGATTTCTTCAGGAAGTTTTTCGACCTCTCCCTTTCCGAAAATCAATTTGGTCGGATTCCAATATGTAAAGTTTTGCATGACATCTCCTCCTTTGGCTTTATATTATGCAGAAAGATGACATTCAATGTAAAGCAATCCGCTTTTTTGACGGCACATCACGCGGTTTACAGACAGCGGCTTCCCGGGAAAGGCACTTGTACAGCTTGAGACAGTGTGTGATTTACACGGCGGAGAATGTAGTATGCATAGATTCTTTGCTTTGTCACAATCTATAACTGTTTCACGAATTCATAGAGGAGGTTGTTTACATGAGTGTTATTCAGCGTATCTGTCTCGTATTAACGATTATCGGCGCTATTAACTGGGGACTGATCGGATTTTTCCAATTTGATTTAGTAGCAGCCATCTTCGGCGGCCAAGGATCAGCTCTGTCGCGGATTATTTACGGTCTTGTCGGCATCGCCGGTCTGATCAATCTCGGCCTGCTGTTTAAGCCGAACGAAGAAACATCCCGCGAGGAAGCGGCAAATCCGGAAGTCAGATAAACATAAAAAAAGCACCGAACATACATATCCGGTGCTTTTTTTGATGATTATTTTTTGATAAGGTCTTTGCGGTTGGACTGTTCAATCCACTCTTCAAGCTTATCTTTCAATGTGTTGAAACCTTGCGGAGCAGATGTTTCTTCAGAAGCTTGAGCCGCTTTCGGTTTTCTTGGTTTGCTTTCTTTTCTTTCAGGCGCCGCTTGAGTCGCACGGATAGAAAGGCTGATTTTTCCTTTTTCTTCGTCAACCGCAAGTACTTTTACTTGTACTTCGTCACCGATAGAAAGGTGTTCGTTAATGTCTTTTACGAAACCGTGAGTGACTTCAGAAATGTGAACAAGTCCTTGAGTTTCTTCATCTAATGCAACAAACGCACCATACGCTTGTAATCCTGTTACTTTACCAGTGTAAACACTGCCCACTTCAAATTTTGCTGCCATTCATAACAACTCCTAAGTTAAATTAAATACAGATTATACGCAATTTAAAATTATATCATACAAGTTTGTTTTTCGCAAAGAGAACTTTTTTACATGATCATGTTTAAGGACAGAAAAATGGGGGTATACTATGATTACGAAGGCTTTCTAGTATTCCCCCCTTTTATTTGGATGCGAACCGGGTTCGTATCTTTTTTTATGCCCTTTTTTCAACAAACCGTTTGATTCTGACGAGCGCTTCCTGAATCTGCTCAATGGATGTCGCATAGGAACATCTGATGTAGCCTTCGCCGCTCGGGCCGAATACATTCCCCGGAACGACGGCTACTTTTTCCTCAATGAGCAGCTGTTCCGCGAATTCTTCTGAACTCATGCCGGTCGACTGAATGGAAGGAAAGGCGTAAAATGCTCCGCCGGGGTGGTGGCAGCCGAGTCCGATTTCGTTCAATGTCTCCACAATCAGGTTTCGGCGTCTCCGATAGCTTTTCTTCATTCTTTCGACGTCTTCCTGGCCGTTTTTCAGCCCTTCAAGCGCCGCGTACTGAGCCATGGAAGGCGCGCACATCATCGCGTGCTGATGAATTTTGAGCATGGCATCCCTGATCACGGGAGGCGCCGCCGTAAATCCGAGTCTCCACCCCGTCATGGCAAATGCTTTGGAGAAGCCGGAAATGAGAACCGTGCGTTCCTTCATGCCGCGGATGGCCCCCATGCTCGTAAATGGCTCATCATACGTCAGCTCGGCATAAATTTCATCGGCAAGCACGATCAAGTCGTGTTTTTCAGCGAAAGCAGCGATGGATTCAAGCTCTTCTTTCGAATAGACAGAACCTGTCGGATTTGACGGCGAACATAGAAGCAGCGCTTTTGTTTTGTCCGTCAGGGCTGCTTCAAAATCGGCTGCTGATGCTTTAAAACCTTTTGCAGCGACAGTCTGAATCGGCACCGGCTTCGCCCCCGTCAGGGTCACGAGTGATTCATATGCGACAAAACACGGTTCGGGAATTAACATTTCCTCCCCGGGATTCATAATGGCGCGGACAGCGAGATCAAGCGCCTGGCTTGCCCCTACCGTAACGATCAGTTCACTGTCAGGCGAATAACTCAGGCCGAACCGCTGATCTAAATAGCGGCTGATTTCTTCTCTCAGTTCATAAAGACCCGCATTTGCCGTATAAGCCGTATAACCCTGTTCTAAAGAAAGAATACTCGCTTCCCTCACGTTCCAGGCCGTCACAAAGTCAGGCTCTCCCACTCCCAATGAAATGACGCCTTCCATCGTAGCAGCCAGATCAAAGAATTTGCGGATGCCTGACGGTTTAATCTGCTGCACGTAGTCAGATAAATAAGAAGTCTTCGTTTCCATTTACGGAGACACCACGATTCTTTTGTCATCGTCTCCGCTTTCAAAGACTTTGCCGTCATGCTTATATTTTTTCAGGATAAAGTGCGTCGTCGTGGAAACGACGGACTCAAGGGTGGACAATTTTTCAGACACGAAGCTTGCCACGTCTGACATCGTGTTACCGCGAATAACGACAGATAAGTCATACACCCCTGACATCAGGTACACTGATTCAACTTCCTGGAATCTGTATATCCGCTCAGCGACTTCATCAAAGCCGACATTTCGTTTCGGAGTG
The DNA here is from genome assembly GCF_002843505.1 of Bacillus sp. SJ-10. Taxonomy (NCBI): domain Bacteria; kingdom Bacillati; phylum Bacillota; class Bacilli; order Caryophanales; family Bacillaceae; genus Bacillus; species Bacillus sp. SJ-10. Next base: position 1,670,504 of record NZ_CP025258.1, on the reverse strand, counting down.
ACTTTTACGTCAATCATCGCCGTGACGCCTTCCAAACCGTCGACTTTGCGCCAGTCGATCATCGCCGCATAATCAATGATGACTTTTTCCTTTTCAAGCTTTTCAATGATGCTTTTGACTTCTTCAGCGGGAATGTTTGCCATTTTCGCAATCGTTTCCGCATCAACGCGGCTGTTTTCGTCTAAAATTTCTAATATTTCTGTTTCTTTTTCGGTCAGCTTCATACGTTTCACACCTTTGCATTATCAAAAATCTTCATGACATTATATCACGATTTTCGACAAATGCTAAGAAAAACCCGAAAGAAACCAGAGCTAAAATCTGACAATCAAAAAAGACTTTACATTACAACAAAGAAAGGACGGCGAAGGCTCTCATGGAAGCTGTTTCACCGATTAAACGGGCCGCGATAGACGGAGTTGAGCTGTATTACGAGCATTATGAAAATCCCGGCAGACAGACACTCGTCTGCGTACACGGTTTTTTATCTTCGGCATTCAGCTTCAGAAAACTGATCCCGCTGCTCAGAAACCATTATGATATTATCGCCGTTGACCTGCCTCCTTTCGGGCAATCGGAAAAGTCACGGACTTTCGTATATACTTACGCAAACCTCGCCAAGCTTCTGATCGGACTTCTGGAAAAGCTCGGTATCAGCCGGGCCGCACTCATCGGCCATTCAATGGGCGGCCAGATTTCCTTATCCGCGTCTCTTCTCAGACCCGAGCTTTTTTCTAAAATCGTCCTGCTGTGCAGCTCGGGGTATTTAAAGCGCTCGCACCCGTCGATTATATTCGGGACGCATCTCCCTTGTTTTGACCTGTATCTTAAGTATTGGCTTTCAAAAGACGGCGTGCTGAACAACCTGTTAAATGTCGTTCACGACCGGACGCTTATCGATCAGGAAATGATTGACGGTTACGAAAAACCATTTACAGACCGCCAGATTTTCAAAGCGATGACAAGGTTTATCAGACACAGGGAGGGCGATTTAGAGCCCGAGGATTTGAAGAAAGTGCAAAACCCCGCTCTTTTAATCTGGGGAGAAGAAGACCGGGTCGTTCCGGTCTCAGTCGGAAAACGGCTTCATGACGACCTGCCGGATTCCATTCTGTATTCACTGAAGGATACGGGGCACCTCGTACCCGAAGAGCGCCCGGAGTTTGTTTCGGAGCGGATTTTTGAATTTATTCAATAAAAAAACCGGCGGAACCGCCGGTTTTTAAGGGGTGCAGGAGCTGCTTTCTTTTATGGACAGAAGCTGCTCGGCGGCCTTTTGGCAGCCTTCGATCGGAAGCTTTTGCTCAAATGAAGCTTCAAAGATATCCTGAATGGCTGCTGCCAGCTTGTCGGCACGGTCTTCACTGTAGACGGCCTGAACGATGTCGACGGCTTCTGTCTCATAAAAATCTTCTCCATATTTAAACGGGTCCCACTTGGCAATGATTTTCATCATTTCCATGACCGCTTGGCTTTCTTCCATTTTCATCACCGCTTATAATAAAGTTTGCAATTCTATTTTATCATAGATACGCTGTGCAAAATAATGATACTACAGGAGTGACATACATGAACTTTGATCTTCGAGAAAACCGTCTTGGCACACAATCGGTGAAATGGGACAAGGCGGAAGCGTTATTCGGCGTATCGGATGCGCTTCCGATGTGGGTTGCCGATATGGATTTCCGCGCTCCCGAAGCGGTCACTGACGCCTTAAAAGCCCGCCTTGACCACGGCATATTCGGTTATACGTCTCCTGACGAAAACACAAGAGAAGCCGTCGCTTCATGGCTTGAGACGCGGCACGGCTACCGGCCCGATCCCGCAAGCATCGCGTTCAGTCCCGGTGTTGTCACGGCAATCAGCATGGCCGTACAAGCCTTTACCGAACCGGGCGATCCGGTGTTGATTCAATCACCGGTGTATACGCCTTTTTATCAGATGATCAAGGAAAACAAACGGCAGGTTTTACATAACCCATTACGGGAAGAAAATGGCGTCTACTGTATGGATTTTGAGGATCTTGAGAAAAAGCTGAACGATTCTGAGGTCAAGCTGATGATTCTTTGTAACCCCCACAATCCGTCCGGCAGAGCGTGGAGCCGGGATGAGCTTATGAAGCTCGGATCGCTGTGCGCCGCCCATAACGTCACCGTCGTTTCTGACGAGATACATTCCGACTTGATGCTGTACGGAAAGCCGCATACGCCTTTCGCTGCTCTGTCTGAGGAGTTTGCGCGGATTTCCGTTACTTGTGTCGCGCCGAGCAAGACGTTTAATATTGCCGGCATTCAGGCATCCGCCATTATCATTCCCGATCGGTATAAGCGGGCGAAATTCTCCGCCGCATTGCATCAGAACGGGATTTCCAGCCTCAACACATTTGCGGTTGCAGCAATCGAAGCGGCCTATACAAAGGGAGGCCCTTGGCTTGACGCGCTGATTCCTTACATTGAAGGGAATATGAAATTGGCTGAGGACTTTTTAAGACAAGAATTGCCGAAAGTCCGTATGATGAAGCCTGACGCTTCCTATTTGATCTGGATGGATTTCAGCGAGTACGGATTTTCGGATGCCGAGCTCAAAGAAAGAATGCTCAAAAAAGGGAAAATCATATTAGAGCCGGGAACAAAATACGGACCGGGCGGCGAAGGATTTATGAGACTTAATGTCGGCTGTTCAGCCGCCGCCGTAAAAGAAGGGCTTGAGAGAATGAAAGCAGCGCTCGCTTAGCAGCGGAAAGAACGCCTTTATCAGATGAGATAAGGGCGTTCGCTTTAGAGAAATATATACTTTTTTTTCCGGTAAAGATGTTATAATAGATTCATATTTACATAGGAAAGGATTTCGCATAAATGGAGATTGTAAAGGATTACCTGCTTCACTTCTCTTTTATTTTATTCCCTATTTTTCTTTATCAAGTCTTCTGGCTCAGCAAGCCCGATTTGCTTGTGCCGAGAGCGAACCGCCTGCTGGTCGCCGTATTTGCAGCGTCATCTTCCTTATTATGTACGGCTTTTCCCATCCAGGAGCTTCATTCCGTCCGTTACGGTTTGCAGCTGATTCCCATTATCGTCTGCCTGCTTTATTCCGGTACCGCCGCAGGACTTGCCGCAGGGGCGGCATCCGTTTTTTTTCAGCTCATATGGTTTGAACCTTCCGCTCTTTTTTTCTTATCCTTAATTCCTTTTTTAATCATCATCCCTATCCAGCTCCAAACGAAATGGCCTTTTTTTTCAAAGCGGAAGAAACTGCTTTTCGCTCTTCTCATCGGCTGCACTGAAACCGCCTTATTAACCGCATCTGTCTTCATCTATTCCGCGACCAATATTTTCAATTTTCAAAATCTACCTTCCGTTTATTATGAGGCGGCAGTATCTGTTTTTTTTCAAGTCAGCGCCCTTTTGCTGTGCATTTATTTGATTGAGATCATTGATGAGAATGCGTCCATGCGGGCAAGGCTGATTCACTCAGAAAAAATGGCCGTCGTCAGCGAGCTTGCGGCAAGCGTCGCCCATGAAGTCCGCAATCCGCTTACGGTCGTCAGAGGTTTTGTGCAGCTGCTGTTCAGCGGCGAGCAGCTTCAGGACAAATCCCACTCCGGATATCAGAAACTTGTGCTGTCCGAACTCGACCGGGCTCAGACGATCATTACGAATTATCTCGATATGGCGAAGCAGGATGACTATGAAAAAGAAAAGTTTGATATTTCTCTGCTCGTAAAGGAAACAGGTTCCTTAATGGAGTCTTATGCCCATTTTAAATCGGTGACCGTTACGGTTCGAAGCGAGCCTGATTTATATGTGTTCGGCGATGTAAAAAAACTGAAACAGGCCTTCATTAATCTGATTAAAAACAGTATTGAAGCCGTGCCCTCTGAAAACGGCCGAATCGAGGTCTCCGTCCAAAAACAGGAAGAGATGATTCTCATTCAGATTACGGATAACGGAATCGGCATGTCCGATGAAGAACTGCAGAAACTCGGCAAGCCGTATTATACGCTGAAAACGAACGGCACCGGGCTCGGGCTTACCGTGACATTCTCGATTATTCAGCATCATGAAGGCTCCGTCTGTTTCACCAGCGGCGAGCACTCGGGCACAACGGCCTCAGTCAGGCTTCCGGCAGCTGTTCACTAGCCAACCGCGTTGATCTTTTATAGAATAACTAGAGAGAGGTGAACGCTATGAATACGTTTGAAATCGGCACAATCGTAAAAGGGTTTTATAAAACAGGAGCATACATAGGGGAAGTGACAGACGTCAGGCCCAATCACTATTTAGTGAAAATTAAAGCCGTTCTGACGCATCCCGCTCAAGGAGATCTTCATCATCCGAAGCAGGCGGATGTTCCGTTTTTTCATGAAAGAAGAGCGCTTGCATTCGGGGAACAGACAAACATACCGCATCAGATGGTCAAACCGTTTGATGGCGAGGTGCCTGATTATACGGCTTCCTTACAAGCGGCGTCTGCCCGGCTGAAAGATCAGCTTACAGCGGACGGCTCAGAATGGGCGGAACGTTCGCTCGCCAACTTGGCCGCGTTAGAGCGTGACTATTTTAAAAGAACTTGACCCAGTCGGCATGATTGGGTTTTTTTATGTGGCCCGGCGAAACAGTTCAGTCAGATCGACGCGATCACCGATCGTCGGAGGTTTCGGTTTTTCAAGATATTGTTTATCCCGCTCGACAAGCTTGAATAATTTGTATGTCGTCTGCGCATCATCCAGCGCTTTATGATGCGTGCCCGTCCCTTTATCGCCATACTCTTCTGCCGCTTTCCAAAGGCCGGTCAATGTTCTGTCGCCGAAGAAGTTTTTGTATTCAAGGGACAGATCCCGAAGTTCTCCTTTGAACGGAAAAGGGATGTGGTTAAACATGCAATTTTGCTTTAACACTTTCATATCCATATTGCCCCAGGTGACGATCGTGCAGTTTTTATCAGGATCAAGCTCATTTAATTTGCGGATGAATTCATTAAACGTGATTCCGCCGTCCACGTCTTTTTGGGTGATGTTCAGAAAGGTTTTGCATCGTTTCGTCAGCTTCGGAAATTTTTTCGGTTTGATATAACTCGAAAACGTTTCAGTCACTTCATCATTCACCGTCTTGACAATCCCCGCTTCAATAATCTCGGGAAAGAAATTTTGCGGGCTGTATTTTCCGTCAGGCATTGTAAATTCAAAATCAATAATGAGCAGACTGCGCTGATCCACTTTTTTTACACCTGCCTTTCCTCCGATCAAAAATGATATTTTATGATAGTATATCAGTTTCCCCTCTGAAACTTTCTTCATTTTCTAAAAATAATGAATTTTCCTATATCCGCATCGAAAATACAAATACCGGATTCATTCCTATATACTTATGATTAGACACACGAAAAGTAAAGAAGGTGATGTTATTTCTGTCCGTAAGAAGAACTTCGTCGTCATTTGGATTACAAATTTCTTTATTTCCGCCAGCATGACCATGATTGTTCCGTTTCTTTCGTTATATATCGAAACGATCAGCCCCCATTCGGGCGGGTATGTGCAGAGATGGAGCGGGTATGTGTTCGGCGTCACGTTTTTAATGGCGTTTGTGATTTCCCCGTTTTGGGGAAGATTCGGCGATAAGCGCGGCTACAAAAAAATTCTCTTGATTACAGGAACCGGCATTGCCGTCAGCATTTTATTGATGGGGTTTGTGACATCCGTTTATCAGCTGTTTGTCCTGCGGCTGCTTATGGGTCTAGTAACAGGCTTTGTTCCGACATCGCTTGCCATGATTTCGGCGCAGACGCCGAAAGAGACTGCCGGGAAAACGCTCGGCACGCTGCAGATGGGTCAGGTGTCAGGCACTTTATTCGGACCGATGCTGGGCGGGCTACTCGCTGACAGCTTCGGGTTTACGTACACATTTTTTATTACGTCTTTTGTTATTTTCGCATCTGTGCTTCTCGTTTTATTTCAGGTGAATGAGCAGCCGCTCGGCGAGAAACAAAACAAGCGGAAAACCTACTCCAGAAAACAGGTGCTCTCTTATATTTTTCACCAGCCCGCGCTTTGGGCGATGATGGTGCTTACTATGATCGTGCAGACCGGCAATTTCAGTATTCAGCCGTTGCTCGCTTTATATGTCAATGAGCTGCACGGACCTGTTAATTTAGCTTTTTTCTCCGGAATGGCGTTTTCAGCGACCGGACTCGGAAGCTTACTGCTTGCCCGGAAATGGGGGGACTTCGGCGACCGCTTCGGCCACAGCCGGATCTTAATCGTGCTTTTGATTGCCTCAGCGGTGTTTTTCATTCCGCAGGCGCTCGCCTCCTCCCTCTCCATTCTGTTAGTCTTCAGATTTCTGTTCGGCATGGTCATGGGCGGCACGCTCCCCTGCATTACGGCCGCGATCCGCGTCAGGGCGCCGGGCAGCATCCAGGGAGAGGTGCTCGGCTATAACGTCAGCTTTCGCTTTCTCGGAAATGTGCTCGGCCCTCTGCTCGGAGGTGCGGTCTCAAGCGGTTTTTCCATTTCGGCTGTTTTCTACGTCACCGCCTTTCTCTTTTTAATAGGCGCGGGGCTTTTATGGATGGCGGGACATCTGCAAAAGGATACAGCGTCAAATGCGGGCTGACCGGCAGCGATCACGATTTCTTCTAAATTTAACCTTCTCGTATTCTTAAAAGAATGATACGATATGGCTAGAAATCAGGAGAAAAGAGAGTGACCATGGTACGTAAAATAATCGGATGGATTTTGCTGCTCGGCATTATCCCGTTGTGTGCATTTACAGTTATTGCTTCCGGCAAAGAGGTAAAACAAATCAAGCCTTTTGATCAGGTGCTCGATAAACATATTGATTTAAAAGCGATCAACCTGGTTCAAAACAGTTACATGTATGACAGGGACGGAAGCCTTGTTTCTGAGATTGTCAGCGATCATGAGAACCGCGTGATCGTGCCCTTTAATAAAATCCCGAATGAGGTAAAACAGCTGTTTTTAACCTCTGAAGACCGTCATTTTTATGAGCATAAAGGGTTTGACTTTATGGGGATGGTCAGGGCGGCCGCCTCCAATTTCAAAGATCATAAAATTGATCAGGGCGCCAGCACCATCACCCAGCAGCTGGCAAGGAATGTGTATTTAAGCCATGAACGCACCTTCAGCCGAAAACTGACGGAGCTGGCCTATTCCTATCAGCTTGAGAAAAAATACAGCAAAGATGAGATTTTAGAAGGCTACTTAAATACGATTTATTTTAATAACGGCGTATACGGTGTCGGTTCGGCGGCACAATTTTATTTCAGCAAGCCGCTGAAATCTCTCACTTTGGGAGAAATGGCCTTTATCTGCGCCATCCCTAATAACCCTACATTATATGATCCTCTCAAGCATTTTGATTATACGAAAAAACGACAAGTCAGATTGCTTAACGGATTGAAAAAAGCAGGCGTTATATCCGGGAAACAGCTGAAAAAAGCCGAAAAGGAAAAGATCAAGCTTGATATAAACGAAAAAACAAATAAATATCCTGACTATGTTTCCTATGTAAATGATGAATTCACACAGCTTGTTTCATCATCCGAAGGCTATGACAAACGTCTTGAAAAAGCTTCCGGAAAGGCGAAACAAAAAATACAGAGTGAGCTTTCCGACAGAGTCAGCACATTGTTAAAAGACGGCGTGAAGATTTATACGGCGCTGAATCCGTATATGCAAAACCAGGTCGTCGCCCAAGTGAATCAAAATCTGCCGTATGCAGGCGTCCAAGGCGGAGCGGCCGTGATTAATCATCAGACACATCAGATTATCGCGCTTTCAGGCGGGAAAGATTATCATAAATATGATTTCAACCGCGCCTATCAAGCATACAGACAGCCCGGTTCATCCATTAAGCCGCTGCTTGATTACGGACCTTACATTGAAAAGACCGGCGCAACGCCACACAGCAAGATTGACGCAAGCAAATTCTGCAGCGCGGATTACTGCCCGCAGAACTATAATAACCGCACGTACGGCACGGTCACGCTGGAAACGGCGTTTAAATACTCGTACAACACACCGGCCATCAGAATCATGGACCGCGTCGGCGTCAATAAGGCGTTCAGCTACCTTGAACCGTTTCATTTCGCGAAGCTGGTCAGCGCGGATTACCGTCTGCCTGCGGCGCTGGGCGGTTTTACAAACGGCATGACGCCGCTTGAAATGACCAATGCGTATACCACGTTCGGCAACAACGGCGTTTATACGCCGAGTCACGCGATTACAAAAGTGACTGATTTAAAAGGAAAAACGATATTAAAATGGAAAGATGAGCCGACGCAGGTATTCAGCGTGCGGACCAACATGCAGATCAAAGAAATGATGAAAGCCGTCGTCAAAAGCGGTACAGGAAAGAAAGCGAACTTTAAAGCTCCGTACGTCGGCGGAAAATCAGGAACGTCAAATGACTATCACGATATGTGGTTTGTCGGCCTGACGGACGCTTATACGATGGGGGTATGGGTCGGCAAGGATACACCGTCAAGCGTCGAATACCTTCATGACGCAAGCCCTCAGCTTTCGATCTGGAAAAACACGCTGCAGGCAGCTTACTAAAGATAACGGAGGGGATCCGCTTTGAAACCAGCTCAGCTTCCGGACCGCGTGCTTTTGTTTGACGGCGTCTGCAACTTATGCAGCGGCGCCGTTCAATTCATCATTAAACGCGATCCGGCCGGCAAAATCTCATTTGCTTCATTGCAATCAGATACCGCCCGGGAGCTTTTGGCATCAGAAGGACTTCCGACAGAACAATTTGACAGCATGATTTTTATCGAAAACGGGCGGATATACAAAAAATCCGCAGCCGTGTTAAAGGTTTCACGTCATCTCCGTGGAGCCTGGCGGCTGTCAGCGGTTTTTTTCGCAGTGCCCCGCCCCCTCAGGGACAGAGCCTATTCTTTCATCGCCCGGCGCCGTTACAAATGGTTCGGAAAAAGGGAAGCATGCATGCTCCCCTCCCCTGAGATCAAAAACAGATTTCTGTCTTAACAAAAATGGCTAGCTTACACAGGTAAGCTAGCCATTATGCTATTATAAAGCTTGATAAAGATGTACAAAATACCGATAACAAAAGTAAACCAAAACAGAATCTCAAGCAATATAAAACCGATCAGCGAAACGATAGAGAGTGTCGAATAGATTCTGTACACCATGAAAATCAAATAAACGAGCGTAACAACGGCAAATAACGCCGCAATCCAAAAACCATTCTGCACGAGCGCAAAGGAAAGAATTCCTCCGCCTACATAAATTAAAGAGCCTAATCTGATTTTTTTCAGATTGTCCCCTTCAGGGTCATTTGTGAAAAACAAAAGAGACAGCTCTGTCACTGTGTTTGCAATCAGCTTCAAAGCCGAAAAGAGCATAAAATACACAAGGGCGAACGCTGCAAAAAGCGCCAGTCTGATCCCTTTCTCAGAGAAATAATCCAGCATCCCCTGATACATGCCGAGCGTCTGAAGTATCTTCATGACATAAAGCGAGGTAGAAATGGATAATGACGAACTAAAAAGCAGAATCGCAACGAGCGGAAAATAACCCGTCCAATAAGTATTTTTCATATAAAAAGTCCCTTTCTGTAATCTACTTCACTTATTATGGAGGACTTAAAACACATTGACAAGATAAAAAATTCCATTTTTCCTCACTTTTACGAAATAAGGGCCTGATCTTCACAAACCGGCTTTTTCGGAGTAAAGTAGAACGCGGGAATGATAAACGTAAGGAAGGCTGTTATGAAAAAAACATTAAAATTGCAAACCCGATTAACGATATTCGTCTGTATTGTCGTCCTTATCGCACTTTGTATCACCTTTTTCACGATCAGCGTCCAAACAGCAGACCGCGTGAAAGAAGAAGAACGGACAACCGCGCTGCGCACCGCAAAGCTGGTCGCGGAAACACCGAGTGTCACGCAGGCATTGCAAACAAGAAAAGGGCTGAAAGAGCTCCGGGATTATACATTAGACGTCCAGCATACGACAGGAACCGAATTTGTTGTGGTGATGGATATGAACAGCATCCGCCTCACCCACCCCGACGCAAATAAAATCGGGAAGAAATTCACCGGCGGAGACGAACAGCCGGCGATGCACGGCCATATCAAAACGAGCACATCAGCGGGAACTCTCGGAAAATCCATGAGAGCCTTCGTACCGATCTATGGAAAAGATAAAAAACAAGTGGGCGTCGTTTCGGTCGGAATTTCGCTTAACAAAATACAGGATGTCGTCAGCCACAGTTTGAGACCGCTTTATTTCATCATCTGCGTAAGTATTTTTGTCGGCGTCATCGGAGCCGTCATTGTCGCCCGCACCGTCAAAAACATTATGTACGGTCTTGAGCCTTATGAAATCGCCACCCTGCTGGAAGAGCGGAGCGCCATGCTCGAATCAACGAAGGAAGGCATCCTGGCGGTTGACGCGCGGGGAAAAATTAAGCTTGCCAATGCGGAAGCGAAACGGCTTTTTATTAAAATGGGTATTCCGACTAATCCGGTCGATCAAGATGTGAACGATATTCTCCCGAAAAGCCGGCTGAAACAGGTGATTGAAACGAAAAAACCGCTTCAGGACAGGGATATCCGCATTAACGGGCTTGAGCTGGTCTTTAATGAGGTTCCGATTCATCTGAAAGGACAAACCGTCGGAGCGATCGCCACGTTCAGGGACAAAACGGAGGTCAAACATTTAGCAGAACAGCTGTCCGGTGTTAAAATGTATGCAAACGCATTAAGAGCCCAGTCTCATGAATTCATGAATAAGCTTCATGTCATTTTAGGGCTTGTCCAGTTAAAAGAATACGATGATCTCGGCACTTACATTAAAGACATTGCCATTCAGCAGAAGACGGAAACAAGCGAAATTATAAGTGATGTCAAAAGTCCGGTTCTCGCAGGGTTTCTTCTAGGAAAACAAAGCTACATACGCGAACAGGGTGCTGATCTGGACATTCAGCTAGGCAGCCTGATCCCGAATGCGGCAGATCCGGCCGTCATCCATGAGCTCATTACGATTATCGGAAACCTGTTAAACAACGCGCTCGACGCGGTGGCGCAGATGCCGAAAAAAAACATTACGTGCTCAATGCGGTTTCAGGATCGTCAGCTTGATATAGAGATTACGGACACGGGAGCCGGAATGTCTGCGGCAGACCAAGCCCGTATTTTTGAACAAGGTTATTCCACGAAAGGGACAAACCGGGGGTTCGGCCTCTATTTCACCCAGCAGGCAACAGAAAATTTAAAAGGCCATATGATTGTGACAAGTGAAAAGAATGAAGGAACGACTTTCAGTCTTCGCATTCCGTATGAACCGAAGGAGGAAAATGATGATTAATGTACTCATAGTTGAAGACGACCCCATGGTGGGTGAATTAAATAAACGCTATCTCAGCCAGATTGAAGGATTTCAGCTGAAAGGGATCGCATCATCCTTTCAAAGCGCGCTGCACGTGCTGAGCGAGCATCATATCGATCTCATCCTTCTTGACATTTACATGCCGGGAAAAAACGGGCTTGAGCTTTTAACGGAAATCCGCAAGCAAAATGAATCGGTTGATGTCATCGTCATTTCGGCCGCAAGCGAGCTGGACGTCATCAAAAAAACGCTTCGGTACGGCGCCGTCGATTATTTAATCAAACCATTTGAATTTGACCGCTTTCAAACCGCTCTTTCCGACTACAGACGCAAGCAGAAAGTTTATCAATCACACAGAAGCATGACACAGAAAGAATTGGATGCCGAGCTTTTTCAAAAGAAAGAAGCGGCGGAAAAGGTTCACCTTCCGAAGGGATTGACAAAAAGTACGCTTAAACTCATCTGGGCGAGCATTGAGTCTTTCGGTGACGGCTCTTTTACCACGGAAGATCTCGCCAAGCATACTGAAATCTCGCAAGTCTCCATCCGGAAATACCTTAAATTTCTGGAAGACATACAAGTGCTGAATGTAGAGATGGCGTACGGCACGATCGGCAGACCCGTCTTTCAATATCATATCAACACCGGCAATGTCAGCAGCATCAAACAATATTTATAATGTCAAAAAGCGCCGTTCCGCTGTGAACGGTGCTTTTTTACTGTCATATCCCGTAACAAAAGGATTGAGATTCCTTTTTTGTATGCTATATAAGGATAATGACTAGGCTGATCCTCCTCTGTTTTATCCAGATGAGGAAGCTGATTCATAAAATTGATATTTTTTAAAAAATAAGCAAATTTCTATTTATTTATGACGGGTAAAATGATAAATTATGATTGGTTAGCAGATCTTTTCAGATAAGTCATAAGTCCCGAACCCGGAAGAGACAGCCGCTCAAAGCGGGAAAAAGAGAGACGTCTCATCATTATTATCAGAAAGTTTTTTCGATTCTGCATCCGGTACGGGGACTCAAGTCTGAATTGAACGGCACAGCCATATTTTACAGGGGGGTTATATCTTTGAAAAAACGCAAAATCGGAATGGCGATGGCGCTCATCGCGGCGGCCGGAACCATATTAAGCGCATGCGGTTCAAGTGACAAAGCAAACGGCTCCGGCAGCAAAAACTTTACCGTCGGCATGGTAACGGATATCGGCGGTGTCGATGACAAATCATTTAACCAGTCCGCCTGGGAAGGTATTCAGGCATTCGGAAAAGACAACGGGCTTACAAAAGGCAAAAGCGGTTTTGACTATCTTCAATCAAAATCAGATGCGGATTATACAACGAACTTAAATAAATTAGCGCGGGAACACTTTGACCTGATTTACGGCGTCGGGTATCTGATGCAGGATTCCATCAGCGAAATCGCCGATCAGCGCAAAGACACAAATTTTGCGATCATTGACGCCGTTGTCAAAAAAGACAACGTGGCGAGCCTTACATTTAAAGAGCAGGAAGGTTCATTCCTCGTGGGAGCGGCCGCTGCGCTATCGAGCAAAACGGGAAAAGTCGGATTCGTGGGCGGAATGGAGTCTGAATTGATCAAAAAATTCGAAATCGGCTTCCGCGCGGGTGTACAAGCCGCAAATCCGAAAGCGACCGTCGAAGTGAAATATGCGGGCGGATTTGACAAAGCCGATGTCGGTAAGGCGACGGCTGAAAGCATGTACAAATCAGGCGTTGACGTCATTTATCACGCGGCCGGCGCAACGGGAACGGGCGTCTTCACAGAAGCGAAAAATCTGAAAAAAGAAGATCCGAAGCGGAACGTATGGGTTATCGGTGTTGATAAAGACCAGTACGCGGAAGGTCAAGTCAAAGGCACAAAAGACAATGTCACTCTCACATCAATGGTCAAAAAAGTGGATACAGCCGTAGAGGACTTAACGAAAAAAGCGAGTGACGGGAAATTCCCGGGCGGCAAAACATTAACATACGGTTTGGCGCAAGATGCAGTCGGCATCTCGGATCACAAGGAGAACCTTTCTGACGATGTCATCAAAGCAACAGACGATTGGAAGAAGAAAATCGCGGACGGGCTCGAGATCCCTTCAACTGAAAAAGAATTGAAATCCTTCAAGGCTGAGTAAGAACCAGGGGATAAGGAGACTTCCGTGCTTATCCCCTCTCTTTTATGAAAAGAGCGGTGAAGGAAAAGCTGCATCTCTTGCAGCTTTTCTTTTGCCAAGCTCTTTCTCATCAAAGTATCTCTGAAAAGGAGCGTCAAATCGGTGGATTATATCATTGAAATGCTTAATATACGCAAGGAGTTTCCCGGAATCGTCGCCAATGATGACGTCACGCTTCAAGTGAAAAAAGGCGAAATACACGCCCTTCTCGGTGAAAACGGCGCCGGAAAATCGACACTCATGAACGTTTTATTCGGCCTGTATCAGCCGGAAAAAGGCGAGATCCGGGTGCGGGGCGAGCGCGTTCACATCAACAGCCCGAACAAAGCCAACGATCTCGGCATCGGGATGGTGCACCAGCATTTTATGCTTGTGGATACCTTTACCGTCTCAGAAAATATCATTCTCGGAAAAGAGCCGAAAACATTCGGCCGGATTGACAGACAGCGCGCCGCCCGGGACGTGCGCGATATTTCCGACCGTTACGGCCTGCACATTGATCCTGAAGCCAAAGTTGCCGATATTTCCGTCGGTATGCAGCAGCGGGCGGAAATATTAAAGACCCTCTACCGGGGGGCCGACATTCTCATTTTTGACGAGCCGACCGCGGTGCTGACTCCGCACGAAATTCAAGAACTGATTCAGATTATGAAAAATCTTGTCAATGAAGGAAAATCAATTATCCTCATCACCCACAAATTAAAAGAGATTATGGAAGTCTGCGACCGTGTCACCATCATCCGGAAAGGAAAAGGCATTACAACACTCGATGTCGCACATACGGATCAAGATGAACTGGCAAGCCTGATGGTCGGACGCGAAGTGTCATTCAAGACGGATAAACAAGCGGCCGATCCGAAACAAGAAGTGCTTTCGCTTTCTGATGTAACGGTTAAAGACGCGCGCGGCGTTGAGGCGGTCAAGCAGCTCTCCCTCTCAGTCAGAGCCGGTGAAATCGTCGGCATTGCGGGCGTTGACGGAAACGGCCAGTCTGAATTAATTGAAGCCATTACAGGTCTCAGAAAAACAAATGCCGGCACGATCACGTTAAACGGCAAACAGCTGCAAAACATGCCGCCCAGGAAAGTCACTGAAGCCGGAATCGGGCATATACCGCAGGACAGGCATAAACACGGGCTCGTCCTTGATTTTCCGATCGGAGAAAATATCGTGCTGCAAAGTTATTACCAAAAGCCCTACTCTTCTTTCGGCATACTAAATAAACACACGATTTATGACAAAGCGCGAAGCCTGATTGAAGAATACGATGTCAGAACACCTGATGAATATACGCCTGCGCGCGCTCTCTCCGGGGGGAATCAGCAAAAGGCCATTATCGGCCGGGAAGTGGACAGAAATCCGGATCTTTTAATTGCGGCCCAGCCGACGCGGGGACTCGATGTCGGCGCGATTGAATTCGTCCATAAAAAGCTCATTGAGCAGCGTGATGCCGGTAAAGCGGTGCTTCTGTTATCTTTTGAACTTGATGAAATAATGAATCTCAGCGATCGCATCGCCGTCATCTTTGAAGGCAGCATCATCGCAAACGTCAATCCGCTTGAAACAAACGAGCAGGAGCTCGGACTTTTAATGGCGGGAAGTAAGCAAATGGAGGCGGGGAAAACACATGATTAATCGACTTTCTCATCTGGCTGTGCCGCTGATTGCGATCATCCTTGGGTTAGCTGCGGGTGCGGTCATCATGCTCGCCAGCGGCTACAATGTCGTAAGCGGGTATTCGGCTCTTTGGAGCGGCATTTTCGGTGAAGTGTATTACATCGGGGAATCGATCCGGCAGATTACGCCATATATTTTGTCCGGATTGGCCGTGGCATTCGCATTTCGGACCGGCCTGTTTAATATCGGGGTTGAAGGACAGCTCCTTGTCGGCTGGACCGCCGCGGTGTGGGTCGGCGCTTCCTTTGACGCCCCCGCTTACATCCACCTTCCGCTTTCGTTATTGGCGGCCGCGGCTGCGGGCGGCATGTGGGGCCTGATTCCCGGATTTTTAAAAGCCCGTTTTTTTGTCCACGAAGTGATTGTCACGATCATGATGAATTATATCGCTCTTCATTTAACCAATTATCTCATTTCCGATGTCATGACGGACCACCGGGACAAAACAGACAAAATTCATGAAAGCGCGTCGCTCCGCTCGCCGTTTTTAGAGCAGCTGACAGATTACTCCCGCCTTCACTGGGGCATTCTGATCGCTCTGTTTGCGGCAGTTCTCATGTGGTTTATCATTCATAAAACAAAAAGCGGATTTGAATTCCGGGCTGTCGGCTTTAACCAGCACGCCGCACAATACGCCGGAATGAGCGTCAGAAAAAATATGATGTACGCCATGATGATTTCCGGCGCCTTCGCAGGGCTTGCCGGCGCGATGGAAGGACTCGGAACCTTTCAATACGCGGCGGTTAAGGGCGCCTTTACCGGCGTCGGCTTCGACGGCATTGCGGTTGCGCTTCTCGGCGGCAGCACGGCAATCGGCGTTGTTCTGGCGGCATGTCTTCTCGGCGGCCTTAAAGTCGGGGCATTAAATATGCCGATTGAATCCGGGGTGCCTTCTGAAGTCGTTGACATCGTCATCGCCATTATTATTTTGTTTGTGGCATCAAGCTACGCCATCCGTCTCATCCTTGATAAATTGAAGAAAAAGGGGGCGAAGTAAGTGGACTTCCTGCAGATTTTATCCATTATTGTCCCGGCAACACTCGTATATGCGGCTCCGCTTATTTTAACCGCTCTCGGCGGCGTGTTTTCTGAAAGATCGGGAGTTGTCAACATCGGTCTTGAAGGACTGATGATTATCGGCGCCTTTACAAGCGTCATGTTCAACTTATTTTTCGGACGCGAGCTTGGCGCCGCCGCTCCGTGGCTCGCCTTGGCTGCGGCTATGATTGCCGGCGGACTGTTCTCACTGATCCACGCGGCTGCCGCGGTTTCTTTCCGCGCCGATCAGACGGTAACCGGTGTGGCGATCAATATGCTCGCGTTAGGAGCGACACTGTTTATCGTCAAGCTGATTTACGGAAAGGCCCAGACTGATAAAATCCCGGAGCCCTTTTACAAAACGAACATTCCCGGGTTAAGCGATATTCCGGTTTTAGGAAAGATTTTCTTTTCCGACGTATATTATACGTCGATTTTAGCCATCGTACTGGCCTTTGTTTCCTGGTTTATTTTATTCAAAACGCCGTTCGGCCTCCGCATCCGTTCTGTCGGGGAACATCCGATGGCGGCCGATACGATGGGAATCAATGTGTTCGGCATGCGCTATATCGGCGTTATGATCAGCGGGCTGTTCGGCGGGCTCGGCGGCGGTGTATATGCTTCCACGATCGCGCTTGATTTCACCCACTCCACCATTTCCGGGCAAGGCTTTATCGCTCTTGCCGCGCTGGTTTTCGGCAAATGGCATCCGATCGGCGCGCTCGGGGCGGCGCTGTTCTTCGGGTTTGCGCAGAGTTTGAGCATTATCGGCTCGCTTTTGCCCCTGTTCAAAGACATTCCGAATGTATACATGCTGATGGCTCCTTACATTCTGACCATTCTCGCGCTTGCCGGCTTCATCGGCCGCGCGGACGCGCCTAAAGCCAACGGCATCCCTTACATTAAAGGAAAACGCTGATTGCCACACAAAAAGAGTTCCGCACCCTGGTGCCGGAACTCTTTTCATCTATATACGATTCTGATATACTCACGCGGCTGAAACGGCGTTTGCATTGATTCAGCCGCACTCAGCTTGTCTTCTGCGTATTCCGCACCGAGAAAAAAACGCTCCCAATTATCCGCCTCCGTCTGCTGCCTCCCTTTGCAGAAATCGTCCGCTATGAATGTTCCTGCAATAATAGAACAAAATATTCCAATACAGGCCGCCGCCTTTCTCTTCATCTGACCAGCTCCTTTTTTAAAAGCTTGATCTGAAAGATAAATGTATATACAAAGATCAGGATATTTGATAAATTTATTTTGGGTTCAAAAGACCACAAAAACACAGAAAGGAATACATTATGCCGTAGCAGGGTAAAAAAAAGTGCGATATAATTTGTACTGGGTCCTATGACCGTGAATTGATTGATTCACTCTTACATAAAGCAGTTGCTTGATGAAAAACAAGCAAAGGAGGTCTTCTGTTGCAGCTGTTACATTTCGCGATTTTGGCGCCTTTTTTATTTGCATTTATCGTTCCCTTTCTTTATAAACGGGTAAAACAAGTCCATACAGGCTGGTTTGTGCTGATAGTGCCCGTTGTGCTGTTTGTTTACTTTATCAGCAAGCTCCCTGTCACAATGGCTGGGGAAACCGTCCGGTATGCGGCCGAATGGATTCCGTCCCTCGGTATTAACTATACCGTTTATATTGACGGACTCGGGCTGTTATTCGCTTTATTGATTACGGGCATCGGCTCTTTGGTGACGCTTTACAGTATTTTTTACTTATCGAAGGACAAAGAAAAGCTCGGCCCCTTTTATGTGTACCTGCTGATGTTTATGGGCGCGATGCTCGGCGTTGTGCTCGTCGATAACGTCATCGTGCTTTATATGTTCTGGGAGCTGACAAGCCTGTCATCCTTCTTATTAATCGGGTATTGGCATAAGCGGAAGAAATCACGCTACGGGGCGGAAAAGTCACTGCTGATTACCGTCGGCGGCGGACTGTGCATGCTCGGCGGCTTTATCCTGCTGTATCTGATGACGGATTCTTTCAGTATCAGGGAAATGGTCAACCAGGTGCATATTATCGCAGGCCATCCGTTCTTTATTCCGGCGATGGTTCTCCTGTTATTGGGGGCCTTTACGAAATCAGCGCAGTTTCCGTTTTATATCTGGCTGCCTGATGCCATGGAGGCGCCGACTCCTGTCAGCGCCTATCTGCACTCGGCTACAATGGTGAAAGCGGGCATTTATGTGATTGCCAGATTCAGTCCGGTTTTTGCATTTTCACCCGTCTGGTTTTGGACGGTTGCCTCAGTCGGTCTGATCACGATGGTATGGGCTTCCTTCAATGCGATTAAACAAACCGATTTAAAAGCGATTCTGGCATTTTCCACAGTCAGTCAGCTCGGTATGATTGTATCGATGCTCGGCGCAGGAGCCGCCGCGCTTCATTACCAGCATTCAGAGTATTTTACGGCGGCTGTCACCGCGGCTGTGTTTCACTTAATTAACCATGCTACTTTTAAAGGAAGTTTATTTATGGCGGTCGGCATTATCGACCATGAAACGGGAACACGGGACATCCGCAGGCTCGGCGGCCTGATGGCGCTTATGCCGGTAACGTTCACCGTTTCACTGATCGGAACGTTTTCCATGGCGGGCCTCCCTCCGTTTAACGGCTTTTTAAGTAAAGAAATGTTCTTTACAAGTATGCTGCGGATTGCTCATGCAGATATTTTCAGCCTGGATACGTGGGGCGTGCTGTTCCCCGTTCTCGCATGGATCGGGAGCGTCTTCACTTTCATCTACAGCATGAAGCTGTTTTTCAGAACGTTCAGCGGCGCGCGCAAACCTGATCAGCTTGAAAAGACGCCGCATGAAGCACCGCTCGGCATGCTGATTTCGCCGGTGATCCTTGCCGCTTGCGCCGTCAGTCTGTTTTTTGCACCGAACGTTTTGTCTTACAGCCTGATTGAACCGGCGATGAACTCCATTTATCCGGCTCTGTTAACCGGCGGAGATACATTCCATGTCCATATTTCCCAGTGGCACGGGGTGACGGCTGAGGTAATGATGACCCTCGGCATCATCATTGTCGGCACGATCGGTTACGTAACGCTATCTAAATGGGAGCGTTTGTACGGTCTGTTTCCGAAAAAACTGACGCTGAACAAGCTTTACGATGCGGTGACGGGCAGTATGGAAAAAAGATCTTACCAGCTGACGTCATCGTATATGACCGGATTTTTGCGGGATTATCTGCTGTATATTTTTGCGGCGTTTATCATTCTCATCGGAACGGCATTCGTCATGAAAGGCGGCTTTTCCATGACAGCGAAAGGCATGGCTGAAATCGGCCTGTATGAAATCGTGCTGTCCCTCGTTATGGTGAGCGCAACGATTGCGACTGTGTTCGCCAAATCGCGGCTGACGGCCATTATCTCACTCGGTGTTGTCGGGTACACACTCGCGCTGTTTTTCGTGATTTTCAGAGCGCCCGATCTGGCGCTCACGCAGCTCGTCATTGAGACGATATCTGTCGCCTTGTTTCTTCTTTGTTTTTACCATCTGCCGAAAATGCGGCGGAAAAAGAAGACAAGAACATTCCGGATGACGAATTTTATCATTTCTCTCGGTGTCGGCGTCATCGTGACAATGCTCGGAATCGCATCTTCCAGCGAAAAAACAAAAGACAGCATCTCCTCCTTTTTCACCGCTTACAGCCATAAGCTCGGGGGAGGAAACAATATCGTCAACGTCATCCTCGTTGATTTCAGGGGATTTGATACGATGTTTGAAATCACGGTGCTGTCGATTGCCGCACTCGGGATTTACGGCATGATCAGAACAAAAGTAAAAGAGGAGGGAGAAGAGCGTTGAGACAGCAAAAAACAAACGACATCATCCTTCAGACGGCAACGAAGCTTGTATCTTTTATCATTCTGCTTTTCTCTTTCTATTTATTTTTATCGGGGCATAACGCTCCCGGCGGAGGATTTGTCGGCGGACTGATTACGTCTTCGGCCATCGTGCTGTTGCTTTTGGCCTTTGATTTAAAAACCGTCAAATCGATTTTGCCCGTCAATTTTATTTATGTGGCGGGCGCGGGTCTGCTTATCGCGATTGCAACGGGTGCAGGTTCGTTCTTATTCGGAGCACCCTTTCTCACCCATACATTCGGCCATTTTCATCTCCCGGTGCTTGGGAATACGGAGCTTGCAACGGCCACTTTGTTTGATTTAGGTGTGTATCTCGTTGTTGTCGGCGTGACGATGACCATTATTCAAACGATTGGAGAGGAAGAATAATGGAAATCTTAATGTCTGTCATTGCCGGTATTTTGTTTATGGCGGCAACCTACCTGCTGCTTTCTAAAAGTCTGCTGCGCGTGATTATCGGCACCGCGCTTTTAAGCCACGGCGTCCATTTGCTGATCCTGACCATGGGCGGACTGAAAAAAGGCGCTCCTCCCATACTGGGCGGAAAAAGCTCGTCGTTTGTCGATCCGCTGCCGCAGGCACTCATACTGACGGCGATCGTTATTTCGTTCGGCGTCACGTCCTTCCTGCTTGTGATGGCGTTTCGCGCCTATCAGGAACTGAAAACGGACGATATGGATCGAATGAGGGGAAATGATCAACATGAATAACTTTGTGATATTGCCTATTCTGGTGCCGCTGCTTGCCGCAGTGCTGCTGATTTTTATGAACAGGCACGTGATGCTGATGCGGATATTCAGCACTGCCGCTTCCTGTGTCTCCATCGTCATCAGCGCCGCTCTCGTTCAGACCGTTTTCACACACGGGATTCAGACGCTGACACTCGGCGGCTGGAAAGCACCGTACGGCATTGTGCTCGCCGCGGATCAGCTCGCCGCACTGCTTGTTTTGACAACCGCCATAATCGGGCTGCTCGTCACCCTGTACTCCTTCCGCTCCATCGGAGAAAAAAGGGAGCGCGCTTTCTATTATTCAGGGGTGCAGTTTCTTCTGGCCGGCGTAAGCGGAGCGTTTTTGACGGGTGACCTGTTCAACATGTACGTCTTTTTTGAGCTTCTGCTTATCGCGTCCTACATGCTGATCGTGCTTGGCGGAACGAAAATTCAATTAAGAGAATCATTGAAGTATATCGTGTTTAACATTGTGTCATCAGCGTTTTTTGTCATCGGCGTCGGTTACTTATACGCGGTGACGGGCACGCTGAATATGGCTGATCTAAGCGTAAAAATAAGCGAATCGGGCCAGACCGGGCTGATCACCGTCATCGGCGTCCTTCTTCTCGTCGTTTTCGGTTTAAAGGGCGGAATATTCCCGCTGTATTTTTGGATGCCGGGCTCTTATTACGCCCCGCCGGCTGCAATTTCGGCTTTATTCGGGTCTCTTTTGACGAAAGTCGGCCTGTATGCAATTTTAAGAGTATTCACCCTGATCTTTATTCACGATACGGGCTTTACCCACCAATTGATGATGTGGCTTGCGATGCTGACGGTGCTATTCGGCGTAATCGGATCTATCGCCTTTTCGGATGTCATGAAAATTGTCATCTACAATATTATTACAGCCGTCGGCGTGATTTTGTTCGGCATTGCCATGAACACGCCGGCCTCCATTCAAGGAGCGGTTTATTACTTGATTCACGATATGCTGATTAAAGGAGCGCTGTTTATGCTTGCCGGCACGCTTATCGCATTGACAGGCACTGCCAGCATGCATAAAATGGGCGGACTGATCACCCGTTATCCCGTTTTAGGATGGATGTTCTTTATTTCAGCCATATCTTTGGCCGGCATCCCGCCGTTCAGCGGATTTGTGGGCAAGCTGAAGATCGCGGAAGGCGGGTTCGATAAGGGGGAAACATTGTTTTCCGTATTGATTCTCTTATCAAGCCTGCTTGTGCTCTATTCCGTGCTGAAGGTTTTTACGACGGCTTTTTGGGGGGAAGAAAAAGAAATCCCCGGCGCAGGCGGACGGTCCGCAAAAGGACTTCTTTATCCGGCAGCCGCTTTTCTCCTTTTGTCTCTTCTGTTCGGGCTCGGAACCGAATGGGTTTCACCGTATGTTAATCAGACGGCTGAGAATCTGCTGAATCCGGAAAAATACATTGAAGCTGTTTTGAAGGAGTAGATGGCATGGCTTTTCAACTATTATTAAATGTTCTTCTCGCTGTTTGCTGGATGTTTCTCACAAACAGCCTCAGCGCGGCGGGTTTTATGACCGGATTTATCGCGGGCTTGGCGGCGCTGTTTTTTTTCCGGCGCTTCTTCTCGCGGCCGTTTTATATTTGGAAAATATGGTCAGTCATCAAACTGGCGCTGGTCTTTATAAAAGAATTATATTTGGCCAATGTCAGCGTGCTGAAAACCGTTATATCGCCGAAACTGAACATCCGCCCGGGCATTTTCGCGTTTAAGACGGAATTGACGGAGGATTGGGAGATCACGCTGCTCTCGCTGTTAATCACTTTAACACCGGGTACGCTCGTGATGGATATCTCCGATGACCGGTCGATTCTCTATATACACGCCATGGACATTGAAGATGCGGAGAAAGCAATCCATGACATCCGCGTCTCTTTTGAGAAAGCCATTCAGGAGGTGAGCCGCTGATGTTTACGTTTATTCTGCAATTATCACTCGGCATTATGGCGGTTTCGACTCTTCTGTACGTCATTCGCGTCATAAAAGGGCCTACGATACCGGACCGGGTCGTCGCGCTTGATGGGATCGGCATTAATCTGATTGCCATGACCGCGCTTGTATCCATTCTCTTAAACACATCGGCCTTTTTGGACATCATACTGCTGCTCGGCATTTTATCGTTTATCGGCACGATTGCCTTTGCTAAGTTTTTGGAGAAAGGAGAGATTATCGAAAATGATCGAAATCGTTAAATGGGCCGTCGCCGTTTGTATTCTGATGGGATCGCTGATCTGCCTGGTCGCGTCTTTCGGCACACTCAGGCTTCCTGATGTGTATACGCGCGCCCACGCCTCTTCAAAAGGCTCGACACTCGGCGTTAATTTGGTATTGCTCGGGGTGTTAGGCTACTTGTGGATGCTGACCGGAGAAATTTCTGTAAAAATACTGCTCGGCATCATTTTTATCCTGCTGACGGCGCCGGTCGGAGCGCACCTCATATGCAGGGCCGCGTACAATTCGGGAGCGGCGCTTGATAAAAGAAGCGTTCAGGATGATTACAAAGGGATCAGAAACTTTGTGATCAAACGAAAAGAAGATTCATATTTGTAAAAACAAACAGCCGGACGATTCAGGGTTCCGGCTGTTTGTTTATTTTGTTATAACAGCCAGCGTGCAGCGGGAAACACAGATCAGCCTTTCCCGTTCATCGAAAATGTTAATCTCGTACACAATGGTTGCCCTGCCTGTGTGAACGGGTTTCGCAATCGCCGTGACCGTCCCGCCCTCTTTCACGGATTTTAAATGATTGGCATTAATCTCAAGCCCGACACACGCCTGTTTCGATCGGTCGATAAAATGCTGGGCCCCGACACTTGCAACAGTCTCCGCCAGCGCTGCTGACGCGCCCCCATGCAGATATCCGAAAGGCTGCACCGTTCTCTTATCCACCGGCATCACCGCCACGCATCTCTCCGGCGTGTTTTCAGTGATTTCAATACCGAGTGCGCCGAGCAATGTATTGTTCAGATTCATAGGTCATTCTCCCTTCAAGATTTATAGTACGTTATCTGACTTGGCGATCAACACCGCTTCAGTGCGGGAGCCGACATTCAGCTTGTTAAAAATGGATGTCAGGCTGTATTCAATCGACCGCTTGCTTAAGTGAAGCGCATCTGCGATTTCCTGATTGGTCAAACCTTTTTCGACCTCTTGGAGAATATGGCGCTCTCTCTGTGTTAACCGATCCTGCTCACTTTGAGGGGAAGAAGACGTTTTTGTTTTTTGCTGGGTCATCAGCTGTTTGAAATAGGAGAAATCAACTAAAATCTGTCCGTTGAGCACGTGATATATGTATTGCATGATTTTCTCTTTAGATTCGGTTTTGCTGATGGCGCCATGAAGGCCCGCGCGGATGGATTCTTCAAAATAATCTTCAACCTCATAGCCTGTGTAGACAATGATTTTACAGAGAGGATTCTCTTTTAAGATTTTCTTGGAAAGCTCTATGCCGCTGATGTCATCACCCAGATTTAAATCCATTAATATGAGATCGTAAGCTGAAAAATCATGCCGGAGAACGAATTGTTCACTGGCATCAGGACTGAGGCAATCGACAGAAAGATTCGTGTCCGTTTCCAGAATCGTCTTGGTGCCCTCCATGACAGCCGGATGATCATCAATCACTAGTATCTTTTTCATGGTTTCCTCCCTTTTACTCACTCATTTCCATTTTATTAAAAAGACTTGGCTTCTGCCAAGTCGATTTGGTGATAAATTGGTTACAATTCCATTTCAATATCCGCTTTAAAACCGTTTCCTTCACTTGTGTCGATTTTCATCCGTCCGTCAAGCGCCCGGACACGCTCCTTAATACCCGAAAGACCCATGCTCATCGACTGCCCGCCGCCTTCTTCCTGATTGCATCCGACACCGTCGTCTTCATAATGCAGAATCACTTTATTTTGAATGCTGATCAGCATAATCAGCACCTCATTCGCCTGTGAATGCTTCATGGCGTTCGAAAGAAATTCCTGAATGATGCGGTACAAATTCAGCTGTGTATCCAAATCCAGCGCCGCCGTAAACCGGCCCGTATTCAGACGGATATGAAACGGCGCACGCTCCTGCTGCTGTGCGGTAAGCTTGGACACCGCCTTGACCAGACCCAAATCATACAGCAGCTGAGGACGCAGCTCATGGCACGTCTCCCGGGTCATCAAAATGACATCCGACATCTGCTCATTCATCTGATGAAGCTT
Organism: Bacillus sp. SJ-10; assembly: GCF_002843505.1. Taxonomy (NCBI): domain Bacteria; kingdom Bacillati; phylum Bacillota; class Bacilli; order Caryophanales; family Bacillaceae; genus Bacillus; species Bacillus sp. SJ-10. The sequence continues at coordinate 1,645,374 of NZ_CP025258.1, read as the reverse complement.
GTCCTGCACCTCTAACTGGCAAGGCTCCTCTTTCTTAAAATCGGCCAGAAACAGCTCACACTGGCGCTTCAAAGAAATCAAGTCCTGCAGCACTGAATCATGCAGATCACGGGCCAAATCCGAACGCTGCTTTTCCTCGATCGTAAACATCAGCTTTTTGAGCCAGACCGGGTTTGAGCCTTGTTGCTTTAGATCTTGTAAATGGTTCATGAGTTCTTCGATCTGCAATATGTTTTCCATCGAAACACTTGTATAAAAAGACAATGTCTTTAACCAAGATATCTCATCTCTTGTCAGTCTTGGAGTATTAATGCTCGACAAACAAAGCAGAACGTATGAGTTTGCCCCTCTTTCTCCAATCTTCATCAGAAAACCTTGATTTACTTCAATAATCTTGCCAATCTCTGATGTGACTTTATCAAATTCTTTTTTATACGGCTGCCAGTTCGGTTCACTGTTCTGTTTATCAAAATACAGAATGTCTCCGTCAGAATTGATTTCAAATATATAAGCTTTACTAACAGGCAAGACGTCCAAAATAGTCTTTTTCAAATTCATAAACACTTGATTTAAAGCTGATACGCTTTTAAGAAGCTGTGTATATTTAAATATGCTGTCTTGGTAATTGTATTTTTCAGAGAAACGCTTTAAGCGAAACTTAAAGTCTAGAACTTCTTTGAAATAAAAAACGGCTAGCATGATTAGAAATACAAACAATGTAATTTGGAAAGTGTCAAAATTTTTATTTTTGTTGATGAATACTACAAATACCCAAACGATTCCTATCGTCGGAATAACTGCTAACAAGCAATAATACCTCAAACGGCCTAACAAGAAATCAATGTTGTAAATCTTATTTACGACAAATTGATATACCAATGCTAAAGGTATGAGCAGAAGAAAAGGTGCAGTAACTACAGCGCTATATACATATTGTCCAAAAATAATCAATGGAGCAATATATAATAAAGAAAAGGGTAAAAAAGCAATTGTATTAGAAACCAGAAGTACTTTTAACAGGTAAGAGAAATCCTTTTTTCTATGTTTTATTTGATATAATATGAGACTAACATAAACTACAATCATTTCTAATAAAAATGTTAAAAGGTTAAGGCTTACAATTAAATGATGACCTATTCTATCTCTAAATAATTCAAGCAGGATATTAATTAGAGGAAGAAGGTACAATAAACCAACGTAAATTCCTCTCGAAAATTTCACTTTAAGTTCTTTGAAATATTGATGCAAGAAATTTAGATATAAAACAGGCACAGCTAAAAAGGTGTAAAGATTAATGTACCTATTAATACGATAACCTCTTGTAACCCCTCCTGCGCTTAAGTATGCAATAGAAATACACAGTAAAAAGCAAATAAGAATATACGCTGAGACGCTATCTTTTCTTAGGTTGACTTTAAATATATAAAATATGCATATTAAACTAAGAAGAAAAAAGATACACGGAATAATATACGAAAAGAAACTATATGGACTATCTAAATAAATGAATTCAATATTTTTAAGTTCTATTAAACGCCCGTCTCTCTCAACTTTTAAATACTTAATTTTCGCAAGGTATGAACCATAAATATTTTCTTTTTTAGGTTTTCCGCCATTTATTTCAGTAATTCTGTCCCCAATTTTTAGACCCATTATTCTTCCATAAGAAGATTTTGAAATATCCACAACTTTTAATTCTTGGTTAGAAGACTGAACTACTTTTGTTCCTATTAATATTCCATTCTGAGTATAATAAATTATAAAAGTAAAATAAAAAATTCCGAACAATAATAAAGCAACCGTAAAACATTTCAGCAATTGTCTCAAGGAACCACAACTCTCTTGTTTTTTAAGTAAACCAAGCTGGGTCATTTCTTCTTATTTTTACATTATTATCAAAAATCTCAAGAATAGTTGGGATAAGTGAATTTGGGATACTAAGTAAACTAACTTCTTCTTTTTTTAATTTCTCTAGTACTTCTGGGTTTTTCATTAAATAATTTACGATGTCTTGATTCATTATACTGTGCCCTCATTCAATGATTTGTAATGCAATAACTCAATTTCAATATTTATTTTGTTTAATTCATTCATTATTTTATCTTCATATAATTTAATCATGATAGAAATATATTGAATCACCCCAGCATCCCAAAGCTTTTGTTTGAACGCGTCTTTATCTGAAAGCAATAATTGATATTCCTGGTTTGAATTCATTATTTTAAGAATTAATACTGACATCGGATTAAATTTTCGTTTTAAGTATAATAAAACTAAGTTATTTCTTTTTTTGTTAATATCACTGCGTTCTTTATTAAATAACCCATAATAATCATTCTCTATTTGTTTCACAATTCCTAACAAGTAAGAATAATTCTCAACAGTCTCGTTATATTCCCCGGATGCAAGCATTGTTCCCAGTACACATGGCATCGCAGTAAGTGAACCTGATTTATGTTTTATCATTTCGAGGCACTCTTCTTCAGTCTCGGCCACATTCCTTAAGTCATCATGCTGCCCCTGCATTGCTTCTAATGCATATTTTAAGGCTAACTGAGAAAATTCGGAAACTGTACAAAGCGAATTAATGAGATGGAGACTAATTGTATAGAGAGATGTTGATGCATTTAGCGAAACTGAGCGGTCAATTTTCATCCAAAGAGCACTGTCATTATCCTCATCTTCATGGTCATCCAAGATATCAAATGATAAAATCAACAATTCAATTCCAACAGCCAGTAGCTCTATTTCTTTGAAATTTGCTCCGTTAAATGCTATGTAATGCTGATATGCCAGGTTTCCAAAAAAGAAGGATTCTTTTGTTTCAATGAAAGAGCACAGCAGACTGATCAAATCTGAATTGTAAAGATTATCATTTACAATTTCCTTCATCTTCTCTTTAATCGTTTCGGCATCTAAACACATTTGCTCAATAATTGTCTTCACCCTCCCATTCTATTTTACTAAATGCAGGTGATGAAAGACAGCAGGTTTTTCGTTTTTTAACAATCGTATAATACTTTATCCACGAAATGGATAAAAAATGCACAAAAAAAAGACTTGTTTCCAAGTCTTTTTAAGAAATTTTCATTGCATATGAGAATTTATCGAGCTGATCAATGCTTTTGTTAATGTTTCGTAATGAGTCGGTTGTTTCTCTGATATCATTTTCAAGTCGGAATAATAATTGCTTTACTTCTTCTAATTTGTTTTCCACCGTTTCCACACTCCTTTTTTTGAAAGATCAATGAATTGTGTATGGTGAACGAGTCCTAGGTATTTGATCTGTTACTAATAGTGTAAACGTTTTTGCGGGATTTTTCACCGAAAAGTATGTGTAAAAGTATCTGCGTGACACCGCAAACCGAGGTAATCCCATAGTCCCGAACGGAGCATTTAGCGAACAGGACTATATAACTACCAGAAAGGCAGACGTTTAGGATGAAGCAGACCAATCTGGCGGTTCTGCTGTTTTTTTAACGGTTTTCCGACAAACCGGCAAGGACTATAGTCCCTGCCGTCGCAATTTCAAAACAGAATGGGCGAACAACGTCGCATAACCACCGACAAACACCGAAAAGACCGCAACCCCCGCATTGTGGTCTTTTTGCATGTCATAACTCGTTATCACGCCGCCTATACTCATGTATAACGAATGTTTTCTCAGGAAGGAGGCCGCCGTATGCATTATGTGTATCCATGCTTCCCTGTTTTCGCCGCGCCATACCGGAATCCTGCGCCCAGTCCCCCGGTTCACGCAGATATTTTGACAGCGTCCGCAAAAGAAGCTGCGGGCATGCTGGAGGATGCGCGCCTGCTCCTTGCGCGTCTGTCGGCGTCAAAAGAGCTTGCGCGCCGCATTCTCACCGCAGCGCAATCATCTGACACCGCAGCGGTCAAGCGGCTCATTAAGCAGACCGGCATCAAAAATGATTTTGACGTGACGTATAATCCCGACGGCATCCGTGTCAGTCTGATCAGAGAGCAAAGCCGGTTTATCATCGCCCTCAGGTGGTCGGCTTAAAGCGGCTCAATCCACGATCAGCTGCCGGCACCATTCGATCGCCTGTAAGTAACATTCATACGCTTCTTCTTTGTTCAGTTCTTTTCCCCACTCGTCACAGTCCCAGTTGTTGCATTCAATGGCTTTGACGAGCGCGAGCATCTTATAATAATCGTTTTCATAACCGAGCAGCGCCTGTCCGACTTCATCGATTAAAGGCAGTTCTTTGATGATATCCTCCAGCTCCCTGTGGAGAAGCGTATCGATGAGCGAAAACATGCCGATCAGCATGTAAGAAGAGGGCTGGGGCCTTCCGGTTCTTTTCGCCAGCAGTTCGCACAGTTTGGCCCTGATTAAGGAAATCTTAATGATTTCTTTTTGGCTTGAGTGGCTTTTCGCCGTTAAATCTCTGAATGAAAGAATGTAAATCAAGCGCTTAATCTCATTCAGCCCGAGCATCATGATGGCCTGCTGGATGCTGTCTATCTTTTTTTTCAGCCTTGTTTGCGATCCGTTTAAAAAACGCAGAATCTGATACGATAAGCTGACGTCCCGCTCTATGTATTCCGTCACGCGCTTTATATTGGGCTGGTCATTGTTTAATTCGCTTAAAAGCTGGTAGTAAGAATGAAAATGAAACGTCAGATCATTTCCGCTGATGACACGCGGTTCACTGAAAAAATATCCTTGAAACAGGTGAAAGCCGTCTATGGCCGCCTGTTTATAATCTTTTCTCGTCTCCACTTTCTCCGCTAAATAAATCAGACTTTTACAGCTGTACGTCTGAATGATTTTTTTGCGCTCCAGACGCGAGGATTGCAAAAAGTCGATTTTTAAAATATCAATATATTTCATCAGCTGTTCCACTAACTCTTCATTTTCCGGATTGATGGCGTAAAAATCATCAAGTGCTAATGTATATCCTAATTTCTTCAGCTGTCTGCATCTTGAGATGAGTGCCGGAGTGATCGGTATGTCCTCAAGAATTTCGATAATAAGCTGGTCAGGATCAAAGGAGGTAGGGAGATCTGAAAACATCAGGCTTTCTGTAAAATTCACAAAGCAGCGTTTCCCCTCAGTCAGCTTTTCGATTCCGATGTTGATAAAGCTGTTAATAATGAGATCCGTCGTAGCTTTATCTCCGTCAGCGGCCGAATAACGGTTCTCTTCGCTCTCCCGGTAAAGAAGTTCATAAGCAACAACCTGTTCGTTTCTGTTGAAGATAGGCTGTCTCGCAACAAACACCTTCATTCATTTACCCCCTTAGATACGGCCTTCGAACATAAGTATATCAAATAATTTGACGAAATTTGTCTAAATGTGAAAAATATTATCACAACAAAAAGGCCTTTCCAGAGAAAGGAAAGGCCGCTTTGTCTTCTATTCAAGTTCCCGTTTCAGCTCGCTTTTGATTTCATGAATCCGCTGCATCTTGTTGCTCCAGCAGTCTTCGCTTAAATCGACCGGATATTCTTCCGGCTTGCTGATCCGTTTGTATTCCTCCCACAGAAGTTTGAGGTTATCCTGCACGTATTGCTGGATGTCGGTAATTTCGGGATTATCATAGCATAAAACGCCGTTTTCAAAGATCGGCTCATGCAGGTCTTTCGCATAGAAATCAGTGACGAATTTGCTGACGAACGTGTGGACGGGATGGAACATTTTTAAGCGTTTCTGATCATTTACCCGCTCGTCATAAAGCGCGATATAATCACCTTCCGAGTGGTGATTCAGCTTGTTGATAATCCGGTATACTCTCTTTCTTCCCGGCGTTGTCACTTTTTCAGGGTTTGACGAAATTTTAATGGTGTCAGTCAGCTTGCCGTCCTCTTCAATGGCGACAAGCTTGTAAACCGCGCCGAGGGCCGGCTGATCGTATGCGGTAATCAGCTTCGTGCCGATGCCCCACGTATCGATTTTCGCTCCTTGGGATTTCAGATTTAATATCGTGTGCTCGTCAAGATCGCTTGAAGCAATGACCTTTGCGTCTGTGAAACCCGCTTCATCAAGCATTTCACGCGCTTTTTTTGACAGGTACGCCAAGTCCCCGCTGTCCAAGCGGATGCCGATGAAGTTGATCCGGTCGCCGAATTCCTTTGCGACTTTAATCGCATTCGGCATGCCCGAACGGATCGTATCGTACGTATCTACGAGAAATACGCAGTCTTTGTGGGTCTCCGCATATTTCTTAAATGCCGTATATTCATCGCGGTACGCTTGTACGAGCGCATGAGCGTGCGTGCCGGATACCGGTATATTAAAACGCTTTCCGGCTCTTACATTACTCGTTGCGCTGAAGCCGCCGATCAGAGCCGCTCTCGCTCCCCACATAGCCGCATCCATTTCATGGGCGCGCCGCGTTCCGAATTCGAGGGCGTCTTCGTCACCGACAACGCCTTTAATGCGGGCCGCTTTCGTGGCGATTAATGTTTGGTAATTCACAATGTTAAGCAGAGCCGTCTCAATCAGCTGGGCTTCGATCAGGGGCGCTTCGACCCGCATAATCGGTTCGTTGTTAAAAACGAGCTCGCCTTCTTTCATGCTGTAAAGAGATCCGGTAAAAGAAAGATCCCGTAAATAATCAATGAAATCATCAGCATAGTGCAATTCCGTTTTTAAATAATTCAGATCGCTGTCGGTAAATTTGAAGTTCTCCAAGTATTCGATTGCTTTTTCTAAGCCCGCAAATACCGCATAGCCGTTTTCAAAGGGAAGCTTTCTGAAAAAAAGCTCAAAAATCGCTTTTTTCTCATGAATGCCGTCTCTCCAGTACGTTTCGGCCATATTAATTTGATAAAGATCTGTATGTAAAGACAAACTGTCGTCTTTAAAACCATGCTCCACCAAAATTATTTTCCCCTTCCTTACTCTGCCACTTGCGCTCCGATGCTGTTCTTAAAATGGGACAGGGCCCATTCATGCCCTTCCGGATTAAAGCTGGCCACAGCGTTTTGATGAATGACGATCTGAAAGCCCTTGTTGTAGGCGTCAACCGCCGTGTGAAGAACGCAGATGTCCGTGCACAGGCCCGCAAGATGCAGCTCAGTGATCTGCCGTTCCCGCAGTTTCAGCTCTAAATCCGTTCCCGCAAAAGCAGAATATCTCGTTTTTTCCATATAATTTACGTTTTTTGCGTGTTTATGTTTCTCATAAAGAGGCGATAGCCTTCCGTACAGCTCTTTGCCCTCCGTGCCGTTGATATTATGCGGAGGAAACAGGCGTGTCTCGGGATGAAAGTCATCGTCTGCATCATGCGAATCTACCGCAAAGACAACGTAATCACCGTTTTCTATAAATGCTTGCGTCAAACTGACAATCGTATCTTCAATCTGTCTCGCGGGTTCTCCGCAGGTTAATGCCCCGTTCTCTGCTGCAAAATCATTCGTATAATCAATGCATATAAATGCTTTTTTCATAGCCGGCCTCCCCGCCATTCATATGAAAACCATTATATCCTATCTCCACTTGTAAGTGAATTGGCATTGTAAAATGACAAACGGTGTTTTGCCCTTTTAAGATTTCAGGAGTGAGCGCTGAAAAATGTCATCCTGTACGTAAATGCCGTCAAGGTTCACGGCATAATCGGCGGCAAAAACCAGGCCGAGCGGCGTTTCGAATTGAAGGTCCGATATGACGGAGCTTCGGACACCGGCAAGTGCGGCAAGCTTCATATATGGTGAATAAGCATGATACGGGAGCCTTCCGTTTATATAGAGCACCGCGTCTTTTCGGCTTTTCAGCGCCTGTTTCACTTCTTCATAAGGCTGCTTTTGCAGCACCTGCCCCTTCGTCAGGGCAATGATGACTCTTTCACGCAGCGAGCCTAAAAATAAATGGCGTTCATCCGGTTTCGTCTGCAGAGGGCCGTACATCCCCTGCTGTAAATAAAGGTCAACCGTTTTGTCGCTCATCGGCCTGTCCCTCCTCAGCTTGTTTTACAATTATCTCCCCGGACGGGACGCGGTAAACCGCTTCGTTACATTTCAGCCACCCAATGGGAGATCTTGCCGGCGAGCTCTCCGGCGGGCTCTTCTTCAATCAGCTTGCTGAATGATTGTAAAAGCCGCTGCGCCAGCGCCTTTTTCTCTTCCTCATAGGAAATGATCGTGCTCCACTCAAGTTCCGGAACGGCTACAAGGGTATGCTGTTCTTTTTTATTTTCATGCAGATATACATCACCGATCATTCCGGACTGCACGGTAATATTCGCTTTTCTGATTTTCATAAAAATTCCCCTTTTATAAAGACTGATTCTATTATACTACAAAAAAGCGACAGCCTCCTAAAAGGAGGCTGTCACGCGTTAAACCAATCAGGTTCGTCAAACACATCGATGTCTTCAAAGCGCGTTTTGCTGAATTTATTAGTAACTTTGATAAAATCTCCGGAATGAAACGCCCCTGCCCCCGCGCCTGAGTGGTCAACGGCTTTGGGAGAAATGGCAAACACGTCACCGAAGCTCGCCGCAGCGTCTCCGGCTAAACTCATAATATAAATCGGTCCCACAATTGCAGGCATACCCACACCTCCGCTTTTCTTTACAGCATTTTATGCGCTGCATCGGGAGTTGTGCCCGTTTTTATTTCGGCTTGCGGCTGTCTTCGAGCTTTGACCGCTGACGAAGTTTGATAAGCCGGACGATATTTAAGACAAAAGCTTTTAAAACCGCGTAAACCGGCACGGCCAGAATCATTGCGAGAATGCCGCCGAAACTGCCCGCTCCGATAAGCAGAAGAATAATGGTGAGCGGGTGGGTATTCAGCCGTTTCCCGATGACAAGCGGAGAAAGCAGGTTCCCGTCAAGCTGCTGGACGACAACGACAACAATAACGGCAAACAGCGCCTTAGCCGGCGAATCCATAAACGCGATAATCACCGCGGGCGCCGCCCCGAGAAACGGCCCCAGGTACGGAATGATATTGGTGACGGCGATCACCATCCCGAGAATTAACGCATACTGCAGGCCGATGATCCAATATCCGATAAAGCATGCCGTTCCGACAAAGAGACAAATCAGCAGCTGGCCTTGGAAATAGGCGGCCAATGTGACATATAAGTCGTTAAATATTTTCCTGCCTTCCGCCCGGTAGGAAGAAGGCAGGATTTTGACCGCCAAGAGCGGAAACCGCCGGCCGTCCTTCAGCATATAAAACAAAATGAACGGAACGGTGATCACGACAAGCGTGATATTCGTAACGACGCCGAACACGGCCGACAGGCTTGCCGTAATATTTTGCGGAAGGCTTTGTAAAAATCCCGTCAGAGACTGCTGGATTTTTTCTATCGACACATAATCCTGCGTCATCATCCACGTAAACCATTTGGAATGGGATAATTGCGCCGTCAAGACTTGAATCTGATGAATGTAATCAGGGAAATTGTTAATCAGCCCCGTGACCTGGGAAGCCACAATCGGTCCGATGGCGGTGAACATAAAGGCAATCAGGCCGATGAAAACGAGATAAATGAGCAGGATCGCCAATGTCCGGGGGATTTTTTTCTCAAGCAGGCGCACGATCGGATTAAAAATGAAAAACAAAATGCCCGAGATCAAAATCGGGAAAAACAGAGTGGTGATAAAACCGAAAAACGGCTGAAAAATAAACGAGACTTTCGTTGATACGTAAATAATGAGCAAAACGAGCAAAATTTGCAGCGTCCAAAAATGGACCTTTGATTTCAACAAGCGGTTTCCTCCTATTGTTATGTGAACTTGTACTGTGATTGTACCAAAAAAAGCCGCCGTGCATCTATGTATCTCAAAAAGAAGACGCACCGGGGTTCTATAGGGCCGCCTCCGGTTTGCGCCTTATTCGGGCTGTTACACGCGTTCGGTATAATCAGGCATGACGGAAACCACATGGCGGTTTCTGATATAAAATACACGGTCATGCGTTTCTTCAATGGCGATGTGATCCGGAGTGGCATCAATCAGCCGTCCTCTGATAATGCGTCTGACGGTTTGAATAATAAACCTTGAGCCGATAAGCTTATGGATGGTCTGATAAACGTAAGGGTCCACTAACGAGACGATTTGCGGGCTTCCTTGATGGGCCATTTTCGCTGATCCCCTTTACTATGTTTTCCTTCAGCATATGCAGCGGACAAAGGCTTTGACACAGTACGTCTATCGGAGCGGAAAAGGTGTTAGTGAGCATGCGGAGTTATGTAAGGGGAAAAGGCCGCATGAGTGGCCTAGACTGAGCTTCTTATGGGATATTGGGCTTGGTCAATTAACTGATCAAGCTTTTGGATTTGTTTGAGCGCGGCCGTGTGATCCATTTGGCGGTAATGGTGATGTCCGCCGGGTTCTTCATCGAGTTCATCCGCTTGTTTCACGATTTGCTGGAGCGTATTCTTGTCCAGTTCGCCTTCAGGCAGATAGGAATCGGTGTGAAGCAGAATCGCCAGCGCAATGTCCTTCGCCGCTTTCGGTTCTTCACCGAGCCGGATGAGCAGCTTATGCGCCCGTTCCGCGCCTTTAATGGCATGGATATCGTTTCTTCTGTACTTTTCATAATCCCATTTGCCGTCTGTGTACCATTCATAATGGCCGACGTCATGCAGTAAAGCCGCTTTCGCCGCCAGATCCGGGCTGACACCTGCTTTTACGGCAAGACGGTATGCATGAAACGCGCAGGCGATCGCATGGGCGACACCGGAACGCTGTAAATACTTTTGTGCGATTGGATGGGTGAAGACATCCATTAACGTTACATTTCTCATGGAAACCCCTCCTTATTTATATTTTTAGAATCCTAACATAAATCGAGAAGAAACTCAATTCATCTGATACATTTCTTATACCCCTTATACGTTGTTTCATTCATCATATGCCGCCGGACTCCGAAGTGATTGTACAAACAAAAAAGAGCAGCGTGAACGCTGCTCTACAAAAATTCTTTGATATCGTATATCCGTCCGTTTTCCGGCTCGCCCGCGATCAGTGAGTGAATGACGCCGGCGATGTATTCAGGACTTCTGAGGTTTTTCGTTTCTTTCAGATTGCGGAACCGTTCGATGTCATGAAAATCTTCTTTTGACGAAGAACGGATGACAGCCTGCATGTCTGTATCCATCACTCCCGGCGAGAATGAGATCATGCGGACCGGCAGCTCTTCATCCTCCTGTTCAAACCCGAATGTTCTCGTAAACATATCAAGCCCCGCTTTTGAGCTGCAATACGCGCTCCAGCCTTTATAAGGATTTTTCGCCGCGCCCGATGTGATGTTGACAATTGTTTTGCTGCCGCTGAACGCTTCGAAACGCTTTGTGAACATTTGGCTGAGCAAAACGGGCGCCGTCAGATTAAGGGTGTAATGGCGGTTCAATTCTTCGGCGGAAGCCTCTTTCGCCCGCTTGATCGGTTCCACCATTCCGGCATTGTTGATCAGTGTGACGGCGGAGTATCCCTTCTCCTCTGCTTGATCAAGAATCGCCTTCATCTGCCGCCCGGTATCTGCCAGATCGGTTAAATCAACACTGTATTCTGTCAGTCCCTCGCGCTTTTCCCCGCTTATCGTTCTTGAAAGCGCGGCGACTTCGGCTCCTTCTTGAAGCGCCTGTTCCGTAAGCGCCCGGCCCAAGCCTTTTGACGCGCCTGTTATAAGAAAAAACTGCATGAAACTCCTCCTTTTTTTCTTATTTTACGGGCTGTCTTCCCGCAAACACAAGCGATCCGTTTACCGCTTTGCCTTTTCCTGCGCCGTGACTTTCGGGATCAGATAGATCATCGCCGCAATCCCGAGGAGGATCAAGACGGCATAAATGACAGGCAGCAGATAAGAAGTCTTTTTCTCTTCCGTTTCCATATCTGCCGAGGTACGCCTCACCGCCGGCTCGGCAAATGTGATACCCAGTTTTTTCGATTGCGCTTTGATCGTATTCGGCTCCGTGTCTGACGATGTAAACAAATTTGATATCAGTTTGTCATCCGGGTTTTCGGCCGGCTGATCAAACGTGATATCCTTCTGTTCTTTCGGAAGCGCCGTTTTTTCCTCGGAGTAGGCATCGTCGTGCAGGTAATCCGTACGAATTTCAATGTCTTTCTTTTCATATTCATTCGGCTTGACATCAGTATTTTCCTCATTCGCGGCTGCGGCTTGGGGAAGGAAAAGGAAAAAGGAGAGAGCAAACAGCAGCAATCCTTTTTCCATGAACGTGTTACGCCTCATAAGACTGATCACTTTCCTCCGTTTTTTCCGCAAACAGCCGAATGACGAGCGGAAGCGCCGCCGCAATCAGCGCAATGATCGCAAGAACCGTTACCCCCATCGCAAACAGATGGCCCGTTCCGTATTGAATATCGATATAGACTTTCGAAACCGGACTGTCAAAGGTGAAGTTCGGCATAATCAGGTCGATCAAAGGCGCCACATAAAAGAGAATGAGCGCTGATGATGCGATCCATCCGGTAATCGAGCTGAAGACAAAGGCTGCCCGGATAAAAGCTGAACTCGCCGCAAGCAAGAGAATCGTAAAGACTGACCATTTAATCGTCTGATCGTCCGGAAGCGAGTAGATATTCAGACCGAACAGACTGATCATCAATCCGACCATAATGTTTAAAATCCCAAAGAGCGCGCCTTTGACAAGAAGCGGCGCCTGCTGATAATACGAGCTGAAATAGCCGATCAGAAGACTGCTGATCAGGACGATCACCAAAATGACGACCGGCGGAACATTCTGAACCCGGTCTTCCGGCACCTCTCCGCTGATTTTAAGCGGGTTGGCGAGATAATCATAAACGTAGCCGTTTTCCTGTCCGTCAACGAGCGCGTTCCCTAAAATGCCGTACACGTCATTTCTGATCAATTTCGTGGAATCGACGTTTTTGCCCCAGTTGCTGTTTAAGGTGTCAGCTTTTTGCTGGACGTCATTTACGCTTTGCTGCATATTGTCGGTATAGCTGATGATGCCGGACTGGCGTTCTGACAGATGGCCCATCGTGTCAGACATTTGCAGGACTTCGCGGCCGACGGTATCCTGAGCGCCGAGCGCCATCGTTCCGGTTAATCCGTCTCCGCTGAACGCGGCCGCTTCCTGCACAGCGCCTTCAGCCAGCTGATCGGATGCTTTCGCCGCGCTGTCTGAAATGCTGGCGAGCTCATCGAGCACTCCGGCTTGTTCATCTCTGATATACGAGCTGTAGTTATCCGAGAATTCGGTCATGCCTTTAATGAAATTGCTGATGTCTTCATCTGTCTGCATTTTGTTGTTTTTCAGATTTTCCCAGCTTGCCGTTTCTTCCGGTTTGATCGCGAGAACGGTTTGGACTTCGCCTTGCTGGGCTTTCAGCACCCTGTTTTTCACATCAGGCAGCGAGCCCGCGTCAAGAGAGTGATAGAGTGTCGCCTCATACAGGGATAAATCATTATAGTAACTCATTAAATCGGATATTTCTTTTGTATTGATGACAGCGGCAAATATCTGTTCAAGAGCAGATTTGCGGCCGCCATCCAATGACGGGTAGTTCAGAATGTTCTGTTCTGTTTTTACAATCATTCTGTAAATGGTATTGAAGTCTTGTTCTCTCTTTCCTTCTGATTCTTCCAGCTTTTTCTTTAATTTGTCTGCCCGTTTTTTGACGTCATCAATCTGGTCTTTAAGGCCTTGGATTTCTTCATCAAGAGCATCGAGACGTTTTTTCAGTTCTTCATTATGAGTCTGCTGTTTTTCTTCCAGCTCTTTTTCAATTTGCTGAATGCGCTCTGCGGCTTGGTTCAGCCTTTCTTTCGCCTCAGATATGTCTGTGCCGCCGTCCCCTTCAGAATCGTTCGGATCGTCTGCCGGCTCATCAGCAGGCGGAATGACGTTTTTAGCGGCAGTGGCGGTTTGGACGGTTTTTGGCTCCTGATCGCTTGTGTTATCGGAAGCAGGCTGCTCTTCTTTTGTACCGTCTTCCGTTTTTCCGTCTTCTCCGGGATTCGTTCCGTTATTCGGATCGGTATCGCCGGAGTTTTCACCGTCATCGCCTTGGCCCGGTTTTTCAGGGGCCGGATTTTCTTTTTCCGGTTCTTTTAATCCGTCAGAAATGTGATTAATTTCAGCGGAGATGCGCTTTAATTCGTCACGCTGATCGTCAAGGTCAATTTTCAAATCGCCGGGTTTTTCTTCTTCCGGTTTTTCTTCTTCTTTCGGTTCATCCGAGCCGTCATCACCCGGGTCCTTTTCCGGAACGGTTAATGCCTGCCGATCCCTTTTCATAAGGGTTTGGATGCTGTTCAGTGTTTCAAATCTTGCTTGAGCTTTATATTGAGTCAAATAATTGTTCAGTAAATTGGATTGAATATCTGCCATCCCGTGTTCCTGCTCAGGAACCTGCGCTTCTCTCACCTGTTGGGCGGCAAGAAGAGCCGATCCCGTCTGGTCAAGCTGTGTCTGCGCCTGGTTTATGCCTGAAGACAGCCCGCTCATCATCGTGCTGAACTGGTTGGCGGCCTGCTGTGCTTTAATGGCATTCAGTCCTGTTGTGATTTGCTTTTGATTTTGTTCCTGCGCGGCCATCAGCAGTTTTTTCTGATTTTCTTGATATTGTTTATAGCGCTCGACCGTATCGGCAAAGTCTTTGAGCGTGGTTTTGGCTTCATCTGCCGAGGTCAATTTTTCTTTTGCCGCGCCCTGCGCTTCATTCATTGATTTTTTCAGTTCGTCAATCAGGTCTTTTTGCCGTTTGATTTCACCTGCCAAGTCATTGGAGCTCGGCTTGTAAAAATTGTACATAACGTTTTGAAATTCTGATTCTTTATTGACGATCTTGTCAAAATCGCCTCGGACATTGTTCACTTTTTGTGAGACGAAATTCCAATATAATGCTGACATTTTTTTATTCATTGATTTTTGGGCGTCTTCTAGCTCACGCTGCACCTTTTCTTTGTTGACGGCGTTCAGGTTGCTTTGAATATTGAATGTCAGCGTGGCTTTTTGCGGACGCTCCTTGTCATAGCTTAAGATATCTTTTGAAAAATCGGATGGAATGTAAACGACGGCGTCATACTTCTTAGCCGCCAGACCGTTTTCAGCCGCGCTCCTGTTGACAACCGTCCATGAATAATCCGGACGGCCGCCGAGAGCGGCCGCTACTTCTTTGCCGAAATGGACGGATTCCTCTTCCTCATTTTCATCTGTTTGTAAGCCCATGTCTTCATTCACGACTGCGATTTGGCGGGTGGCGTTGATTTTTTGTTTTCCCGGGTCATCGCCGATAAACCGGAAAAACAGCACCGGCAGCAGCAGAATGATGACGACCGCGGCTATTAATTTGATCAGGCTTTTTCGTTGTTCAGTCATCTGACGGCCTCCCTTTCCGCTGAACATAAAGGTATTTGGATTTTTTGCTCCTTCCCGTTTTCAACCAAATAGCCGAAGCCCGGCTGAATGTCCGGTTCCTGCCTTTGGTAAGGCAGCGGAATGACATTTTGTTCGGATTTTTTCACAAGCAGCATCGCGTGGCGGATCTGTTTCATTTCCGTCGTTAAGGAATCATAGCCTTTTGAGAATTCGCTGTGATTGCCCGCCGGAATAAAACTGAAGCCCACATGCGCGTAAGATTTCATAAACATCGCCAGTTTGTCCTGAATGGCGGTGTCGATCGTCTGCTGGAATCTTGTAATGCCGTCGGCCATTAACACGACCGGAGAGAAACTGAGTTTGTGCACATCGCCATTTTTGACGGCCTGCGCATACTGAGCTTCGCGCTCCGTGAAAATGGCTTCTGCCGTTTCGATCCACTGCCGGACGTCTTCTTTTGTGTCCAGATAGCTGACCTTTGTTTCCTGCGCATACTGCGACAGTCCGCGGTCAATCGAGTCAAACAGCCCGACCCGTTCCGTACCTTCACGCAGCAGGTGATTCAGCATCACTTTCAGGATGTTTGTTTTTCCACGCTGTGTCTGGCCCAAAATAAGACAATGTTTATTTTTGCCCAGATCAAAGTACACAGGGCTGACCTTTTCCTCATGAAGCCCGACAGGAATGCGGAACGGTTCTTGATGCGGGCCGAGACGGAGTGAAAATTCGCCGGCCGTCAGCCTATCCGGAAGCATCGGAATCGGGTCTGGGCCGGCTGTTCCGGCGTGGCGCTCAGCTAAAGCTTTGACATCATCTTTCAGCGCCTGGAACATCTCAAGGTCATTTTCCGCTTCAGCCGGAAGAAACATTTGCGCGAAATACAGTTCTTCTTTTTGGATCATGACGCGGCCCGGGATCGGTTCGAGACTGAACGGCGGACGCCCGTAAATGGAGTATCCTTCTGACTGATCCATTAAATAATGGACGACTTTCGTTTTTATGTTGTTTAACAGCGACTGGCGGACGGCGTTTACCCTCGTTGCGGTCAGCAGGAAGTAAATGCCTAAGCTTTGCCCGTCGCGTGAAATCTGGATAAATTCTGTTTCTAATTCATGCATTTCATCTTTTACGATGTCGAAATTGTCAATTGTGATAAATATAAATGGCAGCTCTTCTTCACTGAGCGAATTGTACATTTTGATATGGCTGACTTCTTTTTCTCTGAACAGCCGTTTCCGCCGCTCGATTTCTTCCTTGATGCGGATCATGAATTTTTCGATCTTTCTCATTTGATCCATTAAGAAATAGTCTGCGGTGTGCGGAAGCTTTGCCAATGGCAGAAGCGTGCCGTTTCCGAAATCAAAGATGTACATATGAAGCTCTTCTGGCGTGTATCCTTCCGCGAAGTTCATCAGGAAGGTGATGGCAGCCACTGACTTGCCGTAGCCGGATGAGCCGAAAATGCCGATATTGCCGTCATCCATCATCGTATAAGCGAGAGGCGCCTGTCTTTGCTGATCAGGCTCATCCACGCAGGCGATGAAGAAGCGGTCTTTTTCCTGCGCAGGGTAAAGCGTGCGCGGGATACGTTCGGCAAGCGGCGGAAGCCACGGGCTCGGCAGCTTTTCAATGCCCATTTCATTTTGAATCCGCTCGATTTCTTCGACTACGGCTTCTATTTCTGCCGGGGCGTCTTTTTTCGCCGCATCATCCGCGTCCACCTCAGACAGCGGAATTAAGCCGGTATCGGTAACGATGGCAATGTCATCCTCGGTGCCGTATACATCTTCCATGTAAGGCGCGCCGCTCCAGGCAGATTGGAACTGCTCATACACTTCGTTATTTCCGACTTGCAAGTAGCCGCGTCCGGTGACCGTAATATTTGCCGCATCACTGTTTTTCAGGATTTCTTTACTGTCACTTGCATCCTGCACTTTCAGCGCGACCTTAAAGCGTGAGTTGCTCCATATTTGGTCGTCAATGATGCCGCCCGGCTTTTGCGTGGCGAGAATTAAATGCACACCAAGGCTCCGTCCGATGCGGGCCGCGCTGACAAGCTCCCTGATAAAGTCAGGCTCTTCGCTTTTCAACTCGGCGAATTCATCTGAAATCAAAAACAGGTGCGGCATCGGAATATCCGTTTCTCCCTGTTTATACAGCTTTGTATAGTCATTGATGTGATTGACGCGATATTGATCAAACAGCCGCTGCCGTTTTTTCAGCTCGCTTTTAATGGATGCAAGCGCCCTGATACTGAAGTTTCTGCTTCCTTCAATATTCGTGATGGTCCCGAGAAGGTGCGGCATCTTGCGAAACGGCTGGGCCATTCCTCCGCCCTTATAGTCAATCAGCAAAAACGCCGCTTCATGCGGGTGGAAGTGAACGGCCAATGACAGGATGTACGTTTGCAGAAATTCACTTTTCCCGGAGCCGGTCGTTCCCGCCAGCAATCCGTGCGGCCCGTGCGCTTTTTCATGCAGGTTTAAATAGACGATGTCGTCTTTTCCTTTATAGCCGATCGGAACAGCCAGCGATTTTGCAGACTCACTTGTCTCCCACTTCTGCCTGATGCCGATTTCTTTTACTTCCTTCGCATGAAACAGCTCCAGAAATGAGACCGTTTCAGGAATGGAATTCGTCATTCCGACCTGATGGTGCAATGTCCGAAGCGTCCGGGAAAACCGCTCGTTGTTTGTCCGTTCGTGCCTGTCCAGCTTAAACGGGATCTGTACCGCTTTTTTCTGCTGAATGAGAATGTCTCCCTCATCTTCATTAATGTAGCGGACGAGGGTGTGAATGTTTTCCGCCAGGCTTTCCTTCGTTTCCGCAGCGATGATTGCCGAGATGCCGAGATGCTCATGCCGGCCTTCGATATATTCTAAAATGACGTGCTCTGCGATCAGCTGCTGATTTGTGATGACAAAGACAAAATGCGGCTGGAAGATCTTCTTTTCTTTATCTTCTTCCAAATCCCGCTCACGCAGCAGCTCGTAAATGGACGATAACAATTGATCGCGGGTCTGTTCATTGTAAATAAATCCTTTCGCATACATATGAGGCAGCTGAAATTGCGGCAGCCACTTCATCCATTCCCATTCCTTATATTCGTCCTCATGAAAGATAAAGACAAACCGCAGGTCATGGTAGCTGTTGAAGAACGCGAGCTGGCCGATCAGCTGGTGAATTTCATTTTTGACGATCTGGGGTTTCCCGACAAGCCCCATCGGCCCTTCTTGTAAATCAACGGTCACGGGCGCATGGCGGATATCTTTATACACACGCTGCATGTGCTGCGACTGCTCCATCAAGTCATCCACATCGCGGTTCGCCAGGTCTCCGCCGCTCATTGAAATCTCGTAGCTTGCCGGGACCGTGCCCGTTCCAAGCCGAAGCATCAGAAAATCCCTGCTTTCCAGCGATTTCTCCCAAATGCGGCCGCTGATTTCAGAAGTTAAATATTTCATTTTTTCAAACGGGGGAAAATGATGCGTCAGCACTTGCAGCTGTTTTTCCGACAGCGTCTGAAGCTCTTTTCGTTTGCTTTCCAAATACTGCTTGTACACACGCTCCCGTTTTTCCTCCCGTTTTTTCCGCTGGTTTTTTTCACGGAAATACTGCACGGTGGACGTAATGAGAGTCATCATAAACATCGCCAAAGAGACAAGGATGAATATGCCCCTCGGCTGTATAATGGCGACAACCCCCATTACAATCAGCATGACCAAAGGAGGCAGAATGACGAGCCACAGCCCCCGGTTATTCTGTTCGCTTTCCTGCGAGGGAAAGCTGAATGAAACGCGGTCTTCGGGAAGATCGTAGACCATGCGCGGCGTTCTTCGATATTGCGGGTATTTCTTTTTCATTTCGGTGCTTGGTTTTACCGTTTTGGTTAAACCGGTTTGAAGCTTTTCGTGATGAACGACTTCTAAAAGGTCGTCCTCCGTCAGCCTCACACGCAGAAAATTCCACAGCAGCTCATCTCCCGTGCGGAGCCTTTCGGGAGCTTCTGCAAGCTTTCCGTTCACATAAACGTCCTGGCCATCAGGGACGACAGACCAGCATCCTGCCGACTTTCGCAGATAAAAAGCCCCTGTTTGAGCGGAGGACGGCTCTTTGTATATATCCGCTTCCTCTGTTTCTGATGAGAAAACGATCTCATCCTTCCCGCCGATAAAATAGACGGAGGATTCTTCCCGGTCAGGGGTGAGCAGAAGCCGCATCGTCTCTTCTTCAATCCGGCAGGGCATTTCATTTCCTATTGTCAATTCGCCGGCACAGTTATTTCCCAGGAAAACATCATAACGATCTGTTTCTTTTCGATAAAGGGTTGCGGCGTTTTGCCGTAACGGAAGTGTGCCGAACGTGATTGTATCTTTCATATCCGGACCGATCGTAATCGGCTGAGACGGCGGGAGTTCAGACAGCTGAATCTTTTGTACGTGCTCTCGGTAAAAGACCCATAACAGACTCATATGGCGAACCTCCTGACAGCCTGATCGTTACCTGCGGCCATTTGATGTGTGCTGTTATTTTTTTTCATCTTTTTTCTCATCTTTCTTGTCGTTCTCTTTGTTATCTTTCGCTTTGTCTTGTTTGCTTTCATCCTGTCCGGCGGAAGCTTCGGCGGTGTCACCGTTTTCCTTCGCTTCTTTATGCTGTTCCTCCGCCTCTTTTTTCGCCTTCGCAAGCTCGCTTTCCACGGCGTCCAGTTCTTTCTGCTTTTCGTCGTCTTTCATACTGTCATCCGCTAATAATTGCTGTTTATATTTTGTAAGTCCGAGCCAGATGTACGGGTTGTACTCAAGATTGCGGCCGATTTTGATGGCTTCTTCATTTTCCCCTCTGCCGATATCAATCCAATAAAGGAAATGCTTCGGGTCTGATTGCAGCGTGACCAGATTCCCGATGTTTTTCCGTTGCTCTTCCCTCAGATTTTCAACTGCCACATAAGAGGAAGCAAGCTCATACTGCACAGATTCCGGGAGGCTTTCCGCATCGTATTTAGCGAGTGTGTCAATGACTTTGCTGTACTGCTGATTTAAAAAATAGCGGTTGCTTTCTGTAATTGCCTCTTGCTTCGGCTGGGCGAAAAACAGAACGTATAAGGAGTAAAGAAGTGTCGGCACAAGGAGGACGGCAAGCGCCAGACCAGCGTATCTTTGGATTTTCCATTTCTTTTTCGGCAGTTTTATGTATGTCTTGTCCCTTTCTTCGAGGGAATCAATTGCGGTTTGAATGGTTTCTTCCAGTTCTTCAATCGTCTCCGCCTCTAGCACGCTTTTCACCTCAGGAGAGAAGTGAAGCGTCTCCTTGTACTTCAAATATTCATCGAAGGTGTACGCCCCGTCAGCTGCAAGCGCCGCACAGGCTTTGAGCTCTTTTAACACCCTTTCTCTATCTTCCTCATAAGGCGGAAGGCTCTCCTTTACGCCGTAATGAAGAAAGTAAGGCGTCAGCGCTTTATCAAACACGATATTTTCAGGGGCGGCAATCAGATTGAGACGTTTCAGCTTATGCTGTTTCACGGCTTGGACGAGACGGTAGGCAAATTGCCACCTGCTTTTTTTATCTTTTCCTTTTATATAGCGGAAAGCCTGATAAGAAGAAGGAGGTTTGATTGTGATGGTTACTTCGTCTTCTGAAACTGAGACCTCTTTTTGAAAAAAAGGATCAGCATCTTTAATCACGTTTGCTTCCAGCCCGTCAAGAAGCTTGATTTTTTCCCGCTGGAAGGTGAACGTGAAGCCTGATTCGGTTTCTTCCCGGACGGCGTCTAATTCTGTTTCTAAATAAGATCTGTTATGACCTGTCATTCCACCATGTCCTTTCATAAAATTTCAAGGCGGTCTCCGTTCGTAATGCCGCAGTCAGATAGTTTTTGTTCTCCGGAAAAAACCGTTTCTTTATTGACCACTCTGATCCAATAGCCTTCACGCGGCGGAACGGATACATGCTGAGCCTGCCGGGCAATATCAATGACTTTTTTCACAGAATGGTAATCTGACAATCTGAGATCGAAGACGCTGCCGTTATAATGTGTTAAATCTATTGTAATATCGATATACATATTCATATCACCCTTACATAGAAAGAGCGCCGTCTTCTTGATTGAATCAGGCGCTCCGTTTCTTCATTCATCTTATTATCCGCGAATTTGGTTAGCGATATCTTGGTCAGTAGACTCAAGCGTATTTGCCGTTTGATCGAGCTGATGATTCACATCTTGAAGCAATTCAGACATTTTAATAAATGAAGGTTTCAGCTGCTCATATTGATCCGCAAATGCTTCACTTGAAGCACCTTCCCACATGCCTTTCAAATCAGAAATCATGCGGTTCAGGCGGTCAACCTGATTCATGACTTCCTGACTTTCAACGCCATATTGCTTAGCCATCGCTCTTAGCTCTTCGGGTGTGACACGAATTAATCCAGACATATTCCTTATACCCTCCTGTGTCATCAGCCTAAATATGGGCTAATTCACTTATTTTTTGAACGTCATTATTATAAAAACAACCATTCGGCACAGTCAAACAAATCTGTTTTAATTTTACAAAATGAGTCTTATGATATATTGGATTTTTCGTCACATTTACACATTTTGTAAATACAATAGTATGATTTTCTTATTATTTTCGATTTCATCGAATGATCTTATTGTCCTAGTCTATTTCCCTGCAAAGATGCCTTTCAGTCTGAAAAGCAAGATGGTAAGATCAAGATATGAAGCTATGAAAAAGTAGGGATACAGATGACCAATCCAAAGGATCCATTTAAGTACAGTTTCGACAGGCTTGAAGATGTTGCCGACCATATCAGTGAAGTTCTTCAATGCCCCATTACAATAGAAGACGTTAATCATAAACTGCTTGCATACAGCACGCACAGCGATTGTACAGATCCGGCCCGGACGTCGACGATTATCGGGCGGAGGGTGCCGGAAAAAGTCATCAACAAACTGTGGAAAGACGGAACCATTCCGGCCCTTTTAAAAACGGACCAGCCGATCAAAGTGAAAGAAATTGACGAGGTGGGCCTGAGCAACCGCGTGGCGATTTCCATCTGGAAAAACAGTCAGGTTCTCGGATTTATTTGGGCGCTTGAGATCAAAAAAAAGCTCAATGACGAAGATCTGAAGACACTTCAGCTGGCAGCCAAAGCGGTGCGGAACAAACTTTTGCACCTGCAGATCCGCAAAACGAAAATCGAAGAGCGGGGCCAGGAGTTTTTTTGGAAAATGCTGACCGGCCATATTTATCAGGAAGCCGAGATGGCCGAAGGGTTTCATAAGCTCGGAATGGCGCTGCCGTCCGTGTTCAGCGTCATGATCATCCGTTTACATGATGAGCTGACTGAAAAGACGGAACAGCAGCTGCAATATTTGCAGGAAACGACACAGCAGATTCATGTCATGCTGGCGACTGTTGATTCAAATGAATTAATCTTATTAGCCGCGCCGAAAACCGATCAGCCTTTTAAAGATTTAAAGCACTTCGCCCTTCATATTCAAAAACAGCTGAAGGAACGATATAAAATTGAGGATGCGTCGATTGCGGTCGGCGGTATTTACGAATCGATTTCTTATGTTTACCGCTCCTATCAGGAAGCGCTTTCCGTATTAAAAGCGAAAGAGCGGTTTGTGAGAGAAACCAAACACCTTTTCAGCTTTTCGGAACTCGGCATTTATCAGTACCTGGATGTGTTGGATGAAAAACGCAAGCACAGCGGCTATATGAACTATTCCCTCTCAAAGCTTGAGCAGTATGACAGGGAGCACCAAGCCGATATGGTAAAAACGCTCGAACATTTTATTGATGCCGACAGCAACGTCAACACCGCCGCTAAAGCGCTTAACATCCATGTCAATACATTGAATTACAGGCTGAAAAGAATCAGCCAGATCGCAGAAATCGACTTAAAAAATGTAAATGAAAAGTTTACGATTTACCTTGATATCAAACTTCGCAGCATGGGTTCGTGAAATTTCACAAATCCGTGTTTTTTTATTTTCTGTTTCAAACAAAGAATTTTCGCAAAAATCGCGCTACACTTGAAGCATCACACAAACATTGGGGGAAACAGACATGATTATCGGGGTTCCAAAGGAAATCAAAAACAATGAAAATCGAGTGGCATTAACACCTGGAGGCGTTTCACAGCTTATCGGAAACGGCCATCGGGTTCTTGTGGAATCCGGAGCGGGACTCGGAAGCGGCTTTACAAATGAAGATTACGTATCAGCAGGGGCGGAAATTCTGGAGGACAGAAAGCAAGTATGGGATGCGGAAATGGTCATGAAGGTAAAAGAACCGCTGGCTGAAGAGTATGCGTATTTCCGTCAAGGTCTGGTCTTATTCACTTACCTTCATTTAGCTGCAGAGCCGGAATTAGCTAAAGCGCTTACAGAAAAAGGCGTGACAGCTATCGCGTACGAAACGGTAACGGACGGACGTTCCCTTCCGCTGCTTACGCCGATGTCCGAAGTGGCCGGCAGAATGGCCGCTCAAATCGGAGCTCAGTTTCTTGAAAAACCAAAGGGCGGAAAAGGAATTTTATTAGCCGGCGTACCGGGTGTATCCCGCGGAAAAGTCACGATCATCGGAGGGGGCGGCGTCGGAACAAATGCCGCGAAAATGGCTGTCGGACTCGGTGCCGATGTGACAATGATCGATTTGAACGCAGACCGCCTGCGTCAGCTTGATGATATTTTCGGGCATCAGATTAAAACATTGATGTCAAACCCTGTAAATATTGCAGATTCCGTCGCGGAAGCGGATCTTCTGATCTGCGCCGTGCTCATCCCGGGAGCCAAAGCGCCGACTCTCGTTACGGAAGAAATGGTTAAACAAATGAAACCGGGTTCCGTCATTGTTGATGTTGCCATCGATCAGGGCGGCATTGTGGAAACCGTTGATCATATTACAACCCACGATAATCCGACTTACGAAAAACACGGCGTCGTTCACTACGCTGTCGCCAATATGCCGGGCGCCGTACCGCGTACGTCTACGCTCGCATTAACGAATGTAACCGTTCCTTACGCGCTTCAAATCGCCAATAAAGGCGCGGCACAAGCCATTGCAGACAGCCCTGCGCTTAAAGCGGGCTTAAATACGGCTAACGGACATGTCACGTATGAAGCCGTAGCCAAAGACTTAGGCTATGACTACGTGCCTGCTGAAAAAGCAATGCAAGGTTCGGCTGCAAAAGCTTAATAGATATTGAAGAGGACAGCCTGATCAGCGGGCTGTCCTTTTTTCTTTCTCATAAAAGGAAAAACGGCCCCCTGTCTCGAATATCAATTCATATCCCGGAAGAAAAAGGAGGATTCATATGGCTGTTCAGCACTATGGTGTATTAAAAGGCACTGTGTCAGATATGAAAAGGGAAACAGATGATGATTCTCCGCATTTTCAAGTCGAGGTGCTAGGCGAGCCTGATACGCGCTATCGCTGTGCGATCAATGTCATGTCAAGTTCAAAAGAATCAGAGGTTCTGTATGCGGCACGCGATCATTTTGACGCAAGCGCGATCACCCTGCTGCCCAACATTCCGTATGGATATACCCCAATTGATGAAACCAGCCGTGAGCTGGCGCTGGATTATGTCCGCGGCGGATTGTTTGATCCCCGGAACATGGTGCCCCTCCCGCATGAAGTCACCGGTCCGGATAATGACTTAAATGACTTTATTGAGACGTACATGCAAAAAGCCAAATCAGAAAAAGCCACCGTCTATATTTACGGCTCTAAATTCGGGCCGGAGCCGGGCGCTGATAAGATTTTCGGGTTCAAGCCGACAAACGGCATGCATAATATTCATATGAATCAGGGAAACCCAATTGATACACGCTGGAAGAAGGATAACGGAACGTGGCACGACGGCGGTATTTTAATCCAGTTTGCAGACCAGTGGGCCGCGGTCTTTTTGGCTTTTCTGTCTCAGTCATGGTGCACGAATGAAGAAGGCCACCCTTATACATTCTGTGATCATACACAGCTTAACGGCTGATGTCCGCATAAAAAGCCTGCCGAAATAACGGCAGGCTTTTCTTATTACATTTTAGCGGCTTCGGCCTGTTTCAGGCTTTCCGGCCTCATATCACGCCAGTTTGTCTCAATATATTCGAGACAAACGGGGCGGGTTTCATTCGTGAGGCGGGTTTCCCAGCCGTCCGGCACATCCAGATAGGCCGGCCACAGTGAGTACTGGCCTTCAGCATTGACGAGCACGTGGTATGAGCCGTCTTCCCGTTCAAATGGATTTGTCATATCATCTCTTTCCTTTCTTTACCGGACTGTACGCCGTCCGTTTAATTTCTCTGCCAGAATCGCGCCGATGTCGGCAAGCGGGCCCGGCTGGCACATATCTTTATGGCGGCAGTCTAAGTCATACCGCTCGATTTTCCCCGTAATATACGGTTTCCAAGTATCCGGCTCAATCGGGTCAAACCACTCCGGAATAATCGTGGATCTGAAGAACAGCACATCTCCGTGGAACGGCTTCGGCTTGTATGTTCCTAACAGCCCGACAGAATTAACGTACGTGTCTTTCAGATTCATCATCACTGACTCGTCCAGACTGGCTAATGCGCTTCCCTCACGGCGGAGAATGGTCAGCGCAGTGTCAAAATCAAGCGGCTGATCCCCGAGGCTGTCCGGGTCGTACCCTCCCAGGGCAAGCAGCGCGATGACGGCTTCCTCGTCATCAGGCGCATTTTTTATCGGCAGAAAATGATTCGGATACGCGTCAAGCATCACCAAAAGCGAAACCTCTTCACCCCGGCTCTGTAATTGTGTCGCCATGGCCTGAATGACATTCCCTCCGAGAGACCAGCCGAGCAGACGGTACGGCCCTTTCGGCTGCACGGTGCGGATTTTTTCAATATAATCCGCCGCCATGTCATCTAAGCTTTGCGGAAGCGGTTCTTTTTTTCCGATGCCTCTCGCCTGTAAGCCGTATATCGGATAATCAGCCTCTAAAGAAGACATCAGCCCGGCATAACACCAGCTGAGACCGCCGGCCGGATGGACACAGAACAACGGTGTTTCTTCTCCTGCCGTTCTGAGCGGAAGAAGAACATCAAGCGCGCTTGTGCCCGTTCCTGACTCAAGTCTTTCAGCAAGGCTTGCCACCGTAGGAGCTTCAAATAATGTTCCGATACTCAGCTCGGCTCCCATCGCTTCCCGAATACGGCTCATTAAATGAACCGCAAGCAAAGAATGGCCGCCTAAATCAAAGAATCTGTCATCAATACCGACACGCGGCAGGTGAAGCACCTCTGCGAACAGCTCACACAGCATTTCTTCCTGCGGCGTTCTCGGTCCCCGGCCGGTGACCTCCGTTTGGAAGTCAGGCGCAGGGAGCGCTTTTCGGTCAAGCTTTCCATTCGGTGTCAGCGGCAGTTCATTCATTTGGACAAAAGCTGACGGAACCATGTAATCCGGCAGGCTTTCTTCGGTAAACCGGCGCACGTCCCCCGTGTCCAAGGTGCTGCCGGCAGATCGGACAAGGTAGGCGGCCAGCCGTTTATCTCCCGGCCGGTCTTCACGGACGACTACGGCAGCATCCTCGACATCCGGATGTTTGACGAGAACCGCTTCGATTTCTCCCAATTCAATCCGGAAGCCGCGGATTTTAATCTGGTGGTCCGCTCTGCCCATATAATCAAGAGAACCGTCCGTCCGCAGACGGGCTAAATCCCCTGTCCGGTACATTCTCGTCCCCGGCGGGCCGTACGGATCAGCCACAAAGCGTTCGGCGGTCAGGCTTTGCCGCCCTAAGTAACCGCGTGCCACGCCTCCTCCGGCCACATACATTTCGCCCGTGATGCCCGGAGGCACAGGCTCCAGCCGGTCATCAAGCACATATACGTTCAGATCAGGAATGCCGCAGCCGATGAGGCTGTTTGCCTTCAGTTCGGCAATGTTTTTGTCTAATTCAAGGTAACTGACGTGCACCGTCGTTTCCGTAATGCCGTACATATTCACGAGCACCGGCTGATTGTCCGCGTGGCGGCTGTACCAATCCTCAAGCCGGCTCAGCTCAAGCGCCTCGCCGCCGAAGATGATATATCTGAGTGCGAGCTGACGCCCCAGCTCTTTGTGTTCTTTTTCCGCATGCATCAGCTGGTAAAACGCTGACGGCGTTTGGTTAAGCACGGTCACCCGCTCTTTCACGAGGAGATGTAAAAACGCTTTCGGCGATCTGCTGATGTCATGCGGCACGACGACGAGACGTCCGCCGTGAAGCAACGGCCCCCACATTTCCCAGACAGAGAAATCGAAAGCGTAGGAGTGAAACATCGTCCATACATCATCAGAATGAAAGTGATACCAATGCCGCGTCGACTCAAACAGCCTGATAACATTGCTGTGCGGAATGATGACACCTTTCGGCACACCTGTTGATCCCGACGTGTAAATGACATAGGCCGGGTGAAGCGGTGACAGCGGATGAATCCGGTCAGCGTCCGCAGGGTTCGTGACGGCATATCGCTCAAGTGTTTCTTTATTCTGCGGGTCATCCAGGATGAAGGCCGGCATGCCGCTTTCGATAGAGAGCTTACTTGCGCCTTCACGGTTGGTGAGCATAAATACAGGCTTGGCATCATGTAACATAAAAGCAATGCGGTCCGCGGGATAATCGGGATCAAGCGGCAAATACGCTGCCCCCGTCTTCAGGACGGCTAACAGCCCGACAATCATATCTAAAGAACGCGGCAGCGCCAGTGCGACAAACTGCTCAGGGCCGACGCCGCGGGCAATCATCATGTGCGCGAGCTGATTGGCTCTTTCATTCAGCTCTTTATAAGTGAGCCCGCTCTCTCCAAATACTGCCGCCGTTTCATCCGATTTTGCGGCGGCCTGTATTTCAAACAATTCAGGCAGTGTCTGCCGAGGCTGAATATGCTGTTTTGCCCGTTTAACCGGCAAAAGCTTCCGGCGCTCTTCATCAGAAAGAATGGTTAAGCTTCCGATCGATTTTTCCGGATGTGATGCAGCATCTTCGAGCAGAAGAAGCAGGCGTCCGGCAAGTGCTTCGGCCGTTTCTTTTCTGAATAAGTCCGTACTGAACTCCAGCAGGCCTTCAATACCGGCAGGCGTGCCGTCGTCATGGCGCTGTTCAGCCAATTCCAGCGTCAAATCAAATTTGGACGATCCGACACTGCTGATTTGCAGGCTTGTTTCCATATCAGGAAGACTGAGTACAGGGTCAGGCGTATTTTGGAATGCGAGCATCACTTGGAACAGCGGATGTCTTGACCGGGAACGAACCGGATTCAATTCTTCCACGAGACGTTCAAACGGCACGTCCTGATGTTCATATGCTGCGAGATTCATTTCCCTGACCCTTTCAAGGAGCTCACAAAAGCTCGGATCGCCAGAGGTATCGGTTCTCAGTACGAGTGTATTAATGAACATACCCACAAGGTCTCCCAATGCGTCATCACTGCGGCCGGCTATCGGACTGCCGATCGGAATATCGGTCCCTGCACCGAGCCGGGTCAGTAACGCGGAAAGCCCTGATTGAAGCACCATAAACAGGCTTACGCGCTGATTTCTGGCAAGTGAGAGAAGACGGGCATGAAGCTCTTGGCCAATGTTGACCGGAATGACGCCGCCCCTGTAGCTTGATTCAGCAGGACGCGGAAAATCAGACGGCAGCTCCAGCTGATCCGGTACATTTTCAAGCGTTTTCTTCCAGAAATCCAGCTGGCGCGCAATTAAGCTCTCAGAATCAGACGCGCTGCCTAAAAGCTGCTGCTGCCAAAGCGCATAATCCGCATATTGAACCGCCAGCGGCGCCCATTCTGCTTTTTTACCTGTTTGCCGGGCGATATAGGCTATGGATAAGTCACGCATGAGCGGATTCAAGGACCAGCCGTCACCTGCGATGTGATGCAGGAGAATCATCAGCGTATACTTGCCGTCACCAAGATCAAACAGCTCAGCCCGGACGGCCGGCTCTTTAGCGAGATCAAACCGATATCGTGCCGCAGCGGCAAGCATGTCTTGGAGCTCGTTTTTGTCCGCACGTGTCACTGTAAACACAGGGCGGGCTTCTTCAGCAGATAAAATGAGCTGATGAGATGATCCCTTATTTTCCGGAAAAACGGTGCGCAAGCTTTCATGACGGCTGACAACATCGTAAAAGGCGTGTTTCAGCGCTGATTGGTCAAGCTTGCCTGACATGCGGACAATCACCGGAATGTTGTAAGTCGGGCTTGGCCCTTCAAGACAGTAGAGAAACCAAAGACGCAGCTGCGCAAATGACAGCGGGATATGCTCCGGCCGGTCAAACGGCTTGAGCTTAGGCCGCGCACTCTTTGCGGTGTCAAGCTGTGCGGCGAGCCCGGCAACGGTCGGCGTATCAAACAGACGGCCGATGCCAATCTCTGCGCCCATCGTCTCCCGGACCCGGCTCATCAGGCGTCCGGCTAAGAGCGAATGTCCGCCCAATTCAAAGAACCCGTCATCAATTCCGACCCGCGCGAGACCGAGAACCTCGGCAAACAGATCGCATAATATTTCTTCCTGCGGCGTCCGCGGCCCTCTGTCAGACAGGACAGCGGAAAAATCAGGTGCAGGCAGAGCGCTGCGATCGAGCTTCTTATTCGGTGTCAGCGGCAATTCTTTCAGCTGTACAAACGCGCCCGGCACCATATAATCCGGCAGGCTTTCGGCCATATATGCACGAAGTCCGCCGATATCAAGGGGCTGATCCGCGACAGCGTAAGCCGCCAGCCGCTTATCTCCCGGCTGGTCTTCACGGACAATGACGGCGGCCTGCGAAATACCCGGATATTTCGACAGCACTAACTCAATTTCTCCTAATTCTATCCGGAACCCGCGGATTTTAATTTGGTGATCGGCTCTGCTGATATAATCAAGCGAGCCGTCCTCACGCCAGCGCACGAGATCTCCCGTCCGGTACATCCTCGCGCCCGCGGGCCCGTACGGATCGGCAATGAATCTTTCAGCTGTTAAATCAGGACGGTTATAATAACCTCTGGCAAGCCCCTCGCCCGCGATATAAAGCTCGCCCGCGATTCCCGGCGGGACGGGCTGCAATGCGGCGTCCAGCACATATACCCGCGTGTTCCAAATCGGCGTTCCGATCGGAGGCGCCCCCGTATGGTCTTTTGCAAGCGGCTGTGCGGCCGACCAGATTGTTGTTTCAGTCGGCCCGTACAGATTCGTCACCGTACAGCCTGATTCAAGCAGAGCATGCATAAGCGCGTTCGGAAGCGCCTCACCTCCGACAAGCACCCGCAGCGCCCGGAGAGAATCCGGTTCATTGGTGACTAATGAATGCCACAATGTCGGCGTTGCCTGCATGATTGAAATACCGTATGAGTGAATCATGTGCGCAAGCGCCCGCGGTTCCTGAATCGTCTCTTTACGTGCGATGACGCACCCCGCCCCGCTGATGAGCGGAAGGAAGAGCTCAAGTCCGGAAATATCAAACGCCGCAGTCGTAACGGCAAGCAGGCGGTCTTGTTCGCCGAGCGGGAACATTTCCCGCATGGATAAGAGGAAATTGCTTACGCTTTTTAATGTGACGACTACGCCTTTCGGTTTGCCCGTTGAGCCCGATGTATAAATGATATAAGCGGGGTGCAAAGGCGAACATTCCGCCTGAGCGGGACAGTCAGCATTTTGAGCGGCAACGGTTTTTACCGTATCCGGGTCATCGAGAATGATCCTTTTTGCATCACTGTCTTCCGGCATGCGGCCGGATAATTCCATCGTTGTAATCAGGCATGCAGGCTGTGCATCTTTGAGCATGTATGCGATCCGCTCAGAAGGAAAATCAGGATCAAGCGGCAGGTATGCGGCTCCCGTTTTCAAAACGGCCAGCATACTCACGGCCAACTCCTGTGACCGCGGAAGCAGCAAAGCGGCAAATTGTTCCGGTCCGAGCCCCTTTTCCTTTAGCATGCCGGCAAGCTGGTTCGCGCGCTTGTTCAATTCGGCATAGCTGAGCTCTTCGTTTTCGGTGATGATTGCCGGCCGGTCCGGTGTTTTTACGGCCTGTTCGTAAAACAGCTCCGGCAGACTTTTCTGCTTCTCGGCCTTGCGCGTGTCATTCCAGCTTTCCAGTACGCGGAGACGTTCACTTTCAAGCAGAAGGTTGAGTGTGCCGATTTTTTGTGTCTGGTCTTTCACAGCGGATTCCAACAGAAGCAGGAATCGTTTTTGATGGTTTTCAATATCTTCGGTGCTGTACACTTCCGGATTCGCATCAAAGTCCACACGCATTCCGCTTCCGTCCGCTCTGTCGTAAACGTTAATTGACAAATCATCAACGGGCCCTGCTGATAAATTATGAACGGTGCCCGGCGCTCCGGCGAAATCAAGCGCGTAATCAAACGGCATCACATTGACTTGCGGGCCGAACAGCCTGCGATTTTCTCCGAGCAATTTAAGGTCGCGGCGCATATCTTCATGGCGGTATTTCTGATGGCGCCGGATGTTTCGGATTTCTTTTGCCACTTGGCTGACGGCCTCATGAAAATTCATATCCGGGCGAAGAGAAAGCCGTAAAGGCATAAGATTCATGACCATACTCGGAATATTCAGTGAAATCGAGCCGATCCGCCCCATCATCGGTAAGCCGAGTACGATATCCCCCGCGTTTGTCATCCGATGGACATATACCGCCGCTGCGGCCGTGACGGCTTCATGCCAGTTCGGAATCGCTTTTACATGCTGTAAAGCCGTTTCAGAAAGATAAGCCGTGCTTCTCCGAAAACGTGTTGACGTTCTCGGCGCTCTTTCCGCCAAACTGACGACATCAGGTTCATCCGCAAATTTCTCCATCCAAAATTCCCGATCTTTCAGGAATTGATCAGACGCGCGGTACTCTTGATCTTCTTTTACCAGATCCTCCAAAGAACCGAAGGAGCGCCCGTTATCCGGACGTCCCTCCCGTATTGCGGTGTACACTTGCGCCGTACGCCGTGCCAGCAGTGAAAAACCGTAGCCGTCTATCGCAATGTGGTGAATGCGCTGATACCAGAAAAAGCGTTCCGGTCCCGCCTGAAATAAAATGTCGCGGAACAGAGGCCCGGCCGCCATATCGACGGGCTCAGCCAAATCTGTCTGCATGAGTCTGAGTGCGGCCTGCTTCGGATCAGCTTCTGAACTCACATCTATGACATCGATCGCAGCCTCAAATGGAGGATTGATGATCTGCTTCGGCCCGTCTGCCCCCTCTTCGAAGCGGGCGTGTAATGACGCGGCTTCCGTCAGCACGCGGTCGAGAGCGGTTTTAAATATGTTCACATCGATCGCGCCGTTTATCTCAACGTACTCGCCTGTATTGTAAATCGGATTATCAGGATCAAGCTGCTGCGCAAACCAGATACCGGCCTGTGCGCCTGTCAGAGGCAGCTGTTGTGTATCATGCATTCTATTCTCTCCCTTTATAAATAATCTGCGTTCGGCAAGACTTTTTGAGATCGGGAAGAAAGAAGTCTCCACCACTCTTCCAGCGTCCGGTTCTCCGCCAGTTCCACAAACGTCACTTCAGCTCCGTCACGGCGCCATTGTTCGACAAGGCTCATGATTCTGACGGAGTCAAGACCTCTGTCCAGCAGGTCTTCATGATCCGGAATATCAGACGGTGATTCTTGAAGAATCGCCGCAATTTGTTCCCGCACCCGGTCTTTTGTCAATACGGCGGAAGTCTTCTCTGCTCCTTCAGAAACCGGCGCGCCGCCCAGCAGCTCCAGTACTTCGTTTGTCAAAGCCGTGTAAGCGCAGCGCTGAGACGCATATTCGATGGCCATCTTATGTTTTTCTGAAGAAAAATCAGCAACGGCGTCTCCGATAAAGAAGCTTTGGATATCATCCATAAATGCTTCACAGGCTGTGACGAGGCAGCCGATGTGTGCATAAATTCCCGTAATCATGAGCTGGTCTCTGCCGCTTTCACGCATGATCTCAAGGAGATTCGTCCGTTTAAACGCGCTGTATCTCCACTTTGTGAGGACAATGTCCTGATCATCCGGGGCAAGCTCCGGAATGACCTTTTCTTCATAAGGCCCGCTTTTTAGCCCCGGCCCCCAAAAATCCGTCAGCAGCGCGCGGTCCGCCGGGTCTTGGCTGCCCGGCTGCGCGGTATACACCACCGGAATGCCGAGTGCTTTGCATTGCTCTTTTATTTTTTTGATATTCTCAGCCGCCTCCGTGATCGGAGCTTCACCTTTCGCAAAAGCATCGACGAAATAATTCTGCATGTCATGGATCAGAAGCACCGCGCGTTTCGGATTCAGCGTCCACGATACTTTATTTTCAGGCATATCTGACGCTGTCGGCAGCGCATATGCGGGAATAGACGGTATAGCCAATGTAAACACTTCCTTTTTTTAAGATTGTTTGATTTCAGCCGGCTTTACTTTTTGGGCGATCGTTTCGCGAAGATCCTTTTTACTGACCTTGCCGACGCCGGTTTTCGGGAAAGAAGCGATAAATTCAATCCGGTCGGGGATTTTATATGCCGCCAATCCGCGCTCACGTAAAAATGCTTTCAGCTCTCCCGGTTTCGGCGCTTCTCCTTTCGGGATGACGAACACACAGGATCTCTCCCCGAGAAAATCATCCGGCATTGAAACCATGGCCGCATCATGAACGGCAGGATGCGCAAGAAGGTGATTTTCCACCTCCTCAGCGGCTATTTTTTCACCGCCCCGATTGATTTGATCTTTCGCACGTCCTTCGACGATGATATAGCCGTCCGCCGTCAGTTTGACGATATCGCCGGTCTGATAAAATCCGTCGGCTGTGAATGATCTTTCATTATGTTCAGGCGCTTTATAATATCCGCGAATCGTGTAAGGGCCGCGTGTAAACAAATGTCCCGCTTCACCGGGGGCGACATCCCGCCCGTTATCGTCTAAAACCCTGACCTCATCAAAAGGTGACATCGGTCTGCCTTGCGTATTGACAATGATCTCTTCAGGATCATCCAGTCTCGTATAATTCACCAATCCTTCCGCCATTCCGAAAACCTGCTGAAGGGTGCATCCGAAAGCGCTCTTCACGCGGCGGGCCGCCTCAGCGCTGAATTTGGCGCCTCCCACCTGCAGCACTTGAAGGCTTGATAAATCATCACTTCGCGAACCGGATGCGTCCATCCACACCATCGCAAGCGGCGGGACGAGCGCTGTAATTGTGACACGTTCTTTTTCAATTAACGGGAAGCAGTCATCCGGACTCGGCGTCGGTGACAGAACAACCCGGCCTCCGGCATATAAAGTTCCCAGCACACCCGGCGAGCTGAGCGGATAATTATGCGCTGTCGGCAGAGCGGCCAAATAAACGCTGTGATGATCCAAGCCGCATATTTCCGCGCTGATGCGCAAACTGTATATGTAATCGTCGTGTGTTCGCGGAATCAGCTTGGACAGCCCCGTACTGCCTCCTGAAAGCTGTAAAAAGGCGACTTCCGCCGGGCTTATATCTTCCAGCTGAACCGGCTCTCTATGCAGGCTGCTCAGTTCTTGAAACTCTTCAGCTTCGCCGGCCACAATGACATGCGCCAAATCCGGAAGTTTGTCTTTCACCTGTCTGGCAAGCGCTCTGTAATCAAAACCTGAATGCATATCAGGAATGATGTATGCTTTCGCCTCTGCAAACTCGCAGAAATACGTAATCTCACTGCTTCTATGGGAAGGCAGTGCGAAAACGGGCAGCGCTCCGAGCCTGAACAGCGCGAAAATCACTTCAAAAAACTCAGCGATATTCGGCAGCTGAACGACAACGCGGTCTTCCTTTTGAATTCCGAGCTTATGCAGTCCCGCCGCTAAACGATCGGCCCTTTCATCTAATTCTTTGTAGCTCCAATGTACATCTTTACACGTCACGGCAGTTTGATTTCCGTATAAAGCCGCGCGCTCTTTCAGCATTCCTCCGAACGTCTCACCCTTCCAGCAGCCGTCTTTTCGGTATTTGTCAGCCCATTCTTCCGGCCATGGCGTAAATCCAGTCAGCACGATCCGTTCCCTCCTTTTTTACAACTCATCTTGGTAAAGCCCCATCGCCCGGAGCATGGTGCGAAATTTCGCCGATGTTTCGTCCAATTCATCCTGCGGCTTTGATCCGGCGACAATCCCGGCACCCGCAAAGAGCCGAAGAGACCTTGTTTTCGCTTCGGCGCAGCGAAGTGCGATAATCCATTCTCCGTCACCCTCAGCATCACACCAGCCCGCCATTCCCGTGTAGAAATTGCGGTCAAACGGCTCAATATCCTGAATCGCTTCTCTCGCCGCATCCGTCGGCGTTCCGCATACCGCAGGTGTCGGATGCAGGGCGATGGCCAGCTCAAGTGATGTCGTTGACGGATCACGCAGCTCTCCCTTTACCTCGGTGGACAGGTGCCACATCGCCTCAGTTTTAATGAGTGACGGTTTTTCCGGCACATCAAGTACACGGCAGAACGGTTTAAGGGCGGCGGCCACGGCGGCCACGACTACGGCATGTTCATGCAGATCTTTTGCTGATTGCAGCAGTTCTTCCGCTCTTCTCTGATCCTCGGCGGGATCTGTGCTGCGAGGTCTGGAACCTGCCAGCGGATTGGACAGAATCGATGTTCCGTTTTTGGACAGCAGCAGTTCAGGACTTGCGCCGAAAAGCGTTTTTCTTGTTTCTGACGTTCCCGTCACATCCGCAGCGAATGTATAGCCGCGCGGGTTGTGCTGCGCCAAATGCTTGACGGCCTGAGGAATGTCGATATCCTTTTCAGCGGTCAGATGAAGCGTCCTTGACAGCACGATTTTGCTGAGCGGACCGTCCGTAATGTTGAATACGCCTTGTTCCACACCGCTCATAAAGCCCTCAGGCTCCGGAACGGGACAGATGTCATATGTATTGGATTGCGGCTTTTCTGCGGAAGATACCGCAAACGAAAGCGGGCCTGCCGTATGGACATTCTTCGGTACAAAAAGCCGGGAAGCTTTTCTGCTGTCAAAAGGAATGGCGCCGGCCGCAATCGGATGTTTGATGCCGGCTTGCTTTGCCTCAAGAAGCGTCTGTCTCACGCGTTCAGGCAGTGAATCCAGCTGATTTTCCGCGTCTGTATCAGGCACTTCCGCAAACATTCCTTCCGCAAGCATCGTACTTTTCGGGGAAGCTAAAAAGAACGCCCCGGGCTTGTAAGCGTCCAGCACCTCTTTTGCTGACACTTCCGCCAATAAATGTTGATTTGTCATGTTTGTCCCTCCTTCTCGTTAAATCAAACGCCTAAAGTAGCGCCGCCATCAACGCATAAATCATGCATCGTAATATGGTTTGCCTGTTCAGAAGCCAGAAACAAAACGGCATTTGCAATATCAGAAGGCTTCGCCAGCTTTTGAAGCGGAATTCCCGTTTTATATGTATCAAGCGAACCTCTGATGACGTCCCGGGCTCCATTCTCGTCCTGCCACAGCGCCCGCTGCATGTCGGTTTCCGTTGAACCCGGAGATACGATGTTGCAGCGGATATGATGGGCCGCAAGCTCCAGTCCGAGGCATTTCGTAAACATGACGGCAGCCGCTTTTGACGCCGCATAAGCCGCCATGGAAGCACGCGGAACGCCGGCTGCATTCGAACCGACCGTAACGATGGCGCCTTTTTGACGCTCAATCATGTACCGGCTTACAGCCCGCGATACATGAAAAACGCCGGTCGTATTAACAGAAAATGTTTGATCCCAATCTTCATCACTGAGGGATTGCACCGGACCCGGCCGCAGCACGCCCGCAACGTTCGCCAATATTTCAATAGGCCCCATGTCGCGTTCAACGGCGGCGATGATATCATTGACAGCCGCACTGTCAGATACATCTGCGGCAAACCCCTGCGCCTGCACGCCTTTTTTCCGAAGTCTGTCAGTAAGCCCGAGAAGCAGGTCTTCATTTGTATCTATAGCTGCCACATTTACGCCTTGTTCAGCAAGGGCAAGCGCTGTTGCTTCTCCGATGCCTTGAGCGGCGCCGGTGACAACGGCCGTTTTCCCTTTCATTCCCAATGCGTCCATATTATCATTCCCTTTCTATATTGATAATGATTATCATTATCAATTATGATTCAAGACAATCATATCCAAATCAAAACACGCAGTCAATTAGAAAATTAGAATCAGCCGCATTTAGTTCGAAGGGCCTGTTTTTTCTCATGCGGGAGAATACGGGGTATGCGGCCCTCCCGGATTCAGGCAGAAACGCAGTGCCCTGCTGATTAAAACGGGCAGGACAGAAATATGGCCCTCTCCTTCAAACTCGCTGTATTCAGCACGGACTCCATCATCTTCAAACCCGCATAATAAAGAGTACAGCGCCTCTGCGTGCTGCGGGATTCTGCTTTTATGTGTTTTTTCAATTTCTCCCGCAGCCAGCAATACGCTGACTTGAAGATTTTCCGCAGAGAGCCGGTCTGACAAACGTTCCGCTTTTTCCTGAATAAAACGCTTGTTCCAGTGAATTGACGGACTCCCGGCAACATAGGTCTGAAACATGTCCGGCCTCGTCAAAAGCACTTGCAGCACAAAAAGACCGCCCAGCGAATGGCCGAAAATCGTCTGCCTGCCTCTGTCGATCGGATAATCCCGCTCCATCGCGGGCTTTACTTCTTCTTCTATAAACTCCAGAAATGCTTCCGCCCCTCCCTGTTCGGGCCATGCCGCGCCGCGCGGATGCACCGGCAGTTCTGATTCAGAAAGCGGCATCGTAAAATCACTGTGACGTTCGGCGGAAAACGGCTGATCTGTCGGGTAGCCGATTCCGACAATCACCGCCGGAACAACGCCTGTTTTTTCAGGCCGTCGGCTTTGCACCCGCAAAGCTTCGGCCATTGTGCCGAACACGGAATTCGCATCGAGCAGGTATATGACGGGGAAGCCGGATGCAGGCGGTTCTTCCTGAGGAAAAGAGGCAAAGATACGATACGTACGGCCTCCTTTTGAGCGCATTTCTCTTACTTCTGTGCCCGGAACCGCGTATCGGCCGGCCGGCGCGAAACCCCGCTTTATTTGTTTTCCGTCCATTATGTGTTCATCCCCTTTGCGGCAATTGCTTTATCTATGCTTATTGATAATGATTTTCAATATCAAAAGACACCTCAAATAATAGGTTTTTTGCCAAACAAAGTCAATGGATTTTTGATATAAAAAAAGCACCTTATTTCAATAAGGTACCTAAGAACTATATAGTGATAGGAGGCTTAATCCCATGTAAAGCGCTCATTCTTCCATGGATCTCCCCTCATATGGTAGCCGTTTTTCTCCCAAAAGCCGGGGTGGTTTTCCTTTGTAAACTGAATGCCGCGCAGCCATTTTGCGCTTTTCCAAAAATAAAGATGGGGGAAAACGCCTCTTAGCGGATAGCCGTGCTCTGGCGTTAACGGCTCGCCGTTATGCGCATATGCCAGCAGGGATGTTTCCCGCGTAAAATCAGAAAGCGGCAGGTTGGCCGTCCAGCCCTCTTCAGCGTGCAGAATGACGAATCCCGCTTCTTTGTGCACGCCCGCTTTCTCAGCGATGTCTTTGGCGCGTATTCCCTGCCAGATATTATCAAGACGGGACCAGCCCGTGACGCAATGAATATCATTTTTCACTTCGGCTTCCGGAAAGGCTTTGATATCTTCAAAGCTTAACAGCATAGGACGGTCAACAAGTCCGTACACTTGCAGATTCCATTTTGACATATCTTCATAATAAGGAACATTTCCGGCGTGAAGCACGGGAAACTTCGTTGTGACATTTTGGTTTGGCGGAATCCGTTCCGACTGTTTTGTTTGTTTCGTTTTCCCGAAAAACATATGGCTCCCTCCATTTAGTAAACCTGCATTAAATCTTTGTTGACAATCAATCACCCTTCGATTACGCTAATCTGGTACAAGTGTAAGGGGGAAAAACAAATGAAACAACGCAACCTTCGTGCGGGCGATATGGCGCTTATCGGCATGTTTGCCGCACTGATGGCCGTCGGCGCCAACATTACATCAATGGCTCCTTTTTTGCAAGTTGCGGGAATTCCGTTATCGCTGCAGCCTTTCTTTTGTCTGTTAGCCGCGATGCTTCTCGGCGCCAGACGGGCAGCCATTGCAATGACGGTATACGCATTGGCCGGACTCGCGGGGGCGCCTGTTTTCGCCCAATTCTCAGCAGGCTTTGCGCCGTTTATCGGAAAGAGCGGCGGATTTATTCTCGCTTACATCCCGGCGGCATTTGCAGCCGGATGGCTGCTGGAAAAAACAAAAAAACCCGGCCGCCTGCATTATGCATGGGCCTCTTTGATCGGTACCGCCGTCATTTATATCATTGGCACGACCTATACGTATATTGCGCTGAAATTATGGCTTCATGCTCCGATCAGCTACGGAATGGCCTGGTTTTACATGATATGGTTTTTCATAAAAGATATCGTTTTAGCACTGTTATTGGCATCAATCGCGCCTGCCGTATACAGGTCTATTCATAAAGCGACGGGGTTCAGCAGAAATCCGGCGTAAGATGTTCTCAGCATACAAAAAGGCTCCCCTTTCCGGGAGCCTTTTTTTTACAGGACAAGCGCGGCAATCCAGCCGAATATCACAAGCGGAATGTTATAGAAAATAAATGTCGGTACGCACGTATCCCAAATGTGGTGGTGCTGTCCGTCGGCGCTGAGGCCTGACGTCGGCCCGAGCGTACTGTCACTTGCAGGAGAACCCGCATCACCGACCGCGGCGGCCGCTCCGATTACGGCGATCGTCGCCATCGGGCTGAATCCGAGCTGAGCGCACAGCGGGACAAATATGGTCGTAATGACGGGTACGGTTGCAAATGATGATCCGATTCCCATCGTGATTAATAAACCGACCACCAGCATCAGGAGCGCGCCTAATGATTGGCTGTGGCCGATAAAGCCTGTTGATGCTTTGACCAAGGAAGCCACATCGCCCGTTTTATTCAATACATTTGAAAAACCGGCTGCAACAAGCATGACAAACCCGATAAAAGCCATCAGAATCATGCCGTCCGTGATCAGCTTATCCGCTTCATTGCGCTTCATGACTCCGCTGATAAACAGCGTAAACAAGCCGGCAAGCGCGCCCATGATCATACCTTCCACTCCGAGCACCTGTGACAGATAGAGCTGAACGGCAAGCGACACGGCAATGGAGATCAGGGCGATGGCAATGCTTTTTTTCGTATAAGGAGAAGACGATAGTCCGGCAATCTCCTTCGTCTCATATTTCTTCGGTTTCCGGAAGACGATGACGGCTAAAATTAAACCGACCGCCATCCCGGCCGTCGGGATGATTAAAGCATACGGGATATCACTGAGCGGCACCTTTAAACCGGCTGACGCCATATTATCTCTCAGCATCCCCTGGAAAATCTGTCCGAATCCGACAGGCAGAACGATATACGGCGCAGTCAGTCCGAATGTCATCACACACGCGATCAGCCTGCGGTCTATTTCAAGTTCATTAAATATTTTTAAAAGCGGCGGAATCAATACAGGAATAAACGCAATATGAACGGGCACCACGTTTTGCGAGAAACAGGATATGATTAAAATAATCAGTACGATTAATACTTTTGACAGTGCTTTTTTCCGCGAATCTTCCTTTTTTCCGATTAGTTTGACAGACGCTTCCACCATTGCATCGGGAAGCCCCGTCTTTGTCAGCGCCGCGGCAAATGCTCCGAGCAGCGCGTAGCTGACCGCGACGGTGGCATTTCCGCCGAGACCGTCCGTAAAAGCCTTCACCGTCTCTCCGAGGCCTAAGCCGCCGGTCAGCCCGCCGGCAAGCGCGCCGATCATTAAAGCTATAATAATATTGACACGCAGCAGGCTTAAGACGAGCATAAGCAATACTGCGACAACAACAGCATTCATTGATGAGTCCCTCCAAAAATCCTTTAGTTTGCTAATGTAGTAGATAATTAAAGTTACCATAGATTCTGCGCTTTAGTCAACTAAAGATTTTGGAAATCAAAAAACCCGCTGCATCAAGGCAGCGGGTTGCTGTTATCTTTCGGGCGTAAACCGCTCAGTCAAAACAGCCAACGTCCTTGCCATGACGCCTGTTGCGCCGGCAGGGCCGAAGCATGTCGCTTTATTCGCCGTTGCGGTTCCCGCAATATCGAGATGAACCCACGGCGTGTTTTCCGCGAATTCACCAATGAATGCCCCCGCCATAATCGCGTGGCCTTCTCTTCCCGGAGAATTGTTCAAATCAGCCATCTGACTGTTTCTCACCCGTTTTTTATCCTTTTCTGTAATCGGAAGCTGCCAGATCGGCTCGCCGGATTCTTTCGCCGATTCCGCCACCTGTTCATAAAACGCGGCGTGATTAGTCATAGCGCCCGTCATTTCGTTCCCTAAGGCGACAATGACACCGCCCGTTAACGTTGCGACGTCTACGAGGACAGAGGCTCCGTGCTGCTTGGCGTATGTGATGCCGTCGGCAAGCACGAGACGCCCTTCCGCATCGGTGTTCAGGATCTCAATGGTTTTTCCGCTGAGCGAAACGATGACATCATCCGGCTTCATCGCATCGGACGAAATCATGTTGTCCGTAGACGGTATGACAGCGAGCACGTTTTGTTCAGGCCGCAGTTCGCCGATAATCTCCATTGCCCCTAATACCGAGGCGGCCCCTCCCATATCGCTTTTCATGCCGACAATGCCGGTTTTCGGCTTAATTGAATATCCGCCCGTATCAAAGGTAATTCCTTTACCGACCAGGCCGATGACGTCTTCCCACTGATCTTTGCCCTGATACTTCAGAACGATCATTTTCGGCGGTTCGGATGAGCCCTTGTTAACAGCAAGCAGCCCTCCCATGCCGAGCTCTTCCATTTCATCTTTTTCTAAAATTTCACACTCGAAATCGTATTTCGCCGCAAGCTCAGCGGCATATGACGCCAAATCAGTGGCCGTCAGCATATTACCCGGCATATTCACAAGCGTGCGGGCTGAATTCGTCCCTTGGCCGTATGCCGCTCCGACGTTCAGGCCGGCCTGCACTTCCCTCAGGTCTTCTTCGGTCACGGCGCAGACTGATTTCAGTTCCTGATCCGGCTCATTCGATTTATGTTTATAATCCTGCACTTCGTAAACCGCAAGCAGACAGCTTTCTGAAAGCGCATGAGCGGCATCGGCGGCAGGCACTTCACCGGAGACGAATGTATCGAGCAACACGGATACTTCCTGTTTTTTATCTTGATGAACCTGCTGAAATACTCGTGCAAAGCATTCTTTCGTATCTTCAAACGAATAATCCGCTTCTCTTCCCAGGCCGATAAAATAAATACGTTTCATACCGGTCGCAGCCGGAGGGTATACTTTTGATACACGATTGCGTTTGGCGGACACATCACCATCCTTTAACAGCTGGGTCAGATGACCGTCCAATTTATCATCCAATTCCTTCGTAAATCCGTTCAGCGTGCTTTTTTGAAAAAGACCGATGACCAGTGTTTCGGGATGCCGCAGTTGATCAGATGCATAAAACATGAGTACACACTCCTTATGTGGGTATTTGTTATGTAAAGTGGTATAATGAAAAAACATTTTTCATTGATTTTATTTTACCAAACTAAGGGCGTTTTCTGCAGTTTTTCGATGCGATCGGAATCAGCAGATACAGAAAGGATGTCGCATATGGATGTACTTATGAATTTTCCTTTACTGGCGAGTTTTGCCGCCATTATTTTTGCCCAAGTTGTAAAAGTGCCTATTCAATTTATCGTATCCAAAAAACTTGACTGGTCTCTTGTGACGAGCACAGGCGGCATGCCGAGCTCCCATTCCGCCGCCGTCACTGCGCTGTCAACCGGAGTCGCTTTGCAACAGGGGCTGGACTCGCCCCTGTTTGCAGTCGCCGCGATTTTCGCCGTCATTACGATGTTCGACGCTACAGGTGTCAGGCGGCATGCGGGTGAACAGGCGACGGTCATTAATAAACTTGTCATCGACTTTAATCGGTTTGTCAGCGAAGCGAAGGACTTTCAGAAAGCGGAAGAGAAGGAAAAACAGAAGAAACTGAAAGAACTGCTCGGCCATCAGCCGATTGAAGTATTCTTCGGCGGCGTCACCGGTATTGTGCTGACATTGATTTTAGATTATCTCTTTATGTAAAAAACGCTTCAGCGGATGCTGAAGCGTTTTTATTCTTTTACCGTTTTGTATTGATTTCTGAACACTTGCAGCGACTTGGTTTCGTTCAGCTTTACAAGTTCGTCCTCGGTCACTGTGCCGTTCCCTTTTTTAATAATGTAGACCTCAAGTGTTTTTTTGCCCCAATTGTTATAGACGTCCTTGACGGTGTCAAAGTAGAGGTCAAGGCGGCTGCCTTTAATTTTTGAGCCGGTATCGGCGACAACCCCGTAACCGTAATTCGGTATAAACAGAATCGTCCCGATCGGGAAAACAGACGGATCGGCCGCAACAGTTGAATATAAATCTCGTTTGACCTTCACGCCTGAATATGTAATTCCGTACTGCGGATGCCCCGGAGATTTTCCGGTAGATTCCGCTCCGGCGGTATAACCGGTGGCCGTCACCTTTTGTGACGGATAGCGTTCCCAGTCAAAAGCTTCTTCCAGCGGTTTTATCCTGCCTGATGCCTTCTTTTCCGGCTGATTCTGTAAGGATTGAAACGGAGTTGCGATGTTTTTCAAAACGGCGCCGCGATGTTCCGTCATCCAATTTGTCAGATCCTTTGCTTCAACACCGGTTATGGAAAAGTATGTCGCATGGCATGCGCCCAAAAAGAGCACGATCATGAATACGCGTCTGATTATCGTCAATCTGAAATCACTCTCCTCCGAGTCATTGTTCCCAACTCGGTGAGGTGCTATACAAAAAGCGCCGCGACACAAAAAAAGCTTTCTCGAATAAGAAAGCGGCTTAAAACATTTGATATCCTCTTTTTCTGAGCGCCTTTATGGCAATGCCTGACATGATGGCTCCCGCCAGTCCGCCCGCCAAAATCACAACATCCGCAACCGCTAATGACATGATGCGCTGAAACAGGCTTTGAAAGGATTCCCCCGGCGCCTGCACGTAACTGATCATCTTTTTATTGCTGATAAT
The DNA here is from genome assembly GCF_002843505.1 of Bacillus sp. SJ-10. NCBI lineage: Bacteria > Bacillati > Bacillota > Bacilli > Caryophanales > Bacillaceae > Bacillus > Bacillus sp. SJ-10. Next base: position 1,601,005 of record NZ_CP025258.1, on the reverse strand, counting down.
GAAAAGGCATACAATCGGATAGACAACAGCCATAATCCACGACATTCTAAGCAGCATGTTCAACAGAAAGCCTATGCCGAAAAACAGTACAAAAAATAGTACGATTGAGATCAGGACAACCGGCAAACTAATCACAAACATCCACCCCCTACAGCACTTTCAGTGTACCTCGGGGACGGTAAAAAAGTCAACGTCTGGAAAAATCATCGTCTCTCTTTGCCGCTTCCCTGGCAGGAGGGACATGTTTCGGAGCCGCCAAGAAGCAATTGAAAATACCCTTTACCTGAGCAGAACGGACACGCCGCCGTGCTTTTTGCTGTCGTTTTCATGCGGATCACCCTTTTTCTAAATTTTCTGATAATATATCATATTTACTTGTCAAGCAACAAGTCAGAATATGTGACAAAACAACTCATGTAAGCGGAAACATTCTTTATTTTCTTTTACATGCTTTTTATAGCGCTCTTTTTTAAAAGAAGAGAAAACCCGCGGGCGCGGGTTTTCAGAAGAATTTAAACTTCCCTTTTTTCAGCGTCAGGCCCAGACCGCCGATCATAAAGAGCGAGCGGTTGTCAATGACCTTTTTCATAAAGGACGCCGGCATGCCTTTGAGCTTCCTGCCGTATACGACTCCGACGGCGTTATGCTCACCGAGGGAGGCGACGGTTCCTTTAATGTCAGGCTTGAACTCTTCAAGCTGGCCTCCTTTAATCAAACCGCCCAGATTTTTGGCGACCGTTTCTCCTTGCTGCATCGCGATCTGAGCAGTCGGCGGGTACGGCCGTTCCGTCTCTTCATTGATAAAGAGCGAGCTGTCGCCGAGAATAAAAACGTCATCATGTCCCGGCGCCCGAAGATCAGGGTTGACCTTGACACGGCCGCGCATATTTTCAAAACCCGCTTCCTCCACGATCGGATGTCCGCGCACGCCCGCGGCCCAGACAACGGTCTGCGATTTGATTTCTTCCGGTTCTTCATCTTTCTTGCCGACTGTGACACCGTCTGCGCGGCATTCTTGAACCGCGGTGCCGATTTTAAATTCAACGCCTTTGCTCTCAAGGTATTGAACGGCGTAATCGACAAGCTCCGGATCAAATCCCGGCAAAACCGTCGGGGCGGCCTCGACACAGACGATCCGGACGAGACTTTCATCTATATCATAATATCTGCATAACTCCGGCTTGCGGTTCGCAAGTTCACCGAGAAATTCAATTCCCGTAAAGCCCGCTCCGCCGACAACGATGGTTAAGCGGTCAGGGCGTTTTTCAGCCTCCGTATTGTATGTCGCAAATTGGAGCTCAATATGGTCTTTCAGCTGGCGCGACGTATTAATATTCGCGATCGGAAAAGCGAATTCTTTTAAGCCTTTAATCCCGAATGTTTCAGGGACGGCGCCAAGCCCGATGACAAGATAATCATAAGGGATGTCCCCTTGTGAAAGCGTCACCTTTTTATTTTGCACATCTATCGCTTTTACGGTATCCTGCACAAATTTGACCCGTGATTCATTGATTACATCTTTTATTTGATATCTGCAGCGGTCATGATGCAGCGTTCCTGCGCTCGCTTCATGCATCCATGTCGTTTCATAATGATAATTGTGTTTATTGACCAAAGTAATGTCAGCGTCATTTGCCCCGATATGCTTCGGAAGCCTTGTTACTGTCATTAATCCACCATAACCTGCACCTAAAACCACGATTTTGGGTTTATTCAATGCCATCACATCCACCTTCTTTTTTTTGCTGTTAGACGCATAATCAAATCAACATTTGTATTAGCTTCAGCTTATTGGCGGGATTTTATGAAATGAAATATAAAATTTTTTAGAAAACCGCACATGTCTGCATATCACCATACTATCCGGAAGAATCAGAAAACATTCAGGAAAAAACAGATTGGAATTTGTCCCCATATTAGCGGCGGCCGCAATTTTTTTCAAGAATGAAGCGGCCGGGCGGTTTTCGGCACTCGTCATCCTTTTAAATTGTATGTTATAATTAATAACAATTTTCAATTAGGAGGCAATTTGGTATGCAAGAGGATTCAAAGGTTTATGATATTACGGTCATCGGCGGCGGCCCGGTCGGCCTGTTTACCGCTTTTTACGGGGGAATGAGACAGGCGAGCGTCAAAATCATCGAGAGCCTGCCTCAGCTTGGCGGCCAGCTCAGCGCGCTGTACCCTGAAAAATATATTTATGATGTAGCCGGATTCCCGAAAATCCGCGCCCAAGAACTTGTGAACAACTTAAAAGAGCAAATGGCAAAGTTCGATCAGACCATCTGCTTAGAGCAGGCCGTTGAATCTGTTGAAAAACAGGCGGACGGTGTGTTTAAGCTTGTCACGAATTCAGAAACGCATTATTCAAAAACGGTTATTATTACAGCGGGAAACGGCGCATTTAAGCCGAGAAAGCTTGAGCTGGAATCAGCGGAACAATATGAGGGCAAAAACCTGCACTACTTCATTGACGACCTCAATCAATTCGCAGGCAGACGCGTTGCCGTTCTGGGCGGCGGCGATTCCGCGGTGGACTGGGCGCTCATGCTTGAGCCGATCGCCAAAGAAGTCAGCATCATCCACCGCCGTGATAAATTCCGCGCGCATGAGCACAGTGTCGAAAACCTGCATAATTCTAAAGTCAACGTGCTGACACCGTTTGTTCCCGCTGAACTTGTCGGTGAAGACCGGATCGAACAGCTCGTTCTCGAAGAAGTGAAAGGCGACCGTAAAGAAATCATTGAAATTGATGACCTGATCGTAAACTACGGCTTTGTTTCTTCTCTCGGCCCGATTAAAAACTGGGGCCTTGAAATCGAGAAAAATTCCATCGTCGTCAAAAGCACAATGGAAACGAATATCGAAGGCTTCTTTGCCGCCGGAGATATCTGCACATATGAAGGCAAGGTCAAGCTGATCGCCAGCGGTTTCGGCGAAGCTCCGACAGCCGTGAACAACGCGAAGGCTTACATGGACCCGAAAGCGCGCGTCCAGCCTCTGCATTCTACAAGCATGTTTGAAAAATAATAAAAAAGAGTCTGTGTCATACCGGCACAGACTCTTTTTTATTTAAACATCCAAATATAATTCATGACGGTTCCGACAACAAGCGCAATGACAAGCGCCGACACGACCCAAATCGTGCCTAAAATAATCCGGTCCTGAATTTTTTGGGCTTTCGGGCTGTGCCCGGGCTGTTTTTGTTCCACACCGGCCCCTCCCTTCTTCTGCAAATCTATCTATCGTAACAAATGTCTTACAACACCCAATACTACTATGATAACCAAACTGCAAATGGATGACAAGCTGACCGCATATGAGGCGGCATGAAATCATTTGACATTCCTGACAAAACAAAGTACATTATAAAAAGACGAACATTTCAATTTTATTTAATTATATTATTCGCTTTTAGGGGTGTTATATATGGAAAATGTATTTGATTACGAAGATATTCAGCTGATTCCTGCAAAATGCATTGTTGAAAGCCGATCTGAATGTGATACATCAGTTACGTTGGGCGGACACACGTTTAAACTTCCGGTCGTACCGGCCAACATGCAGACGATTATAGATGAAAACATCGCGGCCTGGCTCGCGGAAAACGGGTATTTTTATATCATGCACCGCTTCGAGCCGGAAAAACGCCTGGCTTTTGTCCGGGATATGAAAGCGCGCGGACTGATTTCTTCCATCAGTGTCGGCGTGAAGGAAAATGACTATGAATTCATCCGGGAGCTGAAAGAACAGGAGCTGGTGCCGGATTATATTACCATTGATATCGCGCACGGCCATTCCAATGCCGTGATCAGCATGATTCAATTTATTAAAGAACATGTCCCGGAAAGCTTTGTCATCGCAGGGAATGTCGGGACGCCTGAAGCTGTAAGGGAGCTTGAACGCGCGGGCGCTGACGCGACAAAAGTGGGAATCGGCCCCGGGAAAGTCTGCATCACCAAAATTAAAACCGGCTTCGGAACCGGCGGGTGGCAATTAGCCGCGCTTCGCTGGTGCGCAAAAGCGGCGAGCAAACCGATCATTGCTGACGGCGGTATCCGCACGCACGGCGATATCGCGAAATCCATCCGTTTCGGCGCATCTATGGTCATGATCGGATCATTATTCGCCGGCCACGAAGAATCACCGGGACAAACGATCGAAATCGATGGAAAGCTTTACAAAGAATATTTCGGCTCCGCTTCTGAATTTCAAAAAGGCGAAAAGAAAAACGTCGAAGGCAAAAAAATGCATGTCGAACATAAAGGGTCTTTACAGGACACGCTGGTTGAAATGGAGCAGGATCTGCAATCTTCCATCTCTTACGCCGGCGGCAATACACTCGAAGCCATCCGCAATGTCGACTACGTGATCGTAAAAAACTCTATTTTCAACGGCGACAGATTTTAACACGCAGCAGAGCCGCAAAAAAGATAAAAAAATGACATTCAATATGAATGTCATTTTTTTATTAAATACCGAAATAAAGAGCCGCACTGGCTAACAGATTAATCACAAAAATAAACAAAAAGATGTAACGAATGAATTTATTTTGCACCGGAGCAAATATAAAGAGATATAGTCCTGCCACCCCAAAAGTAAGAACAGGAAACAGCCACTCAAAGGATAAAGAAATGATATAACCGATAATCATAACAATCGGCACACCGATTAATGATAATTTACTTCTCATATGATTTCTGCCCCTTTTACTTAAAAATTGGTGTGATGTAAGCTTCAATAATGGCAGCGGCGATCAGCAGACAAATAATTATGAGCACCAATATTCCAATATGCCTGAACATTGAAGCCATTATCTTTTTTTCCTTAGAAAAACACAGCCTGATGACCAATTCAACGCCCTTAAAACCAATGGCGCCACTTAATAATAACGCGGGAACTTCAAATATACCATGAGGAATTAGCAGTAAAAAAATCCGATAAAAAGGAACCCCGCTATGCACATTTTCTATAATAGAGCCGCTTAAAATAAACCCGTTGGTGAATAAATAAAAGATTGAGGTCAATCCAAAGGTAAAAAAACCCGCGGCTAAAAACAGACAAGCGATTGCATTGTTTTTCAGCAGTTCAACCGCGCCTGACGAGCCGTTGTAAGACGCTGATGAAACAAAGTGATCGGAAAAAAACGCAGCGATCACACCGCCTGAAAAAAACAGCAATGACGCGGTTAACGGAATGACAGACGTCCTGATTGCCGGCAACATGCGGTTCATCATGTATAGATACTCTCAGCCAATTCTTCAATCTCTTCTAATGAATGCTCGGATGACTGATACTCCGCCGCAAAAACGCCCTCATGTATAATACCGATCGTATCGCACAGCGAATGTGCCAGCTCCAGCAGGTGAGTCGATAACAGGACCGTATTTCCCTGCTTGACGTACTCCTTTAATAACGTCCGTATCGTTTTACCGCTGATTAAATCAATGCCCGTCAGCGGCTCGTCAAGAATTAATATCTTTGGCTGATGAATGAGCGCGGCCGCAATTGATAATTTTTGTTTCATTCCGTGTGAATATGTTTTAATCAGCTGATTTCCGTCTTGAGCAAGCTTCAGCGTCTCTAACATATTCTTTATATAATCATTTGTCCGCTGAGACGGCACTTGAAACATCTCCGCTGTAAAACGCAAGTATTCGACTCCCGTTAAGTAATCATATAAAAAAGCATGGTCGGGCACAAAACCGATATCAGCCGATAGTTGCCCCCCCTCTTCTGAATCCAGTTCCTTGCCGTCAATCATGACGCGGCCTGAAGTCGGTTTAAGCAGGCCCGAAATGATTTTCAAAGTCGTTGTTTTCCCGACTCCATTAGTCCCCAGCAAAGCATAAATTGAGCCTTTTTTCACCTCAAACGAAATATCTTTCAACACCTGTTTTTCACTATAGTTTTTTTGTATATTCACTAATTTAATCATTGTTCGCAAACCTTTCCGCCATATTGATTCTGCGAAGAAACAGAAACATGACTCCATAGTTTAATAGTGTGAACAGGACAAAAATACCTGATGCAGAATGAATAAGCATCGTTTCAAGTTCCGGCTTTTTATAGATAAAATACGATGTGATCGCAGCGATTTGAAGCGACACAATGAAAATGAAAGAACTGTATAAGTTGTTATACGTCTTTGCTTTCCCCGCTTCTCCAATTTCGTACAGATGCTCCCAGTTTTTCTTAGGATACAGGGCGGTGCTTGAAATCTGGACAAGACTGTATAAAAAACCCGAACATAAAAACACAATAAACAAGTAGATCGTCAGCGCCGCAGAAGACGGAAAAAACACCGTAATCAAAATGGTGATGATGAACGAATAGATAAGAGCGGCGAGATTATAAATACATACTTTCGGAAACACCAGCTGCCACGCATGTTTGATATTCCGGTGAAACAAATGCTGATTTTTTATTTCCCCGTCCACTGATAATACTGTTTTGAGCGCATCTCCGACGAGCTGATACGAAAAGTTCGCAATGATAACCGCCGCAGACACGATGGCGGCTGCCGAATACCCGATAAAGTGATGCGATAAAAGCGGAATACAAAAACCTAAAAACAGCATGAACAAATACAGCATACTGCCGAAATTCCTGATAAAAAACCCGTCAATTCTCGATAAGAACAGGAGGTCCTTTTGAAAAACGGCATGAAATATTTTGTTATTTCTATATAATTTCAGCTTTGGCGCAAAATCTGCGTTTGTCAAAAACATATAAGGAATAAGGTCCATTTTCTTCAGGGTGGCCGACCACAGTTTAAACATTCCCGCCGTTAAAAGGACGCCGGCCGCAAACACCGCAGCGAAAACGAGCACGAAATGTGAGCGGAATGCTAACCATACATACGGCGTATTCATGAGGATGTTCCGGAAAGCCGGTGACTCCGTAAAGCTAGAAATATCCTTTGCGGTATACTCCCCAAACACGAGAAGATAAACGGCATACCCGACTGCAAGCGGAACCAGCAGGCTGACGCTGAATAAAATGCCTTTCATGATTTTCAAGTAAAACAATTTGCTCCACATATTTGTAAGAAGATAAACAACATAAGAAAACAGCATAGATAAAAATAAATTGAGAAGAAAATAAACGAAGCCCAAGAAAAATACGATGATCGCCGCAGACCCGGTCATGCCTGCGCTTGATAAAAACAAAAAGACCGGAAAAACAAAAAGATACCATACGAAAATGGTTTTTTTGATCGCCTGGCCGGCAAAAACAGAAAACAGCTGTAAAAAACGAACCTTTTTTAATTGATGAATAACCTTGCGCGTATCCAGCAGAAAGGCATTGTGATGTTCTTTAAAGAAGCCGGCAGCCCAAAAAAGCTGCTCAAGTGAAACGGCGATTAAAACAAATTGCCCCCATGCGCTGAGGGGCAGCTGAATCAGTTTTGTCCCGAATACAACACCGCATCCCAGGAAAACGAGATATAAACATAACAGAGAAATAATAATGGCAGACAGCAGTTTGCTGTTGAGTTGAGGAATGCCCCAATCTTCCTTTCTTTTTCGAAACGATGACAGGGTATTATATTTGATAAGAGCCGCAATTTGTTTGACTATCATACTTTCAATCCTTACATATGTATTTGGGAGAGAGGCTCTTTTTGCAGCTTGTACAAAAAGAGCAATTATTTATTGATCGATTTTACCAAGCAGCTGCGTATTTTTTGCCGTATTTCTTAATCATTGTTTTTGCTGTTGCAACGATTGCATAAGAAATCGCGCCTGCGCCTGTAACGATACCGATAAGAGAAATGATAGAAGCAATTGTTGATGCCGCATCAATAATATCAATTGCTTTTTTAGCTGCTGCTGTAGAGATGCCGAGAGTAGAAGCTAATTCAGCATTGGCTGAGAATGCATGAGCCGCCGCCACGTTTAATTCAGTTCCCGTTAATAATAGTGCATAAACCAATGTTGCTGCAGCAAGAGCCGCGCCAAACAAAATGAAAGACTTTTTATTAGATTTTACTAAGTTCATCATAACATCTCCCTACTCTGTTTTTTTAATTTATAATAAAATTCAGCTTAATTGACTCTCTCCCGAGCTAAATTTTATCCGCCATAAAATAGTTTAAAAAAATAGTAAAGAGTTTTAGTAAAACAAAACATCCAGTCAAAATGATTCTCTTGCCTTTACTGAGATCGGTCAGTTTTCCTGCGGCAGCATAAAGAGCCGCGATTGATATGAGCAGAAATGGGTCCAGCAGCTGCAGACTCAAGCTGGTGCCGCCGGCAGAATATATAAGCGAGGAATCAGCCGTTAAGTAGTTAACAACTGAAAGAATCAACATTTTAAATGCCGAGATTAAAGAAGTCAGCGTATATAGAAGCAAATAATTTTTTTTCGGTTTCTTTGTGCCGAGAATAAAAGCGGCAACGAATAACAGAAATCCGCCTATCAGAATTTCCACAAAAGTTGTGAAGATCATAAATCCTTGCAGAAACATGACAATCGTACGAACACTTTTCTCCCCGATATCGTAGGTACTTTCTCCGACGGAAGAATAATACGACTGCAGAACTTTATCTGAAATACTGAATTGGAAGAGTAATGAACAGATCAAAATGATGAAAAAAGAACTTAAAAATATTTTTTTATTGCTCAATTGACCTATCATATTATCATCCTTTTCTTACAAAATAAATTAACTATTCTATACTTTTACAATTTAGTTTAATCCTATCAAAAAATCAATATCCTTTCGAAAAATATGACTTTAGAACGTGTTGACAATGAGCACATCTTTCAGAGTTTTCAGTTCTATATACCCTTTATTTTTTTTTGAATTTGCAAATAGTATGATTCAAACAATTGATTTGAAGTTTTAGGAAGAACCTGTCGAAAGAGACGAAGGATATAAAAAAGGAGGATATCGTCATGTATCCTCCGGATGTATGATCGCCAGCACCTGATGATCTTCCCATTTTCCATTTATTTTTACATTTTTTCTCGCAATGCCTTCTTTATGAAAGCCAGCTTTTTCGAGCACCCGGATTGACGCCTTATTGTGCGGCATGACTCCGGCTTCTATCCGATGCAGTTTCAGCTCATTGAATGCATAATCGACTGCCAGCTTGACAGCCTTCGTCGCATAGCCTTTCCCGTTATGTTTGCCATCTAAAAAATAACCGATAAAAGCGCTTTGGAGGGAACCCCGAACCACCTGAAAAAGGCTGATCGTGCCAATCAGGGTCTGATCCTGAAGAAAAATGCCGAAGCTGTATTCTGTGTCATTTTCCGCATTCTTCAGTGATTGTTCAATTCGTTTTTTCCGGCCTTCCAGCGTATAAAAATCCTCTTGTCTCGACATGGCAAACCGTTCAAAAAACATGCGGTTTTCCGTCTGCAAAACCAGTTCCTGCTCTGCATCATTCAGGCTGAGCGGCCTGATATCAACGCTGTTTCCTTCCTGCACATGTATCGCCGTCCTTTTGTTTTGGTTTTTTAATTGCCTCTCACCCATGTGATACGGTACGCTTTATCGCATCAAGAAAATTCCAAGACTTTACAGGTCACCTTTCCTTTCGTGACCTATGTCTGATGTGAGTAACCGAAACGGAATCACAAGATTCTTTTGTTGACTTAAACCGTGCTTTAAGCCGTATCATCATATTGTGACAAGGAAAGAATAGTTTTGGCGGGTTTCCCGATGATCTAAAAATCAATTTTACAGAATCACTGCTGTCTTATTTCATGCCTATTTGCGGGATGAATATATTGATTGGATCAAAGCTGAAATGTTGACAAAGAAATGTAAAAACAATCGGAAAAGAGGAGTTAATATGAAACTGACGGGAAATACAATACTGATTACAGGCGGAAATGCCGGAATAGGATTGGCTTTCGCAGAACGGTTTTTAAAAGCGGGAAATAAAGTCATTGTGACCGGACGGCGTGAGCACGCTCTTCAAAAAGCAAAGGAAACATTCCCGGATCTTATTACATATGTCAGTGATTTGAGCATTCCATCTGAACGTATATCACTGTTTGATTGGGTGAAAGAAAATTATCCGGAAGTGAATGTGTTAGTAAACAACGCGGGGATTCAACAACGTTTTCACGTGCTGAAAGCGGATGCGAAGGACAATTGGGACTATTTCAATAAAGAAATCACAACGAACATTGAAGCTCCCTTCCACCTGTCTATGCTGTTCGCTCCGTTTTTTGCCGAAAAAAAAGATGCGGCTGTCATTAACGTCTCTTCGGGATTGGCTTTTACACCGCTTGCTATTGCACCGATCTATTCAGCAACGAAAGCAGCGCTTCATTCATTTACAATGAGTCTGAGACATCAGCTTTCTGATTCATCTGTAGAAGTGATTGAAGTTGCGCCTCCGGCGGTGAATACAGATTTAGGCGGAGCAGGGCTGCATACTCAAGGAGAACCGCTGGATGAATTCGCTGATGGGATTTTTAAAGGACTGAAAGAGGGCAAACTAGAAATCGGATATGGTTCTTCAGCGGAACGGCTGCGCATGTCACGGGATAAAGCCGATGAACATACGGCAAATATGTACAATGCAATGAAACATACAATTGAATAACATCTTTAAAAAAGCAAAACCCGCTTCTGTTGAGCGGGTTTTATTTTTATTAAACAGATAAACGCCTTTCTTAACAATGGTGCAAGCGCCACCGAAAAGAAAGACGTCATATTTTTTCATCCTAAGAATGGCGGGTTGACCCTTAGCACTCTTCCGGCGTACCGGCGTTTTTGGCCGTGCGGAAAGATGAACCGCAGCCGCAGGAAGCGATGGCGTTCGGGTTGTCAATGGTGAAACCGCCGCCCATCATGGACTGTTTGAAGTCAATGATCGTGCCGGTCATGATATCGAGGCTTTCGCTGTCGACCAAGACGGTGATTCCGTGCTGTTCAAACATGCTGTCTTTTTCGCCTTTTTCATGCTCAAATCCCATCCCGTAAGACAGGCCGCTGCAGCCGCCGCCTTTTACGCCCACACGAAGGAACGCGTTTTCTTCTTCATGCTCTTTCATCATATCTTTTATATGCAAAGCCGCTGCTTCAGTGATGGTTACTGGAACACTCATAGGTAGACCTCCTTTTTTAAAAACAATGCTGATATCTATTATAAACCTTGAGGAGAGTATTTCTCAAACGAGCTGTTTACAAATAAAAGACGCCGCTGCATACGGTTTCGGCGGGTCCCGTCATCAGCACGTGCCCGTTGTCCTGCCAATTAATCACAAGGTCGCCTCCCGCTAAATGAACGGTGATATCCCGGTTTCGTTCGGAAACACCGTTCAATACGGATGCGACAGCCGCCGCACAGGCGCCTGTTCCGCAAGCCTGTGTAATGCCGGAGCCGCGTTCCCATACGCGGAAATGAAGTTCATCGGCGCTGACGGTTTCCACAAATTCGACATTGACGCCTTCCGGAAATCTCGGGTCTTTTTCAATGACGGGACCGAGCGTTGTAAGAGGCGCTTGATTGATATCCGCAACCGGAAAAACAATATGGGGGTTTCCCATTGATACGGCTGTTCCGGAAAGCTCCGTTTCTCCAAAAACAAAGGTTTCATCGATCGTCCGTTCATCTTCATTGCCGAGCATCGGCAGCTCTTTTTTGGTGAGGCGCGGTTCGCCCATATCGACGGCGACTTCACGCACAATCCCGTTGTCCTCTGTAATGTCTGCTTTCACAAGACCTGAAAGCGTCTCAATGAAAAAGGACGTTTCTTCTGTCAGCTTATGTTCGTATGCGTACTTTGCCACACAGCGAAGGCCGTTGCCGCAATTTTTCCCTTCTGAGCCGTCATTATTAAAAATCCGCATTTTGACGGGCGCTTTTTCTGACGGACAGATGAGGATCATTCCGTCAGAGCCGATGCCCGTGTGAATGCTGGACACTTTAACGGCAATCTCAGCCAGCCGTTCTTCCGGCAGCTGTTCTTCAAATTGATTTACATATATATAACTGTTTCCAAGACCGTGCATCTTGGTAAAACGGAATGAATTCATATCGGCCTCCAACTTTTTTTCTTTTACTTAGTATAAAAGCTCTTCTGCTCGGACACAATACAAATATCCCCCGTTTTTCATACATAAAAGCTCCCTGCATATGCAGGGAGCTTTTATCGTTTACTAAATAAACATGCCGGCAATCGCCGCGCTGAGAAGGTTTGCGAGTGTTCCCGCAATAACCGCTCTTAATCCGAGGCGCGCAATGTCCGAACGGCGGCTTGGGGCCAATCCGCCCAGTGTGCCGAGCATAATCGCAATCGAAGAGAAGTTGGCAAATCCGCACAGCGCAAAGCTGATAATCGTAGACGTTTTTTTAGAAAAGTCCGCAATATGCGGCCCGAAGTTTGAATAAGCGACAAACTCATTCAGCACAAGTTTCTGTCCGATATAGCTTCCCGCTCCGAGCGCTTCATGCCAAGGAACGCCGATTACAAATGCGATCGGTGAAAACACGTAACCGAGAATGGATTCCAATGTAATATGTTTGAAACCGAACCAGCCGCCGATTCCGCCGAGAATTCCGTTCACTACGGCGATGAGCGCAACAAACGCAAGCAGCATGGCGCCGACATTTAGAGCAATCTGAAGGCCCGTGGACGCGCCTTTTGCCGCTGCATCAATCACGTTAGCGGCGCCTTCGCCTTCTTCGTCCATATTAAAATCGCCTTTTATCGTCTGCGTTTTTTCCGTTTCAGGTATTAACATTTTTCCGAACACGAGACCGGCGGGAGCCGCCATAAAGCTGGCCGCCAGCAGGTATTCGATCGGAATGCCTAACAGGGCGTAACCGAAAAGCGTCGAACCCGCTACAGCTGAAAGGCCGCTCGTCATAATCGTAAACAGCTCGGAACGGGTCAATCCCGCAATCAGCGGTTTAATGGCAAGCGGTGATTCAGACTGTCCGACAAAAATATTCGCAGCCGCCGCAAGCGATTCCGTTCTGCTTGTCCCAAGAAGTTTTGACAGTCCGCCTCCGATGACGCGAAAGATGAGCTGCATGATTTTCAAGTGATACAAAACGGCAATCAGCGCTGAGAAAAAGATAATGACCGGCAGAACGCTCAGCGCAAAAGCCGGGCTGCTGCCCACTTTTAACAGCGGGCCAAAAATAAAGCTGATGCCTTCGTTCGCATAATCAATGAGAAGCTGCACACGGCTTGAGAACCATAAAAATACGGCCCGGCCGGCGTCCCACTTTAATACGATGAATCCGAAGGCCATTTGTAAACATAAACCGACAATAACGGTTCGCAGGTTAATTTTGCTTTTCTTCTCTGATAACAAAAAAGCAATGGCTAATATAGCAACTGCCCCGAGCAGCCCCCAAACGATATTCAATGAATCCACCTCTAAAATTTTATTTAAAAAAAGTCTTTATTAAGATAACAATATTTATTTTTGCTGTCTACAAATTTTTTATTTTGCCAAAACCCGGGGCGCAATAAAAAAGAGACCCCGTTCGGAGCCTCTGATTAAAACATCGGATTTTCTTCTATGAATGTATATATGTTGTCAACCAGTTCAGCAGGCGTGCCTCCCGTGACCACTTCGCCGTTAACCAGGGCGAACAGGGACTCCATGCATTTCCCGCAATAGCTTAAACAGCCGTATTCAAGCACGTCCAAGTTCGGATCCTTCTCTAAGATCTCAAGTGCTTCCTGGGAACCGCGCGCTAAATTGCTGACACAGAATTCAATCATCGGATTCATGCGGTTTCACCTCACATATGTACCTTATCCTAACGGAATTTCCTCTATTCGTCAAAGATCCGGTTTCACGCTCAATGTTATCGTAACATATTAATTCAGGTTAAAGGTTTTACTATTACGTGTTTTCTGGTCAATTTGTAGGTTATTTTAAAACTATTATTGTGGTTTTAGATCAAATTCGATATAATTCTAGATGTTATTTTACATAGTTCGTTATTTTGTAACAACATTGACTACCATATTTTTCGGGCAAAAGGGGAATCATTATGAAAAAATTGGTCTTGATCGGCGGGGGTTACGGAAACATGCGGGTGCTGCACCGCTTACTGCCGAACCAGCTTCCGTCAGATATATCCATCACGCTGATTGACAGAAACCCGTATCACTGCTTAAAAACAGAATATTATGCGCTCGCCGCCGGCACGATTTCTGATCATCATATCAGGGTGTCTTTTCCTGAGCATCCGAATCTGGATGTTCAATACGGTGAGGTGGCTTCCGTCGACACGAAAAACAAACAGGTTCTGTTTCATGACCGCGAACCGATTTCTTACGATGACGCGGTGATCGGACTGGGCTGCGAGGATAAGTATCATAACGTGCCCGGCGCGCCGGAACATACTTACAGCATTCAGACCATTGATCAGTCACGCGAAGCCTATCAAAAGCTGAACAACCTCGGCGCCAATGCATCTGTCGCTATCGTCGGAGCGGGATTAAGCGGCGTGGAGCTTGCCAGTGAATTAAGAGAGAGCCGTGACGATCTGAAGATTATGTTATTTGACCGGGGCGACCTGATTTTATCAAGCTTTCCGAAAAGACTCAGCAAGTATGTTCAGAAATGGTTTGAAGAACACGGCGTCGCCATTATCAATAATGCGAATATTACAAAAGTGGAAGACGGGATCGTTTATAATCATGATGAAGGAATACCGGCCGATGCCATCGTGTGGACGGCGGGAATTCAGCCGAATAAAGCCGTCAGAGAAATGGACGCTGAAAAAGATCCGCAGGGCCGCATCGTTTTAACACCGCACCACAATCTACCGGGCGATGAGCATGTTTACGTCGTCGGTGATTGCGCGAGCCTGCCGCATGCGCCGAGCGCCCAGCTGGCTGAAGCACAAGCGGAACAAATTGTGCAGATCCTCCTGAAACGCTGGAACAATGAAGAGCTGCCGGAAACAATGCCGCAATTTAAGCTGAAAGGCGTTCTCGGTTCACTCGGAAAAAAAGCGGGCTTCGGTCTTGTCAACGACCGTCCGCTCATTGGGCGTGTGCCCCGTTTATTAAAATCAGGCCTTTTATGGATGTACAAGCATCATAACGGCTGATAAGAAAAAAGCCGCTGATTGCGATCAGCGGCCATTTTTAAGAGCCCGCCACATAGCCGCGCTTTTCCATTTCTTCATATATATCTTTTAAATGCGGATTCCCTTCCCCCACAATGACATCCTCCACCAGCACGAGCGGATAGAAAAATTCATCGTTTCTGATGCGCTCCGCAAGCTCTTCTGTCTCCTTTTGCTGAGGCGGTGCGTCAATATCAATATACCGCATGTTAAAAGGCTGCTCCGGGTATTTCCGTTTCAGCGCCGCCTCCAGCCATTCAAACGTATCTTTGGCGCTCGGCATATTCACGCAGCTTGCGCAAAGCGTTTCAGCGCCGTAAACACTGAGCGTAACCGGCTTTGTCATGTATATCATCCCCTTTACACCAGTATACAAAGGACGGGGCAGCTTTTGTATAAAAAACGGTTTTTATGTTCAAGTTTAAATATGCTATAATGGAGAAAGCAGCTTTGCAAACCAAACATTAGATTTTTACCGTTACTGTGAATATAATGGTTTTATGTATATGAAAGGAGCGAATCTCATGACTGAGGTTGAAATGAAAGAGCAAGTACAGGAAGTATTGGATAAATTACGTCCGTTTCTGCTTCGTGACGGCGGTGACTGTGAGCTTGTTGATGTAGACGAAGGCATTGTAAAGCTTCGCCTCCTTGGCGCATGCGGCAGCTGCCCAAGTTCAACGATTACGCTGAAAGCCGGAATCGAACGCGCCCTTCTTGAAGAAGTACCGGGTGTCGTTGAAGTAGAACAAGTATTTTAATCATAAAACCAGGCTGTATGACAGCCTGGTTTTTTTATTTTTTACAAATAGTCATCAAACCATGAACAAATATAACGGATGCGTTTCATCCGCTGTTCCGGATGGCCGCTTCTCGACAGCTCATGCGTGGCTTTCGGAAATCGGATGAACGACGTCGTTTTGTTCAGTTTCTTCAACGCGGTAAAGAGCTGCTCGGCCTGCTCTATCGGACAGCGGTCATCGCGCTCACCGTGCAGAATCAAAAGCGGCGTCGAAACGCGGGACGCATATTTTACAGGAGAACGACCCCAAAGCTTATCCGCTTCCTCAAACAAATCATGTCCGAGCTGCCAGTCGGTAAAAAAGAAACCGATATCGCTGACACCGTGGAAGCTGAACCAATTTGAAATGGAGCGCTGCGTGACGGCTGCTTTAAAACGGCCTGTCTGCCCGACAATCCAATTCGTCATAAACCCTCCGTAGCTTCCGCCCGTCACACCGAGACGGCCGCTGTCAATAAACGGATACGCCTGAACGGCTTCATCCACCGCCTGCATGACATCACGGTAATCTCCGCCTCCGTAATCACCCCTGACACGATTGACAAAATCCTGTCCGTAGCCGTGGCTTCCTCTCGGGTTGACATACACGACAGCATATCCTTGTGCGGCCAGCACTTGGAATTCGTGAAAATACGTATGGCCGTACATCATGTGAGGCCCGCCGTGTATGTATAGAATGAGCGGATAAGTTTGATCCTCTTCAAAAACGGCGGGCTTTAAAAACCAGCCGTTTACCGTCAGCCCGTCCTTTGTTTCATATTGCAGCTTTTCCGGCACGGATATGATGCGCTCCTCAATAAACCGATCATTGTCGGATGTCAATTGCTTCTCTTCCCCATCTTCGAGCGAAATGCTGTAAAGCTCGGAAGGCTGTGCGGGTTTGGCAATGACAGCGATACAGCTTTTCTGATCAGGATGAAAAGCAAAACCGTTCACGTACTCTTCTTCTAATCGGATCGGATATACGAGGCCGTCAATCGAGATATAATAAATACCGGTGCTTCCCTGCTCGCTCCCGAGAACGTAAAAACCCTGCCCGTCGTTTGTCCATACCGGCCGGGGCGCCACTCCTCCTATGATTGAATCCGCAATCAGCGCATCGCTCAAATGAACATCCAGCATGTCGGTCAGGCAGGTGAGCCGCTCAGTTTTCACGTCGTACAGCCACGCTTTTTCTAAAGTCGCATTGCGAAATTCATTTTCATGGCCCAGCATCGCGATATAAGAACCGTCCGGTGAAAACACGCAGGAACCGAAAGAACCGCGGTGCGGCGTAATCTGCTTCAGGCTTCCATCCGCCAGATTCATCAGATAGACATCGCTCGGCTTTCCGGCGTCACCCGGCTCGCATAAATTGGCGGTAAACGCAAGCTGCCTGCCATCCGGTGAAAAGGCCGCGCCATAATGATCCGCTTCATGATCCGTCAGCTGCTGAATCTCCCCCGTTTCAAGATGAATCAGCACAAGCTGGGCCCAGCTTCCGTTCAGCAGGCCTTTCCCGTCACGTTTATATGTTAATGACTGAATGTCAACCGGCTCATACTCGTCATGCTTCTTTTTTTCTTTCTCATCGGCGCGCTCCGCTGATGTCAGACTGACGGACACAAGCACGGATCTGCCGTCGGGCGCCCATATCGGATCTGATACGCCCCAAGGAATATCGGCCGCCTGTTCCGCCTCTCCGCCGGCAGCGTCGATGATGTACAGGTGAGGGACGCCGTTCTCCCTGTCAGAAACAAAGGCGAGGCGCCGTCCGTCAGGCGACCACCGCGGACTTGTATTTCTATTGTCCCCGAAAGTCCACGGGTTTGAGATGCCGGATTCTGTGTCATAGACCATAATGGCTGAGGAATAGGAATCACGCTTATGATTGACTGTTGTCCGGACGTAAGCGGCTCTTCTGCCGTCAGGGGCATATTGCGGGTCTGTCACGGATACGAGTGACGCAATGTCCTCCTCGGTTATGAGTTTTTTCAATCGTATCTCCTCCTTTTCTTTTTTATTTCGCTTCCCTAAATAAAAATCCTTCTCCAGAAAAAGAAAGCGTCCTTCTCTGATGGGAAGAACGCTTTTTTATCATTATACACTTTTCACCTGCTCTAAAGGATTCCGTTCAATTACGCTTCCTTCTGACGGGACGGTAAGCGCCGCAATCTCACAGTGAGGGAAATGCTCAGAAAGCTGTTTTCTCAGCTCTTCTCCCTTTCCTTTTTCAATCAGAACAAGAATCGTCGGTCCCGCTCCGCTCAGCGCCGTTCCGTAAGCGCCTTTCATTTCGGCCGCATGTTCCACCTTTGAAAGCTCAGGAACAAGCATGGCGCGGTACGGCTGATGGAGCATGTCTTTTCTCATCATTTTCCCGGCGAGCGCCCAGTCATTTGACATGATCGCAGCAACGAGAAGGTTGCTGACGGCGCTTGCTTTAACGGCGTGCCGGTACGGCAGCTCTTTCGGGAGCACGTCTCTTGCGTCCCTGGTCAGAACTTCGTAAAACGGAATCACTGCCACAACATCGATATCCGCTTCGGCAACACGCACGATATGTGTTTCATCTTCTTCGTGAAGGCCGATCACAAGCCCTCCTGCAAGGGAAGCAGCGGCATTATCAGGGTGTCCCTCTTCAAGACTGGCTAAGTGCAGCTTGTCGCTTTCCGAAAGCTGCAGGCCGCATAACTCATCCGCAAGCTCAATGGCGGCGACGATAGCGGCCGCGCTGCTTCCGAGACCCCGCGCAAGGGGGATGTCACTCCATACTTTGACATGGGCGGGCGGCAGCTCTTTCTGATAGCGGTCAGCCGTCCGTTTGGCGACTTGGTAGATGAGGTTGTCCGTTCCTTGAGGGATGCCCGCGACAGTTTCAGTTTCCGCCGAGAACTGCCATTCATCGTTTCGGAAAACCGAAAGCTTCAAATATCTGCTGAGCGCCATCCCGACGGAATCAAACCCGGGCCCTAAGTTGGCGGTGCTTCCCGGAACCGTAATGGAAAACAGCATCTCCGCCTCATTCATACACGCGCCGCTCCATTTAAGTATTCCAGAATACTGTCCTCATCTGTCGGCAGCGTAATCGGTTTTATGTCAGAAACGTCCACAGCCGTGTTCGGATCTTTCAGGCCGTTTCCGGTCAAAACTGCGACAACCTTGCTGCCTTTTGGAATTTCACCGGATTTCACCTGTTTCAAAACGCCGGCGATGGATGCACAGGAGCCCGGTTCGGCAAACACGCCTTCTTCACGGGCAATCAGCTGATAAGCGTGAAGAATTTCTTCATCTGTGACTTCATCAATTTTTCCGGCTGATTCTTCCGCAGCGAGCACCGCTTTGTCCCAGCTGGCAGGATTCCCGATTCGGATTGCCGTCGCAACGGTCTCTGGATTTTTAATGACTTCGCCGCGGACGATAGCCGCAGAACCTTCCGCCTCAAAACCGCGCATCTTCGGAAGTCCGGTGCCGTTTTTCTCATGGTATTCTTTGAACCCTTTCCAGTAGGCCGTGATATTCCCGGCGTTTCCTACCGGGATCGCCAGAATGTCCGGCGCTCCGCCGAGCTGTTCGCATACTTCAAAGGCCGCTGTTTTTTGCCCTTCAATCCGGTAAGGGTTTACTGAATTCACTAATGCAATCGGTGATTTTTCGCAAATTGACCGGACGATGGCCAGCGCGTCGTCAAAGTTTCCGTCAATCGCAATGATTTCCGCACCGTACATGACGGCCTGCGCAAGTTTTCCGAAGGCGATTTTTCCGTCCGGGATGATGACGATGCATTTCATGCCGGCTCTCGCCGCGTATGCCGCAGCCGCGGCGGATGTGTTGCCTGTAGAGGCGCACATGATGGTATCATTGCCTTCTTCTTTCGCTTTGGCGACCGCCATGACCATGCCGCGGTCCTTAAAGGACCCCGTCGGATTAACGCCCTCTGTTTTCACATGCAGTTCAATTCCGAGCTTTTCAGAAAGCTTCGGCAGGTGAATCAGCGGCGTGTTGCCTTCATGTAATGTCAGGGCCGGCGTCCGATCCGTCACCGGCAGAAATTCTTTATATTGATGGATAAGTCCTTTCCACATTAGCTCCAACCGTTCCCTTCTACGCGATATGTGCTTTTTACTTCTTGTACGACTTCGAGGTCATTTAAGTTTTGCAGAATGTCACTGAAATCTTCTTCCGATGTATGATGCGTGACGATGACGATTTCCGCGAGGTCGTCGTGGCCTTTGATCGGCAGCTGCAGAATTTTTTCAAAGCTTACGCCGCGCTCTGAGAAGGCCGATGTGATTTTTGAAAAAGAGCCGACCTGGTCTTTGACGTGAATTCTTAAAAACTGCTGGGCATAGATATCAGACGGCTGCTTCAGATTTCTTTCAAACTGCGGGGCGACAAAGCTGTTTCCGTTTACGCCGAGACGCATGTTTTTCATGACCGCGACCAGATCGGAAACGACCGATGTCGCAGTCGGCATGCTTCCGGCTCCGGGGCCGTAAAACAT
This sequence comes from Bacillus sp. SJ-10, assembly GCF_002843505.1. Lineage (NCBI taxonomy): Bacteria > Bacillati > Bacillota > Bacilli > Caryophanales > Bacillaceae > Bacillus > Bacillus sp. SJ-10. The sequence continues at coordinate 1,580,649 of NZ_CP025258.1, read as the reverse complement.
CGTTTCGCCGACGGCTTCTCCGTACACGTAAACGGCATTGAACTCGTTATGCACCGCAGAGAGCGGATGATGATCCGGAAGCAGTGTCGGCTGAACGCTGACTTCGATTTTATTGTCATCACGCTGGGCGATGCCGATCAGCTTCATCGTATAGCCGAGCCGTTTGCTGAAGCTGATGTCTTCATCCGTGATCCGGGAAATTCCTTTTACTTTGACATCGTCCAGATCAACGTCCATAGAGAAGCCGAGACGGGCTAAAATCGCCATCTTGCGCGCGGCATCGAGCCCTTCTACATCGGCGGTCGGGTCCGCTTCCGCGAATCCGAGATCCTGCGCTTCTTTCAGCACTTCCTCATACGGGCTTTTTTCTTTAATCATTTTCGTTAAGATGAAGTTCGTCGTTCCGTTGACGATTCCCATCATTTTTGTGATCCGGTCAGAGGAAAGGCCTTCTTCGAGCGTGCGTAAAATCGGGATTCCGCCGGCGACACTCGCTTCATAATACAAGTCACAGCCATTTTCCTTTGCGGCGGCTAAAAGCTCTGAGCCATATACGGCGATCAGATCTTTATTTGCGGTCACAACATGTTTTTTCGCTTTCAAGGCATCAAGAAGATATTGCTTCGTCTGTTCGACACCGCCGATGACTTCAATAATCACGTCGACCTCAGGGTCATCGATTACATCATAGACTTCTGTCGTCAGCACTTCTTTCGGCAGGTCTGCGTCTCGTTTTTTATCAATATCTTTAACTAGCACTTTTTTGATCGTCACCGGACAGCCGACCTGGTGCATAAGCTTATCCTGATGATCTTGTATAATTTTGACGACACCGCTTCCCACGGTTCCCAGTCCTAACAGTCCAATACGAATCGCTTCCAAAGAGAAACTCCACCTTTCTTCCTTTTGTCCACTAGAAAAGGACAATTGTTAACCCTTCACAGACATTTAAGTTACAAATATTATATAAGCCCGCATTTGTTTTGACAAGCGGCTGAATATTGTTTCTACAGCTATGAAAACGCTTAACACACTGATATGACAAGATTCCCTATTTTCTAAATATTTTTACGTCATATTTTCTTACGAACTGATTCCTTTTCCGAGCCACGCCACAGGCGGGACAAAAACCTGCGCCGACCTGACATTCATCATGTCGTGACATGTCTGTAAAAACTGTTCATAGCGGGTGCAGTCGGCAAGAATGTAGTCAAGCTGCTGTTCGTAAAACTGTTTTTCAGAATCATGAGAAATGTAATAGCTCTCCACCGTCTCGAAGAAATGGAGCGGAAACAGCAGGCGGCTGTAAAACAGGCGCTTGGAAAAGGAGGATAACGGCGTAACTTGCTCATATTCCTGCAGAAACAAAAACCCATTTTTGAGCAGGTCGTCACGATGATACAAATATGTGCTGCGCATATATTCCGCAATATCACGGGCGGCATGGTCGAATACCCAATCGCCCGGAATGCGGATCAATGATTCCTCCGACCAGGTATCCCGTTCCATCCGCTGATGGCAGATTGTCCCCGAGTCCTCTGCGCCGGGATTGTCATCCAGCTCCGTATCCACTAAATATTGAATGGCGTTTTCCGCTAAGCCTGAATAATAAGGAAATGCTTCGATCATTTTCTTTTCGAACGGTTCAAGCGGAGACATATGAATTTTCTGCATCCAGAATGATTCCAGCTGATCCACCCGTTTTCCCCATAAGTCCTTCCATTGGCCGATCCTGCCCGCTTCTTTCACTTCGTACGGAAAACCCCGCCCTTTTCTGTGAAATTCGGCAAGCTCCCCTCCGACAGAAAACGACCGGTTTGAGACGGGAATCGGCGCTTTTAAGAGCGCATACGTTTTGCCTTCGTCCTCAAAGGTCAGTTCTCCTTCCTTCGTAAAGATAAACACTGAAACGTATGGGTCACTTTGTTCTTGTAAATACTGACTCATGTAGTAAAGCTCCGTCAGCTCTGATTGCGAAAACCCGGAGACGGGAATAATAAGAAAGAAGGAATTGGGCGTCTGGAAGCATTGGTATTTCTGATAAACGGAGAGCTGTCTGACGTGGATGCCGTACTTTTCTTTAATGATGCTTTTCATCATAATCACCTGCCTGAAAAATTAGAGCTATTCACATCGTAGTCATACGCCGGCGGAATTATGAATACATATTGTAATCCTTTGAATAAGTGGAGAAACATCGTACACATCGGAAGGATGTTGTATAAACTAGTAAAAAAAGATTGGGTGAAGCAAATGTCAGAAAAGGAACAACTGAATCAGGTGGAAGCTGTCGCCAGGGCGCGTTTAAAAGAACGGGGGGTTGAGACGGACGATATTGCCGAGCTGGTGTATTTCCTTCAAAAAAAATATCATCCTGATTTGACGATGGAGGTATGCAGGCTCAATGTGGACCGTGTCATCGCAAAACGCGAGGTGCAAAACGCCATTTTAACGGGAATAGAATTAGATGTGCTCGCCGAACAAAAAAAGCTGTCTGAACCGCTTCAGACCATTCTGGCGATTGATGAAAGCCTGTATGGGGTTGACGAGGTGCTCGCCTTCTCTATCGTGAATATATACGGCTCAATCGGCTTTACGAATTACGGCTACATTGACAAAGAAAAACCCGGCATTCTCGGGCGGTTAAATGATAAATCTACGGGCGAATGCCATACGTTTCTTGATGATATCGTCGGCGCAATCGCAGCAGCGGCTTCAAGCCGGCTTGCTCACAGCGCCAGAAATACAGAATAAGGACGGCCGTCATGGCCGTCCCTTTTTTTATAGATGTTCAATCCATTCGGTTAAAGAGTCAATCGCATATGTCGGCTTCTGGTCGTAATCTGCCATATGCTCACGCTTTGTCACTCCGGTATGAACCAGCAGCGTATCCATGCCCGCATTGATGCCGGCCATAATATCCGTGGCATAGTTATCGCCGACCATGAGTGTTTCGGAAATATCCGTTCCGAGCACACGCATCGCCTGTTCCATAATAATGGATTCAGGCTTGCCGATAAAGACAGGCTCAACGCCCGTTGACACCGTCAAAACGGATGTGAGCGAACCGTTCCCTGGTAAAAGCCCTCTTTCAGTCGGAATGGCGACGTCGCCGTTTGTTGAAATGAACCGGGCGCCGTTTCTGATCGCAAGGCATCCCGTTGCCAACTTTTCATATGTAATGCCGCGGTCGATTCCCACAACGACAAAGTCCGCGTTTTCTTCTCCGAAGCTCAGCCCGTTTTCTTCAATGGCCTGACGGATGCCTTCTTCGCCGATCACATATACCGACGCGTCTTTTTTCTGCTGGGCGATATGCTGCGCAGTCGCCATGCTCGTCGTGAAGACCTGCTCTTCAGATGCCGGAATGTCAAAGCTCATCAGCTTGTCCGCCACCTGCTTCGGCGTCCGGGAAGAATTGTTCGTCACGAATAAATACGGAATGCCGCGCGCTTTAAGCGTTCTCACAAATTCACACGCTTCTTCGATTTTTTCCGTCCCGTTGTACATTGTGCCGTCTAAATCTATCAAATATCCTTTATAATCCTTCATACTCAACACTCCTGTGGATTTTCTCACTCGTTGTTATTTAAATGCGGAAACAGGCCCTAATTCTGTTTCCAGGTAGGTTCTTACACGGGCCGGAAAGGCTTTCAGCACATCTCTGTTTAACGTGATCAGCGTTAACAGCTCCTGATGGTCGGCGTGCTGATATTCCTGTACAAGCTGCTTTCTGGAAGAGATCAGTTGCTTCAGCTTATTTCCTTCATCCTCAGCTACCACCTTTTCATCCGTCAGAATATCCATGATGTCGTCATAACTCCCCGGATCGCGCATGATAAAGCCGTCAATCATATCATTTCCGACATCGAGAATGCATTCGATCATAAGATGGCTGATCCGCTCAAGCGCCCTTTTTTCGATTTCGCTCTGCCATGCAGGCGTGCTGTCAAACAGCGCCAGCTGGGTCTCAAAAAAACGGAGTGTTTGTTCGATATTATTTCTGTCAACAAAATACACGTGACAGCATCCCCTTCTGCATCAATTATTTTCTGATTCGTTTTAAAACAAAATACGCGCAGCCGAAATTGCAGTATTCGTAAATGTATTCGTCCAATGTGCTGATTTTCGTTTCAAAGGTTGCTTTTTGATTCTGGTCATCAAAGAAGCCTTTGAGCCGCAGCTGACTGTATCCCCAGTCTCCCACAATGTAATCATATTTATTTAATATGTCCGAATAGCGGGCTTTGAACGCTTCTTCATTAAAGCCGTTTTTAAAATCGTGTACGAGTTCAAACTCGGCATTTTGAATAAGAATCATGTCTTCACCTCTTTTATCACTCTTTACTATCATAATTCATTGACTTCTGTCCATCAATTGCAAAATGAGACGGTTCGGACGGACGGAGAATTTTTCCTCTTTATATCCAGTGTAGCGGTTCAGACGATCCTTATTCAAGAATGACTTTTTCCCTGCAAAAACGGCTCCATCACAAAAAACCCAAAACCTGCGGCGTTTTGGGTTTTTTCAGCTTATCTTATGCTTGGGCCTGGCGTTTTTTAGACGCTTCGTTCACTTGTTCATCCGCATGGTAGGAAGAACGGACAAGCGGGCCTGCTTCACAGTGGCTGAAGCCTTTTTGCATTGCGATTTCTTTCAGTTCGGCAAATTCGTCCGGATGATAATATTTTTGGACTTTTAAATGTTTTTTCGACGGCTGCAGGTATTGGCCGATCGCCATAATGTCGACATTGTTCGCAAGCAGGTCGTCCATCACTTCAATAATTTCTTCCTTCGTTTCGCCGAGACCGATCATAATGCTTGATTTCGTCGGGATGTCAGGCTGCATTTCTTTCGCACGGCGCAAGAATTCCAAAGAACGGTCATATGTTGCGCGGGCCCGGACTCTCGGTGTCAGGCGGCGGACGGTTTCAATGTTGTGGTTCAGAATATCAGGACGGGTATCCATTAATGTTTTCAGGTTGTCGTAATTTCCGCCCATATCGGATGGCAGCACTTCAATTGTCGTGAACGGGCTTTTTCTGCGGATCGCCCGGACCGTTTCCGCAAAGACGCCTGCTCCGCCGTCTTTCTGATCATCACGCGCTACGGCCGTGATGACGGCGTGTTTTAAATTCATCAGCGCGACGGAATCAGCTACGCGTTCCGGTTCCTGCAGATCCAGCTCAGTCGGCAGACCCGTTTTTACAGCGCAGAAGCGGCATGCTCTCGTACAGACGGAACCGAGAATCATGAACGTCGCCGTACGTCTGACAGCCCAGCATTCATGGATGTTCGGGCATTTTGCTTCTTCACATACGGTATGCAGATTATTTTCACGCATTAATTTTTTCAGACCCGTATAGTTTTCATTCGTGTTCAGCTTTATTTTGAGCCATTCCGGCTTTCTCAGATGCTCGTCTTTCTTTGCCATTTCCCCATCATCTCCATTATCCCTTTATTCATGTTCGTGTGCGAAAAATTTCTATTTCACGATGGATATAAAACTTGCGGATTTCTATTCAATAGTCACTTTAACATAGGAAAAATTTCTCGACAAGGGAAGAGAATTACTTACATTTTCTCGGATTGTTGCCGCAAACTATGTGTATTCAATCCTGAAAGGAGATCATGTTGTGAAAGTTCTGTTATCTGCCCTTCTCCTTTTATCAGTTTTCTGTCCGGCTGCAAGCGGGAAAGAACAATCGGCTCCTGTTTACGGCGAACGGATGCAGTTGTACCGCAAAGCCGAAGCAGTCACGCAGATTCCTTGGTATGTGCTTGCGGCGGTTGATCAATATGAAGAAAATGTCCGCTCGAACCGAAAGGATCTGCCGGAAAAAGCGGGAATCATCAGCATTTATATTCCGGATCATTTGTGGAGCGGCCCTGAAAATCCAAATCCTAAGGACGATGCGCCTCTCAGCATTAAAGTATTTGACGGGATCGGCCTTGACGGCGACGGCGACGGAAAAGCCGAGGTCAGCAATGATGAGGATATCCTTTATACATTTGCACAGTATTTAGCGGGATTCGGAACGGATCTTGACCATATCCGCATCGGCCTCTGGAATTATTACCGCCGTGATCAGACGGTCGGCATTATCACCGAATTCATGACACTGTTTAAAACGTTCGGCCGCCTTGATCTCGGAGAGCACGCCTTTCCGCTTCCCGTGAAGACGGATTACAGCTACCGCAGCACGTGGGGCGCCGCCCGGGGTTTCGGCGGGCGCCGGATTCACGAAGGAACGGATCTGTTCGCCAATTACGGGCTCCCCGTCAGATCGACCTGCTACGGTATTGTTGAAATGAAAGGCTGGAACCGTTTCGGAGGCTGGAGAATCGGCATCAGGGATATCAATAACACGTATCACTACTTCGCTCACCTGAACGGCTTTGCAAAAGGTATGCATAAAGGCCGGATCGTCAAACCCGGAGAGGTGATCGGGTCTGTCGGAAGCTCCGGATACGGACCGCCGGGCACCGCAGGAAAATTTCCGCCGCATCTTCACTACGGGATGTATAAAGATAACGGCAGATCGGAATGGTCCTTTGACCCGTATCCCCATTTAAGGGCATGGGAACGAAAAGAAATCCGCAGGAAAAAGTAAACACACAGCCGCCAGGAAAGATTGCGGCTGTGTGTTTTTATTTATCTTTCTTCTGTTTTTCATTCGGCAGCTGGACGGAAGGCGTCACACCTGACCCGCCGCTTCCGTTATAAAACTGCGGCACCTCTCCTTGAATCGCTTTAATGGAGACCGGAATATTATTTGTCACGACTGATGTCTTACTGGCAAACGGAATAATGACCTTTACTTTAATTTCCACAAAAATACTGATATCGATCAGGGCATTGTTAATGCCGTACGGCTTTATTTTTGTTTTCACATCAGTTAACGCATCTCCGATCAGGTTAAAGCGCACGGGGATTTTCGGCCCGAGATTTCCGAGAATGCTGTTTCCCGTGACCTGCCCTAAGGGAATATCGATCATAATTTCATCGGCCGTTTTCGCGCCTTTTTCTGTTTCATGCTGCTTATTGTTCGACTCCGCTTCCTTCAGATGAGCCTGAAGCTGCTTTGTCACTTTCGCCTTCATGCTGTTGACCATTTGTGTATTAAAATCCATCGTTGTGACTTTTCCGTTTTCATCCGTTTTCATATCGACCATATCTTTCACATTGTCGCTGTGAGACATGTATTCTTCAATGGATTCCGTAATGACCTCTGTCGCCACCCGTTTGGTTTCCATTTCTCCGATGTTCATCAGCACCGGTTTGATTGAGGAGTTGATCATCCAAAGGCTGATGACCGTCGATATGATAAAAAAAGCAAACGACAGAAGAAGCACATATCGAAAAGGCAAAGGCCCTCTCTTGCGAAGAGCGCTCCGGTATCTAGGCAAGAAAAATCCCCCCTTACATATCACAATGTATGCTTGTAAGAGGGGACATAGTATTTTATTTTTACTCTTAAAAAGTCCCGCTTACCTTTACTCGGATGAGATGGAACGGCGGGCAGCTATACGACATTACGGCTGCCGCGCGAGCTTCCAGGCGAGCAGATCCCTTAAAAACTCAGGCATAAAGTATTGTTTTTCTTTTGAATCGCGGATGTAAGGGAACAGCTTTCCGAGTGTAAACATGTCGAGAACGGCAACCGAGTATATCCGCTCCGGATCAATCTCTTCTCCGTTCACTTTCACATTGAGGAGATGCGTCACACCGTCTTCAAGAATGCCGGCCTCTGCCTCCGCTCCGGCATATACCATCCTGCCCATCACTTCCCCGCGGAAGCCGAGACCTTTTATCCGCAGCTGCTCCATTTGTTCCGAGGCGGCCTGGCTGATTGTTTCCTGGAGTTCCCTGCCTGAAAGACGAACGGCCACCGGATTGATCGGATGAGGGCAGATGCGGTGCAGGTCAAGCTTTGTGACAGGCCCCTTCTGTAAAGGCCCCAAAATGACGCCTGAATTCACCATGCTGACTTCACAGCCGCACCAGCTTTTCAGCGCTTCGGCTAATAGAAGCGGGAGCGGCGATTCCTCAAACCACTTCACGCCGGCTTCTTCATTCAGGTTGGCGACTTGTTCGGAGAGCAGGTTTTCCGCTTCCCTTTCTTTCTCTTTCAGAAAAGCCGCCGTATCTTCAGATTCCCCGTGCCAATCAGCCATTTTCTGTACAGATGCCTGTTTGCTGACAATGGTTCGTGATTCACTTTCTATCGTCAGCTCGACACAGCCGACATAGTTCCCGTATTTCTCCGCACATGCAAGCAATACACCGTTTATGTCCTGTCCGTCCTCAAGAAGGTGGTGCGTATGTGATTCAAGAATGACATCGATGTCGGGAAATTTTTCCGCTGCGGCCCGGTCATCGATCAGGCCTAAATGAGAAAGCAGAATGATGATATCCGCTTTGCCCTTGATATCGTCAAGTGATTCTTGAATGCTTTTTTCCGCATCCGTCACCGTCCAGCCTAGTTTTTGATAGACGGGATAATACGGCACCGTGACGCCCAGTATGCCGGCGGTCATCCCGTTTTTCAGCGTTTTGATCACGTAGGGCTCGGCCCATTCCGGCCGCTGTCCGTCCGCGTCAAACAGGTTGGACACAATGACGGGAAACGCGGCATGGGTATATAAATCCGCCAGCTCATCGTGAGGCAGCGTAATTCCTTCATTATTCCCGACGGCAGCCGCATCAATCTCAAGCCGATTTAACAAGTCGACATTCGCTTTGCCGAAGGTCGCTTCCGTTATCATTTGGAATCGGTCCATATGATCGCCGATGTCGAATACGAGTGTTTCCTCCCCGTCTTTTTCATGTTCATTTCTCTTCTGCTCAATATAATGTACGATTTTCGGCCAATTTTCGAAATGGCTGTGCAAATCATTCGTATGATATAAACGGAGCTTCTCTAACATACCATCTCTCCTACCTTTTAGCTGAATATCCCTTGATAAATCAATTCACAGCCGATCAAAATCAAGACGACCCGCATGAAAAGCACGATCGTTTTCGTCTGCACCCGCTTATTGACCCACGCGCCCATTTTGCCGCCGAACCACGCGCCCGGAACGAGGCACAGCGCATACAGCCAATTGACATGGCCCTCTGCGATATGTGACACGGAACCCGTCACGGAGGATAAGAAAATAATGAGCATTGACGTCGCCACAGCCACTTTCGGCGGGAACAAAAATAACAGCATCATGGCCGGAACCATAAGAGAGCCGCCGCCAATGCCGAAAAGACCGCCCAATAAACCGACGAAAAAGGCAATCACGATACCGGTGAAAATACGGTACGAATATGTATAAAGCTCACCTGATTCATCCTCATATGTCCGGATCATGCCTTTATGCGCTTTATTGACCGGTTTTGCTTTCGCCTTCAGCATTAATGTAATGGAAATCAAAATCATAAAAAGTCCGAACCAGACGGAAAACGTATGCGCATTAAAAAGTTTAGACAAATACGCGCCGATGATGCTTCCCGGGCCGGAGCCGATAAAAAATATCAGTCCGCTTTTGTAGTCAACGGTTTTATATTTCATATAGGCCAGAGTTGATGACAGGCCCGTAAAAATAATCACCAAAAGGGACGTGCCGATGGCAGTCTGCGGTGTTACGTCATGAAAAAACGGAGTCATCGTGCTTAAATAGAGCATCGCCGGCACGATGATAATTCCTCCCCCAAGCCCGATCAGGCTGCCGACCGTTCCCGCGATAAATCCTAATATGATCAAAATAAGATAAGACATGTGTCTTGAAACCTCTTTTCTAGCTGAATAGGTCGAGCTGCTTCGGAGCAAGCCCGGTATATGAGATATCTAACATTTCAAGCATCTCAAGCCCGTTATCGGCGGCGTCTCCGCCTGAGTTATTGTTGAAGAGCACATACAGATTGCGCGACTGCTTTTTCAGCTCCTGAAGATTGTTTTTCCAATCTTTGAGCTCCTGTTTGTTATAGCGGTATAAATATCTGACTTCACGCCAGTTTTGTCCGCCGTCTGGTTTGATCCAGCCCTGCTTGTTCCGTCCGTGAAAACGGACAAGCGTTTTTTCTTCATCCGTTGCTTTCAGGACGGTCGGAATGCTGCCCTCGCCGATTTGCGGCTCGTCACATATGCTGTGAATCCAGCCTTCCTCCTTCATAAAGGAAAGCGTCTGCTCGTAAAATGGCGGGGAAAACCAAGACCGGTTGCGGAATTCAAGCGCGCACGGAATATCGCCCATCTGCTGCCTGCACCATCTTAAATATGCGACGTTTTCTTTCTTGCAGTCAAACCACGGCGGGAATTGGAACAGCACCATGGCAAGCTTTCCATGCTCTATATACGGCGATAATGACAGCTTAAACGCCTCAAACATTTCTTCCTTCGATTCAAAGGGAATATCGCCGCGCTGATGGCCCGTCATTCCTTGATATGCCTTAATGACAAATTGAAAAGATTCCGGCGTCTCTTTGACCCATCTTTCATTATTGCGGGCGGGCTGTATCGCGTAAAAGCTCGCGTCCAGCTCAACGATGGGAAAATGGGAGGAATACGCCTGCAGTTTTTGCGGGCCCGCCGTTTTAGGCGGATAGATGCTGTCATGATCCCCCCACCCCGTCAGTCCGATATAAATCACAATCCTTCACCTCTCACTCTAGTTTATCACAGGTGTTTTTCTCTTTCCGTTTCCATGTTTTTTCTGAATGCACTTTTCAGGAACCGGTATTGATGTTCATTGGTGTCCGAAAATGCCTCATCTCTGGAAGAAAGAATGTGCTGATAGACGATCGGCTCTGAAAACTGACCGCTCGTGAAATCATATATCTCCCCGTCTATTCGGTTATAAAAATGCCAGCTTGTGCCGGTTTTTGTTTTGAGAATGTCACCGCCGTAAACATCTTGGATGACTAAAGCCGTCACGCCGCACTGGCCTTTGGCCGGGCAATCTTCCGTCCATTTTGTACTAGTCTTGCGCGACCACGATGCCGTTAATATGTTCAAGATTTGATCATACAATGTGTTTTACTCCTTTTTATAAAAAGATACCACGAGACCCGCTTTCCAAACGACAAAAAAAGCCGATTCTCATCAGAGAATCGGCTCTTTTATTTCAGAAGGCTTCAGGAATGTTCCGAAAGCCCCGCTCTGCTTACGACCGCCATCCTGGTACACACAGCGCCCCTTGCTGTAGGTCGCAGCAATTCGGTATGGAAAGGTGCGGCCTTCATACAGGCTTTGCTTATGTTTGGAAAACATCGTTTCTTTTGTGACGGTAAAAGGTTCCGGCCGAACAATGGCAAAATCAGCGTCAAATCCTTCTTCAAGCCGTCCTTTATTCGTTAAACCGAAGCGCTCGGCCGGTGCTTCGGCCGTCCATCGGGCCACATGTTCAAACGGAATCCCATGATCGATCGCTAATTGAATCATGCCGAGAAGCGTAAATTGGCCTCCGCTGATCCCGCCCCACGACAGAAACATATTATCCTCGCGTTTCAAAGACGGATGACAGGGAGAATGATCCGAAGACACCATATCAATCAGGCCCTCAGCCAAAACCCCGATCAATTCCTCTTTATCAGCCTCTGAGCGGAGCGGCGGAGCGCATTTGGCAGCCGCCCCTTTTTTGAGGAAGTCTTCAAAGCTGAATAATAAGTAGTGCGGACACGTTTCAACGGTGACATCCAATCCGTCTTTTTTCGCCTGCTGAATGGAGAGCACGGCCCGTTTCGTGCTGATATGTACAAAATGAAGCGCGCATCCCGTCGCTCTTGCATACTCAATCGCCCGCTGCACAGCCTCGCATTCGGCCTCTTCCGGACGTGAGGAAGCGTAAGCGCGGGCATCAATTTTCCCTTGGAGCGCGTACTCGGCTTCAAGGAATCGGGTGAGGGCGTCGCTTTCTGCGTGCAGAGCCAAAACCTTGCCGCACGCCGCGATTTCCTTCATTCCCTTTAAAAGAGTCCGTTCATCGGCTGATTGAAATTCATCCGTTCCCGATTTAGACAGAAACGCTTTAAACCCGATTGCCCCCGCTTCTGCCATCGGCCGGATATGTTCGGTATATCCGGGCATCAAACCGCCCCAAAGCGCAAAATCAACCGCTGACTTTCGTTCGGCGATTTCCGCCTTTGCCAGCAGGTTTTCAGCAGTTACCGTCGAAGGGATGCAGTTAAGCGGCATATCAAAATAAGACGTACAGCCGCCGGCAGCCAGCATGTTTGAGCCGGTTTCAATGCCTTCCCATTCTTCGCGGCCGGGTTCATTGAAATGCACGTGACAATCGACCGCTCCCGGAAACACATACATGCCGTCCGCCTGCACCACTTGTTCCGCCTTTTCGTCAATGCCGGGCCCGATTAAGGCAATTTTCCCGTCCTTGACGGCGATATCAACCCGCTCTGTTCCGCCTTTTCGCACAGCTTTCGCACCCTTTACAATTACGTCATAGGCCATTTTATCTTCCTCCCTGTAAGGATGACGATTTTCTGTCAGTTTTTATCACAACATGCGTCTATGATTGCCAGTTTACTGCTACTATGATCGTAATACATCAGCAAAACCGCTATAATTTTTGATGATTTTTATTCATATTAACCAATGGTTGTCTTTAGAACCTGAAAGGAGATTGACTGATGAATATTTATGATGTGATGAAGATTCCCGCTTATGAGCGGGCCGCATTAATCGCAGGCAAATCCGGCGGCTGGAGGGAGGTGCAGCACGTCAACATGATGGATGCGCCGGACATCGCTGATTTTTTACATAAAAACGAATTGCTCGTCACGACGGCTTACCACTTGAAGGACCGCCCGCAGCTGTTGAAAGATTTGATCCGCCTCATGGCAAAACGGGGCTGCGCGGGACTGGGGATCAAAACGAAACGTTATCTTAATGTCATTCCGAAAGATGCCGCGGAGCTTGCCGACCGGTATGAATTTCCGATTATTGAGCTGCCGGAAGACATCAGGCTCGGAGATATCGTCAACGCCACTCTGAGCCATATTCTTGATATGCGTTCAAATGAGCTCCAGCAGGCCATTTACGCCCATAAAAAATTTACAAACCACATCATGAGCGGCAAGGGGCTGCAATCCCTGCTTAAGAAGCTCTCAGACATTCTCCGGCTTCCCGTGCTGCTTTTGGATCAGCATACAAAACTCTTATCATCGTCCCACCGCATACCCATTGACACGTCTTTATTGAAAAACATCTGTTATTCCCTTTCCGGGCCTTATTTCACCTGCTTTTCCATGCTGTCTGACAGAAAGGCGTATTCTGTCCTTCCGATTCTGAATGTTGAAAAAAACTGCGGTTATCTGGTGATTCCGGAGCTGGTGCAGACCGCTGATAAAGGCATGATTTTGACAATTGAACAGGCGGCCAACGTCATTTCCTTTGAACTGCTGAAAGAAAATGCCGTCAAACAATTCGGCAGACGGGCGCGCAATGAATTTTTCAGCAATTTCATCGACCGCTCGTTTACCGGCCATGAAGAAATCAAAAGCCGCGCCAAAGAATTCCGGCTCCGCTGGGATCAGAAATACATGTGCATTTGCGGAAAACTTGACCGAAATGAGAAAACGATCAGCTTTACCGAAAATCAGCTCGTTTCCGATCATGTATTTGATCTGCTTGAAGGAGAGCTGTCATCCTTTCCGTTTCCCCCTCATCTCTTTATTAAAGGAAATGTCGGTATTCTTTTAATTGAAGCGACAGACAGCTGGAATGAAATGCACGCGTCTGTCATCAGCTTTTTGGAGCAGTTTCAAAAGCAGGTCCGGACGCAGTTTAAACGGACTGTCTCCTTCGGCATCTCAAACATATGCCAAAAGCTGATCGACGTCCCTGACGCTTTTACCGAAGCTTCAGACGCCATTTCATCCGGGCATTTGTCCAGAAGCGCGGAGTTTATTCAAATCTATCATGCCAAAGACGTGCCGGAGCTGCTCCGCCTGCTTCCCGCGGAAGATGTGAAAAAGTTTTACGAAGCCACCCTCCAAAGCCTGGCCGACCGGCAAAAGGAGGACCAGAGCCTGCTTCATACGCTGTCTGTTTACCTGGAGACCCACTGCCAGATTTCAGAAACGGCTAAGCGCCTGTACGTCCATCGAAATACGGTGATCTATCGTTTAGAAAAATGCGAGGAACTGCTCGGCAAAAGCTTAAAAGATCCGGAAACGACGATGCGCCTGCGGCTCGCGCTGAGAATGCAGCGGCTGATCGGTTAAGAAATCGTTAGAGACAGGGATGCGGGTGTTCTCCCGCATCCTATTTAAGTGGGATTGATTCAGCTTAATTCTCAAAAAATGCTGCCGTCAAAATCTGCTTCCATTGACATCATCAGCCGTTAGTTATGATTTTCAGCAGACTCTAATCTAAACTAAAAAAGCCTTTCCCGAAGAAAAGGCTTTTGCTGTTCAAGTCTGAAAACGATCCGAAGCAGTTTGAAAGGTATCATGTGTTTTTTCCACTGTGTTCACACCCAATCCGCATACTAAAGATAACGACAGACCCAAAATAATGAAGATGCTTTTTTTAAAATTCATACAGGCATTCTCCCCTTTGAATTTGTGTTTGCGTATCTACCATTTTTTTATGATAAAAATAAGACGTTTCAAATTCCTTTGAATCTGCATAAATCGAAGCAGTTTCACAGGCGATGTCTTCAACATATGAATAATTCTTATTTTTCTCCAGGTATTCGATCGTATCGTTTATCCCTTGCTGATTCACAGCGTCTACATAAAGAGCTTTGAGATAGCCTTGTAGTGACTCAAAAAGCTTATCCCCTTGGGATACTGCTGCCGATAATCCTTTCTTACTCGCTTGCATTCCTTCAGCCATTTTCCCTTGTTTAAAAAGAACCTTCGCATAAGAAAACAAGGAATGAGGTAAGTTACTCAGCTTTGCTTTTTCTGTAATTTCAACAGCTTGTTTCAAGAAGTTTTCAGCCTGTGAATGTTCTCCCCTATCAGCGTAATTTGCACCCAAATTATAAAGAGCAGAACTAATCAACCTACTATTATCTAACTCTTTCGATAATTTAAGAGCCTTTTCAAGGTGCGGCTGACTCTTCTCATAACGTTTAAAATCACAATAATTCCCTGATATGACAAATAGACATTGAATTTTCCGGACCTTATACAACTCATACTGATCGTAAATATCGAGCGCTTGCTTTACGTGATGCATGGAGACGTGGCTTTGTTTCATACCGTAATATGCTTCAGCCAGTTTAAAATGAAACTCCGCTCTCTCAATTTCATCATGCACATGAACGAGTTGTTTTTCAGCCTCTTTATAAAAGCCGATCGCCTTTACATACTGCTTTTGATCAAATTCATACATGCCGCGGAAAAATAAAGAATAATAGCACAGCAGGCCGGAAATTCCTTTATTTGATGCTTCAATTTTTTCCAGCAGCTCGTCAATTGTCGGTCTCACGCGGGTAGTCACCGGTTCTAAATAATCCAGCATAAGCTGATGGCGGAATTTCATGAGGGTGTAGTAAATCAGTAGATACTCGTCTTCTTCCATCTCATTTATTTCTTGTTCCACTTCCGCTTTCAAAATCTCCGCATCCGGAACACTGAACTGACGTATCATTTTGTACCATTCATTAATCTTAACGCCAACCTCCGATGATGGTAAAACAGAACTCACAAGGCCACTCCTCCTTTTATATCATATTCTAACATTTCCAAAATTATGTATGTCCGCAATAAAACCGCAAAATTTCATTTGTCTTGATCATAAATCTTAGTTTTGAGTTTTAAGTCTACAACAAAAAAGAAGGCCTTATGCAGCCTGCTTTTTTTTGAGAAATTTATCTAAGATGAAAATAAATAATGTGAATAATAGAGACATCATCAACATGTCCAGTATAGTTGCATTAGAATTTTCTTTTACTAAGAAGAACCAGAGAAGCTGTAAAACGAAAGAAATCACAAAATACAATATGTACCTAATACTATTCATGTCAATCCATCCCTTCAATGATCCTTATTGTCCTATACAGCGTACACTGAACCATGCTGGAATCTCCCGGTAATGATGAGTAAATATATGCAGAATGAACTGGAGCTGATCTAATCACCTAAACTTATTTTAAAATTTCAAAACGTGCAATTTCCCACTCTTTTTTTGCTTTTAGCGGGATTGTTTTTAGCTTTTTGCCTGATTTCAAATCATAAGACGTGATGTCTCCAAGCTTCTTATCGCGCTGGATATCAAAGTTTTTGAGTAAAACATACATCTCTCTGTCAGTGAATTGAACATCATTCATTAATTTGTTATCATCCCCAGCATAAAAATCAAAAGAGTTTTTCTTAACCATTTTTTTATCAAATATCTGCAGCTTCCCATCAAAAGAAACGGCTAAGACTTTATCTTTTACTATTTTCAATTTTGCAGGATGAAACCCTTTCTCCATCTCGACTTCTTTTTTCACCTTTAGCGTCTCTTTGTCTATTAATATGAGCTTAGAAATCTCTTTCTCATTCACGTTATCATTAACTGCCAGTACAAATGTATTTTCATCTAAAGCTTGGAATGCATCCTTTTCATCCATGAAGTATATCCCTTTATTCGGTATGGATGCCTTGTTCTCTTGCTTATTTGTCTCTGGGTTAATTGAAAGGATGGACATACTTTCTTCATCACTTGAAATGACATAAATTTTATTTTTAGCGACGATTGCTGATCCAAGTTCTCCGTCAAGCTTTATTTGTTTCTTGTTTTTTCGGCTGTTTTCCTTCCAATATACCAATTCACTCTCCAGCCCTTTGTCTGTATATCCAACGTTAATGTCATGGATGATATAACCGTCAGAACTTCTTATAAAGAAAGCACCTTCATCCTCAGTTGTTTTTGACAAACTCTTTTCATTTATTTTGTTTATTGTTCCGGTTTTATTGTCTATCATCAAGTGATTATTGCTTCTATTTGATGAGAAGTACGTATCGTTTTTGTTATGTGAAGACATCGTAAAATTTATACCACCTTTCAATTCCAAGCTATCCATTTTAGTACCATCTTCACTGTAAACCCCAATCTCACTTCCCCTATCTAAAGTGTTGGAAAAACCAACAATAAAACTCGCATTGTCAATATCCTTTAATACAGTCTTTTGATTGCTGCTTTTTTCCTCTTTTTCATTCCCAGTTGGGATGAGACCGCAAGAGGTTGTGACGATCAGTATGCAAATGAAAATAAACAGGGTTTTAAGTCTATTCATTTTTTTCCTCCCTATGAGATAGCAAAAAGCCTCCGGATACCCGGAGGCTTTTGATTCTTATCCTTGCTGCGTGAACGGCCGGGTCTGTGTCTTTTTGCCCCAGCCAAGCGCGGCCAGAAAACTGATGGCGAGAATGGCCGCTCCCAGCATATACGGAAATTCCATATTTACATCAAAGAGAAAACCGGCGGCTGACGGTCCGGCGATATTCGCTAAGCTGATGAATGAGGTGTTCATCCCTCCGGCAAACCCCTGCTGGTCACCGGCGAGCTTCGACAGCATCGTATTAACCGCCGGCCGGAGCAGCGATGTCAGCGTCAGAAAAAAGATTGCCGCAGCAAAAACAGTCCAATAGGAACCCGCAAACCGGCACCACACAAGTCCTGCAGCAGCCCCGATCAACGTCACGTTAATGACGCGCTTTTCCCCGAACTTGCGGACGAGATAACTGACGCCGACCGCCTGCACAAACACGCCGATGAGACCCGCAGCCGTAATAATAAAGGCAATATCAGAGGCTTTAAATCCGTGTTTATGGTCAACGTAAAGGCCGAAAACAGATTCAAAGTTCATAATTCCGAAGTTCAGCACAAAAACCAGAATCAGCATAAACGCGAACGGCGACTTGAGCGCGCGTGACATTTGCTTAAACAGATGCTCACGTTTTTCCGTTTTTGCCCGGGCTTCCAGCTGCTTTTCACGTCCCAGCGTTTCGGGCAGAAAGAAAAATGAAAGCACACTTGAAAACCAGGCGAGACTTGCAGACACGATGAACGGCACAGACATGCCGTAATGAACCAAATAGCCTCCGACACCGGGCCCGATGACGACACCGAGCGTCATCGCCGCGCTGAACAGCCCCATTCCTTTCCCGCGTTCTTCTTCGGTCGTAATATCCGCTATGTAAGCGAACATTGACGGCATTAAAAACGCCGCGCCCATTCCGCCTAAAAGCCGGGATGCGAACAGTTGCCACAGGCTTCCGGCAAAGGCGAAGATCAGTTGTGACACGGCAAAGGCGGCGATGCCGAAAATAATCAGTTTCCGCCGTCCGTATTTGTCGGTTATTTCCCCGGCAATAGGCGCAAATAAAAGCTGTGTAAGCCCCGCCGCCGCAACAAGCAGACCCATCGTGCTCCCCGTCGCACCGAATTCGGTAATATATGCGGGCATAATCGGAATAATCAATCCGATTCCAAGCATCGCAATAAACATATTCAGCATTAAAATTGACAATCGGCCTATGTACGCCATGATTTCTTACCTTCTCCCCAGACAAACAGATGACCATTCCATATTTGTCATTTTTTATACCATTCAGTATAACGGGCAAAAGGGAAAAAAGTCCAGATGATTTCAATCTCGTTTTCATGTTTCATGACAGCACACCGGTTTCAGCCGGCAGATCATATATGTCAAGGGCCGCCTGCAGCGCTTCCCCGGCTTTAACGGCAACACCGTGTCTGATCAGAATCGCTTCAAGTCCGGCCAGCACAAACAGTACATTTTCCTTTCTGCAGCTGTAGCCCATCGTTCCGATTCTCCAAATTTTCCCCTGCAGCGGACCGAACGAGCTGGCGATTTCAATTCCGAATTGAGACAAAAGCATCCTTCTGATCGATTCGCCGTCTGCTTCCGGCGGAATCTTCACACATGTGACGACAGGCAGCTTCGCCTCCGGATCGCCGAATAAATCAAGGCCCATCGCTGCAAGTCCCGCCGTAAGCGCTTTTTCATGACGCCGATGCCTGCGGAACCGTTCTTCAAGTCCTTCTTCCAGGACAAGGCGCACACCCTCCCGCAGCGCATAAAGCATTGCTGTCGCTTCTGTATGGTGATTCAGCCTTCTTTCACTCCAATAATCTTCGAGCTGGCTCAGATCAAAATAGTTGCTCGTAATGGGCCGATGACCGGACAGCATTTTGCCGTCAGCCGCCGTCGCAATGCCCCGTTCTACCTTTTTACGCGCGGCAATGACAGCGGCCGTCCGGTCATTATAAGTAATCGGCGCCATTCCGGAAGGGACCGATAGGCATTTTTGCGTTCCCCCGATGACTGCGTCAATCTTCCATTCATCCGTTTTTACGGCGCAGCCTCCGATCGTGGCCACGGCATCCACGATAAAGAGTGCGTCTTGGGCGCGGCACGCTTCTCCGATTTCTTTCAGCGGCTGAATCCGCCCCGTTGATGTTTCTCCGTGCACCATAGCGACGATTTTCGGGGAAATCTTTTTCATCTCGCTGATAATCTCGTCAGGCCGGAAGACCGCTCCCCATTCACACTCGATCGTATGAACGTCCGCTCCGTACCGCTCGGCGATTTCAGTCAGCAGGTATCCGAAGCGTCCGTATATCGGAATGAGCACGCTGTCGCCCGGTTCTATCACACTTGCGAGAACAGCCTCAATCCCCGCTCTTGATGTGCCGTCAATCGGATAGGCCCAGCGGTTTTCCGTTTGAAACAATTCACGGAGCATTTGCATCGTTTCGTTCATGATGCCGGTAAATGCCGGGTCAAACTGGCCGATGATCGGAGCGCCCATCGCCCTCAGCACTCTCGGTTCAGCTTCTGTCGGTCCCGGTGTCATAATCGTTCTTTGCGGAATGCACAATTCTTTTCTGGTCGGCATGCCGATTCCCCCTTTACGTTAATAGGCAAGTTTATGTAATACATTCGCCAGCGTAAGGACGCCGGTTTCAAGCTGATGTGCGGATGTGAATTCAAGCGGCGAGTGGCTGATCCCGCCACGGCTCGGCACAAACAGCATGCAGGCCGGAAAGGTTCTGCCGAGCATCTGGGCGTCATGTCCCGCTCCGCTTACGATTTTCTCCGGGTCCGCCCCCTGTTCTTTTGCAGCCTCCGCTGCGGTTCGCGTCAGTTTCTGATCCATTTGAACCGGCTCTATCCTCATATATTCATCAATAAAGGGTCTGACTCCTTTGCTGCGGCTGATGTTTTCAACAATCGATACCAGTTTCTGATGGAAGGCTGCCAGCACGTCTTCCTGCCGGTGGCGAATATCAACGGAAAACTGGATACGGCCCGGAATGACATTCGCCATATTCGGCTCAACCGTCATTTTCCCGCACGTCAGGCGGAGCTCTTCCGGCTGTCTTTCCGCTGAGAGCATGAGTTCATGGATGATGCTGCTTCCCGCCGCGAGCGGATCTTTCCGCCATTTCATTGAAGTGGTCCCCGCATGGTTGCATTCACCGTCAAGCGTAACGGTATAGCGTCTCTGTCCGGCAATCCCGGTGACAATCCCGATATCCTTTCCCGATCGTTCAAGCGTTTGCCCCTGTTCTATATGAATTTCCAGAAAGGCACTAATATCAGTGCGCAGCGGCGCCGGATAACGGCCTGCACCGAAGCCGTTATGCCGCATGGCTTCTTTCAGAGAAATGCCGGACGCGTCTTTCGGCGTTTCCGCATCTGAAAGTGAGAAAGCACCGGTGATATTGCCTGAGCCCCAATAGGTGATGGGAAAACGGCTCCCTTCCTCTTCACAGAGCGACACAGCTTCCAGCGTTTTTTTCGGACGCCCGCACGTCTCATGCAAATGCCGGATCGCCAGCATGCCCGCCAGCACGCCGAACGCACCGTCATATTTGCCGCCGTCAATAACAGTGTCAATATGCGACCCGGTCAGAATCACCTCATCAGGCGATTCTGTGCCGTTCAGCCGGCCGAATACGTTACCGACATCGTCAAATGCCGTTTCCAGCCCGAACGCCTCCATTTTCTTTTTGACGGCAAGCTGGGCGTCCATCCATTCTTTCGTATATAAAAGCCTCGTCACTCCGCCGGAAGCGGAAGCGCCGAATTGAGACAGCCATTGTATATCATCGGAAATCCCGATATTCGCCGCCGAAAGCTGCTGGTGTTCCATACACGCCCTCCTTTTTAAACTGCTGACAAGATGATCTTCATTATAGAAGGAGCGCATAACGAGTTCATTATCATATCTTCCAAAAAATCAATGATTTTCCGGATACTTTGACCAATAAGCCGAAGGAACCATTTTTCAAAAAAGATAGAATATTAGATTTATTTTTTGGATAATAGAGGTAAAGGAGGGCAAGTCATGACAAAAAAACTTTGGTTTCTGCCGATTGTCTGCCTGTTTTTCATTTTTGGATGGGCCGCGCCGTCAGCCTCTGCGGGCGCGCCGGCTGACACGAATCTGTACAGCCGGATGGCGGTTTCAACTGCCGGCGGCACAACTCTTTTTCCGCAAACTGCCTCAGCTGTCATCACTCCGTCTGCGGATACGGACACATATTACAAAGAAGCTTCCGGAAAAAGCGGAACAGCCTTAAAGAGCGCCCTGCACCGCATCATCAGCGGACATACAAAGCTGTCTTACAGCCAAGTATGGAATGCATTGAAGGAAACTGACGAAGATCCGGCAAATCCGAACAATGTCATCTTGCTCTACACCCAAGAATCACGGGCCAAAAGTAAAAACGGCGGCAGCGGCGGAGACTGGAACCGTGAACACGTATGGGCAAAGTCACACGGAAACTTCGGAACAGCTGCCGGCCCCGGGACGGACATTCATCATCTGCGCCCTGCAGACGTCCAGGTGAACAGTGCCAGAGGAAACATGGATTTTGATAACGGCGGCTCAGAATACCCGAAAGCGCCGGGCAATTATTACGACGGTGATTCCTGGGAACCGCGCGATGAGGTCAAAGGAGATGTCGCCCGCATGCTGTTTTACATGGCGGTGCGTTATGAAGGAGAAGACGGGTATCCTGACCTTGAGCTGAATGATAAAACCGGAAACGGCTCAGCTCCTTACATGGGAAAACTGTCCGTTTTGCTCAAATGGAATCAACAAGACCCCGTCGACAGTAAGGAAAAACGGCGGAACGAAATCATTTACGAAGACTATCAGCATAACCGCAATCCGTTTATCGACCATCCGGAATGGGCGGACGAAATCTGGTAATCGTATCATAAGAAGTGATAAGGGAGCCCCGATCATCAGGCTCCCTTTTTCAATATACGGCGTTTTTAGTGTCGGCATCAAAAAAGACGGCCCGGTTCATATTGACCGCAAGCAGAATGGCATCGCCGGGTTTCACCTGTGAAGCGCCGTCAAGACGGATCGTCATGCGGTTATTTCCGCTCACCGCATGAACGTACATCTCCGCGCCTAAGTTTTCACATACTTCCGCCACAGCGCGGCACACCGCTTCAGGCGGGTGCTCTGATTGTCCGGCAAGCGTCAATTGCTCCGGACGCAGCCCCGCAATCATCTCCTTACCGCTGTATCCTTTCTGCACAAGAACGGCCGCTTTTTCTTTCGGAATGGGCAGACGAACGGACGAACCGGCAAAATACCATTGCCCGTGACTTTCTTCAATGAGGCCTTTTATAAAATTCATACTCGGAGAACCGATAAAACCCGCCACAAACATATTCGCCGGATAATGATAAATCTCATGGGGGCTTGCGGCCTGCTGAATATCTCCTTCATTCATCACGACAATCCGGTCGCCCATTGTCATCGCTTCCGTCTGATCATGCGTCACATAAACGATGGTCGCTTTCAAACGCTGATGGAGCTTGCTGATTTCGGCGCGCATCGTCACTCGCAATTTCGCATCTAAGTTGGAAAGCGGCTCGTCCATCAGAAACACTTTCGGCTCCCGCACGATCGACCGGCCGAGCGCAACCCGCTGTTGCTGCCCGCCTGAGAGAGCCTTCGGTTTCCGCTTGAGCAGATGCCCGATTTCCAAAATATCAGCGGCCGTCCGGACTCGCTCTGCGATTTCTTTTTTCGGCAGCTTTCTGAGCTTCAAACCGAACGCCATATTGTCAAACACCGTCATGTGGGGATACAGCGCGTAATTCTGAAAAACCATCGCGATATCACGATCCTTCGGGGGCAGATCGTTTACCGCGTCTCCGTCGATATAAAGCTTCCCCTCAGAAATGCTCTCCAGTCCGGCAATCATTCTGAGTGTCGTAGATTTGCCGCAGCCGGAGGGACCGACAAGCACCAAAAGCTCCTCATCTTTTACATCTAAGTGAAAATCCTTCACTGCCGCCGATTGGGCGCCGTATGTTTTTTTGATATGGTCAAATGTTAATGATGCCATTCGAAACCTCCTCCAATACTGGAAACCGCCACATCTTTCTGTTATGTTAAAAATGTTCGGGGTTTCTGACAGATTCATAAATCAAAAGCAAATTTGTATTATAACGTCATAATACATATAATAGTACTACTACTTGACAAAGGAGGTCCGTCCCATTGTTAAATAACGGGAGCTCGAAACCTTTATATATTCAGCTGAAACAAATTATCGCGGACGATATCAAGAAGGGCGTTTATTCGCCGTCCGTAAAACTGCCGACTGAAAATGAGCTGTGCGAAACGTACAACGTGAGCCGCATAACGGTCAGGAAGGCCATCCTTGATCTTGTGGAAGAAGGCTGGCTCGTCCGGCAGCAGGGAAAGGGAACGTTCGTTAAAAGCCCTAAACTGAAGCGGGAGCTCATCGCGGTCAACGGCTACTCTGAATTTATGGAATCAACGGGGAAAAAACCGAAACACCAGATCCTTTCTCATGAAATCATTGAAGCGCCTAAATCCATCGCCCAAAAACTTCGCGTCGATTCCGAAAGTCCCGTTCTTGAATTAAAACGCATTTTATTTCACGACGACCAGCCGCTCTCATTCGAAATCGCCCACTATCCGCTCAGTTTATTTCCCGACATCGGCAAGCATATTAAAGGCGGCGTGTCGATGCATGACATTTTGAAACAGCACTATCAGGTGGTGCCAACCCATAATACGAAGCTGTTAAATGTCGTATATGCCAAGCAGGAAGAAAGCCGCTATCTGGCTTGTGATATCGGGGATGCGCTTTTTGAAATTGACAAAACCGCTTTTATGTCAAAAGACCAGCCGATATACAGCTCGCTGTTTGTAATGCATACCGACCGCGTCACGTTTACCATTAACAGTCCCTATGCGTAACAAGTATAAAAAACGAGACAATGCTTATCGTATTCTCGTTTTTTCACTGCTTTTCCCGCCGCCCGGCCTGTAGGGATGCCCGTAACCGAACGCTCCGAACCCTCCGCATGTTTTGGCAGCCGTCCCGGCGGCCGCAGTAAGCGCTCGCCGAATATCCTGGTGCTCGAAGAAATCGGTAAGAAACCCGGCGATAAAAGAATCACCCGCGCCCAATGTATCTATTATATCAGCTCTTACCACCGGCTGATGATAGACGCGTTCCCCATCCGATAACACCGCGCCATATTCCCCCCTTGTCAGACAGACGATTTTCGCTCCGAAACCGCGGGCTTTTTCGGCAAGCCGCACACATTCACTTTCACTCAAATCACTCCCGGAAAAAAACGCATACGTCACGTACGGACAGACTGCTTCTAAATAGGCTTCGTCACGTTTTACAGAGAAGTCAAAGGAAATCGGCACATGGCCGCTCAGCATCGGAAGGTCACGTTCTATCCTGCTGTATACGCTCGTATGAAGCAGATCATGTCCGGCGATAAATGAGATGTCATTCTCCTGAAAAGCGAGCGTCAGACGCGATTGCACGCCGCCTTTATTTGATCCGGCAAATATCCTGTCCCCTCTTTCATCAAGCGTGACGACCGCCATCCCGTTTTCTCCGTATGCCCGGCGGATCAGATCGGCATTCACCTTTTCCAATTTCAGCACATTCAATACGTGATCCGCCGCTTCATCACTGCCGAGAATCCCGATATAAGAAGTTTCGTGGCCTAAGCGCCGGGCAAGCACGGCTACATTTAACGCATTTCCGCCCGGGTAAAACGTCTCCTGATCCTGATAATAATCTACTACATTATCTCCGGCCGCTATCAGTTTCATCTTTTCATCCCCCTTATCCTTTCACGCTTCCCGCTGCAATGCCGCGGATAAAATATCTCTGCATCAATAAAAACAACGCGATGATCGGAGCAGCAGAAATCGTCAGCCCGGCCAGCAGCACGCCCCAATCCGTCTGCAGCGCATCTCTGAACTGCATCAGCCCGGCCGGAATCGTCCGTAAATTTTCATCATCGATAAAAATAATCGCAAACATAAACTCATTCCATGTATGGTAAGCCGTCAAAATGCCTGATGTCACAAGAATCGGCACGCTCATAGGTAAGAATATTCTGAAAAATATTCCGAAACTTGTACATCCATCCAGATAGGCAGCTTCCTCAAGCTCTTTGGAAATCGACAAAAAATAGGAACGGATCAGAATCACGGTAAACGGAATACGATAGGCGGCGTACGGAAGAATCAATGCCCAATACGTATTGTACAGTCCCAATGACTGGATAATGGAGTACAGCGGCACAAGACTGACCTGCGGCGTCAGCATCAAGCCGCCAAGACAAATGATCAGCACAAACCCTTTTCCTTTAAATTGAAAACGGGCCAGCCCGTATGCCGCCCAGGCGCTCACAAATACGGTGATGAGACAAGTCAGCACGGTCACAATGACGCTGTTCATAAAATAAGCGGAAATCCCTTGGTTCCATGCGGATACGAAGTTTTCGGGATGCCAGACAGAGGGCAGCGACCAGCTGTGCTCAAAAATCTCATCCGAGCTTTTAAAGGCGCTGACCGCCATCCATAACAGCGGATAAGCAACGGCAATGAGGTAGATAAAGAGAAACAGCCACACAGACGTTTCCCCGACATACCATTTTCTCGGTTTTCCGCCTGTTCTGACGGCCTGACGGGCATGACGCAAGTCTGTCTTTTCAGGAAGCATCGGCTACTCCTCCTTTCCGGTCTTAAAGAATTTCATCTGAATAAGCGACAGAGCAAGCGTCAGCAAAAGCACCACCGTCGCGATCGCAGAAGCGTAGCCCATCATATCCTTTGTAAAAGCGCTCTTATACAAAAATGTGCTCAGCACTTCTGAAGCATTGCCCGGCCCTCCGCCGGTCAGAATATACGGTTCATTAAATACGGTAAATGCGCCGGTCAGCGTCATCACCACGGCAACAAACGACATTTCTTTCGTCTGCGGCACCGTAATGTGAAAAAACTGCTGGATTTTTCCGGCTCCGTCCAGCTGCGCCGATTCATATAATTCAGCGGGAATGCTCTGAATCGAGACAATGTACAGCATGGCGATGTAACCGACAGACTGCCATTGAGACACAAAAATGACAGACAGCATAGCGGTGTTTTCATCGCCCAGCCACGCCCGGGTCAGTTCATCAAGTCCGACGGCTTCCAGCAGCTGATTCAAGAGACCGATTTCCGGGTTATAAATAAAATCAAACAACAGCGCAATAACGGTCATGGAAATAACGACCGGAAGAAAAAAGACCGTGCGGAAAAACGGCGACCATTTTCTTACCAATCTGTCTTCCAGCACGGCCGCCAGAATTAAGCCGCCGCCAACCTGGCAAATCAGCGATATGACCGCATACAGCACATTGTTGCGGAGTGCTGTAAAAAACACGGGATCGTGAAACAGGTCAATATAATTTTTCAAACCGATAAACGTCTTTTCGGGTTGAAATGAGCTCCATTCAAACAGACTGAAAAACACATTCTCAATAATCGGAATGTAAACGAACAGCAGAAAAATCAGCGCGGGCGCGAGAAACAGATACGGAATGAAACGTTTTCGGCTGACCAAGGAAATCCTCATCTCCTTTCTCCAAAGAAATCTGTTCTATTCAGATGACGCTCTGACCTGACGCGCCGCTTTCTGCACGGAATTCATCACCTCGCGCGGTGTCATTGTGCCGCCGAGCATCTGCTGAACGCCTGCCGCATACACATCGGCGATTTCAACGTCAACGTCCATATCAAACCACGGCACCATTGATTCGGCGCGGACGATATCCTGCACGGCTTCGCGCTGGATCGGGGCGGAATTGTTTTCTGTCGCCGTTCCTTGAACCGCGCTGTATTTACCGACGTCTTTTATCAGCTTCTCTCCCATTTTTTTCGAGGTTAAAAACTGAAGAAATTCCATGGCTTCTTTCGGGTGCTTCGTTTTTGAGGAAATCATAAATCCTTCCGGAGATCCGGTCAGTGCACGGGGAGATCCCTTTTCGCCGCTGATTTTCGGGAAAGGAAACAAGCCCAGATTGACCGGTTCGACGAGCTTAATTTCTGCCGTTTCCGCATAAATCATCGCCGCTTTGCCGCTTGTAAACTGCTGGCGCACGTATTCGTGATCAACGGAGTTCACGTGCTTTGTAAAGTACGGCAGAAGTTCCTGAAGCTTTTCAAGCGCTTTGACATAGCCTTCGTCTGTAAACTCCCCGGTTTCCGGGCTGTAATCCTTCGCCCGCGTTTTTTCATCCACCATACGCTGGTTCAGCGTCCCGATATAATGAGAAATCGTCCAAGGCGCTTTTGTGCCGAAACTGATCGGAATATATCCGTTCTCTTTCAATTTCTCAGAGACTGTGATCAGTTCATCCCATGTCGCCGGGGGCTTCAAATGTAATGTATGAAAAATGTCCTTATTATAAAAGAATGATTTAGCGTCCATTTGCCACGGAACACCGTACTGTTTTCCGTCATGAGTAAAGGGTTTGATTTGTGACTGCACAAGCTGTGAGGACCAATCTTTATCCTGCTGATAGTAAGACGACAGATCGAGGGCTTTATCTCCTTTGATGAATTTATAAGCAAACCGGTCGCTCCATGAAAAGAAAATATCAGGGGGGCTCGTTGTTCCGAGCATGACTTTCACCTTGTCTTTATAAGAATCGTTTAAGACCGCTTCCGTTTGGATATGAATATCCGGATGAGCGGCTTCAAATTCTTTGACCGCTTCTTCAAAATAGCTTTTTTCCGGCTCCTTCGGCCACCTGTGAAAAAACTTCAAGGTCACTTTTCCGTCAGAGGAACTGCTTTGGCTTGAACAGGCGGCGGCTGACAGACATACGGCTAACAGAACGAACAGGCAGATGAGCTTTTTCAGATGCTTTTCCTCCTTTGTCACCGGACTATAACGTTATATGTCATTATAGTCCGGTGAAATATAATGCGCGTTCTTAATATTCGACTTTCCACATGTAACGCCGCTGGCTTAACGGATGGTTCCTTGCTTCCGCCAGCGCATCCGCATAGCTTCTGAGCACCCGGTTTAATACGAGAGGAGCCAGATAGCCTTTTACAGAATCGTCAATTCCGGAAAAATCATATGCTGCCGCATCAAGCACAGTCAGTTTTTTGCCGTATCTTTTTGAGAAGGAAAGCGCCCGCTCTTCAAGGGGTCTTGTTTCGTCTAAGCCGAGCAGGATAATAAATGGAACGGATTCATCAATGATTTCGAACGGTCCGTGAAAATATTCTCCGGCATGAATGGCGTGGGAATGAATCCATTGCATTTCCATGAGAATGCAGATGCTGTAGGAGTAAGCGACGCCGTAGTTCGCACCGCTTGCCATCGTGTAAATGATATCTTCTTTTTCGTGGGCTTTCGCGAATGCCTTTGCGTGATCCGCTTCTTGTTTAAGCGCTTTGTCATATACGGTCTGGAGCTTATTGAGTCCGTCGATCGCCTGCTCAAACGCGGGATGGTTTTCCAGCACGTGTAAAGCGCCGAACACGATTTGATACAGAACCCCGTAATTCGTATTTATCGCCTGTGCGTTCTCACCCCAGTCATAAACCGCGACATATTCGGCTTCTTTCGCTAACGGCGAATCAGGCTCATAGGTCATCGCAATTGTAAGCGCGCCTTTTTTTCTGGCGAAACCGGCGGCTTTCACCGTTTCCGGCGTATTGCCTGAATGAGAACATAAAATCACGAGAGAGTTCTCTCCGAGCTGAACGGGATTGCGCTGAATAAATTCATTTGAACTGTAGAGATCAGAGCTGATGGCTTTCGCCTCTCTGTCAAACACGTACTTGCTCGGATACATAATGGCTGAAGAACCCCCGCAAGCGACGAAAAAGACGTGGTCAATCGTTTTTCCTTTCAGATCATCCAAGAAAGCCTGAACCTTGTGATTCACTTGTGCGGCAGTTTGACTCAAATCCTTCACTCCTCAGTGTTTTATTATATAACGTTATATAACATTATATAACGTTATATTAATCGCAACAAAGGTGCGTTGTCAATCATATTTTCTGAAATTTCTAAAATATAAAATAAACCCGCCTTATTTCCCGCCCTCTCTTGACCTGACCCTTAGAGACACGTTTAGAATGAAAAGCAGGGAGTGATTCAGAATGAATATAAAAGAAGCCGCCAGGCAGACGGGTCTCACGAAAAAAGCCATCAAATATTATGAGCAGGAAGGTTTAATCACCGTCAGCAAAAACCCTGATAACGGATACCGTGAGTATTCCGCTCAGAACGTGAATACGCTGAAAATGATTGCCGCCCTCCGAATGCTGGCACTGTCTGTAAGCGATATTAAAGCGTTCCTCTTAGAGGGCAGCAGTCTGCATGATATACTGCGCCAGCAGCATCAAAAGCTCAGCCGGCAGATTGAAGAGCTTGAGCAGGAACGGAAACTGACTGAAATGCTGATCAAGCGCGTGGAAGATGAGGAAAATGTCGATTCAATTTTGCATGATATCGGCGAGGTCAAAATAGATGAACCGAAGTATATGGGACTTCAGCTGAAAAAACTGTTCCCGGGAGATTTCGGAGAATTTATCGCCGCGCTGTTTGAACCGTTCCTCGACTTTTCTATTGATACAGATGAGAAAAAAGCGATATGGGCGGAGCTTATTAAAGTATTGGATGATATGGAAGAAGTTCCGGCTGCACACCCGATGATGCAGCTGGTCGGCAAGGAGGATCCGGCTCAGCTCCAGCAGCACAAAGTCCAGCATGACCAATTTATCGAGCGGATTTTGGAGAGAGACCCCGCCACTTGGGACACTCATAAAAACATCATCATTCAGCTTGTGAAAAGAGTGCAGACAGATGAAGAATACAGAGAAAGCCTGATCAAGGTCGGAGAATCCGCTTCTGATCTGCCCGCGCTGAAGGCGGGATCGCCTTTCAGCAATCTTCTTCAAAAGCTCAGCCCGAAATATGACACGTACGTGCGACTTCAGCTTGAACTGAAAAAAGAAGCCGACGAGGAACTCGGCTTTGATTCAGAAGCATATTTAAAACAGATGCTTCAATCAAAAAAACGCTAAGGTTCGTCTCCTTAGCGTTTTCTTTCTTCAGCCTCAGTGCTGCGCGTTAATGCGGTCAACGACATTAGCGATGAGCTGCTCTTTTCCTAAGTCGGAATCTTCGTCAACGCTTGCTACTGTCAAAATGATGGCCGCTACCGCAAGAGCGATCGTCTCAATGGCGGCCGCCGCGTTTAAAAATACCCATACAGCCGTTGCGCATTGGCCGATGGCCGTTGATTTTCCTTTGTCCATGCTCTTTTTGTCAAACTCTTCTTTCAGCACTTTCGCCATAATCTGCGAACCTTGATCAATGACGCTGTTCACTTTCTCATAATCGCCGCTGTAGACCGCCGCTTTCAACTCTTTAAAATAATCCGGCGATGACTTTTTAATATCAGCGATCACCTGATCGGAAACTTGCTTTAATTCATCCTGATCAATCTTTTTGACAGCCTTGGTATCCCATACTTCAGGAAGGAGCTTTGCGACCTCACCTTGTCCGAAAAAGATGCCGGAAAAAATGTCTTCACCCGAATAAGAGACGGATGGCTCAGTTTTCGCCGCGGCATGCGGGCCGACTAATGCAACCATTAAAACAAACACCAGCATCATGGCAGCTGCGGACTTCTTGCTTTTAACCATATAATTTCCTCCTTTTCCTTTTATTGAAAAAAATGTATCTGATAAAAAGGGGATTGTAATGGTTCAAAGCTACTGTTTTCTCTGCCGGCACCAAAAACAGGACCAAAATACCAGCCACCGTAATGGAAAACGAGGTAAGCCCCAGCATAACGGCAAAGATTTCGTGCATAAAAATGGATATAAACAATATCAGACGCCAATATGTTTTCGGAGCGAACAAAGCGCAGAACATAATGGTTTGCACAATAAGCGTGCCCCAAGTCGGGATGATGACAAGCTTGGACTGCAGGATAAAGTCAAACAGACCGTGAAGCGCATCCGGCAGACCCAGCATCGGATCGTTCAAATAGTAATAAACGGCAGTTCCGTTCTGCCACTCTTCTTCCATCAGTTTGGCAATGACGGAGTTAAAATACAGCATTGCGACCTGTATTCTGATGATTGTCAGCGTCGCCCAGCACAAGGAGCGGTAATAAGGCTCAAGCGGCCTTTTCTCAAAAGACGCCTCGTACGGAGACCAGTGCCATTTCCGCGGATCGGTTAACGTCAGCGGGAGCAGCAGCAGTGTAAAAACGGCAGCCACCTGATCTCCTCCGTCAAGGGTAACGGCGGAGTTTTGGAAGCTGTACGAAATCCACCAGTGAAAAAAACCGGTGATTCGCGGCCGCCAGCCAATGACGACAAGGATTAACATACAGATACAAACGGCTTTGACGATCTCAATGTAACGGAAATCGGGAAACAGCAGAAACAGGCTGAACGTGTCGGAAAAACTGAGCATTTGATTTTGCGTTTTGAAGAAGACAGATGCCGGATTGAACAGCAATGTCAGCAGCGTGCCGAGGGCGATTAAGCTTCTGGCAAGCCCGTACACATTTGTCCAAGGCGGATTCTTCATCATCCATAAGGTGAGCTGCTTTTTTGCATCCTGAATCAATTGACATCCACTCCGATGTATTTTTTGATGGTTCTTTTCGTTTCGGTATGCTGGCTCCATGCCCATGGGGTAATGCGTTCATATGTAATGATCATTTTCCCTTTCAGCCTTGGGGAGGGGGACTCATTTTTCATTTTCAGAAATGTGGTATCCTTAAAGTCTTGACCAGCCGAAAAGTCATTCCACTTCTCTTTGGAAGGCAGCTTTTCCAGCATAAGGCCGAGCTCTATCCCTTGCGTCCGCCCGTAGCGGTTTAAACCGATCACATTTTTCAGAGAATTATTCGGCCATCTGAGCTCCTCATCGGCATCAAGAAGATAGATGTTCAAGCTGTCTTCTCTCGGATCTTTACTGAAAAATCCCCAGCTTTGCGGATAAATCATGGAAACGGTTTTGGATTGATGCTTGGTTAATTGGATGGCGGAGCTTGGCAGTGCCGCGATGACGGTAAAAAACAAAACGATGATCCAGGCGGCCATGATAAAAAGAAAGAATGAAAACATGCTGGTTTGCTTCTTGTCAGTCAATTGAAACCCTCCTAGCGTATGGAAATTTCATTGACATGATTATACACCAATCAACAGGTAAAATATTGATAAATTAGATTTTTCGAACTAATATACTATTATATGTAAAAAGGAGTGTTCATATGTTTTTGATGAATGATAAAGTGCTGTGGGGAGCTGTGGTTCTCGCCTTTATTCTGTCGATTGTGTTTTATCCGTTTCTTCCTGCTGATATGGCCATTCACTATGACGTGTCAAACCGTCCGAATACATCAATCAATAAAACGGCCGGCGTCCTGATTTTTCCTGTGCTCATGATGATCTGCATGTTATTCAGAAAAAAGGCCGTCCAGCTATTCCTCGTCGTTTACTGTCTGCTGATCGTGCATATTGCCGTGATGTGGCTGGCACTGTAAACATAAAGAAAACCGGAGCCCTTAAGCTCCGGTTTTTCTTATTTATAAAATACTTTCTCAATGTTGTATTTCGACTGAAGGGTATTGATCGCGTACGTTTCGTAAATCTCCCTTTCCATCGGATCATTTACGACACATACTTCAATTTTATACACTTCGTCCCTGTGATGTTTAACAGGCGACACATTGTCTTCAAAATGCTTTTTGATTCTTTGTCTTAATTTACGGGCTTTCCCGACAAACAGCAGCTCATCATGAATGTTATAAAACATAAATATGCCGCCTTTGTCTCTCGGAATTTGGTGAAAATCAATGAAACCGTAAATCGCTTTAATCGCCGGTTCATTCTCCGACGGTGACTGCTGCCGTTCCGTAATGGTTACATCAGGAGCAGGAAGGTTTATTTTTATCAAAATGGGTCACGTCCTCTTATTCATTAAAGCTCCATCCTATCATAAGAATGCGCCAAAAGCTATTTTTTATTCAAGCGCCCCGGCCGGATCATAAAGGCTTAAATCAATTTCCGTCTGCTGACCGAGCGCGAGTTTCGCCAGTTCAGCCCCCAGATACGGCCCGCTCGTCAGTCCTGAGGCGCCCAGCCCGTTGGCAACGAGGAGTCCGCTGATATTCGGCACTTTGCCGATGACAGGAAGAAAGCCGGGAGTAAACGGCCTGAAACCGACTCTTGTCTCTATTACAGTACTGTCTGAAAGGCCCGGCGCCACGGTTAATGCTTTGTCAAAAATCTCGCGGAGGCCGCCGGCCGTCACCCGCAAATCCATGCCGGTATCGTTTTCATGAGTCGCACCCGCTATGATTCTGCCGCTGTCAAAGGCGAGAATGTATTGATCGTTTGGGGGCATGACGACGGGCCAGCCGCCCGTATCCTCTCCCTGAAGCTCTAAATGAACGATCTGCGCCTTTTGGTATGATACTGAAAAACGGATGCCGAGCGGCTCAAGCAGCTCTCTCGCCCAAGCGCCGGCCGTTACGAGAACCTGGCCGGCAGTAAGCGTGCGTTCTGCGGTTTTCACACCGATGACGGCACCGTCCTCAGTCAATATTGACGCTTCTTCATTGTAAACAGCCGCGCCGTGCTTAACGGCCGCACTTAACAGCGCCTTACGAAGCGCCCTCCCGTTCACCCGGGCCGCGCCGCTGACATGAACTGCCCCGAATTCCTCCGACAGCGCGGGGAACAGCGCCTTCGTTTCTGCCGGTGTCAGTCTTGTAATGTCACCGATTTCAGGGGCGTCTTCTCTTCTTTTATAAGCTCTTTCCTCCATTTGGCTGAGCTTTTTTTCATCTGTATGGAGGCTGACGGCACCGACCTTTTGATAACCGGTTTCTGTTTCTCCGTCCGCTTCAAGCTGCTGTATCAATCGTTCATAATAACGGGCGCCGCCTTTTGCGATCGCATACCATGCCTGATTGCGCCGCTGCGACAGCCACGGGCAAACGATCCCCGCCGCGGCGTCAGTCGCCTGCCCCGGGTGTTTCCGGTCAATGACCGTTACATCCGCCCCGGCCTTTGCGAGATGATAAGCCGCGGACGCACCGAGAATGCCGGCCCCGATAATCATATAAGACTTCATGTGTAACACCTTTTCTATCTGTTTTGTCTTATTTATTTTAACAAATGGAGCGCTTTGCTTCGACCTTTTGCCCCCATATGAAAAAGCAGAAGGTCGACCAATCTCTTCGCTCTCCTATCAAAGATTCCATCTATCAATAGAGAAAAGGTGATGTCTTAAACGTAAATCATCATGGATGTGAAGAAAACACAGACCCTAAATCGACAATCGCAAGCTTTCAAACAGCAGCCAGTATCAATTCAAAAGTCATAATCAACGTATATACAGATCAAGAACAAAAGAGAACATCAAAGAACGCGGCTAAGTATCAAGCCCCGTCCTTATTGAGAGGATAAAGGCATTATCACTATTATCCTTCCACTATATAAACTGATCTATCATACTATTTTTTAGTAAAAACAAAAGTATAGTATCCATCAGCTTCTCCGGTTTTCATCTTAATCGCTGATCTTCCATAGGCTGATTTACTGCTGATTTTACCATGCATTGTAGAATACTGCGTTAGGGTACCTGTAGACTTTCTTTTGTATGGTTTAAAGGCTATATATCCAGATTGGCCTTTTTTGAGCGTAAAGGAATATGTAGTAGAATAAGATTTTGCTGACGTAAAATTAAAACTAGCTCCATAGTTTATAGCTTGAATTTCTGATGAAGCATTAACACTGTAAGACTTAGATACAGTAGCTTGCGTCTGTTTATCTACTCTGCACGATGATGTAGTACACTTAATTGTTGCTGAAACTTTAATAGGGTCACCATAATATTTAGTGGCTGATTTTTCTTTATATCTCCAATATCTAAGATCAACGTCAGCATAGGGCTTAAATTCTAATTCGTCATTACTTTCCTCAGAAACAACAAACTCATTCTCTAAATCTTCGTTTTCTTTTATTTCAGTCGTTTTTTCATATTCATCTTTTGAAACAGGTACAAGCCCATGTTCTGACGCTTTGAATGGTGCGATTACTGCACCTTGTTCCTCATCATAAAATTTTTCTACATTTGAATCAGATAGATTAATGGTATATTGCTCGACAGCGAATCCTTTCGAGGGATTTCCAAAAACCATCAAAAATACCACGAAAACTGCAATCAAAAGCGTAACTTTCTTTTTCATATACACCCTCCTTATTTTATGACACATCAAAATATTACCAGAGAAGTATATTTTTGTAAACTAGGTGTGATTAATTTATACTAGGAATTAACAAATAATATATTCCAGATTTCTTATCCACATGAGGGGTTACATTATTATCTGTCTGAGTTTCAATTTTCAGATTTTTCGTTTTGTTAAATCCAGCATATAACTTATATTTTTTACCTGAATAAGACTTTACATCAAATGAAATATCTGTCTTATTATTCTGATTTTTAAGCGCTACACCATTTCCATTCTTTACCCATATAACTTTTTTATCTTTCCATGCCAATGTTCCTGTTCCTATACCCATTTGTTTATTTTCTTCAAATTTGTATATCACAACTTTTTCATTGTCAATTTCCTTTGTTTCATATATAAAATCAGTGATATAAGGTGATTCTTGTTTAGCATACTGTAAAGCTTCATGTTCAGTATTAAATTTTTTCGCTGAATCAGGAGTTTCATTATTCTTAATAAAAAACAAACTGATTATGAAAATAATACAGATGACCAATAAACAAATAATGATCTTTTTCCCCTTCATAACAATAGTCCTCCAATTTAGAAACATATTAGCTATTATTATAGCAATTTTACAGTAATAAAATAAAGCTCCTATGGATTTAATTTCAAAATAGTCAGTCATTAGTTATTCGATTTCCTCATTTTATTATGAAACGCGGCATTACATTTAACATCCCAAATGAGTTCGGACGGTTTGCGGCAGATATATTACAACCGTTCCCGATCTCTCCCTATACGTGGTTTATCGGTGATGGAGAGGCGTATATTGAGTTCAAAGAAGACACCGATACAGACCTGTTTCCACAAAATCAGCGCATCATTCAGGGTCAAGAACTCCGTCAGCGTCTGGAAGGAAACCCTTATTATATGATTTTTGCTGAATTGAAAGCTTTCCCGGGCGGGATGGTAACGGAAATCAATACGTATGAGGAATATTTGGAGAGTTCCTGTGAGCTTGTGCTTCTCATTGCAGATTGCTCGTATGTAACGTTATATTGCAAAGATCCGGTTATGCTCGAAGCCCTTTATCAGCAGGCTGTACAATGCGGGTTTCACCGCGTTGACTATGTTACAGATGAGAATGACGCAAGAACGGGATTGTCTGTCTGGTGAAGGTCGTTCTTTTTATGAAGCGCCGGATAGGGCTTAGGATTCAAAATATTGACAAATTCGTGTGTTTTCAACAAAAAAACAACCCCCTCATGTATACTGAGTGCGTAACTTACATATGAAAGGGGTATGGCAATGAAAATCAGCTTGAAGAAAAAAGCAGGTTTTTGGAAGAAGACGGCGGTTTCATCTCTTATTTTCACCATGTTTTTTACCCTGATGATGAGCGGTACGGTTTTTGCGGCCGGGCTGAATAAGGATCAGAAGCGCCGGGCGGAACAGCTGACCAGCATCTTTGAAAACGGAAAGACGGAAATCCAATACGGATATGTTGAAGCGTTGGATGACGGAAGAGGTTACACTTGCGGGCGGGCCGGCTTTACGACGGCTACCGGAGATGCGCTGGAAGTAGTCGAAGTCTACACGAAAGCGGTGCCGAATAACAAATTGAAAAAGTATTTGCCTGAATTGCGTCGTCTTGCGAAGGACGAAAGCGATGACATCAGCAATCTGAAAGGATTCGCTTCTGCCTGGCGCTCACTTGGCAATGATAAAGCCTTCCGCGCTGCCCAAGATAAGGTAAATGACAGCTTGTATTATCAGCCGGCGATGAAACGTTCAGAAAATGCCGGACTGAAAACGGCCTTGGCAAAAGCAGTGATGTACGATACGGTGATTCAGCATGGCGACGGCGATGATCCGGACTCCTTTTATGCCCTGATTAAACGCACGAACAAAAAAATGGGCGGGTCACCGAAAGACGGAACTGACGAGAAGAAATGGCTCAATAAATTCTTGGATGTGCGCTATGACGATCTGATGAATCCGTCAGATGAGGACACTCAGGATGAATGGAGAGAATCGGTTGCCCGTGTCGACGTTTTCCGCGATATTGTCAAAGAGAAGAACTACAATTTAAACGGGCCGATTCATGTCCGGTCAAGCGAATACGGTAATTTCACTATTCAATAAAGAAAAAAACCCCGCCACATGGCGGGGTTTTACTATTAACCGATGGAACCTTCCATTTCGAATTTAATCAAACGGTTCATTTCAACTGCGTATTCCATCGGAAGTTCTTTTGTGAACGGCTCGATGAAGCCCATAACGATCATTTCTGTTGCTTCTTCTTCAGAAATACCGCGGCTCATCAAGTAGAAAAGCTGTTCTTCAGAAACTTTTGATACTTTCGCTTCGTGCTCCAATGAAATGTTGTCGTTCAGGATTTCATTGTAAGGGATTGTATCAGAAGTTGATTTGTTATCCATAATGAGCGTATCACACTCGATGTTTGAACGGGCGCCGTCCGCTTTTCGTCCGAAGTGGACGATACCGCGGTATGTTACTTTTCCGCCCTGTTTGGAAATCGATTTTGATACGATTGTGGATGACGTATTCGGTGCAAGGTGAATCATTTTCGCACCCGCGTCCTGATGCTGTCCTTTGCCCGCAAGAGCGATAGAAAGCGTCATGCCGCGCGCGCCTTCACCTTTCAGAATGACAGCCGGATATTTCATCGTCAATTTAGAACCGATGTTTCCGTCAACCCATTCCATCGTCGCGTTTTCTTCACAAACCGTACGTTTCGTTACTAGGTTGTAAACGTTGTTCGCCCAGTTTTGAATTGTTGTATAACGGCAGTAGCCGCCTTTTTTGACGATGATTTCAACAACCGCGCTGTGAAGCGAGTTTGTTGTGTACACAGGAGCCGTACAGCCCTCTACGTAATGAACGCTTGCTTCTTCGTCAACGATGATCAGCGTACGTTCGAACTGACCCATGTTTTCGGAGTTGATGCGGAAGTAAGCTTGAAGCGGTGTTTCAACCTTCACGCCTTTAGGCACGTAGATGAAAGATCCGCCGGACCAAACAGCTGAGTTCAGCGCCGCAAACTTGTTATCAGTCGGCGGGATAACTTTCGCCCAGTGCTCGCGGAAAATGTCTTCATTTTCTTTCAGCGCGCTGTCTGTGTCTTTGAAGACGATGCCTTGCTCTTCAAGATCTTCTTTCATATTGTGGTACACAACTTCGGATTCGTACTGTGCAGAAACACCGGCAAGGTATTTTTGCTCAGCTTCAGGAATACCGAGTTTGTCGAATGTCTGTTTAATTTCCTCAGGCACTTCATCCCAAGAACGCTCTGAACGCTCAGACGGCTTTACGTAATACGTAATTTCGTCAAAGTTTAAAGAGTTTAAATCCCCGCCCCACTGCGGCATCGGCATGTTGTAGAAATGCTCAAGAGATTTCAGGCGGAAATCAAGCA
Organism: Bacillus sp. SJ-10; assembly: GCF_002843505.1. NCBI lineage: Bacteria > Bacillati > Bacillota > Bacilli > Caryophanales > Bacillaceae > Bacillus > Bacillus sp. SJ-10. Next base: position 1,541,647 of record NZ_CP025258.1, on the reverse strand, counting down.
TCCATTGAGGCTCTTCTTTCATGCGTGAAATTTCTTCTACGATTTCTTTTGTCAATCCGCGCTCTGAACGGAAAATGGAAACGTCCTTATCGTGAAAACCGTACTTGTATTCACCAATTTCAGGCATTTTTTTAGCCATCCATTTTCACTCCAATCTTTTAATTGCCGCCTTTTTCGCCAGCGACTCCTTTTTCAAGTGCTTTCCATGAAAGGGTGGCACATTTAATCCGGGCCGGGAATTTCGAAACGCCTTGAAGGGCTTCAATATCCCCGAGATCTATTGAGTCGTCATACTCTTTCCCTTGCATCATGTCTGAGAAAATCTTAGACATGGAAAGGGCGGTATCAATATCTTTTCCTTTAATCGCCTGCGTCATCATGGAAGCTGAAGCCATGGAGATGGAGCAGCCTTCTCCTTCAAACTTCGCTTCCTGAACGGTATCGCCGTCAAGCTTCATTGTCAGTCTGATCCGGTCGCCGCAAGTCGGGTTGTTCATATCGACGACGATGCTGTCATCCAAAACCCCTTTGTTGCGCGGATTTTTGTAATGATCCATGATCACTTGTCTGTATAATGTATCTAAATTTGCATTAAAAGACATTTGTAAAGTACTCCTTTGTCTTTTGGAGGGCTTCCGCGAGCTTATCGATCTCTTCCTCTGTATTATACAGATAAAAACTCGCTCTCGCAGTAGCAGATACATCCAGCCATTTCATGAGCGGCTGGGCGCAATGATGGCCGGCTCTGACCGCAATGCCCTCAGCATCGAGGACAGTCGCGACATCATGAGGGTGAACCTCATCAAGATTAAATGTCACAAGTCCCGCCCGCTCTTTCGGACCGTATACCGTCACGCCGTCTAGCTGCTCGAAACGGTCAAGCGCATAGGCTGCAAGCTTATGCTCATGCCGGGAAATCTCGTCGAGTCCGATCTCTTCAAGAAAATCAATCGCGGCTCCCAATCCGATCGCGCCTGCAATGATCGGCGTGCCTGCTTCAAATTTCCACGGAAGCTCTTTCCAAGTTGATTCATAAAGCCCTACAAAGTCGATCATCTCGCCGCCAAATTCGGCCGGCTCCATATTCTCAAGCAGTTCTTTCTTGCCGTACAGCACGCCGATTCCCGTCGGGCCGCACATTTTATGGGAAGAAAGCGCGAAGAAGTCGCAATCCAAGTCCTGAACGTCGATTTTCATGTGCGGTGTGCTTTGCGCCCCGTCCACCACGATGACCGCGCCATTGTCATGAGCGATTTTGGCGATCTCTTTAATCGGGTTGATCGTGCCGAGCACGTTTGACACATGAGCGACTGCCACGATCTTCGTATGGCTTGTGACAGTCTGCCGGACGTCGTCCAACGAAAGCGTGCCGTCTTCCTGCATCGGGATATATTTTAAAGTCGCGCCGGTTGCTTTGACAGCCTGCTGCCATGGAATGATATTCGCATGATGCTCCATTTGGGTGATGACCACTTCATCACCGGGTTTTAAGCTGGCGCGGGCATAGCTCAGCGCCACCATATTCAGTGAAGTTGTCGTGCCTTTTGTGAAAATGACCTCAGCCATTGACTTCGCATTGATAAACTTACGGACTTTTTCACGCGCACCTTCATAGCCGTCTGTCGCTCTCGTGCCAAGAGTATGAACGCCTCTGTGGACATTGGAGTTGTATTTGTTGTAATACTGATCCACTGCTTCAATGACAGCACGCGGCTTCTGGGAAGTCGCCGCGCTGTCAAGGTACACGAGGTCATGTCCGTTCACTTGCTGATGAAGGATCGGGAACTGTTCACGAATATCGGTGATATTCATTATTTTACTTTCCTTTCGATGACGGAGACGAGCTGTTTCTTAACTCCTTCAATCGGAAGCTCTTTTACCACCGGAGCAAGGAATCCGTAAATGACTAAGCGCTCCGCTTCTTCTTTCGGAATTCCGCGGCTCATTAAGTAGTAAAGCTGGATCGGGTCCACACGGCCGACAGATGCCGCATGTCCTGCAGTTACATCGTCTTCATCAATTAAAAGAATCGGGTTTGCATCTCCGCGTGCTTTTTCACTCAGCATCAGAACGCGGGATTCCTGTTCAGCGTTTGCTTTAGACGCGCCGTGCTCGATTTTGCCGATTCCGTTAAAGATGGAAGATGCGGCATCTTTCATGACTCCGTGCTTCAGGATATAGCCTTCAGAAGCCTTACCGAAGTGGATGATCTGCGTCGTAAAGTTTTCCGTCTGTTCTCCTCTTCCGACAACTACGGTTTTCGTATCGCCGTATGTGCCGTCACCGTAGAGGTTTGTCGTGTTTTCAGAAATCGTGTCGCCGTCGTTCATCAGTCCGAGCGCCCACTCGATTTTGCTGTCGCGTCCGCGCGCGGCTCCGCGGCGGTTGACGTATGTTGTGACGCCTGCTGACAGGTTGTCAACGGCGCCGTACGTCACGCTGGCATTATCAGCTGTGACCACTTCACTGATAATGTTGAATACAGCTTCTTTCGGATTCACCGTGCTGATGTAGTTCTCAACGTAAGTGACGGAGCTGTGATCTTCAGCGACAATCAGCACGTGGTTGAACAATGCCGTGTCATTGCTTTCATGAACGTAAACGGCCTGAACAGGCGTCTCCACCTGAACGTTTTTAGGAACATAAAGGAATGCCCCGCCGTTCATTAATGCTGCATGAAGCGCAGTCAGTTTATGTTCGTCGACCTTAACGCCGTCTTTCATGAAATACTTCTCAACAAGGTCGCTGTGCTCACGGGCAGCCGTTAAGATGTCCGTAAAGATGACGCCTTTGTCTTTCAGTTCTTTAGAAAGAGAAAGAAAAGCGGGCGTTTGGTCACGCTGCACGTATAACGTTTTGTCTTCGTTTTCGATATCGATCAGCGCTTTTGCTTCATCAGCTAAATCTTCTAAAGAAGCAAGCGGCGCATTTTCTACTGTATGCTTGTTGAACTTTGTAAAGTTCCAATTTGTGATTTTTGTTTTATCAGGCTTAGGCAGCGGCAGATCTTCAGCTTTTTCAAGAGCCTGTAAGCGCAGGTTTTTCAGCCAGGCAGGTTCTTGATGCTTTTCGGAAAAGCCTTTGACATATTCCTGATCTACGGATAGTTTCGTTTCCAATGTCATGATTATCCCCCTAACGCTTACGCTTCTTGGCCTACAGTTTCGTCTTCAATGCCTAGTTCTTGTTTAATCCAGTCATAACCTTCCGCTTCAAGGCGCTGTGCAAGCTCCGCGCCGCCGGATTTCACTACGCGTCCCTGCATCATAACGTGAACGACATCAGGCGTGATGTAGTTCAGAAGGCGCTGGTAGTGAGTGATCATTAAGCAGCCGAAGTTTTCGCTGCGCATTCTGTTAATTCCTTTAGAAACGACTTTAAGCGCATCGATATCAAGACCTGAATCGATCTCGTCAAGAATGGCGATTTTCGGCTCGATCATCATAAGCTGAAGGATTTCGTTGCGTTTTTTCTCCCCGCCTGAGAAACCTTCGTTCAGGTAACGCTGCGCCATTTCAGGGTCCATTTCAAGGAACTCCATGTTTTCGTCCATTTTGCGGATGAATTTCATAAGAGAAATTTCATCGCCTTCTTCACGGCGGGCGTTAATCGCAGAGCGAAGGAAATCGGCATTTGTCACACCGCTGATTTCGCTTGGGTACTGCATCGCAAGGAAAAGACCCGCCTGAGCGCGCTCGTCCACTTCCATTTCCAGTACATCCTTGCCGTCAAGCGTGATGCTGCCTTTTGTAACTTCGTATTTCGGGTGTCCCATAATCGCTGCTGAGAGCGTGGATTTACCGGTACCGTTCGGCCCCATGACAGCGTGGAATTCGCCGCCTTTTATTTCAAGGTTTACACCTTTTAAGATCTCTTTTCCTTCGATTTCAACGTGAAGATCCTTGATCGTTAATGTTGAAGCAGCCATATCTATACCTCCAAAATATATAATCATTATTCTCAATTTATTCTCATTCTAATTTTATAACAAATGAAAAGTAAATACAACTTTTTATATTACCCGGAACATTCCTAAAGTTTATCAAAGATCAAGGCGTAATTAAAGCTGTTTGAAACAGAAAAAGGGCGGAAATCCACCCTTTTTTACTGACCGATTTTCTCATTAAGCTGCGCTGCGAGGAACTTGCTTTTTTGATATTCAAGCTCCCTCTGCCGTTCGACTTCCATCCTTTTTGAAAGACGCCGTCCGTATTCCTCGTAGCCGATGCCGTGTGACTTCTGCATCGCTTTTTCCATTTCAGGCGTATAGTCAAGGTCCAGTCTCTCGTGGCTGGTGCAGATAATGAATCAATCCCTTCATATATTTGTTTCTATTGTAACAATGATCCCCTGCTCCGGCCAAAGAGAGTGTGCCCCTGAATCCTTTCGAATGTGCCGAAAACCGGCGCTCGCTTTATCTGAAAAACGGTATTCACACGATTGCTCTTTCTAATGCGTCGTATGTCCGAATTCCTGAATGCACTGCTGCACGAGGGTCACTCCCTGACTGAGAGCCGCGCCGCCCCCGAATGCCGCCGCGACGCCGATGACCTCAAGGATGTTTTCTTCTGTCGCCCCTTGGTCAAGGCAGCCCTTCGTATGATAAATCATGCAAAATTCATCTTGAGCGCTGATGCTGATGCCCAGAGCGATTAATTGTTTCTCTTTTTCAGTTAATGAATCCGCAGAGAAACACTGTTCAGTAAATTCATTAAACTTCCGCCCCATCATCGGCATTTTTTGCTCGAATATGCCTAAACCTTCTTTATATTGTTTCAATGCGTCATGCACGCTTTTCCCATTATCCTGGTATTGGGCCACTGCCATTCCCTCCAATCGTTAACCTTCCTTTTTATTATGGACAGTTCTCCGATTAATACCCGAAAAAAACCCCGGATGATTCATCCGGGGTTTTCGCTTTATTCAGATACGGGAAGCACGGCTCCGTCGTATTTTTTCTCAATAAAGTCTTTGATTTTCTTAGAGTGAAGCACTTCCATAAGCGCTTTGATTTTCTCTGATTTTTCGTCACCTTTGCGTACGGCGATGATGTTTGCGTACGGGTTGTTTTTCGTTGATTCCACTTCAATCGCATCTTTTAACGGATTCAGTTTGTTTTGAATCGCATAGTTGACGTTAATGAAGACTGCATCGCCTTCTTCTTCATTATATGCTTTCGCCGTTAATTCAGGGGCGATTTTTTTGAATGTCAGGTTTTTCGGGTTTTTCGTAATGTTTTTCGTAGTGGCTTCAATCGTTTTTACCTTCGGATCAAGTGTGATCAGTCCGGCTTTTTCAAGCATCGCCAGCATACGGCCTTGTTCAGCGACATTGTTCGTCATGATGATGGTCGCGCCTTTAGGCAGGTCTTTCAGTGATTTGTATTTTTTCGTGTAAATTCCGAATGGCTCAAGGTGAACGGCTCCGGCATTCACGAGTTTGTAATCTTTATTTTCTTTCATTTCCTGTTCAAGGTAAGGAACGTGCTGGAAGAAGTTCGCATCCACTTCATTATCAGCTAACGCTTTGTTGTACATTTTGTAATCATTCAGCACTTTTACTTTTAATGTGTAGCCTTTTTCCTTCAAGAGCGGTTCCGCTTCTTTTAAGATTTCAGCATGCGGTGTTTTTGTCGCGGCGACGACGATTTCCTTTTTATTCGAGCCGTTTGATCCGCAGGCGGCCAAAACTCCCGCGAACACAAGCAGCAGCGCACTTAATACAATCTTTTTCAATGTAAATCCTCCCTTATCTTTTGTCTATTATATTTGTAATTACATCACCGATAATCTGAATGATAAAGACGATGATGAGTATAAATACTGTCGCTACAAACGTTACATCCGTATTATTGGACTGGTAGCCTTCTACATATGCAAGGTTTCCGAGTCCGCCTGAACCGATGGCGCCGGCAATGGCGGTAGATCCGATCAGGGCGATGGCCGTAACGGTGATGCCTGAAATTAACGCAGGCATTGATTCAGGAATCAGCACTTTGAAGATAATCGTCGATGTCTTTGCTCCCATTGATCTGGCAGCTTCGATGACTCCTTTATCGACTTCCCGCAGCGCAATTTCCGCAAGACGGGCGTAAAACGGCGCGGAGCCGATAATCAGCGCCGGCAATGCGGCGTTCGGTCCTAAAATCGATCCGACCAAAATCTTAGTAAAACCGAGAAGCAGAATAATTAAAATAAGAAACGGAATAGACCTGAAAATATTAACGACCGCCGCAATCACGGTGTTAATGAGTTTATTTTCCCATAAACTTCCCTTGCCCGTTAAAAAGAGCAGAAGACCGAGAATCGCTCCGATGATAAATGAAAAAACTAATGCGATGACCGTCATATAAAGGGTCTCGTATGTGGCCGTCCACAGCTCTGTTATATCAACGTTCGGGAACCATTTTTCAAACATTTGTGATCACCTCTGCTTCTACCTGTTTGTCTTTGATGAACCGGATCACGTTTTCTACTTCTTTTTCCTGACCGTCAATATGAATGAATAAAGAACCGTAGGCTCCGTCCTTCGTCTGTGAAATTTTCCCCTGCAGAATATTGACGTCCACATCAAAGTTTCGGATCATTTCCGTAATGAGGGGCTGCTCGGCGGCCTGCCCGACAAATGAAAGCTGAATCGTTTTTCCTGTCGCTGTTTCCTGCAGAAAATGCTGGATGGTTTCTTTCGTCTCCTCCGGTTCTGTCACCTGCTGAACGAAACGCTTGGTCATCGGTTCGCGCGGGTTTCTGAAAACTTGGAGTACTTCGCCTTCTTCAACGACTTTCCCGTTTTCCATGACGGCGACTCTGTTGCAGATTTTTCGGATGACGTGCATTTCATGGGTAATGAGCACGATCGTCAGACCGAGTCTGTCATTTATATCGGATAAAAGATCCAAAATTGAATCGGTCGTCTGCGGATCGAGCGCTGATGTCGCTTCATCGCACAGAAGGACTTTCGGATTATTGGCGAGCGCCCGGGCGATGCCGACACGCTGCTTTTGACCGCCGCTCAGCTGCGACGGATAAGATTTTTCTTTCCCCTCTAATCCGACCAGTTTAATCAATTCATCAGCGCGGCGGACCCGTTCGCTTTTTTTCACGCCGGCGATTTCCAGCGGGAACATAATGTTCTCCCGGACGGTGCGTGACCACAGAAGGTTAAAATGCTGGAAGATCATGCTGATTTCCTGGCGCGCTTTTCTCAGCCCGCGGCTGCTTACTTTATTTAATTCCGTCCCCGCGACTTCCACGGTTCCCGACGTCGGCTTTTCAAGGCCGTTCAGGAGACGGATTAAGGAACTTTTACCAGCTCCGCTATATCCTATAATTCCAAATATTTCGCCCTTTTTGATATCAAGAGTGACATCTTGGACAGCATTGACATCCCCATGCTTCGCTTTGTAAATTTTTGAAACATTTTGAAGATGGATCAAAGCAATCACCCGCCTTACACTATTCTAAGAAATCTTCCGGGTTTCTCCGCAAAAGAAAAGCCTTTCTGCAAAAATGAGCAGAAAGGCTTATTGAAAAAGGCCTTTCTCTCATCTTTCAAAGCAGACCGCTTCGAGTGAATTGGCACCATTTCAACATCGTTGATGGTTGCCGGGCTTCATAGGGCACTTCCCTCCACCTCTCTTGATAAGAGAAAACATATCGTATTTTCGTCCGGAAATTCTTACTGTAGAATAGCACGGCGAATGATAAAAAGTCAATAAAATAAATATTGGAAGCTATTGTCACATAGTAGATTGGCAGTTTAAGGCCGTTTACTGATCGCCTGAAAAAATCCGTTTGTCAGCCAGAGGATGGCCTCCAGCTTCAGCAGAGCTCTGAATGATCCTTTCACTTTGAGTTTTCCGCTTTGGATAAGCTTTTGCAAAGAGACATCACCATGAAGGAGATGGATGATTTCTGTCTGGTTTCCGTAGAAGGTCAAATTAGATTTTTCCTTTGAAACCGACGTTTTTCTCATTTCTCCCTGTCCGTTAATTGAGACCGTTAAGGCTTCTGTTTCTCCTTGGAATGTAATCAGCAGAGTTGAGGCGTTTAATAGCGGTTTCAAAAACAGATGCTGTCCGTCATTCTCTGAAACTTCTATTTTCTCCACTCGTATAACCTCCCGTTTTAATGGCCATACATACACTTTCTCTTTTTAACGGACAGAACCCTTTATAAACCGCACGACATTTTCCTGTAAATATTGTCACATCGGGAACGTTTGCGATGTTTTTTGTTTAATCAGCTCATATAAATAGGAAACGGAGCGGAAGGCGTATCCTTTCTCAACAAGCTCTCCGCCTTTAAACAGCAAAAAGCACGGAACGCTTTCAATCTGATAGGCTTTGGCGAATGCGGGGGAATAATTCACGTTGTTTTTATAGAAGGCAGCGCCGGGCAGCATTTCTTCAACGACAGTAAGCATTTTGGACGCCAGCTGGCATGTGCCGCAAAACGGGGTGTACAAATACAGGAGATAAACGTCATCCTGAATCGATTCGAGTTCATTTTCTTGGAGTTCTTTCATGATTACCACCTCAGGTCGTTCTTTTTCAAAAATACAGTGTCAGCATCAAAGCCGGCTCTGATCAGCACAGATGCGAGATGATGGCCCGGGCATGACTCGACTTGCCTGTATGTTCTGTCTATATAAATATGGCGCGCTTCGGGAAGCTCCCGTTTCAGCTGTTTTCTTAATTTTTCTCCGGAGTCATCTGCGTCCGTTAAAATATAGACGTCTCTGTCAAACAGGCGGTCCGCCAAATCTTCCAGTTCGGTTTGGCCGATTGTTCCGTTAGTACAGACGATTTCCGCGGGTTCGATGAGCACTTCCCTGACTTTGATTTTATCAGATTTTCCTTCTACGATAATGACCTTTTCATCTCCGTTGTACATAAGCGCGTCACCTGCCGATTGTTTTAGCGTCAGATTGAAAAAGAAGGCAGTGAAATTCACCGCCAACTGTTAACACCAGCCATTCTCATAATCGCAATCGACATATTTCGGATCGCTGCCGTTTATGACATCGGCTGTTTTATAAAATTTTTGATTTTCAAATGAAAAGCCCTGTTTGAGCTCGTACTGGTCCATGCCTGTCATCTCGCCGATGGCTTCATTTTCATGAAACAAGGAAAACCGGCCGTTTTGAAAGCGGCCCGTAACGTTCTCCGTCACATCGACCTTTTGTTTATCAAAAGCCATTTTAGACACCTCCCGTTACAGATAGAATGTCCAAATGGCCCCTTTGCTATCCGATCAGTCTTCCTGTGTCATTTCGTCATATTGCTCGGAAGTCATGAGGTTTTCGATTTCTTCAGCATCAGCCGGTTCCACGACGATCATCCACGCTTTTTCATACGGAGACTCGTTTACGAATTCAGGACTGTCATCAAGGTCTTCGTTCACTTCCGTCACCGTTCCGTTAATCGGTGCGTACAGTTCGGATACGGTTTTGACGGATTCCACGCTGCCGAATGGCTCGTCCGCTTTAATTTCGGCGCCGACTTCCGGAAGCTCGACAAAGACGATGTCGCCAAGTTCGGCTTGCGCGAAATGTGTAATCCCGATACGGGCTTTTCCGTCCTCAACTTTGACCCATTCGTGCTCTTTGGAATAACGCATTTCTTTCGGTGTGCTCATCTAAATCCCTCCATTTTTTTCTTATAATAAGAAGATACCATAATTCTTTGAACCTGGCATTACATCCAATATTTTTCGAATTGGTCTTCTTTAAAGCCGACAGTGACTTTTTCGCCGTCTGTCGTAATCGGGCGTTTCAGGAGCATACCGTCTGATGCCAGGAGTTCAAGCTGTTCGTCCTCTGACATATGGTACAGTTTTTCCTTTAAGTTCAGCTCGCGGTATTTCATTCCGCTCGTGTTGAAAAACTTTTTGAGCTCAAGACCGCTCTTCTCATAGAGGTCTTTAATTTCTTCTTTCGACGGAGTTTCCTCCGCGATATGTATTTCGTTTATTTCCTTACCGCGGTCTTCCAGCCATTTTTTCGCATTACGGCACGTTCCGCATTTAGGGTACCAGTAAAAATTTAACGACATCTTCTTCACCCCTTGTAAATGATCGTCGTTATTTTAACACAATCACTTGTAAAAACCTATAACGTTGCTTCATGAAAAAGCGCCCCTGATGAAGGAGCGCTTTCAGCATGTGATCAGACCGTATATTTTTCTTCACGGAAGACGGCGGCTGCCGCTTCACGTTTTTTCTGAATGAGGTTTTTCGGCGTCAGGCGCGTCAGTTTGCGCAGCACGGAAAGCATCATGCGGAGGGAATCTCCTTCCTCCATGGCGATCAGTGATTCTTTGGCGTGCGCTTCAATGTTCTGAAGGGCTTCCTGAGCAAAGATTTCCGTATATAACAGCTTCTGCGCGGCTTTTTCGGCACCGTCCGCCGCAATTGCTTTTTCCGTTCTGAGGACGGCAGATTCCAAAGCGTAAAGCGCGCTGACAATATCGGCAATGTTCACCATGATTTCCTGCTCGCCTTCGATCTCTTTGCCGTATTTCTGCGCCGCGAGACCCGCTGTCAAGAGGGCGATCTTTTTCGCCTGTCTGACAATGTATTTTTCCTGTTCAAGAGGTTCTGAGCCCGGCTCTTCAGGCATCAGCATCATGAGTTCTTCTTGGAGCGCTTTTGCTTTTTCAAAGAGCGGCAGCTGACCTTTTACGGCTTTTTTCAGGAACGTGCTCGTTACGATCAGGCGGTTGATTTCATTTGTGCCTTCAAAAATTCTGTTGATTCTTGAGTCGCGATAAGCGCGCTCCACTTCATATTCCTGCATAAATCCGTAACCGCCGTGAATTTGAACGCCTTCATCGGCAATGTAATCAAGCGTTTCAGAACCGCACATTTTGTTGAGCGAGCATTCAATCGCGTACTCGGCGATTGACTTCGCGACTTCGCGTCCGTCTTTTTGCTCCTCTTCCGTCAGTCTGCTCATATTATCTTCGAATAAGCCCACTGTTCTGTATACAGAGCTCTCCATGGCGTAAAGCCGCGCTGACATCGTCGCAAGCTTTTCCTGAGTGAGCGTGAAGCTTGAGATCGGCGTTTTAAATTGCCGGCGCTGGTTTGCATAAGCGGCGGACAGCTCAATCACCCGTTTTGAAGCGCCGATTGTGCCGACGGCAAGCTTGTAGCGCCCGATATTCAGGATATTAAAGGCGATGACATGGCCTTTTCCGATTTCGCCTAGAAGGTTTTCTTTCGGGACTTCCGCCTGATCTAAAATCAGCGTTCTTGTCGACGAACCCTTAATCCCCATTTTTTTCTCTTCCGGTCCCGTTGACACGCCCGGATAGTTCTTTTCTACGATAAATGCGGAAAACTTATCTCCGTCCACTTTAGCGTAGACGACAAAGACATCTGCAAAGGCGGAGTTTGTAATCCATTGCTTTTCTCCGTTAAGAATATAGTGTGTGCCCGCTTCATTCAAAACAGCCGTCGTTTTCGCGCCGAGGGCATCTGAACCTGAACCGGGCTCAGTTAAGGCGTATGCCGCGATTCTTTGTCCTGAAGCCAAGTCCGGCAAATAGGTTTTTTTCTGTTCTTCCGTTCCGAAGAACACGATCGGCAATGAGCCGATCCCGACGTGAGCGCCGTAAGACAGCGAAAAGCTGCCGGCACGTGAAAACTTTTCCGTAATGAAGGCTGAACTGATTTTATCCAGGCCGATGCCGCCGTACTCTTCAGGCACGTCTGCTCCGAGGAGGCCGAGATCTCCGGCTTTTTTCAGCAGTCTGACCGAATGCTCGAACTGATGATTTTCAATTTCATCAATATAAGGAAGCACATCGTTTACGACGTAGTCTTCTGTCGTTTTTCCGATCATTTTATGTTCGTCTGTAAAGTCCTCCGGAGTGAATATTTGATCATATCCCGTCTCTTCAATCAGAAAGCTGCCGCCTTTTTTGACGTTGACCGTTTCCTGTTTCATGCTTCGTTTCCCCCTTGTTTTAAATGAGCTCAAATACGCCGGCAGCGCCCATGCCGCCTCCGATGCACATCGTCACCACGCCGAATTGCTCGTTTCTCCGTTTCATTTCATGAATGAGTGACAGGGTCAGCTTCGTTCCCGTGCATCCGAGCGGATGTCCGAGCGCGATGGCGCCTCCGTTGACGTTCACCTTTTCTTCATCTATCCCAAGCGATCTGATGACTTGAATGGCCTGTGAAGCAAAGGCCTCATTCAATTCAAAAAGCCCGATATCCTGTAATTCGAGTCCGGCAAGCTTGAGCGCCCGCGGAATGGCTTCAATCGGACCGATCCCCATTACCTCAGGCGGAACGCCGCCTACGGCAAAGGAACGGAATTTGACAAGCGGCGCCAACCCGAGCGACGATGCTTTTTCGCGATCCATCAGCATGACAGCCGCCGCGCCGTCACTTGTTTGTGAAGAGTTCCCGGCCGTCACGGTTCCCGTTTTAGAAAAAGCCGGACGGAGCTTCGCCAAGACGTCAGCCGATGTGCCGGGACGAACGCCTTCATCTTGTGAAAAGGTAAATTGTTTTTTCCGCGGCTTATGGTCATCACCGACTTCTGTCAGCGATACTTCAACCGGCACGATTTCGTCATTGAATTTGCCTTCTTTAAGGGCTTTTGCGGCATTCTGATGGCTGCGGACGGCAAATGCATCTTGGTCTTCTCTGGATACGCCGTACGTTTCGGCGACCTGCTCCGCTGTGTGCCCCATGCTCATGTAATACTCAGGCGCATGCTCCGCCAAAGCGATATTCGGCCGTGTCACATGCCCCATCATCGGAACTTGCGACATGGATTCCGCACCGCCCGCAATGACGGTGTCACCCGCGCCGATCATGATTTTTTCAGCACCGTAAGCGATGGATTGGAGCCCGGAAGAGCAGTAGCGGTTCACCGTAATGGCCGGCACCGTATGAGGAAGCCCCGCCAGCGCACCGATATTCCGCGCCATATTTAATCCTTGTTCGGCTTCAGGTGTTGCGCATCCGATAATTAAGTCATCGATATTTCCTTCATAGCCGCCTGCCCGTTTCAGCGTTTCTTTTACACAAAGCGCGCCTAAATCATCAGGACGAACGGCTGCAAGCGATCCTTTTTTCGCTTTACCGACCGGGGTTCTCGCACCGGCCACAATGACTGCTTCTCTCATAAACACCCTCCTAGTTCCGTAAAGGTTTGCCTTTGACGAGCATATGCTGCATTCTCGCTTGAGATTTCGCCTCGCCAGCGAGGCTTAAAAAGGCTTCTCTTTCAATCTCGAGTAAATATTCTTCTGAAACCTCCGTGCCGAACGGGACTCTTCCGCCGGCAATGACATGGGCCAGCTTCTTCGCAATCTTCATATCGTGATCGGATAAATAACCCGACCGTCTCATTTGGTCTGCTCCGAGCAGTAATGCCGCACAGCCGGTTTCTCCGGTGACTTTCACTTTTTTGCGGGCAGGCGGGCGGTATCCGCTGTCATATAAGGAAGCAGCCAGCTGTTTCGCATCGTGCAGCAGGTGATCCTGATTCATGCTGACACGGTCTGCCGCGGACAAAATCTGCATATCACGGGCTTCGTGTGCCGAACCGGACACTTTGGCAAGCGCGATTGTTTCGAAGGTTTTAATGGCCGCGTCCATCAGTTCACTTCCGCCGTTCAAATAATTCATGTACAGCTCTTTGTTTCCTCCGCCGCCCGGAATAAGGCCGACGCCGGTTTCAACAAGACCCATATACGATTCGCTCGCCGCCTGAACGCGTGCCGCCGGGAGACAGACTTCCGTGCCGCCGCCGAGTGTCATCCCGAATGGCGCCGCGACAACGGGTTTAGCGCTGTATTTGATGTTCAGCATCGTCTGCTGAAAACGGCGGATGACAAAATCGACTTCCATGAAGTTATCATCCTGAGCTTCCATCAAAATCATCGCAAGGTTTGCCCCCGCGCAGAAATGTCTGCCTTGGTTTCCGATGACAAGTCCTTTATAATTCCGCTCGGTTTCCTCAAGCGCATTGTCAATCATCTGAATAATGTCTAAGCCGATCGCGTTGCTTTTCGTATGAAATTCCAGCAGCGCGACATCATCGCCGAGATCAATCAGACTTGCGCCGCTGTTTTTAGTGATAACGCCTTTTGTTTCTTTTAACGTTTGCAGGCTGATCCGTTTCGGATTTTCTTTCACAGCCCTGTATTGGCCGTCTGAATAGTAAAATGGTGTTCCGTTTTCCTTCATATAAAATGTTTCATGGCCCTGATCAAGCATATCTTTCACCCAGCCGGGGATTTCTGCGCCTTCTTCTTCGAGCCGCTCCGCTGATTTTCTGACGCCGATGGCATCCCACATCTCAAACGGGCCGAGCTCCCATCCGAAGCCCCATTTCATGGCGTCGTCAATCGCTTTGATATCATCAGCGATCTCACCTAAAAGCCGGGCTGAGTATAAGAGTGTTTGCGATGTAATATTCCAAAGCAGGCGTCCGGCGCGGTCATCGGAGTATATAAGCGCTTTCATTTTGCCTTTGGCACCCTTTGCCTGTTTGGCGGCTTCTAAAGCGGGCGTCTTCATTTTCGAGCGCTCACCGTATGTCATGGTCAGCGGATCGAGTTCATATATTGTTTTACCTTCTTTTTTGTAAAAACCTTGGCCTGATTTGCTGCCCAGCCAATTGTTTTTCAGCATGTCATTCATAAATTCAGGCAGCTTAAACATGTCTTTTTCAGCGCCGTCGGCTTTATCATACACATTTTTTGCCACATGGGCGAAAGTATCAAGCCCCACAACGTCAAGGGTTCTGAAGGTCGCGCTTTTCGGTCTGCCGATCAAAGGCCCGGTCACCGTGTCCACCTCGCCGATGCGGCAGCCGGAAGAAAGCATTTCTCTTACCGTGACCAGCAGGCCGTACGTACCGATGCGGTTGGCGATAAAGTTAGGCGTGTCTTTCGCGATGACGACACCTTTCCCGAGCGTGTTTTCTGCAAATGAAGTCATAAACTCCAGCACGTCAGGATCTGTTTCCTGAATCGGAATGATTTCCAGAAGCTTTAAGTAGCGGGCCGGATTAAAGAAATGGGTTCCTAAGAAATGGGCTTTAAAATCGGCAGATCGGCCTTCCGCCATTTTTGTGACGGAGATACCGGACGTATTGCTCGACACGATGCTTCCCGGTTTCCGGTATTCATCAACGAGTGAGAAAATCTGTTTTTTTACGTCAAGATTTTCGACGACGACTTCAATAATCCAATCAGCATCCTTTAATTGAGCTGCGTCATCTTCCAAATTCCCCGCAGTTATATAGTCGAGATTGGCAGCCGAAGTCAGCGGCGCCGGTTTTTGCTTCAGCAGCTTTTGCATGGCCGATCGGCTCAGCCTGCTGCGGACCTCCGGGCTTTCTAATGTCAGCCCTTTTTTCATCTCATCCTTTGTCAGCTCGTTTGGCACAATATCAAGCAGCAGGACGGGAATTCCGATGTTAGCCAAGTGCGCGGCAATTCCGGACCCCATGACGCCTGATCCGAGAACGGCTGCTTTCTTTATAAACTTGTGCATGAGTCATCCCCCTTGAACTTTGAATGAATAGTCATTCATTTTTTCGGCAAAAAAAATGAAACCCTTTTCTTCTTTCATCTTAAAAGATTTTCAGGATGACTTCAATAGCAAATATGGAATTTTTTTAAATTTTTCGGCTTCCGCATGTTCCATGGCGCGGGCGGGAAACTTAAACCCGGAGGTGAAGGGAATGGTGCGAGGGAGAAAAGATCCGTCTTCTGCCGCAGTGAGCGCGGCCAGCATGAAAGGAAATGCGGGACCGAAGCAAAAATACGGCGGCGGCAAACGGACGAGCCAAAATCAGCAATATAAAAAAGACAACATGGAATAACATGCTGCGGCTGCTTTTTGGAGCAGCCGTTATTTTTTGAAGATCCCTTTCAGCACAAACGCCGCGTTTGCCGGGCGCTCGGCGATTCTTCTCATCAGGTACCCGTACCAATCGGTTCCGTACGGGACATACACCCTCATCCTGTATCCTTCTTCGGCAAGCTCCTTCTGGCGCTCCGTTCTGATGCCGTACAGCATTTGGAATTCAAACTGCTCCCGGGGAATTTGATGTTCGCTTATGAGTGTTTTCGTATAAGAAATGATGTCATCGTCATGAGTCGCCATCGCCGTTTCATGGCCGCTCAAAAGCTGCAGCTTAATCAGCTGCTGAAAATGAAGATCGGTTGCTTTTTTATCAGGGAATGCAACGGCCGCCGATTCTTTATAAGCGCCTTTTACAAGCCTGAGCCGCGGCTTGTATGGCATCAGACCGCTGATGTCTTCAGCTGCCCGGTACAAATAAGCCTGAATGACGGTGCCGAGCATCGGGAAATCCGGCTTGCACCGCTTATACAGCTCGAGTGTACGGCCGCATCTTGAATAGTCCTCCATATCAATCGTTACAGGCACGCAGCGTTCTTTTGCCTCCGTCAATATGTCTCTGACATGCTGTTCCGCGAGCTTCTCGGAAATATCCAGACCGATGGATGTTAATTTCAGAGACAGCTCACAATCCAGTTGATTCTCGGCAATCGCCCTGATTGCTTTTTTACATTCTTCCGCCGTCCTTTTCGCATCCTTCTCTGAACCCGCATATTCACCTAGATAATCAATCGAAGCCGACAGCCCTTTTTGGTTCAGCCGCTTTACCGTTTTCACAGCTTCTGTGAGTGTTTCCCCTGCAACGAACCTTCCCGCGCCGAAGCGGATTCCGTAAGCCTGGGCGAATTTTGTAAGCATTTTATTTTTCGACAAAAATAAACATATGTTCCGCAGCAAGGATGAACTCCCTCCTTTTTCTTTTATTCGTGTATGAAATCCTGATCGCAGAGAAAGCTAAAAAGAACAGAATTGAAGGAGGCGTTTATATGAACAACCAAGAGCAGCACGGAAACTTGCCGCCTGCCGTCATCTCAACGAAAGACCATTTGTATCTTGAGGACATGCTGAACTGGAATCTGCTTGCCATGAAAAAAGCGCATTTTATGGCGGAACATTGCCAGAATCAGACGTTAAAACAAGAGCTTGATCAGATCGGCCGGATGCATCAGAAGCATTATCAGCACATATTGGGCCGCTTGAACCCCGATCAAGGCGGACAGACAACAACAGGCTATATGCAATAGGAGGACAATACATGGAACAGCAAAATCAAAAAATCACGAATCCGCAAACGCCCGTGCCCAATACGGCGCAAATGAATGACAGAGACTTGGTGAATGAGCTGCTGACGACGGAAAAATACATCACGTCTTCATATTGCACAGCCCTGCACGAGTTCAGCCACGAGTCTCTTTATCAAGATATTCAGGCGATTTTCGATGAGTCACAAAAAGCGCAAAGAAGATTATACGATGTGATGTTTCAAAATGGCTGGTATTCCATTGAAGCAGCCGATACCCAAAAGCTTCAGCAATCGTATGAGAAGTTCCGGCAGACCATTCAGCAGCAGTCTCCCTATCAGCAGTAAAACGAAGAAGGATTTGATGTTTTCGACAAGCATCAATCCTTTTTTTATTTTTGCACAAAAAGATTGACTTATCATTAATCCTTATTTATATTTAACTAATGTTAATTATTTTCTCAAGGAACAAGATGAGGAGGAGTTATGAAAAACGCGGATCAATATGTGTCTGACATCCAGAAATCTCTTCAGACGCTGCTGCAAAACATACAGCCTGAAATGGTGGAAAGCATGGCAAAACACGAGGTGACGCCTGCCCAATTATTTGTTTTAGCCAGCCTGAAAAAACACGGGAGCTGCAAAGTTTCCGAAATTGCGGAACGCATGGAGGTAAAACCGAGCGCAGTGACGCTGATGGCCGACCGCCTCGAGCAAAAAGGACTTATCGTCCGCAAACATAACCAGCAGGACAGACGCGTCATCGACATCAGCCTCACCAAAAAAGGCGAAACAAAATTCGAAGATGTTGTGGAAGGACGGAAAGCGATACTGGCGCGAAACCTGTCCGTTCTGACTGACGATGAACTGATTCAGTCCGTGAACATCATCCGCAAAGTAGCGGAAGCCGCCGAGAAATACGCGGCTGATCAAAAAGAAAACGAATAGAATAGAGGAGCTGCCGAAACATGAGCATTGAAAAGAAAGATCCAAAACGCACATTATTGATAACCGGCTTAATCATCGCCATGTTTTTCTCAGCCCTTGACGGCACCATCGTAGGAACGGCGATTCCTAAAATCGTGGGTGACCTCGGGGGATTAAGCATGATGACGTGGCTGACCACGGCATATCTTTTAACTTCGACGACGATCGTTCCGATTGCGGGGAAACTTGCAGATTTATTGGGACGCCGCGTCGTCTATGTGTCAGGTTTATTGATTTTTATGGGAGCTTCCGCACTGTGCGGAATGGCCAGCAACATGACGGAACTGATTATTTTCCGCGGACTTCAGGGAATCGGCGGCGGTGTCATGATGCCGATGGCTATGATCGTCATCGGGGATTTGTTCACAGGAAAACAGCGTGCCAAGTTCCAAGGGCTTTTCGGGGCGATTTACGGGCTTGCTTCCGTGATCGGCCCGCAAATCGGGGGCTGGATTGTTGACTCATTAAATTGGAAATGGGTTTTCTATATCAACCTGCCTGTCGGAATTTTAGCCGTGATCTTTATCGCAAGAGGACTTCAAGGCAGAAAACAGACTGGGCCGATTAACTTTGACATCGCCGGCATTTTCACAATGATCGTCGGAATCGTCAGCCTCCTCCTCGCGCTCAGCTTCGGAGGAAAGGATTACGCATGGGGCTCTTGGCAGATTCTCGGTCTCTTTGCGCTTGCGCTTGCCGGGATTGTCGGATTCATTTTCGCTGAAATCAAAGCAAAGGAGCCGATTCTGCCGATGTACCTGTTTAAAAACAGAACGTTTACCGTACTGAATCTGATCGGCTTTTTCATGAGTATCGGCATGTTCGGCGCCGTTACGTTCGTTCCTTTCTTTATGCAGGGAATTATCGGAGTCAGCGCCACCGCGTCCGGAACGATTATGACGCCGATGATGGTATCTATGATTATCACAAGTATTATCGGAGGCCAGCTGGTTTATAAGATCGGTATTAAACCGCAAATCATGATCGGCATGCTGATCATGGCCGTCGGCTTCTTCTTATTAACGACATTGCAGCTGGATACAAGCAAGCTCGCGGCGACGTGCTATATGGCCGTGATCGGTCTGGGAATGGGGCTCGTCATGCCGCTTCTCACACTCGCTCTGCAAGAAACGTTTTCAAAAGAAGAGCTGGGTGTTGTGACCTCTTCAAGCCAATTTTTCCGGATGATCGGGGGAACGTTCGGCATTACGGTGCTCGGCGCTGTCATGAATGCCAGATCAGGAAGCCTTTTAACCGACAGACTGGTGCCTTACTTAGACTCACTGCCGAAACAGGCAAGTGCCTTTGCCGCCCAGTTTAAAGGTATGATTGACAAGAATCCTGAAGGGCTGCTTCAATCCCTGTTCAGCCAGGAATCGATTAAGCAGATTCCGGCCGCATTTTCTTCCCATATCGTGCCGGTTTTGAAAACGTCACTGATGGATTCGCTTCACAGCGTGTTTTTCACAGGCCTGGCCTTTATCGCTGCCGGATTGATCCTCACGCTGTTTGTTAAATCAATTAAACTGACAAACAAAAAGACAGGCAAACAAGAAGAAAAGGCGAAAGCCGTTTAACAAAGAAAAATCCCGCGGATGCCGCGGGATTTTTTTATATCATCTGGGAATGGCCAGTCTTCCGCCTCATTGGAATTGGGGGAAAAATTCAAAAAAATAATGATGAAACCCTTTAATAAACCTTAAACATTTCATAGTTATCTTTATAGTACGACATAATAAAGTCACGAAAATTTCTTATCGAAGAAGATAACAGCTTATGTCTTAACCAAGATAAGCCGACTGGATATGAAGCAGAGTGATCAGTCACTTTTATAAAATTCAGCCCCAATGTTCTGCAAACTGAAATAGGAAGCAACGCAACACCTTGATCCAGCTTTATAATCTCGACCAGTAAATGAGAATCTGCCTCAAATGCAATATTTGGGGTGAAACCGGCTTTCTCACAAAGCGAGGCTGTAAAACCGCTGTACTCTTCATTATTAGCAAGGGTAATAAATGGTTCATCGGCGGCAAGACGTAAAGAAATTTCTGTTTTACCCGTAAATCGGTGGTTTGAGGGCAAAGCCAGAACAATATCTTCATTTACCAGCACACAACTCTCTATCTCTTCATCTTGAATCGGATGACCTGTTATTCCTAAATCAATGTCCCCTTTTTTTAAACTTGTTATGATCTCGCTTTTAACTCCGATTGCTTGGAGAATTTTTGATTGAGGGGAGCGGTTGATATATTCACTCATCAGTCCTGCAAGGAATCTTGGATTGGAAATAGATATTCTGATGGTGTCAGACATTTGATGTTCCTCCAATTGAATTTCCGTTTGTGCATTTTCAATCTCAGTAAAAATCCTGTTTACATGTTTTAAAAGAATTTTCCCTGCTGAACTCAGCTTAATATTTCTGCCTTTTCTCTCAAACAAGGTTGTTCCCAGTTCATTCTCAAGTCTTTTTATAGTGAGACTTAAAGAAGGCTGGGCAATCTTTAATTGTTCTGCTGCTTTAGAAATATGTTCAGTATAGGCAACTGTCTGAAAGTATTTTAGCTGCAGCAATTCCATCTGTCTGCACCCCTCTCATTTATTTCAATAAATATATATATACCTTATTATGTATTAGATTAAATGTAAATGCGGATGTAAGATAATAGCATAGTTAAAGAAAAGGAAAGGGTGTCATTCAATGAAAATTGATGTGAAAGATATAGCAAAAAATTTAAATACGCCACTAACGGCTCCTGCTTATCCTATCCCAACCTATAAATTTGTTAACCGGGAATATCTTAATATTATTTACCGAACGGATGAAAAAGCTTTACGTGCGGCAGTGCCGGAACCTCTTGAAATTACTGAACCTTTAGTGAAATTCGAAGTGATGTGGATGCCCGATGTTTCCGGACTTGGTGCCTATACAGAGGCGGGACAAGTCATCCCTGTCAGCTTTAATGGTGAAGAAGGAGATTATGTTCATTCTATGTATGTAGACAATTTCCCGGCTATTGCAAGCGGACGGGAACTTACTGCATATCCAAAGAAATTGGGTGCCCCTAAGCTGTATATAGACTCTGATACTCTTGTTGGCACATTGGATTATGGCAGTCTTCGTGTGGCAGCTGCGACTATGGGATATAAACATTTCGAAATGGACAAGGAAAAAGCGAAAAGGGAAATTTGCCGACCTAATTTTATGGTGAAGATTGCTACTGATTACAATGGTGATTTAAGGGTTTGTGATTTGGTGAGAACGCAAATAACGAATATAGAAGTTAAAGGTGCCTGGACTGGACCGGCGCGGCTTCAATTATTTGAACATGCTCTGGCACCGCTTGCAGATTTGCCTGTACTAGAAGTTGTTTCAGCATCTCATATTATTACGGATTTAACCTTAAATGCAGCACAGCCGGTTTATAACTACTTAGAGGAAAAATAAGGAGACGTTTACAATGAGAATTGCAGTTTTAGGAGCAGGTTCTTTAGGAACCATTGTTGGAGCATATCTGTCTGCTGGCGGAATGGATGTCGAATTGATTGATTCATACAAAGAACATGTAGATACTTTAAATCAAATAGGTGCTAAAGTAGTTGGTACAACGGAATTTCAAGCAAAGGTGAAAGCCATTACCCCTGAAAACAAGTCAGGCAAGTATGATTTCATATTACTTCTGACGAAACAATTATATAATGACTCCATTCTTAAGGAGTTACTGCCTTTTTTAAAGGATGACAGTGTAGTATGTTCCTTGCAAAACGGTATACCTGAACAGAAAGTCGCTTCGATCGTTGGTGATGAACGTGTTATTGCAGGTTCTGTTGAATTTGGTGCTACGTTTATTGAACCGGGCGTATCCAGACTTACAACTGAGTATACTCAATTTAAAGAGTACGCTTTTCAAATTGGAGAATTACATGGTGAAACAACAGAAAGAATCCAGCGTATTAAATCGGTTTTAGACCTTATCGGCGGAACACATATTTCCGATAATTTAGTTGGAACGAAGTGGTCAAAATTACTTATCAATAATGCATTCAGTGGTTTATCGGCAGCATTAAACGGAGAATACGGAGACATTCTTGACCATGAAATCGGCATTGTTAGTGCAGTTCATATCGCAGATGAGACGATTAAGGTTGGACACGCCAATGGTGTCAAATTTGCGAAAATGGGCGGCCTTGATTTAGAATCTTTGGAATTAAGAAGCGAAAATGATATTCCTGAACGTATCCAAACATTTAGGTCAGCCATGGAACCATCTAGGCTGCTAAGAGCAAGTATGCTTCAGGATCTTGAGAAAAAACGCAAAACTGAAATTGATTATATTAATGGAGTTATTCCCAAAATGGCAGAAGGTACTGGCATTTCAACACCTTTTCATGATTTGGTTGTAGCACAAGTCAAATGTGCCGAGGAATCTCAAACAGTGCCCAATTTTGATACAAATATAAAAGCATTTGAAGAGTTATTACGTATCCGAAAGGAAATGTGATATATAGGAAAGAGAGAAAGGGATTGCTGCGGCGGTCCTTTTTTCTTGGTTCAGCAAGCGGAAGAAATATACGTTAACAAACGGGTGCGTTAGTTACATTAAAGTTCTTCGCTATGAATTGAACGGGCGCCTTTATTGATTCCTTTTCAGCAAAAAAAGCTTCCGGCACCTCTCTTTGATGCCGAAAGCTTTTTTATTGTTTTTTTCTGTGTGCTTCATTGAGCTGTTTAATGTGCTGTATCGCAGCTTTGATGCCCTCTTTGGCGTCCGGGTAGGATTGATTCCAATGTTTGACGAGCGGAGGCATGCTTTTTGCGATATGTGTATACAAAATCCACTGCCTGACTTCTTCCTTTACATCCGGGTTTGTTTCGCCAAGCAATAGTTCCGTGTATTTTTCAAGCAGGCCGTCCAGCTGCTGCTGCAGTTTCTCTTCCATACCGTTCCCTTCCCTTTTTCATGATTATGACAATCGGGCGGTGAGGGCCGCTTCCTGCACGATACATCTGCCGCGTCCGTGCGGAATGCAAAGCGGCGTGCCGAACAGCGGGTCTTGCGTTACCTGGCAGTTCATCGCAAAGACCTGCTGTACAAGCTCGCAAGTGATGACTTCTTCGGGACGGCCCTCTGCGTAAATCTGTTTATCCTTAATGGCGACCAGATAATGGGCATAACGGCATGCCAGATTGAGGTCGTGCAGCACCATGACGATTGTGCGTTTTTCTTTTTCATTTAATTCAAACAGCAAATCAAGAATTTCAATTTGATGCGTCATGTCGAGATAGGTTGTCGGCTCGTCAAGCAGAATGATATCTGTATCCTGAGCGAGTGTCATCGCAATCCATGCGCGCTGGCGCTGTCCGCCTGACAAGGAATCTACCGGACGGTCGGCCATTTCCTCAAGCTTCGTCGCTTTAAGCGCGTTTGCCACTGCGTCTTCGTCCTCTTTAGACCATTGCTTCAGCCAGCTTTGATAAGGGTATCTTCCCTGCTTCACAAGCTGATGCACCGTCAGGCCTTCGGGAGCTGACGGACTCTGCGGCAAAATAGCGAGCTCTCTTGCCACTTCCTTCGTCGGAAGCTTAGCGATGGCTTTTCCTTCTAAAAGCACAGAACCGCCCCTCGGTTTCATAAGCCGGGCCAATGAACGTAAAAGCGTCGATTTTCCGCAGCCGTTGCTTCCGATCAATACAGTTATTTCGCCTTTTGGAATCGCGACATCCAATTCGTCAATGATAACAGTTTCTCCGTACCCTAAGCTCAGCGTCTCTGTAGAAATTGCACTCATACCGCTAACCGCTCCTTTTTTGAGTTTCCCAACACTATGTATATAAACAAATTGCCTAAACATTCAACGTGAGATCATGATTATATTGTAACAGAAATTAATGACTCTGAATATCATTATCAATTAGTTTTGGGCAAAAAAGCAGCGGACGGCGGTTATTTTTTTATTTCTGTCATTTCTCCGTTGTTCTTTTTCAGTTTCAGATAAAAATGGTCATAGCGGCTGTCCAAATTAAAAGCCGAGAGCACCTGCCGGACGACCTCGCTTTCCTGCATCCGGCTGTTTACGGCAAGTTCTCCGAGGATCATCTTCATTTCATCAAGCGCTTCCTCGCCCTCTCTGTGAACCCCTGAGAGCTTGTCCCGGATGTCCGCCTTTTCATGACCGCTTTTTCTTTCATACAAACCTTCATAGCGGTTATGCTCTCCGGCTCCGTAGCTGACGCGCAGGGAAAAGCTGCTGTAAGGAACCTGCTTCGCAGATGACACGGGTGTGCTGTCTTGTTCCGCTTCCCGTTTTTCTTCAATCAATCGGCAGCCGGCAATCAGCATCAGCGTAAGACATAAAACGCCCGCCGTCCTGAACCATTTCATGCGATTCACTCCCATTCCATTCCGATCGTTTTTAGGTATTTCCAAGGGAGGCGGCTGTCATTCATGGAACAAAAAAGAACCGGAGCGGTAACACTCCGGCCGGTTCATCTCCAGATTATCATTCAGTCAGCTCTAAAAATTCCTGCACATCCTGTACGGCAAGGCGGACCGCGTCTTCCCAAAACGACCGTTCCGTCAGATCCGCTCCAAGGTGCTTCATCGCCAAATCCTCAACGGTCATCGAAGCCGTGTCACACAAAAGCGCGATATATTTTTCTTCAAAATCCGCTTTTTCCCGAAGAGCTCTTGCGTATATTCCAAGCGAAAATAAATAACCGAACGTATACGGAAAGTTGTAAAACGGCACTCCTGTAATATGAAAATGCAGTTTTGAAGCCCAGAAATGAGGGTGGTATTCCCCTAATGAATCGCAAAACGCTTCTTTCTGCGCCGCTTCCATCAGTTCATTCAGTTTCTCAGCCGGAACGACGCCCTGCTTCCGTTCTTCATAAAAACGCGTTTCAAATAAAAATCTCGCATGAATATTCATAAACATGGCTACGCTTCTTTGAATTTTATCTTCAAGCAAGAACAGCTTTTCATCCTTTGTCTCCGCTTGTTTCAAAGCGGCGTCGGCGACGATCATTTCCGCAAAGGTCGAGGCTGTTTCAGCCACATTCATGGCGTAGGCCCTGTTCAGCTGCCGCACTTGAAGCATGGCCTCCTGATGGAACGCGTGACCGAGCTCATGCGCCAGCGTCGATACATTCGAAGCGCTTCCGGAAAATGTCATGAAAATCCGGGATTCTCCGCTGTCGGGGAAACTGGTGCAGAAACCGCCGACCCGTTTGCCGCTGCGGTCTTCCGCTTCTATCCACCGATCACGAAACGCTTTTTCCGTAAATGCGGACAGCTTTTTGCCAAACGTCGAAAATTGGCTGACGATCAGATTGGCCGCTTCATCAAATGTGTATTCTTTCGGAGCCTCGCCGATCGGCGCGCCCACATCATACCAGTTCAGCCGCTCAAGCCCTAAAAGAGATGCCTTTCGATTCAGGTATTCGGCAAAAGGCTTTTTATGATCGGTAATGACCTGCCACATGACATCCAGCGTTTCTTTTTTCATTCGGTTGATCGCAAGCGGCTCTTCCAAAGCGCTTTTCCAGCCCCGCGCTTTATAGATTTCCGTGCGGAAGCCGGCCAGATGGTTCAGCGTGCTGCCGAAAAGCTCCTCTTCTCCTTTCCAGGCTTCATTAAGCTCTTTGAACACTTGACGTCTGATGCGGCGGTCCGGGTGCGCCATCATATTTTCCGCTTGGCCGACCGACAGCTCTTTATCCTCAAACGGAATCTTCATTCTGCCGACAGCCGCATTATACAGGTCGCCCCATGCGTGATAGCCGTCAACGGCCAGGCCTTCAATCAGTCTTTCTTCTGAAGCGCTGAGCTTCTCCTTGACACGGTCTCTTCTCTCATTTAAAACATATGTGAGATCCTGAAGTTCCGGTTTTTGCAGCAGCTCCTCCCAAACCCGCTCGTCAATCCGGGCAAGTGTATCGTCAAGGGTGACCAGAGCGGATTTAAAATCACTGCTCAGCTGATTAATCCGCGCCCTCCATTCATTCGCTTTCTGATCATGAGTGTTCTGAGCCTGAAGACAGCCGACGAACGCTCCCGCCTGCCTGATCATGATCGCTGACCGTTCAAACCTATCGATCAGATTGATCAGGTCCCGGCTTTCATCCGCATGCGCCGGAACTGTAAACGCTTCAACCGCATGTTGAAAGACGCTTAGATGCTTTTTGAGCTCTTGTATGTATTGCTGAAACTCTTCCGACCGGCTCCCGCCCTCAAAAATCGAGTTTAAATCCCATGTTTCCTTCAATCCCTCTAATGCCATCTTTTCTTTACCCCTTTCTATCCGAAGCTGACTCCATTATAAAACAATTCTGACATATTTCCGAACGATTTCTCCTTCTTTCCGCGAGATGTTATACACTATGAGATAAGAACAAACGGGGAGGATTATAAGATGAACAGAAAAATTGCCATTGTAACCGGCGCGACGAGCGGATTCGGGCTGCTGACAGCGCTGAAGCTCGCCCGGTCTTATCACGTCATCGCAACAGCCAGACAGCCGGAGAAAGCTGAAATACTGAAAGAGGCCGCCGCTCAAGCGGGTGCATCCGATCATGTTACGGTCGTTTCTTTAGATGTGACAAATGAGCAGTCGGTGTCTGACTTCGGGAACACCATCAGCGGTTTCGGACCGATTGACCTGCTCGTCAATAACGCCGGCTCTGCGTACGGGGGGTTTATTGACGATGTGCTGATGGAACATTACAGACAGCAGTATGAAACAAATGTATTCGGTCTGATTCACGTCACAAAAACCGTGCTGCCTTATATGCGAAAACATGGCGGGGCGAAAATCTTCAATATCAGCAGTATCAGCGGACTGACCGGTTTCCCGGCTCTATCTCCGTACGTCTCTTCCAAATTCGCGGTTGAAGGATTTACAGAGTGTCTGCGCCTCGAACTGCTGCCTTTAGGAATTGATGCAGCTTTAATAGAACCGGGCTCCTATAAAACGTCTATTTGGAAGACGTCTCTCTCCAATCATCTTACGGCACCCGCCAAAGATTCGCCCTATTACCGCTATTATCAGCAAATCGAAGCTTACTTCAAAGCCAACGCATCCAAAAGCGGCGATCCTGATGACGTAGCGGAGCTGATTTATCAATTGGCACAAAGGAAACGGCTGAAGAAACTGCGGTATCCGATCGGCAGGGGCGTTAAGCTGGCATTGGCTTTCCGCTCACTCTTCTCGTGGTCCGCCTGGGAATCTGTTGTGAAGAAAAAGCTGTTCACTTAAACCTAAATTATAATTATTATAATTTAGTATTGATTTTTATTTGATATGTGGTATAATTAAATTAACAGATCACAGGGAGGACGATGAATATGAATACACAAAACGCGAAAAAAACTGAAACTCTTGTTGAGAAATCAATGAACACACAATTATCAAACTGGTTTATCCTTTACTCTAAACTGCACCGCTTCCATTGGTATGTAAAAGGCCCTCACTTCTTTACGCTTCATGAAAAATTTGAAGAACTGTATAACGAAGCGGCGGAAACGGCGGATGCCATCGCAGAGCGTCTTCTGGCCATCGGCGGACAGCCTGCGGCGACTTTACACACTTATCTTGAACAAGCTTCCATTACGGATGAAGGCCAAGAAAAAACGGCTTCTGAAATGGTGGAATCACTGGTTCAAGACTATAAACAAATCAGCCGCGAATCAAAATTTGTCATCGGCATCGCCGAGGAACAAAATGACCCGTCAACTGCCGACCTGTTTGTCGGATTAGTTGAAGAAGCGGACAAGCATGTGTGGATGCTGTCAGCCTACTTGGGAGAATGACGAAAAAAGCTGAACCTCAGTTGAAGGTTCAGCTTTTTTTATGCGTTCAGCTTGCGCTTTCGGTTTGTTTCGTTAATGTGACGTTCAGCGTCTTTTTGCTTCCGCTTCTGAGAACTTGAACAGTCGTTTTATCGCCGATTTTCAGCTGGTTATATAAGATCTGTCTGATATCGGCGCTGCTGCCGACATCTTTGCCGTTCAATTGTACAATGACGTCATTGGATTTGATGCCCGCTTTCGCAGCCGGTGAGCCGGATTGCACTTCTTTTACGTAAACACCCTTAGACAGCTGGTCGCCGAACAGTCCGAGCGTGTTTTCCTGATAGGTTTCCGGCACTTGCGACATATCAATCATCTGCACACCTAAAAACGGGCGCTCGACTTTTCCTTTTGCAAGCAGCTGGTCGACTATCGGTTCTACATCATTGCTCGGAATGGCAAAGCCGAGTGACTCCACGCCGCTTTCACTGACTTTCATGCTGTTGATCCCGATAACCTGGCCGCTTGAGTTGATTAACGGGCCGCCGCTGTTTCCGGGGTTAATCGCCGCATCCGTCTGAATCACGTTCATTTCCACCGTGCCTTGGGATGTATCGGCGTCTACCGTTCTGTTCAGCCCGCTGATGACACCTTGTGTGACGGTGCCGGAAAACTGCTGGCCGAGCGGGTTGCCGATGGCAATCACTTTATCGGCAATGCGGAGCTTGGAGGAATCCCCGAAGCTGGCCGCTTTTTTGACATTGGACGAGCTGATTTCCAACACAGCCAAGTCACTGATGGCATCCTTTCCGACAAGCTTTGCCGTTTCGGTTTTCCCATTGTAAAGAGTGACCGACAGTTTGTTCGCCCCTTCTACGACATGATTGTTTGTAATGATGTACGCTTTTTCGCCGTCTTTTTTGAAGATGACGCCTGACCCCGTGCCGCTTTCCGTTTCAGAGCTTGAACCGCCGTCAAGTCCGAACTGGCTGCTTTGCGAAGCTTGGTAGTTGGACACTCCCACAATCGCAGGCTCCAAATCTTCTACCATATCCGCTACGCTTGAGGTATTTTTCAAAGGCGTTGACGTAAAATTCGAAGACTGAACTTGTTTCGTATCAGAAACGGCTTCTGTCTTATGCTGCTCACTCGGCAGGTTCGGCACAATGCCAAGCACGAGGCCTCCGCCGATAATACCGCCTAAAATCGGGCTCAGCCAAGCGGCTCTCCGTTTTTTTTCTTTTTTCACGGCAGCCGTTTTTTCAAATTCCGCGCCGGCGGCCGTCTCGTTTTCCGCTTCTTTCGAGACGGGCCCTTCGAGCAGCTCCGGCTCCTGATGGCTGATCCGCTGCTGTTCATTTCTGTTTTGTTCCGTATGTGAAAGATCTGACTGATCGCGGCTTCTGCCGTCATCTCGATGATCATTCATATTCACGCACACTCCTTTTAGCATGTTTTCATTCTATCGATTACATATTCATCGCATGTACAAGTTCTATTGTCCCAATAATAAGGAGAAAAGCAAAGCTCCAAAACAAAATGTGTTTAAACATGTTATCTTCCCCGCTTTTTTTCTTCCTTTCTTCCCTTATACACATCATAAACAAACATTGTGGGATAAAAATGAAAAGAATATGTGAAATTATGAAAATGCGGCTTGAGTGTGTTAAAACTAGTATAATGACGTTGAAAGGATGTGAAATGCCTTGTCATACACCATTTATCTAGTTGAAGATGAGGATAACCTGAATGAACTGCTCACAAAATATTTAGAGAATGAAGGCTGGAACATTACATCTTTCACAAAAGGCGAAGATGCCAGAAAGCAGATGCAGCCGTCTCCCCACTTGTGGATTCTCGACATCATGCTTCCGGATACGGACGGCTATACATTGATAAAAGAAATAAAAGAAAAAGATCCCGATGTGCCCGTCATTTTCATTTCCGCGCGGGATGCCGATATTGACAGAGTCCTCGGGTTAGAGCTTGGAAGCAATGATTATGTCGCCAAGCCTTTTTTGCCGAGAGAGCTCATTATACGGGTTCAGAAGCTGCTGGAGCTCGTGTATAAAGAACAGCCCGCCGCAAAGAAAACCGGCATCACCGTTTCTTCCTACAATGTGATCGAAGATGCCCGAGAGGTTTATGATGAAACCGGCAGCCTGGTCAATTTGACGTCTAAGGAATTTGATCTGCTGCTTTTATTTCTTCACCATAAAGGACACCCCTTTTCCAGGGAAGATATTCTGCTGAAAATATGGGGCCATGATTATTTCGGCACTGACCGGGTGGTCGATGATCTTGTGCGGAGGCTGCGGAAAAAAATGCCGGAATTAAAGGTTGAGACCATTTACGGATTCGGCTACAGGATGATGACGTCATGAAAAATAAGCCGCTTGCTTTTCAAATATGGGTGGTCATCTCAGGCATCCTCTTAGCCATTTCGATTCTGCTGCTCGTGCTGTTCTCAAATACGCTGCGTAATTTTTTCACGGATGAAACGTATACGACCATTGAAAATGAACAGCATGTACTGACGGAGTACCGGCTGCCCGGATCGATCGAGCGTGGATATTACAGCGAGGATGCGACCGCTCCGACGACTTTCCGATCCGTTCAGCACGTTCTTCTGCCGGAACGGGAGGAATCGGCCAGTGACAAAGACTTGAACTACTTTTCTTCTTCCTTTATCCATAAGGTGTACAAGCTCGCGGGCCGCCAGCACAGCGTCACGAAACGATACAGCGCGGACATCAGCGGTGAAAAAGTATTTTTCGTCATTAAAAAAGGCCTCACCATTAACGGCCAGGATGCGATGATGCTGTCTTACGCCCTTGATTCTTATCGTGATGATCTGGCATTCACCCTGTTCAAGCAGCTGCTCTTTATCATTGCCGGCGTGATTTTGTTAAGCTGGATTCCGGCGATTTGGCTTGCCAAATATCTCTCGCGCCCGCTCGTTTCCTTAGAGAAGCATGTCAAACGGATTTCAAAACAGGATTGGGATGATCCGGTCATCGTTGACAGGAAAGACGAAATCGGAAAATTAGGCCATACCATTGAAGACATGCGGAGCAAGCTGGTGCAAAAGGATGAAACGGAAAGAACGCTCCTGCAAAATATCTCTCATGATTTAAAAACGCCTGTCATGGTGATAAGGGGCTATACTCAATCAATAAAGGACGGGATTTTTCCTAAGGGGGATCTGGAAACCACAATTGATGTCATTGAAGGCGAAGCAGAAAAACTTGAGAAGAAAATTAAGGATTTATTATATTTAACGAAGCTTGATTATTTAATGAAGCAGCGGGTGCACCATGAGACATTTGACATTGTGAAGGTCACGGAAGAAGTCATTGAACGGCTCAAATGGGCCCGGAAGGAATTATCGTGGACCGTTGAAACAGAAGATGCATTAATGATGCCCGGTGATCCGGAACAATGGAGCAAACTTCTTGAAAACATTCTCGAAAATCAAATCCGCTATGCAGAAACGGCGATTCACATTCGGATCAGCCAAAATCAGCAGCAGATTGTCATGACGGTTAAAAATGACGGGCCTCCGATTGAGGATGAGATGCTATCCAGCTTGTACGAGCCTTTTAATAAAGGGAAGAAAGGCGAGTTCGGCATAGGACTCAGCATCGTAAAACGGATTTTAACCCTGCATAAAGCATCAATTTCAATTGAAAATGGCCAATCGGGTGTAATCTACCGAATTATCGTACCAAAGTAGACTGTAGTGTTTCATTGCAGTCTTTTTTTATGTGAAGGAGTAGCCGTTAAAATCTCTGTAGTTTGTTTTCAGCGGTTTTTGGCATTGATGAACCCATTTCTTTTCACAAATTGTCTTTTTCGGATATTTCACCTTTTCGACTTTAATTCCTCTGTTTCGCAAGCGGCTGATCATTTCATCTAATTCTTTCATTTTCAGATTCACCCTTTCGCCAGAACTTTGACCATTCGGTCAGCTCACTTTATAATATAAATAAAACAAAACAAAAAAACAAGTTACAATCAGGTTAAATTTACGGAATATCAATGTGACCATATAGTCATACATAAGAAGCACAAGCCAGCCTCCTGGCTCCGAAAGGGTGGAACCATTGAAGGAAAAAGAAAAGCTGATCATTGAAGCAGCAATTAAACTGTTTGCCCGAAAAGGGTACAAATCTACATCGGTTCAGGAAATCGCCGATGAATGCAAAATCTCAAAAGGCGCTTTTTATCTATACTTTCCTTCCAAAGAAGCACTGCTTCTATCCATGCTGAATTACTACTATGATAAAACGTTTACCCGAATCACGACGATCCAAACGGAGGGTGACAGTCCGAGAGCCGCTTATCAAAAACAGCTTGCGGTGTTTTACGAATCGATTCTCGCCCATCAGGATTTTATTACCATGCAGATGAAAGACGGTTCACTTCCTTATACCGAAGAAGCGGCGCAGTGCGGAAAGAGAATCCGCCGGTCGATCCTGCAGTTTCATATCGACAGTCTTCTTGCTATTTACGGAGAAAAAGCTGAACCATACACAGCCGAGCTTTGTTTTTTAATAGAAGGAATCAGTCAGATGTATCTTGAATATCTCATTCTGACCGGCCGGTCCGTACAGCCTTCGCTTCTGGCAAATACCGTGATTCACAGAATTGATGACATCGTAAACGGAATGGCGGACAGACATGATGAAGCGTTTATTTCTCTTGATGAGGCAAGCTCACTGTTTGGGCCCCTTCATAACGGGCAGCCCGATCCTTTAAGCCAATCGATCTTGCAGACCCTCCGCACGCGCATCGGCACGATGGACAAGGCGCAAGCATCTGAATTCACCGGGAGCTTGGATATTCTGGAAGCGGAAATGAAGAAAAAGTCGCCGAAACCGGCAATCATCAAAGGAATGATTTTGAATTTGAAGGAATCCGACCTGCTGGCTGAAGATGCAGAACAGCTCAGATTTTTACTGAAACAGCAGTTTATTTAGAAGAACGGCCGCAATGACTGCAGCCGTTCTTTCTTTTTATGCTTTCGGGTGCACCATATCTTCCGGACGCACCATTTCATTAAATTGTTCTTCTGTCAGAAGGTTCAGCTGTAATGCCGCTTCTTTCAGCGTCAGGCCTTCTTTGTGGGCAAGCTTGGCGATTTTCGCGGCGTTTTCATAACCGATGTGCGGGTTAAGCGCCGTAACAAGCATTAATGAGTTAGAGAGATTTTCCTGAATCGTCTCTTGGTTCGGCTCAATACCGACAGCGCATTTGTCATGGAAGGAATTCATTCCGTCACTGAGCAGCTGCACGGTCTGCAGGAAGTTATAAATAATAACCGGTTTGAAGACATTCAGCTCGAAGTTTCCTTGGCTGGCCGCAAATCCGATTGTCGCGTCATTTCCCATCACTTGCGCGGCGATCATTGTCAGCGCCTCACTTTGCGTCGGGTTGACTTTACCCGGCATGATAGAGCTTCCCGGCTCATTTTCAGGAATGACGATTTCGCCGATTCCGCAGCGCGGGCCGCTGGCCAGCCATCTGACATCGTTGGCAATCTTCATCAGGTCGGCAGCCAATGCTTTTAACGCGCCGTGAACGTAAGTGATTTCATCATGGCTTGTGAGCGCATGGAATTTGTTAGGCGAACTCTTGAATGTCTGCCCCGTTACTTTTGTGATTTCTTCCGCGACGAATTCACCGAACTGCGGATGGGCGTTGATTCCCGTGCCGACTGCCGTGCCTCCGATGGCAAGCGCGCGGATTTTTTCCGTTGACTCAAGAATCATTTCTTTCGATCGGTCAAGCATGTATACCCAGCCGCTGATTTCCTGTCCGAGCGTCAGCGGAGTGGCGTCCTGCAAATGCGTGCGTCCGATTTTCACAATATCCTGATAAGCTTTCGCTTTTTCATCAAGCGTCGCGCGCAGCTGATCAAGCGCCGGAACGAGCTGCTCATATACGGCAAGAACCGCCGCAACGTGCATCGCCGTCGGGAATGTATCGTTTGAGCTTTGGCTGCGGTTAACGTCATCATTCGGATGAATCTTAAGCTCGGAATTTTTTTCTTTCAATAAAGCAGTCGCGCGGTTGGCCACCACTTCATTCATGTTCATGTTGCTTTGCGTGCCGCTTCCCGTCTGCCAGACAACGAGCGGAAAGTTATCGTCGTATTTGCCGTTTAAAACATCGTCACATACAGCGGCAATCGCCTGGGCTTTTTCAGACTCTAAGTTGCCGAGGCGTTCGTTGGCGATCGCTGTGCTTCTTTTTAATATTGCAAACGCCTTCACAACACGCTGAGGCATTTTTTCTGAACCGATTTTGAAGTTCTCTTTGCTGCGCTGTGTCTGAGCGCCCCAAAATTTATCTGCCGGAACTTTAACTTCTCCCATGGTGTCTTTTTCAATTCTGTAGTCCATTTATGTATCCCTCCATAACAGTTGCTTCACCCTGAGTATTATTCGCCAGTAACAGATGAAACCCTTTTTATTTTTCGGCCTTGGCCGTTTTTAATTTCAGCTCAAGATAGACGCGCGAATCCTTTGAGTATTTATACTTCGGATTTGTTTTACGGTATTCTTTCGACGTGTAAGCCACTTCGTAATGCGCTTCAAATGATTTGATGAGCTGTTCAATTTCTTCGGCATTTCCTGCCAGTCTGACTTGTGCCACATCTCTCCTCCGCTTTCATAAAAAAACTTGTACCATTAAATACTTTATCATAGTATATCATTTTTTTAACAGGAAAAGATAACCTCAATTAAGGATTGGAAGGCGGGTGACTGTCGATGACGCAATCGGAATTCAAGGAATACATACACGTTAATCTGGCACTGGTGCTTCCCCACGTAGAGCAGAATGATGACCTGGTTCAAAATAAAAAGATGCTTCCGAACGGGCTTGTTTTTTATTATATGTATCTGAGTGAAATGAACGACGAAGACAAAATAAAAGAGGCGATGGAAACGCTGCTTCGGGAGGAAGACACCCTGACGCTGGATACGGTGGCGAAACGTCTTGATAAGATCGACGCCCGTCCCGTCTTTACGTCGAAGGAAGCCGTCATCTCCATTCTGCGAGGAAAATGCGCCGTGTTTATTAACGGACTTGACAGCGTATACA
Organism: Bacillus sp. SJ-10; assembly: GCF_002843505.1. Classification (NCBI taxonomy): domain Bacteria; kingdom Bacillati; phylum Bacillota; class Bacilli; order Caryophanales; family Bacillaceae; genus Bacillus; species Bacillus sp. SJ-10. Next base: position 1,506,623 of record NZ_CP025258.1, on the reverse strand, counting down.
TTTTGTCCACGGGAAAAAGAGAAAAAAGAAGCGTGAATGAACCCACATCCGAAAAGGTCGTAAGAGGTCCGAAAGTCGCCTTCATAGAAGATTCTGATACAAACGTCGCCATGATCAGGCAGCGCACGAACCATCCGAAGCTGAAAACGAAAAAGGTTCCGATCGGAGAAAACAAGTTAAAATACGCTACTGTCATGTACATAGATGATGAGGCGGACCCGTCTGTCGTCAGCGATGTTGTAAAGCGCCTCAGCGAAGTGAAGATGGACGACATCCAGGATTCCGGAACGCTTGAGGAGCTTATTGAGGATAATAAGTATTCGCCCTTTCCGCAAATACAAAATACGGAACGGCCTGATAAAGTCTCTTCCGCCTTGTTCAACGGCCGCGTCGCCATCCTTGTCGACAACTCGCCGTTTGCGCTGGTGGTCCCGGCTTCTTTAGGAATTTTAATGCAGTCTCCCGATGATTATTATGAACGGTGGATTTCCGCCTCGCTCATCCGGGCGCTGCGGTTTACGTCTATTTTTATTACGCTGTTTTTTTCGTCCATTTATATCGCCCTCGTTTCGTTTCACCAAGGGCTGCTGCCGACGACGCTTGCAGTCACCATCGCGGCGAACAGAGAAAACGTTCCCTTCCCGCCTATCATTGAAGCGATGGTAATGGAAATTACGATAGAGCTGCTGAGAGAAGCGGGCTTGAGGCTTCCCAGCCCGCTCGGCCAGACGATCGGATTGGTGGGCGGAGTTGTCATCGGCCAGGCGGCCGTTGAAGCGAATATTGTCAGCTCCATCATGGTCATCGTGGTCAGCATTGTCGCGCTCGCTTCATTTACGGTGCCGCAGTACGGGATGGGTCTGTCGTTCCGTGTGCTCCGTTTCATTTCGATGTTTACCGCGGCAGCTTTCGGGCTGTACGGCATGATTTTATTTATGCTGACGATCTACACGCATTTATCGAGACAGCGAAGCTTCGGTTCTCCGTATTTCTCGCCGAATGGATTTTTCAGCTTAAAAAACGCAAACGACTCTATTCTCCGTCTCCCTATTAAAAATCAACCAAAAGAGGCGAAAAACGTAAATGAGCCAGAAAACAACTCACAATAAGCTTACAAGCTATCAAGGGACAGCGTTGATTTCAAACACGATGCTCGGCGCGGGACTCCTCACCATGCCGCGGGCGCTGTCATCAAGGGCAAATTCGCCGGACGGCTGGATCGCGTTATGTCTGGAAGGCGTCATCTTTATCTTTTTGATTTATCTCAATACGCTCATTATGAAAAAGCATCAGTACGGATCATTATTTGATTATATGAATGAAGGACTCGGCAAATGGGCGGGAAATATCGTCAATCTTATGATCTGTCTCTATTTTATAGGAGTCGCCAGCTTCGAAGCCAGGGCGATGGCGGAAATGGTCAAGTTTTTTTTATTGGAAAGAACGCCCGTGCCGGTCACGCTGTTTATCTTTATCGCCTGTTCCGTTTATTTAATTATCGGCGGCATGAGCGATATCGGCAGGCTCTTTCCTTTCTATTTAACGATTACGATCATTATTTTGCTGGTGGTGTTTTCTTTCAGCTTTAAAATATTTGATCTGGACAACCTGCGGCCGGTGCTCGGGCAGGGGTTTTCTCCCGTTATGGCTTCCTTGACCGTCGTTTCTGTTTCCTTCTTGGGAATTGAGATTATGCTGTTTCTCCCCGAGTACCTCAAAAATAAAAAGCACACATTCCGCGTATCGGCCATGGGCTTTGGCATCCCGATTATTTTATACATCATTACCTACGTACTCGTCGTCGGCGCCTTAACCACCCAAGATGTCAAAACAATGATCTGGCCTACGATCGCGCTCTTTCAATCATTTGAAATCAAAGGGCTTTTTATTGAAAGGTTCGAGTCCTTTTTGCTTGTTGTCTGGATCATCCAATTTTTCGCCACCTATGTCTCGTACGGGTATTTCGCGACATCAGCTCTTAATAAAATTTTCGGGCTGAAGCAGAAAAAAGGGATCATCTTCGTAGGGATCGCGACATTCTTCGGATCATTGATGCCAAAAGACGGCAACAAGCTGTTGATGTTCAGTGATATTCTCGGCTATATCTTCTTGGTTTTCTTTTTGCTGCCTTTACTGATGTTTGGAGTCGTCGCTGTGAAAAGGAAGGTGAAAAAAGCGCAATGAAGAAATACATCGTAATCATGCTTTGCACATTGCTTTTGGCCGGGTGCTGGGACAGCCGCAATATAGAAGACTTGAGCCTCGTTATCGGGGTCGGGCTCGATAAACCCGAGGAAGAAAATGTAGAAGTGACACAGCAGATTCTGATCCCGCAAAAAGCAAGTTCCCAGCAGTCGTCGTCAGGCGATACGACAAAAGTAACGTCCACTCCCGGGGAAACCGTCCATCAAGCATTAAGAACGGCATCGTTAAAAAATCACCCCGCATTCTCCCAGCACTTGCGTATCATGCTGTTTTCCGAAGCGCTGTTAAAGGATAACATTCCGCTTGACGCATTGATGAACCAATTTATCAGGGACAACGGTACGAGAAGAAGCTGCAATGTGATGACGGTGCCGGATAAAACGAAAGATATTTTCAAAATCAGTGACCAGGGAGAACCTGCGTCAAATACGATCTATGACTTAACGGAGAATAATTCGGTCACCATCCGGATGATGGAGCCCGTGACATTGGGGGAAATATCCGAGAAAATCGCCAAAGGCGAGACCTTTGCCCTTCCTCAAGTGCGCCAAGTGGGCAGCAGACTGGAAATCTGGGGCGCTACCATTATTAAAAATAAATTCTGGTATGCGAATTTAACGCCTTTACAAGTCCAGAATATGAACCTGTTCACAGGCACGGTAAAGGGGGGCGTCACGTTTGCAAAGCATGACAATCATTATTTATCCTTCGAAGTATTTTCCAGCAAATATAATGTGAAAACACAATATAAACACGGAAAATTCAAGTTTATCGTCACCCGGTTTGTTGAAGGCCGTCTGTCTGAGGATTGGAATCCGAAAGAAGATTCCTTCAAGGAGTCCTATATAAATGAAATCAAAAACGCGGTAAAACGCAGCATTCATTCAGATGTCATGGCATTCATTGATTACATGCAGCATGAGTTGAAAGTGGATATTACCGGGTTAGGCGATCAAGTCCGGATTCATTATCCCGATAAATGGAAAAAGATATCCTCGGACTGGGACCATCACTTCAGTGAATCGGATATTGAATACAAAGTCAAAGTCGCCATCAGGGATTTCGGAACAAAGGGAATGTCCCAATGACCCTGTCTTCGGGAGAGTGTGCTGGCGCCGCTCTCCTTTTCTTATGTCACGAGATGATTGCGGTGGGCATATACGGCTGCCTGCGTGCGGTCACTGACATCAAGCTTTGACAATATATTCGTAACGTGGGTTTTTACCGTTTTAATCGTAATGAACAGCTCTTCACCAATCTCTTTATTCGTCTTGCCTTCCGCGACGAGACAGAGGATTTCCAGTTCTCTTTTTGTCAGCGTTTCATGCGGAAGCTGATTCTCTGAATGGCGCAGCCTTGACAGCACTTTTCCCGCCACCTTCGATTCAAGCTTCGGTTCGCCCTTGGCAGCCGCTCTGATGGCTTCGGCTATTTCTGCCGCCTTGGACGTTTTCAGCAAATAGCTGAGCGCTCCCGCTTCGATCACCGGATACACTTTGTCGTCATCAATAAAGCTCGTCAGCACGATGATTTTCGGGTCATTGAGTTTCGCGCAGATCTGTTTTGTCGCTTCGATGCCGTCCATGCCGTCCATGACAAGGTCCATTAAAATCACATCCGGCAAAAGCTCTGCGGCCAGATCGACGCCCTGCTGCCCGTCTGATGCTTCACCGGCGACTTCAATGTCCGGCTGTGATTCTAAAAATGCGGCCAGACCCATCCTGACCATTTCATGATCATCAATCAGCAACACTCGAATCACTGTCGTTCTCTCCTTTTGTTTTCTGATAAATCGGGACTTTCACGTCGATCTGCGTGCCTTTTCCCTTTACGGAGATAATTTCCGCTATGCCGCCGATTTCACTCGCTCTTTCCTTGATGGAATGCAGGCCGTATGAGGATGCTTTCACTTGATCCATCGTAAAACCCGCCCCATTATCAATGACTTTAAGCTGAAGTTTTTGATGTTTCGCGCCGAGCCTGACGGTGACCTTGGTCGCCTTTGAATGTCTGAAAACGTTGGAAAGCGCCTCCTGCACGATGCGGAACAGATGATCTTCAACGCCTTTTGACACACCCGTATCGCTGATGTCCCACTCAATATCCAGCGGCTGCTTCGCTTTGAACTCTTTTAACAGCTCAATCAGCCCTTCTTTTAAGCCTTTTCCTTCTAAAGTGACGGGCCGCAAATGCAATAGCAGCGCTCTCATCTCGTTTTGCGCTTCCCCCGCCATATGTTCAACCATGCGAATCCGTTTGACGATTTTGTCATCCGCATCTTTCACCTGCTCTAAAACGGCGGATGTCATCATAGAAATGGCAAAGAGCTGCTGGCTGACGGCATCGTGCAGATCGCGCGCCAGCCGCTGGCGTTCTTCAGTGATGACCGATTTTTTCATTTGATCCTGCCATTCCGCCCGTTCGTTGGAGAGCTTTTGCAGCGATGTGACCTGGAGCTCGACCCGCTTGGCCATTTCGTTGAGCTGATCTGCCGCCAGACCGATTTCATCATCGCCGAGCGGCGGCACCCGATAAGCAAAATTGCCGTTTTCAAATTTCAAAACCGCTTCAATCAGTGTATCCATTCTTGTTTTCAGGCGGCCGCCGTATACATAACCGGAAATCAATCCCGCCGAAAGAGACGCCAAAAGCAGGATGACCACAAACGGAATACCGAACCAGCCGGAAGAAAACAGCAGCATCGGATCAAGCCCGTAATACAGCAGCATCAGCGTAATAAACACCGCGCAAAGGAGCAGACTGAGTCCCGCGGTCATCCGCATGGCGCGCCACTGAATATTGGCGAGTAATTTTTTCCTCATAAATACTTCACATCCACATCGCCGATGAATAACGAAATTGAAATTTTAATCCGCCGCGGCGAGTCGCCGTACTCAGACGATACTTTATACAGATTCGGGCTCATGCCGCTTTTCTTAGAGCCGAGCAGGTTCATATCGCCGATAAAAGCCGATGAACTGACGGACACTTCGATATCCGGCGGGACGTACACATCAACATTGCCGATGACACCGCTGATGGTCATCGTACTTTCTCCTTCGGGAATCATCGCTTTTGACAAATCAATTTTCACATCGCCGATGAATCCGGAAACATTTAAATCATTCAGCTCAAACGGGTCCTTCATCATCCGGAGCTCGCCGATAAAAAAGCTGCGGAGGTCCGGCTGTCTGCTTTCCGTCTGGGCGGAAGGCTTTGGCTGCTCTTCTTTTTCAAGATTGATTTTCTTCTCTTTATGTTCATACACGCGCTTTCCTTTCAGGAGCCTGTAGCCCGCGTAGATGAGAAAGGCGGCGAAGGCATAGCCGAACAGGTTAAAGGTGGCGCTGAACAGGTTTCTCAAAAATAAAAAAGCGGCGAAGATATAGAGGACGGAGCCGAGCCAGCCGCGGGAATATTTATTAAAAATATAGCCTGTGATCAGAAAAAAGAGCGGCCAAAACAAGAAGTCGCCGATGCCGATAATACGCAAAAACATGCTGACGCCTAATAAGGCGATGATAAGTCCGAGAATCTGTTTTTTTGCCATCAGCTGCTTGCCCCTCCTTTCCTTGACTATTGCAGTGCAATATTGCCGCTCGTCACCTTTATATCAATCGGCCTGGCGCCGCTGCCTTTCATGCCGGTAAATGCCCCGCCTTCCTTACTCGTTTTCTCAAAGGAATAAGACGGCTGAATCCTTCCGCTTGCCGTCTCGGCGTTCACCGTAAAACTTCCGTCTTTCGGCAGGCTGATCGCTGCGCTGCCGCTCGCAAGCCTGACGGATACGGGAGCATCCGCCGTCTCAAGCGAGGCATCGACACTGCCGGAAGCGACCCGCACGTCAAGGGCCCCCACCACATGTTGAAGCCCGACATGTCCCGAGGATAAGCGGACATCCCCCGTTTTTGCCGCAAGGCCTGCTGCTGTGAGATTGCCCGACAGCCCCTTCGCTTCAAACACATCCGTCTTCACGTGCTTCAGCGACATATTCCCGCTTACAGAACGGACGCCGAGGTGCGCAAGAGACAGCCCCTTGTTTCCGTCAACGGCAATGCTGCCGTTTGATGTATGGACGGTGATGTCCCGATGATAATCATACGGAATGCGGACAATCAGCAGAGGGCGCTGAAAGAGATTCAGAAATTGGAATCCTTTCTCCTTCGCTTTAAGATTGAGGGTCTTTCCCCTGTTTTGGACAAACATTTTCCCCGCCGGTCCCGTCATGTTTGCCGCGATATCATTCCGCGCTTCCGCGATGATTTTCACATCCGTCTGTTCCGATGAAACCGACAGGCTGTTGACGGCACGCGGCGGTATGCTTGCCGATTCCGCTTCTGTTTCGTACAGCGGAAAAAAACGCCCAGCAAACACTTCTTTCACCAAAAACAGACAGCAGATCAGAACGGACGCCGCCATCAGTCCTTTGGCAATCTTACGCTTCATTACGTTCCATCCTTTTTCATTCATTTTATTATAAAGGAAAAGCCGGAGAATTGATACGTGCGTATAGGGAAGAGGCGTAAACGCGCCGATCTTCCCTTGTGCACATTATTCATGAGCCGCTTTTTGACGCTCTGTTTTTTCCAGAGAAAGCGAGCGCATTTTTTCAATCTCAGCTTCCACCTCATCTGAATATTGGGAGCGGCTGTATTCTGTGTTCGCCTCAGCTGAAGTACCGTATTTGACACGGACTTCCATTTCTTCAATGCGGCTTTCCATTCGAAGGAACTCTCTGTAGGCGCTTTCGCTGTCAATTTTGTCGAAAGAAGCGTTCATATGTTCCTTCGCATTTGCCGCGTTCGCGCGGGCGATGAGCGCCTGTTTTTTATCCTTTACGTCGCGGAGGCGCGTTTCTAAAGTTTCCAGTTGCTCTTTCAGCTCTGCCAGCTGTGTTTTCGCCTGCTCATACGCTTTTTCATGTTCGGCCGCTTTTCCCTCAAGGTATTTCATTTCAGTCAGCGCCTTTTTCGCTAGCTCCTCTTCCCCGGCGTCAAAAGCAAGCTGAGCCTGGTTTTTCCGTTTTGCCGCCGTTTCGGAGGCGTCTTCCTGTTTTTTCTTAAACTGATGAACGATCGTGTGCTGTTTGACAATCGTTTGTTTCGCCTTGGCGATGTCACTTTCCATATCACGCACATATTGATTCAGCATGACTTTCGGATTTTCTAATTTATCAAGCCCTTCGTTAACAGATGCGACGAACATATTTCTTATTCTTTTTAAGACCATTTTGTCTTCCTCCTTATTTTTTCTTCAGAAATTCTTCCCATTCAGAGTCAAATCCGGATTGATAGCCCGGTGATGCCGCTTCCGGTTCATACTGGCGGGAAGCGGTGTCTGAGCCGCCCTGCTTCATCATCTTCCACCCGAAATACACCATGGCGCCGGCCAGTCCGATCGCAACGATAAATGGAAGAGAACCGACGAGAATCATAGCTCCGATGACGCCCGCGATGATACCCGATACCGCCCGGCCTTTTGAAAAACGTTTGATTCCCCAGTAAAGCATCAGGCCTCCGATCGCCAGCGGGATGATAAATGCGAAATGGCCTCCTCCGAAAAAGACAGAAAGTCCGAACACAATCAGCAGAAAGCCGCCTGCCGTTTTACCATTTATATTCATGCAGATCCTCCTTTCGTTTTCCTTGTCTTTACTATAAACAAATCCCGCGGCCGGCAAAACGAGTCAGAGATTGATTTTCATATCAGACCGGAGTCGTATAAGCCCCCGGACCTTCGCATAAAAAAAACGCCGCTGCACCGGACGGCGCAGGGCGTTTTACGAAAAATCTATATTCTGATGCTCGCTTCTTTTTCCCTGATGAGATCTGAGCGTTCGGCTTTGGCCAGCTTCGTAAAGAACAATATTCCGAGACCGGACAGGACTTCAACGAGACCGCCGGCGGCAATGACTTTTCCGGGACCGAAGGCGTTAGCCGCATATCCGCAAAGAACCGCGCCGAGCGGAATGGATATGTTTGAAATCATATGGATGACAGCATAGACTTGCGGCTGGTCATCATGGTCCACAGACGTCTGAATAATCGTATATTCCGGCACATTAATCGCGCTGACGGCAGATCCGAACGCAAACGCGGCGAGGAAGACGAGCGGCAGAAAAGTGTTGAGGCCGGTGATAAAAAATGCCGCTCCTTCTATGATTCCCGCTGACACAAACAGGAGACCGTATTTGTTTACCTTCACCTTAGCCAAAATAAAACCCATTAAAAAGGCTCCGCCCGTTCCTGTCGCTTTCAAAAGCGAGTAGATGATCGGCGGCATGTTTAAATCTTCGGCGACATAAACGGCAGAGAGCGCCTCCCACGGAGCGGCCGCAAAATTCATGAAGATACAATAGATGGCGAGCGGGTATAAAATCTGGTGTTTCCTGACCAGAACGAAACCCCGTTTGAGCCTTCCGAAATACGTCCCGCGCTGTCTGACGGCGACGGTATCCTGTTTGGCATGCCGGACTTGGTATGACATAAAGAGTACGAGAAAACCTGATAGAAGATAGAATATAAGAGCGATAAACAAAGAATAAGCGGGACTGATAAATGTTAAGAACACCCCGCTCAGCGTAATGGCGGCAAGCCTGACGATCTGGCCTGATGACTGAATGACCGCATTCGCTTTCTGCAGGCTGTTTTCTCTGACAATATTGGGGATTAGCGAGATGGATGCAGGATTATAAGCGGCTCCCGTGGCTGAATGCACAATCATGAGAAGCATGACAAACCATAAAGGAGAAAAACCGTTAAAATAACAGATCGGAATAATCAGCACGACCGCCGCGCGCGTGAGGTCGGAGAAATACATCCAGAATTTCAGCGTATGCTGCTTCATAAAAGGCCCGGTAATCGGCGCCAGCATCGCCTCCGGAAGGAACGTGACCGCAATGAGCAGGGACGTGCCGATCGCGCCTTCCCCGTCAAAAATCAAAAACCATAGAATGGAATTAAAGGCAAAACCGTCGCCTGACAATTTAACCAGCCTTGAGATAAACAGAAGGGTGAAATTTTTATTCCAGATGCTCTCGCTCTTATTATATGTATCCATCTATCAAATCCCCCATTATTTTACAATGTTTCTTATAATATCTCATTTTTTAATTTTTCAGTCAATAATTCATAAGATACATTTTCCTCCTGTCAATAAAGGTTCAATTGATGGATATCTCTATAAAAAAACAGCCGGCTTGCTGCTGCCGGCTGAACAAAACATTATTCATCATCACGGAATACCGCGGCGCTTCTTTCATACTCTATATCCTGAACGCCCTGTCTTGCGTTAATCGCTCTTGCCGCCGCGAAAAAATAATCAGACAGGCGGTTCAAGTAACGCATCACCGTATCGTTTATCTCTTCTGTTTTGCCCAGTTTCACGACGAGACGCTCAGCCCGTCTCGTGACGGTCCGCGCGATGTGAAGCTGAGCAGCCGCCTTATGCCCGCCCGGAAGAATAAATTTCTCAAGCGGGGGCGCTTCAGCCGTGTAACGGTCTATGCAGTCTTCCAATGCGGAAATAGATGTCTCTCTTAATGTATAGCTTCTATGTTCAGAAACCGTCGCCAAGTCGCCGCCGCAGTCAAACAGCTCATGCTGAATGTTTCGGAGTTCGGCTTTCACATCACCGCAATTCTCACAATCATCAAGCTCCGCAAGCGCAAGCCCGATAAAGCTGTTCAGCTCATCAATCGTCCCGTAGCTTTCAACCCGCAGATTGTCTTTATCCGTTCTGCCGCCGATCAGGCTTGTCTGTCCTTTATCGCCGGTTTTCGTATACAGCTTCATCATTGTATTCCTCCTTCTTCCGCCGCTTTTACACATGCCGCGGTTCCTCTTCTAACGGCTCTTTCCGCTTGAGGGACGTCCATCGCCTCTCCTGTCTGCAAGGCACAAATGACAATGTCGCCTTTTGCCTGTCTGCCGGAAAGAGCCTGCATTCTCGCTTCTGCCGCTGCCGTTAACAGCCGTACAAATCCCTGTTCCGATAAACGTCCGCTGATCAGCACCCAAACGGTATGCAGCGCAGTCACGGCAATTGTGACCGAATCAAACGTACGGCAGATCAAACCAGCGGCCGCTGAGCCGGAAAGCCGGCGGCTCCACGAAAATCCCGGGCCGTCAGATGCGGTTGTCAACATTCTGAACGGCCGTTCTGTATGAAGCGTTACGGTATTTCCGCTTTTGTTTATCAGAGAGGCGAACGGAACGTTGACAGGCTCTCCTTCCTGCCGCGCTTCCGGCATGAAAGCGATCAGCGGTTTCGGCGACGATTGCTGGGCAACAGCGCTGACGGTGATACCGTAAATGTCTTCAATCGTCTCTTTTTTCAAAGCCTGATCCGGCGTCTGCTTCGGCAAAGCGCGTCCGTCTTTCATCATCAGGAGCTGATCACAATATTGGCCTGCGGCGTTTAGGTCGTGAAAAATACTGATGACCGTCAGGCCTCTTTCTCTCGTCAGCCGCTTCACCGTATCAAGCAGGTCTTTCTGATATTTGAGATCAAGAAAGGTCGTCGGCTCATCCAGACACAGTACCTCCGGCTGCTGAGCCAGCGCCTGCGCCAGATAGACGCGCTGCCGCTCCCCGCCGCTCAGATTGCGGACGGATTGCTGCGCATATCGGTCGATGCCCGTCATTTCCATCGCTTCCCGGACAATGTCTTCATCATGTTGATCCATCTGTCTGAAGAGTCCTTTTTGATACGGGTATCTGCCGAAGGACACTGTTTCCTTAACGGTAAATGTAAAAGCTTGCTCCGTATGCTGCGGCAAAACGGCCATGATTTTCGCAAGCTCCCGCGGCTTGTATCCGCCGACGGGCCTGCCTGCTACGAGCACCTCGCCTTTTGACGGAGAGAGCATTCCCGTCAGCAATTTCATCAGCGTTGTTTTTCCCGAGCCGTTCGGACCAAGTATGCCGACAAATTCACCTTTTTCGGCGGTAAAGCTGACATCTTCCACAATCATCCGGCCTCCGTACCCGCCGGACAGGCTGCTCACCCTGATCATAAGCGTTTCCCTCCATGATGCTGGCGAAGCAGAATCAAGGCAAATACAGGCGCTCCCGCCAAAGCCGTCATAATGCCGATCGGCAATTCGACAGGCTCAATGACGGTGCGGGAAAACAAATCCGCCAAAATGAGAAAACCGGCGCCCGTCAATGCTGACAGCGGCAGTAAATGGCGATGATCCGTCCCCCATAAGAGCCGTGTCACGTGGGGTATGACAAGGCCGACAAATCCGATCGTCCCCGAGACGGCAACCGCTCCTCCCGTCAGCAGAGATCCGGCGGCGATCATCAGCAGTTTTCTTTTTCCCGTACTGACGCCTAACAGCCTTGCCTTTTCTTCTCCATAAGTCATAATGTTTAATTCTTTGCCATTGATAAGCAGAAGCGCCGTCCCGGCCAGAAAAAAAGGCAGAAACAGCGCGACATAGCCCCAGCCCCTCATTGACACGCTTCCTAACAGCCAGCGGACAATCGGGAGCAGATCATTGCCCGTTAAAGCGATCACAAGCGAAATGAGAGCTCCGAGAAAAGAATTCATGATGATGCCTGTCAAAATGAGCGTCGAAACCGACATCGACGCATGAACGAGGCGGCTGAAAAACAGAACCGCCGCCATGACCGCAATGGCTGCGGCGATGCTGACAACCGGTAGTGTGAACCGGCCGATGACGGGTATCTGAATGCCGAAAAACAAGGTGATAACGGCTCCCGCCGAAGCTCCCGAAGATACCCCGAGTGTATAAGGGTCGGCGAGCGGATTTTTCAGAAGTCCCTGAAACGCCGCTCCCGCAATGGATAACGCGGCTCCGACAAGGGCAGCCAGAACGACTCTCGGCAGGCGGATATTCATCATAATATTTACATTCATAGGGTCAGCCGAGGATGTCCGGCCGATCCCGATCCAAAAAACGTCGGATAAAGGAATATGCAGACTGCCGATTGAAATGCCGAGTGCCGTACAAACGGCTAAAAACAGCAGGCTGACCGTGTAGGCCAGCGGGCGGTTACTTTTTAAACGTTTCAGGATAAACGCTTTCTGCAAGCTTCTCGACCCCTTTGACAAGGCGCGGGCCTGAGCGTGTGACAAGGTCAGGATCAACAGAATAGACATTGTGGTGTTTGACCGCATTGACGGCACCCCAGCCGGCGCGTTTTTCCACTTCAGCGGCCTTTACGCCGTCTGTCGTAATGATGACGTCCGGATTCATTTTGACAATTGCTTCATCCGTCAATTGCACCCAGCCGGTCTGGCTGCCGGCGGCGTTTTTCGCGTGTATATCTTTAAGCATTTCGTTCATAAACGTGCCTTTCCCCGTCGTGTAGCCGTCAGGAGACACTTCGACGAATACTTTCTTTTCGTCTTTTTCAGAAATGGCCGCCGCTTTCTTTTCTATGCCGGAAAGGTCGGATTTCATCGATTTGATCAGCTTATCCGCCTGCTTTTCTTTGCCGGCCGCTTTTCCGATCATACTGATAGATTTGTACACGTCTTGGAACGATTGCGCATCATTGACCGTTAAGACGGTGATGCCCGCATCTTTCAGTTGCTTCATCGCATCGGCGGAAGCGGACATAGAGGACGCGTGGGCAAGCACGAGATCCGGCTTCAGCGCGATGACTTTTTCAGCGTTCACATTCATATCTCCGACTTTCGGTTTTTTTACCGCTTCTTTCGGATATGTATCATTTGTCGTGACGCCTGCGACCTTATCTCCCAGTCCGAGCGCGTATGTAATTTCCGTATTGCTCGGCATGAGGGAAACGATTTTTTCCGGTGCCTGCTTTATGGTTACTTTTTCGTTCGCGGCATCCTTAATGGTTACCGGGAATGCTTCGGTTGAGACGGCTTTTTGTTTGGCCGCGCTTCCTTCTTCCTGTGCGCCGGAACAGCCGGCGATCACAAAGGCGGTGACCAAGAGCGCCGCCCAGACGGCAGTGATCTTCTTCATTCTTTTAACTCCCCCTGATTATGGTAAACGGTTGTCTCTTTGACATTCGTATCCTTTTTTCGCAGTAATTATACTATAAGTCTTTAAGGCTTGTATATCCGGCCTTTTTGCATGAAAGCAAATTGTTCGTACACACTAAAATTCATCATGTATACTGTTACACAATGGTGTAAAAAGGAGGATTATCATGGAATTACAGCTTGAACGAAAGCTCGTGTTGATTACAGGATCGACTTCAGGGATCGGAAAAGCCGCGGCAAAAAGCTTTTTAGCCGAAGGCGCCGAGGTGATTATAAACGGAAGAAAAACAGAAACTGTGGAACGGACGGTTGAGGAGCTTTCCGCTTACGGAACGGTCCACGGCATCGCTGCGGATTTATCGCGTCAGGATGAGGCGGATGACTTGATAAAACGCGCCGGCGGAATCGGGGAAGTCGATATTCTCGTCAATAACCTCGGCTTTTTTGAAGTAAAGGACTTCGCTGAGGTGTCTGATGACGAATGGACTCGGTATTTTGAAGTGAATGTTATGAGCGCCGTGCGCCTGTGCCGGCGTTTTCTGCCGCAAATGCTCGAAAGAAACAGCGGACGGATTCTGAACATCTCCAGTGAAGCCGGAGTCAAACCGCTTGCGCAAATGATTCCGTATTCAATGACGAAAACGGCGTTAATCAGCTTGTCCCGGGGAATGGCTGAAATGACGAAAGGCACAAATGTCACGGTCAACTCCGTGCTGCCGGGACCGACATGGACCGAAGGCGTCGCTTCTTACATGGAAGGAGCCGCAAAGGCTGCCGGAGAAGACACGGACAGCTTCGTCCGGGATTATTTTAAAGTGAATGAACCGACATCATTGATTCAGCGCTATGCAACCCCGGAAGAAGTCGCCAATACGATTGTATTTCTCGCTTCATCAGCGGCTTCTGCCATTAATGGCACCGCACAGCGGGTTGAAGGCGGCATCATCCGCTCCATTTAACACAAAAAAGCCCGGCACAATGGGAACTTCCCCATATGCCAGGGCTTTTTTTTACATCATGCCTGCAAACGGAACCGGCTCCCAGCCGCCCGTCTCAAGCTCTGCTGAAAACAGGCCGCCCGCATGCGGCTGCTCAAGTCTTTCGGCTTCCGTCAATTTTTCCGTCGCGGTCGTAATGTATAACGTGTTCAATTCTCTGCCTCCGAACGCGCAGCAGGTGACGTATTTCGCCGGAACTTCGATAGATGCAATTTCCTTATGCAAAAACGGGTCAATCCGGACGGCACGGCCGCCTCCGAACAGAGCCACCCACAGCATTCCGTCACGGTCAATGGTCATTCCGTCGGGAGATCCTTGCGACTCCGGAAAGCGGTAGACCGTTTTCGGATCTGATACGGCTCCGGTTTCAGGATCATATGAATAACAGACGATTTCCTGCGTCGGAGTATCGATATAGTACATCAGGTTTCGGTTTCGGTCCCGATCCCAATCCAAACCGTTCGAGGTGGAGACCTGGTCTTTTATTTTGGCAAGGCTGCCGTCCGTATTCAGACGGTACAGCGAAGCCTCCTCTTCTTTGCCTTCCATGCTCGTCGTTCCCGCCCATAATCTGCCGGACGGGTCGCATTTTGCGTCATTGAAACGGATATCTTCCCGCATGTCTCTCGGCTGCTTCATCTTCGTCAATGTATCTTCCCGAAGATTGTACAGGTAAAAACCGTCTTTCATCGTCATCACCAGCTCTTCCTTTGAATACAAGGCCAGAGCCGTGACAAATGATTTGAATTTAACGGAACGGTTGATTCCGTCAGCCGGAGTGAAGATATGGAGCTGGCTGCCCAGTATATCCACCCAGTACAGGCATTCCTTATCCTTGTCCCATAAAGGGCCTTCTCCGATAACCGCTCTCGTATCTGCTCGTAATGCTGCTTCCATATGTGAACACCTCTTTTGCTTGTCAGTCTTCTATTGTTATTCCCGACAAAGCGGCGTCCAAACTCAATCTTTTTTAAAAAGAATCGTAATCACCGTTCCGGCGCTGATTCTGCTGTTGACATGGATGGTTCCGTTATGAAGGTGTACCAGCTCTTTGGCAATGGCGAGCCCGAGTCCCGTTCCTTCTGACGGCCCCTTCGTATTCGTTCCCCGGTAATAACGGTTAAACAGCTGGTGAATCGTTTCGTCGTCCATTCCTCTTCCGTTATCTTTCACCTTCAGAATGAGCTGTTCGGCTGATTCCTCAAGCACGACCCGAATGGCGGTCCCTTTCTTATTATGCTTAACCGCGTTTGCCAGCAGATTCTCCAGAATACGGCGGAACCACGCTTCATCAATGGCGAAAAGAATGTCTTCCTTTTTGGTTTCAAAGGCGATGTCATAGCCTTCCGAGAACGTATTTTTCGTGAAATCGTTCGTGACGTTTCTGATAAACGGCACGACGTTGATCAGCCGCCGTTCGATCGGGAGGGCCGCGTTTTTGAGGCGGTATGTTAAGTTTAAGTCCTCAATCAGCTTGGACATATATTCTGATTTTTCCCGGACGATCTGCCCCATTTCTTTGACTTCTTCCGGGGTCCAGTCGTATTGCTTCGATTCAAGCATCATGCTGTAGCCGTAAATCGTGCTCAGCGGGGTTTTTAAGTCATGGCTCAGCCCGGCGATCCATTCTTCCCTTGTCGCCTGGATTTTTTCTCTGTTTTTCTTATCCCGCTTCAGCGTGTCGGTCAGCTGATCCATCGATTCGAAAATCTCGGCGAAAAAGCGGAACGGCTGCTTTGTTTTGCCTTTTTTGTTTTTGCTGACCGGCTGTCCTTTGCGGTTCTTCGGCTCTTCAAGCCGGCCCTTTGATAAATTGACGAGCCATTTGATGGTATGAAACAGCGGCCAGCCGAAACGGAAAGAGTACCAGATGGTCAGGATGCAGATCATAAATACCAGGATTCCGATCAAGAGGAAGAGGGTTTTCATCACATTTCTCAAAAATGATTTGTTAAACTCGTGATCGGGGATGTACACGGGGTTCGGCACCGACGCGACCATCCATTTCGTTTTATCGAGTCTTTTAAAAGAAATTTCCCGTTTGTAATTCCACGGCTTGGAATTGTATTTCAGCAATTCAAGCTCATTGACGGTGTTCCGTTCTTTTTTCGTGCTGTTGATATCCCCGAGCAGTCTGCCGCTGTCTTCGAGAAGGTAGACCGCCCCTTTTTCCCGTTTAATATAATCAATCGTGCTCTTTTTATATTGAGAAAGGGAAGCGAGGGATGGCTCCTGTGATTCGATGTATGTGAGAAGCTGCTCACTGGCAGATTTCCAGCCGAACAGAATCAAATAGGTCTCATCATTTATCGTGACCGTCCAGTAATTCAGCTTGTAGTTGTCAAAATTCCGGTACTGGTAAATGGATAAGAGGTCTTTTCTGCTGTAATGGCTCGGGACGTCTTTCGGCACTCTGTACGCGTAGTCCGTTTTTTCATTGTCATTAATGATCTGCAGCCAGCCCTTCTGCTTTCTGACCGACATCTTTAAAAACTCATCGACATCCCATGTGCCGTCTTCATTTTTATCAAGCCACGCTTCAAACGAGTCCGCCGTCGCTTTGGTCAGTCCCGCATTGGCTTCCGCTTCGCTGAAACGCCAATCCAAATAGAAGAAAGAAGCGACGGCCAAAACGGACATCAGCAGGATGACAAGCAGCAGCTGTCCGAAAAAGTGGAGCAGAAATTTTCCGCGCATTCTCATGAGCGGGTTCCTTTTTCTCCTTGATCGGGAATAAACCGATAACCGAGGCCGCGCACCGTTACAATATAGGACGGATTGCTGGGGTCTTTTTCAATCTTTTCTCTGAGCTTGCGGATATGCACCATGACGGTGTTGTTGTCGCCGTAAGACGGATATCCCCATACTTTTTCATAGATCTGATCTTTTGAGAGCACCACATCAGGGTGTTCACAGAAATATTGAAGCAGCTGCAGAAGCTGTGCGGAGCAGCTGACGGGCTCGCCCCCGACGATCAGCTCGGCGTTTTGCGGTGAATAGGAAAAATGGCTGTATGAATACGTCTTTACCGCCGTTTTCTCTTCGCGCTTATAGGTTCTCTTTAACGTCGCCCTGATCCGCGCCGCCAATTCGAGCGGATTAAACGGCTTTGTTATATAATCGTCAGCTCCCAATGCAAATCCTGACAGCTTATCCGCATCAGAAGAACGGGCAGTCAGAAAAAAGATCGGAGCGTCGGTATAATTCCGGATTTCGGTGCATGCTTCAAAACCGGACATGCCTTCCATCATCACATCCAGCACGAGCAGATCCGCGGTTTCATGTTTAACAAACTCGATCGCTTCCTCAGCGCTTCCGGCTGTCTTAATGTTGTGATAGCCTTCTTTGACGAGAACGCGTTTGACCATATCAACGATCGCCTTCTCATCGTCTACAATTAAAATTGACGCATTTTCCACCTTGGACGTTCCTTTCTCTTTGTTTTTTTCATCATATCATTATATGGATAAGATTTGGTACTTTTTTAGTGCGGAGGTCTTGCGGGGAAACAGAAAAGAAAAACGAGACCGGACATCTCTTCTCGTTTTTCTCACGTTGTCAGAGCGGAATATCCATCATTCCGCCGCTTTTGTCAGGAGCTTTCATTTATAAGATGAAGAATAAATTCCCAAAAACCCGGCACGTCCTGGCATAACAGCATGTCCGCTTTTTCAACTATTTTAATCTTCAATTCTTGTTCAAGATCTTCTCTTTCCTGGTATGATGTATTGCTCAGTTTTTTTTTTATCATTGGCGAAAAACGCGAAATCAAAAGTTCCATTTCGTCGGTATCTGTGTTCTCTTTGTTGAAGTCAAATGGCCCGTTCACTGCTTATTTTCCCCCTTTTTTTTGCTTGTCCAGCTGCTTTCTGAGATTGTCGAGCCCCTTTTTATGAATATTAGAAATGTTCTGCCGTGATTCACCCAGCGACTCGGCAATCTCCTTCATCGTCGCTCCGTGAAGATAAATATTCGTCAGCACGCTTTTTTGCTTATCGGTTAACGTCTGAAGCGC
Source organism: Bacillus sp. SJ-10 (assembly GCF_002843505.1). NCBI lineage: Bacteria > Bacillati > Bacillota > Bacilli > Caryophanales > Bacillaceae > Bacillus > Bacillus sp. SJ-10. Next base: position 1,488,419 of record NZ_CP025258.1, on the reverse strand, counting down.
TTCGTATAAATCACGGTTTTGGACATGCTGGCTCAAATCCCCCTGCTTCCGCAGAAACTCTTCATACGCGTCTTTTCCCATTTCATAGGGAAGCGCTTCACCTCCCTCCGGCTGATCCACCGTCAGCGGATAGCGCTTCTGATTTTTACGGATGCGCTTGTCAAAATCGATGGAGAAAATCCGGATCATAGAGTTCATATATTTGATGATCCGGATTTCCTTATAAAACTGTTTAAAATGGTCGTCCAGTGATTTTGCATCCTTCTCGTCTGAATGTTCCAGCACATTTTTAAATTTCTCGTAATGCTTTGGGTCACTTAAAAAATGTTTAACGATCGGATGTTTCATAATTTCCTTGCATTTTGACCGTAAAAGAACTTGATAGTCCATAAAACCGCCCCCTATTTAAATTAAATGAAAGAAAGCAAAAAAAAGTAAACTACTCCTTTCCGACTAAGATTCCGCACTCCTTATGTCCCGGATTTGCCGGAACAAAAAAAAGACCCTCAACCGGGATATCAGGTTTACAGGAGCCGCTCTTTCTTTCACTTATATACATGACTGCAGGTCAAGTCAGGAGGTGGCTGATAATGGATCAGGTTTTTATAGAAGAAACGGTCAGACAGATCGGCAATCTCGGCTTTCCGGCTCTGATTGCCATGTATCTTCTCACACGGTTTGAGAAGAAGTTTGACGCCCTGATCGAACTGATGACGGAACTGAAAGATCAGAAAATGAAAAATTAATTTTCACTCGAAGTTGACTTTTCATCGGAACGCATCACTTAACAAAGCAGAAGGGAAAACGAAAGGCCTTTCACATTCTCTTTCTGAAAAAACAAAGCTTGAGAGGAGACGATTTACATGTCAAAAGAAAACAACTGCAATATCCCGCAGCCGATCAGAGGAGACAAAGGGGCGACCGTCACGATTCCGCGCAACCTTGAAAGAGACCGCCAAAATCCGGATATGCTGACGCCGCCGGAAACGGATCACGGCACAGTGGATAATATGAAATTCTCTTTCTCAGATGTGCACAACCGGCTGGAAAAGGGCGGATACGCGCGTGAGGTGACCGTTCGCGAGCTGCCGATTTCTGAAAATCTGGCATCTGTCAACATGCGTTTAAAACCGGGCGCCATCCGTGAGCTGCACTGGCATAAAGAAGCGGAATGGGCATATATGCTGACGGGCAAAGCGCGGGTCACGATTGTTGATGAACAGGGACGCAGTTTTATCGATGACGTGAAGGAAGGAGATCTGTGGTACTTCCCGTCAGGCCTGCCGCACTCCATTCAGGCGCTGAAAGAAGGCTGTGAATTCCTCTTGGTTTTTGATGACGGTTCCTTCTCAGAAAACAGCACATTCCAAGTGACTGACTGGCTTGCCCACACACCGCTTGATGTCATCGCCAACAACTTCGGGGTTTCAGAAAAAGACCTCGCCGGCCTGCCCGGGAAAGAAAAATATATCTTTGAAGAGCCGGTTCCCGGGAAGCTGAAAGATGACATTGTGGAAGGCCCGAACGGTGAAGTGCCATATCCGTTCACTTACCGCCTGCTGGATGAAGGCCCGACTGCTGAGACGGATGGCGGCAAAGTATATATCGCGGATTCCACAAACTTCAAAGTGTCCAAAACGATCGCTTCAGCGCTTGTCGTGGTCGAACCGGGCGCAATGAGAGAGCTGCACTGGCATCCGAACACGCATGAATGGCAGTATTATATTTCCGGTAAAGGGCGGATGACGGTTTTTGCATCGGACGGCCATGCAAGAACATTTAACTATCAGGCCGGGGATGTCGGTTACGTTCCGTTCGCAATGGGCCACTATGTGGAGAATTTGGGAGATGAGCCGCTCGTCTTCCTGGAAATCTTCAAGGATGACCACTATGCCGATGTGTCCCTGAACCAATGGCTTGCCATGCTTCCCGAGAAATTCGTCCAGCAGCATCTGGATCTGGGCAAAGACTTTACGGATATTCTTTCGAAAGAGAAACACCCTGTCGTCAAAAAGAAATGCTGAAGAAGATACACACCGACTTGCAGAGTTCCGTCTCTGCAAGTCTCCTCTGTGTGAAAAGGAGCTGAACAGATGATCAATCAAAACGGGACGAAAATGTTATTTCTTCAGGTGCTCCGGTATGCCCTGGCAGCCGCTGCCGTATTATTCGGGTATTTTATCGTGATGATGGCTGTATTTTCATTAGCCGGGACGAGCTACGGATCGATGGCGTACGTCCTGCTTTTTTCCGTGCTTTTTATTCTTCTCGGTTTATGTTTTGAACCGCTTGAGCGGCTGATGATACATAGCTTTACCTTTTTTGGGACGGGCAGGCTGCCTTTTCTCCTTTTAGCCAGCACCGTTCAGCTGCTGTTCCTCTGGATGACCGCGTATACGACGGATAAACTGATTGAAAAGATTTGGCTGTCAACGACGGAGGAGCTGATTGTGGCGGGAGTTTTTTTCGTTTTGGATAAATGCGTCTCCGGACAAAAGCAGCCCCGGGCGCAATAAAAAAACGCAGGCCGGAATGGCTCTGCGTTTTTTTTCATCATACCGTTGCGTTTTCATGCCGGATTAAATCGTAGGTTAAGCAGACCGGTTTGTTCGTGCGCGGATCTTTTACAATCTGTGCGTCAATCTGAAAAACGTCTTCCAATATGCCGGGAGTCATGACTTCCTCCGCCGTTCCTTCCTTGATGACGCGCCCTTTTTTCAGGGCGATCATGTAATGGGAAAAACGGGCGGCATGGTTCAGATCATGAATGACCATTAAAATGGTGCGGCCCTGCTCCTTGTTTAATTTGTCCAGCAGCTGCAAAATTTCAAGCTGATGGGCGAGATCTAAATAAGTGGTCGGTTCATCAAGAAGCAGCAGCTCCGTTTCTTGAGCGAGCGCCATGGCGATCCACACACGCTGCCGCTGCCCCCCGGAAAGCGCTTCGATCGGCCGGTCGTAAAATTCGGCCATCCCCGTCTCTTCAAGCGCCCATTTGATCATGTCACGGTCTTTATCACTCAAACGGCCCATTCCGGACTGATGCGGAAACCTGCCGTAAGAAACAAGTTCGTACACCGTCAGCCCGCTCGGCGCTTCAGGCGTCTGCGGAAGAATTGCCATTTCCTTGGCGATGTCCTTCGTGGATTTTTGCATGATCGCCTGTCCGTTTAAATAGACGGCGCCGGATTTCGGTTTCATGATTCTTGACATCGTTTTGAGAACCGTCGATTTTCCGCAGCCGTTCGGACCGATCAGCGTTGTAATTTTTCCTTTCGGGATGGCGATATCCAATTCTTTCGCTATCAAACGGTCGCCATAACCGACAGTAAGCTGTTCCGCCGATAATGAGTTCATCGCGGCAGTCTCCTTCCTCTATTTCGTTTTCATCAGCAAATATACAAAATACGGCGCTCCGAGCACGGAAATCACCAGGCCGACGGGAACTTCGGACGGTGCAAGCACATTTCTCGCCAGCGTATCGGCAAGCAGAAATAAAAATGCGCCGATTAAAGCCGAAACCGGGATAAGCGTCTGGTGGCGCGGGCCGGTAAGCCTTCTGGCCAAATGCGGCGCAATGAGTCCGAGAAAAGCGATTCCGCCGGCTGCCGCAACACATGACGCGGTCAGGGCAACGGCGCACATCAGCAGAACGCGCCGCTCCTTTTCAACCCGGGTGCCAAGCCCCGCCGCCAGCTGATCACCGAGCTGAAGCACATTTAAATACCTGGCTTTATAGAGGCTGAACGGTAAAAGAACCAGCAGCCACGGCAAAATAGACAGCACCATTTTCCAATTGGCGTTCCAAATCGAACCGGAAATCCATACAAGCGCCTGCATGAAATCCCGCGGGTCCATCTTCAGCTGAAAAATCAAGAGAAGCGCATTAAACCCCGCATTGACGCCGATCCCGACCAAAACGAGCCGGACAGGTGAAACGCCTTTTTTCCAAGCCAGAACATAGATGAGCAGCGCAGCCAGAAAAGCCCCCGCCAAAGCGCTCACCGGAAGCAGCCATGTACCGGCCATGCTTAAATCAACAGCTGATCCTTGGAAAAAGAAGATAAACAGAACGACCGCCAAAGACGCCCCGGCGTTAATACCGAGAATGCCCGGCTCCGCCAAGTCATTTTGAGACACGCTTTGAAAAATCGCGCCTGAAACCGCGATTCCGGCGCCGACCAGTAATGACAGCACCATGCGCGGCAGTCTGAATTCAAATAAAACGAGCTGATCCCGGGCATCCCCCTGTCCGAAAAAGACACGCAGCGTATCAAGAGGCGCAATCCGGATCACCCCCATGTTTAAACTGATAAAAAAGACGATGCATATGAGCAAAAACGTAACGGCCATGACCGCCAGCGGTTTTTTCGATTTTACATTCATTACAGCCCTCTCCTTTCCCTGCGCGCCAAATAAAAGAAAAAGGGAACGCCGATAAGGGCGGTTAAAGCGCCGACCGGTGTTTCAAACGGCGCATTGACGAGTCTTGCGGCAATATCACTGAAGACTAACAGAACGGCGCCGAATACCGCCGAACAGGGAATGATCCACCTGTAATCTACCCCGACTAAAAATCGGGTGATATGCGGAATTACCAAGCCGATAAAAGAAATGGCTCCGGCGACTGAGACTGAAGCCCCCGTCAAGAGGACAACGACAAACATTCCGATTACTTTCACAAGCGATGTGTACTGCCCGAGCCCTTTGGCCAGTTCCTCACCCAAGCTCAGCACCGTCACTGAGCGCGCAATCAGAAATGCCAGCAAAAGTCCGATAACCCCGACCGCCAAAAGCAGCTGCACGCCTTCCCATTTGACGGAAGCGACTCCTCCGGCATACCAGAACTTCACATCCTGGGCGACATCAAAACGGATCGCAATCGCGCTTGAAAGCCCCGTTAAGAAATAGCCGACTGCCGTACCGGCCAGCGCGAGCTTCACCGGTGTCAGACCGCCTTTTGAAAACAGGCCGATGCCAAACACAATAAGCGCTCCGATTCCCGCTCCCGCAAAGGACCACAAAACAAGTCCCGCCGCAGACAGCCCCGGAAAAAAAGCAAATGCCAATGCGATCGCAAATCCTGACCCCGACGTCACGCCCATAATGGAAGGCTCAGCAAGCGGGTTCCGCGTCAGCCCCTGCATAATCGCCCCGGACACAGCTAAAAAAGCCCCGACGAGCGCGGCGGCGGCAGTTCTCGGCAGCCTCAGATCGCGTATGATTTGATGAGATGTATTTTGCGGCTGAAAGTGAAAGAGAGCATCCCACACCGTCCGCAGATGAATATCGGCAGCTCCGATGGAAACAGACAGAGCCGCGCCGATCAATAAAACCGCAATACCGGCACACAGCAGCACAGCAGCCCGGAATGAACGCGCCGTCCACTGGATTTCACTCCCTGATGCCCCTTGAGCCGTCATTGTCTGTTTCTTTTTCAATAGACCCAACACTCGTTCTTCCTTTCTCAAAACAAGAATGGTAATGATAATGATTATCAATGACTTGTTTCAGTATAGCACTTTTATCTTCTCTTTTAATAGACCTAATTTCATATAAAAAAAGAAAGTTTTTCTTTAAAAAGAGCGTGCTTCTCTATGAAAGCAGTGATATAATCACACTGATAATGATTCTCTTTATCACTAATTTTTATGAAAGAAGGAATGTCAGATGTTCCATACATACAAGAAAATCGGCGCAGCGCTGATTGCCGTGCTGCTCATCGCCGCTTTGGCCGCATGCGGCAATTCTTCAGACACGAAAGGTTCTTCTGAAAAAGAAGAAACCATCACGTATAAAGCCGAAAACGGCAATATTAAAATTCCGAAGCACCCGAAACGGGTCGTCGTCATGGCTGACGGCTACTACGGCGACTTTAAACAGCTCGGCATCAATGTTGTCGGCGCGCCGCAAAACGTATTTAAAAACCCTTATTACAAAGGGAAAACAAAGGGTGTGACAAACATCGGCGACGGCACGTCCGTTGAAAAAATCATTGACTTAAAGCCGGATTTAATCGTTGTCTGGACGACACAAGGCGCCGACATTGAAAAACTGGAAAAAATCGCGCCGACAATCGCCATTAAATATGACAAGCTCAGCAACATTGATCAATTCAAAGAGTTTGCGAAAATGACAGGCACTGAAGATAAAGCAGACAAATGGCTGGCTGAATGGGATAAGAAAACCGCTGCCGCTAAAACAAAGGTTCAAAAAGCGGTCGGCTCAAAAACCATCTCCATCATGCAGACAAACGGAAAAGACATCTATGTATTCGGTAAAGACTTCGGCCGCGGCGGAAGCATCATTTATGACAAACTCGGGCTGAAGGCCACAAAACTGACGCAGGAAAAAGCCATTAATCAAGGGCCGGGCTACGCCAGCATTTCACTCGAGAAACTGCCTGACTTCGCGGGAGACTACATCTTTATGGGGCCATGGCAGGCCGGCGGTGACGACAAAGGCGTGCTTGACAGCTCAATCTGGAAGAACCTCGATGCCGTCAAACAAAACCATGTCTACCGCATTGATCCGATCGGCTTCTATTTCTCAGACCCGATCTCACTTGAAGGCCAGCTCGACTACATCACAAAAAGCTTAACGAAGTAACCCCGAAGCCGCTGTCACAGCGGCTTTTTATTACGCTTAAAACTTGACAAAAAAATTCATCAATTCTGTTGTCAATTAGTTTTAACCATTTGTAAACCATAGCATATAGTTCTATTAATCAATTATATGAAATTTGTTTATCAAATGGTTTAGGAGGATTTATTTTGCGAGGAGCTGCAGGTATTGTTATTGCTGACTGGCTTGGAGAGCGTTGTCTAAATCGTAAAGAATATCATCAATCGTTTCAATACCAATAGAAAGACGAATCATATCCGGAGTAACACCGGCTTTTACCTGACTTTCTTCATCCAGCTGTTGATGGGTCGTGCTGGCAGGATGAATAACCAGTGATTTCGCATCGCCAACATTCGCCAAATGACTGAAAATCTTCACGCTGTTAATAAATTTCTTCCCTTCTTCCACCCCGCCTTTAATACCAAATGTGAAAATGGATCCTGCTCCTTTTGGCAAATACTTTTGGGCAAGTTCGTGATAAGGGTTTGATGCAAGGCCTGGATAATTAACCCATGAGACATGGGGATGTTTTTCTAAAAATTGTGCAACCTTAAGGGCATTTTCTACATGGCGCTCCATCCGCAGAGGAAGAGTTTCTAATCCCTGAAGAAACATAAATGTATTGAATGGCGAAGCGGAAGCTCCAATGTCTCTAAGCAACGTAACGCGTGCTTTTGTAATATAAGCTAGCGATCCCAGTGCATCTGTATAAACTAACCCATGATAACTTAGATCTGGTTCTGACAAACCTGAAAATTTTCCGTTCGCCCAATTGAATTTTCCAGAATCTACAATAACACCGCCGATAGAGGTTCCATGGCCGCCAATAAATTTGGTAGCTGAATGAACCACAATGTCTGCTCCATACTCAATTGGCCTGCATAAATATGGGGAGGCAAATGTATTATCAACGATAAGCGGAACATTATTTGCATGTGCAATATCGGCAATTGCTTGAATATCCGCAATATTAATTCGAGGATTTCCAATCGTTTCTATAAACACAGCTTTTGTTTTGTCATTCATTTTTTCTTGAAATTGAGCTGGATCGTCTACATCAACAAAGTGAAATTTGATTCCTAGCTTTGGAAAAGTATGAGCAAATAAAGTATAGGTCCCCCCATACAGGCTGCTGGAAGCGATAATTTCATCTCCTGCTTCTGCAATATTCAAAATAGAATATGTAATAGCTGACTGTCCCGATGAAGTTGCTAATGCCCCTACGCCGCCTTCCATTAGGGCAACACGTTGCTCAAAAACATCATGAGTAGGATTCATGATTCGTGTATAAATATTTCCGGGTTCTTTTAAAGAAAACAAATCTGCAGCATGATCTGTGTCGTTAAAGATATATGAGCTTGTTTGATAAATAGGGACTGCTCTAGAATTTGTAGTGGGGTCAGGTACTTGTCCTCCATGAAGAGCAATTGTTTCAAACCCTAATGAATGTTTTTTCTCCATCATTATACCCTCGTTTCACTCGTCTTTATATTCTGAATATTAAGTAATAATATCACAGAGTTTAGTTCTCTACTACCCATTTTGCTATGAAATGGTTTAATCGCTCTTTCTTTTAACTTATGTTAATTTACCTGGTTAAAATAAACAATTTACAAATTTTGATTTCAGATTTCCTTTCTCATTATGAAGAATAGAGTAACTAAAGAGTCAATAGCATATAAGTCACTCTTCTATCAGTTAGGGATCTAGCACCCCATTTAATTAAGAAGAGTTTCTCTATTTAACTACTTGTTCGGGTATATTAGATACTTTCTGCTTTGTATTAGACACTAAGAGTATACTCATTAATACTACCGATAAGCCTATATAAGTACTCAAGGAAGTTCGTTCATCTAAAAATAAAACACCCCAGATTATACCGAATATGGGTACCAATAGGGTTACACTAACGGTTTTAGTTGGACCTATATTTTTTATCAGATAAAAATAGAGAAGATAAGCAACACTTGTAGAAAATACGGCTAATCCTAAAACTGAAATAGTCACACCTATACTTGGTAACTTGTTAGGCATATCAAGGAGTGCAAAAGGCAGTAAAACAATACTTGCTCCTAATTGCTGTCCAATAGCTAAATCAAAAGATTTCATATCTTGAAAAGCTCTTTTACTATATACTCCTCCTATTCCATAGAATAAAGCTGCTAAAGAAATAGCTACTATTGATAATATAACCTTTACATTTAGTTGAATAGGACTCCAACCAACCAGGATTCCTACTCCTATGCACCCCATAATAATACCAAGGAAAGTACGCATATTTTTACCTTCTTTAAGCCATAAAATAGATATGATTACGGAAAACAAGGGAGTTGTAGAATTAATAATAGCAGCAAGTGACGCGGAAAGGTTTAACTCAGCGTAAGCAATTAAAACGAATGGAATGGCTGCATTAATGGCACCCAGAATCATTAACTCTTTCCATTTGTACTTGATTTCTATTTTTTGTTTTAGTAATCGTGCAAAAATAATAAGAGAGATAGCTGCAATTCCTACACGGCTTTCAATAAGAAATAAAGGGCCTAATGAAGGTGAAGCTATTTTGATGAATAAAAATGATGCACCAAAAAGGCTAGCCAGCAATAGTAAGATGCTAAATTGTTTGAAAGACATATCTTTACCATATCCTTTCTAAATGAGTAATTAAATCTCAAATTGACTCCTAACAGTTTAGCACCTAAACTTTCAGGAGTCAATTTGAGTATGGGGTCTTAAATCTGGCTTACCGTCAAAGATTAAATATGGGCTATGTTGTTCATGTTCAATTAAGAGTAAATAGGTATGCTATACTGAGGAATAAATAACTAAAGTGATACCAGGTGAAATGTATGAAGACAAGAGAAGAAATTTTTAATGAGCTACTAGAATCTATTTATGAACTCTCTCGTAACACGAGCGCATACGAAAACATACCTCGAAAATATGGAACAGAAGATGAACTATATATGGTTGAAGCACATACCATTGATTTAATTGGAGAAAATGTGAAAGTTAGTCCTTCGCATCTTGTGAAGCTTACCAATAAAACAAAAGGTGCCATTTCTCAAATGGTGGATAAATTATTAAAAAAAGGGTTGGTTATAAAATATAAAAATCCAACCAATAGCCGAGAAGTTATCATAGAATTGTCGGAAAAAGGGAAACAAGCTTATAAGTATCACAAAGAACTTGATCGAATAGAATATGGAAAAATATTGAGTAGACTGGATCAATTTTCAACAGAAGATTTTATAAACTTCATGAAAATAGCTTCTGTAGTAAACAACCATATGAAAGACTCAACTCGAAAAAATTCCCATTAATTTCATGTACCTTACAAAATCAATCACTAAAAGTTAAGTACTAGTGTTATGGGATCTTTATCTGAAAGTAATAAAAAGAACCCATTTTAAAATAATCAATCAAAATGGGTTCTTTATTATTTTTTAAGCTCTGTTTAATTTAATGTTTCAATTGCCTCACGCGTAAACGGAATTAATTCTTCTGTTCGTCCGTCTCGGATTTTGTTTACCCAGTCAGGATCAGCCAATAATGCGCGACCCACCGCTATCAAATCAAATTCTTCACGTTCTAATCTCTCGATCAAATTGCCCATTTTGTTGGCTTTGCCATTGGCCTCTTCTCCAGTAGCGAAGAAATCCACGAAATCAGCGCCATCAAGACCGACAGAGCCAACTGTAATTGTTGGTTTTCCTGTCAGTTTTTTAATCCATCCTGACAGATTCAGTTCAGATCCTTCAAATGCAGGTTCCCAAAAGCGACGAATAGATGCATGAAAGATGTCCACCCCTGCATCAGCTAATGGCGTTAAGAAACGTTTTAGTTCTTCTGGAGTTTCTACTAATTTTGCTGTATAGAAATCATATTTCCACTGTGAGATTCGCAACGAGATTGGGAAATCTGGTCCAACAACACGTCGGCAAGCTGCGATGACCTCACTCGCAAAGCGTGTGCGCTTAACTATGTCGCCACCGTATTCATCGGTACGTGTGTTTGTTTTTTCCCAAAAGAACTGATCGATTAAAAATCCATGGGCTGCCATAATCTCAATGCCATCAAAACCAACCTTTTTAGCATTGGCTGCTGCCTGTGCAAAAGCTTCAACCAATTCCAAAATTTCTTGTTTTGAGTAATCATTAGCGTTGCCTCGTGCACCCATGTGCCACAATTGAGAGAAAATTTTCCCACCGGCTTCGTGTACCCCATCAACTACTTTTGACCAACCGTTTAGCGCCTCTTCACCGTATAAGTGTGGTACGTCCTCCTGCCATGCTGGCACCTCGGATGCAACATCAGGATGGTTGATAAACGTACCCTCTGTCACAATAAGTCCAACACCATTTTCAGCTCTACGACGATAATACGCAGCGACATCCTCCCCTGGTACTCCATTTGGAGAAAAGTTTCGCGTCATAGGTGCCATCAAAATACGATTAGATAGTTTCAGATTTCCCATTTCGAATGGTTTAAAAAGAGCTTCAACTGACTGAAAATTATTCATAAAGACCTCCAAGTTTTATACTTTAAGACTTATTCATTATGCATTAACTCCATGGTCAAGAGCAGATCCGACTTTCAAGGCAGTTGCTACCATAATTGATTCAGCAACTTCTTCTTTGGAATCTCTATGTTTTTTAACTTGTTTAACATCGTCTTGACTAATAATTCTTCCCTCTAATTCCATTTATCCGTACCTACCGTTTGGTACAATTTTATGTTAGCAGATTAAGCGGACAAGCTGTTAAGAAATGTTTCGATTTCTTCTTGTGTTTTTCGAGCCTTGCTAACAAACCGCCCTGCTTCTTCTCCGTTATGATAAGCGATAAAACTTGGAATACCAAATACATTCAGTTCTATGCATAAATCAATAAAGTCATCCCGGTCTACATAAATAAACTGATATTCCGAATAATTTGCTTCAATGTCCGGCAAAATTGGCTCGATCGCCCGACAGTCTGGGCACCAGTCCGCTGAAAACATAAAGACAACGCGCTCTGTTTTTTTTAACTTCTCAAAATGATCCATTGATTGTAAATTTTCCATCATGATTCCCTCCATTCTTTTCATATACATAATCTTTGTATTCTTTAGCACGTATAAGATGTTGGATATCATCTATATTATCCATTTGAACATCTCGCATCCATCCTTGATCATAAGGGGATTCATTTACATATTCAGGACTATCCTCTAATTCTGTGTTTACTTTTAGAATCTAAAGGATGAGATAAGTTCGGAGTAGTTTTAATGGACTCCACATCACCACAGCTATTGTTTATCGTTAATGAATTCCCTTCCTTCTGGGGATCTAAGAATACAATTTCATCAAATCGTTGTTTGAGCATAATCTGTAATCTCTAAACGTACTCGATCTTCAACTTTTGACCAAATAGGGTCCTTGGAATAATACAGTTCTGTTGGTGTAATCACTTAACCTCCTTCTATCAACAACTAAACTTTTATACTATTAGTATGCCTTTTTAGATTTCAACCCTGTATCTTTAAAATAAAAAGACTAATATTCACCATTTTCATTTACAAAGCACAATTGTTACTACCAACCATCAATTATCTACCTTATTTAAAATAGAGTACAACAGAGTAGCTTAAGAAAAAAATCACTGTATTTCAGTGATTAATAAATGCATCATTCCAGAAGGGGTCATGACTATTACATCATCATTTAATTTGTGACCAATTAGACTTTTTCCGATTGGAGACTCATCTGATATATAGTTTTCAGATAAATGTGATTCTGCGGGACTAACAAGTTTAAGATGCATTTCATATTTTCCTGTCATTTCTTTAACAGTGACAATGGATCCGATCCCTACTTCTCGTATTTTTGCATTTTTAATTATTTTTGCTTGCTTTATAATGTATTCTAAATCATTTATTTTCTTTTTAAGTGCAGCAAATTCATCTACTGAAATTTGATACTCAGGATCTTTATTAAAATCACAAAAATTTCTGCTCTCTTGAACTTTTTCACTAACTTCTTTCCATCTTTTTTTCTTTAAACAAAGTAATTCTTTCTTCAACGCATTATAACCAGCTTCCGTAAGTAACTTCTTGTCCATCAATCATTCACCCTCCTTTACCCAAACTACTTTTCTCGGCACTTATGCGATAATAGTAACGGTAGGGAAATCCGGAAAATCCATTGCTAAGTTAAAGTTTTTAAGATTAAGCCTGATACAGTACTGTTAGTCCAACAGTTGGTTTGACCTTAAGCTCCATAATTCCATGGAACTTCCTCACTTATGCAGTGGGAATAATAACAAGAATAGTGTTAAAAATCAGGGGTGAAAGTTAAGCTGTTCCTATTCAACTAAAGGATTGCTTTAATTAAAGAACAAAGATTAAACAAGTGAAAATAGAAAGAGAATCTGTCAAGTTCTCTTAAATACGAAAAATAAATGACATTACTGTGTTAAAAAACAAAATGAGTACATCGTTTAATGTTTATAACGGATTAGAGAAATCATTGCCCAAACTCCTATAACAGGACCGATCGCAAGGATGGAGAATGCCCATTTCCACCCTACGATATCTTCAAAGACTGGAATCAAATAAATAGAAAAGACCGTAATAAGAAAACCTATAGCCATTTGAAATGTCAAGGCAGTTCCTGCACATTCTGATTTTGCGAAATCTGCAACCATTGCTGAAAATTGTGCTGAATCTGCAACAACTGATATCCCCCAAATGATTGCTACAATAACGGTAATCCATATAGAAAGACCAAAGGTAAGTCCGATACATAAAGAAGATACAGCACTAACAATCATGGCAATCATAGAAAGTCGTGATTTTCCAATTTTATCAGCACATAATCCACCTATTATCGAACCTATAGCCCCCGAAATTCCAATTGTTAAAAATGCGAACAACGTACTGGCCTCTTGTAAAGCTGTGCCCTCTAAGGATGCTTTAAAGCTGGCTGTTAAGAAATATGGAAGCCATGTCCACATAGCATACAATTCCCACATATGACCGAAATAGCCATAGTTAGCTAACATTACAGGTCGATCTTTTAAGATATAATTGAGTGTATTCATCGACACAGTAGCTACTTCTTCTTTAGACTCCGGAGCATCCGGAAGACCCCAATGCATAATACCAGCTGCGATCAATGCTAATAAAGAGCTGACCAGCATTAATATCTTCCAGCTGACATTCGGAATAAATAAATTAAAAAGATGTGGCAATGAAGAACCTAATGTCAGAGCTGCAATTAGAATTCCAATACCAAATCCTCGTCTATTTTGAAACCAAGTAGAGAGTAGTTTCACGGCAGTAGGATAAACCCCTGCCATAGTAATTCCTGTTAGAAAACGTAAACTTAATCCCATTACCATTCCGGTGCTTAAAGTAAATAAACAATTGATGACAGCTCCGAATATACAGGCAATAGCAAATATTTTTCTTGGGTTATAACGGTCCGCCAAACCTAAAAAAGCAAAACAAATGGCTCCAATAATGAATCCAACCTGTACGGATGTGGTCATCCATGACCCTTCTGTTGCACTCATTCCCCATTGACGTTCTAATTGGGGAAGAACGGCTGAAGCGCTAAACCATAAACTGAGGGCAAATAGTTCAGCCAATGCAATCAAAAATAGAGCCTTCCATCTATTAATACTGTTCACATCAGACATAATGGGGGTTTTTCCTCCTCTCGGATTTCCAATTCTACCTGCAACGTATGAGAACGTAGACATTACGCATGTAATATGATCGTATATCTACGTTTTTTTAAAATTAGTTATACAAAGGTAAAGTAAGGTCGGCCTTGTCATAAAGCTTTTTTTACTTGTTACGTTTAAGCGTTGAATTCACGTGAACATTTCTTTCTAGTGAATTTTTTACGGGAGAAATTTCCATTGCTTTTGAAACTAACTCTTCAAGTTGTTTATCGTCTGCGTCACTATCTACCGTGAATTGAACATCAACTTCATTAAAACCTGGATTTCCTTCTTTTAAGCCCAACATTACATTTAAGTCTAATTGTCCTGAAGTGCTAACTTCTAGGGAATTCACCTTAATACCCTCTAAACTAGCTGTTGCAATAAATGCAAGTGATAAACAACCACCCAGAGCACTTAATAAAAGTTCAGCTGGGCCTGGACCCTTATTAGATCCTGAGAACCAATCTGGCTCATCAATCGGAATGGGTTTGTGGTCACTTACATGCGCTTCAGCGTAAAATCCATCTTTCCATTTTACCGAAGAAGACCATCCTGCCATTCCTTCCTCAGGATTTTTCTTATAATTTTCTACTAAGTTTTCAATAACTTTTGTATCGACTCCATTAATTTTTGTCATTTTTATATCTCCTTCATTTTGTTTTTTATAAAGATTATCTCTTTCTACTCTCGTTATCTAATAAAAGTTATTATGATTTTTTGGGGGAATGGCACAGCTGCCAACAGTACATAACCTTCCATAAGATTATTCATCATATGCAACTAATGCATTAACTCCATGAGAAAGAGCAGATCCGGCTTTCAAGGCAGTTGCTACCATAATTGATTCAGCAACTTCTTCTCTCGTTGCTTTCGCTTTTTTGGCTGCTTTAGTGTGGATATCAATACAGTAAGGGCACCCTGTTGTATGTGCCACTGCTATAGCAATCAACTCTTTTTCCTTAACACTAAGTAATCCCGCCTTCATCGCTTGTTGGTCAAAAGTCATAAACGCTTTAAAGGCATCTCCATCTAACTGAGAAAACTCTTTTAGTCGGTTGATATAAGGAGCTCTAAATAATTCATCATCAGCTGTTCCATCATAAGCGTTTAAAGCATTGACACCATGAGCAAGAGCAGACCCTGCTTTCAAGGCAGTTGCTACCATAATTGATTCAGCCATTTCCTCCCTAGAAGCTCTATGTTTTTTAACTTGTTTAACATGAAAATCAATACAATGGGGACATCCAGTCGTATGAGCAACAGCAACTGCAATTAATTCCTTTAATTTAGCTGTTAACTTTCCTTCAGATAACGCTTTTCTGTCAAAATCTACAAATGTTTTAAAGCTTTCAGGTGAAAGTGTACTAAATTCACCTAAACGGTTAAAATGTGATTTTTTGTATAAACTATCGTTCTGATTCATAATTTTCCCCTCTAACTTTTTTATTTCACACCTGACTGTACCTACTATTCGGTACAATTAGGTGTGATGATATATTACCAAAATAGATCAATGTTGTTTCTTATGAATTCTCAAGGTTTTCAATATAATGTTGGACGCTTTGAGCTGCTATTGATCCATCACCCGTAGCTGTGACAATTTGGCGCAGGGTTTTATCACGGATATCTCCAGCTGCATAAATACCAGGAATCTTAGTAGCCATTGCTTCATCCGTCACTACATAACCTTCTTCATTGGTTATATCTAAGTTTTTGAATGCAGCATTTAACGGAAGTGTCCCCACGTAAATAAATACACCATTTGCAGGGAATTGAGATTGTTCCCCTGTTTTTGTATCTTTTAACGTTACTGTATTCACTGTTCCATTTCCTGCGTTTATACTTGTAACTTCTTTATTCCAAATGAATTCAATCTTTTCATTGCTAAATGCTCTTTCTTGGAGTATTTTTTGCGCACGCAACTGATCTCGACGGTGAATAATGGTGACTTTTGAAGCGAAACGTGTAAGATACACAGCTTCTTCTACAGCTGAGTCTCCTCCACCCACAACAACAAGTTCACGTCCTTTAAAGAAGGCTCCATCACACACGGCACAATATGAAACTCCTAGACCACCAAGCTCATTCTCCCCTGGAACTCCAAGCTTTTTATGGTCTGCCCCAGTAGCGATAATAACAGATTTTGCATAAAATTCTTTCTTTGTAGTTACTACTTTTTTTAAACGGACTTCATCTATAATTTCTTTTATATCTCCATATTCATATACAGCACCAAACTTTTTGGCGTGCTCAAACATTTTATTAGAGAGGTCTGGACCTAAAATATGATCAAAACCAGGATAATTCTCTACATCCTGCGTATTAGCCATTTGTCCACCAGGTATTCCACGTTCAATAAGCAATGTGTTCAAATTAGCACGTGAAGTGTAAACTGCTGCTGTCATTCCCGCGGGACCTGCCCCAACTATGATGACATCATAAATTTTCATTTCCTTCAATATGTTCTCCCTCCTTTAAAAGAATCCATTAATGCACATTTGATTAAAGGGACTTAATTTTTGAAACTTCTTCTTTTAATTGCGCAATACCAACAATACCAGCAAAAGGTTTTTCGAATTTATTATTAGAATAGAAGCGTGTATTAGGGATACTCATTACACCAAATTCTGCAGCAAGCTCCGGATTCTCATCCACATCAACTTTAACAACTTGTACTTTATCACCAAACTCTTTGTCAAACTCCTCTAGTGTCTCAGCAAAAACCCGGCATGGTCCACACCAAGATGCTGAAAAGTTTAGTAAAACCACTTTATCTGTATTTAAGTTCTTTTCTAAATTACCATCTGTTACTTTGATTATAGTCATTTTGTTTTTCCTCCTGAGTTGTAAAAAGCTTTTTTAATAATTAATTGAATCGATTAAAGAGTAGACACTTTACCTTTGACTTCTATTTCTACGCCTGCTTTTTTGACCATGTTACCTACTATACATGCTCTATCAGCTGCTTCATTCACTCTTTCCATTGACTGTACTTCTTTTTCTGTTGCATCAGCAGATAAAACAACACGAGGATAATGGATAATATCAAAACTACTGTTAGAAGCAACCATCTCAGAATCAACCTCAATACTCACTACTGGCAGTTTTCTTGATTCAACCATCGACACTAATGTTGCTACATAACAAGCTTGTACTGATGACACAAGGATTTCTTTAGGTGATGCTCCTTGCCCATTACCTCCATACTCTGTTCCTATAGCAATGGGTGTATCAATATATTGAGATTTGATGGTGCCGTTACCTTCTACTCCTCCTTTCCAAACAGCATTCAGTTTTACATTCAAATTAGACATATTAAACACTCCTTTAGTTTTTGGTTGCCATCATTTTTAACATTGTTAAAACATCATGTGATATAGATTTCACTTACTCTTTCCAGTCTTTTTTCTAATTGTTCAAAATGAACAAAGCGTGCTTCTCTCAAATATTCAGTTCCTTCAATGAATAAAAGGAGTGCAGGAACCGTAAGAATTGAAAACCTTGAGGCTATCTCCTCTACGTTGTAAGCATTGATATACCCTAATTTGATATGTGGAAATTTATCCAGTAATTCTCTGAGTTGAGGCAAGACTGCATGGCATACTCCACAATCCGGCCTTGAAATATACAAAAAACTAAATTTATTTTGATGAATAAAGTTATCTATTGAATCTAAAGATGTTAATTCAACTGTTTCTACCATTAGTTCTCTCCCTCCTAATACTAGTCTTTAATAGGATTAAACTTAAAACTGCCATTGCCTAAGAGATCAGATCAGTTTTAGAAGAGAAGTTAGAGTTTAAAAACAAACTCATCTAAGAGAAATTTGTTGCTCCCACTTATTTTTCACTTGTAGGAATTCCGCAGCTTCCATCAGTACATAGTGTGTCATCCTCATTATTCACTGATATATTCTTAAGTTTCAGTAACGGATTTTCTTCTTCCCATACCTTGTTGAGTGCCTCTAAGAAAGCCTCTGCTGGTTGTGCACCTGAAACGGCGTATTTCTGATTTATAATTAAAAAGGGAACTCCAGAGATACCATAACGCTTAGCTTCTATTTGATCTGATCTTACCTCATCTGCATAAAGAGACTTGTCATTTAGGACCTTCAGAGCCTCTTGTCTATCTAAACCAGAAGCCTCTGCTAAATCTGCAAGGGTTTCATGATCACCTACATCCTTAGAATCAGTAAAGTGTGCATTAAGCAGATTTTCCAAGATATCAGCTTCTTTTCCTTTTGTTTTTGCCCATTTTGTTAAGCGGTGGGAATCAAACGTATTAGTTGGTTTCAAACCTTCTAAATTAAATGTTAATCCAACCTTTTTTGCACTTTGAGTTAAGTTTTCAAGGAACTGTTTTGTTTGTTCGGCATCCCCAAATTTAGAGAGTAATTTTTCGTAAAAACTTTGCCCGTTATATACTGGCGCACTAGGATCTAATTCAAAACTTTTATATTCAACTTTAACTTCATCTTTAAAAGCGAATTGTTTCAATGCTTTTTCTAAATTTTGTTTACCTATATAACAAAAGGGACATGCTACATCAGACCAAACTTCAATTTTCATATGAACACTCCTTTAATTAAATTATTTAAATTTGACTTACGTAATTATCGTATTCCTCCGCCTTTAGAAGTTCTTTTATCTCCTCTGTGTTAGAAGCTTTTACTTTCAGTAACCACCCTTTATCATAAGGTGATTCATTCACAAATTCTGGACTATCTTCTAATTCCGTATTCACTTCTATAATCTGTCCGTTAATCGGAGAAAAAAGCTCAGATGTAGTTTTAACTGATTCAATACTCCCAAAGCTGGCATCTTTCACTGTTGAAGTCCCACTTCTGGGAGTTCTAGAAATACAATTTCTCCAAGCGTTGATTGAGCATAATCAGTAATTCCTAAGATAGCAATGCTGTTATCAACCTTTACCCATAAATGATCTTTAGAATAATACATATCTGTTGCACTCCTTCAGTCAGTTATAAAGCAAGTTACTGTACCTACTATTTGGTACAGTAACTTTCGAAAAATACTCTTATAATTATTCTTTTTTCTTATTGTGACTTAAAGATGCCTGAACATGAACATTTCTTTGGATTGTATTTTTTACAGGTGAAAGTTTCGTGGCCTGTGCAACAAGTTCTTCAATCTGATGTTCATCCGCATCACTATCGACATTAAAATGCGCATTGATTTCATCAAAACCAGGATTTCCTTCCTTTAATCCTAAAAAGACATTCAAATCTAGTTGTCCTGAAACCTCTACTTCTAATGAGTTTATCTTAATTCCCATTCCACTAGCAGTTGCAATAAACCCCACTGACAAGCAAGAACCTAGTGCGCTTAATAAATATTCCACTGGGTTTGCTCCCTTATTGGAGCCTGCTAACCATTTTGGCTCATCAACATGAATAGGAGCATGATCACCTACTTTTGCCTCAACATGGAATCCATTATCCCATTTTACAGAAGATGACCAACTTCCAGTACCTTCAGCAGGATTTTTTTTGTATTGCTCCACTAAACCTTCAATAATACTCATATCAACACCATTTAATTTTGCCATTGTTTATCTCTCCTTCAGCACAGGATTGTACCTACCAGTCGGTACAAAAAGAGCTTAACATAAGAAAAACAATATTGCAAGAAAAAAACAGTTGACTATTCTAGATTAAATTGTTTTCGGATTACTTCTATAATGTCACTTAAAAAGTTGACGTTTTGTTGGTTTTTCATTAGCAAAATTCCTCCTTCAATCATAGCTACAATTGCTTGAGCATCTTTTTTAGTATCAAAGGAATCTAACAGACCTTGTTCAACCATTTCATTTAATGTAATCTCTATAGCCCCTATCCAACATTCAAATAAATGTTGAATTTTTACACGAAACGTTTCATCATGCTCGCTCATTTCAATGGCTAAGTTTCCTATAGGACAACCTGATTTATTCTTCACTTCAGTATGAAAAGTAAGTGTTCTGTCCAACATCATATTTAACTTATTTACTGGAGTATTATCTGACTGAAGAATATCTGATATTAACTCTGTTTGCCATTCATGGACTATAGATTCCACTACTGCTAATCCTAAATCATATTTAGATGAGAAGTAGTGATAAAATTGGCCTTTTCCAATCTCTGCAGCCACAAGAATATCATTTATAGAGGTTGCTTGATATCCCTTAGAATAAATAATCTCTCTTGCAGCTGATATTATTTCGTGCTTTTTAGACAAATTTCTCACACCTTAATCGCAAAGTTTAGTTTATATATTATATGATTCCATTAGGTTTTGCCAAGCATTTTAGGAATGGATCATATTTCCATCATCCAGTATAGTCATCAGAACATTACTTTCATGTAATGAACAGTTAAGAAATACCTTAAATTATAAAAGTAGGACAGGCTCCTAGCACCATGTAAATAATAAACGGCACCTATTCTATAATTTACATTTTTGGATTAACATGTATAATAAGATTCTCCCGGCCGGAGATTGATGTAAATAACGGAGGATCTTTATATGAAAGAAAACAAGGCGAGTATGACTTCCCTGCTGTCCGCTTTCGGAAGGGCGTACCACAGTAAATACGACACCCCGGTGATATTTGATGATTTTTTGGCACAAGATCTGATTTCTGATAAAGAGCATTCGGACATCCGCGATCATCTGATTCAAGGTATATCATTTTTCAGCAAAGACATGGCCCAGAGGCTTCAAGGCCAACCGGATGACATCTTAAAATGGGTGACTCAAGTCCAGCTGTCTCCTACACCGTTAGCCCGTGCCGCATATTGTGAAGAAGTGCTTTTCAATGAAGTGAAGCTCGGGGCCAAACAGTATGTCATCCTTGGCGCGGGGCTGGATACTTTTTGTTTCAGGCATCCTGAGGTGACAAACGCCTTAGACATATTTGAAATCGATCATCCCGCTTCACAGGAAGACAAAATAAACAGATTGAAACATCTGAACCTCGGCATTTCCCATCATCTTCATTTTGTACCGATGGACTTCGCCGCTTCGCTTTCTTTCAGCCGTCTGTATCAGGAAGGTTTTTCACGCCAAAAAACCTTTTTCAGCCTGCTCGGTGTGTCATACTATCTTACGAAAAAGCATCTCGCCCGCCTGCTCACACAATTATTTGCCGAAGTCCCGCCGGGAAGCTCTATCGTGTTTGATTATGCAGATGAGTCGCTCTTTGAAGAAAGAGGACTGTCAAACAGAGTGGAAAACATGGTGAAAATGGCTGCAGCAAGCGGAGAACCGATGTTATCGTGTTTCAGTTATAAAGAAATCGAAAAAATATTAGAATCATCAGGTCTGCTTATTTATGAACATTTATCTCCGGCGGACGTCAATGACCGTTTTTTCAGCGGACGCACTGACCATTTAACCGCATTCGAGACCATTCATTATATACACGCCGTCAAAAAGTAACCCGCTGCCGCAAATAAAAAAGACATCTCACAGACGTGAGATGTCTTTTTGTCATACCGATTGTCTGTTGTTTGCAAATTTCTTTGAGACGAAAGGATATAACAGCAAACCGACGAAGAACAGCCCGATACCGAGAATAAAGGTCGTTAAATCGGCCGTTCCGGTAATAATGACGTAAAAAGAATAAATGCAGGCAAGGATGGCGATGATACCGTCTCTTACTCTTGAACCCTTTATCTCGTCATACGTTTCACCCGTAAAAATGAGCTTCAGGCTGTAAAACGCTGATACGAGATACGGAATCAGATAAGCGAGCGTCGCCGCCGTTGTTAAAAACGTGAACGCGTCACTGATCGTCCGGGAAATAACCGAAAAGATAAAGATCTGTGACATCACGTTCGTTACGATTAACGACACAACCGGGCTTCCCTGTTTATTCGTTTTTGCAAAAGCAGCCGGAAAGTCTCCTGATTTCGCCGCTTGATACGGAACTTCAGAGCCGAGAAGAATCCAGCCGAGCATCGTTCCGAACAGACACAAAATCGCCAGAATCGCCATGATGACGCTTCCCGCATTGCCGACGATCGCGTACAATACGTCAACAAACGGTTTTTCCGAGCCGACAAGCTTACCATGCGGAAGCACGCCCATCGTAATCAATGTTACGATGATATAGATGCCAAGCGCGATCAATAATCCGGTAATGGTGGCGCGTTTCACGTCGCGCTGCGAACGGGCGCGTCCGGATAAGATGACTGCCGATTCAATTCCGACGAACGCCCATAATGTTGAAATCGCCGCATTGTGGATCTGCCCGCCGATTCCCTCAACTGTGTGAGGACCTGTTTGAACCGGAAAATAAAAATGATCGAAAAACGACGTTTGAAATACAAACAAACCTGCAATGATAAAGAAGATAAATCCTAATACTTTTGAAAACGTCGTGACAAAATTTAATTTACTCGCACCGTTAATGCTGGTGACGAGAATCGTGTGAGTGCCCCATAATAAAACCGTACATACGGCAAACGTCAGCAGCTGGCCGAGCGTAACCGCCTGACCGCCGATCGAAAACATTTCACGCTTATCCGTTAAAATCGGGAAAAATGATGTTAAATATCCGGCAAGGCTCGTGATGATCGCCACGTTGCTGATCCAGCTCGCCACCCAGTAGCCCCATACCATCGTGAAGCCCGCTGCATTCCCTTTTTTCCGATCACTGAACAGCGCACGCGCATAGCTTTGCGGCCCCGCCGTCAGCTCAGGCTTGCGGATGGATAAGTGGCCGAAGACCAGCGCGATCATTAACACACCGGCTCCCGTTAAAAGCCATGCCGATGTAGCGCCGAACGGGCTCGCGATTTTTGCGAGCGTACTCGGAAGCGAAAAGATGCCCGAGCCTACCATATTTCCTACGACAAACGCCGTTAATAACCAAAAACCCCATTTTTTCGTCTGTTCCATTCCTGTACCTCCTGGTTGTTCATTCGTACGGACCAGACCCCGAGACCATATTTACACGCAAAAAAAAGCCTGAACAAAAGTCCATGCTTAAAGAAACACACACACCCTTGATCTCCGGATAGCCCTCCGCGAAAAAGCACGCGGCAGTCCTGCACTTATTCAGATACAGTCCCAGCATAAAGAAGGATCGGCTTTCTTTACACTTCGGCGCTGATGCCTTTAACACATGTTTTGCGGCCCCTATCAGCCTGGCATGTGCGACTCATCATCAAGCGCAACCTCTACCTCACCGAGAAAGAGTGAGGATTTTTATCATTCAATTCTACTCAGAGGTTATCAGAGATAAAAAGATCTGTCAAAGGGAAAAATTAGATGGAAAACGGATAGAGCGTTCGCCCTACCCGTCTTATATGGTCAGCGGTTGTTTTTTTTCTTTTGAACAGCTTCTTGAAGCGGATCGTCTTTCAGAGCTGCACCGGCGTCGTCAAGCGCGCCTTGAATGACGTTTTTGTTTTTATCGCTGTTTTTTCCTTTTTCTTTGTTAAAGAAAGCCATCTGTATCACCTCTTTATCAAGTATAGGTACACCTATAATGTGTCTTTTTCCGCGGCAGAATATGCGGAATCCGCGTCTCCTTCCTTTTGGCGGAACAGGTAAAGTTTGTTGATCAAACATGCATTCTCTTGATATATTTGTAATTCAGGGGATTTTGGCAAAAATAAAAAGGAGAAGCGAAAAATGACAGGAAAAACACACATCATGGGAGGCATCGCTTCTTGTTCCGCAATTGCGTATTATTACGGGTATGATCCGGTCCTTATGACCTCAGCGGGTGCCCTCGGGGCGCTGATTCCCGACATATGCCATACGAAAAGCAAAATCGGCAGAACGCTGCCCGTTCTGTCCAAAATCGTAAGCACGGTGTTCGGCCACAGAACGTTTACACACAGTCTGCTGTTTATGCTTATTATGTTTTTCATTACGGCAACCTATATTCCGAATCCGAGCATTTCCGCCGGACTGATGATCGGAATGGCGAGCCATCTTGTGCTTGACGCATGGACCGTCAACGGCATTAAACTGCTGTTTCCGTCCGCCATCCGCTTCCGTCTTCCCCTTTATATGAGAACGGGGAGCTTTTCGGAGCAGCTTGTGCTGGCCGGCTTAACGATTGTATCCTGCTATTATTTATACGAACTGGTTCACGGCCGCATCTCATAAACAAAAAGCATCTTTCGCTTTTAGGGTGAGGAGTCATACATATGAAGAAAACCTTTTTCAGCAATCATCGGTTTTTATGCCTGTCCATCCTGTTCATGTGGATGAAAACCTATGCCGTTTATAAGCTCGGTTTTGATCTGCAGAACAATTCGGTTCTTGAGGAATGTCTGCTTCTCATTAATCCGCTGAGCTTCATTGTGCCGCTGTTCGGCATCGCCCTGCTGCTGACGGAAAAAAAACAGCGGATCTTTCTGCTTTCGGCAAATGTGATGCTGACGGGGATTTTAATCGCAAATACGGTGTTTTACGGTTTTTATATTGATTTTATCACCATACCGGTTTTGTTTCAGACGAGCAATATGGGTGATATGGGAAGCAGCGTCCAAGAGCTGTTTCACCCGCTTTACATCGCTTTATTTTTGGATATTGCGGTTTTGTTTTACCTTGGTAAAAGGCATAAAGCCGGTAAAGGAAAAGCCAGCACCCGTACCGTTAAAGCGTATGCGTGGGCATCAGCCGGCCTCATGCTGTGCAACCTTGCGCTGTCTGAGGCCGAGCAGCCGAAGCTGTTCAAGCACCCTTTTGATCGTGAAGCGCTCGTAAAAGGAATCGGCCTGTTCCACTTTCATTTGTATGACACCATTTCGCAGACGCTGAATGCAGGGGCTAAAGCGTTTGCCGACGAAGACAGCCTTGCGGCGGTCGCAAATTACACTCAAGCCGACTACAGCAGGCCGTCCGAATCAAAGTTCGGGCTGGCAAAGGGGCGCAATGTGATTTTTGTTACGCTCGAATCAACACAGCGTTTTGTAATGGATGAGCGGGTCAACGGGCGGGAGATTACCCCGTTTTTAAATAAACTGCGGAAAAAAAGTTATGACTTCACTCATTTTTATCAGCAGACTGAACAGGGAAAAACCTCAGATTCAGAATTCATTACTGCGAATTCGCTGTATCCGTCTTCAAGCGGCGCCGTTTTTTTTACAAAAAGCGGCCACCGGTTCAATACGATGTACCATATGTTAAAAGATCATCAATACTATTCAGCCGTTCTGCATGCCAATCATAAGGCCTTTTGGAACCGGGATGAGATGTACGGGACATTCGGAATCGACCGTTTTTTCGACGCGGATGAATTTAAGGTGACACAGGAAAATTCAACAGGCTGGGGCCTGAAGGATAAGGAATTTCTCGAACAGTCAGCGGAAAAATTAAAGAAGCTTCCGCAGCCGTTTTACGCGAGCCTGCTGACTTTGACCAACCATTTTCCTTTTGAAATTGATAAACAGGATCAGCTCATTGAAGAACCGGACACAAGCAGCGATTTATTAAACCGCTATGTGACGACGGTCCGCTATGAAGATGAGGCCCTGAAACACTTTTTCAAGAAGCTGAAAAAAGAAGGACTGTATGACAACGCGATGATCGTCCTGATGGGAGATCATTACGGTATATCCGAAGCCCATAATCAAGGACTTGCCGAATTCTTAGGGAAAGAGGAAATCACTCCGTTTGATACGGTTCAGCTTCAGCGCGTGCCGTTTATCATTCATATTCCCGGGGTGACCGACCGTGCGCCGGAAACGATTGCATCCGCCGCGGGACAGGTTGATGTAAGACCGACGCTGCTTCACCTGCTCGGCATTGAAACGAAAGGCAGCATTCAGTTCGGCAATGATCTGTTTTCCGGAGAGCGGACCCCGTTTGCGGTGCTGAGAAACGGCAGCTTTATCACGGATGATCATATTTATACGAAAAATACGTGTTACAGCCGTAAAACGGGTGAACCGCGTTCTGACATGAGCACGTGCAGCGATGAGAAAGAAAAAGCGGAACAAGAGCTGATGCTTTCCGATAAAATATTAAACGGCGACCTGCTGCGGTTTTACAAGCAATAAAAAAATCCCTCCGTTATATGGAGGGATTTTTCATGTTTCATATATGAGCCGTCCGGTCATTTTCGTATCATATCCGGATAATTGAGAAAGCTGAGACTTGAATTCCTCAGAATTCAGGATGTCCTGTACGCTTTGAACAAGCTCCCGGTTTTGTTTTAAGACGACCACATCGTACTGCTCACTGATCACCGGGATAAAGTCCGTGCCTGCCATATGCGCCGCATGCTGCGACCCGACTCCGATATCCGCCTTTCCGCTTGACACTTGTGAAGCCGCTGACAGATGATCCGTGACAATGTCATGGTAGCCGGCGACATCAGACGGCGTAATGCCGAAAGATCTGAGCTGTTCATCCAGCAGCACCCTCGCGCCTGATCCTTTTTCGCGATTGACGATACGGACATCCTTTCGGCTCAAGTCCTGAAAGCCCTGAATGTTCAGCGGATTGCCCTTTTTCACATATAATCCGGCCTGCCGCAGCACGACATGAAAAAGCGCAAACGGCTCCCCTGAAAGAATGCGCTTCACGTACGGGATGTTATACTGCCCCGTCTCCCCATCGTACAAATGCAGACTGACGATGTCACAAGCCCCGCGGTACATCTCGATCAGGCTGTTCAAACTGCCGCTGTACTTGCGGAGCGGAGCCGCCTGTATTGTTTGTTCCAGCTGTTTGCTGAGGAGGTCCATCGACACATCCTGCCCGCTGATGATAACGGACTGCCTTTTTTCCGGCTCCCGCCCGCGGGACGGGTCAGCAGCTTCTGATACGGATGGCTTTTTTGACATTCTCATGTTTGTTTTATATTGTTTTAAGTCCTCTTCATCGACCCTCATCTGTCTTCCGACCCTGTACGCCGGAATGAGTCCTTTTTTTATCAAATCATATACTGTCAATTTGGAGACCTTCAAAAGGCCCGCAACTTCTTCTATTGTATAGGAAGTGGCTTCTGTCATATTATCACGCTCCGTTTTTATTATAACTGTTCAGATATTGAAAAAAAACCGCACCATCACGTACAATTGCGTTATAATTAGTTTGATCTAATGATATTTAGCTATAAGGAGTGCACAATGTTGAAAAAGAAAGCGACACTACTCACAACTGCGGCTATGGCCGTTTTCCTCGCAACTGCGGGCTGCTCTTCCGGACAATCGTCCAAAGGCGGACAAAACGAAAAAGTCACGCTGACCGTTTCTGCGGCAGCCAGCGCTCAGGATGCACTTGAAGAAATCCAGACCAACTACGAAAAATCACATTCAAACGTAACCATTCAAGATAACTTCGGATCATCAGGCACATTGCAGAAACAAATTTCACAAGGCGCGGGAGCTGATTTATTCTTCTCGGCAGCCGAAGATAAATTCGAAAAGCTCGTTCATGACGGAGATATCGATAAAAAGGACAGCACGGATCTTTTGAAAAATGATCTCGTCATGATCGTGCCTGAGAAAAACAGCGCACACCTGACACATCTGAATGACCTGAAAAAAGACAGCGCGGAAAAAATCGCGCTCGGCACGCCTGAATCCGTTCCGGCCGGACAATACGCCAAACAGTCATTGACGGCATTATCCATGTGGGACAAGGTAAAAGATAAAGTCGTCTATGCAAAAGACGTTCGCCAGGTGCTTTCTTATGTTGAAACCGGAAATGTCGATGCCGGGCTTGTCTATAAAACAGACGCACTGATTTCGAAAAAGGTGAAAATCACCGATGAAGCGCCGGCGAAAACGCACGATCCGATCGTTTATCCGCTCGGCATCGTCAAGGATACAAAGCACCGTAAAGAAGCAGAAGCGTTTTATCAGTATCTGCAGTCTGATGAAGCGATGAAAGTGTTTAAGAAATATGGATTTACTGCCAAGTAACATTACGGCTTCGGAGTTTTTCACTCCCGTCGTACTGTCGTTTGAGGTGGCTTTGGCATCGGGCATCGCCGTCATCATTCTCGGGACGCTTGCCGGCGCCTGGATGGCGAAAGCGCGATTTCCCGGAAAAACGGCTGTGGAGACCCTGTTTATGCTCCCGCTCGTTCTTCCTCCTACCGTTGTAGGCTTCATTCTCATTATTATTTTCGGGAAACACAGCTTTATCGGCCGGGCGATTGAGCGGATTTTTCACCAGCCCGTCATTTTCACGTGGTCGGCCGCGGTGATCGCTTCGGCTATTGTCGCCTTCCCGCTTATGTATCAGTCCGCTAAAACCGGCTTCGCCGCGGTTGATGCCGACATCGAGGGAGCGGCGAAAGTAGACGGAGCCGGCAGATGGCAGGTGTTCACCCGTATTTCCGTCCCGCTTGCCTTTCCCTCCCTCTTGACCGGAAGCATTCTCAGTATTGCAAGGGCGCTAGGTGAATTCGGGGCGACTTTAATGTTTGCGGGAAATATTCCCGGCGTCACCCAAACGCTGCCGACAGCGATTTACGTCGCGATGGATTCCGGCAATGAAACACTCGCCTGGGTGTGGGTGATCTGTATTGTGATCATTTCTTTCCTGATGCTGTTTTTCATCCAATTGAAAAAACCCGCTTGACTGATCCGCCTTCCGCGCACCTTTCGCCGGGAGGCTTTTTGATTTAAAATCGGATGGTATATAATGAAACAAAAAACACACAAAGGGTGCGGCCATGAAGATTAATGTCATTATCGCGGATGATAATTCTTTCATCAGAGAAGGAATGAAAATCATTTTGCATACATATGAGGAATTTACTGTATCGGCAACGTTGGAAAACGGCCTGGAGGCGGCAGAGTATTGTAAACACAATCCCGTCGATATCGCCTTGT
This sequence comes from Bacillus sp. SJ-10, assembly GCF_002843505.1. NCBI lineage: Bacteria > Bacillati > Bacillota > Bacilli > Caryophanales > Bacillaceae > Bacillus > Bacillus sp. SJ-10. The sequence continues at coordinate 1,459,274 of NZ_CP025258.1, read as the reverse complement.
TAGACGTCCGCATGCCGGTGATGAACGGTGTCGAAGCCGCAAAACGGATCGCGGAGGAAACGGATACGAAGCCGATGATCCTGACGACATTTGACGACGATGAGTATATTTTAGAAGCGATTAAAAACGGCGCGAAAGGATATTTATTAAAAAATACCGAACCGGAACGGATACGCGATGCGATCAAAAGCGTCTTCAACGGGCACAGCATTCTTCAGGACACCGTGCTGGATAAAATAAAAGACAGCCTTTTCCGGCCGGCGGAAGCCGCGCATCAGATTGATGAAAGCCAGTTTACTGAAAGAGAGCTCAGCATCATGTCGCTTATTGCGAAAGGACTGTCGAACAGGGAAATTTCAAAACAGCTTTTCATTTCTGAAGGGACGACGGCCAATTATATTTCATCTATTTTAGGGAAAACAGGGCTTGAGCACAGAACGCAGATCGCGATTTATTATATCACCGGGAAGGTGGATAACGGGCGTTGAACGGTATGGATTTTTGGATGCTGATGAGCAGACTGATCGCCATTTTTTATACGGCTTTTTTGTTCGTATCGGCAGACCGCCCTTACACGCCGTACGCCGTCTTGTTTCTGCTGCTTTATCTGTCTTTGGGCATTGCGGTCTGCATGATCAGGCCGCCCGCTTGGAGGCGCGGGATCACCCTCATGACGCTTGCATTGACTGCTTGGCTTTCCGCCTTAGGCCATCCGGCGTTTCTATTTCTTTTGCCGCCCGCCATTTTTGCCGTTCTTGCCGAATATCCGGTTCACCGCTATGTGTTCTGCCTGCTCGTGTTTTTGCCGTTTTTATTTGTCCCGTACGGCGACCTTCCGACTTATATCGTCATGACCTTGTTCTGCTTGGCGATATTCGTTTTGGCCGCCCGGTCCAGCGACCGGCTGAAAAAATATGAAGAGCAGTCAGACAGCATGCGCTCAAGCATTGAAAAACTGACGAAACAGCTGCACAGCAGCACAGAATATATCAAACAATCGGAGTATACCGGCAAACTCGAAGAAAGAAACAGATTGTCCCAAGCCATCCATGACAAAATCGGCCATTCCATGACAGGCGCGCTCATTCAGATGGAAGCGGCGAAGCGGATGCTCGGCTCCCATCCGGACAAAGCGGCTGAACTGCTCCAAAACGCCATTACCATTTCCAAAGAAGGCATAGAGGATATCCGCATAACGCTGAAAAATATGAAACCGCCCGCTGAACAAATGGGCATTCACAGATTAAGAACGTTTATTGATGAATTTTCGGCCAAAAACGGCATGCCGGTTCCGTTTACGCATCAAGGCGATTTGGACAGGCTGACGCAAATGCATTGGAGAGTCATTCAGGAAAACGTAACCGAAGCCTTGACCAATGCAATGAAATACGCCGATGCCACGCAGATTTTCATTGATATCCATGTGCTGAACAAAGCTGTGAAAGCGGAAGTCAAAGATAACGGAAACGGCGCCGGCCGCTTTAAAAAAGGCCTCGGCATGCTCGGTATGGAAGAACGGGCGGCCGTCTTGCACGGAACCGTTATTTTTGACGGCACGGCCGGTTTTTCCGTCACGACATTGCTTCCGGTTGAATAAGTGAATATTTTCATGTGAAAAATATGAAGATTCTCATGTCAAAGGAATGAACAGCTGCACTAACGGCCGTTCATTCTTTTTTTTATAATAAGAGCATCATAAGACATAGAGGTGGAAACATGAACATTTTGGAGCTCAAACAGCTGAGTAAGAAATTCGGTGATTATGCCGCCGTTGACCAGATGTCGCTTGCCGTAAAAGAAGGTGAGATTTTCGGGTTTCTCGGCGCAAACGGAGCCGGAAAAAGCACGACGATCAATATGATCTCAGGTCTTTTAAAACCTTCAGGCGGAGACATTCTGTTTCTCGGAAAAGATATTTTCAAATATAGCAAAGCAACGAAAATGAATATCGGCATCGTCCCTCAGGACCTCGCGATTTACGAGGAATTAAACGCCTATGAAAATGTGAAGTTCTTCGCAGGTCTGTACGGCCTGAGAGGGGCGGCTCTGAGAGAACGGGTCGAGGAAGCCCTGACATTCGTCGGCTTGAGCGATAAACACAAATATTTGCCGAAGCATTTTTCCGGGGGAATGAAACGCCGGCTTAATATCGCCTGCGCCCTTGCCCACCGGCCGAAACTGATCATCATGGATGAACCGACGGTCGGCATTGATCCGCAATCAAGAAATTATATTCTGCAATCAGTGAAAAAGCTCAATGAAATGGGCTGCACGATCATTTACACGAGCCACTACATGGAGGAAGTGGAAGAAATATGCACGCGCATCGCCATCATCGACCACGGAAAAGTCATCGCAGAAGGCACAAAAGAACAGCTGACTTCCATCATTACCGACACGAAGGACGTCGTGATTGAGCTGTCATCCGGAAACGGCATCAGCCTCGGCGATATTCAGGAGCTGCCCGGCGTCAGAGCCGCCGCACTGGAAGAAAACAGCGTGAAAATCAGCTCTGACACAGGGGTCAACAATTTAAACCGCCTGATCCGGTACTTCATGGACAAAGGCATTGAAATCCGCTCCTTGCAGGAACAGGCCCCTGACTTAGAAACGGTATTTCTCACGCTGACAGGCAGAAGCCTGCGCGACTGACCCCATTGAAAGGAGGATTGCAAATGAATATTCTGCACATCGCCGTGAAAGAAATCAAAATCAGTTTCCGCGACAGACGGACTTTTATTTTCATGCTTGCTTTTCCGATCGTCTTCATGCTGATTTTTACTGCGGCATTATCAAACGCCTTTGATTCAGAGGTGACGGTCGGAAACATCAAGGTCGTATATACGGACCAGTCAAACGGCCCTCTTTCTCATTATTTTACTGAGTTTATGAAAGCCGCCAAAAAAGAGCATGTCTATTTTCAAAAAGCGGACACGGAGGCAAAAGGCAAAAACGAGGTTCGAGAAAATCAGGCGGATGCTTTCGTCACTGTAAAAAACACCGGTTTTCAAGTCTATACAAATGACCGGAGCGGCATAAACGGCACGATCGTCCAAGGCATGCTGACCGCTTTTACCAATCAATACAAAGCAGGCGCCGCCGCTTACAAGGCGCATAAGGCGCCTTCCGCCGGACAAATCAAAAGCGATTATATGAAGCAGACGTCTTTACACAAAGCGAAAGAACCGAAAGCGAAAGATTTTTACGCGATATCCATGACGACGATGATCGGGCTGTACGCCTCGATTTTTGCAAGCACCTTATTCCGCGGGGAAAGAATACGGCACACCGCGGATCGCCTGATCGCCGCCCCGCTCCGGAAAAGCGATATCTTTCTCGGAAAGATGCTCGGCATTTTGGCTGTGAATGTTCTGACGATTCTTGCCGTTGTCGCCTTCAGCAAATTTATCTTAAAAGCGAATTGGGGCAGCCACCTGGGACTTGTGCTTTTGATTCTCGTTTCTGAAATTCTTTTGGCCGTCAGCTTCGGGCTCAGCCTGAGCTATTTGACCAGAAAACCCGAAAGCGCCAGATTAATCACCGTCATCATCGTTCAGGTGATGTCCATTATCGGCGGCGCCTATTACAAATATGAAGGCGGAGGAATTTCCGTCCTGTCGCCCTTATCATGGATCAATAAGGCGATTAACAACATCATTTACGCAAATGATGTATCAGCGGCATGGCCTGCACTCGGTTTAAATACAGCATTGGCGGCACTCTTTTTGCTGATCGCCGCATTTACGTTTCAAAGACGGGAGGGATTGTAATATGAAAAACTTCTGGTGGCTGTTTGCACACACTCTCAAAGGGATTACAAAAAGCAAAAAACAGCTTATTCTTTATATCGGGGCTCCGCTGATCGGCGTCTTCCTCTCCTTCATGACCAATGCCAACGGCGGAGCCGAAACGCTCAATATCGGCATTCTCAATCAGGACGGCGGAGAAGTGGCACAGGATACGGTCACGTTTTTAAAAGGACTGGATCATGTGAAGATTTCGGAGGAAACGGCTGCGTCCGCCACATCCAAGATCGCTTCAGGAAAAATGGAGGCGCTCATTACGTTTGAAAAAGGCTTCTCCCAAAGCGTAAAAGACGGGAAACCGGCTCACATCGGCATGACCTCGCTGAAAGGCGCCCAGGTCACCGGATATGTCAGCTCTTATTTGTACAATTATATGAACAGCGCCGCCTCAATCGGCAAATCTTCCGGCGGAGACGCGAAAGCCTTTCAGGCGATGTACGCCGCTTTCAAGCATTCTCCGATTCAAACGGAGTCCGCTGTTTTACAAGATACATCGAATCATAAAGAAATGACCTACTCAGTCATCGGGTATCTCATTATCATTATGCTCTATTCCGCCGGCAACCTGACGGAACTGATGATTAAAGAGCGGGAAAACAGGACGTACTACAGGCTTCTGTCAACGCCGATCACATCAAAGCAGTATGTACTGGCAAACGCGGCGGTGAATATCATTATCATGGCCGTCCAAATTCTATTCGCCGTTCTCTTTATGGGCGCCGCTTTTCATATTCATCCGTCATTCCCGCTGTGGCAGCTGTTCGTCCTGATGATGCTGTTTGCATTAAGCGCGATCGGGATCGCCTTTATTGCCGTCGGTTTTTCCAACAGCAGCGCTTCAACATCGGCGCTTTTGAATTTGATCGTCGTGCCGACATGCTTGCTCGCCGGCTGCTTCTTTCCGAGCAATATTATGCCGAAAACGGTGCAGACAATCGCCGAATTTCTGCCTCAGCGCTGGGTGCTCGATACGGTCGATCAATTGCAGCACGGCCGCACGCTCCAAAGCCTGATGCTGAACATCATCATTTTGGGAGCCTTCGCCGCCGCCCTGTTATTAATAGCCGCATACAGGTTCAGCGTAAAACGTCAGACACAGACATTTATGTAAAGAAAAACAGCCCCGTAAAGGGCTGTTTTTTCTTAGAACAGAAGCTCGTCCGGATTCGGGCCGACACGCTCGTCTTTGTTCAATGCGCTGATCTTTTCCATTTCTTCCTGTGACAGTTCGAAATCAAAAATATCGGCATTTTCTATGATGCGGTGCTCTTTAATGGATTTCGGAATGGTAACGACTTCGTTTTGAAGATCCCAGCGCAAAATCACTTGAGCAACCGATTTGTTATGTTTTTCCGCAATTTGTGACAGCACTTCGTTATCGAGGAGCTGTCCCTGCATCAATGGAGACCATGCTTCCACTTGAATGCCCTGCGCTTTGCAGAAATCTCTTACTTCTTTTTGAGTCAGGCGCGGGTGGAATTCAATCTGGTTGACCATCGGCTTGATTTCAGCATCTTTCAGCAGCTCTTCTAAATGATGCACTTGGAAGTTACTGACGCCGATGGCGCGGATTTTGCCGTCTTTGTACAGCTTTTCAAGAGCGCGCCATGTGTCTTTATATTTATCCTTGCCCGGCCAGTGAATCAGGTAAAGGTCGAGGTAATCGAGGCCGAGGCGCTCAAGGCTTTTCTCAAACGCGTCAAGTGTCGTTTCGTATCCTTGATCTTCATTCCACACTTTTGACGTGATGAACAGCTCTTCTCTGGCAACGCCCGCAGCTCTGATGCCTTCGCCGACACCCTCTTCATTTTTATAAATAGCCGCCGTATCAATGCTGCGGTAGCCGTTTCTGATTGCCGCTTCGACGGAGTCCGCCGCTACGCTTCCGTTTTCCACCTTGAAGACGCCTAGGCCGAACCACGGCATTTCAACGCCATTATGAAGCTTTACAGTATCTTTTAAGCTTTTTGCCACGTTGAACCATCCTTTCTAGTCATTATGTAAACGGTTATTATTATCTCACATTTCCGCCGTAAGAAACCAATTATACGCTCATCGTTATCACAAAAATCATCTTTAGTGCCCAAGCACCACCGCCGTTATTATTTTCCTATTTTTCAAAAATTACGGTTAACCGGGTAACTGTCCGGGTAAATCGCTACTGTAGCCACCATACAATTGAAGGAGGAAATCATATGAAACGTATGCGTATCCCGATGACCGTTGCCCTTGGCGCCGCTTTGTCTCTGACTCCTCTGTCCTTTGTATCCGCAAAAGAAACCCCGGTCCCTCAAAACATGGCACAGCAATCATCAGATGTCTCAGCAAAAGATGTCGGATTAAACATTGACGTTGACCTGCTCGGCATCGGCAATTCGATTGCTGACGCGATTAAGTCGGCGCAAAACCGTGACGGCTTCGTCAAAAACTTAATGGAATCTTCATTCTACGCTTCCGGACAAAAATATAACGTCATGGTGTTTAATTTAAGCCAGGAATATGAAGATCATTTTAACGGCGTTCAGTTTTACGGTTCCGCCGTTTATGACGGCATCACGTACGGCATTTGGGTGTTTGAAGACGGAAGCTTCACCAATAAAGGTGATGGCGGCTGGATCAATTGGGCCTTCAGAGGCTGGTTTGACCGCGACGGCGATCACGTCGAATTCCATCGTCCGTAATCAAAAAAAGTCCGGCGAACAGATGCCGGACTTTTTTTATTCACCTCCGTCAAGCATGGCCGCTTCCACATCATTGATGTATTGGCGAAGCTCATGTGACATATCGCGGGAAATTTCCCGCTCTTCGAATAATGTTTGGATTTCGTTGCGGATGGCCTGCACGGCCCGCAGTTTGATTTCAAGTTTTTGATTTTCAAAACGGCGGCTCGGACTCTGTTCGTGATACGAGTGCCCCAGCCTGAAAATTAAGTGATTGTAAAAGGAAATGACGGCAAGCGTCACATCTTTATTTTCTTCAGTCATGTGTTTTTTCAGGCTTTCAATGGCCGCTTTTGCCGTTTTAACCCTTGTGGTGCGGATGAGGCCTTCTTCATTTAAAATCGACATTTCCGGCTTTTTTTGTTCACCGAAAAAGATCCAGTACATCAGGCGTTTCAGCTTTTTCTTAGATAAGCCGACTTTAAACGGATTCGTATACAGCACTTCCAGTTCATCAAACCGTTCCTGAAGGCTGTCAGCCGTTTCTTCCGGTATGTCGCCCCGCTCAATCAGCCGCAGCAATTCTTCCTGTTCAGCCTGTATCCCTTGGGCGCGGACTTTCCGCTCATCTTTTTTCGTGCGGTTTTTGACGGTGAACTGCTGAAACCTGAGATTTTTCATTTTCTCATTGTATTCGGCAATGACCGCAAAAGAAGCCGTTTTGTTTGTCTCATTCATATTTTCTTTAATGGCGGTTAAGGCAGCCTTTATCAGCTTCCGTCTCGCTGTCAGCAATTTGACTTTCTTCTCTTTCACATTGTCTTCCGGCTTATCTGTCAAAATCGGCAGTACGATTGTCGCCAGCACCAATGTGCACATAATAACGCCCGCGGCTAAAAAGAGAATCAAATTCCGTTCAGGAAACGGCGAGCCGTCAGAGAGCACGTACGGAATGGAAAAGGAACCCGCAAGCGTGACCGCTCCCCTGACGCCTGAAACCGAAATCAGCAGGGTCGAGCGCAGGCCGGGTTTATAAATGCTCTGATCCTTGTTAAAAAACCACTTGCCGTTCCAAAAAAACAGCACCCACAAAAACCTGAGAATCATTAACGTCAGCGTAATGACGATAATATACCCGATGACCATCATATTGTTAAACGCGGTATCATTAAAGATGACGGAAACCACATCCGGTATTTGCGCACCTAAAATAACGAAAACAAGACCGTTCAGAATGAACAAAATAATATTCCACGTACTTGAAGAGACGATTTGCAGTTTGACCATCGTTGATTCAAGACGGTCCTGCTCCACCGCATGCGTGATGCCGCCGGCCACAACAGCTAAAATGCCGGAAACGCCGATTTCTTCAGCCGCGAGATAGATGACGAACGGCGTCAGAATTTGAATCAGCATATGCATCGTGACATCCTGCATGCCGAGGCGGCGCAAAAACAGCCGGAAACGGATAATCAAAAAAGAAATGACGACACCGCTGAGTAAACCTCCGGCTGAAATCAGAACGAAACTGAAGGCGGCCTGCGCCAGCGAAAATGCGCCCGTCACGGCTGCCGCAATCGCAAATTTAAAAGCGACCAGGCCGGATGCGTCATTCATCAGTCCTTCTCCTTCAAGGAGACGCAGAATGCCTTTTGGCATCTTCACACGCCCTGACAGCGCGCTGACCGCGACAACATCAGTCGGTGACAGTATCGCCGCCAGCCCGAACGCAGCAGCCAGCGGAATGCTCGGAATCATCCAATGAATCGTGTAACCGCCGACAATCACCGTGGCAAACACGAGCCCGAGCGCAAGCAGCAAAATCGGCGCCCTTAAATTCCAAAGTTCCGCACGCGGCGTCCGTTTTCCATCGTTAAAAAGCAGCGGAGCGATAAACAAAACAAAAAACAATTCAGTATTCAGTTCAAAATGAAGCCCCTGCGGAAATGACGCCGCAATGATACCGAGCGCCACCTGAATCAGAGGCACCGGGATAAAGGGGACAAACCGATTTACGATATTTGAGATCGCGATGATGGTTAAAAGTACGAGTACGACTAAAAATATGTCCAAAGCATGACCTCCTTCATCTGCTGCATCATATCATTATTGCCTGTTCTCTGCCTTTGCCAAAGGCCGGAGCCGATGATCGGACAGATTCAATATATTTTCCGCACGCAACCATTCTTCTTTTATTTTACCCGTTTTTATTTAAAATTTCTCATAACGTGCTCACGGCGAACTTTTTTTGCCTTCAGCTACATTTTTTCCGGAAAAAGAAAAAGCCTGTTTTCTCTGAAAACAGGCTTTTTCGCAAGCTGCGTCATCTGTTTCATGACGCGGTGCAGCGTTTATGCTGCTTAGTAAAGGATAGAGAACGCACCGTCAGTGTGTCTCTATCCTTAGCTCATCTTATTCGTGAAAATTCGTGCCGTCTGTCGTCGCTTTAATGATGCCGGCGCGGATGACGAAATCCCCGAAGTGTTCGCCTTCCTCACGCTCTTTCGCGTAGCGCGGGAGAATGGTGCGAAGCTCACTCAGAATTTCCTCTTCACCGATATTTTCCCGGTACATTTTGCTCAAACGGCTGCCGTCAAACGCCGCTCCTAAATACATATTATATTTTCCGGGCGCCTTTCCGATAAATCCGATTTCGCCAAGCGCATGGCGGGCGCAGCCATTCGGGCACCCGGTCATACGGATGGTGATTTCTTCATCCCGCAGCCCGTTTTCGTCAACAATGGCTTCAATTTTATCAATCAATTTCGGCAGATACCGCTCGGCTTCGGCCATGGCGAGCCCGCATGTCGGAAGCGCGACGCAAGCCATTGAACTGCGGCGGAGGGCGGAATGCTGCCGGCCGTCTGTCAGACCGTATTGTTCGATTAATGCGCTGATTTGTTTCTTTTTCTGGCTCGAGACATTGCCGATAATCAGGTTTTGATTAGAGGTGAGACGGAAATCTCCCGTATGGACTTTGGCGATTTCACGCAATCCCGTCATCAGCTTATAATTCTCATAGTCCGTGACGCGGCCGCCTTCGATGAACATTGTAAAGTGCCATTTCCCTTTTACGCCCTTCACCCATCCGTAACGGTCGCCGTTATGGTCAAAATGATAAGGTTTCGCTTCATCCAGCTGCCAGCCGAGGCGGTTTTCCAGCTCGGCTTTTACGTTTTCCAGCCCGAGACGGTCAACGGTGTACTTGAATCTGGCATTCTTTCTGACGGAACGGTTTCCGTAATCGCGCTGAATCGTAATGGTTTTTTCCGCTACATCATACAGCTGCTCCGGTTTGCAGAAGCCGATGACTTTTGAAAGCTGCGGATAAGTGGCCGTATCGCCGTGCGTCATACCCATACCGCCGCCGATTGCCACGTTGAATCCGATAAGTCGGCCTTCCTCCACGATGGCAATGAAGCCGAGATCTTGAGAAAAGACATCGATATCATTGGACGGAGGCACGGCGATTCCGATTTTGAATTTCCGCGGCAGGTACAGCGGCCCGTACATCGGTTCCGTTTCCGTGTCAGGAGTGCCCGCCACACGTTCCTCATCAAGCCAGATTTCATGATAGGCTCTCGTGCGCGGAAGAAGGTCATCGCTCAATTTCTTCGACCATTCGTATACTTCCGCATGAATTTCAGACTGGTGCGGATTTGAAGCGCACATGACGTTTCGGTTGACATCTCCGCAGGCCGCAATGGTATCAAGCAGCGCCGCATTGATTTTCTGAATCGTTTTTTTCATGTTCCATTTTAAAATTCCGTGCATTTGGAACGTTTCACGCGTTGTCAGCTTCAATGTATTGTTTCCGTATTTTTGCGCCAGTTCATCCATGACAAGCCATTGTTCCGGAGTTGAAACGCCGCCTGGCATCCGAACGCGCAGCATGAACTGATAAGCCGGTTCAAGCTTTTGTTTTTGACGCTCATTACGGAGATCGCGGTCATCCTGCAAGTAGCTTCCGTGATGCTTCATCAGCCGGTTGTCTTCGTCCGGGATGCCGGCTGAAATCCGGTCGAGCATGACTTCTTTCAATGTGCCGCGCAAATAATCGCTTTTTTCTTTAATTTCCTCAACATCACTTGGAGGGCCTTCCGGCGCTTTTAAAATGTTGTTCACCATGCTGAATAAGCTCCTTTCAAACCAAAATCAATATACGTCACGCTGATAGCGTTTTTTCTGCTGCATGTCTGCCAGGAAGCTTTCCGCTTTTTCACGGCTCATGCCGCCTTCTTCCTGAATGATATCGAGAAGCGCCTGGTGCACGTCATGCGCCATATGCTGTTCATCACCGCAGATGTATACGGCGGCTCCCTGCTGCAGCCATTCATACAGCTCTTTGCTTTGTTCTTTCATGCGGTGCTGCACATATACCTTTTCCTCCGAATCCCGAGAAAAAGCGACGTCCATTTTTGTGAGAACACCGTTTTGCAGCCATTTTTGCCATTCCGTCTGGTACAGAAAATCAGTGACAAAGTGCTGATCCCCGAAAAACAGCCATGTTTTCCCCTCAGCTCCGGTTTCTTCACGCTCCTGCATAAAGGAACGGAACGGCGCGATGCCTGTCCCCGGCCCGACCATAATGACCGGTGTATCCGGATTTTCCGGCAGCTTGAAGTTTTGGTTGTGCTGAATGTAAATCGGAAGCGTATCTCCCGGCTGAAGTCTTTCCGCACACAGAATGCTGCAGACGCCTTTTCGTTCTCTGCCGTGCGCGTCATATCTGACCGCTCCGATTGTCAGATGCACCTCTTCCGGATTCGCTTCTAAACTGCTTGCGATCGAATAGAGCCGGGCCGGCATTTTACGCAGGATGGAAAGAAAGTCTTCCGCGGAAGCTTCCCACGGACCGAAATCCCGGACGAGATCAAGCAGATCACGGCCGTTGATGTATGCTTTCAACTGCTCTTCGTTTCCTTCGGCCAGAAGTTCACTCAGCTTTTGGTCAGCCGTAAACTGTGCGGCCTTTTGCAGGAACGGTTTTGTTAAGACGGTTATTTCAAAGTGAGAAGTAAGCGCATCTTTCAGCGGGAGGCGCTCTCCTTGTTTATTCACCGCCACTTCCTGTTTTGGGTCCCATTTCAGCTCATTGATCAGCTCATCAACGAGCGCCGGATCATTTTCCGGATAGATGCCGAGGCTGTCTCCGGGCTGATACGCGAGGCCCGATCCTTCAAGCGAAAGCTCGAGATGGCGTGTTTCTTTATTCGAACCGCGTCCGTTCAGATTGATGTTCTCAAGAACCTCCGCCCGAAACGGGTTCGTTCTGGAATAAACGGATTCACCGAGAGCCGGCGTCTCGGCAGGCGCTTCGGCTGTTTGATTTCCCGCTCCTTCGTTCAAACCGCCGATGACCGCGTCAAGCCATTCCGAAAACGGCTCATCATAATCAAGATCGCAATCAACCCGCGGCGCAAGCTGGGTGCCGCCGAGCTCTTGAAGACGCTCGTCAAACTCTTTCCCGGTCTGGCAGAAAAATTCATACGAGCTGTCCCCGAGCGCCAAAACGGAATAACGGAGCGCTTCAAGCTTCGGCGCGCGTCTGCCGTGAAGAAATTCATGAAAGGCCAGCGCGTTATCCGGCGGATCGCCTTCTCCGTGCGTGCTCACCACGATCAGTAAATTGTTTACTTTTTTCAGATTATTCGGCTTAAAATCGTTCATCGACGCGACGGTGACCTGGAATCCCCGTTCCTCAAGCGTCTTTACCGTCTGTTTCGCAAGACCTTCCGCATTTCCCGTTTGCGATCCGTATAATACGGTCACTTCTCTTGAGACTGCCGGGCTTTCTGCTGGAGCCGGAGCAGCGGGTGCGGCTGTTTCACCGGATTCGGACCGGGCCGCAGCCAAATAACCGCTCAGCCAGATTTTCTGTGATTCTGTCAAGGTCGGCAGAAGGCGGTTAAGGAGCTCTGCCTGCTCCTGATTAAACGGACTGTTCATGACCTGAAGTTGCAACGATATCCACCTCACAAGGAATTAAACGTAACGTACGTTATTTCTATAGGAATTGTCAAAATAATATTCTAATTGAAACTTTACCGAAAGTTTGTATGTAAGTAAAATATATAATCATGATGACAATGATTAAGATTACTAATGATAAAAAGCCCTTTGCACTTGGCAAAGGGCTTACACGAATAAGCCGGCGGGCACTTCTTTTATAAAAGGAGAGGGTTCTCCCGGAGACAATACGGTCAGATGATGCATCGCCCGCGTACAGGCCGTATATAACAGCTTACGGTCATGTTCGCTTTTGTACTGGGCAGCAGAGGCGTCAGCGGCAATGACGGCGTCAAACTCAATGCCTTTTGCCAAATACACGGGAATGACGCATACCCCTTTTTGAAAAGGCTGGTTTTCTTTATTGATCAAGCGGACACCGCTACCGTCGCTGACCGCCTGAAACACTTTTTTGGCTTCCGCGGCCGTTTTGCAGATGACGGCGACCGTCTCCCAGCCTTTTTGTCTGAGCTCCCGGATTGTATCCGCCAATTGTTCCCGCCGCGCATTTTCTGTATCCGTCCGCAAAACACGAGGTTTTTCCCCGTTCCGGTTAAAAGGCTCAATATCATCGCCGTCAGCCAGCAGCGCTTTCGTAAATTCAACAATCTGCCGCGTCGATCTGTAAGTCCGCTTCAGGCTGACATACTTTTCTGCACCATTGCGAAAGCAGCCGGCGAGGGAAGAAGGGCCCGTAATGGTGTGGGCATAAATCGACTGGCTGACATCACCGAGCACCGTCATCTTTGCCGCTGGGAAGATGCTTTGAATATACGTGAGCTGAAATGGGGAATAATCCTGCGCTTCATCAATGAAGACGTGCTTCATTTGTGTGTTTTTTCTTTTTCCTTCTAACAGATCCTGCAAATACAGATACGGGGCGGCATCTTCATACGGAAGTGACCGTTCTGCAAATGCGTTTCTGGTCAAAGCGCCGATGCTCTCCCAATGATCGGGCTTTTCAGCAGCTCCCCAGTCTGAAAACAGCCGGAGATACATCCGTTTTATATCGAGAAAGCCGAGCCGTCTGACGGCCTGCTTAATCGGTTTAAAGGCTTTGCCGACAATAATGGCGCCAAGCAGCCGCTGTTCGCGCTGATGGTCGTCAAATGCAGGTTCATCATCTGCCGCCTGCTTCTTGAGTGTTTGATAAACCTCAGCATAGTCTTCCTTATCAAGCAGCTCGATCTCCTGCAAGACCCATTCCTTCTTACGCTCCTTTTTTTCGAGAGCGCTGATTTCCGCGAGAAGCCATTCCGCCGTCAGCTCCGCTCTGTTCGGAATCGGCAGCTGCTGATCAAGCGAATAAAAATAGTCTTCAATCCGCTCTTTTGAAATCAGGATGTCTCCCCGGAAGCTGATCTGTTTACACATCAGGCCCGAGCCGGAAAGCGAGCCGGCATAGCGGTCAATCATGGCCTGGAAAGCTGATGACGCTTTGTAAGCAATGGCTGCGAGCCTTACGGAAAGTGCGTCCTGGTTTTGTTCAGTCAGGCAATATTCAAGCTGCTCGTACGGGCTTTCACAATCAAACTTTCGTCCGAGCCGGCGGATGATATATTCCTGAAAGGTGGCCTGCTCCATATTCTCTTCTCCCAATTCCGGCAATACGGCGGACACATAACTGTTGAACAAAATGTTCGGGGAAAACAATACAATCTGACGGGCATCAAGCACCCCGCGCCCGCGGTACAGCAAGTAAGCGGCCCGCTGAAGCGCCGCGGATGTTTTCCCGCTTCCGGCGGCTCCCTGAACAATGAGATATTTGCTTTTTTCATCCCGGATGATTTCGTTCTGTTCTTTTTGGATGGTTGACACGATGTTTTTCATATGCTGTCCGGAATGGCCGCTCAGCACCTCTTGCAGCATTTCGTCACCAATCGTCATATCCGTGTTAAACATCGCTTTAAGCGTCCCGTTTTTAATGATAAACTGCCGCTTCAGTGTGATGTCTCCCTCTATCGTTTCTTCCGGAACTTCATAGCGGGCTTTTCCCGGGGAATATTGATAGTAAAGAGATGAGATGGGCGCGCGCCAATCGTAAATGAGAAATTGCTCGTTGTTTTCATCCATCAAAGAAGTCAGCCCGATATAAATCCGCTCGGAAGAGGACTCCCCTTTTTCCGTAAAATCGACACGGCCGAAGTAAGGAGAGGTTTTCAGCTTTTGGATTTTTTGAAGCTGCCGATATTGAAGCCGATGAGTCCGTTCACGTTCAGAAAGCATTTCTGCCTGCTGTTTAATGCTTGAAAATGTCTCAGCCGCTTCGTGGGCATCATCCATATTCACGGTGACATCATCCCAAAACGTTTTTCTCAAGCCCACAATATCCTGCTTCAATCCGCCCGATGAGGCTTCAAGATGAGTTTGTTTCTGTTCCAGTTCCTTCATGACAAAATTGATTCTTTCCTGCTCTTCTTTCCACTCTTTATCACGTTTTGCCATCAGCGGCACCTCCGACATCAAGCTGACAAATCCGGCTTTCATCATACAAACATATATGCAACATATTATTCAGCATTATGGTCAAATACCCTTTTTCTTATCATATCGGGCGTCTTTTTTTATCAGAAGCCGTTATGAAAAAAAACCGATTTCGTTTGTGAAATCGGTTTTTTACTGATCTATATGATAGGAACGATTCGGCAGGCGCCACCTGAACACATAACTGCAGATGCGGCATGCCACAAGCACAAGAAACAGCACATACAAACCGGCGGCATCCCCGGCCCAGCCGAGGCCCACGATTAACCCTCCGAGCGCGGCCCAGACCGCATAAATTTCCGCTTTCAGCACAAGCGGCTTTCGTCCGGCAAGAAGATCCCGTATGATGCCGCCCCCGCTGCCGGTCAGGACCGCTGCCGCAATCACCGCACTGAGCGGATGGCCCATTTTCACGGCATATAAAGCGCCTTGGATGGCAAACGCCGAAAGCCCGATGGCATCGGATAGGTTGCCCCATTTACTCCAATGCCTTAACAGCAGCTTCGGAAACAAAAAGACAATCGTAACTGATGCGAGAGCGATTTGAAAAAACGCGCCTTGCTCCCACAAGGCGGAGACCGGAACACCGATCAGCAGATTTCGGATGGCTCCTCCGCCGAACGCCGTTACAATCCCCAAAATATACACGCCTAAAATATCATACTCCTCTTCCATCGCAACAATCGCTCCGCTGACCGCAAACGCAATGATGCCGATTACACTAAGCAGCTCCCAGGCCATTCCATATGCTCCTTTTTATTTGTTAAATTTTCTGACGACCATTAGATTTTATAATCGCTTTCTCTTAAAATCAACCTTATTTTTGAAAGATTCTGATTCCTAATCCGGGACAACCTCACCCGCAACGGCTGAGAGCGAGAGTATTTTCCTATTTTATACTTTAATGGAAGGTTTATTAGAAGTTTCATTGAATACTTTCTCTAACAAAAAGGGGGTTATGAGATGAAAATCAGTTCACTTGTTTTTCCTGTTTTATTGGCCGCCGGATTAATTCCCGGCCTGCCGTCAGCCGAAAGCCATACACATTCGCACACTCATGCGGAGCCGGCGAAAACGGTGTATACGAACCCGCTTCCGAAAGCCGATCATTTTAAAGATCTGAAGGGCCCGGTCCAAGTTGAACAGACGGTTGACACAAAAATTCTGGATGAAAACGGCAAGCAGGTCGGCACGAAACGATTTAATGCCAATGTCAGTCAGGATAAAGCCTCAACTAAAGCCGGTACGGGCAGCCAGAAGGTCAGAGTGCTGGCGGTGGCGGACGCTGAATACCGCGCCAAATACAGCGACTGGCAAACGCGAATCGTCCAGATCGTGGAGCAGGCGGATGTCGCTTTTAACCGTGATCACAACATTGATTTCGTCGTACAGGCCGTGCAGGCTTGGAATTCCTCCGGCTCAAACAGTTCTCAGATTTTATCGAATCTCCAAGGCAGCTTCAGAAATCAAAATTATCATTTTGTCGTCGGTTTTACCGCAAAATCAAGTTTTGACGCCGGCGGTATCGCGTATGTATATAACGGCAAACCGAGCGGCCCGGCTTTCAGCGTGAACCTTGATCAAGGAACGGCCAACACGGCGAAAGCGGCACAGCACGAGTTTTCCCATAACTTCGGACTTCAGCATGACGCCCAAGGCAGCGGCATCCGCTGCGTCATGAATTATGATTATGCCTATTCCGTGGATATTTGGGACAGCTCCCATAACAGACAGATTGCGACAAATAAAGCTTGGTACAAATAATAGAAAAAGAGCCGCTCCCATGGAGCAGGCTCTTTATTTTGCCGTGCGTTCCGTTTTGACAAAACACATGCAGATAATAATGAGAATAAATGCCGTCAATGCCAAGAAAGGAATGGTAATGAAACCGAACCAGTTAATATATTCAGATGAGCAAGGCACGCCGTAGACACACGGCTTGATGCCGCTGAAACCGGGCACCTTCTGCTCAAGGTAATGCATGGTCGATATAAATGCGCCGATGACGGCCATCGGCAGCACATATTTTTTCACGCGCGTGTCACCCTGGAAGGTGGCGATTCCTAAAATCAGGACAAGCGGGTACATGAGAATTCTTTGATACCAGCACAGCTCGCACGGTATGAATTTTCTGATCTCGCTGAAATAAAGGCTGACGAGCATGGCAGCAAGAGCTATCACCCAAGAAGCATATAAAAACACGATTCTATTTTTCATTTTTCAGCTCTTTCTTAATCGTTTTTGAAATCTCATCATATTTAGAGAAGTCATTAATCACCTTGTCATTTACATAAATCGTCGGTGTCGCCGTAATGTTTAATTTATCATTCAGGTCAGTGTCAGCTTTCAGCTCTTTTGCAAAGGTTTCTTTATCAAGGTTTTCCTTCAGCTTGTCAGGATCAACCTTTTTCGCGGTGCTTTTGACCGTTTTTTCAAGCAATGCAGGCGTGACCCATTCCTGTTCGCTTGACGGCTGCTGTTCAAACAGCTTTTCATGGAAAGCCCAGAATGATGCCGGGTCTTCTTTCCACACCTCTTCTGAAGCAAGAGCCGCCAGACGCGAGCCGCTTCCGTGGTACATGACGTTCACAAATGAAAATTTCACGTCGCCTTTATCGATAAAATCTTTTTTGATTTTCGGAAAGATATCGCTGTTAAATACTTTGCATGACGGACATTTGTAATCTCCGAATTCAACTACCGTAACAGGCGCGCTGTCTTTGCCGAGCACGGGCTGTCCTTTAATGGAAGGCTGTTCGGCGACTGTTTCGCCCGCTTTTTCCGTTTGGTTGTTAATAATTACGATGGCCGCAAATAAAACGACAACGATTAACGTCAGTATCACCGCAAATTTCGCAGACGATTGTTTCTTTTTCACTCAGACACCTCATTGTTTTTAAAATAAAAAAGAAGCGGATGCCGGATGGCCCGCTTCTCTATTTTACCAAGACAACCTTGTTTAAGAAAACCCTGAAAAACGAATTATCTTTGACAATTATTCCGCTTTCACTCTCATGACGCGCATCGCGTTGGCAACAGCGATCAGCGTGACGCCTACATCTGAAAAGACCGCTTCCCACATGGTGGCAAATCCGAATGCGCCAAGCAGGAGAAAAATGATTTTTACGCCTAAAGCAAATCCGATGTTCTGCCAGACGATCCGGCGTGTGCGGCGTGCAATCCGGATGGCTTCGGCTGCTTTTGACGGCTGGTCTGTCATCAGGACGACATCGGCCGCTTCGACGGCGGCATCAGAGCCGAGAGCCCCCATGGCAGCTCCGATGTCAGCTCTGGCAAGCACAGGCGTATCATTAATCCCGTCGCCGACAAACATCAGTTTTTCATTCGGTGCAAGCGCCGCTTCAAGTTCTTCGACGCGGTCTACCTTGTCACCCGGCAAAAGCTCTGTGTACACGTCATCAATACCGAGCTCTCGGCCGACAGCTTCTCCGGTCTGCTTTGAATCACCCGTCAGCATCACTGTCCGCTTCACGCCGAGCGCTTTTAAATTGGCAATGGCCTGTTTGGCGTCCTCTTTGATTTCGTCGGCGATCACGATCGCCCCCGCATACCGCTGATCAACGGCGACATAGACGACGGTTCCGTTGTTTTCAGCTGTGCCCGAAGCGATTTGTTCTTTTGCCATCAGTTTTTGATTTCCGGCCAAAATCGTTGATCCGCCGATTTTCACCCGAATGCCGTGTCCGGGTATTTCTTCATATTCTTCAATCTCGTCTGCCGCGAGCGGTTGATTGTAAGCTTCACGGATGGAAGAAGCAATCGGATGATTGGAATGGACTTCCGCAAGCGCGGCCGCATGAAGCAGGCTGTCTTTTGTAAACCCCGCCGCCGGTTTGATATCAGTAACGGCGAAATTGCCTTTCGTTAAGGTTCCCGTTTTATCAAACACGGCGTATGCCACCTGATTGAGCGCTTCTAAATAGTTGCTGCCTTTCACGAGCACCCCTGCTTTAGACGCAGCTCCGATACCGCCGAAAAACCCGAGCGGAATGGAGACGACGAGTGCGCACGGACAAGAAATCACAAGGAAAATCAGCGCGCGGTACACCCAGTCGGATAGCGCGGCTGAAGGCACGAGAAGCGGCGGTAAAAAGGCGAGAAGCACCGCAACAATGACAACGGCCGGTGTATAATACTTTGCAAACTTCGTAATAAAGTTTTCCGTTTTCGCTTTACGTCCGGCCGCATTTTCGACCAGATCCAATATTTTTGACACGGCAGAGTCTTCATATCCTTTAGAGGTTTCAATATGAAGCACGCCGTTCTGATTCATAAATCCGGCCATCACATCTTGCCCCGGCTCCGCTTTTCTCGGCACGGATTCGCCCGTTAAAGCGGATGTATCAACCATCGAAGAACCGCTCAGCACCTTTCCGTCCAGCGGAATCCGTTCTCCGGGATTCACGACGATGACCTGTCCGACTTTGACGTCCTGCGGCGGAACGGCAGTCATGCCGTTTTCCGTTTTCACATTGGCGTACTCAGGACGGATGTCCAATAACGCGCTGATCGATTTTCTGGATCGGCTGACGGCCGCTCCCTGAAACAATTCACCGATTTGGTAGAACAGCATGACCGCGACGCCTTCCGGATACTGATGAATCACAAATGCGCCGATCGTGGCAAGCGCCATCAGAAAATGCTCATCAAATACCTGGCCGCGGACAATGTTTTTTCCCGCTCTGGCTACGATATCGCCGCCGATGATCAAATATGAAGCAAAAAAGAGCAGAAACTCAAGGACGGCGCCCGTGTGCGCGAAGTAAGCGATGACGGCCAAAACGGCTCCCGCTGCCAGCCTCACTAACATCAGGTGCAGCTTTTTGCGGTATTCATCCTCGCCGGGTTTATCTTCATGTTTCGCACGGACGGTCACATGAGGATCAATGGACTTTACTTTTTTCGCAACTTCGTCTTTCATCCATTGCTCGTTTTTGCCGCCGGCTGAGACCGTGATGGTGCTTGCCGCAAAATTGACAGCACAACCGTCTATGCCGTCAATGGCTTTTACGCCGTTTTCTATTTTTTTTGCACAGTTGCTGCAATCAAGTCCGTCTAATACAAATTCACCTTTGGCTGCTTTCATTTTCGACTCACCCTACTTTCCGTAATAGGATTCCCATAACATCAATACAGCTAAACGAATTTATATATATGAACATATACTCATATATGTGTTTTCTCTATTATATGCAGGCTTTGAATAAAGTGTCAATAAAAAAGACAAAACAGGCATCAGCCCATTTTGTCTTTTTTCACCTTCTGTAAACGCAAAGCATTAAGCACGACCGATACTGAGCTGAACGCCATGGCAGCGCCTGCCACCCACGGGGCCAGAAAGCCGGATGCCGCAATCGGAATGCCGATGCTGTTGTATCCCAATGCCCAGCCTAAATTCTGCTTGATGTTTCTCATGGTCAGCCTGCTCATGCCGATGGCGTCGGCAATGCCGTTCAGGTCACCGCGGATCAGCGTAATATCCGCCGCTTCCATTGCGATATCTGTGCCGGTGCCGATGGCCATTCCGATATCGGCCACAGCCAGCGCCGGAGCATCATTGATGCCGTCACCGACCATCGCCACGCGCCGGCCTTCTTTTTGCAGCCGGGAAATTTCCGCCGCCTTTTGTTCGGGAAGCACTTCGGCGATCACGCTGCCGATGCCCGCGGCTTTTGCAATGGCTTCTGCGGTCTTTTTGTTGTCACCGGTCATCATGATGACGTCAAGCCCCATATCATTCAGGCGTTTCACCGCGGCCGGAGATGTTTCTTTGATTGTATCGGCGACTGCGATAAGCCCCGCCGCTTTGCCGTCTGCCGCAATAAGCATCACCGTTTTTCCTTCCGCCTCCAAGCGGGCCATTTGCGGAAGCAGCGCCTCATGTTCAATGTGTTCTGATTCCATCAGCCGTCTTGATCCGGCTAGAATCGTTCTGCCGTCAGCCTCTGCATAGATTCCGGAACCGATCCGGGCTTGGAACCGGGTGATTTTCGGGATGGCAATCCCCCGTTTTTCGGCTCCTGACACGATGGCTTCTCCAAGCGGGTGCTCTGATCCCGTTTCGGCGGCCGCCGCCAGCCGCAGGAGTTCCTCTTCGTTCATTCCCTCTGCCGGTACGGCATCTGTCAGAACCGGTCTGCCGTTTGTCACCGTTCCTGTTTTATCCAGTACGATTGTCGTCAGACGCTGTGTTTTTTCTAAATGCTCTCCGCCTTTAAAAAGAATGCCGAATTCAGCTGCGCGGCCCGAGCCCGCCATAATGCTCGTCGGTGTGGCGAGCCCGAGTGCGCACGGACAGGCAATGACAAGCACGGCGATGAATTTGCCGATCGCTTCAGAAAACTGTCCCGGCGCGGCCCATACATACCAAATGAGAAAAGTCAGCACGGCCAGCCCCAGCACAATCGGGACGAAAATGCCTGAAATGTGATCCGCGAGCCGCTGAATGGGGGCTTTTGATCCTTGGGCTTCTTCCACGATTTTAATAATGTGTGCAAGCGCGGTATCTTTCCCGACATTCACCGCTCTGATTTTGAGAAAGCCGTTTGCATTGATTGTCGCCCCGGTGACAGTGCTTCCGGGAGACTTATCGACAGGCATGCTCTCTCCCGTAATCATCGATTCATCAATTGCGGAATGGCCTTCAATCACTTCGCCATCGACAGGGACGCGTTCTCCCGGTTTCACATATACGATGTCCCCCGTCCGGACCTCATCAATCGGAATCACCTGTACCTTCCCTTCCCGCTCAACCGCCGCCGTCTTCGCCTGAAGCTTCATTAACTTTTTAATCGCTTCTGATGAGCGGCCTTTCGCTTTCATCTCTAAAAGCTTTCCAAGCAAAATCAAAGTCAGCAAAATAGCGCTCGTTTCATAATAAAGCCCCTCAACATGTCCGTCTCGTCCGAGAGACGCAATCGTCATGTACAGGCTGTATGCGTAAGCGGCCGTCGTTCCGAGCGCAACGAGAACATCCATATTGGCGCTTTTGTTTCTCAGCGCCTTGTACGCTCCCGTATAAAAAGGCCAGCCGATGACGAGCTGCACCGGGGTGGCAAGCGCGAATTGCAGCCACGGATTCATCAGGATATCCGGCATCCAGATAAAAGAAGCAAAAGAAAAATGGCTGACCATCGACCATAGAAGCGGAAAGGAGAGAACGGCAGAAAATATCAGCCTGATCAGCTGTTTTCGCTGCTCTTTCTCCTTTTGGGATAATCCGCCGTCTCCATCAACCGCTTTCTTCTCGTCTAATCTGTAGCCGAGTTTTGCCACGGTCTCTTTCAGCTCTTTCGGTGTCACCTCTTTCGGATTGTATTCAACGGTGACTGTTTCCAGTGCGAAATTCACCGGTGCGCTGTCAACTCCCCCTATTTTGTTCAGGCGCTTTTCAATCCGGTTGGCGCAAGCGGCGCACGTCATGCCTTCAATCTGAAACTCGGCTTTTTCCGTCACGACGTGATAGCCGAGTTTTTCAATTTTTCCTTTTATGGCGCTTGCTTCGATTTTGTCAGGGTGATAGGAAATGTTTGAAGTCTCAAGCGCAAGATTGACGGAAGCGTCATTGACGCCGTCCATCCGTTTCAGCCCTTTTTCAATTCTTGAAGCGCAGGCGGCGCATGTCATGCCCCCCACTTGAATGGTCATTTCTTTCGGTTCACTCAATGTCCTCATCTCTCTTCATAAACCCCAGGGGGGTATAATTATGATAAAAGAAAACCGCGCCCGTTTCCGCAGCGCGATAAATCCTATACGACGTCATAACCTTGATCTTCAATCGCATCTTTTATATCTGATACGGAGACTTTGTTCTCATCAAACGTCACATCCACCTGTCCGGCTTCCAATTTCACCTGAACCGCCGTCACTCCGTTCAGTTCTCCTACTCCGGTCTCTACTGCTTTGACGCAGTGCTGACAGGACATGCCTTCGACTTGCAGTGTTTTTTGTTCCATGATGATTCCCTCCACGTCTTGTTTTTTCTTCTTCATGTTACCATACCCCTGTAGGGTATTTCAAAACATTTTATTTTACGATTTTGCGATTTTTTTCACAACGTCAAGCAGCTCGGCAATCGCCTGCTCCCCGTTTCCGCTCTCAATGGCGCCGGCTACGCAGTGATGGGCGTGATCTTCCAGCAGATGAAACGCGACTTTCTGCATGGCTGCCTGTACGGCTGAAATCTGCACGAGAATATCCACGCAGTATCGTTCGTTCTCCACCATATTCTGAATGCCCCTGACCTGGCCTTCAATCCGTTTCAGCCGGTTCAGGATCTGATCTTTTTCTTTGGCGCTTTTATGATTTAACGATTGATGCTCGGTATGTTTGTCCATTTTCCACCTCGGTTTTTTTCTTCGTTATCTTCATTATACAGACTTGAAAATCCGGTGTAAAAAATTTTCAACACACAAGTTTTACCAGTACACCCGCGGGGTATATATTGTTACCACATATCAAGAGGGGGAAATTCATTGAAAACGATACAGGTTGGCATATTGGGATATGGTTTGTCGGGTAAAGTCTTTCATGCGCCGCTTTTGGACGTCCTTGATGATTATCAGATCAAAAAAGTCATGACCTCCAGAACGGAGGAGGTCAAACGTGATCTGCCGGGGGCTGAAGCCGTGCGCGCGATTGAAGACATTACCGGTGATCCTGACATTGACCTCGTCATCGTCACGACACCGAGCGGAATGCATTATGAATCAGCGATGAAATGTCTCCTGGCGGGAAAACACACCGTCGTGGAAAAACCGATGACGGCGACTTCAGCAGAAGCGGAGGAACTGAGAAGAACGGCTGAAGATAAAGGCGTCTTACTGAGCGTGTACCACAACCGCCGCTGGGACAATGACTTTTTAACGATACAAAAGCTGATTCGGGACGGGGCGCTTCAAGACATTCATACATATCAAGTCAGCTACGATCTATACAACCCGGTTGTACAGGAAAAATGGCGCGAAAAGAACGGACCCGCCACGGGAACGCTGTATGATCTCGGTTCACATATTATTGACCAGACACTTCTGCTTTTCGGAATGCCGGAATCCGTCACCGCACATGTGATGAAGCAGCGGGACAACAGCGAAACCGTTGATTATTTTCTGGCCGCCCTCCATTACGGCAAGCTTCAAGTCATCCTTCAATCCGGCTCCATGAATGCGGCAAGCGGCCCGCGCTATCAGATTCACGGACGGAATGCTAGCTTTATCAAATACGGAATGGATGGGCAGGAAGACGCGCTTTTAGCGGGCAAAAAGCCGGTTGACGACAGCTGGGGCGCCGATGATCCTGACAACTTCGGAGAGCTGACAACCGCAGCGGATGAGAAAAGGCATACAGAAACAATCCCCTCTGAGAACGGCTCTTACCTTACGTACTACAAACTGCTGGCAGACAGCATCTTAAACGGAAAACCGCTTCCCGTTACGGCAAAAGAAGGCATCGATGTCATCCGTGTTATTGAAGCGGCGATGAAAAGCAGCGAACAAAAACGGACGATTGCCCTTTAATATGAAAAACCTCCCAGCCGTACGGCGGGGAGGTTTTTTTAAGATCAGAATGATTTTCCGGCTTCTTTCGCGCGGGCAATCGCATCTTCTTTAATTTGCTGTGCTTTATTCGGTTCAGCATTATGGCCTTCAACGATTAATCCGTCGAAAGAAGGAACGCCGAAGAAGTTCATCATGATGCCGATGTAACGGTGGCCCATTTCCATATCAGCCGCCGGTCCTTCGGAGTAATAGCCTCCGCGCGCCTGAATGTGGAGCGCTTTTTTGTCTGTCAACAGACCGATCGGGCCTTGCTCTGTATATTTGAATGATTTTCCGGCTACAGCAACGGAATCAAGGTACGCTTTCATAACCGGCGGGAATGAGAAGTTCCAAAGCGGTGTGACGAATACGTATTTATCAGCTGCCGCGAATTGATCGCTCAGCTCGTTCAGACGGCCGACTTTCGCTTTTTCGTTTTCAGAAAGCTCTTCAAAACCTGTGCCGGATTGAAGTTTTCCCCAGCCGCTGAATACATCCGCGTCGATATGAGGAATGTTCTCTTTGTAAAGGTCGATATGTACAACCTCATCATTCGGGTTTGATTCTTTATAAGAATCGATAAACGCTTTTCCTGTCGCCATGCTGTAAGATGTCTTTTCATCATGAGGATGAGCAGTGATATAAAGTACTTTTGCCATTATAAACAGCCCTTTCGTTTTCAGATTACACACACATTTATTATGAAATATGAATGTTTTTTTATACTGATCAGTTCTGTAATAATTATAGTTACAAAAAAATCATTTAGCAACAATAATATCTCGAAATCAGTATATTTTTTTGAAAAGGCTGTAATGACGGGAATGGCAAGCAGCAGAAAAAGCAGAAACCTCAGTTTCTGCTCAAAATCGGATTGGGTCTGCAGGCCGGAATATCCAATCCGAGATTCCCCCGCAGTGTATCGGCCGGATAGCTTTTTCGGTACAGCCCCTTTTCCTGAAGGATCGGTATGACTTGATCCACAAAGGCTTCAAGCATGCCCGGAATGTCAGAATGAATAATAAATCCGTCCGCCGCTTCCCGCTGAAACCATGTTGCAATTAATGATGCCACACGTTCCGGTGTGCCGATAAAATGGGTTCGCGGAAACGCGGCTTCGCGCGCCACTTGACGCAGCGTAAGATTCCGGGCTTTCGCCTCTCTTTTGATACGGTCTGTCGTGCTTTGAAACGCGTTTTTCCCGACGTCGCCCAAATCAGGAAACGGCTCATCCAGCGGAAAACGGCTCAGATCATAATCGTCAAAGAATCTGGCCACATATTTAACAGCGTTCTCTACCGGAATGAGCTCGGCAAATTCTTGGTATTTCGCTTCCGCTTCTTCTTGTGAACCGGCTATAATCGGACTGATTCCCGGAAAGATCCGCAGCTTGGAAGCGTCCCGGCCGTAATCCGCCGCCCGCTTCTTCACATCATCATAAAAAGCTTTCGTTTCCTCAAGTGAATTGGAGTGCGTAAAGACTGCATCTGCATTCCTCGCGGCAAACGACCGGCCGGTTTCTGAAGACCCCGCTTGGAAAACGACCGGCTCTCCCTGTTTGGACCGGCCGATATTCAGCGGGCCCTCCACTTGAAAATACTCGCCTTTGTGATACAGGCGATGCAGTTTGTCAGGGTCAAAAAACTGCCCGGTTTCTTTGTTGCGGACGAAGGCATCTTCTTCCCAGGAATTCCACAGACCGCGCACCACGTCCACATGTTCCTGGGCGATGGCATAGCGCCGGCTGTGGTCGGGAAGGCTTTCTTTGCTGTGATTGCGCGCGGCTCCCGCCTGCGGAGAGGTGACGAGATTCCAGCCCGCCCGGCCGCCGCTGATATGGTCAAGAGACATCAGCTGTCTTGCGATGGTGAACGGCTCAGTGAACGATGTGGAAAATGTGCCGATTAAACCAAGATGGGTTGTAGATGCGGCAAGCGCCGATAAAATAGTGATCGGCTCAAACCGATTTAAGAAGTGCGGGATGGACTTTTCAGAAATGAACAAGCCGTCCGCAATAAAAGCAAAGCTGAACAGCCCTCTTTCAGCAGTCTGCGCTTTTTGCCTGTAAAACGCCGCATTCGTGCTTGCTGTCGGATCGGCGTCGGGATGACGCCAGCCGTCCGTTGTGCCGCCGACACCGTGAATCATGGCTCCGAATTGAATAAGATCCGTCCGGTTCATTTTCTCTCCCCCTTTTTCCCCTCGTAATCGGCAAGCGCCCGTTCTACATGTTCAATGCCGACTTGAGTAACGGCCTGATACACACGGCTGTCACCGCTGCCGATTTCAACGACGGGGACATGACGGATGCCGTACTTCGTCTGCAGCACGTCACGCAATTCATCCCGCTCTGTCACATCAATTGTTTCGTATGCAACGGCTTTTTCCCGCAAATATCCTTTCACTTCATCGCAATAGGAGCAGCCCTGTTTGCTCCAGACCACTACGTTTACTTCATGACTCATGTTCATCCCTCCTATAATTGTGGGGCCGGCTGCACCGCTTCGCTTAACAGCCGGTAAGACAATCGTTTTTCCTCAGCGTTTTTGATAGGCGACAAAATCACAAAATCAGTAATGCTGTATTGAACGGATAATCGTCGCAGCTCGGCGGCGGCCTCTTCTTTTGTCCCGGCAATCACACCCGTCTTTTGTGTAATCAGCTTATATGGCTGCGTGACTTGTTCAAGAAACGCTGCCGCTTGTTCCCGGGAACCGACATTCACCTTTTTGCCGTCTTCGAGAATGATTTTGACCGACTCACGCGATACCACGTGTTTTTCCGCTTCTGCTTTTGTATGCGCGGTAAATACCATCGGCGCAAGGTGAAATTCCGCCTTCGACCCTTTCGGCAGATGCTCGTCAAAGGCGTGGCGCGCTTTTTCTAACGCAGCCTCTTCACCGTTTATGAAATAGGCGAAAACGAAGGAAATGCCGAGTTTGGCCGCGGATATCGCGCTTTCCGCGCTGCCGCCGAGCAAAAAGAGGTCAGGCGCATACTCAGTATGCGGCGCCGGCCGCAATGACGCGTAGCGGTGCGAGTCCGGAAAATCATTTCGGATGAAATGAGTCAGCTCCTCAAGCTTTTCTTCAAATAAACGGGCGGGCTGAATAAGCTCCCGCTGCAGCGCATCGGTTGACAGCTGAAATCCGCCGGGCGCTTTGCCGACACCGAGCGCCACACGGCCGGGAGCAAGGGCGGACAGAACCCGGAACTGCTCCGCCACTTTATAAGGACTGTAATGCTGCAGCATCACCCCGCCGGATGCGAGACGGATTTTTTTCGTGCTTGCGGCAAGATACCCCAGAACAATTTCCGGAGCTGATCCTGCTATCTCTTCATTGTTATGATGCTCCGCCGCCCAGAAACGGTCATATCCGTATTGTTCGGCCTCCTGAGCCAATTTCACCGTTTGCCGCAAGGCTTCTTCTGCGGTTTGGTTTTCCGCGGTGACACTTTGGTCTAAAATGCTTAAACGAATCATACGACAGGCTCCTTTATGCGCTCTTTTATGTCATAACCGTAATCAGGCAGCACGCGGCGGAGGAACTTCTTCGTTCTTTCTTTTTTCGTCTTGTAAAAGACTTCCTCAGGCGTTCCTTGTTCCACGATTGCTCCTTCATCCATAAACACAATTTGGTCGGACACTCTTCTGGCGAATTCCATTTCATGTGTGACAATGATCATGGTGGCGCCGGTCCGCACAATGTTAAGCATCACATCGAGCACCTCGCCGACAAGCTCCGGATCAAGGGCTGCGGTCGGTTCGTCAAACAGCATCACATCAGGATGAATGGCAAGCGCCCGGGCAATTCCGACCCGCTGCTTCTGTCCTCCCGATAGCTGATTCGGATAGGCGTGCAATTTATCTTGAAGCCCCACCTTGGCCAGTTCCCGCTCGGCAATGGCGTACGCATCTGTTTTTTTCATTTTCCTTGCGACCGTCAGGCCTTCCATGACATTTTGAATCGCCGTTTTATGCGAAAACAAATGATATTGCTGAAAAACCATCGCCGTCTGTTTCCTCAGTCTGAGAATGTCTTTTTTGGCAGGCTTTTTGCAGTTAATGACTTCACCGTGCAGCGAAATGGCGCCCTCATCCGGCCGCTCAAGTAAATTAAGGCAGCGCAGAAAAGTGGTTTTCCCGGAACCGCTCGGGCCGATGATGGTCACGACTTCTCCTTTCCGGACACTTAAATTGATCCCCTTTAGCACGTGATGACTGCCAAAATGTTTCTGAATGTTTCGGATTTCGATCATAATGCGCCTCCTTGATATCTGGCCGCTCTTTTTTCCGCCAGACTGTTTACAGCTTCGAGAATCAGCGTTAATCCCCAATAAATCACGGCCGCCCCGATAAATGCTTCCAGAAACGCATAGTTATCGGATGCCGCAATCGTCGCCGTTCCTGTAATTTCAGGCACTGCAACAATTGCCGCGATGGAAGTGGTATGCAAAAAGCCGATGCCTATATTGGTGAAGTTCGGCAGCGATATCATGAACGCCTGCGGCAGAACCACGCGCCGAATCATCTGTCCCCGCGTCAGGCCGATTGAATATGCCGCCTCCGCCTGCCCTGTATCGACGGCCATGATCCCGGATCGGAGAATTTCCGTCATATAAGCGCCTGCCGTTAATGACAGTGCCATGATGACAAACACGGCGACCGGAATCTGATTGGCCGACCAGCCGAGATGAAACGCGCGGCTGAATTGATCGGCAATCAGCGGAATCCCTAAATAAATCAGCATAATATGGAGAATCGCCGGGGTGCTGCGGAAAAAAGACACGTAAAACGATGAGCAGGCCAGCAGCCATTTGATGCGGAATATACGCACCGTGATATTGCCGAGAGCTATGAAAAATCCGGTGATAATCGGAATGACCGTCATCGCCAATGTAAGCGGAACGGTTTTCACCATTTGTTTTATCGCAGTGCCGATAAACGGAATGTCCAGCTCCACTGTTCTCCCTCCTTTTCAGCCGTGCGCGCTCATGTCAAAAACCGTCACAAGGCGCGTCTCATCTTTCTTGATTCGTTTTTCGGCCCATCTGAAGACACATTCAAATAAAAGGGCGGCCGCATAATACAGAACAGAAAGCGAGATATACACTTCTAAAGAATGATTGCTCGATGTAATCAAGGTCTGTCCTCTGCCCGACATATCCATCACCCCGATCGAAAAAGCGAGTGATGTATCTTTTAAGAAACCGATCACCATATTCCCGATGTTGGGAAAGGCCTGCACAAGCGCCTGCGGCAGAATGATGCGCCGGAATGTCTGCCCCCCGTTCAGCCCGATGCTGAACGCCGCCTCCGCCTGCCCGCGGTCGACGCTGTTCACACCTCCCCTGATGATTTCGGCCGCTCTTGCCGCGCTGCTCAGCGCATACGTGGCGATGGCCGCATACAAAGGGTCCATTTTGGAGGTATCAATTCCGGCGAGCGCCGTGAGCGCCGGAATGCCGTAAAATACAATGAACAGCTGCACCATGATAGGCGTTCCTCTGAAAAAAGAGATATACAGCTTCGCAAACTGATTCAAGACGGGAATGCGATAGATGCGGGGCAGCGCCAAAAGCAGCCCCAATAGAAAGCCGAACAGCAAAGACACCGCCAATATATACAGCGTGACGGGCAAATACCCGAGCAATGTCGGCACAAAGGACGCGATCATACTGATATCAAACGCTTTTTCCATTGCCGATCCCTCTCTTTTTCACTTAATATTGCTCCTTTGAATAATCCGCGCCGAGCCACTTTTCACTCAGCTTTTTAAGCGTGCCGTCATCAATGATTTCCTGCAGGGCTTTATCAATGTCATCGCTCAGCGTTTGTTCATTTTTGTTAAACATAAAGAACACTTTGGCATTTGACAGCACCCCGCCGACTGTTTTTTCTTTGACCGCGCTCGTTTTGTTTTGGAAATCGACGGCAAACGGCGTAGAAATCGTCGCATCGGCGCGGCCGGATTTCAGCTGATTGGCCGCATCGTTTGAACCTTGGCCGGCATAAGCGATTTCAAACGGACTGCCGTGTTTTTCATTCCATTTTTTCAGCACAAGCGCGCCGTTTGACGTCGGACTCGTAATGACCCGCTTCCCTTTCAAGTCCTCAATGCCGTGAATGTTCCCGTTTTCTTGAAGCACCGTGATTTTCAGCGGGAAGTTGTTATACGCGACTTGATTGAACAGAAATTTTTTCTCCCGTTCGGCGCTTTTCTCCATTTGATGGGCTACGATATCGACTTTATGCTGGCCGAGGCTGACAAGCAGGTTGGAGAAATCCATCGTTTTAAAAGTGAAACGATAGTCCGGCAGGCGCCTGTCAAGCTCTTTCACCAGCTCAACGTCGTAGCCCGTCAATTTGCCCTTATCATCAATAAAGCAAATATTCGGAAATTGAGTTCCCGTGCCGACCGTGATGTTGTTCACGTTTTTCTGATTGCCTGATGCCGCCTCCCCGCCCGCGCCGCAGGCTGATAACGCCGCCGTTGCGGCAATTGTTAATGACATGACCGCCAATCTTATTTTCATGTGATCGCCCCGTTTTCTGCTTCAATTATTTCGTGAAACTTGATTTTGAATAATCCGCGCCGAGCCATTTTTCACTCAGCCTTTTCAATGTGCCGTCCTTCTCAAGCTTTTGAATCGCCCGATCCGTATCGTCCGCCAGGGTTTGGCTGTTTTTATTGAACATAAAATACACCTCGGTATCCAGCAGCACATCACCGACCGTTTTTTGTTTGAACGCGTGCGTCTTATTTTGAAAATCGACGGCAAACGGCGTGGATACGGTGGCGTCAGCGCGTCCCGTCTCAATTTGGTTTGCTGTATCATTGCTGCCCTGCCCGGCGTATTTCAAATGTATCGGGCTGCCGTGGGTTTTGTTGTATGCCGTCATATAGTCCGCCGCGTTTGACGTCGCGCCGACGATGACGGTTTTCCCTTTTAAATCCCGGAGCGTGTGTATCGCGTCATTATCCGCCTTCACCGTGATGTACATCGGCGAGTAGTTATACGGGATCTTGTGATACAAAAAGCGTTTCTCCCGTTCCTTATTTTTCGCCATATTGTGCGCGATCACGTCAATTTTCCGGTTTCCGAGACTTGTGAGCAGATTCGAAAAATCCATCGTCTTAAAGACAAATTTGTATTGCGGCAGCTGTTTATCAATGGCTTTCATCACTTCAATGTCATAGCCGGTCAGCTCGCCTTTTTCATCCATAAAAGCAATGTTCGGAAAATCAGTTCCCGTGCCGACAATGACGGTCTGCACGCCGCTCCCCGCTTTTGTGCTTTCTCCTTGCCCGCACCCGGCCAGCACGCCGAGCAGCAGAAGCAGACAGCCGGCTCTGATCCGTTTTTTTATCATTGCGCCCAGCTCGGTGTGCCTAACAGCGACGCGTCAAACCGCTCCGGTATGAGCACCTTTCTCATCATGACTCCGATGTCTCCGTCTTTCTCCTGCTCAAAATACACTTCATACCCCCTCCGTCTGTACATATCTACAAGCCAGGGATGCTTGCGCGCCGAAGTGCCGAGCGTGATGGCCGGGGCCTTCAGCGTATCCCGCAGCACGTGTTCTTCCACATAAGTCAAAAGTTTGCTGCCGATGCCCTGCCCCTTCAGCTCAGGAAGCGTCGCAAACCACCAGACGAACGGATATTTTGACGGAGGCGTGTCACTCTCCCACGGAAAACGGATCGTTATTGTTGAAAGAAGCCGTCCGTCCCGTTCGAGCACGACGGCTGAATGATTTTCAATATTTTCTGTTACCATATCGATGTCGGCCCGCGCCGACGGCCAGTCAATCTCCAAATTGCGGATCGGCTGAAACGCGCTGTACAGCAGCTCTAAAAACTCCGGCGCATCCTTTTTCTCAGCCAATCGAAATATGTCTTCACTCATTCCGGTCACTCTCCCCGCAAAAATATATAATTCCAATTTGTTTACTAAGCTTTGATTGTTTATACTATAAAGCAAACTGATTTATTTGACTAATCAAAAAAAGTAAAGGAAAGGTTCAAGAAAATTAATGAACAGCCGGGAGGGGATTTCGTTGGAATTACGCACCATTAAAACGTTTCATACCATCGTACAGTCAGGCAGCTTTTATAAGGCCGCCGAAATTCTGAACTACTCACAGCCGACGATTTCAATGCGGATTAAACAGCTGGAACAGGATGTAGGCGCGCAGCTGTTTGAACGGGGAAAGAAGCTGAAACTGACAAGGGCGGGGCGGCTGTTTCATGAGCGGGCCGGGCAGCTTCTCGCGCAATACGAGGTGCTTGACCATACTTTGGCCGACATCAGACAGGGCCAGGCCGGCCTTATTCAGATCGGCATATCCGAACCGACGGCAAGCCTGATCTTCCCTGCCGTACTGCGGGGTTTCTTACATGATTATCCTGACATGTCGGTCAATGTCAGCGTGGATGATGCCAATACATGCAGCCGCAAACTGCTGGAGGGCGCCATTGATTTTGCCGTATGCGGCGAGCCGGAGCTGATTCTGGAAAATTATTTCGATCCGTTTTTCCATGACTCGCTCAATGTCATCGTGTCAGACAGACATCCCCTTGCCGACAAAGCAAGCGTCAATCTCGAGGATTTAGAAAATGAATGCCTGATTTTCACGCCCGCCAATTGCCCGATCCGGATTCAAATTGAACAGCACCTGCAGCGTGCCATCGGGAGCCGCTATCGAAAAATGGAGCTGACCAGCAGCATGGCTCATCAATACTATGTCAGGGAAAATATCGGCGTCTCAATCTTTACGGCGACGGCGCACTCAGAACCGATCGAGGGCACGAAGGTCATTCCGATCAATAACTTAACAATTTCACCGCCGGTCGGGCTGTTGACAAACCAAAAAGAAGAGCATTTTGACTGTGCCACAAAAGATTTAATCAGCAGGATCATCGGCCGGTTTCAGCGTGATCCGCATTAAAAAAACCCCCGCTTTACGGGGGTTTTTTTACGTTCATCTTATATAATGCTCCGCACCAAGCCGCCGTCGATCCGCAATGCAGATCCGTTAATGGCAGACGACAGCGGGCTGCTTAAAAAGGCGACAAAGTGGGCGATTTCTTCCGGACGGATCAATCGCTGAATGATCGACGTCGGACGATTTTCCTTCATAAATCGTCTCTCCGCCTCCGCCGCGGTCAGGTTTTCACCGGGATAAAGCGACTCGAGCATTGTTTCGACGCCCTCTGTTTTCGTGGAGCCGGGCATGACCGTATTCACCGTCACATTCGTCCCTTCCGTGAGCTCGGCCAGACTGCGTGACAGCGACAGCTGCGTCGTTTTCGTAGCGCTGTAATGGGCCATTTCCTGAGAAGGCATGACGGCCGCTTCACTCGCGATAAAAATCACCCGCCCTTCCTTCCGTTCAATCATCCGCTTTGCATACCGGCGTGTCAGCCTCACGCCGCTCATGATATTCACCTCGAAAAACCGGAGCCACTCTTCGTCAGGAATATCAAAGTATTCCGCAGGTTCAAAGATTCCTAAATTGTTGACGAGAATATCCACATCAGGGTACTGCTGAAAAATCGCGCCGCATCCTTCCGCCGTGCCTAAATCAAATGCGGCCGGATAGAGACGGGCATCCGGCGTCTGTTTCTCTAGTTCCCGGATCGTTTCGTTCACCTTTTCTTCACGGCGGCCGTTAATGATCACGGCCGCACCTTCTGCAATCAGCGAAGCCGCAATCGCCTTCCCGATGCCTGACGTAGATCCTGTCACAAGCGCCGTCTTCCCTTTCAACTGCAAATCCATCATCCATTCCTCCCTATCGCAAGTCTCTTCTTATATATGGACAGAAATCGAAAGCCTGAAACCTTCCGTCCCTATTATCGGATAGAAAAATAGATGAGGGGAAGTACGCACTTTTTAGTGCCTGTCCGTTGTCCCGGCTGACGGCTGATCGATTTGAATGAAAAATTCACCATCTAATTCTGCCTGAGCCTTTTTTAATATCCTTAATACATCTTCAGCATCCGAACCCAATGCCTTTTGACTGGCCTCAAAATTCTTCCACACCAAAGTCAGCGGATATTCTATCCAGCCTGTCAGACAATCCCATAAGGCATTCAGATTTTCACCATAAAAGTCCGGGAAATCTAATTGATCTTTTAAGATTCGGTGTAAAGCTTCTGTGCTTGTAACATCTTTTCCGTCTATGATGACTTTTAACATCAATAACACCTTCCACTATTTTATTTTATGAAATGTTTTATAATGGTCTGTTGTTTTATAGATTAACCCATCATTAGAATAAAGAAGTCCGTCCCTATTATCGGATAGAAAAATGGATGAGAGGAAGTACGCACTTTTTAGTGCCTGTCCGTTGTCCCGGCTGACGGCTGATCGATTTGAATGACAAATCGATTCCCTAACTCTTCCTGAGCCTCTTGAAGCAGCTCCAAGACATCGTCCGCATCCGAACCCAATGCCTTTTGACTGGCCTCAAAATTCTTCCACACCAAAGTCAGCGGATATTCTATCCAGCCTGTCAGACAATCCCATAAGGCATTCAGATTTTCACCATAAAAGTCCGGGAAATCTAATTGATCTTTTAAGATTCGGTGTAAAGCTTCTGTGCTTGTAACATCTTTTCCGTCTAAGATGACGATTTCCATTCACTTTCACTCCTTGATTTCGGCATGAAAAAACCGCAGTGCGTCATGTGACGGCACTGCGGTTCCTCTGTTATGTATGGAGACGGTGGGAGTCGAACCCACGTCCAGAAACATCGATTACTTAAGCGTCTACGAGCGTAGCCTGCATATTTCGTGTTTCACTCGTCTTCGTGCCTGCGGGCGGGCCTTCCGAGAGCTAGTCTGTCAGTCTCTTCTTACGTTCTCAGACGGGAACGCAAGCGTAGCCTACTTGGATGTGCTCTTCACGGACACATAGGCAATGTCAGGAAGAGCTCGCTGCGTTTATTAGGCAGCTAGTGCTAAGTTTTGGTTAAAACTTTTAGTTTTGCCAGTTATATTTAGGTGCGTGTTAACGAGATCGCCTCTCGGCTCGCAGCTCAAGCTCGATCCATCCCTGTCGAATCCGTAACGTCCCCTTGTTAAGGGTATACGGGAGATCTATCAAGCTCTTGCTCAACTGGCTGTACTGTTATTATATCATGATCACAGACAAATTCAATTGGGAATGTCTTCAATAAACAGCCTGTGAATCTGATGTGTGAACAGTATAGCATAGGGCAGTCATCACATCAAGGCTCAGGCATCAGAAGCCTTTTTGTCTGTCTCTGAACGCTCTTTCGATTTCTCTTTTGGCGTCTTTTCGTTTTAAATCTTCGCGTTTATCGTATGTTTTCTTCCCTTTTCCGAGGCCGATTAACACTTTGGCAAAGCCGTTTTTCAAATACAGCTTCAGCGGCACGAGGGAATAGCCTTTCTCTTTCGTCAGGCCGATCAGCTTATTGATTTCTTTCCGGTGCATCAAAAGCTTTCTCGTCCGGAGCGGGTCGTGGTTATAGCGGTTTCCCTGCTCGTACGGGCTGATGTGCATGTTGTGGAGGAACACTTCGCCGCGCTCGATTTTCGCAAAGGAATCCTTCATGTTTACGCGGCCGGCGCGGATGGACTTAATCTCCGTCCCTTGCAGCACGATGCCTGTTTCATAGGTTTCTTCTATAAAGTAATCATGGTTTGCTTTTTTGTTTTGCGATAATACTTTGCCTGATCCTTTTGGCATGCCTTATCCTCCTCTCTCCGCAAAAACCGTTCATGTGTGCGATACGCTTTATTTTAGCAAATGGAACGTTCCGCGACAATGAAAATGCGGCTTGCGAAAGAAAGCAAACAGAGCATTTTGCCCCATTTGCTTTTCGCATTTACTTCTTCTTTTTGCGTTTTTGTTTCGGCGCGTTTTGGAAACCGCGTTTTTTCTTTTTCTTCTTCGGTTTTGTAAACCATTCCCCTTTTTCCTCCGATTTCGGCGGTGAAGCCGGGGTATTGCTGTTTAATACACGTTTCCGCGCCGGTCTGCCGCGTTTTCTGCGGTCGCCTGTTGTTTCTCTCGGACGGCGGGTGCCTTTCATGCCGACAATTTCAAAGTCGATGTTTCTCTCATCTTTATTGACGTCGACGACTTTGACCGTGATTTCGTCTCCGATGCGGTAAACGTTGCCCGTGCGTTCGCCGATCATGGCGAAATGCTGCTCGTCAAAACGGTAATAATCATCCGTCATAAAGCTGACGTGCACAAGCCCTTCAATCGTATTCGGCAGCTCGACAAACATTCCGAAATTCGTGACGGAACTGATCATGCCGTCAAATTCCTCGCCGA
This sequence comes from Bacillus sp. SJ-10, assembly GCF_002843505.1. NCBI lineage: Bacteria > Bacillati > Bacillota > Bacilli > Caryophanales > Bacillaceae > Bacillus > Bacillus sp. SJ-10. The sequence continues at coordinate 1,422,440 of NZ_CP025258.1, read as the reverse complement.
TTTTATCAAGCATATATTCCGCTTTTTTCAGATCGTCCGTTTCCCGCTCTGCATCAACGGCGCGACGTTCCATCGTTGACGTATGATCAGCGATTTCCGGAAGGCGTTCGGCCCACTTTTCTTGAGTCGCTTCGTCCGATTGTCCGTTGATCAAATACGTTCTGATCAGCCTGTGAACGATTAAGTCAGGATAACGGCGGATCGGCGATGTGAAGTGTGTATAAAACTCAGTCGCCAGCCCGAAATGGCCCAGGCTTTGCGGGTCGTATTTCGCCTGCTTCATGGAACGGAGCATGACGGTTGAAATCACCGTTTCTTCCGGACGGTCCCGCACTTCGTCAAGAATGCTTTGCAGCGCGCGCGGATGAATGTCTCCGGCTTTCCCTTTGACGATATAACCGAATGTCGTGACGAACTCCAGAAACTTTTGCAGTTTTTCGGCGTTCGGCTCTTCGTGAATCCGGTAAATAAACGGCACGTTCATCCAATGGAAGTGCTCGGCCACCGTTTCGTTTGCGACAAGCATGAACTCTTCAATCAGCTTTTCCGCTACTGAGCGCTCTCTGATGACGACGTCTTTTACGGCGCCTTCCTCATCGACGAGCACCTTCGCCTCTTTGAAATCAAAATCCACGGCGCCGCGGTCCATCCGTTTCGCCCGGAGAATTTCCGCCAGACGTTCCATGTCTTTAAACATCGGGACGAGCGGCTCATATCTTTCTTTCAGCTCGGCGTCGTCTTCTGTGAGAATCCGGTTGACATCTGAATAGGTCATTCTTTCCGTCGTTTTAATGACGCTTTGGAAGATCTCGTGCTCTGTTACCTGCCCCTGCTGGTTGATTGTCATTTCGCAGGAAAGCGTCAGCCGGTCGACCTTCGGATTTAAAGAACAGATTCCGTTAGACAGTCTGTGCGGAATCATCGGAATGACCCGGTCAACCAAGTACACGCTTGTCCCTCTTTCCAGCGCTTCTTTGTCAATCGGGGAATTCTCCGTGACGTAATGGCTGACGTCGGCAATATGAACGCCGAGCTTGTAGCTGCCGTTATCAAGCTTTGTCACGGTGACGGCGTCATCCAGATCCTTCGCATCCGCGCCGTCAATGGTGACAATGACCTGATCGCGGAGATCACGGCGGTTTTTGATGTCTTTTTCATCGATGGTATCCGGCGTGCTTGTTGCCTGCTCCATCGCTTCAGCCGGAAAGTCCCCCGGCAGGCCGTGCTTATGGATAATTGATAAAATATCGATGCCCGGATCATTTTTATGGCCGAGTATTTCAACGATTTCTCCTTCGGCGTTCATTCTGCCTTCAGGGTAGCTTGTCAGTTTGACGACGACTTTATGGCCTTCCGCAGCGCCGTTATTGGCATGTTTCGGAATAAAAATATCACTCGTGATTTTCTTATCATCCGGGATGACAAAGCCGAAGCTTTTCGTTTCTGTGTATGTGCCCACGACGCGGTCGATGCTTCTTTCCAGGATGCGGATGACCGTGCCTTCCTGTCTCGATCCGCTTGACTGGGAATTGAGCCGCACCATGACGATATCGCCGTTCATGGCCGTATTCAGCTCATTCGGCGGAATAAACACGTCGCTTAAAGAGGTATCCTCCGGCAATAGAAACGCGAATCCCTTTGCATGCGCGGAAATTTTTCCTTTTACTAAATTCATTTTTTCCGGAAGCCCGTAGCGGTTGCTTCTGGTGCGGACGATCTGTCCCGTCTCCTCGAGCGCCACCAGCGCTTTTACCAGCTCTTTAAATTCATCTGCTTCCGTGATGTTCAGCATCTCCTCGAGTTCCTGAACGGTAAGGGGCTTGTACGCCTCTTCCTTCATAAACGCGAGAAGACGGTCCATAAACGCTTCTTTTTCCATTATTCGACCTCCTGTTTGTTACCAATCGAGTTTCTCTAAAAATTCGTACACATCCTGATGAACGAGGTCACGTTCTTTGTCGAGCGTAATGGCATGGCCTGATTCCTCGTACCATTTCAGCTGTTTATCGTCAGTTTCCACTTCATTGTAAATAATATTAGCACTTTCGGTATTAATCATGTGATCATGACGGGCCTGCACCACAAATGTCGGTGAATAAATCATATCGACATTATTCCGCACATCAGCAATTAAGTCTTGCAGCGCCTTAAGGGTGTTCATCGGCGTTTTTTCGAATTCCTTCATTTCCTCTTCAATTTGCTCCGGGCTTTTCCCCTCGAATTTTTTGTAATTGCGAGCGTATGAAAGGACGCCCTGATACATAACTTCTTCACTCTTAATATGCATCGGCGCGCACATTGGAACAATTCCCTTTATGGGTACAGTGTAACCCAATTTCAGCGAAAAAACCCCGCCAAGCGACAGTCCGCAGGCAGCGATGCTCTCATAGCCTTCAGATTTTAAGTATTCATAGCCATCCATCACGTTTTTCCACCAGTCTTCAGGCCCTGTATGTACCAGTTCTTCAGGGGGAACGCCATGTCCTTCATATTGAGGCGCGTGGCACGTATAGCCCCGTTCATTCAAATAACGTCCCAGCATTCGTACGTCCGCTGTATTTCCCATAAAGCCGTGCAGCAAAAGCACCGCTTTGTCTCCGCCTTTAAATGTAAATGGTTTTGGTGTCACAATTTTCATGCTCATAACCCCTTTTTTGCACATTCAATTTAGTTTTCCACAGTTTTGCGAGAAACAAACGCCGTCTCTCAACAAGAAAAAGGCCTGATATTAAATCAGACCTTATACAAACATTGCCTTATACGATATACGCCAGCGAAATCGTCAACACGAAAAACAAGACTGCCAGCACAACGGTTGTGCGGTGAAGAATCAGATCAAGGCCCCTTGCTTTCTGTTTTCCGAAAAGCTGCTCCGCCCCGCCTGAAATTGCACCCGATAAACCGGCGCTTTTGCTGGTTTGAAGCAATACGACAATAATAAGTGCAATACTGACGATAACCAATAAGGTAATCAATAATGTGTGCATCCCATACACCTCCAGACTGACTGGCCTACATTGCTTCTATTTTACATGAAAAACAAAGGCATGTCACGCCGTATCGGTGCACATCATGTCAGAAAAACGGAAATGCGTTTGAATCTTCCATCATCGTTGACTTTTGTCAACAAAGTCGTAGTAAAAAAGATCTTCAAATTTCATGTCAAAGTAATAGAGCATTTTTCCGATGACCAGCTGTCCCGGCCTCCGCTCTCCATTCAGTACACGGCTCAGTGTGGCGGGAGATATTCCGATCTCCAGGGCGAGCTGGTTTAACGAGTAGTCATTATTGACCATATACTGCAGCACATAATCTCTTCTGATCTGTATCTTTTCGACCACTTTCTTCACCTTCCGTTCTGTCAAATACTTTCTTTCTTATACATAAGATACGGCTTTTGTTAACTTTTGTCAATACTTTTCCAGCCTGACTATTCCCTTTAGTCAATAAACATACTAGAATATAAATAGACCGCGGGAGGGGGAGAGACTGTGGAAAGCTTCGGGAAACAATTGCGGACATTGCGGGAAAAAAGGCATCTGACAGTGAACCAGCTGGCAACGTATTCAGGCGTCAGCGCCGCGGGAATCTCGCGGATTGAAAACGGCAAACGCGGGGTGCCGAAACCTGCAACCATTAAAAAGCTCGCAGATGCGTTGAAAATCCCGTATGAGGAACTGATGAAGACGGCGGGATACATAGAGACCGTCCAGGAAACGAGAGCCCCGTACGACACGGGCTGCACCTTGCTGGAAAAAGCCGAAACGTATGAGCTGCATGATTTATCCTTATTAGAGCGGGAGAACTGGCGGCACCTGTCGAAAGAAGACTTGGTTCTGCTTGATAAATACTTTGCGTTCTTAGCGGCGGAAGCCAAAAAAAGAACAAATGAAGACTCATGACTTTGCACATGTGAGGCGATCTTATTGAACACATTCGGAAAGCAATTAAGAGAGCTGCGCCGCGCCCGGAAGCTTACCGTCAATCAGCTTGCCGTCTATTCCGGCGTCAGCTCGGCGACCATTTCCAGAATTGAAAACGGGCACCGCGGCATTCCTAAACCGGCGACCATCAGAAAATTGGCTGACACATTAAAAATTCCGTACGAGGAGTTAATGGCGCGGGCCGGACACATCAAGGCATTTCAGGAGGAAATCCGCGAAACATCCGAAAGCTATCAATCCATCTGCGCCATCTATCAGACCGCCGTTGACAGAGGCGCGGAGCATCTGCCGCTGTTTGACAGCAAAAAGTGGCAGCACTTCACAAAAGAAGATATTGAAAGCGTCAGCAAATACTTTGACTTTATCGCGGCTGAAGCGAAAAAGCGCTCCCCGGATTCCTCATCCTCTTTTTGATTCCCTCCCAACTTAACGAGCGCCAGACATACGTTCCCTCCGATTTTGCGGTATAATAGCAGAAGACGAGGTGAAAAAGCATGAACCAATCAGAAATGTGCCCCAGATTCGAAAAAGCGGTCGACATCCTAAGTAAACGCTGGGTGGCTCTAATCGTCTTTCAGTTATTGAACGGACAGCAGCGATTTAGCGAAATTGAAGCGGCGCTTCCGAATTTAAGCGGAAGAGTCTTGTCAGAACGTCTGAAAGAACTTGAAACAGAAGGTGTCATCAAACGGGATGTTATCCCCGAAACGCCTGTCCGCATTGAGTATTCATTAACGGAAAAAGGCTGCGCATTAGCCCCTATTTTAGAGGAAATTTCCAAGTGGTCTTCACAATGGATTGATCCTTCCTGATAAACTCTTTTCCGCATAAGCGGCTGATCTCTCAAACGGGCAGCCGTTTTTATTTTTGCCTTTCTCAAAGAAACATGGAAACAGAAAAAACAAGCCCTCATACGTGCAGGGCTTGTTTTTGTCTGACGCCTTCCAGCGGAATTCGAATCTCCGCCCGGGCTCCTCCAGACTCCTGATTTTCAAGTATTAATTCGCCGTGGTGAAGATGTACGACATGATGGGCGAATGTAAGCCCCATGCCGTGATGCCCCGCCGAATGTCTGCTTTTATCCTCCGTGTAAAAAAGCTGTGTCGCTCTTTTCAGCGCTTCCGGCGAGAACCCGCTTCCGCTGTCGGATACGGCAAGATGGAGGGCGGAATCGGTGCACAGGACGTCCACACGGATTTCCCCTCCTTCCGGCGTATAGTCGACGGCATTTGCCGCGATATTCATGACCGCCCTGTGGAGCAGCTCATGATCGATCGGCGCTTCTTTTCGGTCACTTCCCCGTTCGCTGAGGACGAGATCAATCTGCTTCGGCCCCGCAAGCGCCGCCGCGTCACGATATATGTTTTGAATCCACTCTTTGAGGTCAGTATATTCCACATGAACGGCAACTGCCTCCTCCGCTTTGGAAAGCTGGATCAGCTGTCCGACATAATGCTCGATTTTGTTTCCGGCATCCAGAATATACTGCGCATATTCCGCCTGCTCCTCATCAGGCTCTGTTAACTGAAGCAGCTCGGCATTTCCTTTAATGATCGTTGCCGGAATTTTAATATCATGCGCAAGCGCGCCGATCTGTTCTTTCTTTATCCGCTCCGCCTCCCACTGCGCCGCCAGAGATGCTTGAAGCGCGTCTTTCATTTTCAGCAGAGAGTCAATGACATCGTCAAATTCTTTTATACGCGACCTTTTTGGATTGATATTTAAATTCTGTTTTTGAATGCTTGCCGTAATGGAGCTGAGTGTGCTGAAATGCCGTCTCAGCTGATTGGCGAAACGCGTCGTCACGATAAAAACGGTCAAAAGAAGCAAAGTGATCAGAATCGTAAGACCCGTCCATTCATAATTCGGCAGATAGCGCCTTAACAGCGGCGACTGAAATTCCGACCTGAGTGAATATTGGAGAACGCCGTATTCATCTTTCCGATTTATCACCATGAATCCTTTTTGAGCATAATTAAAATACGGCTGATGCTGAATCTTTTTTCTGGCGTTGGCCGCATCTTGTTCCGTCATCGTTCCTTTCGTCATCCGCTTTGTTTTTTTATCAAAAACGGCGTATGTCATACCTGCGGGGATCATATCTTCTGTTATCTTTTCCGCTGATTTCAGGCGGGGTTTGATCTGTTCCGCCTCATGCTCGCTGTAGTTTGCGGGCAGGATCGCTCCGGCATTCATGGCAATGGCATTTAAGGCGACACATAATGCCGCCACCCCCATCGTGCTCAGACACAGCGTGATGGTAAATTTGACAAGCTCTTTGCGGATGCTGGATTTTCCTTTTGCTATTCCCATTTGTATCCGACACCCCACACCGTTTTGATCGGATCAGCCCCGTGTTCTTTACATTTTTTCCGGATGGTTCTGATAAACTCCGTAATGGTTGAATAGAGCGCATCGCCGTCCAAGCCGTACACTTCCTCGTAAATCTGCTCCCGTGAGAATGTTCTGTTTTTATGCTGTGCCAGAAATTCAACGATTTTATATTCGTTTTTCGTAAGAGGCAGTTTCCGGTCATCCATCCACACTTCTTTATTGTCAAAATCAAACATGAAGCCTGATATCAGCCGTTTCGTCTGATGCTTCTCACGCCGTTCCCTTCTGACATGCGCGTTTACCCTTGCCATCAATTCCTGTACGCCGAACGGCTTTGTGATGTAATCATCAGCGCCTGTCATGAGGCCTTTCACAATGGATTCTTCGTCAGACTTTGCCGTTAAAAACAGGATCGGGCTGTCCACCAGCGGCCGAATCCGCCGGCAGAGTTCAATCCCGTCCGTTCCGGGCATCATGACATCGAGAAGAATCAAATCATAGCCTTGAAAAAAATCCAATGACTGATCCTCCGCTTTTTCCAGAATCGTTACTGTATGCTGATCACGCTGTAAAATGTTTCTGATCAGAACGAGAATATCTTTTTCATCATCAATTGCTAAAATGTTTGCCACCGGCCGAATCGCTCCTTGCCTTTATTCATATGAACGCCGCCCTTCCCATCTTCTGCACCAAAAGAGGCCGGCCAAACATAATATCACTATAGAAAAATATAACATTATTTCTCCGAATCTCATATCGTATCTTACATAAGGGAGGAACTCTTTTTTGACTTTGTCAAAATGCAGCAGTCCTGCAAGGCCTGAAAGCCGCACGCTCCATCCCCACGGGAAAAAACGCCAGATGATATCGCCAAGTCCCGTATTCATGAGCGCCGCTATTAATAATCCCGCACCCCCTAAAAGCCCGGACGGTCCCATGCCGTACTTTACGCCGACAAAAAAAGACATCATATAAAGCGGAATACTGCCGGCAATCAGCCACGCCCCTCCTTTTAAAAACGTAAGATAGGGGAGATCATTGATGTGAAGAACAAATTTCATCCCCGCCAAATAAAGACAGATGGCGAGACCTGCCGATAACACATTCAATAGGAGCAGCAAAAGCAGCTTGCCCGCAAAACTGACGATTTTCGAATACGGCACCGCCAGCATCATCTGAAAATGGCCCGCCTGTTCCTCAACCGAGGCAGACATGCCGCAGACAATACTGATGATGAAAGGGTATAAAACGGCAATCGCGCTGAAGAAGACGCTGTACAGCTCATAAGGCTCCTGAATCCTTCCATACATATACAAAAACAAAAGGAAAAATCCCGCGCATAAAACCGGCGCCGCAACATGCATCCATATGAGCGGCGTGCGCTTCATTTTTAATACATCGGCCCACATATATCGTAAAAGCACGGTCATGACCGGTTTCCCCCTTTTGAAAAAGACACTGCGGAAATCAAACTTATTGCGATAAAAGAAAGAATAGAAAGAATAATAGCCGGAATGATCACGTTTCCGTTTAATAAGCCGCTGTCTGCGGGAAGCGGAATTCCGTTCGGATGGATCCCGAGAATCGGTGACATCATTCGGACTGACCAGCTCCATGGGCTCAGCCACCACAATGAACCGGACGCCGGCACAATACCCAAAACAAAAGCGGCGATCATATTCACGAGAATGACTGCCGTAAATCCGAACTGCCTGGCAATCCATAAGCACAATGGAATTTCCCAAAGCGTCGTCAGCCATAAAAGGGAGCCTGCTTCAACGCCTTTCAGCTGCAGCGCAGCAATTCCCGGAAATACAAGGCCAAGTAAAAACATGATGATGAAAAAGACGATTTGCGACAGGAGTGAATACAGCGCGATCAAGCTTATTTTTGAGAGCCATATGCTTTTTAAATCTGCCGGCAATGAGTACACCGCGCGGTCATTCGCAGATTTTTTCTCTTTTTTAACAGATAAACCGCACATTAGAGCAATCATGAGCGGCATGAAAATAACCGCCCACCAATTGAACGTGCCCGTCATAAAATAAGCCGTATTCAGCAGAAAAGAAAAAGCCGTGTTCAGAAGCGGAATCAGAATGATCAGCTTTCTGATAAATGTTCTTTTAGATGTAAGATGTTCCGCCTGCATGTACTGAATCATTTTCCTGTCCCCGCTTTCTCCCGTGTTGATTTGACTACCTCCAGAAACAACTGCTCCAGATCATCTTCCCGGCTGATTTCTCCCTGATATCCTAAAACGCCGTCACTGATGATCCCGATATGGTCTGCAATCTGCTCGACTTCTGATAACAGGTGGCTTGATAAAATAACCGTCATGCCCTGTCCGGGGAGGGAGCGGATAAATTCCCGCAAATCCTGAATTCCCATCGGGTCCAATCCGTTTGTCGGCTCATCAAGAATTAAGAGCGACGGACGGCTTAATAATGCTAACGCAATGCCGAGACGCTGTTTCATTCCCATGGAAAATTGTCCGGCGCGTTTTTTTCCGGTTCCCGTTAATCCCGTAATTTCCAGCACTTCCGCAATTCTTGAATCAGGCAGTCCGAGCATAACGCAGCGGACTTTCAGATTTTCAGCGGCTGTCAGGTTGCTGTAAAGCGGCGGCGCTTCAATCAGGGAACCGATGCTTTTCAAGTCTTCGCGCTTCAATGTATGTCCGTCGAACAGAACCTCGCCGGATGTTTGCTGCAGCATGCCGGTCAATATTTTAAGTGTTGTTGATTTTCCCGCGCCGTTCGGACCGAGCAGGCCGTATATGCTGTTGCGTTTTACTGATAGAGACACATCAGCCACTGCCTGTTGTCTGCCGAATGATTTTTGCAGCTGTCTCGTTTCTATGATGTTGCTCATTTGATTACCCCTCTGCTTTGTTATTTGATATGTAAGACTTTACAGCGCAGTTATCAAAATTTAATCAAGAAATCAAAAAAAAGCATCCTTCCCGCGGAAGAATGCTTTTTTCATGAGGCTGAGCGTACGATCAGCTTTCTTTTTTGTTTTTTCACCGGGCTGAGGGCTCGTTCCAGCCACGCCATCAGCAGGTCTGCGGCCACCGCCATCAGCGCGGTCGGGATGGCGCCCGCCAGAATAATGGCGGTTCCGTTTGTCGCGTTCGACCCTCTGACGATCATATCGCCGAGGCCGCCCGCCCCGACGAAGGTGCCGATCGCCGTGATGCCGATGGCAATGACGAGCGCCGTTCGGAGACCCGCCATAATGACGGAAAGCGCAAGCGGCAGCTCCACCATACGAAGGATTTGGTATTTCGTCATGCCCATCGCTTTTCCCGACTCGAGATAAGCGTGCTCGATATTGATAATGCCCGTGTGCGTATTTCTGAGAATCGGCAGCAGGGAATACAAAAACAAAGCCGTGATGACCGTATTGGCCCCGAGCCCCATGACAAGCATCAGGACGGCGAGCATCGCAAGCGCCGGAACGGTTTGAATCACGTTCGCCACAGCAAACACCCAGCGGGCGAGACGCCCGTGCCTGGCTGTCACAATTCCGGCCGGAATAGCGAAAACGGCGGCGAAAACGACGCCGTACGCCGACATGAGAAAGTGCCGCCAGCACTCATACAGAACATAGCTGCCGTTTTGAGCGTAATACGTAAATAGCTCTTTCATCGTGTCCATCCGCACATCTCCTTTCCGTTATTCAAAGTAATGATGTTTTTCTAAATATTCCTTAGCCACGACGGACGGCTCTTTTAATCGGCCGTCAACTTCGTAATTCATTTTCTGCATCATCTTTGTATCAATCGCGCCGATCATTTTATTGATCACGCCCTCCAGTTCGGGATGCTCTTTTAATACTTGATCCGGAACGACGGGTGAACAGTCATACGGAGGAAAGAACCGCTTATCATCCTTCAGCGTTTTCAGTCCGTAAGCGATGATTCTTCCGTCGGTGGAATAAGCGAGCGCGATATCCATCTTTCTGCTTTTCAGCGCGTCGTAAACGAGGCCGATCTGCATCGGATACGTGCCTTCAAATGACATTCCGTATGTTTTCATAAAATCCTGATATCCGTTGCCTCTCAGCTTCATCCAGTAGTTATCTACGCCGAATTTCAGATGAGACGCTTCTTTTTTGACATCGGATACCGATTCTAAATGGTACTTGCGGGCAAGCTGTCCGGAAACGGTAAAGACGTATGTATTATCAAAGCCGTAAGAATCAAACCATTTCATGTCATATCTGTTTTGAAATTCACGCTGAACGAGCCGCAGCGCTTTGTCCGGGTCTTTTTCCGGCTCCATGCGAAGCGTCCCGGTCAGCGCGTCACCTGTATAGCGCGTAGCGGCGATATCAATATCACCGTTGATCAAGGATTGCTGCTGTACGGCGTTGGAACCGAGATTTTTAATAACGGATGTTTTCAACCCGCTGTGATGTTCGATCATCTGTCCGAGCATGCTCGCGATAATTTCTGATTCGGTCATGCTTTGCGCGCCGATTTTAATGGTATCCTCCGATGCGGCGCTCAACCCCGGGAGCGAGCATCCGCCAAGGAGCAGCATGCCGATACAGGCGATTGCGAGCAGCCGTTTTTTGCATCTATTCCCCATGAGAGACCTCCTCCTTATGAAGCATCCTTTATGCTCTTCAGCCCGTCAGGCGTGACTTTCCGTTCTGTCATCCCCAGCATATAATCGACGGCTGCCGCCAGCATTGTGACCGGAACGGCGCCTGCGATAATATACTCCGGCTGATAAAGGTTCAAGCCGATAAAAATGTAATCTCCCAGCCCGCCTCCGCCGATAAAGGAGGCGAGTGTCGCCCAGCCGATTAAATAAATCGAAGACGTTCTGATGCCCGCCATGATGACCGGAGCGGCAAGCGGGAGCTCTACAAGCCTGATCTGCTCCCATGCCGTCATGCCGATTCCTTTTCCTGATTCCAGAAGATGCCGATTGACGCCGAGAATCCCCGTATACGTGTTTCTGAGAATCGGCAGCATGGAATAGAAAAACAGCGCCGCAACGGCCGGGACCTTTCCTACGCCTAAAAGCGGAATAAAAAACGCAAGAATGGCAAGGCTCGGCAAGGTTTGAATGATGTTGACGATGCCGATGACGGCGCCGGCTCCTCTTTTCATCCTCGTCAGCAGGACGCCGAGCGGAACGGCGGCGAGAATGCCCGCCATGACGGCGATTAATGAGATGTACAGATGCTCCCATGTTTTATAAAGCATCTCTCCTCCATTTGCCTGTAAAAATTGCACGGTCTGATTCATATCAATTGAAGCCTCCTCATGACATCACCGCGAGCTGATTCTCTTCTCCCCAGATGGAGTCATAGACGATGTCAACGAGGCTTGCCCTTGTCACGATTCCCGTTAATCGGCCGGCTTCATCAAGGACCGGCACAAATTTCATGCCTCTTTTTAAAATTTTATGGACGGCGTCGCGAAGCAGAGTGCCGCTTCTGACCGTGTACAGATCCCGTTCAAGCACTTCCGCGACGGTTACCGCCTGTCTTCGTTTGCGGTCAATCATCTCCACATCGACATAACCTTGGAGAACGTTCTTTTCATCAATGACGAGCAGCGAATCCACCCGCTCGGCACGCATCAGCTGAATGGCGGCTGACAGTGTTTTCTCAGGTGTTACCGTCACGGGATCGGGATTCATGATCTGCTCCACCCGTTCAATATCAGGGCTGGATGATTGGATCAGCCGTTCCTTGCCGATAAACTCCTCAACAAATTCATTCGCCGGAAATCTGAGAATCTCATCAGGCGTTCCGGCCTGGACGATTTCTCCCGCTTTCAGAATGACGATTCTGTCCGCAAGCTTGATGGCTTCGTCCATATCATGGGTAACAAATACGATGGTTTTATGTAAGGTTTTTTGCAGTTTTTTAAATTCTTCCTGAAGGGAATCTCTCGTAATCGGGTCAAGCGCCCCGAACGGTTCATCCATTAAGATGAGCGGCGGCTCTGCGGCAAGTGCCCGTAATACACCTATTCGCTGCTGCTGTCCTCCGCTCAGTTCATGAGGGTAACGGTCTAAATATTCAGGCCCCATATCAACAAGCTTTAAAAGCTCCCGCGCCCGTTCCTTCCGTTTTTCGGCAGGATGCTTTAAAAGCTTCGGAACGAGCGTAATGTTCTGCTGAATGGTCATATGCGGAAACAGCCCGATCTGCTGGATGACATAGCCGATGCTTCTTCTGAGTTCCACCGGGTCTTGTTCCATAATGTTTCGGCCTTCTATCAGGATTCTGCCTTCTGTCGGTTCAATTAAGCGGTTGATCATTTTCATCGTCGTCGTTTTGCCGCAGCCGCTCGGTCCGATAAAACAAATAAATTCGCCTTTGGCGATATTCAGGTTGATGCTGTTGACGGCTTTTTTCCCGCCTTTATACATTTTCGAGACATTTTCTAATGTCAGCAAACACTCACACCTCCATGATTAAGTTTATTCAATTCGTTAAATTCAAATTTAACTTTTCAGACAATTGAACGTTTCCCATTATAAATTAAACTTTGTAAATTAAAAAGTTTACAATTTGTCCATATTATATATAAAGGTTGTGTAAGCACTGATTAACCCGTATTGACCGGCAAAGTTCTTCTTATTGCTCCGGATTACTGCCAAATTCTCTCGGAAGAGCATTTCCGCCGGTTTAAAAATGTGGTATATTGACATCGGAATTGCTGACTGAAAGGATTGAAACTGTTGGAGAAAGATCCGTTACACGTAATCGAACAAGCTGAAGATCATTTGATAGAACGAATCGCTGAAAATATGCATACATTCGGAATGCCCGCGACGGTGGGGCGCATTTTAGGCATTATTTATATGAACCGCAAGCCGATGACCTTAACTGAATTATCAGAAGCGACCGGCATGAGCAAGACGAGAATGAGCCAGGCGGTCCGTGAAATGCTTGACGTCAATCTGGCGGAAAAAGTGTTTGAAAAAGGCGTCCGCAAAGATTTATACGACGTCGAGCAGGATTATTACCAAACCTTTATTACGCTGTTTACGGCCACATGGAGCAAGGTCGTCAGCAAAAATAAAATGATGCATAAAAAGCTGAACCGCGAACTGACAGCCGTCCTTGAAAACGGCGTGCCGGAAGAAGCTGAGGAAAAAATCAACGAACTGCTGAAAGAATTAAAGGATTGGCTTGATTACTACAACTGGATCAGCCGCCTGATCGAGTTTTTTGAAAGCGAAGAAATTTTCAAGCATGTTCCGAAGCCATAAGAAAAAAACGCCCTGACCCGCAAGGCGTTTTTTTCATGCCGCATTCGGCGCTTTGGTTCGTTTTTTCTTTCTCACCGGACTCAGCGCCCGCTCCAGCCATGCCATCACAAGATCTGCGATAACGGCCATCAGCGCTGTCGGAATGGCGCCGGCCAAAATAATCGCGGTTCCGTTCGTGGCGTTTGAGCCCCTGACAATGATGTCACCGAGTCCGCCCGCGCCGACAAACGTACCGATTGCCGTAATGCCGATCGCGATGACGAGCGCCGTCCGCAGCCCCGCCATGATGACGGAAAGCGCAAGCGGCAGCTCCACCATGCGGAGCACCTGAAATTTGGTCATGCCCATCGCTTTTCCCGATTCAAGATAAGCGTGTTCAATGCTGGCGATTCCCGTGTACGTATTCCGGATGATCGGAAGAAGCGAATATAAAAACAGCGACAATATCACCGTATTGGCGCCGAGCCCCATGACGAGCATCAGCACCGCAAGCATCGCAAGCGCCGGCACGGTCTGAATCACGTTTGTCACCGCGAATACCCAGCCGCTTAATGTTCTGTACCTGGCAATGAAGATGCCGAGCGGAACCCCGACGATCGCCGCAAATAAAACGCCGTATACCGACATGAGAAAATGGCGGTAAAACTCCTGAAGCACATAGGCGCCGTTTTGAGAATAATAAGTGCCGAGCTGCTGCAGCACTTCCATTTGCCCCACCTCATTTCTTATTCAAAATAATGATGTTTCTCCAAAAATTCTTTAGCGACGACGGACGGTTCTTTCAGCTTGCCGTCCACCTCGTAATTCAATCCCTGCATCGTTTCCGTATCAATTTTGCCGATCAGTTTATTCACAATGCCCTTCAGTTCAGGATGCTGCTTCAGCACGCTGTCGGGAATGACCGGCGAACAGTCATACGGCGGGAAAAACTGCTTGTCGTCTTTTAAAATTTTCAGATCGTACGCTTTGATCCGTCCGTCCGTTGAATAGGCGAGGACGGCATCCATTTTCCCGTTTTTCACGGCATCGTATACAAGTCCGATCTGCATCGGATAGGTTGTGCCGAATTCAAAGCCGTACGTGTCGATAAAGCCTTTATAGCCGTCACCTTTTCTTTTCAGCCACGCATTGTCTACACCGAGCTTAAATTGATCCGCATGCTTCTTAATATCGGACACTTTGTCTAAATGATCTTTTTCCGCAAGCTCTTTCGTGACGGTAAAAGCGTATGTGTTCTCAAATCCGTAAGAATCAAACCATTTGTAATGGAAGCGTTTCTCAAATTCCTTCTGGACGATGGCTAATGCTTTTTTCGGGTCTTTTTCCGCTTCCATGCCGAGGGTGCTCGTTAAATCCGTTCCCGAGTAGCGCGTCGCGGCGATATCGATTTCACCGCCGAGCATCGCCTGCTGCTGGACATAGTTCGATCCGAGGTTTTTAATTAATGCCGTATTCAAGTCTGTATTGTGTTCAATCATCTGTGCGATCATATTGGCGATAATTTCTGATTCCGTCATGCTTTGCGCCCCGATTTTGATCGTATCATCGGAAGCCCCGCTCAGGCCGGGAAGGGAACAGCCGCCTAGAAGCAGAGCAGCCGACAGCGCCAGTGCGCACATCCATCTCTTTTGATTTCTTTTCAAAACAGCCAACTCCTTATGATACTTCCTTCAGTCCTTTCAGCCCTTTCGGCGTCACCTTCCGTTCCGTCGCCGCCAGCAGATAATCAATGATAATGGCTAAAATGGTGACGGGCACGGCGCCGCCGATAATATATTCAGGCTGATAGAGATTCAGGCCGATAAAAATATAGTCTCCGAGCCCGCCGCCCCCGATAAAGGAAGCAAGCGTCGCCCAGCCGATCAGATAAATGGTGGATGTGCGGATGCCTGCCATGATCACCGGAACCGCAAGCGGCAGTTCCACAAGCCTGATCTGCTCCCAGACCGTCATCCCGATGCCTTTTCCCGATTCCAGCAGATTTTTATTTACGCCTTGAATGCCGGTATACGTGTTCCGGAGAATCGGCAGCACCGAATAGAAAAACAGCGCGACGATCGCGGGCACCTTTCCCACGCCTAACAGCGGGATAAAAAACGCCAGTATCGCGAGACTCGGCAAGGTCTGCACAATGTTGACGGCACCGATGACGGCGCCTGCGCCCTTTTTCATTCTCGTCAGCGCCACTCCGAGCGGAACGGCGACGACAATGCCTAATATGACGGCGATGATCGAAATGTATAAATGCTCCCACGTTTTATATAACAGTTCTCCGCCGTTCGTCTGCAAAAACTTGATCATTTCATTCATTGTAAGCGTTCCTCCCCTTGTCAGCCTGTCACCAGCTGGTCTTCCTCGCCCCAGATTGAATCGTAAACGATGTCGACAAGGCTCGCTCTCGTGACAATT
Source organism: Bacillus sp. SJ-10 (assembly GCF_002843505.1). NCBI lineage: Bacteria > Bacillati > Bacillota > Bacilli > Caryophanales > Bacillaceae > Bacillus > Bacillus sp. SJ-10. The sequence continues at coordinate 1,406,509 of NZ_CP025258.1, read as the reverse complement.
CCGACTAAATGCCTTTGTTCATCAACGACGGGTACATATTTCATTCCGCGCTTTAAAATTTTGCGTACGGTATCACGCAGCAGTGTCCCCTGCTCGACCGTATACAGATCAGAGCGGAGCACGTCGCCGACGAGGCTCGCTTTTTTCCGGTTCTGATCAATGATTTCGACATCCACATATCCTTGCAGCACATTCAGGTCATCAACGACAAGCAGGGAATCGACACGGTGTTCCCGCATCACCTGTATCGCCTGCGAAAGCGTTTTGTCCGCCGTAACGGTGACAGGCTTTTTGTTCATCATCTGCTCGACGCGTTCAATGTCCGGTCTTGATTGCAATAACCGTTCTTTGCCGATAAATTCTTCGACAAACTCATTAGCCGGATTCCGGAGAATGTCATCAGGAGTGCCGGCCTGAACGATCTCTCCCGCTTTTAAAATGACGATCCGGTCAGCCAGCTTAATAGCTTCATCCATATCGTGGGTTACAAACACAATCGTTTTATTCAATGTTCTTTGCAGTTTTTTGAATTCTTCTTGAAGGGAATCCCGCGTAATCGGATCAAGCGCTCCGAACGGTTCATCCATGAGAATAAGAGGCGGTTCCGCTGCAAGGGCGCGCAGCACGCCGATTCTCTGCTGCTGTCCGCCGCTCAGCTCGTGAGGATAGCGGTCTAAATATTCCGGGCCCATATCGACGAGCTTCAAAAGCTCCCGTGCCCGTTCCTTCCGCTTTTGTTCCGGCCATTTCAGCAGTTTCGGCACGAGGGAAATGTTCTGCTGAATGGTCATATGAGGGAAAAGTCCGATCTGCTGAATGACGTAGCCGATTTTCCGTCTCAGCTCCACCGGGTCCTGCTCCATAATGTTTTCGCCATCGATAAAAATCTTACCGGATGACGGCTCAATCAGTCTGTTAATCATTTTCATCGTCGTCGTTTTTCCGCAGCCGCTCGGCCCGATAAAACAAATAAACTCGCCTTTTTCGATATTTAAATCAATGCTGTTGACAGCTTTTTTTCCGCCTTTATAGACTTTCGATACATTTTCTAATCTCAGCAATCCGTGCACCTCCGAAGGGTTCCGTTATTTTTCTGAAAAGTATAATCTTTATTATAAGATGAAATTTGTAAAATAAAAAGTTTACAATGTGTTGAAATTATATACAATATACGTATTTTTTCATGTTATCCCGCTGACAATGCGGATGTTCTTACAATCGCTCCCGATAGCTCGCATATCCTGCCGCATCATCTTTTTCATCAACTGTAAAAAATATGATATATTGTCAGCATGAAAAGCCAGTGAAGGGATGATCAGCCGTGGAAAAAAACGCTCTTGATATCATCGGGCATGCTGAAGAGCATCTCATTGAGAGAATCGCCGAGAATATGCATACATTCGGAATGCCGGCCACACTTGGACGTGTGCTCGGTATTATTTATATGAACCGCAAGCCGATGACGTTAAATGAGCTGTCAGAGGCGACCGGGATGAGCAAAACGAGGATGAGCCAGGTGGTCCGCGAAATGACCGATGCCAATCTGGCTGAAAAAGTGTTTGAAAAAGGCGTTCGGAAAGACCTTTACGACGTCGAGCGTGATTATTACCAGACGTTTATCTCCCTGTTTACGGCAAATTGGACAAAGGCGGTCAGCAAAAACAAAATGCTCTATAAAAAGCTGAACCGCGAGCTGACTGAGCTTCTGGAATCGGAAAATCTCAGTCCCGATATTGAAGAAAAAGCCCGCCAGCTTTTGGATGAACTGACGGATTGGCTCCATTATTATGACTGGCTGAGCCGTTTGATAGAATTTTTTGAGAGTGAAGAAGTGTTTCAGCATGTGCCGAAAATAGAAAAAAGCAGCACCCGAAGATAACCGGGCGCTGCTTTTTTAAGTCAGGAAACCAATATCGGGAACATGCCTTTCAGACCGGCGCCGATCATGCCGATCGCCACCACCGCCAAAATCAGCCCCATCAGTCGGGTAATGACGTTCATTTCGGTTTTCCCGAGCTTATTGCTGATGAAAGAAGAATAGTGAAAGAAGATGAACGTCATCGCGATGACGGCTGCAATGCCGATAAGCACGCTGATGTAATGGAAGATGCCGCCATGGCCGGCCGACAGACTCATCACCGTCGCGATCGTACCGGGACCGGCGATAATCGGAATCGACAAAGGCGTCACGGATATATCGGCTTTCTCCTTGCTCTCCCCTTTCTCTTCATGATGGAGAGACTGTACATGAGATTTCTTCGCGTTCAGAAGATTATAAGCGATGCCGAAAATAAAAATGCCGCCCGCAATACGTAAGGCATGAATGTTAATGTCAAACAGTTTAAAGATCAGATGGCCGAAGATTAAAAAAGCCGCTAAGATGATAAACGACAGCACGGAAGCCTTGCGCGCGATCGCTGTCCGTTCTTTCTCCGAGTACCCTTCCGTCAGTGAAAGAAAAATCGGCACGTTTCCGATGGGATTGGAGACTGCAAACAGTGAAATGAAGACATGAATGATGAATGAAAACATGCGTACCTCCTTATGGCTTGCCGTTATTGAGTTATGTTTTGTTCTCCGCTGTTTCTTATGCATGGTTTTTACCCCGGGGTCTGCTTTTTATAACCTCAGCCGGACGGTCCGGAAACAGAAAAAAACCGTCCTAAGGACGGTTTTTTTTGTTTGCTATCTCCATAAGCCTTTTCCGAATTTCAACAGCCGATAAAGCATTTTCAATTTTTTTAGCATGCGTTAATTTCCTTTTTCACTCTGAATCAATGCGCCGAGAGACATGATATCTATCAGCTCCATTAAAATTCTACCATAATGGGTACTTTTTCTCTATTATCAATTCATAGAGAAAGTGATTTGTATATCTTTAGAAAACTCCGTTACATCCGCCCTATTTTCTTTTATAATGTAAATATTGAACAAAATCCCTATATTACTTGTAAAAGGAGTTTTAGAATGTATTGTTCTCAATGCGGCCATCATACTGATGGCGGAAAGTTTTGTGAAAAGTGCGGGGCGCCCCAGCCCGGGCAGGGAGGCGCAGGCCAAACGCAGGGCCAGGCCGCTCAGGCCGGCGCCGCGGCTAAGCAGGCTTCAAAGCAATTTGCCTTATTCGTGCTTGATGTGTTAAAGCGACCGTACCAAACATGTAAAACGACAGGCGGCGAACAGCTTGTCAGCAGTATCATCAACATGGTGCTTTTCTGCCTGGTGACGCCGATTATGTTTTATATTCTCTTATCAGACGGCTTTCGTGACGTCAGTTTTACCGCGGTTGTGATCAAACCGGCGCTTACCTTTGCATTATGCGTTTTCTGCCTGTATCTCTTGATTTTTATCGCTTTGAAGGCCGGCGGCGCGCAGGTGTCATTTAAAGATTCGCTGTCCAGATTCGGGGCCTTTTTGATTCCGTTTACAGCTATTTTGCTTCTTGCCCTCATTTTTATGCTGCTTCATACAACCGTTTGCTTCACCATTCTGGCTGTCGGTCTTTTAGGAGCGGCGTTTGCCGTGCCTCCGCTCATGCTGGCGAGCTATCAGCATCAGCTCACTACTAAGGCGGATATCATTTATTCTGTTATCGTCATCTATTTGATCATTTGCGTAACGTTTCAATTCACGATCAAGCATTATATAAAAGAACTCATGAATTATTTCTTCTTTTAAAAACGGAAACCCCCGCCGCCTGATTGGCACGGGGGTTTTTTTATTGAATGGATGTTAAATAAATTCTTCCGTCTTTAACAACGCCGCCATACGTCCAATTGTATGTTCTGAGCTTCGGACTGCCGCCGGCTTTCGTAATATAAAACTCCTCGTACGTATGAATCGTCAGATGAGAGCCTTTCTGTGAAAAGCTTTTGACATTCACTTCATTAAATACTTCGGTCGTCCCCTCGCTGTGCAGTTTTTTGACCAGTTTCTGCTGATCAGCATACAAAGGGCTTCCCTCTTCTAAATTGCCCGCCATGATGGCAAAATTGTTAAGGCTGACGGCGCTTGATTGATTTGTCAGGTAATCAGTCATAAACGATGTGACTTGCTCGTTTGTCACGCTGCCTGAAGCTGTATTTCCTTTGGATGATGCCCATGCGGATGTATAGGTATTCGGCTGGTCATTTTTTATTTTTTTTACATTTGTCCCAGAAGAATCTGAGGCAGGGTCAGCTTTTTCGAAAACCCATTTTTTATGTTTTGTATCATATGAGAGTACATAGTGAAAACTCGGCTCAGCCTCTTCCATATCAGGCTTCGTATTCCCGTCGAAATAAGCAGACTCATGAAGCTCTTTACCCGTAACAGTTACTTGCCAGCGGCCGTTCTCTTGAGAAATCGCAAATGAATCCAGATCAAAGCTTGTCTCTTTATACTGATCCTTCAAAAAGGTGCCGGAACTCTTCATGCCGGATACCACTTCTTTCGTCTGCTCTTTCCAGGCGGAACCAGCCTCGGTCATCTGATCGGTATTTCCGTCTGCCATCGCTTTTGTATACTGCTTCGTTGCTTTGACAATCGTGTCCATGATTGTTTGTTGTGTATCTTGATCCGGGATAAGCGTTAAGTCCACATCAGTACTGTTGATCGGAACATCGGCAGTTTTCATTTTCCCCCAAGGAAAATCAGCCTCCACGGCGGCTGTCATGGAACCGTCAGTTAAGAGCGGACCGTATGTAACGGATGTAAACGGATCTTTATGGACGGACTTGCCGTTTATCAGCAGATCGCCTTTCGCGCTTTTGAAGCTGTCTGCCGGAGTGAATGTCACATCCTCGGCGTCTAACGGCAGGTCAAACTCAACATTCCGGCTGCCGGCCGCCTCTGCCTCTTGCTTTTTGACAACGTCAACCGTCTCATTTTTAAGCTTGGCTTCCGCCGTGTAGACACCGGGTGCATACGGGCCGAAGATTTGGGTTTCATCGGCTTTTTTGACCGTACCTGTTTTCTCGCTGTTGATATAAAGATCGGCGCCTTTATAATTGCTTGTGACGCGGAAATAAACCGGATCGACTTTCAGTTCGTAATGGTCAAACAAAAGAAGGGTTTTTCCCTCTTTTTTGACGTATACCGCATCTTTTTCTGATGAATTGCCGCGAAGCGATGCCAGCAGTTCATCGTGTTTCTTTGCGTATGCAAGGAGCGGTTTGACATTGGTCTCATTCAGCTTCAGTTTTTTGTCTGAAGGAGTGAGCAGGGCTGCGAGCTTTTTCGTGTCCCCGTCATGAACCGCCTGTTCGAATTGATCTGTGAGCCTTTTTTCAGATGTCAGCCAGGCTCCGGTTTTATATGCGGCAATCAATAAGATCAGCGCTGCGGCAATGCCTCCCCATAGGAAGAGCGTTTTTTTAGGGATCGGCTTTCTCGGCTGTGATGCGGATTCAGCCGCCTGCCGCTCCAGCCGGCTTCCTTTCCCGATCGGTTTTCCGCATTCTTTACAGAAATGCGCCTCTTCGTTGTTCTGCTGGCCGCAATACTTACAAAAAAACATGACTTTCCTCCTATTCAATCTGCAAAACTTGTATAACTTTTCCTATGTTTCATATTTTATAATAAAGTAGAATGATTTTGGAGTTATTTTGAAAAATAGCTGTCGATCATAACGGAGGAGGAGAAACGGACATGCAAAAACTGAGCATCCGAAAAGCCGCGGAGCCGGATGAAGCGCTGTATGAACTATTGCTGCTGGCCGATCCGTTGAAAGAGATTGTCGATGATTATCTTGTAAGAGGAGAATGCTATACGGCTTGGACGTCAGACGAGCTTGCAGGGGTCTTCGTCCTTTTGAAAACAAGACCAAAAACAGTAGAAATCGTCAATATTGCGGTGAAAGAATCAATGCACAACAATGGCATCGGCAGAAAGCTCATAGAAGAGGCCGTGAATAAGGCAAAACAAATGGGAGCGGCGACTATTGAAATTGGAACGGGCAACTCCAGTATAGGCCAGCTTGCCCTTTACCAAAAATGCGGCTTCAGACTTCAAGCCATCGACCATGATTTTTTCATCAGGCATTATGAAGAGGAGATTTTCGAAAACGGGATACAGTGCCGCGACATGGTAAGGCTTTATGCAGATATATAAAAAAACCTCCCCATGGGGAGGTTTTTTCGATTACTTATTCAAGTTATAGAAAGAGTTGATACCGTGGTATTGAGCAGTTTCAGCCAACTGATCTTCGATGCGAAGAAGCTGGTTGTATTTCGCAACACGGTCCGTACGGGACGGAGCACCTGTTTTGATTTGTCCTGCATTAGTTGCCACAGCGATATCAGCGATTGTGCTGTCTTCAGTTTCACCTGAACGGTGAGAGATAACGGCAGTGTAGCCCGCGCGTTTCGCCATTTCGATCGCATCGAATGTTTCAGTCAATGTACCGATTTGGTTTACTTTGATCAGGATAGAGTTGCCTACGCCGTTTTTGATACCTTCAGCAAGCTTTTTCGTGTTTGTAACGAAAAGGTCGTCACCGACAAGCTGAACTTTTTTGCCAAGACGCTCTGTAAGAAGTTTGTGGCCTTCCCAGTCGTTCTCGTCAAGTCCGTCTTCGATAGAGATGATTGGGTATTTAGAAACCATTTCTTCGTACCAGTCAACCATTTCAGCAGATGTTTTCACAACGCCTTCGCCAGACAGATGGTATTTGCCGTCTTCTTTGTTGTAGAACTCAGAAGATGCAGCATCCATAGCAAGCTTCACTTCTTCGCCAGGTTTGAAGCCGGCTTTTTCGATTGCTTCAACGATTGTTTGAAGCGCTTCTTCGTTAGAACCAAGGTTCGGAGCGAATCCGCCTTCGTCACCTACAGCTGTGTTCATTCCTTTAGCAGAAAGAACTGATTTCAGGCTGTGGAAGATTTGAGCGCCCATGCGAAGCGCTTCACGGAAGTTAGGCGCGCCTACAGGCATAATCATGAATTCTTGAATGTCTACGTTGTTGTCAGCATGCTCTCCGCCGTTTACGATGTTCATCATCGGTACAGGAAGCGTTTTTGAGTTGAATCCTCCAAGGTATTGGTAAAGAGGAATCTGTAAGAAATCAGCAGCTGCGCGCGCACAAGCCATAGATACGCCAAGGATTGCGTTCGCACCGAGTTTGCCTTTGTTTTCAGTTCCGTCAAGCTCGATTAAAAGCTGATCGATTGCGTTTTGTTCAGTTACGTCAAAGCCGAGAAGCTCTGGAGAAATGATTTCGTTTACGTTGTTAACAGCAGTTAACACGCCTTTTCCAAGGTAACGGTCTTTGTCGCCGTCACGAAGCTCAACCGCTTCGTATTCACCTGTAGAAGCTCCGCTTGGCACTAATGCGCGGCCGAAAGCTCCTGTTTCTGTATATACTTCAACTTCAACTGTTGGGTTGCCGCGGGAGTCGAGGACTTCGCGTGCATAAACATCAACAATGTATGGCATGAGTTTGTCTCTCCTTTTGATTTACGCTTATTTTTGAATTAAAGATGTTCCTGTCATTTCTTTCGGTTTTTCAACACCGAGAAGGTCTAATAACGTTGGTGCGAGGTCGCCTAGGATTCCGCCTTCGCGCAGCGTCACGCCTTCTTTCGTCACAATGACAGGGACTGGGTTTGTCGTATGGGCAGTGTGCGGTTCGCCTGTTTCTGTAATCAGAATGTCCGCATTACCGTGATCAGCGGTAATGATGGCATGTCCGCCTTTAGCGATGATGGCGTCAACCACTTCGCCTAAGCATTCGTCCACTGCTTCAATTGCTTTAATCGTCGGTTCGACCATTCCGGAGTGGCCGACCATGTCAGGGTTTGCAAAGTTCAGGATGATCGCGTCGTGCTTGTCAGCCGCGATTTCTTTTACAAGAGCATCCTTCACTTCATACGCGCTCATTTCAGGCTTCAGGTCATATGTCGCGACCTTCGGCGAGTTAATGAGGATGCGCTCTTCGCCCGGGAATTCTTCTTCGCGGCCGCCGCTCATAAAGAACGTAACGTGCGGATACTTTTCAGTTTCTGCAATGCGAAGCTGTTTTAACCCGTGCTGTGCTAATACTTCACCGACCGTATTGTCAAGGTTTACCGGTTTAAAAGCCACATATCCGTCAACAGATTCACTGAAGTGAGTCAGGCAGACGAAATACAGGTTTTTCGGATGATTTTCACCGCGGTCGAAATCGCGGAAATCTTTGTTGGTAAACGTGTTTGAAATCTGGATGGCGCGGTCCGGTCTGAAATTATAGAAAATCACAGAATCGCCGTCATGAATTTTCGCAACGGGTTCACCGTTTTCTTTTGTGATGACGGACGGAATGACGAATTCATCATGAATGCCGTTCGCATAAGAATCGTCGACTACATCCATCGCGCTGCGGTAAGACGGGCCTTCGCCGTAAGCCATTGCGCGGTACGCTTTTTCCACACGGTCCCAGCGTTTGTCGCGGTCCATGGAGTAGTAGCGTCCGGAAATGCTGGCGATTTCGCCGACACCGATTTCTTCGATCTGCTCATTCAGCTGCTGAATGTAAGTTTTCGCTGTTTGCGGACCTACATCGCGGCCGTCGAGGAAACCGTGAATATACACCTTCGTCAGTCCTTCACTTTTCGCAAGCTTCAGCAGCGCGAATAAATGATTGATATGACTGTGTACGCCTCCGTCAGAAAGAAGGCCGAACAGGTGCAGCGCTTTGTCGTTGTCTTTCGCGTTTTTGATGGCGTCAAGGAACGTTTGATTGCGTTCGAATTCGCCTTCGCGGATGGCAACGTTCACGCGTGTTAAGCTTTGGTACACAATACGTCCTGCGCCGATATTCAAATGACCGACTTCAGAGTTCCCCATCTGTCCTTCAGGCAGTCCGACTGCTTCGCCTGATGCCGTCAGCGTCTGATGAGGGTATTGGTTCCAATAACGGTCGAAATTCGGTTTTTTCGCTTGTGCGACTGCGTTTCCGACTGTTTCATTGCGTAATCCGAACCCATCAAGAATGATGAGTGCAGCTGGTTTTTTACTCATATTGACCTTCCTCCAATAATTGAACGAATGACTGCGGTTCAAGGCTTGCGCCGCCGACCAAAGCACCGTCAATATCGGACTCTGCCATATATTCTTTAATATTTGCAGGTTTTACGCTGCCGCCGTATTGAATGCGGAGCTTGTCAGCAGTTTCCTGGCTGAAGCTTTCAGCAACGACTTTACGGATATGCGCGCAGACGTCGTTAGCATCTTTCGCTGTAGAAGATTTGCCTGTTCCGATTGCCCAGATTGGCTCGTACGCAATAACGGAAGCGGCAACTTGCTCTTCAGAAAGACCCGCAAGACCTTTTTTCACTTGATCGGCAACAAGATCATTTGTTTTTCCGGCTTCGCGCTCTTCAAGCGTTTCACCTACGCAAATGATCGGCACAATGCCGTGTTTGAAAGCGGCATGCGCTTTTTTGTTAACTGTTTCATCAGTTTCAGCGAACATTTCACGGCGCTCAGAGTGGCCGATGACGCAGTAATCCACGCCAAGGTCTTTCAGAGCGACCGGGCTGATTTCACCTGTGAACGCACCGTTTTCTTCAAAATGCATGTTTTGGGCGCCGACTTTCAGGTCAGTTCCTTTAACAGCAGAAGTCAGCTTTTCTAAGAAAAGAGCTGGTGCGCAAACAACGGCTTCCGCTTTGTCTGCTGCTGGAATGGAAGATTTCACTTCTTCAACGAAGCTGACAGCTTCGCCGAGTGTTTTGTTCATTTTCCAGTTACCGGCTATAATTGGTTTTCTCATCTGTTCCACTTCCTTATAGCAGTTTTTATTTATCGTTCAGCGCAGCTACACCCGGAAGCTCTTTGCCTTCCATGAATTCAAGGGATGCGCCGCCGCCTGTTGAGATATGGCTCATTTTGTCAGCAAGGCCGAATTTTTCAACGGCTGCCGCAGAGTCTCCTCCGCCGATGACAGAGTATGTATCGTTTGCCTCTGCCAATGCTTCAGCCACTGCTTTTGTGCCTTGAGCGAACAAGTCGATTTCGAATACGCCCATCGGTCCGTTCCATACGACAAGTTTGCTGTTTTTGATAACTTCAGCGTACGTTTCGCGGGTTTTCGTTCCGATGTCGATCGCTTCTAAATCACTTGGAATCTCAGAGATCGGCACGATTTGAACGTTTGCATCGTTAGAGAAATCATCAGCAACGAGCACGTCTTCCGGCATATAGAATGTAACGCCTTTTTCTTTCGCGCGGTCCATGAATGATTTTGCAAGTTCGATTTTATCTTCTTCAAGAAGAGATTTACCGACTTCATAGCCAAGCGCTTTTACGAATGTGTAAGCAAGACCTCCGCCGATGATCAGGTTGTCCACTTTATCAAGCAGACTTTCGATTACGCCGATTTTGTCTTTTACTTTCGCGCCGCCGATGATTGCCGTAAACGGGCGCTCAGGATTTGTTACGGCTTTGCCGAGAACGTCAAGCTCTTTTTCCATCAGGAATCCTGCAACCGCCGGCAGATGCTCGGCAATTCCGGCTGTAGATGCGTGAGCACGGTGGGCAGCACCGAATGCGTCATTGACATATACATCCGCAAGCTCAGCAAATGCTTTAGCAAGCTCAGGATCGTTTTTCTCTTCACCAGGGTAGAAACGTACGTTTTCCAATACAAGAACGTCTCCGTCCTTCATATCAGAAATTTGTGCTTTTACAGCATCGCCGTAAGCTTCATCCGCTTTTTTCACTTCTTTGCCGAGCAGTTCGCCTAAGCGTGCAGCGACAGGAGTTAAACGAAGCTCCTCAACCACTTCGCCTTTCGGGCGGCCTAAGTGGCTCGCAAGAAGGACTTTCGCGCCTTGGTCTGCAAGGTGTTTGATTGTTGGAAGCGCAGCGCGGATACGAGTATCGTCTGTTACTTCCCCGTCTTTCATTGGAACGTTAAAGTCAACGCGGCAGAATACGACTTTGCCTTTTACGTCGATGTCTTTTACTGTTTTTTTATTCATGCCTTAGGAGATCCTCCTTCAAAATGGTTTGCATAGCACGAAAAACGTGAAACGTGAAACCGCCTCATGATGCTTCCGCCGCGGGGCAGATTGCAGCTTCCGGGCACGGGGCAGATCGTCTTCTGAGCCAGGGCAGGCGGCTCAGAAAACGAAAGTGCCGCGGAAACTTCAAAACGCGGACGTTCTGCAGCAATCCGGCGCTTTCTGAAAGCCGGTTCTCATGGAAAAAGGGAAAGGGAGTCCGTCCCCTTCCCTTGTCCGCTTTCATTATAGCGTTTCTGTCCGAAAGAACCAAGTCCGGCCCTTTCCGGGAGCTATGAATTAAAGACCTTGTTTTGCGATGTAAGCTGCAAGGTCAACAACGCGGTTAGAGTAGCCGCTTTCGTTATCGTACCAAGAGATTACTTTTACCATGCTGCCTTCCATAACCATTGTAGAAAGAGCATCGATTGTAGAAGAGTTAGCATTGCCGTTGTAGTCTCCGGATACTAATGGCTCTTCGCTGTAGCCAAGGATTCCTTTAAGATCGCCTTCAGCCGCTTCTTTAAGAGCTGCGTTTACGTCTTCAGCCGTTACGTCTTTGTTAAGTTCAGCAACTAGGTCAACAAGAGAAACGTTTGGAGTCGGCACACGCATAGCTCCGCCGTTCAGTTTGCCTTTCAGTTCAGGAAGAACGAGGGAAACTGCTTTAGCAGCACCAGTTGATGTAGGAATGATGTTTTCAGCTGCTGCACGCGCACGACGGTAGTCTTTGTGCGGAAGATCAAGAATTTGCTGATCGTTTGTGTAAGAGTGAACAGTTGTCATCATACCGCGTTTGATGCCGAATTTGTCGTTAAGTACTTTTGCAAACGGCGCAAGGCAGTTTGTTGTGCAAGATGCGTTAGAGATAACATGGTGGTTAGCCGCATCGTATTTGTCTTCGTTAACACCCATAACGATTGTGATATCTTCTTCGTTAGCAGGTGCAGAGATGATAACTTTTTTCGCGCCTGCTTCTAAGTGTTTCGCAGCGTCTGCGCGTTTTGTGAAGAAACCAGTAGATTCAACTACGATTTCAACGCCTTGTTTGCCCCAGCTGAGTTTCGCAGGATCGCGCTCAGCAGAAACTTCGATTGTTTTGCCGTTAACAACAAGGTTGCTGCCGTCAACTTTAACTTCTGCATCTAATTTTCCGTGTACGGAATCATATTGTAAAAGATGAGCAAGCATGTTAGCGTCTGTTAAATCGTTAACCGCTACTACCTCAACTTCAGGATTGTTTAATGCTGCGCGGAATACGTTACGTCCAATACGACCAAAACCGTTAATACCGACTTTTACTGCCATGATTATTTCCTCCTTTAAATAAGTGAGAGATATTTATATTGAGGGACTGTTATCCCTTAATAACTTCTTTGCGGCTCCTTCGTCCGTGACGAGAACCGTGTTTCGCTGCTTTTTAAAATAAGCTTCGATTGCTTCTGCTTTTGATGATCCGCCCGCTACCGCGATAATGTCGGGAATGGCATCGAGGTCATCAAGCTGCATTCCGACTGAATGCACCTTGTGAACGACTTCTCCGTCCGCATTAAAGTAGTAGCCGAATGCCTCTGTCACCGCATGATTGTCATCTATTTTCTTCAAATCTTCCAAAGGCGTGTTTCTTCGTTCCGCCATTGTTCTAGCTTCGCCGATTCCGTGAACGAGCATACTCGCTGATTTAATCGTGTGAAGCACCTCTTTTACGGAAGGCTCTTCAATAATAGATGAGTAGGCGCCTTGTGACAGCTGCCCGGGAACGAACAAAAGCCGGTAAGTGCCTGAAGCCTTTTCCGCCATATGCGCGCATATGGTGTTCGCCTGGTTTTTCACATCTTCGCCTAAACCGCCTCTTGCGGGCACAAACAGGAGCTCGCGGTTTTTTGAATCCGGCGTAATCATATCGGCGACGGCTTCAATTGTCGTACCGCCGGTTACAGCGACGATATTTTTGCCTGAAAATCTCTTTTTCATACATGCAACGGCCGCTCTCCCTAATTCTTTTTTGACCCAAGGAGATTGGTCGCTGTCTCCGGAAACGATAATGGCGTCTTTCAGATTAAGCCGCTCTTTTAATGTCTTTTCCAAAAGCGTCAATCCTAAAACATCCTTCATCGTATCTTCCAGAATCGAAAGCAGTGAGTAGCCCTCTTCCGTCATTGTCATGCCGTTTGTTTTAATATCGATGAGATTCTGTTCTTTCAAAAACTGAACCTCGCTTCTGAGAACGCGCTCGGTCAATCCGAGACTGGCTGCAAGACTTCTGCGGCCGATCGGTTCGGTAAGCCTGATATACTGCAAGATTTCAAATCTTTTCTGCATCACAAGCAAAAGATCAGGCAATAATTTTTTTTGAGCTTGTATTAACTGGTTCATGACTCAAACGTTCCTTCCTATTCATACTGGACAGAAAATGTCCCGCTATGACAAAAAACGTCCCATCATAGCCAAAAAAAATTATGTCTGCTTTCTTTAATTATTTTAACAGGATGACATTGTTAATTCAACTGTTAAAGGTCAATTCGTCGACATTCTTCGCAGGATTTTCCAGTATCTCCTTGATACAGTCATTATATACAGAAACGGAATGAAGGTGACAGACAAAAGCCCGCCGGAGCGGACTTTTGTCGTAAAACGCTTTCATTTTATCCAGAGTTTTTCTATTTCTTCTAATGATTTATTTTTCGTCTCAGGGCAGATCGTCACGACAAACAAGAAACAGAGAATATTAATGACGGCGAATATCCAGAAGGTGTACGCGAGCCCTAACCCGCTGATCATCATCGGCACGAACTGGCCGATCGCCCAGTTGGCCCCCCATAAGAATATCGTCGCGATACCGGCGGCGCGTGCGCGGAGGTGGTTCGGAAAGATTTCCGAAATCATGATCCACGTAATCGGCCCGACTGATACGCAGAAAGCGGCGACGAATCCCAATATGATGACGACTAAAGCCGGACCGCTCGCCAGCTTAAAATAAAAGGATGCCCCGATTAAGATCATGAACAGCGCCATAAAGGCAGATCCGACCCCCATCAGCTTTTTCCGGCCCACCTTATCGACTAAAAGAACCGCGATAATGGTGAAAATCACTTCAACGACACCGACGATGCATGTCGTGATAAACCCCGCATTCTGTCCGAAGCCCATCATTTTGAAAATTTCCGGCCCGTAATACGTAATTGCGTTCATGCCGATGACCTGATTGAATAAAGCCAGCAGAATCCCGATCACAAGCGCTTTTCTCAGCCCCGGTTTAAACAGCTGAGACAATGACCCCATTTTTTCTAATTGTAAAGACGTTTCGATTTGTTTGATTTCTTCTTTCGCGGTCTGCTCGCCGTTAATGCGCGTCAGCACGGCGAGGGCTTCATTCCGGCGCCCCGCTTTCGCAAGCCAGCGCGGGCTTTCAGGCACGATAAGCAACACGATAAAAAAGATGACGGACGGAATCATGCCGTAAGCGAGCATCCACCGCCAGCCGGTGTGCACCCCCCATTCATATGAGCCGGACTGCTGAACGGCGAGGTTAATAAAATAAGTGCCGGAAATCCCTAATATCGTAAACAGCTGATACAGTGAAGACAGACTGCCGCGTATTGCCGGCGGAGCGGCTTCGGTAATATACGTGACAGAAAGCGAGGAGCCCATGCCGATTCCCAGACCGCCGATGACTCTGGCGATCACTAAGGAAGACACACTTTGAGAAAGCGCAGAGACAACCGCTGACACCGCAAACAACAGCGCCGCTGCCATCAAAATCTTTCTCCGTCCGAAACGGTCGCTCAAAAATCCGGAAATCCCGACGCCGAAAACACCGCCGATCATTATGCTTGAAATCACGAGCCCTTCCATAAAAGGACTTAAGCGGTACAAATCTTTCAGGAAACCGATGGCGCCGGAAATCACCGCCGTGTCATAACCGTACAAAAGCCCTCCCAGTCCGGCCGCGCATGAGATGAGAATGACAAACCACTTGGAATGCTGCCGAGTGACAGGTACATTTGAGCCAATTGGTGCCGGGTGATTCTTCATGAATTTTACCCTCCCGCGAATAATAGAATAAAAACGCTTACAAATCTGAGTGCGGCGCTTGATGTTGCTTTGTTTTCTTCAGAATCGCCACATTTGTACGTACTTATAAAGAATTTTATCTAAAAATAAGGAAAATTAGTACGTACAAATAAAGAATAAGCAGTTTTTCATAATCTGTCAATTATTTTTACAGCTTGATGAAAGGGCTTACTATGTTATACTGGAATTTGTCCGTATACATTTTGGAGGAATTGATATGCTACCGAAATATGCTCAAGTAAAAGAAGAAATTTGTTCATGGCTGAATCAAGGAAAAATACAGCCGGACGAAAAGCTGCCTACGGAAAATGAGCTGATGCAGCAGTTCGGCGTCAGCCGCCATACCATCAGAAAGGCGATCGGAGATTTGGTCTCGCAGGGCCTGCTGTACAGCGTTCAGGGCGGAGGCACCTTTGTCGCTTCACGCACGGCGAAATCAGCCATGCATTCAAACAAAACGATCGGCGTCATTACAACGTACATATCAGACTATATTTTTCCGAGCATCATCAGGGGAATCGAATCGTATTTAAGCGAACAGGGCTATTCCATGCTGCTGACGAGCACCAACAACAATACAGAAAGTGAGCGGCGCGGCCTTGAAAACCTGCTGTCCAAAAATATAGACGGGCTGATTGTCGAGCCTACAAAAAGCGCGCTGCAGACGCCCAACATCGGCTACTATCTCAATCTGGAGAAAAACGGCATTCCGTTTGCCATGATTAACGCCTCTTATGCGGAGCTGGCCGCACCGAGCTTTTCCGTCAATGACGTCAAAGGCGGCATGATGGCTTGCGAATACGTCATGTCCCTCGGACACACGCACATTATGGGAATCTTTAAAGCGGATGACACGCAGGGCGTCAAACGGATGAACGGCTATCTTCAGGCGCATCGGGAGCGCGGGATTTTCCCGTCTCCGGACATGATCGTGACTTACACGACTGAGGAAAAAGAAACCGTGCTTCTCCAAAAAATTAAGCATACCCTTGAGCAAAACAGCGGGTCATATCCGACGGCCATTCTTTGCTACAATGACGAAATTGCGCTGAAGACGATTAATCTTCTCAGGGAATTAGGGTTAAAGGTGCCTGATGACATATCGGTCATGGGCTATGACGATTCACATTTCGCCCAGATTTCCGAGGTGAAGCTCACCTCTGTCAAGCATCCGAAATCCATTATGGGGAAAGCGGCGGCAAAATACGTCATCGACTGCTTAGAACATAAAAAACCGAAGAAGGATGACGTCGTGTATGAACCGGAACTCATCATCCGGAATTCAGTCAGGCGGATCGGCGAATAAAAAAGCAATGTGCGCGGCACATTGCTTTTTTTGCTCAGCTGTTTTTTAATTCGGCGATGATTTCAAATGATCTCATTCTGTCGGCATGCTCAAAGCTTTCTGAATTCACCATGATTTCATCCGCCTGTGTTGTCCGGATGAAGCTTTCCAGCTTCTCCTTCACACGCTCCGGTCCGCCGACGATCGTTGAACTGAGCTGTTCATTGACCATCGCTTTTTCATACGGCGACCAGATTTGATCCATGTCTTCAACAGGAGGCTTCAGCTGGTTCGGCGTGCCGCGGACGAGGTCTAAAAATCTTTGATAATGCGATGTTGCCAGATGCTCCGCCTTTTCATCCGTATCGGCGGCAATGACGGTGACGCCGACCATCGCGTACGGTTTATCCAGTACATCTGACGGACGGAAGGAGCTGCGGTACAGCTCAAGGGCGGGCACGGTGTTTTTCGGTGAAAAGTGAGCCGCAAAGGCGAACGGAAGCCCGAGCTCTCCCGCAAGACGCGCGCTGAAGCCGCTTGAGCCCAGAAGCCAGATCGGCACGTCCAGCCCTTCGCCCGGAATGGCGCGGACTAGATTGCGCACATTGCCTGACGGTTTGAAGTAATTTCTCAATTCTTCAAGCTGCTCCGGGAAATCCTCCCCGCTGTTTATGTTTCTTCTTAAGGCCCTCGCCGTTAATTGGTCGGTACCCGGCGCACGCCCGAGTCCGAGGTCAATCCGCCCTGGATATAACGTTTCAAGGGTTCCGAATTGCTCCGCGATTATAAGTGACGAATGATTCGGCAGCATAATACCCCCAGAACCGACGCGGATTTTTTTCGTGCCGCCGGCGATGTGGCCGATCAGCACCGCCGTTGCCGAGCTGGCAACGCCTTCTATATTATGATGCTCCGCAAGCCAATAGCGGTTATAGCCCCACTCCTCGGCGCGGCGCGCTAAATCCATGCTGTTGCGGAACGATTCAGCAACCGTTCCTCCCTGTACGACCGGCGATAAATTCAATACGGAAAACGCAGTATCTTTCAATGTATGTTCAGCCATCGTTTTCTCCTTTGCGGTTTAGTGTAAGCAGATCTTAAACAAGGTCTCTCCACACACCTTACCACAGCTTTTCCCGTGAGTTAAACAATTTGATTCGATGATCTTCGAACAATCAGTCAGCGGCGGTTTTCTTACGGATGAACAGCTCCTCGGCGACATCAATAAAAAGCTTGGCGGCAAGTGATGCGTCTTTCATGGAAGGAACCGCCAGCTGCACCTCCCTGAATACATCCGGCGTAAACTCTTTAATCACCACTTCTTCCGGGAGGGGATTGCCGGCCATGGACATATCGGATAAGATTGCCATGCCCAACCCCTCCCGCACCATATTGATGGACGTGCTGACATTAAACACGGTAAAGGCCGCGCAAAGTTCGGCACCGGCTTGTTTAAACAGGCCTGCAAAAGGTGACGTGTAACCGCCTTCGCAAACCACCATCGGTTCACCGTCCAGATCTTTTATCGTTACGGTTGAGCGTGCGGCGAGAGGATGATCTTTATGCATAACCGCTGCCATTTTGTCTTTTTTCAGCAGAAAGGAATCCATATCCTCTGTCGGGAACAGCAGAATGCCCGCGTCAATCATCCGGGATTGCAGCCATTCTTTTACTTCGTCCGCCGTTCCTTCATGAAGCACCAGTTCAAGCTTCGGATACCGTTTTTTAAACACGCTGATCAGCTTTGGAATGAAATAAGCGGAAGCGGCCGGAAATGTGCCGATGTGAATCGTTCCCTGTTCAAGACCTCTTTCCGCGGCCGCCAGCTGCTCGGCTTTTTCTATGCCTTTGAGCACCTCTCTGATATGGACGAGAATTTTTCCGCCCGTGTCCGTGAGCCTTACGCCGTTGCGGCGCTCGCGGATGATCAGCTTGATGCCGAGCTCTGACTCAAGCGCAGAGATGGCATGGCTGACGGCGGGCTGCGTCATATTCAGCGCCTGCCCCGCTTTTGTAAAGCTTCCCGTTTCAGCGATTTGAACAAAAACCCGCAGTTGTGTAATCGTCATAACGTTTTACTTATGCTCCTTATAAAAAAGATTCATTTTATTTATCTTACTGATTACCGTATCATATGATGGAATTGTTCTACAAGGAGTGAACGACGTGAAACAGCTTTCGAAAATACAGACGGCTCTTATGCTGGCGTTTCTAGTCACGGTATGGGGAATTAACTGGCCGCTGACAAAGGCCGCGCTTGCCTATTCGCCGCCTCTTCTGTTTGCCGGAATCCGCACGCTGATCGGCGGACTTCTATTATTAATGGTGGCGCTGCCCCGTTTTAAAAAGCTGCGTTTTAAAGAAACGTGGCCGATCTATCTTATTTCTGCCATTTTAAATATTACTTTATTTTACGGCCTGCAAACGGTCGGCTTGAATTACCTGCCTGCCGGCCTATTTTCAGCCATCGTGTTTTTCCAGCCGGTGTTAATGGGCGTTTTTTCTTGGCTGTGGCTCGGGGAATCGATGTATCCTTTAAAAATAGCCGGTCTTATTCTGGGCTTTGCCGGTGTCGCCGTCATCAGCGCAGCCGGTTTCGGAGGCCATATTTCCATCGCCGGCATTCTTTTGGCCTTAGGCTCTGCGGTCAGCTGGGCGCTCGGCACGGTATATGTGAAAAGAACGGGCGGACGCGCGGATTCTATCTGGATGGTCGCTCTTCAGCTTCTGATCGGCGGCGTGCTGCTTGTCAGCTCCGGCCATTTTTCAGAAAGCTTTTCAGCGATTCAATGGAAAGCTCCGTTCATTCTGAGCCTTCTGTTCATTTCAGTTTTTGTTATCGCGCTCGGCTGGCTCGCCTTTTTTACGCTTGTCGGTTCAGGGGAAGCAAGCAAGGTTGCCTCTTACACCTTCCTGATCCCGCTCATATCCATTGTCGTCAGCTCGATATTCCTGCATGAGCCGCTTACCGTCAGCCTTTTAGCCGGACTGCTTCTGATCGTCACAAGCATTTGTTTTGTGAATATAACACCGAAAAAACTGAAAACACCTGCTCTGGCCGCAGAAAAAAAGGCCGTTCATTAAAAAAACTCTTGCCGCGGGGCAAGAGTTTTTTTATTTATTGACGTCTCCCTTTCACAAGATACGCAGCCGTAATGAGGAGATAGATGGCCGCAGTGATGCATGTGATGACGATGGATGTCGTCGCAATTACGCCGATCAGGATGGCCAAAAGCGCAAGCACCGCGAACCATGTCGTGTACGGGAACCATTTGACGTAATAAGCCGGCTGTTCTGTTGAATGTTTTCTTGATTTCAAATGGGCGAATCCG
Source organism: Bacillus sp. SJ-10 (assembly GCF_002843505.1). NCBI lineage: Bacteria > Bacillati > Bacillota > Bacilli > Caryophanales > Bacillaceae > Bacillus > Bacillus sp. SJ-10. Next base: position 1,386,857 of record NZ_CP025258.1, on the reverse strand, counting down.
ATAATCAGCCAGATGAACAGCACGGTATAGCCGAGTGAACCCATCAAATAATTAAACGTCCGGCTTCCTGCGAATAAAGAAATCAGGACGCCTACATATAAAAATGACGTACAAGTCAGAATCGCATAGACGGGAACCTTTTTCTTCGATAGTTTTGAAAAAATTTTCGGCAACCGGCCGTCAGAAGCCTGCGTAAACAAGACGCGGGATGATCCGTACAGTCCCGAATTCATAGACGAGATAATCGCAAGAAGAATGACGGCATTCATAATATGGTCGGCACCCGGAATTCCGATCATCTTAAATACTATGACAAACGGGCTTTCCGGAACGCTGTTGACTTGATTCCAAGGAATCAGGCTGACGATGATGAAGAACGGCAGCAAGTAAAAAGCGACAATCCGCGTTAACGTGCTTCGGACAGCTTTCGGGATCACCTTTTCGGGATTTTTTGTCTCCGCCAGCGTGACGCCGATGATTTCCGTTCCGCCGTATGAGTAGATCACGACGAGCATCGCCGTAATGACACCCCCCGCTCCATGCGGGAAAAACCCTCCGTGATCCGTTAAATGAGACAGCCCCGGCGCCGTGTGATTGCCGAATGAGAAAAATAAAAGCAGAATACCGCATAAAATAAAGATGACAATCACTGTAATTTTAATAAGCGCGAGCCAGTACTCCGTCTCGGCAAACAGTTTCACAGAAAGCATGTTTACGACCGTCACCACGATGGAAATGATCAGAGCCAGTATCCATATCGGACATTCCGGCAGCCAATATTGAATGAAAATGGCGGCTACGACCGCCTCCGCGGCAATATTGAGCACCCACATTTTCCAATAGATCCAATCTAAAAAGTATGCAGCGTACGATCCGAGCGACTGCTGAACCAAATCACGGAACGTCCTTGCATGTTTGTTTCTGACTGCCATTTCGGCCAGCCCTTGCATAATAAACAGCAGAATGATTCCGCCGAGGAGGTAGGCCAACAGCACGGACGGCCCCGCTTCATCAATCGCCGTGCTGCTGCCTTTAAAGAGCCCGGCCCCGATTGCGCCTCCAAGCGCCATCATCATAATGTGTCTGGACGACATCGTCCGTTTTAACGTTTGCTTGTCCTTTTCCATCTATCACACGCCCTCTCGCAAAAAGTGTTCATCACATAAAAAAGCACGCCGCCTCTTTAGGAAAAGAGACGGCGTGCCTCAGGCAGCCGCGGTACCACTCTTGTTGATCCCGAAATATCCGGAATCCAGCTTAAAAACCTTTTAACGAAGGTCAGCCGTTAGGACATAGGGAATATTCCGACAATTCCGTTCCGCCCTGCCACTTCCGGGCGAGTTCAAAGAACAATCAGTCCGCGTTGCACCAACCCGCGGCTCTCTTTTTCTGATTGGATTCTTTTACTGCTCCCGTTCACAGTGTTTTATGTTAAATGAATCTCTTGAGTTTTTATTTTCTGAATATAGTATCATAATATACAGTCTTCTATTTTCAAAGTCAATACTAATTTTTGCCGCCTATTGTCCTACCCGGTGATTCGGAAATTTCAGCTGAAATCCGGACACAAGGCTTTGCTTTCCGGGCGCCGCGCTTTCCGCTTTCACCTTTGTGTTTGCGTATAAAAACAGCGCAAGCGCAATGCCGAATGATATGACGAGAATCCATACTTTTTTCATTCAGGTGCCTCCTCACTTTCTATCATCGGCGGCTTTTTCTCTTTTTTTATATACAAAATTGAAAAAACAATTTTAAAATTCTGTTTTCCTTATATTGAAACTTGCTTTATCATAAAAGTATGCGTTTACATTCAAGTAGGGAGGTTATAGCATGACCCCTGTGAATTCAAGCAGCATCGGGAAGATTCAGGCGGCCAGCAAAGGTTTGTCGCCAAAATTGAGAGCGATTGCAGACCATATCGTGAAGGAACCGAAAGACGTGGTTCACCTTTCCATCATTCAGCTGGCGGAAAAAACGAAAAGCTCTGAAGCGACGATTTTCAGGCTGTGCAAACGGCTCGGTTTTTCCGGCTATCAGGATTTAAAAATCGCGCTTGCTCAGGAGATCGTTCAGGAGCCGGTGCAGCACATTCATGAAGAAATGAGCCCCGACGACGATATCGAAGTCATCATCCAGAAAGTTTTCCGCACAAACATTTCCGGTCTGACCGATACCTTTCAATTATTAGATCCGGCCGACGTTGAAAAAGCGGTAGAAATGATCCACCGCGCAGACAGAATTGAATTTTACGGAAACGGCGGTTCCGGACTGATCGCCACAGACGCGTATCATAAATTTATGCGTACGGGTATAAATTGCATCGCGCACACAGATTCTCACTTTCAGGCGATGTCAGCGGGTCTTCTCGGTCCCGAAAGCGCAGTCATCGGCATTTCTCATTCGGGAAGCAATAAGGACGTGCTTGACGCGGTGAAAATGGCCAAATCGCTCGGCGCCGGTACGATCGGCATTACAAGCTACCAAAAGTCGCCGCTCACCCAGATTTCCGACGTGGTGCTGTATACGTCAACAAGGGAGACGGCTTTCAGAACGGAAGCAATGTCCGCAAGGCTTGCCCAGCTGTCGGTCATTGATACACTGTATTTCGCCACGGCCCGGCTGCGGCAGGAGAAAACGCTCGCCAACTTGCAGCAAATCAGAAAAATGATCGCGCACAAACGTTTGTAATCGCTTTCTGAATATTTATTTTTCAAAAGAGAGAATGCCGATACAGCGGGAATTGAGGCAATTTTATGAAAAAAATTTTCTTCTTCATCGTTGATTTATAAAAAAATTATTCCTATAATTGACTTTGTAAGGGCATACATTATCAATCTATCTTATTATTCAATCAGATTAGGCGGGATATATTATGAAAGAAACCCAAGCTGTTATCGGTCTGGATATCGGCACGACCAGTACGAAAGCCGTTCTGTTCGGACCAAGAGGCAAAGTGTTAGCCAAGCATTCGGTTCACTATGATTTAATACAGCCAAAACCGGCATGGGCCGAGCAGGATCCTGAGCACATTTTGGAAGCGGTTATCGGAAGCATCAGGGGCGCCGTCACAAAGGCCGGACTGAGTCCTGACAATCTGCTTGCAATCGGCATCAGCACCGCCATGCACTCATTGATAGCTGTCGATCAAAACGGCGGCCTGCTGACCAAAAGCATCATTTGGGCGGACAACCGCAGCGCCGAGCAATCAAAACGGATTTTAAAAGAGATGAACGGTTTTGATATTTATAAAAGAACGGGTACGCCGATTCACCCGATGTCTCCGCTTTCCAAAATTGTGTGGATGAAAGAACAGGACAAGGAGACATTCGCGAAAACCGCCAAATTCATCAGTATTAAAGAATATATTCTGCACGAGTTTTTCGGAACTTATGTCGTCGATTATTCGATCGCTTCGGCAACGGGGCTGTTCCGTTTAGATACGCTTTCCTGGGATGAAGAAGCGCTCCGGATTGCCGGAATCCGGGAAGATCAGCTGTCGGACATCGTGCCGACCACTCATCAGCTGCGCGGCCTTGCGCCGGAAATCGCTGCACGGATGGGCATTCATGCGGATACACCGTTTATTATCGGCGCAAATGACGGCGTGCTCGCCAACCTTGGAGTCGGCGCGATCGGCAAAGGCGAAGTGGCCGTTACGATCGGAACGAGCGGAGCCGTGCGTTCGGTGACGGATGCGCCGATTACGGATGAAAAAGCGCGGACATTCTGTTACGCGCTGACTGACAAGCATTGGGTCATCGGAGGCCCGACGAATAACGGAGGCATTATGCTGCGCTGGCTTCGAGACGAATTCGCTTCTCCGGAAGTCGAAACGGCGAAGCGGCTCGGCATTGATCCGTACGATTTAATGATTGATATCGCTGATAAAGTGCCCGCAGGCTCTGAGGGATTGCTGTTTCTGCCGTTTTTATCAGGGGAGCGCGCGCCGTTTTGGAATCCGAATGCCCGCGGAACGTTTTTCGGCATCAGCCTCCGCCATAAACGGGAGCATTTTATCAGAGCGGTGCTGGAAGGCGTCATCATGAGCGTCTTTTCAATCGGTGTCGCACTGAGAGATTTGGCGGGCCCCGCAAAAGACGTGCGGGCTTCGGGAGGATTTGCGAGATCACCGCTTTGGAGGCAGATTTTGTCCGATACGATGGGACGGGAAGTCCTCGTTCCGGAAAGTTACGAAGCCTCGGCGCTCGGAGCGGCCGTTCTCGCTTTGCACAGCCTTGGCGAAATGGAACGGATCGAGGATGTTCAGGACTGGATCAGAATTTCTCACCGCCATGAACCGAACGTCAAAAACAGCGAAACATATATTGAGCTGTTTTACTTATACGAGCGGCTGTATGACAAGCTCAAAGATGAATTTGACGTCATCAGTGAATTTCAGCTCAAACAAAGCCGTTAATTCTTCTTTGAAAGGGTGAAAAGGTCATGTTACTGTTTATTGTCATTGCCGCTATTATCGTTTTACTCTTATTGATTACGGTCGCTAAATTAAATCCGTTTATCAGTCTTTTGATTACATCCATCCTTGTCGGTTTCGCAACGGGCATGAATCTGCCGGACATTATCGCTTCGATGAAAACCGGGCTCGGCAATACGCTGTCGCTGCTTGCGATCGTGCTGGCCCTCGGTACGATGCTCGGAAAAATGATGGCTGAATCAGGCGGTGCGGAGCGTATCGCCCACACCCTGATCGGCCGCTTCGGCAAAAAGAAAGTGCATTGGGCGATGATGGCCGTCGCTTTTATCGTCGGCATCCCGGTCTTTTTCCAGGTCGGCTTCGTCCTGCTCGTGCCGCTTTTGTTTACGATTGCGATTGAAACCGGCGTTTCATTAGTGACGATCGGGATTCCGCTCCTTGCGGGACTTTCCGTCGTGCACGGATTGGTTCCGCCCCACCCGGCGGCGATGGCGGCTGTCGGCATTTATCACGCCAATGTCGGAAAAACGATTTTGTTTTCTTTAATCGTCGGCATTCCGACTGCCATCATCGCAGGGCCGCTTTACGGAAAATGGATTGGTAAGCGCATTCATAAACCCGTTCCCGAACTGTTGAAAAAACAATTTATTGAACGGAATGAAAAACGCAAGCTTCCGGGATTCGCAAATACATTGTTTACGATATTGGTACCGGTGATCCTGATGCTTATGGCAACGCTTGCCGAAATTGCGCTTCCGGAAAAAAGCGCGCTCTATGAAACTTTTAAATTTATCGGCGACCCTGTCACGGCGCTTTTGATCGCCACGGTTTACTCCTTTTTCAGCCTTGGTTTTTATCAGGGCTTTGACAGAGAAAGCATTTTAAAATTCAGCAATGACTGTCTCGGACCGATCGCTTCCATTCTGCTTGTGATCGGAGCCGGCGGCGCTTTTAACAACGTCCTGATTGATTCAGGCGTCGGCACGTATATTGCTGACATTGCGAAGCATTCAAGCTTCTCTCCCGTTCTTTTAAGCTGGACGATCGCAGCGGTCATCCGTGTCGCCACAGGTTCAGCGACTGTCGCCATGATGACGGCGGCCGGCATTGTTGCACCGATTGCATCTGTCATGCCGGGCGTCAGCAGTGAGCTTCTCGTTTTGGCAACGGGAGCGGGCTCTTTGATTCTGTCACATGTCAATGACTCCGGTTTCTGGCTCATTAAAGAGTATTTCGGAATGACAGTAAAAGAAACATTCCTGACATGGACGGCGATGGAAACGATTATTTCTGTCAGTGCGATCTGTTTTATCATGATCATTAACGCGTTTATATAAAAACAAACCCCGGCCGAATGAAGTGACCCCTGTCAAGTAGACAGTGTTAAAAAGACACGAAGCAGCCTGAGTCCTGTATTGATATGGGCTCAGGTTGTTTCACTTCTTTTGGAACCGTTGATGGTTGTAAAAATGAATATATTTACATACTGCTTCTTGAACTGCTTCAGCTGTTTTGACCCTTTCATCCCCTCTGTCTGAAAGTGGTTAACCCATCTCCTTACTTGGTTTTTATCAATGTTCATTTCTCTGGTCATTTAGGTGAAGATCAACAACTTTTTTCTTAAAGTGAATATTCATAAGTTTTACGTGTTTTCCCCATAAAAAATCCCCTCCATTGCAGACAGATCAGTATGCTTTCTTTTTTCTGTCTGCTATGAGGGGATCATATCAATATGAGCTGGGCTCCTCTTTCTTTAACGAAACAAAAGAACAGCTAATATCCCTAGATTAATTATTCGTAAAAGGAAGGAAACGACCGCTATCCCTTTGTTTTTCTGCATAAAATAAAGACCGTTTATAACCAAGATACAGCTGATCAAAGCATCAAATAATCGGAGAGCCATACCGTTAAAATCAACTTCCGACTCAAAAAAGCTAAATATCGATACTGCTATTAAAAAGATTACTGATACTGTAATATAAATCAACCAGTCCCTAGATGCATTGCTCTTTTCAGTTTCTTTTTGAATACTGTTCATGAGTTATTCAAAACCACCTTAAAACAATATTTCCTAAATCTTATAATATGCGCCTAATCATTTTCAATGGCGATTGTCTGATAACCCATCCCATCATTTAGGTGAAGATCAACAACCTTTTTCTTAAAGTGAATATCATAAGCTTTACGTGTTTTCCCCATGAAAAATCCCCTCCATTGCAGACAGATCAGTATGCTTTCTTTTTTCTGTCTGCTTTGAGGGGATCATATCAGAAAACCGGGGTTTGTTTTTTTATCGGTCATTCACAAGGATATAAGCGGCTTTAACGGGTCCGTGGACGCCGACAACCAAATCCATTTCGATATCGGCCGAGTTGCTCGGTCCAGTAATATAGTTGATGCAGGAAGGAACGGTGACGCCGTCTCTGATCTGCTGTTTCAGTATATCGCTGGCCTGTGTCATTCTCGGCACAATGGAAGATTTCGGGATGATTGCGATATAGGTGGTCGGAAGCAGGCTGACAGAACGGCCGGCATGCTCTGACGCATACAAAACGACGGTGGCTGATTCTGCAAGCGTAATCTCGCTGAATGTGATGCCCACATTCGCTTGTTCCGCTTTTTCAATATTTTTCGCTCCTTGTTCCGCGTCCCATTCCCAAACTGGAATCCCTTCATCCGGCCACTCTTCTGTCATAAGGGTCTGCAAGCCGTACGTTTCAAACCGGCTGTCCTTCGGAATGATGACAGGCCCTCCTTCAAAGCGGTTCACCTGCGTGCGCAAAGCGTCGTAAAGCCCGGCTGCATCCGTTTCGATCAGTTCGGTATGAATGTTGACGCAGTGGTCTTTCAGCATCGTGACAAGATCGTCTTCCGTACAGTCCGCATGCGTTTGATATTGAGGCTGATACTTCCATTCAGGCAGGGACACGCCTGATTTCCTGCGCTCTCTGCCCAGACTTTCGGCGATCCGGTTTAAAAAGGATTCCTGATGTGTAACCGTCCCTTTCATCATCATTCTTCCCCCTTTTGTTTTTCCCGGTCTTTAAACCAATCTCTGAATCTCGATTTATGCGGCGCCGGGAAATCCCGTATTGCCGTCCATTCTTTTAACGGCCCCGGCCCTTTTGATATTTTGTCATCTTCCGTAAACGGCGTCATGGCGGCAGGCGCCCATTTCGATCCCATTTTATAAAGGGACGGGGATGACGAGCCGAGCCCGAAGGCTTTCATCGCCAGTTTTTCGCTGATCGGCGCTTTGCCCTCTTTTTCCACGATGTTCTGCCGATGCTTGAGCAGCAGCTCGTGCAGCGGAATTTTAACGGGACATGCTTCCGTACAGGCCGCGCATAAGGAAGATGCGTACGGGAGCTCCTTGTATTCGTCATATCCGCCGAGAAGAGGCGATAAGACGGCGCCGATCGGACCCGAATAGATGGACCCGTACGAGTGTCCGCCGACATGCCGGTACACGGGACAGACGTTGATGCAGGCGGCGCAGCGGATACATTGCAGCACCGATTGGAATTCCGTGCCGAGTATGCGGGAACGCCCGTTGTCCACAACCACAAGGTGGAATTCCTCAGGCCCGTCAGCTTCTCCTTGCTGACGAGGTCCCGTCAGCGCCGTAATGTAACTTGTAAGCCGCTGGCCGACCGCGCTTCTCGTCAGCATGCTGACAAGCACTTCAAACTCAGAAAATGACGGAACGATCCGCTCCATTCCCATCACGGTGATCTGCGTCTTCGGCAGCGCGGATACAAGGCGGCCGTTTCCTTCGTTCGTCACGAGACTGACCGATCCGGTATCCGCGATCGCAAAGTTGCAGCCTGTAATGCCGACATCCGCTTCGAGAAATTTTTTCCGGAGAACGCTGCGCGCGTGCATGACGAGCTCTTCCGGTTTTTCCGTCTGTTTGTATTCGAGTCTCTCTTTAAACACGTCACGGATCTGCTCTTTGTTTTTGTGAAGAGCGGGAGCAACGATATGTGACGGCGGATCGTGGTCGTCAATCTGGAGAATGTATTCGCCGAGATCCGTTTCTGTGACTTCACAGCCCTCTTCCTCAAGCACTTCGTTCATATTGATTTCTTCTGTCACCATGGATTTGGATTTTACGATTTTTTTGGCGTTTTTCTGCCGGATGACATCGCGGATATAGGAGGACGCTTCTTCCGCCGTTTCGGCGAAAAAGACGTGTCCGCCTCTGTTGGCGACGTTTTCGGCGAGCTGTTCCAAATAGAAATCAAGATTGTCCAGCACATGCTGTCTGATTTCTTCGGCATGGGAACGCCAATCCTCCCAGTTTCCCAATTCCTCGGCCGCCTGAAGCCTTCTTGTCCTGAGCCGTTCCTGCGCTCCGGAGACGGCTCCTCTCATAAACTCATTATCTATTCCTTCTGATACCCGCTCTTTAAAAGCGGCGGTACCGATTTTCATCGCCATAATTTTCCCCCCTTGTTGTTTCCCGTGTTATCTGCTGTTCAGCACTTCGGCGATGTGCATGACTCTGACGTTTTTATCCTTACGGTCAAGACGCCCGCCGATATTCATCAGACAGCCGCAATCCGCCCCGATCAGCACTTCGGCCTCCGTGTCTTCCACGCAGGCGACCTTCTCATCCACCATTTGTTCAGAGATTTGCGCCATTTTCACAGAAAACGTTCCTCCGAATCCGCAGCATTGGTGCTTTCCGGGAAGCGCGGTCAGCTCGAGCCCCTTGACATGGCGCAAAAGCTTCATCGGCTCCTCCGACACGCCGAGCAGCCTCGTCATGTGGCACGATGTATGGACTGTCGCTTTTTTTTGCAGCACCGCCCCGACATCCTCCACCCCGAGAACGTTGACGATAAAATCTGTTAACTCATATGTTTTGTCCGCAAGCTGCTGCGCTTTTGCCGCCCACTTCGGATCATCCTGAAACAGATGCGGATATTCACGGAACATCGTCGTACAGGAACCTGACGGACTGACGACGTACTCCGCTTCTTCAAACGCGGCAATCATCCGCTTCATCGCTTTTTTCGCATCCGTCACATACCCGCTGTTGTATGCGGGCTGCCCGCAGCAAATCTGCCCCTCGGGAAAATCCACCTCACACCCGAGCCGTTCCAGCACCTCAACCGTCGCCTTTCCGACATTGGTCTGGAACATATCCACAAGGCACGTGACAAATAATGAGACTTTCATGATGAACCCCTCTTTCATCCTCAATATGTGATCCGGTCATCTGATGACCTGTTTTTAGGAAAGCTCTATGAATATCCTACACTATTCTGAATATGGATTGGAAGTTTTTTCTGAAAAATCCTTTCGTCCGATGCGCTGAAGGGGGACAAAAAAAGAGAAGCCCGAAAGCTTCTCATGCTGCTCTACATCCCGTTTTCCAGCAGACGTCCCAGTTTTTGCACACCCTCTTTTATCGCGGCTTTACCGGCATAACTGAACGACAGGCGAAGATATTCGGCACCGTCTTCCTGATGCAGAAAAAAATATTTACCGGGTACATAGGAAACGCCGTGAGAAAGAGCCCTCGCCAGCATTGCGGATGTATCCGCCCCAGGCGCTTTCACCCATACAAAGTAACCGCCTTTAGGCACGTGCCAAGATGCGGATTCCGGAAGATATCGCGCTAATGCGGCGAGCAAAACGTCACGTTTGCTTCGATATGCTTCCCGCAAGGCAGCGAGCCGTTTTTCCACATTCGTTTGTTCCAGATAGACGGCGGTCACCGCTTGGGAAAACGGGTGGCCTAAGTCTTTTTTTAACCATGACAATGCCGTGATGAATGCGGCGTCCCCTGCAATCCAGCCGATCCTCATACCCGGGGCGATGACTTTTGATAATGAACCGGCGTACAGCACCCGGCCGTTTTGATCCATGGCTTTCAAGGGCGGCGGAATATCGGTGAATCCGAGCTCGCCGTATGCATCATCCTCCAAGATGAGAAAATCATACGCTTCGGCAAGCTGAAGCAGGCGGGTTCTCCGCTTCGCTGACATTACGGTTCCCGCAGGATTCTGAAAAGCGGGTATCGTGTAGAGAAGACGGGGAATCAGAAGCCCTTTTCGTTTTCTTTCCTCAAGCATGAACGCTAATGTTTCTGTTTGCAGGCCCTCTTGATCTGTCGGAATGCTCATGATATGCGGTGTGTAATTTTTAAAAATCTCGAGCGCTTCCATATAGACCGGAGCTTCAACGGCAGCGGCGGTTTTTTCATCGAGGAAAACCCGGGCTGCCAGATCTATCGCCTGACAGGCGCCTGACGTCACGAGCAGCTCATCGTCCCGACAGTGAATGCCGCGGGTGGCTAACCGTTCTTGAATCTGCTTTTTTAAAACGGCCGTCCTCGGGCTTCCCATATAATGCAGCGGCAGATCGCGCTCCTCATCCAGAAGGCGGGCGGCGGCTTCTTTCAGCTCCTTATCAGGAACGAGTGCGGGATCGGGATAGCCGGAATGCAGGGGGATGCACGCTTTCGGAACTGCCGGCATCCATTCCCCGGGAGGATCGTTTGTCAGAGCTTTCTTTACATGGTCAGAAAAAAAAGATTCGGCCTGCATGTGATGTTATCCCCTTTCACAAGTCAGCTTCTATACATTTTCTTCAAAATAAGCCCCCAGCACTTCTTCCACATTCGTCAGATGCGCCGTCATCGCGGCTTCCGCTTCATCCGCGTCTTTGGCGGCGACGGCGCTGTAAATGCGTTCATGCTCTTCATACAATCGCTGCACGCTCGTTCGTTTAGAAAACAGCCAAATTTTTCTCGTTTCTCTCATTGTTTCCAAAAGGAGCGCGGAGACATGATTCATGAGATGCTTGAGCAGCCCGTTTTGTGATGCTTCTGCCAGCGCCATGTGAAAGGAGAAATCCGCTTTTTCGCCCAATTCTTCGTCTCCGTCAATGCCTTTCATCTCCAGGAGAGCTTGGCGGATTTTTTGTAAATCGTCTTCAGTGCGTTTTTCAGCGGCCATGGCTGCGACGCCGAGTTCAAGCAGCTTTCTGACTTCGAGCAGCTGTTTGACGTCCTCTTTTTTCATCAAGAGGGCGGAAGAAAGCGGCTGGGAAACATGAGACGGCTCAAATTCTCTTATGTATGTGCCTTCTCCCTGCTTCATGTCGACGAGCCCCATCGCTTTCAAAGCCGACAGCGCTTCTCTGACCGCCGAGCGGCTGACCTGAAAACTCTCAGAAAGCGCCTGAACGGAATCAAGCTTTTCACCCGGCTTAAGCTCGCCCGCTTTTATCTTCTCCAGCAATGCGTCAGCGACTTCCTCGTAGATTTTTTTCGTTTTAATTTGTTTATATTTCAACGCGATCACCCCGTCACTTGTGAATCTTGATGTTTATCGTCTATTATACTTCTTTTTTCGCACCGCCGACAGGTTCAGACAATTTGTTCAAGAAAAGTATTGTACTTTCAAAACTTTCAAAATATAATGCTAATTAACCCGGTCATCAGATGACCTTATCATAAAAAGTAATCGCTTACATGACATAAGGAGGGGTTTTTTAGGGATGCAATGGACACAGGGGTACGCTCCTTTAGGGGGAAATTTGCTTTTATCGGCAGCTTGCGCGCTCGTGCCGATTATCTTCTTTTTTTGGGCGCTTGCGGTGAAACGGATGAAGGGGTACATCGCGGGGCTTTTAACGTTAGCCGTTTCACTTTTAATCGCTGTATTTGTTTACGGCATGCCGGCGGAAAAAGCGGTGATGTCCGCTTCTCAGGGAGCGGTGTACGGGCTGCTTCCGATCGGCTGGATTATCGTCACATCGGTCTTTCTGTATAAAATCACCGTGAAAACGGGACAGTTTGAGATTATCCGGAGTTCGGTGCTCTCAATTACAGATGATCGGCGTTTGCAGGCGCTGCTCATCGCCTTTTCATTCGGGGCGTTTTTAGAAGGCGCCGCCGGTTTCGGCGCTCCCGTCGCGATCTCGGCTGCTTTGCTCGTCGGACTTGGTTTTCAGCCGCTGTATGCGGCGGGGATTTGCCTGATTGCCAATACGGCGCCCGTTGCCTTCGGTGCGATCGGCATTCCGATTACCGCTGTCGAAGGTCCGACCGGGATACCGGCAATGGAAATTTCTCAAATGGTCGGCCGGCAGCTTCCGTTTTTATCCGTCTTTATTCCGCTTTACTTAATCATTTTGATGAGCGGGTTTAAAAAGGCTTTTGAGATATGGCCGGCCATTCTTGTTTCCGGCGTCTCCTTTGCGGCCGTGCAGTACGCAAGCTCGAATTTTTTAGGGCCTGAGCTGCCGGATGTGCTGTCGGCGCTTGTTTCCATGGCCGCGCTCGCTGTGTTTTTGAAATTTTGGAAACCGAAAACGGCCTTTCGTTTCGCGGCAGAACGGGAATCAGCAGCGGCCGCTGACCGGGCGCCGATCAAGTACGGGGGCGCCGCGGTGTTTAAAGCGTGGTCTCCTTTCCTTCTTCTGACGGCCATGATATCCGTCTGGGGGATTCCCGGCGTGAAGGCTGCCTTAACCGGTCATTACGAAGGAACGTCAATGTGGCTTTCCTGGCTGAATGCAGCCGGGCGTGCATTGACCTTCACGCCTCCCGTACCATTTGTAAATCAGCAGATTCTTCAGGCGGACGGCACGCCGATTGAAGCCGTGTACAAACTTGAGCTTTTCGGTTCAGCGGGAACGGCGATTCTGATTGCCGCCGTCATCTCCAAGTTCGCCCTCGGCATGTCGTGGAAGACATGGGGCGAAGCGTTTATAGAGACGGTGAAAGAGTTAACGCTTCCGGTCGTCACCATTGTTTCTGTTGTCGGCTTTGCTTATGTGACGAATGCTTCCGGCATGAGCACGACACTCGGTCTTGCGCTTGCCATGACGGGCGCGATGTTTACCTTTTTTTCGCCGGTGCTCGGCTGGCTCGGCGTATTTATTACCGGCTCTGATACGTCGGCCAACCTATTGTTCGGCGGATTACAAAAGGTGACGGCGCTCTCTGTCGGAATGGACCCGGTTCTCTCCGTCGCTGCCAATTCATCGGGCGGTGTCACCGGAAAAATGATTTCTCCGCAATCCATTGCGGTTGCCTGTGCCGCTGTCGGTCTGGCGGGCAAGGAAGCCGACCTTTTCCGTTTTACGATTAAGCACAGTCTGTTTTTGCTTCTGCTCGTCTGTCTTATTACATTTTTACAGCATCATCTGTTTTCATGGATGATCCCGTAACACGGAGAACCTCCCCGGGGTTTGGCTCGGGGAGGTTTCAGCTGTACCGTTTTCTCGCCGATGACGGCGGAATATTTAATTGGTCACGGTATTTGGCGACGGTGCGCCTTGAGATTCGGATGTCATATTGTTCATGCAGCAGATCGGCAAGCTTTTGGTCTGAAAAAGGTTTCTTTTTATCTTCTTTATGGACCAATGCCTCCAGATGCGCTTTTACGGCATAATTGGAGGCGCCGCCGTCCCCCGATGATTCAGCTTTCGCCGAGAAAAATGTTTTCATTTCATACAGTCCGTACGGCGTCTGAACGTACTTCCCTTTGATGGCCCGGCTGATCGTTGATTCGTGGAGCTCCAGCGTTTCCGCCACCTCTCTTAAGGTCAGCGGCTGCATTCCGCTTTTTCCTGTGAGAAAAAAGGATTCCTGCCGTTCAGTCAGGACGCCGATAATTCTCGTGATCGTTTGTTTTCTTTGCGACAAAGCCCGGTTCAGCCAGCGCCATTCCTGATATTTTGCCGACAGATAATTTTTCGTGTCACGGCACCCGGCAGCTGACAAGAGCGGCTGATAATGGGCATGAAGCTGGATGTCAGGAAACGAACGGCTGTTGAGCCGCGCTTGAATGATGCCGTTTTTCACCGTGATGAAAATATCCGGTTCCACGTAAAAACCCGGCTCCTCATGCGCATAACGGAGCCCCGGCCTCGGATCAAGCGCGCTGATCATGTCAGCGATGTCCTGAATGTCTTTAAGCGGAATGCCCGTTTTCGTTGTAAGCGCTTTCCAGTTCTTTCTTGCAAATAGCTCAAAATAGGCGTCGGCAATCCATTCCGCCTGTTCGTTCCGCTCGGGAAGACGGCGGAGCTGAAGAAGGATGCATTCCTGCAAAGACCGGGCGCCGATTCCCGCGGGCTCAAGGGATTGAAGCTTTTTCAGAACCGCTTCCGTCTCCTCTTGTGAAGCGGATACATGGTCGGCGGCAGCTGGTATGTCCTCTTTTAAATATCCGTTTGAATCCAATGAATGTATCAGATAATTGAAAATCTTTTTCTCATCATCGGACAGCTTCATGTCTAAGGCTTGCTGTTTGAGCGAATCCTGCAGCGTTTTGCGGGTATGTCTGATCTGCTGGCTTCCGTCCCGTTCTTTCATCCTGTTTTTATTTGTTTTATGGTAAGATAGTGGCGGCGTGTCTGTTTCCTTTCGTTCAATCAGAGGGTTTTCCAGTGAGAGCTCATCAATATATCCGGCCAGTTCCGCGGAATTGTATCCGAGTAATGTGATAGCCTGTTTAAGCTCTTGCGTTAATTGAGGCTTTAACATTTGTGTTTGCTGAAGTTTGATATCCATCATGCTCACTCCCCTTTTTTCATTGTACATGATTGGTTTCATACCGTATATACTTATTAAAAGGAGTTGCTTTATAGATGTCAGAACTTTTTTCTGTTCCTTATTTTATTGAAAACTTTACACAGCACATTGAAATGAATCCGAATGAAGACCGAAATCATGCGATGAACAGCTATTACCGCTCCGTCGTCTCAACCCTTGTTCAGGATCAGCTGACGAAAAACTCGGTTGTGCTCAAAAGAATTCAGCATTTGGATGAGGCGTACAACAAAGTAAAACGCGGAGAAACAAAATAAACCTTCCGCTTATTCAAAGCGGAAGGTTTTCCTTCGTGCCGGCGGTTTCCCCGATCAGACGGACGTCCGGCGCTTCGTGCATCCAGGTGTAATAATAGTTGGCGTTTTTCCCGTATGAATTATCAATGACGGTATTCGGTTTCCCGAGAAGCGAGGACAGGATGTGGCCGTGAAGCCTTGACGTTTCCACCGATTCGTACCTGCTGAAAAACAGAACCGCTTTTTTCGTCAAGAAATCGGAATAGCGTTTCCAAAACCGCGCAATCGGCAGCGGGTTTCCCGCTTTTTTATTCAAAACATTCAGTGTTTGGAAAAAAGCGATTCCCCTGCGGTCGCTTGCTGACAGCACATCCTGCCAGTCGCAGCTTTTAACGGAAGGATTGTTTTGCAGCTTCGGATTGATTTCCCCATCCGTGCGGCTAAAATGAAGCCTGCCGCGTGACGGAGCCGCTGACGCCGCGATCGGATACAGCTGATGGGCCATATCAGGCATAAGCCCGATATGATTCGCCGAAAAAAAGCGTTTCGCGGTCTCGTATGACACACGATCTCTCGTAAACAGGTGGAGATCCTTGTGCTCCGCAAAAAGCGCCGCTGTCTTCCCAAGCCGTGTCTCATCCTGATAATAAATGGATTGCGGCAGGATGACGATCCTGTTTTCCGGAAAGGATTGGACGATTTTTTCCCTGAACGTCTGATAGTACGGATAGAGATCCCCGAAATTTCCGCCACCCTGACAGACGATGATCGTCTTTTTGTCCGCCCGGCGCCCGAATGGAAAATTGTCGGGATTCCAGCGCTGTTTCACGCAGATGCCGTGTGCTTTAAAAAACGCCTCCGTCCCTTTCATTATCAATAAATCCCCTACATTTCCGTAGAGGGGATAGTCGGCATATATGATGTCAGATTGCGGCGGTATAACGCTGAGCAGACCCGTCAGCGTTTCTTTTAATCGGCTCATAACATGGCGGCTGTCCATGTTTTCTCCCCTTTCGTTTCAAACAGTTGCGCAAGTGCGTCAATGACACGCTGCTGATCCTCAGAACACAAGTCAGACCCGGACGGCAGACAGATGCCCCGGCTGAAAAGGTTCTCAGAGACACGCTCATGTTCGCTGTGAGGATAAAAGACGGAAGATGAGAAAAGCGGCTGCGTATGCAGCGGTTTCCACAGCGGCCGGGCCTCAATATTCTGTTCCGCAAGACAGGCGACGGCTTCTTCCGGCGTCACGCCGTTATCAAGCGTCAGAGCCGTCAGCCAGCGGTTTGAAACCGTTCCTTCAAGCTCCGGCATCATGCGGATGCCCGGATACGTTTCCAGCGCTTCCCGATACCTGTGAAAAATTTCTCTCCTCGCCCGGACGCGATCTTCAAGCACTTCCAGCTGCGATATCCCCACGCCCGCGAGAATGTTGCTGAGCCTGTAGTTATAACCGAGCTCGCTGTGCTGGTAATGAACGGCGGCATCTCTCGCCTGAGACGCAAGAAACCTCGCTTTTTCAATCGCGGCTTCATCGTCAGACACGAGCATGCCGCCTCCCGATGTTGTAATGATTTTGTTGCCGTTAAAGGAATAAATACCGAAACGGCCGAACGTGCCGCTCTGCCTGCCTTTATATGTTGATCCTAAGGACTCGGCAGCGTCTTCAATCAGACAGACGCCGTATGCGTCACAAAGGCTCATTAATTCATCCATTTTCGCGCTTTGGCCGTAAAGATTGACGGCGATCACCGCTTTCGGGAGTCTGCCGCGCCGCTTTGCATCCCGCAGCGCCCGCTCAAGCGCATCAGGCGACATATTCCACGTCTCCCATTCCGAATCAATAAAAACGGGCTCAGCCTGCTCATACACAATCGGATTCGCCGTGGCGACAAACGTAAAGGAAGGACAAAATACAGCGTCTCCTTTTTTCACACCCGCAAGCCGCAGGGCAAGATGGATGGCCGCCGTTCCCGAGCTTACGGCAGCCGCGCTTTTCACTCCCGCATATTCCGCGAGCCGCGCTTCAAACGAATTGACGAGCGGACCGAGCGGGGCAATCCAATTGGAACGAAAAGCTTCTGCAATGTATTCCTGTTCTTTTCCGCTCATATGAGGCGGAGACAAATAAATCCGTTTGTTTGTTTGCATGAAATCATCCTTTTTCATTATGGATAGGGGAGATGATGCGGGCCGGAACGCCGACCGCCGTCACATGGCCGGGAATTTGGCTGATGACCGCAGCCCCTGCCCCGATAACGGACCAAGGGCCGATGTCAATCTGCGGTATGACGGACGCGCCGATTCCGATGTGCGTTCCTTCCCCGACTTTCACTCCGCCGGCAAGCGCCGCGCGCGGTGAAAGATGGACGTAATCTCCGATTGCATTGTCATGATCGGCAACCGCGCCCGTATTGATGATGCAATGGGCGCCGATGTCAGCGCCCGCCTGAATGACGGCGCCCGCCATCACAACCGTTCCGTGTCCGACGGAAGCCGTTTCACTGACGATCGCCCCGGGGTGAATGAGTGCGGCATAATCGTCATCTTCAAGCCCAAGCGTTTCAGCGAACTGCTTTCTGACGCCGTTGCGGCCGATGCATATCGTGAATACGGCCTCGGGGACGAGTTTCCGAAGCATGGGCACGTCTTTCGTCCGACCCGTATATAAACCGTTCCGAACGGCAAAACCGCTGAATCCGTCATCCAATACGCCCGCAAGCTCCATATCGGAACGGGCCTGCACGATTTCCTTCACGACTTTTCCGTGTCCGCCGTTTCCGATCAGCACGATCTTTTTCACGATGACATATCTCCGCTGCCTGTGAAGCGCTTTGCCGTCACATGGCCGGCTTGGTGTATGCCTTCTGACACGAGAACTTTTTTCACTGTTAAAAGCAGAATCTTTAAGTCGAGAAGAAATGTGCGGTTGTCGACGTACCACACGTCGAGCTTGAATTTTTCCTCCCATGAAATCGCGTTTCTCCCGTTAATCTGCGCCCAGCCCGTAATCCCCGGCTTCACCTCGTGGCGCCGCGCCTGCTCCGCCGTGTAAAGCGGCAGATAATCCATCAGCAAAGGGCGGGGGCCGACCAGACTGATATCTCCTTTGAGCACATTAAAAAGCTGGGGAAGCTCATCGATGCTCAGTTTTCTGATCAGCCTTCCCGTTTTGGTCAGGCGGAGATGATCCGGAAGCAGCACACCGTTTTCATCACGCGCATCCGTCATCGTTCTGAGTTTATACAACGTAAACGGACGCCCGTTATGCCCCGGTCTCGTCTGTTTGAACAATACCGGAGACCCGATGGCGCATCTGACGGCGGCCATGGCGAAGAGAAGGATAACGCTCGCGCCGCACAATAACAACACCGCGGCCGCTATATCAAATACACGTTTCGCCTTCAAATCTGAACAGCTCCTTTCACTTTTCGGCATTTCTGTAAAGCAAGCCGCCTTTCTTCTTTCGTACAAATGAAGAAAAAAGCGAATGCGGCATAGCTTATGCATACGGCAAGCCCCGCGGCGATCAGGCCGGCCCAGCTGTCAAGCGGTGAAAACAGCCGGATACCCCGGCAGACAGCCCAGGCAAATACGGCCGCCGCCAACGGGCCGAACATGCCTTTGTAAAACGCGGTTTTCTGAAAGCCCGTAATATGCGAAACATACAGCGGCGTGAAGACGGCATTTTTCAAAATGAGCGAGACTGCACCGGCGATGGTGATGCCGTACAGCCCGAGATGTGCCGGTCCGCTGAGAACCACGGCCAATATGACATTCAGTCCGCCTAAACATAAAGTAACGACGGCGGGCGTTTTTTGTTTATTAAAAGCCGTCCATACGTAAAAAAGCGGCATGACAGAGAGACTGACCGCCAAATACGCGGCGTGAATGTATAAAAGCGGCGCCGTCTGCACAAACGACGGGCCCAGCCAAATCGCCAGAAACGGTTCGGCGAGCCCTCCTAATAATGCGGCGGGAAGCGCGAGCAGAAGCCCGTTCAGCCGCACGGCCTTATTGGCGTAAGACAGGAGGCCTTCCATATCGCCTTTTGAATAGTAGGAAGTCAAAACCGGCGCAAACAGTGAAGCAAGCGTCCCGGCAAGACTTCTGAGCAGGAGCGGGAATTGAATAATCGCCGCATAGACACCCGCTTCAGACGGCCCCAGCACGAGGTTGGCCGTCATGAGGTCAATCTGCAGAAACAGCAGCACGCCGATCTGGTTGACAGAACTCCAGGCACCGGCCGAAAACAGCACTTTGCTCGTCTGTAATGACAAGGTTTTACGGCTGAAAGAAAACCACGGAATCAATTTCTTAAAAAAGAAAAAAGTCAGCACGGCCGCACAGACGGCTCCCGCTAATGCCGAAAGCTGGATCTGCCAGATTTTCGGCGGCAGGCACGTAAACAGAGCGAGCACACACAGCACCCTGACCAGCATTTGCACGGCCTGAATGGAGCTTGTGATATAAAGCTTGTTGGCGAAAAACGGCCCCGTCGCGAACCCCGCCATAAAAAACGTCAGCATAAACAGCACGCTGCCGATCACGATAGAGAGCCTCACATCCGTTAAGAGCCCGGCCGGTACATTCATAATCTTGTCAATAAAAAAAGCCGTCCCGGCGAGCGGCACAGCGAGCAATAGAGATATCACGACAGACGCGGCTAAATAATTGCTTACATACGCATTGGCCTCGTCCTTGTTCCCCCTGTGGGCGGCGACGGAGAAAAACCTCACAACGACAGAGCTCAGCGCAACGGTAATTATAGAGAAATAGTTAATGATATTCTGTGTCAGATGGACAAACCCAAAAGCCTCCACACCTAATGTTTTCACAATAAAGGGAGTCATCCACACTGATAAAAACACCGATAGTAAAAACGCCGTCACATTGGCGCCGAAATTAATGGCAAATTTCATGCTCCTTCCGCACTGCCTTTCTCTTTCGATTTCCGTTCGAAAAACGCATGCAGAAGAAGAGGAAGGCGCATTTTGCACAGGCCGAGCACCACGCGCTCCCCCGCCAGCAGCTGTTTATGGCGGCACGGCGTCCTGCGCACCGCCGTTTTTACCATGTCATACGTTAAGATTCTGCCGATGTGCGCCGTAATCTGGTGTGACGGCTGCGGCGCGGCGCATGCGTTGGCGATCAGCATCGGAATCTGATGCTTGCACAAATATGTATCGATATCGCTCCGGCAGGCGTCCGTCAGCCCGTTTTCCTCATAAAAAGCCATTTTCGCTTTATATTGCTTTTGCAGTTCTTGATCTAAGTGGGGCTTAAACGGTGTTTCTGTAAGACTTTGCGGATTTTCCCGGTAGATATACAGCCCTTCGTCTATCACTTTGACACGCGCGGCTTGGCGGAACGCTGCCAAGTTAAACGGAGAGTCCTCGGCAAAACGGATATCTTCATGGAACAACAGCCCTTGCAATGCTTCTCGCCGGTATATATAGCGCCACACATACCAAATAAACCGATGTTCGTGCGCGCGTGTCAGCAATGCAGTCATTTCATCCGCTGTGAAGACGCGGCCCGCCGGAATGGACGGCGGCATATATGTTCTTTCTTTAGACGGCGTTTCCTTATAATAACCGCAGCCGGCGATATCCAGCCGGTTCTTCTCCGCTTCTTCATAAAGCCGCTCGAACATCGTTTCCGTCACATAGTCATCGCCGTCCGCAAAACCGATATAACGGCCGCGGGCGGCTTTTATTCCGGCATTGCGGGCCGAGCTGAGGCCGCCGTTTTCTTTATGAATCACCCGGATCCTCGTATCTTCTGCGGCGAATTGTTCGGCAATCCGGCCTGACTGATCCGGTGAACCGTCATTGACAAAAATGATTTCGATGTCTCTCAGCGTCTGTTTTGTTAAAGAAACCGCGCATTCTTTAATAAAAGGCTCTGTCTTATACATCGGCACGATCACGCTCACAAGCGGCGCGGTCATTGGGCATCACCGCTGATTTTCGAGCGCAGCCCGGCAAAATAAACACTTCGCAATGAACCGCCTTCCTCATGCTTGCCGCTGAGCAGCCGGTTTACGGCGGCCGTTACAGCTTCAGGGTCTGGACGTTCAAGCAATGTCATGTTCGGTATGTTTTTCAGCCATTGATAGCCTTCCATCACCTTATGATCAAACGAACGAATGACGACACAAGGCGTTTTCGTCAGCGCACAAAAAATCATCCCGTGAAGCCTGTCAGTGACGACGGCTTCCGCGCCTTTCAGCGTATTCCAAAGCGCTTCCAGCTCCTTTTCACGTGTATGGCGGCTGACCCTCCGGCCGACCGTCGTGGTAAAGGAATGCAGCTCTCCGTACTCTTTTGCCAAAGCTTCTTTTACCGTCGTTCTGTCCTCAGCCGTCAGCGCACTCTCCTTATCCTCCCGTAAACAGAGGTAGATCCCTTCCCGCGGGGTGCGCCGCTCGCTTTTATCCAAATATAAGACCATGTCAGGCTGTTTGAGCACTGTTTTTCCGGGAAAATGACGCTTCATCCATTGATACGTCGTCTCATCTCTCGCCATTAACAAAAGGTCGGGATGCGCATTGTATACTTTTCGGGCGCGCTTCAGTTCCTTCCGTCCCTTTTTTGATTCAGAAAAGTGAGCCGTCGCCGGAAGCTGAACGATCCGATATTGCCGGAATGTTTTTATGATAAAGCGGCGCGTCCATTCCTCATACCGGTACAAATCCCCCATGTTCCCGCCGCCGATGATGAATACCATATCATCGGGGTGGCGCTTTTTGATCAGCGCCTTTGCCGATCTGTATATATCCTTCATATCCACTTCAATGATGTCAAAGTCGGGATACTCCCGTTCAAGAAACGTTTTGCTTGCGTAGGCGATGGCGTGATCACCGAGATTATCGTGGGACGGGAGCAGCGTCAGAATGATCTTTTTTCTTGCCGCTGAAAGCCCCGCCCCATCCGCTGCCGTTCCGAAATGAAATTGGGACGGGTATTTGACCTTAAGCAACAGCCATTCCGCGAGATTGATTTTTAAAGATTGTATCGACATGTCTTCACCCTCTGATTTTCATTTTGTACTCGATTGCCCGCTGATATGCGGCTGATGCCAGCGACACAAACGGAATCAGCTTCAGCTTCGCCAAAAGCAGAAGGCATGAACGTTTGGCGTCAAACGGCGCCGTTCCGGTTTTGGAAAGGCTCAGGCGAAACACGGGATCAGCGCATATCCGGCTGATATTCTTCCATTTCTCAGAAAACCGGCCGCCGTTATTCCGCTTCCATTCATTCAGCAGGCAGACTGTTCCGTGCTGAACGATGAAAAAATCCAGCTCCTGCCGGTATTCCTTTAAGCAGCCGTTTTCACGCAAAAAAGCCTCGTTCAGCCGATAGAGAACGAGACCTGAGTCAAACAGCTTTTTCTGATAGCTTTGCACAATGGAAGTCAAGTGAATCCAATAATGATAGAGCGGCTGATCCACGTACGAGACCGCACCTGCGAAAACATGCGCCCTGAGGCTGAAGTACTGATCCTCCACATGCTCCAGCTCATCACGAAGCGGAAAGCGCAGCTGATGATGCTCGATCATCGTTCTCTTGTACAGCTTGTTCCATGAAAAACCGCTGACTCTTCCTTCAAATAAATCTTTCAGGTACCGTTGTTTCGGGCGGCCCGCGTACGCTGAAGCGATCGTTGAAACGGCGGTTTTCCCCGTATCCGCAAATTCGGCCGCATATTCGCAAATCACGAGATCAGCCTGATCAGCCTTCGCTTTTTTATACATGCTGAGGCAATAATCAGGTTCAACCCAGTCGTCCGCATCAATAAAAGCGATAAATTCGCCGCGCGCCGCCTCGATTCCCCTGTTGCGGACCGCGCCGAGCCCCCGGTTTTGCTGATGAATGACCCTGATTCTCTCATCCCGCTTCTGATAGGTTTCAAGAATCGCCGGGCTTTGATCCGTTGACCCGTCATTAACGGCCACGATTTCGATATTGGCGAGCGACTGATTGAGCAATGAATCTAAGCATCTTTCTAAATAAGTTTCCGTATTATACACAGCAATTAATAAACTGACCGCGGGTGTTTCCATATAAACCTCCAGTGTCCATTACCGGGAAAAAATCGTTCTGTACGGAAGCACAGACGAATCGACCGGCATAAGCAAGTAACTGTAAAGAAAATAACAGACAATAATGGCGATATAAATCAGCGCATTTGATTTTTCATCAAAAATCCTCACAAAATAAGGGATCAAGATCATTTGATACAGGCCGAAATATATATTAAACCGGGCAAAAATAACATCCTTTGTCGCCAAAAGACCGAAGAGCAGGCCGAGCAGACAGAAATTCACGATGACATCAATGTCAGGCCAGAGCTTCCGCAGCCGCTCCCGATAGCAGAAAGCCAAAAACAGCGGCAGAAGCAGCACCGCGATTTTTACGACGTTCATCCCGTTCGTATTGGTCATCAGCCATTTCTCATAATGGCCGTACGAGCTGTTTTCCAGCACGACGACAAACAGCGAAATGAACTTCTGATACAGAAACGTCATAAGAAGAAACAATGCCGACAGTCCGAAAATCGCGGGCGACCAGGCTCTTTTTCTGACGAGAAAATAAACCGGAATCATAATCAGCGCTGAGGAATGAAAAAGCGAACACAGCAGCACGATTGACATATAACGCTTCCAGCTTCCGCTGATCACGTAGCGGACGGCCCAAAACAAAACGGCCGCCACCATATACTGCCTGATCCCGTTAAAGGAAGCATAATAGTGATACGTGCCCAAAAACAAAAACACACTCAGCTCAAACGGACGGCCGAACTCAACGAGCCCCTTTAAAATAAAGCTGCACGTCACGACCGCCACGGTGAAATACATGATTTGCGGATCTTTCGTGATAAAATTCATGAGCCAGATGAGAGCCGTAAACCCCGGATCAACGGCTGCTTTTTTCGCTCCGAACCCGAAGATCTCCCAAATGCTGCCGTAATTTCCCGCCAGCTTGTACATCAGCGCGTACGTCTGAAAATCCGTCCCGACTCTGTAGCGCAAACCGGAGACCAATACGAGCGATAGCAGCGGAACGATCATGACGAGCTGATTCGGCCGGTATCCGGTCGAAAGCGATTGATCACGCCCGCCGCACATTTTCGCGAACCATGACCAAATATACACAATTCCCATATTGACTACGTATACAATCATTCGTTACTGTTCCTTTTTCCAATTCATATTGTAAAGCTTCATAACAGCCCCCGCATTTTCTCCCGCGTCATATCCCTGCCGTCTGAGGGTTTCTTTAATGCGCGCCCCGTCAGGCTTTGCCGCCTCTGCTGCCCGTAAAACCACGGATGCCCATTGTCGGGGCGGTTCTTTAAGGCTGAGCCTTTTGACCAGCCCGAGCCCGGCATCGGCTTCTTCCGTTATGCCGTCTGATATCACGCACGGCACCCCGGAGGCCTGCGCTTCAACGAGCGTGACAGGCAGCCCTTCATAAAGAGACGGCATGACAAATACATCCAGCGTTTTCAGCAGGGCATGAACGCGTTCTTCTATGCCGATAAAACGCACATCATCATCAAGCCCCAGCTTCGCCGCCAGATTTTCCATGTCGGTGCGAAGCGGACCGTCTCCGGCGAGAATCAGCTGTAAACCGATGCCCCGCTCTTTCATATCAGCGGCCAGCCGGAGCAGAAATTCGTGGTTTTTTTCTTCTGTAAAGCGGCCGATATGGCCGATCACCAAACGGCCGTCTGCAATGCCCCGCTTCCTTTTTTCAGCTTCTGTGTCCGCGCACCCGCCGGCAAATAAGTCGAGATCAATGCCGTTCGGCAAAAGATGCACGTCTTTTTCTTTCCCGAATAAGAAACGGCCCGCGTCTTTTCCGCAGGCGCACAGTGCCGTGGCGTTTGCCGTAATCAGCCGTCTGAAAACAAACAGCTGCATCCCGGCAAGCCGCGACGCCCGCCCCCGCCACGACGTACTGTGCGAATGGCAGATCCGCACCGGGACGCCGGCTAAACGAGCGGCAAGCGCGATGAATCCAGACTGAAAATCGGTATGGGCGTGCACGGCGGCAAACGGGCCTTTTTCCTGAATCACCCGCTTGACCTGTTTTACAAATGTAATCGGGTTTGTGCTGCCGATGCTCGGCACATAAAAAAGCCGTCCGCCGAGAGCGAGAATTTCCTCATCATAAGCGCACGGATCGTTCCTATGGGTTAAAAAATCAAACTGCACCTTCGTTCTGTCCATCTTCCGGTACAAATTCATCATCATCGTTTCTGCGCCGCCCCTGTTCATCCCGCTGAAGACGTGCAGCACCCGCATCGGTTTGTCAGTCATGTTCGGCAAGCCCTTCTTTTTGGCGGATGTCCCTGTTTTTATGATAACGGTTCATGACCGCGGGCGGCGTAATGGCGCGAATGAGCGGTTTTGCGATATACGCGTAATGGGAAAGCGGCAGCTTCAGCCGTCTGCACGCCTGAAAAACGAGCACCGCATTATCAATGGAATACGTAAACGATCTCCTTTTAAACGCATCACTGTCTTCTCTTACTTTATACAGCGTTTCTTGGAGATTGTACCCCCGGAAACCCGCTTCAAAAAAGCGCAGCCACAAATCGATATCCTCCATCCGCCGCGTCCGCCTGACTGACCGGTAGCCGCCAAGCGCTTTGTACGCTTCAGCCCGCATCATAATGGTGCCGTGGCAGAACGGTGTGCCTTTCGCCATAATTCCCGGTTTCGGCACGGGCGGCAAAAGCCGGGCGCCCCTTACACCGAATTCGTCAAATACGAGCATGCCCGTGCCTACGACTTGATAGTGGGCGTGCTTGTTTAAGAAAGCGGCCTGTTTTTCCAGTCTCCTCGGGTTGGAGATGTCATCACCGTCCTGCCTGGCGATATAATCCCCCGTTGCGTATGTCAGACAGCGGTTAAGCGAAGCGGCAAGCCGTTGATTTGTCTTATTTTGAATCAGCGTAATCCGGTCGCCGTAATGATCCGCGTAACGGCGCGCAATCTGATACGTTCCGTCAGTTGACGCGTCATCACACATGATCAGTTCCCAATTCTTATACGATTGGCTCAGGATGGATTCAATACTCTCCGCTAAAGTCTCTTCGCAATTATAAATTCCCATGATGACGGAAATTTTCGGTTGTGCTCCTGCATTCATACGCTTTTCTCCTTTTTATCCATATAACCGGCGTAAATGTTCGCCATTTCCTTTACCGTACGTGTTTCTGAAAAACATTCCGCCGTCCTGCGCCCTTCTTGTCCCATTGCTTTTCGCAGCCCCGGGGAGCGGTACAGCTTTTCAATCCGATCGGCAAACGCCGCGCTGTCCCCGGCCGGCACGAGAAAACCGTTCACGCCGTCTTCGATGATCTCGCGGTGCCCCCTGTTGTCCGCGGCAACGGCGGGCTTTTCGGCAGCCATTCCTTCAAGCAGATTCATGCCGAGTCCTTCGCGGATGCTTGAGGCGACAGACAGATCAGCAAGCTGAATCAGTTCATGAATATCGCGGCAAAAACCGTAAAACCGCACCATGTCGGATACACCGAGTGATTCAGCCTTTTTTCTGTACGGCTCTTCCATCGCGCCTTCTCCGGCAAATACGAGTTTCAGCTCCGGGATGCGGTTCTTCAGCAGTGCCGCAGTCTCAATGAGAAGTCCCTGGTTTTTATTGCCGTTTAATTCAGCGGGGTATACGAGAATAAATTCCCCGGCGCCGAAGCCGTGTTTTTCTCTCAGACGTTCACTCTCTTCCCGGCTCACAGGGCGAAACCTGTCTGTATTCACCCCGATGCCGTGTATTTTTTTCGCGCTGCAATCTGTTTTTTTCATTTGCTTGGCCCGTTCGTAATCCTCTTCATTAATCGTAATCAGACAATCCGTATAAGAAGAAAGAAATTTTTCGATCGGGTAATAAAGAAGCCAGTTTTTCAGAGGCGCTCCGTCGCAGAAGTGAAAGCCGTGCGCGGTGTACAGCACCTTTGTCCCTTTTTGGCGCGCTTGTCTCGCCGCAAGGCGTGCAAGCACGCCGCCGACCGGCGTATGACAGTGAATCATGTCGTAGCCGTTGTCCTGTATGAGCCGTTTCAGACGCCTGTAAACAGAAAGATTTTCGGGATGAAACGGCGAGCGCCGGATCGGAATGGAAAACTTTTCATCAACGAACGGAAGATTCATATTGCCGCCTGCCGCGACGTGCACCTCCCAGCCCATATCCTGAAACCATTGAAAATACGGAAGATGAAAGGCTTTAAAATGATAATCGACTGTGGCGCAGAATAATACTTTTTTCGTCATCTTTCTGTCCTCCCATCACACGCCTGCGGCCGCTTCTTCATGTACTGATTCGATCGCCTCAAACAGCCTTTTTCTCAGCTCTTCTTCAGGCAGACGGCTGAATTCCTCCATAAAACGGATGAGCACGGCCCAATTCCCGTCCACCGCTTTCCCGATATGGATTTTCGGAAAAATCTGCTCCGTATGTACTTCATTATGATTCAGCAATTCTTCATACATCTTTTCTCCCGGACGGATGCCGGAGAATTCGATGGGAATCTGTTCTGTCGTATAGCC
The DNA here is from genome assembly GCF_002843505.1 of Bacillus sp. SJ-10. Classification (NCBI taxonomy): domain Bacteria; kingdom Bacillati; phylum Bacillota; class Bacilli; order Caryophanales; family Bacillaceae; genus Bacillus; species Bacillus sp. SJ-10. The sequence continues at coordinate 1,359,030 of NZ_CP025258.1, read as the reverse complement.
TGATAAATGAATCAGGTTTTTTGCCAGATCGACAATTTTGACGGGTTCTCCCATATCCAGAACGAAAATCTGCCGCCCTTTTGCAAGCGCCCCCGCCTGAATGACGAGTCTTGACGCTTCGGGAATCGTCATAAAATATCTTGTCATCGCCGGGTGCGTGACGGTGACGGGTCCGCCTTTTTCAATCTGCTTTTTGAAAATCGGAATGACGCTGCCGCGGCTTCCGAGCACATTTCCGAAACGGACGGCGGCGAATTTGGTGCGGCTGATCTTTCCGAGGTTCATGATGACCATTTCCGCAAACCGTTTCGTCGCGCCCATGACATTGGCCGGATTGACCGCTTTGTCAGAAGAAATCAGCACGAATGTTTCCGTTCCGCACATGTCGGCGGCTTCGGCGACATTTTTCGTGCCGATGATGTTGTTTTTAACGGCTTCTTCCGGATTATGTTCCATTAACGGCACATGTTTATGGGCAGCCGCATGATAGACGACGTGCGGCTCGTATTTTTTCATCAAAGTAAAGATTTTATCTCTGTCCTGAATATCGGCGATCTCCGCGTGAAAGAGCACCTCTTTGCCGAAGCGTGCGGACAGCTCGGTATGTACGGAATGAATGCTGTTCTCCCCGTGGCCGAGAAGGACGATTTCCCGCGGAAGAAACGCGCTGATCTGGCGGCAGATCTCAGAACCGATTGAGCCGCCGGCGCCCGTGACCAGAATCGTTTTTCCCTTGATGCTGTCAGAAATTTTGCTCGTATCAAGGGTGACCGGCTTTCTGCCGAGCAGATCTTCGGCTTTTACATCCCTGATGTGTCCGGCAGCCTGCGTTCCGAGCAGGATCTCATCAAATTGCGGCATGATTTTAATATGGGCGCCCGTCTGCACACATTCTTTGTATAACGTCTGAAGCTCATGGGTGCAAAGAGACGGAATGGCAATGATAATATGGTGAATTCTCAGCCTCTGCACCGCAGGCATAATGCTTTCTTTTCCGCCGATGACGGGCAGGCCCATGATTTCGAGCTTATGCTTCGTCTGATCATCATCAATAAAAGCCACAGGCATGATTCCGAGATCGTTTTTCTGGGTAAGCTGACGGACGAGCAGCGTCCCCCCCGCACCTGCACCGATGATCAGCGCCCTGGAAGAGTCATTTTGCTTCCTGCCGATCGTTTCTTTCAGCACCCGTGAAATCATCCGGCTTCCTCCGATGAACAATAGCTGAACCATCCAGCTGACGGCCAACAGCCGGAACAAAATCGTGTGGAACACCCCGTATTGGACGGCGGCTGTCACAGCTGCGGACAGCGTGATCCCCTTCAGCAGATCAAGCAGCTCGCCTATTCCCGTGTACGTCCATACCTGCTTATACTGGTGAAACATAAAAGCGCATACATGATGGCTGATCAGCATGCTCACGGCAGTCAGCAGCAACGCTCCGGAGTCATAAAAGTGATAAGAATCCTCAAAAAATTGATATCCTATAACAACGGAAAGTAAAACGAGATACGTATCCAATGCAAAAATCATTGAAAGTCTTCTCCGGTAAGTCAATCTTTCCCCTCCTCATTTATCGGTTTAGCTGATACGGTTTTCGTAAAAAAACAGACATAACAGCTAAGCCGATAACAATGCATCATCTTAAGATAAATTGGGCATTTAACCCGTCCTCACACCCCGCCACCGACGACCAGCATCTAAGGCAGCGAAAAACGCCGCCCACAGCAGAGCCGAGTGCCTCCGTTGATAAAGGTAAGGAGACATCACCTGCACCGCTCAATACGAGTAGTGCTCCGTTTTTTTGATTTTCTTTTTATTCAGCAGCGCCCCCAAAAGCTTTGCCTTTGACTGCTGGAGCGCGTCTCTCGCCTTTTGGACGGTATCCATTTTCGTTTTTCCGCTCAAGACGACGAGAACGCTTCCATCTGTCTGGTTCGCTAAAATCTGTCCGTCCGCCACCGCCAAAAGCGGAGGTGAATCGAAAATAACCAGACTGTACCGGCTGTACATCTCCTGAATCAGCTCTCCCATCGCCTTTGAAGATAAAAGCTCAGCCGGATTCGGCGGCGTCGGCCCGCTCGTTAAGACATAGAGGTTATCAATCAGCGTTTTTTGCACCGTTTCGCCGAGGGAAGCGTTTCCGACTAACACATTCGTCAGGCCTTGTACATTTTCAAGCTGATAGGTCTCGTGTATCGTCGGTTTTCGTAAATCCGCATCGACGAGCAGCACCTTTTTTTCCTGCTGCGCAAATACCGCGGCAAGGTTGGCGGCGCTGAATGATTTTCCTTCTCCCGGAACGGAAGAAGTGACGAGAATAGAGCGCAAATGGGTCTGAACAGAGGAGAACTCAATATTTGTCCGAATGGTGCGGTATTGTTCAGCCACCAATGATTTGTGATGTAAAACGGATATTTGAGCCAGTCCCCTTCTTGATTTCTTTTTTCTGAATCCCAAACGCCTCACTCCCCGAAATGTTTTTCATCAGACCGTGTCTGCTGATTTTTGATGTCATACACAACCCCTAAAACAGGCAAGTCTGTTTTTTCGCTGAGCTGCCGCTCGCTTTTAACGGTTTCATCAAGAAAATGGAGAAAAAACGCAAGCGTCACACCCGCCATGAGAGCCGCACCGAACGCCATCACGATATTCCGGATGCGCGAAGGCTTGACCATCGGGCTTTCCGATGCTTTTGCCTCAGACAAAACAATGACGCCTTTTATATTCATCCTGTCACGGACTTCTTTTTTAAATGTCTTCATCAGCGTGTTCGCTATAGCGGCGGCCTGTTTCGGGTTCTCGTCCTGCACCGCTACGGTAATGATCTCTGAATCGGTTTCGCTGCTTGTCGTGATCTTTGCTTTTAAAGCGGATGCCGTCTCAGAAAGATGCAGCGTCTGTTTCACTTTCTCAAGCACTACCGGGCTTTTCATTATCGTTTGAAACGTATTGTTGTAATGAAGATTCAGCTGAACGTCGCTGAGATTCGAATTTTTTTCACCGCTTGTTTCATGAATGAGCACTTGGGTCGATGACTGATAAACGGGCGAAATCACCCGGAATTGGATGTATCCCGTCACCAGCGTTACAACTGCTGTCATGATAAAAATCAGTAAAAGTCTGTGTTTAATAATGTCAAATAATTCTTTAAAACTCATATTCTCATTCATGTAATTACAGCCTCATCCTTATTGCATCAGGCTTAAACGCCCCCTTCTGTTAATGATTGGATTATAAAAGAAAAGGTCGAAATTTGAAAATTTCAAATTAAGCCATTTAGTTCTTTTTAGAGAACATTATCATGATTTTCCTCTTATTTACTGCACTTACCTTATAATTTTAAATTTTATAAAGAACGAAAAATTTCTTATAATGAACAAAAAAATGCCAGTATACAGGGGAGAATTCAGCACAATGATTGGAAGAATAATTCGTTTATACCGCAGAAGAAAAGGCTACTCTATTAATCAGCTAGCAGTTGAAGCAGGTGTCTCTAAATCTTATTTAAGCAAGATAGAACGGGGGGTTCACTCAAATCCGTCCATCCAATTTCTGAAAAAAGTATCCGCCACCCTGCAGGTGGATCTGACGGAGCTTTTTGATGCCGAAACGATGCTGCATCACATGGGAGACACGGAAGATGAGTGGCGCATCCACCTTGTGCAGGCCGTGCAGTCAGGCATGCCGAAAGAAGAACTGTTCACCTTTACGAACAAACTGACTGAAAAACGCCCGGAGCCCGCACCCTACCGCAACAGAAAACTGACTGAATCCAACATTGAGGAATGGAAAGCGCTGATGCAGGAAGCCAAAGAACTCGGCTTGTCCGTTCAGGAAGTCAGATCATTTTTAGAACGGAAGCGTTACTAATGATATGCTGATGAAAAGGCTTTTATTCGCTTCATGTCTTCATCTCTGTTTATAATGAAAAGAAAAAAGGGGATGAAATGATGACAAAACTTACCGTTCAAACCCGCTGCGGCGCACTGAAAGGAACTGCCGGCCGCGGCGTCCGCACATGGAAGGGCATACCGTACGCGAAGCCGCCCGTCGGAGAGCTCAGATTTAAAGCGCCGGAGCCGCCCGCACCTTGGGACGGCGTAAAACATGCCGACTCGTTCGGGCCGATTTGTCCGCAGCCGGATGATATGCTGTCTATATCGTTTTCCGGAGATATACCGGCTCAATCTGAAGATTGCCTTTACCTCAATGTTTTCGCCCCCGATTCAGAGGGCGAAAAAAAGCCTGTCATGGTATGGATACACGGCGGGGCATTTTATTTAGGTGCCGGAAGCGAACCGCTTTACGACGGATCTGCCCTTGCCGCTGACGGAGATGTCATTGTAGTGACACTCAATTACAGGCTCGGACCGTTAGGCTTTTTACATTTGTCTTCTATTCATGACGCGTATTCCTCCAATATCGGGCTGCTCGATCAGATCGCCGCCCTGCGCTGGGTGAAGGACAATATCTCCGAATTCGGAGGAGACCCGGATAACGTCACGATATTTGGTGAATCGGCAGGCGGCATGAGTATCGCCTCCCTTATGGCAATGCCTGACGCAAAAGGCCTGTTTCATAAAGCCATTTTAGAAAGCGGCGCCTCTCATACGATCCCGGCGGACATGGCAAAAGACATCGCGGCGGCATTTATTCATGAAGCCGGCACTGATCAATTGCAGGAGCTTTCCGTTAATGACCTGCTTAAGACTGCGGATAAAGTGCGGCGCTCACTAGATCAAAACATTTTCCAGCTTTTGTTTCAGCCCGCCATCGATCCGGCCACATTGCCTGCGGAACCGGTGAAAGCCATAGCAGACGGGGCCGCAGAAGGCATACCTATGATCATCGGAACCAATCGTGATGAAGCATATTTGTTTTTCACCCCTGATACAGATATTCATTCCGAGAAAAAGCAGCAAGATTATTTGCATTATCACCTCGGAGAAAACTGCACCGAGCAAGCGGCAGATTTATATCCGCATTCATTAAAGGGACAAATCGATATGATGACGGATCTGATTTTCTGGCGGCCGGCTGTCGCTTTCGCACAAGGACAGTCGCAGCACGCACCGGTCTGGATGTACCGCTTTGATTGGCATGGCGAAACACCGCCGTTTCATAAAGCCGTTCACGCTCTGGAATTGCCGTTTGTGTTCGGAAACTTTGATTCTTTGAGAAAGACGCTGCAAGAACCGCTCGGTGACGACGCAGAACAGCTTTCCAAACAAATCCAATCCGCATGGCTCGCTTTTGCAAAAACCGGAAACCCGAACACCTCTCACTTCAATTGGCCTGAATATGAAACCGATTCACGCGATACTTTGCTTCTCAACACGGATACCGCTGTCGAAAGTGATCCCGATGCAGCAAAACGCCGCATCCTGTTTCAAGCATAAAAAACGCCAAGGGAGCCGGCTCCCTTGGCGTTTCGTTTTCATCTTACTTCAGACATCGCAGAATATCCATTTCCATATTACCCCTGATATGTTATATTCTAACCCAATAAGTTAAACAAACATTCATAAAGGAGTTTTATATGGAGAAATCAAGTATTATCGGCACAGCTGCCGTTATAATCGGGGCGCTTATGACCTTAGTTTCATTTATCTTCCTGCGCGACACTGATTTCTATGCCGTGAGGTGGATAGGGGTTGTTATCATGGTTGCAGGGTTTTCATGCGGGCCGGCCCACACCATTTCAAAACATAAAAACAAACATGAAAAAGAAACCCGGTAACCTTCTTGGGTTTCTTTCATACACTTCATTTTATCTCACTTCATAATGCAACTCCGCAAATTGCTTATAGCGCCTGACATCAGTCAGCTTCAGCCCTGTCTCCCGGTCTCCGGGTTTGAACAAAGAAATTCCGCGGCCGAGCAGAACGGGGGCGATCTGAATGATAAACTCATCGACAAGTTTTTCCTCCAAAACCGGGTGCAGCAGATCACTCCCGCCGACAATCCAAATCCGCTTGCCTTCTTGGCGTTTCAATGCTTTTATAAAATCGGCAGGCTCTTCATGAATAAACCGCACATGTTCAGTGCACCCGGTCAATGTCCGCGAAAACACATAGCATTCTTTACCTTTGTACGGAAATTCCTCAGGCAATAAAACCAATATGTCCTCGTATGTTTTTCTGCCCATGATAATCGTATCGACAGATTCATAGAAAGCTTCATAATCGGTGCCGTCTTCACCTTCAGTTCCGATTAACCAATCTAAAGAGTGATTTTCCCGCGCAAGATAGCCATCTGCGCTGACAGCTCCGTAAAAAACGAGCTTTCTTTGACCGCTCATAAAAATCCCTCCCCCTTTTTTATTATACCTTGAACATGCGGATGAAATGAAAAATGATAGAACCGGATAAAAACCCCTGCTACCGGGTTTTCGTTTCTTCCTGCTTTGGAGATGCTGTTAATATGCCGTCTATCCATCTTCCGGTAATCGGCATAAAGAAATGAAGGATGATCCCGCCTAAACAAACGGTTAATAACGTTCCGATGCCTACCGGACCTTTTAGCATCACGGCCAGTATGAAAAATATGAAGTAAATGACCGTTCTTGAAAAAAAGATGCTTCTCCCGGTTAAATCGCGGACAATTAGCGTTAACCGATCAACCGGGATCGGGGCGAAATTCGTGTGCAGATAGGTTGCGGTTCCTATCCCTATCACAACTAAACCGATTGCAAAACAGCCCGCTTTTCCGTACCATAGTTCAGGCGTTATGACTCGATGCAGAAAAAAAAGCCACATATCAATCCCGATTCCCGTTATAAACGCCGTAATCATCCCTGAAAATTCCGGCCTTTGCCTTTTTAACATTGAATTACAGCAAATTAACAGGAAAGCGATGATGATTTCCCAGCTTCCCACGGTAAGCCCTGCATGGACGGACAATCCCACAATAAGCGCATCAAAAGGCGACGTTCCAAGATCTGATTGAATCGTGACAGAAATACCAAAGGTCAAGATCATGATTCCTAAAACATAAAAAACATATTTCACTTTATCGTCCTCATTTTCTTATTTTATGTTGCAAATACAACAAAATTACGGTATGTTTACTATACGGTATTTTCATTGCAAATACAACAAAAAATCAGCTGATATGATAAATGAAGAAAGGAGCTGTATGACCATGAGTATTCAATTAAAAAAGTGCAGCCTTAACGATATTACAGAGCTCCGGGAGATAAGCATTGAAACATTCAATGATACATTTAAGGATCAAAATTCACCTGAAAATATGAAAGCTTATTTGGAAAATGCATTCCGCTCTGAACAGCTGAAAAAGGAATTATCCAATCTGTCTTCTCAATTCTATTTTGTTTATTATCATGATGACCTTGCGGGGTATATAAAAGTCAACATGAACGAAGCACAGTCAGAAAAAATGGGGGAAGATTCTCTTGAGATTGAGAGAATTTATATAAGAAAAAACCACCAGAAACACGGACTCGGCAAATATCTGCTGAATGAAGCTGTGAAAATCGCAACAGCACACAATAAAAAGAACATCTGGCTGGGCGTATGGGAAAAAAACGAAAATGCAATCGCCTTTTATCAAAAAATGGGGTTTGTCCAAACCGGAGAACACTCTTTTTATATGGGGGATGATAAACAAGTCGACTTTATCATGACCAAAACCCTCTCGTAAAAGGATACAAAAAAACCCGGACAAGGCCGGGTTTTTTCTCTTATTTTAATTTTCCCGCGCGGATATCATCGGTCATTCCTTCGTACGGCGCTTCTGAAATCAGTGCTTCGTTATTGATTCCCGCATTGTTGAGATACGTAATATCCGCAAACTCGGGAACGACATATTTCGGGTACGTTTCATATTTCTCACGTGACTCTTTCATCACGTCAATGTAATCATTTTGGTAGCACACCGTGATTTCCGGATGTTCATGCACCCATTTCGGGAAGAAAATAATCCCGTGCATCCGTTTTTCATTCGGCATAAAGTTTAAGGAAACGTCTGTGCCTGTCGGTTCAGTCCATGACACTTTGTATACGCCTTCTGTCAGCTTGACGATATTCACTTCCTGGTCGCGCACCCAGCGGCCGCCTACCATTCCGCTATGAATCCGATAGTCGATCGTATGATCATTTTTAATATAGATTTCATACTCCCAGCCGTTTTCATACGTGTAAATCATATGGCTTCCGATAAAGTTTTCCATGTTGACTCACTCTCCATATTATTATTGAACTTCATAAATATCTAACCGAATGTCATCCGGCAATCTGACCGCAGCCCCGATAAACAGCCGGTCCTGCAGATGCTGATATGCCTCACTGCTTGTTTCAAACACAGGCACAGTGCGGAAATACACGTGCTCGGGATCAATGATGCGCCCCTCTGCAGCCTGTTGGCGGAACGGTTCACTGACTTGGCGGATGCCGTTGTTCTCTACATAGATGACTTCATGCTCCTCCGTCTCCAGCGCATATCTGGCAGAAAGATCAACCCGGCCGTTCGGACGGATGATCTGGGCATCTGCTCCGCCCGGAAGAACACGTCCCTTTACGGCGCCGCTGACCGTTCCGCCCCGTATCGGAATCAACTGCCTTTTCCCTAATCCAGTCTGCCCCGCAACGATCGGTTCATCCACTTCAATCTGCAGAGACATCACTTTTTTTAAAGAAGGTTCCTTCAAGACGTATCACCTCCCGAGTTATTATGTTTACTTAAACATGTAACTATTTACATGTTTAATTGTAACGCTGTTAAAACGGACTGTCAAATAATGAGCTGTTTCCGGTTATGTTTTACAGTGTTCAATAAAAAAAGACAAGGGCGGCACATGCCGAAACCCTTGTCTTTTTCATTATGCTCATATATAAAAAATGCCAGACGAGCGTCTTTATTAATAATCGCAATCTTTATCTCTGCATTCTTTCTTTCTTACAGCGTCTATTGAGTGCCCCATGATCTTGTCATTTGCCTTATCGTAAATACCATCGAATTTATTCGATGTATCACCGTTGTAATAGCCAAATACCTCTATCCCGCCCATTGGATCTATCTCGTATTTATCTTTAAATGTAACGTTATGTATGCCTTCATAATTCGCTTTGATAAATTTCTCCATTCGTTCTTGCACAATCTTTATCTCTTCAGCCTGAACATTTTTATCATTCATACTCTTCATTATAAAGCCTCCGGCTGCTATAAAAATAACCATGAAGATAATAATGTTTTTTTTCACAGAATCATCCTTTCCATGAGTTATGATGAAGCTCGCGGACTGGAAAAAAATGACCGGTGACATCCGGTGCATTTAGGCGTCTTAAGATTTTTCTTCAGTGTCCACAGAGGATCATATAAGCGGCATTCCAGAGTACTTCTTTATTCCAGCGTCTTTTTTAGTATTCACATTCTTTTTCCTGACATTCGGGTTTCTCTTCCGCATCGACTGACGAAACTCCTATTTCATCATTCGTTTTGTCATAAAGTCCCAAAAATTCTTTTTCCTTATTACCATTCAAGTACCCTCCAATGGAAATTCCTCCCATAGGGTCTATTTTGTAATCGTTATCGTATGTAATGTGCTTTATATTTTTGTAATTAGCTTTTATATAGCTTTCCATTTTATCTTTCGCTTGGATAAAAAGTTCTTGTTCTGCTTCTTTTTTATCATGTTGGTACTTCATGTAGATACTTCCTGACGCTATAGTTATTACAAATATCAGGACAACCATGTATTTCTTCACAGACTCATCCTTTCTTAGATTAAATTTACATCAACCTCAGAGTGTTGTACATGTCTAAAAAACATCAATGTATCAAATATCAGTGATCGAGAATACTTTTATATAAGCATTAGTTAGACTAGCCTAAAGGGTGTGTGAATTTCTAAAAAGTTTATAGTCAGATCTAGATTTAATGAAGTTATGAAGGAGAAGAGAATTCAAAGCCAGAAGGAATTGGCTGATTTAGTTGGTTCAACTGAGGTTATGATAAGCAGATTTAAAACAAATACAAGATATGATATCACAACACTATTCATTATTAACAGAGGATTAAAAAATGTACCTATGAAAAATTTGTTTTATGTCCAGGAGATTAGAGGAAGAGCAATACAACAAAATTAGCCCAGCTCGATTGAGCGGGCTAATTTATCTTGTACAAAGCTTATCTTTACATTCTTCTTTTGGTTCGGCATCAACCGTATATGACAATATTTCTTTATTGCCTGGGTCATATAGACCTTCAAACTCTTTTTTTCCATTAGTATAACCCTTAACACTAATACCGCCCATTGGGTTAATATAGTAATCCTCAGAAAAATGGATATCTTTCACATTTTTATAGTTCGTTGTTAAAAACTTTTTCATATGATTCTGGGCTTCTTCGAATAACGCAATCTCTTTTTCCTTTCGATCATACTGATGCTTCTTAAAAAGTCCCCCAACTGCTATAATTATTAAAATAAGGATAATTATGTACTTTTTCTTTTTCATTTGGAAATCAACCCTTTCCTATAAATAACTGTCGTTCTTAAGTAAACGAAATGAGCGAAAACTTGATATGAATATACTTTCAGCATGTCAAAAGCAAAGCTAACCAATTCAGAATTCATCGCGATTGTTGCTGACAAGTTAAGATTGGAACTTAAAGCGAGTGAAATGCTGATCTGACGTTTTTCCTATCGTTGAGTTATCATGATATTTGTACCGTTAATATCGGAGATACCTCGACAAATGAGACGGTAGAGGCGATTGGTCTCAGGAATAGGTTTGAACTGTATGAGAAACATATCACGAATTTTGTAAGATAATTAAACAAAATAAATACCCACTCATCCCTGATGTGGGTATTTTACCTTTCTTCGGCATTGACCACTGAAATACCTATCTCCTTGTTCGTTGGATCATATATACCGGAAAATTCTTTTTCTTTATTATTATTTATGTAGCCTGAAACTTCAACTCCGCCTGTCGGATCGATATTGTAGTCTTTTGAAAAATGAACTTCCTTTACATTTTTATAGTCTTTTTTTAAGTAATTCTTCATGTGCTCTTGCGCCTCAATCACAAGTTTTTCTTCGTTTTTATGTTTATCATATTGACGCTTCACGAAAAACCCTCCCACTGCTATAATTATAACAATTAGGATAATAATGTATTTTCTCATGCGTATCATCCTTTCGGAACTATTTTACAATATAAGAAAGGTGATGTATATATGCCAAAAGGAAAAGAAATAACCGTCTCTAATGTCACAGATAAAGAATATTACCGTTTGAGTCAAGCAGCTTACCATTATAAAATGTTAGCCCTGCATATGAAATATAAAACTCCTTATAAAATAAGTAAGACGTCATATTGGTACGTTGAGAAAGTGAAGCAGGATTCTGATACGGGTCTTGATGCCTTTGTATTCTCAAAAGGCATCAAGTCCAAAAACGGTAAATGGATAAAATCAAAAAGCCCCGAAAACGTGGTCGTCGCCTTTGCGGGAACCGATATCGGAAAAGACCCGATCAATGACGGCGTAAAAGCGGACGGCGGCAATATTGTTTTCGGAAATAATCCGAAAAAAGAAGTACATTATATTGTAAAAAAAGACGCAAAGGATACATCAAAAACACTCGGGACCTATCACGGAACGCCCTCTCAAGACGCCATGCTCACAACCGGAAAGTATAAGCTGATGACGAAAACATCGCAAATCGATCAAGCTGATCAGCTGGTACGCAGCGTAAAGAAAAAGTATGCCGGAACGTCAACGATTATTTCAACAACCGGCCATTCACTCGGCGGTGCTGAGGCGGAATACAGCGCGGTGAATAATGATGTGTATGCCGTCGCGTTTAACAGTCCTTCCGTCGTGAAGCTGCACGATGAAGAAACACAGAAAGAGATCAACAGCGGCATATATGATCCTTACATCCGGTCAATTATCAATCCGGACGACATGGTCGGGGCAGGTTATTGGAACGAATATGACCGCCACAACGGGACAACGATTTACACGAAAAACCCCTCTCTCTCACAGTTCAGCCGAAAGCAGCGGCTTGATGGGAAATTGAGCGAGCAGATCGGAAAAAATCTCGCTTATTTCTTCACTACCGTCATTCTGAGAAATCCGGATACACACGGCTTAAACGAAGCAAATTTCGTGTTCGACAGAAACGGAAATATCGCAAATCCGAACGGAGATGAATTAGTCTTTGATAAAAACCTCGGCGCTCTTCTGCCGGCCGGTGCAATCGGAAGCGCAGATACAATAAAAGTAACGCCGACAAACGCAAAGAAGCTGGCTGAAAAGGTGCAGGCAATGACTGAGGATTTGCGGACGATGAAAAAAGAAGCGCAAAACGCCTATCAGGAGCACGATGAAAAAATTGCCGAACTGAAAACAGAATTCTACGGTCAAGTCGGACACGGCTTGTATGATCAGCTTCAAGCACAGGACGTGACCAATACCATTGAAGATATTGCGCTATCTTACGATAAAGGCCCGATTTTTTATGACACTCAGGCTGAGCAGGCGTTTATTGATTCTTTGCAGGCGGCGATCACAGACCTTGAAGAGATCGGCGGATTCTTACATAAAATAGCAGACGAATTTCAGGAAAAAGACCAGATGCTCGCAAACTGGTTAAGATGATAGAGGTGGATACATAATGCCGACATTAGACGAACTTTTAGAACACAAGGACGATCCAATGAAGAAAATGCTGCAGCGGCAGATGCTGAAAACAGGGATGACGCAGGCAGCGGGGACAAAACTGGAAACAGTGCGCCGAACGCTGAAACCGACATTCGAAATGGATACGTTGAAAGATGAATTATATGAAGTGTATTCAGCACTATTGAACAGCTTTGAAGGCAAGGCGCAAAAAGCTCTCGCGCAGCGGATCAGTGAAAGTGCGCGGCTGATTGCCGGCACCGAACATAACAGAGACACATTCGTTAACAGTTTCAAAACAAGATAAAATAAAAAAACCTCGCAGATTTATCATCTGCGAGGTTTTTCCTATCGTCTTAACTGAGACGCGCTCGGAGGGATTCGAACCCCCGACAGACGTGGTACCGGAAACCACCGCTCTATCCAACTGAGCTACGAGCGCACGTTTTTTCAATCAGATACCTTTATATTATAATAAAGAAACGCACAGAAAGCAACTCTTTTTTGATAATGCACAACAGGATTATGCAGCGTCCTCATGCAGCATAATCCTGCATCGTATAACGGCATTGATTTTCACAAAAAAACCATTTCAGGCGGACTGCCCCCGGATCGGTACATTTCCAGCCACTTCAGAAAAAGCACGTTTCAGCTTTTTTTCCAAATGTCCTTTAACGTCCAATAGGTGAATTCCTCAACTTTTACGGCGCCTTTCTCAGAAAACAGCTCAATCCCCAATCTGCCTTCATTCGGATAGATACGGCTTGTCATCGTTGTTTCTCCATGATTGGCGAATACTTCAATCGAGGATCTGTCAATAAAGATACGCAGCGCCAGCTTGCCGTTTGTATCCGTCTGCACCCTTCTCACACCGCCTTTCGCTTTCCCCATCTTGGTGCAATCAAGTGTCAGCTTTTTATCCGTCAGATTGTATGTCAGCACAAGTTCTTCTTCGTCAAGGCCGCGAATCTTAAAACCTGCCGTTTCGGCATCAGAATCGTTTATATCAAACACGACTCGGACTTCAAGCAGTTCTTCGGACGTCTTTGCCAAGTAACTCCCTGAAACCGATCGTCCGGCACATTCCCGATATTCCATTTTCCGCAGCTGCTTGGTTTCTTCCACGGGATTCATCAAAAGTTTATGATCATCACGCAAAGTCAGTTCTCGCGGCAAAGTCAGTGCACCGCACCATCCGTCCGCTTTTGTCGGCATCTCAGATTCCCACATATCCATCCAGCCGATGGCAATTCTGCGTCCTTTATCATCTAATAATGTTTGCACGGCGTAAAAGTCATGGCCGTGATCCAGTTCTTTAAAAGCGCCGTGTGTAAATTTGTTTGTTTCATCATGATAGTCACCGATTAAATAACCGGTTTGATGTAAATTTTGATAGGAATCACCGTCCGCCTCGATCCCCTGGGGCGAAATCAGCAGGACATGTTTGCCGCCTAATTCAAAGAAATCAGGACATTCCCACATATAGCCGAGATTACCGTCACTTTGGGCGAGAACCCCCGCGTATTCCCAATCACGCAAATCAGGTGAACGGTATAAAACGACCCGTCCGACGTTTTCTTTTGAGGAGTTGCCGATGACCATATACCAAACATCGCGATGCTTCCATACTTTCGGATCACGGAAATGACGGGCGCTGTCTTCCGGCGGTTCCGCAATAACAGGGTTTTCCTGAAGCTTTTCAAACACGGTTCCATCTTGGCTGACAGCGATATTTTGAGTTTGATAGAATAGGTCTTTCTCTTGATCAATTATATTATGTCCTGTATAGATGAGGGCCAATCTTCCATGATCATCGACCGCGCTTCCCGAAAAACAGCCGCTTTGGTCGAATTCATCCCCCGGAGCTAAGGCAACCGGCAGGTGCTCCCAATGAATGAGATCTTTACTTTTTACATGTCCCCAATGCATCGGCCCCCAATGCTCATCATACGGATGATGCTGAAAAAAGACGTGGTATTCTCCTTTAAACTGAATAAGCCCGTTCGGATCATTGATCCAATTCGCCCGGGGCATAATATGGTACCCCAATCGATATCTTTGTTTCACTTTACCTTCGGCTTCCTTCAAAGCTTCTTCCGCCTGCTGAATTCTATCCATTTGTAACATCCTCTCTATCCGATTTTTTGCAGACGCTGGACACGCCTGCTGTTTTGTTTCGGGCCCAATAAAGTAAATATGGAAATGACGGTAAAACCGAAGACGACGATTCCCATGATGAGATAGGTTTGACGGAACCCCGCACTGTCATATAATCCTCCCGCAAGCGGCGACAGAATCGACGCGCCTGCCTGAGATGCGAATTGAAAACCGACGAGATAAAGGACGGACGACAGACGCGTATCAAAATTGGCAGCCAAATATTTAAAAACAGCGATCAGCATAATCGGCAATTCCAGTGCGTGGATGAGTTTCATTGATGAAATGCCTACAGGCTCAACTGCAATTCCCGACCCGACGATGCGGAAAGCCATTAAAAACCCCGCTAAAATCAAACTGTTTTTCGCCCCGAACTTATTGACGATAAAAGGCGCAAGAAACATCATGCCGGCCTCCAAAAACACTTGGAATGAATTAAGATAGCCGAATACTTGGTTACCCGTCGACACTGAAGGAAACAAAGACGCATAGTAGATCGGGAACTGCTGATCATATACGCCGTAAATGCAAGTCACCCCGATAATGTACATCATAAAAAACCAGAAATCTCTTAGTAAAAAGAGCCGCCCCACATCTTTTAACCGGACCGAATCCGCTCTGTTTTTCTCATGATCGGTCATTTCTATTTTTACAGACATGATGATGGCCGTTAATATGACGGCTGAAACAGACGCGATCCAGAAGTTGATATTGGGATTGATATTGAAAAGCTGACCTGCAAAAAATGCAGCCGCCGCCCAGCCCAGCGAGCCCCACATTCTAGATTTTCCATACTCGAAATCATATTTACGGCTGACCTTTTCAATGTACGTTTCAATCGCGCCTATCCCCGCCAAAAAAGCGGCTCCCAAATATAAGCCTCCGACAACGGCGCCAAGAAAGACGTTATATTGTAAAAGCGGCCCATAGACGAAGATATAAAACGGACCCGTGAATATGAGAAGACAGCTGATCATAAACAATATCTTTTTCTTCAGCCCCAATTTGTCAGAGATAAAACCGTAAAGAGGCTGCATGCACAGGGCAAATACGGCGTTTACAGAAAAGATAATGCCTGTCGCTGATCCGTTTAAATTGATTTCCTGCCCTAACCAAATCGCAAATAAAGAATAGCTGGAAGACCAAGTAAAAAAGAAAAAGAAGAAATAAGCACTCAGTTTCCAATACAGACTTTTTGAGCTTTTCATTTGCACCGCTCCTTTAATAGGGCCTTTTAATAGCCGTTTTAGAGCCGCATACTTCCTTCTTCATTTTCATCACATACATGCGAGCTCCGAGTAAGCGCTTACTTTACATCGCTGCTTGATTCTTTCACTTCATTGCCGCCAGCCATCTCTCCATACCCGTCACTTCCCCTCACTCCATAAATAAAGCGCTTTCAAAGAGAATTGTATGTCAACCGGTTTCATATGTCAATCGGTTGACATAAAATTTTCTGATTATTTACCAAACAAAACGCACCCTCTTTGTATGAAAACAGAAACATGGAATGTCCTTGCACATGTCAGCCTGATTCTCTAAAATAAGTGCGTGACGGAAATTGTAAGCCATTTCAGTAAGCAGGAGGGCACGGGAATGAAGCCTAACATTCATGATGTTGCGAAAATAGCGGGAGTTTCATCTACAACCGTTTCGCGGGTATTAAATAACCGCGGCTATATCAGCGAAAAAACAAAAGAAAAAGTGTACAAGGCGATGGAAGAAATCAATTACTTTCCAAACGATCTGGCCCGCTCTTTATTCCGAAAACGAACCAATTTAATAGGACTTATCATCCCAAACTCCAGCAACCCGTTTTTCGGCGAACTCGCCTTTCATATTGAAAGCATTTGTACGTCCATGGGCTACAAACTGCTGCTTTGCAACAGTTTACATCGAAAGGATAAGGAAGAAAAATATTTGGAGATGCTGATAAGAAACCAAGTGGACGGCGTGATCGCCGTGACTTACAACCGGGGAATTCTCAATTATCACAAGCAAAATCTGCCGATTGTCGCCATTGATCATTACTTATCGGACACGATCCCCGTCGTCGGCTCAGACAACTATGACGGCGGAAAAAAGGCGGCAGAACTGCTGATTGAAAAAGGGTGCCGGCACATCGTCCATATCAACGGCCCGCTTGAACTCGAGACACCGGCAAACCTCAGAAGAAAAGCATACGAAGACGTCATGCACGAACACGGACGGAAGCCTATTACATATGAAGTACCCTTTTATCAGCATTACCATGACATTATTTCAACATTATTCGATGAACAGCCTGACACCGACGGAATTTTTGCCAGCGATGATATCATGGCGGCTGCCGTGATGACTGAGGCCAAAAAACGGGGAATAGACATCCCGAATCAATTAAAAGTGATCGGTTATGACGGCACTGAAACCGTTCAATCGGTTCTGCCGGACTTGGCAACCATCCAGCAGCCGATTGAATTGATTTCCAAAACAGCCATCGAGATTTTAGCAAAAGAAATTGAAGGCGAATTTGATGATTTGCCGCTGGAAACGTATTTGCCGGTACGGCTTTTGGAAGGGCGGACAACGTAGTCAGACCCTTCAGCCGTACGTAGCGACGCGATTGCGGTCTATTTTGAGCGCTCCGGCCATATCATTTTCTCAAGCGCCGGTGCTGATCATCCTCATTTCCACTTTGCTGTTTGAACTTTTTGTTTTATGGGAAAAATGGTGTTAGAAGAAAAGGTTGGCATTTTGGTCAGCGTTTTGTTTGACCTTTATTGACCAAAAATGTATCATGTAAATACATACTTACCTAAAAGGTGAAGGAGGAGCATTATGAATTTAATACCTACAGTCATTGAACAAACGAACCGCGGAGAAAGAGCTTATGACATTTACTCCCGTCTTTTGAAGGACCGTATTATCATGCTTGGATCTGCGATTGATGACAACGTTGCGAACTCCATCGTGTCACAGCTTTTATTCCTTGAAGCGGAAGACCCTGAAAAAGATATTTCCATTTACATTAACAGCCCTGGCGGATCAATCACTGCCGGTATGGCAATCTATGATACAATGCAGTTCATTAAACCGAAAGTATCCACGATCTGCATCGGTATGGCCGCTTCTATGGGAGCATTTTTACTTGCAGCCGGAGAAAAAGGCAAACGTTACGCGCTTCCTAACAGTGAAGTTATGATTCACCAGCCGCTTGGCGGAGCGCAAGGACAGGCGACAGAAATTGAAATCGCGGCAAAACGCATTCTCTTGCTTCGCGACAAATTAAACAAAGTGCTTGCTGAACGTACCGGCCAGCCGCTTGAAGTCATTGAGCGCGATACAGACCGCGACAACTTCAAATCAGCTGATGAAGCCTTAGAATACGGCTTAATCGATAAAGTGCTGACACGCAATACAGAAGACCAGAAGTAATGCCCAAAAAACCTGCAAGAGATGATGTCTCTTGCAGGTTTTTTTCACTCTCTGATGCTTTTTAAAACCTTTCCCCTATACTGCTTCCATTCTTCCTTCAACAGCTCAAACGACAATTCACCGGTTTGCCTCACAACCAGATCAGCACCAAGCATCGACTGTTCACGCCCGACACCGACCGCGAACATCCCGGCAGATTTAATTGCAGATATTCCTGCTTCAGCATCTTCTATTGCCGCGCAATCAGCCGTGGAAACACCGAGCAGCGCTGCAGCTGTTAAAAAGATTTCGGGATCAGGCTTCCCCTTCGCAAGAGCCGCCGGGTCAACAATGGCTTGAAAATCATCGATAATCGCCAAACGTTTTAAGATCGCGCGGGCATTGCGGCTTGAAGATGCTAACCCGATTTTTATATGTTCATTTTTTAATTCACAAAGAAGCCTGCCGATTCCCGGCAAGAGATCTTCCGGCGTCAATCTGCTGATCAACGTTTGATAATATTGGTTTTTTTGATGCAGCAGTTCTTGTTTCTCCGCATGTGTAAACCTTTTTTCCGCTCCGCCAAAGATCAGTATGCTTTCCAGTGACTCTTCCCGGCTGATTCCTTTTAGGCCTTCATTCACATTCCTGTCAAAGGGAATATCAATTTGTTCTGCGATGTGCTTCCAAGCAAGAAAATGATATTCCGCAGTATCTGTTATCACTCCGTCTAAATCAAAAATAACCGCTTTCATATGCTGATGCCCATCACAGCTTCATAAGGTTTGAGGCTGATACTCTTCAAGTCAGCCGGCTCCTGCGGATAGTTCGAAATCAGGATTTTCCAACGCTCATGGATCAGTTCCGGAGGCGCTTCGAACTGGGCCTTGTCTTCCGACAAATTCACAACGACGAGAAGCTTTTTCCCTTGATATTTACGGATATAACAATAGATTTGCGGATCATCTTCCAGCAGCAGCTGATAATCTCCGTATACCATGATCTTATGTTGCTTTCGTAATTGAATGAGCTTCTGATAGTAATAGAAAATTGAATCTTGATCTTCCAAGGATTCTTTCACATTGATTTCTTGATAGCGGGAATTGACCGCTAACCAAGGGTCTCCGGCTGTGAATCCCGCATGTTTTCCGGCATCCCACTGCATCGGTGTTCTCGCGTGATCCCTTCCTTTTATCATCACGGCTTTGACAAACTCTTTTTCTGTCATCGTCTTGTTTTCGATGACTAGTTCACGGTATGCATTTTTTATTTCAAGATCGTCATACATCTCCAGCGGCATATCACTGTTGACCATGCCGATTTCTTCTCCCTGGTAAATAAACGGTGTGCCTTTCATCCCGTGGAGAACCGTTGCGAATGCTTTCGCACACTGTTTTCGCAGCTCACCGTCATTGCCCCAGCGGGAAATCACCCGCGGCTGATCGTGGTTCTCAAAATACAAGGTATTCCAGCCGCTATTCATCAACCCGGTCTGCCACCTTGTCATCGTTTGTTTTAAAGCAATCACATCAAACGGCTTGATCTGCCATTTCCCATTTGGCGAGTTTTGTTCTGTATCGATATCCATATGTTCAAATGTAAAGATCATATTCAGCTCTTGCCTGCCTGCATCCGTATATTTTTTCGCCTCTTCAATATCAGAACCGTTTGCCTCTCCGACTGTCATGCAGTCGTAATGAGAAAGCACTTCCCTGTTCATCTCTTGAATAAATTCATGCAGGCGGGGGCCGTTAGAGTGATAACGGCCGACAATAAAGTTTTTGCTGTTATCTGTTTCATAGTCCGGAAAATCGGTGTGCTTGGAAATGGAGCCGATCACATCCATCCGCCAGCCGTCAACGCCTTTATCCATCCAGAACTTCATCAGATCATACACTTCCCGGCGAACGGCTTCATTTTCCCAATTTAAATCAGGCTGTTTTTTCGAAAAGTAGTGCAAATAATACTGTCCTGTCCCTTCATCGAACGTCCACGCCGAGCCTGAAAAAATCGATCCCCAATTATTCGGCTCAGAACCGTCCGATTTCGGGTCTTTCCAAAAATAATAATCCCGGTAAGGATTGTCCTTCGACTTGCGGCTTTCAGCAAACCAGGTATGTTCATCCGACGTGTGGTTCACGACCAGATCCATGATGATTTTCATTCCGCGCTGATGCACTTCATCAATTAACTGAAACATATCTTCATTTGTTCCGAATTTTTCGTACATGTTTCTGTAGTCACTGATGTCATAACCGTTGTCATCCTGCGGAGAATCAAACACGGGCGACAGCCAGATCACATCCGCGCCAAGTCTTTTGATATAATCAAGCTTTTTGATAATGCCTTGTAAATCCCCAAATCCATCTCCATTGGAATCATAAAAACTGCGCGGGTAAATTTGATACACTACAGCTTCTTTCCACCATTCACTCATCAGGCATTCTCCTTTCACATCGTTCATTCAGCACCATCGGTTCTCCATAAACTGTGATGGACACCGGTTCTCCTTTGACAAGCTCAAAAATGGCGCGCCTTTCTTCGACCGTCACCTTGATCAAGCGGTTTCGATAATTGATATGGAACGAGTAACCGTCCCATTCATTCGGCAAAAATGGGGTGAATGAGAGCGTTCCTTTTAAAGTACGCATGCCGGCAAACCCTTGGACGATCGCCAGCCAGCTTCCCGTCATTGAAGTAATGTGAAGGCCTTCCTCCGTATCGCGATTGTAATTGTCGAGATCAAGCCTTGCTGTACGCTTATATAATTCAAGCGCCTTCTTTTCCATCCTCAATTCGGCAGCGAGCACCGCGTGAATGGAGGGCGATAAGCTTGATTCATGAACCGTCATCGGTTCATAAAATTCATAGTTGCGGCGTTTTTCGTCTATAGAGAAACGGTCAGGAAATAAATAAATGCCTTGCAGCACATCGGCTTGTTTAATAAAGCCGGAGCGGAGGATTTTGTCCCATGACCAATTTTGATAAAGAGGCCGTTCAGCTGGATCTAATTCGTCAACTGATTGCAGGTCTTTGTCCAAAAATGTGTCATGCTGAACGAAAATTTCCAGTTCTTCACTATACGGATAGTACATGTGCCGGATGATTTCTCTCCAGACTTTCAATTCTTCTTCCTGCACATCCAGAAGGCGGCGTTTCTCCGCTGAGATCCTTTCGAGACTTTGCAGAGTATAATCCAACGTCCAAGCCGCAATGACATTCGTATACCAATTGTTGTTAACGTTGTTTTCGTATTCATTCGGCCCTGTGACGCCATGGATCATATATTTGTTTTTCCGTTTTGAAAAATGGACACGGCCGGCCCAAAACCTGCTGATCTCAACAAGAACATCTATACCGTATTCCTCCATATAGGCGCGATCGCCTGTATATTGGACATAATTGCAGATCGCATAGCAAATCGCGCCGTTGCGGTGGATTTCTTCAAACGTAATCTCCCACTCATTGTGGCATTCATCTCCGATAAACGTCACCATCGGATAAAGCGCCCCCTTCATCCCCAGCTTGGCGGCGTTCCGTTTGGCAGCCTCCAAATGATGATAGCGGTACAAAAGCAGGTTTTTCGTGACTTCCGGCTCGGCTGTCGCCAAATACATCGGAACGGCATACGCCTCGGTATCCCAATAGGCGGCACCGCCGTATTTTTCGCCTGTAAATCCTTTCGGTCCGATGTTCAAACGGGCGTCTGCCCCGTAATATGTCGAGAATAACTGAAAGATATTGTAGCGGATGCCTTGCTGAAGTTCCTCATCTCCCTTTATCTCTATATCCGCTTTTGCCCATCTTTCCTTCCACTTGGCAATATGCTGCTGTCTCGCTTCTTCATAACCTTGCTTAAGAATAGCCGCCAAAAGCTCCTCCCCTTTCGAAGTAAGCTCTGCTTCTTGAACATCGCGTGAAGTCGTGACAACAATAAACTTTTTCAATGAAGCTTTGTTTTGGTAGCTGAAGCGATTTTCAGCATACATGCCGGAAGTTTGAAAGCTTTGACTGACACAGCCTTCTGTCAAATTTCCCATTAAGGCGGAGACGGTGAAACGCGGCGTTCCGAACGGATTGTCGAGCGTTTTTGCCGTTATGTGCCCGCGGCGGTAATCCGCTCCTGTCTCTTTTTCCTGCCAAAACCGCTCTTGATAGTTTGAATCTTCGTTTACAACATTGCCATCAAGATAAGGAACAAGCGTAATAACGGCGTCCCCTGTCAGACACTCCGCTTCATAATGAATCGCACATAGCTCTTTTGCGGCCAGGCTAAGAAATCGTTCTGATTTGATTCGCACGGTTTTATCCTGAATACGGACAACAGCGCTCCTCCTCAGAATTCCTTCTTTCATATGAAGCTCTAACTCAAATGATTCGAGTCGGTTTTGATAGAGATCGACTTTTTCACCGTCAACATACACATCTATACCAATAAAATTCATCGCATTGATCACTTTTCCGAAATAGTCCGGATACCCGTTTTTCCACCAGCCTACCCGCGTTTTGTCAGGGAACCACACGCCCGCAATATATGTGCCTTGATGGCTGCCGCCTGAATACCCCTCTTCAAAATTCCCCCTGATGCCCATATAGCCGTTGGCAAGAGAAGTCAGGCTTTCCTGCAGCCGTATATACTCTTTTTGAAATGTATTGGTTTTGATTTTCCATTCATCAATCTCAAACAACCGCTGATTTATCATGTCTTCCTCCCGAATGAACATTTTCATTATGACGGCGGGTTTTGGCCATATATCTGAATAAAAAAGCAATCATCAACGTGACGCCGCATGTATGAACCATTAATACAGTAATCAAATCAAAGCGGATCAGCCCGATAGCAGCTGCCGCGAATGCAGGCAGAGCCGATGCGCATATCGCTGCAGAAGCAGCTTCCTTACATGACGCGATATCGATCATTTTTGATAATTTTGCCATCCAGATGCCTCCCGCAAGCACAGCTGTAAAAAATAGCTGGATCAAAAAAATTACTGCGCACCCCAGCATCATGATCATCGGCTTATACTGTGCCAGCCACAATTGACCGATAACAGCCTCCGTTTCATATACGCCCGGGTCCGTAAGCCTGGCGTCCGCTTTCCCATAGCGAACTGAAAACCCCATTCCGTTTTGGTCGGTAATAATCAGCCGGTCAGGCTGGAATATGACCGCGTTGTCATATCCTTTTACACGCAAACGCCCATTTTCACCGTTTGGTTTCCATTCATGCTCCATATCGACTGCCAGCAGATGGTTGCCCTCTTCAATTTGATCAAAACGCTGTCCGCCTGTCAGTTTTCCGTTCCTGATTTGAATACCGTTTAATTGTTCGGCAAAACGATCATTCACTGCAGAAAGCGCCGCAGGCATAACCAATTTGAGGCTGAAGCGGTCCATTTTCAAAAACGACATCGTAAACGGCGCCATAAGGCAGGACGTCAAAAACATAAAGAGAAAGGAGAGCTGAAGCCAGCTGAATGTTTTCCCGTAACGGCAAATACCTGACGGAGACACCGACGCTTTAAGACTGCGGATCATAAAGCTTTCATTTTGCACATTCTTCATTGAACTACCCCTTTGTTCCGCCCGCCGCCAGCCCGGATACAAAGTTCTTTTGGAGAAAAAAGAACAAGATGCATATCGGCAGTGCGGCAAGTATAGCCCCCGCCGCAAACAGGGCGACTTTTTGCTGCTGCGGATTTGAAATGAACGACTGCAATCCTACTGCAATGGTCAGCCTTTCCGGCGAGCGAAGCAAAAACTTCGCCAGCAAATAGTCCCCGAACGGCGCCATAAACGCCCAAAGCGCTTGAACGGCAAGCATCGGCTTCACAAGCGGCAGCACAATGGAGGCAAATATTCTGAAGTGCCCCGCTCCATCCATTCGCGCAGCCTCATCAATTTCTCTCGGAACTGTATCAAAATAACCTTTCATCAGCCACGTGTTCATCGGAATTCCGCCGCCGATATAGATCGCTGTCAAAAACCAGTATTGATCAAGAGCGCCTATCAGCATGGCCAATACATAAAAAGCAGTCAGCGCTGCCATTGTGGGCACCATTTGAATGATTAAAAAGAAGACAAGACTCTTTTTTCGCCCCGCAAACCGATAGCGGCTGTACGTATACCCGGCAAGCGTGACAATCGTGACCTGCAATACCATGACTGACAGCGCGATAATCAGCGTATTGCTGTACCAATGAAGATAGAGCGTCTCTTCAAACAGCCGCTTAAAATGATCAAAAGTCCAGGAACCTGAGAAATCGAGCTGAAAAGCCGTCACATTTCCCGCACGGAAAGCGGAGGAAGCCGTAATCAGCAGCGGATATAAAATGACAATGCTTAAAACCAGCAAAAATAAATAGGTACAGATTTTCGTAAGCATTCCGGCCGTTCTGGAACCCATCTACATCACCTCCTCATTGCCGAAAGCATTTGACTTTTTAAAAGCAATCAGTGAAATTCCAATGACGACGAAAGATATTAACAGTGTCACGGCCGCTGCCACAGCATATTGCGGAGAAGTGCCGGTTGTCAGTTTATAGATCCAAGAAATTAAAATATCGGTCGACCCGGCACCGGCTCCCGCGCTTCCCGGACCGCCTTCATTAAACAAATAGATGATCGAAAAATTATTAAAGTTAAATGTGTACTGTGTAATCATCACCGGTGCCGTCGCAAATAAAATCATCGGTAATGTAATATTGCGAAAACGCTGCATAAAAGAAGCCCCGTCAATCTTTGCGGCTTCATACAATTCACCCGGAATCGACTGCAAGACCCCCGTTACCATGACATAAATATAAGGAAAGCCAAGCCAGGTCTGAATCATAATCAGAGCGGTCTTCGTCCAGAAAGCATCAGTCTTCCACGCGATCGCCGGCAGTTCCACAAACGGCAGGTGGTTAATTAATGGAATCACCTGCGTGTTCATCGCCCCAATACTGTCATTAAAAATATTGGAAAAGCTCATAATTGTGATAAAGGCCGGAACAGCCCATGGAAATAAGAAAATCATTCGGAATATCCGTCTGCCTTTAATAAAATCTTGATTCACAAAAAGTGCCGTCACGATCCCCAAAATGATTTGCAGCGTTGTTGCACAGATTGTCCATATCATGGTCCAGCCCAGCACATTCACAAATGTTTCCCGGTAGGAACCGACAAAAAAGATATTCAAGAAATTTTTAAAGCCGACCCAGTCAATCAGACTGTTAGGCGGTATATGATAAAAATCATAGTTTGTTAAGGCAATAAACAGAGTCACCAAAACAGGAAAAATAATCACAAACACCATCATGAGATATGCCGGCAGTGTAAATAAATAAGGAAACCCTTTATCTCCCGCATGGCGGATGATATCCTTGGCCGCTGTATTCACCTTCAAACCCGCCGCTTTCATAGCGGCGGTATGACGGAAATCATAAACTGAAAAGATATAGAACATGAGAAAAATCAACGTTAAGATCAATTGCAGCGTGCCTTCAATCAGCATAAATAATGAGTGATCTTCACCGGGAACACTTCCCAAGGTAACCAATCCGGTCAGCGCCTCAATACCGAAAACGCATAATTCAACAGCAAACAAACTCGTAATGACCAGAAATAAGATCCCCTTTGATATCTGCTGATTCGCGATCTGTCCAATTCCCGGAATGATCGATAAAAACCATGACGCCTTCCGTTTTTGGTGTAAAAGTGTATCATCTTTATTCATTTTTCGCCCTCTATTCTTACGGACACTTCCCCTCCGATTTTATTTCACATACTTTTCTTTGATGTTTTCTTTTATGACGTTTACCGCATCATCCGCCGATTTTTTTGCTGTTTTTTTCCCCGAAGCCGCATCAAACATTAAA
Organism: Bacillus sp. SJ-10; assembly: GCF_002843505.1. Taxonomy (NCBI): domain Bacteria; kingdom Bacillati; phylum Bacillota; class Bacilli; order Caryophanales; family Bacillaceae; genus Bacillus; species Bacillus sp. SJ-10. The sequence continues at coordinate 1,332,970 of NZ_CP025258.1, read as the reverse complement.
CTTTCAGCGCCGGTCCATACCTCGGCCATTTCAGGAATATTCGGCGCAGGTGCCGCTGACTCATATTGTTTAATAACAGCTGACGCCAGCTCATTTTTTTGCTCCCCCGCTTTCTTCCTTGCGGCTGTGTTGGCCGGAACTTCATTTGTCTTCTCATAAAAGGCGTAAGCATTGGCATCATTTGTTGCATACTCAAGCCATTTTTCAGCCAGCTCGGGTTCCTTTGTATATTTTGAAGCAACCCAGCCTTTGCCGCCCGCAAACGGAGCATATTCTTTTCCGTTTGGCAATGTCGGAATAGGAGCGGCGCCATAGTTCAGGCCGGCCTCTTGAAAATTGGCAGCCGACCAAGGCCCGCCGATGATTGCAGCCGCTTTCTTATCCAAAAACATTTGCTGAATAAAATCGTCTGCGCTTGAGTTATCCTGCATGCCTTTTGGCCAATATGTTTTAAACCATTTCTCCGCATATTTCACCGCTTCTGCAGCCCCTTTATTGTTCAGGCCGATATCCCCGGGATCTGTGCCGTTTTTCCCGAATACATATCCGCCGTAACCGGACAGCAAACCGTACGACATATAAAAGTCAGTCCACTTTGCTAAAAATCCCGTTGACTTTCCTTTTTCAGAAGCAAATGAAAAGCGGGGATCTTCTGTTAATGTTTCAAGGTCTTTAAATGTTGCCGGCGCTTTTTTTATAAGATCTTTGTTGTAATACAGAACAAGCGTCTCAATCACCAGCGGCATTCCATACACCTTTCCGTTAACCGTTACCTGCTGCATCTCTTTATCTCCAAAGCTTTTTGTATCAGCAGGTTTTAGATCAAGCAAATGGCCTTGCTGCGCCAAACTGCCGATCCGGTCATATGCGGCAAGCATAACGTCAGGCGCATTGCCGGCCGGGCCGTCCAAAGGAAGCGCCTCCAGCTGATCGAACATTTGCTTTTCTGCAATGTTGATTGTGACGTGATTCTCTTTTTCAAACTCTCCTTTAATGCTTTCAATATATTTTTTATAGGTTTCTTCAACGGACACGGTCAGTACCTTTTTGCCGTCAGAGCCGGCCGATTCTTTTGAATTTGAACAGGCCCCGAGACAGAATGCCAAAACTGATGCCGTCAATAAAGCCAATCCCATTTTGACGAACCCCGCCATATCTTTTCCCCCTTTTATTATGAATCTATTACAATTCTACTCTGTTAGAGAAAGCGGTTTCAAAGCCTTTCAGCCTGTTACCGATAACAGAATTCAGACAGGGGCATCAGCGCTTAAAATCAAAAATTCTCCCGGCTGAACAGCAATAGCGGCATCATGTTGAAGGATCTGATCCGTCCACGCATCGTAAACTTTTCTGCTTCTCTCCATATTAAAATCTTGCAAACGGATTTCCCCGGCCCGGTTCCCCTGATTAAAATAGAAAATCAATTGCCTGCCATTGAAAACCCTCGAAAAACTGATACAATCGTTTTGATCATCAAGCAGATGCCACTCAAGACTTCCGTACGTCAATAAAGCGTTTTCTTTTTTGCGTAAGGTGATTAAGCGTTTCATAAAGCTGAGCATTTCCCGGTTTTGCTTTTCCTTTTCCCAAACCATACACTTCCGGCATAATGGATCTCTCCCGCCGTCCAGACCGATTTCCGTTCCGTAGTAGATGCAGGGCGCTCCTGTCTGGGCAAACATAAAGGCCAGCAGAGCGCGGGCTGTTTTCTCATCATTTCCGCACCTTGTCAGAAGACGTTCTGTATCATGGCTGTCCAGTAAATTGAACGTCACCTCGTTGGCCTGCCGCATCCCATTCATCAAGTGCGCGTTTAATCGATAGGCCATGGATGAAGCAGAAATCTCCCGGTCAGCAAAATAAGCAATCATCGGCTCTGTGAAAGGATAATTCATCACAGCGTGAAACTCATCTCCTCTGAGCCAAGGTTCGGAGGAATGCCATATCTCTCCCAAAATATAAAGATCGGGCTTCTCTGCCGTTACCGCCTGCCTGAATGCCTTCCAAAAAGCGTGATCCACTTCATTTGCCACATCTAAACGCCAGCCGTCAATGTCAAATTCACGAATCCAGTACAAAGCAATCTCAAACAAATACCTCTGTACTTCCGGATTAGCCGTATTCAGCTTCGGCATATCAGGCGTAAACGCAAACCTGTCATAATTGTCTTCTTTCACAGGAAAAGAGTGAATATGGAACCAGTCTTTGTAGCGGGACCGGGCCCCGTGTTTTACAACATCCTGCCATTGCGGAGAAGCGCTGCCTATATGATTAAAAACAGCATCAAGCATAATTTTCATTCCCCGCTCATGAAGCCGGCTGACCAATGTCCGGAAAAGCTCCCGATCCCCAAAATGCGGATCGATGGAATAGTAATCCAGCGTGTCATATTTATGGTTGGATGGAGAGGAGAAGATCGGAGTTAAATAAATTCCGTTCACCCCTAATTCTTCTAAATAATCGAGCTTGTCGATAATCCCCTGCAAATCTCCGCCAAAAAAATCATTAACGTCCGGGTCCTTGCTCCCCCAAGGCAGTGCAGCTTCCGGTGACAGGTCTTCTCTTCCATTCGCAAAACGTTCCGGAAAAATTTGATACCAAACCGTTGATTTCGCCCATTCAGGCGCTTGAAATGTATCCGCCTCATGTACAAACGGAAGCTTAAAATAATAATGAATCGTTTCCAGCGTTTTTTTATTTACAGGACAGACCCCTGACGCTCCGAAAAAGATGTTTTCATACTGGTCTGAGACAATAAATGCATATTGCAAACGCCTGAATGGCGGCGACACTTCAGCAAACCAATAATCATGATTTTGGGTTGCGGCTGTTTTTCTCATTGGCTGCTCGGCTGCCGACCATCTGCCGCCGCTGTATTCATAAGGATCGCCCCAAACCAATCGAATCTGATCAGCATCACCTTTTTTCGTCCGGATTTTGATATGCACCGTCCGCCCGTCATAAGAATAAGCATCAGCACTGAACGGCTGATGATGTATTGCGGCATATTCCATCATGTTTCCCCCTTTTTATAGGCTGGCTTATGCTTTGAAGGTAGCATGATGAAATCGGGAGAAGCAATCGTTTTTCTCTTGTTACCGATAACAGAATCAAGCTTTCACAAAGTTGATTCCCGCACAATTAACTCCGGTTCAAAAAACAAATGACCTTGAGCTGCGCCGCCTTCATTCATTTTTTTCAGCAGCATTTTCGCACAGGCCTCTCCCATTTCCACAACCGGCTGTCTGACCGTAGTCAGCCGCGGGGAGGAAATGCGGTCAAGAAAAACACCGTCATTTCCAGTAACGGCCACATCTTCGGGAATTCGTTTTCCGAGTGACTGCACCGCACGAATGACCCCGAGCGCGATTCGGTCGGTGGCGCAGACAAACGCGGCTTGCCGGCCGAGCGTTTTCAAAACTTCTCTTGCCAGGCTTTCGCTTTTTTTTGAACTGTTAGCGATCCGAAACAGCTTCGTTTCTCTGCAGCTCTCTTTCATCGCCCGAATATACCCCTGTTCTCTTGAGCGTTCGAATGGCTCATCCAAATCAATACCGAAAAAGACAACCTCACGCTCCCCCAGCCCCATGACATGGCGGGTTGCCATAAAAGTCCCTTTTTCGTTATTCACATCGACGAAATCATAGCCCATTTCATTTTCTCCAAATACGACTAACGGCTTTTCAAAAGCTTTGATGACAAATTCAAAATCGGCCTTTCTCAAGCCGGTGGCAATAATGCCGTCGCATTGCCCGATATTGAGTGAATTTCTTGTCACAAGCTGCAAAGCATAATGATGGCGATCCAGCTCCCGGCTGATTCCGGTCAGCAAGTTCATGTAATAGGGTTCGGTCGTATCCATTTCCTCAAGAATCAGCAATTTGACAACCTGTGTTCTGTTTTGCACAAGCGCTCTTGCCGCATAATTAGGGATGTAATTCAGCTCTTTCATTGCGGAATGAACGAGCTTTTTCAGTTCATCTGTTACCGTATCAGGGTGATTAATCACACGTGACACCGTCATTTTCGAAACATTCGCTCTCTTAGCCACATCTGACAACGTCGCCATTTTCCGTCTCCTTCCGCTTTTGCTTAGATAGCCAATCCGAATTAGTTAAATTATACTACGATGGTAATCCGGACATAAAAAAAGATTTCCCTAAGGAAATCTCACATTGTCAAATAAACTCGATTTTCATGAAGTCCGCCCGGGACTCACACACATGCCAGATGGCTCTTTTTTTATATTTCCGTCCATTTTTTCTGAAGGATCGGGTACGAGTAATTGTTCATCTGCTCAATCAGCTCATCCGGCCGGGAGGAACTGTGTATCAGCTTCAAATGAGACTCATTCGAAAATCCTTCCTGAATGCTGTACTTGACCATCTTCATCATCGGCTCAAAATACCCGTTCACATTGTACAGCCCGATCGGTTTTTGATGAATGCCGATTTGCGCCCAGCACAGCACTTCAAATAACTCTTCATATGTTCCGAAACCGCCGGGCATGGCAATGTACCCATCGGCAAGTTCACTCATTTTCGCTTTCCGCTCATGCATGCCGCTGACTTCAATCAGCTCCGTCAGATTCTGATGAACAACCTCTCCGCTGAACAGCCCGCTCGGCATGACGCCGACAGCTTTTCCGCCGCCTGCCATTAACGCATCGGCGACGGTTCCCATCAGACCGACCCGTGAACCGCCGTAAACAAGGCCGATTCCCTGCTCCGCCATATATTCACCCAGTTCGGCCGCTTTGCGTTTGTACTCTTCATTTACCCCCGGGTTTGACCCCGCAAATACACAAATGGTTTTCATTTTTTCATCTCCACATCTATATATGTACATCAATAAATCAAAATACACTATATATTGTCCCATCTCTATATGATAATATCAATAAGAATCATACAGGACATAAGGAGTGTTTCACATGCAGATGGCTGAAGCAGAACGATGGACGAAAGATTTTTACGAAAAACGAGGATGGACGGCGTACGGGCCATTTATCAGAATCGGCTTTTTAATGGAAGAGGCGGGTGAGCTCGCCCGGGCGGTAAGAGCATATGAAATCGGCAGAGACCGGCCGGATGAAAAGGACGCGACCCAGGCTGAACGCAGGCAGGAGCTGATTGAAGAAATGGGTGACGTCCTCGGAAATCTGGCCATCCTTGCCGATAAGTACGGAATCACGTTAGAAGATGCGATGAAAGCCCATCAGGAAAAACTGATCAAGCGCTTTGAAACCGAATAAAAACACGGCCTGTCCGCTTTTTCATGGACAGGCCGTATCTGAATTTATCCCGTTATCTCGTCCTGATGCTCAAAGAAATGCTGTTTCCCGATTTTATGAAACAGCCCTGTCTTCCGGATCAGCTCTCTCGGCTGTGATTGCAATCCGACGATCATTAATCTCCCGTTATGCCGTTTGATCCGGTTCATCACATTCCCCAGCACCGCTTCTGCGGAGGTATCCATGTAATGTACATTATTCATCAGCAGAATAAGCGTCTTCGGCTTTTCCTGAAGCCTCTCCAGCAGCGATGATTCCAGTGAATCAATTGAACCGAAAAACAGCGGCCCCTCAATGGAATATGTGCTGACGGACGAATCATTTTTAACCGATTTGACAGCGGCATGCGGTGTTTTGATGCTTGTTGATTCGCTCATTTTTCTGATAAAGAAAACAAAAGCGAGCACGAGACCGGCAGAAACGCCGATGATTAAATCAAACAGAACCGTCAGCAAAAAGGTTGCCGCCAGTACGAATGAATCAGTGTTTTTCAGCCGCATCATATTGGCGACTTCCCTCCGCTCACTCATGTTCCAAGCCACAACCATCAACACCGGCGCCATGCTTGCCAGCGGTACATGAACGGCAAGCGGGGCGAAGACGAGCAGGACGAGAAGGACGGTGACTCCGTGGACAACACCGGAAATCGGAGAAACTGCGCCGTTTTTAATATTTGTTGCGGTCCGCGCAATCGCTCCCGTTGCCGGTATGCCGCCGAAAAGCGGCGCTGCCATATTGGCGATGCCCTGCCCGACAAGCTCCCTATTGCTGTCATGCCGTGATCCTTTCATATTGTCCGCGACCATCGCCGATAATATGGATTCAAGACCGCCGAGAAGCGCAATGATCAAAGCAGACGGGAACATCATCACCATGTTATCGATTGAGAAATCCGGAAGCTGAAAAGCCGGGAGCTGCCGCGGAATCTCCCCGTAAGCAGAACCGATTGTCGCCATTTTGTCAGGAAAAAACATGACCGCTGCGGCTGTAGAGACAAGCAGCGCCACAAGCGCGCCCGGAATCTTCGGCATCAGCCTGGCTGATAACAGCAAAATGGCCAAAGCAATTCCCGCGATGAGGATGCTGTACAAATTAAAGGTTCCGATCTTCTTGCCGATTTCCGCAATGTTGAGGATAAAGCTTTCATGCTTTTGAATATCGCGCAGACCGAGAAAATGGGCAATCTGCTCCGAGAAAATCAGCACCGCGATTCCGGCCGTAAATCCGACGATCACCGGCTTCGGCACGAATTTCATAATCTTTCCGAGCTTAAATACGCCAAACAGGACGAGCATGACGCCTGCCATAAAACCGGCTACAAGTAAATTCTCAAAACCATACTGCATCACAATGGCAAATAAAATGGGAACAAACGCCCCCGTAGGCCCGCCGATCTGATATTTAGAGCCGCCCAACAGCGAAATCAGAATTCCGGCCACAATAACGGTGTAAAGCCCGTATTCCGGACCGACCCCCGAGGCGATGGCAAAGGCCATTCCCAGTGGAATCGCTACAATTCCGACCACAATTCCCGCGATTAGGTCTTTCTGAAATTTCTGCAAATTGTATCCCTGATATCTGCCGGTAAATTGCATTGTCAGCTGCATCCTCCTTTGACTGTTTCATAACCGTCAACGACTACATCCAGCGTCCCCGTCCCCGGATCGATCACCAGCCCGTGCACCGGCACCTCTTCAGGCAAGAGCGGATGATGCCTGACCATATTCACGCTGTGGGCCACGCTTTCTTCGACGCTGTGAAAACCGGTCAGCCATGTTTCCAAATCGACTCCCGCATGCTGCAGAAGGCTGAGACATTTGTCCTCCACGCCGCGCTCTTTCGCTTTATTTAATATGGAAGCCGCATTTAATCCCGACATTCCGCACTCGCGGTGACCTATGATGCAGACTTCCTCTGCCTGCAGTTCATAAACGGCAACCAAAATGCTCCGCATGACACTTCCAAATGGGTGAGAAACAATGGCTCCCGCGTTTTTTATGATTTTGGCATCGCCGTTTCTGAGTCCCATCGCCTGCGGCAGAAGCTCCGTCAGCCTTGTATCCATACAGGATACGATGACAAGCTTTTTTTTCGGGAATTTTGTCGTTTGGTAAGGTTCATATTTCCTTTCTTGGACAAACTGCTGGTTGTGCTCCAAAATGCTTGATAAAGAAACCATTTTTCTATTCATCTCCCATCCGATTGTATTGCAAGCCTTCTTACCCAGCTTACAGTAAGGAATTATAGCACAGAAAAAGGCCTCAAAAGCGCTTTCAAAAAAAGACACGATAATTTGACTGTAAATTCAGATTATGTTCATTTATATCTTTCAAAAATAATAAAATTTATCTTTACACCAACCTATAAAGCTTTTAAAAACAGCGGTTCCGCTCATTTTGCCTTCAGAAATATAGGCGGATTCTGTTATTGTTTGGAGAAATCAAGCATGTACGTTTCTTTTTCTTTCATTTTAAGTTCAAAAGAACCAGAAATTTATCGTAATGCGTTTGAATATTTCTCACGTTACCGCTTCTCTTATATAATAAAATAGAGAAGAAAGACAAAGGAGGAGAAGCCCGTTGAAACCCTATGTATTCATCGCGAAACCGATACCGCCGGAAGTCGAACAAATGATAGGCGAGCATTGCCGCTATGACATCTGGAAAGAAGATACCATTCCAAAAGAGGAACTGTACGAAAAAATGAAAGATGCTGAAGGGCTGCTGACATCCGGAACGGCGATTGACAGTGATTTACTGGATCACGCGCCGAAGCTGAAGGTCGTCAGCAATAATTCAGTCGGCTATGATAATTTTCATATTGAAGAAATGAAAAGACGCGGGGTTGTCGGCACTCATACACCGTACACCTTAGATGACACTGTCGCTGATCTGGCTTTTTCATTAATTCTGTCTTCCGCCAGACGGGTTGCCGAATTGGATCGATTCGTCCGCGCCGGCAAATGGGGAACCGTTGAGGAAGAATCTCTTTTCGGTATGGATGTCCACCATCAGACATTAGGAATTATCGGCATGGGCAGAATCGGTGAACAAGCTGCCAAACGGGCAAAATTCGGCTTCGACATGGACGTGCTGTATTATAACCGCAGCAGAAAACCGGACGCTGAGAAGGAACTCGGGGTTACATATGCCGACTTAGATACACTGCTGAAAACATCAGACTTTGTGCTGTTAATTACGCCGCTTACTGACGAAACGTATCATATGATGGGAGAGCGGGAATTTAAATTGATGAAAGATACGGCATGTTTCGTCAATATTTCCCGGGGAAAGACGGTTGATGAGAAAGCGCTCATCCGCGCATTGCAGGAGGGCTGGATAAAAGGCGCCGGTTTAGATGTGTTTGAAAAAGAGCCGATCGCCGAAGACAATCCGCTCCTGCAGCTGGAAAACGTCACATTGCTTCCGCATATCGGGTCAGCAACGGCAAAAATCCGCTTGAATATGTTCAAGCAAGCCGCACAAAACATGATTGACGCCGTATACGGAAAAACGCCGAAAAACCTCACGAAGGAATTTCAATGAGATGAAAAATCCCGGCCGTTCAGCCGGGGTTTATTTTTTGCTAGATCAAAAGTACTATTTTTAAATTCTTTCTATTCCTTTCTCTCGATGCTGATACAATGAAAAGGAATCAGCTTCACATGATAAAAATGGGAGGTATTGCTTTGAAAAAACGATTATCGTGGATTTCCGTTTGTTTGCTGGTGCTGTTCTCCGCGGCGGGGATGCTGTTTTCCACGGCTGCCAAGACGGATACATCTTCTCACAAGGCGCACACTGAAGCACAGGTTATCAACACGTTTGACGGGGTTGCGGATTATCTTCAGACCTATCATAAGCTTCCTGATAATTACATTACAAAGTCAGAAGCACAGGCCCTCGGCTGGGTTGCATCAAAGGGGAATCTTGCAGACGTCGCTCCGGGGAAAAGCATCGGCGGAGACATCTTCTCAAACAGGGAAGGCAAACTCCCTGCCAAAAGCGGACGGACGTGGCGTGAAGCGGATATTAACTATACATCAGGCTTCAGAAATTCAGACAGGATTCTTTACTCAAGCGACTGGCTGATTTATAAGACGACAGATCATTATAAAACCTTTACAAAAATGAGATAAACACATACAAAAAACGGCTTCCCTGCGGAGGCCGTTTTTTTTGCAGAGAACCTGCGAGCTTCATATAAAATGAGCAGTAAATTTTTCTTCAAACTCTGACCGGTCTATTCTGCTGTTTTCCGCCGTGCCATCGTGTTTTTTTATTGTTATATTGCGTTCAGACAGAACCATGTGCCCTTCCGGTGTCCGCTTTGAAGCAAGCAGGCGTTTGTTGAAAGGAGAGCGTTCATGTTCAAAGATTGTTTGTTTCATAGACTTGAGGTCCTTTTCATCGATTTCTTCAAGCGAAAATGCGTAACCTGTCTGCCAGCCGTCCCCTTTGTTCATTTCAAGCAGGTATGTCCCGAATTCCGTCTCTTCTATCCTCACGCGGAACGCTCCGGCCGCTGATACCGTCTCGTCTCCCGACATCGGCACAGGCTGCATGGCGAGATTGAGGCCGAAGCCTGCATCAGCGATGTACTCATTCCCTCCGGCGGAAAGAAGTACGGCCGCATGTGTGCCGGGCAGCGCCCAGCCGTTTTTCCAGACCGTTCCGCGGATCAATTTGACATCAAATCCGGCATCTTTCAGGATGAAATAAAGCAGTCCGTTCAAGTCATAACAAAGGCCGCCATGAGGTTCCTTCACCATGTGCCGCCACAGTCCTTCTTTCGTGACGTCATATTCTTTTTTGGACAAAACCGCGCGATTTTCAAACGGAAACCGATACGCGAGCGCCTTTAAAAACTCCGGCAGGTTGCTGAAATCGAGGGAATCCTTTTCCCAGCCTATCGTTTGATAACAATCTTTCAGAAACTCATTCATCTTTCCGTCCCCCTTACAAAGTGTTTACACTTCTTCCTGCACATAAGCGGACAACTTTTCCAGCGCTTCCTTTTCATCATCGCCTTCAGCGATCAGAGTGACTTCCGTCCCCGTGCTGACCGCCAGGCTCATTAATCCCATAATGCTTTTGGCATTCACTTTCTTGCCGTTTTTCTCAAGAAACACATCTGATGCAAAGCGATTTGCCTCCTGTACAAACAATGCAGCGGGACGCGCCTGCAAACCCGTCTTTAAACGCACTTCCACTTTCTCCTGAACCATAAGATCTCCCCTTTTCTGTACGGTTATTTCAAAGTGATGCTTTGTCCTGTACGCAGCTGTTCTGCGATTTCATCGAGCTTTCTCAGCCTGTGATTGATGCCGGATTTGCTGATTCTCCCGCTTGCAACCATTTCCCCCAGTTCTTTCAGCGTGACCTCCTGATAATCAATCCGCAGCTGCGCAATTTCGCGAAGCTTTTCCGGCAGCGCTTCAAGACCGATCCGTTCATCAATGTATTTAATATTTTCCACCTGTCTGAGCGAAGCACCGATGGTTTTGTTTAAGTTTGCTGTTTCACAATTGACGAGGCGGTTCACTGAGTTTCTCATATCTCTGACAATCCGCACATCTTCAAAACGCAGCAGTGAATTGTGAGCGCCGATGACATTCAGAAATTCAGTGATTTTTTCCGCCTCTTTTAAATACGTAATATAGCCTTTTTTCCGTTCAAGCGTTTTGCTGTTCAGATGAAATTCATTCAGCAGCGCGCATAATGAATCGTTATGTTCCTTATAAAGCGAGAAGATTTCCAAGTGGTACGACGAGGTTTCGGGATTATTCACAGATCCCCCCGCCAAAAACGCCCCTCTCATATAAGAACGTTTGCAGCAGCGTTTCGCCACCAGTTCCTCAGAAATATTCCGTTCAAATACAAAGTTCTCTCCGAGGATTTTCAATTCCTCTAAAATCAGCTTTGCATTTTCAGAAAAGCGCACAATATAAACATTATTTTTTTTCAGCCGCATTTTTTTTCTGACTAACAGTTCGACCGATACATCATATTGTTTCTTCAGCAATGTATAAATGCGGCGGGCAATCGCCGCATTTTCGGTTTGAACGTCAAGCACGAGATGGCGGTTTGAAAATGACAGGGAACCGTTCATCCGAATCAGCGCGGACAGCTCCGCCTTGGCGCAGCAGTCCTTCACTTCCAGATTCGTCAGTTCTTTTTTTGTTTCCGATGCAAATGACATATTAGCCACCTCATTTCAAAAGGCCTCTAGTCCCTTAATAAATCGACAAGAAGAGAAGCCACTTTATGTGTATCGTGACGGATTACGCCATTTTTATACGTGATAATCTGATCCCTGATGACCTCAAGCCCCATGGATTTCAGCTTTTCAATATTGAAGTCGACGGGCCGGGCCAGCTCTTTCGCATATTTGCTTTTGATTTCGTCAGGGATCTCCTCATTGTTGATTAAGATCGTGTCGATAAACGGCTGCTCCATATGATCGTTCAGCGCCTTGACATGGTCGGCCGCGCTGTATTGCAGCGTCTCGCCGGGCTGTGTCATGACGTTGCATATATATACTTTTTTGGCCGCAGCCTTGACGACTTCTTCTCCGATTTTCGGCACGAGCAGATTCGGAAGAATGCTTGTGTACAGGCTTCCCGGACCGATAATGATTAAATCGGCCTGACGGATGACGTCAATCGTTTCCGGGAGCGGATCAATTTTTTCAGGCGTAAGAAACACCCGTTTAATCCGCTGGCCGTAAGAAGGGATTGTCGATTCTCCGGAGACGACCTGCCCGTCCTCCATTTCAGCGTGAAGAACGACACTGGTGTTGGCAGCCGGCAGCACTCTGCCGCGCACATTCAGCACCTTGCTCATTTCGGTGACAGCGTGAAAGAAATCACCGGTTATATTTGTCATCGCTGCCAAAATCAAATTGCCGAGCGAATGTCCGGTTAAGTCGCTTCCTTTGTTGAAACGGTGCTGAAACAGATTTTCAACGAGCGGCTCAACATCTGACAAAGCGGCCAGTACGTTACGGATGTCACCCGGCGGCGGAATTTGAAGTTCATCCCGCAGACGGCCTGAACTTCCGCCGTCATCAGCAACTGTCACAATCGCCGTAATATCAACGGGCTTATGCTTTAACCCCCGAAGCAGCACGGACAGACCCGTTCCGCCGCCGAAGATTGCGATTTTCGGCTTCTTATTCATTTCCGGCTTCTCTTTTCAATGTCCCGGTGAGTGACATGAGTATAGAAATCTTTTTTAAAATAGTCAGCCAAATACTCAGCGAGCGTGACGGAGCGGTGCTGGCCGCCCGTACAGCCGATCGCGATGACAAGCTGGCTTTTACCTTCCCGCTTATAAGACGGAAGCATAAAGCCGAGCAGATCAACAAGCTTTTCAATAAACTTTTGTGTTTCGTTCCACTTCATCACATAGGACGACACTTCCTCATCTTTCCCCGTAAGCGGCCTCATGCTTTCAATGTAGAACGGATTCGGCAGAAACCTTACATCAAACACGAGGTCGGCATCTATCGGAAGCCCGTATTTGAACCCGAATGACATTACGTTCACTGTAAATGTTTCACCTTGGTTCGTGGCGAAATGCGCCACGATTTTTTCACGCAGATCACGCGGTTTCATATCCGATGTGTCATAGATCAGCTGAGAGCGCCCTTTCAATTCTTCAAGCAGCTGGCGTTCCAGCGCGATTCCTTCAAGAGGAAGCCCGGTAGCGGCCAGCGGGTGAGAACGCCTCGTTTCTTTGTATCTCGTCACAAGAATGGAATCCTTAGCGTCTAAAAAGAGAATACGCGGTGTAATCCACGGATTTTCCGCCATTTCATCCAGCGCCTCAATCAGCCTGTCAAAAAATTCGCGTCCCCGCAGATCCATGACAAGCGCGACCTTGCTCATTTTTGAACTTGATTCTTTCATCAGCTCCAAAAATTTCGGCAGCAAGGAAGGCGGCAGATTGTCGACGCAAAAATAGCCGAGATCCTCAAAGCTTTGAATGGCGACGGTTTTCCCCGCTCCGGACATTCCCGTAATGATGACGAGCTGAATATCATGGTTTTCATTCATACTCATCTTTCTCCCCCCTGCGGTCTTTCTTTTATTTGATAAGCTGCGGATCTAAACGATAACTGAGCAGCTCGAAGTCCGGCGTATACGTAAAGGTGCCGTGCAAAAGCCCTTGGCCCTTGATCATAAAATCAAGGATATGCCCGTCTCCGGGGGCCATCGGAAGGCTGTGGATATCTTTTACGTCATGCCACTTCAGAACGCCTTCCTCTGATTCAGCGACATTCCGCCCCGTGTACGAGTCGGCGACGAAAGTAAACATCATCCACTCTGACACGATTTGTTCCTGTTCCTTAATAATAAAGGTAAACACGCCTTTTAACTGCGGATTTAGTATATAAATGCCCGTCTCTTCTCTGTACTCTCTGATGACGGAATCTCTGACGGATTCGCCGCTTTCCATCTTCCCGCCGGGCGCGACCCACCAGCCCCGTCTCGGCTTTTGGAGAAGGAGAACCTGATCATCTGTCTGCAGCACACAATTTGTCACTCTTTGCACAAGTACGTCACCTAACCTTCTCAACAAATCATCGTCTCTTCATTATACCGTTTCGGCATGTCTCTCACAATGCAGAGACACCGACATCCTTTTCTTTTATTTGACAGAAAACAGAAAATCGCAAAAAAAGGGCACGGATATTGGAATCCGTGCCAAAGTGTATTCATTAAAAAGGGGGTCAATTACTACATTCATCTTAAAACATCAGTATTTCACCCGTGTTACAGCGTAATTAAAACACAGTAACGATTCAAAAACTGAACATTACAGTGATTATTTAACGGTTTTGAGCGTTTCCTCAAGCTCTTCCACATAATGCTGAACGCTTTGAGCCGCAATACTTCCGTCGCCTGTCGCCGTTACGATCTGGCGGAGCGTTTTTTCACGGATGTCTCCCGCGGCGAAAATGCCCGGAACTTTTGTCTCCATTTGAGCATTTGTTTCAATGTAGCCTTCTTCATTTGTGATGCCCAAGTTTTCGAACGGTTTAGAAAGCGGAAGCATACCGATATAAATAAAGACACCGTCAGCTTTGAATTCTTCTTCTTCTCCCGTCACGGTATCCACAAGAGTAAGTCTGCCGACTTTTCCGTTTTCCTCATGGATTTCTTTTACGGTTTTGTTCCATTTGAAGTCAATTTTCTCATTGTCAAAAGCACGCGCCTGAAGAATGCTTTGCGCCCGCAATTTGTCACGTCTGTGAACGATGGTGACTTTTGAAGCGAAGCGTGTCAGATAGACGCCTTCTTCAACGGCGGAGTCTCCGCCGCCGACAACGACAAGCTCTTTATTCTTAAAGAACGCGCCGTCACAAACCGCGCAGTACGATACGCCGCGGCCGCCCAGTTCTTTTTCGCCGGGAACGCCGATCTTTTTGTATTCCGCTCCGGCAGAAATGACGATGGCGCGCGCTTTATATTCTTTTGAACCGGCTTTGACCGTTTTATATTCTTTGCCGTCAACGATTTCTTTAATATCGCCGTACGCATATTCCGCACCGAATTTTTTCGCATGTTCAAACATTTTATTAGAAAGTTCAGGGCCGAGAATGCTTTCAAAACCCGGATAGTTTTCAACATCCTCCGTGTTGGCCATCTGGCCGCCCGGAATTCCTCTTTCGATCATTAATGTGGATAAGTTCGCTCGTGATGTGTAAACAGCAGCGGTCATCCCCGCCGGACCCGCGCCGATAATGATCACATCATAAATTTTTTCTTCTGACACCATGATTCACTCCTTTTCGAAATGGGGCGCACCCTATATGACTAAGAATCCCCATCAATCGTATTCCTTACCCATATCCTATTAAATCTGAGGGCAATTCGCTATTTTTTTGCTCATTTTTCTGAAAAACCGTGATTAGACAGCTCCTGAGCGGGTATACAAATAAAGAAAGAGCCTTCCGGGATAGAAGGCCCTTGTCTTATTCATTATTGCACGACACGTCTTACATTGCCGTTGAATGCTTTCTTCCAGTAAGGATTGCTCATAGAATCAATGGATACACCGTGTGATGTATTATCGTTCAGGAACGTTCCGTTACCTAAGTAGATGCCGACGTGGCCGTTTGTTTTATACGTATTGAAGAATACTAAGTCTCCGCGTTTCATGTCAGACGCGCTTACTGCTTTACCTCTTCCGATTAATGTATCTGTGTTTGTGCCGCTTGCAGGTCCGAGGTTAACGCCTGCGTTAGCATAAGCCCAGCGTACGAATGAAGAGCAGTCAAAAATACGGTTGTTAATATCAGATTGAGTGCGTCCGCCGCCGAATTTGTACGGGGATTGACCCACAAGGCTTGAACCTACGCTGATCGCGCCTTCAATACCGCCTGAATTTGAAATAACAGATCCGCCGTCAGAATCATCTGAACCGCCGCTGTTATGAGATGATCCGCCTGAAGTGCTCTTCGGTTTGCTTGAGCTGTCAGATGAATCAGATGATGTTGAAACAGCCGCTTTTTTCACAGTTTTAACCGCCGGTGCCGGCTGGCTGTCATCTTTTTGGTTTTGGTCTTCAGAAGCTTTTTGCGCTTCTTCCTGTTTTTTGATCAGGGCAGCCGCTGCAGCCTGCTCAGCTTTAATGCGCTTCTGTTCTTTTTCAGTGTCAGCTTTTTCGTTTGCAAGCTTTGATGCTTCTTTTTTCAGATCAGAGATAGCGGAAGCCGCTTTTTTCTGTCCGTTTTTCGCTTCGTCAAAAAGCTTGTCTTTCTGATCAAGCTGTTTGTTCAGGTCTTTTTGCATAGACTCGAGTTTCGCAAGATCATCTTGAACTTTTTTCAGCTTCACGTTAAGTTCAGCTTCTGCGTCTTCGAGTTTCGCTTTATCCTGCTCCTGCTGTTTGATCAGCTCTTTATCCGCATCAACGATAGAAGATACCGCAGTCGCACGGGAAATGAAGTCTCCGAAGCTTGTCGCCCCTAAAAGAACATCTATGTATCCTTGAGAACCGCCGTTTTCCTGTAAAGAACGAACGCGTTTTTTCAGGATTTCATTGCGTTTTTCAATACGCGCTTCTGTTTCTTTGATTTCTTTTTTCAAATCAGCGATCTGCTTTTTCGTTTTTTCGTTTTCAGCTTTTTTATCTTCGATTTTATTGCTTGTATCCAACGCTTTAGCGTTAATGTCTTTCAGTTCTTTTTCAATCTTAGCCTGCTTGTCCTGAAGCTTAGACAATTCTCTTTCTTTTGCTTCAAGGCTTGAAGCCACCTCAGATTGCTTGCTTTCAATTTTCGCTTTTTTGCTGTCTAATGTTTCCGCCGATGCAGTTTTTGTAAACGGGATCAAAAAACTGCTTGTCCCGATGACGGAAGCCAAACCAAGTGTTAATAAACTCTTTTTCACTTTTTCTTTCCTCCCTTTTACTTTAAACCTGTTCTCATTTGGAATTCTATTATGAACATCAAAGTTACGCTCCCTCACATACCCGTGAGGCTGATGATTTTTATGTATGAATCTTTAAATCTTTTAAATTGGTATAGATTATACAGCACATGTAAAATAAACTAATCTCTTATGTACGAGACTCATTATACCATCATGTTTCGACAATTTTTATTACAGTTATATTTCAATGTGATTGCAAATCTCATATTTTGCAAAATAAACGGTGATTACAGCCCGATTTCGATTCAAAAAGCAAAAAAATACGTATGAATACCTCTTTTTTCGGCGGTAAAGTTCTGTTTGCCCCTTTCTGATAAAAAAAGAACCGACTCTTTATATAGAAAGAATCGGTTTTATTCTAATATATCATCTATTTGTCTGATGTATTTCGAAAGTGTTGCCGGCGTTATACCGTAAACGGCGGCCGTTTCTTTTTTCGTCGTTTTTTCGCCGTTTGCTTCTTTCCATACATATGCGATGGCTGCGGCCCACGCCCGCTCATTCTGTACGGCAGCGGCGGCGCGGATGTGCTGAATGACGTGAAAAACCCAGCAGCTCATGACGTCAGTTTTTAAACTGTCGGCTTCCGCTTTCTCCAGAAGCTTGACCGTCCGATACGTGAACAGCGCATCACCGGAAACGTCTGAAGCGCCTTTTTCACCGGAAAGCAGCAATCTGACGAAATCTTGTTCAAACGGTGAAACGGCGCGTTTTGCCGTCAGAACTTTTTCAAGCTGGTTCCGCTCTCCTTCAGCGCTGCTGATATAATAGGCGGCAAGCCGCTGTTCAAGTGAAGCAGGCAGCGGTTCCTGCCGCTCCGCCCAAGGCGCGGGCCGGTCTGATTCGGGAAATTCGGCTTCGGCCTTTTTCCAAATGGTTTCCGCAAATTCTGTGCGGCCTGTCCCGTAGGCTGAGGCGGCAAGCCAGTAATAAAACGTTTCGTCGCCTTCGAACCCGCTTTTGTAAAGAGAACGGAGCCATTTATAACCGAGATCATGTCTGCCGACAAGCGCAAGCGTCGCCCCCAGCTTATAGCGCTGTTCGAATAAAATCGGATACACATTAGCGAGCCTTTCGCTCAATTCTCCGACTTTTTCATCTTCCCTCTCGTAATAGCAGAATACAAGGAGGTTGCACAGGGCATGGAGATTGCCTTCATTTTTCTCAAGCACTTCGAATACCGTTTGTTTCGCTTTTGTGACATTGCCTGAGTAAAAGTAAGCGAGCGCCAGGTTGTTGTATGCAGACCAAAGCTCGGGATAATCGGCCGTAATCTCTTCAAGCATGACAACCGCTTCATGAAGCTGGCCGCTCTCAAGAAGCGTTTTTGCCCGGTCCTGCCTGATCAGCAGCTCATCCTGGTCATAGAGCGATTCGTCTTCACCCGCTTCACCGAAATCCAAAAGCTCCATCAGATTTTCAATCTCTTCGCTGAATTCACCGTCCGGATCGGCATCTGAATAAGCCGCCGCTTCTTTGTATGCTTCCTGAAAGAGTCCCAAATGCGCGAAATTATTCGCTTTAAAGTAATGACACTCGGGCATTTCTTCTTTCAGGTTCACCAAAATAAAGTCGAACAGCTCATTTGACTGCTGGTAGTGGCCCATTTCAGAATAAATGACGGCCAGCCGGGACAGCATTTCGGAATCATTCGGCTCGAGGTGGACGGCCCGCTGAATCAGTTTGCTGGCCCGTTTTAAATTCCGCTCTTTATATGCTTTTAAGCCTTTATGAAAAAAATATTGTCCATCCTGAAGCAGCTGGACAATTTGCGCGTGCTTTTTCTGTTCAGAAGTGTGTTTTCCCACAAATATCCTCCGTTTTATACGTATTACCGTCAGTAGTATACCATAAAACGGTTTCGCCTCAATAGTTCAAAAGACAGGATCGGCTTCGTTTTTTACTGGCTGGTTCGACCAGATTTTAGCTGTTTTTTTCACGAGGCTCGGCTGGAAGAATGACGCGGAAAAGGGTTCCTTCGCCGCGCTTGCTCTCAACCTCTATCGAACCGCCGTGCAGCTCTGCGATTTTTTGGGCGATAGACAGGCCGAGCCCGCTTCCCCCTGCGTTTCTCGCCTTGTCCGCTTTATAAAACCGTTCAAATACACGCTCCGCCTGTTCAGGCTCCATTCCGATTCCGTCGTCGGCGATTTCGACAGCCGCCGCTCCCGGCAGATCTGCAATTTTAACGGAAATGCGGCCGCCTTCACCGGTAAATTTTACGGCATTGTGAATCAGATTCATCCATACTTGGCTGAGCAGCGCTTCATCTCCGTACACATACGACTCCTGTAAATCAATGAGAAACTCAATCTGTTTGGCGGACCATTCAGGCTCACAGGTCAATATGGTGCGCCGCAGCTGTTTGTCAATGCGGAACGGTTTTTTTTGTATCGGTTCGGTTTGGCGTTCAAGCGCAGTGAGCTTCAGCAGATTTTCACTGATTTTTGATAATCGTTCTGTTTCTGTTTCGATGATGTGTAAGTAGCGCCCCCGCTCCTCATATGATAAATCCGGTTTTTTCAGAAGATGCGCGTAGCCCTTTAATGAAGTGAGCGGGGTTTGGATTTCATGGGAAACGTTCGAAATAAATTCTTGTTTCAGTTTTTCCATTTCACTCAGTTCCGCGGCGAGTGTCGACAGTTCATCAGCCAATTTCGTCACGGGGTGGTTCCGCTCAATCTTCTCCATTTTCCGGGAAGCGGCCGCTGTGAAGTTGCCGCTCGACATTTGCTTGATCGTGGCGGTCAGCGAATCCCAGATCGCATGATGTCTTTCACGTGCTGACTTTGAAAAAATAAACATCGTTACAAACAGCAGGCCGAAAACAAGCCAAAGCGTCACAATCTGCTCGGCGTACGGCACAAGCAAAATCGGCCATATGAGACCGAATCCCTGAACGATCAGGTGAGCCGCCAGCCATAAGAATGCGGTGACGGTGAGAAGGATGATGATTTTCCCAGCCGTTCTGAAGATCCGTTTCATCCTGTCACCACAAACCGATACCCGAGCCCCCGCACCGTATGGATGGCAAACGGATAGTCTTTTTCCGGAAACCGTTCTCTCAGCCTTTTAATATGCACATCAACGGTCCGCTCGTCACCTTCATAATCAAAGCCCCAAATATCTTCTATTAATTGTTCTCTTGAAAACGTCTTATTCGGATAACCGGCGAGCTTAAATAAAAGCTCAAATTCACGCCGGGGCAATGTCAATCCCACTCCGCCGCCGCGCGTTACGGTGCGGGATTGCTTATCTAATGTGACCGTTCCGATGGTCAGCAGTTTTTCAGCGGTGATCCGGTACCGTTTCAGCAATGCTTTGACCCTTGCTTCCAGCTCAAGCGGCTCAAACGGTTTGACGAGATAATCATCCGCTCCGGAAGTAAAACCTTGCACTTTGTCCAGCGTTTCGCCTTTTGCCGTCAGCATCAAAATCGGAATGTCCGTAAAGCTGCGGACGGCTTCACTGACTTCAAACCCGTCCATTTTCGGCATCATCACATCCAGTATGATGAGATCTATAGGTGCGGATTCGATCAGCCGCACCGCCGCTTCCCCGTCTTCCGCTTCTGCGACGTCAAAACCGCTCTGCTCCATCATAAGGCGGACAAGCTCACGGATATGGCGGTCGTCATCCGCAACCAATATGACAGCCATGAAAATCCCTCCTTCTGCTTTTTTGCCTGTCTTCTTTTAATGAATCGACATGATGTCTATTAACCGTCTTATTTTTTCATTGTCTCCTGTATCAACAGACACTTTTTTTGTATGGCGGATCATCTCTTCCGTCACTTCTTTCATTACGCCTTGATCAGTATCTTCACGAGACTCCCAGCGCAAAGGAACATTGTATACCTGAATGGTGCCGTCGCCGTTGCTGCTGTAAGTGACTGACCCATCGATTAACCGGGAGCCTGCTAACTGCGTAACATCTTCCGGATAGCGGGCGCTCGTGTGATCGTCAGGGTTGACGAGTGCTCCGGCCGGAATGCGGCGAACGTTCAATTCATCTATCTGCTGATTTTCCCCAAGCTGCAGCCAGATGCGGGCATATTCAATTTGCAGAGGAGAATAATCTGCCGACATGTTATCCGGTTCGCTTTTGTCCGCAGAGACGTGATGTGAATCTTTGTTTACGGGTTCGTTTTTTTCTGCCGCTGATGCTGTTTCAGCCTTGTTGATGCTGCTTCCCCCGGCCGGACTTGAAGAATGGCCTGGCTCATCATCGTTACCGCCCGTACACCCGGCAGTCATGAATACGAGCAGTACGGCCGCGTGACAATAAAAAATCTTTGTGCGTTTTTTCATGATTTAACCTCCGCTTTCTATGAACAGAACTCCGTCTACAAAATAAAAAGCAGCTTTTTCAGCTGCTTTTTATTCATAAAGTCTTGCTTTACACAGCTTTGTTTTCTAAGTCGGCATTCAGCTTCAGCTGCTGTTCCGCAAAATCGCGGTACAGCGAATGGGATGCCATTAATTCATGGTGTGTGCCCCGTCCTGTGATTTCACCCTGTTCGACAAAGAGAAGCTGATCTGCATCCACAACCGTGGATAAACGGTGGGCGATCACAATCGTGGTGCGGCCTTCCATTAGAACTTCCAGCGCCTGCTGCACCCATTTTTCAGATTGGCTGTCCAGACTTGATGTCGCTTCATCAAGCATCAGAATGCTCGGGTTGCGAAGGAGCGCTCTGGCAATAGCGATGCGCTGGCGCTGTCCGCCTGACAGCATAATTCCCCGCTCACCGACCTCGGTTTCAAATTTCTTCGGTAAGTCTTCAATAAATTGCAGGGCGTAGGCCATGTCAGCCGCTTGCCTCAGTTCCTCATCAGTCACCTCGCGTTTTAATCCGTAGCAGATATTGTCGCGGATGGTGCCTGACATTAACGGGCTTTCTTGCGACACGTAGCCGATATGCTCCCGCCATGACTCAAGGGAATACGTATCAATCGGTTCATTTCCGAGCAGGATGCTGCCCGCAGTCGGATTGTAGAATCGTTCAAGCAGCTTAAATAACGTTGTTTTTCCGCCGCCGCTCGGTCCGACGATCGCGGTGACTTTGCCGGCCTCAATCGTAGCCGTAATGTCTTTTAAGATGGTTTGATCTGTTTTGTAGCCGAATGAGACTTGTTCAAGCTTAATCGGCTGATCCGCGTTTTCAATGGCTTTTCCGGTTTGGATATCTTCTTCTTTTTCTGCAAGAATATGAATCATCCGTTCCGTTGCGCCGACGGATTTTTGAAGCTGTGTGAAAAATGAAGTGATCTGGCCCATCGGCATAATGATCTGAAACAAATACAGGATAAAGGCAACGAGTGCGCCGGCTGTCAATTCACCGGATGACACCTGCATCCCGCCGTACCCGATGACAGCGACCAGCGCCGCCATTAATACAAGTGTAATAAGCGGGCCTACGAGCGACTGCACCTTCGCTTCACGCAGCCCGAGTTTAAAGAGCGCCATGATGCCTGCTTTTCCGCGTCCGTATTCCGCTTCTTCAGCGTTTGACGCTTTTACAAGCCTGATTTCCGGGAGGATGTGGTTTAATAATCCGGTGAATCTCGCCGTTTCATCCTGTGTTTCCCGAGAAATTTTAAACATTTTCCGGCCGATCGGCACTAAAATCACCGCAGCCAGCGGCACGACGATCAGCACGAGCAATGTCAGCTTCCAGTTCATGAAAAATAAGATCGTCAGTGACCCGATAACGGAAATGATTCCGGTAATAAATCCGCTGATATTGTTTGTGATCAGCTCTTTTACCACCATTGTGTCATTGGTGACACGGCTGATCGTTTCTCCTGTGGCGTTTTTGTCAAAATAAGAGACGGGCAGTTTAATTAATTTCTGCCACAACAAATCACGCAGTCCCGAGATGATTTTCTGGCCGCTGTAGTTCAGGGCGTAGGTGGCGTAGGCGCTTAATGCGGCCTGTACGATAAACACGGCTGCGATGATTCCGATTTGCACGCCTGACAGCGACGACATGGAAAAGCCGTCAACGAGCTGCTTTGTCAATAGTGGAATCAGCAGGCTGACGAGCGTTGTCACAATACTGAGAGACAGCGCGAAGGCCAGCATACCGTATGATGGTTTTGTTTTTTTGACTAATGAAAAAAATGAGCTGAATTTCCCTTTAGGTTTTGGTTGTTTATTCGGCATATGTTTTCCTCCTATATCACTGTTTATACTATAACGGATGTGCATGAACGGAATATGAACAAAACGTACATTTTTGATAAAAACCAAAATAAACTCTATTAGTCAATATTATCAAATTCATCTGCCTCCGGTTGCGGAAATAAGGAATATTTAATTGAATGTTTAAGTTTGACAGATTAAAAACCTCACGGATCTCTCCGTGAGGTTTGTTTTACTCAGATGCTGAATGGCGTTTTGCAAGGACGTCAAGCACGTCGTCCAAAGGAAGCGACTGCTCACGCAGAAGAACGAGCAAATGATACAGCAAATCCGCCGCTTCCCATTTTAATTCTTCATGGTCGCGATTTTTGGCGGCGATAATAACCTCTGCGGCTTCTTCGCCGACTTTTTTGAGGATTTTATCGACGCCTTCCCGAAACAGATACGTTGTGTAGGCTCCGTCAGGCATCTCCGCCTGCCGTTTGGCGATTACGCTTTCCAGTTCGTTTAAGATGCCGAAACGATCCTGCGCGTCCGCTTTTTCCGAGGAAAAGCAGCTGTAACTTCCTTTATGGCAGGCGGGTCCTGAGGGCTCCGCAAGCACGACGAGGGCATCTTGATCGCAGTCATAACGGATGGCTTTCACCTTTTGGGTATTCCCTGATGTCGCTCCTTTATGCCACAGCTCCTGCCGTGAACGGCTGTAAAACCAGGTTTCTTTCGTTTCTATCGTTTTTTCGTAGGATTCACGATTCATATAAGCCAGTGTCAGCACTTCTTTGCTTGCCGCATCCTGTACGATGGCGGGAATCAGTCCGGCCTCGTCAAACCGCAGTTCATCTGCCCGTTTCATCTCACATTCACCCCGTGTTTCTTCATATAATCTTTCACTTCTTTTATAGATGTCTCTTTATAATGGAAAATGGAAGCTGCAAGCGCGGCGTCCGCTTCACCGATCGTGAAGGCTTCAAGCATATGGCGCGCGCTGCCGGCTCCCCCTGACGCAATGACGGGCACCGGGACGGCACGTGTGACAAGCTGTGTGAGCGTATGATTAAAGCCTGTTTTCTCACCGTCTGCGTCCATGCTTGTCAGCAGGATTTCGCCCGCTCCCCGGCTGACGGCTTCTTTTGCCCAGGCCGTGACTTCCCAGTCGGTTTTCTGTCTGCCGCCGTGTGTGTACACTTTATAGCAATCCGAATCTTCATCATACTTTGCGTCAATCGCCGCTACGATGCATTGCGAGCCGAAAAAATCCGCTCCTTCCGTAATCAGCTCGGGGCGGAGAACGGCCGCTGTATTAACGGATACTTTATCAGCGCCGGCGCGAAGCATTCGTTTCATATCGCTTAATTGATTAATTCCGCCGCCGACCGTAAACGGAATCGCCAGTTTTGCCGCAACCTGTTCTACGACGTCTGTCATCGTCTTGCGGCCTTCGTGAGAGGCGGAAATGTCGAGAAAAACAAGTTCGTCAGCGCCCTCCCTGTCGTAAGCTTCGGCCAGCTCGACAGGATCGCCCGCATCTTTCAGCCCGAGAAATTGTATGCCTTTGACGACGCGTCCTTCTTTCACATCGAGACACGGAATGATTCGTTTCGTGATCATGCGTCCTTCACCCCGCTGAGCGCTTCAGCCAATGTAAATTGTTTTGTATACAGCGCTTTTCCGATAATCGCTCCCGATACGCCGGCGTCTTTGAAGCGGGCCAGTGCTTTGAGGTCGGCGACTGAGCTGACTCCGCCTGAAGCGATGACGGTTTTTCCTGTTGCTTTTGCGAGCTGAACGGTGCTTTCGATGTTCGGTCCTGACAGCATGCCGTCAGTTGCAATATCCGTGAAAATGAAGGTTTCCGCTCCTTCCTTCGCCAATTCATGGCCTAGATCGGCCGCTCTTACCGAGGATGTTTCCAGCCAGCCTTCCGTCGAGACATATCCGTTCCTTGCATCAAGGCCAATCGCGATTTTGCCGCCGTATTGTTTCAGCATGCTCTTCACAAATGCCGGATCGGATACGGCCGAGCTGCCGAGAATGACGCGATCAACGCCTTGTGATAAATAACCGTACACATCCGCTTCAGAACGGATCCCGCCGCCGATCTCGACTTTGACATCAAGCTGCCGCGCAATGTCAAGAACATGCCTGTCGTTTACTTTCCTGCCTGCTTTCGCGCCGTCAAGATCCACGAGATGAATCCATTCGGCACCTTCTTGTGCAAATTGCGCCGCCATATCTAAAGGAGAGTCACCGTATATCGTTTCCTTGCCGTAATCGCCTTGGATGAGGCGGACGCATTTGCCGTTTCTCATATCGATTGCCGGATATAATGTAAAAGCGTTCATTTCTTCACCTCCTGTTCCGCTGCCATTTTTGTAAATTGCGTTAAGATCGCCATTCCGGCCGTACCGCTTTTTTCCGGGTGAAACTGGGCACCGAAGACATTGCGTTTACCGACGATGGCCGGAACACGAACGCCGTACTCAGCGCTTGCCAGAAGATCGCCGTCTTCCATCCCGTCTATATAATAGGAATGGACAAAGTAAACGAAGCCTTCTTCCGCTTCCGAAAGCAAAGGAGACGTTTGGTGAAACGTCAGCCGGTTCCAGCCCATATGCGGCACCTTCAGCTTTTTTCCTTCGGCATCTCTGTCTTTGAGTCTCACAGCTTTTCCGGCTAATAAACCAAGTCCTTTTGCAGAGCCGTTTTCGGTGCTTTCTTCGAAAATGAGCTGCATGCCGAGGCAGATGCCGAGGAGCAGCTTCCCCTCGTCAACCATACGGTGTATGAATTGATCAAGCTTCGTGCTGCGTAAATTGTCCATGGCGTCACTGAATGATCCGACACCGGGAAGAATAAAAGCATCCGCTTTTTCAAGCTCTTCCGGCCGGTCTGATACGACATACGGGACGCCGACGCGTTCCAGCGCCTTCGACACGCTGAATAAATTGCCCATACCGTAATCAATTACACCGATCATTTACAGCATTCCTTTCGTAGACGGCACACCCTTGACGCGCGGATCAATGGATGACGCTTCATCAAGCGCTCTGCCAAGCGCCTTAAACACGGCTTCTATCATATGATGGGTATTCGTGCCGTAATGAACGATGACGTGCAGATTCATTCTCGCTTCCAGCGCCAGTTTCCATAGGAATTCATGTACCAGCTCGGTATCAAACGTTCCGACTTTCGCTTGTGGAAATGCAGCGCGCATCTCAAGGTGCGGCCGGTTGCTCAGGTCTACGGCGACTTGGGCGAGCGCTTCGTCCATCGGCACAAGCGCTGATCCGTACCGTTTGATCCCTTTTTTATCACCGAGCGCCTCCAAAAAAGCCTGCCCTAAACAGATGCCGATATCTTCAGTCGTATGGTGATCATCTATCTCCGTATCGCCTTTTGCGTCAACAGTTAAATCGAATTGCCCATGCTTTGTGAACAAATCAAGCATATGAGTCATAAACGGCACATCCGTGCTGATGTCGGCTTTTCCTTCTCCGTCTATTTCGAAAGCCAGCTTAATATCGGTCTCATTTGTTGTTCTGGCGCGTTCCGCTTTTCTCATCGGTCATTCCTCCGTTTCTCGCTTCAATCGATCTTGCGTGCGCTTCAAGCCCTTCCAGTCTCGCGAAGGCGGAAATGCTGTCTGCGTGCGTTTCAAATGCCTTCCGGCTGTAAGAGATGATGCTCGATTTCTTTTGAAAATCTGTTACATTCAACGGGCTTGAAAACCGCGCCGTTCCGTTTGTCGGCAAAACGTGATTCGGTCCGGCAAAATAATCGCCGACCGGTTCAGCGCTGTATCGTCCTAAGAAAATCGCTCCCGCGTGTCTGATGCTTCCAAGCAAAGCCTCCGGCGAATGCGTCATGATTTCTAAATGCTCGGGCGCCAGCGCATTCACCGTGTCCACCGCATCTTCCATCGATTCCGTAATATAAATGCGGCCGTGATCCTTGATCGACGCTTCGGCGATTTCTTTACGCGGCAGTGTCTGAAGCTGTTTATTCACCTCATCTGATACGGCTTCGGCAAGCTTCCGTGAGTCGGTGACAAGCACGCTTGAGCTGAGCGTATCGTGTTCGGCCTGTGAAAGCAGGTCAGCAGCGACTTCTTTGGGCACCGCCGTATCGTCTGCCAGGACCACGATTTCACTGGGCCCGGCAATCATGTCAATATCCACAACGCCGAAGACTTCGCGCTTCGCGAGCGCTACAAATATATTGCCGGGGCCCGTGATTTTATCAACAGGCTGTATCGTTTCGGTTCCGTGAGCGAGCGCGGCAATCGCCTGCGCGCCTCCCGCTTTGTAAATTTCCTTTATGCCGAGCTCAGACGCCGCCGCCAGAACGCCCGGCGAAAGGCGGCCGTCTTTCCCCGGAGGACTGACGAGAACGATCCGTTCCACTCCCGCAGCGAGAGCGGGGATGACATTCATTAAAACGGAAGACGGATAAGCGGCCGTCCCGCCCGGCACGTATACGCCCGCGGAATCGAGCGCCGTTATTTTCTGCCCGAGCATCGTGCCGTCTTTGCGATGGTAAAACCAAGAAGATTGCAGCTGGCGTTCGTGATATTCTTTAATATTGGCAATCGCCTGTCTGATCACTTCCAGCAGCTGATCATCAAGCAGACGGTACGCCTCGGTGACTTCCTCAGCACTCACGGCCATTTGGTTCAGGCTGATGCCGTCAAATGTTTTTGTATAGGCCAAAACGGCTTTGTCACCGTTTTGTCTGACGTCTTCAATAATCCCCCTGACGGTTTTCCGCTGCTCTTCGGTTCCGCTGTCGATGGAACGCTTCAGTGAAAACCGCTCGCTTCTTTTTACTGCGGTTATTTTCATTGTGCCGTTTCTCCTTCCACAACCCTGGCCAGCCTGGCCGCCATTTCGTCGATTACATCATCCTTCATGCGGTAGCTGACCGGATTGACGATAAAACGCGATGTGATGTCACAAATATGTTCTGATTCAACGAGACCGTTTTCCTTTAATGTCCGCCCGGTTGATACGATATCTACGATTCTGTCAGCAAGCCCGATTAAAGGCGCCAATTCAATGGAACCGTTCAGCTTAATGATTTCCACCTGTTCGCCCTGCTCTCTGAAATAACTCGACGCAACATTCGGATATTTCGTCGCAATCCTCGGGGCGACTCCGTTCCAATCCGCTCCGGGAAGCCCCGCAACGGCGAGATGGCATTTGCTGATTTTCAGATCGAGCACCTCATACACGTCACGCTCTTCCTCAAGCATGACATCCTTTCCGGCAATACCGGCATCAGCGACGCCATGCTCGACATAGGTCGTCACATCCATCGGCTTTGCCAGAATAAAGCGGAGATTTTCTTCAGGAACGTCAATGATCAGCTTTCTCGATTCTTCAAACTCCTCGGGCAGCCTGTATCCGGCCTGCCGCAGCAACCCGGCCGCTTCTTCGAATATCCGTCCTTTTGGCATTGCCATTGTGAGTACCTTACCCATTCTGCTCTTCCTTTCTGGCACCGATAAAGTATGTGACGTTTGCGAATGATTTTGTCATATGATCGATATTTTCAATGCCCGCCAGATCCTGCAGGACGACTTTTCTGCCTCTCGCCCTTTCTTCCTCCGCGAATAAAATGGCCTGCGCCCGCTGCTCCTTGCTGAAAATCACGGCGTCCGCTTCACTAGTTTCTTCCTGGATGCCGAGCGCTTCAATCAGCCTGTCGATACGGAGCCCGAAACCCGTGGCGGGAGCGGGACTGCCGAAATGGCCGAGAAGATTGTTATAGCGTCCGCCGCTTCCGATGACGAAACCAACATTTGCCGCATATACTTCGAATAAAATTCCCGTGTAATAACTCATATGGCTGACCATATTCAGATCAAGGCGAATATGCTCGGCACACCCGTAATCCTCAAGAATGTCCCACAGGTCTTCCAGCTCCTGAATCAAGCTTTGTCCGGAGATGCCGATGATCTCCTCCGCCTTGGCGCAGATTTCTTTCCCGCCTCGCAATTCCAGAAGTGCGAGCAGCCGGCTTTTGTCTATTGAAGAAAGCGGAAGAGATTTGACATGTTCCCTGTATCCCACGTAATTCTTTTCAAAGAGAAAGCGCCGCAGAACATCCGCCCGCTCGGCATTGCCCAAAACCTCGACAAACAGCTCATCAGCGAGTCCGGCATGGCCGATCGCGATTTTAAACCGGTGCAATCCCGCGTTTTTCAAAGCGCCTGCCGCCAGCGCAATCACCTCGGCGTCCGCGCTTGTTGATCCGTCGCCGATCAGCTCCGCGCCGACCTGTTCGAATTCGGCCGGACGTCCGCCTTCCCGCTCCTGAGCGCGATAGACGCTTGCCGCGTACCCCGCTCTGAGCGGATGATTGTGTTTGTGCAGCTTAGACGCCGCCACCCTGGCAATCGGTCCGGTCATGTCAGGCCGAAGCACAAGCGTTTTTCCGTCCTGATCGAGAAGCTTAAACAGCTGCTGTTCTTCAATAGCTGACTGGACGCCTACTGTTTCATAAAATTCAAGGGTCGGCGTCTCCATAAACTGATAACCCCATTTATCAATTAAATCCGTCAGTGTGGAACGGACTTTTTTCTTGGCTTCGTATAAACCGGGCAGCGTATCTCTCATGCCATGCGGTTTCTCAAACATAAACATTTGCCTTTTGCACCTCCGCTTTATCTGAAGGAAAATTCCGAATCCTTTAGTTCGCTAATATAATAATATGTTAGCAGATAAAAGAATGAATTGCAACGCCCAATGTCCGCCTATTCTTTTCCATAAACATGGCTAAAGAATGAACAAACCTGTAAACATACCGGAACGATCGAATCATATTGAGCAGAAGTGCTATAATACATAGAATAGCTTCATCAGAAACAAGGGAGAGTAATAATGAAGACGCTTGGAACATTATGTGTGCTGATTCTGACAGCCATCCTTGTCTATCTCGGGTATAACATCTATACAAACGATATTCATTTGAATTTTTTTAATCAGCAGTCCGACGAGCCTGATGAGAAAACACCGTTAAAAGGGAGCGCGTCACCGCTGAATGTCGTTCTGTACAGACAGATGGATTCTCCCAGACTGTACAATGGCTGTGAGGTGACAAGCCTTGCCATGATTTTGAACAATGCCGGATATCATGTGTCAAAAAATACATTGGCGGATAAAATCAATAAAGTTCCGCTCACATACAGCAGCGGGCTGAAGGGAGATCCGAGTGAAGGATTTGCCGGAGACATGGAAAACGGCCCGGGTTTAGGCGTTTATCATGAGCCGATTGATAAACTTGCCAAAGAATATGCGGGAAACAAAGTATATGACCTGACGGGAAAAGACATTTCTTCAGTGTACCGCCAGCTTGAAAAGGGACGGCCGGTCTGGGTGATTACCACCACATCCTTTAAGCCGGTTGATCATATGCAGACTTGGAATACGCCGAACGGAAAGATCGACATTACGTTCAGCATGCATAGCGTAGCCGTCACCGGTTATGATCACGATTATGTATACGTTAATGATCCTTACGGCTATAAAAACAGAAAAACAGACCGGTCTGACTTTGAAAAAGCCTGGAAGCAGATGGGCAGCCAGGCCATTGTGATCAAGTCATAAAAAAACCCCGCTGACGTTAATCAGCGGGGTTTTCCATTCGTTTTTTCATTTCTTCGTCCGTATAGATCACCTGCATCGGATTTCCTCCGACAAACGCCCCGGCCGGGACATCTTTGTGCACCAGGGTGCCGGCTGATACAACGGCTCCGCTCCCGATGGTGACGCCGGGCAGAATGGTTGTGTTTGCACCGATCATCACCTTGTCACCGATTGTGACAAAACCGGTCCGGTACTCATGTATTAAGTATTCATGAGCCAAAATCGTCGTATTGTAGCCGATGATGCTGTTTTTTCCGACAGTGATTTTTTCGGGAAACATGATATCCGGCATCACCATCAGCGCGAATGACGTCTGTTTTCCGACATTCATTTTCAAAAAGGTTCGGTACAGCCAGTTTTTCACGCTTAAAAACGGCGTATACCTTGCGATCTGAATGATGATGAAATTTTTCATCACCTTCAGAAAGGGAACCGTCTGATAAACATGCCACAATGAATTTGCACCTGCAACCGGATGGCGGTCTGTTTTTCTCACGGATTACTTCACTCCGGTGATGTGCAATAAATCACTCATTTTCTCGAGCATATAATCGGGTTCATAGGCGGAAAGCGTCTGTGCGCCTTTAATCGTCCACGCGACGCCGGCTGTTTTCGTGCCGGCGTTTTTTCCCGCCATGACATCGTGATAATTGTCACCGACCATTAGGGCTTCCGACGGATCGCACCCCAGCCGGCTGAGAGCAAGCCGCACAGGCTCGGGGTCAGGCTTCGGATGCTTAACATCATCAAGCGTGACGACAGTATCGAAAAACGCCCCGATGCCTGTCAGCTTCAATCCCATATTCACTGTATCCCTCAGCTTTGTGGTGACAATCCCGAGCTGATAGCCCGCTTTTTTCAATTCATCAAGCGTTTCATAAACCGTTTCGTACTCCGTGACGAGCTCATCGTGCTTTTCATGGTTGAATGCTCTGTACATGCTGATCATCTCATCGCACTTTTCAGCATTAATGCCTGAAAACGTTTCATACAGAGGCGGGCCGATAAACGGAAGTACATCTTCCCTTTTGAACTGCCCCGGGCAATAATGATCAAGCGTATGAAGGTAAGAAGCGATAATCAGTTCATTCGTGTCAATCAGCGTGCCGTCGAGATCGAATAAAATGGCGGTTACACGTTTATCAGTCATCTTATGTCCTTTCCGATTTCAGGCGTCAGTCCGTGTCGGCATACCGCTTATCGGCATACCCCTTCATGCGTCTGAAAATCATTAAAATAATCGCAAGTACAATCAGCACAATGGAAATGACCTGCGCGATCCGAAGCTGGCTCGTAAGCATCAGGCTGTCCGTCCGCATTCCCTCAATAAAGTATCTGCCGATCGAATACCAGATCACATACGTCAAAAACAGATCGCCCCTGCGCAGGTTCACGCGGCGGAGCAGAAGCAGAATCACGACGCCCGCAAAACTCCACAGCGATTCATACAAAAACGTCGGGTGGTAATATTGTCCGTCTATGTACATCTGATTAATGATGAAATCCGGAAGATGCAGACTTTCCAAAAATGACCGGCTGACCGCTTCACCGTGAGCCTCCTGGTTGATAAAGTTCCCCCAGCGCCCGATGGCCTGGCCGAGCAGAATACTCGGCGCGGCAATATCCGCCAGCTTCCAGAATGAGATGCCTCTTACTTTTGAAAAGACAATTCCCGTTGCGATCGCGCCGATTAATCCGCCGTGAATCGCAATGCCGCCTTTCCAAGTTTTAATGATTACCCCGGGGTGTTCCGAGTAATAGCTCCACTCGAAAAGCACATAATATGCCCTTGCGCAAATGATTGCGATCGGGATGGCGAAAAGAACAAGATCAATAAAAATGTCCTTATTCAGCCCCCGCTTTTCACTCTCCCTCATGGCCATCCAAAGCCCTAATAACGCGCCCGCGCCGATAATGATTCCGTACCAGTGCACGGATAAAGGCCCGAGCTGAAAGGCAATCGGATTGATTGGTGTTCCTGCTTCATTCATATCATTGCCAACTCCTATTCGTCTTGTTCGCCGTCCTCAATGACATCCGCCAGCTTATTCGTGAATTGCTCGGCAGCATTCAAGCCCATCCGCTTCAATCTGAAGTTCATCGCCGCAACTTCGATAATAACGGCGAGATTCCGCCCCGGGCGAACGGGAATGGTCAGTTTTGTAATTTCCGTATCAATGATTTTCATTTTTTCTTCTTCAAGTCCGAGACGGTCGTATTGTTTCCCTTGCTCCCAAAGCTCAAGGTCCATGACGATTGTAATTCTTTTATTGCTTCTGACGGCGCCCGCTCCGAACAGCGTCATGACATTTATAATGCCGAGCCCCCTGATTTCGAGCAGATGCTCAATCAGATCAGGCGCGTTCCCGACAAGGGTATCCTGATCCTCCTGCCGGATTTCAACGCAGTCATCCGCGACAAGACGATGGCCTCGTTTGACAAGCTCCAGCGCCGTTTCACTTTTACCGACTCCGCTTTTTCCCGTAATGAGCACGCCGACGCCGTATATATCCACAAGCACGCCGTGAATGGCCGTTGTCGGCGCGAGACGGCTCTCAAGAAAATTCGTCAGCCTGCTTGACAGCCTGGTTGTTTTCAGAGGGGATCTGAGCACAGGCACACCGTTTTGCTCGGAAGCTTCTACAAGCTCCGGCGGGATCGGCATATCTCTGGAAAGTATGATAGCCGGCGTCACATCGGTGCACAGCGATTTCATCCGCTGTTTCTTATCTTCCTCGGGAAGCTGATCAAAAAATGACAGCTCCGTTTTTCCTAAAAGCTGCACCCGTTCTCTCGGGTAATATGTAAAATAACCGGCGATTTCAATACCGGGCCGTGATAAATCACTCATCGTAATCGGGCGGTTAATCCCTTCTTCTCCGCTGATCAATTCTAAATGGAACTGCTCCATTACGTCTTTGGTCCGAACCTTTGCCAAGATATGTTCCTCCTGTTCTGGGATGTTCCGAGCTTTGAACAGTTATATTTTATCACTTTACCGTCTGAACCAAAACAGATTTATACAATTCCGGCATAACTGGTCTAGATAACTAGTCTGAAAAAGAGTAAAATAAAACTAACAACTAACCAGAAAGGCGTGTTTTAAAGTGGCTGAAAGCTTGTTAATCAGCGGTGCGGACATCGTAACAGAAGAAGAAATCATCCGAAACGGATTTCTCGGTATAAAGAACGGCATCATTTCTTACGCGGGGAAAACAAGACCGCAAGAAACGTATGAGAAGGAATGGAAGGCGCCCGAGGGTTCGTATGCACTTCCCGGAATGATTGATATCCATATTCACGGCGGATACGGCGCGGATACGATGGATGCTGATGTTGCAGCTCTTGATACAATGTCCGCCCGGCTGCCCGAAGAAGGAACAACCTCTTTTTTAGCGACAACGATCACACAGCAGCACGAAAACATTGAAAAAGCGCTCGTCAACGCCAGAAAATGGGCGTCTTCCTCACCGCAGGCCCAAAAAGGCGCTGAGTTGATCGGCATTCATTTAGAAGGACCGTTTGTCTCTCCGAAAAAGGCGGGAGCACAGCCGAAACAATGGATTACTCCTGCTGATGCCGGGCTCTTTCAGAAATGGGAGCGGCTCTCGGGAGGGCTGATCAAAATTGTGACGCTTGCGCCGGAAGAAGATCCTGATTTCAGCCTGATCCGTTATTTAAAAAAACAAAACATCATCCCGTCAATGGGACACACAGACGCGGGAGCCGAGCTTTTACAAAAAGCGGCGGATGCCGGGGCGGTGCATATGACGCACCTCTTCAACGCCATGAGCTCCTTTCATCACCGTGAGCCGGGGGGCATCGGTACGGCTCTCGCCTGCGGCCGCATCACGGCGGAGCTGATCACTGACGGCATTCATTCCCATCCTCTGGCTGTAAAGCTTGCCTATTTGGCGAAAGGAAGCCAAAACCTGATCATGATTACAGACTCCATGCGGGCAAAAGGGCTTAAGGACGGAGAATACGAGTTCGGCGGACAAAAAGTCACCGTTCGCGGGGACACGGCGCTTCTCTCTGACGGGACGCTGGCCGGTTCCATTTTAAAAATGAATGAAGGCGCAGCGCTCATGCGCAGGTTTACAAACTGCTCATGGCCGGATATAGCAAATATGACATCGGCAAATGCGGCCCGCCGCCTCGGCATATTCGACCGTAAAGGAAGCATCGCCGAAGGAAAAGACGCCGACGTTGTTCTGACGGACGGACAGTGCGGTTTGCTGGCAACGATTTGCCGCGGAAACACCGCATATATCTCAAGGGAGGCTGATTGGACATGAACGTTATCACATGCAGACATTATGAAGAATTAAGTGAAAAAGCCGCAGCGATTATCGCTGAAACAGTGAAACAAAAGCCGGATGCCGTTCTCGGCCTTGCGACGGGGGGCACTCCTGAAGGCGTATACAAAGAACTTGTGCGGATGCACCGCTCAGAGGGCTTGTCATTCCGAAATGTCACGACGATCAACCTTGATGAATACGCCGGGCTTTCTCCCGAGGACAAAAACAGCTATCATTATTATATGAATACACATTTTTTTGCACATATCGACAGCCGAAAGGACCGCCACTTTCTCCCTGACGGACGGGCAGACGATCTTGATGCCGAATGCGGACGCTATGACCGATTGATTCAAACACTCGGCGGAGCGGATATACAGCTTTTAGGCATCGGACACAACGGCCATATCGGCTTTAATGAACCCGGGACGCCATTTGAATCCCGAACCCATGTTGTTGAGCTGAATGAAGAGACAAGACAGGCGAATGCGCGGTACTTTCCGTCAATTGATCAAGTCCCTGTAAAAGCCCTGACAATGGGGATCGGGACGATTTTGTCCGGCAAACGGATTTTGATCATGGCATCCGGAAAAAGCAAGGCCCACGCGGTGAAGCAGCTTCTGGACGGGCGCATCAGCGAAGCATTCCCCGCCTCCGCCCTGCACGCGCATCCGGATGTGACGGTCTTGATTGATGAAAAGGCTGCGGGCGGCGATTGAAAGGATTTGACCTATGCAGATTGATAAACAATCTCCGATTCCGATTTACTTTCAGATTATGGAACAATTAAAAACACAAATCAAAAACGGCGAGCTGAAAGCGGATGCGCTGCTTCCGTCGGAGCGGGAATACGCCGAACAATTCGGCATCAGCCGAATGACGGTGCGCCAGGCGCTTTCCAATCTGGTGAATGAGGGATTTTTATACAGACAGAAAGGCCGGGGAACGTTCGTCAGCAAACTGAAGATGGAACAGCCGCTTCAAGGGCTGACAAGCTTTACGGAAGATATGAGAAGCCGGGGCATGAAGCCGGGGAGCAGACTTGCCGAATACCAGCTGATTCAGGCGACGGAAGAATTATCTTCTATCCTGGGATGCGGCTATCCGGCAACGCTTCATAAAATTATCCGCGTCCGGCTGGCAAATGATATCCCGATGGCGATTGAGGCATCGTACATCCCGTTTGACAAGGCGGGAAAACTGGACGCCTCCCATTTTCAATCATCCATGTATGAGCATATTGAAGCGTACAATCAGATGCCGATCTCACGGGCAAAACAAGAGCTTGAACCGGGAGCCGCTTCCGAGGAAGAAGCTGAGCTGCTCGGTATCCAGCCCGGCGCCCCCGTCCTCTATATCAAGCGGACCACTTATCTTCAGGACGGCACTGCCTTTGAGCACGTCAAATCCGCCTACAGAGGCGACCGCTACACATTCGTGCATTATATGGACAGGGTGTAATGAAACATCTCCAACCGTTACGGGTTGGAGATGTTTTTTTGATCTGCCATTTTCAAATCAAGCCGGTGAATGTTCTCTATGACTCTGTCAAAACAAAGAGGCCGGGGTTCTGGTAGCTATTTTTATAAAGAAAAGAGTCATAAAATGCTACCCTCTGTTTTGGACAATATACGGAACCTGTTTTGAAATCAGCAGCAGCGGTTCTTTGTTTTTATGAGCCAGTGAAAACATGATTGCGCCTTCAATCATCGAGTTGATTGTCACCCCGAGCTTCTCCGCTTCCTCTTGTTCAAACCCATGCTCAAGAAATTTTGCCGCAAACACATCCGTCCACTTCTTGAACACCTCAACACATGTGCATCTTAACGTTTCATTGATCAGAGCGGTCTCGCCCGCCAGCAATCCAACCGGCACGCCCTCAATATTCTGCGGATCATTAAACTGTTCAGCCGTTACATGAATAAAGTGCTGAATCGCTTCTATAGGGTCCGCGAATTGAGACATACTATTCTGTATTTGCTTTTCAACGCATCTTCCCGTATATTTGATCGCCGCAATGGCGAGTTCTGCTTTTCCGTTTGGAAAGTGATGATACACAGACCCTCTGGGTGCTCCGCTCTCTTTTATAATTTGGTTCAAACCAGTCGCATGGTATCCCTGAATCTGAAAAAGATATGCAGAGGTTTGAATAATTCTTTCTTTTGTCCCGGTTTTACTGTTCATTATGTTTCCTCCTGCATATTACGAAAACCAATCGATTTTAGTATAGAAAAGGGACATAAAAAAGTCAAAAGCACTTATTACAGCAGGGCGCCGCCATTTACGTACAGAAAAAATCCTGCTGACCGTCAGATTTTCTTCTGAGCGATCAGCAGGCTGTATTTTTTTCGTTATGGGTTTGAGGCATGCCTGAAATCAAACTGATCCGGAGCCGGGCGATACGGCGTATTTCCCGTTTTGAACATCCACAGCGGTGATATTGTTTTGCCGTTGTACGGGTCCTTAACGACGGTGTACCAGTAATAAACGGAATCAGACTGCAGGCCGTCCCAGATCCAATTTGCGGTTTTTCCGCTTTTTACGTGTTTTTTATGACCGAGCAGTTCGTTCGTATAGACGTTGCATTCAAAATAATCGGTCGCCACCCTTTTCCTCTTCGGCTGTAAATCCATTTCTGCTGAGAATTCGTCTTTATCAGCGAACAGATCGGTGTCATAGTAATTGATGTCATCCGTGTACGGCGAGTAGGAGAACATGTGAACCTGATTGGCAGCCTGATCGAATTGCATCATGCGCATAAAGCCCTGCCCCCCTTCCGGACCGTCCTGGTAGTCGGTCAGAATTTGGTGGACGAGGCGGTCCGGTTTTCCGTCCCCGTCATCGTCAAGCGCATCGGTTTTTTTCATGGCATTATGGTAATGGCCGCTTAATACCATCGCCACATTGCGATTCGGCTTGACGACTTTTCGATAGATCGTTTCCCCGATCGGGCTTCGATTCCCGCTCACAAGCAAGTACTCATGAAAGCATAAGATGGCGGTTCGGTCCGGATACCTCTTCAGCACTTGATTGATCCAGTCAATCTCTTGTTCCGTAATGCCCCAGCCCATATAAATCATAATAAAATCGTTCCCGCTTGCCGACAGCAGATCATAATGCCCGCGGTTATTTTTGTATGATCCGCCGTAATGCATGTTCTGTTCAAACCGGCGGCTCCCGAAGAAATCCCCGAAGGTTCGGTATGTGCCGTCTTTATGGCCGACGTCGTGATTGCCGGCAAGCACTCCGTACGGAATCCCCGCCTTATCAAGCGTCCGCATGGAGTGATCGGCGTTTTTCCACTGTTTCATCACCATTGAATCATCGACGATATCACCAGTATGAAAGACATATTTAATATTGTGCTTTTCCTTATTTTCTTTGATCCACTCCGTCATTTTGTCAAAAATGTGCGGGTGCCCTTGTGCGTAATACTGTGTATCCGACATCCAGACAAACGTATAATTGCCTTTCGCAGGTATTTGATCCTGCACGATGACATTCATTTTTGAGTTCTTCACCACATCCGCTGCGGAAACGGCGGCTTTTAATGTAAACGGCTTTTTATCTTTGGCAAGGACGCTGTCCGCCTCCTGCCAGCGGCTTGTCCGGTAATTCCAAATATACATGGTTACCTTTCGGCCGGGCAGAGAGCTTCCTTTCCAGACCGCCTCGGCCAGATCCGTTTCGTCGATAGACGGGTCAACGGAGACTTCGAATCGGTGATAAGGAAAACGCTCCATACTTTCCGTCGAAACGGTTTTTCCGTCATTTGCCGAGATGCGGTTCATTTCCGGCAGGGTAAACGGCATTTCATTTTCTTTTATGCCCCTCGGCGGTTCCGTTAATGAGGCGTGTTTATACACTTTCACGCTGCCCGGATTCCGCGCGGTATAACGGAAGCCCCGGTAAAATGATACATTCATGTCATCCTTCGTCGGGTCTTTTACCCGGACGGACAGCTTTGCTTTGTGGGCGCCGATTTTTTGATCGGCAAGCTCCGGCTGGTTCGGCTCCTCCCGTTTGATATGGAAGGTGCGGACGGAGGTTGTTTCATTTCCGGCAAGGTCTGCCGCAATGATGGTAAGGGTATGTTTTCCGGGCTTAAGATCGGCTGATGACGTGTGATGCGGGAGCGTAATGCTTTCTCCGTCCAAAAACGCTTTGACCTCTTCTACTTTGCTCCATTTGTCACGGATATCCGCATTCAGCTCAACATTACCTTTCAGCGCCGCGCCTTCTTTAATATTCGGGACAATCTTCGGCCCCGTATTGTCCACCCGCACAGACTGGCTCAGCTGCTCCTCACCGTCGCTAACAAAAATGTGGTGATAGCCTTCCGAAAGCTTCGCCGTGTTCCACGGCAGCAGCCGTGACGTAAACAAATGATCCGGCAGGCTGAATGAGAAGGTCTTCTGCTGATTCGCCCGCCTGCCGTCACCGATAAACAGCTGCTCAGCCGGGTCCGTCTTCCCATCTTTGATCACCGTTCCGTCGGAAAGCACCAGACGGGCATGTTTCACGACAAAATCATCCCGATTCTCTCCCGTGTCATATGGAGAAACCTTTGAGCCCGAACGGATGGATACTTTCTGTGTTTTGCCCCCTTTTTGCAGCAGACGTTCCGGAAGGAGAACCGAGTGTGTTCTGTAGCGGTGAGACGGATCGTCAAAAATGTGCAGCACCTCGTTTTCCATCATGACGGTGTTTTGAAAATAAAGATTCGTTTTCCGGGCATCGAAGGCGAAATAGACTTCTTTTTCCAAGGCCGGCCGGGTCTCCTGCCGTTTGCCGTCAATCCACAGCTTGATCTTATCGGGGCTGACGTCGGAAGTCGCTTTGAGCAGATAGGTGCCGGATATCGTATCTTCGGGTTCAACATTCATTCTGAGTCCGTGTGATTTGCTCGTCTGTTCAATGTCAATCATCTTGACGGGCGTTTTTGCTTCATTTTCTCCATCACTGGCTGCGATATAATACTCAAGCTGATCCTGGCCGAGCAGTTCCGGGGAATAAAGAATGTGATGGTATAAGCTGTCGTTGCGGTCTTTTTCGGCCAGAATTCGTTTGAATGGTTTTTTCTCATTGGTCCGGTAATAAAACGCGGCTGTTTTGACAAGGTTTTTGTCTTTTATGTCAGCCTTTAATTCAATGCTTTCAGCGGGCCGGACGGGCTTTCTGTCTGTAAGGTCTTCGATGACCGGTTTTTCCTTGTCGGGTTTTATCACCCTTTTCTGCTGCGGGATCTGCGCCTGAAAAACGGAGCCCGGTGACGGCTTATGCTCGCTCGTGGAGATCTTCAGCAATTCTCCCGTTCCGTTCAGCGGATATTTGTACAGTAAAGAAGTCAGCCGGCGGAAAGCGTGTTTACGGTAATGCGCTGAGGCGATACCCTTTCCGGTATTTGCCGACAGCACCACCGTACGCGGGCGGCCGTTGGACATTCCGTCCGTCCCTTCGATGACGGCGAGATGTTTTCCCTCCTTCAGGCGTGTCCCGTAATAGCGGTTGAAATCATCTATCGTCAGTTCTGATGCGGCGCGTCTCAGCCAAAACACGTAAGTCCCGCCTGACGGAATGACGGTATCTTCTTTCGGCCTCCATATCATATCTGATTCCGGCCCTTCCTTCGGATAGCGGTAGCGGATATGATAGTCTTTAAAATGAATGGGCCTGTCCGTCGTGTTATACACCTCGATAAATTCATAGGCATCAGCGCCGTCTTCATTTTTCGTATCAACCGCAAGTTCCGTAATCATCAGCTCGGGAATATGATTCAAATCGGCTTGATAGCCGTCCAGCTTCAGCCGCTTTTTCTCCGATTCCGCCCGCTGTCTGCCATTGGTGAAAACGAGGTAATATTCCAATTCTCCATTCCAGATATCCCGTTTTGAAACCTGGGCCGTAAACAGCCGGATTGCGCCTGGCGCGGGCTCCATCGGCACCATTTTAAACCCCAGCTCATTGCTTTGTTTATAAAAAAGAAACGCCGAAAACGCTTGATAGTCAGCATTCCGTACATGAGCCTGTATGAACAGGTTTCTTTTCATTTCCGCCTTTACTTCGATTTGGGGAGGGTTCTCCAGAAGCGGTATGTAATGAGGCGGCTGTCCGAATTCCTGCTGATTCACGGGGATTGCCGATTCTTTGCGCGCCGCATCCGCAGAAGGACTCACACAAAGCAAACCAATCAGAAAAAAGAGCGTCATCACAAGTTTCATCTCATTACCTCCCTATGCATTATGTTGCGTCAGGAGGCCGCCGCTTATGTAAAACGCACATAAAAAAGCTGCCCTCTCGGGACAGCTCGTTTTTTACCCTTTTCTAAGCGGCTCCAATATGCCTTTTTGGATCAGCAAGTGGAAAACGGACAGCACGACGGATGCCCAAATGGCGGTGCCGAACCCATCAATCTGAAAGCTGTCTCCCATCAAGGCTGCGGTCATCATTAACGTAATGGCGTTGATGACAAACAGAAAGAGGCCGAGGGTCACAACCGTGACAGGCAATGTCAATATGACGATGATCGGTTTGATCAGCACATTTAACACAGAAAGAATCACACTGGCGATGACAGCCGCTCCGATACTGCTGATATGGACGGAATCAAAATATCCCGCGATAACGATTAATAATAACGCATTTACTAAAATGCTGACTGCCCATTTGATCATTTATTTCAAATCTCCTTCTAAAGGTACAACAAAACACCAGATAATATATACAATCGGCACGATTCCCGGCATGACAAGCGCTAATACAACGGTGATAATGCGCAAAAGCGACGCATCCATATTGATGTACTCCGCCAAACCGCCGACGACGCCGGCAATTTTACGATTTTTTTCTGAACGGTAAAGTCTTTTCATCCAATCACCTCTGAGTATGCTTGAGCTTAATGGCTCCTGTTAACGATTCTGAGAAAATCGAGAGATGCTGATCATGGCCTTGATTTGATGCCAGCATCAGTTCTTTTTGAATGGTATCATTCTTTTCCTTTAAAATTTCCGCATCAATCAGCTCATGGCTGAGAGAGCCGAGATTGCTTTTCAGCTCCGCTTTCACCGCCGAATCATCAGGCAGAGCGATCTCCACGTTTCCGGTCGTCGTTTTCGTGTAGATGGAGCGGCAGTGCGGCGCTGTCACGGTAAGCATGATATTGCCGTTAAAGCTTTGAACGTCAATGGATTCACTCGATCCGCGCAAATCAATCAAGCCGTTGATCGTTTCCGCTTCAATCGCTCCGCATTGATGTCCGGCCAGTTTGATTTGTCCGTTAGCTGTTTCCGCCGACGCTTTATCAGCCGTCAAATGAGAAAATGACAGAACGCCGTTTGTCGTTTTCGCCGAGAATTCTTTTACATGTAAATGTTCCCCTCTGATCGGTCCGTTAAACAGCTTCACTCTTATCTTATCGTACTCTTTCTGGGGAACATAAAGCGTGAGATTGGTTTTCATCGTTTTCTTTTCCGTGCGGACAAAAAACTTATTGCCCTTCACTTCACACTCAATGTGCTGAAGAAATGCGGTGCGCGCCGCCTCCTGACTGTCCGCCCGGTACACTTTCGCCTGGCACTCCGCTCTGATATCTTCATCCGCCCACGGCACGATATTGACGCTGCCGTTTGCGATCTGCATATCAATGGCCGAGAATTCACTGTCTTTAAATTGAAAAATATGCTGCACTTCGTGTGCGTGGCCGAAATTCAGATCAAGATCCGCTTCCTTCACTTTTTTGACGGCAGAATCAATCCAGTCGAACAGCTTCGCCCCGAGCGACGGCTTTTGGCTTCCTTTTGCCCCGCTTTCGAAATCTTCCGCAGGTTCCTGGACCTCCGCAGATAATGCGGTGATCTGCTCTTCTTTTTCTTTATATTCATGATCCAGTTTTTCAATGAGCGTCAGTGCTTCCTGCGCCGTCAGCATGCCGTTTTCCACAAGCTTTAAAATCCGTTCTTTCTCCTGTTTCATACAAAACTCCTCCCCCGACTTTTCTTACACCTGGCGTAACACCTTAATTCCCTGCACGATATTCCAAATGACCATTCCGATGAGGATCAGAAAATAAACAGCTGCTCCTGTTATCATAACAAAAACGGGCACCATACTCTCCCCTTGAGCCGTAATCAATCCGCCGACAACACCCGCGGTCACAATCAGCAATCCCGCAAACGGAATGATATGGGAAATCAGAGCGCGCATGGCATGCCGCTTCGTCTCTTTTTCATCGACGACAAAGTAAGCCACAATCGGAAGAATGAGCGGCGCGAGAAACACGCTGAAATAACAGATTGATGCGATAATCGCTTGATTTCGGTTCAATAAAAACACTCCCTGTGCCGTAATGTAAAAACCCTTCCTTATACATACGTATGACGAATGGGCGGGTTTCATTTTCATGCTAAGGACATGCTTCGTTATACGTAATTTTTGATTTCAGAGATTTCACTATAGAATCTTTTCCCCGAACCGATTACAATATGTAACAAAGCCTGACCGTATGCAAGGAGGACATACAAATGGAGAAAGATCCCGAAAACGCCCAAGTAACGGAAGAGAGTCTTCGAAATTTAATTCGCGAACAGAAAAGAATGAACAGCGAAATGCTGGCTGAATTGGAACAGATCAAAGCAGCCCCTCTTCCCATTTCCCATGATATCCAATATATAAAAGTGCTGCTGGACAGCAGCAGCACCCATATTCTGCAGGACTTAATGCATTTAAGCAGACAGCTTCCCCAACAGAAAAAAAGCCTGTAACAACAACAGCCCAAAACGCGATGAGTTTTGGGCTGTTTTTATTGATCTATTACGTGGCTGCCGTTTCTTTTTCGGCCAGCAATGTTTTCATTCGTTTTCTATCACGTTCCATTACCGGTTTCAGATAGCGGCCCGTATATGATTCTTTCACTTCGACAACTTCTTCAGGCGTCCCGGAGGCTACGATCATGCCGCCGCCCGCTCCGCCTTC
The DNA here is from genome assembly GCF_002843505.1 of Bacillus sp. SJ-10. Taxonomy (NCBI): domain Bacteria; kingdom Bacillati; phylum Bacillota; class Bacilli; order Caryophanales; family Bacillaceae; genus Bacillus; species Bacillus sp. SJ-10. Next base: position 1,289,170 of record NZ_CP025258.1, on the reverse strand, counting down.
AGGTCCCAGATCGACGATGTAGTCCGCCGTTTTAATGATATCGAGATTATGTTCAATGACCAAAACGGTATCTCCGTTATCGACGAGTCTTTGAAGCACAACCAAAAGCCTTGCGATATCATCAACGTGGAGGCCTGTCGTCGGTTCGTCCAAAATATACAGCGTCCGGCCGGTGGAACGCTTATGCAGTTCGGAAGCAAGCTTGACGCGCTGCGCTTCTCCGCCTGACAGCGTCGTCGCCGGCTGGCCGAGCGTCACATACCCGAGTCCGACATCGGCAAGCGTTTGAAGCTTGCGTTTGATTTTCGGGATATTTTCAAAGAAAGACAGAGCATCTTCCACCGTCATATCCAGAACGTCAGAAATGCTTTTTCCTTTGTATGTGACCTCCAGCGTCTCCCGGTTGTAACGTTTGCCGTGGCACACTTCACACGGAACGTACACGTCAGGAAGGAAGTGCATCTCAATTTTGATGATGCCGTCGCCGCGGCAGGCCTCACAGCGCCCGCCTTTTACATTAAAACTGAACCGGCCTTTTTTATAGCCGCGCACCTTTGCTTCATTTGTCTGCGCGAAGACATCGCGGATATCATCAAACACGCCCGTGTAAGTTGCCGGGTTTGATCTCGGTGTCCGGCCGATCGGCGCCTGGTCGATGTCGATCACCTTATCAAGGTGGTCAAGGCCTTTGATTTCTTTATGGCTTCCCGGTTTCGCTTTGGCTTTATGAAGCTTTTGCGCAAGCGCCTTATGCAGAATTTCATTCACAAGCGTGCTTTTTCCGGAACCGGACACACCTGTCACCGCCGTAAAAGTGCCGAGCGGGAATTTGGCGTTCGCTTTTTTCAGGTTGTTTTCTGAAGCGCCTTTGATTTCAATGAACCGGCCGTCAGGCTTTCTTCTCTCCGGAGGCATAGGGATGAATTGAGCCCCTGACAAATAACGTCCGGTCAGAGAGTCCGCATCATTCATCACTTCTTCAGGCGTCCCCGCCGATATGACGCGGCCGCCGTGAATGCCGGCGCCGGGACCGATATCTATCAAATAATCGGCAGCCATCATCGTATCTTCATCATGCTCCACGACAATCAGTGTGTTGCCGAGATCCCTCATGTTTTTCAGCGCGCTGATCAGACGGTCATTGTCACGCTGGTGAAGGCCGATGGACGGCTCATCAAGAATGTACAGGACGCCTGACAAACGGGAGCCGATCTGCGTCGCAAGCCTGATGCGCTGGGCTTCTCCGCCTGACAGCGTTCCCGCCGCCCGGCTCAGCGTCAGGTAATCAAGACCGACTTTATCTAAGAAGCTGAGCCGCTCCACAATCTCTCTTAAAATTAAATCGGCAATCTGCATATCTTTCTCAGACAGCGTCAGGTTTTTGAAAAATTCCAGCGCATCGCCGACGGAAAGCTCGGTAATGGTGCCGATATGGCGCCCGTTTACCAAAACGGCAAGCGCTTCTTTCTTCAGCCGGTAGCCTTTGCACGTCGGGCACGGCTTCTGTGACATGTACTGCTCCATCTGTTCACGGATATAATCGGAGCTTGTCTCTTTATACCGTCTCTCAATATTGCGCAGCACGCCTTCAAATTCAATTTCATTTTCGCGCACTTGTCCGAAATCATTCTCGTATTTAAAGTAGATCCGTTCATCGCCGCTGCCGTACAGCACTTTATCAAGCTGATGCTTCGGCAGGTCTTTGACCGGAGTCTCCATATCAATGCCGTAATGGCGGCAGACCGCCTGAAGCAGCTGCGGATAATATTGTGAACTGATCGGCGTCCACGGCGCGATGGCGTGTTCTTTTAATGACAGCTCAGGATTGGGAATGACGAGCTCAGGGTCCACTTCCAGCTTCAAGCCGAGACCGTCACAAGTCGGGCAGGCGCCGAACGGGCTGTTAAACGAAAACAGCCGGGGTTCAAGCTCTCCGATAGAAAAACCGCACAGCGGACAGGCGTGATGCTCGCTGAACATCAGCTCCTCCTGACCGATGATATCTATCATGACACGGCCTTCCCCTAAGCGGAGCGCGGTTTCCAGTGAGTCGGAAAGCCGGGCGGCAACCCCTTCCTTGACGACAATCCGGTCAATGACTACTTCAATGGAATGCTTTTTGTTTTTTTCAAGTTCAATCTCGTCGGAAAGCTCGGCCATTTCTCCGTCAATCCGCACCCTTACGTAACCTTGCTTTCTGATTTGGTCAAGCGCTTTGACATGGGCGCCTTTTCTGCCTGAGATGATCGGCGCAAGCACTTGAAGCTTCGTCCGCTCCGGATATTCAAGAATCCGGTCAACCATCTGTTCAATCGTTTGCGACGTAATTTCAATGCCGTGCTCCGGGCAGTGCGGCTTCCCGACTCTCGCGTACAGCAGCCGGAGATAATCATAAATCTCCGTTACCGTTCCGACGGTTGACCGCGGATTGCGGCTCGTCGTTTTCTGGTCAATGCTGATCGCCGGAGAAAGCCCTTCGATCGCATCAACGTCCGGCTTATCCATCTGCCCTAAAAATTGGCGCGCATAGGCAGAAAGCGATTCAACATACCGCCTCTGTCCTTCCGCGTAAATGGTGTCAAAGGCAAGGGATGATTTTCCCGATCCGGACAGCCCCGTCACGACGACGAGCTGATCCCGCGGAATCGTTACATCAATGTTTTTTAAATTGTGCGCCCTTGCGCCTTTCACCTCGATCCGGTCAATTGCCATGTGTTCATCATCCTTCCGCTTTAAGCTCTAACAGTAAATCACGAAGCTCTGCCGCCCGCTCGAAATCAAGCGCTCTGGCCGCTTCTTTCATTTCGTGCTCCATTTGCTCAACGACTTTCTGGCGTTCTTTCTTCGTCATCTTCGCCAGTTTAGGCGCGGCTTTTGTTTTATATTCTTCTTTATCCTCAGCGGCCTGCGTCGCGCGGATCACATCGCGGATTTCCTTATTGATCGTTTGCGGCGTAATGCCGTGAATTTCGTTAAAGCGCTCCTGCTGTTCCCGGCGGCGCTTCGTTTCATTAATCGCGATTTCCATCGAATTCGTGATTTTATCGGCATACATGATAACGCGGCCTTCCGCGTTTCGTGCCGCCCGTCCGATCGTCTGAATCAGCGAACGCTCAGAACGGAGGAAGCCTTCTTTATCCGCATCGAGGATGGCGACAAGTGACACTTCCGGAATATCAAGCCCTTCCCTCAGCAGGTTGATGCCGATTAACACATCATGTTTTCCGAGGCGGAGGTCACGGATGATTTCAATCCGTTCAAGCGTCTTAATCTCGGAATGCAGATAATTGACCTTGATGCCGATTTCCTTGAGATAATCGGTCAGATCCTCTGACATTTTTTTCGTTAAAGTCGTCACGAGAACGCGTTCATTCCGTTCAATCCTCGCCTGTATCTCGCCGATCAGATCATCAATCTGTCCTTCGATCGGCCGGACGTCAATGAGGGGATCGAGGAGTCCCGTCGGTCTGATGATCTGCTCGATCATTTCCGGCGTATGCTCAATTTCATACGGTCCCGGAGTCGCCGACACGTACACGATATTGTGCATGTGTTTCTCAAATTCCTCGAATCGGAGCGGACGGTTGTCAAGCGCTGACGGGAGGCGGAACCCGTGATCGACAAGCACCTGTTTTCTCGCCTGGTCACCGTTGAACATGCCGCGCACCTGCGGAATCGTCACATGTGATTCATCAACGACAATCATAAAATCATCCGGAAAATAATCAAGCAGCGTATACGGCGTAGAGCCCGGCGGACGGAGTGTCAAATGTCTTGAATAGTTCTCGATCCCTGAGCAAAAACCCATTTCCCGCATCATTTCAAGATCATATCTCGTCCGCTGCTCAAGCCGCTGCGCTTCAAGGAGCTTGCCGTTTTCGTGCATCACTTTCAAGCGCTCCTCAAGCTCCTGTTCAATATTCAGAATCGCTTTTTCCATCTTTTCCGCACGGGTGACGAAGTGGGAAGCCGGGAAAATCGCGACATGGTCACGGTCGCCGAGAATTTCTCCGGTCAAAGCGTCGACCTCTCTGATCCGCTCAATTTCATCTCCGAAAAATTCCACTCTGATACAATGTTCGTCACGGGAAGCCGGGAAGATTTCCACAACGTCTCCGCGCACGCGGAACGTACCGCGCTGAAAGTCGATATCATTGCGGGCATACTGGATATCCACAAGCTTTCTCAGCAGCTCGTTCCGCTCAATCTCCATTTCCGGCCTGAGCGACACAACCATTTCCCGGTATTCTTCAGGCGAACCGAGACCGTATATGCATGACACACTCGCGATAATAATGACATCTCTCCGTTCAAACAGAGAGGACGTCGCGGAGTGTCTCAGTTTATCAATTTCATCATTAATGCTTGCGTCTTTCTCTATAAAAGTATCCGTTTGAGGCACGTACGCCTCCGGCTGATAGTAATCGTAATAGCTGACAAAATATTCGACAGCATTGTTCGGGAAAAACTCCTTAAACTCGCTGTACAGCTGTCCGGCAAGGGTTTTGTTATGGGCAATGACCAGTGTCGGTTTATTCACTTCTTTAATCAGATTGGACACGGTAAAGGTTTTGCCCGTCCCTGTCGCACCCAGGAGAGTCTGGTGTTTTCTGCCTTCCTGTATGCCTTTGACAAGCTTCTCAATCGCTTGCGGCTGATCTCCCTGGGGCTGATATTTCGAGACTAACTCAAAACGATCTTTCACAAAAAAGCCTCCGTTTCTTTACGAAATCTTCCTATTGATATAGTAACACAATGACGGGCAAAATCACTAAAAATACGAACTAAAGTTCGATGGTTTGTTTTTACCAAGTCAATTTTTGTATAAAAAACCTGCTTTTATGGCGTAAAAGCAGGCATTCTATTTCATATTCACCATGTCAGGCATTGTCTTTCTTTTTGTCTGCTTCTTTTTTGGCCATGTACAGCCCTCCGGCCACCAGCGATACGACATCCAATCCAACGATAAAATACGTTTCGGTGTAACCCTTTAAATAGGATGCGAAAAGCAGTGCGGCTGTGAGAGCGATCGCCACATAGTGGTTAAACGTGACGCGCGTAAAAAGGACGACCAGCATAAAAGGGAAACATAATGCAAAAACGGCTTTTGTAATCACAAAAACCCTCCTCGGGAATTCTTCATCTCATCTGATTATAGTAAAAAATGAAGAATCGGACAATCGTTCCCCTGCTATCACAATACCCTTTTTCAGCAGTCTTCAATCATCTGTCAAAAAAATTGTGAATATAAATCCATTGAACCATTAACCAGATGAATCGAATTACCTTTCTTCAGCCGAAAGGATGAGAAGGTTTAGGTCTTTGTATCTTTGACAGTTTCTTCCTACCTCTTTACAATGTAATGATAGTGTTTACTATCATTTTCTTGGATGAGGAAAAAAAAGGGGGTCATACCGCATGTATTCAGTGCGATTTCAAAAAGCGGAAGAATCGAGCCGCTCTGCAGGAGCAAAAGGAATGAACCTGATTAAACTGACGAAAAACGGACTGCCCGTTCCCGGCGGTTTTATCATTCAGACGAATGCCCTGACACGTTTTATGGAAGACAACGGGCTTCAAGCAGATCAGGAACAGATGGAGCGCGCCATTATGAACGGCACGTTTTCAAAAGAGCTTCGGGAGGAACTGACCGCGTCGTTTTATGAATTGAGAGAATCATACGCCTCTGTCGCCGTACGTTCCTCCTCCGCGTCCGAAGATCTTGAAGGCGCTTCTTTCGCTGGTCAGTACGAAACCTATTTAAATATCAAAACAGAAGAAGAGTTTCTCGGAAAAGTGAAAGAATGCTGGGCTTCCTTCTTCTCGGCGCGGGTCAGCGGTTATAAAGAGAAAATGAACAATGACACCGCAGAACCGTTAATGGGCGTTGTCGTGCAAGGGCTTATCAATTCCGAGGTTTCAGGGGTCATTTTCAGCCGCAACCCCGTCACACACGATGACGGAGAACTGATGATCAGCGCGAGCTACGGTCTCGGAGAAGCAATCGTCTCCGGCAGCGTGACGCCCGACACATTTATCGTCAATAAAGACACATTTCAGATTGAAAAAGAAATCGGCTTAAAAGAAATGTATATCGTTTCTAAAGACGAAGGCGTGACGGAAAAAGAGACGACCGCTGACATGAGAAACCGCTTCTGCCTTGATGACGAGAGCGTCAAAGAGCTTGCCATGCTGACGATAAAGACGGAAGAACTGTACGGTTATCCCGTGGATCTCGAATTCGGATTTGCCGAAAATAAGCTGTATCTGCTTCAGGCCAGGCCGATTACAACGATCGTGCAGGATCAGAAGGCGGCAGACGAAGAACGGGAATTTATCATGACGCCCCGGGATCAGAAAGATTTTTGGCTCAATATGGAGGCCAATATTGAAGGCCCCGTCAGCCCGTTATTCGCCTCACTCATTGTGCCGGCTTTGGAATACGGCCTCAAAGAGAGCACGAAGGCATTCCCTGTAATGGGCATCGAAATCGAGCGTGTCAAACTTCATCAGGGCCGTGTTTTTTCCAGACAGCATAAGACGGACGACAAGCTGCCCGCAGAACAGTTAGAAGCGCTTTTCCCCGTCTTGGCTGACCGCATGTACGATATTATTCAGGAAACCTTTCTGCCTTTTTATCAAAAGCTGGACGAACTGGCGCATACAGACCATACGCCGGAGACTGCCCTTGATGCGTTCCGAAACCTGCAAGACTTCTATTTAAAAGGATACGCAGAACATTTCAATATTGTCTTTCCGCAGGTTGCGTTAAACATGATACTGGAATCCATGTACGGACAGGTTGAGAAAGAAAACACCTCCCTTCTGTATGAAATGCTGGCTGGCGTCATGAATAAGTCATTGGAGACCGACAGACAGCTCTGGCTGCTTTCCGGACAAGTAAAAGACAGCCCTGAGCTGCGGCGCGTCTTTACGGTTTCTCATGCCGATGAGCTGCATCAGACGCTTCTGCAATCAAATGAGGGAAAACGCTTTCTCGAACAAGTCGGTCAATTTTTACAGGAATACGGCTGGAGATCCGTGAAAAGTCATGATCTCATTGAAGAAACTTGGGCGGAAAACCCTTATTTCGCTTTGGCCAACATTCAGAACTATGTCCGGAACGGATACGATTTTGACAGTGAGTTTCATAAAACGATAGAAAAACGAAAACAGCTCTACGCCGACTTTATGGATAGAATTGAAGATGACGGCTTTCGGGAGACGTTTGACCGCTATTATCAGTGGACATTGTCTTCATCCGTCATCAAAGATGATCACCATTTTTATATTGATGCGATGCTGGACGCCAAAGCGCGCCTTTGCCTTCTGAAAATCGGCGAGCTGCTTCAAAAACAAGGCGTAATCGATGATCGGGAGGATATGTGGTACTTATACAGCGATGAAGTCGAGAAAGCGCTCGTGTCGCCGGTTCCGATGCAGGAAAAAGCCGCTGAACGAAAACAGCTCTTCCAGCAATATCAATTGCTTGAAGCCCCCGCTTATCTCGGGACTCCGACTTCGGAACAGCTGAAAACGGCTGAACAGATTACCGGCTCCATCACAGAAGATGAAAAAAACACTGAACATCAAATTTACGGACTTGCGGCGTCAAGCGGAATCGCAAGCGGCCCGGTGAAAGTCATTCGTGACGCAAGTGAATTTTCCCGTTTTTCAACAGGAGACGTGCTTGTCTGCAAAATGACGACACCGCTGTGGACCAGTCTGTTCCAGGATGCAAAGGCCGTCATTACGGACACGGGCGGCATCCTGTCACATGCGGCGATCATCGCGAGAGAATACGGGCTCCCGGCCGTTCTCGGCACACGTGCCGCGACTGACAGGCTCAACGACGGAGATATCGTCACGGTGGACGGGACAAACGGCAAGATTACGATTGTCAAACGCGCTTCATGCTAGGTTTCCCTCTTTATTGATGGGCAGGGCGGGTGTATACTTGTCCTGCCAGTATTTACGCGAGGTGAAACATGTTGAGAACGACGAACAAGAGAATTATTGACGCCGCGATGAATCTGATCATCCAAAAAGGATACCGCGCAGCGACAACAAAAGAAATCGCAGAAAAAGCAAAAGTAAGCGAAGCAACGATTTTCCGTAATTTTAAAAACAAACAAGGATTAATGAAAGCCATGATTGAACAGCAGACGCCGGCTCCGGAAAGCATGATCACCAAGGCGGAAGGCGATCTGTATGAGGATCTTCTTCATTTCGCCGCGACCCTTCTGCAGCAATTGGAACAAAAAAAAGAAGTGTTCCGCATCTGCCTGCGCGAACCGGAACTGTTCGAAGACGTCCTGCAGGATATTGTCGTATATCCGCAATCCGTGAAAAAGCATTTAATCGTTTACTTTAAGGAGCTGACAAAGAAAAATATGATAAGCCCCGGCAGCGAAGAAGCTAATGCAGACGTCTTTATGACGATGATTTTCGGTTATTTTATACACCGGCTGCAGCTGGGGAAAAGAGTCATTACTCTCTCTGAGGAAACGATGCTGAAACACAGCACTGAGATTTTCATGAAAGGCATTACCGGCCGGTCATTTTCCGGCTCCAAGGAGGATGAAGGATGGGGTCAAAGAAAGAATGGGCGCTGATCGTTTCGCTTTTGCTGGGAGCCATACTCGTTCCCATCAATTCTACGATGATCGCAGTCGCCCTTTCATCCATTTCCCGCTCATTCAGCGAATCAATTGCCAGCATCACATGGGTAGTGACCGTGTATTTAATCGTGATGGCTGTGACACAGCCCATTGCCGGCAAACTCGGTGATATGTACGGAAACAAAAAAATGTATTTATGGGGCGTCGGCCTTTTTCTCATCGCATCATTGGGGTGCGCCCTCTCGCCAAGTCTTTTCTTATTGATTTTCTTCCGGGCGCTTCAGGCTGCCGGCGGAGCTTTGCTTACGCCAAACAGCATCGCCATCATCCGCCATGTCGTGTCTGAAAAACGGCTTCCGAAAGTATTCGGCTTTTTCGGCCTCGGTGCCGGGCTGGGCGCGGCTCTCGGTCCGTTTATCGGCTCTCTTTTAATTGAGAGCTTCAGCTGGCATTCGATCTTTTGGGTCAACATTCCGTTTCTTGCGATCGCACTCGTGACGGCATTAGTGATGTTTCCTAAATATAAAGAAGAAACGTCTGACGCTCCGCTTGATATCATCGGGTCCGTTTTGCTTGCCGGAAGCATTGTATCTATAATTCTTCTGACGAAAAATGAAAGCTCTTTGGGCTATTGGGTGTACGCGCTGCTCATTCTCATATTTGTTCCGCTATTTTTCAGGCGGGAGCTGCGCACGAAACATCCGATTATTGATTTTGACCTGTTTAAAAACACGACCTTTACGAGCGCCAATCTGTCGGTTCTGTTAAGCAATTTAATGATGTACGCCGTGTTATTGATTATGCCGCTCTTTATGACCGGCCACTTCAGCATGAATACGTCGCACAGCGGCATGGCGCTGTCAGTCTTTTCTGTTTTCATGTCCGCCAGCAACTGGGGCGGAGCTCAGCTGCATCAGAAATGGGGCGCGCGAAGAATGATTTTTCTGTCCTTCGGGCTGATGGCCGTAGCCAATCTCTTATTTCTGCTTTTGGTTTATTCCCATTCCGTTCCGTTTCTTATGGCATCGCTTATTGTAGGAGGCATCGCGTCAGGTGCGGGGCTGACGAGCATGCAGGTATCTTCTCTTGCGACGGTAGAACCGGGCATGTCCGGCATCGCATCCGGGATTTTTTCCACCTTCCGTTATTTCGGAAGCATTATTTCTTCAGCACTGATCGGTTTAATCTCCGGATTTCACATTCTGTTTATGATATTGATCGGCGTATCTGTGATCGGCTTGTTCGTATCACTTGGTATCAAGTCCAGGGAAACCGTTCAGACGAAAAAAAGCCATTCGGCATAACGAAAAAGGTTCCGTAAGCATCTGCTTTCCGGAACCTTTTCTAGTTTTAGAATCTTTTTATTTACAAGAGAAAAGGGGAATGTAAATGGCTGAGAGTTCCGATCAAGTTCGGCGCTGACATCGTAATCCGGCCGTGAAAAAAGCCCGGCCGCCGTGTTGTTAGCGGCACCGGGCTTAAAACTGAAAGCTTATTATTTCCAATGTTTTTTCTTAATTTTTTTCATAATTCTCCTTACTAAAACCTACCTAAAACAATTATTGAATATTACTTTTATAATTAAGCAAAATTAAGTAACAATCATTGAAGGATTCTCAGACTGATAAAATTTATTTTAAATATAATATTTCAAAACACATTCAAACTGTACAAAGAAAAGAAAGTCTAAACCAAAATCTTTTTAGATTTATATAATAACACGTCTGTCGATTATCTAAATTCTACCAAAAAATGAATGCGAAAGAGAGATTCCTCTTGTACAATGTAAGTTACCACACCAACATTGACGAAACGAGGAATCTCTCATGAACAAGAATAAGTCTCTGTATCTTTAACAATAGTATTTACAATATCATTAGGATACCGATTCAAAAAAAAATGTTCTCCTTTAAACTTATGAAATTTCACATTCCCTTCAACAACTTCACTCCATTTATGCATTTCATTGATATGAGTCGAAAAATCGCTATCCGCATAAAAAACGCTTACTCCACAACTTATTTTTTCTGCTTTGGGCTGAAACTTATAATTGTCCAAAATTATAAAATCTGCTCGCAAAATCGGAAGAAACATATCCATAATCTCTTTTGTATAAAACTCCTCTGGTATTCCCCCATATTGTTCCACCTTTGTCAAGAAAGTTTCATTAGTCATATTTTCAATGTCTTCTCTCTTTTCAAAAATATGTGGAGCATCTCGCCCAGAAAAAAACAGATGCCTTGGTTCCTTAGTTCCCATTTGCTTAAGTTTATAATATATCTCATAAGTCAATAAGGCTCCCATGCTGTGTCCAAATATAACATATTCATCGTCATATTCTAATTGTTCACTTATTCTTTTGGCGATATCTTCACTTGCTTCACCAACAGACTGGTAACAAGGCTCTGTGAATCGAGTTCCTCTTCCAGCCAATTCACATATACACAATTCATATCTATCCGGCAGTAGTTTTTTCCATTCATAATATGCATTTACCGACGCTCCAGCATATGGAATAGGAAATACTTTTATTTTATTTATTTCACTCACTCCTATGTTCAACTTGAGCCCACTATCATTACTATATAAACCTATAAGTATTCAAGATACATTTAATTGTACTTCTCTATCTCTCGCTGCTCTGCCAGCAATAAATTCACCATATCACTATAGCTATTCAAACCGTCTGTCTGATTATTTGCCTTCAGATATACGTCATTTACATTTCTTGAAATACTTGAAATAACACCCTCATACTTATCCCGGTACTGCTCATTTTGTTCTATATCATGCCGCACCGCTTTGGACAGACTGGACATTATATCAGACGCCTTATCTGGATCCACTTTCTTTAGCTCAGATATAGAATAATCAAATGCCAGAAATAAACCACTGTATAGTATCATTGGATCATCCTGCTGCTTACATGCCAGATAAGCTATAAAATTAGCCTCATCCTCATGCATGAAACCACTCTGATGTGCCAATTCATGCGCCATAGTAGCAGGCACCAAAAAAACTGGCACATTAACATTGATATTGGATTCATAAGTAAAAGGGACAAAAATACCATGTATCCCTGCATGCGACATTAGTTTTGACATCACCACTGGTTTTGGTGTTGAATATGAATGCTCCAAAACAGGATATTTCTTTGATAACATTTGCATCGAGAACACTGCGTGTTGTGCATAATAATCAAAAACCTCTGGTACATGAGCCAAAAGATCAGTATCCGCTAACTTTTCCCTTGCCAATTCCATTTCAACGGCAAGCGACTTACTCAATTTGACCAGTTCCTCCTTGCTGTAGTTCTCTTCTTTATATTCGGTATAAGACAAAAAAGAATATCTGTAATAGTTTATTCCACCCAAAATAGTATAACAAAAATATATCACGCTACAGATCGTAACGATTCCTAGAGCACCACGATAAACTACCATCCTACGTGCACCTTTACTCATGATAACCTTGCGCACAAAATAAACGATATAAAATAGAAAAAGTAACACAACCAACACGACGAGCCATTCACTAACAGAAAATGTGACCCAAGAAGGTACAAATCCTACTATTTTTGACAATAACGGATATACAGACCTACTGTATTTTTCCGCCCAATCCTGATGGTTCTGCGCGTATTTTGTCAGTATGTAAGCTATAACTCCAAGTGAAATCAACGGTAATCTCTTAAGTAAAAGCTTTTTTATAATGTACTCCCCCCTATCCAATAAATATCAGATGTACGCCATGTAACCTAGTCATATCATTTCTTTATTTCAACATACTTTTCCTCATAAAAATCATGCTTATTAGAAAAAACATATTGATTCATAAAATCTATAGGAAGCACTTCATAAGCCCAGTAGGTACCATTAGGTCTATTACTCGAAACAGCTTGTCGGGCGATTTCGGCAGCCACTGTACCCGTTAACTCTGAACTCGTTTCCATTTGTAAATTCAATCTGCACCTAACATTCTTTCCATCTTTCACTCCTGTAGCATCAATGACTAAAGCTATCCATTCCTCTTTAGGTTGCTCCTCTAAGCTAATGTCTAGTTTTTTCATTGCTTCTTCAACCGAAGACTCAAGTTGCATTTGATAAAATTGCATTGCCAAACGGAAAATATAATCATTTGCCGCTATATTGTACCAGTGAAGTTCTTGTACCGAACTAACTTCCAGAATATCAATGATCTCTTGACTTAAATACGGTTTCTTATAGACAGGAACATCCACTTCAGGTACAAATTCTTTCTGCATCATATTTATATTTTCCGTTTTAACACAATGATCACTCCAATAAGAGTCTGTTTTTCCAATTACACTATGGCCACTCATTAATATATCTGAGATAGAAGTTTTCGTATAATGTTCCGCACCACCAATATAACAATTCACATGCTTAGTTTCGTCTAATAAATGATTTATCACTCGTTTTAATAGCAGACCTGTAATTCCAGGACAAAAACCAGCTCCTATGTAATTTACACCGTTAGCTTTAAGCTCTAGCTTTTGCTCCTGATTCAATAATAAAGCATTGGAAGCATCAACATATTTTGCTCCTACTTTCATGGCTGCCTGAGCAACTCTATCTTTAATTACAAATTCAGGCCCTGCACAATTAATGACAACCGTACAATCAGTACAGAACGCAATCAAGTTCTCCCAGTCAGAAACATCCAGGAATTGGTAGTTAAAATTATTAAGGTTCATTAATGCTGTAGGTTCACGCCGCTGTCCGCCCTTAACAATAAAGTCTTTACATAAGTTCTTACAGATGACTTCACCGATCATTCCGCCACACCCAACAACTGCGATTTGCTCCATCCGTACGACACCCCTTTCATCTTATACAAGCATCAAAACTGTCCAAAAACTTATTTCATACAACCATTGAGATTTAAAATACAAGACTAGTTATACCTTTCTCTATTAAAAGATCATTATTATGTCTACTCAACATACTCAATGCATAAAATCTTTGTTTGGCTTCCATTAATTTATGATACGTGCCGTGTTCTTCAATTTTCCCATTATTCAATAAGACAATTTCATCATATCCACTAAGAATTGATTCATCCAGCCTATGAGTAATGGAAATTCTCGTAATGCCCTGCATTTCACTTAACATACACTCAAGGTCACTAGCTGTTTGATTGTCCAACGCTGAAGTCGCCTCGTCCATAAGTAATATAGGTGATTTTCTCAGGAGTGCTCTTGCTATAGAAATTCTCTGTTTTTCCCCACCTGAAAAATGGATTCCATTTTCTCCACATAATACATCAAAGCCGCCTCTGTCATGAATCAATTTCTGTAACATACTCTTCTTTATGACTTGCTCAAACTCATCTGTGTCACATTCACGAAACAATTTAATATTTTGTTCAATCGTATCATCAAAGATAAAACAGTCCTGATGAATAAAACTAACATTTTGGAAAATGGACTGATCACTTATTTTCTCAAGATCAACCCCGTCATACCTGATATTTCCTTCATACCCATCATAAAACCCAGTCAACATCTTTAATAAGGTTGTCTTTCCACTCCCACTTGTTCCTACAATGGCATAAGACTTTCCATATTCAAATTCAAAATTAATATCATCTAAAATTTTTTTCCCATCTACGCTTAACGAAAGCCCATTTAGAGAAATTTTATTACTGAATTTAGGGATATCAATTCTTTGAGTTTGATCCGTTTTTGCCTCTCCAATTTTATTGAAATTCATTAATAAAGCCCGACTGGCCTGCCTTTTGGTAAAACCGGTTATGAGTCTATTAATGGGAACTGTTACGCAATTTAACAATTGAATAAAAGCCATAATCTCTCCTACTGTAATTTCTCCTTTCATTAGCTGCTGAGTACCCACAATAAATATGACTACAGCAACAAGAAAAGTTGAAATATCAGTAAGTGACATAATGAGTGACAACAGATTTTCGTATACCATTTTTGCTTTTTCCTGCTTGTTCGCCTTTGCCTTTGCCCTTTCAAAAATCTCCTTTTCGATGTTAAAGCTCTTAACAACCTGATTTCCAGACAATATATCTTTAATGAAAGATACATAATTTTTATTTTGCTCAGCCACTTCACCTTGTGCTTTTTGCATACGATTATTAAATATACTCGAAACTGCAAGTGGAATGATACAAGTGAGTAATATACTCAATGCAAGGAATGAATTAATGATAAACATCGCAAGCACTCCGCCTACAAGCATAGCTAGCTGAACAAATATTTCCACGGTCCCTTTTATATAATCGTTTTGAATTATCGTTATATCATTTGACAATCGTGATATGTAGGTTCCATTACTCTCCTTGTTGAAACTTCTCATATCTAACCGCAAAATATTTTCAACAAGGGTATTTTTCAGGTTTAACGTTGCCCTTTTTGTATATAAATTTTTAACAGCATACCCCACATACATTCCCACTGCACCTAAAGGCAATAAAATAACGGAAACAGTAGTCACCTTAAAGATATTGTCAATATCTTTATTAATAGAATAATCAATAAACTTTTGTAGTATAATTGCCAATGCAATAAACAGAATAGATGTCATGATACCAAGTAAGCAGGACAAAATAAATAAGCCTATATTCTTTTTGTATATGCTTTTTGAAATTTTTTCATTCATACTATAAGCCCCCCTTCTTGTTTCTAATTTCATTTAGAGCATGTCTAATTTACACTCCAATTGTTTATTGCTAGATCATGTGCATATTTCAGATATGTTGGGTGGGACCGCGAGCATATGCACATGATCTGGCATCATATGTCTTTTTATGACCCCTCCACCCGCATAGCGGGTGGTTTTACGGGTAAGATCCAACATTAAATATTCTTCATGACATCATTAAGGAGCTCTTCTTCAATTGTAATGCCTGTAATGCGAGCAATTAGAGTACTATTTTGAATGTAAAAGTGCATGCTAACTCCAAAATCTTCAGACTCTATAATCTGTGTTTGTAAAAACATCTTCTCAAGTGATATGTCATCTCTACTTGCAAACTTATCAAGGACTCCCTGATAATTAATGATTGGAATGCGATGGGACATTTCATTAAAACCGTACTTTTGTGCTATAAGAAACAACTTTTCTGTAATTGCAGATTGATTAATACTCGATTTTTCTGATGTTGATAAAAGCTGTTTTTGCGTTTTACTTTTCCTATCATAAATTGAATAATCTAAATTTAAAGTTAGCCCCAACATTTCCTTATTGAATTCATCTCTGTTATGTGTCAAAACAGAAACAGGGATGTTATTTAATTCTTCAGGTAAGTCACTATACATAAGCCTTGATATAAATTCTACTGCTGTATTAATGGGTTGTTCGCTAAATTTCTGATATTGTAACTCATTTAGTTTTACATGAATTTCTGTAGACCTCTTAGTGTCTCGTCGAGAGACCAAATCAGCTGATTGTTTAGCAGCTTCAATATACTCTTCCATGTTAGACTCTTGAGCATCAGGAATTTCCAGTTCGTCAACTTTCTTTTTAATCATTTTGCAATATTCTATGAAAGAATAGTTATAGGGAGTGGTAAGTCTGTTGTTCAAAGTTTCATGAAGCATAACCTTAAACAAATCTTGTGAGACTCCATCCCATATTAAATGATGAATTGCACTAAGTACTAAGCAATGGTCTGCATCTATTTCTACGATTAAAAATCTAGATAACAGCTTATCATCAGTTAGAAAACTCATTTCATTCACAATTTCTTTAAATTGTTCTGCAGATAATTCTAAGGTTCCTTTCACTACTGGAATTTCCCACTCATCTGAATAATCGTATTCTTCTAAATAGGTCATTTTTTGATTTAATTTCGTTCTTAATGCCCCATGCCTGGAAATTATTCCTCTGAGTGATAAAGAAGCGTTCTCTGCCGTTCCTTCTATTGTTATGATTTCAGTAATAATTTCTGTATCCGGTCGCAAGAAGTCCTCATGTCCTGTCAATACAGGACATTCTAAAGTAGAACGTGTTTTAATATGGTTATCTCCATAATAATTCAACTGTTTTTGTATCATGCACTTTAGATCGCCATCACGGTTATCACCAATTAATGTTTCATCTAATGGCATTTTTACTGTTCCTTTTCTGGTTAAACACGTTTCGACAACATCCTTAATTGCTCTTTCATATGCCAATACCAATGTTTGAGCATCCTCGTCAGTATACAATCCAGTATCATATATGATGTCAAATTCAAGTTGCCCATTTAAAACAGCCCCATTTAGAGACAATCCCATTCCTGATGAATTTTTTTCTGACATACTTCTTCCTAATGGCATTCCCGACATGGATATTCCTTCAATTCTGTCTATCTCGTTATCCAATTCTCCAAGATAATTGAATGTTATTGCTGCGCTCATCTCAAGTCCGCTATGCTCACCAAGATATCTCAAAACTCCATATCCAATTCCATGATTAGGGACCTGTTTCAATGTTTGTTTTGTCTCCAAAATGCTTTCTTCAACAGTATCTTTTGTCTCCAAAATAATAGGATATACACTTGTAAACCAACCAACTGTACGATCGATGGCGATCTCTCTATCTATTGTCTCTCTCCCGTGACCTTCCATTTCTATGGTTAGGTACTTAGAGTTTCTCCATTCTTTTACTGCAATGGTCAGCGATGCCAGTAACAAGTCGTTTATTTCTGTTTTATATGTCTTTCCAGCTTCGAGCAACAGCTTTTTCGTCGTTTCAGAGTCCACTTTCACTACTTTATTTTTATATTGACCACTTGCTGTTTGTGTACTCTTGAATGTCTCAGTACTATTTGATTTATCCGATATATTTTTCCAGTATGCTATTTCATCTGAAAGCACTTCACTCTTAGCATATTGTGTTAAAGCATTCGCCCATTCCTTGTACGAAGCCGTTTTCATTGGCAGCGTGATTTTACCTGTCTCTTGTATTTGTCGATATCCACTAAATAAATCCTCCAGCAGAATTCTCCATGATACACCGTCTATGACCAGATGATGTACACAAATTAGTAAATGATCTCCACTGTCTGAATGGAACAGCCCTACTTTTACTAAAGGCCCGGTGGCTAGGTCTATGCTTGCCTGTAATTTATCGCTGGCATACTCTATCTCTTTCGATACATCTTGCACTTTTGTATAATCTTTTTCATACCAATCATATAGCTTGCTTTCCTCTGTAGACAGCGTGATTTGACGTTGTCCGTCATATACATTTCTTAAAGCGTCATGATGTTTAATGATTTCAGTAATTGCTGTCTTTAAACTAGGTATGTCAAATGGCTCATCACTTCTTAACATTAAGGCCTGATTATAATGATTAGGTACGACGTGATTCTTATTGAAAAATTCTAGTTGTATAGGGGTTAATGGACTTTCCCCATTGATTTCTCCCTGTTCGTATACTTGATTTACTTCTCCCATTTGAATATTTTCCCCAATCTTTCTTGGGGTCTGCTGATACATTAATGCGGCGAAAGAAAGCTTATAACCTTTTTCCCGTAACTTCGAAACGGCCTTAATTGCTTTAATAGAATCTCCGCCAAGTTCAAAGAAACTGTCTTCTATGCCGACTGGAGATATTCCTAAGATTTCTTCAAATATGTCCGTAATGACTTTCTCTGTTTTAGTTCTTGGTGGCATATATTCCTGTCCTGCTAATGCATTTGGTTCTGGCAGTGCTTTTGCATCCAGCTTCCCATTTGAAGTCAGTGGCAAGGCATCAATCTGCATCATAAAGCCAGGTAACATATACTCAGGCAGTTTGTCTCTCAAATCATTTTTGATTTCAGACATATCCAGTTGCTGCTCTTGATTTGTCGGGATCAGGTAGGCACATATACTCTTGTCACCGCCTACTTCCAATGCAACAACGGCTACATCAGATATACCCGGCTGATTCCTTAGAACGCTCTCGATCTCGGACAACTCGATCCGATATCCTCGGATTTTAACCTGTTCATCTATTCTTCCCAGGTATTCGATCTCCCCGTTAGGCAGCCATCTCGCCAAATCTCCAGAGCGGTATAACTTCCCTTCGCCATATGGATTGTCGATAAACTTCTGCGCTGTTAATTCAGGCTGGTTTAGATATCCCTTGGCTACTCCGTCTCCGGCGATGCATAGCTCACCAGGAATGCCAATACCACATAACTCCATCTCATTCAGTATATAGAGCTGCATATTGGCAATGGGACGCCCGATTCCTACACTTAAACCCTTATCTTTTTCGCTGGAATAGATATAGTCACAGCATCCTACGGTAGTCTCCGTAGGGCCATATTCGTTATGAATCTTGACGCTGTCTCCTAATAGCTTCTGCGTTTTCCGTGCCGTATCTGTGGTGAACTCTTCTCCACCGACAATCAGCGTTTCTAAATTCGGTACATCTACGCCGTCTGCATAGGTTTCTAGCATTTTTAAATGTGACGGAGTAAGCTTAAGGAAGGTTACCCTGTTATCTTTGAATGCTGCACGTAACCTTTCCTCCGCGTCTCCTCCCTTTAATAGAAGAGATCCACCACTAATCAGCGGTAAGAACAAGGACGTTACGGAGAGGTCGAAACTTAAGCTTGTAATCAGTACCGTCGTACAAGCTTCCTTCTGGTATTCTTGATCTGCATACGACAAGTAATGATCCAGATTGCCTCGTGTCACCGCCACACCTTTGGGCTTTCCTGTCGTTCCTGATGTGTAAATCACATAGGCGATGTCGTCTTTTTCAACGGCACACGCTGGGTTTTCCGCATTCTCGCCCAGATCTTCAAGATTCATCGAGATGAGTGGGACTTCCGTTTCCATAGTCTTCTCTCTTGTTAAAATGACCTTGGGTGCTGCATCGTTCAGAATATGCTCTATTCGTTCCTTCGGAGTTGCTGGATCAATCGGGACATAGGCGGCTCCACTCTTTAGCACGCCTAAAATGCCAATGATCGTTTCCGCTTCAAGGGAAGCCATGATGGCCACTCGATCATTGGGCTTAACACCTAACGAAATCAGTTCCCATGCCAATGCATTGGCCTTTCGGTTGACTTCTCCATAACGAAGTACGCCCGTTTCGTATTCGATTACCGTCTTCTCAGGTGTCTGTTCCGTATGTTTCTCGAAACGTTCCACTGCCATATGATGCTGTGCATACTCCGTATGGGTATTATTGAAAACCGTTAGTATTCTTTGTTGCTCTACCTCACTGACCATGTGGAGTTCAGACAATTTCATTTCAGGGTTAGCAATCACCCTGTCCAGCAACACCTTAAAATGCTCCAGGATGACCTGTGCCGAAGTCTCGGTAAATAAATCACTGCAATATACCAGATCTAAAGCGTACCCCTCTTCATACGCTGTAGCTTGTAAATCCAAATCAAATTTGGCATCAATGAAAGGAATGCCCAGCATCTCTACCTGTGCTTCGCCCATCGCAAGATGGATTTCCTCGTTATTCTGCATGGTAAACATCACGTCAAACAGCGGATTGCGTGACAGATCACGGCGTACTTCTACTTCCTCTACCAATTCTTCAAACGGGTATTCTTGATTCTCATATGCATTCAATGCCAGCTCTTTGATCTCGCTTAAAAATTCTAAGAACGTTTTTTCAGCCCTTGGATACCCTCTCATTGCCAGCGTATTGACAAACATGCCGGCTATTGTCTCGGTGTCCTGATGCACTCGGCCTGAGATGGGTGTTCCTACCACGATATCTTGTTGCCTGCTGTATTTATGCAGTTCTATCATAAATACAGCCAGTAAGGTCATGTAATCTGTCGTTCCATGTTGTTTATTTATATTTTGAATGCCAGCTTTCTGCTCTTGGCTAAGCTGAACAGACACTTGGGCTCCTTTGTAGCTTTGGATTTTGGGACGTGGATAGTCCGTCACCAAATCCAAAACCGGTGCCTCTTCTTTGAATACTTCTTTCCAATAGTTTCTCTGACTCTCCAGGTTTCTGCCACGCATCCATTCACTATAATCCTTGTATTGGATTTCAAGTGGTTGTAATTCTTCACCGTTATACAATCGTGAGAAATCTTCGATTAATATATTTAGCGTCTGATGATCGGAAATAATATGGTGCATATCAAATAGTAAAATATAGTTGTTCTGATTTCTTTCTTTGACTGCTTTAAAACGCATGAGCGGTGCTGTTCCGATGTCAAACGGGCGTACAAATTGTTCCATGTCAGCGTCACTGTAGCTGTCGGTCTCTTCATATTCCACTTGGTAGAATACCTCGTCTGCAATGACTTGAAAGGTTTCTCCTTCTGTCATGACAAAACTTGTTCGCAACGACTCATGACGCTTAATCAGACGATCTATGGCTTGTTGTATTTTTTCTAAATCAAGGTTACCTGTTACTTCTAGCGCTGACGCCATGTTATATGCTGTACTGTTGCCTTCCATCTGATCCAGAATAAACAATCGTTTCTGTGTAGAGGATGCTGGATAAGCTTCTCTCTGTTCTGCTTGTGGTATTGGACTATATTCGCCTTCTCCCGCGGCCTCAATCTTTCTCGACAACATGACAGGAGTTGGTGAACTAAATATATCTTTGACTGGCAAACGAATCCCTGTCTTCTTCTCGATGGCATTAATGGCTGCCGTCGCTTTTAACGAATGTCCTCCCAGTTCAAAGAAACTATCCTCTATGCCGACTGGAGATATTCCTAAGATTTCTTCAAATATGTCCGTAATGACTTTCTCTGTTTTAGTTCTTGGTGGCATATATTCCTGTCCTGCTAATGCATTTAGTTCTGGCAGTGCTTTTGCATCCAGCTTCCCATTTGGAGTCAGTGGCAAGGCATCAATCTGCATCATAAAGCCAGGTAACATATACTCAGGCAGTTTGTCTCTCAAATCATTTTTGATTTCAGACATATCCAGTTGCTGCTCTTGATTTGTCGGGATCAGGTAGGCACATATACTCTTGTCACCGCCTACTTCCAATGCAACAACGGCTACATCAGATATACCCGGCTGATTCCTTAGAACGCTCTCGATCTCGGACAACTCGATCCGATATCCTCGGATTTTAACCTGTTCATCTATTCTTCCCAGGTATTCCATCTCTCCGTTAGGCAGCCATCTCGCCAAATCTCCAGAGCGGTATAACTTCCCTTCGCCATATGGATTGTCGATAAACTTCTCCGCTGTTAATTCAGGCTGGTTTAGATAGCCTTTGGCTACTCCGTCTCCTGCGATGCATAGCTCACCAGGAACGCCTACACTACATAACTCCATCTCATTCAGTATATAGAGCTGCATATTGGCAATGGGATGTCCGATTCCTACACTTAAACCCTTATCTTTTTCGCTGGAATAGACATAGTCACAGCATCCTACGGTAGTCTCTGTAGGGCCATATTCGTTATGAATCTTGACCCTGTCTCCTAATAGCTTCTGCGTTTTCCATGCCGTATCTGTGGTTAACTCTTCTCCACCGACAATCAGCGTTTCTAAATTCGGTACATCTACGCCGTCTGCATAAGTTTCCAGCATTTTTAAATGGGACGGAGTAAGTTTAAGGAAAGTTACCCTGTTATCTTTGAATGCTGCACGTAACCTTTCCTCCGTGTCTCCTCCCTTTAATAGAAGAGATCCACCACTAATCAGCGGTAAGAACAAGGACGTTACGGAGAGGTCGAAACTTAAGCTTGTAATCAGTACCGTCGTACAAGCTTCTTTCTGGTACTCCTGATCTGCATACGACAAGTAATGATCCAAATTGCCTCGTGTAACCGCCACGCCTTTGGGCTTTCCTGTCGTTCCTGATGTGTAAATCACATAGGCGATGTCGCCCTTTTCAACAGCACACGCTGGATTTGTCTCCTTCTCGCCCAGATCTTCAAGATTCATAGAGATGAATGGGACTTCCGTTTCCAAAGTCTTCTCTCTTGTTAAGATGACCTTGGGTGCTGCATCGTTCAGAATATGCTCTATTCGTTCCTTCGGTGTTGCTGGATCAATCGGGACATAGGCGGCTCCACTCTTTAGCACGCCTAAAATGCCAATGATCGTTTCCGCTTCAAGGGAAGCCATGATGGCCACTCGATCATTGGGCTGAACACCTAACGAAATCAGTTCCCATGCCAAGGCATTGGCCTTTCGGTTGACTTCTCCATAACGAAGTACGCCCGTTTCGTATTCAATTACCGTCTTCTCAGGTGTCTGTTCCGCATGTTTCTCGAATCGTTCCACTGCCGTATGATGCTGTGCATACTCCGTATGGGTATTATTGAAAACCGTTAGTATTCTTTGTTGCTCTACCTCACTGACCATGTGGAGTTCAGACAATTTCATTTCAGGGTTAGCAATCACCCTGTCCAGCAACACCTTAAAATGCTCCAGGATGACCTGTGCCGAAGTCTCGGTAAATAAATCACTGCAATATACCAGATCTAAAGCGTACCCCTCTTCATACGCTGTAGCTTGTAAATCCAAATCAAATTTGGCATCAATGAAAGGAATGCCCAGCATCTCTACCTGTGCTTCGCCCATCGCAAGATGGATTTCCTCGTTATTCTGCATGGTAAACATCACGTCAAACAGCGGATTGCGTGACAGATCACGGCGTACTTCTACTTCCTCTACCAATTCTTCAAATGGGTATTCTTGATTCTCATACGCATTCAATGCCAGCTCTTTGATCTCGCTTAAAAATTCTAAGAATGTTTTTTCAGCCCTTGGATACCCTCTCATTGCCAGCGTATTGACAAACATGCCTGCGATCGTCTCGGTATCCGGATGCACCCTGCCTGAGATGGGTGTTCCTACCACGATATCTTGTTGCCTGCTGTATTTATGCAGTTCTATCATAAATACAGCCAGTAAGGTCATGTAATCTGTCGTTCCATGTTGTTTATTTATATTTTGAATGCCAGCTTTCTGCTCTTGGCTAAGCTGAACAGACACTTGGGCTCCTTTGTAGCTTTGGATTTTGGGACGTGGATAGTCCGTCACCAAATCCAAAACCGGTGCCTCTTCTTTAAATACTTCTTTCCAATAGTTTCTCTGACTCTCCAGGTTTCTGCCACGCATCCATTCACTATAATCTTTGTATTGTAGTTCAAGTGGTTGTAATTCTTCACCGTTATACAATCGTGAGAAATCTTCGATTAATAGATTTAGCGTCTGATGATCGGAAATAATATGGTGCATATCAAATAGTAAAATATAGTTGTTCCGATTTCTTTCTTTGACTACTTTAAAACGCATGAGCGGTGCTGTTCCGATGTCAAACGGGCGTACAAATTGTTCCATGTCAGCGTCACTGTAGCTGTCGGTCTCTTCATATTCCACTTGGTAGAATACCTCGTCTGCAATGACTTGATATGCTCCTTCTTCGGTCATTACAAAACTTGTTCGCAGCGACTCATGACGCTTAATCAGACGATCTATGGCTTGTTGTATTTTTTCTAAATCAAGGTTACCCGTTACTTCTAGCGCTGACGCCATGTTATATGCAGTACTGTTGCCTTCCATCTGATCCAGAATAAACAATCGTTTCTGTGTAGAGGATGCTGGATAAGCTTCTCTCTGTTCTGCTTGTGGTATTGGACTATATTCGCCTTCTCCCGCGGCCTCAATCTTTCTCGACAACATGACAGGAGTTGGTAAACTAAATATATCTTTGACTGGCAAACGAATCCCTGTCTTCTTCTCGATGGCATTAATGGCTGCCGTCGCTTTTAACGAATGTCCTCCCAGTTCAAAGAAACTATCCTCTATGCCGACTGGAGATATTCCTAGAATTTCCTCAAATACATCTACGATTGCTTGCTCCGTCTTATTACTTGGTGGTACGTATTTCGAGCTTTCTAACATATCTGGCTCTGGCAACCTAGTTTTATCCAGCTTTCCATTTATGGTTAGTGGAAATTCATCGATCTGTATCATAAAGGCAGGAATCATATACTCTGTTACTTCTTCTCTTATCGCTTCCTTAATTTCGGGTATAATTAATTCTTGACCCTTCTCTCCAATGAGATATGCACAGAGAATTTCATCGTTTCCAACTTCTTTTACAACAACGACAGCATCCGTGATGTTACTCTGTTTTCTTAATACACTTTCAATTTCCCCTAACTCTATCCTGTAACCACGGACTTTCACTTGTTCATCTATACGGCCTAAATACTCTATATTTCCATCTGGCTGCCAACGTGCTAAATCTCCTGTACGGTACAGTTTTCCCTCACCGAAGGGATTTTGAATAAACTTCTTATCTGTCAATTCTGGCTGATTCAAATAACCTCTTGCTAAACCATCTCCTGCAATGCACAACTCGCCAGGTATTCCAATACCGCATAGCTCCATTTCATTTAGAAGATATACCTTTGTATTTGCAATCGGACGTCCAATGGTAATGGAAGTAGAGTCTGTATTCACTCTAAAACTAGTTGCATTTACAGTAGATTCTGTAGGACCATATGTGTTTAGCACTTCTACCTTTTTCGCCCATTCTTTTAAAGTTTCTAGACGACCTGCCTCTCCACCTGACTCCAGCAAACGAAGCGTCGGTAATGCGTCAACACACAACCCGTCTATTAACTTAGGTGTCAATGAAGCTGTTGTAACATTATTTCGATCGATATATTTTTGTAGTTGCTCCATATCATAGGTTAAATGTTTTGGTACAATGCATAATGCCGCACCATTGCATAGTGCAGGGAAGATATCTCCCACCGCTTGGTCAAAAGATACATTTGCAAATTGCAGCACCGTATCCTTGTCGTTCAGTGCAAATGTTTCCTTATATGTGACCCACATATTGACCACATTTCGATGTTCAATTAAAACTCCTTTAGGGTTTCCAGTTGTACCAGAAGTGTAGATACAATACACTAAATCATTAGACCTGTTAACATGCAAAAGATTGTCCGTTTCATTAGCATAATTATTCTCATCTTCTAAATCTAATACCGGAATCCCTACCTTCCCTGGCAGCTTATTCTTAT
This sequence comes from Bacillus sp. SJ-10, assembly GCF_002843505.1. Classification (NCBI taxonomy): domain Bacteria; kingdom Bacillati; phylum Bacillota; class Bacilli; order Caryophanales; family Bacillaceae; genus Bacillus; species Bacillus sp. SJ-10. Next base: position 1,263,590 of record NZ_CP025258.1, on the reverse strand, counting down.
ACGTCAATACAATCTTTGGACTACTGTCCTCCAGCATATAGTGAATTCTATTATCTGGATATTCCGGATTGATGGGTACATAAGCTCCCCCTGCCTTGATGATTGCTAATATTCCTACAATCATTTCCATGCTACGCTCTGTAACTAGAGCCACCAAATCGTTTGGAACTACTCCTAAATCCCGAAGAGTACGCGCCAACTGATTTGCTCTCTCATTCAGCTCGGCATATGTCATCTGTTTATCATCAAATTTAAGTGCAATATGTTCTGCTGTTTTCTCTACCTGATTCTCAAATAAGCTGACAACTGTTTGTTCTCGAGAGTATTCTACATTCGTTGCATTGAAATCAACCAATATCTTCTCTTGTTCCCTGATATCAAGCATATGCAAATCTTTAAGTTTTTTTTCTGGATGTGTTACTGCTTCCTCAAGCAGCGTTACATAATGCCTTGCCATATATTCAATCGTTTCTTGTTTGAATAAATCTATGCAATACTCAAAATCAATTTCATACCCTTCTGACACACATTCAACCAGAACGGATAAGTCAAACTTTGAAACATTTCTTTTAATAAATGCACTTTTTCCGCCCAATAGGCCTTGCATTTCCGTCGGTTTTTTCTTTTCTTTTAATCCGAACATAAAATCAAATATCGGATTTCTTGAGAGATCTCTTTTCTTCTCTACGGCTTCAACTAAATCTTCAAATTGGTATTCTTGGTTATCATAAGCCTGCAGACACTTCTCCTTCACAGCTAATATCAAATGCTCAAAGGTCTCATCCGGACTAACTTCTCCCTTGATCACCAGAGTATTGACAAACATCCCCAACATACCCTTAGTATCTGCATGAACTCGGCCTGACACGGTAGTTCCTACAATAATATCCTTTTGGCGACTATATTTGGCTAATAATAAAATGAACACAGATAGGGTAACCATAAATTCAGTAGCACCATGCTTTAGGGCTAGATTTTTAACCCCTGAGCTTAATGGCTCTTTTACCTTTGCTACAACATTGGCTCCCCTGAAAGACTGGATTTGAGGACGGAGGAAATCCGTCTTCAAATCCACCCTGGCAATTTCACCAGCGAATTCCCTCCTCCAATATTCTTCCTGTTTTGAGATATCATAAAAATTCTGCCATACGCTGAAATCTTTATACTGGATTCGGTTAGAATTTTTATTCATAAGTTCTCCTCTTATTCATGATCAGTTTCATCATTTTCATAAAATTCGTTCACCTGATGCAGTATAACTGGCAGGCTTTCTCCATCACATATAATGTGATGAATATCAACAAATAGATAGGAGGCCGTTGTTGTCTTCATTAATTTCACACGCATCAACGGTGCTTCGGATAAATTAAACGGTTGTATAAATTTATCGTATTCTGTTTGTACATCTATTTCGTCCACTTCGCTGTAGTCTATTAAAACCCTTGCGTCTGGAGAAATCGTTTGAATAGGCTCACCGTCCATAACATGGAAACTAGTTCGCAAGATTTCTTCTTGCTTTAACAGCTTATCCAAAGCCTTCTGTAATCTTTCTTTATCCAGCGGTTCTTCATAAGCATAAACGTCCGATACGTTGTAGTTAATATTAGGTCCGGTCATCTCGTCCAGAAGATAGAGTCGTTTCTGAGCTGAACTTGTAGGGTAGTATTCAGCTGCTGAAGCTTGTTCTATTGCCACAAACATCTCGCTCTCAATCGACTCGATATTTCCCGCTATCTGCTCGGGCGTACCAAAAGTAAAAACATCTCTAATTGACAATCTTACTCCTATGGCCTTCTCCAATTCATTGCACAAGAGCACTGCTTTCAGTGACGATCCCCCTAGATCAAAGAAGCTATCAGTTACACTGACTTTTTCAATATCTAGAATGTTCTCAAATGCCTGCACGATCAGAGTTTCATATTCATTTCGTGGTGCAATATATTCCTTTGACTTATACTGCGGCTGTGGTAATGAGGCTTTGTCAAGTTTCCCGTTACTTGTCAGCGGAATCGCATCAACCGAAATAATATGTGCAGGCACCATGTAATCTGGTAATACTTTACTTAACTTGATCTTAACGTCCTTTTCTTCTATTTCTGTCTCAGTTATTACATAGGCACACAGGAATTTCTCATTCCTTTTGTCTTCTCGTACTATGACTACAGCTTCATTTATGCCTTCAAGCTCCAATAAACGGCTTTCTACTTCTCGTGGTTCAATACGATATCCTCTGATTTTTGCTTGGTCATCCATCCGTCCAATATATTCAAGGTTTCCGTTAGGTAACCAACGTGCCAAATCACCTGTCCGATACATCTTTCCGGATCCAAATGGGTTGTGTACAAACTTCTCGTCTGTCAGGTCTTGTCGATTTAAATATCCTTGAGATACACCCTCACCTGTTATACATAACTCACCCGGAACTCCAATTCCACAAAGTTCATTTCCATTTAACATATAAATCTTCAATGTTGGAAGTGGCTTTCCTATGTCGCTAATTCCTCTCTCGATGGCTTCAGCATCAATATCGCGATAAGTAGCGTATACCGTGGTCTCTGTAGGCCCGTACATATTAACCAGACGACAATGCCTATTGTTCTCATGCCATTTCTTCAAATGTGTTGGATAAAGTGCCTCTCCTGCAAAAATAACATATCGTAAACTATTTATTGTTTGTCCTGTCGTTGCATCGATCAACGCATAAAATGGCGAAGGTACCTGGCATAAGATTGTTACCGCTTCTTTTTGCAAAAGCTCTCCAAAAGCATATCCATCTTTTACCGTATCTTCAGAAGGAATTACAAGCTTTGCTCCATTTAATAGGCATCCGAATATTTCCCAAACCGAAACATCAAAACAATAAGAATGGAATTGAACCCAAATATCATTTTCATAGAAATCAAGCTTAAACTTGTCATTCTTAAGTAATCGCACTACATTTACATGCTGAACCATAACACCCTTAGGCCTGCCAGTCGTACCAGAGGTATAAATTACATACATCAAATCACTTGATTGATTTACATGGACAAGGTTACTGCATTCCATTTTATAATTTGCCTCATCATGAAGATTCATGATAGGAATGTCAGCTTCAGGTTCTTTTGTACCGCATAATACGACCTTTGGTTTACAGTCATTAATGATATAATTAATTCTTTCCTCTGGATAAGATGGATCAACCGGTACGTAAGCTGCTCCAGCCTTTAAAATAGCGTATATACCCACCACCATCTCCAAACACTTCTCTGTTGAGATCACCACAAAGTCATTGGGTTGAATGTTATAGTCCATTCGAAGTTTTCTTGCCAGAGCATTCGCCCGTTCATTTAATTGTGCATAGGTCAGCTGTTGTCCATTAAATGTAATTGCTATACTATTAGGTATTCTGGCAGCCTGCTCTTCAAGTAACTGCACAATCGTCTTATTATCAGGGTATTCTGCATCCGTCATATTGAACTCATCCAATATTTTTGCTTCTTCGTTCATATCTACCATGGCAATATCCTGCAGCTTCTTTTCCGGAGACATTAAAACTCCTTCAATTAGTGTTAAGAAGTGTTTTGCCATGTACTCGATCGTTTCTGGTTTGAATAAGTCTGTAGAATATTCAAAATCAATCTTATAGCCTTCTGAATCACTTATCATGGTTAAGGTAAGATCAAATTTAGAAATACTTCCTTCAACGGATTCCCTCGTTCCAAATTGAATTCGATCCGAATAACTCTCTCTCTCATCGTCCTGCAATACAAACATCACATCGAATACTGGGTTTCTTGAGTAATCTCTCTTTACTCCCACTGCTTCAACTAAATCCTCGAACTGATAATCCTTGTTATCGTACGCCTGTAAACATTTCTCTTTTATACCTAATAATACATCCTCAAATGAATCATCGGAGCAGACATTCCCTTTGATTGCCAGAGTGTTTACAAACATGCCCAACATATTTCGGGTATCCGTATGGTTTCGTCCCGATATTGGAGTTCCTACTATAATTTCTTCCTGTCGACTGTATTTTCCTAACATAGAGAAAAAGATGGATAACAAAACCATAAACTCAGTTGCACCATACTTCTTCGCTAACTCTTTTACTTGAATACTCGTGTTTTCTTCTACCTGTGTTCGGAAATTAGCACCTCTAAAACTTTGTTTATGAGGGCGTGGATAATCCATGATTAAATCCAGGACTGGTATATCACCAGAAAATTCTTTCTTCCAGTACGCTGCCTGTTCTGTTATATCTCTAGCATTTTGCCAAACACAAAAGTCTTTATACTGTACTCGTGGTGTTAACAATTCTCTTCCTTCATATAACTCTTGTATTTTGTAGAGCATAATCGGCATGCTTTCTGCGTCACATAAAATATGGTGAATATCCAAAAATAAGTATGAATCATTTGGAGTATCCAGTATTTTTGCACGCATTAGTGGTGATTTTGACAGGTCAAATGGTTGGACGAAAGTATTATATTCATCCTGGATATACTGTGAATCTGCTGTATTAACTTCACTGTGCTCCAGCACAATTCTTGCATCTGAAGAAATTTTTTGAATTGGCTCACCATTCACTATATGGAAGCTTGTCCTCAAAATTTCCTCTTGCTCTACTAATTGATCCAATGCTCTCTGAAGTCGCTCATTGTCTGGTTTAACTTTAAGCTTGATTACTAAAGGAATATTATAAGTTGTACCAGGACCTGTTAGTTGGTCTAAAAGATAAAGTCTCTTTTGAGCTGAACTTATAGAATAGCTTTCTGCTTCTGCTATTTCTGGTATTTCTTCAAACGTATTTACAACCTTTGAGTTTTTAATTTGTTCTGCAATATTTTTTGGTGTAACTAAATCAAAAATTTCTCTAAGTGGTAACCTTACCCCTGCACTCTTCTCTAATTCATTACACAGCCGGATTACATTAAGCGAGTATCCACCCAAATCAAAGAAATTGTCGTTTACACTTACTCTTTCCATACCAAGTACATGTTCAAATGCCTCTACTACCAATTTTTCCGTCTGGGTCTTTGGTGCCTCATAACCCCTTATCATCTTACTTTCTTCAATATACTTTTCTGGGTCCGGCAATAATTTACGATCTACCTTACCATTTGCAGATAGTGGAATCTCATCTACCTGTATGAATTGTGCCGGGATCATATAATCAGGCAGATATTTGGCTAACTCTCTTTTTATTTCTGCCAATTCTACTGCCTCATCTGCAACAATATACCCACACAGCTGCTTCTCTCCATGTGAATCACTATAATCAGCGACTACGGACTGGTGAATATTTGGCAAATGATTGATACAGTGTTCTATTTCTCCCAGTTCGACACGATGTCCACGTATCTTTACTTGACTATCTTTTCTTCCAAGGAAGTCTACATATCCTTCCTGACGCATCACACCATAATCACCTGTTTTGTACAGATACCCTAATCTATGGTTGATAAAGGCGGCCTTCGTCTTCTCTTCTTCATTGAGATAACCTACGGCGACTCCTTTTCCACCAATATGCAGTTCTCCTGGAACGCCTACCGGGCATTCTTCTCCACAATCATCCAGTACGTAAATTTGTTGATTTTTCAACGGATATCCATAAGGGATACTTTTCCACTCTGGCTTCACTTCTGTGATTGGGAAATAGATGGACCATATAGAGCCTTCCGTTGCTCCACCTAACCCGATCACTTGTGCTTTTGGCATTCTTGTTTTGATTTTCTCCGGCAAACCAAGAGAAATCCAGTCTCCACTTAGCATCACCATACGTAAGCGCTCTGCTGCAGATCTCCGCACTGTGTCTTGTTTTGTGCTTTCCAGATACATATCCATAATGGCCGGAACCGAATTCCATATCGTGATTTCTTCTTCGATCATGATCTGGTGAATGCTGGCCACATCTAAGAGATCGGGAATTAATACTAACTGGGCTCCACTAATGAGTGCTCCAAAAATATCATAGACAGATAAATCAAAGCTCATCGATGATAGGGCAATGATTTTATCTTCGCTGCCTACTTTGAATCTCTCATTAATATCTAATAGTGTATTCACTACTGCCTCATGGGTGATCACAACACCCTTAGGCTGTCCAGTACTTCCTGACGTATAGATAGCATAGGCTCTATCCTGCTGGCAGCCTTCTAGCGATTCCAAGGCACCATCGTTATAGGTGGAAAGGTTCTCTTTTTCATATAAATCCGGATGAATCATGAGCTTGATATCACTATGTTCCACGATATATTCTATTCTTTCCTCAGGATGTTCCGGGTTCACAGGAATATAAGCATGGCCGGCTTTTAAAATACCCACCGTATTTACAATGGTCTCGATTCGTCTCTCTGCCCAAACTCCAATATAAGAATTGTGCGCATAGTTTTGTTCTGCTAAATAGCGAGCGACCTGGTTGGATTTTCTCGCCAACTCGCCATAAGTCAATGTATCTTGTCCTAATTTGACTGCAATCGCATCTGGCGTCTTCTGGCATTGCCGGTCTATTAATCTTTGCAGTAAATCCCCTTCATAATCTCCTTGTGTATCATTGTAATCAAGCAGTAGTTGATACTGTGTTACAGGCAGCGGCATAGATGAAAGATTATTGTCTATAACTTGCTGCAATCGAAGTTGATACGTTTCAAACATGGCACGGATCATATCTTCATCAAGCAAATCCTCCACATAATCCCAAGTCATCATTAATTGTCCGTCGCTTTCCGCAACTTGGAAGTCCAAAAATACTTCAGGGGCCTGATTTATTCCGTATTTCAATTCTCCCCTACTACCTATATTGGCATTGAAAGAATCCACTTCGCCACGAAGCATGCTTGTAAATATAATTGGCATTATAGCTTGAGCTTCTTGACCACGATGTTCAGCCAGATCACGCAGGAAATCAACCCCACTGTAAAATCTGTGGTTTAACGCTTCAAATAACCGATTCTGAATCTCAGTAGTTCTTTCCCAAAATGGTCTATGAGATGATAAATCGATATCCAACAACAATTTTGATACAAAATCCCCCATCAGCGACATTCCATCTTGATGAAAAGGCTGATTACTAAACAGATTTAAGCTAAGTGCCATATTGGATTGATTGCTCCATTTAAATAGAACTTCCGCATATATTGTGCACAATAACGCAGATGGTGCAATTCTGTTATCCAAAGCTTTGTTTCTCACAATCGCCCAGTCTTTTGCAGAAATTTTCGTTTCTAAACGTTTTACTGTTGCGTTGTTTACAGCACTCCCATTAGAAAGAAGCGGTAACTGTGGTGCATCCGGGAAATCACCTGCTTTCTTCTTCCAGTAGGCTTGATCTCTTTGATGCAATGCTTTCATCAAATCTGAAACTTGCCGTGCCAAAAGATCGGCATGATTATCAAGCTCTGCTTGGGTCGAATCTTTCTCCTCTTTCTTAACATCCTCTTTCTTAAGTAGCTTTTGCAAACGATCTTCTGGATTCTTGACAACTTCTGAAAGCAATGAAACATAATCATCCAACATTTGCTTTATCGTTTCCTGTTTAAATAAATCTGTAGAATACTCTAAATTGACCACATAACCCTCTGATGTGTGTATTACCATTAAATTCAGATCAAACTTAGCTACTTTTCCTTCCATTGGTACCCATGTTCCACTCATAATGCTCTTTGAACCAGACATAATTTCACTCTCTGGCATCATAAACATTACATCAAATAATGGATTTCTTGATAAATCTCTCTTTACATCTACTGCCTCAACCAAGTCTTCATATTGAAAGTCCTGATTATCGTACGCAAGAAGACATTTTTCTTTTACTCCTAGCAATACTTGTTCAAAACTCTCCTCTTGTTTCACATTTCCTTTGATAGCCAAGGAGTTTACAAACATCCCCAGCATGTCTTGTGTATCAACGTGGGTTCTACCTGATACAGGAGTTCCGACTATAATTTCTTCCTGTTGACTGTACTTGCTCAATAGAAGCATAAAGGTTGATAACATAATCATGAATTCCGTAGCACCATGCTTCTTCGCTAATTCTTTTATTTCCATAAAAACTGGTTCTTCAATCTTAGTTTTTACGTCGGCTCCATTGAAGCTCTTTTTCTTAGGACGTTGGAAATCTGTATTCAAATTTAGTATTGGAATTTCGCCTGAGAACTCGTTCTTCCAATATGCCGCCTGCTTCGTAATATCCTGAGTCATTTGCCAAGCTGAGAAATCTTTATAATGAACCCTTGGCATTGATAAAGTATTTCCTTCATATAACTCGCTTATCCAGTTCATCATAATAGGCAGACTTTCTCCATCAGAAACAATATGATGAATATCCAGCATCAAGTATGAAGCTTGTGGCGTCTGTAGTAACTTAACCCGCATCAAAGGTGCTTTGGATAAATCAAATGGGCAAACAAAACGATCATATTCATCTTGAATATCTAGTGTATCTGCTTCTTTGTATTCTAATACTACTCTCGCATCTGGTTGAATCACTTGAACTGGCTCTCCATTAATAAGATGGAAGCTGGTTCTCAATACTTCTTCTCTCTCTAAGAGTTTATCTAACGCTCCCTGTAGCTGCTCTTTATCCAGAGTGTTTTCATATTTTATGACATTCGAAATGTTATAGGAAATACTAGGACCTACTATCTCATTGAGAAGATAAAGTCGCTTTTGAACAGAACTCATAGGATAGAACTCTGCTTTAGCTATTTTCGGTATTTCCGAAAAACTATCATATTGTAAACTTCCAATTCTTTCTGCAATACGTTTGGGTGTAGATAAAGCAAATATTTCACTAAGCTTCAGTTTTATACCGATTGTCTTTTCTAATTCATTACACAATAATGTAACTTTCAGTGAATGACCACCCAAGTCAAAAAAGCTATCATGGACACTAATTTCTGTTACTCCTAGGATTTTCTCAAATGCTTCAACTACTAACTTCTCTTCTCTATTTGTTGGTGCTGCATATTCCTTAGACTTGTATTCCGGTTCTGGTAGTGCCGCTTTGTCCAGCTTTCCATTATGACTTAATGGAATTTGGTCAATTCGAATAATATATAAAGGAACCATATAGTCTGGTAACTTCTTGCGTAATTCACTCTTGATTGTATCTTCGTCTAATTTTTCTACTTCTGTATGAACGACTACATAAGCACACAGATATTTTTCTCCTTGCTTGTCTTGTCGTACTACAACGGCTGCTCCACTAACTCCTTCGAGTTCCATCAAAGTACTTTCAATTTCTCCTGGTTCGATTCTGAAACCTCTTATCTTAACCTGATCATCTATACGGCCAAGGTACTCAATATTTCCATCCGGTATCCACCGTGCCAGATCACCTGTTTTATACATCATCCCTGAACCAAAAGGATTTTTAATAAATTTCTGTGCTGTCAATTCTTCACGATTTAAGTATCCACGCGACACACTTTCTCCTGCAATACATAATTCCCCTGGTACACCTATTCCGGCTATTTTTTCATTTGATAATATATAAATTTGTGTATTACTAATAGGCTTACCAATCCATACTTTATCTACATTTAAGTCTGTTGGACAATGATATCCACTGGAATTAACTGTAGTTTCTGCTGGACCATAGAGATTCAGTAGTTCTGCTCTTACTTGTCCTTTTTCCCTTAATTGATTATAATGTCTCACACTTTCTGCATTCAGTTTCTCACCAATATTAATGATATAACGTAGCGTATTTATTCTCTCTTTGCTCATATCTAATTCTTCTAAGAACATATTGAACATTGAAGGAACGAACTGGATTGCATTGACTTTATAATCCTGAATTACCTTGATGATCTTATCACTTTGACTTTCTTCTCCTTGTTGCAAAATAACAAGTTTACCACCCGCTAACATCCACCAAAATACTTCCCAGGCAAAAACATCAAAGGCACAAGTGGTCTTCATTAAAAGAGATTCTCCCTCGTGTAATGGATATTCTCTTTGTGTCCACATCTGCTGATTGACTATATTCCGATGCTCTACCATAACTCCTTTTGGTTTTCCTGTTGTACCCGATGTATAAACCAGATAAATAAGATCATGAGGAGTATTTACATGTTCAGGATTCTCTGCACCTTCTTCATAATTGCTTGCACTATATAAGTCGACAACCTTTTCAGGGGAAATATTATACTTTCCATGACCAATTAAAACCGCTTTCGGCTGGCTATCTTCCAATATATACTCGATGCGTTCTTCTGGATAAAACGGGTCAATTGGTACATATGCTGCACCCGACTTCAGGATGGCATATAATCCGACCACCATCTCAATACTTCTTTCTGCTATAATCGCAACAAAATCATCAGGCTGGACATGGTATTCCCGTCGTAACCTTAATGCAAGTTTATTGGCACGAGCATTTAATTCAGCGTAACTCAATTGCTCATTCCCGCATACCACTGCTGTATTATGGGGTGTTCTTGCTACTTGTTCCTCAAATAATTGGACAATGGTCTTGTCTCTTGGATAGTCACGATCCGTTGCGTTAAACTGTACTAATTCTTTCATTTCTTCCGCTTCATTTGTCATGCCTAATTCGGTTAATTTCGTGTGTGGTGCTGCAATTGCTTGTTCCATAAGTCTTTGCAAATGGGAACCGATAATGTTTATTTCTTCCTTGTTATATAGCTTTGTACTGAATAGAATTCTAAAATGAAGACGATCACTCTTAAATGCTGTCATTCCCAAGTCATACCCGATTTGTTCGCGGTAATATTCAGATTCCACATTTAATTTGCCATCAATATTGATACTTGTTCCTTGATAGCCTTCAAAGAAGAATAAGGTTCCAATTAGATTCCTTCCTAATAAAGTACGATTCTGTATTTCTGCTAAAGAAAGAAAATCGTGATCATTTGCAGCAATTGCTTGGTCCTGTAATGATTTCAACAAATCGGCAAATGTGTCTTCGTTTGTTGTCGATATACGTACAGGTATTGTATTGATAAATAAACCAACGATTTCTTCAATACCTTCAATCTCTGCATTTCTACCAGATACAACCTTTCCAAAAACGACATCATTGGTTGAGTTGTATTTTTCCAATAAAACGCCCCAACAAGCTTCTACTAGCGTGTTCAATGTTACATCGTACTTGGCACATACCGCTTCTGCTTGTTCGGTTACCCCCAAGCTTAACTTAAACTCTTGACTCTGACTCTCTTCTTCTGTTTCTTCTGGACGACCCATATGTAGAATATCAGCCCTTGTCTCATATCCTTGAAGAAGGTCTTCCCAATATTTAAGGCTCGGCTCTTTATCTTTTTCATTTAAATAATCTACAAATTTTTCATAGCTGCCCATTTTATTAGAAGCAGTCTTATTAGGTATTTTTAAACACTCTTCGTCTGTTGCCATATACGCATTAAACAAATCTCTACGCAAAATTGGCAAACACCAACCATCTAAAATAATATGATGGTTCGTCATGATCAACCGATATCCACTATTGTTTATTTTTATCAGATTCATACGAACTAGTGTATCTTCTTCTAAATCAAATCCACGTTTTACATCTTGTTCCTTTAAATCAAGATAATCGGATTCATTATCTACTTCCATATAATTAAATTCCAGATTTCTTTCTTTCAATACAACTTGTCTTGGCACACTTACTCCCCGATAACAGATCTTTGTACGTAAAATATCATGCTGTGTTGCTAGAGATTCAAAAGCTTTGTGCATCTTCTCTACATCTACTTCCGTCAATCGCAACGTCTGCTGAACAACATACTTCGTAGAGGATTCATCCAAAAGCTTCTCATAGAGCATTCCCTCTTGCACAGGAGCCAAAGGATAGATACGTTGAACTTCTTCGCCGCGGTTTTTGGCAGCTTCCTGTACATAACAAAATTCGCTATCTTTCCATACCCTCTCACCAAAATCACTTGCCGTTGACTCACTCTTCTGTGCATGGGAGCAATGTTCTGCGACCGCTATCAGTTCTTCTTCATATGCTTTTCCTATTTGCTCAATTCTCTCAGCTAAATAACGACTGCTGTTGCAGGTTACTGTCATAGATAAACTACCATTTTGCACATGACCTATGACGTTAATGGATGGTCCAAATTGATTGCGAGGATCCGTATCCTGTCCATAACCCAGTTGTGAAAACTCAAAATATGGATCGCCAGATTCTTTCTTTGTTCCTAGTTCTCCAAGATAATTAAATGATATATCTGGTGCCACTTCCACATCCATTTCTTCTGAATTAACCATGTCTGCATACTTTATGAGGCCATAATCAATTCCATGTGCTGGCACACGTCGTAGGTTCTCTTTCGTATTTCGAATATCCTGAGCAATATTAGTGCCTAACTCTTCTAAAACTACGGGATATATACTAGTGAACCATCCTATTGTCCTACCTAAATCAAAAGACCCTACTGTTTCTTCACGACCATGTCCTTCCATCTGTATAGCAAGCGTTCTCTGACCTGTTACTTTGTTTACCGCACGTCCCAGTGCTGTTACAAGTAAGTCATTAATCTCTGTATTATAAGCATGTGCACTTTCTTTTAATAACTTTTCTGTGATCGTGGAATTAAGACATACCACGGCTGTCTTTGGTTCGAATTTATCATCAGTGCTATCTTCTTTTAACTTGCCATCAACCAATTTATTTTCTAACTCTGACCAGTAAGCTATCCTTCTCTTTAACTTTTCACTCTGGCTGTAACGAGCTAATCCTTCGCTCCATACTTTAAAGGAAACGGTTTTAGCTGGTAATGTTATCTCTTTCTGATTCAAAGCTTGAGAGTAGCCCTTCTCCAAATCCTCACTTAAAATTCGCCAGGAAATCACATCCATTATCATATGATGAGCTAGCAACATCATATAATCTTGCTCCGGCGTACTAAATAAAACAGCCTGCAATAATGGTCCTTCCGCCAAATCCATCTTTACTTTCGTTGTCTTAATTTTTTCCTGAATCTCTTCAGATTCACATGCTATTGTTGTAAAGCCGTACCATTTCTTATCTTCTACTTTCCCTATAACCTGTTTCTTATCTTTGTACGTAGCTCTCAACATATCATGATGCTGTACTAACGCAGACAAAGCTTTTTGTAGTGCCAGGACATTTAGTTTTTCACGAACCTTAAACACTTGGCATACATTAAAATGTTCAGGATTCATCATATTTTGTGCGAAGAAGTAGTTTTGAATTGGTGTCAGTGAAATCTCACCACTTATTTCTCCTTGCTCCGCAGGTATAATTTCTTTTTTCGTGGATAAATTCATGGCTATTAGCTTCGGTGTTCTCTCCATCAAAAGATTTCGCATGGAGCTATCGTATCCAGCTTCTCTTATCTTGTTTAGAATATGGATAGCCTTAATCGAATCTCCACCCAAATCAAAGAAATTGTCATTTACACTTACTCTTTCCATACCAAGTACATGTTCAAATGCCTCTACTACCAATTTTTCCGTCTGGGTCTTTGGTGCCTCATAACCCCTTATCATCTTACTTTCTTCAATATACTTTTCTGGGTCCGGCAATAATTTACGATCTACCTTACCATTTGCAGATAGTGGAATCTCATCTACCTGTATGAATTGTGCCGGGATCATATAATCAGGCAGATATTTGGCTAACTCTCTTTTTATTTCTGCCAATTCTACTGCCTCATCTGCAACAATATACCCACACAGCTGCTTCTCTCCATGTGAATCACTATAATCAGCGACTACGGACTGGTGAATATTTGGCAAATGATTGATACAGTGTTCTATTTCTCCCAGTTCGACACGATGTCCACGTATCTTTACTTGACTATCTTTTCTTCCAAGGAAGTCTACATATCCTTCCTGACGCATCACACCATAATCACCTGTTTTGTACAGATACCCTAATCTATGGTTGATAAAGGCGGCCTTCGTCTTCTCTTCTTCATTGAGATAACCTACGGCGACTCCTTTTCCACCAATATGCAGTTCTCCTGGAACGCCTACCGGGCATTCTTCTCCACAATCATCCAGTACGTAAATTTGTTGATTTTTCAACGGATATCCATAAGGGATACTTTTCCACTCTGGCTTCACTTCTGTGATTGGGAAATAGATGGACCATATAGAGCCTTCCGTTGCTCCACCTAACCCGATCACTTGTGCTTTTGGCATTCTTGTTTTGATTTTCTCCGGCAAACCAAGAGAAATCCAGTCTCCACTTAGCATCACCATACGTAAGCGCTCTGCTGCAGATCTCCGCACTGTGTCTTGTTTTGTGCTTTCCAGATACATATCCATAATGGCCGGAACCGAATTCCATATCGTGATTTCTTCTTCGATCATGATCTGGTGAATGCTGGCCACATCTAAGAGATCGGGAATTAATACTAACTGGGCTCCACTAATGAGTGCTCCAAAAATATCATAGACAGATAAATCAAAGCTCATCGATGATAGGGCAATGATTTTATCTTCGCTGCCTACTTTGAATCTCTCATTAATATCTAATAGTGTATTCACTACTGCCTCATGGGTGATCACAACACCCTTAGGCTGTCCAGTACTTCCTGACGTATAGATAGCATAGGCTCTATCCTGCTGGCAGCCTTCTAGCGATTCCAAGGCACCATCGTTATAGGTGGAAAGGTTCTCTTTTTCATATAAATCCGGATGAATCATGAGCTTGATATCACTATGTTCCACGATATATTCTATTCTTTCCTCAGGATGTTCCGGGTTCACAGGAATATAAGCATGGCCGGCTTTTAAAATACCCACCGTATTTACAATGGTCTCGATTCGTCTCTCTGCCCAAACTCCAATATAAGAATTGTGCGCATAGTTTTGTTCTGCTAAATAGCGAGCGACCTGGTTGGATTTTCTCGCCAACTCGCCATAAGTCAATGTATCTTGTCCTAATTTGACTGCAATCGCATCTGGCGTCTTCTGGCATTGCCGGTCTATTAATCTTTGCAGTAAATCCCCTTCATAATCTCCTTGTGTATCATTGTAATCAAGCAGTAGTTGATACTGTGTTACAGGCAGCGGCATAGATGAAAGATTATTGTCTATAACTTGCTGCAATCGAAGTTGATACGTTTCAAACATGGCACGGATCATATCTTCATCAAACAGATCCTTCGCATAATCCCAAGTCATCATTAATTGTCCGTCTCTTTCCGTGACTTGGAAATCTAAAAATACTTGAGGGGTCTGGCTTATTCCGTATTTTATTTTTCCTAATTTTGGCAGAACATCTGTAAATTCCGATTTATCGAATAACATACTAGTAAATACAATTGGCATAATCGCTTTACTAGTCATTTCTCTCTTACTTGCAATATTTCGTATAACATCAACACCACTATAAAAACGATGGTCTACTGCTTCAAATAATATATCTTGAACCATAGATGCTCTCTCCCAAAAAGCACTATGAACAGACAAATCAATATCTAACAGTAAAACTGATGTGAAATCTCCAATTAACTTCATTACGTCTGGATGAAAGGACTGCCGATTAAATAAAGTTAAATTAAGTGCCATTCTGGATTGATTGCTCCATTTGCCCAAAACTTCCGCATAAATTGTACATAAGAATACAGATGGTGTTACACCATACTGAGCTGCTAAGCCTTTCACAACATTCCATTCATGAGTTGTCAGACTCTTCTCCATGCGCTGAAATATTGGTCTCTCTATGAATTCTGGCTCACAAACTAATGGTAGCTGAGGTGCATAGGGAAAATCCTCTATTTTGGCTTGCCAATAGTCTTGAGCTTTTTGATAGGCGGAAGATTCACGAAAGCTCTCCAATGCCCTTACATAATCTGAAAATTGAAAGGTTAAAGGTTCAATCTCCATATTCGGTTTCTCATAATAATCCATTATCTCTTGTATTAAAATTAATAAACTGCCTCCATCAGCAATTAATAAGTCAATATCCAGGAAGAGATAATTTTTCTTCTCGCCAAGAATAAATGCAGACAACTCAAATAATGGCCAATGATCTTGTTGAAAAACAAAATGTGACCTGTGATTTCTTTTTTCCAATATACGTTTTTGTTGATCCTCTAAAGACAAGTCTTGTAAATCTTCAATACAAATATCATAAGAAGAATTAGAACGCCGAACTTTTTGCATTCCTGTATCATCAAAAATAGTACGCAGCATAAGCTGACGCTCTAAAACTCGATTCAATGCATCGTTTAAGCGTTTAATATCTAATTCTGTTTCAAACTCATAATAGGCATGTGTGGAGATGTTGCCCATTTCCATAATATTTTGTCTTCCAACTAAATAGGCTCCTTGTATTTCTGTTACCGGAAATGGCTCATACCACATGTCTTTATTCCCTGTTAATTCAGATGTTTGGACATCCTCTACCTGTAGTTGTTCCCCTACAATCGTAATTATTTGTTCTAGAGTAGACATTTTGAAAAGGCTTACAATGGGGATTTCAACTTGAAATCGTTGATTGATTTCATCCTGGAAACGAATCAACGTTAACGAACTAACTCCCATCCGAGAAATCGTATCGTCTACTTTCAAAGAAGGGATAGAGAATACTTCTTTTGCAATTTCAACGATTTGATTTTCAATCTCCGCTTTGTTCCATGCTGGCTTCTTTGCAGATTCCTTGCTACTCTCATAATAATATGGAGCTATTGCGATAACATCATCAAACTCATGATTCTCAAATCGCTCTATTAAAAGAAAACGTTGCACCTTTCCACTTGTTGTTTTCGGTATCGTTTTTATTGGAATTACATAATCTGCAGCTATTCCAACCCGTTCTAATACCATATCCTGCACTTGATGGGCAAGTGGCAAAAATGCCTTGGCATCTTTTCGATTATGTACAAATACTATAATTTCATCCCTGATCGATGACGGATTGCGAACACCACACACAACGACTTGAGACAACTCTGGGATCGCCAATGTTAACATATTTTCTATATCGCTAGCATAATAATTCTGACCATTTACAAACAGAATATCCTTCTTTCTGCCCATTACAATGAGTTCTCCATTGCGTAAAAGTCCTAAATCTCCTGTACAGAAGAAGCCCTGTTCATTAAAAGGGGAACTATCATGATTCATATATCCCTCAAATACATTTTTCCCCTTGATCACTATATTGCCTATGTAATTTTCCCCTAAGATGTGGTCTTCATCATCTACAATCAATATTTCTAATTCATATAATGGTTCTCCTACTATGGCAAACTCTGCTGCATTTGGCTCCTTCGTTTCTATATACTCCACTTCTTGACCAATACGAGCTTTATGACGGTTAATACATACACTTCTATTATGTCCTTCTTCAGGAATAGTAACAGCCAGACTAGCTTCTGCCATACCATAGACTTGATGGATCGTATTTTCACGCAAGCCAGAAGACGAGAATTTTTCATAAAATCGTCTAATGGTATCCATTGATATTGGTTCTGCACCACACATTATGTTTCGCACACTAGATAAATCAATATTTTCTAAATGTGAATCCTTTACAGTCTTTATCATCCAGTCTAATCCAAAATTCGGACTTACAAGCACCGTTGCTTTTAATTGCGCACATTTTTGAAGATATAGCCAAGATTTCTTTAAAAATGTACCCGAATTTAGAAGGGAATGAGATATACCCGCAAATATCGGAGTTAAATGATAACCGATCAAGCCCATATCATGTGTCAATGGTAACCAACTAGCCATGACATCATTTGTGTCTAGTTTCAAACGATCTACTATCTGTGCCAAATTATAAACTAGATTTTCATGTGTTAATTTTACTCCTTTAGGGTTACCTGTGCTGCCAGACGAATATTGTATATACGCTAAGTCCTGACAATCTACTGTAACGCATTGCCCCTCTTCCATATTACATGCTAAGGTTTCATACTCTAAGTATTTCAAATTATTGGCTTCATAACTTTCTCTAAACGTATTTAAATTTCTTTCATCAGTAATTATCCACGCATTCGGCAACTGCTCACTTACTTTCACTAACTTCTTGAAAGCTTCAGTGTCAGGCGATGCAATTAGCGGTACAGACAGAGGAACGGGGATCATGCCTCCTAAAATACAACCCCAAAACAACCTTATAAAGAATAAATTATTGTTTGTCTGAAAGATAATATAAGAGCCCTTCTGAAATCCCTGCTTTTGTAGTGCCCCTAAGATGGATTTGGCATTAAAATAAAGACTTTCATAAGACTCAAACAATTCAGAGCCATCGGATTGAGTAAAGTAAACTCCCCTTGATTTCTCGTTAGCATAAATTCCAAGTAATTGATCAAGTGTTATATTAACTCCATCCTCTAATACTGATTTTGTATAGGGTTTCATATTGCACCTCTTAAAAAGTTATTGTTTTTATGCTGCGATATTATCTTTGTTACAATTGATGCAACGTCTTGATCTTGCCTCATTAATATTAAAATTTATGTTGAGAATTATTTATGTATATTGGCTTCTATAATTCTATTATATTATATTTAAGGATTATATCAACAAAATTCTTAAAATTTTTCCAGCTCAAAGGTCGTGGTTTAAACCCACCGCCCTTAGCCTTCGGGTTGGATAGTAATAATCAGAATCACTTAAAAAAACACTCAATAATGCCCCCGTTGTCAAGACACGATTTTTTGAGGAAAAAGTTATGTCCTTCTTATCATGTCATGTAGCATTTCAGGATGCGATCTGTTCTCAATATATCATTTTTTTACATTTTCCAATTTAATAGCGTGCAGAAAGGCAAACAGCCTCTGCACGCTTGTGTATAAATCTTAAATTTCAACTTATATCTTATATCATACAGCAGTCATTTTCTTGATCATCCAGACGGTGCTACATCAAATGCTCATCGGTTTCCCTTGATAGTCAACGAAAACAAATTCACTATCGATACGAACTTGTCGATTAATGAGATTATAAATATCTTCTGCTGTTTCTTTTGGATGTGTCGGGGCTATCATTCCTCCCATATCCGTCCTTACCCACCCTGGATGGACGGAAAGGACTTGAATGCCTTCATTCTTTAATGCTACATGGAGCTTCTCGGACAACATATTTAAGGCAGCTTTCGACAATCCATAAGGATAATCACCACTATATGCATTTGTTAGACTACCACCTTCTGACGAGATGTTGATAATGGATTGATTCTCACCCTTTTTCAGCAAAGGTAGAAAATGTTTAATCACACGGGCTGGTCCTAACGTGTTGACATCAAATGCTAGTTTGATAGCCTCTATATCAAGATCCTCAATAGACGTACCCCTTCCATTAAGAATGGCAGCATTATTGATAATCACATCAAGACTTTCACCTACATTACGAGCTGCTTCACGAACAGATTCCTCGTCTGTGACATCTAAATGAAGAATTTCTAACTGGTTGCTATTTTTCTCTTTTAATTTGGTTAATTGAGTCCTTTTTTGTTCATTCGGATCTCTGACTCCAGCAAAAACTCGGTACCCTTTTTCTAATCCAACTTCGACAAATCCAAGCCCTAAGCCCCTATTTGCCCCAGTAATTAATACATCCACCATAATCCTCCCAGATTTTTTTTAATAGTTACTTCATTTTGCATTGAAAAATCAACAATTGGCCTCTTCTCTTTATTATACCCTCCTATCCTTAACCAAATTGTAATCATTAAATTAAGTAATTCTACAAATTTAAGGTTCCATATCGCATCTATTTGAGTATCAAAGGTTTTAATTTCATAATATAAATTATAAAAAAAATGAACAAAACTAATACAACCCTCTTCTACCTTTACATGATCTAACAATTTCAGTTCAAATCCACAGTTACATTTTTTTAATGTTTTTCTTATCGGAGATATCTTACTGTTACATCTTGGGCATTCATTAACCAAATACAAATTATGTATGGGACAAATAACATTAACTGTATAGTTCCAAATTTTAATTGTGGATTTTCTTTCATTCCTCTTTCCCATAATTCTCTAGGCGTAGCCCCTCTTCTAGAATCGTAAGAATTTGCAATTAAATCTAAAAGTTCTATATGTAGCATATATATAAACCCTTGCATAGTAATACACGCCTTTCCTTCTGAATCATATTGTCCCCGTTCAAGAGGATTTGAAAAAGTCGTTCCTTTTAAGCTATATCCCTTTCTTATATCATCCTCAGTCATAATTGAATATATCCAATCTTGTTGTTCACAGTACATCTTTCCTACCTCAAACTTAACGCCAAAATTATAGGGTTAAGACAATCAGTAATTTCAAGTTGGATAAAAAGAGGATTTTTAATAGGAAATGGTGATTCAGGAGGGAAAAGGTTTGCATTAGAAGATATACAGATGTTTCAAAAAAATATATTACTCTAAAAGAAATTGCGGAAAAGCATAATACCATCTCTGTGTATATGATGAAAAAATTAAAGTGGGATGGGAATTGAGCCGATTTCAGGTATTGAGATTGATGGGAGCGAAGGATATCTTTATAAAAGTGAAGATGTAATGGTGATATTATAACCTACCAGTTACGTATTTTGGTAAACATGTAATAGGTAGGTGTTTTACGTTTGTAATTGAATTTTAAAAGTGGTATTTGTGGACTTGAATGTCTTTTAATACATTAATGGGGAAAAGTATTTTATTTCCATCATTGAACTTTGGACCAGAAATAGAATGGATTTTTCCAGTATAATTTTTCTCATAGAATGCTTTTTAAATCATTAGAATTTTTCGCAACATGGATTCCTCAAATATTGCCATAGTATATATCAAACTAGAATTTTCATAACCATTATAATCAGTTATTCTTAATATATATCCTGCTAAAGATTCATCTTCTAAAGGTTTTGGAGTTAGCAATAACCTTTCCAATAAGCCATACCTCTCCTTCATTTATTTTTTTATTATTTCAAAATAAAACAGCTAAGAAAATATAATTTTCTTAGCTGTTTTACTTTCTAGCTGATTTTGAAATCTAGTTTAGGAGTTCTTGAAACTATTCCGAATAATTATGAAAAATCACATTATAATGCTGTCATTTCTTCGTGCTCGTGTTCATCCTGCACGAATAAAATACCTAATTCATGATGTTCGCCTTCATAGGACGCGCGCTGATCAAACCGGATCTCACCGTTCAGGCCGATGATCTCCATTTTTACAAATGCGCGGTTTTTTTGAAGTGCTTCATAAAAATCCGATACATGCTTCACGGGGATGCCGTTTACCTTCGTAATAATCTCACCGATCTTCAGCTCAAGATCGTCCGCGGGTGTGTTCGGAATGATGCCGAGCACCATTAAGCCCTGATCCCGCTTAGAGAAATAAAACGGAGCCGCGTTATCGTTCAGCCGCTGTCTCAATGATAAAAACAGGCGTCCGAGCACCGCAATACAAGCGGCAGCTCCGGCAAGCGGAGTCCACCAAAGGGCCGCTGCCCCGAATACGGCCACGATAATCCCGAGAATCATGACACGTTTCGCTGTTATCCTTATGCTGACTTCCGGAAGTGACCCCTGCACACGCTGTCCGAAGCCGGCGATATAAGGAATCCAGATCAAATGGAAAGAGCCGCCCGGCACGGTAAAGACAGGCCACCAGGAAAGGTGTGACTCAAGCCCGCTGCCCGGCACCAATAAGAAAAGCGGAAACAGCCATGCGCGATTCGCCAATTGTCGGCCGATGGGCAGGCCTCTGCTGCTGACGACAAGCGCCGGAGATGTTTTCAGATGCGCTGAACGGCAGGCAGCCGCTCCCTCCGTGATAATCAAAAGGCCCATAAACACGGCCGCCGATGCCCAATTCACGCCGAATGCCTGCGGAAACCGATCCGCAAACGGCACTGTGTCGGTATACTGAAGGATAAACGCAATGAACATGCCGGCGCTGACAATATAAGCTGATGACAGCCAATTCATACGGAACGTCAGCGAAGCCAAAGCCGTCACAGCCGCGATTATGCCGAGAAGACCGAATGGAATCGAAATTCCCAGTCCAAAAAATAATATGGAGAGAAGAATACCCGGTATAAGTCCTTTTATGTATGTAAAGATAAGCTCGTCATACATATCCGCGATTTTTGTATGAAACGTATGGCGTTCACGTTTGATCCGCAAATATCCGCATGCGAGACTTATGATGATAAAAAACCAGAACATCGGGTGCAAAAAAAACAGACCGATACTTTTCAGAAGTTCAATTCCCCATTGAACAGACACTGCTTTCACCGCCTCAAGCCAAACATTTTAATTCTATTCTACCAAATAATCATTGGCTTGAATATCTCAAACGTCTATCTCTCTTCCGTCATCCACAGCGTTACATTTGAGAGAGAGAAATCTTTCAGATAGTGGTCAACCTCCACCTCGATCACGCCGCTGATCAGAAGCATGGACCGCTTAATATCCGTCAGATTGATTCCTAAACGTTTATGGTTTTTCATTAAGTAAGTGAAATAATGCTTCGCACACTCTTCATTGATTTCGTGAACGCATTCAACATTTGTGTAATTGACCAGGTATCTGCTGAACAGCATAAGAAGACTTAGTGCTTTTGTTGATGAAAATGTGACGTCTTTTGTTCTGTCTTTTAGTTGTTCCACTAATTCATAATATTTTTTTTCACGCACAATACTTGCCCTCTTCAATTGTGAACCCCCATTTTTTTATCCAGATAAGCACGGGTGATTACAGCTGCCGTGCTGAAGCGCCGCAAACACTTCTGCTTTCGATACTGAAATGCAGCTGCCAAACTAAAACTGTTCTCTATTAGAACCTTCTTTTATTGTAAGAACTAAAACTGACTGAGGCAACTTTCAAAAGTTTCATTTTGAATACATATTAACTCGGCATAAAGTCTCTCTTCTCTATAAATATCGGGTAATGTTTGTCCTTTATAAATGTTTAAATGTGAAAATTTTTTTAATATCTTGTCAAAACCGACATAATTATATGTCTTTTAGTTCATTTTTAGAGAGTGACAAAAGAAACAGGAGACGTAAAAAACGCCTCCTTTTCATTTATTTTACAAATAATGATTTTAACGCCATTTGCAGCTGTAAATCATTTTTTTCGTCAGATTTCTGTTCATTCATCAGCTGATTCATTTTTTCCGCTGTCTTTTTATCAATGACCGCTGTTTTATCAAGCTTGTACCGGTCTTGAAACGCCAGAACGGCTTTTTTCATTGTTTTGCTGAAATAGCCGTCTGCTCTGCCCGGGTCGAAGCCTAGGCCTTTCAGCAGGATTTGGGCGTGCTTGACATCCGCGCTGTTCATATCAGGCTGAAGCGGCTGTTTCAGCTGAAGCGGTCCCGCCGCAAAATAATCCGGCTGGCTCACAGCGATTGTCGGAGCAATGCCTTTTTTGTGAATCCAATTGCCTTTCGGTGTCAGCCATTTGTAAAGCGTCAATTTAATGTTGCTCCCGTCTCCCATAGGCACGGCCTGCTGAACCGTTCCTTTACCGAAAGAAGTGTCACCGACAACGTCATAATGTCCCGCTTCTTTTAACGCACCCGCAAGAATTTCTGAAGCGGAGGCGCTTCCTTTATCCGTAATGACATTGACGGGATACGGCTTCTTATGTTTTAAGGTTGAGAAATATTGTTTTTTATCGCCGTTACGCTCCGCAATTTGGATATACGGCATGTCTTTTGTGATGAAATGCTTTAAAATTTGTTCGACGCTTTGAAGGTAGCCGCCGGGATTCCCTCTTACATCAAGGACGAGACCGTCAATCCCTTGTTTTTCAAGCTTTTTCAGCGCCGCGGCGAAGTCCTGGGCGGTATGCTCGGAAAATGTCGATATGCCGATGTAGCCGACATGATGGCCGCCTGATTCTTTGCGGGAAGCAAATACGGTTTCAAGCGGGATTTCCGCTCTTTTAATCCGGAATGACAGCTGTTTATCAGTACCCGGACGCTGTATTTTAATAGAAACCTTCGATCCTTTTTTTCCTCTGATTTTCAGCACGGCTTCGTTTAAACCTTTCCCGTTCATTGACTCGCCGTTTATGCTGATGATTTCATCATTCGGCTTGAGGCCCGCTTTTTCCGCCGGAGATTGCTTAAACGGTGATACGATAATGATTTTATTGTCTTTCATACCGACTTCAGCGCCGATCCCTTCGAAAGAAGAATCAAGAGAATCGGAAAACTGCTTGGCGGTCTGCTTGTCCATATAAACGGAATAAGGGTCGTTTAATGTAGACAGCATCCCCTGAATCGCTCCTTCAAGAAGCTTTTCTTTATCTACATTTTCCACGTATTCGTTCGAGATCAGCTCATATGCTTTTTCGATTTTATCCATTGCCCGGCTTCTTTCTGCGTCTGATGAATTCGGCTGTGCCGCCCCGGCAATATGGGCTCCGCCGCACATGATGCTGACGGCCGCTATCACTGCGATCATTTTCTGCTTCATCGTTTACCTCCTCTTAGTCCTTTTACGAAAACCTGGAGATAGTATGTGTAAATTGCAAAGAATTCATGTAACGGCAACAAAAAAATGAAAAAGCGAGATTGTTACATATATATGGGTAACGTATAATATTTTGTATGCAATTCATTAAATATACAGGAGAATGCGATATGAAAATAAAATTATCGATTTTATCCGCGGCGGTTCTGGCCGCAGGCATTACCGCCTTTGTCTGGCCAAAAACAGAGGCCAATGAAAAAATGCAGACGAACGCCTTGTATGTTTCTCCGGCAGGCAGCGACCAAAATGAAGGAACGCAAGAAAAGCCGTTCCGCACATTAAAACATGCGGCTGAAAAGGCAGAGGCCGGGACAACCGTATTGATTCGGGAAGGGACGTACGATGAAACGTTTGAAGTAAAGCACAGCGGCACGGCCGAAAAGCCGATTACATTTCGGAACTATCAGAATGAGCATGTCTCAATCAGCGGCAAATCTGCGCCAAAAAGCGATTCTGAAACTCCGTTAATTCAAATCCGCAATAAACAGTACATTACCATTCACGGCGTTACGCTTGAGAATCTCTCCGTATCATCAGAAGATGCAACGGCCATGGGAATCTTCGTCACCGGATCAAGCAGTCATATCAA
This sequence comes from Bacillus sp. SJ-10, assembly GCF_002843505.1. Lineage (NCBI taxonomy): Bacteria > Bacillati > Bacillota > Bacilli > Caryophanales > Bacillaceae > Bacillus > Bacillus sp. SJ-10. Next base: position 1,238,580 of record NZ_CP025258.1, on the reverse strand, counting down.
CATTGACGGCAACCATATCCGAAACATTAAAACCACGGCTGATGAGGGAAATGCACACGGCATTGCGTTTTACGGCACAGGCGCCATGAAGGATGTCAGCATCACAAATAATACGGTTGAAAAACTGACGCTCGGCGCAAGCGAAGCGGTCGTGCTGAACGGGAATGTTGACGGATTTAAGATTGCCGGCAATACCATCCGGGACAATAACAATATCGGGATTGACGTGATCGGATACGAAGGAACGTCCAAGCAAAACGACTATGCACGAAACGGCGTCATTGAAAACAATACGGTGAGCCATAACTCTTCTTACGGAAATCCCGCTTACGGAGATGAATATTCAGCGGGCGGTATTTACGTTGACGGCGCAGAACATGTGGACATTAAGAATAACACCGTTTACAACAATGACCTCGGCATTGAAGCCACTTCCGAACATAAAGGGAAATACGCACGAGATATCCGGATTACGGATAACAAGGTGTACGGCAATGCTTACACCGGTATTTCAATCGGAGGCTATGACACGAAACGCGGCGGCACCATCAATTCGGTGATCGCTCATAACATTATGTATCGAAATGACACGAAGGACCTTGACGGCGGCCAGCTGCTGCTGCAGTACGGCACAAAAGGGAACACGATCGAAAAAAACATCATGACGGCAAGCGGTTCACGGATTTTTATCGCAAATGATTATACGAAAAACGAAGGCAATACCGTTAATCATAACGTCTATCACAAAGAAGCGGGAAAAGACGGCATTTGGAATTGGAAGAACAGAGAATATGATTCATTCACAGCGTACCAAAAAGGAACGGCAAACGATTCGGATTCCATTTATGCGGACCCGATGTACCGTGACGAATCGTCTTATGACTTTACATTAAAGCCCGGATCACCGGCCCTGCCCGTCATTCAGTAACGAAACCATTAAAAAAAGCCAGTCTATATAGACTGGCTTTTGTATTTATACACGAAGGAATTTCCGGATGGAAGTCAGACTTCCCCATACTCCGATAACCGCGCCGATCAGAATGAGCACAAGTGATACTTGGAACACAAACGGGCTGTACGGCAGAAGTGAAACAAATGAGCCCTGAACTTTCGGGGCCACCCAAGCGACCATCGACTGGTACGTACTCAGCACGAGAGCGATCGGTATGATAGAACCGAATACCCCCAGCAGCAGCCCTTCCAGGAAGAACGGCCAGCGGATAAACCAGTTTGTCGCGCCGACAAGCTTCATGATTTCAATCTCTTTTCTTCTGGCGAAAATCGTGATTTTAATCGTATTTGAAATTAAGAACATCGCCGTGAACAGAAGGCCGATGATTAACGCAATCCCGATGTTGCGTGACACCCCGACGATCTTAAACAGACGGCTGACTTCTTCTTTCCCGTATGTCACTTTATACACATGATCAAGCTTCTCAATTTTTTTCGCGACTTTCGGCGTATCATGCGGATCTGTCGTTTTGACGATAAACGCGTTGTTCAGCGGGTTTTCCTGATCTTGCATTTTCATGGCCTTTCCGCTGTCGCCGAAGCTTTTGACCAATTGATCAAGCTCTTTATCTTTAGATGAAAACTCTACGCTTTGGATTCCCGAGATGTCTTTAATCTCATTCTGCAGCGTATCCTGCGTTTTCTTATTAGACGTCAGATCGATTAATACTTTAATTTCCACTTCTTTTTCAGCATTTTTAGCCATGTTGTTTAAATTCAGCATAATGACTAAAAACACGCCGACCAAAATCAATGTAACGGTAACGGCGCTGATGGATGCAAATGTCATCCATGTGTTTCTTCCGAGAGATTTAAAACTCTCACGCAAATGGCGCCCGAGAATTTTAATCATAAGAACCATACTCCCCTCTTGACTCATCACGCACAATAATTCCGTCTTCGATCGCGATGACCCGTTTCTTCATGGTGTTTACTATTTCTTTATTGTGTGTCGCCATCACGACGGTCGTTCCGCGGTTATTAATCTCTTCCAGCGTCTTCATGACTTCCCATGATGTTACCGGATCAAGGTTGCCCGTCGGTTCGTCAGCAATAACGACGTCAGGATTGTTGACGATGGATCTTGCGATGGAAACACGCTGCTGTTCTCCTCCGGAAAGCTGGTCGGGAAACTGCCGCGCTTTATGCTTCAGCTGCACAAGATCGAGCACTTCGAGCACGCGTTTTTTAATGACTGACTGCTGCTCTCCGATAACCTCAAGCGCGAACGCGACGTTTTCAAATACCGTCAGTTTCGGAAGAAGTTTGAAATCTTGGAAAACAACACCTATTTTACGCCGCACGAAAGGAATCTCTTTTTCTTTCACAGACGCGAGATCTTTATGATTAATCAATATTTGCCCTTTTGTCGGTTTTTCTTCTCTGTAAATCATTTTAATAAAAGTAGATTTACCGGCTCCGCTCGGTCCTACGACATATACAAATTCTCCGGGATGAATCATGACTGACAGCCCGTTAATCGCTTTTACACCGTTCGGATAGGATTTATATACTTCTTTCATCTCTATCATGAAATCACCTAATCTTTTAATTATGTCTTGCAGCCATAGAGTTCGCAAACGTACAGCGGTTTATGGCCGATTTACCAGGAAACAGATGAAAAATCTGAAAGTTCCTTTTCCTCAGTACACTTCATTATACGTCAAATTTAGACATATTACTATTACAGTTTCTTTTCATTCCCAGGCCGTGAAAAAACCTTGCCCCTATAACAGGCAAGGTTTTTCTGTTATTTTTTCTGTGACAGCCATTTTGCGATCTTCGCGGCTTCCTCATCATTTACAAGATGGCTCGGCATATTGCCTCGTCCGTTTTTAATGATGCTTTCAATTTTAGCTTCATCATACTTCCCGCCGACTTCCTGTAAATTCGGACCTCCGCCGCCTTCTAAGTCTTTTCCGTGACAGCCGATACAGCTTTGCTGATAAAGCTCTTCTCCTGCTGAGGCAGATGCTTTTGATCCGCCTGAGCTGTCAGAGCTTTCTTTTTTCGATTCATTGGAACCGCCGCATGCCGCCAGCAGGACGGACATGGTCAGAACCAGCGCCAGCAGCGCCCATTTTGATTTCATATGTAAGATGCACCCCTTCGCTATTATAACCCCGTTTACGCGCGTTTGAAACCCTCGCCGAGCACCTCGCTTGCGTCTGCGACAATGACAAAGGCTGATTCATCAATTTGTTTGACGATTTGTTTCAGTTTTGTGAATTCAGTCTGGCCGACGACACACATTAAGATCGGCCGGTCATGTTCCGTATACCCGCCGACTGCGGAAATCTTCGTCACACCCCTGTCGATTTCTTTAAACACAGCCGACCTGACGGCTTCTTCATGCTGCGTAATGATTAAAGCCATTTTGGAGCGGTTGAACCCGACCTGCACGACATCAATCGTTTTGCTTGAAATAAATACCCCGAGCATCGCATACAGTCCCTGCTCCACTCCGAAAACGAGCATCGCGCTCAGCACAATTAATCCGTCCATGATGGCAAGGCACGTTCCCAGCGACATTCCCGTGTATTTGTGAATGATCTGCCCCGCCAGAGCCGTTCCCCCCGTGGAGCCTTTGCCGAGATACACGATGCCGATTCCCGTTCCGATCCCGACGCCTCCGAAAATCGCCGCCAGCAGTTCATGGGTCGTCGCGGCAGGCAGATCTCTTGTTAAATAGACAGCGAGCGGCAGAACGATGGAACCGACCAGTGTCTTCATTCCGAACTTCCCGCCGAGAATAATCACTCCGGCGATAAACAAAGGGATGTTAATAATCCACTGCACGTAAGCCGGTTCAAAACCAAACGTTTCTAAAATGGTGCTGATCCCGCTTACTCCCCCCGCTGCTATACGGTTCGGCAGCAAAAATACGTTAAACACGACCCCCGTAATCGCCGCCCCGATCATGATGTATATATAATCTTTGATCAGACGGAGCGGCTTATTGTGATTCACATCCATGCAAAATCCTCCGTTCTCCGATTTTCTCTCGATAGCATTTTAAGTCTTCCCGGCTTAGAAGTAAATAACAGCCAAATACCGTATTAATTTGCTAAAGCGCTGTTGTGAAAAATGGAAAAAGAGAACGGATAAAAAAACACACCTTGCCACAGGCAGGTGTGTTCCCGGATTACGACAGTTTAGAACGTAAATAGGCGTCAATGAAGATATCAATATCTCCGTCCATAACCGCCTGCACGTTCCCCATTTCCGTATTGGTCCGGTGATCTTTCACCATGGAGTACGGATGGAAGACGTACGAGCGGATTTGGCTGCCCCAGCCGATTTCTTTCTGTTCACCGCGGATTTCGTCAAGCTCCGCCTGCTGTTCTTCAATTCTGCGCTGATACAGCTTCGCTTTGAGCATTTTCATCGCCCGGTCGCGGTTTTTGATTTGTGAACGTTCCGTCTGGCACGTGACGACTACATTTGTCGGCAGGTGGGTGATCCGAACGGCTGAATCAGTCGTATTGACGTGCTGTCCGCCGGCACCGCTCGCCCGGTACGTATCAACTTTAATATCTTCGGTACGAATATCAATGTCGATTTCTTCATTGAATTCAGGCATGACTTCACATGACACGAATGACGTGTGGCGGCGGCCTGATGAATCAAATGGAGAAATCCGCACGAGGCGGTGTACGCCTTTTTCCGCTTTTAAATAGCCGTATGCATTGTGGCCTTTAATAAGCAGTGTGACTGACTTAATTCCCGCTTCATCTCCCGGGAGATAATCTAGCGTTTCAACTTTGAAACCGCGTCTTTCCGCCCAGCGGGTATACATTCTGAGCAGCATGGAACCCCAGTCCTGGGATTCCGTACCGCCGGCGCCCGGGTGAAGTTCTAAAATCGCGTTATTTTTATCATATGGTTCACTGAGCAGCAGCTGAAGCTCAAATTCATTCAATTCCTTCGTTAATGACTTCAGCTCTTTTTCAAGCTCTTGCTGAAGGTCCTGGTCAGGTTCTTCTTTTAAAAGATCATGTGTCATTTGCAGCTCTTCGTGAGACTCGCTCAGCTGATGATAGGAGTTCACGTATTCCTTCAGACCGTTCGCTTCGTTAATGACGGTTTGGGCCTTCTGCTGGTCATTCCAGAATTCCGGTTCCGCCATCTTTTCATCTAATTCTGCAATGCGGGCTTCCTTTGATTCGAGGTCAAAGAGACCCCCTGAAGTCCGCTAAACGAGAAGCCATATTTTCGAGCTCTGCCCTGATTTCTGATAATTCCATTCCATTCACCTCATTAAAAGATCCGGGGCGCCATAAGACGCAGACCCGGTCATGTTCGCTTCATACAGTCGAGACTATTCTGTCCGGCCGCAGCAATTTTTATATTTTTTTCCGCTGCCGCAATGGCAAGGCGCGTTGCGTCCGATATCCACAACTTTGCGCACCGGCGCTTTTTTCGCTTGTTTGGCCTCATCACCGTCCTGCGGCTGATGAGCCGTCGTTTGGCCCTGAACAACTTCTTCGCGTTCCAGATTGCTTTCAATCTCGGCCTTCATGACGAATTTCGCAACTTCGTCCTCAATGGACTCAATCATGTGCTCAAACATTGCGAAGCCTTCCATTTGATATTCACGCAGCGGATTTGTCTGCGCATAAGCGCGGAGGTGAATCCCTTGACGCAGCTGATCCATCGCATCAATATGATCCATCCATTTTGAATCAACGGCACGCAATACGATGACTTTTTCAAATTCACGCATCTGCTCTGTGCCGAAATTCTCTTCTTTTTCATTATATTTTGTCATGATGCGGTCCATGATCATCTCATGCATTTCATCCGGTTCTTTTCCGAAGATATCGCTCTTTTCAAGTGCGCCTTCATCAAGATACGTTGAATTCACCAGCTCCACGAGTCCGTCAAGATTCCATTCTTCCGGAAGTTCCTCTTTCGGCGTATAAGCGGCAATCGCACGCTCCAGTGAAGACTTGATCATGCCTTCCACAATGTCACGCAGGTTTTCAGAGTCAATGACTTCAAAACGCTGCTTGTAAATGACTTCGCGCTGCTGACGGAGCACGTCGTCATATTGAAGAAGCTGTTTACGTGAATCAAAGTTGTTTCCTTCGACACGTTTTTGAGATGATTCCACGGCGCGTGACACCATTTTGCTCTGAATCGGCGTGGAGTCATCCATACCGAACCGGTCAAGCATCGCCATCGTCCGTTCAGCTCCGAAACGGCGCATCAATTCATCTTCCATTGAAAGATAAAATTGTGTGATGCCCGGGTCTCCCTGACGTCCTGAACGTCCGCGGAGCTGATTGTCAATCCGGCGGGACTCGTGGCGTTCCGTACCGACGACTGCGAGGCCGCCAAGCTCTTTTACGCCTTCGCCGAGTTTAATGTCGGTTCCGCGTCCCGCCATGTTGGTCGCAATCGTGACAGCGCCTTTTTGTCCCGCTTCTTCAATAATCTGAGCTTCACGCTCATGGTTTTTGGCATTCAGCACCTGATGCGGAATCCCTTTGTTTTTCAGAAGTTTAGAAATCAATTCAGACGTTTCAACGGCAACCGTACCGACAAGAACCGGCTGTCCGGTCATGTAGCGCTGGGCGACATCCTCCGCCACCGCCTTGAATTTCCCTTCCATTGAGCGGTAGATCAAGTCCGGACGGTCGTCACGGATGACCGGCTGGTTGGTCGGGATAGATACAACCTGCATGTTATAAATATTACGGAATTCTTCCTCTTCCGTTTTTGCGGTACCGGTCATACCGGCCAGCTTTTCGTACATACGGAAATAGTTTTGGAACGTAATTGTCGCCAATGTCATGCTTTCATTTTGAATCTCCAGGCCTTCTTTCGCCTCAATCGCCTGGTGAAGACCTTCGCTGTAGCGGCGTCCTTTCATCAGACGGCCGGTGAAGGAATCAACGATGACGACCTGGCCGTCCTCAACAACATAATCCACGTCTTTCTGCATCGCCGCATGGGCTTTTAAAGCCTGGTTGATATGGTGGTTCAAGGCCACATTTTTGACATCAAACAGGTTGTCGATGCCGAACGTTTTTTCGGCCTTCGTCATTCCTTCTTCCGTCAGCTGAACGCCCTTCGTTTTGACGTCATACGTATAATCCTGATCTTTCTTGAGTGTGCGGACAAACGCATTTGCCTGCACGTATAGTTTTGTGGACTTCTGAGCTTGTCCGGAAATAATCAATGGCGTTCTCGCTTCATCGACTAAAATTGAATCGACTTCATCAATAACGGCAAAATGAAGCGGGCGCTGCACCATTTGTTCTTTATAGAGCACCATGTTGTCACGCAAATAATCAAAGCCGAGTTCATTGTTCGTTGAATACGTGATATCGGCTGCGTAAGCTTCGCGTTTTTCGTCTTTTGACATCGAATTCAGGTTCAGGCCGACTGTAAGCCCGAGAAACGCAAAGATTTCTCCCATTTGCTGGGCATCACGGCTCGCCAGATATTCGTTGACCGTTACGACGTGAACGCCTTTTCCCGTCAAGGCATTTAAATACACGGGAAGCGTGGACGTCAGCGTTTTCCCTTCCCCTGTTTTCATTTCGGAAATGTTCCCCTCATGAAGGGCGATGCCCCCCATCAGCTGCACTTTAAACGGGAACATGCCGGTTACGCGGCGGGAAGCTTCACGAACGACGGCGAACGCTTCGACAAGAAGATCATCCGTTGTTTCTCCTTTTTCAAGCCGCTCTTTAAATTCTGCCGTTTTATGTTTAAGCGCCTCGTCAGAGAGATTTTCATAATCTCCTCTTACGGCATCAATGTCATTTGCTATTTTTTCGTATTTGTTCAGCGCACGTTTGGTCGGATCAAACATTTTATTTAAAATCCCAAGCATCTATAACGCTCCTCTATGTTCACATGCAGATTTTGCATGGAATAAATGATAATTTTCTGTCCATGTATACCTCTCATTATCATAACATACCTTTTGCTATTTCCAAAGAATTTGCAGATAAAGATAGAGAAAAACCTTCCGCGCGTTCACGGAAGGCTGGATGGGTTTATTCAGTCGGTTCAATTAATCCGTATTTGCCGTCATTTCTGCGGTAAACGACATTTGTGAGATTCGTCTCCGCGTTGGTGAATACGAAGAAATTATGTCCGAGCATATTCATTTGGAGAATCGCTTCTTCATTATCCATCGGTTTTAAATTAAAACGCTTTTGACGGACAATTTCCGGGCTGTCATCTTCAATTTCGTCCTGAACCGCTACGCCCGTATCAGCGGCGCTGCCGTTCTCGAAATAATGTTTCGGAAGACCCTGCTCGCGGAATTTTCGGTTGACTTTTGTTTTGTGCTTTCGGATTTGACGTTCCAGCTTGTTTGTTGCGAGATCAATTGCATTGTACATATCCTCGTTATGCACTTCAGAACGAAGCGCCAGATCAGTCATCGGAATGGTGACTTCAACTTTGGATTCCTTATCATTATAGAATTTCAAGTTGACGTTCACATCGGCATTGACGCTCTGCTCGAAATATCGTTCCAGCTTGCCGATTTTTCTCTCCACATGATCCTTTAACGCAGGTGTAACCTCAATGTTTTCTCCTCTGATATTGTAGTTCATCAAAGAACGCCTCCCTTTATCTAAGGATATGTAACTATTTCTCTTTTACCCCTTCTGATCCCTGCTGAAACGTTAAAATAATGTGTAAATTCGGTGAACGATGACGAATGGTGTCGGTTATATCCGGCAGCTTCCGGCAGGATTATAAGTATATGCGGAAGACGCAGGCAAAAGACCTGCCGCTTGCAGCAGGTCTAGTGAAGAACATACGGTTTGATGCAGTCGTGCGTCTGCTCCATCCACAGCTTATAATGCGGCAGAAAGATGGTTTTTAAAAACTCCTGAAAAGGGGCGGACGGGAAATCATAATCATTTAACATGCTGAAATCCTGAAAGATCTCGTCAAATGAGCGGATCGCCGTCTCCACGCATCGGCACTCAATGATAGACAGCAGAAGCGCATGAGAGGAATCGAGATGAAAAAAAGCCTGAATCAAATCGTTGTAAATCCGCTCGCCCTCCGTCTTAAAAAAATCATCCTGCGTGTCCAACAGGTAGCAAAGCCCCTCATCAATCGTAAAAAGAAGCTGGTAATAGGCTGACACCAAATGGTAATCGTTCAAACTTCTCAAAACACTCACCTATTTGCGTTTGTCGTAATAACGGCCGTCACTTGTCGTTTGATGATACGGATTGAAATACGTATTATGGTAGATTCGTTTTTTCTTAAGCGTTTTTATTTCATTTCGGATACCATCCTGAATCCGCTTCACTTCGCCGGTAATCAGGCGGTCCATCGCGGCCACCTGCTGAAGCAGCGTTTTTTCTTCTTCGGAAAAAGGCGGCTTTATGCCCGCAAGCATCTCCTCCCTTTTCTCCGTAAATGCCGTAACGCTGCTGATAAGACTGTCGCTTTCCGGGGCGTCCTTCAGCGCGGCGTACATGTTCTTCGTTTCGTTATACAAAGCAAAGACATTGCTGTTCATCAGGCAAGGCCGCCCGCGCCATGGCTGTTTTTCCGTTCACTCTGCATGGCCTGCTTCCACGTGTCGCGAAATTCAGTAACGAGTTTTTCCGCTTCATCTAAAAACTCTCCGTTATTCTGCACGTTCGCGTCGATCAGCCGGCGGCGGATGTAATCATAAATGGATGACATCTGTTCAGAAATCTCAATCTCCCGGTTTAACGTGATGCTGAGCTCTTGAATGATGTTTTGCGCCTTTACGATATTTTCATTTTTGGCTTCAAGGTTGTTTTGCTTCATCGCCTGCCTTGCCAGCTTAATGAATCGCAGGCAGCCGTTATAAAGCATAAGGGTCAGCTCTTCCGGAGCGGCTGTAAAGACGGATGTCTGCTGATAAGCAGCAAAAGGATTATTTATTGCCATTTTTATAAAACCTCCAAGGTTATGATGTTGAAGATCCTAACATTGACGTGAGATATGAAGATTGGCTGTTCAATTTCTCCAATGCCGTATCCAGTGCGCTGAACTTTTTATAATATCTCGTTTCGATATCATCCAGCTTCGTTTTCATATTGGAAATATTTGTTTCTATTTCATTCAGGCTTTTTCCGATGGCAAAGCTGGTTGATACCGAGCTTTCCGTACCCGCCTGTTTTGAAATTTGAGTCTGCATTTTGTTTAATGTGTCTTTTAATCTCCGGGCAATTCCCTGTTCCTCCGGGTTTTTGGTTTTCGCTGTATCAGGGCTGTCTGCATTAAACAGTTTAGCCACGAGAGCAGGACTCTCGGTAATTTTCTGTTTCAGTTTCGCTTCGTCTTTAATAACAAGTTTTCCTTGATCCGTATAACTATCAGACGTCTCAATTCCGAAATCGGCAAGCTGATATTTTTTCCCGTCAATCGTAACCGTTGAGTACAAATCAAGCCGCATCTCCGCCAAACCGTTCTGCAGCGTGCTGTCGCTCCGTAATAAACCGCTTTTGGCTTTTGCCTCCCACTGCTCAATCTGCTTATCGGTCATCGCTTCTCTTTGTTCATCGGTTAGCGGCTTATAATCGCGGTATTTTGATTCTGTCACCTTCGCGTTTGCGCTTTTAATTAACGTATTGTATTTATCAACGAAATCTTTAATGTTGTCAAAAATCCCGTCCGTATCAGTCGTGCTGTTAATCGTAACCGTTTTATTGCTGTCCGTCACGCTGTTCAGCGTGTATTTGATGCCGTTGATCGTAAAGTTATTGGACGTTTTTGTCATTTCAAGCCCGTTGAACGTAAACTTCGCATTTTTCCCTTCCGCATTGGCCGTCAGTTCATTTGTCGCATCATCAACGGCAAAACCGAGCTGATCTTTCAGAAAGCTTTTGGTTGCGTCATCACCTGCTGAAAGGGTAAATCCTTCCCCCGTTTTATTGGAAGTGAACGCAATCGTATCCACATAATCCGTGCCATTAGAGATTTTCTCTTTTAAAGCCGTCACCCCAAGGCCTGAGCTGTTCAGTTTAGAAATGACATCGTCAATCGTATCGGTTGCGGCGATCGTGACGTTTACCTCAGTCGGCTTCGTTTCACCCGGATTTGTGACATTGAATTTCAATGTTTGGCTCTGACCTGAAGTGAAATTGATGGCGCCCGATGATTTATATGTCGTCGACGTGGCCAGCTGCTGTACAGACATACTCGTTGAAATATTTTGCTCAGCACTGACGGCCGCCGCGCTGACACTGGAATCCGAACTTGTTACTGTTTTTTTATTCCAGTTTGTGGACATCAGCATATTATTAAATGTAGTAGAATACATGTCGGCAATCTGGGTATTCATTTCCCGATAAGCATCGCGCTTCCATTCAAGCGTCTGTTTTTGCTGATTTAATTTATTAAGCGGCTGCTTTTCGGCATCCATTAGTTTTTTCACCAGAGAATCTACATCAAGACCGGAATTAAGGCCTGTGATTCTTGTGACCATATGTACCCTCTCCTTTTCGGCGTTTAGTCGTAGACGGCTCTATGACAACAGTGAGTTTCCGACTGTTTATCATATCACAGCTCCATAAATGTATGATCTTATTCTTATATCGGTCATATTAAAAGGTTTTCAATAATTTAACTGCAAAATATAATGTTTCATTTTGTCAATAGGGTTCTTTGGCTTGCTGAAGGGGGAGATAGCTGAAGAAATAAAAAAAAGACCCTGGAGAACCAGGATCTTTCCGTCATTAACCTTTCAGCAATTGAAGAACTTGCTGAGGCTGTTGGTTAGCTTGCGCAAGCATAGCTTGAGAAGCCTGAGTAAGGATGTTGTTTTTCGTGTACTCCATCATCTCAGAAGCCATGTCTACGTCACGGATACGTGATTCAGCAGAAGTCAGGTTCTCAGAAGAAGTACCAAGGTTGTTGATTGTGTGCTCTAAACGGTTTTGAACCGCACCAAGTTTAGCGCGCTCGCTAGATACTGTGTCGATAGCTGTTTTGATTGTTGTAAGAGCTGAAGACGCAGCTTTAGCTGAAGAAGAGATGTCGATACCTTTTGTTACTTTAGAATCTGCAGCTAATTTTTCAGATGCAATAACTTTACCGCCCGCATCGTAATATCCAGCAGCTTTTGTTACTTCACCAGTAGTGCCGTCTTTTTCTTCATCCGCCCAAGTAGCAGTGCTTCCGTCAGCTGCTGTAAGTGTATTTTGATCATCGGATACTGTATAAGTCGTACCAACTTTCAGGCTTTCAGAGTCCATTTTATTGATAGACAGGCTCATTGTTTGCCCTTCGTTAGCTCCGATTTGGAACGTAAGGTTTTGCGCAGTTCCGTCAAGAAGTTTTTTCGTATTGAACTCAGTGTCAGTAGAGATTCTTGTTACTTCAGACGCTAATTGGTCCATCTCTTTTTGAAGCTCAGAACGGTCAGAATCTGTGTTTGTATCGTTTGCCGCCTGTGTAGCAAGCTCGCTCATACGCTGAAGAATGCTGTGAGTTTCGTTCAATGCACCCTCAGATGTTTGGATAAGAGAGATTCCGTCTTGAGCGTTTTTAGACGCCATGTCTAAACCGCGGATTTGAGAACGCATTTTTTCAGAGATCGCAAGACCCGCAGCGTCATCACCAGCGCGGTTGATGCGAAGACCTGAAGATAATTTTTCCATGTTTTTTGCAGCAGAGTTTGAACCTGCATTCAGCTGACGGCTAGTGTTAAGAGCCGCGATATTGTGGTTGATTCTCATTTTGTATTTCCTCCCTGAATTGTTTTTCGCACGTCCTTGTGCATTGGCGCAGCGTCATTCTGAAGAAAATTTTTCCTCTCATTGGCTACACTATATATATCGGATGGCGGCTTCTATTGTTTATATTGAAAATAAAAAAATCCTCACTTTTTTTGTGAGGATAGGTTAAGTAATAAATCAGTATTAAAAGATACGGCTCTGTTGTTCTCTTCCAGGATCGACAAGTAGATTTCTTTCCGGTGAATATCTACATGCTGAGGCGCTTCAATTCCCAGCTTCACTTGTTCTCCTTCGATGGCGATCACCTTTATTTCAATATCCGGCCCGATCTGAATGGACTCATTCACTTTTCTTGAGAGAACTAGCATGATCCTCCTCCTATCAGATGTTTTGTTTCATAGGAAGCATCATGTAAAATGATTTGTTTCGCCTTCATTTCCTTTTTATTGACGATAATCGGCGCTTTTAAATTGGCGGTCGTGTTTTCAAAAGGCTCTTCCAACGTTAAAATCGCCATCACTTCGACGTCCTCTATATCTTCAATATGCAAAAGCTCAAGCGTCGCTTGGTCAATGTCAAATTCGTACCCTTTAAAGAAAATAAACGGACTGGCGACTATAAAGGCGATATGCTCCTGTTTCACAGACTGCAGCGCCAAAAACGGTGAATCTTCCGACAAAGGAAGAACAACAAATTGAGTCTCGTCATTAAATCCCGGCAGGCCGTTTTCAAATGAGATAATCTGCCCTTCGTCTATTCTGATTTCTCCGTGATATTTTGTTTTAATTATCATGCTTCACAATCCTTTACCACTTTCATCTTTTATTCTGCGTTGCCATCGTCAACCGAAATCGTCACCTTAGGGTCTTGCATCATATCAATCTGAACTTTCCCCGGCGTATAATTCCATACAGGTTTATTGACGGCTGCTTCAATTGAAGGTTTGCGGGCTTCAATATCAATCGTAAGCTTTGAAGGAATGCAGTCAATGTCGACGAGAAACTGCGCAGGCAGAAAGTCGCTGAATTCGCCGAATGGATCGGGCGGACTGACATCTGCTGCCTGCCGGGCCATCACATTGCCCGTTTTCTTTTCGATAGCCGCCATTTCCTTCCCTTCCCTGACTGTTTTGGCAATAAACTCGCTGCAGGCTTCCGCACCTTTCTGGGCGGCTTCAGCGTTCAGCTTTTCAAATGATTTGAGATTCAAGTTCTCCCACGCCCTCGTCTGGTCAATCGTCAGTTTGGCCGGCGTGCTTTCAATGTTCAGCTCTGCCGGCGGCTGCTCAATTTCCAGGTCAGCGGGCGGCTGTTCCATCTCGATTTCTTCCTTTTGAAAGGTTATACCGATTTTAGCAGGCACACTGTCAATAATCAATCTCGGCATCTGCACAGAGACCCCTCCTGTTTATAGTATTTTAGTAAAAAAAGCGATCTCCCTAGTGTGAGTCGCTTTTTTATATATTGAAGACGGTCAGTTCTATTATTTCAGAAAGTCAATCAGTGACGGCTGAATGATATTCGCATTCACTGACAGCGCTGCTCTATGAACCGTCTGTTGAGATAAATAATCAACAATTACATCTTCCATTTCTACATCTTCATTATCGGACAATACTTTTTCAGCGGTTGCCGCTTGTGATTCCAATCTTGTCTGAATGAGTTCCAATCGGTTTGTGCGTGCGCCGATATTGGATTTTTCAGCATTCATTTTATCGGTAAAACCGTCAATATCTGACAGAATTTGATCTGAATCTGCTTCGGACAGCGTGCCTTTGCTTAAAGAAGCTTCTAAGGAGTTGAGAAATTCAAATACATTATCTCCATTTTGTGCGACGCCTCCGAAAGCTGAGTTTGGATCAGAATTCACTTTAAGCACTGCTCCGTTTGAGATGTTGATGTTAACATCCGAAGCACCGGTATAATTCTCATAGTTGTACGTATATGTGCCGTCGGCATTTTCAGTGATCGGCGGGACGTCTGAATTTGTTCCGTTAAACAGATAACGTCCGTTTACCTGAGTATTCGCGACAGAAACGAGCTGCTTTTTCAGCTGGCCGATTTCTGTACCGATTGCTTTCAATTCTGTTTCACCGTTCGAATCACTTTTCGCCTGAACCATCAAGTCCCGGATTTTCCCCATAATATCCGTTTCCGAGTTTACGCTTGATTCCGAGTTTTCCAGCCATGTAAAGCCTTGCGAAACATTCCGCTGATACTGGTTTACCTGCGCAAGCTGAGTACGGTACTGCATTCCCTTCATTGCAACGACCGGATCATCAGAAGCTTTCGTGATTTTTTTCCCCGTAGACACTTGCTGCTGAAGCCGATCGAGCTTGTCAAAACTTGAGCCGATAAATCGAAGAGAATTTTTTGCGATCATCCCTTGAGTTACTCTCATTTACTTATCTCCTATCTTCCTCCGGTGCCCATACCGTTAATAATTTTATCGAATATTTCATCCTGCATCGTTATAATCCGCGCAGCCGCATTATAAGCGTGCTGAAACTGAATCATATTTGTCATTTCTTCATCTAAAGACACTGCACTGACTGATTGTCTCCGTTCATCGGCTGAAAGGGTGTTGCTTTCAGAGTTGTTCATAAGATTGGCAGCTTTTTGTGAATTAACGCCCAGCTTTCCGATAAGGGATTCATAAAAGTCATTAATTGTAGTGGTTTCACCGTTAATAGTCAGCTTGCTGTTCTGTACGGCTGCAAGATTTGTCGCGTTGGTGCCGTCACTTTTTTCTCCGTTTAACGACGCTGCGATATTATCAGTAGACGCAAGGATTTTGTCACTGACTTTTATTTTCGCTGCCGCACCTTTTGCCGGCACCGCTTCATCACCGCTGAAATCAAAAAATGCTGCACCCTGTTCGCCTGTATAGGTCTTCCCTTTTTCATGAACTGCATTAAACGCGTCAGCAAAGGATAGCGCCATATTGTCAAGAGCCGTCAGCATTTCAGGATAAAGACCTTTTTCTTCTCCATTTGACATATAGCCGTATGATTCAATAAGACCTAAAAGTGAGCCTTTACCGGTAAATGCATCCGCATTGACCGTACTGCTGCCGACTGACACACTCGACACGAGGCCGCTGTCCTTGTCGTAGTTGATTTTCATTTCTGAAACTGTTTTTGTGTTACCGTCGAGCAGCGTACCGAGAGAATTGTTGTTTCCGTTCAGCAATTCGACGTTAACCGTGCCCTCAGCAGTCGCCAAGGCATGTCCGCCCGACTTATTATATGAAACTTTTATATTTGCCATAGAAGATAATTGATCAATTAATCTGTCTCTTTGGTCATACAAATCATTAGGGAGCATACCGCTCGGCTCAACTGCCGCTATTTGATTGTTAAGGTCATTCAGCTGATTGAGAATGGAATTGACCTGATCCGCTGTGTTATCCAGATTCTTTTTAATATCACCCTGAATGTTAGTCAAAGAGGTAGATATATAGTTAAAACTTTCGGCAAGAGATTTCCCCTGCTCCTGCAAAACTGAGCGCGCTCCCGTATTTTCCGGATTCGTCGCCAGATCCTGAAGGGCATTCCAAAACGAACTGAGCGATCCGTTTAATCCGTTATCGTCAAGCTCTTTCATGACGCCTTCCATTTGCGACAATGAATTGGAACGGGCTGTATAGTACCCTAATTTTGTATTTTCAGTTCTGTACTGATAGTCTAAAAAACTGTCTCTGACGCGCTCAACTGAACCGGCTTTTACTCCTGTTCCGATTTGGCCGGCCGTCAGATCACTATTTTTTGATACTGCGGGATAAGGGCTCGTCGATTGTAATGTGACGCGCTGCCTCGTATATCCTTCTGTATTTGCATTTGCAACGTTATTTGAAACTGTGCTTAATGCAGTCTGCTGCGCACTCAATGCACGCCTTGCTGTTTCGAGCCCCATAAAAGTCGATGGCATTGAAAATCCTCCGTTCTAAGCTTTTGAATCGAATAATGTCAAACGGCTGACAGGCTTGCGCGCCGCTTGCGGCTCTTTATAATTCATATTCTCTTTTTCACCCGGCATGATCATATCGAATGCCCCGGAGATGAATTGTAAAGCCTGAATCGTGAGCTGTTTGTTCATCTCATTCACTTCTTTCAGACGGTCGAGAAGCGCAGACAAAGAGTGAAATAACCCTTCAAGCTCCTGTTTTTCACTGCCTGAAGTTCTGGAGATGCATGCAGCAATTGTATTGTCCTCACCGCGGCTGAGAAACTGAGAAGTTAACCTGATTCGTTCTTCCTCAGTCTGTCCGATTGCCTGAATATACTTTTGCTCTTTGGTCAATATGTTGGAGAGCTCTTTTGTTTTACCTGCTTTCAGCGCTTCCGTTTTCTCCTCAGACAGCGTGAGCAGATGTTCATGCAGTGCGCAAAGTCGCTTCAGTTGATCAATAATTGGCTTTGCTGACATTGGCTTTCTCCTTTTTATTGCTTTTTATAGAAATTCACTATGTTTTCAGCGATGCTGTTTGAATCTATTTTATATGTTCCGCTCTCTATATCCGCTTTAAGCTGAGCGATTTTTTCCTGACGTGTTTTAGTGACCGCATCTGACGCATTTTGAAGCTCTTTTGCATGAGAAGAAATTTCCACTTTGTCCTTCGGCTTTGCAGCCTCTTTTTGTACGGCTTGCTTTTCGTAATTTTTTTGGTATGGATTAACGGATTGTGTTCCGTACTGATTGATTTTCATAGGATTCCTCTCGCTTTCTGTTCGCAGTCTAATTCTTTTATCGACTGCGTTATCAGTTAGTTTAGGGAATCAGGTGTTTTTGGTATTATAGGCATAGTATGTGTCTTTTGTACTGTTTTTTTCATCGAATTCAGCGGCTGTTTTTTGGTTCATATGGTCTAATTGCGACTCAATATCTGTCTGACAGGACTTGCAAAATTTCCCCGTCCTGATTGGATTTCCGCACCTTTCGCAAGGATATGCCAAATTCGGAAGCTGGCTGATCTGAATCCTTTTTTGTTTGATAAACTTGAGGATCAGCTCTTCATCCACACCTGTTTCCTCAGTGATCTGCTGCATCGTCGACTGTCTGTTGATCTGCTTTCTCAAAAATTTATAGACGGTTTCAAATGCTTTTTCTTCTTCTTTAATACATGCCTGGCACACGGTCTGCAGGTTCGTTTTAAAAAATAAAGCATTGCATTTTGGACAATTCGCCAATTCACCCATCGTATTAACTCCTATTCCTTCTTTAATCTGCCTTATATTTCTATCAATTATATCGGCAGAAAAAAAGAATGATTTAGCTTCTGATTAAAGTAAAAGAGGAGACCGATGACGCTTTACCCGCTGTCAGCAGGACTTCGGCGGCTTGGTGAAGTGTGGCGCCCGTCGTATAAATATCATCTATTAAGATGACGTTCATACCTTCGGCGGAGTTTTCGGCTGCTGAAAACTTTTTTTCTGCGGACAGCCTTTCTGTTTTGCTCTTTTTGGATTGTTTTTCATTGTTCAGTCGGATGAGGGGGAAAATGACGGGCATTCCGAGCAGAGAGGCCAGCAGCTCGGATTGATTGAATCCGCGTTCCGCCAGCCGTTCGCCGCTCAGCGGAATAGGGATGAGAGTATGTGTATTTGATGGATATGCCGCTTTAAAGCCGGCAGCAAAGTCACGTTCAAATGCTTGAATGATTTTCGCATCACCCCTGAATTTAAACCGGGCCAATGAGTCCTTCATCGCATCATTATACAAATATACCGAACGGTTTTGCCGCAGCAAAAAGCACTTTTCCGTTTTTGATTCCCGGGCCGCACAATCAGCGCATTTTTCATTTGACTCCTGAGGCCTCCCGCATATACTGCATACGGGGCCTTCAATTTTTTCGAATTGGCTGCTGCATATGCTGCATATCTCTTGCTCGGGCGCCAGAGAAAACAGAGATCTCCAAGTCAATGAACTTGAAATTGGTGAGTCACACAATAAACAATTCAGAGATATTACGCTCCTTCCCGAGTTTCACAGAACTCGCTTGGATTAACCGAAACAATCGCCGCTGATTCAGCCAGAATGACAAGCAGCGCCGTATTTTTCTGTTTATCAACTATCTCTGCTTTTGCATAAGCAACTTTCTTTTTATCTGTAACATATGCCGGCTCAGCCCGATTTAATGAAAGTGCCAGTACGTCATTTTTGCATACCCGGCATGTGCAGTTCATATGAAGCTGAGACATATGGCGGTCGAGAAGTTCCCTTAATACGATTTCTTTTGAATTGACAAGCATGCTGACAGCTCCTCATAGGAAAGTATGAGTATACTGTATCACGTTTTCTGAAATTAACTAGTCCAACAATTTACTTTTTTGTGCCAATTTGTTCATATGTTCTATATGTTTTTTTGCTTTTTTCATTCCGTTTGTAATTCCGAAATGAAACATGACGACATCACCGCTGAAATGTTTATAATGCCTTCCCGTTCTGCCCGCGATCTGTACGAGCGCGCTCTCAGTAAAGATAGGTGCTTCTGCGCCGAGGACACATGTCTGAACTTTGGGCACGGTAACCCCTCTTTCTAAAATCGTAGTCGTTACCAGCAGGTCAAGCCGGCCGTCTCTGAATCGTTTCACTTTATCCTTTCTGAATGTGTCTTCCGCATGTACGCCTTCTGCCCGTATGTTTAATTTCCGAAAATAATCCGTTGTCTTTTTCAATACGTGTACAGACGGGACGAATAAGAAAACCGGCAGCTGTAATTGAAGTTTTTGGCGGACCCAATCCGTTACAGAGCGCGGCAGTTTTCCTTTCTGAAGCTTCTTCTTCCAATTGCCGCACCACAAAAAACGCGGCTCCGGGAGGGGTTTCCGATGATATCTGGCCGGTATGCGGACGCTTTTCAGCAAACCGGCTTCAGCCTTCTTTTTTAATGTGTCTGAAGGAGTCGCCGTTACATAAACAAGGGCGCTGTTTTTCTTCCTCGCTTTATCAACAGCGAATCTTAATGTCTCATCGGCTGAAAAAGGAAACGCATCTACTTCATCTATTATCATGACATCAAAAATGTCTCGGTAGCGCATCAGCTGGTGAGCGGTTGAAATCATCAGCGGAGTCAAGCGGCCTTTGTCCTCGCTGCCGCCGTACAAAGCAGAAACTTCGACTTTCTCAAATGCTTTATTCAGTCTCGGCAGCAGTTCAAGTACGACATCTGTACGCGGAGTTGCGACACAAACGCGCAAACCGTGATTCAGCGCAAACTCGATACCCGGAAACAGCATCTCTGTTTTCCCCGATCCGCAAACCGCCCATACTAACAGCTCTTGTCTCTCTTTTATCGCATCTGTAAGCGCGGCGGCCGCCCGCTTCTGTCCGTCTGTCAGTGTTCCTTCCCAAGAAAGCTTTACAGGCTCCCAGCTGTTTTCAGGGGCTTGATTCCAAGAATATAATGATGTCAGTTCATCAGCCCTTCCCATCATGACACAGGCGCGGCAATAGGTAATCTGCCTTTTGGCAGAGGGCGCCCAAAATGCCGCAAAGCTGGCTTGATCAGACTGACCGCATCGTTGGCAGACGTAACGGTTTTTCCGGCGGATGATTGACGGCTCGGCCGTTATATATTCTTTTTCTGTTAAACGCTTGATGCGCTGGTCTGAAAACGGTATCTCAGATCTTAATAAATGCCGGCCGTAAAAGAAATCCCGCACCTCTGAAAATTCTGAAGCACCTTCGGACATCTCCCTGCCTCCTTTCTGCTCAAAGTATGCCTGCCGGGAATTTTTTTGTCGAATCACGAAAACTTAATAATAAAAAAATCTCCGCCCTTGAAAACGGAGATTTTCACTTAGTTTTTAAAGCACCAGCCGATTCCGATGGCGCCTTCGCCCAAATGGGTTCCGATCACGGCACCGAAATAGCTGTTATAGAATTCGACATGAGGATATTTACCGCTTAACTCCTGTATAATATCCGCCGCTTCTTCTTCCCTGTTTGCATGGATGACAGCGGCCCGCATCGGGATTCCTTTACTTGCATCCTCCCCAAACAGCTCAAAAATTCTCGAAATCGCTTTTTTGCGTGTCCGAATCTTCTCAAAAGGAACAATTACCTTATTGTCAAAATGAAGAATAGGCTTTACCTTTAACAGACCGCCGATAAAAGCCTGAGCACTGCTTAGACGCCCGCCCCGCTGGAGGTGTGATAAATCGTCCACCATAAAATACGCACGGACTGTTTTTTTCATTTCTTCCAGCTCTTTTATAATCTCTTCCGGTGAGTCAACACCGTCTTTAATGAGCTGTGCTGCCTTTAATGCATAAAAACCTTGTGCCAAACAGCTGATCTCTGAATCAAAGGGATAAACTTTAATATGATCAACCATAGTGTTTGCCGAGGCGGCGCTGTTATAAGTTCCGCTGATTCCGCTGGACAAATGTATGCTTATGACTGCATCATATGTTTTACCCAGTTCTTCGTACAATGCGATTAATTCACCGAAAGAAGGCTGGGACGTAGTCGGCAGCTCATCATGATTTTTTACTTCTTTATAAAAACTTCTCCAGTCGAGTTCTGTTTCTTCGCGGAATGTTTTTTCACCGAAAACCACTTGGAGAGGGATCATATGAATATGATGTTCTTCTCTCATCTCTTTCGGAATATATGCTGTACTGTCTGTTACAACTGCAATCTTCATCACTTTACCTGCCTTATTAAGTACTTAATAAGTATTTTAATAGATATGCAGCTGTAAAAAAAGACTTGCCTTAACAGGCAAGTCTTCTCACACATGACTAACGCATCTCTACCCAGCCGTTTTTAATGGCTACGACAACGGCTTGTGTCCGGTCATTAACGTTCATTTTCTGCAAAATATTACTCACGTGATTTTTCACTGTTTTCTCACTGATAAACAATGATTCACCGATTCCGCGGTTGCTTTTTCCGTCTGCAAGCATTTGCAGCACTTCACATTCCCGTCTCGTTAATATATGTAATGGTCTCCGGATTTCCGGGTAAACCTCATGCTGAGGATGAGCAGAAACTCCGCTTGTCGCAAGACGGCGGAATTCGTTGACAAGATTGTGGGTTACTTTCGGGTGAAGGTAAGAGCCTCCCTCGGCTACCACTTTCACTGCTTCGATTAAAGTATCTGCGTCCATCTCTTTCAGGAGATAGCCTCTTGCACCTGTTTTTAAAGCATGAGTCACATAGTTTTCATCATCATGGATGGAAAGGATAATCACCTTAGATTCAGGGTACAGCTCAACAAGCTGTTTAGTAGCCTCTACTCCATTTACATTCGGCATATTGATGTCCATTATGACAACATCGGGATGATAATGCTCGACGATTCGAGCCGCCTCATCTCCATCGTCACCTTCTGCTACCACTTCAAAGGTAGGTTCAAAATCCAATATTCTTTTTACACCCTCACGGAATAGTTGATGGTCGTCGATAATAACAATATTTACTTTAGTCACACGCTACGCCTCCTTATCCTATTGTTCTATATACGCCGCTGTTCGGTCAATATGTCTTTTGGCTCTATTTAACAAATTATAGGCCGAGAGATAACGGAACCTTAATCATGATAAATGTCCCAAGACCTATTTTAGAGTCTATCGTTATCGTTCCTTCAAGCAGATCTACTCTTTCTTTCATTCCCAGCAAGCCGAATGACTTGTTTTTCTTTTGTTTAGCATCCTTAATATCAAAGCCTTTTCCATTGTCCTTAATGATGAGAACGACAAAATCAGCGGTTACTTCCACTTTTACTGTAATTTCCTCTGATTCTGAATGCTTGAGTGCATTTGTGACGGCTTCCTGAGCGAGACGGAAAAGCGCCACTTCAAATTGCGGGGCAAGCCTTTGGTTCTCCGTGTCTCCGATGCACTGAAAATGTATTTTCACCTTTCCGTTGTATTCTTCAGTTGTATAAAGATATTTTCTCAGTGTCGGAATCAGCCCGAGATCGTCCAATGCCATCGGTCTTAAATCATATATAATCCTTCTGACTTCGTAAAGGGCATTCCGCACATTCTGCCGTAGATTTCTGATTTCCTGAAATCCGTCCTCCGTGCCGCGGTCGCGGAAGATCCGTTCAATTAATTCAGATCTCATCATGACATTTGCCAGCATTTGCGCGGGACCGTCATGAATTTCTCTGGAAACTCTTTTTCTTTCTTCCTCTTGGGCTTCAATGATTCTTAAACCGAAATCTTGTTTAGCCTGCGCATCGGCAAGAAGAAGCCCTACTTGGCGAAGGTCTTGATTCAGGTAATTCAGAACGACGGTTATTTGGCTGACCAACGATTCTGACCGTTCAATGATTTCCTGAAGACCTAAAAGCCGGCGTTCTAAATCATCTCTGCGCTCCCGCAGCTGCTTTTCACGCTGTTGGATCATCGTCAGTTCCACTTGAAGTTTGTGCGCCTTTTCATAGGCGTTGCGAATTTCTTCTTCGCTGAACTTATGGAAATTTCTGCTTACTTCAGACAAGCGGTTTCGTGCGTGCCGCGTATGAACTTCAAGTTTGTCGCCCAGCTCAATGACTTCGTAGACCTGCTGTTTGATCTGTTTGAGTTCTTCAACCAGCTGCTCATATTGCTGGCGCGACTGCTCTCCGATTTGAAAAACCTCGTCCTTACTCCCGTCCACGGTTTTCAGCATTTTCATAAGTATAGAATCCAAAACTTTGGAGTCCATCTTCGATTTATTCATCTGTCTCCCTCCGTAACGGTGTTGTTATGTATTTTTATTATAAATGTAATTGAACTGCAATTTATGTCGAATTATAATGAAAGAATGCGTATATTCTAGAAAAAAACATTTTTATATAGTATCTTACTCTTTCATGATACCAAAATATGCGCAAAAATTCTAAAGTCTGTTCGAATTTGTAGAAACAAGTCTTTTAATGCTTGTCAGGAGGGTCCAGCAATCATGCTGCACAGCTATTTAACAGTTAAAGAAACGGGTGAACATGAGATTGTGATTGAAAAATCGCGTTTTATCTGTCACCTGAGCCGTGCTGCTTCTGAAGAGGAAGCGCAGGAATTTATACAAAAGATAAAAAAACAGCACTGGAATGCGACTCATAACTGCTCAGCTTATCTGATCGGCGAAACCGACCATATACAAAAGGCGAATGATGACGGAGAACCAAGCGGCACAGCCGGCGTCCCCATGCTGGAAGTGCTGAAAAAACGCGGTCTGAAAGATACCTGCGCGGTGGTTACCCGGTATTTCGGCGGAATAAAGCTCGGTGCAGGCGGATTGATTCGTGCATATGGGAAGTCAGTGTCTGAAGGCTTAAATCATATAGGAGTTACGGAGCGGAAGCTGATGCGGATTATGCATACATCAGCGGATTATACGTGGCTCGGCAAGATAGAGAACGAACTGAGAGAATCAGTTTTTTTACTGAAAGATATCCATTATGCGGATCATGTCGAATTTGAAACGTACGTTGAAGAAAAAGACAAAGACGAGTTTATCAAATGGATGACAGAACTGACGAACGGCAAGAGTAAGAATACAGAGGGAGAACTGACGTATTTAGAAACAGACGTCAGCCCTAAAGGAGACTAATGTAATGGCTGAACGTGTAAGAGTGCGTGTTCGAAAGAAAAAGAAAAGCAAACGAAAGATCATATTCAAACGGATTTTGCTGCTGCTTACCCTCGTTTTGTTAGTCGCTGCCGGGTTTGGCGGATACAAAGTATACAAAACGATCAATGCGGCAGATAATGCATATGATGCCCTTTCCCGCGGAGACAAATCAAAATTGCGGGATAAAGTCATCAATATGAAGAAAAAACCGTTCTCCATTTTGTTTATGGGGATCGAAAATTATGCCACCAGCGGAAAAGGCGGACGATCAGATTCCCTTATTGTCGTTACCCTTGATCCGAGAAATAAAACAATGAAAATGCTGAGTATTCCGCGTGATACGCGGGTGACGCTTGCCGGCGACACAACCGGTAAAAAATCAAAAATCAATGCGGCTTTTGCTAAGGGCGGAGCGGATGAAACCGTGTCAACCGTAGAAGATTTATTAGACATACCGATTGATAAATATGTCACTGTCGACTTCAATGGCTTTAAGGATGTTATTGATGAGGTAGGCGGGGTCGATGTAAAAGTGCCTTTTGACTTCGACGAGATGAGTGACGTCAGTAAAAAGAAACGGATCTATTTCAAGAAAGGAAACATGCATTTGAACGGTGAGCAGGCTTTGGCTTATGCGCGGATGAGAAAACAGGATAAGCGCGGAGACTTCGGCCGGAATGACCGCCAAAAGCAAATCCTAAATGCACTGATCGACCAAATGTCCAGAGCTGGAAATATTGCTAAAATCGATAAAATCGCTGAAACAGCGAGCAACAACGTCCAAACGAATATCCGAATCACTGAAGGACTCGCTCTTCAGCAGATTTACAGCGGCTTTACCAGCAAGAAGATTGATACACTGACCATAACAGGATCAGATTTATATTTAGGCGGAACTGCAACTACGCGCGGAACATATTATTTCCAACCAGATCCGACCAATCTCGAAAAAATACGGCAGGAATTGCAGAAACATTTGGATTACCCATCCGGAAGCAGCACGGCGTCCGATCCTGCTTCTGACAGCACCGGAACGGACAGTACGACTGATTCGACTTCCGACAGCACGGGAACAGACGGCACAACCGATTCAACTTCCGGCGGCACAGGAACAGGCGGCACAACCGACTCAACCAACGGTACTGCTGGTGCAAACGGTACGGACAGCACACAGTCCGGCGGCACAACAGGCTATTAAGAGTAAACCCGATCCTTTGAGCAGGATCGGGTTTTTTTATATAATAAGAGAATAGTAAAAAAGCAGACCATTCGCATGATCTGCTCTTTTTAATTTTTCTTTACCAATCTTTTGTAAAACTTGGTAAATGGTTTAAATTGTTCATTTACTAACCCTGTGACCTCTGCTATGATTTGCATAAATACAATCAATACAAAAATAATAAACAGCGAAAGCCAAATGGTCGCGCTTTTCAGCAGGATGGCACTGACGCTGAAAATAAAGCCGATTAAATAAATGATAATGACAGCCGTGCGGTGTGACAGCCCGAAGGCCATCAGCCGGTGGTGTATATGTGACTTATCAGGCGCTGAGATCGGCTGTTTGTTTAAAATCCGCCTGATGACGGCGAATGTCGTATCAAAAATCGGCACGCCCAAAATGATGATCGGAATAATGATACTGAATAAAGTAACACTTTTATAAAGACCTAATAATGAGAGTACTGAGATGACGTATCCGAGAAAGAGCGATCCGGTATCTCCCATAAATATCTTTGCCGGGTGAAAATTATAAAATAAAAATCCGAGTGTGCTTCCTATCACGACAAGTGAAAGTGACAGAATAAGGATTTTCCCTCCGGACAACGCCATAACGGCGATAGTGGAGAGTCCGATGACCGACAGGCCGGCAGCGAGTCCGTCCAAACCGTCAATCAGGTTCATCGCGTTCGTAATACCGACGATCCATAACACAGTCAGCGGGTAAGCGACCCATCCCAATTCTAAACGTTCCGTTAAAAACGGTACGGAGAAAAAGTCCATTTTCAGTCCCGTGCTCACAATCATAATGGCCACGGCCAGCTGGACGAAAAACTTTACCTTTGCGCTTAATTGGTATTTATCATCAAGGATTCCTAAAATAACAATAATAAACGCACCCACCGTGATGGCGGTCATTTTCGTTTCATTATATATGCCGGCCGCGAGCACACCCGCCGCTACGCCGATAAAGATGGCCAAGCCGCCCATACGGGGCATTATTTTATCATGTACTTTTCGGTTGCTGGGCTGGTCAACTGCACCTATTTTGATCGCAATTTTTTTTACGATAGGAGTTAGGATTAAAACCGTTAGCAGAGAGACAAAAAACGCAACAACTATGCGAAACATGCGTTCGTCAAGCATAAAGAAGTCTCCTTTGGAATTATATGAAGTCTTTTCTGATATTGAACCGTTCCTTCCATTATAATTCTTACTAGTTATTATAACAAGCATCATCAAAAAGAAACACGCAAATCAAAAAATGCGCTTTCCCTTTTAATGGGATTGCGCATTTTTCAATATACCCGTGCATTCGAGCATTCGGCCGAATAAAACATTCCAATCCCGTCTCCGGGCCAATTCACGGCGCAAAGCCTCATATGATCCGCTGCGGTCCGCTGCCAGAAGCGCGTCGCAGGCCGCGATGAAATCTGCGGGGTCACTGCCTTCAACGTATTCATAGACGAAAGGCCTTTTGATTTTTGACGTAGAAGAAAGGTTGCAGCCGACAACCGGTTTCCCGGCGGCTAAAAATTCAAAAAGCTTAAGCGGAAATACCGCATCATTATAAGGGGAATTTTTATACGGCATGATGCCGATGTCGACAAGCTGCATATAGGACGGCACTTCATTCGGCGCGGCAGGTCCCGTCCAGATGACATTCGGACGCTCCAGAAGCGACTTGAAATCCGGATCGTCCTTAGCCGTGTTCGGGCCTACCAATAAAATCGTCCAGTCAGGCCTCACATCTGCCGTTTCCGCCATAAGCGCAAAATCGAGCTTCGGTTTGATTCCGCCGATAAAACCGAGAACCGTTCCGTTCCGTCCCCGTAAAATGTCTTCATCCGGCTGTTTATTTTCCCGTGAAAACAGGTCATATTCCACTCCGTTTTCAATGGTGAACACTTTCTGGTGCGGATTCTCCAGCTTTTTTCCGACCTCTTGGTGCAGACAGTCAGATGTACACGTAATGGAATCGGCACGCTGTATGATTCTCATTTCCGCTTGTTTAATGATGTTTCTTCTAACATTTGACAGAACTCCGGACCGGCCGCTGATCGGAGCGGCCCACAGATCACTGCAATCGTAAATCACTTCATCCCAAGGAAACAGATCTGCCAGCAGCGGAAAACCGGGGAAGGTGTACCATAAGCAGCAGCGGGCCCCTTCTCCTTCTTCCTTCAGCATGTTCAACAATGGTGAAAGCTTATGCCTGTAGCACATGTCTGTATACCTGCCGAAGCGGAAAGCTTTTTTCTGCATGAGATCCTTTACAGTGAACTGCCGGATTCCCTCGGCGATCCCGGCCATCTGACCATCATTGGCTCGCGGAGACGGGCATACCCAAATGACGCTTTTCGTTTCTTTTTGCCGGGCGAGAAATTCAGCCAGCCGGTGCCGTCTGTATCTCAGCCGGTCATGCCCCCATTCCGCCGCTCCGACGATTACGTGAATAATCGGTTCCACCTTCATCACCCAGCTCCTCTGACGCCTACAGTCTTTTCAAGACCGCGTTTTTCGCATATTGCATAAAACACCACGAAGCCTTGATAAAATGCAGGCGCTCAATTTCTCTATAAACAAACCACGTTTTTTTTGCGGCTTTCCACTTGTTGCTTGAAATCGAATTCTGAACAAGCCTGTATTCTGAAAGGCACTCATTCAGGCCGTAAGCCGTAAATCCCCTTTTCAGCAAGGAAAGCCATGTCGCTAAATCCTGCCGCGTTCTGATATCAGGCATTTGAATCTGCCCCGTCTGCTCTCTGTCAATCATGACCGTTAAACAGCCGATAATCGTGTTTTTTAAAGCTTCATCATATGACAGGCTTTCAGGGGCTTGAATGGTTTTGTCCGTCGGCGTTCCGTCCTGCTCCATGACGCTGTAGCCCGTAAATGAAAAAGCGCAGGACCGCTCTGCCATAAACGCAAGCTGTTTTTGAAGCTTTTCCTTTTTCCATCTGTCATCGCTGTCCAGAAATGCGACATAACGGCCCTTGGCATGTTTAAGGGCTGTATTTCTGGCAGCCGCGGCTCCCCCGTTTTTATCTAAATAAACGACGCGGATCCGCTCATCCTTTTGTTCATATTGCCGTAAAATATCTCTCGTTCCGTCCGTGGAACAATCATCCGCGATAATCATTTCCCAATGCGGGTGGCTTTGATGTAAAACGGACTGAATCGTGTCTTCGATATATTCACTTGCGTTATAAGACGGTGTAATGACAGATACGAAAGGTTTCCAGTTTGTCATGGTCACATCTCCATCGCAGATTTTTACAAGGACTCTCTAAAAAACTCAGGAATGACAATGAACATAAATGCAACTGCAATGCCGATTAAAACGCCCAGAACCGCTTTCTTTTTCGGCGGCATGCCTTGTCCCGCCGTTTCATTCATCGGCTCTGAATTGATGACGCCGGCCGCTTTCAGGTTCAGCTGCGTATTTTTCAATTCGTATAAAAATCGTTCCTTATCCACTTTGGCGTCCGCGCTGACGGTTTCTCCTTCAAGCGCAGCAATACTCTGCCGCACTACTTTTGCCCGTTTTTCAAACAGGTCCTGGTCATTCTTCAGAAAAGTTTTTATGACGGCTTGAAACACCGATTCGGTCTCCTGTTTGTTTTGGCCGCTGTAGCTGACCGTGATCAATGAATCTGATTGTTTTTCGACAGTCAGTTTACTTTTCACGGCCGCTCTTTCTTCGTCTGTTTGATCAGGCAAAGCCTGCTTTAAAAAGGCATCGCTCGTCAAAAGGAGCGGGATTTCTTTTGTATTGTTATAAAGCGGATGATCATAATTTCCCGCGGCGATCGCGGCTTCTGATGTAAAACTGCTGTTTCCGCTGATTTTTGACGGCAATACATATCCCGCCGCCCCTAACACAACGGGCAGCGCAATGATCCAAATGATATTCTTTTTGATACGCCGGGTTATTCTTGTCAACATATCCTTCATCTCGCATCTCCCTGTTTTTCATAGTACGCCGTGACGGCAGGCTCCTTTTGTAAACGCCTCAATATATTGACCGCCGCGATCACGAGCGAGAGAAATACCCAGTGGAAAAATAAATTTGATACGGAGCTTGGGCTGATGCTGCTTACCAAAAAACCGGCCATCGCCGTGATAAGTCCTTCTGTGATCAGTCTTGACTGATTTTCCGATTTTCTTTCATGACATTTATAAAGTGTCCAAAAAAGGAACAAATAGACTGTCAGGTAACCGAGCATCGTAAGCACGCCGAAGTTCGCCATAATCTCGACGAGCCAGTTGTGCACCTCTACTACGCCGCCCGTATCATAAACGGGCTCCGCTTTTAAATAATACGAGACGTTTCCGGCACCCACTCCGAACCCCCAAGAATCAATCACATAGTGAAAGGCGTTCTTTAAAAGGTTCGCCCTCGCGAGGTTGGAAGGAAGCGGTTGCTGTCCCGGCATCGCCTGCGGAGCTGAAAACAGATTCAAGACGGCATTGGTGATACGGCCCGCAAATAAAACCGCAAACAGCGCCGCACCCGCTCCCGCAGCGTACAGCGCGAGTTTTTTCAACAGGGAAGGCAGCAGGATGAAGACGTATACAGCCGCCCCCGCGCATATGCCCAGCAGACTCGCGCGCGAACCGGTCAAAATAATTAAATACAAAGCGCAGATCGCAAAGAGCAGGCTGACGGCCTTCACATAGCCGTTTTTCATATTTTTCACCGCCGCCGCATACAGAAAGAAACTGATGCACAAAAACGTCGCGAAATCATTTTGATTAAAGAAAACGGACGTCGGATAATGCTGTTTGTACTGCGGGCCGTTATAAAGCGTGGAGCTCGGCAGATGGTGGTGTGTAAAATGGTTGTAAAAGCCGATCGCCATCACAAAAATGGTCATCACAAGCCATATGCCGTAAAAAACCATCAGCTGATCAAAGCGCTGAATGAACATGACAATAAGATAAATCAAAAACATGCCCATTCCCATTAAAGCTAAATATTTAATCCCGTACGTCACGGATTTTGCCCACAATAACGATAGGAGACCGTATGTAAACCATAAGGCGAAAAACATCAGAACCCCTTTTACATTCACCCGATTCCATCTGTCAATATGATGACGGTTTGTCAGGATGCCGGCGATGTGAAGGGCGCCCGCTCCGATTAATAACAACCGGTATATAAATAAGCTGAAAAATCCGAGATGAACCGCAAAGAAGGCCTGGTTTAAAAATGTACACGCGATCAGTATGTAAATGAGCCCCATAAACATCTGACCGTTTGTTGTAAAGGCGGATAGCAAAGCAAGCCCGGCAATGCCGATCATGGCGGCAAGCAGCAGCACGGTGATTTTTCCGAAGCCGGCATCCGCTCTGACCGCCTCCAGCATGATGAATCCTCCTGTAATGAGAGCGGCAAGCAGCACAAGAACATGTGCCGCTGAACGTTTGATACTCACATGGCAAACCCCTTTCCAAAACCGGCAGCCGAGCCGGGCTGCCGAGAGCCTGAAGACAAATCTTTTTCTATCTTGCCAGTTCTTTTATTTGCCGATCGGCATGAACCGCCGGACGTCCGACGGAATGATAAGTGAATCCTGAAACCCTCATATACTCCAGCGGAAACATATTTCTGCCGTCAATGATGACCGGCTGTTTGAGCAGCTGCTTCACTCTCTGAAGATCCATCTCCTTGACTTCCGGCCAATCTGTTGTAATCAGGCATGCGTCCGCGTTTTTGATGGCACTGTACAGCTTTGTGTGATATTCAATACCGCCGTCTCCTAATATCGCTGACGCTTCGGGAATCGCGATCGGATCATACGCTTTCACGTGAGCGCCCTGCTCTTTAAGACTTGTGATGATATCAAGAGCCGGGGCGGAGCGGACGTCATTTGTGTGCGGTTTAAAGGCCAGCCCCAGTACGGCCACGGTTTTCCCTTTTAAGGGACCGATAGCGCGGTTCAATTTTTCCGTAATACGGACCCGCTGCTTCTGATTGGTTTCAATGACGGCTTCCATCATTTGAAACGGATAGCCGGCGGCGTTTGCGATATGCAATAAAGCCGTTGTATCCTTCGGAAAGCAGGATCCGCCGAATCCGATGCCCGCCTGCAGAAATTTATTCCCGATCCGGCTGTCAAGACCGACGCCTTCTGACACGTGGGAAATGTCCGCCCCGACACGTTCGCAAATATTGGCGATATCGTTAATAAAAGATATTTTGGCGGCTAAAAAAGCATTTGCGGCATACTTAATCATTTCCGCGCTTTCAAGATTGGTCTTTACGATCTTCGTACGGAACGGCTTATGAAGCTCTTCAATGACCGAAGCGGCATGTTCGCTTGTGGCGCCGATAACCGCCCGCTCCATCTGCATCGTATCCCGCACCGCCGAACCTTCGCGGAGGAATTCAGGATTTGACGCGACATCAAACGGATATTTTCCCTTTGACGCTTCGCTGACGATTTGGTAAACGAGCTTTCCCGTCCCGACCGGAACAGTGCTTTTGGTGACAATGATTTTGTATCCGTTCAGCTGTTCTCCGATTGTTTGCGCCGCTGCCTTAATGTAGGTCAGATCGGCTTCACCCGTCTTTGACATCGGCGTACCGACGGCGATATAGATGATATCAGCGGCTTTCACAGCCGGCTCAATATCGGCCGTAAAGGATAACCGCCCGGCACTGACATTTTTTTCGGCTAATTCCTCAAGCCCCGGTTCATATATCGGGATGACTCCGTTTTGCAAGCTTCTGATTTTCGCTTCATTGATGTCACAGCAAGTCACATGATGGCCGATTTCCGCAAAACAAGTTCCAGATACAAGACCTACATACCCTGTTCCTAATACAGCGATTTTTTTCACAGCTTCATCCCTCTTTCGAAAGGTTCTCCTCTTGCCCGGCCCGGTTCATTACGGATCGGTATTTCTCTTTCAGCGCTTTCGCGTTTTGGCTTGCGTCAAAATACGTGCGGACGGTTTGATAAAGTTCCTCGGCTGTTTGCGGCGTCCAAGCCTCTCCTCCGTCATATTGCAGAATCGATTCTGCCAGCGTCTCAGGTGAACCCGGCTTGATCAGCAACCCCCGGTGTTTCCCGAATAAAGAAGCCAATCCTCCGACATCGGTGCAGATTACCGGCACCTTCAGAGCGAGCGCCTCAATGACCACAGTCGGCATGCCTTCGCTGTAGGACGGCAGCGCCATTACATCCGAGGCCAGCAGATAGTCCTGTACCTTGTCGTTCGGCACTTGCCCCGTGATGATATGAGCGGCTTCCCGCAATGAAGATGCGGCGGGACCGTCACCGACAAAGACAGCTTTATATCTTTCATCCAATGACTGAACGGCTTTTGATAAGTCGAAAACACCTTTCTCTTTGACAAGCCTGCCGATGAACACGATCATTTTTTTATCCGGAGGAAGGCCGAGCCGTTTTCTGACGGCTTCTTTCGTCTCGTTCCTTTCTCGGAAGGCGTCAAGCGTGATGCCGATCGGAAGCACGCTGCACTCCGCTTCGATGAGCTTTTTCATTTGTTCCCGCAGACTGCCGCTCACAGCGTAAATATCGGCTGCTTCCCGCACCGCAAATGTAAATGCGCGATGAGCGCTTTTGCTGTAATGCGGATAGACATTGACATCACTGCCATGCAAGGTCAGCACATACGGAATGCCTAGAGCCTTCGACACAATGGCGGCCGCTCCGCCTGACGGCATGGCGAAATGCGCGTGAATCAGATCGGGCTTCAGGCCATGATTTCTAATCGCGGAAAGAACCGATGCCGCCATTCTTTTATGCGGCTGCGCCCATTTCAGCTGCCCGGGAACCGCCTGATAAAACGGCCGGTGGACGGACACGCCTTTCCGCCATTCATGCGCCGGCCTTATATCCTTTTGCCGATACGTCTTTTTCAGCACCCGGAATGGCGCGGCAAGTTTCGGCCGCGGACAAATGACGGTCATCTCCGCGCCAAGCTTTCTCAGTTCTTGCGCCTGTGTTTCATGAAAAACGCCTTCCCCCGGCTTTTCACTGCTCGGATAGACACTTGTCATCCACAATACCTTCATAGCAAACGTCCTTTTCTTAATTTACTTTTCATATGCGGATAAGCTTTTCCTAACAGGAATAAATAACACAACGCGCCGCAGACTACGGAGATTGCCAGACGAAGCTTGACATCAAGGCTGATCCGCTCCGTGCCGAAGCTGGCTGTAAAGGCGATGACACCCATTGCCGCCGTAAGCAGAAACGGTTTGGCCACGGCTTTGAAGTAAGCCGACAGACGCAGCTTAATGACATATGCCAACAGCCAGCGCCCGATCAGGAAATTCAGGATGCTGATGAAAGCGTACGTCCAGGCTACCGTCAAGAGATTTCCGGACAGCACGGCGGCGTACAAAGATGCACCATACAGCAGCATCACCCCGGCGTCCCAATAAAACGCCAGATCGGCCCGCCCTTTTGCGAGCAGCACAGATCCGTTCGGATTCATCAGAACCCTTAAAATCCCGACGATGGCGAGAACGTTTAAAACCGGGACAGCCGCCAGCCATTTTTCTCCGAATACCGAAGCCACGAATGCATCCGACACTGAAACCAAACCGAGCAAAAGCGGAAAGGATATCAGCGCGAGTATTTTGGTCATATTGAGAAATCCTTCTCTGATAACGCTGTTTTCATGCTTGTTTTTCGCAAAGACGGGAAACGCGACTCTCGTAATGATCGGATTAATTTTTAATACCGGAAGCGTGACAATCTGGTAGGCCAGATTGTAAATGCCGAGCGCCTCGGCGCCGATAAAACTGCCGATCAGAATCATATCAATATTCGCTCCGAGCCGGTTCACAAGCCGGGAAGACAGCTGAAAGGCCCCGAAAGAAAAGAAGCCTTTCATTCCTTTCAGATCAAAAACGAACGCCGGTCTCCATGTTTTTCTGCAGGCCATCCAGTACAGAATCCCTTTCGACGATTGCAGCAGCACCTGAGAAATCACATAGGCGAGAATCGGGTCCGTATAAAAAACCGCGGCCGCCAAATACACGAAGGACAGCACATTTGAAAAGATTTCAATCTTGCTTAACGTGTTAAATGCCAGCGCTTTTTGCAGCATATACTGGTATTGCTGACCGATCGGCGCGATTAAAAACATGACGGCCAGCACGCGGATTAAATAGACAAGCTCCTCCCGCCGATAAAAATCGGCGATGAGCGGACTGCTGAAAAACAGCAGCGCAAACAGCGCAAGCCCCGTTATGATATTCAGCCAGTACAAGGAAGACATCTGTTTATCAGTCACATGATCTTTTTGAATGAGCGCGGCGCCAAAACCCATATCAAGTGCAATTTGGGCAAACACCACTACCGTTGTGATCATGCCGACAAGACCGAATTCAGCCAGTGACATGACCCGCCCGAGCAGGGCGAATTGGATGATTTGAATGACCGTAATACACGCTGTCGAAATACTTGTCCATTTGGCGCCGCTCAAGATTTGATTTGTAATACTAGGCATCGTTTTCCCTACTTTTTTGTCTGCTGACCAGAATTTTTATCGCGCCCCGTCACCGGTCCAGATCACTTTGCACGTTTTGAGCATAATCTTCAGTTCCAATGAAAAGGTCAGGTTGCGGATATAATATAAGTCAAACATCAGTTTTTCCCTCGGTGTCATGTCATATCCCCCGTTGACCTGCGCCCAGCCGCTTAATCCCGGCTTAACGGCCAGCCGCTCCGTAAACCCCGGAATCTCAGCCTGAAACTGTTCCGTGAACACGGGACGCTCGGGACGCGGGCCGATCAGGCTCATTTCTCCCCGAAGCACATTTACCAGCTGCGGCAGCTCATCAATACGGGTCCTTCTGATAAAAGCGCCGACCTTTGTCACGCGGGGATCCTTTTTCAGCGCCCAGACCGCCCCCGATTTTTCAGCATCTATTTTCATAGAGCGGAGCTTATACAAATAAAACGGCTTCCCGTCTTTGCCTACCCGCTCCTGCTTATAAAAAGCCGGGCCGGGCGACTCCAAACGAATCAGTATGGAGAACAGGCCCATCACCGGGAGCGCCGCCAAAAGCCCCGCAAGCGCAAACACAATGTCCATGAATCGCTTAAAAGCCAAATAACGGGCCGTTCTTTCCGTAACGGCACCGGAAGTCCCCTGCCGCACTGCATAGTTATTATTTACATTCATGCTTTTCTCTGCTCCCACTGACACACACCTCACGATTTGTTGGGATGTTTGATGACCTATGCCGTGAGTTTAGCAGATGGATGTTAATTGGAAGTAAAGGAAGCGTTAATGTTTATTAGAATGTTTCGATTATTGTTTTTTTATTGTAAATCTATTCATATCCATATTTGAGACAAAGCATAATGAAAAATAAAAAAACAGACCGGTATGAACCGGTCTGTTTCCATGAAAAAATTATCGGAAATAGGAGGAAACGCCTTGGGTGATCCCCGCCGCGAGTCTGTCCTTTTTCGTTGATTGTTTTAAAATATTGGCATCAATCGGGCTTGTGACAAAACCGGTTTCTAACAAGACACTCGGCATTTTAGAATACTTAATGACGTAAAATCCGGCAGTTTTCACACTGCGGTCACGCGTGCCGAGGGCAGAAACCATTCTCGGCTGAATATTTTGGGCAAGCCTCAGACTGTTTGCGGATTGGTACGTTTTATCATAATACGTCTCCGTACCGTTTGCACTGCTGTTATCATTCGCATTTGCATGGACGCTGATGAAAATATCGGCGTTCGCCTTCGCCCCTTTGTTCACTCTCTCCTCAAGCGAATCAAAGGTGTCGCCCTTTCTTGACATTACAGTAAGCGCGCCCGCGCCGTATAATTGATTGTTAAGACGCGTAGCGATATCAAGGTTTACATTTTTCTCAAGCAAGCCGTTTCCGGTTGCACCCGAATCCTGATAGCCGTGCCCTGGATCAATAAAGACCGTTTTGCCGACAACGGGATTTTTCAGCTGCGACGCGGCATTGTTGCTTAAAGATGAAGCACTTCCTATAACGGTGAAGCTGGTGATGTTTTTACTTCCGATATACGTCCGGACGTCTTTTGACAGACTGTCTCCATTCGTCAGCAGGTGAACTCTTCCCTGTTTGGCGCTCAGCACGCCTCCGACGATGGTATCCGCCTCTTTAAAACCATTGGTAACAAACGTATAGCCTGTGCTTAAGCCTGTCTTTTTTGCAAGATTCACAGACAGGTTATAGCGGTTTTTGCCGCTGATTCTTGAAGGGTTCGGCAGTTTATTGTAAAGTGAGCTGCTGATGCTGCTTGTCCCGCCGATGACAATCGTGTTTTTAATCCCTAAGCTTTTGATCGCATTGGACGTAGAACCATTTAACGTTGAATCATTAGTGAATAAAATCGGATATTTTTTAGCAGACGCATAAGAAATCGCAGCCATTCCATCTGCATCAACAAACCCGTTGACCACAAGGGCTGTAGAAGATCTTGTCATTTCACCCGCCACTTTTGCGGCTGTGGCATATCTCGTGCTTCCTGATAATCGTTTGACACTGATGCCTAATTTAGCAATTTGATTTTCAGTATTTTTCGAAACGGCAGGTGTGCCGCCTACGATAATCACATTTTTCGTTTTTAAATCAATTAATCCCTTTTTTGTGCCGGCAGACAGCTGATCTTTATTTGTAAACAGCAGCGGTGCATTTTTTTGATATGAAAGCGGCGCAGCGGCAATTGCATCGGCATATGAAGTCCCGCCGGTGATAATGACCGTTTTCGCTTCACCCCATGATTGTTTTGCCGCCAGTACAGCCGTATCATACCGGGTGCTTCCGCCGATCCTTTTAACCGTGTTGTCAGCCAAAGCGGAAGGGACAAATAGAATGACCCCGAGAATGAAGACGGGGAGACATTTTATGATGAATTTCAATCCGATCTCCTCCACAGAAGTTTAGTAGTTTGTAAGTGCTGTATTAGGATAATAGAACGCAAGAATAGAAGTATACGGCTCTCCGGCCTCCGCTCTTTCTTTTGCTCCGTATTGACTCATTCCTACGCCGTGACCGTATCCCTTTCCTGATATCGTGATTTGCGAAGAATTACCGGACGCACTGGCGTATGTGCTTTTAAAAGATGAAGCTCCGATCATCGTCCTGAGTTCAGACGCTTTCACCTCAACAGATGCAGTCTTGTTCATGACATAGCCCTTCGACTTGTCATTCACATGGTACGTGACCTTCACCGCGGCGTCTTCCGCGCGCTGGCCTTTTGTTTTTCCGGTGAGCGAGAGATCAGAGATGCTTGCAATTTTTATGGAACTTGCATTGGTTTCTTTATTTTTCATCAGCCAATTTTTTATTCCGTTGAGCTGCGCGGCATTTGCTTCGTTTGTTTTAGACCACCAGGATGCGGGATTTTTCATATCCAGACCCGCTGGCAGCTGCTGCTTCTGCAATGTTAAAGACCAGCTGATTTCCGGATCTTTTGTATCCTTTTTGGCTACTAAATACGGCACTTTCGATCCCCACACTTCATCGCCGGCTTCCATGTAACCGCCATTGCTTGATGAGTAAGTGGCATCTATCAATCTGCCGGAATAAGTGAGCACTTTCCCTTTTGTTCCGTTAACGGCTGCGGTGGCGTTTGGATACCAGCTGTATCCCCCGTAAACCTGGAAGGCCGTTGTATCCGCGACCGTTTGTCCCATCTTGCCGATAGAGTAGGTGCGGGCGGCAACAGCCTGGGCTTTCAGCGCTTCTGTCGGCCAGCTTCCCGGCATTTCATTCGGCAGGACACCTTTCAGATAATCCTCAAAAGGAATGTTTTCATTAACAGGTCTTACATATTTTCCGGATTCCGCAGTGAAACTCATATTCCCCAGATATGGTTTCCCGTCAATGCTGATTGTGTTTGCTGTTGAATATTTTTCAGGAACCGCCTTGAAAGACGTTTTTCCGCTGTTAATGCCTGCAACGCCTAATTTGCCGCCGGACGTTTCAATACGGTACGTCTTTCCGTTTACGAGATAAAACTCTTTTGCGTAAGCAGCCTTAACTGAATCGGCAATTGAATTCGCGCTGCCTATTAATGTATAAGAATAGGTGCCTTTCGTTTTAAAAAGGCTGGCCTCGTCGGCGGGTGTTTCGCTTTTTTTGATGTATACAAGCGGCATGTGATTTGCGGCGGCAATATTTGATCCGACAACGATGTCCGCTAATTTAGTCCCATTGGCAGCCACCGTTTTGCTTGCATCCATGCCAAGCGAAGTGACTGCGTTTGCTGATATTTGATATCTGTTTGATCCGGTAATTCTTTTGGTGACCGAGGCCTTCTTTTTAATTTGATTCTCCACATCTTTGCTGACGCTTGAAGTGCCTCCCATGATGATCACTTTTTTAGGCAGATTGTAGCTCGGGAGGGAGTCTTTTTTCGTCAGGAGAATCGGATAGCCGTTTTGCGCAGCATAAGGCGCGATTGCCAGCGCATCCGTATATACATCCCCCGTTACTACGACCGCCTGGTCATAGCTGCCCATTTCGGCCGCAATATTTTTGGACAGATCATATCTGTTTTTTCCGCTGATCCGTTTCGTGCGGCCGTATTTCTTCAATGTCTTTTCCGCGGCTGACGAAATACTGTTCGTCCCGCCGATGATTAAAATATTATCCGGACTGAATTTCTTGATTTGCGCTTCTGTGCTGCTGCTCAGTTTTTTCGCTTCAGTCAGCAGAACAGGCGCTTTCAGTTTATTCGCTAAAGGAATGACGGAAAGCGTGTCCGCAAAATAAGCATCCGTATTAACGACGACTACGTTGGACGGGTTTTTCCAATACTTAGATGTCGCAGCGTTAGCCGTATCATATTTGGACGCGCCTCCCAATCTGACAACGGAGGAGACATCGCTTCCCGTCAGTTTATAAGTTCCTGAAGGTTCGATATTCAGAGTCGATTTATTACCAATATAATTCGTCAGTTTTACTGAGATATCAGAACTGGCCGCAAAAGTGCTTTCCGGTAATAAAGCCAGGCTGAATATCACAGAAAAACAGACAGCCCATATTGTTTTCTTCAATTTTTATCCCGCCTTTTGCTGATCATGGTGTATTATTTTTCTTTCTCGATTTCCTTGATCTCTTTTTGGCCTTTATCATTTGTGAAATAAGTAATGCTGACTTTGTCATTTTCGCTGAATTTATTCAGAACATCAGAGAAGTCATCAGAAAATTCAAAGCTGACGGGCTGATCATCCACTTTTACTTCAATTGTGTGCGTATCCGCCATACCGACATAATATGCCGTTTCTTTTTGAGCCTGGTTCTCCGCAGAACCGCTTCCCTTCTTTGATTGATCCGCCGTTCCGCACGCTGCCAACACAACAGAAAAAAGCAGTATTAAGAACGAAGCTGCAATAGTTTTTTTCATTTTTTTCACCTCATCTTTATGTATCGTCTTATACTAACTTTTTTTTAAGGTAATTTTAAGGTCTTTTTGTAACCTTTTTTTAAGAATTTCGTCTATTACATGGTTATAAGTAAAAATATGACTGGGTTTATAAAGATTAGTAAATTGTATCAGGAAAGTTAATAGAAAAGGTGATGACAAATGAGAGCTGAACGAAAAAGAAAGAAGAAAAAAGTTCTTCTGACAATCGTAACAATCATCGGGCTGTTAGTTTTATCATCAGGAGGCTACATCTACTACTTGTGGCACAAAGCAGCTTCAACGGTGGCAAGCATTCAGGAAGACTTGAAAAAATCGGACAAACGTGACACGGATATAGATCTCGGAAAGAAGGATCCGATTTCTGTTTTAATCATGGGCGTCGATGAGCGGAAAAATGACAAGGGGCGCGCGGATACGATGATTTATATGACCGTCAATCCTAAAACGAATACAACAGAAATGGTCAGCATTCCGCGTGATACGTATACGAAAATCTCCGGCAAAGGTACGATGGATAAAATCAACCACTCCTATGCTTTCGGCGGAACGCAGATGGCCGCGGATACCGTCGAGGACCTGCTTGACGTGCCGGTAGATTATTTTGTGAAAGTAAACATGGAGAGCTTCAAAGATACCGTGGATACACTCGGCGGGATTACGGTGAACAGCACGTTTGCCTTCAACTACGACGGGCACTCTTTCGGAACAGGGAACATCAGC
This sequence comes from Bacillus sp. SJ-10, assembly GCF_002843505.1. NCBI lineage: Bacteria > Bacillati > Bacillota > Bacilli > Caryophanales > Bacillaceae > Bacillus > Bacillus sp. SJ-10. Next base: position 1,197,954 of record NZ_CP025258.1, on the reverse strand, counting down.
CTGAACGGCGAAGAAGCACTTGCCTACACGCGTATGAGAAAAGAAGATCCCCGGGGGGATTTCGGCAGGCAGCAGCGCCAGCGCCAAGTGATTGAAGGGATTATTTCTAAAGGGGCAAACATCTCGTCTGTCACGAAATTCGGAGATATGTTTAAGGTCATTGAAAACAATATGAAAACAAACATGTCATTCGATGATATGTGGACGGTTATGACTGACTATAAAAACGCCCGCAGCAAAGTCACTCAGCATGAACTGAAGGGAACGGGAACGAGAATCAACAATATCTATTATTACAAATTAGATGAAGCAAGCCTCGCTTCAGTCAAAAAAGAATTAAAAGAAAGCCTGAAATAATAAAAAACTCTGCATATGATGCAGAGTTTTTTATTCTGTAAAAGGCTGCGGACGGGTTTTTCTATAGCCGTACCGATAAAGCAGTTCTTCCACAATCCGTTTTGAAGCCGATCCGTCACCATAAGGGTTTGACGCCTTTGACATCCGTTCATATTCAGCCTGATCGGTTAAGAGCTGTTTTGTCAGCTGATACACCGTTTCTTCATCTGTACCCGCCAGCTTTAATGTCCCGGCTTTCACTCCTTCGGGGCGCTCGGTTGTGTCCCGAAGCACCAAGACCGGCTTTCCGAGAGAAGGCGCTTCCTCCTGCACTCCGCCCGAGTCGGTCAAAATGAAATGTGCTTTCGCAGCGAAGTTATGGAAATCCACGACCTCCAGAGGTTCTATTAAATGCACCCTGTCCGAATCAGCGAAATGGGCTTCTGCGGCCTCACGAACTGCGGGATTCAAATGAACGGGATAAACGACTTGTACGTCCTCAAACTCTTCAACGATTCTTCTGACGGCCTTAAACATCTGTTCCATCGGCCTGCCTAAATTTTCACGTCTGTGCGCTGTCAAAAGAATCATCCTGCTTCCGTCCAGCTTGTCAAAAATCGGATGAGAATAGTCTTCCCGCACTGTCGTTTGAAGCGCGTCTATCGCTGTATTTCCCGTGACAAATATAGAATCCGGCTTTTTATTTTCAGCAAGCAGATTCTGTTCAGCCTGGCTTGTCGGCGCAAAATTCACATCAGCGATCACGCCCGTCATCTGCCGGTTGATTTCCTCAGGGAAAGGAGAGTATTTATTTTGCGTACGCAGACCGGCTTCCACATGGCCGACAGCGATTTGATGATAAAAGGCGGCAAGGCTTCCGGCGAACGTTGTCGTCGTATCTCCGTGGACCAACACGATATCTGGTTTTACTTCTTGGAACAGCTTGTCCAGTTTCAGCAAAGCATGAGATGTAATTTCTGAAAGCGTTTGACGCTCTTTCATAATATTCAAATCAAAATCAGGCGTAATGCTGAATGCTTCAAGCACTTGATCCAGCATCTGTCTGTGCTGTGCGGTTACAGTCACCAGCGAATCAATTTCCTGATATTTTTCAAGCTCTAATACAAGCGGAGCCATTTTAATTGCTTCAGGTCTTGTACCGAATACGGTCATTACTTTTAGTTTTTTCAACGGTTTGTCTGCACCTCGTTTTATATGTCGGATATCCCTTCATGTTAACATATTTATGCCGTTTCTAAGATATTGTAAAGCTTAATGGCAAACAAAGCAAAAACCTTTATAACACTCTTTGAAAGCGGATTAAAAGGTGTGAATTTTAATCAATTGTGGTAAAGTGGAAAAAGACTAGGTTATAGTTCTGAAAAAAAGATTTTGCAGAAACAAGGATGGTGTTATTCAGTGAAGAAAGTACGCAAAGCCATTATTCCGGCAGCAGGTTTAGGCACTCGTTTTTTGCCGGCCACTAAAGCAATGCCTAAAGAAATGCTTCCAATCGTTGATAAGCCTACAATTCAGTATATTATCGAAGAAGCTGTCGAATCCGGCATCGAAGATATTATTATCGTAACCGGAAAAGGAAAAAGAGCAATAGAAGACCATTTCGACAATGCCCCTGAACTGGAACGTAATTTAGAAGAAAAAGGGAAAATCGAACTGCTTCAAAAAGTGAAAAAATCGTCAAATATTGCGGATATCCACTATATTCGCCAAAAAGAGCCAAAAGGACTCGGTCATGCCGTTTGGTGCGCACGCAACTTCATCGGCGATGAACCTTTCGCCGTTCTTCTCGGCGATGATATTGTCCAGGCTGAAAAACCGGGACTTCGTCAGCTGATGGATGAATACGAAAAAACATTGTCTTCAATCATCGGTGTTCAGCAAGTTCCTGAAAGCGACACACACCGCTACGGAATTATCGATCCGTTAACAAATGAAGGCCGCCGTTACCAGGTCAAAAATTTTGTAGAGAAGCCTGAACCGGGCACAGCTCCTTCCAACTTGGCTATTTTAGGAAGATACGTTTTCACTCCTGAAATTTTCATGTACCTGGAACAGCAGGAAGTCGGTGCAGGAGGAGAAATTCAATTAACGGACGCCATCCAAAAGCTCAATGACATTCAGCGTGTCTTCGCTTATGATTTCGAAGGAAAACGTTACGATGTCGGTGAAAAACTCGGATTTATCGAGACGACGCTTGAATTTGCCTTACAGGATCAGGATATCCGCCATAAATTGATTCCGTTCATGAAGGATCTTCTTGAAAAAGAAGAAGCTGACGAATAGAAAAAGCTGCCGAATCCGGCAGCTTTTTTATGTGATCTTTACTTTTTAGACGTTACCGTCAGTGTTTTATCAGCATTGTTCACAGAAAAAGTATATTTCTGGTTTTTAAGCATGAGCAAATTCTGATTGATTTTGCTGCCGCCTTTTTCACTTAAAGCTGAGATGTCTGCGGGACGCGATAAATGAAAAACCACTTCGGAAACTGTATCATTGTCAATTACTACATCCGTTTTGGCATCGGATGTTTTTAATACGTTCCGTCCGTCAGCCGTTTGTCCGGCAGCTGGATTTTTCAATTTACTCTGTACATCGTCCCGGCTTTTATTGAGATATGAGAGAAACTCTTCTGCTGTTTGGCTTGATAAACTGCCGCTGAAATCATTAAGCTGAACATCCGTCTTTTTTAAAGCGTTCACTTTATACAGATCAGTCTTTTTCATAAAGTACTCTTTATCGTTTAATTTCACTTTGGCCGCCTGGTTATTTTCGGCTTCTATCTGCACCTTCGTGCCGAAACTTACACTTGCGGAGGCTTTTCCTTTTATATCTTTTTCAGTATAAAGGTCCGCCTTTTCAGCTTTTACCAAAGCAGGTTTATTCACAGACTCATAAAGGCCGGCATCGCTCTGTTTGACGTCACCGAAAGATGCGATCGCACGCAGAGGCTTGTCTGAAAACATCGAAGCGCCTGCGCCGACAGCCAGCAATGCAAGCAGCGTAATCTGTATCGTATTGGCAATGAATTTAGGCTTCGCTTTCTTTTGCTGCGCCTGAGTGATTTTCTGTTCCTCGGCTGCCCGCGTTCTGCCTTCAATCTGCTCGTTTTGATATTTCTTTTTTTCTTTCTTTGAAAGCTTGTTGAACCAATCCACAAAAGCTTTATATTCTTTCACAACGGCTTTCGTTTCGTCGAACATGCGCATTTCGCCGTAATGCATCCAAGCCACCCGATCACACATTTTCTCAATCTGTCCGATGGAATGACTGACGAAAAAGATCGTTTTGCCGCGTTCTTTAAATTCCGTAATGCGGTCCACACATTTCTGATAGAAAGTCTGGTCCCCTACTGAGAGCGCCTCATCAATAATGAGGATGTCAGGGTCCATATGCGCCGATATGGCAAAACCGAGACGGGATTTCATACCGCTTGAATAGCTTTTAACAGGCTGATCTATAAAGTCGCCGATATCCGCGAATTCAACGATTTTTTCATAAAGCTCGTCTATCTGCCGATTGTTGAGACCCATCATCAAGCATTTTAAACGAATGTTGTCTTTACCGCTTAATTGATTGTTTAATCCGGCAGAAATCGCGATTAAAGACGGCTGCCCGTTCATATCAATCTCACCGCTTGTCGGCGGAATGATCTTTGCAAGCAAATTGGACATCGTTGATTTTCCCGAGCCGTTGATCCCTACGAATCCGATCGTTTCCCCTTCATAGACGTCAAAAGAAACATTTCGGACAGCGAAAAAACCTTTTTGATTTCTGTTTGGGAAAAACAGTCCTTTAATTTTGTCAGACTGTTTTTTATATAGAAAATACTGTTTTGAAACATTTCTGAACGAAACTTTTAGTTTCATCGTATAATCTCCTTACTATATTAAAGAAAGTCAACAAACTTATCTCTGAATTTCATATGAAGAAGTGAACCGACTGTTAACAACAGCAGTGTGACGAACCAGAAATACAGCGTGTATTTCACATCGTGGAAAAACCACTGCCCTTCCATAAAGCTGTCTCTAAAGCCCTCGATAATATAGAAAAGAGGGTTTAACTTCAAGATGGTCAAAACTTCAGGTCTGTTTCCAAATTTCTCCGCAATGTCCCAGAAAATCGGCAGAAGAAAAAAGAGCAGCCTTGTGACGGCCTGAAGCAAAAACTGGTAGTCCCTGATTAATACGCTGATGGTTGAATTAAACAGGCCGAAAGCAAACATAAAACTAATCATGCAAAACAAGTAATAAATATATTGCAGCCAGTGAAGCGTCGGAAACAGTCCGTTGCTCAGCAGCACAATAATGTAAATCGCCATCATCACAAAGTAACTGAATAAATTGGATGCTATCACTACAGAAGGCAGTGAACTGATCGGAAAGTTCATTTTCGACACTAAATTTATCCGTTTAAAAACGCTGTTAGATGCATCCAGTATCGTCGGACTGATAAAGAACCAAGGAATTAAGCCGGCCAGCATCCAGACGATGAACGGTACGCTGTCTCCATTTCCAAGCACCATATCATGTCCGCCGCGAATCCCGAGACCAAATACGAACCAGTAAGCCAGCATTTGAATCATAGGGTTGAGAAACTGCCACAATATACCCAAATAGTTCACTTGATACTTTGATTTCGTTTCGTACACTGCAAGCCGCATAATCAGCGGAAATGAGTTGAATTGCTCTTTCAGAATTTTTACCAATGCATTCATTCTAATCTTCCTTAGTCGTAAGTTTTAGGTAATAGCTTTGACTTACAAAAGCACCGCTCATAATTGTAACAGATTACGATGTATTTTTCACTTCATAACAAGCCTGAGCCCCATGAGCGCAACATGCCGTCACTTAAGCAAAAAAGCATAATTAACGTGGTTAAATTATGCTTTTTTGCACTTATTTACTTGTCCCCGAAAATCACTTTTACGGCTTTTTCAGACGATTCTCCGGTTTCTAAATAACAGAACTTCTCGTAAAAAGGCCCGAACGAATCCGGAAGCTTATAATCATCTGATTCCGTTTCATTGACCCATTTGATAACGTCACCTGTTTCTTTGACAAGCGGGCCGGGCGCTTCTTTTTCAAAGTCAAAGTAAAACCCTCTGAGTTTATCCCGATACGTTTCGATATCAGGCACATAAAACAGCATCGGTCTTTTCAGATTTGCATAGTCAAAAAAGACAGAGGAATAGTCCGTTATGAGTAAATCAGAGACCATATACAGCTCACGGATATCTTCGTAGCTGGAGAAATCATAAGCAAATCCTTCATACGGTCCGAGATCAAAGTTTTCCGCCACGAGATAATGCATCCGTAAAATAATGACATAACGATCGCCGATCGCTTCTCTCAATTGATGAAGGTCTAAATCAAGGTCAAACTTGTATTTTCCCTTCTTATAAAATTGGTCATCCCGCCATGTCGGTGCGTAGATAATCACTTTTTTATCTTGCGGAAGATTCATTTTTTCTTTCAGCGCTTTGATGACAGAAGGGCTGTTATCCGTTTGAAGGAAGTCATTCCGCGGATATCCCGATTCAATCATGGTTTTACTAAACTGAAACGCCCGGGCGAATATTTCGGTTGAATATGCGTTCGGTGAAATCAGGTAATCCCACTTTGAAGCCTCTGTCGTAAAGTTGCGCTTGTATTTTTCAGTGTTTGTTCCCGGCATATGCACTTCATCCATATCTACTGCAAGGCGCTTTAAAGGCGTGCCATGCCATGTCTGGACATATGTCGTATGCTCAGGTTTCGGAATCCACAGCGGCATACGGCTGTTGACAACCCAGTACTCGGCTCTTGCCATGGCAAACAGCCATTTGAACGTAAAGCGTTCGATATAAGGAATTCCTTTATCTTTAAATGTCTGTGAGTAAGCGGGGTTTACACTCCAGCAGAGACGGTATTCCGGCATCTCTTTGCTCATGTATTCATAAATCGCCCGCGGATTGCAGCTGTACTGTTTTCCGGCAAAACTTTCAAACATGACAAATTTCTGTTTGACAGGCAGTTTCCCCGCAACCCTGAATCCCGCTTTATAAGTGTTTTGTATTCTTTTCTCAATGAACTTTTTCAGCTTATTCTTTCTCTTGCGTACAAAGGAAGCGCCTCGTTTCAGCTTTCCTTTCACAAAATACTCCACGCGGGTGCTGAAGCTGTAATCGTTCATTCTCAGGTGGAGATTTTTCGTTTTCTTTTTCGTGAAAACGTGAAATCTGGCAGGCCCTTTCTCCGTTTTCAGGATCGTGAATTGGTTAGGGTTTACTTGTTCAGATTTCAGAACCTTTAACGGTTTGCTGTTGGTGATAATCTCTTCACCTGTCCCGGCATCTTCAAAAATGAATTGAATATGGAATTGAAAGATTAGCTGCTGATTCAATTCTTTATAAATGGCATTCAAATCAATTTTTGTATCAAAGCCTATCGTGTCAAGCATCGTTGTGTCCTGAACATATTCATCAAGGTCGTGTCTCGGCACGTCGTGAAGCGGATACTTCAGAATGAGAGGCTCCTCTTCTTTTCCTTTTTTCATTTTCAGAATCAGGTTTTTTTCTTTTATCTTTAAGGTTTCTGCCGCATTCAGCCGGAATGCAAAACCTTTCAGATGTAAGCTGCCGTCAGATTCGAGCTCCATTTCATCAATCCGCGTGACGAACTTTTTCTGCAGCAGCTTTAAGGAGAAATTCCCTTTCTTCGTCGTGTAAGGGAAAAAGAACATATGATGAGCCTCATCTTTATAAGAAGACAGTTCAATAGGTTCAAGGCTGGATTTTAACCGTTTTTTACTGATATCACTGTCATCATTGATAAAGGAGACATAGAAATCCAGACATCCTTTGCCGTCCGTATGGTCAGAAAGCAGATCCGTGCTCATGACAGCATGGTACTCCCCGCCTTCTCCGGCCAACCGTTTCAGAGGGACGGAAAGTTCCGCTTTTGTCTTACGATTTATAATCTGAAGAGAAGGCTCTTCCCCTGCAGTGACATTTTCACAGGATATCGTAATGCTGAATGTCTCTTCCTTTATGTTAAGATGTTTTAACTTGTATCTGACAGGATTTTCTATACCCATAAAATAAGTCTACTCCTCTGTTTCAATTAAACATATCCAATCACAATCATCATTTTGTTACTTTCAGTGAAAGGTTCTCCTTCACCGTCCGGTAGAATTGATATTGCAGTCCGTTCGCTTCTGCCGTCACCTTTTCACCGTCTTCTCTGTTTAACATGACACGTTCATAATCGTTATAAATGACATACATAATATAACCGCCAAGTCCGACTTTTTCAATGTCACGTAACGGGATTTCAAGGACGTACCGCCCGTCTCCCAGTGACTGAACCGGAAACTGGTGGAATACTTTCATGTTATCTCTGTGCTGAAACTGAATATATTGGGCATTATTTCTGTCCTGTCCGAACAAGCGGAACGTAACGGTGAATTTATGATCGGCGAACACCGCGTTTTCCGTTTCTCCGTGCATGCGAAGTTCGACCAGTTTATTTTCTTCATCCGTCAGCGGGCTTTCTAAATAAGCCAGCCCGTCTTGCGTCACGATGTTTTTATCGGGCTCTTTTTTGGACCAGCGGAACAGCTTTTCGACCTCGTCATACCGTTTTTGAGTCAGCAGACGGTAGGCTGTTTTATGAATCGGATGAAAAAATGTCTCGGAAATATCGTATTTCGTCTTCTTTAACACATTCAGAATTTCATTGAATTTATTGTAGTAGGCTTCTTTGTTTTCGCTTTTCAGGAAGTGCATCCGATCGAAAAGCCGCGTAATGGAATCGAATTCGATCAGGCGGTTCATCGCCATCTTCTCTTTTTCAGTATCTAATTTTTTGTTCAGAATATACTTCATTACGGCTATGTTCGTGTCGGTTTTTTCCATTATATTAGTCTGCTTTGTCAGCGACTCATTATTGTCCATTCTGTTCAGATAATAGACCGGTTCGGTTGACGTTGAAATATCTCCGCACGCCAAAAGAACATCCATAAAAAATTGCTTATCTTCAGCAAATTTCATTTCCGGATATCTGATATCATTATCTTTTAGAAATTGTAAGTTCATCATTCTTGCCCGCGGGCCCAGATGATAGAAAATATGCCGGATTGAAAAAGGCGATACCTTCGCTCTGTTCAGCGAAGACTCATGTTTCCCGATCGTTTTTTGACCGTTCACCTGCATTTCGATCGTTTTTCCGACTGCATAATTTACCTGATCTCTTTCGAGCATGTCGAATAAGATTTTAACTCCGTTCGGCGCAAACCAATCATCCGCATCCAAAAATGTAATGTACTTCGCATTTGCCAGCTCAATTCCCAAGTTTCTCGGATAAGCCGGGGTTCCCGTGTTGTCTTTCAAAAAGACGACTGTAATATTTTCATACAATTCGGCGTACTCAGTCAGGATGTTTCTGGAATCATCAGTAGAGCAATCATCGACCAGAATTAAAGAAATATGCTGAAAGCCGATGTTTTGAAGGATCACTGAATCAACTGTTTTCCTTACATATTCTTCTGCATTATAAACAGGAACGACTACCGCTACCTTCTTCTCTTCCGCCAATGCTTCTTTGTTTAAAATGGTATATTCGCGTTCTTCTATGGACGGCTTGGACTCTTTTTTATTCAACTTAAAAAAGTTACTAAGATTCATCTTTAAATTCTCCTCTTATTGTCTAGCTTTTTTTCAAAAGCGCATAACAAATATAGCGAAAATAACCTTATATTACAAGAAGTACTCCCTATCCGGAGGGAGTACTTCTTTATCATCTGTATATCCGAATGTTTCAATTACACCCCGGCAATTTCTTTTTTAATCTGTGTGGTGGAAATGCCTTCGGTTCTAGGGAGGTAGATGACTTCGCATTGATCTTTAAGGAAATCGAATTTGCCTTCCCAATCGTCTCCCATTACGAACACGTCGATGTTGTGATCCGCTACGTCACGTACTTTTTGATCCCAGCTGTTTTCCGGAATGACTTCGTCGACATAACGGATCGTTTCCAGAATCAGCTTTCTGTGTTCATAGCTGTGGTAGGCCTTTTTTTGTTTTTGCAGGTTGAACTCGTCTGTTGAGATGGCAACAACAAGGTAATCTCCAAGCTGCTTTGCGCGCTCAAGCAGTTTAATATGACCCCAATGCAGTAAATCAAACGTTCCGTAAGTAATGACCTTCTTCATGAAACAAAAGCTCCTTTCTATCATCATACGTATAACAAGCAACTGCTCTGAAATGCTGCGCAGCTGTATCCTTAATCACTAAAGTGCCAATTTCGTACTCATGGAACCTCATTATATCACATAGCCCTGAAAAGGTTAAGCCAATGTAAAACGAAGTTAAATTCCACTTATTAACAAATGTTATTACAATAGGAGTTTAGCAGGGTTTTTGCGCGTATGATTAAAGAAATTGTTATCTTATTTATATTTTTGTAAAACTATTGTTAAGTTTATCTGAAGGTATTATGTTAAAATAAAGCTTAGCCTAAGTCACGAAAAAGTGAAAGAAAATCCCGTACAAAAAGGAGGACGGCAGATGCAGACTGAAATGGTGCACAACCTTTCTTACGTTAATGGAAATTTACAGGAGTTTATTTCATATTTAGACACTTATTATATCGCACAGAAGCAAGGAGCCGTCATTGCGACGGTCAATCCTGAGATCGGATACGCTGCGGCGAAAGACAAAGGTTATCATCAAGTCATTTCTTCCGCGGATTTCGTCCTGCCGGATGGTATCGGCGTCGTGTTAATGTCACGTTTGATGCAGCACCCGCTGAAATCAAGAATTGCGGGATTCGATGTGTTTCTTGCGCTGCTCGGCCTCGCAAACCGGCAGTCTAAAAAAATATTTTTATACGGAGCTAAACAAGACGTGCTTGACGCCGTTTTGAACCGGATCAGCAAAGAGTATCCGAATATTGAGGTTGTCGGAGCCAGCAACGGTTATGAAGCGGATAAACGCTTCGTCGCCAAACAGATTTCCCGGGCGAAACCCGATCTCGTATTTGTCGCCTTAGGATATCCCCATCAGGAACAATTTATTTATGAACACAAACATCTTTTCCCTCAGGCTGTATCGATCGGTTTGGGCGGAAGCTTTGATGTGTTCAGCGGAACGGTGAAACGCGCCCCTGAATGGATGATCAAAACGAATCTGGAATGGCTGTACAGACTGGTGACGAATCCGTGGAGATGGAAAAGGATGCTGAACATTCCGAAGTATGCTTTTACCGTTTTGAGAAATAATAAATCAAATAAAAGCCTGTATTCCAAGCAGGCAGAAGATCAAACGAAACAGCTTTAAACAAATAAAACAGCAAAAGAGATTGGTAATCTATGAACTTGCGATCTTTATTCGCCGCTTTTTATTCTATATATCTGTCTGTTCTCGGCGTTTTGTTCAAGCCTGTAAAGCCCAAGAACCATCTGACCCTGCTGGTATCTTTTGAAGAGAATGCGCAGGCTCTCATCCGTTCTTACAAAGCGCACGCTGAATCACTCTCTTATGAAGTGACGGTTTTGTATACGAGACACGCCGTCAATCTGAAAAAAGAGCTGGAAGATGTCGGCTCTTTTTATCTGAACGAAAAACATCCGCTGCATCTTTTGAAGGCTGTTTTGTTCCTTTTTAAAAGCAAAGTGGTGATAACGGATAACTATTTCCTCATGACAAGCGTCTTAAACCGCCGGCCGCAAACGACATGCATTCAGGTGTGGCATGCGAACGGCTCTTTGAAAAAGTTCGGCCTTGAGGATGTGACGAATCAAAATCGTCCGGCATCAGATATCAGCCGTTTTAAAAAAGTGTACCGCTCGTTTGACTTTGTTACCGTCGGTTCAGACGCGATGGCTGACGTTTTTAAAAAGTCGTTCGGCATACGGGACGGCCAGCTGTTAAAAACGGGTGTCCCCCTGACTGACGTCTATTATGAAGAACACAAGCCCGAACTGAAGCACAAATGGCCGAAAAAAATCATCCTGTACGCACCGACATTCAGGGATTATGATATGCAATCCTTTCGGCTGCCATTCACCGAAGAACAGCTCACAAACGCGTTAAACGGAGAGTATATGCTGCTTGTAAAGCTTCATCCTGCCGTTTTGCATCATATTTCGGCTTCGTTTGAAAGCGAACTGATCAAGAACGTGTCTGACATGCGTCTTCATGATCTCTTGAAAGCGGCTGATATTTTAATTACGGATTACTCTTCCGTGCCTTTTGAATTCGCGCTCTTAAATAAACCGATTTTCTTTTTCACGTATGATCTGGAGGAATATGATCGAAAACGCGGTTTAATCGACAATTATACGTCCGTCATTCCCGGAAAGGCTTGTCATGACAGCGAAGCCCTTCTGGAGGAAATGACGAAAAAGCCATTTCGTGCAGAAGAAATGAAGCGGTTCTCGGACAAATGGAATATGTATTCAGATGGAAATTCGAGTGAAGCGTTATTGAAATTTGCGGAAACAAAAATGAAAAATTGTGCTGAAGCACCTGCCTGAATCGACGGCGGGTGTTTTTTGCATGAAGAAAGGGCTGAAGCATACACTTCAGCCCTTTTTTTATACTTTCATATACACGGGAACATCATAGTAAAGCGTATAGTCATCCAGCAGTGAGTATAAGCCGTACATGCGGTTTACCTGCTTATACGCCCAGCCGATGTCTGTCGCATACTGATGGGCCGCGGCTGGAGACCATCTCATTTTATACAGCGTATCCTGCTCGTATGAAGGATTGTGAATATAAGACGCACCGATAAATTGGGCTCCGCCGATAATCGCGGCTTCCGGAGTAAACCAGCCTTGATTATACGCGTATTGTGCGCCGTAGTAATTCGGGTTGCTGTCATAAGCCCCGATGCCGTACATGTTGTAAACCTTTTTACCATTATACATAATGCCGTTCGCAAGCTCTGACGTGCCATTGCCCGTTTCAAGCAAAGCATGCGAAATCAAATACACTTCATTGATGCTGTATTTGCCGGCGGCTGTAATAAAGGCCTGGCCTTTCCCTGTCAGTATTCCTTTATTGACCAGCACTTTTTGATTCAGTTCCGATGCGTTCAGTCCGGCTGTCTGAGAAAGCTTCAGAAATTGAAAGTAATACTTGCTGTCTTGTGCGAAGTGAGCCGGATTGACATACTGCCCGACTTCGTCACTGCTGGCGTTTCTCCAGCCCATGCTGAGTTTGGCCCAGCCGTTTGTCTGGCCTGTGATGCTGACTTTATCGCCTTTTTTCAACTGCCCGATAATATTGCCGGAGCTGACTTCCGGGGTTGACCGGACGTTCAGGACGTCGGCTGTGACCGTTCCGGAGGCCGTATTGATGTACGAAAGCGATGCATAAGCCGCGGCATCAGTCTGCGGGCTGACTGTCATTTGTTTTTTGACCATATCTGCCAGCGAGATGTTGTAATTGGTATTCATGATTTGCGGTCCGTTTTTTATTTTCAAAATAGCCATCGTCCACCCGTACAGCTTTTTCAGCTTTTGGGAGGCGGCGTCCGCTGACTGCGCTCCCGTGAATTGATCGCGAATGCGGAGTTCATAAACCGGATGGCTTTCACTCGTATAGCCGGCCTGTAATTGTTTGGCGCTGAAAAAGCTCATGCTTTTATTTAAAACGGTTTTACTGCTGAATGTTTCGGTTTTGATGACGTACTGTGCAGACCCGGTTTTCCCCGTCTCCTTCACAGTGCCGGCCGCTTTGTTTTGCTTGAAAAAAGCAGTCACGCGGTCAATGTCTTCCTTTTTAAGCAGCGGTGCCGTTTCAATTCTGAATTGTGTATACGCCGCTTCACCTGTTTTCTGTGCGGAGGCGGATACTTTTTTCCCTTTGAAAAAGTCCAGCGAACGATTGATTTTTGCCGTATCAAGCAGTGATTCAGTTGTGACTTGGTACGTTGTGTCCGTCTGCTTGGATATCGTTTTTGTAATGGCAGTCAGTTTATATCCCGCCAGCAGATTCAATCCTTTTTTTATCTTCGACTGGTCTGCCGTCTGCTGAGAAAGCAGCTGATATTCGTTTTCTGCTGTTTTTCCCGCCGCTGTTCTTGCCGTCTTTACATGCTGCTGGCGGAAATACGCCTCCGCTTGATCTGCCTGCGCAGCGGTAAGCTGCCCTGCCGTGATCCGATAAACGGACACTGATGCTGTCTTTTTGACAGGCGATGCGTCGCAATGCCATTTTTTCTTTTTAAAGAAAGCTTGAACGCTTTTCAGCTGCTTAGCCGTCAGTCCGCTCATCCCGACCGTATAATTATTTTTCTTGCCGGCTTTTTGATAGCTTCCGCTGACACCCGTATTCTTCTTGATTTGGGTGATAGCATTTTGTACGGCGCTTACTCCGTTAAAATATCCTGACTGCACGTTGTACACGGTTGCTGTTTTGCTTTGGGCATACTTTTGAACGTTCCCTTTGACGCCCGTTTTCTGCTGCAGCTGTTTCGCTAAACCAGCCGCAGCATTTGCATTTGAGATGTCAGAGGCTGTCACGGTGATATTCGGACTGGCCTTTGCAGTGACTTTCAGCGACGCCTGCAATCCTGTTTCCTTTTGAAAATCAGTTTGGATTTGAGCGGCTTTTTGATCGCCGGAGATTGTTCCTGATTGGATCTGAAACCGGGCTGTCTCCCGTTTGATCTGACGGTATGACGCTTTCACGCCCATCTGCTTCGTCAATGCTTGCGAGAGCGCTTTTGCGTCCGCTTCGGCCGCCATCTCAGAAGTCACGACCTGCATGTACGGCTGTTTTGTCCCCGCCGTCTTGACGGCGCCGGTCACGCTCGTTTTTTTCGTCAGTTCGGCAAGAAGATTTTTCGTCTGCCGCTCGTCTGATAGAACGCCTGATGTGACGGTCACGTACGGCTGTTTGCTTCCGCTTGCGCTGTAAGTGCCGGCCACACCCGTCTGCTTCGTAAAATCTTTCAGCACGGTTTTCGCATCCGTTTCATCGTGTAAGCCTGAAGCTGAGATTTGATAAGTGAGCGGCGTATTTCCGGCTTTCTTTGCGTCAGCCTGCCACCCCGTATCCTTTTTCAATTTCGCTGCCGCTTGAAGCGCCTCGTTCTCAGAACCAAATTGCTGCTTCGTTTCCAGCTCGTAAACGGAGTAGTCGCTGTATGCGGCCTCAGCGGGCTGTGCAAGGTTGCAAAAGACAAGGAAAACGGCGGACAATAACATAGGTGCAACGAATCTCTTTTTCATTCCTTCTCCTCTTTCTGATTCAATTGGTTTCTATCAAACTAGTTTATTTATCGGCCGGCCTTCTTCATTTTTACAGAGAGAAATCACCCAATTTTCCAAATAAAAAAAACTTAATCCCAGAGCTGGGATTAAGTTTGGTTTTATATATGAGAAACGATGATCGTGCAATCTCCGTTTATCGTAAAGTCAGGCATCTGATCCGGCAGTATGAAATGCGCGCCTTTTTCAAGCTTGGCGGACTTGCCTTCACAGATGATGGAGCCGCTTCCTTCTGTGACGCTGCACAGCATAAACGGAGCGTCCTGGGTCATTTCCGCCGTCCCGCTGATATCCCATTTGTATACAGAAAAATATTCTCCCTGCACAAAGGTTTTGATGGTGACGCCTTTTCTCGTTTCAGTTGATTCATCTAAAAATCCGTCCACATGAGGAACGGTCGCGGCGTTGACGGCATCGCGGATATGCAGATCACGCGTCCCGCCGTTCTGATCTGTACGCCCGTAATCATATATCCGGTAGGCGGCCTCTGAATTCTGCTGTGTTTCAAGCACGAGCGCCCCCGCGCAAATGGCATGGATGGTTCCGCTCGGCACATAATAAAAATCGCCGGGTTTGATCTTCACGCGGCGCAGCAGGCCTTCCCAGTCACCGCTGTTAATCATGGTGACAAGTTCCGCTTTCGAACGGGCCGTGTGACCGTATATGATTTCCGCATTTTCTTTACAGTCAATAATGTACCAGCACTCAGATTTCCCCGTTTCGCCCAGTCCATGCTCCTCGGCGTCATAATCGTCAGGATGGACTTTAACAGACTGATGATGTTTGACGTCCAGTATTTTCGTCAGCAGCGGAAAACGGTCCCCTTCCGTTCCGCCGAATAATTCTCTATGCTGATCCCACAGTTCCATCAAGGTTTTCCCTTGATACGGACCGCTTTTGACCGTGCTCATTCCGTGCGGATGGGCTGATATCGCCCAGCATTCGCCGGTTGTTTCTGAAGGTATGTCGTATCCGAATCGTTCGCGTAATAACGTGCCGCCCCATAGTTTTTCTTTACATACAGGCTGTAAAAAAATCGGCTCTTGCGTCATGTTCGTTCCCCTCCCCTTAAAAAGCGGCTCATATCCCATTCCCCCTGTGTCTTTTTTAAAACACGGAGGGAGCCGCGGTTAAAAACAATATGTATAAAATGGCTGACCTGCTCATTATACCATTCGGATGGGGCGGAATGCTCAGTCATTTCCTATTCCAGAATAAAATGCCTTGTTTGTTGCAAATTAAAATAACTGATGGAAAGGGGGGAACATTATGACGATACATGCGGAGCTCGGCAAAAACCTTGAAGCGCTGAAAAAACGGTTCGGCCAAAGCGATGACATGATGTTTTATTCGTTTACGTACGGAAACGGCAAATGTGACGCCTGTCTTATATATATAGACGGACTGACCGACAATCAATTGCTTGCGGAATATATTATTTCGCCCGTGCAGGCGGCCGCCCGGCATCAAGAGGAGCCGGCTGAAACAACGCCGTCATCCATCTCTTTCGGCTATCGTCACACCCGGCTTTCTTCACTTAAGGACGCGGAGGCAGACATTTTCTCCGGCAAATCGGTTTTGTTGGCGGAGGGATGGGAGGAAGCCCTTTCGTTTGAGACGGAAACATTTAAAATGCGTGATATTGAAGAACCGGCTTCAGAAGTGCTTGAACGGGGGCCGAGGATAGGTTTTGTCGAAAAGCTCCGAACGAACACGGCGCTGTTGCGCGAGCAGTCCGGTGATCCCAACCTCCAGATCAAAGAGATCACACTCGGCGAACGGACAAAAAAGCGGATCGCCGTTGCCTACATTCGGGATATCGCGCCTGATGATGTTGTAAAAGAAGTGATGAAAAGACTGGATTCGATCACCATTGATGACATTCCGGAATCAGGAGCGATTGAACAGCTTATTGAAGATAACACGTATTCCATTTTTCCGACCGTCTTGACGACCGAACGGCCAGACCGGGTTATGGGCGCTCTTTTGGAAGGAAGGGTCTCCATTCTTGTAGACGGAACGCCTTTTACCCTTTTGGTGCCGGCGACCATTGATGAATTTATCCACTCACCGGACGATTATAATCAGCGGTGGGTTCCGGTTACCTTTCTCAGGCTGCTTCGGTACACATGCATTTTAATCACGATTTATTTACCCGGCCTTTACATATCGCTCGTTACGTTTCACACGGGGCTTTTGCCGACGAGAATGGCGGTTACGATTGCCGGGAGCAGATTGAATGTCCCGTTCCCTCCTTTTGTTGAAGCGTTCATCATGATTTTTACGATCGAGATGATCAGAGAAGCCGGACTCAGGCTGCCGAAGCCGATCGGACAGACGATCGGCCTGATCGGGGGCGTGGTGATCGGGCAGGCGGCCGTTCAGGCGAATATTGTCAGCGCGATGATGGTCATTGTCGTATCCGTTACGGCATTGGCTTCTTTTACGGCGCCCTCCTATGCGTTCAATTTTCCGCTGAGGCTCATCCGTATTTTTTCGATGATTTTGTCGGCGATATTAGGTTTATACGGACTGATCATGTGTTATCTGCTTGTCGTCGGCCATCTGATGCGTCTGAAAAGCTTCGGTCAGGACTATCTTATTCCGATCATGGCGCAGCCTGGCCAAGACTTAAAAGATACGATCGTCAGACTGCCGACGCCTCTTTTGAAAAAACGGCCGACTAGAAAAGAGACGAAAGATAAAATCAAGCAAAGGTGATCCCCATGAAAAAACCGGAAGACAAGCTGTCGTTTATGCAGACACTTCTCATGGTAAGCGGAACAATGATCGGAGCGGGCGTGTTAACACTGCCTCGCTCCGCCGCAACAGCGGACAGTCCGAGCGGATGGATCATTATTCTTGTGCAGGGTGTCGTGTTTATCGGCATCGTCCTGCTCTTTATGCCGTTTTTGCAGAAAAACAGCGGGGAAACCATATATGAGCTGAATCAAAGCATCATGGGACGCGCCATCGGTTCTCTTCTGAATTTATTCATCAGCTGTTATTTTGTCGTCACCGTCTGTTTTCAAGCCCGTTTTCTAGGTGAAGTCATCAATTACTTTTTACTGAAAAATACGCCGATGGGTGTCGTCATATTCATCTTTCTGGCGGTCGGCATCTACCATGTGACCGGCGGGGTCTATCCCATTTCAAAGCTTTATGCCTATCTGTTCCCGGTTACGATCGTCATTTTGATTATGCTGCTTATATTCAGCCTGAGACTGTTTAAGCTGGATTTCGTCCGCCCGGTCATGGAAGGAGGCTACAAAAGCTTTTTTGAGATGTTTCCGCGGACCCTTTTGTATTTTTCAGGACTTGAGGTGATTCTGTATCTGGTGCCGTTTATGAAAAATCCGAAGCAGGCGAAAAAGGCTGCTGTCTTCGGCATCGCCAGCGCAGGCTTATTTTACAGCGTTACGCTGCTTGTCGTCATCGGCTGTATGTCGGTCGCTGAAGCCAAAACGGTGACGTATCCGACCATTTCCCTGATTCACGCCTTAGAAATCCGGGGTATTTTCATTGAGCGGTTTGATATCTTTCTTTTAATCACGTGGACATGCCAGCAGTTTACCTGTATGCTCGGCTCTTTTAAAGGGGCGCATATCGGATTAAACACCATTTTCAGACTGAAAAATAAAAACAATGCCTGGCTGATGGGGAGCTTATTGGCAGTGACATTCGGCCTTTCGATGTACCCCGATGATATCAACAGCGTGTTTGCATTCGCGAATATTCTCGGGTATACGTTTTTTGCCGTCATTATGATTCCTTTTCTCATCTGGTTTGTCAGCTGGATGAAAAAAATAGCCGGGAGGAAACAGACGTCATGACACTTTTCATAAAATGGGCGGCGGCGCTTTTCATACTGATGACGCTTTCAGGATGCTGGGACGCGAAGGAAGTCGAAAAGCTATCTTTCGCCCGGGGACTGGCGATAGACGAGACGAGTGACCGCCGATATAAATTAACCTATCAAAACCTGCTGCCCCAAAGTGAAAACAGCCAGGCTTCCGGCCGGCCCGTGTTTGTCAATGTGACGACGCGGGGGGATACCATTCTTGAAGCCGTCAGTGAAGTCGCTTTAAAAGATCCGCCCGTTTACAGCGATCATTTAAAAGTGCTGATATTCAGCGACAAATTGCTGGCCGACCAAAATATACTGCAGATGATGAATCATTTTATCCGCGATGATGAATTAAGGCGGAGCAGCTATCTCTTCGCGGTAAGAGGAAAAGCGTCCGATATTCTGACGGAGCCGACGCCGAATCAGCAGCAGCCCATGCCCGCGGAAAAGCTGATCGACCTTACGAACAACGGAAACTACAACGGGAAGATTTTACAACCGCTCCGAATCGGGAGAGCTTCAATTTACTGCCATAATAAACGCAGTTTTCTCATTCAGGCCGTCAGCAATCAAAAAGGAAAAACGGTGTATGACGGAGCGGCCATTATCAAAAACGCAAAACAAAACAGATTGGCGGGCTTTCTGTCACCATACGAAATACAGAGCCTGAATTGGCTCATGGGGACGATACGGGGCGGCGTGCTGCCCGCTTTGGATAAAGGGGGGCACCCGATTACCTTCGAGATCAAAAAATCAACATCCGCCATCACTCCCAGGCTGAAAAACGGGAAGCTGTCATTTCATGTAGCGGTAAAAACAAAAGGACTTTTGTCAGAGGATCAATATGCCGGAGAAGATTCATTCGATCAGCACTATTTAAACGGGCTGGAAAAGATTTTCGAAAAAAAACTGAAAAGCGATGTGAAAGAAGTCATCGATAAGCTGCAGAATCAATATGAAACGGACCCTGTATTCTTTTCTGACAGAGTCCGCATTCAATATCCCGACTATTGGAAGAAAGTAAAGCATCATTGGGATGAGACCTTCTCCGAAGCGGCTTTTGACTATGATGTTTCCATTCAGATTACCAACTTCGGAACGATGGGACGGTAGCCTTCAGCCTGTTTTTTCGACACGGAGGAGAATTTGATAAATCCGGCTTTGTTCGGGCAGCTGTGTCACCGGAAATTGCATCGATTGCGCCATTCGTGTGATTTCCTGTAAAAACAGCTGCACCCGCTCATCCACGTGAACATACGTATAGGACTGCTTTTTCACAGCAAATGTCTCTTCCGGAAAGAGTGTGCGCACCGTCTGCGGCGTAAAAAACCGCAAGTGGGTGCGGTCGAGAATGCCGGCGTCTCTGTATGTCCAGTCACCGAGCAGAAGCGGGAACAGCGCTTCGGCGTGGGAAATATTCGGAATGCTGCAAACGATTGATCCGGCAGGCGACAAATAGGATGAGTACGTTTCAATGACGCGCCACGGGTCTTTTAAGTGCTCAAGGATGTCGGCGAAAATGATGCAATCAAAAAAGTCTTCCGGATAAGGGAGCTTCACTTCTTCGACATCTTCCTGCAGCACCGCTTCATAGTGTCCTTTTGCCGCTTGCGCCGCCAGCGGGTGCAGTTCTATTCCGTACAGTTCGCAAGGCTGTCTGTTTTGAAGTTCCAGCCCCGTAGCCCCCGCGCCGCAACCGACATCAAGTATCCGTTTCGCCTCCCGGGGCACGAGCTCCGCAATTTCCGGTCTCGGATGAGTAAAGTACGTAAAATCAGTGCCCCATTTTTCCGTAAAACGCTGGCGGTTCTCCGAATATAACTGATTGATATTGATATCCTGATTAGCCGTAAACGTCGCGTGCCCGTGGTGATGCACAAAGGCATCGAGGGCGATGTGCAGGCTGTAGCCTTTTTGCAGGGCTCGCAGACATAGGTCATCATCTTCAAAAGAACCGTATCCGAATTGCTCATCGAACGGGCCGATGTCTTCAATGACGCTTCTTTTCACCAGAAGACAGAAGCCGACAAGGCGCAGCACCCGCTTTGTATGATGCTTTTCCCGTGCGCAATACGCCTCCGCGAATGATTCCAGCTCATCAAGCGATTGATATGCGTCATGGATCATTTGCGCGCCGCTGACATAGTTGCTGACGGGCCCGACCATACCGGTTTTTTCAGAATGATACAGCACCCTCAGCATGGAGGTGAGCCAATTTTTCGTGACCATCGTATCGTTGTTCAGAAACAGCAGATTTTCTCCCCCTGCCGCTTCGATACCCTGGTTGCACCCCTTGGCGAACCCGAGGTTTTTTTCATTTAGGATGACTTTGACGTCAGGCAGATTTGATATGTATTCTCTCGTTCCGTCTGAGGAACCGTTGTCAACTATAATCAGTTCAATCTTATCTTTGTCGGTGTATCGTTCAATGCTGGCCAGACATTTTTTCGTCAGCTCAAGTTCATTATATGTAAGGATAATAATACTCGTTTTCACCGGCATCCCCGCCTTTATCGTAACTTTATACAACGTATGACATATCCCCGTCATTTATGTGACCGGGCGCCCGCTCGGCATCCGTTTTGAGGGGCCGGTGAATAACCGCCCCCCTAAAACTGAATATTACGGATGAACTGTCCGCCGATTTGATTCTGATCCCGAGCCACCGTTACGGCTTTTCAGATCCTGCTCAATTTCTTCAAGGCTTTTTCCCTTCGTCTCGGTCACTTTAAACCGGACGAACAGGAATGCCAGTATCCCGATCGCGGCATAAATGAGAAATAAATAGCTGATGCCGACTGCTTCCATTAACATCGGATAGGTTAATGAGACAATCAATGTTCCGGCATGCAGCATCAAAGTGGAGACACCCGTCCCGATACCCCGGACATGCAGTGGGAATAATTCAGGAAGCATGACCCACACGGCAGGCCCCCAGCTGACCGCAAACACAATGATAAACAGGCCTAAACAAATCACCGTTGTCCATGATGCGGCTGCTGAATGTTCAAAGAAGAGATTGACCGCGGCCAATACGAGCAGACTGATGACCATGCCCGCATTTCCGGCCAGCAGCAGCGGCTTCCGGCCGATCTTATCAATGACTTTAATAGCCGCAAGCGTCATGATGACATTGACGGCGCCGATTCCGACCGTTCCCAATATAGACGCGGAATTGCCGAACCCGACACTGGTAAATGTTTTCGGGGCGTAATAAATAATTGTATTTGTCCCGATGAATTGCTGCAAAAAGGCAAGTCCGAGGCCGGCAATCAGCGCGGGTCTCACCCACGGCTCAAACAATTCTTTCAAGCCGCCTTCGTTTTCCTTTTCCGCTTCTTTCATCTGATCAATCTCATCATCAATATTCTTCGTTCCCCGCAATGATGAAAGGATTTCTCTTGCTTTCTCTTCTTTGCCGATCGTAAACAGCCAGCGCGGGCTTTCCGGCATAAATAAGATTCCGATCAGCAGAATGACTGACGGCACAACCGCAAGTCCAAGCATCCAGCGCCAAGCGCCTGCATCGGCAAATATATAGTTCACGATATAAGAAACGAGGATTCCGACCGTAATCATCAGCTGATTCAGCGAAGAAAGCGCCCCCCGTTTATGCTTCGGAGCCAGCTCCGATAAATAGAGCGGAACGATCGTTGTAGATGTTCCGACAGCCAGTCCGAGAATGATCCGGAAAAGAACCATCACCTCTGTATTCGGGGCAAAAGCGACTCCTAAACCGCCTATACAAAACAGCAGCGCCGCTCCCATGATGGCCTTCCGCCTGCCGAACCGGTCGGTCAGTTTGCCGGCGAATCCCGATCCGAGAATCGCCCCCGCCAATAACGAACTGACGACGAGGCCTTCTGTAAAGGCGTTCAGTCCCAGTTCTTTTTTCATAAATAAAATAGCTCCGGAAATGACTCCGGTATCATATCCGTATAACGCGCCGCCGAGTGCGCCGAAAAAATAGAGCCATTTATTCGAGTGTATGCTTTTCATGTTATGTAGACTCCCTTCATCCAACGCTGTATCCGCGCGGAATTGTTCTACTGCTTCTTTTGCCTGTTTCCGTCCGTTTCAAACCTTCCGCACCGTTAATATCCATTATTTTACTAACTATTTTTTACAAAGCGACGAAACATTTCCCGCTTCCTGCCGTCCAATATAATGTGAACCTGATGCAAAAATAACAGTAGATGTTGTCGAAATAGAGAGAAAGATTTGGAATTTTCTCATTTGAAGAGTTGCTCCAAGTCAACAATTATGGTACGCTTCACAAAGAATAGAAACGAGAGGTAATGATATGGAAGAACGATCTCAACGCAGAAAAAAGAAAAGACGCCTCAGAAAATGGGTGAAATTTGTACTGGTATTCGCCGCTTTCTTATTGGTGATCGCCGGTTCCGTCGGCACCTACGCATTTGTGAAATTGAATAATGCGACCAAAGAAGCGCACGTCAGCCTTGACCGCGGCGACCAGTCCGTAAAACGGATCAAAGAATTTGACCCGAAGAAGGATTCTTTCACCGTATTGCTTTTAGGAATAGACGCCCGTGACAGTAAGGGCGAATCAGTAGATGACGCAAGAAGTGACGCCAACGTGCTCGTCACCTTCAACCGGAAAAAGAAAACAGCGACGATGCTCAGCATTCCGCGGGATTCCTATGTCAACATCCCGGGACACGGCTATGACAAATTCGCGCACGCACATGCTTACGGCGGTTATAATTTAACTTATAAAACAGTAGAAAACATGCTTGATATTCCGGTAGATTATGTGGTTGAGAGCAACTTCGACGCGTTCCGCGATGTCGTCAATGAGTTGAATGGCGTCA
The DNA here is from genome assembly GCF_002843505.1 of Bacillus sp. SJ-10. Lineage (NCBI taxonomy): Bacteria > Bacillati > Bacillota > Bacilli > Caryophanales > Bacillaceae > Bacillus > Bacillus sp. SJ-10. The sequence continues at coordinate 1,174,656 of NZ_CP025258.1, read as the reverse complement.
CGGTAAATGTGAAAAGCCAGAAAATTGCCGATCGTATTAAAGTCGATACAAAAGGAAAAGTCGTGCTGAAGCCGGGCGTCCAGACGCTTGACGGTGAGCAGGCGCTGGCTTATGTAAGAACACGCAAAGCGGACACCGATCTGATGCGCGGACAAAGACAGATGGAAGTGCTGAGCGCCATTATTAAAAAATCTAAATCGTTAAGCTCGATCCCATCTTATGACGATATCGTCGACAGCTTAGGGAAAAACTTAAAAATGAACTTATCTCTTAATGACGCCATCGGTCTGTTCCCGTTCATCACATCGCTGAAATCGGTGGATTCTTTGCAGCTGACAGGTTCAGACAGCTATATTTACACTCCTCAGTACGGCAAAAATATTTATTACTTCAAGCTGAATGAGGAAAACCTTCAAGAAGTGAAAACGAAATTAAAAAATGATTTAAACGCGTAAGATGTCACGGCGGGATTAGCAAATCCCGCCGTTTTTCTGTTGAAAAAAAGGACATGAAGGTATAGCCTTTTAACTGACGGCTTTCTGCTGATTTCGCACAAAGCTGAACATACTACATGAAGCAGCTTTATTTTTAAGGAGGGCATCCATACATATGAAATTGATAGCCATTGACTTAGACGGCACATTACTGAACTCGGACAGTGTGATTTCTCCGGAAAACAGAGCGGCTTTACAAAGAGCGGATGAAGCGGGCATTCTCGTGGCCATCTGCACGGGCAGAGCCACGTTTGATGTAAAAGCGCTCTTAAAGGATTTGGATATTCCGATCATTGCGGCAAACGGCGGGACAGTCCATGACAAAGGATACCGCCTCGTCAGCCGGCTCTTAATGGATCAGCAGGCCGGGAAGGATATCGCCGCTTATTTAACGGACAAAGACATTTACTTTGAGGTCTATACAGATGATCATCTGCTGTCCCCGTTTGACGGCGAGTCCAAACTGCAGGCAGAACTGGACATTCTGAAAAGCGCCAATCCCAAGGAAGATATTCGGACATTATGGGAGGGTGCAAAGACGCAGTTCAAACAATTCGGCATTAAACCCGTGCAGGATATACAGGCGATTTTTAACGGAGACGAACATGTTTACAAGCTTCTTTGTTTCTCTTTTGATATGGAAAAACTGAGAAACGCCAAAGAAGAAATTACACATCATCCGAAATTATCCCAGACATCTTCCGGGAAACACATTATCGAAATCCTCCCTGCCGGTTCCGGAAAGGGACGTGCTCTGACGGAGCTTGCCTCACTGTACGGAATTGAAAAACAGGATATTTACGCCATCGGCGACAGCCCGAATGATTTCTCCATGTTTGAAGCGGCGGGAAACCGCATCGCCATGGGCAATGCGATTGATGAACTGAAGGAAAAAAGCACGTATATTACAAAAAGCAACGATGAAAACGGCGTCGCATATTTCATCAACCGGCTTCTCGACAACGATCAATAAAAGGAAAAAGCCAGGTCTTTCACGGCCTGGCTTTTCACGTTTCCCAAAAAAGGAATTCCCAAAAATGAAAATAAATTGTAAGATAAAGAAAAAAGGAGTTTCATGATGTCGAATGCAATCGCTATTATAGGATGTTTAGCTTTTCTCTGCGCAGTCGGATACGGAATATTCCATCTCATATGCAAAGCGGCAAAAAAAGAAAAACATTTTTCAAAAAAGCTGTTTTGGCCCCTTCTCATCGGCGGATTTATCCTGCTTCTGACCGGCGCCTCCCTCGCAGAGCCGGACGCCTCGGCCGTGAAGGCAGAGGAGAAATACAGCACCCTTGATACCGCTTATCAAAAATTGACGAAGGAACACCAGGCGCTTGAGAAAAAATATGAAAGCATCAGTGCCGCAGCCGAAAAGGAGAAATCCGAAGCCGAAGCCGGCAATGAAGAAAAACTCAGCAAACTCAGCCAAGAGATAAGCGAGCTGAAAAAAACAAACAAATCACTCAAACAAGACAATGAGAAATTAAAAAATTCACAAAAGAAGCTCGAAAAGACCGCTGAAACGCTTCAGTCAGAAAATAAATCTTTAAAGCGGCAGAAAGCAGAAACAAAAACATCCGAAAACGCGGAAACGGCGCAAAACAACGCCCCTTCCTCCGGCGGACATGCCGAGACGAAAGCAGCCGGCACCTCACAGGGATGCGACATTAAAGGCAGCCGGAACGGCATTTATCACACGCCGGGAAGTACATACTACGACCGGACGACAGATCCCGCGGAAATGTTCTGTTCCGTAGAGGATGCGGTAGCGGCCGGATACAGAGCGCCGAAACGGTAAAAGAAAAAGACGTCAGAGACACTCTCTGACGTCTTTTTTTACGGGAGCCGGATGCTGCCCGCATATTTGTCCTTCCAATAAGCGCTTGTGTTCATATTTGTTATGGTAACGCCTGCGGACACGGTGACATGAATCACTTGTCCGTTCCCGATATAAATGGCCGGATTCAGGCTTTCCGCTTTAAAGAAGACCAGATCGCCGGGCTTCAGATCTTGTTTATCGACCGGAACGCCCGCCTGCATCTGCTTGTCCGCATAACGCGGCAGGCTGATTCCTTTCACTTTTTGATAGATGTATTGAACAAATCCCGCCGTATCAAAGCCGGTTTCCGGTGAAACGCCGCCTTTCAGATAAGAAATTCCGATATGATCGGCCGCTGTGGACACAACGGGATTTTCTTTAGAAATGGCTAAATTGCTGAATCGGCGCACCCCCGTAAAATGTTTTTTCCAATAATCTTCCGACAAGTAAGAAATGGTGACTTTTGCGGAGCGGCTTGCTTGGATGAACCTTCCCTCTCCCGCATAAATGCCCGCATGGGAAATTCCTTTTTTATACGTGTCGCTGAAATAAATCACGTCCCCGGGCTTTATGCCGCTCAGTTTGATTTTCTCACCGACCAGCCACTGCTGTTCCGCAGATCTCGGCAGGTAAATGTGAAGCTTGTTTTCAAAAACATATTGAACCAGCCCCGAACAGTCGAATCCCTCCTCGGGCGTGCTTCCGCCGAATACATACGGAATGTCGAGGTAAAGGGCTGCCTCCTGAACGATCGGATCATCAGCCAGTTCCGGATCTTTTGTAATCCGCTTTGCGCCAAGATATAAATTCATCCAATAACTGCTTTTTTGAAAGCGTGTGACGGTTACGCCTTCAGACGGAGAACTGTGTATCATCTCTCCGTTTCCGATATAAAGACCGTCGTGGACGGGCGCGTTTTGTGTTGAATCCGACTTTTTGAAAAACACAAGATCTCCCGGTGAAAGGTCATTTTCTTTGACGGCGGCTCCGACTTCCCATTGATCACTGACCGTTCTCGGCAGATGGATGTTCTGCCTGCTGAAAAGATAATGGATCAATCCGGACGGATCAAAACCGTCCTCAGGCTCTTCGCCTCCGTAAACATATTTATTTCCGACAAGTTTTTGCGCGTCTGAAACGATCAGGACAGAAACTTGAGAATCCGCTTCAGCAATTTCCGTTCTCGTTACTGCGGGTGCCACAAGACAAATCATAAGGCCGGCAAGGATGTACTTCCTCCAGCTTGTGAGCATGTTTTCTATTCACTCTCCTTATTTTTGGTAGTTTTTACATCGGTAACTTTTAACAAATGTTTAGGAGAGTACACAAAAAAAGAATGCCCGATATGGGCATTCTTTACTGGATTCGGAACAAACAATATGCCGGCAAGCGGAATCATGCGCTTATTTTGCGCCCGCTGTGTCCTCTTGCTGAATTTTTTGCATTTCCGTGTCAATTTTTTGTTTTTCCTGATCTGTGAGCTGATCATTGTATTTAAACGCTGACATAAACATAAAGACCATAATGATCGCGGCAAACGGCCATCCCGCTTTAATGATTTTCATTTGTTTTTCACTCCGCTTTCTTTTTTAAGATATCGCTGTGATCCACATCAAACGTTAATTTCCCATCCTTGACGCTCCAATCGAAATTCGATTCTTTCGTCAGTTCACGTACGATCGTTTTATGATTGATGCTGCCTTTTTTAACCGGTGCAGGCGTTGCTTCATGAATATTCATCGGCGTGACTTCAAAGCGTCCCGTGCCGTTTTTCTGCAGATGATATTGAACAAGCGCCGTGTCTCTCGTTCTTGTCCACCCCTGGTCGAATACGAAGTTGCCCAGGCTGTAGAAAATAACGGTGCCGTGGTACATTTCGATCGGTTCCAGCACGTGCGGATGGTGTCCGACGATAATATTCGCTCCGGCATCTGACATTGCTCTTGCCAATTGGCGCTGTCTGTCATTCGGATCATTATCGTATTCCTGTCCCCAGTGTGTTTGAACAATGACAAGATCGGCTTTCTTTTTGGCTTTAGAAATCATCGGAATAAACAGCTCTGGATCGGCCGGAAGCACACCCGGCGCATTTCGTTTAGCTGCAAAGCCTTTTCCGGAAACATCAGTGAAACCCAGTGTTGCGATTTTGATTCCGTTTACATCTTGATACGAAATGTTCTGCTCGGCTTCCTTCAGCGTGAGGCCCGCGCCGACAAGTTCAAGATTTTGCTTTGAAAACTCTTCAACCGTATCCCGCATTCCTTGAGGGCCGTAATCCATCGCATGGTTGTTGGCTGCCGTAAGAACGGTGAAATTCATGTCCTTCAATACTTTTACGGCATCTTTGTTTGACTGAAGGTGGATATTTTTTTCTGCTTCTTTGTAGTTCTTTTTATATGTAACCGGGTTTTCAAAGTTCCCCGACACATAGTCGGATGCTTCGAAAAATGGCTTTGCGTAACGGAAGACACTCTCCGTGCCTTTATGCTTTGTCACTTTCTCGACATTCCGGCCCATCATAATATCTCCGACGAATGAGGCTGATACAAGGTCATCTGCATTCCTTTTCACACTCGGCGTTTCCGCCTTCCCTGTCAGGATGCAGACGAACATCAGGCAAAAGACGATCGGCAGCGCGATAAAAACGTGAAGATTGGTCTTCTTTTTCTGCTGTTTGGTCAGCTTCAGCAGTTTTTCTTGAAAGCTTAATTGTTTTTTCATCGTTTGACACACCTTACATTAGATTAAGTAGTAAGCAAACATAATGGCAAAAGTTGCGCCGCTTAAGAACAGCGTGCTGGCAAATGTAATCGTTAATCCCTGTTTCTGAATGGTATTGGCGATCAGACCCGGTACGATGATACCGATTCCGCGGAATTCTGATATCTCAAACGGTACGATCGGGTAAAGGAAATCAAGGGCGATTTTTAAGCAGATTCCCGTTATCAGCATAGCTGCGAATTTTCTGCGTCCGTACAAAATCATAAATCTGGATAAACCGTATTTGACGATCACGTATGTAAGAAGACTCACTAACAATACGAGTAAAATAAAGACCGGCTGGTTAAAAACGAGCCCTAAATAACCCGGCACGACTAAACCGGCAGGTACGATACCTGTTTTTTCCGCGAAAATTAAACTGATTAACACGCCTAAAATAAGTGAAATGTATAAATCTGATCCGAACATTTATCCTTTTCCTCCTAGCTAACGAGCTGTTTCACCTTATACTCTTGAATTTTTTCAATTAATGGTTCCGCTGAACCGTGGATATTGCCGACGCCATATATGACACGGTTTTGCATTCTTGTTTTCAGCACGTCCATGATTTCGTCTGTTGATTTATATTCCAGATCGTGCAGTGTATCGGCAGGAATCTTGCCTTCTTCATAAGCTCTGACGATCGGTTCTGTCGTCTCGCCGATGAGTATGAGTTCCTTCGTTTTAATGTACGGAAGCACGTCGTTTGCGAACTGAATCGTTCTGTCCACACGGTCGGCGCGGCAGTTCATGATGACGATCGGTTCATCTGTCGGGTAGCCGATTTCCTTTACACGTTTCCATATATTCAAAGTAGAAGATGCATCATTTGCGGCAAAGCCGTTTACGAAATGACCGGGCTCCTTCGTGCTGAGCAGCGGCAGGATTCTCATGGCGCCAGGATCAGGCGGCGCATTCAGCATTCCTTTAAACGCCGTTTCTTCATCTATCCCAAGAGCCTGGGCAACGCCGAGCGCAAGGGAAGCGTTATCAGGAAAGACCATATATTCAAATTTACGAAGGTATTCATCTGTAATTTTAGAGTTATCCGCAATAATGACCTCGGTATTCCGCTCTGCGGCTTTTTCTTTAAAGAAGTCTGTGTATTCACTGTCTGTAATGACAAGGTGACCGTTATACGGTATCGTCGCGGTAAAAGCTTCAGCGATTTCATCAAGCGTCGGCCCCATGACGTCCATATGGTCTTCAAGCACATTCACGATGACGCCGATGTTGGCTTGAAGGAGTTCTTCCTGAAAGATAATCTGATAATCCGGGTTTACCGCCATACATTCACTGACAATGGCATTGGCGCCCCGTTCTACGGTTTCCTTCATTACTTCTTTTTGCTCGCCGATATTCGGGCCCTGCGGTTTCCGTTTGATCGGTTTCTCCTCAGGTGTATCCCAATAGATCATCCTTGCATCTGTTCCCGTCGTTTTTCCGACTGTTTTGTAGCCCGCCTCCATCAGTATTCCGGTCGTCAGCCTCGTTACGGTTGACTTTCCGCGGATACCATTAATATTGACGCGTACTGGCAGAGCATCGATATTCTTCTGATGCCGCCTTTTTTCAATGATTCCGATGATTAGTACGGCAGCACAGGCTATAATGAGTAACCACATTGATTTTTGACATCTCCTTCTGTATTGATAAATTCATTCATCAGTATATAGCTTCACTATGAATTCTCAATCGGCATTATGTAACATAATCTTCCCGCTTTCACTGAGCCAAACTTCTCTATTAGTGACGCTATTCTTCCTATTATCGAATTGCTTTTTTTGGGAATAGGCAGGACTTCAACCTTACTTCAATTTTTCAAAAGAAAAATGAATGCGTTTACATTTCCGCACAGAAATTCATTTGGACCAATGGAACTATTCGCGTTCCGGAAGAAAAAGATGTAATGATAATCCATCTTTTCCAGCCCGTTTGTATCAGCGTTTTTCGCACTGCGCATACGTTTCGGGACTCTCTGTCCGCTGTGTGCAGACTGCCTGTTTTGTTAAGGATAAGGTCTTAAAGTCATTCATTTTTCCCCCGTATCCTGCTTTCAGTCCCATTCCAAAATAACTAGCGGAATGACTGGTACATGACAGAAAAAGACGGGTCCGGAGTGTTTACAAGAAATACACATTTTATATGCGGAAAGCCTTTCTCCTTTTAAACCATTTACAGGACGTTTATCACTCTTTTGAAATAATTTTAATAAATCTTTATATTCGTTCAAGAAATATTCATCCATAATTGTGAAGTTCTTGGTAAAACATCGAGGAACTCCTCTATTTTATAAAATGCATAAAAAAGGAATACCCGCTGAAAACTACAGATAACCAGGAAAGGAGGCGGTCTGATGTCTGCGGATAAACAAAACAAACGGATTCCCGGCGATTTTGAATCGGCTGTACGGGAAATGCAGGAGCTGATGTGTGTTTGCGGTGATTTTAAAATACGAAGGATCAAACTGCAGAACCGTCATACCGCTTTCTTTTATATTGAACAGATGATAGAAGAACAGAAGCTGAATGAGTTTCTGTTAAGCGACACCCTGCAGAACGGCCCGCTTGAGGAAACGATGAATGCCGTCAGCAGTGCGGAAACGGATGAAACCAGAAAACTCATTGACGGGATTTTGGCAGGCCAGGTTGTTTTTCTCAGCGATGCATCGAGGAAAGCGAAGCTGTTTTCCGTCGGCCAGAATCCGCTGCGTTCCATTATGGAACCAGAATCTGAAAGTATCGTCCGCGGCGCCCATGACGGGTTTGTGGAAAGTTTGGAAACGAACATTCATCAGCTGCGGTTTCACATACAGGACCGCCATCTCTCCGTTCATTATATGGATATCGGGGAAAGAGCCAAATCAAAGGTTGCGGTTATCTTTGTTGAGAATATCGCCAATCCGGAGATTGTGGAGGAAGTGAAGCGGCGCCTGTCATACCTGCGTATAGACAGCGTGCTTGCGCCCGGGATTATCGAGGAATCAATAGAAGATAATTCGTTTTCCATTTTTCCGCAGATCATTCATACGGAACGGCCGGATAAAGCAAAAGCATGCGTGATGGAAGGCTGTGTGCTGATCATGATGGATGGGAGCCCGTCGGCTTTGATTGCGCCGATCACATTCTTTTCTTTTTTTCAATCGCCGGATGACTACAGCACGAGATGGATTTCCGCCAGTTTTTTAAGAGTGCTGAGATTTTTCGCCTTTATGATCGCGATTACGCTGCCCGCTTTTTATATCGCGCTGATTGCATTTCATTTTGAAGTCATTCCCAACGATCTGATTATCACCATGAAAAATTCGATTGTTGATATTCCCTTCCCTCCGCTGATAGAAGCCATGATTATGGAGATTACGATTGAACTGATCCGCGAAGCCGGTATCAGGCTGCCGAAACCGATCAGTCAGACGATCGGCATTGTCGGCGGTCTCGTGATCGGTGACGCAGTCGTTCAGGCGGGACTCATTTCTAATATGATGATCATCGTCGTAGCCGTTACGGCCGTTTCTTCTTTTGTGCTTCCTTCATATGAAATGAGCACGTCCATCCGAACGCTCAGATTTCCGCTTATGTTTCTGGCATCTTCGTTCGGTTTTATCGGCATCGCACTCGGCTTCGGGCTTATTCTGATGAACCTGTGCAAGCTTGAATCACTCGGCGTCCCTTACTTATCATCTCTGACGCCGTTTCATTTCAGCGACTTGAAGGATGCATTTATCCGGCTGCCGGCTTGGTTTATTAAAAGAAGGCCTTTTTATTTGAGACCGCAAGACTCAAAGCAGATAAAACATGTTCGGGGGTGGAGAAAAGATGAAGCCTAAAAAAATCAGCCCGCTTCAAGGCGTGTTTTTCATCAATCAGACGCAGATCAGCATCGGCATTTTGGCGCTGCCCCATTTACTGATGATGAAATCGGGAAGCAGCGGATGGATTTCCATTCTGCTTACCGGATTGCTCGTCCAGCTTACATTCAGCCTGTATATGATATTATTTCACCGGTTTCCGAAGCTGAACCTGTACGAAATGCTGGAGGAGGTATTCGGAACACTTGCCGGCAAAGGGGTGCAGGTGCTGTATATTTTATATTTCGCGTTTCTCTGCACGCTCATTCTTTCTGTATTTACACGGATATTGGATATCTGGGTGCTCCCGCAGACTCCGAATTGGGTGGTCAGCTTAATGCTGATCCTCGGTTCTGTCTATATCGCCCAGGCCCCGCTGAATGCGATCGCCAGGTTCAGCTTTATCTTAACACCGTTTTTGCTGCTGATCTCTCTGCCGATTTTATACACGCTGGGAAAAGCCGATATCACATACATTATGCCGATTTTTCACGGAACCGCAAAAGACATGCTTACCGGGGTGCAGCAAACACTTGTCAGCATTACCGGCTTTCAGGCGGCGCTCGTGATCGGGCCCCTAATCAACTGCACCGTCAGCCAGCGCTACAAAATACTGACGATTTCAAACATCTTGATTATCCTTTATTACCTGTATATCACCCTTACTTGCTTTGTCACAATCAGCCCCGAAGAAATAAAAATGATCCCGGAGCCTGTGCTGTACCTGTTAAAAACCGTTTCATTCAGAATTATCGAACGGACGGATCTGCTCTTTTTGACGTTTTGGTTCGTGACCGTCTTTTCAACACTGGCCAACGTGTTTTACTTGGCAAGCACCGGCATCGCCAAGCTGTTCAATCAAAAAGACCACAGCCGGTTTGTTTATCCGCTGGCCCTGCTCGTCTTCCTTCTGTCTATTTGGGCCACAAGCACGGATAAAACGATACAGCAGCTGGATCAGTTTTTCCGCATTTCCGATATTGTGTTTGTGTATTTGTTTCCGTTATTTATGGTATTGATTGTCCTTGTACGCAAAAAGGGTGTCCGCCATGCGCATTAAAAAAGCGGTTCTTATCAGTCTCATGTGCGCAAGCCTGACACTTGCGGGCTGCTGGGATCAAAATTTGCTGAAAGATATTTCTCTCGTGCTGACCGCAAGCCTTGATGTTGATCATGACGGTAAAAATAAAATCGGCATCACCTATCGGAAGGTTCAGTCGTCCCAGGCGGAACAGGAAACGGGCGGCTCATTCATTACGACGGTGCTCAGCGCTTCCGGGCACACCATCCGTGAAGCGCGGTTTCAATTGGATAAGCTTGTCGATCAGCGCATTGACACGTCCAAGCAAAGAGTCTTATTAATCGGTGAGAAAATGGCGGAAAAACCGCTTTTTCCTTATCTCGATGTCTTTTACAGAGATCCGAAAAGTCCGCTTCTCGCTCATCCGGCGGTTGTAAAAGACGGCGAGGCGATTGAAGTGCTGAAGCTGATCGTCCGGCAGAAATTGATCGTCAGCAAGTATTTAACGAATTTATTAACAAGCGCTAATGCGGAATCAAATATCAGCATGGAAAATTTGCAATCCATCCGTTCAAGCATGCTGACGGCTGATAAGGATTTCGCCCTTCCTTATTTATCGATTAACGGACAGACGATAAAGGTAGAGGGTTCTGCCCTGTTCAGCGGCCAGCGGAAAGTGACTGAGGTGCTCGGTCAGGATTCGACCCTCCTGACCCTTTTAAGCGGGCAATTTAATAAATCGGCTAATATTAATCTGAAGCTGTGGGACAAATACAAAATGGATATTGAAAATTATCTTTCTCTCGGCATCACGGATGCCACGCGAAAGATTGTATTTATAGATACAGATCCGCAGCATATAAAAGTGAAAATCCGTTTAAAACTGAATGCACGCGTCTTGGAATATCCGAAGGACAAGCTGAATTCTTATACGGCAATCGACCAAATGAACAAACAAGCATCAGCAAATCTGAACGGGCAGGCCAGATCGGTGATCAGCCATATTCAGGAGCACAACTCGGATATCCTCGGCATCGGCCGGAACTATCAAACCCATTATTATGAGCGGGGCAAGCGGCTCAATTGGCGTGAGGTCTATCCTTCCATCGAGATCGTCCCTGATATCAAAGTGAATATCTCGCAAATCGGTATCGTGAATTAGTAGAGGCCCCGGCCTCTTTTTTTGTTGCCAACCGAAATTATTCGTGTTACTCTTTTTATGTAAACGGTTACATAAATGAAGGAGGAGTGTTTGTTGGCAACGATTAAAGATGTCGCAGGCGCTGCCGGCGTCTCTGTTGCCACGGTTTCGCGTGTCCTCAATGACAACGGCTACGTGCATGAAGATACACGAACGAAGGTCATGCTTGCCATGGAGAAGCTGAATTATTATCCGAATGAAGTTGCCCGCTCTCTTTATAAAAGAGAATCCAGACTGGTCGGGCTTTTGCTTCCGGATATTACGAATCCCTTTTTCCCTCAGCTTGCCCGCGGGGCTGAAGACGAGTTGCAGCGGGAAGGATACCGGCTGATCATCGGCAACAGCGATGAAGAATTGGAAAAAGAACTCGACTACCTGCAAACATTTAAACAAAATCAAGTTGCCGGTATTTTGGCGGCCACCCATTACCCCGACCTTCCCGAATACAGCGGCAGCCTTTACCCGGTCGTATTTCTGGACCGGACAAAAGAAGGCGCCCCATCCGTATTCAGTGACGGACGGGCAGGCGGAAAACGGGCGGCTGAGGAAATGCTTCGCGGCAAAAGCACAAGCATCACGCTTGTCAAAGGCCCAGCCCACCTTCCGACCGCTCAGGAACGTTTTAACGGCGCACTTGATGTGCTGCAAAAAGCGGGCGCGCAGTTCAATGTCATCTCCGCCGCTTCATTTTCCATCAAGGATGCCGCCATTTTAGCAGAAGAATTGTTTGCAGCATACCCGGAAACCGACGGAGTCATTGCCAGCAACGACATTGCGGCGGCTGCCGTCCTCCATGAGGCGCTGCGGCTCGGCAAAAAAGTTCCGGAGGAGATTCAGATCATCGGATACGACGATATTCCGCAGAGCAGGCTTTTGTTTCCGCCTCTTTCAACCATCCGCCAGCCTGCATATGAGATGGGAAAAAAAGCGGCAAACCTGCTGCTGCAATTGATAAAGAAAGAGCCGCCGAAAGAGACGGCCATTCAACTGCCCGTGACTTACATAAGAAGACAAACGACGAGAAAGGATGATCACCATGAGTGAAATTTGTGTTATCGGAAGCTGTTCTATGGACCTGGTCGTCACATCCGATCGGCGTCCGAAAGCCGGAGAAACCGTACTGGGCACAGACTTTCAAACTGTGCCCGGAGGAAAAGGCGCAAACCAGGCCGTAGCCGCTTCCCGTCTGGGCGCAAACGTATATATGGTAGGAAAAGCAGGCAATGACGGCTACGGAAAAGCGATTATTGAAAACCTGAAGGCAAACGGTGTCAATACGGACTATATGGAAACGGTTACACATAAAAAAAGCGGAACGGCTCATATTGTGCTCGCAGAAGGAGACAACAGCATCGTCGTCGTAAAAGGCGCAAACGATGACATCTCCCCCGATTATGCCAAAAGTGCGCTAGCAAAACTTCCCGGCATTGATATCGTGCTGATCCAGCAGGAGATTCCTGAAGAAACCGTTGAAGAAGTGTGCAGCTACTGCCGCGCGCAGCAAATTCCGGTTATCCTGAATCCCGCGCCGGCCCGGCCGCTGAAACAATCGACGATTGAGGATGCCGCATATCTTACGCCGAACGAACATGAAGCATCCATTTTATTTCCTGACCGGACGAAAGAAGAAGCGCTCGCCGGCTATCCCGGCAAATTGTTCATTACCGAAGGAAAACAAGGCGTGCGCTACTCAGACGGCACCGCGGAACGGCTTGTTCCCGCCTTCCCTGCAGAAGCGGTCGACACGACGGGAGCCGGCGATACCTTTAATGCGGCACTTGCCGTCGCACTCGCGGAAGGACGGGACATCGAGCAAGCGCTCCTGTTTGCCAACCGCGCCGCCTCCCTGTCCGTGCAGCACTTCGGCGCCCAAGGCGGGATGCCGGCCAGAAAAGAAGTTGAGGAGCTGCTGTCATGAAAAAACACGGAATGTTAAACAGCCACATTGCCAAAGTATTAGCTGATCTCGGGCATACAGACCTCATCGCGATCGCCGATGCGGGTCTCCCCGTCCCTGACGGCGTTCCTAAAATTGATTTGTCCTTAACGGCGGGCGTTCCCGCCTTTCGGGACGTGACCGGCCTGGTAGCCGGGGAGATGGCAGTCGAAAAGGTGATAGCCGCTTCCGAGATCAAAGACGCAAATCCTGAGAATGCAAGTTTCATAGAAAGCCATTTCTCAGTGCAGACGATCGAGTACATGTCCCACGAGGAATTCAAACGGCTCACACAGAAAGCAAAAGCCGTCATCCGAACGGGTGAAATGACACCATACGCCAACTGCATCCTGCAGGCGGGTGTGATTTTCTAGAAAGAAGGGATCCAGCATGCACATCGGCATGACAGACATTCATAAAGCATTCGGCAAAAACCAAGTGCTCTCCGGCGTCTCATTTGAGCTTCTGCCGGGAGAAATCCACGCTTTAATGGGAGAAAACGGAGCGGGCAAATCGACGTTAATGAATCTGCTCACCGGGCTCCACCGGCTCGACAAGGGAAACATTACGATAAACGGAACAAATATGAGCTTCTCCAATCCAAAGGAAGCCGAAAAGCACGGAATCGCCTTTATCCATCAGGAACTGAATATATGGCCGGACATGACTGTGCTTGAAAACCTTTTTATCGGCAAAGAGCTGACGACGGCGTTCGGCGTTTTGGAAACGAAGAAAATGAAAGCGCTAGCAAAATCACAGCTTGAAAAACTGGGAGTCTCTCTTCCTCTCGACCGGGAAGCCGGACAATGTTCCGTCGGCCAGCAGCAGATGATTGAGATTGCCAAAGCGCTGATGACAAACGCCGAAGTCATTATTATGGACGAACCGACCGCGGCGCTGACCGAACGGGAAATCAGCAAACTGTTTGACGTAATGACGGCGTTAAAGCGGGACGGCGTATCCATCGTCTATATTTCGCACCGAATGGAAGAGATATTTTCGATTTGCGACCGGATCACCATTATGAGGGACGGCCTCACTGTCGATACGGCACATATTAAAGACACTAATTTTGATGAAGTGGTCAAAAAAATGGTCGGGCGGGAGCTGACCGATCGGTATCCGACTCGCACGCCGTCACTCGGCGATAAGGTGCTCGAAGTGAAAAACGCCTCAAAAAAAGGAAGCTTTTCACAGATCAGTTTCCATGTGAGCGCCGGAGAAATCCTCGGCGTTTCCGGCTTAATGGGTGCCGGACGGACAGAAATCATGAGAGCGCTGTTCGGAATTGACAGGCTCGATTCCGGAGAGATCTGGATTTCCGGCCGAAAAACCGGCATTCGGGGTCCGTACGATGCCATCCGCAAGGGCCTCGGCCTGATTACGGAGAACCGCAAAGATGAAGGGCTGCTGCTGGATACGTCCATTCGTGAAAATATCTCATTGCCGAACCTGACCAGCTTCTCTCCGAAAGGCATCATTGACCGAAAACGCGAGGCGGAGTTCGTTGAGCTGCTCATCAAGCGTCTGACCATTAAGACCGCATCTCCGGAAACCGCCGCCCGGCATTTATCAGGAGGAAATCAGCAAAAAGTCGTCATCGCCAAATGGATCGGAATCGGCCCGAAAGTTCTCATCCTTGATGAACCGACAAGAGGCGTCGACGTAGGCGCGAAAAGGGAAATCTATTCATTAATGAATGAACTGACCGATCGCGGAGTCGCCATCATCATGGTGTCTTCCGAGCTGCCGGAAATTCTCGGCATGAGTGACAGAATCATCGTCGTCCACGAAGGGCGCATCAGCGGAGAAATCAATGCGGCCGGCGCAACACAAGAACACATCATGACACTTGCCACGGGAGGGCAGCAGAATGAAAACTGAACCAATGACATCAACTGAACAAAAGCGATTTTCCATTCATACCTTTACGCAAAAACTCGGTCCGTTTCTCGGCTTACTGATTCTTGTGCTGATCGTTTCCGTTTTAAACCCGAGTTTTCTTGAACCCCTCAATATTCTCAACCTTCTTCGGCAGGTTGCGATTAACGCTCTGATTGCATTCGGAATGACGTTTGTCATTTTAACGGGAGGCATTGATCTCTCTGTCGGAGCCATCCTCGCCTTATCGAGCGCATTGGTCGCAGGTATGATGGTCTCAGGCATCGATCCGATCTTAGCCGTCATCATCGGCTGCGTGATCGGCGCCGTACTCGGCATGATAAACGGATTATTAATCACAAAAGGAAAAATGGCGCCGTTCATCGCCACTTTGGCGACAATGACCGTCTTTCGCGGACTGACCCTCGTCTATACGGACGGAAATCCGATTACGGGGCTCGGTTCAAATTACGCATTTCAATTATTCGGGCGCGGTTATTTTCTCGGCATTCCCGTACCTGCCATTACGATGCTGATTGCATTTGCGGCCCTGTGGGTTCTTCTGCACAAAACACCGTTCGGCCGCCGGACATACGCCATCGGCGGCAATGAGAAAGCGGCGCTGATATCGGGAATCAAAGTGCCCCGCATCAAGATCATGATCTATTCTCTGACAGGTTTATTATCGGCGCTGGCGGGAGCGATTCTGACATCACGCTTAAATTCCGCACAGCCGACGGCCGGGGAATCATACGAGCTGGACGCCATCGCAGCGGTCGTTCTCGGCGGAACGAGCCTGTCCGGCGGCCGAGGGCGCATCATCGGTACGCTGATCGGGGTTTTGATTATCGGAACGCTGAACAACGGCTTGAACCTTCTCGGCGTATCATCTTTTTATCAGCTCGTCGTCAAAGGAATCGTCATTTTAATCGCGGTGCTGCTGGACCGCAAAAAATCGGCATAGTAGGAGGACCATTATGAAGAAAGCCATCATCACGATCGCGGCATTATCACTGTTTTTGCTGTCCGCCTGTTCACTTGAACCGCCACAATGGGCAAAACCGTCAAACACAAAACATAAAAAAGAATTCACTATCGGGCTCTCCGTCTCTACATTGAACAATCCGTTCTTCGTTTCATTAAAAGAAGGCGTTGTAAAGGAAGCCAAAAAACGGCGCATGAAGGTCATTATTGTCGATGCCCAAAATGATTCATCTAAACAGTCAAATGACGTAGAAGATTTGATCCAGCAGGGAGTCGATGCGCTGCTGATCAATCCGACCGATTCATCAGCGATTTCAACAGCCGTCGAATCGGCAAATTCCCTCGGCATTCCCGTCATTGCGCTTGATCGTTCAGCCGAACACGGCAAAGTCGAAACGCTTGTCGCCTCTGACAATGTCAAAGGAGGAGAAATGGCGGCTGACTACCTCGCCGATCAGCTCGGAAAAGGCGCCAAAGTGGCTGAATTGCAAGGGGTGCCGGGCGCATCCGCGACACGGGAACGCGGAACGGGCTTTCATCATATTGCCGACAAAAAGCTGGATGTCGTAACAAAGCAAGCGGCGGATTTTGACCGTACAAAAGGATTGACCGTCATGGAAAACCTGCTGCAGGGACATCCGGATATTAAAGCCGTGTTCGCCCATAATGATGAAATGGCACTCGGGGCGCTCGAAGCGATTAACAGCTCGGGCAAACACATTCTGGTCGTCGGTTTCGACGGAAATAAAGATGCGATTTCTTCCATTAAAAACGGGAAGCTGACAGCCACGGTCGCCCAGCAGCCGGAGCTGATCGGAAAACTGGCGGCCGAAGCGGCGGAGCAGGTGCTCAAAGGAGAAAAAGTCAAAAAAACCATTTCCGCTCCATTGAAACTTCAAACACAAAAATAACCGGCCGATGTTTAGACTTCCGGTAAAACGTGAAAGGATGAAGTAAAAGGAGAGATACAGATGAAGAAAACAGCCAAAGCGGCATCCATTCTGACCCTTGCAGCGGGAATAACAGCGGCTTCAGCTGCCGGAATAACGCCTCTTCCGGAGACACACGCGCAAGAAGCGGTCAAAATTGACGATCTGTACAGCTACCCGCTTGACTCTTATCTCGTTTCCGCGGAAGCATTGAACGTCAGAACAAAAGCATCAGCAGCCAGTCCGAGAGCTGATACCCTTCATTTAGGCGACAGCTTAAAGATCGTTTCCTTCCAGAACGCTGACTGGGCAAAAGTACATTATAAAAACGGAAAAACAGGATTTGTATCTACTCATTATATTGTTAAAGAAGCAACAACCGTAAAAACGACGGCAAAAACAAAAGTATATACAGACAAACAAGCGGTCAAAGCTTCCCTTGCAAAAAACACGAGCGTTTCTTTCCTCGGATGGAAAAAGACAGCCGGCGGCGGCATTGACTTCGGCTGGGCGCTTGTCGATTACGGGGGCGCAACGGGATATATCAGCACAAAAGATCTGCAAAAACTGACATAATATCAAAACGGATTTCGCAAATTCAGCGCGAAATCCGTTTTTTCTTTCTTGAGCAGTCAGAAACGTCTAAGGTTCGAAATATTTCTCAGGAAATATTGTCGGATGAAGATGAATGCATACGACTCTAAAATGGCTTCTTTATGTAATCCGCCAGGCGTTTGGCATTGTCACGGATAGCCGCAGCATCGGCGCTGCTTACCCCGTACATCGCGAAAGCCGGCAAATAGGTCATACCCGTAAAATTAGCCATTGCCTGAAACGGCCTTAAGAGCTCGCTCAGTGAAAAATGGTTAGACCCGCCTGCCTGATATGCATCCTCTCCGGCACCTACGGAAACAGCCAGCAGCAATTCTTTGCCGTGCAGCGCCTTTCCTTTGGAGCCGTAAGCCCATCCATACGCCAGCACATGATCCATCCATGTTTTTAAAAGCGGAGGCGCACTGTACCAGTACAGCGGGAATTGAAATACGATCCGGTCATACTGTTCACACAGCTGCCGTTCCTTTTCCGCATCTATTTTCCCGTCCGGATATTCTTTATAAAGCTCACGTACCGTGATATCATCATGATTTTTTAATTCTTCTGTCCACGCCTTATTGACCGCTGAGTTGTCCATGTCAGGATGAACCGCTAATACCAATACTTTCACAGCTACCACACCTTTCCCTTTTGACTGTATTTTACCTAATCTTTGCCGGTTCAGCCAAATAAAAAGAAAGCCCCCGAGAAAAATGGGGCTTTCTTTTTATTTTATTCCGGGCTTCCTTCGGTTGTTTCGATATCCTTCGCAAAATTCGGATTATCTAAATTTGCGTTGAAAAAGTCCGCCGTATTCGGAAGCTTGAGGTTCATATTCATTTTTTGAGAAATGGTCACTTTACAATCTTTAATGACATAGTCAAACACGTGTCCGCCGGAATTGCGTCCTTCATCAATGAAGTGCAGGTGATATCCGGAAACAGCGATGCCGTTTGCGTAACCCGGCGTCCAGAAGCCGGCGATTGTACCCTGAATGTCGTCAAAGTTGAACACAGGCTGTGTTTTCACCGCTTCGATCATCGGAACGTACGGTTTCTCCTGGCGTTCTACCGTTCTTGTCTGCACCTTTTTAAATACGCCGTCTAAACGGATCGCATAAAATAAGTTTTTACTAGGCAGAAGGCTGGCGATTTCCTGCTCGAATTCTTCACGGGTCATTTCGCCGTCGATCGTATGCGTCATATCCGGCGTGAAAAATGTGAATGAGCAGAATGGTGACAGGTCTCCGCCTTTAACAGGCGTAGCCGTTCCGTCGCCGCGCAGACGGTAAAATTCTCCGTCAAATCCGATTAATTCGCCGTCCAGTTTGTTGAACGTGCCGATTCCGAAATCACCGAACTTCGGAATGTCAGCCATATCAAAATCTCCGTCATATACTCCGTCCAGCAGAGATGTCATTGTTGATACTTGATAGATCTGATCCTCAGGTGAGCCTTTTTCTCCGCGGCTCATCATATGGATGTCGCTTGCGTTTTTCATATTCCCTTCACTCCTTTTAAATTGGGCTGTTTTAGAAAACAGGTCATGGTGCGCAGAGTGCTAGAGAGCTTTTGCTTTCATTTTTTCTTTGAATTGCTTCGGAAGCATGTCGCTTGATAAATGGACATTGTCACTGTAATCGACAGGAATGTCAATGATGACAGGGCCTTCTGTGTTCAAGCCTTTTTGCAGCACGTCTGCCAGCTGTTCCGGTGACTCAACGCGCAAGCCGGTGGCGCCGAAGCTTTCTGCATATTTTACGATGTCAATGTTTCCGAAATCTACGCATGATGTACGGTTATATTTTTTCATTTGCTGGAATGCGACCATATCATATGTGCTGTCATTCCATACAAGGTGAACGATCGGCGCTTTTAAGCGGACTGCCGTTTCCAATTCCATTGCAGAGAACAGGAATCCTCCGTCTCCTGAAACGGATACGACTTTTTCACCCGGATTCACCAATGTGGCGGCAATCGCCCAAGGAAGCGCTACGCCCAATGTCTGCATGCCGTTGCTGATCAACAGCTTCAGCGGCTCATAAGCGCGGAAGTAGCGGGACATCCAGATCGCGTGAGAACCGATATCGCAAGTGACGGTTACGTCGTCATCAATTGCATTGCGCAGTTCTTGGACGATTTGGAGAGGATGCACTCTGTCGGATTTATGGTCGCTTGGCGCCTTCTCGCTGTCTGTGAGCATCTGTTTTAATTCGCTCAGCACTTCTTGTTCACGGCTGCCCATATCAAATGTCACAGCGTCGTGTTCAATTTGTTTAACCGTAGCGGCGATATCGCCTAATAATTCTAATTCCGGCTGATAGGCATGATCGATATCGGCCTGGATTTCGTCAAGATGGATAATAGCACGGTCACCGTTTACGTTCCAGAACTTCGGATCGTATTCAATCGGATCATAACCGATCGTTAATACGACATCCGCCTGTTCAAGCAGAAGATCGCCCGGCTGGTTGCGGAACAGTCCGATCCGGCCGAAATATTGGTCTTCCAGCTCTCTGGACAATGTGCCGGCCCCTTGGTACGTTTCTACGAAAGGCAGTTTTGTTTTGGCAAGCAGTTTGCGGATTTGTTTTACCGCTTCCGGTCTTCCGCCTTTCATGCCGACTAACAGAACGGGAAGTTTCGCCGTCTGGATTTTCGCGATAGCCGCGCTGACCGCTTCTTCCGGTGCAGGGCCTTGTTTCGGCGCCGGCACGCTGCGTACGTTTTTCACGTTTGTGATTTCATTCACAACATCCTGCGGAAAGCTCACAAAAGCCGCGCCTGCCTGACCTGCTGACGCTGCCCTGAAGGCGTTTGTTACCGCTTCTGGTATATTCCCTGTTTCCTGTACTTCTACACTGTATTTTGTAATCGGCTGAAATAGCGCCGCATTGTCCAATGATTGGTGTGTCCGTTTTAACCGGTCTGCGCGAATTACGTTACCCGCCAGCGCCACTACCGGATCACCTTCTGTATTAGCCGTTAACAAGCCGGTCGCCAAGTTGGATGCCCCCGGGCCTGAAGTAACGAGACAAACGCCTGGTTTTCCAGTCAGTCTTCCGACAGCCGCAGCCATAAATGCAGCGTTCTGTTCGTGACGGCATAAAACCAGTTCAGGTCCTTTATCTTTTAACGCATCAAATACTGCATCAATTTTTGCACCCGGAATGCCAAAAACATGTGTGACACCTTGCTCCACTAAGCAATCAACAACAAGCTCCGCCCCCCGATTTTTTTCAGAGGTTTTTAGTTCATTTGTTGCTTTTGCCAACACCCTCACTCCTTATTATGCATATTAAATATAAAATTTTAAGTAATTTGTGATATTATTCACTATACACTCTTTGGAAATTGACCTCCAATATCAATTCGCCGTATGATTAATATGTTTCACGAATAATTAACAAAGAGAAAGGAATGGATAAGGATGGAGCTTCGCCATCTTCAATACTTTATTGCCGTTGCCGAAGAACTTCATTTCGGCAAAGCTGCGCTTCGGTTAAATATGACACAGCCGCCTCTCAGCCAGCAGATCAAACAGCTTGAGAAGGAAGTCGGCGTGACCTTATTAAAGCGCACGAAACGGGTTGTAGAGCTTTCAGCTGCCGGAGAAAGTTTTTTAAAACACAGCAGAAACGCGATCGAAGAAATAGACAAAGCGATTGAAATGGCGCAGAGAACGGCGCGGGGAGAGCTCGGCCGCCTTGTCGTCGGTTTTGTCGGCTCGGCCACATATGAATTTCTGCCGCCGATCATTCGGGAATTCCGCGAAAAATTCCCCTCCGTTAAGCTTGATCTGCGTGAAATTTCTTCTTTCAGACAGCAGGAAGAACTTCTGAAGGGGAACATTGATATCGGCATCCTTCATCCGCCTTTACAGCATTCCGCGTTACATATGGAAAAGGTGCAGAGCAGCCCGTGCATTCTGGCTTTGCCGAAGCAGCACCCGCTTACCGCTAAACAGACAATCGACATTCAGGATTTAAAAAATGAACCGATTATCACACTGTCGAAAGAAACATGGCCGACTTTATACCTGGAGTTTGTAAACTACTGCGAGCAGGCGGGCTTTAAACCGAAAATCGTTCAGGAAGCGACGGAGTATCAAATGGTGATCGGATTGGTTAGTGCCGGTATCGGCGTAACCTTCGTGCCTTCTTCTGCTAAAAAGCTGTTTAATCTCGAAGTCGCCTACCGCGGCATTAATCAGGTGCAGCTCACGGCCGAATGGGTCATTGCCTACCGCAAGGATAATCAAAACCCGATTCTGAAACATTTTCTGGATATTATGAATAAGCGCCAGGCTTTATTGCAGGCGGATAAGGAAAATGCATAAAAAAGAGGGCCGCCGAAAGCAGCCTCTTTTTTTTGTGCTTTTATGGAATTTTACTAAATTGGTAGAAACGCTCAGTACACCTTACGACCTGTACCCGTATACATACAGTACAACTGATCAGGAGGGATAAAAATAACGGGGCGGCAATGACCCATCTAAAAGGAGGCAGAACACATTACACATATTACCGTCATTTTGACCCTGATTTCTTTCTTTGTGACCATTATTTTTATATTTTGGAGACCCGGGGGATTAAATGAAGCCGTTCCGGCGTCGCTGGGCGCCATTCTCGTTTTGTTATGCGGAACCGTTTCCTTTCATGATTTGGGGGATATAGGGTCAAAAGTCACCGGAGCATCAATCACCATTATCTCCACAATGATTATGGCAATCGCGCTGGAAAGCTTCGGTTTTTTTAACTGGGCGGCGGCCAAACTGCTTCACCGCGCCAAGGGATCGGGCATCCGGCTTTTTTGGCTGACCAACCTGCTCTGTTTTTCAATGACGCTCTTTCTGAATAATGACGGCAGCGTCTTAATCACCACTCCTATTTTACTATTGGTCTTACAATATCTCGGACTTAAAAGACATCAGAAAACACCGTATTTAATAAGCGGCGTATTAATTGCGACGGCGGCAAGCACCCCGATCGGCGTCAGTAATATCGTCAATTTAATTTCTCTCAAAATGATAGGCATGGACCTTTATTTGTACACCAATATGATGTTTATCCCCGGCACGCTGGGACTGGTGTTTATGGCATTGCTGCTGTTTGCCGTTTTTTACCGCCGTTTGCCGAAACAGCTCCCCGATATTCCGGTTCATTTTGATTCGCTGGAACACAAACGATATCACCCGCTTCAGCCTCCGCCAGACCCGACCCAAAACAGCCGTACGAACATCATGTTTTGTGTTTTGGCATTTGTATTGTTCGTCCGGATCAGTCTGTTTGCAGCTTCTTACAACGGCATATCCGTTTCGCTCGTGGCTGTCATCAGTTCAGTCATCCTGCTTGGCTGGAGATGGTTTTATTTAAAAATCGGACCGGCAGACTTATTAAGGAAAGCGCCTTGGCATATCTTTATTTTTGCCTTCACGATGTACATTATCATCTACGGACTGCATAATATCGGACTGACGGCGCTGCTTGTTCAGTCTATTGAACCTTATGTCTCACAAAGCATTGCCCACGCTGCATCTATTATGGGCATTGCTACATCCGTCCTCTCTAATTTGTTCAATAACCATCCCGCCTTAATGATCAGCACTTTGACATTAACTGAAATGTCCATCGACCCATTAACCGTAAAAATCATTTATCTGGCTAATATTATCGGCAGTGATATCGGATCATTGCTTCTGCCGATCGGGACATTAGCCACGCTGATCTGGATGCATATCATCAGACAGCATGGCGAAAAAGTTTCTTGGTCAGAATATATCAAAACGACCATTATCGTTGTCCCTCTCACCGTCGTGTTTACCATTACCGTTTTATATGTTTGGATCAGTTGGATTTACCTTTAGCTCCCATGAAAAAAACTGCCTGCTGTATAAGAGAGGCAGTTTTATCATTTATGGCAGGTGCATGGTCTTTAAATGATTCAATTTCCAAAAAACAGTATCGCCGTCTGCATTGGTCAATTCAAGAATATTATCTGAGACATCCTGCAACAGCCCCACTTTATTCGGTATATCTCCTAAATCCAGAATAATCAGCTTCCCGATATACCTTTTTAATTGCTCCTCAAAATTCCGGACAAGGGGCACATTAGCGGGAACAACCGGCAGCTCTGAACTGTTTAATGTATACGGCGTCTGCTCATCGGAATAGGGTGTCAGCCATTTCAAATGATGCATCGAGATGAAAAGAGTCTTATAAACCGGAGAGAAGAAAACAAAATAATCATTTAAAACACTTGTCACATACCCATGAATGGAACGGTCTCCCGTAACAAATATTTCTGTAAATCTGCCTTTTATATGCTGGAGGGTATTCCGGTAAGAAAATGAATGTTCCTGTTTTTCGGGATGCGGACTTTTTTTTCTTGCGTACGGTTCTTTATTCTCTTCGTCCGGGAGCGTCAATGTCATCCGCTGAAGATGCAGCAGCGGAATATAAAGAAACGTCCGGCCGTCATGAATCACAATGATATCCTGACCGATATCCAAAAGAGTTCCTGAAAATGTCGTATTCCCCGATATCTCAATATCGACTTGTTTATCCAGAAATCTGCTTAATCCAGCCATTTCATTCCCCCCTCTCCCGCGTTTACGGACAATCTTTCCAATCATTTACGGCCGCGTTTCCACCGGTAATCTATTGTCCTTAATACAGTGGCGTAGCTATAAGAGGTCTCTTCCTCCCGTTTTGAGGATCGAACGGATCTTGATGATCTTTTCGACTTTTTAGAGGAAGTACGCTTCTCTTCGCGTGATTCTTCTTCATGCGGCTTTTCTTCTTCGGCGCTCTCTTTCTCACCTTTATTCTCGTCGTCTTTATTCTCCTCTTTTTTAGCAGCTCCTTTTGCCCCTTCGCTGATGCTCTTGATATGAAAAGGATAGATCCGCAGCACTTCTTTATCTTTCACAAGAGTGTAGTGGCCGTCGGAATTATCCACAAGTATACCTTCAACGGCTTCAGGACCTCCGCGGTTGATGGATACCCATTTGTGGATCAGGCGTTTAAATATGCCGTGAAAATCATCAGCCATTTCAAATTCCGGGCGCTCCTCCTCTTGGCCGTCCTCTTCTTGTTCCGCGCTGATGCTTTTGACATGGTCGGCGTTAAAATATACAATTCCGTCATCTTCCGTTTCCAGCACGAGAAAATCATCCCCTGTTTCGTGAAGCTTTCCTCTTTTCGACTCCGGACCTCCCTGATTCAATTGCACCGTGCGATTGGTCATCCGGCTGATCAGGTCTTGAAAATCATCAGCTTTTTCACATTCTGCCGCTTCGGCCGGCGATACGGTTTCACTCGTATTTTCCGTCACACTTTTCACGTGTTTCCATTGATAATAAACGATTTTATTATCAACCTGAAGAGCGATATAATCCGATTGAATGTCTGCTAATCTCCCTGTCTTGGACTCCGGGCCTCCCCGGTAGACAGTAATTACTTTTCCTTCCATCGCATGCAAAAAGTTGTCATCAGACCGCTGCCGCTTCGTATTGCGTTTCATCTATTGTCCTCCTAGTCATTTTTCTCATAATGTAAAAAGCATAATGCATATATACGTATCACGATTATTTTCGGGAACTGATTCACCAGCCTATTTGTAAAAAATCTTTCTTCATTTCCAAATCAGATATTCCACCGCTCTAACTCACTGCTGATGAAGGCGGACCGCTCCTTAATGTACTCGCAAATCACTTCAGGCTCCCGGTCAAAGCAATCAATCTCCTCTTTCTTATATGGATCCTTCGCGACATGCGGCCTGATCTGCTCATACAGTGACATGACCTTCGGTTTCATATGTTCAATGGTAAACCGGGTCTGAAGCGTCTCTTCCAAAAGCCGTTTGTACGCTTTGCGGAAATACGGTTCATCCAGAAGCCTTGCAGTCAAGGTATTAAACCCTTGTATTCTGACATAATCGGCCTCCATCCGATCACCGTGAATGTCTCTTCCCCATGTCGCATCGTAATCCCACGGAATGACTTCAAAAAGTCCCGTTTCATGATTCCGGTACAAAGCGTAATTATGAACAAATCCATCGTAGTTTGAGGTAAACACGATGCCCGCAAGCCACCGCAAATACTTATCGGCGTCCAAGTGTTTGACGATCTCCCCCTTGAACTCTGACTTCGGCACGGTATTAATTTTATAGATCATATCCTGCAAGTATAAATCGTCTTCTTTCGTTCCCGTTTTCTTTTCATAACCAAGTTCGAGCGATGTTTTCGTATCCCGCTCCAGATCACTGACGAGGGAGAAATTGGCGTCGTCATCCACCGCGTAAAAAACAGCGCCGTCCGCCAAATTCCGTTTCGCCAGAAAATATTCATCCACTGACTCCAGCTCAAGATACACCCCCTCATGTCTGCCATTGATTTGCAAGGTTACGAAATTCGCCTTTGGTGACAGCGTCCCAAGCTCCGCAAAGAAATCGAGAGACAGCTTATTCCGCATCATCGACGGATCTTTGTATTCAGCGTTTAAATGTATCTCTTTCGCCCTGCGAAATGTTTTCGGCGAATAAAAAGCGATATGATACGATTTTTTCTTAAAATCTCTTATATGAGAGCCGCGGTACGCCAGATCAATGTCAAGCCGTTTTTGATTCACTCTCAGCACCGCGGGCACCGGATCATCATCCCAAATGTCTTTTTTCAGCTCCATTAAGTCTTTCGGGTGAATAAACAGCTGGTATAGAGGCAATGTTGATTGGTCTTTCATCAGTAACCCTCCCTGTATTAATTTAGGCTGTGCTTTTTATATAAAACTCAGCGAATCACACATACACTTTTTTCATCCATGCGTACTATGTGGTAGTAAGGATCGCATCCTTAAAACATATATCATGAGGAGGTTTCAAAATGGGCCACTATTCCCATTCTGATATCGAAGAAGCAGTAAAGTCCGCAAGCACCGAGGGATTGGAAGATTATTTGTACCAAGAACCAAAAAGCAGTAAGAAGAGAAAATCTCGCAGCCATAAAAAATCTCGTTCTCACAAAAAATCTCGCAGTCATAAAAAGTCCCGTTCTCACAAAAAATCTCGCAGTCATAAAAAATCGTGCCGCTCTCACAAAAGATCTCGCAGCCATAAAAAATCCCGTTCTCACAAAAAATCTCGCAGCCATAAAAAGTCCCGTTCTCACAAAAAATCCCGCAGCCGTAAAAAATCATGCCGGTCTCACAAAAAATCTCGCAGCCATAAAAAATCCCGCTCTCACAAAAAATCCCGCAGCCGTAAAAAATCATGCCGGTCTCACAAAAAATCTCGCAGCCACAAAAAATCATGCCGCCGCAAGAAAAAACGCACGCAGAAAAAACCTTATCGTCCTCATAAAAAAGACCCTTGCAAAAAAGACGATTACTGCAGCAAAACAGAGTACTGGAAAGACGGGAACATCTGGGTTGTAAAGAAAAACTACAAGTAACACCATTCGTAAATAGGCTGCCGGCTAAACGGAAGCCTTTTTCCTCAATCAGATATATGCCACGTGATAAGATATGCAGCCGGTTTTCTTTTGTTGTGTTTCCGAATTTTCTTTCTGTATAATCAGGTCATACGATAAAGAAAGGCGGCCGAAATCATGCATATCTTACGAGCAGACGAACTGAACGCAAAAGACACTTACAAATTGCTTTCGGGCACAGTCATTCCCCGGCCGATCGCATTTGTCACTACGCGGTCATCCATCAACGGCGCCGTAAACGCGGCGCCCTTCAGTTTCTATAACGTTGTCTCCGCAGAACCGCCGCTTCTGGCCATCTCAGTCAGCCGCGCGGACGGTCGGCAGAAAGACACCGCGAGAAACGCACTCGCTCATCGGGAATTCGTGGTGCACGTCAGTGATGAGTCCATTATTGAAGACATTAACAAAACGGCGGCAAGGCTTGATCCTGATGTTAGTGAACTTGGCATGACAGACCTTTCTGTGACAGACAGCGCTTGCATCAGCGTTCCCGGTATAAAAGAAGCAAAGGTCAGGTTTGAATGTATACTCGAACGCCATCTTCCGTTCCAAAATGACAGCGGAGAAACGACGACAGACCTCATCATCGGCAGAGTCGTTTGTTTTCATTTGAATGACCAAGTATATGACGCCGATAAAGGCTACATACGGACAGATGAGCTGAAGCCTGCGGCAAGGCTCGCGGGGAATGAATACGCCAGACTCGGGAAGACATATACGCTTGTCCGCCCGACCTGAAACAGGAACCATTATAATAGAAGAAACTAGTCAAAAAGACCCCTTTCGAAAGGGGTCTTTTTGAGTCTTTTACCATGTAACTCAACCTAATGTCTTGTAGAATGCTGAAACTTACAAGGTCCTCACCCGTATGAAACGAGTGGCACATTTTTAGGAGGCAGACGATGGATTTCATTCAGTTACTGATTTTTTCAGCCGTATTTATTTTGCTCAGCCTTATGTTTCAAGTATTTGCCGTCAAAGTTCTCAATTTGCCAAAGCCTGTTAAAAAGCAGAAGCCGATAAACGGCACACATCGATTAATCGAAATCACACTTCTTATTACGGGCATCGCAGCGGTGAATTTTTTCAATGAAATGTACGTATTTGCGGGAGTTGTTTTCATGCTATTTTGCTGCAGCGGCTTAATGGAATGGCGGCACCGGCGGGAGGAAAAGCAATATGTGTACGATTCGTTTTACACGGGTCTTTCTGCCGCGCTTGGCGTGCTTATTTTTTTCATCAGTTAGCGTATCATGCTCTATACTCCTGCGGCCGCTCCGTCGCCGCGCGGGTCGGCCCCGCCTTGGAGAAAGCCTTCTTCATCAATGACGATCGCTGCCGCGTGGCCCATAAGCCCGTTGAAATCACCAACGGTCTCGACGCGGTGGCCGCTCTGCCTTAGGGCTTCTCTTGTTTCAGGGCTGATTCTGCTTTCAACCCTCAGCCCTTCATACTCCTCTCCCCATGTCCGTCCCCAGACCCAGCGCGGCTCATTGATCGCCTGCTGGGGGTTCATTTTGTAATCAATGATGCGCGTAATCATCGCTGTCTGAGTTTGCGGCTGGCCTTCTCCTCCCTGGGTTCCGTACAGGATGTGCGGTCTTCCTTCTTTACAGGCCATCGCCGGCATGAGGGTGTGGAACGTCCGCTTGCCGGGTTCAAGTGTATTGACATGGGATTCGTCCAGCGAAAAAAATGACCCGCGGTTTTGCAGCAGAATGCCCGTCTCCCCCGCTGTAACGGCAGATCCGAACTCGAAATAGAGGCTCTGAATAAAGGAAACGGCATTTCCTTCCGCATCGGCAACGGCGGCATAAGCAGTGTCGCTTCCGACCGGCCGGCTTACCGCCGGCGCAGCCACGTTACCGATTTCTTCCGCAAGCTGCTTTGCATACCGTTTATCAAGCAGCCGATCCAGCGGAATATGAGAAAATGCCGGATCAGTCAGCACTTCATTCCGGTGCTGAAAACTCTTCTTCAGCGCCTCGATCAGCAGATGATAATAGTCAAAGGAACCGTGTTCGATCTGAGAAAAATCATAGTTTTCCAATATATTGAGCGTCATTAAGCCTGTAAAGCCCTGTGAATTCGGCGGAGCCTGATAGATTTTGCACCCGCGGTAATCGGAGGATACCGGGTTCGTCCACTCGCCGCGGTGGGCTTTAAAGTCATCAAGTGTCAGACGGCCGCCGTTGTTTTGCAGAAAGGATGTGATGCGTTGAGCGAGGTCTCCTTCATAAAAAGCGCTTCTGCCTTTCTCGGCAAGCTGCTCCAAGCTGGCCGCCAGATCCTTCTGGACAAACCGTTCACCGGGCATGGGCGCTTTTTTGTTTCTCGTAAAAATGGCCGAGGTGTAAGGCGTCGAGGCTAAAAGAGCGAGATTGCGTTCTGTGTGGGCGCACTGGTCGGCGGACACCGGAAATCCGTTTGCCGCATAATCAAGAGCTGGCTTCAGCACCTCAGCGAGCGAAAGACGCCCGTACGCCGAAAGCACGGCATCCCAGCTGTCCGCCATTCCCGGAACGGTAATGGCGCTTTCTGTCCCGCGCAGAGGGATCGCTTCTCTGCCCCGATACAAGTCTCTCGTCACATGCTTCCCTGAACGGCCGCTCCCGTTATAAGCTTTGATTCGTCCCGTTTCTTTATGGTAAGTGAGCCAAAATGAATCCCCGCCAAGACCCGTCATATGCGGATACACGACTGCCAGACAGGCGCTGACCGCCACTGCCGCGTCAAACGCGTTTCCGCCCTTTTCCAGAATGCCGGCCCCCGCCTGAGAAGCGAGATAATGCGGACTGACGACCATTTGTTTCGTTCCGATGGTTGAAGTATTCATGGCAAGCCCCTTTACAAATTTTCTCAAGTATAAAAAGCGGCTTCGGGGCCATCCACATTCCTGAAAGAAAATCTTACACACTATTTACTTTTCGATAAGAAATAATTCTAAGTTATTACGTATCGAAAACAATAAAAAAATTCTCCCTTCATACCGTAATGTTTCATGATACAATAATGTCTACCAAATGAAGGAAGGTGAAGCGGGTTGGAACATGAATACAGCATTCCGAATCTTGTCCTTGATGAAACGGATAAACAGATTCTTTCGATTTTGCACGAGGAAGGGAGGATTTCCTATACAGACGTAGGAAAGCGGGTTAACCTGTCGCGAGTGGCGGTTCAGCACCGCATTCAGCATTTACTGGATGCCGGTGTGATTGAAAAATTCACCGCTGTCATCAACCCGGCGAAAATCGGCCGTCACGTGTCCGTGTTTTTTAATGTGGAGGTGGAGCCGCAGTATTTGGAGGAAACCGCATTAAAGCTTGAAAAGGAGCCGGCCGTGACAAGCCTTTATCACATGACCGGACCGAGCAAGCTGCATATGCACGGCATTTTCGCAAATGATCAGGAGATGGAAGAGTTTTTGACAAAACGGCTCTATACGCAAAAAGGCGTCGTCAGCGTCGACTGCCAAATGCTGATTAAACGGTATAAAAGCAGAACGGGCATGAAGCTGTAAGGAGGACATAGCCATGAAACATCCCTATTGGGACATTACGGCGGCGATGGTCCGAACGGGCATTCTCGGATTCGGGGGCGGCCCGTCGGTGATCCCGCTCATCCGCCATGAAGCCGTCAATAAATACAAATGGATAGATGATGATGAATTCGGAGAAATATTAGCGATCGCTAATGCGCTTCCCGGACCGATTGCCACAAAAGTGGCTGCGTATCTGGGCTTTAAGCTGAAAGGCACGTTAGGCGCAATCGCGGCAACCCTCGCACATATTCTGCCTACATGTCTTGCGATGGCAGGCTTGTTTGCGGCTGTCAATGTCTTAAGCCACTCAGCAATTGTTGCCGGCATGATTGGCGCCGTAACACCGGTGATCGCCGTCATGCTCGGCATCATGGCGTACGAGTTTGGCCAAAAAGCGCTTAAAGGATTCGGCTGGGTCACGGGCATCCTGTTTTTTATCATCGCTTTTATCGGCCTGCAAACGTTACAGATCAATCCCGGCTTTGTCATTATCATTTTCTTGGCGTACGGCGCGTTTCATTTTAAATTAAAGGACAAAATCACAAATAAACGTTCAAAAGATAAAGGAATGTCGGCCTCATGATCATGATTTATATATTTATGGCGTTTTTTGTCGCAAACGTACTCGGATATGGAGGCGGACCGGCGTCGATCCCGCTGATGTTTGAAGAAGTCGTCAACAGATACAGCTGGCTCTCAAACGATCAATTTTCAAATATGCTCGCACTTGCGAACGCATTGCCGGGCCCGATCGCAACCAAAATCGCGGCGTATGTCGGTTACAGCGCAGGCGGGTGGCCCGGGTTCCTGATTGCGCTGATCGCCACTGTCGTACCGTCGGCGCTCGCATTGATCGTCCTCTTGCGCATCATTCAGCGCTTCCGCCAATCCCCCGTCATCAAAGGTATGACGCTGTCCGTCCAGCCTGTCATCGCCGTCATGATGCTCATTCTTACCTGGCAAATCGGCGCAGACGGCATCAAAGCGATCGGCTGGGTTCAAGCGATAGTGATTGCGGGGATTTCCCTCCTTGCCTTGACAAAATTCAAGATGCATCCGGCCTTCCTGATTATCGCGGCGTTTTTGTATGGAGGTCTTGTGATTCCTCATTTATAAAGAAAAGCACCTGGACAGGTGCTTTTTTATTTTGGCCCAGAAATACCATTTGATATGACAACTGTTTCTTCGCCTGCATCACTCTTGATGATTTGCTTGACTTGCAGCGTTGCGCCTGCCATTCTCACAAATTGCTGAACCTGAGGCGAATTGGTTTCAGCCTGTACCCAAACAGAAGTCGGCGCTTTCCAAGCTAAAAAGAGTGCGAGAATCAACATACCAGAGATAACCAGCAGCAGCTTCATAGAGCATCACTTCTTTTCAATAAGCTGCTCGCAGCGGACAGCGCCTGATGATCATGAAGAATATCACCGGGACGATTGCCTTCTCCCAGCACATAGCCTTTAAAGGACATCCCCATAAAATGAAAAATATGTTCAAATTGCTGAATCAGCGGCAGCCCTTTTAGTTTAGGATTGTCTCCTCCCACTGCTGTTACATATGCCTGCTTCGCTGACATTTGCTGTTTAAAATCAGGAAATCTCGGATCTCTCAGCGTCTGTGACCAGCGATCAATAAACAGCTTTAATGTCCCTGACATGCCAAACCAATAAATTGGGGTGGCGAATACAAGAATATCGCACGGCAATATCCGCTCAATGATAGAATCGCAGTCATCTTGAACAGGACGAAAGCCGCCTTGGGCGTGACGCAGATCTTCAATTGGCTGGAGCCGATATTTCCGCAAATGAATGTGCTCCGCATCGAATCCTTGAACAGCCTTCTCCGCAAGAATATCCGTATTTCCGCCAGACCTCGTTCCGCCATGAATAACCGCAATTTTCATGATGCATCTGCTCCTTTGTTTACGAATGATTTTCTTCATCATATAATGGATTCATCAATCAATACAGATGATTATTTCGATTATTCCAATCGGTAAAACCGATTTAGAAAGGACGAGAACATATGGAATTGAAGCAGCTGATCACCTTTATTACCGCAGCAGAACATGTAAACTTCACCCTAACCGCCAAGATGCTTAATTATGCACAATCAAGCGTTACCTCTCAGATCAAATCACTTGAAGAAGAAATCGGGACTCCTTTATTTGAACGGCTCGGCAAGCGGCTCATCCTGACAGAAGCCGGCAAAACATTCAAATCCTATGCGGAGAAGATCATTGCGTTAACAGAAGAAGCAAAAATGGCCGCAAATCAAGTAAGAGAAACAACCGGAACCTTGAAAATCGGCGCGACGGAAAGCCAGTGCACATACCGCCTTCCGCCTATCATAAAAGAATTCAAACAGGCTTTTCCTCAAGTAAAGCTCATATTCAAACCGTATGTTTCCAACGAACAAGCGAAAGAACAGCTCTTACAGGGCCAGCTTGATATCACTTTCATTTTGGATGTGAATCGGACGGAAGACGCACTGCACGTTGAATCTTTGATTCAGGATGAGATCAAAATGGTAGCCGCCAATGACCATCCTTTTCCAGCAGACTCACCAGCAACATTGAAGGATCTTCAAAACGAAACCCTTCTGCTGACAGAGGACGGCTGTTCATACCGCACGCTCTTTGAGAACACTTTACATGACGCCGGAGTCTACCCTAACAAATTAGAATTCGTCAGCATAGAAGCCATCAAACAATGCTTGATGGCCGGACTTGGAATTGGACTATTGCCTGAAATGACAGTAAAAGACGATATTGCCGAAGGACGGATGAAAGAACTCAGCTGGCAGAATGAATGCCCCGTTTTTACTCAACTAGCATGGCATAAGGACAAGTGGATGTCTGCGCCATTAAAGGCTTTTATCGATTTGACGCGAAAAACATTCAAATAAAAATCTATCTGCAAGGACGACAAAGTTTTTAATAAAGCAGACACCAGGCATACAAAAAAA
This sequence comes from Bacillus sp. SJ-10, assembly GCF_002843505.1. Lineage (NCBI taxonomy): Bacteria > Bacillati > Bacillota > Bacilli > Caryophanales > Bacillaceae > Bacillus > Bacillus sp. SJ-10. Next base: position 1,141,190 of record NZ_CP025258.1, on the reverse strand, counting down.
CACTTGGTGGCTTAGAGCCCCAAGTGTTACACGTGATTTTTCCGATAAAACGTTCGCAAAACATGCGTTTCAAGGTCAGCCAGACGGACAGGGATCGGCAGCCTGCTTTCTCGATTGATCATTTTCATTGTGATCTGATAGCTGCTTTCTAAATCAATGTTATGTCCGCAAGACAAAAAGATAGGCTTCACGTCCCGCTGCGTTCGCAGCGCCCGTCCATATACCTCGCCATCAATGATAATATCGGTGTATGCGCCGACTTCATTTTCAGGCGTCACGAAATCGCAGCCTTTGATTTTGAGATAGGTTTTCGCTATCCCAATCGTCGGCTTACCCAGAAAAAAAGCCGCATGGGTGGCAACGCCCATATGATTGTAATGCAGATACCCGTTGCCATCAAACAAAAACACATCCGGCTCCGCCTCCAGCTTTTTCGCCGCCTCGATGATCAAAGGCAGCTCGCGAAACGCAAGAAAACCGGAAACATACGGCACGCCGATTTTCCCCATGCTGTGCACTTTTTCAATCACTTCTTTTGTATCAGCGTCAATCACGATGATACTGCATACGCCGTACGGTTCCCCGTCCTGCTCCCAATAAGCGAGGTCGACGCCTGCGCAGGTGTTGACGGAGTCTGGATGGATGACGGGGGATAGGTTGATTTTATGTATTAGGGATTGTTGTGTTCGAACAAAATCCGATTCATCTTTTAGATCAAAATCGTGAATTTGATGTATTTTCATTTCACTTGTTTTCCTCGTTTTCATTTCTAAAATCGTCTTTTCAATTCAAGTTCTTCATTTCGATATACAACGCAATAAAACTTCCATAAGGATAATCTCCATCCCAGCCACATGGAAAATAGCCCGCTTTATAAATTTTGAAAAGTTTTCCAAAAAAATTGTCTGTTTTCCCGTTTACTGCTCTATTTATTGCACAATTATTTAGATCTGCTACGATCTCTTCAAGAAAAGTATTAAATTCAGTCGTAGCACTTCTGACATTTTCCGAAAAAATTTTCAGAAGCATGTCTAGGTTTTGTGGTTTTTGATCATCGTTTAATTCATAAAATTTTCCCCATACCTCACTCATCTCGTTTTCTTTTATATCTTTCCACGCATATTCATCTTCACCAATTACATCTTCGTAAGCATAGTACTTAGCTTTTTCTTCATCATTAATAATTTTAGTAAAATAAGAGATATCATGTGATGCAACTGCTTTAAAGGTTTTGGAAAAATCAATAACTTCTTTTACCTGATTATGATAATGTCCGTATTTCATTACTTTATACACCTTTCCTAAGTACAACCGTAGGGTTACCAACTCTCCGGTAACCGGAACGCAGCCTAAAGCCAAATAAATTATTCGGAATTCACAAAACAGAAAACAACAATTCACCTATGAAAAAACCTTGAAAGGCTTCAGCAGCCATCAAGTTTAATTAATTCTTCTAGCCATTCCCTCTTATAAGTCTAATCCTCAATTAAATCAAGATAATATTTATCATTTTTCATAAGCTCTATTAAAAACTCTTCTAATGAATCTGCAATTTTTATATCATCGTAATATATTGAATTGTTTTGTTCATTGCCTAATGCAATTAACAATAAAGCACTTTCATTTTCTTCAAAAAAAATCAATTTATCTTCTTCAAGTTCCTCATAAACTTCTATATCTGGATAAAACTCAAAGTCATTAACTTTTAATCTTGCATCTCTAATTGAAGCAGGTCCAAGAATGCGATTAATATTATATTCTGATTTTTTCAGAAAGCCGTAACCAACCTCTAGAAGAAACTGTCTCAAATCATAAGGTAACCTTAAACCTAACTTATTTTCTACTTCTAAGATTTCATTCTCACTTACTTGATAAAATGTATTTTCTTTGTAAGTTTTAATAAAATCATATTTCACAATTATTTACCTCCTTTGAGTGGAGAGTTTTTCTCCTGTGACGGGTTCATAGCCCAACAGACATTTAAGTCATCTTAAACAGAAAATAACAATTCATTTGTAAAAAAACCTTGAAAGGCTTCACTAGCCAATCAAGGTCAATTAATTCTTCTAACTATCCCATTTTTAAGTACCATTAAATTTATAAGTTTTTGGTAACAGTATGACACCTTTTATATGTCGTGACAACTACTACGTTAAAACTTGCGAGTTTGTACGAGTTTGTTAGTTTCATATACATTCCATGTGTTTATATCCACCACCCAGTATAAAAAGTGATCTCGCCTAAGCTCGTACTTCGTTTTCTATTCTATCATTGCACACAGTACTCCATGATGGTACAACCATCATGGAGTTTTCACTTTACTTTTAGCAGCCTATTTTAAATTGCAACATCCTGATAACCTACTTCAATTATTTTTTCATTTAATAGACGAAGCCCTAATCCATTTTCTGTATCCCATGAACAGTTAAATATAATTCCAATATCTCGTCCTTCAAAAATATCCGCATATGGAACAACAATTCCATCTAAAGTTATCATTTCTAGTATTTGATCAGGTGTTTCAATTAATGGATAATTTTATGTAATTCAATATCATAACCCAGTTCATGTCGCTTCTGTTTGTAATAGTCTAATACTGATTGCAATAAATTTGGCTGTAAATCCTCCCAATTCTGCATTAATGTTTGATATGCCATATACTGTTCTTCATCAAACTCTCCATCTTCTTCACCGTCTATCATCAAAGAGATCTCAGATTCTTTTCCAAAAAATGAATAATGGTATCCTTAACCCAACCATACTCATATTCAAGTTCACCAAAAATTGGATCGTTTATAGCCATTTTATATCTCCTCTTTTTGTTTATTAGCAAACCCTCCAGGTTTAAAAGCTCCTGCGTTTATTTCTCCTACACCACCAAGGTGTCCGAATTCACTATTTATTTTTGTTGGCACAAGTTGCATTGTTTTAACATCATTTAATTCATGCCATGTTAATTTATTTTTTTCTCGATATTTTTTTATATCTCTTGCACTAATTTTACCAGATTCCATCCAAATTGACTTGCTAACTCAGGTGAGCCATTAATTTGGTCAGCTAATTTTTGATCTGATTGAACAAAATTAGCTCGTCTGGCTTTCCCCCCATAAGTTCCTTTTCCTCCAAGCATATAGTTGATTTCAACTTGTGCTTTTGCTATTGGTGAAAAATCAGGTACTCCATTTTTATATTGAATACCTTTTATACCAGCCTCATCTAATATGCTTTTCAATTTAGGGTCTGGAGGTTTAAGCGTACTTAAAGATTCTCCCCTAATTCCTTCAAATTCAATCTTTGGATTGATCTGTGCAGGTGTTTGATTAATCCTTGATTCATACGATAGGGCATACATTTTAAAGTTATTTGTACGCACTCTATAATTTGGTAAAACATCATATAAGGCTTATAAGGATCACCTCTACTCTCTAAATAGAAAACAGTTTATTCGGCACTCACCCCCACTAAAAAAGCCTTAAAAGAAAATAAAAATCTTTTAAGGCTTTTCATTACTAGAGGTTATTGATTTTGTCTTTATAAACTTTTAAAATTGTTGTGTTTAAATCACTGATTTCTGAGAAATGCCATTCAAACGTCGTTAGAATTCTATGAAGTTCAAATAACATTTTCTCTATTTCATCACCATCGTTCTTATCCAATGAACCAAAATTGTTTAATATAATATCTAAATCTCTAGTTAACACCCTAAAATCCTCAAGGTTCTCGTACTGTTCATCTAAATCTTCTTTATTTACAATATTAATACTTGAATTAAGTTTATCTAGTATGTCCAATATTCCTTCTAACTTTTTATCCATATAAATTCCTCCACTATTATTTCCACCCCTTAACTACTCGTCCAAGTGCTTTCTTAGTCTTGTCAGGGTTTAAAGTACCATCTAAATTCAATACGTATTTCACATTTCCCGTCTTATCTATTACTTCTAAATGGTCTTTGTGTAATGCGTCAAGATAAACTCCATAACCCTTTTTCAGATATTGGTTATCAGTTTTCTTTTCCACCTTATATATTGATTGTCCATCGTACTTTACTTTTGATTTTGATAAGGAATTACTTATTTTTTTTCCAAATTCCATATCAAAAAACTCATTCATATTTGAAACAGGTTTAACAATACCCTTAATACCTTTACCACTACTAGCCATCTTCACAATTCCAAGATCCTTCACAGCCGTCTTTTCCACATCTACACGAACTGTCGGAATTCCGAACGTGAAGCCATCCGGAGTTACAGGGCGTTCTGCATACACGCGGACGTTGGTTGGGACTTTGAATTGTTTAACTTTTTCTAGTGTCTTGTTAGCTTTTTGAACTTTTGAATGGGTTGCAAGCGGTATGCCTTTGTTTACATGCTTCGCCAATGCACCGGCTCCAACCATACTCAGCGCAGCTTCCAGCGCCCCTTGCTTCCGCTTCTCCTCAGACACTTTGTTTCCGAACATATCTCTGCCTGTGACGGCTTCTGTGAATCCGTTTGAGGCAACAAGGCCGTATGCGCCCATTTCTGTCATTTTGAGAATGTCTAAGGATTTTCCGGTTTTATAGGCATCTAAAGCATGTTCTGCGGCAATGACGGTTTTTCCGGTTTTGTAAATGGCTTTTCCGCCTTTGAAAGCGCGGCCCGCCCAGCCGACGACCGGTATGAATCCGGCGGCGGCCATCGCTCCTGCTGTGACGCGTTCTGCGGTGGAGAGTTTTTCGCCGGTCACCGGATCAACGCCTTCGGCTGCTCTTTTATAATCATAATAGCCGGTGACTTCGCCGGTAAAGTTGCAGATGCCGTCCCATGTTTTTTCGTACCATGGTTTATTGGCTTCTTCTTCAGCCTTTTCCTGAAGCCGTCTTGCTTCGGCCTGCTGGGCTTTTGCGTCAATATAGTCCGTTCCCTGTTTTTCTGTCGCCATGACGCTTTTGTAGATTTCATTGCTGTGGAAAGCTTTTTTGTCATAGTACATAGGGGATGCGCTTTTCCCGTTGCTGGTGGCCTGCATGAGAACGGAATATTTGCTGAGCACTGCGTTGTCCAGAGATTCTAAGTTTTGATATTCAGCGGTCAGGGATTCATCAAGCGTATCGACTGCCGTGATCGTGTCGCGTCTGGTTTTCTGGGCATCGCCCATTTTATCAGCGTAATCATCCAGCGTATATGTGTCGAGATGAATAATATCGCTGATGCCTGACAAAATTGAATCGATTTCTGCTTTATGAGCGGAGACAATCTCTGAAGCTTTCAAATCCGCATTGGGCAGCTCATGCTCCAAAAATGAAGTCTCCACATATGTATCGCTGAGTTCTTGATCTTTAATGTCACCTGAAATGCCATTTAAAAACGCAATTTGAGCAGAGACAAGCGTCAGCCAGCTGTCGGCGATTTCCGCTTGTCCCTGAAAAAAATCTTTTATATTGTCTGCGCCTTTCCCTTTCAAAGCATCACCCAGATCGGCCACGCCTTGAAAGGCTTGTTTGAGCGCCCGCAGCTGCTCTTCAAGGGCTTCGTATTGTTTCTTTCTCTTATCTGCTTCGTCCGTTAACGATTGTGATTCAAACACTTTGCTCATCGGCAAGTCCTTTCTTTCGTTATTTTACGGCGATCGCCTCGTCCTGTTCTTTCAAAGAATCTACGTTGTCTTTAACGTCCGCGATATTCTTATGAACGGCCTGCTTGTATTCGCTGATCATCGATACAAGCTTTGCCTCGCGGGATTGGTACTTGGAGGTATAGTCGAGCTTGTTTTTTCCGTTTGAACCGGCGTTCCCGATCGAAACGGCCTCCAAAGCGCTGCTGACGGATTCAAGCTGCTTCATGACGGCTCCGTATTTGAGTTTTATTTCTGCCATTAAAACCAACTCCAGCTTCTTTTGATTGATTGTATTTTTTCTCCGACCGTGTCAAGGGCTTCTTCTCCCAGCGTCAGCAGGTGCTCTGCCTCTCTCGCGATGCTTCTGGCGGCAAGGAGCCCTCCTTTTTCAATTTCAAGCTGTGTCATCTTTAAGCCGATTCGGTAAATATAACCGTCGTATTTGTCTGTGACGATTCTGTATGCTTCTGTATGGGCCTGGTCGCGCCGGTCATCAAATTCTTCAGCAAAAGTGCCGGTCCAATGATGGTCCAGGTGCGGCTTGAGGATGTCTCTGATTTCAGATACGCCCTCTTCCTGCAGAGATTCTATCTCTCTTTTCGCTTCTTTTAATTTATCAATTTGGTGTTCAACCTCGCCCAGTTTATGGCTGATCGTGCTGTTAATATGGCTTAATGTGCTTGAATGGCTCATCTGTTTTCACCTCGTCTTACGCAAAAAGTCGTACAAAAAGCACAGACTTTTCCATACTATATTTCCATATATTATATTTTAAAATAGACAGAAAGCAGCTTAAATAGGTTAAATGACTTATTTTCAGCAGCCGAGATGCTCATCATTAACGCCAAAAGACTCACATAAACGGCATATCCATTCATTGATCTCCTCTATGTATCCATGATAAATTCCCTAAAAAAAAGGAGACAGTGATGAACCGTCTCCTTTGCCTTGTATCATGATTATCATACTGTCGTTAACTGCAGTCCCAGTTGTACAAAACGTTTGAGAAATCTTTTTTCTTCAAATCTTCCGGTCTGATAAAGAAATTTGCGATTCCCACATCTCCCCACATCGAATCAATGTCATCATCTGAATCAATTTGCAAAAGCAGAATCGTATGGTTTTGATGGGAGTAAGACCGCGGATCTTCCTGGGTGAAGGACGCATAGCCGCCGATTTTATGGCCGAATGCGTTCGCCGTATATTCGTCATACACCTCATCGTCAAACTGCTCGAAATAGTCAAAGGCATCCATCCCGGCATACCGCCCGAATTGAAAATCAGACGGGAGCACCCATTCAGCAGACAGCTCAGGGGTGATCAGCGCTTCGGATTGAATCGGAAAATCGTACTCCTCTTCAACCTGAACGAAAGAAAAATCATCCATGAGCTCCGCTACTTCTGCTGTCACATGTTCAAAATATTTGACGCAGAAACCCGTTTGCGCGCACCCGTCGTCAAAATTCAAACCGTATACGTCATCACTGACCGATATGTAAAACTGAAGAATGCCGGTGTCCGGAAAATCAGGGAGTCCGGGCATATCCGCAAAATTGATTTGAGCGAGAAGCTTCATCGGCCTGCCGCTTTCATCTTTAGGATATGGTTCATGTTTCGGAAAATAGGGGTCTCCGGCCATTTTACTGTCATACCGGCCCGTTTCAGCTTTTTTGACGTGCAGTTTGATAAAAGGCCGTGCTGACGTTTCCAGCAGACCGCGGGATGATTCCATTTGCTTCGGCAATTTCCATGTTTTTTCCACGATAAATATCCCCTTCGTCTCTAATGATTGTATGATAAAAGGCCGGCGCGGTCCGCCGGCCTTTCAAGTGACAGAATCAGTCTGAGGCACGACGGCTCTTCTTCCGATTGAAATATATTCCACGCCCGCCTGTTCCGCTTCCTCAAGCGAGTGGCAGTTTCTCCCGTCGAAAATAACCGGGGTTTCCATCAGCTCTTTGTACGCTTCAAGCGGAAAATGTTTAATTTGTTCCCAATCTGTCAGAATCAGGACGGCATCCGCTCCCCTGACGGCTTCTTCTATGGACTCCCGATAGGAAACCGCAGCCGGAAGCAGTCCGGAAGCCCGGAATGAAGCGATCGGATCGTACGCTGTCATCCGGGCGTCAAGAGCCGCCAGACGATCCGCAATGACAATGGACGGCGCATCCCGCATATCATCTGTATTCGGCTTAAAAGACAGCCCTAATAACGCGATGGTCTTCCCCGTCACTCCGCCGAGCCTGTTCAGCACTTTATCAACCAGCATGGACTGCTGGTTATTGTTGACTTTAATGACGGACTTCAGCAATTCAAAATCATGCTCCACATGTCCCGCAATCTGCACGAGGGCGTTTGTATCCTTCGGAAAACAGGAACCGCCGTAACCGATGCCGGCTCTTAAGAATTGATTGCCAATCCGTTTATCCAATCCCATTCCGTGTGCGACTGATTCCACGTCCGCACCGACTTTTTCACATATATGAGAAATTTCATTAATAAAACTGATTTTTGCCGCTAAAAATGCGTTTGACGCATATTTGATCATCTCAGCGCTTCTGATGTCCGTATGATATACCGGAATCGCAAGCGGCGCGAAAACCCGGTCAAGCGTTTCCCGCGTCTGCCGGTCTTCAGCCCCGATCACGATGCGGTCGCCGTGAAAGGTATCGTGAATCGCTGAACCTTCACGGAGAAATTCCGGATTCGAGGCGATTGAAATGTTCACGTCCGCTTTCAGCCGTGAATGAATAACTTCTCTGATCCTGTCATTCGTTCCCACAGGAACCGTGCTTTTTGTCACGACAATCGCATCTTTAGAAATATGTTCGGCAATCCGTTCGGCGACATTTTCAATATAAGTAAGGTTTGCGTGCCCGTCTTCTTTTTGCGGCGTTCCGACCGCTATAAAAATAACGTCCGCTTCCGCAAGCCCTTTTTCGTAGCTCGTTTCAAATGCCAGCCGATGCCGGCCGATATTTCGTTTCATCATATCTTCAAGGCCCGGTTCAAAGATAGGGGACAATCCCTTTCTCATCTGCTCAACCTTACGTTCGTCAATATCTATGCATGTTACGTCATGGCCGATTTCTGAAAGAGACACTCCTGTCACAAGACCGACGTAGCCTGTTCCGATCACTGTTATTTTCATCGTGTTCCCCCAACCGTTTAGAAATTGCTGCTGGGCAGCTTACCGTTATTATCATATGATCCCGGCGCCGGCGGAATGCCGGAAGCCTGAGGTCATGATAGGAAAAAACGGCGCCGGCCGCTGATAATAGCATAAGCATAAAAGAATCATCTTGCAAAACAGCCGCTTACGCTTCATTTAAACGGGATGGAGACGACGATTAAAAAAGACCCCAGCGCTTACGGCGGGCCACAGGCAGCGGAGGTTCCTTATAAACGGCTTTGTTTTCAGCGAGAAGCGCCGCATTTTCCGTGAGCATGTAAATCAGCTCAGCCCCTGCTTCTTTTTTCAGAACGCCGAGCGCCTCCTGATAATAAAAATTTCTCGGTCCGAGATTATGGGCGTCAGATGCGAGAAAGTGGATCAAATTCGCTTCCATCAGCTGCAGCGAAAAGGATTTCGCTTTCCGCCCGAATACTCCGGCAATGCAGCCGGCCGTCACTTGGGCGGCCGCGCCTTTCTTCACAAGACTGTATAGAACGGAAGGGTTTTCGCGAATTTCCCTGTTCCGCTCCGGATGGGCGATGACGGGGACATATCCGTTCAGCTGCAGTTCATAAAACAGCCTTTCAGCGTAGGCCGGGACATGATCCGCCGGAAATTCCGCCAGCACATACTTCGTATCATGGAGCGGGACAAGCGAGCCGCTTTGAAGACCTGTCAGCAGATCTCCGTCTGTTCTGATTTCCTGGCCGGGCAGAACAGTCAGCGGAATGCCTTCCTTATTCAAACGTTTGTTTAACATGCTGACCGCTTCGTTGACCGTATGTCGGTCCGTGTCATAGCGGTATTTCACATGATGCGGCGTCGCGATGATCGTATCAATCCCCTGTCTGACCGCTTCTCTCGCCATCTTCAGGCTTTCTGTATCATCCGCCGCGCCGTCGTCTATGGAAGGAAGGATGTGACAATGGATATCTATCATATTTCAATCCCTCCTTAAAAAGAATGGACCGCGCCCATTATGACATTATTGTCCGTAATAGGCGTAGTCCGAGTGTTTCGTTTGTTTCTTCCCGTTCATCACGGCCCCAAGGAGCTTGCACGGGCAGTAATCGAGCGCTTCTTTCGCCTTGGCCGCTTTTTCCTTGTCCGTTTTCCCGCTTGAGATCACCATAATGGCCCCGTCAGTGTAGCTGCCTAATATTTTCGTATCGGCTACGGCCAAAACGGGAGGCGTATCCAAAATCACCTTATCATAAACTGCGGCAGCTTCTGACAGAAGATCTTTCATGGCACCCGTCGATAAAAGCTCCGCCGGATTGGGCGGGATCGGCCCGCTCGTTAAAATATCCAGGTTTGCTTCATCAGCCGGCAGGACGGCTTTCTGAAACGGCATCTGTTTTAACAGCAGTGACGTTAATCCGGTTCCGTTATCCAATTTGAAGGTGAAATGAACCGTCGGTTTGCGCAGATCCGCATCAATTAAAAGCACTTTTTTCCCCTGCTGTGCAAATACGACGGCAAGGTTGGCCGCGGTTGTCGATTTTCCTTCTTCCGGGCCGGCGGATGTAATCAAAAGGGACTTCACCTCCGTATCAACGGAAGAAAATTCAATGTTTGTGCGGATCGTGCGATATTGTTCTGAGTTGATGGATTTCGGCTCAGTCATCGCAATCACGCTTCGTTTTCCGGGTTTGTCTTTTTTACGCGTCAACATGTCCGCCCCCCGCTTGTTTGGTTTCCGCCATCCTCAAGTTTTTGGCAACGCTGTCTTTAGTACTGATTGAAGTAACCGTTCCCAGGATCGGGATGCCGAGCAGCGATTCCAGCTGTTCTTCCGATTTGATCGTATTATCCAGATGTTCCAGCAAAAAGGCGAGACCGATTCCGCCCAAAAGTCCGGCGGCAAACGCAATCGCGATGTTCAGCTTACGGTTAGGCTCTGCCGGTGACTGGCTGTCCGCCGCTTCGGCCTTTGAAAGGATGCTGACATTATCCACGTTCATGATGGCGGTGATCTTGTCCTGAAAAACGGCTGCAACCGCATTTGCCATAACGGCCGCCCGCTTAGCATCCGTATCCCTCACGGCAATCGTCACGACTTGTGAATCCTGCTCGCTGGACACCGTGATTTTCGATTCCAGCTCTTTCGAAGTCATGGACAGATGCAGCTGTTTAATCACTTCGTCGAGGATGACCGGGCTTTTGATGATGACATTATACGTGTTGATTAATTGGAGGTTGGTTTGAACGTCATTGAATTGGACTTCTTTTTGATTGTTTTTGGATTGGCTGACCAAAATTTGAGTTGAGTTTTCATAGACCGGCGTAAGAGCGAAGAAACTGATGAGTCCGCCTGCGGCAGATGCCGCCGCGGTAATAATAAGTATAAACAGCAGACGCTTTCTCAGTATTGCGAATATTTCCTTTATGCTTGTAGATTCTCCCATATAACCTCCATATCACTTTCCGCGTATTCCCATTCCCTCCAATGATCTTTTCCAATTACGATTATACAGCTTTAAACTGTCATTTCTAACCTTTTCAAATGACAAAATTCGACAAAAATAGACAATCACTTCAATCTGTTTTATTTTTGTAAGCGCTTTAAATACTGGTGTTACAGGAAGATTAAAAAATCCCGCGGCCAAGAGCCTGCGGGATTTTATGTTGCATATCCATTTTTAATATAAGAAATCAAATTCTCAAGCATTTCTTTTGTGGTCATCTCAGAGGACTGCTCACCGATGTCGTGCGCATGCATTAAAATCTTCAGAAACTCCTCTTGATCTAACTTCGTTTTCTTCATCATTCGTTTCCTTTCGGCTTCCATTAAATTGAAAACAAGATTATTATATGCTGTCGGGTGCTGTTTTGCAATCTCTAATACATCATTCGACACATTCGGGTTTTTATGTCCTTTTTTAGGAAAAACTTTTTCCGGGCCATGTGTTGCGATATAATAGAGGAATTGGAATCTTTTTATTTTGTGACTCGTTAGGAGCGATAATCATGCTTCAGGATATGATTGCTAAAGAAGATGTGCTCGCAGCGGCTGAACAGCTTAAAGAACTTCTTCCTTACAATGAAGACAATGTTCAGCTGATGAAGAAAGCACTCATTTTATATCGGCAGGATTCCGTCTATCGTATACAGGTTCAAACCCCGACAGAGATTTCCGCATATGTGCAGGATGTTGTGCCTGTAAGGGTCACGCTGAACTTATTTTTCATGGTGAAAAGCGGCTGCGCATGCCCGTCTGAGGCGATCTGCCGCCACGTGCTGGCCGTTTTTCTTTACGTATATGCCCAATTCGAGCGGGTCGGTACCTTTACCGAACATTGGCTGGAAAGAGAAAAGCTTGAGGAAAGCAGGGAGCTTGTCCGCCGGCAGTTTCAGGAAAAAGTGCTGCCGAATGAAGAGTCGCTGTCAAGCTGGCTCGCTTTTTTTGATTCGGAATTCTCGCTGTGGGAGGCGCGGACGCCGGCCGGAAGCCAGACGATGCAGGGCCTTTATTACGGCTATCTGTCAGCGCTCAAAAAACACGCCCCGAAAAAACCCGAGCTTAAAAGCTTATATCAGATTCATTCGGCGCTTGCCGTCTGGCTTCACATGTTCACTTTGATTGAGTCAGGCAGATTGGATGCCGAAAAAGATTATTACAGCATCAATCCATACGTGGAACAGCTGATGGATACGATTTATTCCTCCATTGACAGACTGAAAACGTACGCCTTGTCTTTTTCACTCGATCCTTTTTTAGACCGGACGCCCCCGGTGCTCCGCAGACTGCTTGTGAAAGAAGAGCTTTTTCAATACGAACGCCTCCGGGTATTCGGTGAAATGTGGAGCGCGCTTTTGAACCGGCCGAAATGGGTCGCGCGTGAACAGGAGATTCTCGCACAGGAAAGCGGGCGCCGTTTTTCGCCGGAAGTGCGGTTCGGACGGCTTCATCTGGCCTTTTTGCAAAAAGATGATGAAGCGGTCTTCCAAGATATGTCCCGCTTCCCTCCTGAAGCGCTGCCGTATACCTTTCAATGGCTCGGTGAACTCACCGCGAAAAAAGACTGGAAACGGCTGAAAACATGGTATGGCCGGATCGAACCGCTTGCCGTGAACTATACGAAGCTTGATAAGCCGTTTAAAGAAATGCGCGACATCATCGGAGAGCTGTTTGCGCTATTGGCGGATTATGCGCGGCACTCACGGGATGATCAGCTGTTTGAACGGTTTGCTTCCGGCTGCCTTCCCTATACCTTTACCGAATACAGCCAGTACCTGTACGAAAAACGGCGGTACGCGGAGTGGGTGGAGATTCACAGCCTCGTCGGTTTTTCCGTCTGGGAAATCGAAAAGGACATCCTGAAGGAAATTGCCGCCAGTGATCCGGAAGCGCTCATCCCCTCCTATCACCGGGCGGCGGCCTTTTTTATCGACCAAAAAAACCGCAGCGCCTATAAAGAGGCTGCACGCCATCTGAAAAAACTGCGGACGCTTTATAAAAAGGCAAAAAAACAGCAGGTATGGGAGCGGTATATCAGCCGGCTGAGCGCAAGTTACAAGAGGCTGCGCGCCCTTCAAGAAGAATTGCAGAAAGGAAAGTTGATTGATGGCGAGTCTTAAGGAAATTTTCATTCATGTAGAACAAATGGAAGATTGGACATTTACGCTGTCAAGCCATGATGAGAAGGAGCAGCCGCTTACTCTCAGTCAGATGAAGACTCATTTGTTCCAATGGCATGAGTCCACCTTTTACGGAACGTTTCTTGAAGACGTCAGCTTCATAGGCACTCCGGCCGTTCTGCTCAGCCCGTGGATGACCGTCGAGCTGCTCGGAAAAAACTCGTTCAATTCATTCAGCACCGTGCAGCTGACAAAGGAAACGGAACCATTAATCGAAGCGGCTTCGACGATATACGAATTTATTGCCGACGGCGATTTTCTTCCGGACTATGAGGCTTGGCAAAATGGCGTCCTGCGTTTCAAAGACCGCGAGCTTTTGCTGGAAGGCTTTACGGCAGACTGGTTCTCAGCCGCGGTCCAGGACTACATTCAGTACAATGATGACCTGCTGGAAAAATGGCGGCGGATCGAAACCCGTTCGCCGGCCGTTCATACGTTTAAAGGCTCCTTTTTGGATGAAGATGATTTTCTCGAGGGAATCGGCTGGCATGACGATCTGACGCCGTTTACCGTCGGGCTCCGATTAAACGAGCCTGATTTCGACGGTGACGACTGGAAAATCGAAATGTTTTTACGTGAGAAAAAAACCGGCTCCATCACCTTTTTTGACGGACTGAAGGGACTGAAAAAAGCGTGGCAGGCATACAGCGGAAAAATCGCGCGCGAACAGGACCGCTTCCGCAGAACGGTTCCCTGGCTTTCGTTTGATTCAGGAACGACGCTGATATCTGAAGAAGAGGCTTGGATCTTCTTATCGGAAGCGAGTGAGACGCTTGTCGATATGGGTGTGGAGATTCTTCTCCCATCATGGTGGCAGATTGTCCGGGACAGCAATATGATGCTCAAGGCGAAAGTGTCATCCTCCCCGCGGGGCGAGTCCTTCGTCGGCATGAACGCTCTGCTTGATTTCAACTGGAGATTCGCCACTAACGGAATTGAGCTGACAGAGGATGAATTCAATGAGCTCGTCGCAAACAACAGACGTCTCGTCAATATCCGCGGCCAATGGGTGAAAATTGATCCGCAATTTATTAAACAGATGAAAAAACTGATGGAAAAAGCGGAATCTGAGGGCCTCCACATGTCCGACGTGCTGGCGCGCGAACTGATGGATCACGGGGAAAACGGAGCCGAGGACACGGACATCATTGACTCATCGGCATTTGCCGGGATCAAGATCGAATTATCAAAGCATCTCAGAAGCCTGATCCGCAAACTGACGGAAGCCCGGGATCTGCCGGAACATGAAGTCAGCGCCGCGTTTCAGGGCCAGCTCCGCCCTTATCAGATGTACGGCATGAACTGGCTTCTGTTTTTACGGGAAAACGGCTTCGGCGCCTGTCTCGCAGATGACATGGGACTTGGAAAGACGATTCAGATGATCGCTTATTTTCTCCATGTGAAGGAAAGCGGCCGGCAAAAAGCGCCTGCCTTAATCATTGCACCGACATCGGTGCTCGGCAACTGGCAGCGTGAGCTCCAGACCTTCTCGCCGCAGCTGAAGGCCGTGCTTCATTACGGCCCCCGCAGGCCGAAGGGGGAAGCATTTGTCCCGGCCTATCAGGACGCGGACGTCGTTCTTGCTTCTTACGGCCTCTCGCACGCCGATCAGGAAGAGCTTTCTTCCGTGACATGGAGCACCATCTGCCTTGATGAAGCGCAAAATATTAAAAACGCGCATACGAAGCAGTCCCGCGCGATCAGAAAGCTGAAAGGCGTCCATCATATCGCGCTGAGCGGAACACCGATGGAAAACCGCCTGACAGAGCTTTGGTCGATCTTTGATTTTATGAACAAAGGCTATCTCGGCAGTCTGACCGGCTTTCATAAACGCTATGTGCTGCCGATTGAGAAAGACCGTGACGAAAAAAGAATCAACCAGCTTCAGCAGTTAATCCGGCCGTTTTTACTGCGCCGGACAAAACGGGATGAAGAAGTGGCGCTTAATCTTCCTGACAAGCTGGAACAAAAAGAGTTTATCCCGCTCTCAGCAGAACAGGCATCCCTTTATGAACAGCTTGTCAAAGATACATTTGAACATATGGCTTCTCTGACCGGGATGCAGCGGAAAGCGCTGATTCTGAGCATGCTCGGCCGCTTGAAACAAATATGCGACCATCCTGCGCTCTATTTGAAGGAAGAACAGACAGAGCTGTTAAACGGGAGATCCGTCAAACTGGAAAAGCTGCTTGATTTAATGGCGGCGATCCGCGGACAGGGGGAAAGCTGCCTCATTTTCACCCAATACATTCAGATGGGCAACATGATGAAGCGCCTCCTGGAAAAAGCATTCGGAGAACCGGTTCAGTTTTTAAACGGAAGCCTATCCAAGCAGGAACGCGATTCTCTCGTCGAACGGTTCCAGAAGAAAGAATACCCGACGCTGATTTTGTCACTGAAAGCGGGCGGAACCGGCCTGAACCTGACGGCTGCCAATCATGTCATTCACTATGACAGATGGTGGAATCCGGCGGTGGAAAACCAGGCGACCGACCGCGCCTACCGAATCGGCCAGGAACGGTTCGTCCATGTTCACAAACTCATTACGACGGGAACGATTGAAGAAAAAATTGATGCCATGCTCGAAACGAAACAAACGCTGAACGATCAGATTATCCAAAGTGAAAATTGGATTACCGAGCTGTCATCCGCTGAGCTTGAAGAATTATTCACCCTCAGCGCATCGGCGCAATCACATTAAACGCAAAAAGGCCGGCTCTCTCAGAAGAGCCGGTCTTTTATGTCGTCCTTACTGTTACGCCGCATTTGCCATGAATGCGTCACGCCAGTCATGAACAGTATCGCCATACCTTTCACAGTAAATTCCTGATCATATGCGCAACGCCGTTTTGATCATTTGTCAATGTAACGGCATCAGCGATCTCTTTAATATCTTCTCTCGCATTCCCCATCGCTATGCCTTTTCCGGCCGCCTGAAGCATTGAATAGTCATTTAAGCTGTCACCGACCGCGGCGGTTTCAGCCATCGGAATGCCGAGCTTTTGCGCCAGCCGTTTGAGCGCCTGCCCTTTAGAGGCGTTTCGAGACGCCAGTTCGAAGTTGTGGTCGGCAGAGCTGACAAGGGTGAGATCTTTCTGACCGCTGAATCGGTCCCAGCCCGCTTTCAGCTTCCGCTCATCAAACGAAAATCCGAGAATATTATAAAAATCCAGATGCTCTTCTTTCTCAAAGAGCTCACGGTATGAATGAATGTAAGCAAAGCCGGACTGGCTGTATTGCACTGAAGCCGCCTGTTCCAAAACGGAAAGATCGGTTTCCGGATTGGCGCTTTTCACCCGGTCCATTTCGATATCGAGCAGCTGCCTGCCGGTTTCAGGCGTATAGATGGCTTTGTTTGTAAACACCTCATAGTAATATTGATTCTCTTCAAGCCATGACAAAATGCCGCGGGCTCTTGTTTCTTCAATCGCATCACAGTGGTACAGGCTGCCGTCAGGAGCATGAATGGCGGCTCCGTTTGCGCTGATGACCCACGTTTTTATGCCGAGCGGTTCGAATATGGAATGCACGTCAAAATGCGCGCGTCCCGTGGAAACCACGATTTCAATTCCCGCTTGCCGGGCTTCCCTTAAAGCCCGCTCATTTTCATCGCTTACTTGATGACTGCTGTTCAGCAGTGTGCCGTCCAGATCTATGGCAATCAGTTTCACATGTCCTCATCCTCTTCTTCAGATTCAGTTACAAGCAATTCTACGCCGTGCCGGTCGAGCAGATCGCAAAAATCCTGATCAGGCAGCCGATCGGTAATCAGCAGGTCAACCTCGTGCAGGTCTGCATACTGATAAAAACTCGTACGGCCAAGCTTGGAGTGATCGCTCAGCGCAATCACCTGTTCCGCCTGTCGGATCATTTTACGCTTTACCATGCCGTCTTCTTCATGAGGTATCGTCAGGCCGTTTTCCGAGATGCCGACAACGCCGATCAGCACCTTATCGGCGTGATAATCCCCCAGTTTTTCTACGACGGAAGCCCCGTATAAAAACCGGTGTTCCTTCTGGAGCTTTCCGCCGAGCAGGTGAATATCAATTCCCTCTTTTGCGGAAAGGATATCGGCCTGATTGATCGAATTTGTAATAACAGTACAGCCGGTGACATTTAAATGCTCCGCGCAGGCCTGCACGGTTGTCGAGGTGTCCAGGATGATCCGGTCTCCTTTATGGATCAGGGATGCGGCCAGCTTGCCGATTTTGTTTTTCTCTTCAGAAACGGTTTTCAGCCGGCCCGAATAGCCCGGAACTTCCTGATTCACCGACGGCAGAATCGCGCCGCCCCGTGTTCTGATAATGGCCCCGCGCTCTTTCAGCTTTACAAGGTCCCTTCTTGCGGTATCTCTTGAAATATGAAGCAGCGAACATATCTGTTCAGCGGTGATCCGCCGATGCTGTTTCAAATATTCCATTATCGCAATCAGTCTTTCTTCTTGATACACGTCCTCATTCCCTTTTTCGTCACTTATCTGTAAGTAATTATAAGTTTTTATCCCGATATATTCAATGTTTTTAAGTATTCATAAGCGAAATCACTTCTTTTTAACCATTTTTTAGCTCCCGCACAAAAAAACCAGTCTTTCGACTGGCAAATGGGAAGGAGGTATTGCGGGGCCCGCTGAATGGCGGGAAATCGAGGAAAAAAGAATGCTATTCAGCCAGCGGCTCTTTCCGTTTTTGATCCATAAACCGAACGGTATCAGCCATGACCTCGGTCACATAAACTTTTACGCCGTCTGTCTTTTCATAGCTTCTCGTCTGGATTCTGCCGCTTACACCGACCATTGACCCTTTTTGGCAGTACAATGCCGTGTTTTCAGCGTTTTTTCTCCAGATGGTGCAGTTGACGAAGTCGGTTCCGGTTTCACCCGACGCGCTTTTAAAATTGCGGTTTACCGCCAGCGTAATATGCGCGACGGGAATGCCCGCTGATGTAAAACGGAGCTCCGGGTCTTTCGTCAACCGGCCGACAAGCATAACGTGGTTAAACAAGCCGTATCCTCCTCTCTTTTTCGAGGCTGGCTTCATTGTAGTACAAGGGCTCGTGAAAGCAAAAAGCGGAAAAAGCCGTTATCCGTTTAGGCTGCTCTTATGTTTTCGTTTTTCTTTCTGATAAAAAAAACTTTTGTTTTTGACCGCTTATGTAATATGTATTTTTGAGCAGCCGCGAGAAAAGTTTCGTTTTGAGCCAGTCTTTCTCAAACATGCGGACAAACTTTCCGCCGTCCCATGCGAACCAGTAAAAACTCAGCTTTTTATCAGTCAGTGAAAGCTGAATTTTATACTGTTCCATGCGGTCTTTTGTTTCATATAAAAAGACGACATTTCCCCTTCTGTTAAGATGCACCTCACAATCTTCCTTTTTGCATACCAAGTAGGAATGATCGTCTTTTCGCCTTGAACCGTCTTCTATATAGATTTCCTTCAGGCGCAATTGATTCATAAGCATCTCTCCATGACCATATTCTTTTACATTATAATGAAAAAATAGAAATGATTAAATGTTGACCGCCTACAAAAATGATGAAGCATGACTTACAGCATTTTCCCGGGAAAAATGATATGTGTTATAATAAATGAACGAAAAACATGGACAACAGGGGTGAAAATAAGAGATGAAAACCTTTAAACTGGTTGATCTGAATGTGGAACGTTTAGATAAAGACGATCAGCCGATTGAGCAGTTTCCCCTTTTAGACGGATTGATTATCAACAAAGAGGACGGAGAAAATCACTGGTTAATTGAAGCACTGGTCCCGGCCGAACACTTTTCTTTTTTTGACATGCTGATGAAAAGCCAGAAAGAAGCGAAGGTGTTTGTAACGATTACGAAAAAAAGCAACCGTCCCGCCCAGCTGACGGGAAGCATCAAAAATATCGTCGAGCTGGAAAGAAGTATACAAGTTTTAATTTACGGTCAAATGGTGTCAAGAAACCACCCCGGATCAGAAAGCATTCTGGAGTCGCTCGTGAAAGAAGGCTACTCGGGCAGCCGGCTGATTGAAGCGTTTAAACAAAAATTATAATCATGAAAAAGGCCGGACGTTAATCATCCAGCCTTTTTTTGTGCCTTAGTCATTGTGAGGAGCCCGCTGTTTCAGCAGATCTCTGATTTCAGTCAGCAGTTCTGTCTGCTGATCTGTTTCCTCGGCTTCTTCAGCCTCTTCTTCTGCTTCTTTTTTACGTCTCAGCTTGCCTATTGTGCGGATCACGATAAAAATAGAAAATGAAATAATGAAGAAGTTCACAATCGTTTGAATGAAGCTTCCGTACTTGATATGAGCCTCGCCGAATGTCACGGCCAGCCCTGAAAAGTCAAGACCGCCAAGAAGCAGGCCGACAAGCGGCATGATGATGTCTTCAACGAGCGACGTCACGATTTTGCCGAAAGCGCCGCCGATGACGACACCGATTGCCAGATCCATGATATTGCCCCGCATCGCAAAGCTTTTAAATTCTGACCACATTAGATTCACCCCTTTCTATACAAAATGGGCTTTTTTATAAGCCCATTTGTTTGTTTTTATTCTCCGAGCGCAAAAGTTAATTCAGCTTCACACACGAGCTCGCCGTCAACTTTGGCAACGCCTTTGCCGCGTCCGATCGTACCGCGCGCGCGGGTAATATCAACCTCAAGCTCCAGCTTGTCACCCGGTTTTACCTGCTTTTTGAAACGGCAGTTATCAATCCCCGCAAAAAATGCGAGTCTGCCCCGGTTTTCTTCTTTAATCAGCATCGCAACCGCTCCGACCTGCGCCAAAGCCTCTACGATTAATACGCCAGGCATAACAGGGTATTCAGGAAAATGGCCATTGAAAAAATCTTCATTCGCCGTCACATTTTTATATCCCGCCGCCCGTTTTCCTTCTTCGACTTCCGTAATTCTGTCTACCAGAAGAAACGGATAGCGATGGGGAATAATTTCTTTAATTTGCTGAGTATCAAGCATTCTCTTGACATCTCCTTCATCGACAATAGTATGTATAGAAGGTATATGTGGCAACCAATCTGTACATTTGGAAGTATATTATGAATCAATTTCTTTTTCAACCGCGCTGTAAACTGTAACCAGCTGGCAATGAGCCTCGTCCATTAATGTGTTATGATAAATAAAGATTTTTACCCTATGCAAAGAGGTTGGAAGATGATTGCTAAGTTTACTGAAAAACGTACGCGGGTGATGCTGAATGAGTGGTATGACGCCATGGGAAAACGCCAATTCGATCTAGCCCGTTCCCTTCACGAACAAATCAATCAGCATCTCCCCAAATTACAAAAGAATGCAAAGCTCAAACTCAGATATCAGCTGTTTTTCGCACGGTTTCAGCTGCTGTTTGAGAAAAAAGACGGTCTGAATAAGCTGTTCTGCGAGCTGAAGCGGCGCAAAGATGAGATGGATCATGAATTAACTTATTATTTCTATTTTTTCAAAGGGTTATTCCATATGGTGAATGGCGCTCCGAACCGTGCTGTCTGCCGCTTTAAAGAGGCTGAACAGTACCTGCCGGCCATACAGGACCGTTTCGAAGCCGCTGAATTTTATTATAAAACAGCGGGTGCATATTACATGATGAAGTCGCCTGCGCTCTCCATTCAATATGTCAATAAAGCGCTGGAAATCTATCAAGATGAAGCCGGCTACATCAAAAAAACGCTCAGCTGCCGGCTGCTTCTCGCCGTGAATTATATAGACGAGGCACGCTATGAAGACGCAGAACAGCTCTTTAATGAATCCATAAAGATAACGGACCGGATCAATGACAATAACCTGCTGTGCCATGCCTATTATAATTTTGGTTTTTTAAAGACCGCCCAGAAAAAAGATAAAGAGGCCCTCCCTTTTTACAAAAAGGTATTGGGCAATCAGCGTTTCGAGAAAGAGTCTCCCGTTTCCTACCTGCATTGTGTATACGAAGCGGTCAGAGCACTTTTTAAAACCGGATCTGCCGCCGAAGGACAAACCGTGCTGCAGAAAGGTTTATACATATCTGAAAAAGTGCAGAACAAGATTATGAAATTGAAGCTGACCGCGCTCAACATACTGTACACCGCTCAGGAGGACCCGTACGACCGATTGCAGAAGCTTGTGCTGGAGCTGCAGAAAATTGAAGCGTGGGTGGATTTGGAAGTGCTGCTTCAGGATATTACTGATTACTACAAAAAAAAGGGCGATTTTGAGAAAGCCGCATTTTTTATCATGCGCGGCTGATCAAAACGCCCCTTCTTTTATCTGACTGAGTTGATTAAGCCCAGCATTTGGTCTCCCAATGTAATCGTGCGGCTGTTCAGCTGATAGGAACGCTGAGACACGATTAAGTCGGTCATTTCTTTTGACATATCGACATTTGAACTTTCAAGCGCGCCCTGCTCCAGGCCGATTGCCTGCCGGTTTGCGCCGGTAAGCTCTTCAATCGCTGAAGCCCCCGCGCCGTTTACGGAAAACAGATTATCCCCTTCCGCATGAAGCGCCTGAGGATTATTGACATTGACGATGCCGAGATTAAACGTCTGCGAACGGGTTCCCGCCTGGTCTGAAGCAGTCAGCGTTCCGGTTTTGCTGATTTTCAGCTGATTCAGCGAACTGTCAATTTGTATGGGCTGACCGTTCTCATCGAGAATGGGATTGCCTCCCGCTGTCATCAGCTGAAGCAGCCGGTCATTTCCGCCGGCCGGCTTGAGGGAAAGTGAGCCGTCCCTTGTATACACCCGCCGTCCGTCCGCTTCTGCCTGAAGATATTGATAAGGTGATGTGAACGCGATATCAAGGTCACGGTCGGTTTTTTTGATGCTTCCCTGCCCTGAGTCCAGCTGCGGGGTCATGACCGTTCCGGCGCCGAGACGCAGGCCGGGCGGCGTTTTCCGCATGTCCGGCGAATTTTCCTTTTTGTCATCTATATGGTCATACTGCTGTCTGATCAGCTCGGAAAAGCGGGAGTCCCTCGCTTTATAGCCTGTCGTATCACTGTTTGAAAGGTTGCTGCTGACTGTATCCATCTGCTGCTGAAGCTGATTTAAGGCTGTTGAAGCCGTCAGCATTGATCTGAGCATCATAATTGAACGTCCCCCATTTTGTTACACTTTGCCGATTTCATTTGCGGCTTTATCCATGCTTTTATCGTAAGCCTGAATGACTTTCTGATTGGCTTCAAATGATCTGTATGCTTCCGTCATTTCTGTATACGTGCTCGTCACGTCCACGTTCGAAAGCTCCGAGACGCCTTGCTTTAATGAATATGAGACTTGGGGATTCGCCGCCGCGCTCGGCAGTTCAGAGCCGTCGGCCGTGCTGTATAGGTCATTGCCGTCCCGTTTCAGATTGCGCACGTCTTCTTCCATTCTGATATCAATCTGCCCCGCCGGCCGGCCGTTTGTCGTGACCGTTCCGTTTTCTGATACGGTGAATTTTTCATTGTCGACTGTAATCGGCTGTCCGTTTGTTGATAACACAAGGTTTCCGTTTATCGTAAGCTGATTGTTTTCATTTAATGAGAAAGTGCTGCTTTTTGAATAGCGGACGCCTCCCGCGGTCTGCACGGGATAAAACAGCTCGGCGTTTTCATTCGTTTCGGCATTCTTGGGAACCTGATTCTCCATCAGCGCGATATCCGTCGGCTGATCGGTCGTTTTCAGGCTTCCCTGCGTAAACAACGGTTTCAGCTCCTGCATGTATACGCCTGTGTTGACGGAGCCGATTTTCGTTTTTTTATCGCCTTCTATTCGGCTCAGAAGCATCTCGGGAAAGGCGCGGATTGAACCTTGATCCTCTTTGTACCCTGATGTATTCGCGTTTGCGATGTTATTTGACAGCATTTCCGTTCTTCTCTGCTGTGTAATCATTGCGGACGTTGCGGTATATAATCCTTTTAACAAGTCTTCCACCTCTGAAATAGCATTATTTCCAGTTGCCTCACCGGAACATTTGTTCTATAATGAAAATCAGCATTTTTTCTTATTATCGGATTTACATTCCCGTTCGTGAAGGGTTTGACAGAAAAAAACCCCATTCTTTTTCAGAATGAGGTTTTATCATCAGCTCAGTTTGCGTTTTGGAAGCTTGTCCATGTTATCCAGCATGACGCCGGTTCCGACCGCAACACAATCCATCGGGTTCTCAGCGACAAGAACAGGCACCCTCAGCTCTTCGGCAAGAAGCTGGTCAAGCCCGTTTAACAGCGCTCCCCCGCCGGTAATGATAACGCCGCGGTCGATGATGTCAGCGGACAATTCAGGCGGTGTTCTTTCAAGAACCTGCTTGGCGGCCTGCACAATGACGGCAACTGATTCACGAAGGGCTTCTTCTACTTCTTTGCTGTTTACTGTAATCGTTCTCGGCAGACCGGAAACCATGTCACGGCCGCGGATGGTGATTTCTTCATGACGTGCGTCTGGGAAAACCGTTGCGACCTTCACCTTAATATCTTCAGCGGTACGTTCACCGATCAGCAGCTTATACTCGCGTTTGATATAATTTAAGATTTCCATGTCAAACTTGTCCCCAGCCATCTTAATAGAAGAGGAGGTGACAATATCGCCCATAGAAATAACTGCGATATCTGTCGTACCGCCTCCGATGTCAACAACCATGTTACCGCTCGGCTGGAAGATTTCCATACCCGCGCCGATAGCGGCAACTTTCGGTTCTTCTTCAAGGTACACATGCTTTCCGCCGCTTTTTTCAGCTGCTTCTTTAATCGCTTTTTGCTCAACGGATGTAATATTCGTCGGGCAGCAGATCAGCATGCGCGGTTTTGAGAAAAGTCCTTTTACATTCAGCTTATTAATGAAATGTTTCAGCATGGCTTCTGTTACTTCGAAGTCTGCGATTACGCCGTCTTTCAGCGGACGGATCGCAACAATATTCCCAGGTGTACGTCCAACCATTCGTCTGGCTTCTTCACCGACAGCCAGCACTTTGCCGCTGTTTTTATCAAGTGCCACAACGGAAGGCTCATTCAGAACAATTCCTTTTCCTTTTACATGGATCAGTACATTTGCAGTACCGAGGTCAATTCCAATATCCCTTGCAAACATCTATTTATATCCTCCTTGATATCTGTTTCACAGTAAAATATCCACATTGTGCCCTAATTATATATATTATCATAATTTATCAAAAAAAAGCTGCTGAACGATATAAGTTCTTGACAAAATTTTGCGGATATTCGCGAAACCGCCCGGGAGGAGAAAAAAGGGCCCGGCAGACGTCAGGCGCTACGGCTGCTGAACGGGCTCCCCTTCAAGAATTTCATCCTTCTTGTACTTTAATTTCGTCGCCTCTCCCCCTCTTAAATGTCTGATGGATTTATGATAATCGAGTATTTCTTTTACTTCATTCGCCAAGTCAGGATTAATTTCAGGCAGGCGCTCTGTCAGATCTTTGTGTACGGTACTTTTGGAAACACCAAACTCTTTCGCAATGACACGAACGGTTTTTTTCGTCTCCACGATATACTTACCAATCTTGATTGTTCGCTCTTTGATGTAATCGTGCACACCACTCGACCTCCCCAGTTGGATGTGAGAAGTGTGAAATGAGATCCGTATTCTGTAACAGATTCACTGATGATGCAGCTTCTTCGTTGTCCGATTATATAAGAAGGTTTTAGAAATATGCCCACGATCCCTCACCTCAAACACTCTCTTTGATAGGTTTGTAACAGTGTATTAGCAATGAATTGGGAATATGCTAAAAACTCAATAAGGACAAGGGGCGGGTCATAATTTTCTGCTTTTTGAACGGGGGGTTTACATCCGCGCGATCCTGCTGTAGAATGAAACAGCACAATTAGTTACTTAGGTAAGTTTTTTGAAAAGGAGAACGGAAATGATCCACGTCAACAGACGCCTCATTCATCAAATCAATCAATGCGCCCGCCTGATTACGAAGAAAGCCAATGAACGGCTGGAACCATTCGGCCTGTACTCCTCTCAATGGTCAATCCTATATTGCTTAAAAACGATCGGACCGATGACCCAAAAAGAAATCTGGTCCTATCTGAACGTAGAGGCGCCGACCGTTACCAGAACGATCAAACGCCTTGAAGAAAACGGCTGGATTCAGCGGGAACAGGGAGAAGACAAGCGGGAAAAGCTCGTCGTCCTGACGAAGGAAGCTGAATTGAAATACGACAGCATCAATCAAGAGATGCTGAAGTTCGAGGAAGACATGCTTGCGGATTTCCAAGATGGAGATAAGGAAGCTTTTTCTGAGTTTCTGAATGTGTTTTTAACGAAATAGAAAAGAAAGGGAAGTGCTGTACTTTTGAGTAAATCTGACTCGATCTGGACCAAAGATTTTATTATGGTCGTACTCGTGAATTTATTTGTCTTTGTGTTCTTTTATACATTTTTGGCCGTGCTGCCTATCTATATGATTCAGGAGCTTGGCGGCAGTGAATCGCAAGGAGGGCTTTTGATCAGCCTGTTCCTGTTATCTGCTATTATCACCCGTCCTTTTTCAGGGGCGATTATTGAACGGTTCGGCAAGAAAAGAATGACGATTGTATCCTTGGCGCTGTTCGCCCTGTCTTCTTATCTGTATTTGCCGATACACAATTTCTATCTGCTGCTCGGACTGCGTTTTTTCCAAGGCATCTGGTTCAGCATTTTAACGACGGTTACGGGCGCAATTGCCGCTGACATTATTCCCGCCAAGCGGCGCGGCGAGGGGCTCGGTTATTTTGCGATGTCTATGAACCTTGCCATGGCGATCGGTCCTTTTCTCGGGCTGAGCCTTGTGAAAGTCATTTCGTTCCCGGTTTTCTTTACGATTTTTGCCGTATTTGTTTCTTTAGGCTTGCTGATTGCTTTTATGATTCGTGTGCCGGATCAAAACAACAGCGGAAC
This sequence comes from Bacillus sp. SJ-10, assembly GCF_002843505.1. Lineage (NCBI taxonomy): Bacteria > Bacillati > Bacillota > Bacilli > Caryophanales > Bacillaceae > Bacillus > Bacillus sp. SJ-10. The sequence continues at coordinate 1,114,922 of NZ_CP025258.1, read as the reverse complement.
GACTGTCTTCCGTTTTTCTTTCTCCGACATGTTTGAAAAAGGCGCGCTTAAAATCGCGATTGTCGGGTTGTCCATTTCTTTCTGTTATTCAAGTGTGACTTCATATTTATCCGTTTATGCCAAGACGATCCACCTGTTGGATGTCAGCGGCTATTTCTTCGTCTGTTTCGCAGTGACGATGATGGCCGCCCGTCCTTTCACAGGAAAGCTGTTTGACAGAGTGGGGCCGGGAATCGTCATCTATCCGTCGATTATCGTGTTCTCCGCGGGGCTTTGCATGCTGGCGATGACAAACAGCGCCCTCATGCTTCTCTTGTCCGGAGCCGTAATCGGTCTCGGATACGGCTCGATCGTACCGTGTATGCAGACGCTGGCGATTCAGAACTCGCCCGGACACCGTTCAGGCTTTGCGACGGCTACCTTCTTCACTTTCTTTGACAGCGGGATTGCCGGCGGGTCATATGTATTCGGCCTCTTCGTCGCTTCGGCCGGATTCCATTCGATTTATCTGGCAGCGGGGCTGTTCGTCCTGATTGCTTTACTCCTGTATGGCTGGAGCCAGAAAAAAAGAACGCCGCTTGAAGCGGACGGAAACGTTTCAATCGCAGACTGATATGACAAAAAGCCGGGGGCAGCCCCCGGCTTTTTTTATTCGGCCGCTCTTTCCCGCACGATTCGTCCCGCCGCTTTTACATAAGGAGGATGAATATACATAAGCGCCGTATAACCGAGACATGACAAAATGACACCCGCAAACCAGGAAATATCATAGATGCCGGCGAACGCCGGGACGTACATCCCGATTAAAGAAATAAACGCGCCGAGAAAAGTCGCGGCAAAGGCCCGGTAATTATAGCCTTTGTAATAAGTGTATTGTCCGGTTTCCGAATAAAGGTCTTCAACTGAGAGCTGCCTTTTTCTGATGATAAAATAATCAGCCATCATCACCCCGGCCACCGGTCCGAGCATCCCGCCGATGAGTCCGAGAAACGCATAAACATTCGTGGCGCTCTCCATCAGCTTCCACGGTATTGTGAACAGAGCCAAAACGGCGGTCAAATACCCTCCCCTCCTGAATGTAATATACTTCGGCAGGACATTCGCCAAGTCATAGGCCGGTGACACGATGTTTGCCGCCACGTTAACCGAGACGGCGGCGATGCAAAGTGTGATGACCGAAAGAGCGATAACAAAAGGATTATCAAACCGGGCCAAAATCTCCACCACATCCCAAATCGGTTCTCCGAATGCTACCTGTGATCCGGATGTCACTGTAATGCTCGCAAACGCGAACAGCGCAAACGTTCCCGGCAGGCCGTAAAACTGGCCGCGAATCTGTTCTTTTTGCGACGCAGCGAACCGGGTGAAGTCAGGAATATTCAAAATCAATGTCGCCCATATCCCGATAATGCCCGTCACTCCGGCGGCAAACGGCCAAAACGTTTCAGAAAATGTATGGAACTTTCCCGGCTGTGAGTAAATCGGTCCGAGCCCGCCGGCAATATCTATCGCCCACCAGACCATGCCGCCGAAGACGAGATAAACAAGCGGACCCGCCCACACTTCAAATTTTTTGATTGATTCCATGCCGTGCCGCAGCACAAGCAGATGAATGCCCCAAAAGAAAATGAACGACAGAAAGCCCGGCAGATGAAGCCCAAATATATTCCAATCTCCGCCGAGACTCCCCCAGCCCGGCCATATATTCAAAAGCAGAATGTGCAAAGCCGTGCTCCCGGCAAATGTTTGAATTCCGAGCCACATAATGGCTGTAAACGCCCTGAGAAGCGCCGGAATGTTAGCGCCGTATATTCCGTAAGAAGCCCTGATAATGACCGGAAAAGGCAGTCCGTATTTCGTTCCGGCATGGCCGTTCAAGGCCAAAGCGGCGAACAAAATGAGTGACGCCGTCACGATAATGGCGAGCACCTGCCACGGAGAAAGACCGATCGCAATGAGCCCGCCCACAGTCGCATAGGTCGGGATATTATGAATACAGCCCATCCAGATGGATGCAAAATTCACCGCTTTCCATGTCCGTTCGCCGTCTTCTAAAGGCAGTAAATCTTTGTTGCTTAGCCGATCACTCGTTGTTTTTTTCATTTTCTCCCTCCCACATGTACGTTTTCCTTACATCACATGTGAAAAAATATAACTGAAAATTCCGTAAATAACATTGGTCGCTGTCGACAATAATCGTTTTAATTTTTGAGCACATTACACAAAAAAAGAGACGGGGAGAGCCCGTCTCTTTTTGTTGCGCCTGTTAAGAGGCTTTTTTGAGGAGAACCGAAAACCGGAATGCCATCAAAAGGCTTACAGCGCCGACAACGATAAGAATCGTGCCGAGCATATGAAAATGGCCGGCGGTAATTTCTTTTCCGAAAAGAATGCCCAAAATGACAGAAGACAAAATCGAACCGAGATACCGGCAGGTCTGAAACAGGCCGGACGTTGTTCCGACCATGTCGGCGGGGCTCGTTTTCAGCATGGCCGCCTGAAACGTGACATTTCCGAAGCCATAGCCGACACCCAGCACGGACAGGATCAGCCCTTTTCCTATCATAGGCGCCTGAAGAAAGAAAAACGTTAACAGCACCGCCCCGATCGCGGTCAGGCAGGTTCCGGCAACAATCGGCTGAAGAAGCCCTTTCTTATCTATCCATTTTCCGGTCAGAGGCGACACCAGAATACTCATGCCCGACATAAACAGCATAATCAATCCGCTTGTCTGAACGGACAAATGCATTTCATCCTGAAAATAGCTCGGAAGCCCGAAAAAGATGCAGTAAAAGAATATATTCAGCAAAATAAATTGAATATACACCGACGATAGTTTCCGATGCGTTTTAAACAGCCTGACATCAATAAACGGCTTCTCTGTTTTCAGCTCGCGCCAGATAAACAGCCCGACAAACAAAAGCCCGAATACGCCTTCTGTATAGTGAGGCTTCGTACTGAAGGACAATAAAAACGACAGGAGAAGGATAATCGCCCCGGCAAACAGGAGTATCCCGATCGTATCAAGCTGGCGGAGCACGCCTTTCAAGCCGCCGATCTCGCGTTTTTCATCTTTCGGAAACATATACATTCCGAGAAAAAAGCTGAGAATGATAAACGGCAGATTGACGAAAAAGATCGCCGGCCACCCTCCCCAAACGATCAGAAAACCGCCGAGAGTCGGACCGAGCGCCGTCATGGCTGATGCAAAGATTGACAGGACGGCCAGCGCCGAAGCCTGCTTCTCCCGTATATTTGAACGGATCAATCCGACGCCGGACGGATATATCGCACTGCTACCGATCGATTGAAAAAGCCGCATGATCAGCAAAGTCATGAAAGTCGGCGCAAACGGCGCGCCGACCGCCGAGACGGCAACAAGCAGAAGCCCAATCAAAAACAGCTTCTTCCTGCCGAGCATATCACCGAGCTTCCCGGTAACAGGCTGCGCCACCGCGCTGGCAAGATAAAAGGACGATATCAGCCAGGACACCGTTGTAAACGACAGGTGAAATTCATGCTGAATACTGTGAAGCGCAAGAGAAATCATCGACGAGTTCAATGGGTTCAGCATCGTCCCCGAAGCCACGGCCGTCAAGAACAGGACGCGGCTTTTTTTGGAGATTGTCATTTTGTCTGTGCGATAAATTCTTCCGTCGTCCGGCTTCTGCCGATTTTCGGGAAGATAAACTTGAGTGTCGCTTCGTGCTGTTCATCGCTGAATGTCGCCATCGCGTCAGTTACGAAAACTTGCTGATACCCGAGCTGAAAAGCTTCCCGCGCCGTGCTTTCCACACCGATGTTTGTCGCAATCCCGCATAACACGATCGTGTCGATTCCCCGTCTTCTGAGCTGAAGATCCAGGTCCGTGCCGAAAAACGCGCCCCACTGCCGTTTTGTTACCGTATAATCGTTTTCTTTCACTCCGATGTCAGGCACAAATTCAGCCCAATCCGCCGGCGGAGCCGAATGGCCCGCCGCCTCTTCATCCGTCAGCGGCTTCAGCGCATCCGCTCCGTCATGAAAATCCACGTTCACAAAGCTGATAAATCCGCCTTTTTCCCGGAACACATCAATTAATTTTTTCGCGTTCGGCACAACGGTACCGCTTTTATCAATCGGCACAATGCCTTTTTGTAAATCAATAAGGACCAAAGCCGTTTTTTCAAATTGCAGATTTAATGATGTTGTCATAATAATTCCTCCTGATGCAGTTAGTGTTTCTCACCCCGTTTATTTTACTCTTTCCCGGACAGGATTTCTTCCGCCATGCTCCGGCGCTCTTTTTATGGATATAAAGTCGCACGACACCAATATGAAAAAGCAACATTATGAACGCAAAAAACCATGTTAGATAACCTTACATGAAAATGTTTTATCGTTCTTTTTTCTCTATAATAATGAATTAATCACAATTACATTCTGAATGAGACGGAGGAATACAACATGCAGATGGGCGATACAGTATTTATGTTCTTTTGCGCTTTACTCGTGTGGCTGATGACCCCCGGGCTGGCTTTGTTTTACGGCGGAATGGTAAAAAGCAAAAACGTGCTCAGCACGGCGATGCATAGTTTTTCTTCTCTCGCCATCGTATCCGTCGTTTGGGTTTTGTACGGATATTCACTCGCTTTTGCCCCCGGCAATACATGGCTTGGCGGGATTGAATGGGCGGGGCTGAAGGGGGTCGGCTTTGAACCCGGAAGTTACAGTGATACGATCCCGCATTCCTTGTTCATGATGTTCCAAATGACGTTTGCCGTACTGACAACGGCCATTATTTCAGGAGCATTTGCTGAACGCATGAGATTCAGTGCTTTTCTTGTATTTTCCTTTTTGTGGGCTTCCCTCGTATATACCCCCGTTGCGCACTGGGTATGGGGCGGCGGCTGGATCGGCCAAATGGGCGCTCTTGACTTCGCAGGCGGAAACGTCGTCCACATTTCTTCCGGAGTCGCCGGGCTTGTGCTGGCGATTGTGCTCGGGAAACGCAAAGACGGCACGGCGGCTTCCCCTCACAACTTAATTTACACGTTCTTGGGGGGAGCGCTCATCTGGTTCGGATGGTTCGGCTTCAATGTCGGCAGCGCCCTCACGCTTGACAGTATCGCGATGTTTGCCTTCATTAACACAAACACCGCGGCTGCAGCCGGAATTATCGGCTGGATTTTAATCGAATGGATGCTGAACAAAAAACCGACCATGCTGGGTGCTGTATCAGGCGCTATCGCCGGGCTTGTCGCCATTACGCCGGCTGCCGGGTTCGTTACGCCGTTCTCTTCCATCGTAATCGGTTTCATCGGCGGGCTTGTCTGCTTTTGGGGCGTTTATTGGCTCAAAAAGACTTTCGGTTATGATGATGCGCTTGACGCTTTCGGGCTGCATGGAATCGGCGGGACATGGGGCGGCATTGCGACCGGTTTATTCGCCACCACTTCCGTCAATGACGGCGGGGCAAACGGGCTGTTTTACGGCGATCCGGGACTGCTCTGGAAGCAGATTGCGGCCATTGCGGCAACCTATGTATTTGTATTTATTGTCACTTTCGTTATCATTAAAATTGTAGGTCTGTTCATTCCCCTGCGCGCCAGTGAAGAAGAAGAGTCACTCGGGCTTGATTTAACGATGCACGGGGAAAAAGCATATCAGGACTTATAAAGTGAGGAGTGGCTTAGATGAGCGGTCAAATGTTCAAGGTAGAAATCGTTACGCGTCCGGCTAAGTTTGAAACATTGAAACAGGAACTCGGTAAAATCGGAGTCACATCGCTGACCTTCTCCAACGTACACGGCTGCGGCCTTCAAAAAGCCCACACCGAACTGTACCGCGGAGTCAAAATTGAAAGCAATGTATATGAACGGCTGAAAGTGGAAATCGTTGTCAGCAAGGTCCCCGTTGATCAAGTGGTGGAAACGGCGAAAAAAGTGCTGAAAACGGGAGAGCCCGGCGACGGCAAAATATTCGTCTATGAAATCGGAAACACGATTAATATCCGCACCGGAGAAGAAGGACCAGAAGCTTTATAAACAGACAGAACGCCCGGAAATGTCCCGGGCGTTTTTTCTGGCTTCATTAAAAAGAAGAAACCTTTTTTTCATGCGGGACAGGCCGCTTATGCCGTACGGGTTGTTTTTTCGCATATGTACTGATATTGACCAGTATGCCGCACAAAAACAGCGTCATAATCAATGAAGAACCGCCGTAGCTGATAAACGGAAGCGGCACACCCGTAACCGGGAGGAGTCCGCTCATCGCTCCCAAATTCAATACAACCTGAAACATTAATTGAAACGTAATTCCGATGGCAAGAAGCTTCCCGAACGGGTCATCAGCCCGCACGGCCGTTTTTACGCCGAGAAGCATTAACGCAAAATATAATCCCAAAACGATCAGAACACCGAATATCCCCAGCTCTTCGCTGATCACGGCCATAATGAAATCAGTATGCGCCTCAGGCAGATAGTTCATTTTTTCAACACTGTTTCCAAGCCCTCTTCCGAAAAACCCGCCTCCGGAAATAGCAAAATAGGATTGAATCAGCTGATAGCCGTCCCCGTTCGCGTCACCAAACGGATTGGTAAAGGAAACGAGGCGCTTCACACGATAGGAAGCGGAAAATGCGAGATAAACAACCCCGGACACCGCCGTCGCGCCGAGCACGAACAGATGGCGCTTTTTCAAGCCGGCACATAATAAAATCGACCCGCACGCCGCCAGGATTAAGGAAGCCGTCCCTAAATCAGGCTCCGCCAATGTCAGCAGAAAAGCGGTCCCCAAAATCACTAAAGGCGGCAGAACCCCTTTCACAAATTGATGAATGTACGGCTGCTTTTTCGTATAAATCGAAGCGAAATACAAAATCATCGCGATCTTCGCCAATTCAGACGGCTGTACGACAACCGGGCCCGCTCCCAGCCACCTGCGGGAAAAATTCCGCTCCAGCCCGATTCCCGGTATCAATACGAGCAGCAGCAATACCAGCGAACCGACCACAAACAGCGGTACAAGCCGCGCATACCGCTTATACGGCAGACAGGCGGCAAATAGAAATAAGCATAATCCGATCAGTAAAGAGGTACTTTGTTTATGGAAGAAATAGGATGGATCTCCGTACCGCTGAGACCCCATCACATCACTGGCGCTGTACACCATTAACAAGCCGAATCCGCAAAGCAGCATAATGACAAACACAAGCGGCAGATCGGCGTTTTTCAAACGTTTCAGCAACGGACAAAACTCCTTCGGCTATTCTTTTCCCGCATACTTGACGCACAGTAATACAGTCACGTTTCATTCTGTTTACTTTTTTATGATTATTTTTAATACCAATTGTGTCTCATAGAAAAAAGCATTACACTGTTCATATAAAATAAAGATAAAAGGTGATATTTGTGAATTACGAACTATTTAAAGCGATCAATGGTTTGTCGCACCATAGTGCCATTCTCGACTCTATCATGGTATTTATTACGGAATACGCCATTTTCGCCTACGCCCTTTTCCTGCTTGCCATGTGGCTGTTCGGAAGCACAAAAGGCAGACAAAACGCCCTGTACGCGGGCTTCACGGGTGTTGCGGCGCTTATCGTCAACTACCTCATCACGAAAGTCTATGTCGAGCCGCGCCCCTTTGTCGAGCATACGGTTCATACGCTGATCCCTCATGCCGCGGATGCTTCATTTCCGAGTGACCATACGACAGGCGCTTTGGCGATTTCAATTGCGATTCTGTTCCGCAACAAAAAACTCGGCTGGCCGCTTGTGATTTTCGGCCTTTTGACCGGCTTCTCAAGAATTTGGGTCGGCCACCATTATCCGATCGATGTGCTCGGAAGCATTATCGTTTCCCTCATTGTCGGATTCCTGCTGTTCAGATTTTCAAATGTGCTTCGTCCGATTGTCGATCTGATCGTGCGAATCTATGAAAGTATCGTTCATAAAAGCAAATCGACAAACCATAATATATAAAAAAAAGCCGGCGTCTGTCACAGACTGCCGGTTTTTGTATGTTTGGCTGTATGCTTTTTCCTTTGTAAAGCACAGAATGCGGCAATGCCGAGACTGTCAATCAGCACATCGCGGAGGCATCCGTTTCTGCCGAAAAAGAGCTGGACGATTTCTGTCAGGAAAGCGGCGGCCAATGCATACAGCACCGCCCTCTTCATGCGCCTGCTCTCTCTGAAAAACAAATAGGCGAGCACAAAAAATGAAAACGCGTGCCCGAGCTTTTGAATCGCCGCTTCCGGTATTGCGAGCTCCGCCATATCGAACACAAAGAAACCGGACACATCCGGATGGGGCGTGAAACGGAAGGACACCGTCTGCGACACAACCATATCGTGAAAGCTTTCAGTCAAAGCAGAAACGAAAACAAAGACGAGCCACCCGGCCGCCAGACATTTATTCATTCAGCATCTCCTTCGTTTTCTACTAGTATAAAGGCACATGCGGCAATATGAAAAGCGCCTATCAGAGCTGATAGGCGCTTTGGGATCAAGATTACTTGCCCGAATCTTTCATTGAGCCGTCATCTTTACCATCTGTCTTGTCTTTTGTGCCGTCCTCTTTGTCACCCGGTTTTTCTTCGGTTTCTTTTTTAGGCGTCACATCTTTTTTCTCGGAAGACTGCTGAATTGACCCTTCCGTTTCTTCTGTCAAAGCGTTTTTCTCTTCAGCCGCCGCTTTTTCAATAGATGTTACCGGCTTGTCCATAAAATTGAGCGGGTTCATCGCTACGCCGTCCTTGCGGATTTCAAAGTGCACGTGATTTCCGCTTTCTTCACTGTAAAGGTTTTTTCCGGATTTACCGATGACCTGGTTCTGCTTTACTTTGTCGCCCTGATCGACGCTGACTTCAGATAAAGACTGATAGACAGTAGACAGGCCGTCTGAGTGTTCAATTTCAACCACATATCCCAGTACCGGGTCTTTAGCAGCTTTAACAACCGTACCGCTCAGAGAAGCAGAAACATCAAATGATTTTCCGTCTTTCTCAGCTAAGTCAATTCCTTTACTGAGGCTGTACGTGTTATTATAGTTAACAAGTGCTGCTTCTTTCTCTTTTTTTGCGGCATCAGTTTCATAAAACTTTTTCACAACAGAAACATTTTCAGAATGAGCAGCCGGCATTGCGACGTTTTCCATTGACTTGCCTACTTCGACGGCATCATCTTTGCCGCTGTCATACGCGGAGTTTCCGCCGTTGTTCGTCAGATTGTCCTTCACATCATTCGAAACGGATTGATACCAAAGGACAGCTGTTAAAATGACGGCCGCACTGACTAAGTAGATTGCAGGGAATATCCAGCGTTTGCGAAAAAACCGCTGAAGTTTTTTGACTTGAGAAGTTTTCTTTTCTTCCTCTCTCATTTGTTCATCACCTCAGCAACATTCTGAACACTTTTCTGAAAATATATACACATCCATAAAAAACTTTTTTGGAAATAGTATGTGCAGATTGCACTTGATTATGTAATGAAATGTGAAGGGAGATCCCGGAATATGAATTTGACCCTGCGCAAAGCCGTATTGGAGGATTTAGATGCGGTGGTGGCCATATACAACTCGACGATTGCCTCACGGATGGTAACGGCTGATACGGAAGAAGTGACGCCCGCAGACCGGATGGATTGGTTTTTGCGGCACACGGACCGGCGTCCGCTGATGGTCGCGGAAGATGAGACCGGCAAAGTGGCGGCCTGGATCAGCTTTGAAACGTTTTACGGCCGTCCGGCCTATGACAAAACGGCGGAGATCAGCATCTATCTGCATCAGGATTGCCGCGGCAAAGGAGCAGGAAGCTTTCTGCTGAAAGAAGCCCTGGCACTCGCTCCGGCAATCGGCATCCGCAGCCTGATGGCTTTTATCTTCGGACATAATGTGCCGAGCATTAAGCTGTTTGAAAAATTCGGTTTTACCGAATGGGGCGTATTCCCGGGTATCGCCGAAATGGACGGAAAACGATATGACTTGAACATTTTAGGGAGAGAACTGTCATGATCACCATCGATAAAGACAAAGACGAAAACCAGCCGCTCAATAAAAAAGCCCGTTCCCTTGCCGACATCGCCAAATGGGGAAAGATCACTGCCGTGTTTCTGATCATCACGGGCTCTCTTTCCGCTCTGTCAGCCATTGTGACGCTGCTCGGAGCCATTCCGGGGGTTCTGCTCATCATTTCCGGCGTCATGCTGATGCGCTCGGCAAAAGCGGCGGCCGCCCTTCAGGAAGGACTAGAAGAAAACGCGGAAGAAAATATGCTTGCACATTACGCGTCATTTATCAAAATGCAGTTTTTTTACGCGGCTTCCAGTGTGGTATTGGGCATTCTCGCTTTTATTTTAGTCGTCATCTTCGCTGTCATCGGAATTATCGCTTATCACAGCACTGATACGTATGACACGCCTGATTCATATTACTATGAGAACGACCCGGTGTTTGAATGACAAAAAGAGCTGATCGCGCGTCAGCTCTTTTTTAATAAAGCATTTCTTTTTTCCGGTCTTCTTCCGTTAAAAATTCAATAAAGCTCTTCATCGCAGACGGCTCCTCGGCAATCAGCCGGGTATAGGCGCTTTTCCGTTCTTCGGACAGAATATCGCTTTTTCTGATTCTGTTCAGCATATAAAGGCGGATCGTTTTTTGCACCTGTTTCCGCTGATAGCCGGCTTCCTTAAACAATGCAAGACCCAAGGCCGCCAGGAGGGCAAAAATGCCGGCCGACACGAGAGCTCCTCTCCCGGAAGGGGCCTGAATCAAAAGCGATGCCAGATGAAACAGACTAAAAGCGGCAAGCGGGAAAGCAAGAAAACGGTAAATGATGCTTTTTTTCATCAGCGGCGCAATGGCGATTTGTATTTTCTGAATTTCTTTTTTTATGAATCCCGGCAATTGTTCCGCATGCTCCAGCTTCATGCCCTCTCCCCTTTGCTGTCATTTTTGTCTTCTTTTTCATATATGCATATTTTACCGCACCCGGAACTTTCTTTGAAAGAAAACTGCATTCATCTTTGATTCCGGCTCTTTATTCTTTCAAAATGTCAATGTTATAATTTGAAATGGGAATCAGATTGCTGCACTTGTCGGAATACTAATGGGCACAGTCTTGATAAATATGATATAGCGGGGTTGCAAAGTGAGCATTTCATTTATTTTATTCGGATTTTTTTTCGTTTTAAATATACTTTTGGCCGTCATCATGATTTTCAAAGAAAGACGCGATGCCAGCGCTTCATGGGCTTGGCTTTTGGTTCTTTTTTTTATTCCCATTTTAGGGTTTATTTTATACCTGTTATTCGGCCATAACCTGAGACGCAAGCATCTGTTCCAATGGGAGGACCGTAAAAAAATCGGGATTGAAAAGCTGCTGAAGTCTCAGCTGAAAGATCTGAAGTCGAGGCAATTCCAATTTAACAACAGAGCGACTGTGGATAATAAAGACCTCATCTATATGCTTGTCATGAACAACCACGCAGTCTTTACAGAGGATAATTCGGTGGAGATTTTGACGGACGGGCGCGATAAGTTCAAACGCTTAATGAAGGACATTTCCAACGCAAAAGATCACATTCACCTTCAATACTATATTTATAAAGGTGATGAACTGGGAAAAAAATTGCGCGATGCCTTAGTGAAAAAAGCACGGGAAGGCGTAAAAGTCAGAGTGTTATATGATGAACTCGGTTCAAGATCACTCAGAAAAAAATTCTTCAAACCGCTGCGGGACGCCGGCGGCCATGTGGAAGTCTTTTTTCCTTCCAGGCTTCGTCCGATTAATTTGCGGCTCAATTATCGGAATCACCGCAAGCTCGTCATCATTGACGGCGAAACCGGCTATGTCGGCGGCTTTAACGTCGGAGATGAATATCTCGGCCTGAATCCGAAATTCGGCTACTGGCGCGATACGCACCTCAGGCTTCAAGGCACGGCGGTACACGCCATTCAGACACGGTTTATCCTCGATTGGAACCAAGCCTCCCATCATCATACGCTCACATACGTTCCGAATCATTTTCCGGAATGCGAGCCGAAGGGCAATGTCGGGATGCAGATTGTCACGAGCGGACCGGACTCAGAATGGGAACAAATTAAAAACGGCTATATCAAGATGATCTCAACGGCCAAACGGTCGATCCTGATTCAGACGCCTTACTTTATTCCTGACTCAAGTCTTTTAGATGCCCTCAGGATCGCCTGTCTGTCAGGCATCGACGTCAAAATCATGATTCCGAACAAGCCGGATCACGCTTTCGTTTACTGGGCGACTTTATCTTACATCGGCGATCTTTTGAAAGCCGGAGCCTCAGTCTACATTTACGATAACGGCTTTATTCATGCAAAAACGATTGTCGTCGATGATGAGACGGCTTCCGTCGGTACGGCGAATATCGACGTCAGAAGCTTCAGACTTAATTTTGAAGTCAACGCCTTTATTTATGACGTCACCATCGCGAAAAAACTCATTTCCTCATTTAAAGAAGATCTGCTCGTCTCCAGAAAATATACGTATGAAGAATATCAGGAGCGTTCGCTGCGGATCCGCATTAAAGAATCGATTTCAAGACTTCTTTCGCCGATTTTGTAATTCCCGGGGTGTTTCTCGGGAATTTTCTGATACAAAAACGGACACGGCACGAAAAAACACATTTTATATTCAAAAGAATGACCGAATAGTGTATAAATGAAAAGTGAGTATTTTTTTGTAAAGGAGTGCCATAGTTTGAAACCTGAATCAGTGAATCGTTCGCTTATTTCTATTTCGAAATGGGGAAAAGCGACAGGTATTTTATTTATTATCGTGGGTGCGTTTGCGGCGCTGTCGGGCGCGTTTTTCTTTTTAATCGGAGCCATTCCCGGCGTTTTGCAGATCATTGCCGGCATTTTTCTGATGCGCTCGGCAAATGAAGCGGGACAGATGACGGAGCAGTTCAATGAACTGTCAGAGGAACATATGCTGGAGAATTATGCAAAGTTCGTGAAAATGCAGGGGATCTACCTGATTGTGACGGTCGGCTTGTCCGTTCTCGGTATCGTTCTCTTCATTGTCCTCATGACGCTCGGCATCGTGGACGGCGTGTTTAATAATATTGATGCCAATACATATTAAAAAGGAAAATCCCGGCGCATCCGCCCGGGATTTTTTCTTATTCCGCTTCTTCGGTAACGGTAAAGTTTTTCTGCTTTGGATTTTCCAATAACTCTGTCTGCAGATATTTTTTCGGACATTCCGGCTTCAGCTCAAAAAAGTTTTTTCAAATAAAACTTTTCCTCAGAGTTTCAACTGAAATCTCTCAATTGTTCGACTGTTCCTGATCAGGTTTAGAAGCAAGAATTGTGATTCTGCAAAATAAGGATAAAAGCCATGGCGGAACAAGACCACTTATAATACATTTTTTGGGTCTTTGTAATTAAATTACAATTGTTCTTAATATTCACTCATGTATTCATGCTATTATATTGAAAGGAACGATCAAAAGCGTTGGCGTTCGTTAAATATTTACGAGTGCTGCCTCATGTCAAAGTCAGAAAAAATAGTATAGGAGGTAACATATGTTTAAGTTTAAAAAGAAATTCTTAGTTGGATTAACGGCAGCTTTCATAAGTATCAGCATGTTTTCGGCAACCGCCTCTGCAGCTGGCACAGATTACTGGCAAAATTGGACTGATGGGGGCGGAACAGTCAACGCAGTCAATGGATCTGGCGGGAATTACAGTGTTAATTGGTCTAATACCGGAAATTTCGTTGTTGGTAAAGGCTGGACTACAGGCTCGCCATTTAGAACAATAAACTATAATGCCGGAGTCTGGGCGCCGAATGGCAATGGATATTTGACTTTATATGGCTGGACGAGAGCACCTCTCATCGAATATTATGTAGTGGATTCATGGGGTACTTACAGACCTACCGGAACGTATAAAGGTACTGTAAAGAGTGATGGAGGTACATATGACATATATACAACGACACGTTATAACGCACCTTCCATTGATGGCGATAACACTACTTTTACGCAGTACTGGAGTGTTCGCCAGTCGAAGAGGCCGACCGGAAGCAACGCTGCAATCACTTTCAGCAATCATGTTAACGCATGGAAGAGTCATGGAATGAATCTGGGCAGTAATTGGGCTTACCAAGTCTTAGCGACAGAAGGATATAAAAGCAGCGGAAGTTCTAATGTAACAGTGTGGTAACAGCTCATCTTTAATTAGGGGCAGCTAACGGGCTGCTGATCGTTCCTCGAGAAATTTTAAATGATTATTAAGAGGCGAACGGTTTTAGCATTGCTGGAGGCAGGATATCATTTTTTGTTTAACTTGCTCACAGCTGACACCTTCACATAAGCCTTAAGCAAAATAAAAATATCCCGGTAACCGCCTCCTTTAGTTTCGGAGGATTTTTTCATTAAACAGATCGCAATCCCGCATCCAGGCTTGTCTGAATATGGAGCCAATACCGTGATTTCCTCATTACCTCTTGTAAACATTTTTGTTACACCAATAGCGGGATGAACCATCTCTTTTTAACAAAAGAGATGATTCATTACATCATAAAGGGACTTGCTCGCAAGTTCATTCTCCATTGCCCGCTGTACGCTTCCGAACGTCTCATCGAGCGCGCGCTGCATATTTTTGCCGACCGGACAGTCGGGGTTCGGATTGTCGTGAACCGCAAAAAGCTCTTCCTTATTCTGCACAGCCCTGTAAACCTCTAAGAGGGTGATCTCCGACGGATCTTTTTTCAGGCTGGCTCCCGGAACACCCGCCCGGGATGTCAGAATACCCGCTTTTTTCAGCTGGCTGATCGTTCTCCGCACGACGACGGGATTGGTGTTTACGCTGCCCGCAATCATGTCCGATGACGCCCGTTCATCCGTTGAGATCAGCGATAGAATGTGAATGGCCACAGCAAGACGGCTGTTAATCATGTTTTTCACCACCGTTGTAACCGTAATAGTTACATTTCATTTGTTTGTCAACTACTAATATACACTAAAACGGGCGGCAGGATGAAATCAAGTTGGCAATAGAGGTGTAAACAGGCCGGCGGGAAACCGGCCGGAGAGGGATTAAAATAAGAAATAACGCTGTCCGAGCGGAACATAGCTGACAGGCTGGCATGCCAGCTCTTCTCCGTCGGCGAACACCTGATAGGTTTTCGGATCGACTTGTATATTCGGCATCGCGACATTCAGCTTCATGTCGAGCTTACTCAGCTTACGGATATTCCGTACGGGAGAAATCATTTTTTCAAGGCCGAGCTTTTCCGGCACACCGTTTGCGATACCGGCCTGGGACATAAATGTAATAGAGGTATTTCGGTTTGCTTTACCGTATGATGCGTACATCTGCCGCATAAACACGGGCTCAGGCGTCGGAATGGAAGCATTCGGATCTCCCATCTGGGCGCGGGCGATCATGCCGCCTTTGAGCACAAGTTCAGGTTTGACACCGAAGAAAACCGGGTCCCATAGTACAAGGTCGGCGAGCTTTCCTTTTTCAACGGAACCGACTTCATGGCTCAGGCCGTGAGTGACGGCCGGGTTGATCGTGTATTTGGCGATATAGCGTTTGGCGCGCACATTGTCATTGCCGTTTTCTCCTGATAGAGCGCCACGCTGCTTTTTCATTTTATCGGCCACCTGCCATGTCCGGATAATCACTTCTCCCACCCTGCCCATCGCCTGTGAGTCAGATGACGTCATGCTGATCGCGCCGATATCGTGCAGAATATCCTCCGCCGCAATGGTGGCCGCTCTGATGCGTGAATGACTGAATGCCACGTCTTCAGGCACTTTTGAATCTAAATGATGGCAGACCATCATCATATCAAGATGCTCGTCCATCGTGTTGACGGTATACGGAATCGTCGGCGTCGTAGAGGACGGCAGGATATTGGCGTAAGATGCGAGTTTCATAATATCCGGTGCGTGGCCTCCGCCGGCTCCCTCTATGTGATATGTATGGATAACCCGGTCGCCGATCGCATCAAGCGTATTTTCTAAAAAGCCCGCTTCATTTATCGTATCTGTGTGGATCGCCACCTGAATGTCCGCCTCATCCGCCGCTTCCATGCAAGCTTTAATGGCGCTTGGCGTTGATCCCCAATCTTCATGCAGCTTCAGGCCGATCGCGCCTGCTTCCACCTGCTCGATCAGCGGCGCTTTATCGGATGCATTCCCTTTTCCTAAGAAACCGACGTTGATCGGAAACTCCTCGGCCGCTTCCAGCATTCTCGACATGTACCATGCACCGGATGTACAAGTCGTCGCTTTACTTCCCGTCGCAGGACCCGTTCCGCCGCCGAGAAGCGTGGTCACGCCTGAAGAAAGCGCGACTTCCATCTGCTGCGGGCAGATAAAGTGGATATGCGTATCCACCCCGCCGGCCGTTACGATTTTCCCTTCGCCGGAAATGACTTCTGTTCCGGCACCGATAATCATGTGCGGGTCCACCCCATCCATAATATCCGGGTTGCCGCTTTTCCCGACGCCGACAATCCGGCCGTCCTTCACCCCGATATCCGCCTTGACGATCCCGGTATAATCCAGGATGACGGCGTTTGTAATAACCAGATCAAGCGCTCCGTCTTTCCCGGTGATACGCCCGTTCTGCCCCATGCCGTCCCGGATTGTTTTCCCTCCGCCGAAAATCATTTCTTCACCGTAATTCGTGAAATCTTTTTCGACTTCAATCCATAAATCCGTATCTCCGAGTCTGACTTTGTCTCCCGTTGTCGGTCCGAACAGTTCTGCGTATTGCTCACGTGACATTTTCATCGGATCGCCTCCTCCATCCATCCGGCTTTTTTAAGATTTGACAGAGTCTTCTCTTTTCCCCGCTCATCCATATACGTATCGGCCATGCCGTTGAGACCTCTGACCGTTTTTCGCCCTCCGATTTCCACGAGCGTGACGGTTTTCTCTTCTCCCGGTTCAAAACGGACAGATGTGCCTGACGGGATATCAAGGCGCATGCCGATTGCTTTGTCCCGATTGAAGGAAAGGGCGCCGTTGGCTTCGGCAAAATGAAAATGCGATCCTACCTGCACTGACCGCGTTCCGTTATTGGTGACTGACACCTCCAGCGTCTTCCGGCCTTCGTTAATGGTGATGGTCCCCTTTGCGACTTGAATCGCTCCCGGCTTCATGACTTCACCCCCGCTTTGATCGGCTGATGAACGGTGACAAGCTTAACCCCGTCCGGGAACGTCGCTTCCACCTGAATGCTGTCCAGCATTTCCGCAACGCCTTCCATAACGTCTTTTTCCGTCAATACATTGCGGCCGGATTCCATCAGCTCAGCAACGCTTTTTCCGTCTCTCGCGCCTTCCATCAGATAACAGGTCAAATATGCGGCGGCTTCGGGATAATTCAGCAGAACGCCGCGCGCCTTCCGCTGCTTAGCGAGCTCTCCCGCCGTAAAAATAAGCAATTTTTCTTGTTCAACCGGTGTCAGTTTCATCTGTATTCCCCCTTAGTGATAGTCAAACACAATCCGCATGGTCATACCGAAACGATGCAGGCGGCCGTCACCCCCTTCACCTCATGAAATGTTAAGTGATAAAAGTTATTCGACGGTGAACGGCCCGATTCCTTTTGCAGAAATTACCGATTTCTGATTTTTTTCTTCAACAAACGTTTAATTAAATGTGAAGAAAGGTTACATTCTATGTGAATATTATAAAGAAATTACCGGTGAATTTATAGAATATTTAAAAATTTAGTGAATATTAACCAAATGAACTGGAATTTTTGTCATTTCTCATAACAAAAAGCCCAAAATATTTTGGGCTTTTGCTGTGTTTCACTATCAAATTAATCATCACTGAGTTTATCTTTCGTTTTACCGACACCCTTTTGCAGGCTGCCTTTCGCTTTGTCTTTTTTACCTTCCGCTTTTAAGTCGGACTTGTCTGCCATGTCGCCTGCTTTGTCCTTTGCTTCCCCTTTCATTTTGTTCATGCCGCCTTTTACTTTGTCTTTTAAACCGTTATCTTCACTCATGATCTCTTCAGCTCCTTTTTTGTTCTGTGTACTTGTTTTCTTCCCTTTCAGCCTGAACGCAAACATTTCAACTCTCAATTATTGATTTCACAGCGTTCCCCGTAGCGGAGCACTTTGTAAACAGCCAATCCGTCTGACAGCTTATTATCCCCGTATTGCACCGGCAGAAGGGCAAAGAAAACATAATAAGTTGAAAAATAGACAAATTGGTAAAAAAATAAGTTTGGCTCAAGGACATCTTTTATGATCAGCAGATTTATTAAAAAGATAGAAGCGAGATTAAACAGACAGCCTCCGGAATAGACGAGCGCGCTCGTCAGGCGGTTATCTACCCGCAATTCGCCGAACTTGCAGAAAGAATCTATGAAGTAGATACGCCGAACCTGAATCGGCCCTACTTTTAAAAGACGTTTCCCCATTCCGATATCCAATGATGCCTTGCCCCCGAACAGCATGGCCATAAAGCTGTGTCCCGACACATGGATGACAGACACCATCGGCAGAATGATGAGAAATGATACGAAAAACTTTATCATATCATTGAATCCGAACAACAAATCCCTCCTTCCCATCATACTTTTTTCTCTCTTTTGCGATTTTTCCGTTTTTTTCTATGGTCAAACGTTATGATGTGCATAAAAAAATAACCATCTGCTGAGCAGATGGTTAAGAAAATTATATATCGTATAAACACTGTTCTTTTTGAATGTTTTCTCTCATGCGAATCGCTTTTTCATAAAAATACGCCGCTTCTTTATATTGCCCATGTCCGCTTGTGTAAATGGCGGCCTCCAAGGCGAAATCTTCAATATACACATACAGCGATTTTTCATTCATATAGTCAAACACTTCATGGATTAAATCCATATTGAGTGACTCCAAATAAAGCGCTTGTAAAAACTTATACTTCTCTAAACTGAATCGGTCGCCCCGTTCTTTCGCGATCATGACCCCTCTTTCATAATAGGTAAGGGCCGCTTGGTCATCATGCAGCCTGAAAAGGGTGTGCGTTAAGCTGAACAGTGCCTTCGGAAGCTGTTCAAGCTGATGCTCTTCAAAAACGGGAACCGCTTTTCTAAAGTACCGGGCCGCTTCATCCAGATCGCGCTTTTCAGAATAACAATTCCCCAGATTGTAAAGCGAAGACCCGATCAGGCGGGGCTGTCCTTCAAGCAAAGAAAGGCGGAGGGCTTCGTCTAAATGCTCAAGCGCTTTGTCGTAGTTTTTGCAGTCGATGTAGTTTCCTGAGATGACGAAATGGCATTGAATTCTCCGCACTCTGTAGAAATCGTGTTTCATATACGTATCCAGCGCCTGAATCCCGTGATTCATGGAAAAATGAGTCTGCTTCATGACATAAAACACTTCAGACATCTTGAAATGGAATTCCGCCCTCTCTATATCATCCTCGACAAATGAAAGGAGTTTTTCCGCTTTCCGGTAAAAAGAAATAGCCGCAACATAGTTATTGTGATCGAATTCATACATCCCTCTGAACAAATGGAAATAATACTCAGACAGTCCCGATATGCTGTCCGTGCTTTCGATCGTCTTTTGCAGCTCGCTGTACTGAATCTGTGATTGTTCGGTGCATTCCGGCTTGACGTAATCAAGCATAATATGATGGCGGTAGCTGATCAGCTGATAATATAACAGCAGCAGCTGGTCTTCCTCCATACGTTGTATATCCTCATCAATTTCCTCTTTCAGCTTTATGGCATCAGCCGCTTGAAAGGCTAAAATGTGCTTGTACCATTTGTTGATCTTAACTCCAACTTGAGATGACGGAATCTCGTATGCGGTCATGCCCCTTTCACAACCTTTTCTAATTTCTATTGGTTATATTTTAACATATTGTATGGCTTTGGAATTGCATAACTTGATTGTCCTGCATCAAAATTCCTATCATATATTTCGGCTGTCACCGGTATTTTTTGAACAGACCGCTCTCATAATGTGAATAAAAAAGCCTGCCCTGGTCCGGGCAAGCTTTTCTTCATCCGCCTATATAAGACATTTCCACTTTCTTTTTCCCATCCGTTTTAGAAAGCGCGCGGTCAATTGAATACTGATCCGTGCGATTTCTCCAGACAGAAGCGATGGATTCCGTCAATTCGTCATCGGTCAGACCGCCGCGCACGAGTTTCCGAACATCATAACCGCTTGACGCAAACAGGCACGTAAACAGCTCGCCTCTCGCCGACAGGCGCGCTCTGTTGCAGGAGGCGCAGAATGCATCCGAGACGGAGGAAATTACGCCGATTTCGCCGGAACCGTCAAGATAGCGGAACCTGGAAGCGACCTCTCCTTTATAATTCGCTTCTATCGGCTCCGTCGGCATGTGCTGGTTGATCAGATCAATAATCTCGGCCTTCGTGATCACGTCTTTTTTATTCCATTGATTCGTATTGCCGACATCCATAAATTCAATAAACCGGAGAATATGACCCTTTTCTTTAAAATAGCGGGCCATCGGCAGGATATCTTTTTCATTGACGCCCTTTTGAACAACCATGTTGATTTTCACACCGAGTCCGGCCGATTTTGCCGCCTCAATGCCCTCAAGCACCTTGTTCACCGAAACCCCGCGGCCGTTAATGGCCTTAAACCGCTCATCCTCTAAAGAATCGAGGCTGACTGTCACGCGATGCAGCCCCGCCTGCTTCAGTTTTTCCGCATACACGGGAAGCAGAGAGCCGTTTGTCGTCATCGCGATATCTTTAAGTCCGGGGATGCGCGCAAGTTTTTTGATCAATTCAGGCATATCTTTTCTCATGAGCGGCTCTCCGCCCGTCAGCCTGATTTTTTCAACGCCGAAGCGGCCGACAAACAGCTTCGCAAGCCGCTCAAGCTCCTCGAAGGAGAGCAATTCCGTCTTTTGTAAAAATGGATAATCCGGTCCGAATAATTCGGCTGGCATACAGTACGTGCATCTGAAGTTGCAGCGGTCGGTTACAGAGATACGAAGATCCCTGAGCGGCCTTTCCCTTTTGTCTGTCACCCGGCGCGTTTCTGTATTCATAAGCCCAAGACCCCTTTCTATTGTTCAACCCGTTCAGGATGTGTGTATACGTTAAATGATCCGTTTCTGACAAAACCTATCGCGGTTATGTTCAGCTCTTCCGCCATTTGCAGCGCGAGCTCCGTCGGGGCCGATTTTGAAATGACAATCGACACCCCGATTTTTGCGGCTTTTAATAAAACCTCTGAGGAAATCCGGCCGCTGAAGACGATCAGCTTGTCACGGACCGGCATTCCGTTTTTCAAACAGCAGCCGTACAGCTTATCCAGCGCGTTGTGGCGCCCGATGTCCGTCCTCATGAAGAGCAGCTTATCCGTATCGCACAGCGCCGCATTATGGACACCGCCCGTTTCCCGGAAGGTGCCGCTCCCGCTTTGCATCTCCTTCATCAGGCGAAGGCACGTCTCAGGAGTTATGGTGATACGGCTGACGGCGGTTTTGGCCGTTTTCACATCCTGCTGAAAGTAAAAATGGCGGCCTTTCCCGCAGCATGAACCGATGACCCTCTTCGTATAGTCTTTTTGCTCAAGCACTCCGGGATTCGTCAGTTCCACATATGCAAATCCGAGACTTTCATCTATAGTAAAGCTTTTGATCTCTTTTTCAAAACGAATGACGCCTTCTGATGCGAGAAATCCGATGACGAGTTCCTCTAAATGGTCAGGCGTGCAGACGAGCGTAACAAATTCCTGCCCGTTCACCATGACGGTCAGCGGATACTCTGAAACCATCCGATCTGCCGTCTTTGTTAATACCCCTTTTTCATAGCGGTATATGTCTCTTACCGCTGTTGTTTTTTCATCCACTGTTTTCCCCTCCGCAGTATCCTTCTCTTTTATTCTTCCACAATCCCTGTATTTTGTCGAATTTGCGGTTTAAAAAAAGAGCCCTCTTAGGACTCTATGTTTCATTGCGATGATGTCTGCTCAGAATGGTGAATAAAATAACTGCGGCGATAATGGCCAATATACTGACGAATATGAAGGCGGCAAGCTTCAGAAAAATTCCCATCAGAACAAAAACGACTGCCGCCAGCACTAATATAATGCCTGCTCCTTTTAACAACAGCGTTCATCTCCTTTTATCCGTATCATTCCCGCGGTTCCGTTTTCTAAACAAAAAAGACGCCGCGCGGGCGTCCTTTTTTAACCTATTCTTTTGCTAAATCCTTTGCAGCGTCTTCCCAAGCCTGTTTGAACTCGTCCGCGCTGTCAGCTGAGACATATGTGCCGCCTCCCGCTTCCGCCGCTTTTTCAAGGCTTTCGCTTCCTTTCATGCCGAAGTTGAAGCCGATGATATTGACGATCGTGTTGACATTCGCTTTACGGAGCTTTTGAATTTCGGCCTGAGGATTCCCGCCGCATGTTTCTTCACCGTCTGTGATCAGATATACGACGTTTTTCCCCGTGGCGCCGGCCCGCTCAAATTCTTCACGCGTATCAGAAAGCGCTTTCGCAATCGGTGTCCAGCCGGTCGGTTTAATCTTGCTGAGTGATTGCTCAAATGGAGTCACGGCGTACGGCTGAAGGCCGTATAACGTTTCTGTCGCGTTACATGATACGGCTTTGCCTGAGTTTTTATTATTGCCCTTATGCCCGAATACCCGAAGCATCAGATTCGTGTCTTCAGGAAGAACTTCCGCAAAAGAAGTGACAGACTCTTTCGCAACATCTATTTTACGCTCTCCCCCTGTTTTTTGTATCATGCTTCCGCTTGCATCAAACAGCACGGCAACGTTTGTTTCTTCGTGCTTTTTCTCAGCTGCAAAAACAGGTGATCCGAGTGAAAGCGTCAAAAGTCCGACAATCCCCGCAGTGAACATTTTTTTCATTTCCTTCATTCCTCTCCGTTTGTTTTTGGCCGATGGGCCCCCGGCTCTTCTCTATGCTAGATGACGAGTATGCAAAAAGATATAGGGCGGGATTCCTTTTGTATAAGCGGCGGTACGCCGTTAAAAATGAGCAGAATTATGCGCATCATCCTAAAAAGATTGGATAAATGATGACAGATTTAATGCCTTTTTCGCCCTTTTTGTAATATAAGTCCGGAATCTGATTCTTTTTACAGTTTTCTCTTCATCTTTTCTTGAAATTTTTGTTAAATAAAAATAAAAAAAAGGGCCGATAAACGGCACCTTTTCTTATTCCGCTAATGAACTCGCTGCCATTGTAAAGATGCGGTTCATATCCTTTTGGCTGTGAGCTTCGTAATATTTTCCTCCGCCCGCTTTGGCAATCTCGTGAAGCTGGCCGTTGAAGCCTTCCTTAAAGTCAAAGCCGATCACGTTGACTTTAATATGCTGTTTGCGGAGTTCTTTCGCTGTCTTAACAGGATCTCCTCCGCATGTCTCCTCGCCGTCCGTCAACAGGAAAACGGATTTACTGCCAAGTTTGTGCAAACCGGTAAAGGAAGCCTTCGCATCCTCTAATGCTTTTGCAATCGGTGTCCAGCCCGTAGGCCCGATTCCGTTAAGAGAGTTAAGGAAGCTCTGTCTGTCAAACCTTTGGAATCCGTACACACCGCGAATGGATTCACAAGATTGAACCTTTCCGGAGTTTTTATTATTGCCTTCCGAACCGAAAACCGTCATTCTGACCTGTGATTTAGATTTAATTTGATCCGCAAAACGGACAATTTCTTCTTTTGCCATGTTGTATTTAGAAACACCGTCAATCCGTTTTGCCATACTGCCGCTCGCATCAAGTAAAATGGCGGTATTGTTTTTAAATGAAAGAGTCTTCTCGTTTGCATTCTCGGCAGCAAAAGCAGGAGATGCAGCAGTCAGCATCAATCCGAGCATGAGTATGAGTGAAAATGTTTTTTTCATTGCTTTTTCCCCTTTTCAATAGATTTACGTTCAACGCCGAACAATATTTATCGTAAATGAGATGAAAAGGGAAATAAATAGGACGGCGTTCCTCATTATTTTTGCGTATATTCACATAGAAGCGGCATTTTTATCAGTGATTTACACCCGGCGCTCAGCCTTCAATCGGCATTTGTCAGCCTTTAGGCTTTCGTTATATGAGTCTGTTGGTTGCTTTACCGTTTATGGAATAGTTTTCAAAAAAAACAGACGCTCATGAAAGCGTCTATTTTTTCGCCATATATTTGTTTAAAAATGAATCTGCTTCGGAAATGTCCACTCCCTGATAATAATGCTTGACGATGTCCGCCACGGATTTCCCCTGCTGCGCCATGTAATTGGCCCCGTACTGGCTCATGCCGACGCCGTGGCCGAATCCTTTTGTCGTAATGGTGATGCTGCCGCCGTTTCGTTTCCATTCAAAGTCGGCAGAACGGAGTCCGAGTTTTTCCCGGATGTCTCTTCCCTTCAGCTTTTTGCCGTTTATGACGGCCGTCGCCACTTGATGGCCCGGCGTTCTGGCTGTAATCTGTCCCACTGTGTTTTGTCCCGAGAGCTGTACGCCGAGCTTTTGCTGAAACTCCGGCACACTGAAGGTCTGGGTGGCGAGATATTTCGGCGATTGTTTATCCCACGGACTTTTCACGCTCTTTAAATAAGGAATGGCGCTTGTCCAATAGGCTTCCGCATTTTCCGTATACCCGTTGCTCGTAGAGAAGAAAGATGCCTCAATCGGCTTGTTGTCGTACGTTAAAATCTTTCCTTGCGTGCCGGCGACCGCGTTTGTGATTTTCTTGAGGTTGTGTGCGTACTTAGAACCCCATTCTTTTTTCAGCTGGCTTTTGCTTTGATAGACTTGGAACATTTGCGTATCATCCACCAGTGATCCTTTCGGCGCCTGAACGGCTGAGTCAGCGACCATCAGTCTGACGATGAATGTCCGGGCGGCGAGCGCCTGGGCTTTTAAGGCCTCCGGTTTAAAATCTGCGGGCATTTCGGAAGCCACAACACCGACCACGTACTCTTCAAGCGGAATGTTTTCTACAGAATGATTGGATGTCCGATAAACCGGAATGGATACAGGTGATTCTTTCAATGTTTCTGCTCCTTTTGTTTCTCGTGTGGTGTGTGCTGTTTTGTGTCCGGGCTCTCTGTTTACGGCTGCTCCTTTTTCTGCCTGAAACGGAAGGACGAGAATGGTGGGGACTAGAAGAATAAGTATACACAGCCCGGATAGTAGAAATACAATCGGTTTCATATATCAGCTGCCTCCTGCTTGGGATTCGACTCTACTTCATCTTATGGGCAGGGACAAGCTAATATGACTTCCTTTTGGACAGAATCTTTATTCCATTTTTCACGCGAAAAACGTATTCTTTTTTGGAAATCAGAGCATAATAATGATGATAAACCATAAAAAAACAGTATGCCAGATTGACATACTGTTTTTACAGCCATTATGCGTTTAGGTCAGTTACGACTTCTTTGCTTTCTTGTTCAGCGGCCGTTTCATCAACGACACGCTCGATGTCAGCTCCGAGAGCCGCAAGTTTTTGATGGAAATTCACATAACCGCGATCCAAGTGCTTCAGTTCCGTGACGCGTGTATGACCTTCAGCCACTAATCCCGCAAGAATCAGCGCCGCGCCCGCACGCAGGTCCGTAGCGGCAACTTCTGCGCCTTGCAGCTGTACAGGACCGTTAATGATCACAGAACGTCCTTCAATTTTAATGTCGCCATTCATCCGGCGGAATTCTTCAGCATGCATAAAACGGTTTTCAAACACAGTTTCAGTAATCATGCTTGTTCCGCTCGCACGGAGAAGCAGCGCCATCATTTGCGACTGCATATCAGTCGGGAATCCTGGGTGAGGCATCGTTTTAATGTCGATCGGCTTCAGCTGGGCAGGACCGATGACACGAAGGCCTTCTCCTTCATCCGTAATTTTGACTCCCATTTCTTCCATCTTCGCAATTAAAGACGTAAGATGCTCAGGAACCGCACCTTTGACTAATACATTTCCTTCCGTGATAGCCGCAGCCACCATGAAAGTACCCGCTTCAATACGGTCAGGAATGATGTTGTGTCTTACGCCGTGAAGCTTCTCGACACCTTCAATTTTAATGGTGCCTGTGCCGGCTCCGCGGATTTTTCCGCCCATCGCATTGATATAGTTCGCTAAGTCAACGATTTCAGGCTCTTTTGCCACGTTTTCAAGCGTTGTTGTTCCTTCAGCTAAAGCAGCTGCCATAATCAAGTTTTCTGTCGCACCCACACTTGGGAAATCTAAATAGATTTTTGCGCCCTGCAGACGGCCTTCCACTTCTGCTTCAATAAAGCCGTTGCCTACTTTGATTTTTGCACCCATTGCTTCAAAGCCTTTTAAATGCTGATCAATCGGTCTTGAGCCGATTGCGCAGCCGCCCGGAAGCGCTACTCTTGAATGACCCGTACGGGCTAACAGAGGGCCCATAACAAGCACTGACGCGCGCATTTTACGCACATATTCAAAAGGTGCTTCTGTTTCTAAAGCGTAAGAAGCGTTTACGGTAACTTCATTATTCTCAAAATGCACATCTGCTCCTAAATGACGCAACACTTCGTTGATTGTATATACATCGGAGAGCGTAGGTACATCACATATTACGCTTTTTTCTTCACTTGCTAATAAAGATGCAGCGATAACTGGTAAAACGGCATTTTTTGCTCCTTCAACTTTCACTGTGCCGTTTAACTTCTGACCGCCGCGGACGATGATTTTTTCCAAGGTATTCCCCTCCGCGTCCCTATATTCTCTATATTAATATTCAGTCGTCACGATTGGTGTGCCAACCGTAACGGTATGTTTTTCGCCCATTCCCGCACTTCTAAGCGCAACTTGCACATTCATCTTATGTTTCGATGTCATGATGTAATCTGTCCACTTATATGTAAATGCAGAAACAGAAACGAAATGAGGCTCAACTACATGTTCAACTGGACTTGCTTCAAATTCTTTCATGAGCTGTTCTGCTTTTTTTTGCAAAACAATACTCATATTATCATTTAAATGACCCTTTAGACAAGTAAAAATAAATACTTTATTTTGAAATATGTCATGTGCCTGCCGTTCAAACTGTTCATATGTATCATTCCAGTTTTCCGGTTGCTCCGGGCTCATTTGCTCATATAATAAATACGAAGTTGGGTTCTGGTTTTTGAGGGTAGTGACGAGCTGCAGTTTAAAAGTTGTGTGATTTTTTTTGTCAGAATACGTGCCGACGGCCTTTACGATTTTATCTTCCCGCGCGGTTTTCCAGTGATATTGCGGATACTGCGTCTTCAGTTCTTTTACCTTGTCATCAAATTCACTCAGTGACAGGTTCAGATTTTCTTTCGCATGAAGCGTCCATTCATCTACAGTGACCTGCTGCCGCTCCATTCCTTCGGCAATCTGGGCAAGCGGAGACAGCTCACTTGCATGAATGGAATGAAATACCGCTATTAAGGCGCTTAAAAAAACAAAAAATAAGATGATGCGGCCTTCTCTTTTTTTCTTCATATCGATCTCTCCCCCTTACTCCCATTTTTGCCGGAGCCGGGGAAAGCGATACATGGAAAACTTCGTCAAAACTCGCCAAGCGGGTGAAGAAAAATTGGTTGCTCACCCAGCGATTCCCTTCATTTCAACAGACGAAACATCTTAAAATAAGTATGGAAGCTGTTTCGAATAGGTAAGATAATCTAAAAAGAAGTCAGCGACTGCCGTACCGATCGCAATGGTAAGAAGAATGATCAGCAGCCTCGCCTGCACTATTTTTCCTTTTCGGATCAGCGGATCAAAGTTGACGGCCTGAAGCGCCCACCATGTCACCGCAATGCATACCAGGTGAACCAGGATGCTGATTGCGGCCTGCTGCCCCAATACATTCACAAATCCCATCTCCTTTCATTTTTTCCGCCCCTCATATCCTCTCTTATTATATAAGAAGAAGAGAGAAAGATGATCATTTTTACATCAGAATTTTTATCCAAAATTAGGGGCAATCCCCGCTTAAATGTCCGTTCTCCGGCATGATATACTTTTTTGGAAAGGAGATGGGAATATGAATCATTCCTTTTTTCATCCGGAAAAGCAGTATGGAGAAACACTTCCCGTATTTGACCACGAGTGGGAAGCGATAGCATTCTACTATGATTATAGACAGTCTCAAACAGAGGAACTGAAAGAATTATGTCAGTTTTTCAACATTTCTCTTGATTATTCACGCGGCAGCCTGCTGGAAGTGGAAGCTCTTTACTTCCGCAGCATACAAGAGCTGCTTTTGGCGGATTGGAACCTGCCGATTGACGAATTTGAGAAAATGCTCAGCGTGTATGTCATCGATTGCGCCATCCGACACCATGACGATGCCGAATGGGTCGTCAAACCTTATCCGTATACGGACGGCGCCTATACGACGGGTGTGCGGAGAGGAAACAAAACGTGGCACACCGACAACTGCTGCGAACATTTATATCTGCAAAAAGAAGAGGATCATCCGCTTATCGGCGTCTATGAATCTCTTATGCGTTAATATAGAAAAAGAATCCTTCTCAGACAGCCGAGAAGGATTCTTTTTTAGTTTCCTGCAACATCCAATCTGTTTACAGCCCGCTGTAGCGCAAGCTCAGCCCGACGAATGTCAGTATCATCTGATCGTTTGTTCAAACGGTCTTCCGCCCGCTTTTTCGCAGAAAGGGCGCGCTCTTTATCAATGCTTTCCGCTGTTTCAGCGGCTTGTGCAAGGATAGTGACCTGATCAGGACGGACTTCTAAAAATCCGCCGCTGACAGCCGCCAATTCGGTCTGCCCGTCTTTTTTAAGGCGGACAGCGCCGATTTTAAGCGGAGCCACGGTCGGAATATGGCCAGGCAAGATACCGAGATCACCGCTCTCGGCTCTTACACTTACCATTTCAATATCAGCATCATATACTGGGCCGTCGGGAGTAACGATATTGACTTTAACGGTCTTCATGCTTTTACCCTCCTAGGACCAGATTAAACTTCTACACCCATCTCTTTTGCATTCTCAATGACTTCTTCAATGCGTCCCACAAGACGGAATGCATCTTCCGGAAGATGGTCATATTTACCGGAAAGGATTTCTTTAAAGCCTCGTACCGTTTCTTTAACAGGCACGTAAGAACCCTTTTGTCCTGTAAACTGCTCAGCTACGTGGAAGTTTTGAGAAAGGAAGAACTGGATACGGCGGGCGCGGTGAACGACAAGCTTGTCTTCTTCGCCTAATTCGTCCATACCGAGAATCGCGATAATATCCTGAAGTTCTTTGTAACGCTGAAGCGTTGACTGGACTTCACGCGCCACCGCATAATGCTCTTCTCCGACAATTTCCGGAGCAAGCGCGCGGGAAGTGGAAGCCAGCGGATCAACCGCAGGGTAGATACCCATTTCAGTTAATTTACGCTCAAGGTTAGTCGTTGCATCCAAGTGAGCGAACGTTGTCGCCGGAGCCGGGTCAGTGTAGTCATCGGCAGGCACGTAGATCGCCTGGATAGATGTAACTGAACCAACGTTTGTAGACGTAATACGCTCTTGAAGCTGACCCATTTCTGTCGCAAGCGTCGGCTGATAACCAACCGCAGAAGGCATACGGCCGAGAAGCGCGGAAACCTCTGAACCCGCTTGTGTGAAACGGAAAATGTTATCGATAAAGAACAGTACGTCCTGTCCTTGTTTATCACGGAAATGCTCAGCCATTGTAAGACCCGTCAGTGCTACACGCATACGTGCGCCCGGCGGCTCGTTCATTTGTCCGAAGACCATGGCTGTTTTCTTGATAACGCCTGAATCGCTCATTTCGTAGAAAAGGTCGTTCCCTTCACGAGTACGCTCTCCTACACCGGCGAATACGGAAATACCGCCGTGCTCTTGCGCGATGTTGTTGATTAATTCTTGGATCAATACGGTTTTACCTACGCCGGCGCCGCCGAACAATCCGATTTTACCGCCCTTGATGTAAGGAGCGAGCAGGTCAACAACCTTAATTCCCGTTTCAAGAATTTCAACCTCAGTTGAAAGCTCATCGAATGAAGGAGCTGATCTGTGGATCGGGTCCTTTTGAGCATCCGCAGGCAGCGGTTCATTTAAATCAATTTTATCTCCCAGTACGTTAAATACGCGTCCGAGAGTCACATCACCGACAGGAACGGAAATCGGCGCACCTGTATCAACAGCTTCCATTCCGCGCTGAATTCCGTCCGTAGATGCCATGGCAATTGTACGGACTGTATCATCGCCTAAATGAAGAGCAACCTCTAGCGTTAGGTCGATGCCTACTTCATTTTCGCCTGTAGCTGGCTGTGAAACTTTAATCGCATTATAAATCGCAGGCAAGTGGCCGTCCTCGAAACGTACGTCGACAACCGGTCCAAGCACCTGACTTACGCGTCCTTTCTTCATCGCTATCCCTCCTGACAAAATCTTTCTATTCTAAAGCGGCTGCACCGCCGACAATTTCGGTAATTTCTTGTGTAATCGCCGCTTGACGCGCGCGGTTATATGAAAGCGAAAGTGAATCAATGAGTTCTTTCGCATTATCAGTCGCATTTTTCATTGCTGTCATTCTCGCAGCGTGTTCACTTGCTTTACTGTCAAGAAGCGCGCCGTAAATTAAGCTTTCCGCATATTGAGGAAGCAGCACTTCGAGCACCTCTTCTTCATCCGGTTCGAACTCGTAAGAAGCCGTGCGCTTCCCGCCGCTCGTTCCGAAATCCGTTAAAGGCAGCACTTTTTTCTCCGTCACTTCCTGTGAAATCGCACTGACGAAATGGTTATACACCAAATGCAGTTCATCAAAAGCGCCGTCGATAAACATTTGAACCGTCTGACGGGTCAAATCTTTAATCTGAGCAAAAGTGACCTCGTCGCCAAGCCCCACTAACTCAGACAAAATCGGCATTTCCCGTTTTTTGAAGAAATCGCGGCCGACTCTGCCGATTGCAATCACCGTATATTCATCTTTAGACTGATGGCGTTCTTGAATGGTGCGGTAAGCGTTTCGCAAAACCGAACTGTTAAACGCACCCGCAAGCCCGCGGTCAGACGTAATGACGAGATACGCCGTCTTTTTCACTTCTCTTGAGACAAGCATCGGGTGTTTCGCGTTTTTCGCGCCTTTTCCGACGTTAAACACAACCTCCTGGATCTTATCCATATACGGAGCAAATGACTTCGCGTTGGTTTCCGCACGGTTCAGCTTCGCAGCGGATACCATCTGCATGGCTTTTGTAATCTGGCTTGTTTTTTTCGTTGACGTGATCCTTGACTTAATATCGCGTAATGAGGCCAAAGATTTCACCACCTTTATTCTTCATTTGCGTAAAAAGAGAGAAAAAGAGAACCTTTTTCTCTCATCTTCTAAGGGTTAGTTGCTTGGTGCAAATGTGCGTTTGAAGCCTTCGATTGCAGCTTTGAAGTCTTCATCAGCAGGAAGGTTTCCTGTTTGCGCAATGCCGTCAAGCAGATCTTTATGGTTTTGATCAAGGTACATGTAGTACTCTTCTTCAAAACGTCTGATATCCGCAACCGGAATATCATCAAGATATCCTTTTGTCAGCGCATAAAGAATGGCTACCTGTTTTTCAACCGGAAGCGGTTTATTCAAGTCTTGCTTCAGCACTTCAACTGTACGCGCACCGCGGTTCAGTTTCGCCTGAGTCGCCTGGTCAAGATCAGATCCGAATTGGGCGAACGCTTCAAGTTCACGGTATGAAGCCAGGTCAAGACGCAATGTTCCCGCTACCTTTTTCATCGCTTTGATTTGGGCTGATCCGCCGACACGGGATACGGATAATCCGGCATTGATCGCAGGACGCACGCCTGAGAAGAATAGGTCGGATTGAAGGAAAATCTGTCCGTCAGTAATGGAAATGACGTTTGTCGGGATATAAGCGGAGATATCTCCTGCTTGTGTTTCGACGAACGGCAGCGCCGTAATTGATCCTGCGCCTTTAGCGTCACTCAGCTTGGCTGCGCGCTCAAGCAGACGGGAGTGAAGATAGAATACATCCCCAGGGAATGCTTCACGGCCCGGCGGACGGCGAAGAAGCAATGACAGCTCACGGTAAGCGGCCGCTTGTTTGGATAAATCATCATATACGACGAGAACGTGCTTGCCGTTGTACATGAATTCTTCACCCATTGTCACCCCTGCATACGGTGCAAGGTACAGAAGCGGAGCCGGCTGTGAAGCGGACGCCGTCACGACAATCGTGTAATCAAGCGCGCCATGCTTACGAAGTGTTTCCACTACGCCGCGCACTGTAGATTCTTTTTGACCGATCGCTACGTACACACAGATCATGTCTTGATCTTTTTGGTTTAAGATTGTATCAATCGCAACAGATGTTTTACCTGTCTGACGGTCCCCGATAATCAGCTCACGCTGTCCGCGGCCGATCGGAATTAACGCGTCGATCGCTTTGATACCCGTTTGCAGCGGCTCATGTACTGATTTACGGTCCATTACGCCTGGAGCCGGGCTTTCGATCGGACGTGTTTTGCTTGTCAGAATCGGACCCAGTCCGTCTACCGGCTGTCCGAGCGGGTTGACGATACGTCCGATTAATTCTTCACCTACAGGAACTTCCATGATGCGGCCCGTTCTTTTGACCTCATCACCTTCACGGATATCTCTGTAAGGTCCTAAGATAACGATACCTACGTTGGATTCTTCAAGGTTTTGAGCCATACCCAAAACGCCGTTTGAAAACTCAACAAGTTCACCGGCCATACAATTGTCAAGGCCGTGCACACGCGCAATACCGTCTCCGACTTGGATGACTGTACCTACGTCATGAACTTCAATTTCAGATTGGTAATTTTGAATTTGCTGCTTTATCAGCGTGCTAATCTCTTCAGCTTTGATGCTCACTTAGGTTTCACCCCTTCTATCGATTTCCTCCGGCAAGTTGACGTTCCATGCGCTCAAGCTTTCCGCTCACGCTTCCGTCATAAATCCGGTTTCCAATGCGGACTTTAATGCCGCCTATTAAATCCGTCTGCACTTCATTTCTGATTCTGAGCGAAGCGATTCCGGCTTTCTTTGCAAACACTTGAGACAATGATAACATTTCCGCTTCTGACAGCGGTTTTACTGAATAAACAACCGCGTCCTCTGTCTGACGGGCCTGATTGGCAAGTTTGATAAACTCGTCTGTGAGATCAGGCACAATCGAAGACCGGCGGCGGTCAATCAGAAGAAAAATCGTATGCAGCACAGACTCAGACAGTGCGCCGAACGATTGCTGAATCAGCTCTTTTTTCTTAGCGGCCGATACCTTCGGATGGCTTAACACTTCCTGTAATCCGGCTTCGTTCCGGAACACTTCTTTTAGTACGGTAAGCTCTTCTTCGATTTCATTGATTTGAGAAGTCTCAACGGCAATGTCGAAAAGCGCTGACGCGTATCGTTTAGAGACAGCAGATCCACTCATCGGCTTTCTCCTACCTCTTTAAGATAGTCCTGAATCAGTTGTTCCTGGGCTTGTTCATCAAGCTCTTTTTCAATCACTTTCGATGCGATTAAGACAGAAAGTGATGCGACTTGCTCGCGAAGTGCGGAAACCGCTTGTTCTTTTTCTTTGACAATTTCGGTTCTCGCCGCTTCTTTCAATCTTTCAGACTCGGCGCGTGCAGCCTGAATAATGTCTTCCTTCTGCTTTTCACCCAGTTTTTTCGCATTTTCAATGAGTGATTGTGATTCCTGTTTCGCTTCTTTTAAAAGAACGCGCTGCTCTTCAATCAGCTTCTGCGCTTCTTTATTTCTTTCTTCAGCGGACGTAATTTCGCCGGCGATATGATCTTCACGCTGTTTCATTATATTTAATAGCGGTCCAAGAGCGAATTTCTTGAGAAGCGCTAATAAAACTAACATAGCTAACAATTGGAATAGGATATCTCCGCCGTTAAACGACAGTCCTAATTCAAGAGGTAATTGAGACATCTACTACGGCAACTCCCTTCTGCAGGTTTTCTCTGCTGATAAAAAGCCGTTTCGGTACGGCCTGCTTATCAGACATAAAGCAATGGCGAAGGTTCTCTTAGAGTGATCTTCGCCATTTTTAGTTCATATAAGGCTTTTTTGCTTAGCCAAAGAACGCTAAGAACGCGATAACGACAGCGATAATCGGAAGGGCCTCAACCAATGCGATACCCATGAACATAAGAGTTCTAAGTTCTTTTCCTGCTTCCGGCTGACGGGCGATTCCCTCTACCGTACGTGAAACGATCAGACCGTTACCAATACCTGCACCAAGTGCACCTAAACCGATTGCAATTGCAGCTGCTATTAAATTCATGAAAAAGTTCCTCCTTTAAAATGTTATCCGAATGGATATATGATTTTAATGATCATGACTGATTTTGTGTGACATGTACACCATCGTCAGCATCGTAAAGATAAATGCCTGGATGGTACCGATGAACAAGCTGAATGCCTGCCATGCAAGCATCGGAAGAATGGCTCCGACTGTACCGACCAAACCGAGAAAGAAACTGTTTGAGTAGAAATTCGTCGCCAGATTCGCAAGCAGGCCAAGAAGAATTTCCCCGGCGAAAATGTTACCGTAAAGACGAAGTCCGAGTGTCAGCGTATTCGCAAACTCCTCAATGATCTTCATCGGGAACATAAGCGGAACCGGTCTGAGGTAATCCTTAGAGTATTCCTTCAAACCTTTCATCTTCACGCCGTAATAGTGCGTTAACGACACAACCATAACGGCTAGAGTCAGAGTAATAGCCGGATCGGCCGTCGGTGATTTCCACCAAAGCTCGTGTCCGACCGTTACAGAAAACGGCAGCCCCAGCATATTTGATACAAATATGTACATCAGCAAGGTTACACCAAGCGCCAAGAAGTTAGCCCCTGTTTTTAAATCCATTGTACTGCCTATAATATTGCGGACAAAATCAACAATCCATTCCATGAAGTTCTGGGCTTTTCCCGGACGGATAGACAGCGTTCTCGTAGTAAGAATCGCAATCAGCAGCACAATCACACTTGCCACAGTAATCATCAGAATGTTTGTCAGATTAAAAGTAAGACCAAACAAATCAATAGTTCTGTAATCGTGATTCAATGGGTTTTCACCTCTCTTCCATTGATGAACGTTTGAGCTGAATAATGGAATCTATCATAATGACGGGATAAATTGTCATTAATCCAATAATCACACTTGCCACACTGACTTTATCGGGATATTTAAAGGCGACAGCCATCGCAAGTATCGCATTGCACCAACGCGCTGCGCTCCCGAGTGATCGTATGGACTTTCCTTTCGCCACGGCCTTGTCAAAAGCATTCATTCTTCTGGTCAAGAGCCACAAATTAAACAAACTGAAAACAGTTCCCAAAAAGAGGCCTAAAAAAACAGTTTTATACGCCGTAAGACCATATCCCAGCAAATAGATTGCTAAGATTACAAATACATATCTTCGTTGTCTGCTGAATGTAAGATTGGGATCGTCCATCAACTATCTGTCTCCTGATGAAAATGTAATATAATTCCTGGATACGGCAAAACATGCGGTTAACCCTTTGCAGAAGGCCTTTTTTGTCCGCAAAACGGCCTGTTCGAAAAAACCACTCATCCTCCTGATGCCACGGGATGCTGTTTCATTCGCTTAGATAAATCCTCATATAACGGGTTTTTTGGAGGATTTAAAATGAGGATGGATACTAGAAATGAAAGGAATGAAAACCTTCTCATAATACCCTCGTTTAGCATACAATAGCCCCTAACATGTGTCAATCTGTTTAAAGTTAAAAAACTTTTTATACCGGAAGCATACACAGAATGTTCACAAATTCACCTATAAATGTATGAACTCTGCCCATTCAGCAAATATCTGGATAAAAAAAAGAAAACCCCTGAATGAGGTTTTCCGATTTATTTGGTTCCGTACAGTCTGTCACCCGCGTCACCGAGGCCCGGAACGATATAGCCTTTTTCATTCAGTTTTTCATCAAGGGCGGCGATATAAATATCAACGTCAGAATGATGTTTCATCAGCTCTTCCACGCCTTCCGGAGCCGCTACAAGACACATAAAACGAATGTTTCTCGCGCCGCGCTTTTTCAGGCTGTTTATCGCTTCCACCGCAGAGCCTCCCGTAGCAAGCATCGGATCCACGACAATAAATTCGCGTTCTTCTACATCAGAAGGAAGCTTGACATAGTATTCCACCGGTTTTAAGGTTTCCGGATCACGGTATAATCCGACATGTCCCACTTTAGCGGCCGGGATTAATTTCAGCATGCCGTCAACCATTCCGAGACCCGCTCTCAGGATCGGCACGATACCGAGTTTCTTCCCTGAAATCACTTTGGATGTCGCTGTTTGAACAGGTGTTTTCACTTCCACTTCTTTAAGAGGAAGATCACGTGTAATTTCAAACGCCATCAGTGATGCGACTTCGTCCACCAGGTCTCTGAAATCCTTTGTGCCTGTATTTTCATTCCGAATATATGTCAGCTTATGCTGGATTAAAGGATGATCAAATACGTAAACCTTTCCCATACTGTGTTCAGCTCCTTTTTTGTTGTCCGAGTGACTTTTTCACACTTCTATTGATTCTACAGAAAAAGACAAACAGTTTCAAGAAAATCATAAAAAAACCCGCCGGATTAAGGTTCCGGCGGGTTTCTTCCTTATTAATAGTCCAGTTCTTTATATAAAGGAAACTTTTCAGTCAAGGCAGATACGCGCTGTCTCGCTTCTTCAAGTTTTGCTTCGTCTTCATGATTTTTCAGCGCGAGGCCGATGATGGCGCCGACTTCTTCAAGCGCGTCACCGTCAAAGCCGCGGCTTGTCACAGCTGCCGTACCGAGACGGATTCCGCTTGTGACGAACGGTTTTTCCGGATCGTAAGGGATCGCGTTTTTATTAGATGTAATGCCGATTTCATCAAGAACGTGTTCAGCGACTTTTCCGGTCAGACCGAGAGAACGGAGGTCGACAAGCACAAGGTGGTTATCCGTTCCGCCTGATACGAGCTGAATGCCCTCTTTGTTCAGAGACTCAGCCAGGCGCTTCGCGTTCGAGATGACGTTTTGCGCATATGTTTTGAACTCATCTTCAAGCACTTCTCCGAAAGAAACGGCTTTGGCCGCGATGACATGCATAAGCGGTCCGCCTTGGATTCCCGGGAAAATGGATTTATCAATCTTTTTGCCGAACTCTTCACGGCAAAGGATCATTCCTCCGCGGGGTCCGCGAAGTGTTTTGTGAGTCGTGGTCGTTACAAAGTCAGCGTAAGGAACCGGATTCGGATGAAGACCGGCTGCGACAAGACCCGCGATATGCGCCATGTCGACCATGAAGTAAGCGCCGACTTCATCAGCGATTTCACGGAATTTTTTAAAGTCGATCGTGCGGGGGTACGCGCTCGCTCCGGCAACGATGAGTTTCGGCTTATGCGCCAGCGCTTTTTCACGCACATCTTCATAATCTATATATTGCGTGTCTTTATCGACACCGTATTCTACAAAGTTGTATTGAACGCCGCTGAAATTAACCGGGCTTCCGTGTGTTAAGTGGCCGCCGTGGGAGAGGTTCATCCCGAGCACCGTGTCGCCGTGCTCTAAAATCGTGAAGTAAACAGCCATGTTCGCCTGAGCGCCTGAGTGCGGCTGAACGTTTACATGCTCAGCTCCGAAAATCTCTTTCGCGCGGTCGCGGGCGATGTCCTCGACGACATCAACATGCTCACAGCCGCCGTAGTAGCGTTTGCCGGGGTAGCCTTCAGCATATTTGTTTGTTAAAACAGAGCCTTGTGCTTCCATTACCGCTTCCGTCACGAAGTTTTCAGAAGCAATTAATTCGATCTTAGTCTGTTGACGCTTACGCTCATCTTTGATGGCGTTAAACACTTGTTTGTCTTGTACAGGTAAATGTTTCATCAGCGAGATCCTCTCCTATCCGTTTCCTGTTCTTTATTTTTACCACCCTTATTGTACATGGTTTTTCAGGTGAATGTAACAGCTTATTTAAAAAAATCACAAAATTTAATTAGAAAACACGAACATTATATAGGAAAAGTATTTTCATCATTCGCATTCATAAACGGCGCGAATTCCGCCTATCAGCTTCGGCCTTGTCCGGGCCATTGTCACATGTGCTTCTCCAAGCTCACGGCTCGATATCCGGACAGGGACGGCAACGGGTTTCAGATGCATGCCGATGAACGTATCGCCGATGTCAATCCCGGCGTCAGCCTGAATCGATTCGGCGAGCACGGGAGAACGCATCTGCCGGTATGCATAAGAGGCCATCGCTCCGCCCGCTTTCGGGACGGGGACGGCTGAAACAATGGGGAGCCTGAACCGCTCGGCCGTTTCCGCTTCAATGACAAGCGCCCTGTTTAAATGCTCGCAGCATTGAAAAGCAAGATGCACACCCGTTTTTTCCTTAAACCGGTTAAGTCCGCCGTATATCAATTCAGCCCAATCCCCGCTTCCGGCGGTGCCGATCCGGCTTCCGGCGGCTTCACTTGTACTGCATCCGATCACCAGCAGACTGCCGTCCGTCAGTCCTGCCTGCTCTTGAAACTCAGTCAGCATGTCCGTCCATTTTTGCTTCATCTCTTCCATTGTCCAGCACCTCTTACAGATTTTTTTCTTCGTAATCTGCGATTTTGCCGATCCGCCGTTCGTGGCGGCCGCCCGTAAATTCAGTCGTCAGCCAGACTTTTGCGATTTCGCGCGCCAGCCCCGGGCCGATGACGCGTTCGCCCATCGCAAGAACATTCGTGTCATTGTGTTCACGCGTCGCTTTTGCGCTGAAGGTGTCATGGGCAAGCGCACAGCGTATGCCCTTTACCTTATTTGCGGAGATGCTCATGCCGATGCCTGTGCCGCAAATTAAAATTCCCCTGTCAGCTTCGCCGTTCACCACTTTTTCCGCTACCGGAAAAGCGTAGTCTGAATAATCGACAGAGCCGGCGCCGCATTCACAGCCCATATCAATGTATTCAATCTGCAATTCATCCAAAAGACTTTTTATTTCTTCGCGGATATGGACGCCGCCGTGATCTGACGCAATAGCTACTTTCATTCATTTACCTCCTAGGTGTGGCTGGGCGAAGACAGCCCAGTGTGCTTGTCCTTTTTATTACGAAATCCGTTGATTTCATTCTACTCTTTCACATTCGTTTTGCAAATGACCTGTTTGCAGATTTTCTGACAGATTACTTGCTTTTTCTGTCAAGCAATTGATCAGCCAAAAGGGTCAGCAGCTCCTCCAGTTCGTCCCGCGTCTGTTTATAAACATCAAGCGGACCGCCGAACGGGTCAGAGATATCGCCGTTTTCCCCCGTTACGTATTCTTTAATGGTAAAGACTTTGCCCTGACTGTTTTGATATCGGCCTTCAATCAGCTGTTTGTGCTGTTCAGTCATCGCCAGCACCAGATCAGCCGTCTCGATATGTTCTTCCGATAGGGGAGATGAACTGTGATTGAGAGCGATCCGTTTTTCAAACAGCGCTTCTACGGCATGGGCCGACGCTTTTCCGTGCGGAGACGCGAATACGCCGGCCGAGCTTACGCTGACATCCAGCCCTTTCGTTTCTGCAATGGATTTAAAAAGAGCCTCAGCCATAGGACTGCGGCACGTATTGCCTGTACATACAAAGATTATTTTCATGTCCGTCACCTCTTACTGCCTATTATAAATGAAGAAAAAAGAAACGGCATCTTCGTTTCTTTTTTTACGTATCTTATATCGGTAAAAGCAGTTTCAGCCCGAATCCGATCAAAATGGCTCCGCCAAGCGCTTCGCTGTAGGAGCCGAGCCACGACTGCACCTTTCTTCCAGCCAAAAGGCCCGCCCATGTTAAAACGGTGCTGAAGACACCGAACAGCGTAACGGCCAGAAACGGATTGGAGCCGTTCATCCCGAGACTGAGCCCGACAGAAAAGCTGTCCAGACTGACGCCGACCGCAAACAGCAACAGTCCCGAGCCTGCCGGAGATATGAGCGGCCCGTCTGATTGTTTAAACGCGGCAATGATCATCTGCACCCCTAAAATGAAGAGAAGAGATCCGCCGATGTAAACGGCGAGCATCCCCAGAAAACCGGACAGCAGATGCCCGGCCGCCATTCCCACAAGCGGCATCATGACATGAAACAGCCCGATGACAACCCCTATATGAAAAATCTGTTTTTTCTTCAGCTGAATCATTCCCATCCCGAGCCCGACGGAAAAGGCATCCGTCCCCAAAGCAAATGCCATGATGCTTAAGGAGACAAGTTCCCCGATGAATAGATTCGACATGAAATAAAAACCCCCTTGGACGTGCCCGCTTGTTTAGCTTATGCATGTCCGATAAGGGGTAGAACAAGTTAATGGATAACGGTGCCGCCTGCGGCTTTCATCAGCCTGTTCATAATGGCGAGCCCCACTCCGGTATCCGGAAAGGACTCAGAAATAATCATGTCCACTTCCGCTTCATCAAAGCTGCGGAGCGCATCGTATAAGGCGGACGCCACTGTTTCAAGGTCGGCGCGTCTGCCGCAGACCTTGATATAATCAGCCTGGTAACTATCGGCGTTCTCTTCTGTTGTCAGAATGCCGATTCGTTTCCCCCGGCTTTTATATGTGTCTGCCAGTTCTTGAATTCTCCGGGCGCCGCCGTCGGCAATAGCCATCGGTGCAGAAGGCGCGTAATGTGTATATTTCATACCCGGAGAAATAGGAACCTCATCTTCTTCGGTCAGCCCTTTATCCACAAGAACCGGACCGGCGGCGGATTCAATCTGCTCTTTTGTCACGCCGCCCGGACGAAGCAGCACGGGCTGTTTCCCCGTACAGGACAGAACGGTTGATTCCACTCCGATTCCCGTCGCGCCGCCGTCCACAATACCGGCAATGCGGCCGTTTAAATCATGAGCTACATGCTCGGCCTTCGTCGGGCTCGGTTTTCCTGATAAATTGGCGCTCGGCGCTGCGATCGGCAGTCCGGCCGAGCTGATGAGGGCTAATGCTGCCGGATGATCAGGCATTCTGACCGCTACCGTCTCAAGTCCCGCGGTGACACGGGGTGACAGCACACCGGGCTTACACGGCAGGACAAGGGTCAGTGCTCCCGGCCAGAATAGCTTCATAAGCTTTTTCGCCGTCTCAGGAATATGGCTGATAAAACGATCAAGCTGGCTGATATGGGATATATGCACAATCAGCGGGTTATCGCTCGGCCTTCCTTTCGCCTCATATATTTTCGTCACGGCTTCCGTATTTTCAGCGTTAGCGCCCAGTCCGTAAACGGTTTCTGTCGGAAAAGCCACAACCTCATTCTGCCGGAGCAATTCCGCGGCTTGTGTAATCTGGGGATCGGTTGTGGATAATTCTGCGGAACAATCCACAAACCATCTTCTTGTTTTCATGTATAACCAAACTCCTTATTTTAAAGCGGTAAAACTTTATTTTCTCTCGTGTATTCCTTTTGAAAGTATAAAAGATGTCCTTTAATAAAACAAGTGTTATCCACAAACTGTGGACAACACTTTTTAATAAGTGGATAACCTTGTGTATAAGTTAGATCAGGCAGAGGTTTTCACCATTAAAAACGAACCTTCTGTGCATAACGAATTGCGAAAATGTTCGGACGTATACAGTTCATCAGGCGCATCGGCGCACGCTTCAAATCCCATCACATTCAGAAACTCAGCAGATGAGGGCTGATTGGCGACTAAGTAGACATCTTGAATCTCATGTTTTTTGCACAGCACATCCATACTTTGAAACAGTGTAACGATATGGCTTTGATTCAGCCTGTCCGACATGACGAGTGAACGGAGAAGCCCTTTTCCGCCGCTGAATTTTTCGATCCCGAGACAGGCGGCAATCTTTTTTTCACTGTCTTCCAGCACGATAAAACGGCTGATCTGCTGATCGATTTCCGCATGTGCCGTATCAGCCTTTTTCAAAAAGGCCTCCAGCGCCTCCGTATCTTGATCTCTTGCCACTCTCAGCTGATAAAACATATATTTCCCTCCGTTTCGATCAACTCTTTCTTCCAATCTATGAATCGAATCCGGATTTATGCCTTTTGCTTCAGGAAAATAGATCTGAAATCCAATCGACGAGGAAAAACTTCACTTCCGTATCATCGTCATCTTTCTTTTCTTTCTTCGCTTTATCAGCCTTTGCTTTTACGTCATCCAGCACTTTTTTAGTCTGTTTCTGCGTTTCTTCCTGCTTCTGTCCGCCGTCTTCCTGATCTTTCACCGCTTCGCCGTTTGAGAAATCAAGGAAGCACAGCGGCGGAAACAAGACGCACCACCAGTTGGCGCCCTCGCCATTGCCGAGTGTAATTAAAATCGCTTCATATTTTCCGGCCGGATAGACCATATTGCCGTACAGCTTTGTCGGAAACGAGATTTTATTGAATTGAACTGAAACGGATTGATGCGCACCCTTTTCTTTCATCGTTTGTTTGGCGATTTCTTTAATTTCAGGAAGCTTCGAACGAATGAGCCGCCGCGCTTCTTCAATGGAAGTGATATCTTTCACCCAGTCCGTGATTTGCTTGTTTACAGCATCTCTGATCTGGCGCTTGAGCTTTTGATCCTCATCGTTATCACTGTTGGCCAAAATTCTGAGCCGGATCGCTTCATCCGGTATGACGACGGGCTCATCGGCTGATGCCCGCGCCGTTTCTTCTTTTGTCAAACCCGCAAGCGCTCCTGATAATAAAAGAAAAATATATATGCAGATCATCATTGTCTGTTTCATCGGTCCCCACCGTTCCTCTCCGTGCTTTTTTTATCTAGTCCCATTATGGACATGACGGAAAAGGTTTAAACCGGCGGGAAGAAAAAAATCTAGCAAGCTGATAATCTGCATTGACAGATTCAAAATATGGTACGATATTATTTTGATAGGAGGTTTTCAGATGAAATATAATTACACCGTGCTGCTGTCGGCGGCATGTATGTCTGTCATTTATTCTATTTTGTATGTTCATCAATTCATTATCGCGGCTTTCATTTCGATGGCGTTTTATTTTTTGTTTCCTTATTTGATTTTTGCGCTGCCGCTTCAATACTTTCTGAATAAAAAGCCGAAGAGATTTCATCCGCTGTATTTTCTTTATTATTTAGGGGTGTCATTCATTGCAAACGGGATCATCTTCGGTCTTTTGCAGCCGTCAGGCCAATCTCTGTTTTCTAATTCAGCCTTTTATATCTTTGCGGTTTTAACAGCCGTCGTCTATTGGGTATGGGATTCCGTATTGCTGCAAAGACAAAATCCGGCTACAGAAGCGTAATCAGCAGACAGCCGGCTGAAGGGAGAGCGGCGCAAAAGAAAACGGCGGCCATCTTTAAACGGGCGTGCCGTCCTTCTTCTGTTTCAGAATGATAATTGGCCCGCTGCTCCGCTCCGCTTACGGCCAACCCGGAAACGATGATCGCTGTGACGATAAGAACAGCCGTAACGGCGCCGAAAATGATGCCAAAGCCAAACGGCAGAACAAACCCCGCCGCATAAGCTGCGGCGGCGAGTATACATCCGAAGGCGAACGCTTTTTTCAAGGCGGATGCCCCTTTCATTTTCTTTCCATTGTAACAAAAGCCCGCCGTGTGCGTCACCGGCGGGCTTTTTTCATGATGTGATGACCGCGGATACGGTTCTGTCTTTTCCGTTGATGTCCTGTACGACTTCCACTTCCGCATTCGGAAAGGAATGACGGA
Source organism: Bacillus sp. SJ-10 (assembly GCF_002843505.1). Lineage (NCBI taxonomy): Bacteria > Bacillati > Bacillota > Bacilli > Caryophanales > Bacillaceae > Bacillus > Bacillus sp. SJ-10. The sequence continues at coordinate 1,071,295 of NZ_CP025258.1, read as the reverse complement.
ACAGGTCTTTCACGGCTTTTCCCTGATTATATCCGATTTCAAAGACGACAAGCGCTTTATCTTTCATGACAAGAGGCAGCTCCTCCATAAACCGCTTGTAGAATTTCAAACCGTCACCGCCGTCCGTAAGAGCATGAAGCGGCTCATGGAAACGGACGATATCCGACAAATCCGCCATTTCTTCTTCAGAAATATACGGCGGATTGGAAACAATAATATCCGCTTTTTTTCCTGATGAAATAAAAGGAGTTAACAGATCTCCCTGCAAAAAACACACGCCCGCTCCGAGGTTTTGCGCATTTCTTTCCGCCACCTGCAGCGCTTCTTTTGAAATATCCGAAGCCGATACTGAAAAATGTCCGCATTCAAGGGCGAGCGTCACCGCAATGGCTCCGCTCCCCGTACCGATATCAATGACGTTCAGGCGTTCTGCCTCGGAAAATGCCCGCTTCTGTCTGTCCAGCAGATGAAAGACGACTTCTTCCGTTTCCGGACGCGGAATGAGAACATCGTCATTCACAAAAAATTCCCTGCCGTAAAACTGTTCTTTCCCGATAATATATTGAATCGGAATACCTTCTTTATGCATCTCCACGTGCCGTCTGAATCGATAAAGCTCGTCCTCGCCGACGGTCTCCTGCAGACTTGCGAGAAGTTTGCTCCGATCCATTCCGGTATCATTTAACAGCAGCAGCTCGGCCGCGTTTTTTTCTCTTCCCGCTTCGGTTAAATAAGAAGAAGCCCAGCTTAGGGCTTCAAAAACGGTCTTCATCTTAATTTTCCGCCTGCTGGAGCTTGCTTGACTGGTCTTCTACGATTAACGCTTCAACCACTTCATCAAGCTTGCCTTCCAGGATTTGATCCAGCTTTTGAATCGTCAGGCCGATGCGGTGATCCGTCACACGGTTTTGCGGGAAATTGTATGTGCGGATACGCTCGGAACGGTCGCCTGAACCGACGGCTGATTTGCGGGTCTGATCATATTCAGCCTGAGCTTCCTGCTGGAATTTGTCATAGATTCTGGCGCGGAGCACCTTCATCGCTTTTTCTTTGTTTTTAATCTGAGATTTTTCATCCTGACAGGATACGACGACACCGGTCGGTAAATGCGTCAGGCGTACGGCCGACATCGTCGTGTTTACGCTTTGTCCGCCCGGTCCGCTTGATGCAAATGTATCGACGCGGATGTCTTTTTCGTGGATGTCCACTTCTACTTCTTCCGCTTCAGGAAGACACGCCACCGTCGCCGTGGATGTATGAATACGGCCGCCTGATTCCGTTTCCGGAACACGCTGTACGCGGTGCGCGCCATTTTCATACTTCAGCTTGGAGTATGCGCCTTTTCCCGTAATCATAAAGATGATTTCTTTGTAACCGCCCGTTCCGGTCACGTTTGCTTCCATGACTTCAGTCTTCCAGCCTTGGATTTCGGCATAACGGGAGTACATTCTGTAGAGATTTCCCGCAAACAGCGCGGCTTCTTCTCCTCCCGCTGCTCCGCGGATCTCCATGATTACGTTTTTGTCATCGTTCGGGTCTTTCGGGATGAGGAGCACTTTCAAACGCTCTGATAAGGTTTCCGTCTCTCCCTGCAGTTCGGAGATTTCTTCCTTCACCATTTCTCTCATATCGGCATCAAGCTTTTCCTCAAGCATCGCTTTCGCATCGGCAAGCTGTTCTGATGCGTCTCTGTATTGTCTATAGACTTCAACGGTTTCTTGTATATCAGATTGCTCTTTCGAATATTCTCTAAGCTTTTTCGGATCGTTGACCACTTCCGGATCACTTAAAAGCTCATTTAATTTTTCGTATCGTTGTTCAATTGACTGTAAACGGTCTAACACGGTCTTCACCTCTGTTTTCCTGTGCGTAACATTCTCATTATAGTATAGGGCTTATCGCCAGTCAAAAGCAATTCGCCTCTGTTATACTGAAGCAAAAAAGGAGGGGCGGATATGCTGAAATCCATCCACCATATAGCAATCATATGCTCTGATTATGAAAAGTCGAAAGCTTTTTACACCGAGATTCTCGGTTTCGGCATTATAAAAGAAACATACCGAAAGGATCGCGGATCTTATAAACTTGATCTGGCGCTGGACGGCGCGTACGCGATTGAATTGTTTTCCTTTCCCGATCCGCCCGAACGGCCGACCAGACCGGAAGCCGCGGGTCTCCGGCATCTCGCCTTCACCGTAAACGATCTTGAAGCAGCCGTCAGGGAGTTAAAGGAAAAGGGCGTCGGCACAGAACCGATCAGAACCGATCCGCTGACGGGGAAACGGTTTACCTTTTTCTTCGATCCCGACAAGCTTCCGCTTGAATTGTATGAAGCGTAACGTTTTTTGAAGAAATGCCGCTTTCTTTGGCGAATTCCTTCTTGTTTTGTCTAACATGAAGGGAACGCCGCCTCATGGTCGAATACCTAGCAAAAAGGAGGTATGTGATCATGAATACAAACATGGCCGCGAAAGAGCTCGGTGTCTCCGCAAAAACGGTGCAAAGGTGGGTCAAGCAGCTGAATCTTCCGGCTGAACGGAATGAGCTCGGACATTATTCCTTTACACCTGAGGATCTTGATGTGCTGAAATCGGTCAAACGGCAAATTTCTGAAGGCACTGCCCTTCTGGATGTTCAAGTGCCCCGGCAGCCGAAAAAACGGACGGGCTTCATTTTGCAGCGTCCGAAAATCAATGGCGGCGCTGAACAAAGATTGGCAGAGCTGGAGCGCAAACTGGACATTCTCACGAAAGAGAAACAAGGTGAGAACCATCTGCTTTCAAGGATAGAGGAGCTTGAACGCCAGCTGAAACAAAAGGCGGATGAAGGGGTGTCTTATCAGCTTCTTCAGCACAGACGGGAAATTGACGACCTCAATTCCGAATTGCAGACATTGGCCTCCCGCATCCAGGAACTTGCCCAGACAGCTCCCCTCTCAGAAACAGCCGCTTCTTCAGAACATAAGAAACCCAGAAAAAAAACAAGATTTTCGCCTTTTAAATTTCAATTCTAATCAAAAAAGCTCCCTGAAACAGGGAGCTTTTCATTATGCAGTCAGCGCAATGATGATCGGCAGTGAGATTAGAGATAAAATCGCACTGATTACAAACGCGGACGCAGTTTCTTCCTCTTGTTTTTCGAAACGTGTGGCAATCATCGCCGCTACCGCAGATCCAGGGAATGCAACGAGCAATACCGCTTTCGTGATCTGGTCAGCCGGAAGTCCGACTGCAAGAGCGATCAAGTACATCAGCGCAGGCTGAACGGCAACTTTTAACAAAGCGATACCGAAAGCCGGCAGACTGAGCTTAATGTTGCGGATACCGACAGTTACACCGACGGCGAAGAGCGCAACACCTGATGTTGTACTTCCGAGCTGATCAAGCATTTTTTCTCCCAAGCCAGGGAGTGTTACACCGCAGAGTACCAGAATGATACTGATAAGCGGTGCAGCCGCAAGCGGTTCGGAAAGACCGTGAAGAATAGACTTACCAGTCATTTTCCAGAAGTTCTCGTTTTCAGTGTCTTTTTTCTTAGATGACTCACCGACAGTAGCGATAATGATCGCAAGCGGGTCAAGGATGGCGTTAACCACGATACCCGTAACGGCGATAGGAATCGCTACTTCGCTTGCTCCGAATAAGCTTCCTAGTACGGGAATACCCATAAAAGCAAATGTCGGCTGTGCAGAGTTTAAAGAAAATACAGATGAATTCGTTAAATCATACTTGAAGATAAATTTGCAAACCAACAGAATGACGATAAAGAATCCGACAATCCCAATGATCAAAGCGACCATCAAAGGAACCTGTGATAAAAACGCACTTCTTGAAGTGGTTAAAATACTTGCGATAAAATGCGCCGGAAGCGCGTACTTCGTAACTAAGGTGCTTACCCCTTTTGCTGACTTCGCGTCATAACTTCCGAAGCGACCTGCGAACCATCCCAGCACGATCACGAAAAAGATCGGCGCCAGGAGGATTAAAATATCTAAGAAGCTCAAAATGTTCTCCTCCAAATCCTTAATGTCCGTATACTTTAGCCTTTACATAAAAGCTTTCCCTCGGACTGTAAAATTAATCGTAAAAATTATTTAGCGACAACTTGCTTATATTGCGGTTTCCACATTGCATCAAGAACGGCTTGTTCTACATTTTCAGGAATGCGGTTTGCCACGCCTTCTTTAATGGCAGTTTCCGCTACGGCGATCGCAACTTTAATTGAAACTTCTTGTAAGTCGCTCATGCTCGGCAGAAGGCCTGCACCCGGTGTTTCAAAATCAACGCTTTCTGCGATTGCGTCAGCAGTTGCCGCAAACATTGCAGGAGTAATCACTTTCGCTTCTACAACGATTGAACCGAGACCAAGTCCAGGGAACGCGAATGCGTTGTTAGATTGTCCGATTTCATGAGAAACGCCATTGTACTCTACATTGTCAAACGGGCTTCCTGTCGCCACAAGCACTTTGCCGTCAGTCCATTTGAAAAGATCGCTAGGAACGGCTTCAGCAAGCGGTGTCGGGTTAGACATCGGCATGATGACCGGACGCTCAACGTGTTTTGCCATTTCTTTGACGATTTCTTCACTGAACGCGCCGCTTTGGCCTGATGTACCGATTAAGATTGTCGGTTTCGCTTGACGGATCACTTCAATGAAAGGAATTTGTCCATTTTCATCGCGTTTCCAATCTTTAATTTCTTCAGCTGTGCGCAGGTACGGCTCTTGGAAATCAAGGATGTTTTCCATACCTTCTATTAACAAGCCTCTGTAGTCCATTGTGTAGAACGCTTTGTTGGCTTCTTCTTCAGAAAGACCGGCAAGCACCATAGTGTCTCGGATTTGGTCAGCGATTCCGATTCCGGCAGATCCCGCACCGAAGACAACCACACGCTGGTCTTTAATAGACGCGCCTGTTTTCTTCATAGCCGCAAGCACACCTGCAAGCGTAATCGCACCTGTTCCTTGAATGTCATCGTTGAATGTAAGAATTTCATGGTTGTATTTCTTCATGATATTGCGCGCGTTTTTGTTTCCAAGGTCTTCCCAGTGAAGAAGAGCTTTAGGGAAATATTTAAGCGCAGCTTTTACATAAGCGTCAACGAAAGCTTCGTAACGTTCGCCTTGGATACGTTCATGGCGGTTACCGATGTATAAAGGATCGTTCAGAAGTTTTTCATTGTTCGTACCGACGTCAAGAACGACAGGAATGACGCGGCTTGGGTCAATACCGGCAGCAGCTGTGTATACCGCTAATTTACCGATGGCGATGTTGATACCGCCTACACCCCAGTCACCGATTCCGAGGATGCTTTCTGAGTCTGTCGCAACGATCAGATCAATATCTCCGGCAGTGGCATGAAGGTTTTCAAATGCCTCTTCAATTCCTTCCACGTTGTCGATAGAAAGGTAAATCCCTTGAGGTCTTCTGTACTCATGGCTGTATTCTTGAATCGCTTCACCGACAGTCGGTGTGTAAACAACCGGCAGCATTTCACGAAGATGGTTTTGAAGCAATTTAAAGAAAAGAACTTCGTTACGGTTTTGCAAATCATTCAAATATACGTTTTGGCGAAGGCGGTCCGGCTGAGCTTGAAACTGCTCGTATGCGCGTTTTGCCTGCTCATCAAGAGACAGAATTGTCGGAGGAAGCAGCCCGTCTAATCCAAGGCTTTTTCTTTCTTCTGCTGAAAACGCAACACCTTTATTTAAAGTAGGGATAGATAGAACTTCTTTTCCTCTTAAAGTAGTTTCTAAGTTGCCTTCCTTCGTTACTTTAATATTATTCAAGAAAATCTCCTTCTTTCTTCAAATAGTTAACAAAGTTAAGTAATTACCCGTTTTGGCTAGTGTGATCGCGATCTGCTATATCTTTTTTTGACAATTATTCGAACAATGTCTCATAACTATTTACATTACTTAGTCATTTTATGCCTGTAAAAATGAAAATTCAAGAGATGAAAATTACTTAATTTTTTCATACTCTTTTTTAAGTTATTTAACTACAATTTTTGAAAAAACGTCAAAAAAACACCGGATTTTTTACCGATGTTTTCATGAAAAGGGTTATTTATCAGTCTGTTTTTTCGGCACTTCGTGATGATGTCTGCATCTCGCTTCGTATGACTCCGACGCGCCGACTAAAATGACCGGATCATCATAAGAAGCGGGCTTCCCGTCAATCAACCGCTGCGTACGGCTTGCCGGCGACCCGCAAACGGAGCAGACCGCCTGCAGCTTCGTCACCGATTCGGCAACCGCCATCAGATTCGGCACCACGCCGAACGGCTCTCCCCGGAAATCCATATCAAGTCCGGCCGCGATGACACGATAGCCTTTATCCGCAAGCGAGGATAAGTCGCCGATGATAGATTCGCCGAAAAACTGCACTTCATCTACCGCGATGACGTCCGTGCTTTCACTGATATGATCCCATATTTCAGCCGAAGACGAGATGACGTGGCTTGTCATGGATGTGCCGTTGTGAGAAACGACGGCCTCCTCGCTGTAGCGATTATCAATAGCAGGTTTGAACACCTTGACCTCCTGCTTCGCATATGTCGCTCTTTTCACTCTGCGGATCAGCTCTTCTGATTTCCCAGAGAACATGCTGCCGCATATCAGCTCAAGCCATCCGCTTTGCTTCATTATGTACATAGGCTATCCGCTCCCCTTTTTTTCCTGTTTATGAACATAAAAAACAGGCAAGAAGCAATTCTTGCCTGCCTGTAAAATCTATTATTACTTAAGACCGTATTTTTTGTTAAAGCGATCAACACGACCATCAGCAGAAGCGAATTTTTGACGTCCAGTGTAGAATGGGTGGCATTCAGAGCAAATCTCAACGCGTACCTCTTCTTTTACTGAGCCTGTTTCAAATTCATTTCCGCAAGCGCATTTAACTGTTGCTTTTTTGAAATTAGGATGAATTCCTGCTTTCATTGTATCCATCTCCTTCCGCCCTGAATCCCGTGTGGAAACAGAGTTATTATTCCGGAGTAATCCGGAACGCATATGAGAGAATTATATCAGTCATTTACTGCATTTGCAAATACATTTTTTATCAGCGGCGGGCTGATGATGAAAGGTTCGCCTGCTTCCATTCTTGGTTGATCAGATCGAAGAATTCTTGATTCGTTTTTGTTTTTTTCATTTTTCTCATAAACTTCTCTGCGAAGTCCGGAGAATCAGACATCGATTTGCGGATCGCCCATAAACGGTCAAGATGCTCTTTCGGCACGAGCAGCTCTTCCTTCCGGGTGCCGGAGCGGCGGATATCGATCGCCGGGAAAATCCGTCTTTCCGCAAGAGAACGGTCAAGGTGAAGCTCCATGTTGCCCGTTCCTTTAAACTCTTCATAGATGACGTCATCCATCCGGGAGCCCGTGTCTACGAGCGCCGTCGCCAAAATGGTCAGGCTGCCGCCCTCTTCAATGTTTCGCGCGGCACCGAAAAAGCGCTTCGGACGATGGAACGCAGCCGGGTCAATCCCGCCGGAAAGCGTACGTCCGCTTGGCGGGATAACGAGGTTGTAGGCCCGTGCCAGGCGGGTAATGCTGTCCATCAGAATGATAACGTCTTTTTTGTGTTCAACGAGACGCATCGCCCGTTCAAGCACAAGCTCCGCTACCTTAATGTGATTTTCCGGCACTTCATCGAACGTCGAGCTGACGACATCGCCCGCTACGGAACGTTCAATATCCGTTACTTCTTCCGGTCTTTCATCAATTAAGAGAACGATCAATTCAGCGTCAGGCTGATTTGTCGTAATGCTGTTAGCGATTTCTTTCAACAGCATGGTTTTACCGGCTTTCGGCGGCGCCACGATCAGACCGCGCTGGCCGAAACCGACGGGAGCCATCATATCGAGAATTCTTGTTGAGAGATAATTCGGTTTCGTCTCAAGCACCATTTGGCGGTCCGGATAAAGCGGAGTCAGCGCGGGAAAATGAACGCGCTCTTTCGCAGATTCCGGATCATCTCCATTTACCGCTTCAACGTGCAAAAGTCCGTAATAGCGTTCGTTTTCTTTCGGCGGCCGCACCTTGCCGGATACTTTGTCACCGTTTCTTAAATCAAAGCGGCGGATCTGGGAAGCAGAAATGTAGATGTCTTCTGAGCTTGGCGAGTAATTAATCGGTCTGAGGAAGCCGAATCCTTCCGATTGGATGATTTCGAGCACGCCTTCCATAAACAGAAGATCCTCCTGCTCGGCGTTGGCTTTCAGAATGGCAAAGATTAATTCTTTTTTAGTCAGTTTGCTGTAGTAGGAGATTTTATAATGTCTGGCCAGTTCATATAGTTCTTTTAATTTCATATTTTCCAAAGAGGAAATAGATACGTCTTTCATAAAAACACCACGCTTTTCATAGTCAATGTATTGCTGTTTTCATTAAATCGGCTGCTTCGCATGATTCCGCCAAAGCACATTCTTTTATAAAACGTTCAGGAACTTCTATCGGTAACACTTCCACCCATGATCGGCGCTTTTTTAAAAAAGGAATGTCTTAATGAGTTTTGAAGGAAGCGAGGACAAAAACTTGAGAAGATCAATATTTATATCGTCTGTATGCGGTAGAATTTGAAAATTTCCCAGTACTCAAAAGAAGGAATGACACAGAAAAATCGCAGCACTCTTTATTTTTACCTCATTTCAAAAAATTATTCAACTTAAATAATGCTTTGACATATAAATGATAGGGTTGACTCTTTATTGCAAAAGAAAAGCGGGACTTTCCGTCCCGCTTTTCTCTATTTATGGCCGGATCACAAGATTTGGTTTTTTCTTCAGGCTGTGTCTTCCGTCAACGAATCGGACCGTTCCTGATTTCGCCCGGATGACCAGACTTTCAGTCGTACCGACGGAGCCTTTGAACTGAACGCCTTTCAGCAGCTCTCCGTCCGTGACGCCCGTTGCGGCAAAAATGGCGTCATCCCCTCTCACAAGGTCCTCCATCCGGAGCACTTTGGATACATCAAGGCCCATTCGCTCACAGCGGGCCTGCTCTTCCGCACTTTGCGGCAGAAGCCTGCCGATGATTTCGCCGCCGAGCGCTTTTAACGCAACGGCAGACAGCACGCCTTCAGGAGCCCCGCCTGAACCGAAGAGAATGTCTACTCCCGTATGGTCAAAGGCCGTATTGATGGCGCCCGCGACATCACCGTCGTTGATCAGTTTGATTCTGGCGCCCGCCTCACGCAATTCAGAGATGATTTTTTCATGTCTGTCACGATTTAAAATGGTTGCCACGACATCTTCAATGTCTTTGTTTTTCGCTTTCGCAACGGCTTTTAAGTTATCAATGACAGGCGCTTCGATATCGATGCAGCCTACCGCTTCGGGACCGACCGCGATTTTTTCCATATACATATCCGGGGCGTTCAGCAGTGTTCCATGGTCGGCGACCGCGATCACCGTCAGCGCATTCCAGCCGCCGCTCGCTACGATGTTTGTGCCTTCAAGAGGATCGACGGCGACATCGACGCGCGGGCCGTATCCGTTTCCGAGCTTTTCGCCGATGTAAAGCATCGGCGCTTCATCCATCTCGCCTTCCCCGATCACGACCGTGCCTTTCATCGGCACCGTGTCAAACACGTCACGCATTGCGCTTGTCGCCGCATCATCAGCTTCATCTTTTTTCCCGCGGCCCATCCATCTGGCAGATGCTAAAGCCGCCGCTTCAGTGACTCGAACCAATTCCATCGATAAGCTTCTTTCCATTTCAACACGATCTCCTCTCAAAAGTCCGCATTTCTATGAATTTTGGAGCTGTTCTATCTCTTCGTCCGTCAGCCTTTGCCGCCAGATTGTGGCGCCCAGGCCTTCGAGTTTTTTCTCAAGATTGCTGTAGCCGCGGTCTAAATGCTCGAGACCGGTAATTTCGGTTACGCCGTCAGCCATGAGCCCGGCGACGACCAGACAAGCGCCTGCACGCAGATCGCTCGCCTTTACTTTTGCGCCCTGAAGCTCGGCCGGACCGGTGATAATGGCCGACCTGCCTTCCACTTTCATGTTGGCCCCCATCCGTCTCAGCTCATCTATATGTTTAAATCGGGCCGAGTAGATGGTGTCGGTTACGACGCTCGTGCCGCTGGCTCTCGTTAACAGAGATGTCATCGGCTGCTGAAGATCAGTCGGAAATCCCGGGTAAACAAGCGTTTTTACGTCGACCGGTTTTATCTGCTTCTGCCCGCCGAGCATAAGAAGCTGATCGTCACTCGTCTCAATGTGAAAACCCATTTCCCTGAGCTTCGCCGTTAAAGACTCCAGGTGAGTCGGTATGACATTATCAATAATGACTTCTTTCCCCATCGCGGCGCCGGCGATCATAAAGGTGCCCGCCTCAATTCTGTCCGGAATGATCGTATGCCTGCATCCGTGCAGCTCTTTTACGCCGTCGATTCTGATTACATTGGTTCCCGCGCCTTTGATCTTTGCGCCCATGCTGGTGAGCAATGTGGCAACATCAATAATCTCAGGTTCCTTGGCGGCGTTTTCTATCACGGTTTTACCTTCAGCCAGTACAGCGGCAAGCATGATATTGATCGTCGCTCCGACGCTGACGACATCTAAATAAATCCGTGCGCCTCTCAGCCTTTCGGCGCGCAGATAAATCGCGCCTTGTTCATTGGTGACTTCCGCCCCAAGCGCTTCAAATCCTTTGATGTGCTGGTCAATCGGCCGCGGCCCGAGATGGCATCCGCCCGGCAGTCCGATGACCGCCTGTTTGAAGCGGCCCAGCATCGCGCCCATTAAGTAATAGGAAGCGCGGAGTTTTTTCACTTTGCCGTTGGGAAGCGGCATGCTGATCATCGGGGAAGGGTCGACGACCATTTCTCCTTTTTCAAAATGGACGTTTCCGCCGATTTCTTTCAGCAGGTCACGCAGCGTTTCAATATCTGAGATCTCCGGAAGCCCTTCGATCGTTACTTCGGAATTTGCCAGAATGGTTGCGGGTATCAATGCGACGGCGCTGTTTTTCGCACCGCTGATATGTACGGTTCCGTTTAACGGATCGCCGCCGGCAATATTCAACTTTTCCATGATAGTCTCCTTCCATAAGAAGATAGCTGCGGAGCGTAAATAAAATGGCATTTTATTCTGTCTCTGCAAATAAAGCTCTTGTCCAAAATGTAGCCAATTCGAAGAGAAAGAATACAAGGACATTATAAAATAACAGGAAGAAAATAGCGAAGCTTTGCGGGGCATTTTTAACACAGGATGCACAGAGGCCCGCCGGGTTCACATTCCGGGGAAACACACTCTTCACTTTAATACTGAAGGCCCGCTGCCAAACAGGAAAACATAAGGGTGCGGCAAACGGATGCAACCGGTTTGCCGCCCTTTTCACCCTTATTTATTCCAGTCTGCCAAGAATTGCTCGATGCCTTTATCCGTTAACGGATGTTTCGCCAGCTGGTGAATGACTTTAAGCGGCATCGTACCGATATGCGCACCGCGTAAAGCGGCTTCAGTCACGTGCTGCGCATGACGGATGGAAGCTGCGATGATTTGTGTATCAATATCATGAATGTCAAAAATCTGTCTAATTTCTGAAATCAGTTCAAGACCGTTATGGCCGATGTCATCCAGACGGCCTAAGAACGGAGATACATAAGTCGCTCCGGCTCTTGCCGCCAAAAGCGCCTGGTTGGCACTGAAGATGAGCGTTACGTTTGTTTTAATGTTCAGGTCGCTCAGCGCTTTTACGGCTTTTAACCCTTCAGACGTCATCGGGATTTTCACCGTGATATTCGGCGCGATTTTCGCAAGTTCTTTACCTTCTTCAATCATCTCTTCAGCATTCAGGGAAATGACTTCCGCGCTTACTGATCCGCTCACGACTTCCGTAATCTCACGAAGTCTGTCATGGAAAGACACGTCAGCTTCTTTCGCCACTAAACTAGGGTTTGTCGTAACTCCGGCAAGAACGCCAAGTTCATAAGCTTCTTTAATCTCGTCAATGTTTGCTGTATCAATGAAAAATAACATAAGGAAAGCCTCCCCAGTAATAAATTTTCAGAACTGTAAAACATGATTGCGCTTTCTAAAGGTAAGACATAAAACCGCCTGTCAATGCTGTCAGGCGGTTTATGGATGTTACATTGGATTAAGCTTGGTTTGAAGAACCGAACTCACGCATTTTGCCGATAACCGTTTCTTTGATCGCTTCACGAGCAGGTCCAAGATATTTACGAGGATCGTATTCGTTCGGCTTAGCTGCCAATGTTTCGCGGACAGCTTTTGCAGAAGAAATTTGGTTTTCAGTGTTTACGTTGATTTTAGCCGTACCAAGTGAGATTGATTTTTTAATGTCGGCAGTCGGAATTCCTGTACCGCCGTGAAGTACTAACGGAAGGCCGGTTGATTTGCCGATATCTTCCATTTCTTTGAAACCGAGGTTCGGTTCGCCTTTGTAAGGGCCGTGAACAGAACCCAGTGCAGGTGCAAGGCAGTCGATGCCAGTGCGCTCTACAAGTTCTTGACACTCTTTAGGATCAGCATAGATTACGCCTTCAGCGATCACGTCATCTTCCTGTCCGCCTACAGTTCCAAGCTCAGCTTCAACTGAAACGCCGTGGAAATGAGCAAGCTCAACCACTTTAGCTGTAGTTGCTACGTTTTCCTCAAACGGGTGGTGAGATGCGTCGATCATTACAGAAGTGAAACCTGCATGAATCGCTTTCGCACAAGATTCAAAGCTTGAACCGTGGTCTAAGTGAATGGCGACAGGAACTGTCACTTTGTATTCTTCCATAAGAGCTTTAACCATGGCAACCACTGTTTTGAAGCCGCCCATGTAGCGTCCCGCGCCTTCTGAAACACCAAGAATAACCGGGGATTTTTCCTCTTCTGCTGCTTGTAAAATAGCTTGAGTGAACTCAAGGTTATTTAAGTTAAATTGTCCAACAGCATATCCTTTTTCTTTAGCTGTATTCAACATTTCCGTCATTGAAACTAAAGGCATGTCGAAAGTCCTCCTTATGTAGCCTGATTTGCTTCTTCTCGAAAAAAGCTTTCCACCTATAGCATGACCATAAAAACCTGTCATATGTAAAACAACAGATCGCTTTTTCTCCATCTCTAGGATACCAACTTTTCGACAAATCGGCAACACAATGACATAATTGTTTCTAATTTTATTAATTCGATTTTAGAGGTAAATATTTTTTCACCGCGTCTCTGATCTCATCAATGTCAAAAGGTTTCGCAAAATGGGTCAGCGCTCCGAGCTCTTTTGATTCCTTAATCATATCGAGTTCTCCGTAAGCGGTCATGATAATGACGCGGATGGATTCGTCAATCATCTTCATGCGCTTGAGAATTTCGATTCCGTCCATGCCGGGGATTTTCATATCTAAAAGCACGAGATCGGGCCGTTCTTTCGTTACGATGTCCAGCGCCTGTATGCCGTTGGCGGCCTGAAACGTCTGGTACCCTTCTTTATGAAACACTTCATTGAGCAATATGCGTATACCGTATTGGTCATCTACGATTAAAATCTTTTCATTCATCATTTTACACCCCAATATTATCATTTTCGTCAAAAGGAAGCAGTTGTTTATGTATTCTGTTTGATTTTCACATTTCCTTTAATTATAATAGTCTACTTTCCGACATTTTCTGAGCATTTTCTCTTTTGTTGTATACTGTTCTTGTATGTGTAAAGGAGGTTTCACTCATGTTAAAGATATTTACGACACAGCTTGCAGGCATTTTTTCCCGCATTCAGGATAAGGAATCCGAAGCAATAGAAGACGGCGCGCGCCTGCTGGCGCAGGCAGCCGTCAGCGGTCATACCATTTATTTATACGGCGCAAATGAGATGCAGGGCATTTTGTGCGAGGCGGAACTCGGCTCAGAACCGATGCCTTCCGTCAAAGCGTTTCCGGATACAGCTGATTCGATTACAGAAAGCGACAGGGTGCTGATGTTTTGTTCAGGTCCGGGCACGGCTGAAGAACAGGCGCTGGCTCAAAAGCTTTATGAAAAAGGGATCGGCCTCGTTGGCGTATCTCCTGTCATCAAAGATCAAACCGGGATTGAGGAATTTTGTGATGTTCATATTGACAGCAAATTAAAAATGCCGCTTCTGCCTGATGAAGACGGGACAAGATACGGCTTTCCTTCATTAATGACAGGCCTGTATGTCTATCACGCACTTTCCTTTACGTTAAAGGAAATGATGCAGGAATATGCCTGATGCAGAAAAAAGACTTGCCGCTTTTAAAGGAGGCAAGTCTTTTTTTATTACTTCTGTTCTGCAGCTTGTACGGAAGCGCCGATAAAGTCTTTGAATAAAGGCTGAGGTCTTGTCGGTCTTGATTTGAACTCAGGGTGGAACTGGCAAGCGACATACCAAGGATGGTCTTTCAGCTCGATGATTTCCACAAGACGGCCGTCAGGGCTTGTTCCTGAGAACACAAAGCCGTTCTCTTCCATTTGCTGTCTGTATTCGTTGTTGAATTCATAACGGTGGCGGTGGCGTTCGTATACCACTTCATCCGCATACGCTTCGAAGGCTTTCGTGTCTTCCTGAAGCTTACAAGGGTACAGTCCGAGACGAAGCGTTCCTCCAAGATCCTCGACATCTTTTTGTTCCGGCAGAAGGTCGATGATCGGATAAGGAGTGGACGGATCGATCTCCGCAGAGTGAGCCCCTTCCAGACCTAATACGTTTCGCGCATATTCAATGGATGCAATCTGCATACCGAGGCAGATGCCGAAGAACGGAATTTTATTCTCACGCGCATACTTGGCGGCGATGATTTTCCCTTCTACGCCGCGGTCTCCGAAACCGCCGGGCACGATAATTCCGTCTGTGCCGCCAGTCAGCTCTTGAATATTGCTTTCTGTCACTTCTTCGGCGTTAATCCATTTGATCTTCACATCAGCGTCAAACGCATAGCCGGCGTGGCGCAGTGATTCAACGACTGAAATGTAAGCGTCCTGAAGCTCGACGTATTTACCGACGAGGCTGATTGTAATGGTTTTAGACAAGTTTTTCACTTTCGTGACAAGGTCTTTCCATTCCGTCATATCCGGGTCTTTGCATTCTAATTTCATATGATCGCAGACAAGCTTATCGAGTCCCTGCTCCTGAAGATTAAGCGGGATGGAGTAAAGGTTGTCCGCATCTTCGCACTCGATGACCGCTTTCGTGTCAATATCGCAGAAGAGCGCGATTTTATCTTTCATATCTTGAGAAATCGGCATTTCCGTGCGCACGACGATGATATTAGGCTGAATACCGAGGCTTCTCAGCTCTTTTACGCTGTGCTGCGTCGGTTTTGTTTTCAGCTCGCCCGCCGCTTTGATGTACGGAACAAGCGTACAGTGAATGTACATCACGTTTTCATGGCCGATGTCGCTTTTCATTTGACGGATGGCTTCAAGGAACGGAAGGGATTCGATGTCTCCCACTGTTCCGCCGATCTCAGTAATGACTACATCTGCGTTTGTTTCTTTGCCTGCACGGTACACGCGGTCTTTCAGTTCATTTGTGATGTGCGGAATGACCTGAACCGTTCCGCCGAGGTAGTCCCCGCGGCGCTCTTTTTTCAATACGGCAGAATAGATTTTACCGGTCGTCACATTGCTGAATCTGTTCAGATTAATGTCAATGAAACGCTCATAATGCCCTAAGTCAAGGTCAGTCTCAGCGCCGTCATCGGTAACGAATACCTCACCGTGCTGGTACGGGCTCATCGTTCCCGGGTCAACGTTGATATAAGGGTCAAATTTTTGGATAGTGACGCTCATGCCTCTGTTTTTCAAAAGGCGGCCAAGTGATGCAGCCACAATTCCTTTTCCGAGTGATGATACAACTCCCCCGGTTACAAAAATATATTTCGTCATTTCGTTTGCTCCTCTCTTCGGTCTGCGCTACATTCCTTAAAATGTGCCGTTTTATAGAAAATCATTTCACTAAAAACAAATGATGTGTAAAAGAATTTGGGAGATGAAAATAAGAAAGCTCCCTTTCAATTTCTTGAAAGGGAGCGTAGCACTCTTATGAATTCTCTTCTTTTTGAAGAGCCCAAAATACATACTACATAGTTCGACAATGAAAGTCAAGATCGTTTTGCCGATATAAAATCAGTCTTTGCGATCCTCTTCCTCATCATCATAATCTTCCTCATCTTCTTCAATCATCTCGTCTTCGATCTCAAGCTCGTCGTCATCTTCTTCATCGACATCTTCGTCGTCAAAGCTGTCTGCGTCAAGGTCAATATCTTCTTCCATTTCATCGAGATCGATGTCATCTTCATCAACTTCCTCGAATTCATCAAGGTCGAGATCTTCCTCAACGACTTTTTTCGCTTTTTTCTTTTTCGCTTTTACAGTCGGCTGTGTTTCTTCGTCCAGCTGATCGTACGGATACCAGCTGCGAAGCCCCCACGTCTGGTCTGACAGAGCAATAAAGCGGCCGTCAATGTTCAGGTCTGTATAAAATTGGGCGATACGGTCGCCCAGTTCCTCTTTCGTAACACCGAGCAAGGAGATCATTTCATTCAGCAGCTCCTGGAACGGAACCGGTTTTTTATGTTCTGAGAAAATTTCGTGAGCGATTTCAACTAAAGCCATCTGCTTCAGCTGTTCCTGAGAATATTGTTTGATACTCAAGGTCGGACACTCCCTTTCTATTACTTATATGTATCTGTTTCTATCCTATAATAAGAACGAATTTGTATTGTTTTGTTCATAAACCATACCTCTCATTATAAACAAATTAAAACAGAATATGCTACCCTTAACAGCGTAATTTAAGAAATTTTAGAGCCGTCCCTTCATAAATCGGCTGATGTGCGAAAACAAAGCCGCCGGCATATGCGCCGGCGGCCCGCTTCTTTCTATAAAGACTCTTGTTTTTCAGCGCCGAATACAGACATGGCGAGCAATTCACTGACATCATAAGTGCCGATCGCGTCATCGGCTTCTTTCGCTTTCGTACCGTCACCGAGCATAGTCAAACAGTAAGGACATCCGGAGCTGATGACCGTCGGACTGACAGAAAGCGCCTGCTCAGTCCGGGCCGTGTTGATTCTCGCTCCCGTTTCTTCTTCCATCCACATGAGCCCTCCCCCGGCGCCGCAGCACATCCCGTTTTCGCGGCTGCGCTCCATTTCCTTCAATTGAACGCCCGGAATGGCTTTTAAGATCGCTCTCGGCGGCTCATACACTTCATTGTACCTTCCTAAATAGCACGAGTCATGGAAGGTAATCGTTTCATTCACCGGGTGAAGCGGTTTTAGTTTTCCCTGTGACACAAGCTCGGCTAATAATTCAGTATGATGATAGACTTCGGCCCGGAATCCGAAATCAGGATATTCATTTTTGAACATATTATAGGCGTGCGGATCAATCGTGACGATTTTTTTGATTCCGTGTTTTTCAAATTCGCCGATGTTGTGTTCCGCCAGCTCTTGGAACAGAAACTCGTTGCCCAAACGGCGCGGCGTATCGCCTGAGTTTTTTTCCTTATTGCCGAGAATCGCAAAGGATACGCCCGCTTCATTAAGCAGCTTTGCAAATGAGACGGCAATCTTTTGGCTCCTGTTGTCGTAGGAACCCATTGAGCCGACCCAAAACAAATAGTCGAACTCTTTGTCTTGTTTTTTCATTTCTTTCACTGTCGGAATCTCTGTATCGGCCTGCTCCCGCCAGTTCTCCCGCTCTTTCCGGTTTAAGCCCCACGGGTTTCCCTGTCTTTCAATGCTTGTCATGGCCCGCTGCGCGTCGCTGTCCATCTTCCCTTCCGTAAGCACAAGATAGCGGCGCAGATCGATAATTTTATCAACGTGTTCATTCATGACCGGACATTGATCTTCACAGTTGCGGCAAGTGGTGCACGCCCAAATCTCCTCTTCCGTGATGACCTCGCCGATTAAGCTCGGGTTGTAATCAATGGCTGCGGCCGCTTCACGCGATCCTCCCCCTGAGGAAGCCGCGGCGAGCTGATTCGCCTTCGTGTGCTGAAAAACGGGCGCGGGCACCCACGGAGATTTTGACGTCACGGCAGCGCCTTTTTCCGTCAAATGGTCTCTGAGCTTTAAAATGAGGTCCATCGGCGAGAGCATCTTGCCCGTACCGGAGGCCGGACACATATTTGTACAGCGGCCGCATTCGACGCAGGCGTAAAGATCGACAAGCTGAGAGCGGCGGAAGTCTTCAATCTTTCCAACGCCGTAGCTTTCTTTCGTCTCATCGGTGAAATCGATTTTTTCCAGCTTTCCTTTTGAATCCAGCCTGCTGAGGAACACATTCGCCGGACCCGCAATTAAGTGCGCATGCTTTGATTGCGGCACGTACACTAAAAAGCTGAGCAAAAACAACAGATGAAGCCACCATGAAACATAAAACACGCCGGCGGCCGCCGGCGCTGAAAGACCGCCGAGCACAAACGCAATGGAGGAAGCGATCGGTTCCGTCCAAGACAGAGAATGATCGTGCCATAAAAGGTTCATGGCGTTCCCGAGAAGCACCGTCACCATCAATCCGCCGATAAACAGCAGGACAAGCCCCGCTTTAAACCCGCGTTTCAGTCTGACGAGTTTTTCAATGTAGCGCCGGTAAAACGCCCAGACTACGGCGATTAAAATCAGAAACGTGACGATTTCCTGAAAAAAGGTAAACGCCGGATAAAGCGGACCGAACGGCAGATGCCGGTCAGGAAGCAGCCCTTTCAGAATAAAATCAATTGCGCCGAACTGAACGAGTATAAAACCGTAAAAAAACAGAACGTGGATGATTCCGCTCTTTTTATCTTTCAGCAGTTTTTTCTGTCCGAACACATTCACCCATATCTTCTGAAGACGTTCTTTCAGGCGTTTATCAAATTCTTCCCTTTGGCCGAGCTTAATATAAGCGATCCTCGTTCTGATCAGGTAAACGAATAAATAAACGGCGTAAGCGGTTACAGCTGAAAACAGCAGCGCGTTTACCATGAGAAATGCGTTCATCTTGTCTCCCCCTTTGTTCTGATACCCCTCTTCATTGTCATATCTTTACTTTATCATAAATAATGAATGAGTGTTCAGTCAATAATTAAATTCACATTCTCAGGGCACACTACGAATACTTCGGAAAGGAGCGTCGGTATGAAGGTCATTTTTGTGTTGCTTGTCATTTTTATCATATTGATCGCACTTATGCTGCTTGATATGCTGCTTGGCCGGGCGGCGTACAAAAAACAGGCGTATGAGCCCGTTTTTGACCCGAAAAAGAGTGATATCACACTCATTCACTGCGGCAGCGAGCTTGTGCGGCAGATGACGGCTGATATCCGCCAAGCCGTCTCTTCTATTCATATGATGTTTTTTATAATGAAGAACGACCAGGCCAGCCTTGAGATGTTTCATTTATTGAAAGAAAAGGCCCAGGCAGGCGTCTCCGTATATCTGCTGCTGGATTGGGCGGGC
Organism: Bacillus sp. SJ-10; assembly: GCF_002843505.1. Taxonomy (NCBI): domain Bacteria; kingdom Bacillati; phylum Bacillota; class Bacilli; order Caryophanales; family Bacillaceae; genus Bacillus; species Bacillus sp. SJ-10. The sequence goes on along the minus strand of NZ_CP025258.1, from coordinate 1,051,876 downwards.
AGCCGCCCAGTGAAAAAGCCTTCTATTCAAACGATGAAAAAAGCCGGCGTTCACGTTCATTTTCTAAATAAACCGGCATTTCCGTTTCTATTTTTCAGGCTGCAAAAACGGAATCACCGGAAAGTGACCGTCATTGACGGCAAAATCGGCTATGTCGGCGGTTTTAATATCGCTGAAGAGTACCTCGGCAAAAAAGCGAAGTTCGGAAACTGGGAGGATTATCACCTGCGGATGACCGGCGAAGGCACGGCGGATCTTCAGACTCTTTTTGTAAGCGATCTGAAACGAAACACCGGAAAAACACCCGGATCACCCGGGGTTTATCCGGCATTATCCGAAGGGAATATCTTTCATAGGACATATGCATCTGACGGGTTTTCGCTTGAATCGCATTATGAAAACTGCATCCGTAAGGCGGAGAAAAAAATCATTATCGGCACGCCTTATTATGTACCGAGCAAAAAGCTTCAGGAAGCGCTTATTTCAGCCTGCCGAAAAGGCGTCAAAGTCATCTTGATCGTGCCGATGAAGTCAGACCACCCGCTCGTTCGGGAAACAGCTTTTACTTATTATCCCGAGCTTCTGAAGGCCGGCTGCCTCATCTATCGGTATTATCAAGGCTTTTATCATGTCAAAGCCTTCATTATAGATGACCGCATCAGCATTATCGGCACGCCGAATTTTGATAAACGGAGCCTGTTCTGGAATGAAGAGGTGAATGTCATCATTCATGATGAAGCCTTTACAAAGGAAGTGCTTTCAACCATAAAGCAGGACATCGAAAAATCCGAGCTTCTCACATTAGAAAAAGTGAAACAGCGCTCCGTCAGACAGCTTCCTGCAGAATGGCTGGGAAAGGCCATATCTTACTTTTTATAAAGGAGAAACCATATGCTGTTCAGATTCGGATTCGTCGCAAACGCCATGTGCCTTTGGGACGCGTCCCCCGCCAAAACCTTAACATATGCGCGCTATACCAAACTTTCCCGCAGTGAGCGGAAAGAGGCCCTGCTTTCTGTGACGAAAGCAAATCTCACCAATACGCTGCGCACCATCCACTATGTGATCGGCCACGGCATTCCGCTGTACAGATTCTCAAGCTCGATTGTGTCGCTCGCCACGCACCCGGATGTGCTGTGGGATTTTGTTACGCCGTTTCGCCAGGAGTTTCGTGAGATCGGCGGGCTGGTCAGAAAATATGATCTCAGAACGAGCTTTCATCCGAACCAATTCACGCTTTTTACAAGCCCGAAACAGGAGATTACCGCAAATGCGGTCAAGGATATGGCCTATCACTATGACATGCTGGACGCAATGGGCATCGCGGACCGTTCCGTCATCAACATCCATGTCGGAGGCGCTTACGGTGACAAACAAAGCGCGCTTGGCCGTTTCCGAGTGAATCTGAAAGAACTTCCCGATGTCATCAAACAGCGGATGACTTTGGAAAACGATGATAAAACATATACGTCCGAGGAAACACTCAGTGTTTGTGAGCAAGAAGGCATTCCGTTTGTGTTTGATTATCACCATTTTTACGCCAATCCGACCGATGACGCTGATTTAGATGACATTCTTCCGCGGATGATCAAAACATGGCAGCGGATCGGCTTAAAGCCGAAGGTCCATCTCTCCTCGCCAAAATCAGAATCAGCCTTACGCAGTCATGCGGACTATGTGGATGCGAATTTTATTCTGCCGGTGCTGGAGCGGTTCAGACAATGGGATACGGACATCGACTTTATGATTGAGGCGAAAGAGAAAGACCGGGCGCTGCTCCGGCTCGTCGAAGAATTAAGCGCCATCCGCGGAGTCAAACGCCTGGCGGGCGGAGTGCTGAAGTGGAAGGCATAACCAGGTTTATCACCCGTTTATATGGGGAATTTCCGAAATAACAGACCATCAGACGGAGGAGAAAACATATGAAAAACATTACATCTTTGAAAATAGCCGCTAAGAAGTTCACTTTACGAAACATGCTTCAGCTTTATCAGCTTTGCCACACGGGAGGCCACGAGCTGTATATCTACTCTAAAAAAACGATGTGCAAAATCAAAGATATCATTGAGCTGGAAACGTTCAGAATGGCCCATAAAGAACAAGAATACTTAATTGTAGTGGAAGGAAAGAAAGCGGTGCAGCTTGTTGACCGTTTCAAACATATCATCGAACCTGCGCAAAAAGAAGCCCATTAAATACGGACTACATAAAAAAAGGATAGACAGGAGGCTGCCCGGCCCCTTTTGTCTATCCTTTTTCTTTTATTGATGTATCAGCTCGCCGAATTGCGCCTGATGGAGTCTCTGATACATGCCGCCGGATTCCAGCAGTTCCTTATGATGACCTTGTTCAGCAATGCCTTCTTTCGTGACGACGACGATCCGGTCCGCATCCTTAATCGTAGCCAGCCGATGGGCGATCACAAGCGTTGTGCGTCCTTCAGACAGCTCTTGCAGCGATTTTTGAATGGCGGCTTCCGTTTCTGTATCGAGGGCTGATGTAGCCTCGTCTAAAATTAAGATCGACGGGTTTTTCAAAAACATTCTGGCGATGGAAAGCCGCTGCTTCTGCCCGCCTGACAGTTTCACGCCGCGCTCGCCGATTACCGTGTTTAAACCGTCGGGATACCCGTTTACCAAATCCTCTAAATGCGCCTGGCGGACGGCCTGCCAGATTTCTTCCTCAGACGCATCGAGCCGCCCGTAAGCAATGTTTTCCCGCAATGTGCCGGAAAACAGAAAGACATCCTGCTGGACGACGCCGATTTGTCCGCGCAATGATGACAGCGTCATGTCCTTAATATCGATGCCGTCGATGGAAATCACGCCTTCAGATGGCTCATAAAAGCGCGGCAGCAGACTTGTCAGCGTTGATTTTCCCGCTCCCGAAGGCCCGACGAATGCGACTGTCTCCCCGGCATGAATGGACAAATTGATTCCCGACAGAACCGGACTGTTTTCTTCGTAACCGAACGACACCTGTTCATAGCGGATATTCCCTTTTAAACCGGACACATGTCTCGCGTTCGGGGCGTCCTTGATATCAGGCTCCGTTTCCAGTATCTCCATAAAGCTTTTAAAACCGGCAATGCCTCTCGGATACATCTCAATAATCGCGTTGATTTTATCAATCGGACGGAACAGAACGTTCGTCAGCAGCACAAAAGCGACAAATTCCCCGTAAGATAGCGATCCGCGGATCACGAACCATGTCCCGCACAACAGGACGAACAGCGTGACGAATCTTGTCAGCATGTAACTGATCGAGCCGTTTTTCGCCATGATTTTATAAGACGTCAGCTTTGTTTTGCGGAAACGCTGATTGTTCACATCAAACCGATGCGTTTCAAACGCTTCATTGCTGAAAGCCTGAACAAGACGGATGCCGCCGATATTGTTTTCAACCCTCGCGCTGAAGTCTCCGACGTCTTTGTTCAGTTTTGTAAACGCAGAGGTCATTTTTTTATTAAAATACAAAGCAAGCCAAATGACGACCGGCATAATGATAAAGGTCAACAGAGCGAGCTGCCAGTTAATGAACAGCATCACACCGAACGCGCCCAAAATCGTCATGATCGCGATAAACAGGTCTTCAGGCCCGTGGTGGGCGGTTTCTCCGATATACATCAAATCATTGGTGAGCTTGGACATTAAACTGCCCGTTTTGTTGTTATCGTAAAATTTGAACGAAAGCTTTTGCAGATGGTCGAAAAGCTTTTTCCGCATATCGGTTTCAATGTTAATGCCCAGCATATGGCCCCAATACGTCACAACATACTGAAGTGCCGAGCTGAGGGCGTAGACCCCGAATAAAGCCGCCGAAGTCAAAATAATCAGACTCCAATCCCGCCCCGGGAGCAATGTATCGATAAAGTAATTGACGATCAGAGGAAAACTCAGCTCCATCAATCCGCCGGCGATGGCAGAAAAGAAGTCGAGAAAAAACAGCTTCTTGTACGGTTTATAATAAGAAAAAAATTGTCGCAGCACGATTCCGTCCTCCTTGTGCCTCTTTCTTAATGATAATATTTCTCAATTATACTATACACAAGGAGTTTTAAAAGCGTTTTTTATAAAACGCCGGAAAATAACCGTGCGAAGGATTCCTTCGTTCTTTCCCATAATGTGCGCTTATAGAAACGGACGGGGCTGATTTTTTCAGACTCCTTTATATCCTCCAGATAATGCGCTTCAAGATCTTTGATCGCCTCTTGATCTGTAAAAAAGACATTGACTTCAAAGTTCAGCTGAAAGCTTCTCATGTCCATGTTCGCCGTCCCGACAGAGGCGAGGTTTCCGTCAGTGATGAGCACCTTTTGATGCATAAAGCCTTTTTGATAAGAATAGACTTCGATTCCTTCGCGAAGAAGCTCGGGGAAATACGATCTCGTCGCGTACTGGGTTAAAAATCCGTCATTGGTTTCCGGCACCATGACACGCACCCGGACGCCCCTGGCAGCAGCCTCCTTTAGCGCTGTGCGGATCGGCTCATTCGGCACGAAATAAGGCGTCGCGATCCATACAGACGATTCGGCCGCCGCTATCATGGCATAATACAGATCGCTCATCCGCTCCTTCATATCGGGGCCTGTCGGAACGACTTGATAGACGCCGCCGCTTTCTGCCGCAACCGGGCGGGTATATGCTTTCTGATCAATCAGCACCTCATCTGAAACGTATTCCCAATCAAGCATAAAAATGCTGTGAAGCGTCTGAACGATTTCTCCTTCGACTTTCATATGGGTGTCCCGCCAAAAGCCGACATCTTGGTCTTTGCCGATATACTCCTTGCCGACATTCAGCCCGCCGACAAAACCGACTTTCCCGTCAACGATGACGATCTTGCGGTGATTTCTGAAATTGAATTTTTGGTTGAAAAAACCGTATTTCAGCGGCAGAAACGGGACGATGTTCACACCCGCGCGTTTCAGTTTTTTAATATCTTTTCCGGCCAGCTTCAGACTGCCGGCCGCGTCGAACAAAAACCGCACTTCCACACCTTGACGCGCCTTTTCCATCATAATGTCCATCATCTTGTGCCCGAGCATGTCTGATTTGAACATGTAATACTCAATATGTATAAATGACGCGGCCTCCCGGAGCGCCTCAAACAGCTCCGGAAATGTTTCTTCCCCGTTTTTGAGCACCTTCAGCCTGCTTTTTGTATTGATATTCATATGGGACGCCTTGATTGAATATTGAAAGAAACGCTTCTGATTTCCTTTCAGCCCGGACAGATCGGGAGTTTGTTCCATATCAAATATCGTTCTCAGCTTTTCCCGATTGTATGTCCGTTTCGACCTGAACAGCTTGCCTTTTTCATAAAGCTGGCCGGAAAAAAGGTAAAATAAGTACCCGGCGATCGGAAAAAACACAAGAATATGAATCCATAACAGCGTGTGCTGCGAGGTGCGGTTTTCAAGAATTAACGAATAAATGCTGAACAAAATAATGCTTGCATAGCAAAGCACCCCTCCGTAAAACTCAAGCCTGGAAACCGGAAAAAACCATATGACATATGCTCCGATAAGCATCATATATAAAAAGCAAAATTCCAGTCTCCTTTTCAGCATCCCGACTCTCTCCCATCTGATCCGATATCTCTGTATACCCTCTGTTTTCCGGCTTGTAAACATATGAAAAAGCCTCTCCGCACGAGCGGAAAGGCTTATGATGACGCTTCCTGTGATTGGCCGGGTGTGATGTTTTGAAGCAATGCCGGATTGAGCGAGCAGCTGCCTTTGATTTTATTTTTGAAGATGCCGATGATCAGACCGGTGACCGCTATCGACACTAAGGAGAAGAGCCCTTTCAGCAACCCGACGGAAAAAATGCCGGCCAGCACGACGCCAAAATCGAAGAGAAAATTAACGGCACCCGGATTCCATCCGCAGCGCTTTTGCAGAAATAAAGCGAGGATATTGGCGCCGCCGAGCGATGCCTGATGATAAAACATGAGCGACAGGCCGAACCCGATCAGCGCCCCGCCGCAAATCGCCCCGGCAAGCGGTGAAACAGAGACCGGCGGCAGCCAGTGATCCGCGCCCGTAAACAGAGTCAGCACTGTGACTGCAAAAACGGTGGATAGAGTGAATTTGATTCCCATTCTGATGAGAGAAAATATATAAAACGGGATATTGATCAGAAAGAAGATCATCGCAAACGAGGAATGAAACACGTATGACAGGCTTAGTGACAGTCCCGCTGTACCGCCGGTTAATACATGAGAATGTCTGAGTGTCAGGACGCCGGCGCTTGTCATCAGACAGGCGGCTAAAATGAGGAAAATCCGCTTCATTCTTCACTCTCCTTTTGTTGATGTTATTTCCAAATAAAACATAACAGGAATTCCCGCCGCCCAGCCATTACCTTGGCAGAAAATATCTTATGTTTTTATTTTTTCACCATAAAAAATCCCCCTCTTCCAGGGGGGATTTTTACGTGCGTTTCCGATAGACAACATAGCTGCGGGTCAAATACTTGAGCGGCAGGCTGAACACATGAACCAATCTCGTAAACGGCCAGAGGATAAAAACGACGTAGCCTATCACAATATGAAACTTAAACCATAGCGGGACACTCTCCATCAAAGAGGCGTCAGGCCGGAACAAAACGATTTCCCTGAACCACGGCCCGACTGTTGCCCTGTAATCAAATCCTTTCGAGTCAATGTTGAGGAACGTGGCCGCAACGCCCGACAGCATCATGAACAGCAGCAGAATAAGCGTCAGGATATCGGATGGCGAGCTGGTTTTGCGGATCCTTTTGTCAAACAGCCTTCTGTACGTCAGGATGACAAGTCCGGTACATGCCGCAATCCCCGCCGGCAAGCCAGCGCCAATCGCCATTTTGTGATACATATGCTCTGAAATGCCAAGGGAAGCATACACGCCTTCCGGGATCAGAATCCCCATGACATGCCCGCCGACAACGCACAGCAGTCCCCAGTGAAAAAGTGTGCTGCCCGCGGCGAGTTTTTTCTTTTCTAACATCTCGCTTGATTTCGCCGTCCAGCCAAATTGGTCATGCTGATAGCGGTAAATATGGCCGCCGATAAAGATTGTCAATACAATGTATGGCATAATACCCCAGAGGATCTGCCCGCTCATGCCTGAACAGCCCCTTCTTCAATGCTTTCACGTACACCGATGTTTTCCAGTACGGCCTGCAGCACGTGCAGCAGCTCAGCATAGATGCTGTCATTTTTTTCGAGGCGGGAAGCCAGCTCTCTCACATTGGACAGGTATTTTTCAAACACGCTTCTCACCGCTTCAATCTCCGCAACTGCGGCGAATTCCAGCATCAGCGGCAGGTAATCAGGCAGTTCTTTCTCTGTCGGCAGGAAACCGGATTGCTGGTAGGTGTTTTTTAAATGCAGCAATTCGATGCCGCGCTCTCTCTGCTCGCCTGAGTTAAAGTAGGTGACGTACATATTCGTTTTTTTCCCGAAATCGAACGTATACACATAGTGTTCAATCAGCGCTTCCGGAGAAAAGCCGGCTGCCGCCTCTAAAAAGTGCAGCAATTTCTCCCGGATTTGCTGATTGGTGATGTCATGGATAAGAGCCTTCCAATCGGGAATCTCGGCTCTCCACTCTTCATCCGGATAAGAGAGAAGAGAGGAAAGAGCGGAGAACGTCATTTGCCGGTCTGTGGTGTTCATGTTATTACACCTCATTTATGAAAAATTAGAAACAAGAGCCCGGGCCGCCTGAAAATGATAAGCCGCAGCTCCCTTGTTCAGCATATAAATCAGACACTTCTTCACGATGGCTGCTCGGGATCACAAAGCGGTCATCATATTTGGCGATCGCCAGCAGCCGATACATGTGTTCAATTTGCTGTTCTGTTAAGCCGACACTGGAGACCAATGCCGGGTCGATGGATTTATTCGTCTGAACCGCCCTCATATACTGGCGCATGACAGACATTTTCTTTAACGTTGACCGAATATGATCCGTATCACCGGCCGTTAATAACTGCGCCAAATAGTCAATCGGAATTCTCATTTGGTCGATAGCCGGAAAAATCGCTTCCGCCGTTTGCCGGCTGCCTTTTCCTTCAAAGAGATTCATAATCGGGCTGAGCGGCGGAATGTACCACACCATCGGCAGCGTGCGGTACTCAGGATGAAGCGGCAGCGCAATCTTCCAGTCAATGATCATTTTATAGATCGGCGATTGCTGCGCAGCCTCTATCCATTCAGCCGGGATGCCTTGTTCTTTTGCCAGTTTGGCAATCTCAGGATCATTCGGATCAAGAAAAACGTCCAGTTGGGAATGATAGAGATCCTTTTCGTTTTCAACGGAAGCCGCTTCCTCCACTTTGTCCGCGTCATACAGCATGACGCCGAGATAGCGGATTCTGCCCACACACGTTTCAGAGCAAATAGTCGGCAGCCCCGCCTCCAAACGCGGAAAGCAGAGTGTGCATTTTTCCGCTTTGTTCGTTTGCCAGTTAAAATAGACTTTTTTATAAGGACAGGATGAGACGCAATATCTCCATGAACGGCATGCGTTTTGATCCACAAGCACAATGCCGTCCTCCTCGCGTTTGTACATAGCGCCGGACGGGCAGGAGGACACGCACGCCGGATTGATGCAGTGCTCGCAAATACGCGGCAGATACATCATAAAGACCTCATCGAATTCTGTTTTGATCGATTCCTCCATCTTTTGCACGTTTGGGTCCTCAAGCCCCGTAATGTGGCCGCCCGCGAGATCATCCTCCCAGTTCGGGCCCCATTCGATATTCATGAAATCCCCCGTTAAGGACGATTTCGGGCGCGCCACCGGCTGGTGTTTTTTCTGCGGGCTGTTTGTTAATGTTTCATAATCATAGTTCCAAGGTTCATAGTAGTCATCAATCGTCGGCTGGTTCGGGTTATAGAAAAGGCCTGCAAGCCGGTTTGTTTTCGGGCCTGATTTCAGTTCAAGCTTTCCTTTTTTCAACGTCCAGCCGCCTTTATATTTGTCCTGGTCCTCCCATTGCTTCGGGTAGCCGATGCCAGGCTTTGTTTCTACATTATTGAAGTACATATATTCCGCACCGGAACGGTTTGTCCATGTGTTTTTACAGGTGACGCTGCACGTGTGGCAGCCGATGCATTTATCCAAGTTCATGACCATCCCGATTTGCGCTTTAATCTTCAAGCCAATCGACCTCCTTCAGCTTGCGGATGACGACATTCAGATCGCGCTGATTCCCCGTCGGACCGTAATAGTTAAAGCCGTAGCTGAGCTGGGCATAGCCTCCGATCATCTGTGTCGGCTTGACGTGAATCCTTGTCGGGCTGTTATGGGTGCCTCCGCGGTTATTCGTCAGTTTTGTGCCGGGCACGTTGATGTGGCGGTCCTGGGCATGGTGCATAAACGCCATTCCTTTAGGAATCCGGTGAGACAAAACCGCTCTCGCGACGACAACGCCGTTTCGGTTGAAGCATTCAATCCAATCGTTGTCTTTGATATCCGTGTCCTCTGCGTCATCTTTATTCATCCACACGGTCGGCCCGCCGCGGAACAGCGTCAGCATCGGCAGAGAATCAAAATACATGCTGTGGACGGACCATTTATTATGCGGCGTCAAATAATTAAGGACGATTTCTTTGCCCTCTTGATCAGGCCGTTTGCTTAGGAACGGACGATGCTGAAGGATCGGTTTAAATGTCGCCATCGTTTCACCGAATTCCATCATCAGTTCATGATCGACATAATAGGATTGTCTGCCGGTCAGCGTCCGCCACGGAATTAATTTTTCCACATTCGTCGTAAACGGCGAATACCTGCGCCCTCCTTTTTCTGAACCGGTAAAAGCCGGAGAGGTGATGACCGTTTTCGGCTGGGCTGTAATTTGCTCGAACGTAAAGCATTCTTCCTCGCGCTCTTCCGCCAGGTCTTTCAGCTTCAGGTTTGTGATGTTTTCAAGTGATTCCCATGCTTTCACGGCGACTTTTCCATTTGAGGTGGACGACAGGGTTAAAATCGCTTCCGCCGCCTGCTTCGCTTCACTTATATTCGGGCATCCTTTGGCAACGCTGTTTGAATCGGTTTCTCCCAGTCTCTGTTTGAGTGATTCATATTCATCCGCAATCGACCAGCTCATCCCTTTTGTTCCGCTCGGTTTTAAAGCCGTATGAGGGCCGAGCGCGGTCATTTTATGAAAAATGTGTTTGTAATCCCGTTCAACGACTTGGATGTTCGGCATCGTTTTTCCCGGAATGGCTTCACATTCGCCTTTGCTCCAGTCATTGATTTTGCCGAACGGCTGGGCCAATTCCTGCATCGTGTCATGGAGGAGCGGCGTCGCAACCACTTCTTTCACCGGCTCCATCTCGACTTCTTCCGCCAGATCGGAAACGGCTTTTGACAGTGCCTTAAAAATATCCCAGTCTGACCTCGATTCCCACGGCGCCGAGATGGCCGGAGCGAAAGGATGAATGAACGGGTGCATATCCGTGCTGCTGAGATCGTGTTTTTCATACCATGTCGCCGCCGGCAGCACGATATCGGAATACAGCGCCGTACCCGCCATTCGAAAGTCGAGATTGATTAACAAGTCGAGCTTGCCTTCCGGTGCCTGCTCCCGCCATTTGATTTCTTCAGGGCGGATGCTGTCGCTGTCGTCATTCATCAAACCGTTCGTCGTCCCCAGCAGATGCTTGAGAAAGTATTCATGCCCTTTTCCTGAGCTTGAGATCAGATTTGCCCGCCATACGAAGAGATTTCTTGGGAAATTCACTTCATTGTCAGGGTCTTCAATCGCGAATTTCAGTTTTTTCTCTTGAAGCCGTGAGGCCACGTACGCACCTACGTCTTCAGGTGTCGCCGCCCCCGCCTTCTCAGCTTCTTTGTACAGATCAATGCCGTTTTGATTGAATGTCGGGTAAGACGGAAGCCACCCTAATCGCGCCGCCAGCACATTGTAATCGGCGTGATGCTTGTAGCGGGATGACACAGCAATCGGTGATGCCAAATCACTGATCGGCTGGTCCTCATAACGCCACTGATCTGTCGCAAAGTAGAAAAATGAGGTGCCGTTTTGCAGTTTAGGCACGCCTTCCCAGTCCTTTGCGGTTGCAATCGTCTGCCACCCTTCAGCCGGACGGAGCTTTTCCTGCCCCACGTAATGGGCCCAGCCTCCGCCGTTTACGCCTTGGGCGCCTACAAGTAAAACAAGATTTAACACCGCACGGTAAATCGTGTCGGAGTTGAACCAGTGGTTGATCCCCGCCCCTACGATAATCATGGATCTGCCGTCTGTATCGATCGCATTTTGGGCAAACTCCCTGGCAATCTGTATAACGGCTTCTCTTTTAATTCCCGTGATCTGTTCCTGCCAGGCAGGTGTGAACGGACGGGGATCATCGTAGGATGCGGCTGATTGTCTGCCGATGCCCCGGTTCACGCCGTAGTTGGCCAATATCAAGTCAAACACGGTCGTGACGTACGTTTCTTCACCATTCAGATCCAATTTTTTAATAGGAAGATTCCGCTCAAGCACTTTGTTTCCGTCATTTGAAAAATACGGAATGCGCACCATGCCGATTTCGTCCTCTATTCCGAGCACGGAGAGACGCGGTTCAATCGGTTCCCCGGTGTCTTCGTCGATCATATGCAGATTCCATTTCTGCTGCCCGTCCCAGCGGGAGCCCATTGTGCCTTGCGGTATGGCAAACGCACCTGTCTGTTCATTCCAGACCGCCGGCTTCCACTGATCATTTTTTGTCTGCCGCCCGATGTCTTTCGCATGCAGAAACCGCCCGGCTGTATACACGCCGTTCTCTTTTGACAGAGTGACGAAGAATGGAAAATCGGTGTATTGCTTCGCGTACTCAATAAAACGTTCAGTTTCTTGGTTCACGTAAAATTCCTGCAAAATGACGTGACCCATCGCCATCGCAAGCGCCCCGTCAGTCCCTTGGCGGATACTCAGCCAGTCATCTGCGAACTTTGAGGATTCCGCAAAATCCGGGCTGATTGAAATGACCTTGGCGCCTTTATAGCGGGCTTCCGCCAGAAAATGCGCATCAGGCGTTCTCGTTAACGGAACGTTGGAGCCCCATGTGATGATATAGCCTGAATTGTACCAATCACTGCTCTCCGGAACGTCCGTCTGGTCGCCCCAAATTTGCGGGGACGCCGGCGGAAGATCCGCATACCAGTCATAAAAACTGAGCATTGGGCCGCCGATTAAAGACATGAATCGCGAGCCTGACGCATGGCTGATCATGGACATCGCCGGGATCGGGGAAAAACCGACATTCCGGTCAGGCCCGTATTTCATCACCGTATACAGCAGAGAGGCTGAAATCAGCTTCAGCACCTCCGGCCATTCCGCGCGGACAAAACCGCCTTTCCCTCTTGCCTGTTTATAGGACTTCGCTTTTTCAGGGTTTTCAACGATCGATTTCCAGGCATCCAGCGGATTTTGATGCGCCTGCAATGCTTCCCGCCACAAATTGATCAGCACACCGCGCACATATGGATATTTCACACGGAGCGGGCTGTAGATGTACCAAGAAAAACTGGCCCCCCGCGGACAGCCTCTCGGTTCGAAATCAGGCATATCAGGGCCTGTTGATGGATAATTCAAGTTTTGTCCTTCCCACGTGACAATTCCGTTTTTCACATAAATATTCCAGCTGCAAGAACCCGTACAGTTGACGCCGTGGGTGGAGCGAACGACTTTGTCGTACTGCCATCTGTTTCTATATACATTCTCCCAATCACGATCTTCGCTTGTCGTTTGGCTATGGTTATTTGAATGATGTTCGATAGGAGAAAAATAGTTTAATCTCCTGAGCAACGGACTCATTTTCTTTTTCTTCATGATCGTTCACTCCTTCCGAGTCAGGTGATGCTATGTACACTATAAACAGAGACGGCGCATCACCTTGTGAACTATGTCACACACTCTGCTTTTTTCACAAAACGTTCACACAGAGCAGCAGGAAGGATTTTCAAACGATATGGGGACGCCCGGCGTCATCAAAAAAACCGGTTCTGTTTAAGAACCGGGTTCGGCGTTTTCATCCCGTGATGTATGCAGATACCGCAAAAACAACTGATAGGAACAGAAGACATTTTGCTGAAGCATCGCCAAAAAGTTCATTTGCAGCCGCGGATGGTAAGACATCATTTGCTTAAATACGGAATATGGAATATGGAGTACCAGAATATCCGGTGAGGCATTGACTGAGATAAAAGGCGATAAAGAGAGCCCGCCTTTTTCATCAATCGGAAACACATCGCCTTTTTCCCACAGCGCAACGGTTTGCGACCCTTCAGGGAGCCTGCTGTCCGTAAAACGGATATTGCCTTTTAATACAATATAAACGGATTGTGAATGAAGAAAGGATGGAGATTGGTCAGATGAGCCGCGGATAAACGTCCCGTTTTTCAGCAAGGTTTCGACAATGGACAGAGGCACTTCATTAAACATAGGAAGTTGTTTCAGAAATAATAAATAGTCACACTGATTCATAGGAAAGCCTCCTGTGCTAAGGATAGCTTTAGTGTAGCCCGATTGAGCCTGCACGGCAGTGATGTATTTCACAGCTTGTATGATAAAAGTCACTTATCAGGAGAGTGTTTGCACTTATAATGAAATAAAAAGGGGGGGTTCGATGAAGGCGATGATTCCGAAGCAGCACGGCGCATGGGCGATGCTGCTGATTCCATTTTTACTCGGCATGGTCAAGGGAGGCCCGGTTTTCTGGCATATTCCGCTTTTTTTGGGCTGGCTGTTCCTTTACTTGACGGTTTATCCCGTTTCGCTCGCTTTGAAAAAGAAACAGCTTCAGCCCTATCAAAAGTGGATATGGTATTACGGTTTTCCGGCCTGCTGCTTTTTGATCATTTCTGTCTTTCATAAGCCGCAGCTCGTCTGGATCGGCGTTTTTTTATTGCCGCTGTTTCTCATACATACGCATTATGCCCGCCGAAAAAACGAACGGGCGCTCACGAATGATATTGCGGGTGTTCTGTTCTTTTGTTCAGGCGGGCTTGCGAGCTGCTGGCTGGGAACGGGAACCCTTGACGGCTGGGCTTGGTTTCTATTCTTGCAGTCTGCTTTATTTTTTATCGGGAGTTCTTTTTATGTGAAATCGGTCATACGGGAGAGAAAAAACAGAACCTTTGCATACTGGTCGTGGGGATATCACCTCTTGCTCCCCTTTTTATCGGCTCTTCTCGGGGCAGGCTGGGCGTTTCTCGCTTTTATCCCAAGCAGTCTGCGGGCCTGGTTTTTTCACGGAAGAGACTGGCCCGTGAAAACGATCGGCATTCTGGAAATCGTAAATGCCGGCTTCTTTTTCGCCGTCATGTGTGTATGTATCACAAGCTGAAAAACAAGGACACCGGCTGCCCTTGTTTTTTCAGTCAATATTGCAGATCTCAAGCGGACAATTTTCACACTCGATCTCGCATCGTAAATAGTCCCGCTTGTGCAAAATAATTTTTCCGGTTTCGTCTATCGATATAACCCCTTGTTTGCGGAGGTCTCCCAGCATGCGGTTGACGCTCTCCCTTGCCGCCGCGCAAAACTTAGCCAAATCCTGATTTGTCAGCACAATGTTAATCAGAATCCCGTCGCTTCGTTCCACCCCGTAGCTGTTTGATAAGCGGATAAGGGTGGAATAGAGCGCCCCCTTTTTGCCGTGAAGAAGCAGGTCCCTGATCTTGGACTGGATTTTTCGAAGATGGGTGCTCATCCATTTCATAAATTCAAACGTCAAAACACCGTTTTGGATCAATTCCTTTTCCAGCTTGTTTTTATTAATGACGAGCACCTCGCCATCCTCTAACACTTTCGCACTTAGCATATATCTCGGCTCATCTGTGAATAGCGTCAATTCCCCGACAATATCGTGTTTTTGGCAGATTCTAAGCGTCAGGTCTTTTCCGTCAGACGTCAGCTTGCCGATTTCAATGAGTCCTGATTGAATCAGATAAAGCTCTTTTGCATCCATTCCTTCTTGAAACAAATAAGTGTGTTTTTTCATTTTCCTTTTCGTACTGATCGATTCCAGCAATTCATGCAGTTCGCGGGAAAGAAGTTCTTTATCAGATTTTCGGACAGAGAGAATATTCATGAGCTCACCTCGAAGAAAGTCACGTTGCGTATGTATATTGTAACGTGACTTGATTTGCACTCACCCAGAAAAAACTAACAATCTTGTGAATGGATCATTATGAATTGAGGCTCTGACTGTTTCTCTCCGTATGTGTTTTCATTCTTTCCTGCCAATACATCCAGATCACAAGAACAAAGCTGGCTAACGCGACCTCTGAAAGCGCCATAAACCCGATCGCGTATTGGCCTGTTGCCTGAAATACACTTGCCAGAATCAGCGGAGGGAAAAAACCGCCCAGTCCGCCCATAGCTGACACAATACCGTTGGCAATCCCCGCTTGCTTCGAAAAGTAGAAAGGCACCAGTTTAAATACCGTCCCGTTTCCAATCCCTGAGCAGACTGCCACTGTCAGCGATCCAAACGCATAAAGGCCGATCGTCGGGGAGAATGACAGCATGACGCCTGACAGCGTAAGCCCTGCGAAAACGAACATCAGAATACGGAGCGGACTCAATTTATCTGCAAGAAACCCTCCCACAGGCCTGAGCAGTGTAGAGACCGCAATAAAGCCGGCCGTCCGTAAACCGGCGTCCGCAGGGCTCAGCCCAAAATGCTCAACCAAAAAATTCGGAAGATAGATGGTAAAGGCGACAAAGGCGCCGAACGTAATAAAATAAAACAGGCTCAACATCCACAGCACATGATTTCGGTAAACGGCTTTCATTTGTGTCTTTATGGAAACTTTGACTTTCTTCTCATGCCGGTCGCCGAACAAAACGTGCAGTAATGCGAAAACAGCGAGCAAAACAAGATACATCTGCACGGTTGCTTTCCATCCCGCGGCTTGAGCGATAACCGGCGCCGCAAAGGTAGTAACGGCGGTCCCGATGTTTCCGGCACCGTAAATCCCATTGACGACACCGTGCTTTTCTTTCGGATAATATTTCGGGAGGGACGTCACTCCGATGGAGAATACCGCTCCTCCGATCCCTAAGAAAAAGCCGCCCGCGATTAAATCAAATAAAGAATCCGCGATACTGATCCAAAATACAGGAAACAAAAGCAGGATGAAGCTGATCATAAACATCAGCCGCGCGCCATACCTGTTCGTTAAATATCCTAAAGGAATACGGAGAAGCGATCCGAGAATAACGGGAATCGCCGTCACCAATGAAATCTCGCCTTTGCTTAAATGAATATCTGATGTCATTTGAGAAATGAGCGATGAAATCAGCACCCACACCATAAACCCTGCCACTAAGCTTAATGACTGCAACGATAATTGAATATGTTGACGATTGATCATTCGGCTTGCCCCTTTCACTGATTCAATATCAGTCTTATCATACAAAAACTCAGTGTGCAGGATTGTGAATTACATCACAGGCTTTATATACAAAAAAAAGAACAAAGCCCGAAGACTTTGTCCTTTGATCATCATTACATTTTTTCCGGAGCGGATACGCCGATCAGCTGAAGCGCATTGTTCAGCGTAATTTGCGTGGCCTTCATTAAAGCGAGACGCGCGCGGCTCTTCTCTTTATTTTCCGGATCGATGACTTTCTCCGCATTGTAGAAGCTGTGCAGAGCGGAAGCCAGATCATAAATATAGTTTGTGACACGGTGAGGAATGCGTTTTTCCGCCGCTTCTGCCACTGCCTCAGGGAAGCCGCCGATCGTTTTCAGCAGGTCATATTCTTTTTCTGATTGAATATGGCTGAAATCAAGATCTGCCGCCGGTTTAAGTCCCTGCTCTTCCCCTTGGCGAAGCATGCTGCAAATACGTGCATGTGCGTATTGCGCATAATACACAGGGTTTTCGTTAGATGTGGATACGGCAAGATCCAAGTCAAAATCCATGTGCGTATCAGCACTGCGCATCGCGAAGAAATAACGGACCGCGTCAAGGCCGACCTCTTCAATCAGATCGCGCATCGTTACGGCTTTCCCCGTACGTTTGCTCATCTTCATTTTTTCGCCGTTTTTGTATAAATGAACGAGCTGAATGATCTCAACTTCCAATGTGCCTTTCTTGTAACCGAGCGCTTCAATTGCCGCTTTCATACGCGGAATATACCCGTGGTGATCCGCGCCCCATACATTGATGAGCTTGTCGAATCCGCGGTCAAGTTTGTCTTTATGGTATGCGATATCCGGCAGCAAATAAGTGTATGAGCCGTCTTTTTTGATCAGCACACGGTCTTTATCGTCGCCGAACGTTGTGGAGCGGAACCATGTCGCGCCGTCCTCTTCGTATACATGGCCCTTTTCGCGAAGCGCCTCGAGCGCCTGATCAATTTTTCCGTTTTCGTACAGTGACGTTTCAGAATACCATACGTCAAACGGCACGCGGAAATTTTCCAGGTCGGAGCGAAGTTTATCAAGCTCGTACTTTAAGCCGTATTCACGGAAAAACGCCTGACGTTCGCTCTCCTCTTCATGTACGAAACGGTCTCCGAAATCTTCGGCAAGCTTTTTCCCGATGGCGATAATATCCTCGCCGCGGTAGCCGTCTTCCGGCATCGGTTTCTCGAGACCGAGCGCTTCAAAATAACGGACTTCAACGGAAAGCGCCAGGTTGTTAATCTGATTGCCCGCATCATTAATATAGTATTCGCGGCTCACATCATAGCCCGCTTTAGAAAGCACGCTGCACAGCGCGTCACCTACCGCCGCGCCGCGCGCATGGCCTAAGTGAAGATCTCCCGTCGGGTTGGCTGATACGAATTCGACCTGAATCTTTTCGCCTTGCCCGATGTTTGTCTCTCCGTAATGTTCACCCGCTTCAAGCACGGACGGAATCAGTTTTGTTAAGTAGCTGTTGTTCATGTAAAAGTTGATAAAGCCGGGCCCCGCAATATCCATCTTTTCAATGGAAGCTTTGCCTTTATCAAATGACGCCACGATCTCCTCAGCGATTTGTCGCGGCGCTTTTTTTGCGATTCTCGCCAGCTGCATCGCCATATTTGTGGAATAATCACCGTGTGTTTTTTCTTTCGGCGTTTCTAACAGTACGCTTGGAATCTGGCTTTCTTCCGCCAGGCCCGCTTTCAGAACGGCCGCTTTGATCTCTTCCTTCAGCACGTCCTTCATCTGTTCCGCAATATTCATGCCTTTGTTTCCTCCTTATATTGGATCGTCATGTTATGTACATGTTCTTGGTTTTCGCCTACAGTCATGTTATATGTCATTTTGACGGAGCCTTCCGAACCGCCGACATCAGCTTGTATGTTTTTTGTTTCCGTACGGAGCTCCATTTGTCCGAACGGCAGTTTATATTGAGTGAGTGTCGATGCCCCCGGAATGAACCGCTGTTTCATTTGGATGGCGCCCGATCTCATCACGAGAATCTCTTTTTCTGTAATCTTGACGACCGTTTTAATCTTGCCCAAATCATGCTCTTCGTGATAGGAAAGATACGTTTTGCCGTTTCTCACGTAATAGAATCCACTCGATGTAAATTCAACCGACTCTTCTTCTGAGCCGTTGTGTATGAATGATTGCACATGAATGGCTACTGGTGTCTCCTGTCTCATGCTGACACTTCCTTTTCATCATCCCGCTTAACCTGAATAGTATAAGTTTTCAAGGGAAAAAGTTCAACCGCTTCCTCCTATCTTACCATCTTTGCTGATTGGTTTTGAAGATAAACATGATTTTTAAGGAAAATGAAAAAACCGGAAATCCCGGGCTGCGGGAAAAATGCGGTTCCTTCGGCGGACGGCTTTGTCAAAGGGGAAAAGTTTGCGGTATTTTTGCGCTATCCTTCCGAATGAAAATGATAAAATATGTCATATACATAACGTGGAAGGGAGGGATTCGGAATAGTGGCGAGTGTTTTATCGTCTTCAGCGGTTGGAGAAAAAATCAACGAATGGTATATGTACATTCGAAGGTTCAGCATCCCGGACGCCGAGTACTTGCGGAGAGAAATCAAAGAAGAACTTGCAGGTCTGGAAGATGATCAGGATCTTCATCTATACTATTCTCTCATGGAATTCCGCCACAATCTGATGCTCGAATACCTCGAACCGCTGGAATCGCAGCGGATAGAAGAACAGCCAAGACTATCGGAGCTGCTCGCGGATATTGATAAAAAGCAGGCCCGGCTGACCGGACGTCTTGATTATTATTTTAATTTTTTCCGGGGGATGTATGAGCTGGAATGCCGTGAATATCTTTCAGCGATTCAGTTTTTTAAGAAAGCTGAATATAAGCTTGATTTTGTCAAAGATTGTATCGAGAAAGCTGAATTTTATTTTAAGATGTCAGAGTCCTACTATTATATGAAACAGACTTATTTTTCTATGGATTATGCCCGGCAGGCTTATAAAATTTATCATAAGCAGGAGGCATATAATATAAGGGTGCTTCAGTGCCATTCATTGTTCGCTACCAACTTTCTTGACTTAAAGCAATATGATGAAGCAATTCAGCATTTTAAAAAAGCTTATGCCATGGCAGAGGCAGAACAGCAGCCTCAATTAATGGGCCGGACTCTATATAATATCGGACTTTGTTTTAACAGCCAAGAAAATTACAAACCAGCCATTGACTACATAAAACGGGCAATAGCTGTTTTTGAAGATGGGAACATCATCACTTCTCTCCCGCAAGCCTATTTCTTAATCACACAAATACATTATAAAATCGGAAATACGGCCATAGCCAGACAATATCATGACAAAGGGGTATCTTATGCAGAGGAGGCAGAAGATTCCCTATATATAGTCGAGTATGAATTTTTAGAATCTTTATATGTCGGTGAGCCTGATGAAGAAGCAATCATGGAATGTTTTGACTTTCTCAGAGATAAATTGATGTATGCTGATCTTGAAGATTTTGCCTTAGATGTGGCAAAATATTATCATGAAAGAGAAAATTTCGAGAAGGCTTCCGCATATTTTTTAAAGGTGGAAGAAACAAGACAGCAGATTCAAGGAGGTGTGAAGTTGTATGAAATTGAAGTATAAATTAGCACTTACTTGCTTAGCGATAGGCACTATTTTTGTTTCAGCCGACATTGCAAGTGCACCGGAACATCAATTTGAAGTTGCTCAGCGCGGAATGATTTAAATAATGATTACTTTTAGGCTTGCAGGTTAAACTGCAAGCCGTTTTTTATATAAACAACTAATTTGCAAAAACAAAAAGTATCCCTTAAAATTCAAATGTGTAAAAAGTATTTGACACATATACATATATTATTTAAAATAAATATATATAAATTTGAAAATTTAAAATAAAGATAAAAATATTTAAGGAGGGTTTTAGTGGATAACAATATAAAAAAACTTAGAACAGCAGCTGATATTTCACAAAATGATCTGGCTAAGCTCTGCAATGTGACCAGACAAACCATCAATGCAATTGAAAATAATAAATATGACCCAACTTTAAGTCTGGCATTTTCGATAGCCCACGCATTAAATACGGGAATAGATAAAGTATTCAACTATAACGCCAAAAAAAATTAAGGGAGCGGTTCTTATGAAGAAAATGGATGAGATGCAAAAACACCAATCGGGTATAGCCGCCAGAATAGCATTTAGTTTTTATACTGTCGCTTTACTGATATGGTCATTAATAGATTATTTTAAAAACGGAAATACAGGATGGCAATTTCCAATACTTTTAATAGGCTGCGCACTCTATTTATGGATTCAAGTTTATCATAATCGAAAAACAAGGTAACAATTCCAATACACTTCCGGAGGATTATACAGCAATGTACGAATATAAGTTCATAAAAGTAGAAGTAAACCGATGGAAAGGAAAACCTAAAGAAGACTATAAAGAAATTATTGAAAAGTATTCGCAGCAAGGATGGAAGCTGGTTCAAATTTTTGCTCCTGCTATTTCAGGCTATGGGGCAGCCGATTATTTTGATATTATTTTTGAAAAAAAAGTATAATGTTTCAGTACCAAAGAAAGCCGGATCATACATATGGTCCGGCTTTCTTTGTACGAAATAAGTCAGCAGATACTTTTACGGATTTCACCTCTTAACTATAATTTTTCGGAAATCCGCAATTCAAATAGCTTCCAATATAATTTATTATTTAACTTGCTGGGGATATTGAAAAAATTGGAGGAAAAAATGAATCTACTTTTAAAATCACAAAATAGTAAAGCAATTTTTACATTAGTAGCATCAGGAATCATTGTTCTCGCACTTTTCAGTATGAAACATAATCATTTAAGCATGGATGTTATCGATATTTTAAACAGAGCTGGAATTATCGCTCCTAGTTGGCTTGTCAGTGCTATCACCGCAACGGGTTCAGTTCTGGCTATCATTACTGTTTTAGGATCTCTTGGTGCGGGCTTGCCATTGGCCGTTTTAGAACAATTGGCTGGAGCAAGTACAGCAGCAGCATAATATAAAACATTAAATTCAATATCCCTGGCAGTCCCTTTAACGAATGGATGAAAATACATTGTTTAAAAAGAATGTTTTAGTCAAATTGTACATACTCTGTCTGATCTTATTTTTAATTGCTTTATTTACAGCATATTTTTATACAGATCCCGCTTCAAATGTAAATAATCTAAATCGAAATATCCGTCCGGATTTTTTTCAGATTTTCTTTAATAATATTAAAGTAGCGAGTCTGCTTGTTTTTTTAGGACCGTTGACGCTGTCACTTGGCACGGTTGCTGTTTTAATTATAAATGGATTAATTTTAGGGAATGCCATAGGAAACATCAAAGACAATTTAAACCTTTTACTGCTTGTTATTCCCCATGGAATAATTGAAGTGCCGGTATTGCTTCTTGCAGCCTCTGTAGGAATGAAATTAACTTTAGATTTATTACTCCTCAAAATAAATTTGAAATTCACTTTTAAATATATTGGTATTATATTTATCGGTTTAATAATAGCAGCTATGTTAGAAACATTTATTACACCTATCTTTATAAAAGGAGTCTCTTAGGATTATGCAAATTGAATTATCTTCATTTAAGGAACGAAACATTAATTTTTTGTCCTCGTTTTTGTTTTATATTATCGGGTTAGCCTTTTATTTAAGTTCCCTTTTACCTTTTATGAAAAGTTTAATTCCCAAAAACATATCTATACAAGTTATTGATCACATAAAACATTTAGATTATATCATAGCAATTGTTGCTCTGTTTCTTTTAATGTTCGGGGTGATTTTTGAAGGATTCGTATTATTTCTCATTATAAATTTTCTTGGCGCTCAAATTAAGATCAAAACTTTTTATTCCCTATTTATGTTTTCTAACATCCCGGTCGCAATTAAGTTTTTTCTTATATCATTCAAAAACATTTTCGCAGAACATCCAAACACTAGTTTATTTTTCACAAGTAATCATTTGATTTTTTCTATCTTTGATTTGTTCAATATTGCATACTTATTTCTTTTGTTTATTCTTCTGAAATGGAGAACAAATTTGAACTACCTGACAATCTCAGTTTTTATTTTTACGGCATTCCTGTATAGAATGTTTTTTTAGCATATATAAATAAACCCCCTCAATAGGGGTTTTTCTTTCATTTCGTTCACTGTATACAATTCCTTTTATATGCTTCCGAAACAATACCCACTCTAGTACTCACATTCCACTTTTTACAGAGACCGGCTATGATATATTCGACATTACGCTGCGAGTAGTTTAATGACTTAGCGATCTCTTTATTAGGTTTTTCAGCAATTATCAGTTTAATTACAGAA
Source organism: Bacillus sp. SJ-10 (assembly GCF_002843505.1). Lineage (NCBI taxonomy): Bacteria > Bacillati > Bacillota > Bacilli > Caryophanales > Bacillaceae > Bacillus > Bacillus sp. SJ-10. The sequence goes on along the minus strand of NZ_CP025258.1, from coordinate 1,029,104 downwards.
ATTTCAATCTTTTTTAATTCCAATTCATTTTCTACTGCTGTTTTCATTCTAACTTCCTTTCTAAAGATGTATTTACTAAATAATACCCTATTATATAATTTTTATCAATAACATCAATTATTAATGGTAAAATAATATGTTGCTTTTACTAACTTCTAAGTAGTTTATATACAATATAAAAATCCCCCGCCATGTTTCAAGCGGGGGAAATTCTTTTATTTCACAAACCCAAGCAGCATTTCACGAATCATCTTGCTTGCCGTGTTTGCGGTTTGTTCTGAGTGGTCATAGACCGGCGCGACTTCTACGAGGTCGGCGCCTTTTACGTTGACTTCTGAGCGTGCGATTTCATGGATGGACGCGAGCAATTCTTTAGACGTGATGCCTCCTGCGTCAACCGTGCCCGTTCCCGGCGCATGAGCGGGGTCAAGCACGTCGATATCGATCGTGACATAAACAGGGCGTCCCGCAAGCTGCGGCAGCACTTTTTTCAGCGGCTCAAGCACTTCAAACTTAGAAATGTGCATGCCGTTTTCTTTCGCCCATTCAAATTCTTCCTTCATTCCGGAACGGATGCCGAATGAAAATACGTTTTGCGGCCCGATGAGCTCGGCCGCTTTGCGGATCGGAGTAGAGTGGGAAAGCGGTTCGCCTTCATAATCCGTGCGCAGGTCGGTGTGCGCGTCAAAATGAATGATGGCAAGGTCCGGAAATTTCTTATACATGGCTTTTATGACAGGCCATGATACAAGGTGCTCCCCTCCCATGCCGAGCGGGAACTTTCCTTTTTCTAAAATGCTGTCCACGTATTCTTCAATCATATCAAGGCTTCTTTGCGGATTGCCGAACGGAAGCGGAATATCGCCGGCGTCAAAGAAATTCAAATCAGCCAAGTCACGGTCGAGATACGGGCTGTATTCTTCAAGACCGATAGACACCTCGCGGATTCTCCCCGGGCCGAAACGCGAACCCGGACGGTAGCTGACCGTCCAATCCATCGGCATGCCGTAAAGGATGGCGTCCGCCTCTTTCCAGTCGGGGCGGCTTGCGATAAATACTTTTCCTGAATATGCTTCATCAAACCTCATGATAAAACCCTCGCTTTCCTGTAAAAAAGCGCAAGATTCGCTCCTGCGCCGTACGTTTTTATTTGATTAAGTCGCTCACAAATTTCGGAAGAACAAATGCCGCTTTGTGAAGCTCTTTCGTGTAATATTTCGTGTCGATGTCAAAGAAACGGCTGTCCTCCACTTCAAGCGGATCGTACTTTTTAGAACCGATCGTAAATGTCCACAGGCCGCTCGGGTACGTCGGGATATTAGCCGTATACAGACGGGTGATCGGGAAGATTTCTTTCACGTCACGCTGTACGTTTGTAATCAGTTCCGGTGTAAACCACGGGTTGTCCGTCTGCGCGACGAAGATGCCGTCTTCTTTTAATGCCTTGGAAATTCCGGCATAGAAGCCTTTTGAGAACAGATTGACGGCCGGTCCGACCGGTTCTGTTGAATCAACCATGATGACGTCATACTCATTCTCTGATTTCGCGATGTGCATGAAACCGTCATCGACTCTCACGTCGACGCGCGGATCATCAAGCTTGCCCGCAATGGACGGAAGGAATTTTTTAGAGTATTCAATAACCTTGCCGTCAATGTCGACAAGCGTCGCTTTTTTTACGCTTGGGTGCTTCAGAATCTCTCTGATGACACCGCCGTCTCCGCCGCCGACAACGAGGACGTTTTCCGGATTCGGGTGCGTAAATAACGGGACGTGCGCAACCATTTCATGATAGACGAATTCGTCTTTTTCAGAAGTCATGACCATTCCGTCTAAGAACAGCATGTTGCCGAATTCTTCTGTCTCCACCATTTCCAGATGCTGAAATTCCGTCTGTTCCGTATGTAATGTTTGTTTCACCTTTAATGTAATGCCGAAATTCTTCGTCTGCTTCTCCGTATACCAAAGCTCGCTCAATTGTCATCTCCCTTTCAAGGCTTATTTCATTTATTGTAAGCGTCTGTATCGCTTTTATTCCGGTTAAAATCTCATTTTCACCTAAGGAAAAAGTATAGAGGATGGAGGGGAAAAAGTAAAGAAGTGTCCGGTTTGATATGTTTAAAAAACCCCCTTTTTTCACATAATAATAGAATCATGAAAAAGGGGGTTCCCAAAAGTGGATAAAGTATCTGGAAAACAGCTCAGAATCACGTTCAAAATCATCCGCGCCTGCATCTTTCTGACACTGATCGGCGGAATGCTGGCCGGCGTCTGCTTCACATCCGTTCTTCTTGCAGCGAAATGGCAGGGGGCCCCCTCCGTCCGGGTTCCTCAGTCTACGATTCTTTATGCAAATGACGGCTCAAAGCTAGGTGAGACCGATTTCGGGGAAAAGCGCTACTGGGTCCGGTTAAAAGATATCAATCCGATAGCGGTGCAGGCCGCCATTGCGGTGGAGGATCAAAACTTTTACAATCACCACGGTTTTGATTACCGGCGGATGGCTGCCGCCGCGCTGGCTGACATAAAGGCAATGGCCAAGGTTCAGGGCGCAAGCACCATCACCCAGCAATACGCGAGAAATCTCTACCTTGAGCATGATAAGACATGGAAACGAAAATGGAACGAAGCATTTTACACGATCCGCCTTGAACAGAACTATTCTAAAAACGAGATTTTAGAAGGTTATGTAAATACGATATATTACGGCCACGGCGCATACGGAATTGAAGCCGCCTCGCGCCTGTATTTCGGCAAACACGCCAAAGATCTGAACGATGCGGAAGCCGTGCTTTTGGCGGGCATACCGAAAGGCCCGTCCGGCTATTCGCCATATGTCAGCGAAAAGAAGGCCAAACAGCGCCAGGAAACCATTCTCCGACTGATGATCGGCCAAAAAATGATCTCAAAAGAAAAGGCGGAAAGGCTTAAGAAAACGCCGCTTGCCTATCAGCCGCTGAAAAACAGAACCGCGGCGAAAACGGCGCCTTATTTTTACGATGATGCGATGAAAGAACTCGGGAAAAAGCTCGGCATGACGCGCGAACAGCTGGCAACGAGCGGATTGCGTGTTTATACGACGCTTGATAAGCGCATGCAGCGGATTGCGGAAAACACTGTGGCACATACGATCCGTACCGGCTCTGACATTCAGGTCGGCTTTTCCGCGATTGATCCGGCAACAGGGCGCGTGCTTGCGCTTCTCGGCGGACGTGACTACGAAAAAAGCCCGTTTGACCGGGCGACACAGGCGAAACGGCAGCCGGCTTCCACGATCAAGCCGCTTTTGTACTACAAAGCGATTCAAAGCGGCTTTACACCGGTCACGCTGATGAAAAGCGAAGCCACAGAGTTCCAGATTGACGACAACGGAGATACCTATTCTCCAAGCAATTACAACGGCTACTACGCCAATAAACCGATTACGCTGCTTCAGGCGCTTGCGTTATCAGACAACATTTATGCCGTGAAGACCCACCTCTTTCTCGGCATGAATAAGCTCGTGTCGGCGGCAAAGGAATTCGGCATCAGCGAACATTTAAAGCCCCTTCCGTCTCTGGCGCTCGGAACTGAACCCGTGCGCCCGATTGAGATGGTTAATGCCTACGCGATGCTCGCAAACGGGGGAAAACAAATCACCCCTTCCTTTATCACAAAAGTGACGGATACCGCCGGCAACGTCTTGTATGAACAGCCGCGCGGACATCAGCAGACGCTTGATAAAAAAGCCGCTTTTGTGACGGCGAGCATGATGACGGGCATGTTTGATCAGGATTTAAACGGCTATACTTCCGTCACGGGACGCACCATTTCTGACCGGCTGACCCGAACCTATGGCGGTAAATCAGGCACGACGAGCGCAGACAGCTGGATGATCGGCTTTAACCCGGCTCTTGCCGCCGGTGTATGGACAGGCTATGACAAAAGCAGCACGATTGATTCAGTAGAAGAAAAAAGCTATGCGAAGACGATTTGGGCGGACTTTATGGAGAAGGCGCTCGAAGGAGAACCGGAAATAGCGCTTAAACCGCCGAAGGGCGTGACGGGCGTCTATATCGACCCCGCTTCCGGCTACACTTCGGGACCCGGCTGCGCCGCAAAGCATTATACGTATTTCATCGCAGGCACTGAGCCCGCGGATGTATGCTACGGACCGGAACCGTCTAAAAAAGAAAAGGAACACGCCCCCGCCCGCAAAGAAGCTCCGCGCAAAAAATGGTGGGATAAGTGGCTCGGCAAAAAAGACTGAGCCCGGTGCATTGCGCGCCGGGCTTTAATCCGCGTCTTCCTCAAGCACCCACGGGAGCAAGAGTGAAAAGTCGAGATGGATAATGGGGTCAGGAAAACCCTTCGGTATAAAAAATGTTGTACTCGCCAATGAAAACGAAAAGCGGATATCTCCCGCCCTCTCGATATGAAACTTCGGCCAGCCTTCCCTAAACCTGCCGACAATCGGATAGCTGCCCGCATAATGATGCAGGCCGTTTTCCTTTCCATGCTCCCCCAAATCGTGACAGACAGCCGGACGAATCCCAAACTGCGTAAACAGCCTTGTTTTCTCGGCGGGAAGGAGATTCACCGCCTCGGAAAAGTTCCGGCAGTGCCCGCAATCACAAGGATCAGGCCATGATTTTTCGTATTGTTTTCTCGTTGCCGCCGCATCTGCTTCAATGACCCAAGGCCCGATTTCAAAGACGGTGAACATGATGAAACCTCCGCGTAAACATGAAAAACCCCGAGTCTTGGTTCGGCTCGGGACTTTCCATGTCCTGATTCTGTATCAACAGTTTACTCAGTACAATTGCAAAATAGTGCAAATATTTATAAAGTTCACAAAAAGTTCACAAATTATTTTTCTTCCGGAAGCAGACCTGTTTTCAATTCATCGGATGAACGTTCCCAGAGCCCTTGGTCATGCTTCTGCAGAAATTCAGCAAGCACCTGCTTTGAGCTGGCGTCCATTTTATCCACGATAATGCAGCGCTTCATTGATTTATCCATTAAATTCACATGCTCCGGCAATGACTTATAGCCTCTGCGGATACTTCTGTCCACGGTCATTTCACAAGCCGTCACACCCGCGTAATAAGGGCCTTCTTCTTTTCTGTCGATGGTGACCCACACGAGCCAGTACGGTTTTCCGTTCGGCACTTCATCTTTGTTCGGCAGGAATTTGATGCCTTTTTCAACGACACTGCGGGCATGCATTGCGCCGATGTCAACGAAGGCTTCCTTCTCTTCCACATCGACAAATACCGGAGAAATATTGTCAAGGCTCAGCGCCCCGGCGCCAAAACCGCCATGTCCGTCGGTCGGATCACTTTTAATAATATTAAATCCGATTGTTTTCTTCTTTTTTTCTTCCATGAAAATACCCTCCTACAAAAGCGGTTGAAATATAATGGCAAATACCTTGAGAATCCAGTCTCTCCCCTCGCTTAACAGCGGCCACACGACATAGGAGCCGACCGGTGTCACAAACAGCACGAGAAACACGATAATCCCGTAACTCTCAAACTGAGTCATTTTGGCGCGCACCCGCGGCGGCACGAGATCCTCAATAATCCGGTAGCCGTCAAGCGGAGGAAGCGGCAGCAGGTTGAATAAACACAGCGCGAGATTCAGCTGAATCCAAATAGAGAAAAAGCGGTCAAGGCCCATGCTGAATGCTGAAAGCAGCTCCATTCCGTAAGCATGCATCAACACTAGCAAAAAGAAACCGATAAAGGCAAGAAGCAGGTTGCTTACAGGCCCGGCGACGGAAACCAGCACTCCCGCCAGCCGCGGTCTTTTAAAGGCGCGGCGGTTCACCGGCACCGGACGGGCCCAGCCGAAACCCGCGACCAAAATTAGAATCGTTCCGAAAACATCAAGATGTTTAATCGGATTGAGCGTTAATCTGCCCTGTCTCGCCGCGGTATCGTCTCCGAACCGATACGCAACATACGCGTGCGCCAGTTCATGCATCGTAAATGCCACAATCAGCGTAATCACGACATAGGGCATAAGCTCCAGCGGATAATATAAAAATCTGTCCAAATGTAAAAATCCCCTTTTTTAAAAAATGCAAGATTGTCCTTCATTCAGTATACTATAAGTGACCTCTCTTCCAAAGAGAGGAAACGATAAAGGAGGATCAGCACCATGCCGCTCGTAACCGTTAAAATGCTTGAAGGCCGCACAGATGAACAAAAACGGAATCTGGTTGAAAAAGTGACAGAAGCCGTAAAAGAAACGACAGGCGCAGCCGAAGAAAAGATCATTGTCATGATTGAAGAAATGAGAAAGGATCATTACGCCGTCGCCGGCAAACGGATCAGCGATACGGAGTAATCCTTGATAACGGCCGGCGCTGCTATGTCAGGCCGGCTTATTTCATTACTTTTTCAACGAGGCTGAAAAAGGTATTCTTTTCTTCCTCTGTCAATTTTTCAAACAGCTCGTCAATGAGCATCTGCCGGTTTTCAATCATTTGCATGGCCGCCATTTTTCCCGATTCGGAAAGCGTCATCCATACCGTGCGCCGGTCTTCGTTATTTCTCGACCTTTCCACGAAACCCTCTTTTTCTAAATGATTCAGAGCGGTTGTCGTGGCTGAAGGCGATAATGTGACTTCCTGCAATATATCTTTAATCGTGCACGTGCCGTGCCGGTAAATAATCCTGAGAATAAATCCTCTGATATTGTTTATACTCTTCGGAATTGTCGCCTCATCAAGCTTTTTCGTGCTCTTTAAATATTTCGTGAGCGCGTAATCCAGTACATTTGCTTGCAATATATCGTGCTCCATGCAGAAACTCCCCATTTCAAGATGCATCCATCATCATTTGATTGTTTTTTATTACATTTTACTGATACTTCGCGGGGAAAGTCAAAATTTCGGCCGGAAAGCCCGCAACTTTTATCCTGCCCTATACAGACTATTATCTCCTACTTTTTCACCCATCCCTTTTATGCAATGCTGGTTTTATAGACATGATTCAGGTAAAATCATTAAGGGTGACTGCGTTTGACGGAAAGGATAATCTGATCGGATGCGGCAGACAATATGACTGGAAAAGAAACGGAACAGACGGGGAAACAGAACACAGGATTGTCGATTACACAGAAGATGTGACACGGGTAAAAGCCAAAGAGCCCCTCTTGGCTTTTGCTTTTGGATGGAGGGATGCGTGTTGCGGAATATCCTACAAAAAAAAGACATCACCCAGCTGCTTGAACAAAGCAGAAACAGGCAGACTGCCAAAACGATGGGTGGATTTGATTTAACTTTACTGGGCATCGGCGCCGTCATCGGGACGGGCGTCATGGTTCTTACAGGCATTACGGCCGCGAAAAATGCCGGGCCTTCCGTAATCTTTTCTTTTATCATTGCAGCCGTTGTCTGCAGCCTTGCAGCATTATGTTACGCCGAAATCGCTTCTGTTCTCCCGGTTTACGGAAGCGCCTATATTTACTCTTATACCACCATGGGAGAAATTGTCGGCCATTTAATGGGCTGGACGCTCTTATCCGTTTATATGGTGACGGCGTCGGCGGTGGCAAGCGGCTGGTCAAGTTATTTTAATAATCTGTTAGCCGAAATCGGCATGCCTTTGCCGGACAGTCTGCTGCACGTGCCGAGCCAGGGGGGCATCGTCAACCTTCCTGCCATCATCATTACTCTATTAATTGCCGTCGTTCTGTCACGCGGCTCCAAGGAGAGCAAAACCTTTAATAATGTAATGGTTCTCGTAAAAATCGGAATTGTTTTGCTGTTTATCATCACAGGAAGCTTTTTTGTAAAGCCGGGCAATTGGCATCCTTTTATGCCTTTTGGAATCAAAGGCGTGATTACAGGGGCTTCTGCCGTCTTTTTTGCGTTTCTCGGGTTTGACGCGATTTCCGCTTCGGCTGAAGAAGTCAAAAAACCGCAGCGCAACCTGCCGATCGGTATTATCGGTTCCCTGGTGATCTGTACATTGGTATACGTCATCGTCTGTCTCGTCATGACGGGTATGGTTCCGTATTCACAGCTTAATGTGCCGGAAGCCATGTCTTATGTGTTACAGACTGTCGGACAAAACGCGGTGGCGGGCGTTATCGCTGCCGGTGCGGTGATCGGACTGATGGCCGTCGTTCTCGCCCATACCTATGCGGCGACCCGTATATCTTTTGCGATGGCAAGAGACGGAATGCTGCCGAAAGTCTTTACCATTGTCGGAAAGAAATCGGGAGCGCCGATCTTTAATACGTGGCTGATCGGACTGATCAGCGCCTGCATCGCGGGTTTTGTTGATCTGAAAGAGCTGTCGGATCTCTCAAACATCGGCGCGCTATTGACATTTGCCATGGTCAGTCTGTCCGTGCTGATTCTGCGCCGCACCCATAAGGATCTGCCGCGGGGATTTAAAGTGCCTTTTGTACCCGTACTGCCGATTTTGGCCATTATCTGCTGTTTGTTTTTAATGGTCAATCTGCCGCTGAAAACGTGGCTTTATTTTGCCGTCTGGCTGATCATCGGCGTCATCGTTTACTTTTTATATTCGTACAAGCACAGCAAATTGAGACAATAAACAAAACCAGGCCCGCTTTATCGCGGCCTGGTTTTTTCATCAAAAAAGACGAAAGCCATCGCCTTTAACAAATATGTTTCAGCTCTTCTATGTAGTGAAGCGCCTCATCATATTCTTCATCTGTATATTTCTGTTTGCTTTTTATCGTAAACACTTTCTCTTTCTTTTCCTCAGCTTCAAGGCCGTCAAAATACAAAATCGTAGACACCAGCTCCAGAAACCGGGATGAGCGGCTGTTGACGCTGTCGATGTACTTCTTCATATCCGGCATCGTAAGCTCCGCATGATGTAAAAACTCGGCTCCCGTCTCCGTCAGCGAGTACCGGTATTGAAAGTAGCCGCCCTTTTTTTCCTTCACCTCATCCAGAAACCCAAGATTGCACAGCTCTTCAATTCGAAGCGTCAGTTCTTCGGAATACGGGCCGTAAAAATGAAAATCATATTTTTCGTAGAAAGGATACTGCATTTTCTTCGCGATATAAATGATTTTCTGCAGCTTTTTCCGCCCGATGATTTCTCCAGAATCCGAGAACACCTTCATCAGTTTTGCATGTTCTTTCAACAAATTCCCGACATCTCCTTTTCCTTCTTTACCAAAATCCTTCTATGTCAGTCCCAGCAGCTGCCGGATTTTTAATTTTGCTTCAGGGTTTTCTGAATCGTCACAAATGAGGTCCATCGGATAGTAGAGCTTATGGTCCGTCCGGCGTTTGCCCGAAATGGATTCGACAATGGCGGACTGCCTGGACAGCTCTTTGATCTGGCCGTTCTGCGTTAACAGGTGAATCGGCAGACGCTCCTCCTCTTCACCCGGCCGGTAAAAATCATACGGCAGATCCGATGAAGAATCGACCACTAAATAATAATTGGGATCAATTCCCGCCTCTTTAAACAGAGCGGTCAGTTCAAAATAAGCCGACATTTCCTCATTGGGGTTAAATTCGGCATATTGAAACAGCTGGCGGTTAATGAAGCGGCGGCACAAGTCGGACAGAATCGGGTCCTCTTCTTCCTCCCAAGCCTGGAAATAATATAAAATGATGGCTTCATCAAGCTTCAGATAATCCGCAAGCGTCAGCTTCCCTTCAAAAATGGAATAAAAATGAACGGGAGCATGCGTGAATATATACCCTTCTTCATGGAGCTGCTTCGCACGGTGGAGAATTTTCGTCAAAATGACTTCAGCGCTTCTCGTCACTGGATGAAAATACACCTGCCAGTACATTTGATAGCGGCTCATAATATAGTCTTCGACGGCGTGCATGCCGCTTTGCTTAATGACGATCTGGTCCTCTCGCGGACGCATCACCCTTAAAATCCGTTCCATATCAAAATGTCCGTAGCTGACGCCCGTATAGTATGCGTCCCGCTGAAGGTAATCCATCCTGTCGGCGTCAATCTGGCTCGAAATCAGGCTGACCACCTGCTTGTTTTTGTATGTTTTGGCAATGACTTCAGCAACATCCTGCGGAAATCCCGGTCCCGCCTTTCTGAGAACCTGATTCACCTCGGTGTCGCCGAGAATGATTTCCCTCGTATAGTCTTCATGATCCAGATGAAAAACCTTTTCAAAGGAATGCGAAAACGGCCCATGTCCCAAATCGTGCAAAAGCGCGGCGCTGAGACAGAGTTCGCGTTCATTGTCATCCCATTCAGGACGCCCTTTAAAAACATCATCAACCATTCGTCTGACAATCTCATAGACGCCGAGAGAATGGTTAAAACGGCTGTGTTCCGCGCCGTGAAACGTCAAATACGTCGTACCGAGCTGTTTGATCCGGCGCAGCCGCTGAAATTCACGGGTGCCGATCAAATCCCAGATCAGCTTGTCCCGCACATGAACATAGCGGTGAACGGGATCTTTAAACACTTTTTCTTCTGATAATTTTCCGTTTGGATACGCCATCGTCATTCCCTCTTTTTTTTAGCCGTGATTCTATTATATCGGCTCTGTAATTTGAAAACATCCTTGAATTTGTCCGGCGTTTTGTTCCAGTTTTCCGTCATTGATTTTTTGAAGCAAAAAAGCCTGACCCATCGGGCGAGGCTGTCATAAAAATACACATTTACTTTTTGATCTTCTTTTTCACTTTCTCAATCAGCTCGTCCTCAGTCGGCGCCGACAGCGGGCGGTTGTTTACGAAAGCAAACGATTTTTTGCGTCCGGGCCCGCAATATGACTGACATCCGACCTCCACTTTTGCATCCGGGTCAGCTTCTTTCAAACGCGGCAGCAAAGTCTTAATATTGGTGGCCTGGCAATCATCACACACTCGGAATTCATTAGCCATGATGTACGCTTCCCTTCATTCAATGTTCCTCTATGTTAAATCTTAATTTTAAAAACGAAAAAAATCACATCACATCTCATTGTACAAGGATTCATCTTATCCTGCAAGGCTCTGCGTATCTCTCATTCTTTCAGCCAATTTGTATAAATATTTTCCAATCTGGACATTCTAATACCATCAAAGATATTGGGGGTTGAGAACATTGACAAAACAAAGACAGGACGCCTGGTCGGAGGAAAATGACCTGCTGCTTGCGGAAACCGTGCTCCGTCACGTTCGGGAAGGAAGCACGCAGCTGAATGCCTTTGAAGAGGTAGGCGATAAATTAAACAGAACGTCGGCAGCGTGCGGATTCAGGTGGAATGCTGTCGTCCGCCATCAATATGAAAAAGCGCTTCAGCTTGCCAAAAAACAGCGGAAACAGCGGATGCGCGCGCTCGGAAACGGCCAGCCGGCCAAGAAGAAACTATTATACCAGCCGCCTGCACCGGATGCGGACATCATGCAGGAAACCGCAGCCGAAGAGACGGTTCAAACGGAAGCGCCAAAAGAAGATCGGCAAGCCGTCATGTCCGGCGAACATATGCCTTATGTCGATGAAAGCTTCAAGGAAGAGTTAGCTAGTTTATCACATTTGCTGGCGCCTCAGCAGCCGAGCCAAAAGGCGGAGCTCACAATGGCAGACGTCATTCAATTTCTGCAGAGCTATGAAGGCAGCGGAAAGCAAACTTCCGCCCTGCAAATGGAAAATGACCGTTTAAAACGGGAAAACCAAGAACTTCAGTCTAAAACCGAGCAGCTGGAAGCGGCCGTCGAAAAGCTTGAAAAAGATCAAAAAACCATTCAGGAAGACTACGAAACCTTGGTGAAAATTATGAACAGAGCCAGAAAACTAGTTTTATTTGAAGACGACGAGCATGCCTCTCCGTCCTTTAAAATGGACCGGAACGGCAATTTAGAAAAAATGGCCGAATAACGGAAAAACCCCTTTCCTTGTCATGGAAAAAGGGGTTTTTGCCATTTGTCAATGACGCGCATCCTGATCTATATTAATGTAAACATTGTTCAGGAGGCCTTCTTCCCGCAAGGGCTGCGCATCTCGGTCCCCGCCCGCACATAAGCATAAAGATTCAATTCCTCATCCCAAATGGTTCTTGGGAATTATTGATCGATTAGCTACTGTGCAATACACTGTATAGAGAATACAATTATTAGATATGATGGGAATGATAGTAAATGAGTAGCCAATTACGAAAAGGAGCGTTGGAACTTTGTGTGTTGTCCCTGCTTCTTTATGAAGATTTATATGGTTATGAATTAATCAAGATCATAAGTGAAACGTTCCCTGTATCGGAGGGCACCATCTACCCCATATTACGAAGACTCACAAAAAATAACTGCCTAAAAACGTATACAGCAGCTTCCGATCAAGGCCCATCACGCAAATATTACAAAGTAACAGAAGAAGGCGCCTTTTATCATCAAACATTAAAATCGGAATGGCTTGACCTGTCCGAAAAAGTGAACAGCATCATTAAGGAGGGAAAATGAATGTGTAAAGACCAATATTTAAAACATCTCCGGCGGGAAATAAAAGATCTGCCGGAACTTGAGCAAAAAGAGATACTCGCCGATATCGGCGAAATATTCCAAATGGGCGGCGCTGAAGGAAAAAGCGATGAACAAATCGCCGGCAATTTAGGAAACCCCAAAACACTTGCGCGCGCCTTAAAAGCGGATATTTTCATCAATGATGCCGAGGAGCAGAAAACATGGCGCTCCTTTTTCAAAGCATTCGGCCTGATGCTGGGTATGGGCATGTTCAACTTCATGTTTTTGCTGACACCGTTTCTTTTTGCCTCTGTTGCGGTGTTAAGTTTGATGGCGATCGGCCTGATGCTGATGACCGGATCATTCTTTCTCCTTGTAAAAGTGCCGATTGTAACAGCCATTTTTAACGGATGTATGGTTCTTGGAGCGGGTATGGCGGTGTTTATGGCCGGATTTGATCTTTCGAAACTGATATTCCGCATCTTTTTGCGCTATTTCAAATGGAATGTCAGCGTTGTAAGGAGGGAAACCATTGAATCGAAAAATGTGGTATAGCATTGCTCTCATTTTAATCGCTGCCGGCCTGATCGGAAGCATGTTCTTCGGTTTTGACGGCTTTTACCCTAAATCATAAGGAAGGTGTGCAAATATCATGACTGAACCAGCCCTGATATTAAAAGATGTCTCTAAAACAATCAATCATACCCCTATTGTACAGTCAATTTCTTTCGATGTGAGAAAAGGCGAGATATTCGGCCTTTTAGGGCCGAACGGCTCAGGAAAAACCACTATTTTCAGAATGATCGTACAGCTTATTAAAAAAACAGAAGGAGCCATTTCATTCAGAGGCAGACCGGACAGCGACTTTGAATATTTTATGAGACATATCGGGGTTATCATTGAAGGCCCGGATATGTATCCGAATATGACCGCTTTGCAAAACCTGAAATATTTCACCAGACTGCGGAGCACCTCGCTGAAAACGGATGACCTTATGAATACCCTTGCAAAAGTCGGACTAGATCAGGCTGCCAGCAAAAAAGTGAAACATTTCTCATTAGGCATGAAACAGCGCTTGGGGCTCGCTTATTCTCTTCTTCACAATCCCGGGTTATTAATTCTGGATGAACCGATGAACGGCCTCGATCCTAAAGGTATGAAAGAATTGCGCACCATTCTTTCTGATTTAGCGAAGCAAGGGGTTTCTATTTTATTATCAAGCCATTTATTGTCGGAAATGGAAGAGATTTGCGATAGGGTTGCCTACATTAAAAAGGGACGGATTTTAGGAATTGAAGACATGAAGAACAGACATAATCTTGGTCAGAAAAAGCTGTTTACCGTCACGGTCGATCATCCGGCAAGGGCGAAAGAAATATTAGAGCGGGAAGGTATTCTTCAAGTACAGCAAAAAGACAGCCGCGTCATTGAATTGGAAGCGGAAGAAGATACCATCCCGTATGTCATTAAATCTTTGGCAGAGAAAGAGATTCTGATTTCCCGCGTTTCTGCAAGAACTTTGTCATTGGAAGAGAAATACATGATGATTACAGATCAGGAGGACGCGGTATGAGCATATTTCATCTGGCGCAGAACGAATTCATAAAAATAACCCGAAAAAAAGGCACACTTTTATCTCTTTTTTTCCTGTTTCTCATCGTTTTGCTGGCCGGCCTTATTATGAATCATGAGTTAGATGCTTCCTCGGATAACAATTGGAAAGAACGGCTTCTCGCCGAAAAAAAACAGGAAGAAATTGATAAACCGGCTGAAACGACAGGCGTTTATTATTCTGCTGATGTTAAGAATAAAGACTATTATTTGGAGCATAACATCAACCCTTATGAATGGAACGGCTGGAGGTTTTTCGGCACGGTTACTTCAAACGGGCTTGAGATTTTCGTAAGCTTAACCGCGATTTTAACCGTCAGCGGGGTTGTTTCTAAAGAGTTTGCCCTTGGGACGATTAAGTTTATCGCTACAAGCCCGAACCGAAGATGGCGGATTTTAACATCGAAATTTCTGGCCTCCCTTCTGTTTACCGGTATGATTTACTTATTTTACTGTGTGAGCTGTTTGCTGATCGGCGGCGTGTTATTCGGTTTTTCCAATGCTTCATATCCGCTCGTCTATACTCATTTAAATGACAGTCTGTATACCATCAGTTCAATCAAAGCATCCGGAATCATTCTGCTTTTGCGTTTCATATCAATTATAAGCATTGTCACCATTGCGTTCACTTTGTCAGTATTGTGCAAAAGCCAGGCGCTCTCCCTCTGCTTATCGATTTTACTGCTGTTTGCCGGCAGTATATTGGGCGGAACTGATTTGCTTGCCCAATTTACGTGGTATAAATTTACGCTCTTTCCGCATTTAAACCTCGTTGCTTATGTAAATAAAAGCGCGGGTGATGCGATTTCAACGTTAAACATCCCCTATTCCGTGACGGTTATAGCGATCTACTTTCTTATTTGTTTATTGATTTCTTTTTCCGTCTTTCAAAAGAGAGACATTACAGCATAGACAGAGAGGCGGCGGCATAATGAGCGGACGGCAGGAAATACTGCCGGTCCAGCAATTTGCCGCTGACCGCCCCTTGGTCCATCGCTAATGGATTCAAATAACCGAAGCTCCCGCTGCTTCGCTGCTGAAAGCGTAGAAATTCCCGCCCTTCCCGTATAAAAAGCGCCTCATCGAATTGGAGAAATTTCATAATGGCTGTGTATTTTGCAACGGCGTCAATGTGATACTTTCTGCACTCGGCTAACATTAAACCTGAAAAAGCAAAGTCTGATGTTTTGTACCATTCCGTGAGAAAAGGCTGCAATTCTTTCATTTGCAAATAAGTGACGGCATAAAGGGCATCCGCCTGTTCTTCCTGGATGCCGCCCGGTGCCATGAGCAAATCGGCCTCACGTTTCATTACGGTTTCTAAGAACACGATCAGTTCTTCCGGAGTCATCGCCCCAAAATAAGCCCCTAACACCATGAGGATCATAGAGGAAGGCTCTGATTTCAGTTCCTCTTGTAAACCGCGGACCATTTGTTCAAGTCCGTTATGAAAAAAGATGCTTTTTGCGGCATCCATCCTGCGGTATATATGATACGCATACGCGAACAGGACCGGATGGCATTCGTGCGTTTTTTCTCCAAAATAACGGTCTAAGAATAGAATGACTTCTTCTGTATCCTTTCTTTTTTCAAAGTGATGACATGCCGCTAAACCGCAAAACAGGTGCATGAGATCATCTGCTTCCATTTCTTCCGGCTGCAGCTGAATGTTCTTCCAAAAACCCAGCAGCCATTCTTCTGTTTTTTTTATATTAAAATGTTCCTTGACTATCCGCATGTTCCACACTCCAGATTCAGAATCTCAATCGCCGGCAGAAGAGCCGGAGCACAATGAATGGATGGATTCTCGTTATTTATATGATGAAGAGCCGCTTGACAGCCATAAAAAAATGGATCGATACACGATTGGATAAATAACATATTGCACAGCTGTTTCATTTTTCGGCTGCCGAGACAAAACACAAGCCATTTTTGAATGGACGCCTTCAAGCCGGGATGAAGCAGATGCTCTCCCTCATTCAAATGAAGAAGACAGTACTCGACAAACTCCAGCTCGTTTTCAGCTGTTCTTTTCCATGCGTCATGGAGCAAAGGCTGAAACATCGAATTCTTGTAAAAGCGCACTTTTTCATGGTCAGTTGACATTCCCAGCTCGCTCAGCAAACCAGCGAATTCGGCGTATTTAAAATAAGGCCATTCTTTTTTTATAAGATAGCCGTTTTGCAATCCGTGACGTATGACTTGATCATCCGAATCCATTCCCTGCTTCTTTTTATAAGCTTTTGCCGTTAAATAGATATGAATCAACTCATTGACAATGGCCGTGTTACAGTGAAACAGATCTTCCCAGCATGACTTATCAACGAAAGCGGAGGCAATCCTTTCAGTATGTTCTTTTACAGCGGAAGAATGGCTCGTCTTCCTGCAGTATTTGCAGAAGCCGGCAAACAGCTCAATGCTCTTTTGATCCGGAAGCGATTGTTCAGCAAAAGATAATAAAAATTGATCCGCCTCTTCAGCTAATCTGTTCAAGTTAATCGTTCCTTTCTGCTCTAAGACAGGCATGCGCGGCACCCGCGGCGACAAGTGTTGTATGATAGCAATGTTTGAACACATCTTCTCTTCGCTGTTCACCTTTCAAACCGGGTTTATGTTGATAGGTGATGCTCGGGACATTCCCCTCTTTCATTCGGCCCTGATAGATTTTATTCCAGGCTGCTTCATAGAGCGGTTT
Organism: Bacillus sp. SJ-10; assembly: GCF_002843505.1. NCBI lineage: Bacteria > Bacillati > Bacillota > Bacilli > Caryophanales > Bacillaceae > Bacillus > Bacillus sp. SJ-10. The sequence continues at coordinate 1,012,401 of NZ_CP025258.1, read as the reverse complement.
ATGGTTGTCCTTATCCATGTCGATATGTAAAAAAGAGCTGCACATCAATAATTCACTGGTAATATCTAAATTCTCAAGACAGATATAGATCCCGAGAAATTTCAGGACCTTTTCTTTTAAGGACGGCAGATGATACTCTTTATCCGTAAGCGAAGAACATCCCATGTCTGTTATATAAAAAATCGTATGAGTGATGCTGTACGCATCATGATCCGTCATATATGTATTTGGGATATCCTGACCAGCTGCTGTGTAGTGATATAAGTCAGAAAAATCCGTTATTTCCGAGGTTACGCCTGCTCTTTGCAGACTGTACTTCAGATCCATTTTCCGAAAGGGAATTTTAGCAAGGCTGCGATCAAAACGCGCTGCCGTGAATTTTTCCAGCTCCCATATCACCGAAGCCCGTGACGGATGATCAGTCAAGGTAAGAAATTCACCCGCAATAGCCAATCCGGCGAGACCGTCCGGATCAAAATGAATAAATTCTTCAAGCTGATCATTACGGAGCCTTTCTGTAATAAACTCCGTTAAAACAGCAACTTCCTTATCATCTGCCTGATTTCTGATCAGGTAATTGGTAAGAAAAATGAGTTCTATAAATGTTTTAAGGCGCCACCTGAAATCATTCGCTACTTTATGATTCATATCAAAGTAATGGATATTTTTAACAATCCATGACAGTGCTCCCCGCTTAATTTCTCTTATATACTCTTGTGTCACACTCTCACCGCCTCGTCTCAGATGTGTAGGCTCCAAACAGTGATTATCCTACTTTTGAGCGGCTAAATCAGAGAAATTCAAATTCGGGTTTTGATTGTCTTCTTGGCTCGGCACTACAAGCACCCAGCCGCTCCAAGCGAAAGAATTGCCTGATTGTTCCGCATCTCCGGCTAACAAATGCGTCGGGATCGTGATTCTTTTTTCTTCTTTTATTTTTTTAAAGTTCATATCTCCATCTCCTTCATTTTATAGAATTATTTGGAACCTACATAAATATATTAATCAAATAAGGTATATAATGTAAACTAGTTTTCATATAACACTTCTTTTTCACTATAACTAAATAGTATATAATTACCAAAAACAAAAAAAGCCCGGACTTAGTCCAAGCTTTCCTGCGTGCCGAACACCTTCTCATTCCGTTCCAGCATTCGGGTCAGATTTTTTTCAAATACCTTCTCTTCTTCCGGCGATAATCCGGCTGCATACAGGCGGCCGCTGAGTTCCTTCAGTTCGGTCAAAAGCGCCAGCATTAAGTCTTGCACGGTAATGTCCGTTTGCAGCAATTCGCTTAATGAAGCCATCGTTTCGGGCCGGATATCGGGATATACGCCTTTTGTATCGTTGCTTTTGTCTTTTAAAGCGGCTTGATAGAAACGTCTGATCAGATCGGCGCGTTCGCTTCCGCTTTTATCGGCGCAGAGATAAATCTGAACCGCGGTTCCGCCCCGCAGGCGCCTTTGTGAGATTCCCGCGAATTTTCGGCCGCCGATGCTGAGATCGTAGCTGCCCGGACAGTACGATCCTTTAATTTCATATGCTTCAATTTCAGCATTGTGCGGACGCAGCATCCGCCGCACCAGCTCTGTCATCGCCTCGTAGCCTCTGTCGATGTCGATGCCTTTTTTCTCATCTTCAAAAATAAGCGAGATATTCAATACGCCTTCGTCCAGTACGACGGCGAGGCCTCCGGAATTGCGGACAATGACACTGTAGCCTTCGTCCTCCAGCAATTTCACGCCGTCCTCTAAAAACGGCAGACGCGTGTCCTGAATGCCGAGCACGATCGTCCGGTGGTGCACCCAGGAGCGTGCCGTCGCAGGCGATTCCCCTTTGCCTACGGAGGCGCACAGCGTATCATCCATTGCGAATGACTGCTTCGCATCAAAATAAGGGCCGAGGCTGGATTGGTCAATGATTCTCCAGCTCGGCTGCATCAGTAAATCAATCGGTTGCTTTCCCATCTATATTAAATCCCTTTCGTCATAGGCTTTCCATGCATTTATTATATCACTCCGCTTGAGATGATTGAAATTGGCTTTTCAAAAGTGCGATGAAGATTTCTTTGTTTTTTGTGTTCTCCATAATGGAAGATTGGATGATAGACAGCTTCCGTTTTAAGGAGAATCCTTTTATCTCAAGCACGGAAATGCTGCCGTGAAGCAGATCCTTTTGCAGCACGCTTTTTGACAGAACGGAAAGACCCATTCCGCTGATCACGGCTTCTTTGACGCCCTGGTTGCTGCTGATCGTCATCATGGATTTCGGCCGCAGTCCGTTTGATTGAAGGACGTGGTCTAAATATTCCCTCGTTCCCGAACCCTTCTCCCTCGTCACCCACGCTTGATTTTGCAATTCGGCAGCCGGGATGTTTTTTCTGCCGGCGAGCGGGTGTCCGTTCGGTGCGGCAATACACAATTCATCCTCCATAAACGGCTGAATGTCGAGCTCGTTTTTCCCCGTATGCCCTTCAATTAATCCGATATCGGCTTGAAGCATCCGAACCGCTTCGCTGACCTCCTCCGTGTTTCCGATCATGACGTCCAGGTTCAGCTCGGGATACTCGTTATGAAGCTTTGCGAGAAGCGGCGGCAGAATATATTCGCCGATGGTAAAGCTCGCGGCGATTTTGAGCTTCCCTTTGACATAATGATGATGGGCGTAAATTTCGGTTTTCGCCTGTTCGTACAAAAAGACCATCTGCTTGGCGCGCTGATAGAGGATGTCCCCCGTCGGCGTAGTCGTAAAGTGCTTCGGAGAGCGGTTCAGCAAGGCGGTTTGAAATTCTTTCTCCAGGTTTTTAATGTGAAGGCTGACGCTTGGCTGAGAAATCATCAGCTTCTGCGCCGCCTTTGTAAAGTTTTTTTCTTCCACGACGGCAATGAATGTTTTCAGTTCCCCATAATACAAAAAGCATCGCCCCTAATCATTATTTTTCCTAATCGTTTAGATCATATAAATATATTTTACTAATGATTAAGACCGCAGTAAAGTGGAGTTATCAAGATAATGGGAAGTGACTGAGATGAAGATGGTAAAAGGTGTTTCAGTTACCGCAGGAATTGCGTTTGCGGCTTTCTATGTCAGCCGCCTGCCGTTTTTGCATATGTTCGGAATGCTTGTCCTTGCAATGCTGATCGGCATGCTTTGGCGCGCCGTATTCGGACAGCGGGCGGCATTAGAGCCGGGGATCGCGTTCTCAAGCAAATACTTGCTGAAAGCAGGCATCATCCTGCTTGGTATGAGACTGAATCTGGCGGATATCTATCATGCGGGCTGGCACGTATTTGCAATTGCCGTCTGCTGTATGATGTTTGCGGGTGCCGTTGTATACGGACTGTCCCGGCTGTTCCGTATAGATCAGACACTCAGCACGCTGACAGCCTGCGGCACAGCGATCTGCGGAGCGGCTGCCATTGCCGCGATCGCGCCGCAGATCAGATCAAATGAAAATGCAGCCGCCATCAGCGCGGCCGCCGTTTCGTTATTAGGAACCGTTTTTACTGTTGTATATTCTCTTTCTTATCATGTATTGGGCTTTTCTCCTGCGGCTTACGGAGCCTTTTGCGGGGCAACGCTTCACGAGGTGGCGCATGCGGCGGCGGCCGGCAGCGCCGGAGGAAAAGCAGCCGTCGAGATGGCGGTGATCGTCAAACTGACCCGGGTCGCGCTGCTCGTCCCGGCCGCATTCATGCTCGGAATGCGGGCGCGCCGCAGCGGAAAGTCAAAGACGGCTTCTGCCGCTTCACTCCCCATCCCTTGGTTTATCTTCGGATTTCTCGGAATGAGCGCCATCCATACATCAGGCGTCATTTCAGCCGCGCATTCCGAATTTCTTGTTCAAGTGTCTTATGTTTTAATTGGCATGGCGATGGCGGGTCTCGGTTTGAAAGTCCATATATCGGCGTTTCGTCATAACGGCTGGCGGGCGCTCGCAGCAGGCTTGATTGGCTCTCTCTGTTTGTCCCTGTTCGGCTGGGCCGCAGTGACGTTTTTTCTATAAAAAATGCCGGCCCTCGTAAAGGCCGGCTTTTGCGGATTACAGCGCTTGAGCAGCCGTAATTAACGCAAGATTGTAGACGTCTTCCGCATTACATCCTCTGGAAAGATCGTTTACAGGCATATTCAATCCTTGCAGAATCGGTCCGACCGCTTCAAAGCCGCCTAAGCGCTGAGCGATTTTGTAGCCGATGTTTCCTGCTTCAAGGCTTGGGAATACAAATACATTCGCGTCTCCTTTAATGTCGGAGTCCGGCGCTTTTTTCTCCGCGACAGACGGCACAAATGCAGCGTCGAATTGGAATTCGCCGTCCAGCGTAAGCTCAGGCGCTTTTTCCTTCGCAATTTTCACGGCTTCAGCCACTTTGTCCGTCTCATCTGATTTCGCCGATCCTTTTGTAGAGAAGCTGAGCATGGCAACGCGCGGGTCAATGTCAAACATTTGAGCCGTATTGGCGCTTTCAATGGCAATTTCGGCAAGGTCCTGGCTGTCAGGGGCAATGTTGATCGCGCAATCAGCGAATACATATTGCTCGTCACCGCGGGCCATGATGAAGACGCCTGATGTTTTTTTCACGCCTTCTTTTGTTTTAATGATTTGAAGTGCAGGGCGCACCGTATCGGCTGTAGAATGTGCAGCTCCGCTGACAAGTCCGTCTGCGAGACCTTTGTACACAAGCATCGTGCCGAAATAGTTTTCGTCCAGCAAAGCTTTGCGGGCCTGTTGTTCCGTCGCTTTGCCTTTGCGGCGTTCTACGAAAGCCTGAACGAGTTCTTCCATGCCTTCATATGTATGCGGGTCAAAAATGTCCACGCCGTCAAGCGTAAGGTTTAATTCTTTCGCTTTTGCTTGAATGTCTTCTTTATTGCCGACTACGATCGGCTTTAATACCTTGTTGCCCGCCAAGTTGTTGACCGCAACCAGGATACGTTCGTCCAACCCTTCAGGAAATACGATTTTCACATCTTTTCCTGCGACTTTTTCTTGTACTTTTGTAAATAAATCTGCCACGATATACCCTCCTCTATGTTGACAAAAAACGCTTACTTTTACAGCATACTCTTCTTCCAGCTAAATTCAAATAACCAACTTCCATTATAGCGCTTTCAAAAAGAAATCTTATTTTTCTAACTAATTTAATTGACCGTTTGTTCACGGCATAGTTTCTGACACAAGGCTTCGGATTATTCAAGGTTTCTCCACAGCCGAAACGGTTAAACTGTGATATAGTGAAGGCATCAATGAAAAGATATAGGAGTGAAGATACATGAGTGAGCAGCAAAAAACGAACGAAGCCGCCCAAACGCTTGACGGTTGGTACGCGCTTCACGATTTCCGCACAATAGACTGGACGTCATGGAAGATGTTATCCAGCGATGAGCGCCTGTCGATTATTCACGAATTTACGGGACTGCTTGAAAAATGGGGCGTCGCCCAAAAAGAAGGCAAAGGCTCGCAAACCATCTACAGCATCGTCGGACAGAAAGCTGATTTTATGCTGATGATTCTTCGCCCGACAATGGAAGAGCTGAACGAAATCGAGCTTGAATTTAACAAATCAAAGCTTGCTGAATTTACAATCCCGGCTTATTCTTACGTGTCCGTGGTTGAGCTGAGCAACTACCTGGCAAGCGGAGAGGGCGATCCGTATGAAAATCCGCATGTCCGCGCCCGCCTGTATCCTGAGCTGCCTGAAGCGAAATACGTCTGCTTCTATCCGATGGATAAAAGAAGAAGCGGCAATGACAACTGGTACATGCTTTCTATGGATGAACGCAGAAATCTGATGAGAAGCCACGGCTTGATCGGACGGAGCTATGCCGGCAAAGTCAAACAGATTATCACGGGATCTGTCGGTTTTGACGATTACGAATGGGGCGTCACGCTCTTCAGCGATGATGTGCTTCAGTTCAAAAAACTTGTTTACGAAATGCGCTTTGATGAAGTCAGCGCGCGCTACGGCGAATTCGGTTCATTTTTTGTCGGAAACCGCTTGTCTCTCGACACGCTTCCGAAGTTTTTGCACGTGTAACACCCACCCGCCTGTCCGGCGGGTTTTTTCTTTGTCAGAATTTAAATAAAATTTGCTATTTTTATCATTTTTTTTTACGATGTAAAGGAGATTCCATTTTGGTAAAGGGGTGCAGACAGTTGTCAAAACGAACCGCATTTATTATGGGAGCCAGTCAGGGGATCGGCAAAGCAATCGCTCTGAAACTGGCGGACAATGGCTTTCATACCGTCATTAATTCACGAGTTCCCGAAAATATCGAATCGGTAAAAGAAGAGATCCTCGCCAAACATCCGGATGCGGGCGTCACCGTTCTGGCCGGCGATATGTCGGACCAGAAGACAAGAGCCGGCATTTTTGAAGAGATCAGATCACAATGCGGACGGCTTGATGTATTGATCAACAACATTCCGGGCGGCTCGCCGGATACCTTTGAAACCTGCGATATAGAGGATATGACAAATACCTTTACGAATAAAACAATCGCTTATATCGACTCTATGAAAACGGCCGCAGCAATCATGAAACAGCACGAATTCGGCAGAATCATTAATATCGTCGGAAACCTATGGAAAGAACCCGGCGCCAATATGTTTACCAACAGCATGATGAACGCCGCTTTAATTAATGCCAGCAAAAACATCGCCATTCAGCTTGCGCCTTTTCACATTACTGTCAACTGTCTGAATCCCGGATTTATCGCCACAGACCGTTATCACCAATTCGTGAAGAATGTCATGAAGCAAAACGGCATTTCTAAAGCGGAAGCGGAAGAACGGATTGCCTCAGGCGTCCCGATGAAGCGTGTCGGAACTGCGGAAGAAACCGCGGCGCTGGCTGCCTTTCTTGCCTCTGAAGAAGCCTCCTATATTACCGGGCAGCAAGTGTCAGCCGACGGCGGCAGCATGAAAAGCATATAATAAAAACATCCCGCTCTCAGCGGGATGTTTCTTGTAATGAAGGAAAGGACAAACCGAGCTTTTGAATCCGCAGCACGAATTCCCTCAAATCGCCCTGCTTGGCCACCATTGATATTCTGACATAACGCTTTCCGCCGCTGCCGAAAATCTCGCCGGGCGTCACGACAACATGGGCATGCTCCAGCAGATAGTCCGAAAACTGGTGTGAGGACTCGAATTCATTCGGAATTTCAGCCCAAACATAAAAAGTCCCTTTCGGTTTTTCAATGCTCCAGCCTAATTCCTTTTCACATAACGCCGTGAAAAAGTCAATCCGTTCTTTATATGTGCGCTTCAGACGCTCCGTATGCTCAGGATTTCCTGACAGCGCCGCCGCTGCCGCCTGCTGAAGACCGCCGAACATGCCGACGAAGACGTGATCCTGAAACTCATTGACCGCCTGAATGATTTTCTCATTGCCCACGGCAAATGCCATTCTCCAGCCTGCCATATTGAAGGTTTTCGAAAATGAATAAAGCTCCGCGCCGACCGTTTTCGCTTCTTTCGCCTGAAGAAAGCTGGCCGGGTTCTGATCAAATTCGAACGCGCCGTATGCAAAATCGTGAATAAGGTGGATGTCATGTTTTTTTGCAAACGCAGCCGCTTTTTCATAAAACGCCTGATCCGCAGTTGCGCCCGTCGGGTTATTCGGGTAATTCAAAAACATCAGCTTGGCTTTTTTCAGGACGGCGGGATCAATCCGCTCAAAATCCGGCAAATAGCCGTTTTCCGGATGAAGCGGCATCTCATGCAGCTCCGCTCTGGCCATTGTAATGCCCGATAAATACTCAGGGTAGCCGGGGTTCGGGACTAAGGCGATATCGCCGGGGTTCAGCAGGCATTGCGTCAAAACGTACAAACCAGCTTTCCCTCCGCCGAACAGCGCGACTTCTGTCTCCGGATTGACCGATACCCCGTACTCTCTCTCATAAAATTCCGCGATGGCTTCTTTCAGAAACGGATAGCCTCTGAACGGGCCGTATCCGTGGTACGAAGGATTCAGCGCAGCCTCCCGCAAAGTTTCAACGATATGCGGCGGAGTGGGGAGATCGGGATTCCCCTGGCCGAGATTAATGATCTGGGCTCCCGTTTTCTCCATCTCTTTTACCTTTTGAAAAACGAGCGAAAATTCCTGTTTCGGAAGTGTCTTGATGACGTCGGACGGTATGATTTCCATCTGAAAGGCTCCTTATAAATGAATTTCCTCTGATTCGTTATTCCGTTCTGAAAAGGATTTATTGACCAGTTTTGTATGCAGAAACAGTCCGCTGACCAAAAGGACGATAAACGCCATGATAACTGCCGCGTCTACAATGTTGATCAGCATGGAACCGACGGCGATGCACAATCCGATGGAGGCCTCCGCCACCGAAAAAATCCGGCCCTGAATCTGGTTCGCCGCGTTCTCCTGAACTTTGACCTTCGCCAGCACCTCACCGTATTCCATTGCGATAAAGAAAAGAATGGCGGCAATGACTGACACGGCGAAAATCGGGGTAAACAAAAACAGCGCAAGCGAGACGATCGATAACACTGTAAAATACATCAGCCCTTTATTGTTGTTAAAGCCCCATTTGCTGACAAGAGCGGCGCCGATAAAGCCGCCGAAGCCGATGCAGAACGTCAGGATGAAATTGCCGATTTCCCCGTCGCCTAAAAAGCGGCTGACAATCGGGAAATAGCTGTAGACGACACCCCACAAAAGCGCCATCGTAATCATCGTGAACATGGCGTTTAACACAAAAGCATTTGTTTTGATTTCCTTCAGGCCTTCTTTAAACGACTGAAAAGCTTCTCTCACGTTTTCTGACTGAATCGGCACGTATTGAATCTTAATGCGGCTGATGAAAAACGCGGAGACAAGATAGGTCACCCCGTTAAACGCGACGGCAAGCTCCACAGAACCGCCTAACAGAAAAAGTCCGCCGGCTGCAGCGCCGACAATAATCGAAATCGTCGTGGCTTTTGCAAACAAAGTGTTGATATTTTTAATATCAGCTTCTAAAGACGACATGACCGCGAGACGTGCCGGATTAAAAAACACGCCGCTTCCGTAAGAAACAAACAGCAGCGCCAGAAAAAGCAGCGGATATTCGCCTTTCGGGAGAAATGTCAGCCCCAAAAAGATGACACCTCTGATCACATCCGTCCACAGCATGATTTTCACCCTGTCGAGCCGGTCCACGAGCACGCCTAAAAACGGCTGAAACACCATCGGAATACTGCGGACCGCGATGACGCCGGACGTCACCCAGTAGTCGTGATAGTATGTAGACAAAATGAGCAGGGCCGGGAGAACGCAATAGTCTCCCATAAACGAAAGCGCCTGCCCGAAAAGCAAATACTTAGAGTTCGGTTTCAGCTGTTTCATACCGGTAACGCATACTTTGCAGTCAGCTTCGCCTGCTGCTGAATTTGTTTGATTGATTCGGCCACGTCACCCGAATTGCTTCCTTTCAGCTCGAACGCCGCAATGCTGTTGAACGCTTCGAACAGCCGCAGATCCACGGACGTACCCGCCTCGGCCGCCGAGAAAGAAACGATTTCGGTGTCTCCCTTTAAGACGCCGTCGGGAATGTCAATGCTTTCAATGACGAAATCGACAGCCGTCTCAGGCAGCTGGCCGTTCTCTTTGAAATGCTGAGGATACAAGTGGCAGTCGGCGACATAGCATGGCTCCTGCTCCAATAATCCTTTCGGCAGATCGGCTTCTTTTCCGAAACAGAGAACATCCAATAACAGCTGCGCCATATCGACGCCGAAGACCTTTTTAATATTCGGAATCATGTTCCAGCCCGCAAATCGTGCCGCTGATTCAATCAGTCCGGCTTCCCGGTTTTTCATTAATTTAATCTCTGTATGTGTTGCGCAGTTTTCGAGGCCTAGTCCTTCATTCGCCTTTTTGGCTGCTTCGACGATTTTTCGCTTCGCGTCATCATCCAGGATGGACGGCGTAATATGCGATGTCTCCGTGAATCCGATTTGCGGTGTTTTATCATGAATCGCGACAGGGAAGTATTCCCCGTCGGCCATGATGCCTTCTATGCTGATATAGTCGGAATAACCGCTTGTTTCGTACCAGTCGTCATACTCGCCCTGCAAAAATTCTTCCGCGATAAACGGCGCTTCAAACGTGACCGCTTTCGGTACGTTGATCGACTTCAGGTATTCATTGACTCTGTTAAATTCGGCTTCGGCCGTTTCCATCTCTTTGATAAGCGTCACGCCGATGGAGCTCGCCAGATATGTAGGCTTCAGAATGAGCGGCGTTCCGATTTCCTGAAGCGCGGCGCGGAAATCTTCCAGCGTCGTCACCCGTTTGTTTTTGATGGATTTGACGCCGGCCCGGTTGAAGGCGGCTCTCATTTTGTTTTTATCTCTGGCATTTTCAGCGGCCTGTACGCCCGCTCCCCGCAGGCCGAGACGTTCACACGCTTTTGCCATCGGAGCGATAAACAGTTCATTGTTGGTCGTAATGGCGTCAACCGCGAACATGCCGGCCACCTTGACGATTTCTTCGACTACTTCTTCCTCAGGTTTGTCATGATCTTCATGAGCCCAGTAAATCGAATCGGGATGCTCAAAATCAGCCAGACTCTTAAAATAGTCTTTATCTTTAATGACCGCGACCGAGTATTTTTCAATCAAAGCTGCATGAGAGGCTGTAATTGCAAAAGGCCTTGGAATAAAGCTGACCAGGTTATATTTTTCAGCAGCGCTTTTATAAAACATGTGCGGCGGGCAGCCTCCAAGATCAGCAATGACCAATACTGTTTTTCTCTCCATATGTAAACACTCCTTCTCTATTGTGCGGTGTATCCACCGTCTGCGGTGATCGCGCTTCCGGTCATATAGCTTGATAAATCCGACGCGAGAAACAGCATGACGTTCGCTATTTCTTCAGGCTTGCCGAGTCTCAGCAGCGGATTGACTTTCGCTTTTTCTTTTTTGATTTCTTCAAGCGTGCCTTCGTTGTTTTCAAGGAACGACTTTTCATTCAAAGGTGTGTCAATGATTCCCGGGCACACGCAATTGACGCGGATGTTGTGTTTGGCGTAATCGACGGCCATCGAACGCGTCAGCTGCAATACGCCGCCTTTAGAGGCGTTATATGCGGGAATGTCGGGCCATGCAACGACTCCTCCGACGGAGCACGTGTTAATGATATTGCCCTTGCCGCTTTTGAGCATATACTTGAGCGCGTGCTTGCTCATAAGAAACATGCCCGTCAGATTGACGTTGAGCACCTTGTTCCAATCGCTCAGCTCCATCTCATGAATCGGCGCGACAATTTCGATGCCGGCGTTATTGATTAACACATCCAATCCGCCGAACTTGTCTACCGCTGACCGGATGGCGTTTTGACATGCCGGTTCATCTGTAATATCCGTCTGCACAAAATGCAGCCTGTCATTGTTTTCTTTCCTGATCATCGCTTCTCCCTGCGCCTCATCAATATCCGCGACGACCACATTCGCCTGCTGATTCAGAAACGCCTGAACCGCGGCATAACCGATGCCTGATGCGCCCCCTGTGATGAGGACGGTTTTATCCGTCAGGTTCATGACTCTTTCGCCTCTAATTTTTTCGCTTTTGCTCTGTTATAGCGCGGAGGGAAAAAGATATTGACTGATTTTGAATCTTTTTCAAATCTGTTGATGGCGCCGTGATCTTCTCTCGGATCGCAGAAATAAGCTGTGCCGAATGTCATATCCACTTTGCAGCCTTCAATGGTCATATCATAGCCGCCGCCGATGCAGATGCCGATCTGTTCATTGCGGTGTTTATGAAACGGCATTTCTCCTCCATTGCCCGGAATGTTGGCAAGCATGATTTCCACCCAGTCTTCCACGAAGAACGTGACTTCCATCCCAGGCAATAAGTCTCTCGTTTTAAAAATATTCAAAAAATAGTCCTCGGGGCTTGTGTAGGTTTCACCGGCTTTCAGGCGTTTAATATCAATGGCGATCACTTCTTGATCCGTCTCATTTCTTGCGCCGTGAGGCACGTTAGGAGGCGCGATATAGGCTGATTCCAGCGCGGTCATCTTTCTTGTGACATCTCCGACAGTCATGGACAGCTCGCCGGAAACGACAAGGCCGATTTGGACTTCCTTATGCTGATGCGGTTCCACGTTTGTATGCGGCGGAACGTAAGAAAGCAGAACTTCCGTATCGCCTCTGACGGACGAATATTGTCTTACTCCGTTATCCCATTCTATTAATTTAGGCGTCGGGAAATAAAGTTCCTGCAAATCTTGTTCAGTTTTCATCATGAATCTCTCCTTTTCCGAATAATGACCAGCTCATGGGAATGCTTTTAAATGTTTTGACAAAGTGAAGGCCGTACTTTTGTCTGGCCAGCTCATTTGTCAGCGCGATGTCGGACAAACCTTCCTTCACTCTTTTCGCGGCTGCGCTCGTTGAGTTCACCAGATCAAACGTGACATCTTTACGGGTAAAATACTTAATCAAATTGATAGGAGACGGGTGGGATACGATGACAGCCTTATCAAGCATGTCATCCGTATATTCAAAACCGGGCCGGACAGCCAGGCCGTACATCGGGGTGTCGCACCTGAAAATTTGCAGAAGCTGCAGATCCGGTCTCATGTAGAAGTGCTTAATGCCGTCATACGCGTGAGGCACAATTGTGTATTCCAACGGACTTTGAAGCGTTTTTTCAATGCACGATTCAAATGTATCATGCAGTGATAATTTACTGTTCACCCCTTGGAGAAGGGTAAAATTGGTGATGAAGTTTTTTGCTGCGTACTCACTGCTTGTCCCTTCAGGACCGAGCGTGTTGATCGTAATCAGTTTAGATATTGAATAAGCCTTGCTTTTCGTTTGAATGCTATTATCCAATATAATCATGAGCACCAACCAATCTGTTAAATTTTAAGTAAATATTATCCATAGACGTTCAAGCTGTCAATATTATTTGAAAATATTGATAATTATTCCTATATATTAGAAAACACCCTATGAAATAGGGTGCTAAAAATTAACATTTACAAAATTATAGAAACTTTATTTTACCGATACAATGATTGGTCGGTCCGATGCTCATATTTCCCATACCTTCTGTATGCGAAAACGCTGAGGACAAAGCCGATGAGGGTGACGGCCGCACAGATAAATCCGACAGCTGCATATCCGTATCCGACATAGACCGGACCCATGACAGCAGAACCCAAGGTGACGGCCAAATTGGACGCCAGGCTGTAAAATGCCATGATTTTGCCCCGGCGGCTCTGTGAGCAATCACTTAAAATGGTGCTGAGCAAGGTCACCGTCAGGCTTTGCATCAATCCCCAGACGAATAACCCGATGACCAAAAACGGCATTGATGACGGCGCATAGGCGAGACAGGAAAGCCATATGCTGATCACGGCCAATGCCGCGATCAAAGAGCGCATTTTCCCCGCCTTATCTGCGATTTTTCCGGTGAACACGCTCATGGAAAAACCGATTCCGTACACCATGATCAGCAGCCCTGAAGCTGTATTTCCCCCCGGGAGCATGCGGTGAAGATAGGTGCCGAGAAAGGAATACATGCCGTAAAAACCGATCATGTTGCAAAAAGTGATCGTGAGGTATACAGGGACACGGGGCACCTTCAGCGCATCCCGGAAAGTGCCTGCCTGCCGTCCGTTTTCCTCTTCTGTTTTATCCCCATCCGCCGTACTGCGGCGCGCCTCAATGAAAATGAGCGAAGCAACGAGGACAGACATCAGGGCGAAAATCCAAAACGTCCACCGCCAATTCAAAACACCGCCGATAAAAGAGCCGATCGGAACGCCGAAAATCAAAGCGAGCGACCAGCTTGACACGATCAGACCCATCACCTTGCCGCGGTACGCATAAGGCACACGGTCGCCGACCACCGCATAAGCTGTCGGCACAAACGCACCCGCCGCAAGCCCGGAAAGCGCCCTGCCCAGAAAGAAGAAAAAGAGATTGTGCGCCAGCGCGCAGATCACCGTGCCGGCCGTAAATATAAGCAGCCCCGCCATCAGGCTGAGCTCCCGGGAATATTTATCTCCCAGCGGAACGAGAAGCGGCGCGCCGATAAAAATCATCACTCCGTAAATACTGATGGAAAGCGCCAGCACACTGACATCCGAGCTGAAAGCCCGCGCTAAATCCGGAAGCAGCGGAGAAATCACCAGCTCTTCAGAACCCGCGGCAAATACGCCTAATGTCAAAGCAAGCGCGAGACAGATCGGAAATCGGCGTTTCGTTTCGATGTGATCGGTTTGTTTGCTGTTCATGCTCTTTGAACACCTCTTCCGTAAAACTTTTCTACCTTTTGTTGTTTTATAGTTTAGCATCCTTATGTTTCATTTTACATTTCACATGAAAACCAATTCTGATTTTTTATTTACATTCAGATTTTAAATAAAATATTTAGTTTATATTCAACAAATAATATAAAATACGCCGTCCGGTTATGCTATAGTGATAGAATCATTTGTTAAGGTGGGGGTCATGGAATGAATAACGCTGATTCAAAGGCCGCCCGCGCAGGCCTCGGCATGGTACTGATTCTCGGGACGCTCGCTTCATTCGGGCCGCTTTCGCTCGATATGTATCTGCCCGCTTTGCCTGAAGTGGCGGCCGATCTTCATACGACAGCGTCACTTGCGCAGCTGAGCCTGACGTTTTGTCTTTTGGGGCTGGCGGTCGGGCAGATCGTTGTCGGGCCGCTCAGTGATATGATCGGGCGCCGGAAGCCGCTGATTCTGTCATTGCTGCTTTATACGCTGTCTTCTTTATTATGCGCCTTCAGCCCTTCTGTTTCGTTTTTAATTGTCATGAGGTTTATTCAAGGATTCACCGGGGCGGCCGGAATCGTCATCGCACGGGCTTCCGCACGCGATATGTATTCCGGAAAAGAATTGACGGCTTTTTTCTCATTACTGATGCTCGTCAATGGGGCGGCGCCGATTTTAGCGCCGATTACAGGGGGATTTATCCTTCAGTTCGCCGGCTGGAAAATCGTATTTATCGTGCTGGCGGTGATCGGCTGTATCATTTCTGCCGCCGTGCTTACGGCGTTGCCTGAATCACTTCCGCCGGAAAAGCGGACAAGCGGCGGACTCCGGGAGACGCTGATGACGTTTCGCGGCCTGCTTGGCGACCGGATGTTTATGGGATTTGCGCTCAGCCAGGCATTTGTGATGACCGGCATGTTCGCATATATTGCCGGGTCACCGTTTGTACTGCAAAACATCTACGGCGTATCAGCGCAAATGTTCAGCCTGCTGTTCGCCGTAAACGGTGCGGGAATCATATGCGCCACCCAAATCACCGGACGGATGGCCAAAACACATGATGAACGGAAGCTGTTTGTCTCCGGGCTGTTGATCGCCGTCATCGGAAGCATCGCTTTGCTTTTATCACTTGCGTTTGGTTTAGGCCTGACGGCGGTCTGCATTTCTTTATTCATCATTGTTTCTTCTGTCGGGATCGTCACGACGACGGGGTTTTCTCTGGCTATGCAGAAACAGGAGAAAGGCGCGGGAAGCGCTGCGGCTCTTCTCGGACTCCTGCCCTTTATCGGCGGTGCGGCTGCCGCTCCCCTTGTCGGTATTGCCGGAGAAGAAAATGCCTGGCCGATGGCCGTCAGCATTTTCGGTTTTGAGTTCTGTGCCGTTCTATCCTATGTGCTGTCGGCAAAACGGAAAACAAAGTAAAGCCCGCCGCTTTAAGCGGAGGGCTTTTTTTCTTATCCGGCAGCGCCTTTTTCCGAAGAAGCCGGCTCACGCTTCAGGCGTTTTTTGATACCGAAGTGATAATACGCGTAACAGATGATCATCAGCGGGACGCCGCAGTACAGACCGATACGCTGGTCGGGGATAAAAATGAGACTGATTAAGATAAGACCGTAAACCGAAAATCCGAGAATCGGCACGATCGGATAAAGAGGCGTTTTAAACGCCAGGTCTTTCAGATTTCCTCCTTCAGCGAGAAAGCGTCTCCGGAAAACGAATTGTGAAGCGCAGATTGACATCCACGCGACGACGGTAATCATACCGGAGATGGAAATGAGCCACACATACACCGTTTCAGCCGCGAATACACTTGTCAGCAGGGATAAACCGGAGATAGCGATGGTGATGGAAAGAGCTTTCAGAGGCACGCCTTTTTTCGTCAGTTTCGTTAAGGAAGCGGGGCCCATCTTAGTTTTTGACAGGGACCACATCATTCTGGACGAAGCGTACAGCCCGGAATTCGCCACCGACAGCATGGCGGTCAGAATGACAAAGTTCATGATATCAGCCGCATAGGGAACGCCGATTTTATCCAGCACAGCCACAAACGGGCTTTCGATGACACCTGCCGTTTGGTACGGCAAAATGGACACGAGAACAAACATCGCCAGCACGAAGAAAAACAGCGTCCGCCATATGACGTTTCGGATCGAGCGGGGAAGCGTCTTTTCCGGATTTTCGCTTTCTCCCGAGGCGATTCCGACCAGTTCGGTGCCCTGGAATGAAAAATTCACCATGACAAGGGTAAACAGCACGGCTTGGGCGCCGTTCGGGAAAAGCCCTTTGTCCGTCGTAAAGTTTGACAGATACGGAGCCGTCTGCCCGCCGTTAAAACCGACAAAGCCGAATACCGCAGCGCAGCCGAGAATAATAAACAATACAATGGCCATGACCTTAATGCTGGAAAACCAAAATTCCATTTCCGCAAAACTCCGCGCAGACAGCGCGTTAATGGAAAAAATGACGACGCCGAATACCAGGCACCACACCCAAATCGGAACGGCCGGAAACCACCGCTGCATTAAAATCCCCGCCGACGTCAGTTCAAGCCCCACTGTATTGGCCCAGCTGAATGCGTACATCCATCCGATCGTAAAACCCGTCGACGGCCCGAGAAACTTTGCGGCATACGCCTGAAATGATCCTGCAACCGGCATGGCGACCGCGAGCTCCCCCAAACAAAGCATCACCAGATACATTAAAAATCCGCCGATCACATAAGCCAATATCGCGCCGATCGGTCCCGCTTCACTGATCGTAAAACCGGAGCCCAGAAAAAGCCCCGTCCCGATCACGCCGCCGAGGGCGATCATAAACAAATGCCGGCCCTTCATCGTGCGCTGCAATTCAGTTTGATTGGTATCTCCCTGCATATACATCCCCCTTATTCCGTTATGTCAGCCATTTGTGCGTATGTCTAGTCGGTAGCTGTGCAAAAGGTGCATTGTCGTCTGCTGAATGAGCTCCGGCAGCACATGGAATGTGTACGGCTTGTACACGCGTTCCGTCCATTTATGGCCGTCCTTTCCGTATACCCCTATATTGACCGACGGAATATTCAATTCCCTGATTTCTTTAAAAGGAATCGTCCCGATGACATCCCATCCCGGAAAATTATCTGTAAAGGCGGAGACCTCCTCGTCTGTTTCATGCAGCGATAAAAAGCTTCCGTCCGCTAAATAAGGGAAAAACTTTTTAAAGACGAATGTTTCTCCGGTTGATGCAGCTGTTTTATCGACGGCTTCTTGAATGACATGCTGCAAAAGCCGGTCCCGTGTGCTTTCTTCCTTCAGATAATTGTGCGGAAGGTAAGGCGGCGCATAGAAAATAATGACCTTGGCTCCCTGCTCAGGATCGAGTTTTTGCAGTTCCTCGACGGCTTTAAAGCATCTCATCCGCAGTTCAAGATGTTCATATGTTTTAAATGCCTGCTCGATACACTGCGCCGGGTCTATCCCGCGGCTTCTCAGCCTTTTCAGATAATCTTCCAGACTGTACACTTGAACGTTCCATGACATCTCTTTTTTCGGCAGGCTCGTTCTCTCACAGTATTCATCGTAATAATCAGATAATTTTCGTTCTGTCTCTTTGCAGGCTTCGTCAGCCACCGCAGTCAGCTGATCCATGACTTCTTTGGCGGTTTTCTCGTAAATAAAATAATTAAAATAGACATAGCTGCTGACGGCGGTTTGCACGTTATACGCTTCCTTGTTGTCACGCAGGTAGAGGCAGGTCGGCGGAAGCACAAGCTCTCCCTCAATGTTTTCCGCCATATGAATATTGTTGTGAATTCTTCTGGTGATTTCTGACGCGATCAAATTCGGGTCGATGCCGGACAGCGTATCTCCGACATGCACCTCCCGCCCGTAAATCGCAAAGCAAGGCAAAAGCTTCCCTGCCGCGCCCGTGTAGATGTACCTTGTCGTGTCACCCTCATACAGCGGCGTGATGAAGTCGTTATTAATCGCTGCTAAATAACGAAGCTGCTTTTCTTGTTTCAGCCGTTTTAATTCAGAAATGCTGGTTAAAATGCCGGAATGCTGGCTTTCTTCATCCGGGTTTGCCATGAACAGAATATGGCCCGGCAGCTGATCGCGCCGCTCAGAAAAGTGAAGCAGATTGGCGAGATGAACGGCAATACCGCTCTGCATATCAACCGAACCCCTTCCGAACATCCACTCGCCTGAGCGGGCGTCCCGCTGCACATCACGATCAAATTCATAGTTTGAGAAATACTCCGCGAGACGGTCGGAATCAAAAGCGATATCTTTTAAAGGGCCGAAATCCTCGATGCCGACCGTATCAAGATGAGCGTGATAAATGACCGTATTCAGGCTGTCGCCGTTTCCCTCAATAAATGCGAAAATATTTTTGCGGCCGTAAGGGTCCTCTGGAATCGCCTGCTCCCACACATGTGACGGGTTCTCCTGAAAGTAGGGAAAGCTCTTGATCATATCTTTGATATAGTCGGCTTTTTTTCCTTCTCCCAATGTGCCGTTGATGCTGTTTAACGCCACCAGTGATTTCGTAATGGCTTCTATTTTCTCCTCCGGAAGCATTTTGCTGAGCTGCTGATACATGTTCCATCCTCCTTACCCTCATATAGAGAAAATAGCGCGACTCTCTTTTTCATCGCGCTATTTCCGAAAGATTAATAGGCTTCAGACGTTGTTTTTGCCTGCATATGAAGAATCAGATAGTCAGGTCCTCCGGCTTTTGAATCGGTTCCTGACATATTGAAGCCGCCGAACGGCTGGTATCCGACAATCGCTCCTGTACAGCCGCGGTTGAAGTATAGATTCCCGACGTGAAAATCTTCGCGGGCGCGTTCAATGTGCGCGCGGGTTTTTGATAACAGAGCGCCCGTCAGTCCGTAATCGGTATTATTGGCAATCTCAAGCATATGGTCGAAATCACGGGCTTTTGAGATCGCGACGACCGGCCCGAAAATTTCCTCCTGCATCAGGCGGGCGTTTTCATCAACATCCGCAAAAATGGTCGGCTGAATAAAGTATCCTTTTGAATCATCACCTTCGCCTCCCGTCAGGAGTTTTCCTTCTGATTTGCCGATTTCGATATACCTCATGACTTTATTATAAGATGCTTCGTGGATGACTGGCCCCATGTATGTATCAAAATCTTCCGGACTTCCGACGGTGAGTGATTTTGTTAAAGCGACGGCTTTTTCAACAACTTCATCATAGACGTCCTGATGAATGACCGCACGCGAACCGGCTGAACATTTTTGGCCTGAGAATCCGAAGGCGGAATACACGATTGAGGAAGCGGCAAGATCAAGATCAGCATCTCTGTCTACAAGCACCGTATCTTTCCCTCCCATTTCGGCAATGACCCGTTTCAGCCACTTTTGGCCCGGCTGTACTTTTGCGGCGCGTTCATAGATGCGGCATCCGACCGCGCGGGAACCTGTAAACGACACAAATCTCGTCTTCGGATGCTCAACCAGATAGTCGCCGATTTCTCCTCCGTCGCCCGGTATGAATTGGAGCACGCCGTCCGGCAGGCCCGCTTCTTTCATCACTTCAACAAATTTCGCCGCCACGACAGGCGCCGCATCCGCCGGTTTCAGCAGTATCGTGTTGCCTGTTACGATGGCTGCCGCCGCCGTTCCCGCCATGATCGCAAGCGGGAAGTTGAATGGAGAAATGACGATTCCCACCCCAAGCGGCTCATAGTGATACTGATTAAATTCTCCGTCACGGCTCTTTACAGGGGAACCGTCTTTCAGTTTCAGCATCTGACGGGCATAGTACTCTAAAAAGTCGATCGCTTCCGCCGTATCAGCATCCGCTTCCTTCCACGGTTTTCCCGCTTCTTTCACTAGATACGCGGAGAATTCGTGCTTTCTTCTGCGGATGATCGCCGCCGCTTTAAACAGCACATTCGCGCGGTGTTCCGGCCGTACTTTTTTCCATGTTTGAAATGCCTGCAGCGCAGCCAGCATGGCCTTTTCCGCAAGTTCTTTTCCGGCTGCCGATACAGAACCGATCACTTCTTTTTTATCTGCCGGATTGACGGAAATGATCTTTTTATCCGTTTCAATCGCTTCACCGTTGATGATAAGCGGATAATGCTTGCCGAGCTGTGAATTCACATAAGCCAGCGCTTCCTGAAACGATTGTTTATTTGTCTCTTCCTGA
Source organism: Bacillus sp. SJ-10 (assembly GCF_002843505.1). Lineage (NCBI taxonomy): Bacteria > Bacillati > Bacillota > Bacilli > Caryophanales > Bacillaceae > Bacillus > Bacillus sp. SJ-10. The sequence continues at coordinate 991,988 of NZ_CP025258.1, read as the reverse complement.
AAATTTGTAAATGGTTCGTGTGCGTATGAAACTGTCATTAGAATTCCTCCCCGTATTTTGTAATGTGTGCTCACGCTTTATGAAGATGCAAGAAGCATACCAGCATAGCAATTTGTGATAAAAATAAGAAAATCTTTGCCGAAAGCGGACGAAGCTTGTCCGAATCTGTCAGCTGCAATCTGAAAACGCAAAGAAATTTTGCGATCTGCTATATAACTGACGCAAAATCTCTTTGCGGGTAACACTTATACCCAGCCGCGGAACCGGGCCGCTTCAGCCGACTTTCTGATGCCCGTCATATAGGCGGCCAAACGCATATCGACTTTGTGGGTATGCGCTGTCTGATAAATGGATTCAAACGAATTCACCATGACGCTGCGCAGTTTTCCGGCGACTTCCTCCTCAGACCAGTAAAAGCCTTGATTATTTTGCACCCATTCAAAATAAGACACCGTCACGCCGCCGGCGCTTGCCAAAATATCCGGCACGAGAAGCACGCCTCTTTCATTCAGGATTTTCGTGGCGTCTATCGTTGTCGGCCCGTTCGCCGCCTCCACAATGATTGAGGCTTTAATGTGATGGGCGTTTTCAGCCGTAATCTGATTGGAGATTGCGGCAGGCACGAGAATATCACAGTCCTTTTCCAGCAGCTCCCGGTTCGTTATGACATCCGAGAAGAGATTCGTCACCGTGCCGAAGCTGTCCCGCTTATCCAGCAGGTAATCAATGTCAAGGCCGTCAGGGTCATACAAAGCGCCGTGGGCGTCTGAGATGCCGATCACCTTGGCGCCGGCGTCATGCATAAATTTAGCGAGAAAGCTCCCCGCATTTCCGAACCCCTGAATGATGATCCGCGCATTTTCCAATGGAATCCCTTTTTTCTTAACGGCTTCCTCAATACAAATCGTGACGCCTTGCGCGGTCGCCGTCTCCCGCCCCTGTGAACCGCCGAGAACGATCGGTTTGCCCGTAATGAATCCCGGTGAATCAAATTCTCTCAGGCGGCTGTATTCGTCCATCATCCATGCCATAATCTGCGAGTTGGTATATACGTCGGGAGCCGGAATATCCTTTGTCGGACCGACGATCTGGCTGATCGCGCGCACATATCCGCGGCTCAGCCGTTCCAGCTCTCCGAATGACATCGTCCGCGGATCACAGATGATGCCGCCTTTTCCGCCCCCGTAAGGAAGATTTGTGATGCCGCATTTTAAAGTCATCCAGACCGAAAGCGCCTTAACCTCTTCTTCACTGACTTCCGGATGAAACCGCACGCCTCCTTTTGTCGGGCCGACTGCGTCATTATGCTGTGAGCGGTAGCCCGTGAAAACCTGTACTGAGCCATTGTCCATTTTGACGGGAATGCGTACGGTCAAAAGCCGCATCGGCTCTTTCATCAGTTCATACATATTGTCAGGATAGCCCAGTTTGCGCAGGGCCTCTTTTATGATCGATTGTGTGGACAAGAACAAATTAAGAACTTCTTTTTCTTCATCTTTCTGATTGCTTTTAGAAAGCGGGTTGGCTGACATGTTTTATCACCTCATCGTATTTTACGTGTAAGCTTCAATTACCGGCAGAACAAAATGTAAGCGCTTTTACACCAAAACCCATCAATCCCTTTCACATTGTCGTTACGCCCCTTTTTATATGCAAGATTCATGCCAGGTTTTTGTGTGTAAAAAAAGAGGCTGTTGTCAGCCTCTCAGATTAAAGAGAAAGGGGATTTGAAGACGTATACAGAAGAAACCTTACTGCATTTATTAAAATTTAATACGTCTTAAACGTACAGAAAACGTTGTTTCTTTGAAGGGGACACTATTTAGAGATATACTTCCTTCCATTTGCTCTACTAATCTCTTAGTAATCGTCAGCCCCAATCCGCTTCCCTGATAATTGGTATTTCTCGAGTCCTCCAATGTGTACATTCGTTCAAAGACACGGTCTTTATGCATTTCATTTATTCCTTTTCCTTTATCTGATATTTCTACAAAAACATCATTATCAGTTATTCTGATCTTTAAACCCACCATCTTACCATCGGAACCATATTGAATTGCATTCGTAATTAAATTATTCAGAACCCTCTCAATTGCATCTTCATCTCCGCTAACAAAGACAGAATCATCGGGTATATCAATCACTACTTCAAATTCTTTGCTGATTAAAATTTCGTAGTAATCCAAAATTATTTTTCGGCTGACTTCACATATGTCAATTCGTGAAGAATTTAATTTTTTATCTCCTGACTCTAATTTTACAAGTTCAAAAAAACGGTTTATTAACGCTAATACCTCGACCGTTTTTAAATTAACTGTTTTTAGTAAACTCATAACCTTTTCCGAAGTCAGACTTTTATCGTTATTTATCATTTCAATATAACCTAGTATAACTGTTAAAGGCGTCTTTAAATCGTGTGAAATATTTGATAACATTTTTCGCATGGACAGTTCAATACTATTGTAGTTCCCTTTGATCTTTTGATTATGGTCTAAAAGACGGTTTATTTGAATTAACAAGGATTTTATATATTTATCTTCCGTGTTAAGCAATAATCTTTCGCCTGTCTCTTCATTAACAACTTTTCGAAGTTTATTTCTTATATATTTAATCTCAGTCCTTAGATTTAATCGGCTTCGGAAAAGAAATATATTTACTGCTGCAGAGCATATGAATAAAATAACCAACATATAAAACAATTTAAAAATCTCCCAACTTATAACCGATTCCCCACAAAGTTTTTATGTACATTGGATGAGATGGATCGTCCTCAATTTTCTCTCTAAGCCGTCTAATATGAACATTAATTACATTCTCATCTCCATGATACTCATCTTCCCATACGGATTTATAAAGTTGAGACTTAGTATATACTTGTGAAGGATTAGAAATAAAGAGTTTTAAAATATTAAATTCTTTTGCTGTGAGATTAATCTTTTCATTGAATTTTTTAACAGAAAAGCCATGCAGGTCAACACTTAAATCACCTATTTTAATGATTTTTTCTTCCTTTGAAGACAGGGAGCTCTTATAGTGTCTTTCTCTTCTAATGGTTGCTTTAATTCTGGCTATTACCTCCAGCATAGAAAAAGGTTTAGAAATATAATCATCAGCCCCGAGGCCGAGACCAAGTGCCTTATCTACATCTTCATCTTTTGCAGACATGATAAGAACGGGAACCATACTTTTGGAACGAATCATTCTTAAACATTCCATCCCATCTATCTTCGGAAGCATTAAATCCAACAATATAACCTCAAACTTTTGGGTGTTCAATATGTCTAAAGCTTCTTCACCATCAAAAGCTGCTGTTACTTCAAACCCTTCTTTCGTTAAGCTTTCGCTTACCATATCGCTTATGAATTGGTCGTCTTCTACAATTAATATTTTGTAACCCAAGCTTTCCGCTCCTTAAATATAAAACTGATATTCCTAATTCACTGTTTATTTCAATCATTATACAGATAATTAATCTCATTATAATTATTTTTTATACAAAAGGAGATAAATATTCCAAAACATTTTAAATACAAACAAATAAGACAACCATTCTTCAATAGCGGGAATTGTTGTCTTGTGTTTTTCTCTTTTTATCTCACCTTTATCGAACCATCTTCACTAGATAGACTCACTTTATTACTTCCCGCGCCAATTTCACCTTTTTTCAGTTTTACGCCATCATGGCTCTTATTAAGCCCATCTAGATCAAACGTTACATCAGAATTACTCTGAGCAAAAACAGCAAGTGAAGTTGGCGCTTTTTTATAAGATACACCTATATCTCCTGATTTCGTATTTACTGATAAAGATGTTCCTTCTGTTATGTCCTTGATTGAAACCGCTCCATCTTTAGAAGTAACCTTTACATTGGAACTATGTATTTCCTTCATCTCGTTATCGCCGCTTGCAGATGTTATATTTAATTTCTCAAAAGAACTATTTTCAACGCTTATCGCCCCATCCTTGGATGAAAACTTTCCAGTATGAGCCGAAACATTATTGATTTTTTCATCACCGGAATGATTATCAACGACAATATGTTCAGCTGAAATTTCACTTAATTGTATATTCCCATCTTTATTGGTTATTTCAATATTGTTCATACCTGAATTGGGAACATTAATATAGATTGTGCCGCCCTGCTTCCCAAAAGTAAATCCATCCAAAAAGCCGCCATTCTTTTGTTCTTTTTGACTAACGACCAAATCTCTCCCATTTTCTTGAAATGTAACTGGAGCCTTATCTTTCTGTTTCCCCTCAGCAGATATTGTTGCCTTATTTGAATTACTCTTTTTAAACTTCACATCCCATGAGTCAGTATATACTTTTAAAGTATCAATTTTTTCAACATTGTAGGACACGTTCTTTTTAAAGTTTTTTGTATCTGTCTTATCAAGGATTAAAACAATTCCGCCGATTACGATTAACACTGCACATGATGCTATAATCTTCTTCATTGTATAATTTCTCCTTTTATCTACAATAAATCTTTCTGATCCACCTTACGGTAAGAAAGATAACCGACTAAAAAACCAAATAAACAAAGTATAATTGGAATGATAATAAATTGACTTAAACTGACTGTTTCTTCTCCGTCGGAAACTGTTGCATTGATAAAGACCCCGATTATGACAGCCCAAGTGATTGTAGCAGAAGTTGATTTTTTTCTCATGCCGAAAAATAAAGGAATCAGACTCACTCCTCCCATCATAAAAGCGGTGAGAAGAGACGATGGCATAGCGGAAATAACTTCACTCATTTCAACAGGCTTCTCGAATAAATATAAGTGCGGACTCACGAAGAGAATTAACAAGTTAATAACAAACGTAGCAATAACAATACTTACAAAGCAGAATAGGAAGACAATAGATAGTTTAGCTTGCATTAATTTTTTTCTTTGTAAAGGATAAGTAAACAGCAATTGTATTGTTTTATTTTTATATTCATCAATAACTAAACGGGATAAAATCACAGCAGAAAAACAAATAAACACAATTCTAATTAAAATATTAGTTAGAGATATAAAATCTGCATAATCACGAAACATAAGTTCATTTTCATTTTTAGATTCCCATCCCATAAGAGCCACTAAGGCAAAGATGATGAATATCCAAAGTGCCACCCATTTAAAATACTGTGATAAGTGATGTTTTTTGTACTCTAATTTCATAAGTTTTAACATTTCAATTAGCCTCCGGCAGAAGAATTTAAGACAATGCAAATAGGTGCATAACACAGACAGGCAATCTATCTAGTGTGTATTCCCTCCCCATTCATAGAATTTAAGAAGTATTCTTCTAAAGAACTGTGTTTTTTATTTATACTTTCTATACCAATGTCATTCAGAATAAGTGCTTTAGAGATTTCTTGTTGTGTAACTGCTGTTTCATAGATACGAATTAATTGCTGGTCAATCATTTTAAAATTTCTTATCCCCAGATTTTGCTCTAAAATATATAACGCTTTTTTTATATTTTGGACTTTTACCTCTACATACTCTGTTTGTTTTCCGTTTATACTCTTCATAGAAACTTCTTTTATTAACTTGCCATTCTGTATGATACCAACAGTATCTGACATTTGTTCCATTTCGGCTAAAATGTGACTGGAGACTAATAATGTAATTCCATATTCTCTGCAAAGTAACTTAAAGAGATCCCTCAACTCTTTTATACCTATTGGATCCAGACCGTTAATCGGCTCGTCTAAAATGAGAAGTTCTGGTCTTGTAGAAATAGCTCTGGCTATTCCTAACCTTTGTTTCATTCCTAAAGAAAACTCTTTCACTTTTTTATTATCAATATTATGTAACTTTACAAGCTCGATAGCGTGGTCAATGGATTTTTTATCGTAATAGCCCATATATTCACAATGGAAATCTAAATTTTCTTTAGCAGTGAGGTTGTCATAGAAAATGGGATATTCAATAATGGTGCCCATTCGTTTTAAAACTTCAAATGACGTATCTGTTAATTTCTCACCGAAAATTTCTATTTCCCCACTTGTTGGCTTGATTAAATTGGTAATCATTTTCATAATGGTTGTTTTACCTGCACCATTGGGACCCAAGAATCCATAAATCTCCCCTTTTTTCACGTGCATATTAACCCCGGAAACAACTTCTTTTCCTTTAAATGTTTTTGTAAGCTGACTCGTTTTTAAGATGTATGTCATTCGCTTTCCCCTTTCCATATATACTCCTACTATATAAAGGAAAGTTCTCTTTTCCCTTAAGCAAATATTACTTTTTTCTTAAGATTTTTCTAATTAAATCCTAATCCTATCCCCATTCTATAAATCATTTATTGTTTTTTAGGATGTATGTTCTTCATAGGAGAAGAAAATAAGAATCTTTTAATTTTTGGTTCCATTAAGGATTAACCGACATCTTCCAAGACATTTTTGATGAAATTGTCCTTCAGGCCAGCAATCATGATAGTCGACGGTCGTATCTTATTCACTAGCTCCATTCACAGCAAATGCTAACATCAGCACAAAAAAACGAAGACATCCGCTGTCTTCGTCTTGTGCGCTACCGGTGAGCCGTCTGCCAGTCAAATCCGATGGTGTCATCATTCCACGGAATTCTTTTTTCGTCAGGCTGATCCGGATTGTAGGACATCGTCGTGAAATAAATAATGGTCAGCGGGGTTTCGCCCAGCACTCTGTACCCGTGTGCGACGCCTTTGGGAATGAGAAGGAGCATCGGATTGTCTTCTCCCATGTAGTAGACATCCGTTTCTCCCTTGGTTGCCGACTCTTCGCGAAGGTCATGGAGCACGACCTGGGCGTGACCCGTCGGAAAAAACCACAGGTCATCCTGTTTCTCATGATAGTGAAATGCTTTAATGACGCCGGGATAGCTTTTGGACCAGGAAGCCTGCCCGAAACGCTCTAAGAGATGTTCATCGTCACGGACGAGTTCTGAGAAAAAACCCCGGTCATCGCTGTGTTTGATCAGCTTTTTGATTTTTACGCCTTCGATCACTTGCACTGTCCCTCCCTTTGTAAATAATCATGCAGCGCTTCCCGCCAATGCCTCATGCCGAGCCCCTGCCGTTCAATCGACTCAAGACTCAACACCGAATAAGCGGGGCGCGGCGTCTCATTTCCGTATTCCTCCGTCGTGACGGGCAGCACGGCGGCGGTTCTGCCGCTTTCTTCAAAAATAGCCTTGGCAAATTCATACCAGCTGCACACTCCGCTGTTTGCGGCGTGATATAAGCCCGGCGGCCTGTCAAACAGACCGATCACCGTTTCGGCTAAATCCTTTGTGTACGTCGGTGCGCCGACTTGATCGTTAACGACACGCACCTGATCATGTGTATCCGCAAGTTTCAGCATCGTATTGACAAAGTTGTGCCCGCCGCTGCCGTACACCCACGATGTTCTGATAATGGTGTGGTTTTTTCCCGTTAACCGGATCAGTTCTTCGCCGAGTTTTTTGCTTTTTCCGTAAATCGTGCCCGGATCTGCGGGATCGTCGGTCTGGTATGGCCGTGTTCCTTTGCCGCTGAAGACGTAATCGGTGCTGATGTGAATGAATTTCGCGCCGGTGTTTTCAGCCTCAAGCGCGGCATAATAAGCGCCGATTCCGTTTATTAAATACGCTTTGTCGAGCTCCGTTTCACATTTGTCAACGGAGGTGTATGCCGCCGTATTGACGACGATATCCGGCTTGTAATGGCTGAACGAGTGCCGCACCGAACGCTGGTCGGATATGTTCATCATCGCTTTTGTCAAGGCGATCACTTCATACCCTTCCCGCTTCAGCTGGCGGCATAACTCCCGCCCCAGCTGGCCGGCCGCTCCGGTTACTAATACCTTCGTCAATCGGATCACCTTCTTTCCGATTAGTCTTGGCTGTCTGTATACCAGCGAATGGTTCTTCTCATTCCTTCTTCAAATGTGACGTCCTGCCGCCATCCCAGCTCATTTTTCAGCTTTGAAGCATTGATGGCGTAGCGGCGGTCATGCCCTTTTCTGTCTTCGACATGAGCAAACCGTTCCTCGACACCGAGCTCCTTCATGATAAATGACGCAAGCTCTTTATTCGTCCGTTCATTTCCTCCGCCGATATTGTAAATGTCACCGAGTGTTCCTTTTTCCAGGACGAGCTTAATGGCGCGGCAATGGTCTTCGGCAAACAGCCAGTCTCTGATCTGCAATCCGTCGCCGTACAGCGGAACCGGCGTGCCGTTTACGGCATGCCTGATAATGGTCGGAATCATTTTCTCGTGATGCTGGTACGGCCCGTAATTGTTGCTGCATCTTGTAATGATGGCTGGAAGCTTATGAGTTTTCACATAAGACATGACGAGCAGGTCTGAGCTTGCCTTGCTGGCGGAATACGGATTGTTCGGAGAAAGCGGCGTCGTCTCTGTAAAAGCGGGATCATCCGGCGCCAAATCTCCGTACACCTCATCTGTGGAAATGTGAATCAGTCTGCCGGCTTTTCCCTGCAACACCGCGTCCGCCAGTCGGTATGTGCCCATCACATTTGTTGTGATGAACGGCTCTGCCTGATTTATGCTTCTGTCCACATGGGATTCAGCCGCAAAATGAATGACAGCGTCATACATGTGGGAAAAGACTTTGTCAATGTCCTCTTTTTTAGAAATGTCACCTTTGATAAAACGGAAACGGCCGTTCTTTTTTAAGGCTTCTATTTCAAGCGGCCTGCTTGCATACGTGAGATTATCCAGGACGGTAATCTGCGCGTCCGTTTCTTTCAGCATCATCTTTGTGAAGGTAAGGCCGATAAATCCGGCGCCGCCTGTAATTAAATATGATTTTGGCATGATTAATGCTCCTGTCCTTTCTGTATTGCCTGATGCGCCAGGCTTCCGGCGAGGTAGAGCGATTCATGCGTGCCCGCATCCACCCACCAGCCCGTTAACACATCATACGTCAGCTCACTGTGTTCAATGTATAAATTATTGACATCTGTAATTTCCAGTTCGCCGCGTTTTGAAGGGGAAATTTGTTCAATATAAGAAAACACTTCTGCGTCGTACATGTAGATCCCTGTGACGCATAGTCTGGTCGGCGGCTGCTCCGGCTTTTCAATGATCGACTTGATCCGTTTGTTTTTCTCATCAATCTCGGCGATGCCGAAGCGCTCCGGATCGTCCACTTCTTTCAGCAGCACTTTCGCTCCTTTTCCCTGCTTTGCGAAACGCTCCGTATAAGGTTTTAATGAATCTTCAAAAATATTATCTCCCAAAAGCAGAACGAACGGATCGCGCCCGGTAAACCGCTTTGCGTATGATAAACCGTCGGAAATGCCGGATGCGGCTGGCTGAACCTGATATGTGATTGAGACGCCGAGTTCTTCTCCGGTTTCGAGAAGTTTATGAAATTGCGGAATATATTCTTTTTGCGTAATCAGCAAGATATCCGTAATCCCCGCTTCTTCCAGCTTCATGATCGACCAGTAAATCATCGGATATGGACCGACAGGGAGTAAATGCTTATTGACCGCTTTTGTCAGCGGCATAAGGCGTGAGCCGGTGCCTCCGGCTAAGATAACACCTTTCACATGAACACTTCCTTACGTGTGGTTTTATCACAAATCATAAAGAATCGCCGCCGCCCGTTTGATGCCCCTGCCGTCAACCAGCGGCTTTCCGTTTTGATGAAGTCCGGACCGCATCGGATAATCAGCGGCCATGTCAGACATATGCCGTGCGAGAACGTCCGCTGATATGCATTCACCAAGGCCGAGATGAACGGCGGCCCCCCGTGCGGCGAATTTTTCCGCCGTCTCAGTTTGATGCTCCACTTGAGAAAGTACGATGCAGGGCACACCCGTACAAATGGTCTCATATAAAGTGATCCCGCCGGACACGACGGCCATATCAGCCCTCGAAAGAAGCGCGGCCATGTCATTTGTCTGCCTTACCATCTCGGCATAAGGCATTTGTGTAAGATGCGCGCGTACGTCATCAGCATGAGGCGCGGCGCCGCCCATGACGATGATCACTCGTTTTCGCTGAATATCGGGAATGCGGCGGCATGCTTCCATCACTTTAAAGACAAGCTTCTTCGGGTCGCTTCCTCCTAATGAAACCAATATGGTCCGGCATTCTTTTCTCAGCTGATAGAGCTGCTTTGCTTTTTCAAAACCCGGATGAAGAATGATATATTCCGGGCCTTCATATACAACGGCGCCGCCCATTTGAACCGTCCGGCTTTTCAGCCCTCCGTAAATGCCGTTTATAACGGCATCGCATAAATGAATGACATGTTCCCGTTTTTCTTCAAATAAGACGATACGTGCCGATGAATGCTTTTTGACTTCCTCTAACCAGTCACACGGCATATCGAGCAGATCGAATATGAGAAGGTCAGGAGCCTGCCTGTTTATTTCCCGGACAATAAATTCCTTCTGTCCCTTGTCAGGCTTGATGATCACTTCCCATTGATCAGAAGACAGATAAGAAGAAGCCTCTTTATTTGTGTAGAACGTTATTGCGCAATTGTTCTTAATGGCACCGGCAAGCAGCTTCATCCGGACCGCGTGCCCCATGCCGATGTCACGGCCCCCGTCCGCGAAAATCAAAACCCGCATGCTAATCAGCCTCTTTTTGCCGGATCATTTGATTAATGGCCCTGAGCTCCGGATCACTATTCAGCAGATGGATCAATTCTCTTGCCGGAATATCAGGACGCGAGCCCGCTTTTACGTACAGCTCGCGGGCCAGCCTGTAGTCCTCTTCTGTATCGACGGTCAGCCGCAAGTGAGGAGCCCGGAGTTCCTGCGGGGGCTCAGGAAAGAGAAGCCGGTACTTCTCAGAGGATTCTCTTATTAAAAGCGTGACATGCTCCTGATATTTGTCCGCCAGCGTTTTGTCGGCATTGATCTCTGTTAAAAGGCGCGCGTTTACCGCCTCGCCGCCGATGCCGAGCGGTGTACCGCAGATATACGTGTAGTCTGCGTGCTGATCTAAATGCGATTGAATCAGAAAATCAAGCAGCGAAGGGTCGACAAACGGGTTATCCCCCGTCAGTCTGACTGCGATGTCCGGTTTTACTCGTTCGATGACTTGTGCAAACCGGTCAAGCACGCGCTGCTCGCTGCCGCGGTGCACACGGTAGTTCTTGCTGAGGCAGTGCGCAGACAGAATGTCGTCGGTCTTGCTGTCAGACGAGGCGACGATCAGATTATCCCGCGATTGATCATAATACTCGCTTTGCTGAACCCTTTTGACAATCATATCGAGGATCGTATAACCGCCGATCGGTTTCAGCACTTTACCGGGAAGACGCCCGCTTCCCATCCGCGCCTGAATGATAAACAAAATGTCAGTCATCATATGGGCTGCCTTTCGTCAAAAGGTCATCCCAAGTGATGCCCGTGTCGGCGGGGATATCCCTGACCGCACGCGCGCCGTCAGTTAAAAGCTCAAAATATCTCGGGTGGAGCCCCTGCGGTTTTTGGCCGGGACGAAGGACGGCAAGGTTTTCAGCCGTAAAACATTCGCCTTTTTGAATCGGCGCTGTTGAAAAAATGCCTCTGTAAGCGAACCTTCTGATATCCCCTTCAATCGGTGTCGTCGTTTTATGGGAGCTTCCCGACAGCACTTCCGGAACCGGAGCGTGATGCCCCTGCCGCAGCTCCGCTTCAACTGAGCGGATCGCCGCAACCATTTCTTTTAATTCATCCGGATTGAGGGCGAAGGAGTGATCGGCACCGGGCAGGTTTTTATCGATCGTAAAATGCTTTTCAATCAGTTTCGCTCCGAGCCTGACAGCCGCGCACGGCACATCATACGGATGGGCGCTGTGATCGGAGAAACCGATCACAGCATCCGGGAATGCGGCGGCAAGCATGGGAATGACGCTCAGATTGCTGTATTCAGGCGGCGCGGGATATTTCGCCACACAATGCATGATCGCAATTTCTGTGTTCCCCTCGCCGGTAATGGTTTGATAAGCCTCCTGAATATCTGAAATATCAGCGCCCGCGGTGGAAAAAATAATCGGGGTCTTCAGCCCCGCGACATATTTCAATAACGGCAGATGGTTCAGCTCGTAGGAGGCGATTTTAAAGGCTGAAGGGGAAGTCGCATACAGTAAGTCGGCAGAGCCTTCGTCACATACTGTGCTTAAAAATAGCACGCCTTTTTTCTTACAATATTCAAGCAGCGGTTCGATCCACTCGGCGGGCATTTCCATTGATTGCACCAAAGAAAAAATAGAGACGTTTTTTCCCGCAGCGGTTTTGTACAAGCCGGGGTCTTTCTGATACATTTTGTCAGCCTGAAACATTTGGAACTTGACCGCGTCCGCGCCGGCCTCACTGGCCGCATCTATCAATTCAAACGCCTGGCTCAGTTTTCCGTCATGATTAATTCCGGCTTCGGCGATGATGAATACGGGCGAACCTTCGCCGATTGACTTCGTTCCGATTTTGCATGATGCCATCAGTCCGCCTCCTTCCCGGGCCACACATGATAGTAGTAATAGGACGCATCCGCTTTAAATCCCATTCTTTCATACAGGCGGATGGCTCTTACATTGTGGAGCTGCGTTCCCGCTGATACAGTCTTATGCTGAAAGCGCAATGATTGTTCAATCACGTGCGCCGCTAAATGGAATCCCGCTCCTTTTCCTTCAAAGCCCGGCTTTACCGCCATCAGATCAAGGACGAATTCATCGCCTTTAGACAGCCCCTGAACAAAGCCCACGGTCTCTCCCTTATATGTGGCGGCGAATTGTAACGAAGCTCTGCCTTCCGCGTTATTCCGCGCCCACTCTTCAAACAGGCGGTTTGCACTTTCATAGCTGAGGCGGGGATCTTGGTAATACCTGCTTTTTGTAAAGGCGTCGCGGGCCAGCCGGCTGATCGCTTCCGTGTCGCCGGGTCCGGCTTCTGTAATCTCAAACGGCGGCGTGCTGTTATATACACGCACCGGACTGACGAGCTTGAGCAGACTCCCTACAAAATAAGCGTTCGGAAGCTGCTGAACGACCTGCATCGCGCCGATATCTTCAGCCGGTATTTTAATAAATATAAAATCAGTGCCTGCCGCCCGCCTTGCCGCGTAAAATTCCTGAAACAGCCTTTTGAGCTGTCCGGTGCTGTTTGCGGCTGCAAGCTTCACATTGATGATATTTTTTCGGAACAATTGACTTTCCCACGAAGAGTTTTCATATAAAATCACGCCTTGAAGGCTGTTTTCTTCCAATAAACAGAGCGACGATTCATAGGCTTCCGGCTGGATGCCCTTCTGATGCAGGAAGGCATGAATTATGTTCTCCGCAAGATTTTCCCTCAGTCTGTACACCTAATCAGCCCCTTTGACGATATCCGTAACGGCTGCAATGACGTATTCAACGTCGTCATCTGTCATTGACGGATAAAGAGGGAGTGACACGGTGCGGTGATAATACGCTGCCGCGGCCGGAAAGTCAGTTTCCTTATATCCGTACGTTTTTTGATAATACGGATGGAACGGAACCGGAATAAAATGAACACTTGTGCCGATATGATATTGGTCTTTTAAAGCGGAAATCAGATCGTTCCGGCTGACCCCGGCCTCCTGCTCCTCTATTTGAAGAACATACAGATGCCATGCATGCCGTCCGTCATCACTGACATGCGGGATGGTCAGCCCTTTCATGTGTCTGAAGGCGTCCTGGTAGCGGCTCGCAATGTCGGCTCTTCTTTGCTGCATGCTGTCAATCCGTTTCAGCTGATGAAGCCCAAGCGCTGCCTGAAGATCAAACATATTCATTTTATAGCCGGGCGTTTCGACCTCGTAGTACCAGCTTCCGTTTGAAGAATAGCGGTTCCACGCGCCTTTGCTCATGCCATGAAGGCTGAGCACCCTGATCTGATCGGCAAGCCCGTCATCGTCCGTCGTCAGCATGCCGCCTTCACCGGTTGCCAGGTTTTTTGTCGCGTAGAAGCTGAATGCCGTCGCATCACCGATTGATCCGATCATTTTCTGTTTATAAGTGGTATACACGGCATGTGCGGCATCCTCTAAGACAAATAACTGATGCTTTTCGGCAATGGCCAGAATCTGATCCATATCACACGACTGGCCGGCGAAATGAACGGGTACAATCGCCTTTGTCCGCGGCGTGACGGCCGCCTCAATTTTTTTAGGGTCCGCATTCAGCGTAAGCGGATCGATGTCAACAAACACCGGAACGGCGCCTGTGTGCACGATTGTATTGGCTGTAGAACTGAACGTCATGGCAGACGTGATGACCTCGTCGCCGGGACCGATCCCTTTCGCTTTCAGGGCCAAAAACAAAGCGGCGGTACATGAGTTCAGCGCGATCGCGTGCTTTGCCCCCGTCCATGCGGCAAAGGCTTTTTCAAACGCCTCTACTTTCGGTCCCTTTGAAAGCCAGCCCGATTCAAGCGTATCAATAACCTCCTGAATTTCGTCCTTCCCGATCATGGGCAATGAATAAGGAAGAAAAGCTGATCTTTTTTGCACCATTTTCTTTGCGCTCCTATCTTTTTTATGAAGGGTCAACCCGTCTGAAGCTGACTCCGGTTTTTTCCTGAAGCACTTGGCATAAAGCGGCAAGCGAATCCTGAACCGGGTAGTTCGCGGCGACAAAAGCACGGCGCGCCTGTTCCGCTTTTTGATATTCCGCGGGGCTTTCGCATATCCGGATTAATTCCTGAGCAAGTGCCTGCGGGTCCTCAAAAACAAATTCTCCAAGTGAATGATAATAAGGGTATCGGCGGGTTCCCGCTGATTTTCCGATCAGCACGGGCTTTTGAAACAGCATCGCTTCAAGACCGACCGTTGATGTCTGTGTCACCGCAGCGTCAACATACGGTAGAATATCATACAGCTCCATCTCTTTTTTGATGATTTTGCCTGCTTTATATTTCCGCAGCACCTGATTGTAAGCATCCAGCTTGTTTTTGCCGATTTCCCACGGATGCGGTTTAATAATGAGCTGCATGTTCTTTTGGCCGGCAAGCTCTTCAAGCACGCCCGTATAAAATTCATCAGAAAACGGCTGCGTGGCGATCAGCACCGTCCGCTGTGACGGGAGAAAAGAAAGTTTGCGGTAAAACGTGTCTTGATCTATCGGCTCTCTTGAGAAAATCTCGTCGAAACGGGGATGCCCCGTGATGATGATTTGTTCATCCCTGCAGCCTTTTGCTTTATACCACTCCGCTTCATAAGCCCCGAATACTGCCTGATAGTCCGTAAATACGGGCAGAAACGCTTCATCTCCCATGAGCGCTCCGTGCTGCAGACAGATGCTGACGGCGTTTTTTTTCGCGGACATCAGCGCCAGCACACGGCTGTAAATATCCTCCGTCGTGCCGACTACAACGGCGGAAATCTTCTCGGCCGTAAACAAAATATCAACGGCATCAACCGCTTCAATAAATAATGGAATGTCTTTATACAAACGTTCCTGAAATTCTCTGTTTCCGAAAGCGGGATGGCTGTGAAGCTCTTTCAAAATGGAATGGGCTTTTTCAATATAAGGGACGGGGTTCCCTTTTTGCCCCATTCCCGTCAGCTCCAATTTGCAGATAACGGGCAGCCCGTAATGGTCAGGCAGACTCCATCTGGCCAGTACCGCTGTTTTTGCCGGATCAAACTGCCGGTAATTTCCCTCGGTGAACCGAAGATGATCGAAATGCAGAATGACTTTTCCGTTTACCGGTTTCTCATCTGTTTTCTTAATGTTTTGCCTTTTTTGATCATAATATGGCTGTATACCGGCTTCAGGAATATGCTGATCAGCCGGACCGAAAAGCTCTGGGTTCTGCTCCATGCTCTCCCGAAGCGCCGGACTGATATATTGATAAAAATTACTGATCAATGCGAGCGGGATGTCTTTGTAGCGAAGTGACTGAAAAAGGTCAATATACTGCCGGTACAGCACCCAATAGTTCGCTAAGTATGCCGACAAGCCCTCACCCCTTTCCAAGCTTTTTTAATGATTCCCTCAGCTCCCGGCACGTGGTCTGCTGCGGAAGACTGTTCACAAACTCGTTTTTCTCCGCCGCGAAAAGCTGATAATGGATGGATTGATCGGTAATATAATTGATATCAAGCTCCTCAGAAATCGGGTAAAACGGATAAAAATGATTCACTCTCCAGAAGAAACGGGCGTCACCGATCCGGTAAAACGCGGGGCTTTCATCCCAATAGGAACCGAATGCCGATTTGACCTGTTCCAGCACGGAAAACCGGTGCATGACCGAACAATGGTCAATGGCGCACGGCGCGTTCCACACGATCCGTTCGGCGGGCCTGGCCGTCTCCTTCACCGTCTCTTTCCGCTGATTCAGATGATAGGTTTTGGAACTTGAATACACGACGGCTTTTTCCGGGTCTTCATCAAGCTCTTTCACCATTTTCTCAAGCCGTTCCGGCACATACGTGTTGTCGTCGGTCGCATACGTCACGTACTCGCCCTCCGCCATTTCTATTGCCTGATTAATCAAGGCGGCGTAGCGTGTTTTTTCCGTTCTTTCTTTGACGCCCGATACATCGCTTTGATAAAACCGGACGCGGTCATCCGTGAGAAAAGGACGTATTTTCACCAATGTCGCTTCATTTGAGTTGTCATCCATAATGAACAGCTCAAAGTCCGTAAACGTCTGAGACAGAATACTTTTAATAGAGCGGGCCACATAGTCACTTTTGTTATAGCTCGTCATGATCACTGACACTTTAGGCAACTCGTCACCCCCTTTTCGCACCTGAAACTACCGCTATCATATGTTCCTTATGCGGAAGATGCGATAGGAATACAGACTATTATGTGAAAAGTCAGCATTGCGCGCACAAAAAAAACCGGCTCTGATGTCCGGACTCATTGGAGCGTATTTTCTTTTTTCGCATAAATCTTTCTGCGGGCTCATATGGTGGAATAGATAAAAACAGCAGCTTCTCTGTCGGCTGTCTGATACTTGTCAGGAGGTTTCAGCATGAAGAGGTTTTCATCAAAGGAGGAACAATATGAAACCGAAAAAGAATCAATATCAGCAAATGCAAGGGATGGGGATGGGAATGGATATGCAAGGATACCAGCCGCAGCTCGGGCCTAATCCTTATCCGCAGCCTCAGGGCGGCCAAGGATCGCAAATGATGCCGATGCAGCAGCAAATGACAATGCCGATGCAGCAAGGCCAGCAGGGCTTCGGCGGGGGGTTTCCCGGCCAGCCGCAGCAGCAGGGCCAGCAGGGCTTCGGCGGGGGGTTCCCCGGCCAGCCGCAGCAGCAGGGCGGCGGCAGCTTTCAGATTCCGTCAGGTCCATCATCGTCACAAAACGTTCCCGGCATGCTGCCGATTGAAGAGTCATACATTGAAAATATTCTGCGGTTGAACCGGGGCAAAACGGCGACGATTTATATGACATTTGAAAACAGCAAAGAATGGAATTCAAAGATTTTCCGCGGTGTGATTCAGGCGGCGGGACGTGACCATATCATCATCAGCGATCCGAAAACGGGCACCCGCTATCTGCTTCTGACCATTTACCTTGATTACATCACGTTTGATGAGGAAATCGCTTATACTTATCCGTACTCCATGTCTTCTTATTCTCCGAGATAAATCAAAAAGCCAATCGCTCACTTGACAGAGGATTGGCTTTTTTTCTTTATAAATATTTGACGGCCGCGACGATAATCATAATCCAAGAGATGATAAACGCCACGCCGCCGAGCGGTGTAATCGCGCCGAGAATGGAAATCTGCGTCACGCTCAATACGTACAGGCTTCCTGAAAACAGAACGATGCCCGCAAACATCAGCCAGCCCGCAACAGAAACACTGCCTGCGCCAGAGAGCTTTTCGGCCAAAAACGCGACAGCCAGAAGACCGAGCGCGTGATACATATGATATTGCACGCCTGTGTGCCACACCTGCAAATATTTATCGGGGATTTTCCCTTCAAGCCCATGCGCGCCGAAAGCGCCCAGCGCCACGGCCAATAAAGCGTTAATCGCACCAAGAATAATAAACACTTTCATCTATTTTTCTCCCGCCTTTTCGTTAAAGTTTCCAATTCAATCATAACCCAACATCGGCAAAATTCAACGTCCGCCGTCCGATGACACGAGATTGTCGGATTTTTTCTTTTTGATAAGCTGGATTCGGTCAATCGCTATCGCCAGCAGCGTCCCGAGCACAAGGCCGTTGCTTAAGAGCGAAATCAGGATCGGGTGCATCCCTGATAACGCGCTCTCCGGCACAAACATGACGCCGACCCCCGTCAGGAGCGCCAGACCGATAATGGAGCGGATTCGTTTTTGCTCCGCTTTCTCATAAGAGTCAAACTCCGTAAAGGCAAGACCTGCCATCGTGGAAAAAACGACGAAGTTTACCGCAAAGCCGACCGGTGAGGGCAGACTCGCAAACGCATTCATAAATAGCGGGATCATACTGATGATCATGACAAATACACTTCCCAAAAGAAACGGCTTTTTCGAAGGAAGCTTCGTCGTCTCAATAAAACCGGCCGCCCCTGAAATCGGTACAGGCGCAATGCCCCCTGACAGTCCGCTCAAAAGGTGGCTGATCGAAGCCGCAAACCCTGCCGGACGCTCACGCCGCTTCCCAACGGTGCCGCCGAATTTTTTCACCGCCGCTTCTACAACCCGGATGCTCGCGAGCATGTTGACAATCAAAAGCACGGTAATGAAGAGTGACGTAATGATCAGACCGCTGTCAAACACGGGTTTTCCAAATGGAAAAAGAGCCGGCAGCTGAATCACGCGATCCGGTATTTGAATCGGTTTGGCAGCGCCGAAGACGGCGAATAAGATCCATCCGCCGGCAAGCGAAAGGAGAATCGCATACTGTCTTAAGAACGTAACATTCGATCGGGACATGATGAACATCGCCGCCGTCACAACCATGGCGAGCCCGAATACAAGGCCGTCGACGCTGTTTTTTAAATAGCCGATGCCCAAAAGGCCTTTCACAATCGGCTGACTCAGCTGCATGACCAACAGCAGCAGATACACACCGGTCACAACCGGCGTAAACAGCACGGCCAGCCGTTCAATCACTTTAAAAAGGCTGAACAAAAAGAAAAATACAGCGCTTAATAACAGCGCCCCCTGCAGCGCCCGCAGCGTCTCGCCGAATGTCGCGAACACCGTGCCAGTCAGTCCGCCGTAAATCGTGTATACGCCCCACCATAAGCCTGCCGGGCTTTCATTAATCGGCAGACGATGTCCCTGGAGACATTGGATGACCGCGGCGACGCCAAGCACAAAAAATGTGCTCTGAATCAATGCGGCAGAATCGGCATGGTTCAAGTGAAATGATTGTGCGATGGCGACAGGAACTACAATCGCAGCCGCAATCATAAATGCCGTCCATTGCAAACCCCCGAGTA
Organism: Bacillus sp. SJ-10; assembly: GCF_002843505.1. Lineage (NCBI taxonomy): Bacteria > Bacillati > Bacillota > Bacilli > Caryophanales > Bacillaceae > Bacillus > Bacillus sp. SJ-10. The sequence continues at coordinate 972,636 of NZ_CP025258.1, read as the reverse complement.
TCAGTTTCAAGTCAATCAACCTCTCCTGTTAAAAATCGAAAATGGAATCCCCGTTTCCGTCTTCCTCACGTTCGTCTTTCGCTTTTTTCTGATATTGATTCAGCCCGGCGCTGCCCATCATTTTTTCAAGCAGCAGCGGGTCTGTCGAAGGAGACGCGGAAGGTTTCGGCGCCGCTTTCGGAATCGGATTCTGCACAGGCGCCGGAGCGGTGTGCGTCTGAGTGCCGAGCACGACATCACACAGAGAGCGGATGGCGGCTGCGTGCATTTTGACCTCCTCGGTGCGGGTCGCCGTTTTCGCCTGCCTCAGTTCTTCTTCCATCTTCTGAATCAAAGCAGAGATATGTATGTTCATGAGTAAATCCTCCAGCAGTAATTTGTCTTCTTCCTGCATTTTATCAAATTTCTGAGTGAATCGCAGAATTGAGTTTGTTATTTTTTCTGACGGCATATCGCCCTGAACGTCAAAAAAGACGCTTCCGCCGGGCGGAAGCGCCTCAAAAAAAACGTTTATTGCGGCAGGTCGGGGATGCACCAATCGATCGGCTGCTCCCCCATTTTTTCAAGGGCGGCGTTTGTACGGGAAAACGGTCTGCTCCCGAAAAAACCGTTCCTTGCCGAAAACGGGCTCGGATGAGTCGATTCAATAATAATGTGTTTCGATGTGTCAATGCGCTCTTTTTTCATCTGCGCGTGACGCCCCCACAGGATAAAGACAATCGGTTTCTCTCTTTCATTCACCACATCAATGATGCGGTCAGTGAGCCGCTCCCATCCCTTGCCTTTGTGGGAATTGGCCTGACCGCGGCGAACCGTAAGCACTGTGTTTAACAAAAGCACTCCCTGCTTCGCCCAGCTGACGAGTGATCCGTGGTTCGGTACGGAGCAGCCGATATCGTCCTGAAGCTCTATGAAAATATTTTTCAAAGACGGCGGCTGTCTGACCCCGGGCTGAACGGAAAAACTAAGCCCGTGCGCCTGTCCTGGCCCGTGATAAGGGTCCTGTCCGAGAATGACCGCTTTTACATCCTCATAGGGCGTATAATGCAAGGCGTTAAAAATATCATGGCTGTCAGGATAAATCGTTTGGCTGCTGTATTCTTGTTTCAGCATTTCTCTCAGCTCTTGATAATACGGTTTGTCAAATTCATCTTTCAGCTGATTCCACCAGCTGTCCTTTAAAAGCTGTTTCAAACTGTCCGTCCCCCCTTATGAACTGTGCAGTCTTGAATGGACGGGCTTTCCGTCCCACACAATGTCAGTCGGCGCCTCCCGCCTCTTCATGTCCGGCTCTTCAAGAAGAACCGCGAAGTTTTTCGTCGGGAGCTCCCCAAGCCCGTGCTTTTCACTTAACCGGTCTAAGTACCGCTTCCGTTTGCCGCCGAGATCCGCGGACTGATTGCCGCCTCCCTCAAAAAACGCATATATGACGCTCGCGCAAGGAACACGCTTCACACGGTGCTGTTTCGCGGCGCGCAAATAAAAGTCCCAGTCCCAATAATTATGGACATCCGGATCAAAATACCCTAACGTGTCATGCAGAGAACGCCTGTACATGCTGCCTGACGGAACGTACGTGGAAAACACCCGCATATCCGCATAATCCGCCGTATAGGCGAACGGCTTTCGTGACACCGGGTATCTCGTGCCGCCCCGTTCTTCAAATGACACAATTTCCGCGTCAGAATGGACAAAATCCGCATCAGCAAGTGCAGCCGCCATTCTTTCCAAATGGCCCGGCGTAATGAAATCATCATCATCGCACAGCATGATACAATCACCCGACGCTTTTTTCACACCTGCGTTCCGCGCTTCCACATGTCCGGCATTCTGTTCTAAATCAATAATCTGAATCGGCAGATCGCTGTACAGCTGCTTCGCTTGTTCGACCGATTCCCCGGCATCATTTACGATGATGACTTCATAAGGCTTTATGGTCTGCATGGAAATCGACTCCAGCAGCTCACACAAAGCCGGAATCCGGTTATACGTGACTATAACAATTGATATATTCATGACCCGCTCCTTCTGCTTTTTCTCATGTTCTATTAAAACATAAAGCGGCGGAGAGATCAGGGGGGATTTTTGATTTCGGCCCATTCAGAAACAAATCCAGGTCATGCCCGCCAGCAAAACGAGAATGATCAGAAGGTCTCCCCAAACAGTGCATACCGCCTTGGCATTAAGTCTGCCCGCCTCCATGGCGTTCCAAAGTTTTGATTGATAAACAGGAACCAACACCATCGCATAGCATGTGCACAAACAGACAAAAGCCGGCGGGACAAGCGCACATCCATCCTCATTCCAATCATGAATCAGTTCCGGTATACTCACTCCGCTGTCAATGTACAAGTATAATATACCCGCCAGCGGAATGAGCGAACTGATCTGCAGCTCGAAAAGTTTCACCTTCCACTCACGCGCAAACGAAACGGCCCAAATCCATCCCAGCGCATAAAACAATAGAAGAAGCAAAATACTGAAAACAACAAAAATAGCGTCTTGCATCCCATTCAGAACCATAATAAAAAGACTCACAACGGGCAATGCAAGAATCAAGCCGCAGACGGTAAATACGGTAACGGCTATTTGGGCGCACGCGCCGTACATCCACGAACCTAATCTCATTTTAACACCCCTATATAGATTCCCTATGTATATAGTGAAAAAGATCAGGCAAGCCTCTGCCTGCCTGCGTAAAAACCTATTTTGCCGCAAAACGGAAAACATACCGTCACAACGGCGCATACTGCCGCAAAACTCGGTGTGACCGCCGAAGGAAACAGCCCAGCCGGAACCAGATTGAACAAAAAGACAAACATAAAACATAGATTCGGCACCATTGAAGCCCATACCGTCCGCTCAGCAAGCTTTTTTCCGCCAGCCCCGAACTCTTTGCCAGCTTGATAGCCGATTTGGAACCAATACAGCACATAACCGATCATAATCAGCCATACTGACACGGAAATCCCTTTCCACAGCGCGTCAACAGCGGGATGAATCCTCCACGCGTGCATCATCGTAATCATCGCCCCCATCACAAAAAGACCGCAGTTGCAGAACAGATAAAAGAGCATAAAAGTCCGCGCGGGCACCGCCGAAGCTTTTTGAAAAGCAGAGATAATCTCAGACGGAGTCCCCACTTCCCGCAGAATAAGCGCCATCGCTTCGCTTTCGGTTTTGCCTTTTTCCAGATGATCACAAATGGCATGATGAATATGACTTTCGATTTCCTTTAATAATTCACGGCTTCCGGCCTTGCCTTCCAGCCCTTTTCTGATTTCCTGCACATAAAGGTCTTTATCCATTCTGCCCGCCCCGCTTCAGCATCCGGTCCATCAGAGCAGAGAACAGATTCCATTCCTTCGTCCGTTCGGCTAGAATGTTTTTTCCTTCATCGGTGATCCGGTAATATTTTCGGTCCGGCCCTTTGGTCTGCTTTTCCCAGTAAGAAGAAATATAGCTTTGGCGTTCAAGCTTATGAAGCGATGGGTACAGCGTGCCTTCCTTCATTTGCAGTTCATTCCCGCTTCTTTTCTCCATTTCTTTCACTAGTTCATACCCGTACATGGGCCGTTCATTCAGCAGCGTCAGCACCAGAATGACCGTGCTTCCCTTTACAAGCTCCCTGTTGAGCATTTATTTTCTCACCCTTACCTAGTAATCTTATGTAGGTATTGTACGCACATCCCCCGCGGCTGTCAAATCATTCCTCCAAGCCTTCCGTATTGTGATCGGGAGAAAATCTAACTATAATGAGATATAAAACACTGATGGAGGCCATTGATATGTCAATGCACAAAGCACTTACTATTGCCGGTTCTGATTCCAGCGGCGGCGCGGGAATTCAGGCCGATTTAAAAACATTTCAAGAAAAAAACGTATACGGAATGACGGCTTTGACCGTGATCGTAGCGATGGACCCGGAGAACAGCTGGGATCATCAAGTATTTCCGATCGATGCCGATACGATTCGCGCACAGCTGGCGACGATTGTTGACGGAATCGGCGTAGACGCCATGAAAACGGGAATGCTCCCTACCGTGGAGATCATAGAGCTTGCGGCGAAAACGATTAAAGAAAAACAGCTGAAGAATGTCGTTATCGATCCTGTCATGGTCTGCAAAGGAGCGAACGAAGTGCTGTATCCGGAGCATGCCGAAGCGCTTCGCACCCAATTGGCGCCGCTGGCAACCGTCATCACGCCCAACCTGTTTGAAGCAAGCCAGCTGAGCGGTATGGATGAATTAAAAACGGTGGAAGACATGAAAGAAGCGGCCAAGAAAATTCACGAACTCGGCGCGAAATATGTATTGATTACAGGCGGAGGCAAATTGAAACATGAAAAAGCGATCGACGTGCTGTATGACGGAGAAACCGCGGAAGTATTAGAAAGCGAAATGATTGATACACCTTACACGCACGGAGCCGGATGCACATTCTCCGCCGCCGTGACGGCAGAACTGGCCAAAGGCGCTGAAGTGAAGGAAGCCATCTATGCGGCAAAAGAATTTATCACCGCGGCAATCAAAGAATCCTTCCCGCTGAACCAATACATCGGACCGACTAAACATTCGGCGATGCGTCTTAGCGGAAAATAAAATAAATATCCCCCTCATGATCGAGGGGGATTATTTCATTTTTTTCGCGGATGACCGCAAAAACATCTCAATCGATTGCACAAACAGCGCATATTCCTTCATCTGTTCATATGTATGCATCAGCCGAGCACTCCATTCATTGTGCGGCTCAGCCCTCTTGAGCATGCGATTCAGCTGAAGCAATACTTCTTTATATTCTTCCCGCTTATCTTCCACTTGCTCTGCGGCTTTGACAAGTAAACATTTCGGCGTCATCTTCTGATTTTTCAAAACTGAGAAAACAACTCCTTTTATTCCTGGAATCATAGTCTTTCGTTTGAAGAATAGCACAGATGGCATAGGTTTCACATAAGAAAAAAGAACGATTTTCTACAAAAGTGTCCAAATTGAGCCATTTATTTCCGTTTTTCCTACCGAAGTGACGGTTACGTCATCATTTCCCGGGAAAGGAAAATATCTGGCGCTGAAAACCTCTTCTCCATCATTCAAAAACAATTCGATGGAGGATGCATCCAGAAAGAGCTGCACGGAATGCACCTCGCTGATGGCGCAGCTTCTCTTTTCTTTTTCTTCTCCGCTGAAAGCGGTGCGCTCCAGCACAGCCAGCCCCTCTTCCTGATGAAATATAAACCGGGCCGCGCCCCGAATTGAGATTTCAAAACCGGATTCGCAAGTGATGTCTTCCAGCAGCACTTCAGCCCGGGACGCATCTTTCACCGGCAGGCTTACAGACGAGCACTCCAATTGAAGACGGCGCTTTTGCTCATCCGTGCGGCGCGATTTCATTTCCGGAAGCGGACGCTGTATGATTCTGCCGTTGGACAGTGACAGCTGTCTCGGCATCGTTAAGCAGTGAATCCAGTGATACGCATGTGTCGGATGTTTGTCCTCATGCTGATCCGGAACGCCCATCCAAGCGAACAGAATTCTCCGTCCCTTATCATCTTCCAGCGTCTGCGCCGCGTAAAAATCAAATCCTCTGTCAAGCTCCGTAAATTCACCGTGCTTAAATTCTGGCGGCTCTGTATGAAACCTGCCGAGGAAATAGCCCGCCTGGTGGCTGTTATGATATTTTATCCCGGCGGCTTCAAGCCCCTGCGGACATACGAGCAGCACGTCGGTTCCGTCAAGGGAAAACACGTCGGGACATTCCCACATATAGCCGAATGACCCGAGACCGCCGGATTCCGCCCCCGCAATCGCACCGAGAAACGTCCAATCCATCAAGTTCTCCGATGTGAACAACACAGCGCTTCCGGTGAGCTTTTCTGTCTGCGCGCCGAGCACCATGTAATACGCTCCGTCTTTCTTCCATACCTTCGGATCACGGAAATGAGCGGTATAGCCTTCCGGGAGACGCGCGACGACTCCTTTTTTTTCAAATACGATCCCGTCTTCGGATACGGCGAGGCATTGGTACGTTTCCCGATTGCCTTCTCCGTCACGGACATTGCCTGTGTACATTAGGCAGAGGCGCCCGTCTTTTTCGATGGCGCTTCCGGAATAACAGCCGTTTTTGTCATACCACTCACCCGGCGCAAGCGCGATTTCTTCCTCTTTCCAATTAACGAAATCCTTCGTCGTCACATGCGCCCAAAATTTCGCGCCGTGCCCCGTATGAAATGGCTGCCATTGAAAAAACAAGTGATATACGCCGTTCCATTGGATCACGCCGTTCGGATCATTTAAAAGCCCGACCGGCGGCATAATATGATAGTTCTGGCGGTATGGATCTGACGCGGCTGTTTCTTGCCGCTTCTTTTTCGCTTCCTCAGCCTGCAGGCGCAGCTCTTGATCCGGTGTCCTCATTTGACGGCCTCCTTTTCTTTAGCTCCCATAATGTAAGCGGCAATAAACGCTGAGACAGAGGCGATGCCCATTCCGATCAGATAGTTTATAAGATTTCCTAAACCGAGCGGAGCCGTGATGGCAATCATCGGAATTCCGGTCAGACCGTAGGCATTGGCGGCGACACCGGTCACCACGACATAGGCTCCGCCCAGCGCTCCGCCGATCATTCCCGCGATAAACGGCTTGCGGTATCTTAGGTTCACACCGAAAATGACTGGTTCGGTTACGCCGAGAAAAGCGGAAAATGCGGCAGGCAAAGCGATTTCTTTCATTTTCGCTTTTTTCGTCAGGAAAAATACAGCCAGTCCCGCCGCGCCCTGAGCGACATTCGCCATCGACCAGATAGGAAGGATATAGTTTCTGCCCAAATCAGCGATGAGGCCGGCCTCAATCGCATGAAAGCTGTGATGCACACCGGTAAGCACAATAAGCGGATAAAGACCTCCGAAAAGCAGTCCGGCAACAATGCCCGCATGATCATACACATACGTCAGCGAGACGGTAATGCCTGATCCGATCGCCCTGCCAAGCGGACCGATTGCGATAAAGGTGATAAATCCCGTGACAATCACCGTGACAAACGGCGTGACCAATAAATCGAATGCGTGAGGCACAATTTTTCTCGTGCCCTTTTCCACTTTGCTCATAATGTAAACGGCTAACAGTACGGGGATGACCGTCCCTTGGTAGCCGAGCAGCGCAATGTCGAAGCCGAAGAGCTGCATAAAATCAGGCGGTACATCCGCAAGCCCCCACGGATTCAAAAGCGCCGGATGGATCATAATTCCCCCGAGCACGGCACCGAGAAAGGCATTACCGCCAAATTCCTTCGCCGCGCTGAACCCGATGAATACGGGCAGGAAGATAAACGCCGCGCTTGAAAACATGTCTAGAAGCTTAAACAGCGATGATTGTTCAGACACCCAGTGAAAAGCCTTCATCATGCCGAGCAGCCCCATTAAAAGTCCGCTTGCCACGATAGCCGGAATGATGGGAACGAATATGTTAGACAGTGTTTTCGCAAATCTTGCGGCCGGATTCAGCTTTTTTTTCGCTGCGTCCTGATGTGTCTCACGATCCTCCCGCTCCAAATCAGCTTCTTTTGAAAAAGCGTCATACACTTTATTCACGAGGCCGGTGCCGAATATAATCTGATATTGCCCCGAGCTGCTGAAAGCCCCTTTTACTCCTTCTGTCTCTTCAATGCCGGCCTGGCTGATCTTCTGTTCATCTTGAATGACGAGCCTGAGCCGTGTGGCGCAATGTGTCGCGCTGATGATATTTGATTTCCCTCCGATGTGTTTGATAAGCTGTTTTGCCGTTTCTTGATAATTCATTATGTATCCCCCTTTCTAAAATCAAAAAAGACCTAAAATTCGCCAACGAAAAAGGTCAGCATGATCCCTTTTTCATGTACGCAAATTTTAGGTCTTGCCTGCATTACCAGTCACAATCCCGCCGGATTCAGTTTTTTTAATGCGCTTTCATTCTATTCCATGATAGCGCTTTCGTCAATATGTTTTCAAAAAAAAAGTCTGTTTCTCGAAACAGACGCGTTATTCCGGGTTTTTTTGCAGACGCTGGACATGCAGCGTGATATAGCCGGCCTCGGATTCCGGCAGTTCCAAATCATATTCAGTTTTTAAAAACGCCGCCAGTTCAAGCGCACACCGATAAGCAAACGGATACTTTTTTTGGATGAAATAAAGCATCTCCTCGTCCATGGAATGGAGTGCTTCATTTGAGTCCAACCGGCTGACCGCATACCGCAAGTGCGTGACGAGGCGCTGATAGGAAATACTGTCTTCATCCACCTTCTGTTCGAAAAAGGATTCGATCTTTTCGATCATTTCTTTGATCATGGTTGTATGCTTCATCGCCGAATACATGCTTTTGGCATCCGCCTTGGCAGTGTGGATATGAAGCGCGATATACCCCGCTTCATCATCAGGCAATGATATACCGAGGGTTTGTTTCACGTGTTCAACCGCCCAGCGGCCGATCTCATATTCTTTTTTATAAAGCGCCTTAATTTCATGAAGCAATCGGTTATGCACCTGAAGGCCGTTTTGAATCCTTTCGATCGCAAAGGATAAATGGTCCGCCAGCGCAATGTGGATGTGATCGTTCAAAGGTGCCGCAAGCTCTCCCTCCGCATGGCTGATGATATCTTCAGCCGCCTCTATATGCTCTTCGGGAAGCGTTTCTAACACTTGTTTGAACTTTTCATTTTCGTCGTGCACGACAAATATTTTTTCAATTTTATGCTTTTGAATCACATCATTTTTTCTCTTTTGAAAAGCGATTCCGGGACCCATTACGATCTTTTCCCGTCCGTCTTCTTTTATTAACGCCGCATTGTTGTTTAATACTTTGTCTATTCTCAAGAGGTTCGCTCCCGTTCATATGTTTAGTGGGATTGTACCCTCTTTTTCATATGATGTAAAGGTGCCGGACCCGCGCGCTCCCGTTTCGGCAATTCTTTGCGGACAGGCATCCATCGGTTTTTATCCAGCCTGCCGCGGGCCGATTTCGTTTCATCGGTCAAATCCGCCGATCGGACACGGCTCACAAACGAAAAAACCCCAGCCGTCCGCTTCGCTTTCTTATGATAAGCCGCTTGGTTTCCGTACACGGCGGCTAATGGATATCTTCCGTTACCCGGCGCCATCCAGTTCATCAGAAAGACCATCCACACCCGTAAAGATACTAGCAAACGTTTCATTGCAAATCATCCCTCCGCTTCTTTTTGACAGACAGCTTGTTCGCAGGCCTGTTTTTCTCTCCGCTTTAACGGAAAAGGCGGCCGATCCTTCTCCGCTAAAAACTAGCGGGTCTAGCAACCCTATGACTCTATGATAGACGCGGCCGGGCGAATAGTTTGTCACAATATGAGTGAAAAAACAAACTAGTTTTCAGAAGTTTTGTTGAAAGCTGATGGAAATGACCTGAAAAATGGAAAAGCCGATAAAAAAGTTATACACACCTTATCCCTTGGTTAAGCACAGCTTAAACACAGTGTATATCCACATATCCACAAACTCGATCTATATTTTGTATAGGAACATTCGTTCCCAACAATATATATACACAAATTTATTCAGTTATACACAGAATTCTGTGTATAACTCCCTCCTTATTCACAGACCAATTTCCATAAATGAGTCATATGTCACAAGGATTATTTTGAATTTTCAAGAAATATATACTAGATTTCTAATTTAGATAAAGAAAAAGGGGGAAACACGATTGAAAAAAGGAATCATCCGTTATCTGCTTCCGGCTTTTGTCTTATCCTTTACCTTATCCACAAGTTCACAGGCTGCGCCGGCTTCAAAACCGCAAACTCCTGATCTTGAGAAGGCTGAGGTGTTCGGTGACATTGATATGACCACCGGCAAACAAACGACAGTCATCGTGGAGCTGAAGGAAAAGTCACTGGCGGAAGCAAAGGAACTCGGCAAAGCACAGACAAAAAGCAAGCTGAAAAGCGAACGCTCAAAAGTGAAAAAGAAAGCGCTCAAAACCATTAAACACGGAAAAATCAACAGGGAATATGAGCAAGTGTTTTCCGGCTTCTCCATGAAACTCCCGGCAAATGAAATCCCCAAACTGCTGAGTGATCAGGATGTCAAAGCGGTTTATCCGAATGTCACCTATCATACCGATCAGCTCAAAGATAAAGACATCACCCTATCTAAGGATGCCGTGTCTCCGCAGATGGATGACAGCGCGCCTTATATAGGGGCAAATGACGCGTGGAAGCTCGGCTATACGGGTAAAGGCGTCAAGGTTGCCATTATTGATACCGGTGTCGAATATAAACACCCTGACTTAAAGAAAAATTTCGGACAATATAAAGGATACGATTTTGTGGATAACGACTACGATCCTGAAGAAACGCCGTCCGGTGATCCGAGAGGCGCGTCGACTGACCACGGAACCCATGTCGCGGGCACGGTAGCGGCAAACGGAACGATTAAAGGCGTCGCACCCGATGCTACACTCCTTGCCTACCGTGTGCTCGGTCCGGGCGGAAGCGGAACAACGGAGAACGTCATCGCCGGCATCGAACGCGCCGTACAGGACGGAGCGGATGTCATGAACCTTTCTCTCGGCAATTCTGTGAATAACCCAGACTGGGCGACAAGCACGGCGCTTGACTGGGCGATGTCAGAAGGCGTCACGGCCGTTACATCAAACGGAAACAGCGGGCCGAACAATTGGACCGTCGGCTCTCCGGGAACGTCCAGAGAAGCCATCTCCGTCGGAGCGACCCAGCTGCCGCTGAACGAGTACGCCGTCTCCTTCGGTTCCTATTCCTCAGCTAAAGTAATGGGCTACAACAAAGAAGATGACATAAAAGCACTGAATAAAAAAGAAACAGAGCTCATAGAGGCGGGTATCGGCGAGCAAAAGGATTTTGAAGGCAAAGATATGAAAGGAAAAGTCGCTGTCGTCAAACGGGGCAGCATCGCCTTTGTGGATAAAGCCGACAACGCCAAAAAAGCGGGCGCGATCGGTATGGTTGTGTATAACAATGCCCCGGGAGAAATTGAAGCCAACGTACCGGGCATGTCAGTGCCGACGATTAAGCTTTCATCAGAAGACGGCGAAAAACTCGTCAGCCAATTAAAAGCGGGCGGCACAAAAGCGACATTCAATTTATCCGTGGCTAAATCGCTCACTGAACAAATGGCAGACTTTTCGTCACGCGGTCCGGTTATGGACACGTGGATGATTAAACCTGACGTCTCCGCTCCCGGCGTAAACATCGTCAGCACCATTCCGACCCATGATCCGGCCGACCCGTACGGCTACGGATCGAAGCAGGGAACGAGCATGGCTTCCCCGCATGTAGCCGGCGCAGCTGCCGTCATCAAGCAGGCCAAACCGAAATGGAGCCCGGAACAAATAAAAGCCGCTCTCATGAACACGGCGGAAACCTTAACGGACGCGGACGGTGACGTATACCCGCATAATGCGCAAGGCGCCGGAAGCATCAGAATCATGAAGGCGATCAAAGCAGACTCCCTTGTCGCCCCGGGAAGTTATTCTTACGGAACGTTTATGAAAGACAAAGGCAATGAAACGAAAAAAGAAACCTTTACGATTGAAAACCAATCGTCCATCAGAAAATCATATCAGCTCGAGTACTCTTTCGACGGCACGGGCATTACCGTTTCGGGCACAGACCGGGTCGTGATCCCCGCTCATCAAACCGGAAAGGTCAAGGCGAAAGTAAAGGTCAATGCCAAAAAAGTAAAGGCAGGCACCTATGAGGGAACCGTCACAGTGCGTGAAGGCGGAAAAACAGTCGCAAAAGTGCCGACACTGCTGATTGTAAAAGAGCCGGATTATCCGCGCGTGACGTCAATCGACGTGCAGGACGGCACAACGCAGGGAACCTACCAAATTGAAACCTATCTTCCGGCGGGAGCCGAAGAGCTTGCCTTCCTTGTATATGACAGCAATCTTGACTTTGTCGGCCAAGCCGGCATCTACAAAAAGCAGGATAAAGGCTATCAATATTTCGACTGGAACGGCAAAGTCAATGGTGACACCGCACTGCCGGCAGGAGAATATTATATGCTGGCCTATGCCGCGAACAAAGGGAAATCAAGCCAGGTGCTGACTGAAAAACCTTTTATCATCGAATAACCGAACAACCCTGCTGGAGCATCAGCAGGGTTTCTTTCTGATCATTCGGCAAAAGCTTCTCGAAGCAGGCGGTATGACTGAAGTTTATCTTCAAAATGATGAGTAATGGTTACAGCCATCACTTCTTCTGTTCCGTATGCTTTACTGAGAGCCAGAATCTGTTCTTTCACTTGCAGCTTCGTTCCGATGATCATTCGATTCCGATTATCGGCAATTCGTCTTTGTTCATACGGTGTATACGTATTGCCGCGGACGATTTCGTAAGACGGTACGCCGTGAAGCGGAATCCCCTGTTCACCCGCAAGCAGCGTATAATCCATGACAGCCGCGAGTTCCTCCGCTTTCTCCTCCGTGTCGGCGCACAGCACAAACACAGCCACGGCCGTTTTTGGTTCTTTTCCTAATGCGGAAGGTTTAAATCTGCGCTTATATTGTGCTGTCGTGCTTTCTCCGCCTTCTCCATTAATAAAGTGAGCAAACATATAGCCTGCTCCCGTTTCTGCGCTCAGAAGCGCGCTTTCCCCCGATGAACCGAGAAGCCAGACTTCCGGCGCCGTCTTAATAAGGGGTGATGCGGTCAGATTCGGAAAACGGTGATTGTCATCAGCTGCATCATGCAAATACATCGCCAGCTCACGAATCTGCTGCGGATATTGATCAGCATTCCGCTTCCCGCCGTCATTCAGCGCCCATGATGCGATCGGCATTCCGCCCGGCGCTCTCCCTAATCCGAGATCGATTCTGCCCGGCGTCAAACCTTCAAGCACGCGGAAATTCTCCGCCACCTTATATGCGCTGTAATGCGGAAGCATGACACCGCCTGATCCTACACGAATCTCATTCGTTTTCGCCGCAATATGGCTGATCAGCACTTCAGGGCTTGAACCCGCCAACCGCTCTGAAAAATGATGCTCTGACACCCAAAACCTCTTATATCCGAGCTTTTCCGCCTCCTGCGCCAGTCTTACTGTATTCCGCAGCGCGCTTTCCGCGGAACTCCCTTCTGATACAGGAGATTGATCTAATATGCTTAATGAAATCATCACTGTCACCTCCTCAACATCGTACCACTGCTAAGCCGTTTTTTCTTTCTGTATGCTTATAAGCATCCCTGATGATAAACATTTATATACCTTGTTCCATTTTGTCGAAATATGTTACACGTGAAACATAAAAAAACCTCTCCCGGTCGGGAGAGGTTTTTTCTTAATTCTTTTGAAAACCTTTATCTTTTACATATTGATTTAAATAGGTTCTCGGTTTTTGTTTCATGAACTGCAGGATTTGATCAGACCACGTTTCAACCCGCTTGCCGTTTGTCCGTTTATCATAATAAGCGGAAATGGTTTCATCATATTCCTTCATATAACTGCGGAAGTGTTCTTCATTCGTATCGTACGTGTTTTCATGATATACGGCTTGTTTCGGCAGGCGCGGCTTTTGACCGGACGGATGAGCGGGATGACCGACTACCAAGCCGAACAGCGGCAGCACATGGTCAGGTGTTCCAAGCACTTCTGTCACCTGATCAAGTTCATTTCGAATGCCTCCGATATAACAAATGCCAAGTCCCATTGATTCCGCGGCAACACTTACGTTTTGTGCGGCAAGTGCGGCATCAATGACGCTGACCATAAACATTTCCGTATTCTCAAGAAGCTCGGTAATGTTTTCACCTTTTTCCTCAGCAAGTTTTTTATGACGGTACAAATCAGCGCAAAACACAAACAAGTGCCCGTTATTTTCGACGTAAGGCTGGTTTCCGGCCAGTGCCGCCAGCTTCCGCTTTTTCTCTTTATCGGTTACACCGATGATGGAGTAAGCCTGCACGTAACTGGACGTTGACGCCGCCTGGGCGCTTTTCACTAATGTATCTATCTCTTCTGCTGTCAGAAGCTCGTCAGTAAATGATCGGATCGACCGATGATTAAGTATGGTTTCGATGGTATTGTTCATATAAAAGCCTCCTTCTTTATATATCATATCCGAAAGGGAATCATGTCAAAAGCGAAATGCTCTAAACAAAAAAAGACAGCCCGAAAAACGAGCCGTCTCACATTAAGAATTGAACAAGTAGCTTTTATATTTCGTCAGCTGCACACTTGCGTTATATACGATCCCGAAGCTGATTAATGTAGAAAGCACCGAGCTCCCCCCATAACTGACAAACAGCAGCGGAATACCGGTAACCGGCATAATGCCGATATTCATCCCGATATTCTGGAAGGTGTGAATCACGATAAGTGCAGTAAATCCTACGCAAAAAAACGCTCCAAATCGGTTAAACGCATGCAAGCGGTCAATCAGCACCACAAGTCTGTAAATTAAAAAGAAAAACATGACAACCGCAATGGCGCAGCCTAAAAATCCAAAACTTTCACCCAAAATCGCAAAGATAAAGTCGGTCTGTCCCTCAGGTACGTACACCTTCAGATTATGAACGCCGTTTCCGGTAATGCCGCCCGATCCGATCGCCATAACGGCCTGATCCACCTGCCAGCTTTTATCGCTCTCTGCCTGAGTCGTTGCCGCACTGGAGTCAGACATCCACGATGTAATCCGGTTAATTTGATAATCCGCGATGCCGATTGAATTCGCCACATGGGGAAATTCAATCACGAGAACTAAGAAAAGGCCAAGCACAAGCGCGGCCGAACCGCCGATGATGGTGATCAGCTTCCAGTTTACACCCGACATAAACACCATCACCATAACGATAAACAGACAGATCGCACCCGTTCCGGCATCCTGCAAAACGATCAGCCCGAGCGGAATGACCGTCCATGCCGCAATTTTCAAGAGCAGATTCACATCTTCCCGAAGTGATCTTTGATCCTTCGGGCCCGCCTTCGATATAATGGACGCGACCATCATCATAATTCCTATTTTCGTAAACTCAGAGGGCTGGAGGGTAAAGTTTCCGATTTGAAACCAGCTCTTCGCTCCGTTTTTAATCGGCGCGATGGATTCCGGCGCCACACGCAAAAGGAGCAGTGACAGCACGCCGGCAATCAATACGTACAGACTCAGTTTCTCAAGCTGCTCTAAATCAAAGTACAGCAATAATCCGATGAATCCCGCACCTATAACATAGAAGACAATCTGTTTCATCCAGGCACTGCCTCCGTACTGCCCGAACTGTCCGGCCGCATAAATCGCCGCAACACTAATTATTAAAAACACACCAAATATAAAAATCAAATCCCCCTGATAATAGGGATTTTGCTGTTTCTTATATCGACTCATTCTATCCCGCCTTACATTTTCATCGGAAGTCACTATTGTTTATTATACATGAACACAGTTCAAGAAAACATGATGAGGTTGCTTCCTTTTTATTTTTTACGGTTTGGGGACTACACGACATATGACGTGTCAGAAAAGGAAATGTTTCGGTCATGATGAAACTTTTCCGATAAAAAACCCCTTCTCATCAGAAAAGGGGTTTCAGCTTATGTTTAACGTCATAAACAAGCTGTTCGGGTTCTCTTTATAATGTGCAAACGGATCACAATATTGAAACCCGGCTTTTTCATACAGGCGTCTGGCGGGGAGAAAAGCCTCCATAGAACCGGTTTCTAAGCTGATCCGCTGATAGCCCCGCCGCCTTGCTTCTTCAAGCATATGGCGGAGGATCCGGTTGGCTGCGCCTTTTCTGACATGATGCGGAGAGGTTTTCATTGATTTGATCTCACCGTGCCGGCTGTTTAGCTCCTTTAAGGCACCGCAGCCGAGCAGGATGCCGTTTTCCCTCGCACTCCAAAACGTAACGTCAGGCTGACGCAGCCGGTCCGCATTGAGCGCATGTATACTTTCCGGAGGAGAATGCATGGTCATGCTCTTCAGATGATCCTGCAAAAGCGCAATGACATCCGGTGCTGTGACATCTTCTTTCCTTACGTCCACTTCAAACCACCCTTGCTGTGCATGTTTCTTTGACCATAGCAAAGGTTCACAGCCTGCGCCATTCCATTGTCCGGAAATGTGACAGGGTATTTGGCCTTTCCGGTTTCTTGTACCTATCCAAAAATGAGGCAATAGTTGCAATACATTTCTCGAAAAAGCGGTATCAAAAATTGGAAAACATGGTATAATAATTGTAACAAAATGTTCAAAAAACGACCACAAAACAGACACATTTTATTCTCTGTATTTCATTTTGGAAACGCTCCCATAAAATGAAAGGAGACATGTAAGATGGACATGTTTTTTGCTTATTTACTGGTCGCAAGCGCAACACCCCTCTTTATCTGGCTGGATAACAAAAAAGTCGCTCTTTCGGCCATACCGCCAATTATTCTCATGTGGGTTTTCTTCTACTTTTACGCAACCAGCAGCCTATCCCCTCTCGGCCACACACTCATGATCATCCTGTTTGCCGCCAACGTCATCGTTGCCCATATCGCCGCCTTTATCATTTACGGCCTTCCGCGCCTGCGCCGGAGAAGAAGCCAATAAAGGCACAAAAAACCCTCTTCGCATAGACGAAGAGGGTTTCTTTTTATTCCTGATGTTCGGAATGTTGCTTCGCACCGCCAGGAGGGTTTCCATCCATATGGTCACCGTGATGGTAGTGCGCCGCAAAGATCCAGATGGAACCAAGGATGATAACAATCGCTCCGAAAAATCCGAAGAGCGTGTTTCCGACTTGAATTCCGCCGTTTTCGCTTTCTGTCATGTGCATGAACATGAGAAGCTGAAGACCGGCTTGGATAAATGCGAATCCGAAAATGATCCAGAGTTTTGCTGATGGGCTTAATTCCGTATATACCGCAACCCAAAGGGCCAGCAGGGTCAGAATAATAGACAACGCAAAACCTACGATATGCTTCCACGGAAAGTGGCTGTGTTCAGCAGATTTGTTTGCCATATTATAGTCCCCCCAATCCGATGAGATAAACGCCTGTAAAGATGAAGATCCAAACAACGTCTAAGAAGTGCCAGTATAAACTTGAGATAAAGATTTTTGAAGACGTCTGCGGCGTTAATCCGCGTTTCTTCAATTGCAGTAAGATGCCGGCAATCCAGAAGATACCGATCGTTACGTGCGTTCCGTGCGTTCCCAGAAGGACGAAGAATCCAGACCAGAAAGCACTTGTACCGAGAGATGCTCCTTCATGTACATAGTGGATGAACTCGTTAAGCTCACATCCG
This sequence comes from Bacillus sp. SJ-10, assembly GCF_002843505.1. Taxonomy (NCBI): domain Bacteria; kingdom Bacillati; phylum Bacillota; class Bacilli; order Caryophanales; family Bacillaceae; genus Bacillus; species Bacillus sp. SJ-10. The sequence goes on along the minus strand of NZ_CP025258.1, from coordinate 955,369 downwards.
ACAAAGCCCGCGCCGAGAAGAAGCGTAATGATCGTCCAAATGACGACGCCTTTTAAACTTCCGCGACGCATTTCATGAACAGCGATCCCGCAGGTGAAACTGCTGATCAGAAGCAGGAATGTCATGATCATGACAAGCTTCACTTCAAATAATTCAGCCGGTAAGACTCCTCCTGCTGTTCTTCTTTGAAGAACGAAGAAGGTTGCAAATAGTGTTGAGAACAACACAATCTCTGCCCCTAAAAAGATCCAAAACCCGAGAATATTGAGTCTGCCGGTTTCAGATTGATATTCCATAGGCGCGTTAGAATTGCCGTGTTCTGCATGTTCCATAAATCACGCCTCCTTTATTCGGAAATCTTTCTTTCCGTCTCTTTTATTTCTTCAACAGGTATATAGTAGCCATTGTCATATTCAAATGAACGAAGCACCATGCAAAGCAGAATGCCGATCAAGCCGACAATGCCCATCCAGAACCATTCAAATACAAGTCCGAAGCCTGCAATACCGAACGCCACTGACATAATAAGCGGTCTTCCGGAGTTGTGCGGCATATGGATTTTCTTGAACTTGCTTTCCGGATGAATATCCGTTTTGTCTTCTTTCAATTGCAGGTACGCATCTTGAGATTTCACTTCAGGAAGCACCGCAAAGTTGTAATGCGGCGGAATCGCAGATGAAGTCGCCCACTCAAGCGTACGTCCCACGCCCCATGAATCTCCGCTGATCTCGCGAGTAGAGTAGCGGAAGCTGTAGTAGATGTTGTAGCAAAGGATTAAGAATCCGACACCCATCATGAAGGCTCCGACAGTTGAAATAAAGTTCAATGCAGTCCATCCGTCATTCGGTCCGTAAGTGTAAATACGGCGAGGCATACCTTGCAGCCCCAAGAAGTATTGAGGGAAGAAACATACATTAAATCCGATCATAAAGATCCAGAAGAACCATTTTCCGATTCTTTCGTTCAGCTTGTGGCCGAACATTTTCGGATACCAGAAAATAAAACCTGCGAAACATGCAAATACCGTACCCGCGATCAGCACATAGTGGAAGTGAGATACGAGGAAGTACGTATTATGGTATTGATAATCCGCTGCAGCCATCGCAAGCATAACCCCTGTTACCCCGCCGATAACGAAGTTCGGGATGAACGCAAGCGCCCACAGCATCGGTGTTGTAAAACTGATTCGGCCTTTATACATCGTAAAGAGCCAGTTAAAGATTTTAACCCCGGTCGGAACCGAAATCGCCATCGTTGTAATCGAGAAGAAAGAGTTAACAGACGCACTGTTCCCCATTGTGAAGAAGTGGTGAGTCCATACAAGGAAACTCAGGACGGAAATGGCGATAATTGAGCCGACCATCGCTTTGTAACCGAATAACTGCTTTCTTGCAAACGCTGAAATAATTTCAGAGAAAATACCGAATGCCGGTAAGATAACGATATATACTTCAGGGTGTCCCCAAATCCAGAACAAGTTAGCCCAAAGCATCGGCATACCGCCGGCTTCCAGCGTGAAAAAGTGAGCGCCGAACAAACGGTCAAATGATAACAGCGCCAATGCCACTGTCAAAACAGGGAAGGCGAATACGATAATAACCATTGTAATCAGCGTCGTCCATGTGAACATCGGCATACGCATCAGCGTCATGCCTTTCGTACGCATTTTCAGGATCGTCACCATAAAGTTGATACCCGTCATCAGCGTACCGATACCGGCAATCTGAAGACCGAGCAGGTAGAAGTTCTCACCAGGCCCGGGACTCATGTCGTTGCTTGCCAGCGGCATGTAACTCGTCCAGCCTGCGTTCGGAGAACCTCCGATAACGAAAGAAATATTGAAAAGCATCGCACCTACGAAGAACGTCCAGAAACTCAGGTTGTTCAAGTAAGGGAATGCTACGTCGCGCGCACCGATCTGCAAAGGTACGACAACGTTGATCAGACCGATTAAAAACGGCATCGCCATGAAGATAATCATGATCGTACCGTGAGTCGTAAAGATCTCATTATAGTGGTTTGAGTCTAAAAAACTGTTATTAGGAAGCGCTAACTGGGCGCGCATCATCAAGCCGTCGACCCCGCCGCGGAACAGCATGATAACAGCAGAGATAATGTACATGATTCCAAGTTTCTTATGGTCTACAGACGTAAGCCATTCAGACCAGAGCCATTTCCACTTTTTGAAGTATGTGAGTACAACGATGATAGCAATAGTGGAAAGCGCAATGGAAACTTGTGCGCCCAGAATTAATGGGTCACCTGTTACAAAAAATTCATCCCATCTCAATTTCATTCGGGCTTCCTCCTTTCTTGTTCAATTTCAATCTTGTTTATCGTCGGATACTTTAAATTCGTTTTTCTTTACATTTTCCCACGGATCTGTTTTAGAGTGCGGTGATACGGCTTTGTAGCCAAGGCGTTTGCGCGCCTCCATCGCATATTCGGCATCTTGGCCGTGGTCAACGTATTTTAAGTGTGTAGAAGAGAACGTTAATTTTCCGACATTCTCCGGAAGCATCAGTTCGTCATACTTCTCTTTCGTCAGCTTTGGAGAATCGCTTTGGGCTTTTTTCACCCAGCTGTTAAAGTCTTTTTGCGTAACAGCTTTTACGTTGAATTTCTGGTCGGCAAAGTGTTCGCCGGTGAAGTTCGCGTTGCGGCCTTCATATGTTCCCACTTTGTCAGCCTGTAAGTATTGATCCATCAGCATTCCCGCCATCGCGTATTTTTGTCCCCCAAGCTGAGGAATCCATAGCGATGCCATTGAATCGGCTGAAGAAATTTTAAATAAAACCGGACGGTCTACAGGAATGTTCAGGTAGTTAACCGTCTCAATATCCTGCTCTGGGTAGCTGAATACCCATTTCCAGTCTACCGAAGTAGCATAAACAACAAGAGGCTCTTTATCCTTTGTCGCTTCAGGCGCTTTTTCTAACGAATATATCGTCTGTACGGTAGGCACAGAAAGTGCAATAACAATTAAAATTGGGATCACTGTCCAGACTACTTCTAAGAACGTGTTGCCGTGCATCTCGGGCTTGTAATTTCCGCTGTCTTTGCCTTTGCGGTCGCGGTATTTCACTAAAATGATTGTAAATAGTACGAATACGACGCCGACAATGAACAGCATAAATCCGATTGACAAGAGAATCAGATCTTTCTGCTGGTCTGCTACAGGTCCTTTCGGATCTAAAACGGAAATGTCGCTGCATCCGCCCAGTACGAAAACAACAGCCAACATCGCTAATAAAAGTAACGGTTTAAATGCTCTGAACAAGAAGATCACCATCCTTCCTATTGATGTAGTGAATCTGAAATGTACTTTCTCAAAATCTTTTCTCTATCTACCTTGTTATGCTATCAAAATCTGCCCTTATTAGCTTTATTTTTTTCTAAAGTTCATCTTTTTTTCGACCTAATGTCACAAAATCGTCAAAAAATGCATGAACTTTTTCCACTTGCGCAAATCAAACATAAAAAGTTTTAGATCATTTAGCATATATAGAGAAAAAAGATAGTGAGAACGAATAATACCAAATAAAGGTTTACCATAATAAAAATCGCTGGTCAACAAAAAGTTTCATTTTGTTAAACATTCTACAAAAGAAATATTTTTTCCTTCGCTCACACCTTTTCACACGGTTTCCATTTTAACGCAACGCATTGTGAAAAAAAAGACCGGAACGCGCCTTGAGTATGTTCATTATAAAAAACGCATTCATATGTTTAATATGGACAAAACGAAGGAAACATATAGGCATAAATAATAAAAAATAGGAAGTGATATTTATGAGTTTTATCGTATCTCTGATTGTCGCTATTATTATCGGCTGGATCGGAAGTTTATTTGTAAAAGGCAGTATGCCCGGAGGAATCATCGGGTCAATGATCGCCGGTCTGATCGGCGCATGGATCGGGCACGGACTGCTCGGCACATGGGGTCCTCACCTTGCCGGCTTTGCCATCATTCCGGCAATCATCGGAGCTGCGATCGTGGTATTCTTATTCAGCCTGATCGCCAGAAGCAGAGGATAAAAAAAAGCCTCGTCCCTTATGGGATGAGGCTTTTTTCCGGTAGAGCGCCCAAATGGCGGATAAACCGCCGGAAAGCCGCTCTGCCTTCTTCTGTCTGTTTAAAGACGCCGGCATGCTCCAGTATCCGCGCAAAGGCATGGCCGATTTCCTCTTTCAGAATCTGTTCCGCGTTTTCTTTCGTTATCTTCCGCTTATGCAGCACACTGAGCGCCCAATCTTTATGCTTTGCCGCAGAAGGGCCTGCCGTTAAGACCGCTTCCGGGTCCGGTGAGCACAGCGCTTCAGCCGTGTATTTCATTTCTTGTTCAAGGCGGCCCGGCAGAATCGCAAGCCCCATTACCTCAATCAGTCCGATATTTTCTTTTTTCAGGTGATGAACTTCCTGATGGGGATGAAAAATTCCCAGCGGATGCTCATCAGAGGTGCGGTTATTTCTGAGGACGAGATCTAATTCGAATAAACCGTTTCTCCGCCGGGCAATCGGCGTAATTGTATTGTGCGGTGTTTCTCCTGAAAAGGCGAGGAGATCAGCCGCCTCATCGGAATAACCGCGCCACGCCCGCAGGATGGCATCCGCCGCGCCGGAAAGCTCAGACGCGCTCCCGCTTTGCAGGCGGATGACCGACATCGGCCACTTCACAATTCCCAACATCGTTTTCGGATAGTCAGGCAGCCTGTACCGGCTTTCTGTCTCCGCCCGCGCCATCGGGAATTCATAATTGCCCCCCTGAAAATGGTCGTGGCTTAAAATACTGCCGCCGACAATCGGCAAGTCAGCATTGGAACCGAGAAAATAATGAGGATACTGGCTGACGAACGACAGCAGCCGGTCAAACGTTTTTTTGCTGATCTTCATCGGTTCGTGCCGGTCTTTCAAAACGATGCAATGCTCCCGGTAATACACATACGGAGAAAATTGCAGAAACCACTGCTCATCGCCAAGAATTACCGGAATGACACGAAGGTTTTGACGCGCCGGGTGATCCGGTCTCCCCTCGTACCCGACATTTTCTTTACAAAGAACACATCTCGGATAATCGGATTGAGGCTGCTCTTTGGCAGCGGCAATTGCTTTCGGATCTTTTTCCGGTTTTGAAAGGTTGATCGTGATGTCCAGCTTTCCGTAAGCCGTCTCAGCCGTCCACCCGACATTCCGCTGTATTCTGTCCGAACGGATATAATACATATCCTCTGAAAATCGGTAAAACGCCTTTGTCGCCTGCTCCGGCCCGTGCACCGCCTTTGTTTCTTCAAAACGACGGACAATCTCGGACGGCTGCGGGGCAAAGCAGCCCATGATCTTCGCGCTCAGCAGGTCGCGATAGGTGTCTGTACCGGCTGCAATCCGGCCCGTTTCTGCCGCCCATTCATAAATCGGGGCCAATATGTCCGGCAATGATGCCGCCGATTCATTTTCTTTCTGTTCTGAAACCTCCGGATGGGTGATATGCAAAGCTTCATATAAACGGTTTCTTGTATATTCAATATCAAGATAGGAAATCAGCTCTTTTTGCAATCCGTACCGGATTAAACGTTCCACGTGCCGCTCAATTGCCATCGTCATCCCCCTTTAGTTCTCTCGCTCCGGCTCCGACATCCGCCGTGTAAAAGTCAGCTTTTCTCCCTGTCTTCTCCTCATAGCGGGCCCCTGCCGTTTCAATAAAATCCGAAACCGCATCGTCCTTGACGATACTGACTGTACAGCCGCCGAAACCGGCTCCCGTCATCCTTGATCCGATCACCCCGCCGTGGCGCCAGGCCGCTTCAGCCAGTGTATCCAGCTCATGACTCGTCACCTCGTAATCATCGCGTAAAGAGAGATGCGAATCCCTCATTAATTCACCGATATGATGAAGCTGATTGTTACTGAACATGTCGGCGGCCTCTATTGTGCGGTGATTTTCATAGACGGCGTGTTTCGCCCGGCGTCTGTTCACTTCATTCTGAATCAGCTCCGCATGGGCGTCAAAAGCGGAAGGGGTCAGCTCTCCCAGTGATTGAACGGAAAGATGCTTCTGAAGATCACAAAGCGCTTCCCCGCACTCCTTGAGCCTCGTATTATAGCCTGAGTCTGCAAGCGTTCGTTTTTTATTGGTATTTGCAATAACGATCGACAGCCCCGACAGCCCGAGTTTTGTATATTCAAAGCTGAGCGTCCCGCAATTCAGCAGAATCGCATGATGTTTCTTTCCCATTCCGATGGCGAATTGATCCATCATTCCGCAGCTGACGCCGATAAAGGAATTTTCCGCCGTCTGAGCGAGCTTCACCAAGTCGAGCATATCCGCCTCAAGCTCATGGCATTCCTTGAGAATGACCGCCGTAACAAGTTCAATGGAAGCCGAAGATGACAGCCCCGCGCCGTTCGGGATGTTTCCCCAGAACACAATATCGAAGCCGTGCGGAAGGGAAAAACCGCTGCTGAGACATTCCGCCATGACCCCTTTCGGATAGTTGGCCCACCCGTCCTCTTTTTGATAGCGGATATCATCGAGACTGCATTCCTTTATGCCCGCTTCCTTAAAATGATGAGAGTACATTCTGACGAGCCTGTCCCCTCTCTCCCGGACAGCTGCATATGTACCGATCGTCAGCGCGCACGGAAAGACGTGGCCCCCGTTATAATCCGTATGCTCTCCGATGAGATTCACTCTGCCGGGCGCAAAGAAAATGCGCAGGTCCTCCGATTCCCCGAATACATCAGCAAACGCTTTCTTTATTTTGTGCTTCATACGCATCCCCTTTCACCATTACACTTTCCCCCGGGGCGCGGAAAGAAACCGTTATGACACGCCCTCTTCTTTCGCTTTTCTGAAGACAATCCACTTGCTGGCCGCATAGTTGACGACTACGATAATGACGTTATCGGCGATTTTCGCCAGCGTTTCGTTCATATGAAATTGACTGACCAGAAGAATCATCATGGCGAGATCGATGGCGAGAGACAATACCCGCACGCTGAAAAAGGCCGTCAATTCTTTCATCAGACTCCGCATCCCCGCGGTCTTTTGCTGAAATACATACAGTTTATTCGTGACATATGCAAATAGAACGGACAGAACCCAAGCAGCGACAGTCGCCGCCTTGTAATCCATCTCAAATGCCGACGTCAGAAAGTAAAAACTGACGATATTCACGATGGTCGTGAATATCCCCATAATGATATACATCATAATTTCTCTGTAACGCATGGCAGTTCCTCGCTTTCTGAAAGACTTTTCTAAACCTTTTGTCAAATCAAGAAGAACGTTACCCTGATTTTCTGCCGCTGACAAAAACATAAAGCGCGTCAAACATGCTGCGGAAAGTAACCGGCCTTCCCAGCACATTGGATTGCTTAATCATCCCGTCGATGAGCGCGCACATCATTTTAGCGGTATGCTCGGTATCTATATGGTCTTCTATTAAATTTCTCGATTTGAGCCAATTTATGTACATGGTGCTTTCTTCTATCCATAACTTATAAAGACGGATATAAGCTTCATATTCACTGACGACTTTGTAAGTAGGCATATGAACGGCAAAAGACACAACATTCCAGGCAGGCTTGCTGTTTACAAACCGCATCAACAGGCTGGCCGCGCTTGCCGCAGCTTCACAAAGCGTCAACGGCCGCGCGGTTTGCTTTTCTAATTCGTCGAGATAGCCGGTGATGATCCTTTTTTTAATCTGACGCCTGTCTAATAAATGCTTCAGAAAATCTTCCTTGCTTTCAAAATGAACGTAAAACGCGCCTTTGCTGAAACCCGCCGCTTTACTGATGTCATCGATTGAGACTGAATCGTAAGCTCTTTCAATCAGGAGATGAAGGCCTGCGTCAATAAAACTTTCAAATGTTTCTTCTCTCTTAATTTGAAATTTGTTTTTTTTCATTTTTTACCCCAGCTGTTTGATCATTCACTTTATCTTACACCGAATCATTCTTTTGCGGTATTTTTTATGCAAAAAGAATATGCTAGTCGACGCTTTGAGGGTATATGTTAATAGGTCATATGATTTATTTTTATTTGCATACTATCCAGTCAGTATTTATTTGTTTATTATTATATGTAAGAATTCTTGAAGGATTTTGGTTATTTCAGTCATTTTCTTAGGGAATAGGTAGGTGAATTCATCTTCAATTTGGGATTACCGGCCAACTATGTGTGATATTTGTTATACATTGGCTGCTGTAGCTGGGCAAATCAATTTTTCAATTGGAGGTTCTTATGAAAACTCATGTAATGAAAGATATAGATCAAGATTGGCAATTGTTAATTCAAGAGGCTAGAATCATGGGTTTGCACATTGACGATGTGAGGCGCTTCTTAAATACTGAAAAAGCGGTGAAGAAAAAAACACCAATGAAAAACACCATCCGCCAGCGGTAAGATTTACAGGCGGATCCTTTTACTATATGACCTGCCACAGTCCGCCCGCACCCGAGTTTTCAAAGGAACATCCGCAATAAGAGGGGAATCAGAGAACAAACCGTATACCGGACAACCATTCCCGTCCGCATTCCGCAATTGAACAGCCAAACATGGTGATATGAGATCCCCCGCTGCATATCTTGTGTATATGCCCATTTATGAGGTGATACACAGATGGATACGAATCCCTATTATGATGAAAAACAACAGAACTACTACGAAGGCCTGAATCCTTATTTATTGAACAAAATAGACGAAAACTGGCGGACAGTGCTTGATGTCGGCTGCGGCACAGGCAATTTAGGAGCGGCGATCGAAGACCGCGGAATAACGGTTTACGGCATTGAAGCGTATCCCGAAGCCGCAAAAAAGGCGGAAAGCAAATTGAGCCACGTGCTTTGCGGCGACATTGAATCCGCCATTCTTCCGTACGAATCAGAGCAATTCGACTGCATGCTGTTCGGAGACGTTCTTGAGCATCTTATCGACCCGTGGTCCGTGCTGAAAAAGCTTCGTCCTTATGTAAAAAAAGACGGCACGGTGCTTGCATGCATACCGAATGTCGGCCACATCTCAGTGGTGCTGGAGCTTTTAGCCGGCAAATGGACTTACAGTGACGCCGGATTAATGGATCAGACCCACCTGCGTTTTTTTACCCGTGAAGAGATGCTTTCATTATTTAAAGCCGCCGGCTATGAGGTGAAACGCATTGAGGCGATCCGCGTTGATCACCCCACTTACCACAAAGCCATCGCATCATTGCACGAAGTATGCGTACAGCTTGGCATAAGGCATGACTTTATGACAGAAGCATCGGCGTATCAATATGTGATTGAGGCCGAGAGGAGCATGTAATGGATGCACATTCATTTCTGTTTGTCGTCTGTGTGAATGACGAGTCGCTGTACTCCCGGTGCAAAAGCCATATCATGCAGCTTACCGTCCCCCCTTCATACTCCGTTGATATCATGCCGATATACGATTCAGCAAGCATGGCCTCGTCCTACAACAAAGCGCTGAAACACCCCTCCAAATATAAAATTTATCTGCATCAGGATACTTTTATCATTCATCAGCATTTCCTTCATGACATGCTTCATATCTTTCAATCTCATCAGGAGCTCGGCCTTCTCGGTGTCGCCGGCTGCAAAACCCTGCCGCCGAACGGCATTTGGTGGGAAAGCGGAGAGCGGATGGGAAAAGTGATTGAATACCGGGGGAATGCTTATCACCCCTTGGACTTTGAGCACGGTGATGAAGACGGCCTGTTTACGCCCGCTGACGCCATTGACGGCTTGTTAATGGCGGCTCAATATGACGTGGAGTGGCGGGAGGATTTGTTCCGCGGCTTTCATTTTTACGACACATCACAGTCGCTTGAATTTCAAAAACACGGCTATCAAGTCGGCGTCGCCTGCCAAAAAGACCCTTGGTGCCTTCATTTTTGCGGCGACTCATTTGACGCCGCGGCATATGAAGCGGACAGACAAACATTTGTCAAACACTATATGGCAAAGCCCTCTCGCTGATCGAGAGGGCTTTTTACGGGTTAACGTTTATTCAGTTCCCGCTCAATGATTTGTTCAAAGGTTTCCTTTCCCGCCGCGCCAGGGATTCTCTCATCGCCGATGATAAACGTCGGCACTGCCGTAATGCCGGCTTCCTCATAAGCATGGCGGAGCGCTTCCTGCTGTACGTGTCTGTACGCTCTTGTCTCAAGCGCCTCTTTGAAGGCAGCACCGTCAAGTCCCGCTTCTTCCGCAAGCTTTGTCAGCACGCCAACGTCACCGATATTTTGTTCTTCCTGAAAGAACGCCTGAAAAACGCGTGTATGGTATTCGCTTCCTTTCCCATGTTCCTTTGCGAAATGAAAGCCTTCAAATGCCAAATCCGTGTAAGGATGCGGTGACACGCGGGGGAACGTGATGTCAACGCCTAACGACTGCGCCATCGGCTCAATGGAGTTTTTCCACATCTGCCGCTTGGCGGGATCATTCACCGGATCAAGTTTCGGCGAGGGGCTCGGACGCAATTCAAACGGCATCCATTCCACCTGTACGTCCTTGTCCTTGATTGCTTCTTCAAACGCCGCTTTGCCGACAAAGCAAAACGGACATACATAATCAGAATATACTTTAATCTGCAGTGTCATTGTAAGTCTCCTTTCCTATTCATTTTAAGCTGTAACACATATAGTTACAAGTGTTTTTTTAAAAACACCCTCCATATGGAAGGTGTCACGATTCCAGCAGCCTTTGGGCGATATATTCTCCTTTTTTACAGCCGCCGGGACAGGCGAATAAGGAAGAGCCGATCGTTTGTGTGTATTCATTCAGCGCATCCTTTGCCGCCAAAGCCTTCAGCATCGGGACAAATTGGCGGTCCGGGTCTTTTTGAAAGCAGATAAACAGCAGGCCTGCGTCAACATAGCCCGTCTTCGGATCAATTCCGTCCGTATAGGAAAATGCCCGGCGCAGAATCTGTCTGCCGGTTGATTTTGCCACGCTGACATGCGAGTCGGCGGGAATTTGATTCAGCTTCACGGGATCGGTTTCCTTTTTTTGTCCGAAAGGCGCGCCCGAGCTTTTCACCCGCCCGAACGTGTCCTCTTGTTCCTTCAAGGATGAACGGTCCCATATATCTAAAAACATCTTAATTTTCCTAAACGCCATGTACGTGCCGCCCGTCATCCAGTCCGGCTCCCCTGATTGAACCCAAACGATCGAATTCATCAGGTTTTCATCCTTCGTGCTTTGGTTGCCGGTGCCGTCTTTGAATCCGAAGAGGTTGCGCGGTGTTTCTCCGTTTTTCCCGCCGCTTAAGAAACCTTTATTGAGAAAGCGGACTTCGCACACCCCCGATGCCTGTTTGATCAGGTTGCGCACCGCGTGAAACGCCGTTTGTTCATTATCCGCGCAGACCTGTATGACGATATCACCGCCGCCTTGTTCCTTATCGAGCTTGTCGTTAGGCATCGGCGGAATATCGGCGAGGTGCTTCGGTTTTTTATCCTTCAGTCCGAAGCGGTCTTTCCCGTCTTTCTCGAAAAACCCGGGGCCGAAGCCGAAGGTAACGGTCAAATTCGCCGGTGCCAGATCCTGCGACTCCCCGGTATCCTGCGGAGGCATATCTTTATTTTTCTGTTCGCCCGACGGGACGGCGCCTGAAGTCAGCAGCTGCGTCAGGCTTGTCCAATGTTTGAAAAGGGAGATGACATCGGCTTTGTCGCTTGACATGACATCAAGCGCCGCAAAATACACATACGTCTGATGCACCGTTGTGATTCCTGCTTGGTGCTTTCCGTAAAAAGGAACGATTTGATCACGATCACTTTTTCCTTCACTCTTCTTTGAAGCGGTGGCCGCCGGTTTGAAGAGCGGCGCGAGTCCTCCGAGGCCGCTCGCTCCGACAGCAACGGCGGCGCCCGCGACGGCGCCCCACTTCAGGACATCCCGTCTGTGGATCTGTTTTTCCTTGTTATGTTCATCGCTCATGCTGTGTCTTAACTCCTTTTAAAGCACATCGGCAATCTTCGACATGGTTTCAGAAAGGGCCGTCAGCTTTGTGCTTATCTCTCTGATTTGATCTGTACTTAATGTATCACAGGACGTATACGATTGATCGCACGTTTTGTATTTCGACATCAAAACTTCAAATTCGCTGAATTCCGCATTAAGTTTTTCCGTGACCTCGAAATGATCTCTCACTGCGCGCTTTTCACTGTTTTATAGAGGGCTTTTGAGCCTTCGGCGCCGACGGTGATTGGTTCAGGCGTCACTTTGAGCGAAACGATAGAGCCATCAAACGCTTCGGTCGATATTGCAAGCTGATTGCCCTGTTCTTGACATACGGCTTATATTCTCCAAGGTCCGTCACTGCCTTTTTGCGCAAACAAGAAAAGGGCCGCCCTATCGGGACAGCCCTGCTTTGGAGTGCCGAATTTCCTCTGAAAACTTGCGCGCCGCCGCTTTTGGATCTTCGGCTTGGCTGATGGCGCTGATCATGCTGACGCCGTCTGCACCCGCTTCAATGACGGGCGCCGCGTTGTTAGCCGTAATGCCGCCGATTCCTACAATCGGAATGGTGATGCCCTGACGCCGCACCTCTTCAATCAATGTAACGCCCTGCACAGCTTCAGCATCTTTTTTTGTTTCGGTCGGATAGACCGGGCCCATTCCGACGTAATCGGCTCCGGCTTCTTCCGCCCGCTTCACCTCGGAGACGTTATGTGCTGACACACCGAGAATCATATCGCCGATTGCCTCTCTCGTTTCTTCGGCGTCTGCGTCATCCTGTCCGATATGCACTCCGTCCGCCTCAAGGCGCAAGGCCAATTCGACATCATCATTAATGATGAAAGGAATCCCGGCCTGCCTGCAGACATCCTGCACCTGCTTCGCGAACAGGACACGTTCATCCCCTGTTAAAGAACCGCTCCCCTTTTCCCGAAATTGAAAAAGCGTAGCGCCGCCCTCAATGGCTTTTTTCACCACGGAAACGGGGTCTGCGCTTGTATTGTTTGATCCCATAATAAAATAAACCGATAACATATCCTTCATCATTTCCCGAGAAATACGCGTCATTTTTCTGTCACCCTTTCAATTGCAGCAAGCTCGGCCGCTTCTTGTTCTGAGATGCTTGCCAGCTTGTTTAAAAGCTCAATCTGGAAGCTGCCCGGCCCCTTATGGGAGGTGTCCAGAGCGGCAAGCTGAGCGGCGCTTCCGTATACAGAAACGGCTGAAACGGCCGCTTGCAGAACGTCCTTCTCCGCTGCGCAGAAGGCTCCGATTACAGACGTCAGCAGGCATCCCGCCCCCGTCACCTTCGTCAGCAGTTTATCACCGTTATGTACGGCGTATGTGTCGGTGCCGTCCGAGATGACGTCGGTTTTTCCGGTAATCGCAATGACCGTCTTCATCCTGCTTGCAGCCGTCTTAGCGAGCTGAACCACATCTCCTCCGGCTTCCCCCGCATCCACGCCTTTTATCTTCCAATCAGGGGCGCCGGCAATATTGGCGATTTCCGCGGCATTTCCGCGAATGACGGACAAGCGGACCTCCTGTATGATCTTGCTGGCTGATGCCGTCCGAAACGGCGTGGCGCCGGCGCCTACCGGATCAAAAATGACCGGAACACCGTTTTCATTGGCCGATTTTCCGGCTGCGATCATAGCTTCAACCGACGCCGAACTGAGGGTGCCTATATTCAGGACGAGCGCTCCGGCGATTTTCGCCATGTCGGCGGCCTCCTCAATTGCATAAGCCATAACGGGCGATGCGCCGAGCGCGAGCAGTCCGTTAGCGGTGAAGTTCGTGACGACATTATTGGTGATACTGTGAACGAGCGGGTTTTGATCCCGCACTTTACTCAAGTGTTGAGCTGCGGTTTGTGCATCCATGCTTAATCATCCTTTTTTCTCTTTTTCGGATTCCATAAATACGATTTCGTATGCTCCAGCCAGGCTCTGGCGGCAAAGGACATATAGCGGTCTTTCCGCCAAATGATGGCTAAATGCCACGGAATGACCGGATGAACGAGCGGAATGGTTCTGACTTTGTCAGGATCAAGACCGCGGCAGATTCTTTCCGGCAAGAGGCCGATGCCGAGATTGGCCGATACCATTTCGCTGATAAAGTCCCACTGTGACGTTTCATAAATGACGTGCGGCCTGAATCCGGCTTTCACGCATTCCGTCATAATTCGATTATGAAGGACAAAATCCTCCCTGAAAAATATGAACGGCTCTTCTTTCAATTCGTGAAGACTGCATTCTTTCTCGTCAGCGAGCCGATGTGACGGATGGACGACGAGCATAAGGGTTTCCTTGACGATTGTGAACGTATGAAAAATTTCTTCATTCGCGGGAAGCACGACGACCCCGATATCAAGCGAGCCGTCCTCAACCCCTTGCTGCACTTTAATAGAGCCGTCCTCAACAAGCTGAAACGTCACATCGGGATATGTGACGCGGAAGTCACCGAGCACTCTCGGGAAAAAGCCGGACCCGATCATCGGCGGAAGACCGATGCGGACGTGCCCTTTCTTCACTTCCATAATATCGTTCAGCTCTGACGTCAGGTTTTGGAATGACTTTGTGATTTCCTGCGCCTGCACATACATGCTCTGCCCGGCGTCAGTCAGTTCAACTTGCCGGCCATTGCGGTAAAACAGCTTAATGCCGAGCTCCGTCTCCAGGTTTTTAATCATTTTTGAGATTGTCGGCTGTGAAACATACAGCGACTGTGAAGCCTTCGTAAAGCTTTTCAAACGGGCCACTTCCAAGAAATACGTTAAGTGCCGGATATCCATTACATTTCATCCTTTCTATAGACAAAAGGAATACACATTATTCTTTATATGTATTTTACCTATAGCAAAACCTTCTGTACAATATAAATATAAGGGAGGCATCATTATGAAAAAATTGTTGCTTACCGTTATTCAAATCGCTCTGCTGTTTATATTTGCGCGTCTGATCAATTGGGTCACGGCGGCTCTTCATATAAATATTCCCGGCAGTATAATCGGGATTGTGATTCTTTTCACATTATTGCATTTCAAGATTATCAAACTTGAATGGATTGAGCTTGGCGCAGCATGGCTCCTCGGTGAGCTGCTGCTGTTTTTCATCCCGTCTGCCGTCGGAGTGATTGAATACGGAGATATTATGTCTAAATTCGGCGTAAGCATTTTACTTGTCGTCGTCATCAGCACATTTGTCGTGATGGTTTCAACAGGTACGCTTACACAGCTGATAGCAAAAAGAAAGGAGAAAAAACAAACGTGTTCATCGGAATCATAAGTTTATTCTTAACTGTCTTAGTATATTTGGGCGCGAAAAAACTTTACACTCGTTTTCCGCGGGTGTATACGTCGCCGCTTCTGATTACGCCCGCTGTTTTAGTCGTACTGCTGCTTCTTGTCAATGTCCCGTATCAGACATACAATCTCGGCGGCGGACTGCTGACCGATATGCTTCAGCCGGCAACAGTGGCGTTCGCCATCCCGCTTTATAAATATTTCCCGATTTTAAAGAAATACGCCGTGGAAATTATTTTGAACGTAGCGGTCGGTTCATGTATCGCCATTCTGTCAACGGCCTTTATCGCCAAATGGTTCCATCTCGGCAGCAGCTTAGTCGACAGTCTCGTGCCGCGATCCGTGACGACGCCGATTGCCATGAACGTTTCAGAAATGATCGGCGGGATGCCGGCCGTTACAGCGGTTTTCGTCATTTTAACGGCTTTATTGGGAACGATCATCGGGCCGATGGTCATCCGCTATTTCCGCATTGATAACGAAATTGCCCGGGGCGTGCTGCTCGGAACCAGCGCGCACGGAGCGGGAACATCTAAAGCATTTGAGCTCAGCTCCGTATCAGGAACGATCTCAAGCGTGTCCATGATTCTCGCCGCGATTATGACACTGTGCGCGGCCCCGATTTTGCTTTCGTTTATGTCATAAAAGACTGCTCCTTACAGAGCGGTCTTTTTTTATTTGCTATGAAGGATTGATTTGTCTGTCCTTCATAAAAAGACGAAAACACGATATGATAAGATATGAAGTGAAAAGACTGAAGAACGGATGTGTCATATGAACGGCCAGCAGCGAAGCAGCATCAGAAAAGGACTTGAAGTCGATATCGTCCTGAAAGCCGATCAGCGTTCAGGAAAGCTGACAAGAGGAATCGTGAAGGATATTTTGACGAACTCAAGCTTCCACCCGCGCGGCATTAAGGTCCGCCTTGAAGACGGGCGAATCGGCCGGGTGCAGCACATTATTGAATAGAAAAAAGCCGGAGCTTCACGCCCGGCTTTTTTTCTTTAATTTCAGCAATGAAATCCTCATATGTTCTCCCTTTATATACAAAAAATCTTTAACCAACTATTGACTCTTACGCTGCGTAATACTTTAGAGTAGCCATTAAGGAGGCGGCAAACGTGATGGGTATGAAAGTAAAAGAAGTAGCTGAACTGATTGGAGTAAGCATACGGACTCTCCATCATTACGATCAAATTGGATTATTGACTCCTCAGGAAACGACCGATTCCGGTTATCGGCTTTATTCTGAAGAGAATCTTGAACAGCTGCAGCAGATACTATTTTTCAAGGAGCTCGATTTCTCCTTAAAAGAGATTAAAGAAATCATTAATAGTCCTTCATTTAACCGAAGGGAGGCATTACTTTTACAAAAGAAAATGTTGATTGAGAAACGGAATAGAGTCGATAAGATGATTGAAACCATCGATAAATCAATCAAACATATGATGGGAGAGATTTGCATGACGAACAAAGAGCGGTTTGAGGGAATGAACTTCAATCATAATCTTTATGAACAAGAAGCTCGCAAACGGTGGGGTGATCAACCTGTCGATAAGGTAAATATTAGATTGAAAAACATGACTGATGGTGAGCAAAAAGATTTATCTGATAAGTGGACTGCAATGTTCAATAAATTTGCACTCCTTATTAACCAATCTCCCAAGTCCCCAGACGTACAAACAGCTATCAAAGAGTGGTTTGATTTTCTCAATGAAAATTTTGGTGAATATTCTTTTGATGCCTTTTACGGATTAGGTCAACTCTATATTGAAGATAAACGCTTCACTAAGAACATCGACCGGTATGGTGAAGGGTTGGCGAAGCTCATGAGTGATGCCATTACAATTTATATAGATAACCAAAAAAAGGGTGGTACCCATTAAAATCATTATCGAGGATACAATTGGGCAATACGAAACGTTATTTTCAATGATTGAAAATAGAGAAGATTATTATCGGTATTCAATGATGAAACCTTTTGAAGATATGTGGAAAAAGATGAATGTTCCCTTAAAGGCAAAGCAGCCTAACGGATATGATGTAATCATGGCTGCAAATATGCTGGGCTATCTGAGCATATTTGATACGGAAACCGGAAGAAAAGCATTAGAGAATCTAAAAGAAATTCAAGCTCTCCAAATTGCATATGATACTTTAACTCATTGTGTAGAATTTATCAAACAAAACCGCTTAAAAATAAATGCTGATGAAATAAGGTTTGGGATGTATTTGGCCAATCAAAAAAAGCTTGAGTTACATAGAGGGTATTGTGGATTCGGAGGAATTCCGGGATTTATTCAAGTTTCAATATTCCCCAATTCATATAACATACCGAGACTGCCTGCTGTAATCGCACATGAATTTCATCATAATATTCGTTTTTCGTATTTCAATTGGGATTATGGGAACGTAACGGTTGGGGATTACTTAATTATAGAGGGGCTGGCAGAATCGTTTGCCAAAGAACTTTACGGAGAAGCTCTGTTAGGTCCCTGGGTTACTTCTTTTGAAAAAGAAGACTTAGAATACTCAAAAGAAATCATCAAAGACTCATTAAATGTGAAAGGGTTTGCTGAGGTCAGCAGTTACATGTTTGGTGACACCTTTGCAGCCGAACAAGGTTATCAGCCTGTCGGCTTATCACCGTTTGCCGGTTATGCGGTTGGCTACCAAGCGGTGCAATCCTTCATGAAAGCCAACAATGTGGGCATTAGTGAGGCCACTTTACTTGGCACAGATGAGATACTAAGAAATAGCGGGTTGTTTCTTTAAGAATGAAGATTATTTTATCCCGTATTAAAGCGATGGAAGAGGGTTTTCTTTTCCCCTCTTTCCACGCTATAAATGATCATCCTATTTTTTCCGCAAGAAAACAACCTTCAAATAATTCCCTTCTTTAAACGCGGGAATCGTTTTGAAATCTTCCGGAAGCGTATATTCTTCCAAAATGTCGTAACGCTCATTTGTTTCTTTAAAGGCGGTCTCTATAAAGCCTTTAAATTTCTTCATATTGAAGGCGCTGCTGTTTGTCGAAGCGATGATGATGCCGCTTTTTGCAGTGATGGCGATCGTTTCCTTCAGCAGGTTTTTATAATCTTTCGCCGCGCTGAACGTCCGTTTTTTTGTGCGGGCGAAAGAAGGCGGATCAAGGATGATGAGGTCAAACTCCAGCCCTTTTTTTGCCGCATAGCCGAAGTATTTGAAAACATCCATGACCTTAATGTCATGCGCCTCATAATCAATTCCGTTGGCGCTGAACTGTTCAATCGTTTTTGCGAGACTGCGGTTGGCGACATCGACGCTGGTCGTTTTCTCAGCTCTGCCAAGCGCCGCCGCAACGGAAAATGCCCCCGTATAAGAGAACGTATTCAGCACCCGTCTGCCGTTTGCATACTTATCCCGAATCGCTTTGCGCACATGACGCTGGTCTAAGAAAATGCCCGTCATCGCCCCATCGTTTAAATCCACCGCGTACCGTATGCCGTTTTCTTGAACAATGACCGGAAAATCTCCTCTTTCGCCTTTGACAAAATCGTCGTCTTCCACGTATTGCCCGGCCGTATCGAATCGTTTCTTTTCATAGATCGCTTTATAAGAAAGCTCCAGGCCGTCAATCGCCTCCATCATGCTGTCCTTATAAGCGTAAATGCCTTTACTGTACCATTGAATCAGCAGATAACCGTCATAAAAGTCAATCGTGACGCCGCCGATGCCGTCGCCCTCACCGTTGAAAAGCCGGAACGCCGTCGTATCGGGCGCCTTAAACAGATGGGCTCTTGCTTCAGCCGCTTTTTTCAGCTTGTCCAGAAAGAAACGTCCGTCGATCCGTTCATCTCTCGCGCGGGACAGCACCCAGCCGACTCCTTTATTCTGCAAACCGTAATAGCCTTTTCCGATAAACTCACCCTTCTCGGATGTCACATCAAAAAGATCGCCCTCTGTTAAATGAGCCGAGCTTCCGGACAGAGCGTCTTTTTCAATCAGGGGGAATCCTTTTTTCAGCTTTCCGGCAAATGTATCTTTCACTGTAAGTAGCTTCATTGTGCATTCCTCTTTCGTTTTGCTTTCTCTTATCGTACCATAAAACATGATCAACACCGCATTGTCCCGAAAAATTCAAAACAGGGGGAAAACCATGACAGCCAAAAGAATCGACCATACAGGCATTATGGTCAAAGATATTGAAACATCCATCGCCTTTTACCAAGACGTTCTCGGTATGCAGTTAAAGGATCGTATCACTCATACGAACGGCATTATTGAACTTGCCTTTCTCGGCTTTCAAGAAGGGCCGGAGACAGAAATTGAGCTGATCCAGGGCTACAGCAGCGAGCTTCCCGCAGAAGGAAAAGTTCACCATGTCGCTTTATTAACTGAAGATATTGCGGCGGAGTTCACACATGCAAAGCGTCAGGGCGCCGTATTCATTGATGAAGAAATCACGACGCTTCCGAACGGGTACCGCTACTTTTACATTGAAGGACCTGACGGCGAATGGATCGAATTTTTCCAGCGTTAAAAAAAACGGGCGAAAGCGCCCGTTTTTTTATGTTTCTTCTGTGACGTTTTGTTCCGCCGCCCGTTCCTCTCTCCATTTTTGAAGATCCCAAATTCGGAAAAACGGATAATAGATGATAAATGTAATCAGGAGATTGATCAGCTGCATGACCGAACCGGAGATTTTCCCGCCCGTCGCCAAATAACCGGATATCAGCGGCGGCATCGTCCACGGCACGGCGATTCCCGCCGGTTTTGCCACCATTCCCGTGCTCATCCCGATGTACGTCGCCGTAATGGTCAAGAGCGGTGCGATGATAAAAGGCACGATTAACAGCGGATTCATGACGAGCGGCATCCCGAAAATAATCGGTTCGTTAATGTTAAAAATCGCGGGCCCGATGCCGAGACGGCCGAGCTGTTTCATCTGTTTGCTTCTGGAGCGCACAAGCATGGTCAGCACAAGGGCAAGCGTCGCTCCGCTTCCGCCGACATTAATCCATATTTGAAAGAACTGTGTCGTAAAAATGCTCGGCAGCGCTTCTCCCGCCTGAAAAGCCAAACGGTTGGCGTCCATCGCCCCGTACCAGATCGGCGACATGACGCCGCCGATAATGGACGCGCCGTGTATGCCGCACGACCAAAGCAGCATTTGCACGAATTCGGCGATAAGACTTCCGCCGAGACTCCCGCCCAAAATAGACAGCGGGGTGCCCAGCAGATCGCCTACGACATTGTGGAGGCTTTTAAAAGGAGTTATTTCAATAAACAGACGGGCCAGCCATACAAGCGTAATAATAATGAAACCGGGGATGAGCGCAACGAACGATTTGCTGACCGCAGGCGGCACTCCGTCAGGCATCTTAATAACGATATTTCTTTGTATGATAAACCGGTACACTTCCGTAGACAGCATTGCAATGATCATCGCGACAAACAGACCTTTGCTTCCGAGCAGCGAAATCGGAATACCGCCTCCCACCATAATCTCTGTTGCCGAGCCGTCAGGAATAAACGGAATCTGATACGGCGTCGCCAATAAAAAGGCGGCAAGGGCAATGGCTCCCGACGACAGGGCATCCACCTCATAGCTTTCCGCAAGCCGGTAAGCAATCCCAAAGGCGGCGACAAGCGCCATAATGTCAAAGGACGCATTCACGGGATACCCGAGCTTTTCAACCCAATTTTCACCGAAAAGACCAGCCATAAAGTCGGCATAACCGGGAATCGGAAGACTCGTCAGAATCAGAAAAACCGATCCGATGATGATAAGCGGCATTGTCAAAATAATGCCGTCCCGTAAAGCTCTTAAGTGCCTTTGACCGGCGACTTTTCCGGCGACAGGCATGATTTTTTCTTCCATGACCCGATTGAACGTACTCATTTATTCAAAAACCCCCTTTTTGAGTTCATTGCGCAGATGTCTTAAAGCATTTTCTCCATCATATTTTGGAAACGCTTACATTTGCATACAGAAATTTTCCTTATCCCTTAGGAAAAAAAGAATTCCGCACTGCCGATATATAAAGAAAAAGGGGGAATTGCAATGTATCACACCCTGAAACCGATAATGGCCGCGGCCTTGTGTGTCGGCCTGTTCTCCGCCGCGGCGCCCGCGCACGCCGAGACGCACGACCGGGACGTTATCGTGGTGTACAAAAATCAAAACGGCAAGGAATCCGCCATAGACAGCGGAGCGGATGTGGAACAGACTTATCAGCATCTCCCGGCAGTCGCCGTGTCAGCCGATTCACAAACGGTGAAAGACCTGAAACAGGACCCTGACATCTTATATGTAGAAGACAATGTATCCTTTCAGGCAGCAGGCGGTTCTGATATCCGCCCGTTATCAGCGTCCCAAAGCAGCAGTTACGCGCTGCCGCAATGGGATATAGAACCGACTCAGGTCAAGCAGGCGTGGAAAGAAGGCTTGACGGGAAAAAAAGTGAAAGTGGCTGTCATTGACAGCGGCATTTACCCTCATGATGACCTTTCCATTGCCGGAGGCTATTCCGCAGTCAGCTATACTTCCTCATACAAGGATGACAACGGACACGGGACGCATGTCGCCGGAATCATTGCGGCCAAACATGACGGATACGGCATTGACGGCATCGCGCCGGATGTCCGGTTATATGCGGTTAAAGCATTAGACAGAAAGGGTGCAGGGGATCTTAAAAGCCTTCTTAAAGCGATCGACTGGTCGATCGCCAACAAAATGGACATCATCAATATGAGCCTCGGAACTAACGCAGACAGCAAAATTCTTCACGACGCCGTAGACAAAGCATACAAAAAAGGAATCGTGATCGTAGCCGCCGCAGGAAACAACGGCAACAAAAAACCCGTCAATTATCCGGGCGCCTACAGCAGCGTAACGGCAGTCTCAGCGTCAACTGAAAAAAACGGGCTCGCGGCTTTTTCCACGACCGGAAAACAAATTGAATTTGCCGCACCCGGCACCAATATTACGAGCACGTATCTGAATCAAATGTACGCCGCGGCTGACGGCACATCTCAAGCCGCGCCGCACGTCACCGGCATGTTCGCGCTGCTCAGGCAGAAATATCCCGAGGAAACAAATACACAGCTCCGGCAGCAGATGCAGCAAAACATCAAAGATCTGGGCGCTCCCGGACGTGACAGCCGATTCGGGTACGGCCTGGTGCAATATCACGTAAAGCAAAAGAGTTTCGCCGAACGGGCCGTAATAAAAGCGGAAAAGACGAAAAAACAGGCAGATATCAATCAAGCAAAAACGGCAGTCAGCAAGCTGTCCAAGTCAAAGGGAAAAACCGCTCTCGAGGCGCGGATCAATAAAGTTCAGACGGCAAGAAATGTGACGGACGCAAGAGACAAAGTCCGGACTGCCGAAAAACAAAAGAAAAAAACCGCCGTCAATGCCGCACAAAGCGCCATCCGCAAATTACCGGCCGGTTCAGAGAAAAAAGGGCTGCAAAAGCGGCTTAACGCTGTCAACTCAAGCCTTTTGAAAACAGCTGAGGCCAGCGTCAAGCAGGCGGAAAAAAAGACCTCTGAGGCCAGCACCGCAAAAGCCCAAAAAGCAGTCAGCGAAATCCAGCCGGGAAAAGAAAAAACCGCTCTGGAAAAACGGCTTGACCGGATAAAAGATAAACTCAACCGGCAGCAGGCTAGAGACAAAGTAAAAGCGGCTGAAAAAACCAAGACGAAAAAAGCAAAATCAGCGGCGCAAACGGCAGTCAGCCGGTTGAAGCCGTCTGCCGAAAAGACCAGTCTGCAAAAACGCGTGCGTGCGATTCGGGTGAAATAATAAAAAAAACGCTTGAGAGCCGGATAGCGGCTTCACAAGCGTTTTCATCACACCTGCCTATTGGTTCATGGCCGGGCGGTCAATCGTGTTCCATTTCGTAAAGGACATATATCGGAAATAATGATCACGATACGGGTGCGAGGTGCCTGTATTCCAAGGCTTGTCGCTGCCGCAGAAATGGACGATGGCCGGTTCGGCACGTGTTTCTCTGTAACGGATACGGTCGATCAGTTCAGGAGGCGTTTTCTCATTCATGATAATATGCGTCTGCGCGTTCCAGCGCGGATGCAGTTCATGCCATTGATCATATAAGATCGCGTTAAGCGCGTCCTGATCATGAAACACGAGAAAATCCTCCGAGCTGTTTTCGTTGATAAAATCAATCACCTTTTCGGAAATATTTTGTTTTCTCCAAGGTTCGAAATCTATAATCATAATGCCGGAATTAAAATACTTGGCAGTGTCGCTGATATTCATTTTTTTCAGTCTTTCATGCTGTCCGGCGTCTTCTACCGCCGCAACTATTGCCGGGGAAATATCCAAGTCCCATAAAACCGAAATATCTTCCATCACAATTGCATCGCAATCAATGTAAATCATCCGCTTTACGGACTCATCCTTAATTAAATCAGGGATGGAAATGCGGTAATAAGCCGCTTTTGTAATGTGGCTGCTTTCGACTGCATGCTTGTATTGATCAGCGTCTACTTCTAAAAATTCAAGCGGCGTCCCGAATGACATCGCGGTCTGTTCAAGCTTGTCCTTGTTTTCGGCAGTAATTCCGCCGTCGATCACATATAATTTCGCATCCCTTGTTTTATCCATATTCATCAATAAAGAAGCGAACATCCCACCCAAATGACGAGCATAATGATCATCGGCACATGATACGATATGCATTGTTTCATTCTTTCCCACTGATATTCATCTCCCTTTTTGTTGTACAAATGTCTTTCCCTTTTTTTAAAAAGTAAACCTCGATCTTACACATTTTTTCTGCGGGAATGTGCTGTTTGCGATTTGATATCTTTTGCATTCTCTGTTAAAATTCATTTCATAGCTAATGATTCTGACAATAATAAGGAGCATGACGCCATTGACGAATCGCAACGATGCCGGATCAGACAATAAGAAGCCGAACAGGCCTTTTTCCGATCTATCCGGCCGAAACAAAGAGGCGGCCTATATTGCCGCTGCACTCTATCGGTCCGCCCAGCAGCTCCGTGTAAAAATGGAGAAAGAGGTGCTGTCGGCACACAAATTATCATGGACGGCGTTTTCCATCCTGTATGACCTTTGTGAATGGGAAACGCTTGATACAAGAAGGATAGCCGCTCTATCCGGAATTACCGCGGCGACGGCGAGCAATGTCCTGAACACTTTGGAGAAGAAGGGCTTATGCAGCAGACAAACGAACAAAAGAGACCGCAGGCTTGTATTCGTCAGTATTACCGATGAGGGCAGAAAGGTTATTGAAGACCTTTACCCCGACTTTCATCAGGGGGAAATTGAACTGACGGCCTGTCTGGATAAACAGGAACAAAAAACGCTGTCCGCCCTGCTGCAAAAAATCGCTGACAATTTCATAACATAGCAGCTATGACGGGAATCAGTAACGGATTGTCTCCCTGTTTCAGAGAGCCGGCGGATGGTGCAAGCCGGCACAAAGACAAACGTGAATTACCTCCCTGAGCTTTCTTTGTGAACTTCAGTAGCAAAGAACGGGAAACCGTTATTCGAATGAGCGGAAGACGTCGTCTTCAATCAGGGTGGTACCGCGTGCATACAGCCACGTCCCTTTTGGGATGCGGCTTTTTTGTTTGGCTAAAAAAAGGAGGATGTAAAAGATGGAATCAATCACTTTAACGAATGATCAGGAAAAAGAAGTGCAAAGGCAGCTGGATTTGTACATGACCGGCGCCGCGGACGTCATACCGCCTGAAGAATTGAGAAATAAAATCGCCAAATCAGTGACATCCGGCAAGCCGCTGAATATTAAACTCGGCCTTGATCCGTCCGCACCCGACGTCCACTTGGGCCATACCGTCGTGTTAAACAAACTGCGCCAATTTCAAGAAAACGGCCATATCATACAGCTTGTTATCGGGGACTTTACCGGAAAAATCGGTGATCCGACGGGGAAGTCGCAAGCCAGAAAACAGCTGACTGATGAAGAAGTCCAGCACAATGCCAAAACCTACTTTGAACAGTTTGGCAAGGTGCTGGATCAAGACAAAGTTGAACTTCACTGCAACTCAAAATGGCTGAAGACATTGAATCTGGAAGATGTGATTGAATTAGCGGGGAAAATTACTGTCGCCCGTCTGATGGAGCGCGACGACTTTGAGGAGCGCATCGCCATGCAAAAACCGATCTCACTTCACGAATTCTTTTACCCGCTGATGCAGGGTTACGATTCTGTCGTTCTCGAAAGCGATATCGAACTCGGCGGTACGGACCAGCATTTTAACGTGCTGATGGGCCGCCATTTCCAAGAACGCTACAAAAAAGAAAAGCAGGTCGTCATCCTCATGCCGCTTTTGGAGGGTCTTGACGGCGTTGAAAAAATGTCTAAATCAAAAAACAACTACATCGGTATTGACGAGCATCCGAACGACATGTACGGCAAAACGATGTCATTGCCGGACAGCCTGATGAAAACATATATTCATTTAGCGACAGACTTAGAGCCTGCGGAGAAAAAACAGATGGAGAAGGATTTGGAATCAGGAAAGCTTCATCCGAGAGATGCCAAAATGATCTTAGCGGGTACAATCGTCAGAATGTACCACGGCAGGAAAGCGGCGGATGCGGCAGAACAGCATTTCAAACGTGTCTTCCAGCAAAACAGCCTGCCTGAAGATATGAAAACCGTCATATGGGACGGAGAAAAGACCGTGCCCCTTATTGAGCTGCTCGTCACGATTGGACTCTTTTCTTCAAAAAGCGAAGCACGCCGTATGATTCAAAACGGCGGAGTCAAAGTGAACGGGGAGAAAACGGATGCCCTTCATACCGTCATTACCGCAGAAGACGGCATGACGATTCAGGTGGGCAAGCGAAAATTTGTACAGCTGCGCGTAAACGGATAAATAAACAGCCGGACTGCACATAAAAGCGGTCCGGCTGTTTGTGATGCGTCAATCGTTTAATCGACTTCTTTCTTAATCCCAAGCATCTTTTCGTCTAAATAATGGGCGATGTCCGCTGCTTCCTTCAGCTCGTCGGTCAGATGCTTTGGGACTTCGTTATTTAATTTGTAATAAATTTTATGTTCAAGACTCGCCCAAAAATCCATGGCGATGGTGCGGATTTGAATTTCCGCCTTCACATATTCCACACGATTCGTCAAATAAACGGGAATTTCAATAATCAAATGCAGGCTGCGGTAGCCGTTCGGCTTCGGATGTTTGATATAATCCTTCACCTTTACGATCTTCAGGTCCTTATGCTGCTTCAAAACCTCAGCGACATTATAAATATCGGAAATAAAGGAACAGATAATCCTGACACCCGCAATATCATGAATATGCTCTTTCATTTCCTGCGTCGTCACATCGCAGCCTTTGCGCATCAGTTTATTGACGATACTCTCGAAACTTTTTACGCGTGATTTTGTATGCTCGATCGGGTTATGCCCGTGAATCAAATTATATTCCTGGCTGATGATCGAAAACTTCGTATCCAGCTCATCTAAAGCGAATTTATAAACTAATAATTCATTTTTCCAATCTTCCATGACCGTTTTCAAATCATCCATATGGGCTGTTGACAAGTCCATTTTTTTCATCTCCTTGCTTTGCTGTCCGTATATAAGACGGGTCAGTCCTCAGTCAGGTTCTTTACAAAATCATGAAGATTATTTCATAAAAAAAAGCAAATGCCGGTTATGGCATTTGCCTTTTCATTTGATCAGCGGAAATAACTGATCAGGAGTCCGATTGAAAGCAGGAATCCGAAAAATGTATTGGTTTGCGCCGTTGATTTCATCGCAATAATCATGTTCATCGGCATTTCGTTTTTCACAAAGCCTTTCACGGCCTGAACGGGTTTCGGCACGCTCAGGAAGACCAGGAACAGCCACGGGCTTGTGTAACCCATGATGACAAGACCGACGATCCAGATGTAAGCGATGGCAAAAGATGCGGCCAGTATCATGACGGCTCCTCTATGCCCCATCAAAATGGCCAGCGTTTTACGTCCGCCCTTTTTATCTTCCTCAATATCACGGATATTGTTGGACAGGTTAATCGCTCCGACCAAGATGGCAATCGGGATGGAAATCAAAATGCTCTGTTCATTAATTCTGCCTGTCTGAATGAAGAAAGAAATAAGGACAAATACAGAGCCCATGCAAATGCCGGAGAACAGTTCCCCGAACGGTGTATACGCAATCGGCAGCGGGCCGCCCGTATACAGATAGCCGATCAGCATGCCGGCAAGGCCGATAACCGCAAGCCACCAGCTGCTGCTTATGCAGATATAAACACCGAGCACGAGGGCAATCGCATAAGAGCCGAGCGCCAGCTGCAAAATTGTTTTCGGCTTCATGCCGTGGCGGACGATCGCTCCGCCGATACCGACGGAATCCTCCGTATCTAAACCGCGTTTAAAATCGTAATATTCATTGAATAAGTTCGTGGCGATCTGAATCCAAAGGCAGGAAAACAGCATGGCCAAAAACAGCAGGAAATCAACCTTTACGTAAAACATCGCCAATACGGTGCCGAGAAGTACGGGCACAAACGATGCCGTCAATGTATGAGGGCGGGTTAGCTGCCACAAAATGCGGCCCATGCTTTCTTTCTCGGGCGTCTTTTGGCTGCCCCCCATATTGTTTTGATTCATTTTCCTCTTCCTTTCTATTAAAAGGCTTTCACAGTCAGCCGATAACAGTAGTGTTGAATTGGGGTTTTCACGTTTTCTGCTACCTTATCTATCATAATAATTTCTTCCTCATTTCACAAGATGCGGCGCTTTATCGGCTATCCTGCCGGAAACGGCTTTTCGCCCTTCTCCATTGGGGTTCGGCACAAGCCTGCGTAAGAAAAAGCCGCCAAAATTTTTTTACCTCGTTTATATTTACGATAAGTTAAAAATCCCGCCTGAACAGCGCCTTTTTAGTATGATCATTTGCCAATTTATACATGCGTGTTTTCCATCCTTTTGTTTCTCATTCATTTTTAAGGAAATTTTAAGCTTAGGATATTAGACATATTTTGAAACTTTTTGTTAATCTAATCGTCATATACTGGTGTAATTATTGAATACGCGGGGAAGGAATTTTGAATATGATGCAAAAATTAAAACGTGCTTATGAAAATACATTGATCAAATGGACGTTTCATACGGGCTTTTATTTTCTGATATTAGTATTGCTCTTTTGGATGTATGGATTTCATACAGCGAATACCGGCACTTATATTTACAACGATTTCTAATCGGGGAGGATAACTATGAAACTACTTGATGCTATAAAAACATACGCAGACGCCAAGCCGCAGGCCGAAGCGTTTCGTTCCTTAGATCATTCCCTCACTTACGGGGAATTATGGGATTTGTCGGAGCGGGTTGCGTCCGGCATTCAAAAACATACAGCTGACGGTTCGAAAGCGCCTGTCCTGGTTTACGGACATATGGAGCCGAATATGATCGTTTCTTTCTTAGGAAGCGTCAAAGCGGGCCGCCCTTACATCCCTGTCGATGTTTCCATTCCGGCGGAGCGGATCGTCAAAATCATTGAAAGCTCAGGCGCAGAGCTGCTTATCACCATATCGGGCGATGCAGTCGATACGGGAAGCAATCTGATTAAAACCGTTACGCCCGAAGAGCTTGCAGCTGACGGAGATGCAGACCTCAGCCGTGAGAACTGGGTAAAAGAGCTGGACACATTTTACATTATTTACACGTCCGGCAGCACGGGAAATCCGAAGGGCGTGCAGATATCGGCTGATAACCTGCAAAGCTTCACTGACTGGATCTGCAGGGATTTTCCTGTGGGCGATGGTAAGACATTCTTAAACCAAGCGCCGTTTTCTTTTGATTTATCTGTCATGGACATTTTCCCTTCGCTTCAAACGGGAGGTACGCTGCATTGCGTAACGAAAGACAAAATCAATAAACCGAAAGTACTATTTGAAGAACTGGAGAAATCCAAACTGAACGTCTGGACATCGACGCCGTCTTTCGTCCAAATGTGTCTGATGGACCCCGGCTTTACGCAGGAGCTCCTGCCTGAGACAGAAGTATTTATGTTTTGCGGAGAAGCGCTTCCGGCTGCCGTGGCACAGGAACTGTTAAACCGTTTTCCGAAGGCCCGCGTATTCAATACATACGGCCCGACTGAAACAACGGTTGCCGTCACCTCCGTTGAAATTACGCAGCAGATCATCGATGAACATGAATCTCTGCCCGTCGGTTTTGCAAAACCCGATATGAATATCTTCATCATGGATGAAAACGGGAATAAGCTTCCGGACGGAGAAAAAGGGGAAATCATCATCGCGGGCCCGAGCGTGAGCAAAGGCTATCTCGGAGAGCCTTCTCTGACGGAAAAAGCGTTTTTCCCGATCGACGGCCAGTGGGCATATCACACGGGTGATGCCGGTTATGTTCAGGATGGTCAGATTTTCTGCCAAGGACGCCTTGATTTCCAGATTAAGCTTCACGGCTACCGCATGGAGCTGGAGGAAATCGAAGTACATGTAAGGCAGTCTCAATATGTGCGCACGGCGGTTGTCATCCCGTATCAGCCTAACGGACCTGTCGAATATTTAATTGCCGCCATCGTGCCTGAAAAACATGATTTTGAAAAAGAATTCCAGCTGACAAGCGCCATTAAGAAAGAACTGGCCGCTTCGCTTCCGGCCTACATGATTCCGAGAAAATTCATTTATCAGGATCACATCCAAATGACTGCGAACGGAAAAATCGACCGTAAACGCATTGGCGAAGAGGTTCTTGTATGACGCCTTACAGCTCGTTTTTCTTCTTTATCTTACTTGGAATCCTTCTTTTGCCGACGATTATTTTAGGGCTGAACGGCAAGAGATTCCAAGGATACAACATGTTTATATCCATCATCGTATTGGCTTTGATTTTCGCGCATGATCTGCACGGCGTGATCGCACTATGTATCTTTACGCTGTGGCAGGTGCTTTTAATCAGGGGTTATCTCGCTTACAGACTGAAAGCCAACAGCGGCTTTGTCTTCAGTATGGCCGTGATCGCGTCCATTTTACCCCTGTTTTTATCTAAATTATGGCCGTTTTTCTTTCCGCCGGCGCCTCATCACCCGGTTCATAACCTGATCAGTTTCTTAGGAATTTCTTATTTGACATTTAAAGGCGTCCAGCTGATCATGGAAACGAGAGACGGGCTGATTAAAGAAAAAATGCCGCTTCACCGCCTTTTGTACTTTATTATGTTTTTCCCGACCATTTCTTCCGGTCCGATCGACAGATACCGCAGATTTGCCAAGGACGAACAGAAAGTATGGACAAAGGGAGAATACGCTGATTTACTGTATACCGGCATTCATAAAATTTTTATCGGTTTCTTATACAAATTCATTATCGGATATGCGATTAACACGTATTTCATTATGAATCTGTCCCATATCACCCACAGCAAACTGTGGGGTAATGTGCTGTACATGTACGGATACAGCTTGTACCTGTTTTTTGATTTTGCGGGTTACACGATGTTTGCCGTCGGTGTAAGCTATATCATGGGCATCAAATCTCCGGAAAACTTTAATAAGCCGTTTATCAGCAAAAACATTAAAGACTTCTGGAACCGCTGGCACATGTCCTTATCCTTCTGGTTCAGAGACTACGTATTTATGCGCTTTGTTTTCTGGATGACAAAGAAAAAATGGATAAAGAACCGGATGGCCGTCTCGAACATCGGGTATTTCCTGCTGTTCATGCTGATGGGCGTCTGGCACGGACTCGCCCTGCAATATATTGTATACGGCCTGTACCACGCCGTATTAATGACCGGGTATAACTTTTTTGAGAAATGGAATAAGAAATACAAGTGGCTGCCCGCCAATCGTTTTACGGCCTTTTTAGCCATCGTCATCACATTCCATTTCGTATGTTTCGGATTTTATATTTTCTCAGGAAAACCATTTCATCACTAAAGGAGATTGAAAACACATGGAATTTAAACAGGAAGTATTAGACGTATTAGCTGAAGTTTGTCAGGAGGACGCTGTGAAAGAAAATCCTGATATTGAAATCTTTGAAGAAGGACTGCTTGATTCTTTCGGAACTGTAGAGCTGCTTGTCGCCATCGAAAACCGCTTCGGCATTACAGTGCCGATCACTGAATTTGACCGTGACGAGTGGAATACGCCAAACAACATTGTAAACAAACTGACTGAGTTGAAGTAAATGAAAAAGCGTTTCTTTGGACCAATTATTTTAGCGTTCGTCCTGTTTGTCGGAGCTATCGCAGTTCCGGCTTCATGGCTTACGCGCTTCATTCCTGAAAAACGTGTCGAAGAGTCGGCGGCAGCCTTAAATCCGAATATGTTCCAGGGGCTCTATCTGCAAAATAAAATGTTCGAAGACTCGAAGTATCTGCCGATTTTCGGTTCTTCCGAGCTTTCAAGACTGGATGAGTTTCATCCGTCCAACTATTTCCAAGTGAACAACCAAGGCTTTACGCCTTATCTTGTCGGAAAAGGCGGGGACCAATCCTTGATACACGCCGTAAACTTTGCGGCGCATTATCAGCAGCTGAAAGGCAAAAAGCTGGTATTCATTGTTTCTCCGCAATGGTTTATCAAAAAAGGTTCTGATGAACAGCACTTTGCGCCGAATTTTTCATCACTTCAGGCATTGGATTTAGCATTTAATAACCAGATTGATCCCGCGGTCAAAAAGAACATGATGAAGCGCATGCTCCGTTTTAAAGTCGTTCAGCATGATGCCGTCCTTTCTGAATTGTACAAGGGAATGGTCAACGGACAATCATGGAAAGTGAAAGCGGTCATGCCGGCTGCCAAAGCTTATTATTCTCTGCTTGAGAAAAAAGATCTTTATTATTCAATGGGAGAAACCGAGGGCCCTGAACGGACGATCTCTGAAAACCTGAAAGGGAAATCGTGGTCAGAGTTAAAAACAGCCGCCGCTCAATTAGGAGAACGGAGCTCCAAGTCCAATCCTTTCTATATCGATGACGCTTCTTATAAAAAGATTAAGAAGAAAGTAAAGAGAGTGAAAGGGATCAACAAAGGAAGAACGTACGCCAAATCAGTCGAATATCACGACTTTGAGGATATGCTGGACATTCTGAAAGATGCCGGCGCTGAACCGATGTTCGTGGTTATTCCGGTCAACGGAAAATGGTATGACTACACCGGCTTCCCGAAAAAAGGCCGGACTGATTACTACAAAAAAGTCACTAAGCAAATTAAAGCGAAGGGCTTTCAGGTTGCCGACTTATCCGGGCACGAATATGATCCGTACTTTATGAAAGACACCATCCATATCGCCTGGAAGGGCTGGGTGTACGTCGATAAAGCAATGGAGCAGTTTTACAAAACCGGCAAGGTGACGGTTCACTGAGCACGGTGATGACAGAATACGTAAAAACGAACACGCAGGGGGCATTCTCTCCCCTGCTTTTTATGTGATTTGATTTTTTCACAAATTTGAGGAAAACTATTGCGAATATTTGTTGAAGGTATACAATAGAATATAAATTATTTTCAAATAAGTTTGACAATAACACCAATAGGGAGACAGAACATTATGAAACAAGACATTCGTGTTGAATTGACTTCAGCCAAAAAACCGAAACCGGACCCCCATGACCTTGCGTTCGGCAGAATTTTCACCGACCATATGTTTGTTATGGATTACGATGCCGATCAAGGCTGGTACGATCCGAGAATTATCCCTTATCAGTCCATCTCAATGGATCCTGCGGCCATGGTTTATCATTACGGCCAAACCGTTTTTGAAGGGCTTAAAGCGTATGTAACGAAGGATCAGGAAGTGCTTCTGTTCAGACCGGAGAAAAATATGGAGCGCCTGAACCAGTCAAATGACCGCCTTTGCATCCCGCTCATTGATGAAGAGCTTGTTCTTGAAGGTCTGAAACAGCTCGTAGCCATCGACAAAGACTGGATTCCGAAAGCGGAAGGCACTTCCCTTTATATCCGTCCGTTTATTATTGCGACTGAGCCTTTCCTCGGTGTAGCGGCATCCCATACGTACAAGCTGTTTATCATTCTTTCCCCGGTCGGCTCTTATTACAAAGAAGGCATTAAACCGGTGAAAATCGCCGTGGAAAACGAATTCGTGCGCGCCGTCAAAGGCGGCACCGGAAACGCGAAAACCGCCGGCAACTACGCATCAAGTCTGAAAGCGCAGCAGGTTGCGGAAGAAAAGGGATTTTCCCAGGTTTTATGGCTTGACGGCATTGAGAAAAAATACATCGAAGAAGTCGGCAGCATGAACATCTTCTTCAAAATCAGCGGCGAGATCGTGACGCCGGAGCTGAACGGAAGCATTCTTGAAGGAATTACGAGAAATTCCGTCATCACCCTTCTCAAACATTGGGGACTGACTGTGTCTGAGCGAAAGATTTCGATCGATGAAATCATCCAGGCGCATCGTGACGGCCGATTGGAAGAAACATTCGGAACCGGTACGGCGGCGGTCATTTCTCCGGTCGGCGAACTGATCTGGAATGATGAAAGTCTTGTCATCGGCAGCGGTGAAACCGGAGAGATCTCGAAGAAATTGTACGATACCATTACAGGCATTCAAAAAGGCGCGGAAGCCGACGTGTTCGGCTGGACGACAGAAGTCGCCTCACTAAGCGAATCAAAATAAGCAAAAAACCCGGAAGCGAATCCGGGTTTTTTTTACTGCTCTTATGCTTCAATCGACTTAAAGAAATGAGGCAGATGTTCTTTGTGGGCCTCAAGCATTTCATCCAGAATGGCCTTTGCCACGGAGTCTGACGGGACGAGAGGGTTGATCGTCATCGCAAGTAGCGCCGTTTGATAATCTCCCGTGACGGCTGCTTCAGCGGCGACACGCTCAAATGATTTGATTTGCTGGACGAGTCCGCGGACAGACACCGGCAGATCACCGACGGCGATCGGTTTCGGACCGTCTTTCGTCATGACACAGTTCACTTCGACCGCTGAGTCATTCGGAATGCTGGCGATCGCGCCGTTGTTTATCGTATTGACGGGCTGGATATCATGTTTGTCGTTATAGATGGAGCTGATCAGGTTGCAGGCCGCGTCACTGTAGTACGCTCCGCCCCGTTTTTCAAGCTGCGGCGGTTTGATGGCGAGATTCGGATCTTTGTACAGTTCGAACAGTTCTTTCTCAACCTTCTGCACGACCTCGGCGCGTGTGCCCTCCGTCTGTGACGCTTCTATTTCATGCTCGAGCATTTCTTTCGTTTTGAAATAATAGCGGTGGTAGCCGCAAGGAATCAGATCGAGCGCCTTCAGGAATTCAGGCTCCCATTCCGCTCCTGAAATATTTTTCATCGTCATGGCGTTTTTCGGGTCTCCCATGGCTTCAATGACTTGATCTTTCACGCTGACGCCGTCTAAGAAAACATCTAATCCGAAGACCATGTGATTCAGCCCGGCAAATTGCACTTCGATCCGGCTGACATCCACATCCAATGCTTTTGCGACGCCCATTTTAATGCCGATCGGCACATTGCAGAGGCCGACGACTTTTGTGAGATTCGAGTAGCGGAGCAAGGCCTCGGTAACCATGCCGGCAGGGTTTGTGAAATTCACGAGCCATGCATTCGGACAAAGCTCTTCAATGTCTTTCGCGATTTCCAGAATAACCGGGATGGTGCGCAGCCCTTTGAATAAACCGCCCGGACCGTTTGTCTCCTGGCCGATTACGCCGTATTTTAACGGAATCCGTTCGTCTTTGGCGCGGGCCTCAAGAAGGCCGACGCGGAATTGAGTCGTTACGAAATCCGCATCCTTCAAGGCTTCTCTCCGGTCAAGCGTCAGGTGAATCTCTATCGGAACACCCGCTTTTTCGACCATGCGTTTTGCAAGCGTGCCGACGATATTGAGTTTTTTCTCGCCTTCAGGAATGTCGACGAGCCATAATTCTCTGACAGGCAGTTCCTCATAGCGCTTAATGATGCCTTCCACAAGCTCCGGTGTATAGCTTGAACCTCCGCCGATCGTTACAATTTTAATTCCTTTTGTCATATTTTTGCTCCCCCTTGCAGACTCACTTTTTCATAAATCTCGACTAACTCTGCGGCCAAGTCTTTCACGGTCATGGCATTCATTAAATGATCTTGCGCATGCACCATTAAAAGCGTCATGTCTGTTTTTTCTCCGCCGGCTTCATTTTGGATCAATTCTGTCTGATAATGATGAGCTTCGGTCAGTTCCCTTGCGGCTTCCTGAAGCTTTTCCTCCGCCATGGCTCTGTCCCCCCGCTTTGCGGCGGCAATGGCTTCCATTGATGCGCTTCTGCCGTTGCCGCCATGCAGGATGATCTGAAAAATGGTCTGTTCCATTTTTTCATTCATGTGTTTCACTCCCTTTCTCTACAGCACGGCTTTTTCGTCTCCCTGTACGGCTGGCGCCTGCGATTGTTCAAGTTCGTTTTCTTCTTTCAGCTTTTGCGAATCCCACATTCTGAAGAACGGATAGTACACGATAAAGGCTGTGATGATATTAATCGCCTGCATGACAGCCCCTGATATTTTTCCGCCCGTGGCAAGATAGCCGGAGAAAATCGGCGGCATCGTCCATGGGACGGCAATGCCGGCAGGTTTGGCGACGAGGCCGGTGCTCATACCGATATAGGTAAGGACCAGTGTGACAAGCGGTGTGATAATGAACGGAATGAGAAGCATCGGGTTCATGACGATCGGCATTCCGAAAATAATCGGCTCATTAATATTAAAGACGGCCGGCCCGATGGCGAGTTTCCCAAGCTGCTTCATCTGCTTGCTTCGCGAACGGAGAAACATGGTGACCACGAGCGCCAGTGTCGCGCCGCTTCCGCCGATGTTGATCCAGATTTCAAAGAACTGCTGGGTGAAAATATTCGGAAGCGCATCGCCCGCCTGAAACGCAATCCGGTTGGCATCCATCGCTCCGAACCAGATCGGCGCCATGACGCCGCCGACTATGTTCGCCCCGTGTAATCCGCACGCCCACAAGAGCATTTGAACCGCTTCGGCTATCAGGCTTCCGCCGAGACTTCCCCCAAGAATCGAGAGCGGCGTCCCCAGTACAACGCTTACAATGTTATGAAGGCTTTCAAACGGCGTCGCTTCGACAATTAAACGCGCACCCCAGATCAGAAAGATGACGGCAAAGCCGGGAATTAAGGCGACAAACGATTTGCTGACCGCCGGAGGCACGCCGTCCGGCATTTTGAAGACGAAATTCCGCTGGATGATCAAGCGGTAAATTTCCGTCGACAGCATGGCGATGATCATCGCGACAAACAGCCCTTTGCTTCCCATGAGAGACAGCGGGATGCCGCCGCCCACCATGATTTCCTCTTTGGCGCCGGAAGGCAGAAACGGAACTTTGTACGGCGTTGCCAAGAGAAACGCCGCCAAAGATATCGCACCGGCCGATAATGCGTCCACCCCGTATTTTTCGGCCAGGCGGTAGGCGATTCCGAAAGCGGCGACAAGACCCATGATTTCAAAGGTCGCATCAACCGGATATTGCAGTTTTTGAGACCAAGCGCTTCCGAACGTCTTTGCCATGAAATCCGCATATCCCGGAATCGGCAGGTTGCCGATGATCAGAAAAAACGAACCGATGATGATAAGCGGCATGGTGAGGATGATCCCGTCACGCAATGCTTGCAGATGCCGCTGGGAGGCAATTTTTCCGGCAATGGGCATGACTTTCTCTTCTAAAAACTGGTTCACCTTATTCACACGGCCCGCCCCTTTCTACGATGCGTTTCCGAGCTGTTCTGCTGATTTCAGAACCTCCGCTCCGTTGCAAGTGCCGTAATGGACGGTATTGATGACTTCAACCGGCACTCCTTTTGATTCACCCAATTTTTTCAGCTGCGGAAGCAAATAACGGACTTGAGGCCCAAGCAGCAATACGTCCGCTTTATCAATATGCTGGTTGACTGAATCGCCTGACACCGCCCAGATTTTATATTCTTTTCCTTGTTCCTGCGCGCTTTTTTCCATCTTGGTGACGAGTAAGCTTGTAGACATCCCTGCTGCACAAACGAGTAATATATTCATGTAAAAGACCTCCTGAAAGTTTGATATTTTGTATGTCTCGATGTTAGTACCATCATATTATGAAATCGCTTTCATAACTACTCAGGCTTTTTCCGCTGCTAACGGAAAAAAGGTGTATCCCGGTCTTTCTCTGATCGTTTGTCTCTGAATACTCGTAAAACCTCCTGATAGGTTGTGCATTTTAAGAGACGGCTTACCGCGGCCGGATCATCTAACATGCCGCCGAGCCATTTGTACATATGCTGGAGGTCGGCTTTGCTTTCTTTCTCGACGCAGAGCAGGCAGACAAATTGGACACGCTTATCCGCCCAGTCAATCGGTTTCTTCAGCGTGCATACCGCCCAAAACGTCGTGTCTGTCTGCGGAACGAGCGGGTGCGGAATCGCCGTAAGATTGCCGAAACTCGTAGGAGAAATCGCTTCCCTTTCAAAAATAGAATCGGTCAGAGAATCAGAAGCAAGGCCGGCTTCTGCAACCTGCTGTCCGAGAAAACGGATGACGTCCTCCTTCGTCTCCAGATCCTGCTGCAAAAATACCAGCTCCGGTTTCAGAAAGTTCAATTGTTCCCGCTTTTCTTCCAGCATGGCGTCGATTTTTGTAAAATCCCCGCCGCCCAACAGCGTATGAACCTTCAATACGGGAACGGGCAGGTCTTTTTTGATCGGCACTGTACTGACCACAAAATCAATCGACTCAAAGGAAAGCTGGTCAAGGCTGCAGTAATCAGCCGTTCCGACGATTTCAAGACGCTTTGCGAACCGGGAACGGAGCTTTTCTCTTAAAAGCTGCGCGCTGCCGGCGCCGGACGCACAAACAATCAGACAGCGTTTAGGCGGCCGTTCCGTCTTTCTCCTTTCAATGGCGGCTCCGAAATGAAGCGCCAAATATCCGATCTCATTTTCATGAATATCAATGCCGGTTTGCTCCTTGATCACGATTCCCGCAATCACTCCCGCTTCAAATGCGAGCGGATAATTTTCCTTTATGGCGGAGAGCATCGGGTTTCTCAGGTTCATTCCGTACCGGTTTCGGTTAATCGCCGGCTTGATGTGGAGCGCAAGACCCGCTTTCAGCTCATTGTCGTCCGTGATTCCGAGCTTCAGCTCCCGCTCAATGGCTTCGATCATGGCCTCCGTCAAACGGCTGGTTTCCCCGTCTATCAGCCTTGTAAGCTCTTTTCCTTCCAATTGTGACTGGGTCATGCGCTTTGTCCCGAGCAGGTGAATGGCGATATAGGCGGTTTCCTGTTCGGGAAAGGTGACCGAAAGCGCAGATTCAAGCTCTTTTACGATGGCTTCCGCTGACTGATATTCTGTTTCAAGCTTAATATCATGAAGATCTTCCGGGATGAGAGATACATAGTTTTCTGTCCGGATTCGTTTGCAGGCAATGGCAATATGGATGATGAGATTGTTCAGGCCGAAGAAAGAAAGCGGGATCTTGTGGTTTCGAACCTGCTTCATAATGGCTGTGCGGATCACGTGAATGTCGTCTTTCGGCAGAATACCGGCCTTTTCACTCAGGAGATCAGGCTCAGGCTCGCGGTCGTCCACTAAGTATTCCGCCATACAATAACGGAGGCGGAGCTCTTCGCCGCGCAGCTTAAAGCCGTAGTTCGGCCTTGTTTCCAAAATGATGTCATAGGGGCGGAGCCGTTTTTTGACTTCTTTTAAATCAGATTGAAGTGTGGATTTACTGATGAACAGTTCTTCCGCCAAGTCATCCAGCTTGAGGTAGCCGTCGGCCAGAAGCATTCTTTTCATAAGGTAATCTAACCGTTCACCGGGAAAAATCGGCACGGTGCTGTTCTGCTGGAAATTGTCCTGAAGCCAGTTTTTAAACGGCTGCTCATTCCGGATCAGCAGCTTATAGCCGCTCCCTCTGACAGATTGAATGGATGCGCCGTGTTTTTCTACAATGGTTTGCAGTTCCTTTATGTCATTGCGGACCGTCCGCGTCGTTACCTTTACATTTGCAGCGATGACTGAGCTTGTAACCGGTGTTTCAGCAGCTAAAAGCAAGCGCAGAAGTTCACGAAGCCGCCCATGAAGCATGAGAAAAACCTCCTATCAGATCAGATGCAGACGTGAAAAATGGGCAAAAAGAATGAGGAAGGGGTAAATGTATGTAAATTCTATAATGGGGAGGATTTCAAGTCAATGCGGCAATCCGATGCCAGGCCCGTAAAAAAACAGCCGGATCAGCCGGCTGTTCGGGATGCGGACATGCGGTTCCGCTTAGATGCCTTCCGTTCTTTTATGATTTTTCTGATGATCGGATAGATGACGGGCGCCCATTTGATAATCGTTTTGAAAAATTTTTTCAATGTCTGAATCCCCTTTCTTTTACCTTGTCTTTCCCCTCTTATCAGCGTTTATAAACATGGTCAGCGTGAGACATACCGGTTCCCCGTCACCCAATAGCGCCACGGATAATCCCGGGCTTCTCCGCTGTTGTCAATCCCGATTCTCGGGCCTGTTGATATATGCTCAGGCGTAAAGCCCTCCGTAATATACAGCGGCGGTTCCGTGATCATGCCGCCGTAGTCGTTCATTGAAATGCCCATCGCCTTCGTCAGTTTTCCCGGGCCGTTTGTCCGCTCTCTCGGGGGTCTGCCCGGTCTCCTGCTCTCCATCAGGAACTGTCCTTCATGAGGCTCCGCCGCCCTGATTAACACGGCCTGCGGAATGCCGATGTCCGCGGCGACGACGTTCATTAATGTATGAGTGTGCATGACGTATGTATAAATGCGGCCCGCCTCATGGAACATAATTTCCGTCCGTTTCGTGCGCCGGTTGCCGAAGCTGTGCGCCGCCCGGTCATCCGCTCCCATATAAGCTTCCGTTTCCACGATAAAACCTGAAGCCGTTCCCTCGTCCGTCTCCTTCACCAAGAGACAGCCGAGCAATAAAGGGGCAAGCTCCACTGACGGTCTCTGGTAAAATTCAATCGGCAAAGGCTTTCGTTCTCCCGCCATTTGCCTCCCTCCTTTCTGAATATAGCGATTTCCTCTTTCACGTTTTTCACTTCTTTTTTACAATATAAACATGAGAGAAAAAAAGGACATCATTGTTAAACGCTCTATTGCGTTTTGAAAATCAGCTCGGTATAATATGATGGTTCAAATGAAAATGATTCTCATATTCAATAAATACCGGACAATGATCATAAAAGTAGGTGAATTGATTTTTGAGCGATTCTGTCACGTCCGCAAACCGTCTGATCAGCATCTTAAAAAACGGGGTTTTCTTCCTGATCGCGGTGATCGGGCTGCTTGTATCTATTTTTTTCGCTGTCTCATTCGGCGCGAAAGACATTACTTTACATACGGTTTGGTCGGCTGTTGCTGATTATAATCCGAACATAACGGGCCAGCAGATCATTCATGAATTGCGTCTTCCGAGGGTGCTCGGGGCGGCCGTTACAGGAGCCGCTTTTGCTGCAGCCGGCGCCCTCATGCAGGGTGTCACGAGAAACCCGCTTGCCGATTCGGGTGTCTTAGGCGTAAACGCGGGCGCCATGTTTGTTGTTGCGCTCAGCTTTGCTTTTTTCCCTCATTTGTCATACGCCCTGCTGATGGTGATGTCATTTTTGGGAGCACTGGCAAGCACCGGCTTGATTTTCTTTATCAGTGCGGCGGGAAAAGGCAGCATGACACCTTTAAAGGTGACGCTTGCCGGAGCGGTCGTGGCCGCTCTTTTACATTCACTCAGTACCGGTGTGGCGATTTATTACGATTTAAGCCAGGATTTGGCCTTCTGGTACGCCGGCGGGGTGTCAGGGATCAAGTGGGCTCATTTACAAGTCCTAGTTCCCGTGATTGCGGTCTTCATCATTCTCGCGACATTCATGGGCCGGTCCGTCACCCTTCTCTCAATGGGAAATGACGTGGCGGCGAATTTAGGAGTGAACACGGCTCTGACGCGTGCCGCCGGATTAATGATCGCTGTCGTTCTTGCCGGTGTGTCTGTTTCCGCTGCGGGCGCGATCGGCTTCGTCGGGCTGGTCATTCCCCATATCGCGCGAAAGATCGTCGGCGTTACGTACAGGCTGATTATTCCGATGTCCGCGTTACTCGGCGCGATTCTATTGATTTTGGCCGACCTGGCCTCGCGCACGGTCAGTCCCCCGAGAGAATTGGCGATAGGCATTATGGTCGCACTTGTCGGTGTCCCTTTCTTTCTTTATATTGCCCGCAAGGAAGGGAGAGACTTATAAATGAAAGTGCAGAAAGAAACAAAAAAAGCGGCGGTGGCAGGACTCATTCTGCTGGTCATCGCCGTTTGCATGATTCTGATCGGGCTGCATACGGGCTCATTCCGGCTTTCTCCTCTCACCGTGGGAAAAACGCTGTTCGGATACGGCACGTTTCAAAGCACAACCGTTTTATTCGATTACCGGCTTCCCCGGATTCTGGTGACGATGCTGGCCGGCATCGGTTTAGGAGTGTCGGGCGCTATTTTGCAGGGTGTATCCCGAAATCCGCTTGCCGATCCGGGCATTCTCGGACTGCATGCCGGCGCTTCCTTCGGTTTGATGATGTATATCACATTCTTTCATTCCTTGGAGGCGCAAGCGTCGATGTTCATCCCGCTGTTTACGTTTGCGGGCGGAACACTCGCCGCCCTGCTGATCGTAGTGCTTACGTACGACAGGCTGAACGGTTTTTTAACGATCCGCATGCTGTTAGTCGGGATCGCCGTTTCCGCGGGCTTCAGCGCCGTTACATTGTTTATGTCGCTGCGCCTGAATGAAGAAACTTATACATTCGCTTCCCGCTGGCTGGTGGGAAACGTCTGGGGCAGGGATTGGATTCACGTGTGGTCGCTATTGCCCTGGATCGGCATTCTCGCACCGCTTGCATGGCTGAACGCCCGCTCTTTGAATATTTTAATGCTCGGTGACCAGGCAGCCGCGGGGCTTGGCGCACACGTGCAGAGAAAAAGGATCATGCTGATCGCCATAGCGGTCGGCTTGTCCTGCGCGAGTGTGGCGATGGCCGGCGGAATCGGCTTTATCGGCTTTGCCGCCCCTCACTTGGCAAGACGGCTCGTCGGCACCATGCATCAGCATATTATTCCGATTGCAGGATTAATCGGACTTGTCATTCTTGTCGCGGCAGACACCATCGGCCGGTCTTTGTTTCAGCCGAACGCCATTCCGGCCGGCGTGGTTGCGGCAGCCATCGGCGCGCCGTATTTTCTCTATCTCGTCATGAAAATCAAATCATAAAACAAGGAGTATTCCCATGAAAAAAATAATTGCGCTCGTCAGTTTCATGTGTATTTTCTTACTGGCTGCCTGCCAATCCGATTCAACACAGCCGGAGTCAAAAAAGAAATCCGGCGATCATAAAATCGCTTCGATGTCCATTCACCTGACAAATGATCTGCTGGCTCTCGGCGTTACACCTGCCGGTTCCGTCGTGGGCGGAGAATTAAAAGATTTTCTCCCTCATGTGAAAAATCAGCTGAAAGACACGAAAAAACTCGGCCCTGCCTCAGATCCGGATATGGAAGCTTTACTTGAGCTGAACCCTGACAACATTTATCTTGATAAAGAATTTGCGGGAAAAGATGTGTCAAAATACAAGAAAATCGGAAACACACACGTTTTCGACCTTGATAAAGGCACTTGGCGCGATCATTTAAAAGACATCGGAAAAATCGTCAACCGTGAAAAAGAAGCGAAAACATTTATTCAGGATTACGAAGATGAAACAAAACAAGTCAGATCCATGATGAATAAGGAATTAGGGAAAAACGCCAAAGTCATGGCGATCCGCGTGAACGCAAAAGAGCTTCGCGTCTTCAGCACACGCCGCCCGATGGGACCGATTCTGTTTGACGATCTGAAGCTGAAACCGGCTGACGGCATTAAAGAAATGAACACCTCCCGCCCTTATGAAGTCATTTCTCAAGAAGTGCTGCCTGATTACAACGCAGATGCGATTTTCGTCGTCGTTAACAGAGACGACAAGTCACAGCAAGCCTATAAAGAATTGCAAAAAAGCGCTGTATGGAAAGGGCTGAAGGCCGTGAAAGCAAACCACGTCTATAAAATTGCCGATCAGCCTTGGCTTGATTATTCAGCACTGGGAAATAAATTAGCAATGGATGAAGCGAAAAAACTGTTCCAAAAATAAACATGAGCCGGTTTTGCAAAAATTGCAAGGCCGGCTTTTTTATATTGTCGTTTACTTATATAAACAACCGCTTATATAATAGTGTGAAAAAGGAGTGAGCGCATGGAACGGCGGCATCATGCTTTAAGTTCCGGAGGGATCAGCCAGTGCCTCAAGCTTCTAAGC
Source organism: Bacillus sp. SJ-10 (assembly GCF_002843505.1). NCBI lineage: Bacteria > Bacillati > Bacillota > Bacilli > Caryophanales > Bacillaceae > Bacillus > Bacillus sp. SJ-10. Next base: position 911,745 of record NZ_CP025258.1, on the reverse strand, counting down.
GACCCGACGAGGCTTTTGATGCTGAAGCTTCTGGAGGATAAGGAATATTGTGTCTGCGAGCTGACGGCTATTTTTGATATAAGTCAGCCCGGCATCAGCCAGCACTTGCGGAAATTAAAGAACGCCGGCCTTGTGCGGGAAAGACGCGAGGGCCAGTGGCGGTACTATGCCATTCATCCGTCCGGTCCGGAATACGCGCTGGTTTGCTCGATTCTGCAGCAGATAGATGAAAAGGACGAAGTTTTACAGACATTGCGGCAAAAAGAAGTCACTGTTACATGCCGGTAAGGGGGATATATTCTTGGGAGTTGCGGTTTTATCAGCGCTGATTTTTGTGCTGACACTTGTGTTTGTCATATGGCAGCCGAAACATGTATCAATCGGCTGGTCTGCCTGCGGCGGAGCGGTCCTCGCTTTGATCGCCGGAGCAGTCAGCCTGCACGATATCGCGGAAGTGACGGGAATCGTCTGGAATGCGACGCTTGCCTTTATCGCCATTATTATCATTTCATTGATTCTTGACAGCATCGGTTTTTTTGAATGGGCCGCGCTGCATATGGCCATGGCGGCCAAAGGCAGCGGGCTGCGGATGTTTCTCTATGTGTCGGTCTTAGGAGCTGTTGTCTCCGCCCTGTTTGCCAATGACGGAGCGGCGCTCATTTTGACGCCGATCGTACTGGCGATGGTGCGGGCTTTGAATTTACCTGAAAAGCTGGTTTTTCCGTTTATTATCGCCGGAGGATTCATCGCCGACACCACCTCGCTTCCGCTCGTTGTAAGCAATTTGGTCAATATTGTATCCGCCGATTACTTTCATATCGGGTACATTGAATATGCATCACGCATGCTGGTGCCCAACCTTTTTTCTCTGGCGGCAAGCATTTTGGTGCTGTATCTCTATTTCAGAAAAAACATTCCGAAACGGTATGACACCGGTCTTGTGAAACATCCGGCATCCGCGATTAAGGATGAACGCCTTTTCCGGTTATCGTGGGCTGTGCTGGCCGTTTTATTGATCGGATATTTCGTCAGCGAACTGCTGTCGATACCCGTTTCCTTCGTTGCCGGCTCCATCGCGGTCATTTTTCTCATTCTGGCGCAGCGAAGCCCCGCCGTCCCTGCGAAACAAGTCATCAAGGACGCCCCGTGGGCCATCGTGTTTTTTTCTGTCGGCATGTATGTTGTCGTGTACGGCTTGCGGAATGCCGGACTGACGGATCTTCTTTCTCAGCTTATTCAGAAAGCGGCGGATCACGGACTGTTTGCGGGCACACTCGGAATGGGTTTTATCGCTGCGATCCTGTCCTCCGTTATGAATAACCTGCCGACGGTGATGATTGACGCCATAGCCATCAGCGGAACGGACACTCACGGGCTGATGAGAGAAGCATTGATTTACGCGAATGTTATCGGTTCGGACCTTGGGCCGAAAATCACGCCGATCGGATCGCTGGCGACATTGTTATGGCTCCACGTGCTGAGCCGGAAAAACGTGAAAATTTCCTGGGGAATGTATTTCAAGACAGGTCTGATATTAACCATTCCGACGTTATTCATCACCCTGATCGGACTTTATTTATGGCTGTTATGGCTCGCTTGAGATGAAAAACCTTTTAAGTTGAATCTTAAAAGGTTTTTTTGTGTCAAAAATCCGAAAAGTAAAACTTTTATATTTTAAAAGTATAGACATTTAATTTCAAAAGATTATAATATTCATGAAAACGTTTTAACTTTATGAAAGAAGGGATTCCACATGAAAAGAATTTTATTAGCCTGCAGCTCAGGCATGTCCACCAGCCTTCTTGTTACGAAAATGCAGAATTACGCCCGCTCCATCGGTGAGGAAGCCGAGATTTGGGCAGTCGGACAGGATAAAGCAAAAGAAGCGATGAAAGATGCAGACGTCGTACTGATCGGCCCGCAGATGAGTTTTTTAAAAGGTGAGCTTCAAAAAGAGGCGGACCCGCTTCACATCACCGTTGATGTGATTGACATGATGGCTTACGGCATGGGAGACGGCAAAAAAGCATACGAACAGGCCGTTACCTTAATAGAGAACAAATAAAGGAGGCGATAAGCATGGAAACGTACACGGATGAACAGATCAGTTTTCAGCTGATTCTTCACAGCGGTAATGCCCGCAGCTGTATTATTCAATCGATACGCGCTTATAAAGACGGCCGGCCAGATGAGTCAGACACCTTTCTGACAAAGGCTGAAGAAGAACTGGGGAAAGCGCACGACATCCATTTTCAGATGATTCAAAAAGAAGCCGGCGGCGCCAAGACGGATGTCTCCCTGCTTTTTATGCATGCTGAAGACCACTTAATGTCAGCGCTCTCAATGAAAGAGCTGGTTAAAGAAATGCTCGACTTATTTCAATCAAAGAATTTATAAAAAGCCGGGGGTGAAGACGTGTTTGAGAAAATCAGCCAATTCCTTGTTCCGATCGCGGGCAAATTAAACAATAACCGCTACTTGCAAGTCTTACGGGATGCTTTTATGCTGGCGTTTCCGCTGACCATTTTCGGTTCGGTGTTCGTCGTGCTGACGAACCTGCCGTTTTTAAACAAAATCATGAGCAGCTCCGCACTGTCTGTCTTTCAATCCGGATTTGGCGGCGCTTCGACGGCGACGATGGGGATTATGTCCATTTTTATCGTCTTCGGGATCGGCTATTACCTTTCCAAAAGCTACGAAGTGGAGGCCGTATTCGGCGGAGCGATCGCATTGGTTTCTTTTCTGCTGCTCACCCCGTTCGTCTTAGAGCCGGAAACGGGCAAAGCGGTCGCAGGCGTCATTCCGGTTGACCGGCTTGGAGCAAAAGGAATGTTTCTCGGCATGATAACCGCGTTTTTGTCAGGTGAAATCTACAGAAGAATCGTCCAGAGAAACTTAACGATTAAGATGCCTGCCGGTGTTCCTCCGGCTGTTGCTAAATCGTTCGCCGCATTGATTCCGGCTTTTATCACGCTTACCGTCTTCCTCTTGATCAATGCGGCTGTCACCCAGATCTTTCACACCAATCTGCATGATGTCATTTATCATACGGTTCAAGCCCCGCTTGTCGGACTTGGAAGCGGCATCATTCCTACATTAATCGCTGTTTTCTTTATTCAGATTTTATGGTTTTTCGGACTTCACGGACAAATCATTATCAATTCCGTGATGGACCCGATTTGGAATACATTACAGGTCGAAAATTTGGCTGCGTATACAGCGGGAAAAGAGATTCCCCATATTATTTCTAAGCCGTTTATGGAGATTTACACCGTCGGAATGGGCGGAACCGGAATGACATTGGCCATAGTGATCGCCATCTTGCTTTTTATGAAAAGCAAACAGATGAAACAGATATCCAAACTCGGTCTCGCGCCGGGCATTTTCAACGTCAATGAGCCGGTTATTTTCGGTTTGCCGATTGTGATGAACCCGATCATTATCATTCCGTGGGTCATCGCACCGATGGTTGTCACACTTGTCACCTACCTGGCCATGTCGGCGGGGATCGTGCCCCCTCCTACCGGCGTGACCGTGCCTTGGACCGTCCCCCTATTCATTAACGGGATTATGGCGACCAATTCCGTCATGGGCGGCATTATGCAGCTGGTCAACCTCTGTATTGTGTTTGTCATCTGGTTCCCGTTTCTTAAAGCGCTGGACAAATTAAACATGGCAAAGGAAAAAGAAGCTGAGACCGAGAAGCATGCCCGGGATGACAGCATGAGTATGTAATCAAAATCGCAGTAAGGGAGAGAAATCAATTGACTGAATCAAATATTCAATATCGTTTTCCGGAAGGATTCTGGTGGGGGTCTTCCGCCTCCGCCACCCAAACAGAAGGCGCCGCTGACAGAGACGGAAAAAGCCAAAACATATGGGATTACTGGTATGAAAAAGAGCCGAGCCGTTTTTTTAACGGCGTCGGCCCCGGCGACACGTCACGTTTTTACGATCAATACAAGGAGGATATCCGGCTGATGAAAGAAATCGGCCACAACTCCTTCCGGCTGTCTATTTCCTGGTCAAGATTGATTCCGGACGGAACTGGCGAGGTCAATCAGAAAGCGGTCGCGTTTTATCAGGACGTCATCGATGAAATGCTTGCCCATCACATTGAGCCGTTTGTCAATTTGTTTCACTTTGACATGCCGCTCGCCCTTCAGCGTAAGGGGGGATGGGTCAGCCGGAACACCGTTGACGCGTTTGAACATTACGCCAAAACATGCTTTTCGCTATTCGGTGACAAGGTGAAAAAATGGTTCACTCACAACGAGCCGATTGTGCCGATTGAAGGCGGCTACTTATACGACTTTCACTACCCGAATCACGTTAATTTTCAAGAAGCAGTGCAGGCCGGCTTCCATACCCTGCTGTCGAATGCAAGGGCTGTCAAAGCCTACAGAGAATTGAAACAGGACGGACAAATCGGAATCATTCTGAATCTGACGCCTTCTTATCCGAGAAGCTCACATCCTGAAGATCTGAAAGCGTCCCGGATTGCCGACGCCTTTTTCAACCGCTCATTTTTAGATCCCGCCGTAAAGGGCGAATTTCCTGAGGAGCTTGTCGAGATTCTCAAGGCGGAAGGCTTTCTGCCGCATTATGAGAAAGAAGATCTCCGCCTCATTCAGGAGCATACGGTTGACCTCTTAGGCGTGAACTACTACCAGCCGAGGCGCGTCAAGGCAAAAGAACATGTTCCGAATCCGCATGCCCCTTTCCTGCCTGAGCGTTTCTTCGATCCGTATGTCATGCCCGGCCGTAAAATGAACCCTCATCGCGGGTGGGAAATTTACGAAAAAGGAATCTACGACATTCTCACAAATCTCAGAGAACATTACGGAAATATCGAGTGTTTTATTTCTGAGAACGGCATGGGAGTAGAAGGCGAGGAACGCTTCCGCGATGAAAACGGCATCATTCAGGATGATTACAGGATTGAATTTATCCAGGAACATCTGAAATGGGTGCATCGGGCCATCGGAGAAGGTTCAAATGTAAAAGGCTATCACCTGTGGACTTTCATGGACAACTGGTCTTGGACAAACGCTTATAAAAACCGCTACGGCTTTGTATCTGTCAATCTGGAAAACGGGGGCGAACGGACCGTCAAAAAAAGCGGCCGCTGGTTCAAAGCCGTTTCCGATCAAAACGGATTTTAACAGATGAGGAGGGACGGCCATGCTTGGAGGTATTGAAGCCGGCGGCACGAAATTTGTCTGTGCCGCCGGACAAAGAGACGGCACCATTCTGGACAGAGTAGAGTTTCCGACGGGAGAACCGGATGACACACTCAGACAGGTGATCCGTTACTTTAAAGATTTCCCGATAGAAGCCATCGGCATCGGGTCGTTCGGACCGATTGATATCCGTCCCGACAGTCAAACATACGGGCGCATCACCGCGACGCCGAAGACAGCCTGGCGGAACTGCCCTATTCTTCAAACGATCAAAAGCGCTCTGGATATTCCCGCAGGCTTCACCACCGACGTTAATGCGGCGGCGCTTGGAGAAGCTTCTTTCGGCGCGGCCAAAAACGCGGACAGCTGCCTCTATTTGACGGTCGGCACAGGTATCGGCGCGGGCGGCATTATGAACGGCAGATTTGTTCAAGGGCTGTCTCATCCTGAAATGGGCCACATTTATGTCAGAAGACATCCGGACGACGGCTACAAAGGCAATTGCCCGTACCATACAGATTGTCTGGAAGGCCTCGCGGCAGGCCCCGCCATTGAGAAACGCTGGGGGAAAAAAGCAGTTCTGCTCACGGATCAGCAGGAAGTGTGGGAGCTTGAGGGCTATTATATTGCCGAAGCGCTTGTGCAGTATATTCTCATACTTTCGCCGGAAAAGATCATCCTCGGCGGGGGCGTCATGAAGCAGCATCAGCTGTTCTCTTCTATCCGTCAGCACGTGAAAAAACGGCTGAATCAATATATTGATCTGCCCGACATTGAAAACCGCATCGTCCCCCCTCAATTAGGCATTCACTCCGGCGCGGCCGGTTCGCTCGTATTGGCGGAGCGCGCATTAAAGGCGGCAAACCGGGAGGCGGAAAAATGACGAAACTCTTATTTTTGGAACCGGTTTTTAAAGAAAGATTATGGGGCGGGACGAAGCTGCGCGATACATTCGGGTATGAGTTTCCTTCTGAGCGGACGGGAGAGTGCTGGGCGATTTCAGCTCATCCGCACGGCACATCCATCGTGCGGAACGGGCCTTTTTCCGGAACATCATTACACCGTCTCTGGAATGAACACCCTGACCTGTTCGGACATCCGAAAGAAGAAGCCTTTCCCCTGCTCACAAAAATTCTCGACGCAAATATGGACTTATCCGTACAGGTTCATCCGGATGACGTATATGCACATCGGCATGAAAACGGAGAACTCGGAAAAACGGAATGCTGGTACATATTGGACTGCAAAAAAGAGGCGGAGCTCATTTTAGGGCACCGCGCCCAAACGAGAGAAGACTTCGTTCGGCACATTGAACGAAACGAGTGGGATCACCTGCTCCGCCGCATCCCCATTAAGCCCGGCGACTTTTTCTATGTCCCGAGCGGCACACTGCACGCTTTATGTGAAGGTACGCTCGTTCTTGAAATCCAGCAAAGCTCTGATGCCACCTACCGGCTTTACGACTATGACCGGACGGATGGGAACGGGAATAAACGCGAGCTTCATCTTCAGAAAGCAATTGACGTAACAAGTATTCCGCATACCGATGAAAATGTAAAAAGCACAAAGCATCGGATCGGAAATGCTCTTATTACAACACTTGCCGAAACACCTTTCTTTTCAGTTTATCAATGGGATGTGAGCGGGAAAGCATCATTCCCCGCACCCGGCCGTTATTTACTCGCAAGCGTCATTAAAGGACGCGGAGAACTGGATGGATGCCCCATTCACAAAGGCGATCACTTTATCGTGCCGGCGGATTCCGGAGATTTTGTTATAGAAGGAGATTGTGAGGTTATCGTTTCACATCCTTCATCATCTTAAAAATCAGGAGGTCTTTTTTATGCTCAAAAAGTTAGCAGTCTGCCTGTCTATCGTTTTATTACTCTTAGGAGCCGCCAGTCCGATATCGGCTCACACCGTTTATCCCGTAAACCCAAATGCCCAGCAGACGACAAAAGATATCATGAACTGGCTGGCGCACCTGCCCAACCGTTCAGAAAACAGGGTCATGTCCGGTGCGTTCGGCGGGTACAGCGATGTCACTTTTTCAATGACAGAGGAAAACCGCTTGAAAAACGCGACGGGACAGTCTCCCGCCATCTACGGCTGTGACTATGGGAGAGGATGGCTGGAAACAGCGGATATCACCGATACTATCGATTACAGCTGCAACAGCAGCTTGATCTCATACTGGAAAAGCGGCGGCCTCCCTCAGGTCAGCCTGCATCTCGCAAATCCGGCTTTTCCATCCGGAAACTATAAAACGGCCATCTCAAACAGCCAGTACAAAAACATCCTGGACCCTTCAACTGTTGAAGGAAAACGGCTTGAGGCGCTACTCAGCAAAATCGCCGACGGCCTTACTCAGCTGAAAAATCAAGGCGTCACCGTTCTGTTCAGGCCGCTTCACGAAATGAACGGCGAGTGGTTCTGGTGGGGGCTGACAGGCTACAACCAAAAAGACACGGAAAGAATCTCGCTGTACAAAGAGCTTTACAAGAAGATATACCGCTATATGACAGAGACAAGAGGATTGGATAACCTTTTGTGGGTGTATTCGCCGGATGCCAACAGAGACTTTAAAACAGACTTCTACCCAGGCTCATCTTATGTGGATATTACCGGTCTGGACGCTTACTTCACTGATCCGTATGCGATATCAGGCTATGATGAAATGCTGTCTCTGAAAAAACCGTTTGCCTTTGCCGAAACCGGTCCGTCCGGCAATATCGGAAACTTTGATTATGCTGCTTTTATCAATGCGATCAGGCAAAAGTATCCCGAGACCACGTACTTTTTGACATGGGATGAACAATTAAGTCCGGCGGCCAATCAAGGCGCGCAAAGCCTTTATCAAAACAGCTGGACGCTGAACAAGGGCGAAATATGGAACGGCGGGTCCTTGACGCCAATCGCGGAATAACCGCTTCTTTTGAAAATCGGTTTTAAAAAACGGCTCTGCTGGGCATATTGTTACCGTTCAAAAAGGAGGGTTCAACAATGGAAAATAACAAAAACAGCGAAGAAACGCTTTCCAGTAAGACGACCGGTAAAGGCGAGTCAGAAGACACGCTGACAAACCGGCAGGGCCATCCGGTCACTGACAACCAGAATGTCAGGACAGTCGGCAATAGAGGACCGACGACATTGGAGAATTATGATTTTTTGGAGAAAATCAGCCACTTTGACCGCGAACGGATTCCCGAGCGCGTCGTTCACGCGCGCGGCGCCGGCGCACACGGATACTTTGAGGCGTACGGAAGTTTTGGAGACGAGGAGATTTCTAAATACACAAGAGCGAAAGTGTTTCAAAAGAAAGGAACGAAAACTCCGGCGTTTGTGCGGTTTTCTACCGTCAACCACGGAAAGCATTCCCCGGAAACATTGCGTGATCCCCGGGGTTTTGCCGTTAAGCTTTATACCGAAGACGGCAACTGGGATCTGGTCGGCAACAACTTGAAAATCTTTTTTATCCGTGATCCGCTGAAGTTCCCGGATCTTGTGCACGCATTTCAGCCTGATCCCGTTACGAACATTCAGGACGGCGAGCGTATTTTCGACTTCATTTCCCAATCACCCGAAGCGACTCATATGATCACTTTCTTGTTTTCGCCGTGGGGCATCCCGGCCAACTACCGGCAAATGCAGGGCTCAGGCGTACATGCCTACAAATGGGTCAATGAAGAAGGAAAAGCCGTGCTCGTCAAATATCACTTTGAACCGAAACAGGGCATCCGCAACCTGACACAGAAGGAAGCGGAAGAGATTCAGGGGAAAAACTTTAACCATGCGACACAGGATTTGTATGAAGCGATTGAAAAAGGCGATTACCCTGAATGGGAAGTGTATGCGCAAATCATGACTGATGACGAACACCCCGAGCTGGATTTTGATCCGCTTGATCCGACCAAGCTGTGGTATAAAGACGATTTTCCTTGGAAGCCGATCGGTAAATTGGTTCTGAACAAAAACCCGGAAAACTACCATGCCGAGGTGGAACAGGCCTCATTCGGAACGGGCGTGCTTGTGGACGGCCTTGATTTTTCAGATGACAAATTACTTCAGGGGCGGACATTCGCCTATTCAGATACCCAGCGGTACCGGGTCGGTGCAAATTACCTGCAGCTTCCGATCAACTCGCCGAAAAAGCATGTCGCCACCAACCAGGAAGGCGGGCAAATGCAGTATCGGGTCGATCGGGCAGAAGGACAAAACCCGCACGTCAACTATGAGCCGTCCATTATGGGAGGACTCAACGAAGCAAAGCAGGATGGGAAAGACCATACACCTCATGTCGAAGGCGATGTGAAGCGGGAAGCGATCGACCGGTCGAATCATTTCGGCCAAGCCGGAGAAACATACCGCAGATTTTCGGAATTTGAACGGAACGAATTGATCACAAACTTGGTCAATACGCTTTCTTCCTGCCGGAAAGACATTCAGGATCAAATGATTGAGAATTTCACAAAAGCTGATCCGGACTACGGAAAACGTGTTGCGGAAGGGCTGAAAAAGGTTTCCGAAAACAACAGCAACGGGCCGATCGGCACTACTGATACGGAACAGGCTGCAAAGCAGGCTGAACAGGAAAGCCATCCGTCTGATCCGTATTAAGTAAAAAAACAGGACAATCGCGTCCTGTTTTTTTTTGGGCTAATTCAGCTCCTGTATATTCTGCTCCGCCGCGGCCGCAAATACTTTCGGCTCCGGACGTTCAAGATCTTCATGGAATAAACTTACTTTGTGAATCTGCCGGTTGTCGTACAGATGAAAGTAGTAGTTACCGCTGTCACAGCACATGACCGACGTATACTGCGTATAATCAATTTCATTCTCCTCTGTGATCACCGCGCCTTTTGGAATATTCACATTGGACAGCACGTGAAAAGCGGCTGTAACGCCATCCGTTTCATGAGCGGCAGGCTCTAAATGCTCTTTCAGATAAGCAGCTCTGATGAATCGGGATGGCGGCGTGTAATCACCGGGAAGCCCGATCGTTCCAGATCCTTGGCCGAAAGCGGTTAATGTCATTCCGCCCAATGTTTTGCTTTCTGACTGCTGCGGCCTGATTCCGATATAATGGCGCAGATTGGTCACATGCCAAGGAAATTCCGGACTGTTGGTCATCACTCCGGGTTTGTTGTCATATACTTTCATTCCCTCCGGTGTCGGCTCGATGACAATGCAGCCGCCCGTGCGGTCTGATAAAATCCAATGAAGAGGCAGCACCGTATCCAATAACATTAACTTCTTCTCTACAATCGTCAGCATTGAGAGCTTTTCCTTTATGTCTTCAAGAGATTCACAGTTTGATAAGGCCCAGGTGACAAACTCATGAGGAGCGATGTGACAGGTGCCCTCCCGTTCCGCTTTCTCGTATCCCGCAAAGCCCGGAAAATACAGCGTCGCACACGACAGCCCTTTTTCATTTACGCCGTCGGCAAACAGAACATTGCCGAGATTTCTCCCCATGCCGATAAATGCGTATTTCGTCTTATGCATCCTGCCGTCAGCTTCGCTTTTCCAGCTGTACTGACGAGGGTAAAGCACGACGTCCGTACCGAGCTGAAATGCAAAATCCATCGTTCGCGCCAATAGGTGATTACCGTCTGTCGTTTTCAATGTAAGACTTGTACACATATCATCCATCCCCTTTTCATTAATGAAATTTACACAAAGTAAACTATTCTTTCAGCTTAACGAATAATGGCTCCATTCGTCAAAAGATTGACACATTTCTCCTTAATACATATTAGTCCGTAAGCATATCCATGCCTTTTAAACCCTGGCAAATCGCTTTGGCGGCAGTGTTTGTTCCGTTTTCCAAAAAAACTTTTGAACGGCTGTCAGCGAGGCTTTACAATGTTTTTCCTGCATGCTGGAATTTGTAAACGGCAGGTCAATCTGTTAAGCTATGTTTTTATGTTAAAGAAGAACATACGGAGGAGATTATCTATTGAAAGTAGAAAGGCGAACGATTGAACATATTCCGCATGACGAAAGACACGGAAAGGCTAAAGATTTATTCCCCGTCTGGTTCGGGGCTAATATGCATATTACGACGTTAGTCACAGGCACACTGCCCGTTACAATGGGACTCGATCTCTTTTGGAGTATCGCCGCCATTATTATCGGGACCTTTATCGGCGCAATCTTTATGGCGTCTCATTCCGCACAAGGACCTCAGCTCGGAATTCCGCAAATGATTCAAAGCCGCGCGCAGTTCGGCGTGATCGGAGCGATTCTGCCCCTCTTTTTGGTCATGTTTATCTACCTGGGCTTCTTTGCGAGCAGTACGATTCTCGCAGCCGGTACATTGAGCAGCTTTGTACCGATTCCGGCTTCATGGTGTATTATCGGCTTAAGCGCCATCTGTTTTTTACTCACGATCTACGGTCATGATCTGATTCACAAAATGCAGAAAATCCTCTCTTGGACCTCCTTTGCCGTTTTTTTTGCTGCAACGATTCTTATTTTTCAACTGCCGATTCCTTCAGGAAGCTGGGTGCCCGGCTCATTAGATCTGCCTGTTTTTCTAGTGGCGGTCAGCGCGGTGGCCACATGGCAGCTGGCATATGCGCCATATGTCGCAGATTATTCCCGTTATCTGCCGGTCAAAACACCGGCATCGCATACCTTTTGGTACAGCTACGCAGGTACGTCAGTCAGTTCCATCTGGATGATGCTTCTCGGCGCCATTTTGACGACGGCGCTCCCGGAATTTACCGCTAATGCGGGAAATGAGATTGTCCGATTGTTCGGTCCGTTTTCCTTTATTATGCTGATCATCGTCCTGTTCGGACAAATGGCGATCAACGTCTTTAATTTATACGGAGCCTTTATGTCAACCACGACTACTTTGGAGCCGTTTTTAAAACTGAAGGTGACGCCGAAAACGCGAGTGGTAATGATCCTTTGTGTGACGGCAGCGGGTACTGTATTAAGTCTCTTGGGCCAAAGCAATTTCATGGAACTGTTTTTAAATTTCATCTTTTTCATCAGTTATTTCTTAATTCCATGGACGGCGATCAACCTCGTGGATTACTATTTTATCCGACGCGGAAAATACCACGTCAAATCGATGTTTGACGTCAACGGGCAATACGGCAGGGTCAATTGGATTACAGCGGCCGCCTTCGTTTTGTCGATTATATTAGAAATCCCGTTCATCAATACATCCTTTTACATCGGGCCGCTCGCTGAAATATTCGGCGGAGGCGACATTGCCTGGGTCATCGGCCTGGCCGTTCCGTCGCTGCTGTATTATGTCCTGATGAAATCAAGGGTAAAACAAAAAGAGGCGCCTTCCCTATGAAGACGCCTTTTCTTTATTCATATTCCTTCCATACACGCGGCAGCAGTTCAGAAAGTTCGTGCGCCAATAAGGTATGGGCGGAGCGCTCTTTCGTCCATAATTCCGCACATTCGCCGTGGAGGCGGACGGCGTTCAATACGGCATGTTTCGGGTCTTGATGACAGCACAGCATGCCGAGAATCATTCCCGTCAGCGTGTCGCCGGTCCCGCCTTTTGCAAGCGCGCCGTTTCCGGTTGTATTCCTGCGGCATTCCCCGTCGGGAAAAGCGATAATGGTTTCGTTTCCTTTCAGGACAATCGTGGCATGAAGCCGCTCCGCCCATTCCGCGGCATATCCCGCTCTGTTCTGCTGAATCTCTTGAATCGGAAGGCCTGTCATTCTGGAAAATTCGCCGGGATGAGGCGTCAAGATCACGGGGGCTTTCCTCTTTGGATAGGTTCTTTTCGTTATGGCGCCCGCGTCCAGTATGACGGGATAATCGGCAGAAAGCAGCTGATCAGCCGCCTGCTGCACTTCGTCTGTTTGAAGAAGGCCCGGCCCGATGGCAGCGGCCCGGATGGTTTCCCCGGGCTGGCCCGCCGCGGCTTTTTTCCAGCCGTCCCGCCAGTACGTTGCTTCCGGCAGCACCGGGACGATAAGCGGAATGACGCCTGCCGATGTACCGATGACGAGCTTGCCGACACCGCTTCTCATCGCGCCCAATCCGGCCAGAAGGGCGGCTCCCGGCATGTCATCGCTCCCGGCCAGCAATAACGCCGTCCCGAACGTTCCTTTATGGCTGTCTGCCTCCCGTTGCGGCAGCGTATCTTTCACATCCTGTTCCGTCCAATCCATTATATTCATCTCTGTACCTCCTCTTCTGTCTCCTATTTATATTCCAAACAAGAAGAGATTTTAAACCGCACAAAAAAAACAGCCGCTCGTTTGCGGCTGTTTATGTTCTGATCGGAACATCAAGACGGTAAAGCTTCCGGTACCGTTCGTTTTCTGCAAGCAGCTCTTGATGGGTTCCTTCCATTTCTGCTTTTCCATTTTCTAAAAAGACGATTTTATCAGCTGTTTCCACACCCGCTAAATGGTGTGTAATCCAGAGGATCGTTTTCTCTTTAAAGACATCAAAAATCGTATCAAGCAATTCGCGTTCAGTGACCGCATCAAGGCCGACCGTCGGTTCATCAAGGATAATGACCGGCGTGTCTTGGAGCAGAATACGGGCAAGCGCGATCCGCTGCCGTTCCCCGCCTGAGAAACGAATCCCCGTCTCCTGCACGGACGTTTCATATCCGTCAGGCAGTGATTCAATATAATCATGCAGCTTCACTTGCCGCGCCGCACGCTTAACATCTTCATCACTCGCCTTGCCGTTTCCGAGCCGGATATTGTTCATAATGCTCGTGTTAAAGAGATGAGGTTTCTGATTCAAAACGGCCACCGCTGAGGAAATCTGCTCCTGCACGGCCGCAGTTTCCAGCCCGTTCAGCATCACTTTGCCCGAATCGGGAACTAAGGCGCCTTCAATTAAAGCGAGAGAGGTCGACTTACCGGAACCGCTCCTGCCGAGCAACGCCATTTTTTCACCTTGGCGGAGAGTGAAGGAAAAACGGTCAAGCACATGACTGTGCTGATCATAAGAAAACGTCACGTTATCAAATGTAAGTGTCACATCAGATACATCCAGTTTCTCATCCGTCTGCTTCACCTCACGACTTCGCAGCTCCGGAGCCGCCTTACTCATTCTTTTGATGGAATCCTGATAAGAAGGCACTTCCGTCAGCGCATCCGAAAGGGGCAGAAACGCCTCCGTCAATGGAAATACGACAAGCACAAAGGCCGCGATCATCGTGTTGGCGATGCTGCCGTCCGCATACTGACCCGCCGTCCAGAACAGCATGATCAATATGAAGCCGCCGACAAGACATTGCGCGGCGAGATCACGCCATCTTGTAAACCGCTGACGTTTGCTTTCAAGGTCAAACCATGCCTTCTCTTTCTCTTCATAAGAGGAAATAAAGGCCGCCTGGCGTCCCGAAAACATCCAGTCGCTCACGCCGAGCACGGCATCTGTCAGCCGGCTGTAGAGCATATTCCGGCCGCTTTTCAGCCTCATGTTTTTCGCTCTCGTCACAAGAAGCGACACAACCGGAAACAATACAACCAATATAAACAGGTAAATCGCCGCAAAAGCGGCAAACGGCCAGGAAAAAAAGCCGAGTCCGATAACGGAGGCCGCATACAGCAGCAAAGCGGAAACCGCCGGGAAAATCGTTTTTAAAAACGCATCCTGCAAATGCTCAATATCCTCAGCCAAAATGCCGAGCATGTCGCCCGTCCGAAAACGGGATGAAAGCATGAGCGAGGCCGGCTCCAGCATATTGTAAAGCCGCACCCTCATGTCGGACACGATTTTCAAAATGATATGGTGCCCCGTCAGACGCTCGGCGTACCGTGAGACTGAACGGGCAATCCCGAAGGTGCGCACGGCCACAATCGGAACGTACACCAGCAGGATATTCTCAGGCCTTGTCGCCGACTTAGAGATCAAAAAACCGGAAGTGAACATGAGAAAGGCCGCCGAAAAAATCGTCACCGCGCCTAAAAAAATCACAAGAACAAACAAACGGGCATTTTGCTTCATATACGGCAGAATCCATTCTTCTTTTCTCATGTTCTTTCCCCCAGTTGCACCTTTACAAGTTTGGCGTATACGCCTTGTTTCGCCATCAATTCGTCGTGGGTGCCGATTTCCGCCACCGCGCCGTCATCAAGCACGATAATTTCGTCCATCTCAAGCATCCAGTGAAGACGGTGAGTGGCCAGAAAAACAAGTTTGTTTTCAAACAGGTCTTTCATCGTTTCTTTTATTTCATATTCTGTTTCAATATCAAGGTGAGCGGTCGGCTCATCCAAAAGGAGAATCGGCCGGTTTCCTAAAAAGGCTCTGGCCAGCGCGACACGCTGAGCCTGCCCTCCGCTAAGCGCCCGTCCGCCCTCGCCGATCCGGCCGTCAAGGCCGCCGGGCAGATCACGGATCAGTCCGGAAAGACCCGCTGAATCAGCGGCGCGCGCCGTTTCCTCACGGGAAGCATCAGGATGATAAAACCGGATATTATTCAAAAGCGTGTCATCAAAAATGTACGGATGCTGCGGAATATAAAGCAGCTGCTTCTGCCAGCCGTCCGACTGCAGATGCGAGCGGGATTCACCGTTTACCTTGATCTCACCGGACGCAGGCTCTAAAAAGCCGCCCAGCACATCAATGAGTGTCGATTTTCCCGAACCGCTTTCCCCGATAATTCCGATTTTCTTCTTCCCTTTAAAGGACAGATGAAATTCAGACATCGATTCTCGGACGGACAAACGCGTAAGCTGTAATTCATCCCCGTCAGTCCACGTATCAAGTTCGAGCGGCTTTTCTTCTTTAAAACCGGGCTGCGCCAAAATCGTTTGAATGGTTTTCCCCGCCTCCTGCCCGTTTAACGTCGCGTGGTAATCATTTCCCACTTCGCGGACCGGGAGAAAATATTCAGGCGCGAGAATGAGCGCGGTCAGTGCCGGCCCGAGCAGAATTTGTCCGTCTATCAGCCGCAAGCCGAGAAACACCGCCACTGTCGCCACCGACAGCATCGTAAAGAAATCCAGGGCGAATGATGATAAAAACGCGACCCGGAGCGTGCTCATCGTCGCCTTACGGTATCTCTCACTGACATGAAAGATGTTTTTACTGTGTGATTTGCTTAATCCTAAAAACCGCAATGTCTCCAGTCCGCGAAGCGAATCCACGAAATGATTGGAAAGCGTCTGATAGGACTTCCATTGGCGATCGGCTTTTTTCTGTGCGACAAGTCCGAGCAGAATCATAAATACAATCAAAATCGGAAGCGCAAGAATCAGAATCAATGCCGATGTTTTATCCTGAAAAAACACGTAAATAACAACGGCCGCCGGTACAATCGCCATGCTGACCATTTTCGGCAGAAACAGCTCTAAATAACGGCGGAACTGGCTGATGCCTTCCATCGCCAGCGTCACCATCCGGCCCGTCCCCTCTTTTTTCGCAAAGCGGGGGCCGAGACGGAACAATTGCTCAAGAAATCTTTTTCTTAAGTCTGCGCCGGTTTGCGCGGCATATTGGTACACGATTTTCTGCCGGACCGTTGTCACCGCATGCCGGACCAAAAACGCAAGCAGGAAAAAGCCGATAACCGGATAAAGAGAAGCAATCCGCTTCCCGTTAAATAATCCGGTTACCGCCTGGCTCAGCCATTCCGCCTGCAAGATGATGGCGGCCGTTTGTATAATCGTTAATCCCGTAATGATCGCAAGAATCCGCTTCATTCCTTTATAAAGAAACAGGTCTTTTCCCATTAATAAGTCATAGGCTCCTTATGGCTGACGCGTTTCCGGAAGACATAATAGCTCCAGATCTGACTGCCGATAACAAACGGCAGCAGAGTCAGTGCGACAATTGTCATGACCTTAAGTGAATAATCACCGGAAGACGCGTTAGCTACTGTTAAGTCATACGCGCTTTTCAGCGAGCTGACCATGACGCGCGGGAACAGAGAGATAAAAATCATCGCAACTGTCAAAGCAAGACCCGCGCCGGTCATACCGAATGCCCAGCCGTCTTTTTTCTTGCTCATGAACACAACGGCAAGAACGTTGCAGATGACAATCAGCACGAATACCGGAATCGTGATGTTTGCCCGGCGTGTAAACATATCCGTATCGTATGCAGACATCGCAAAGAAAGCAAGTACAACAAGAAAGATAACACCGATTACGCGTTTTGCCATTTTTCTCGCACGCTCTTGTAAATCACCGATCGTGCGCAGGGTGATAAACATTAAACCGTGCAGGAATGAAAGAAGGGTGACGGCTGCTCCGCCAAGAACGGAATACACGTTCACAATATCTGAAAAACCTGCGTGAATGTTCATATGTCCGTCAATCGGCACACCGCGGAACAAGCTTGTGAAAATAAGTCCGAATACAAATGGCGGGATAAGGCTGCCGAAGAAAATCACCCAGTCCCATGTTTTGACCCATTTCAGATTATTCACTTGGCCGCGGAATTCAAATGCCACGCCGCGCCCCATCAAGGCAAGAAGAATGATGATAAACGGAATGTAATATCCGCTCAGCATCGTCGCATACCAGTTCGGGAATGCCGCGAAGATCGCTCCCGTACCTGTGATAAGCCACACCTCATTCGCATCCCAGAACGGGCCGATGGTGTTAACCAGCACTCTGCGTTCTAATTCATTATGGCCAAGAAATCGGGTCGAAATGCCGACACCGAAATCAAAACCCTCTAAAAAGAAAAATCCGACAAACAAAACTGAAACGAGTATAAACCAAAGATCATGAAGTGACCCCATGGTAGACCTCCTGACTGAACGGATCCGTTGATACAGGAACATCCTTATGATCATCATGGTCCGCACCTTTTTTAATTTCACGAACGAATAGGAAAACAAGCAGAGCGCCTAAAATCAAGTACATGACGCCGAAGCTGATAATTGAAAACAGCAGAGATCCCGTCGTTACGTTAGGAGAAACGGATTGTGCGGTCGTCAATTGTCCCATGACCGTCCACGGCTGGCGGCCGATTTCAGTCATAATCCAACCGGCAGAGTTCGCAATGAATGGGAATGCGATCAGTGCGATCATGCCCCGTAAATACCACTTGCTTGTATGAAGCTTTTTGCGGCGGTTCAGAATAAAGCCGGCAATCGCGGCAAAAATCATAAGCGCGCCCGCGCCCGCCATAATGCGGAAACTCCAGAACGTCGTTTTAACAGGCGGGATATAGTCGCCTTTTCCGTACGTTTTTTCGTATTCTTTTTGAAGTGTTTTCATCCCTTTCACACTGCCGCTGAACTTCTGGTAAGCCAAGTAGCTGAGTGCGTAAGGAATTGAAATTTCTGATGTGTTTTTTTCTTTATTCGTATCAATATTCGCAAAAGCCGTCCACGCGGCAGGATCACCGCTGTCATCCCAAAGCGCTTCACTGGCAGCCATTTTCATCGGCTGCGATTCCATTAAATGCTCAGCCTGCATATGTCCGCTGAACGCAACGCCGATACCGGCGATCAGACCGACAATCATCGAAAGCTTGAAAGATTTATGGAAGAAAGGCACTTCTTTTTTCTTCAATAATTTAAATGCGCTGACACCGGCGATAAAGAAAGCACCCGTCGCAAGCGCCCCGAAAATGACGTGAGGGAATTCAACCCAAAGCTGAGGATTTGTCAAAAGCGCCCCGAAATCATTCATTTCCGCGCGGCCGTTTTTAATCGCAAAGCCGACCGGCTCCTGCATGAATGAGTTTGCCGTCAAAATCCAGAAAGATGACATAATCGTTCCGAAGGACACAAGCCAAATGCAAAGCAAATGCACTTTTTTAGATAAACGGTCCCAGCCGAAAATCCATAATCCGATAAAAATAGACTCCATAAAAAACGCCAAAAGCGCTTCAACCGCAAGCGGAGCTCCAAATACGTCTCCGACAAAACGGGAATAATCAGACCAGTTCAGACCGAACTGGAATTCCTGAAGAATCCCTGTGACGACGCCGACAGCAAAGTTAATTAAAAAGAGATGCCCCCAAAATTTAGCCATTTTGAGATAGGTCTCTTGTTTTTTGACAACATAAAGCGTCTCCATCAAAGCAACCATAAACACAAGCCCGATAGACAAAGGCACAAACAAGAAGTGAAACAATGTTGTAGATGCAAATTGAATGCGGGCTAATACCAACTCACTCATGATGTTTTTCCTCCAATCTGGTAAATTGCTCAACATTTCACAAACATAACGAGATCATTGCTCGGTATTTCACAAAAAATGATATATTTGCTCAATGTTTCACAAATTCGTCAAAACTATTGAAATATCAGCCTGTACACCCTGGGGGACAGCGGCTGTCATAGAAATGATTCAATATCATTACTTTACAACGATTCAGCCTAAAAAAAAAGATCAATATACCTAAAATCAGGCTGAAATTGTGACCGATTATTGTCGGATTTGTAGAGATTTTATGTCAGCGCTTAGGATATTTGTCCCTTTGATATCGTACCTCTTTTTTATTCGTGTGGCGAACAAAATGCTTTTCTCGGCGAAAAAGCCCGCCAAATCGCCATTTTGAGAAAGAAAATGTGAAGAAAGCATGTCCTCTAGTAAATTCATAATATATGAACAATTTAAATTTTTTAGTATACTTAAATGGGGATATTTTTTCACTACATAACGACTGGGGGAACAAGCATGGGAGAACTTCAACCAAAATTGCAAACGGATTCAATCCAAAAACAGGAACGGACTGATAACTGGTTTGCCAGAGCAATGAATATAAGAATCGGCATTATTCCTCTTCCTATCTATATCCTGCTTTTCTTGCTTATTACGGTGTTTGTCATGAGCCGTGATGTAAAAAGCGACATTCTGACATCAATTGCCGTCATGAGTTTTTTCGGATTTACCTTCGGCCAGATCGGAAAATCCATTCCGATCGTGCGGTCCATCGGCGGCCCTGCTATTCTCGCAACCTTTATTCCATCCGCTGTCGTCTACTACCACCTGCTTCCGAAAGACATTATTACTTCAACAACAGAATTCACGGAAAGCTCCAACTTTCTCTATCTATTTATTGCCGGTATCGTCGTCGGCAGTATTCTCGGGATGAAAAGAGAGACGCTCGTCAAAGCTTTCGTCAAGATTTTTATTCCGCTGATCGCCGGCTCGATCGCGGCCGCCATCGTCGGCTTATGCGTCGGGACGCTGCTCGGGCTCGGCTTTCAGCACACGCTGCTTTATATTGTCGTTCCGATTATGGCGGGGGGTGTCGGTGAAGGCGCGATTCCTTTATCCATCGGCTACTCCGATATTATGCCGATGTCCCAGGGAGACGCCTTTGCGCTTGTGCTGCCGTCCATCATGCTCGGCAGCCTGTGCGCCATTATGTTATCGGGTTTGCTGAATGTCATCGGGAAACGCAAACCGGAATGGACGGGCAACGGGAAGGTTGATAAGTCTGATCATTCCGCTCCCGCATTGGAACAGCCGGCCAATGATAAAACGTTTGATTTGTCCTTTTTCGCTTCGGGCGGTATTTTAGCGGTTTCCCTCTATTTGGTCGGCATGCTGGCGCATGATTTCTTTCAGCTTCCGGCTCCTGTCGTGATGCTCGTCCTTGCCGTTCTCATTAAGCTGTTCAGGCTGGCGCCGGCTTCGATTGAAAACGGAGCCTTCGGCGTCTCGCGCTTTTTCTCGACAGCCGTGACCTATCCGCTCTTATTTGCGATCGGCGTTTCAATGACACCGTGGGACAAGCTGATTGCGGCGTTTACGATCAGCAACATCATTACCATTTTATCAATCGTCGTCACGATGATGGCCGTCGGTTTTCTGACCGGAAAATGGCTGAATCTGTACCCGATTGAGACGGCGATTATTAATGCCTGCCATTCCGGCCAGGGCGGCACCGGCGACGTCGCGATCTTGAGCGCCGCTGAACGGCTTGAGCTTATGCCGTTCGCCCAAGTGTCGACCAGGATCGGCGGAGCGATTACCGTGAGCGTCACCCTTCTGCTGCTTCATCAATTCTATTAAACTGAAAAAAGCCTCCGCATGATGCGGAGGCTCTGTTATTTCATCACATTTTGAATATAAGAGCCGAATGCCGCGCCGGACATGCCCGGCGACACACGGACGCGGTGAAGCCCGTAAAGCCCCTGATCTCTTGACGCCGCTCCCGGCTCCGTCGTGACCGCCATACGGTAGCCTGACGCGGCGGCGGCTTTTAATGTTTCCTTATTATATCGTCCGACAGGGTAGCTGATCATAGACGTCCGCTGTCCGAACATTTGATCAAATAAACGCTTAGAGTCCTTCATTTCACGTCGCTGCTGCTGCGGTGTGAGCCCGTTCAATTCGAGATGGTTCATCGTATGGCTCTGAATGGAAATGCCGTGGGCGGCCATCTCCTTCATCTGCTTCTCAGTCAGATGATTCTTATGCCCGATAAAGTTTCCGATCATAAAGATTGTCGCTTTCATCTTGTATTTCTTTAAAATGGGATAGGCCGCTTTCACATTGTCGGTATAGCCGTCATCAAATGTGATCAGAACACATTTTTCACGCGGCTCCTTATCCTCCGTCAGCATCAGATAGGCCTCTTCAGGAGTCATCGTATAATAGCCGTGATCATGAAGCCACTTCATATGCTGCCGGAATTCTTCCTTCGGCACACGCAGGCTGTTTCCCTCTGAAATGCTGTGGTACATCAGAATCGGCAGTCTTGCCGTTCCTTTCGTTTGAACCCAGGCGGACGTATCCGGCTGCTTTTTGATTTGGCGCTTTACAGATTTTTTATCGTGGTGCGCTTCTGCCTTCGGAATGCTTTGTTCGGCGCTTGCCTCATGGCCCGAGCAGGCGGCAAGCGTAAACACGGCAGCCAAAAGGCACATGCACATGATTATGCGTTTCATCGTTTTCCTGCTTTCTGTCTTCTATTTACTTTTTATATCGGTTATGCGTCATAAATTGTTACATCAAAAAAGCCGGACATCCAGCTGTCCGGCTTTGCGTTATGAGCGGATTCTGATTTCTGTTTCACTGTCAAAAAAGTGAGCCTTATTCATGTCGAAAGCGACGGTCAATTCCTCACCGGCATGAATGTCATGGCGGGCGTCAATCCGGGCGATAAAATCCTGATCCCCGATCCGGGAATAAACCATAATTTCTGACCCGAGCAATTCCGCGACATTGATTTTAGCTGTGATGGATGAATTCTTATAGGATTCTACCACAATCAGCTCGTCATGTATGTCTTCCGGGCGGATGCCGAAGATAACATCTTTGCCGGCATACCCTTTTTCCCGGAGCATTTTCATTTTCCCTTCCGGCACGCCGAGAGCGGCCGAACCGATCTGAATGGCGCCGTCCGTCAGCTTTCCTTTGAAAAAGTTCATCGCTGGGGAGCCGATAAACCCGCCGACAAATACGTTTTCGGGATGTTCATACACGTCTTTCGGGGTGCCGATCTGCTGAATTTTTCCGTCCTTCATGACTACGATGCGTGTCGCCATCGTCAGTGCTTCTGTTTGGTCGTGCGTCACATAGATTGTGGTTGTTTGCAGCCTTTGATGCAGCTTAATAATTTCTGCCCGCATCTGCACCCGAAGCTTTGCGTCCAGATTTGACAGCGGCTCATCCATTAAAAACACTTTGGCGTCCCTGACAATCGCCCGTCCTAATGCAACCCGCTGCCGCTGACCGCCGGAGAGCGCTTTCGGTTTGCGGTGCAGATACTCTGTGAGCCCCAGCATTTTTGCCGCTTCTTCGACCCGTTTTTTAATCTCCGGTTTCGGCATCTTCCTCAGCTTCAGACCGAAAGCGATATTATCATAGACCGTCATGTGCGGATATAACGCATAGTTTTGAAACACCATGGCAATATCCCTGTCTTTAGGAGCGATGTCATTCACTCTCGTGTCACCGATATAGAAATCGCCCTTCGTAATGTCTTCCAGCCCGGCAACCATCCTCAATGTTGTCGACTTGCCGCACCCCGACGGACCGACAAACACGATAAATTCTTTATCTTTAATATGAAGGTTAAAATCATCGACAGCCGCCTCTTTTTGATCGTAATACTTATAAATATGCTCCAGCCGAAGTTCCGCCATGTCATCTCCCCCTTTTTTGTAAACGCTTTCTTAAATAGGATTGTAACAGTGTCAGACGGCGGCGGATATAGGCAATGTTCATAAAAAAAGTCCGCTGCCTTCGTGCACATTTCCCATTTAATGTGATTTTTCATACTGCAGACAAATGAAATAAGCCAGCAGGGCGCCCTGATATGTCTTAATATCAATACCCGAGCGTTCCGCAAATTTATCAATCCGATATTGAAGACTGTTGCGGTGCAAATGCAGTTTTTTCGATGTGAGCGACATGTTCGAGTTATGTTCAATAAAAGTCTGAATCGTATGCTTCAGCTCCGGTTCTTTCTGAAACAGCAGCGCCGCTTCTTCGTGAAGCAAGGCTGAGAGCTTTTCTCTGCTTTCTTCCATGAGCAAGGCCGGAAATACCGTTTCCGCGGTCAGCGTGCTCAGCTGCGGGAGATAACGCCGGCCAATCTGACAATATTGCTGTTCTCTCCGATAATGAAGGCGCAGACGTTCTCCCGCGCCATAATACCTTCCGATGAAAAAACGGACACTGAAATAAAAATCGGCTTCGAGAATCTTCACAAAAGATGCGATGTCATCCGAATCTGGCGCTTCCAGCTTTTCTTCCTCCACAATCACGCCTTGATCCCTTCCCGTCCGGACAACTGTATATGAAACCGGCCAGAAATGGCGCAGCGCTTCCGTAAATGCCCCCCAGTCGCGTTCTCCCAATAAGTCATAATGGATAAAACGGACACGAGGCTCCTTGACATCAGGCACCGGACCTTCTTCCAGCAGAAACCGCCGCCACCTCTTTGCTGCCGCCGTCTCCGGAAAAAAAACGCCTTTTTCTTCAGCGGGCGCCAAAAATGATTCCAGAAGCAGTTTCTCCTTCGGGGTAATATCCTCCTTCGGAATGGCGACATAGACCCGCCTTTTCTCATCATAAAAGCAAAAGACATCCTCCGCCGTACAGCACGTATCAGACAACACAGCCCTCGGGTAAATTGCCAATAACGGGTTCATATGCGCTCCTTTCTATCGCTCTATCATATTTTCAGTATAAAACGTCCGGCCGATTGTATCCACTTCGTTTTAAGAAACAGCTTTCAGGCTATTTCCCGGGAAACGGATATAACCGCTTCTGCCGGCATAAGAAAAAAACCCTCCGCGCCGGCAGAGGGATTCTTTTTATTTAGAGATATCGACGAAGCCTTCGCCAAAGACGTCACGCACATCATGAACAATGACAAACGCTTTTGTATCACAGCTTTTAATAATTTTTTTGAGCATGGAAAGCTCTTGTTTCTGGATGACGATATATAAAATTTCCTTCGACTGCCCCGTGTAATTTCCTTTACCCGACAGCAGCGTAACCCCTCTGTCCATAAGCGTGTTGACCTGTTCAGCGATTTCGTGCTTATGCTCAGATATAATCGTCACCGCTTTTTTCGTATTCAGGCCTTCAATGATAAAGTCCATTACCTTCGTTCCGATGTACAGCATGACAATGGTAAACATCATTTTTTCCGCACCGATGATGAAATAAGAACTGAAGACGACAATCAGATCAAAGAACAAAAGCGCATAGCTGATGTTCCAATCGAGATATTTGTTCGCAATCCTCGCCAAAATGGCAGAACCCGCAGTCGTGCCTCCGACTCGAATAATGATCCCGATTCCGACACCGGCAAACACACCCGCAAAAATAGTATTAATAATGAGTTCATGTGAAGGCGAGTGCCAATCATGCGTCAGATGCAGAAACAGTGAGTTGGCAACAACGGTAATGATCGTATAAAGCGTTGTTTTTCCGTCTAAAAATTTATATCCGATAATCAATAAGATCCCGTTCAAAATGATATTCGTCACCCCGGGCGACCATTCAAACACATAGTACAAGATCAGGGTGATTCCCGTTACCCCGCCCTCTCCAAGATCATTCGGAATGGCGAATAAGTTAACGGCCAAAGCAAAGATAAAAGCTCCAATAATCAGCATCAGCACATCCAGCAATCTCTTTTTCATCCCAGACACTCCTTTTTTATAAAATCAAAAAAGCCCGGGAGAGCACTCTTCATCAAAAGAGCAGAAACTCCCGGGCTTTTATCCCAACGTGTCACAGCAGGAACCTGCTGTGTGTTTTCTCTCGGTCCAGACCAATTCAGCATTGCGGAACCCTAGAAAACCACTGTTTTTTATGTTCAGTTTTTGTATATCTTTCAAGATTATACGGGAAATCACGAACATGTTCAACCACTCTTTTTTCAATAAATCTATAAAAAATCCGAACGATCTGCCGATACTAAAAAAGACCCTTAAAATACATGACTAAAAAACCATTAAAATACTTTTTTCTCAAAATATTATTGACTATAGGTTATTTTACAGGCATTATAGTATGTAGTTTTTAAGAAATAGTTTACATAGGAGGAAATATTATGGCAGGCAACCTGGTGTCTTGTAAGGCATGCGGCAAAGAAATCGCTAAAGGCGTTAAAAAATGCCCAAACTGCGGTAAAGATCAGAGAAACTTTTTTATGAGACATAAAATTATCACATTGCTTCTGGCAGTAGTGGTTATTATCATTCTCGTAAACATCGGCGGCGGAGGCGGATCTTCATCATCTAAAACCGCGTCTTCAAAAGCTGCGGAATCCAAGGAAAAACTGTATAACATCGGTGACACTGTTAAGACTGAGAAAACTGAAGTTACTGTTACCAAAGTGGAAAAAAGAGATTCAGTAGGCTCTCAATTTGTCGAGAAAAAAGCGTCTGACGGCGGCGTTATCGTAGCTGTTCAATACACAGTTAAAAATGTTTCAAACAAGCCGTTAAGCTCTTTCTCCATTCCAAGAGCGAAATTAGTAGATTCTAAAGGAACATCCTATGATTCAGATATTGATGCTTCTTCAAGCTATGCAACAGAAACAAAAGTAGACAACAGTAAAATTTTAAGTGACTTGAACCCGAACATTAAAGTTACTGACGTAAAAGCTTTTGAAGTTGATAAAAACGCATACTCTAAAGGCACTTGGAAATTAAAGTTCAGCAACGATGTTGAAGTGAAAATTAAATAATGACCGTAATAAAAGAGACCTTCACCATTTGAAGGTCTCTTTCTTTTTACACCTTTTGGTACCCGTTCACATTGGAGGACTGCCACTTCCAAGAGTCGGCGCACATTTCTTCAAGCCCGCGCTTTGCTTCCCAGCCTAATTCAGCCTTCGCTTTTGCCGGGTCTGCGAAGCATGCGGCGATGTCTCCCGGGCGCCGGGCGGCAAAACGGTACGGCACTTCTTTTCCTGATACTTTTTCAAACGCCTTGACCATCTCAAGGACGCTGTAGCCTCTTCCCGTGCCGAGATTATAGGCATCCGCGCCTGTTGTGTTCAGCACCTTCTCAAGCGCTCTGACGTGGCCCTCGGCAAGGTCAACGACATGGATGTAATCCCGCACGCCGGTGCCGTCCTTTGTCGGATAATCATTGCCGAACACCTGCAATTGCTCAAGCTTGCCGACAGCGACTTGGGCGACGTACGGCATTAAATTATTCGGGATGCCGTTCGGGTCTTCTCCGATCCGGCCGCTCGGGTGCGCGCCGAACGGATTAAAGTAGCGGAGCAGCGCAATGCTCCATTCAGAGTCCGCTTTATGCAGATCGCGTAAAATCTGTTCCAGCATCAGCTTTGTCTGCCCGTAAGGATTGGTCGCGCTTAATGGAAAATCCTCAGTGATCGGCGTTGTTTCCGGAACGCCGTAAACCGTCGCTGAAGAACTGAAGACGATTTTTTTCACACCGTGTGCCTGCATGGCTTCACATAAAATAAACGTCCCCGTCAGATTATTATGATAATAACGGAGCGGAACAGCCACAGACTCACCGACCGCTTTTAATCCCGCAAAATGAATGACGGCTTCAATCTCATTTTCAGCAAACACCCGGTGAACGGCATCACGGTCAAGGAGATCCGCTTCATAAAACACAAGCCCTTTTCCGGTAATGTCTTTCACACGCTCCAATGCTTCCGGTGAACTATTTGACAGATTATCCAGAACCACGATGTCATAGCCGCCGTTTAACAGCTCGACACATGTGTGGCTTCCGATATAACCCGCTCCGCCTGTCACTAAAATCGCCATGAAGAAAGCCTCCTCTATTGAATGAATTGACCATATTATATCGGTTTTTTCTTTCTCAAACATCCATTTCCAAAAAGTTTAATCGTTTAGTCATCGTTTCTTCATAATTTGTTTTCATTCGCGTAAAACACAGAGCCCTCGAATCAAACCGGTTGTGAAATAGAAATCCCTCCCCCGCGCATGGTAAGATAAGACAAAGGAGATGACGGTATGAAAAATGAAATCATTGAACGCTTTACCTCTTACGTAAAAGTCGATACACAGTCTGACGAAAACAATGAAAACTGCCCTTCAACCCCCGGCCAGCTGACATTGGCCAACATGCTGGCAGATGAATTAAAGTCGATCGGCATGACAGAAATCACAGTCGATGACAATGGGTACGTCATGGCGACTCTGCCGGCGAATACGGATAAAGACGTGCCGACTGTCGGTTTTCTGGCTCACGTGGACACCGCGACCGATTTTACCGGAAAAAATGTGAATCCTCAGATTATTGAGAGCTACGACGGACATGATATCGTTTTGAATGACAAACTCAATGTCGTCCTGTCGCCTGAGCAATTCCCGGAGCTCTCCCGCTATAAAGGCCAGACGCTGATCACAACAGACGGCACGACGCTGCTCGGAGCCGACAACAAAGCGGGCATTGCCGAAATTATGACGGCAATGGCATACTTGATCAAACATCCGGACATCAAACACGGAACGATCCGGGTCGCGTTCACGCCCGATGAAGAAATCGGCAGAGGCCCTCACAAATTCGATGTCGGCCGCTTCAACGCCGCATTCGCCTACACGATAGACGGAGGCCCCCTCGGCGAACTGCAATATGAAAGCTTTAACGCAGCCGCCGCAAAGCTGACTTGTTACGGAAAAAGCGTCCACCCGGGAACGGCGAAAAACAAAATGGTCAACGCTTCAAAAATCGCGATGGAATTTCATCACGCGCTGCCGAAAGAAGAAGCGCCGGAATATACGGAAGGGTATGAAGGCTTCTATCATTTACTTTCCATGAACGGAGACGTTTCTGAAGCCGCCCTGTCGTACATCATCAGAGACTTTGACAGAGACCGCTTTGCAGAACGAAAAGAATATATGCAGAAAACCGCCGATGCGCTGGCGGCCAAATACGGCAAGGAAAGCATCAAGCTTGAACTGCGTGATCAATATTACAACATGAGAGAAAAAATCGAACCGGTCAAAGAGATAGTCGATGTCGCCTATCAAGCCATGAAAAACCTCGACATCGAACCGATTATCGAACCGATCCGGGGCGGAACCGACGGATCACAGCTCTCTTACATGGGGCTGCCGACACCGAACATTTTTACGGGCGGCCAAAACTTCCACGGAAAATATGAATACATTTCCGTCGATCATATGGAAAAGGCGGTAAACGTCATTGTTGAAATCGCCAGGCTCTTTGAAGAGCGCGCTTAAAACCAAAGCCCCCTGCTTTGGTTTTTTTCTTTCACATGAAACCTTTCCTCCTTTCTTTCCGTATATAAGGTATGAAATGGAAAGAAGGAGTGAAGACTATGGCAAGAGGGACTGTAGCGAAAGAATTAAAAAAAACCTTAAAAGACCCGCGTGTTCTGGAGACGAAATCAAACCCTTTTAAAAAGCTGCGGAAAATGTTCAAACGATTTTTTTAAGATAACATCTCGTTTTCTTTAAAAAAATAAAGAAAGCGCTGTCATTCCGCAGTCATCTGTTAGAAGCAGTTATTTTGCATATTATAAGGTTTTTTAGGGTACTGAATAACACAAGGCAAACGAAAACAACGAAGTGGTTAATTAGACTCTTACAAAAAATAGTGAAAAAGTTATATAAACGATCATCATTCATCAGCCGATACAATCTATAGAACCACAACAAGAGCAAAATTTCTTCAACCCATAGTCATTTTTACGGAAAATGACGTTATTTTTTAAAAAAGTGACAATTGTTTGAATACTTTTCGTTTGTTTTTTCGTACAATAATAATACCAAAACTTTTTTTGGGAGGTATGTAAAATGATGCTACTTATTTTTGCTGCTTTGACAGGGTATCTTGTTTTCTCTTTCAGTAAGGACAACCGCCGGAAAACGCCAAAGACAAGCCCGCTGGTGACAGCTGCCGACACGAATAACATCATTGATTTAAATGCGATCCGTCAAAAACGCCGGATGCCGCTATCATAAAAACGACAGCTGCCGCAAAATCGGCAGCCTTTTTTTTATGCACCCGGCCGATATGAAACCATCCGCCTCCTTTTTTCGTACAACATAAAAAAGGAGTTTTTTTATGTACCATTTTTATATCAAAGAGCGGATGTTGACGTTTAAGAATCGTTTTCAAGTGTTTCTTGAAAGCGGGAAAGAAGTCTACAATGTTGAAGGAAAGCTGTTTTCATTCGGTGATGAACTGAAGCTGACTGATTTGGACGGCCGCACGCTCGCCAGCGTCAATCAGAAACTGATGTCGCTCGTTCCCCGTTACGAGATTTCCGTCAGCGGCAAACCCGTCTGCCAAGTCATCAAGAAAGTCACGTTATTCAAACCGAAATTTGAAATTTCCGGACTCGGCTGGGATCTTACCGGCGATGTGTGGGGCCGGAATTTTCAAGTGACAGACGGAAAATCAAACCGGATGACCGTCAGTAAATCATGGATGAGCTGGGGCGATTCCTATCATTTGCAGATTGAAAAGGAAGAGGATATCGTTCTTTGTCTCGCGATCGCCATTGTGATAGATATGATTCTATTTGAGGGTGATAAATAAAATATTTATCGAAATATATTGACAATATGAGAAAACATACTAAGATTAAGAGTATTACAGTTTATTCTGAAAAATAGCATATTTCCTTATCAAGAGAGGTGGAGGGACTGGCCCTATGATACCCGGCAACCGCTGTTCAGCAGAATGGTGCTAAATCCTGAAGATAAGGTTGAGATTTGCGGACGCAAGCTCTTCCCTATCCGAGGGAAGAGCTTTTTATATTTCATCAGGAAAGAAGGAATCGTTCATGTCACAGCAAAACACAGAACAACCATTGCATACGCTTCTAAGAAAAAACCCGCCGTTTCGCGCGGATCAGGTCGGAAGCCTGCTGCGGCCGGCGGCTGTGAAGCAAGCCCGCCTGCAAAGAGCGACGGGTGAGATTTCGGCAGAACAGCTGCGCGAAATCGAAAACAGAGAAATCATCCGCAGTGTGGAAAAGCAGAAAGAAACCGGCCTCAATGTCGTGACTGACGGCGAATTCCGCCGTGCCTGGTGGCATTTTGATTTTCTCGAAAACTTAGACGGCGTCGAAGCATTTACGCCTGAAAGCGGCATTCAGTTTCACAACGTACAGACGAAAGCGCGCGGCATTAAAGTAACGGGAGATATTGATTTTTCTCAGCATCCGATGCTCGAAGATTATAAATTCCTGCACAGCATTGCCGGCGATGCTGTTCCGAAAATGACCATCCCAAGTCCGAATATGCTGTTTTTCCGCGGAAAATTGGAAAAAGCGTCCTACCAGAATGATTACAAACAATTTCAGCACGATGTGTCAAAGGCGTA
The DNA here is from genome assembly GCF_002843505.1 of Bacillus sp. SJ-10. NCBI lineage: Bacteria > Bacillati > Bacillota > Bacilli > Caryophanales > Bacillaceae > Bacillus > Bacillus sp. SJ-10. Next base: position 880,865 of record NZ_CP025258.1, on the reverse strand, counting down.
TAAAAAAGCGATTCAAGCTTTCTATGACGCCGGGTGCCGCTACCTTCAGCTCGATGACACCGCATGGGCCGTTTTCTTATCGGAAGCGGGGCTTCGTCAGATTGAAGCTTTCGGCACAACGCCGGATGAGCTGCGCAAGCTGTTTGCCGCTTCCATTAATGACGCCATCAAGGACCGCCCTGACGATCTGAAGGTTACGATGCATATCTGCCGCGGCAACTTCCAATCCACATGGACGGCTGAAGGCGGCTATGATGCAGCGGCTGAAACGATTTTTGACGGGCTTGACCTTGACGGATTGTTCCTGGAATATGATGATTCCCGCTCCGGCGGCTTTGAACCGCTCCGCTATGTCAAACGCTCTGATCTTCAGCTTGTGCTTGGATTGATTACGTCGAAACATGGCGAACTTGAAGACAAGGACGCGATTAAACGCCGGATTGAAGAAGCTTCACAATATGTCAGCCTGGATCAGCTTTGCCTCAGCCCGCAATGCGGATTCGCCTCCACTGAGGAAGGAAACCTGATCACAGAAGAACAGCAATGGGCGAAACTGCGCCATGTCGTCAACATTGCCGGTGAAGTCTGGAAATAAAAAAAGACACGCGTTTAGCGTGTCTTTTCTGTTTTACAGCGGACCGGTTCCGATTAAAATATCGATATCTATCGTGACAGCAGCCTCTTTCCGGCTGATAAACCGCCGGATGCTGTCATCATTACATTTCCATGTTAAGGGCGTCATTTTCACAAGCCGCTCGAGGTCAGGCTGCGATAAGGTCTTCGTGTAACACAGCGGTTTGCGCTCAAAGGTTTGAAAGCCCGCTTGGAATCGTCCGGCCGCAGAATCGGCGGTGTCATTCCGCCGAGGACTGTCTCCGAAGAAGAATTCCCTTACTTCCTTCAAATAATCACGCCGCGGCACCGCTTTAATGACTGTGCCGCCCTTTTTTAAAAGCCTGCTGCATTCCTTGTAATTCCAAGGTGATAAAACGGACATTACGACATCAAAACAGCTGTCGGCAAACGGCGCATCCGCCACATCAGCGACGGCAAACACCATATGATTCCCGAAGGCCTTTGCGGCGTGCAGCACACCTTCTTTCGAGAGATCAATGCCGATTCCCGTCACGGAAAAAGCGGGCTGAAGCAATTTGCATACGGCGGCTAAATGAGAGCCTTCTCCGCACCCCGCATCCAATATCGCCGCCGGTTTATGCGGAGATTGCTTACGGCTGATGACGGCGGCGATCTCCTTTTGAACCGGCCCAAAAAATTCCCGGCTGTCAAAAAGCTCGCGTCTCGCTTCGAACAGCTGCCTGTCATAGCGGGTTTTGACCGATTTATTGAGGAAATTCACATATCCTTGTTTTGATATATCAAATGTATGCCCCTGTCCGCAAATCAAGCTTTTGTATTGTGAGACCGCCATGGCCGACCGGCATAGCGGACACCTGAACACGGACTGGCATGATTGCAGTAATTCCGCGCGTTTTCTTTTTATAGACGTCAAAAAAAACACCTCATTCATTCGTTATTCCGATGAAATGAAAAAGGCATAGACAAATAAACCTCGCCAAATTGGAAGGTTTAACCTATTTATCTATACCTCTCATTATCTGTAACGAATGAACTGAATGATCACGAAAATGACCCCTTTTCTGCCGTCTTTTGAAGGCTGTGCCCTCAGATCCATTTTATCAGCTGCATCCCGTCTTTACAATGAACCGGAACGGTTTTTGGGGGTATTTTAAACCTTTATTATCCAATTACTTATGAACATCCTTTATTTTCTTTATTTATAATATAAATTTATTATTTTGAAAATATCTAAAAAGGTTGATTTTCAAAAATTGAAACGATAAAATACTGCTATCTCATGTAATATCGTTATTCTTGTATATGATCAGTAATATGGTCTGATTGTTTCTACCTAGTGCCGTAAAAGACTAGACTACAAGAAAGTTTGCATAAATTTGAACGAGTGAAAAGCATATGACGCTGTCTATTCTTTTCTTTTGGCTCTTATTTATCACACTTTCTGGCTTTCAGGAATTTGTGACGAATAAGAGTTTTTTTTATTTCCATAATACCCTTATAGGAGTTGCTCACATGTACTTTTTATTGAACATTGTCGGTCTCATTGTTGTCATGGCTGTTGTTTTCTTATGCTCTCCCAACAAGAAGAAGATTAAATGGCGTCCGATTGTCATGCTCCTCGTCTTTGAGTTTCTGATTACTTGGTTTATGTTAGGGACAAAAGTCGGCGGCTTTGTCATCGGGAAGATCGGCGCGTTCTTTACATGGCTGATTTCCTGCGCCAGTCAAGGGATTGCGTTCGCTTTTCCGTCTGTTATGGCCAATCCGACGGTTGATTTTTTCTTCAGCGCATTGCTGCCGATTATCTTCGTCGTGACCTTCTTTGATATGCTGTCGTATTTCGGTATTCTGCCGTGGCTCATTGATAAAATCGGCTGGCTGATTTCTAAAATATCCCGTCTGCCGAAGCTGGAGAGCTTTTTCTCCATCCAGATGATGTTTTTAGGAAATACGGAAGCTTTAGCCGTCATCCGCCAGCAGCTTGCCGCCGTCAGCAACAATCGGCTTCTGACATTCGGGCTGATGAGCATGAGCAGCATCAGCGGCTCGATCATCGGATCGTACTTGACGATGGTTCCGTCCACTTATGTGTTTACAGCCATCCCGCTGAATTGCTTAAACGCGCTTTTAATCGCCAATATGCTGAATCCCGTGGACGTTTCTAAAGAGGACGATATTATATACGTTCCTTCAAAAGCGGAGAAAAAAGACTTCTTCTCCACGATTTCTAACAGTATGCTTGTCGGCATGAACATGGTCATTGTCATTTTAGCGATGGTGATCGGCTATGTGGCGTTAACGGCCGCGTTAAACGGCGTACTCGGACTGTTCATGCACGGTTTGACCATTCAAAAGATTTTCTCATACATCTTCAGTCCGTTTGCCTTCCTTCTCGGATTAGGCGGACATGACGCGATGTATGTCGCACAGCTGATGGGCATCAAGCTCGCGACAAATGAATTTGTGGCAATGGCCGATCTGAAAGGGCAGCTGAATTCACTTCCGCCGCACACGATTGCCGTGGCTACGACATTCCTGACATCATTCGCAAACTTCAGCACCATCGGTATGATCTACGGATCTTATCAATCTCTGCTTGATGGTGAAAAATCAGCCATCATCGGAAAAAACGTCTGGAAGCTGCTTGTCAGCGGAATTGCCGTTTCCTTATTGAGCGCGGCGATTGTCGGATTGTTTGTCTGGTAAAAGAAAAAAAGCGATACCGCTCCGTTTTGGAGTGATATCGCTTTTTTTTATTGATAGACGGATGCAGGTACGAAAACGTCCCGGATTCCTGCCGCGTACGGTCCGAGATCATATTGTCCGAACACAACGGCAATGCCGTTTTTCGTAAAGAAGAAAGGTCTTTCGTTATTCAGGATGATCTCCTGTTTTTTAATGTCCTGGTCAAACAGATCGTCATGTTTCTTGATGTAGCCGTAAAGATAGTCTCTCGTTTTGTTAGCTTTCGTTTTTGTATTCAGCACATTATCGAGTGTGACCCGTTTTTTTGCGGCCAGGTCGTAATTAAAGGTCTGAACGGATGTCAGCCCGTGTGCGCCGCCTGTGTAACTGTAGTCTTCCGTCTGAATGCTGAGCTTGCCGTCTTGATTATACTTCACCTTGAAATCTGCCTGGTATTCCGCTTTGTAGCCTTGTTTCTCACCGTCTTTTTTGTTTTTCACATATTCTTTGTACGATTGTTCAATATAACGTTTAAAGTCCTGATTGATTTTCTTTTCAAAAGATGAGTTTCCCGTATTTGTGACCTCGGGGTATGTCAGCTGCTTTACATGCTTATACGTATGGCTTTTGACAACGGGCTTTGCGGTTTGCGCGGCCTCGGCTGAAGGCGCGAAACCTCCGAACGGCGCGGCTGTCAGCACGGTTAAGAGCACAGCCGCCATCATTTTGAATGCCTTTTTCATCACAACTCCTCCTTTTCATTACCGTTCCCTTTTTGAAAACGGATTACACTCTATAGACAGCGCAGATCAGCAAATTGTTTCTGGGCCTTCTTTCACATTTTCTCCATGAAAAAAAGAGACATGGAAAATCCACGCCTCTTTTACCGTGAAGGTCTTTGCGCAATGGCTTCATAAACGGCTTCCGCCAAATCGGAGTTGCCGAACATCTCCAAAACGCCGATGACGGTTTGATCAGGAATCGGTTCTGATTCCTCCTTCGGCACGACAAGTTCTTCAGCCGTTTTTCGCAGCTCTTCGTTTAAAGGCTGTCCGGGATAAGCCTTGCTGTAAATGGCCATCGGATCAAGGTCATGATTGACGCACCATTGGGCAAACACCAAAATCATCATGTTTTCGTCACGCCGGTAATATTCTTCGAGTTGTTTTTCGGTAAACGGCTTCACTATGTATCCCTCTGCTTTTATTATTCTTCTACTTGAAGTTCCAAAGTTTCAATCTGTTTTCGAATAATTTGAATGTCTCTCTTAATTAATGTCCCCGGTACTATAATTTTTGCAGATTTGCCATTAGTAAGGGAAAAATCGAACCTTTGCATTTCAATAGTTCCTTGTTCTAACGCTTCTCTTGGAGTGCTGTTTTTTTTATCCATAAATGTTTCCTCTCTATTTGATTTTATTATTCTTTTATTTTTATGTATTATATTAGCGAATAAAGCTGACTCAATGAAAATCCTAGAGGCATATTCACTACTGTTATCTGAAATTTCATGATATGCATTTAAAATCTCAGGTAAATTATCTGGAATTGCTCCTTCACTTGAATACTTATTAAAAAGTTCAGCAAATAGTTCTGGTTGAAGAAATGCTGTTCTCAAAGCACTTTGAAAATCCTTCTCACTCATTGAATCAATTATCCTTTTGGAAAGCTGAGTCAGCTTATAATTACCAGAGGATCTTTCTAATAATCCAAAGTGTTTTAAGGATGCTATTTTGTTGCCTACAGCCCCGCTGTATTTTTTATATCCCAGAGCTTTTGTTATTAAGTCTTTTTCAATATCGCTATCTCCTGAATAACTTCTTATTAACTTAGCAAACTTTAAAGTATTTTCTAAATTAAATCGCGGAAATCCACGGCTTCTCTTTTTCATAAAACTCTCCTAACTTTTATCGCGAGATAATTACTAACTTTAAACTTATGTTAACTAAAAATCAACTTCAGTTCAAGTAATATAGAGATTAAATTTTTAGTTTGTTCTATTATTAACTCAACTCTCGTTATTCTACTCTAATAACTTAAAAAGTGCCTCATTTTCAGAGGCACTCAAATATATTCTTATATGTTTCTGTCCCAATGCCGATGCTCAGCCACGGCCTTCAGAAATTGTTCATGGTTTCCGTCCGGAACAAGGCCGGGGCCGTTTTCGGTTCCGGCGGCGAGGGCGAGAAGTTCTTTTCCTTCACCGGAGGCGCCGATCGCTTTGTAATGGCTGAAGGCTTCGTTAACGAAGTCTCTGGCCGATTTTTGGGCTTTGAGGCTGTCTGTGCTTTGTTTTCCGCCCGGAATGAAAACAGCGTCGTACAGGACGGAATCCGCTGTCAGGAAAGTGGCTGACGCTTCGAGCTCCGTGCCGTTTTCTCCCTTCACGGTCCCAAGCGCGGGGCTGATGATATCGGCTCTGACTCCCGCCTGTTTGCATGCATCAAGCACTTGTTTGACTTTCTCATCAGAAAACCCGTGGTCGGTTAAAACCGCAACCTGCCTTGTCGCTGCCGTCTTCACCGTGTTTTCCTGGCTTAAGGCCGGGGAAGTGAACGTTTCATCAGATTCACGATCCTTCGGCGGCGGGTTCACGCCGATTCCTTTCGCAACACGCTCGGCTAGCCCGGCGTCGACGTGACTGAAGACATCAACCACCTGCTGCTGCACATCCTTGCTGTTCACTTTTCCGACTTCAAAACAGAACGCGGAGATGATATGTTCTTTCTCAGCGGGAGACATACTGTTCCAGAACATCTTGGCCTGAGAAAAATAGTCATTGAAGCTCTCACTGCGCTGGCGGATTTTTCTGCCTTCTACTTTTTCCTGGTAATGAACGTATCCGCCTTCTTCTTCTGAGGCCGGCGACGGATCATTGTTCTGCAGGGAATTTTTATGATAGGCGACAGGGCCCTTATTAATCGTCATCCGGTGGTAGCCGTCGTATTGGTTGTTATGGAACGGGCAGACCGGCCGGTTGATCGGAATCTCGTGAAAATTCGGCCCGCCAAGACGGATGAGCTGTGTATCTGTATAAGAGAAAAGCCGGCCTTGAAGAAGCGGATCATTGGTGAAATCAATGCCCGGCACGACATTTCCCGGGTGAAATGCAACCTGTTCCGTTTCCGCAAAGACATTGTCCTGATTGCGGTCAAGGGTCATTTTTCCGATCAGCTTGACGGGAACCAACTCCTCCGGCCACAGCTTCGTCGGATCAAGGATATCGAAATCGAATTTGAACTCGTCTTCTTCGTCAATCATCTGAACACCGAGCTCATACTCGACTTTGCCGCCGTTTTCAATCGTTTCCCACAGGTCACGGCGGTTGAAATCGGGATCTTTCCCGGCAATTTTCTGCGCTTCATCCCATACGAGGGAATGAACGCCGAGCACGGGTTTCCAGTGGAATTTGACAAAGCGCGCTTTTCCTTTCTCGTTGACGAAACGGAACGTATGCACGCCGAAGCCCTCCATCATCCGATAGCTTCGCGGGATGCCGCGGTCAGACATCGTCCACATGACCATGTGCGCGGATTCAGGATTGTTTGCGACAAAATCCCAGAACGTATCATGAGCCGTCGCAGCCTGCGGCATTTCATTGTGCGGTTCCGGTTTTATGGCGTGAACGAGATCCGGGAATTTGATCGCGTCCTGAATGAAGAACACCGGAATATTGTTTCCGACGAGGTCATAGTTCCCTTCTTCAGTATAAAACTTCGTCGCAAATCCCCTGGCGTCACGGACGGTGTCGGCTGACCCCTTGGAACCCGCCACTGTTGAGAAACGGACGAAAACAGGTGTTTTGACGGACGGGTCCTGCAAAAATTTCGCCCGTGTATATTCCGTCATCGGTTCGTACACCTGAAAATGCCCATGAACGCCGTACCCGCGCGCATGAACGACCCGTTCCGGAATCCGCTCGTGGTCAAAGTGCGTCATTTTTTCACGAAAATGAAAATCCTCCATCAGCGTGGGGCCGCGGACGCCCGCTTTTAAAGAATGCTCATCCTCAGACACGCGAAGCCCCTGATTGGTCGTCATTTTTTTGCCGCTGTTATCAGACCGGTACTGCTCCAGCTGTTCGTCCTTTGAGTGTTCATTTACTCGTTTGTTTTGATCATCACTCATGTCAGTTCCCCCTTTTAAAACGAAACATTCTACAGCACATTTACCCGCGGCGTTCTTCATATAAACTGCTGATCCGATCATTAGGATTTTAGGTCTGTATTTACATATGCGGTCATACACATTTTGAAATAAGCCATTTTCACAGAAATAAATCGTGAAAGCGCTTACCAATACAGCTGTTGAACAGGGGAGGTCATATCGTGCTTGCCATACTCGGTTTTGTGATGATGATTGTCTTTATGTATCTTATTATGTCTAACCGGCTTTCCGCTCTTATTGCTTTGATTGTCGTTCCTGTTGTGTTTGCCCTGATCAGCGGATTTGGCAAAGATCTCGGCGAGATGATGATTCAAGGCGTTACAGACCTCGCTCCTACCGGGATTATGCTGTTATTCGCCATCCTGTATTTCGGCATTATGATTGACTCAGGTCTGTTTGATCCCCTCATTGCCAAAATCCTATCGCTTGTCAAAGGGGACCCGTTAAAAATCGCCATCGGCACAGCGGTTCTGACGATGACCATTTCGCTGGACGGAGATGGGACAACAACGTATATGATTACGATTGCGGCTATGCTGCCCCTTTACAAACGGCTCGGCATGAACCGTTTGGTGCTGGCGGGTATTGCGATGCTCGGTTCGGGAGTCATGAATATTATTCCGTGGGGCGGGCCGACGGCGAGGGTTTTAGCTTCCTTGAAATTGGACACGTCGGAAGTCTTTACGCCGCTGATTCCCGCTATGATCGCCGGCGTTCTCTGGGTGATCGCCGTTGCTTATCTCCTCGGAAAAAAAGAACGGAAGCGGCTCGGCATCATTTCGATTGAACACGCACCGTCTTCTGATCCGGAGGCAGCGCCGCTGAAGCGTCCGGCTCTCCAATGGTTCAACCTGCTGCTGACTGTCGCCCTGATGGCCGCGCTGATCACCAGCCTGCTGCCAATCCCTGTTCTTTTTATGATCGCGTTCGCCATCGCCTTGATGGTCAACTATCCAAATGTCAAAGAGCAGCAAAAACGGATCTCAGCGCATGCGGGTAATGCATTAAACGTTGTCTCAATGGTGTTTGCTGCGGGCATATTCACAGGCATTCTCTCCGGCACAAAAATGGTGGATGCGATGGCGCATTCTCTCGTTTCCCTCATCCCTGATGCCATGGGCCCGCATTTGCCGTTGATCACTGCGATTGCCAGCATGCCCTTCACCTTTTTCATGTCGAATGACGCCTTTTACTTCGGTGTCCTTCCCATCATTGCCGAAGCCGCTTCCGCTTACGGAATAGACGCCGCTGAAATCGGAAGGGCCTCCTTGCTGGGGCAGCCTGTGCATCTGCTCAGCCCGCTTGTGCCATCCACCTATCTATTGGTCGGAATGGCGGGTGTCAGCTTTGGCGATCATCAAAAATTCACTATTAAATGGGCCGTGGGGACAACGATTGTGATGACGATTGCGGCGCTTTTGATTGGGATTATTTCGTTTTAATTAAAAAAGGATTTCCGTTGGCGGAAATCCTTTTCTGTACATTATTTTTTTGTATAGCGCACCCAGTCATAATGAGCGTATAGCGGATTTACACCATTGTAGGAACCGAGCCAGTCATCGACACCTATCCCATTCCACAAGTTCATCATAATCTTTCCAGGTGTTGTCGGAATTTGGTTTGTTGCAGTATGTTTTAATTGCCCGTCGACATACCATTTAATAGAGTTTGCCTGCCAATCGAATGCATACGTATGATAGGCATTGGCTGCATCAAACCCGAGATCAACAATCTTCTCATGGTTTCCTGCACCATTTGTATAATAGTTAAATTGAACCTTCGTTGTGTCTTTTCCTAAAAATTCGATATCAATCTCATCCCAAGGAGTGCCATCCGTTGGACCTGTATAAGTGAAGAACGATGAAACGATCCCTGTGTTTTTAGCCGGTTTCATTCTGACTTCATAAAGTCCATAACCATAGGTTTGAACAGAGCGGTTTTCCCCGCAGTCAAACTTGTTATAAGACGGGCTTGTCAGCGCCAAACGCATTTCACCTGATGACGTCATGGATACATTATTTGCACGCCACGTGCAGTTGAACATATCTCCATTGGAGTAACCATTTGCTTTTTTCCATAATCCGGAGTTATAGCTGTTAAAAGGTTCAAAAAACGATCCGCCTGTTTGAGCTGATGCAGTAGAAGTGATCGCACACAAACTCAAAAACAATCCAGTGACAAGAAGCAGCAGCACTCGTTTCATACGATAAAACATGTCGGCATTCCCCTTTCTTTGAAAGCGATTTCTTTATCGATCATACATGATTCTGTTAAAAGGGGACATCGGTCAGAATAATGATAATAATGAATCTTAAAAAACCTAAATTACCATCAGCACAAACAGAAATCAGCGCTCATTGTAATTTAGGTTTTGCCTGCTGATCAGTAACAATCCTAACAAGATCATATGTGAATGAAGAAAAAAATGCCAACGCTTTCATTATGCTTATTTGACTACCCTTTCTATGTGAATCGTTAAATACAGCAGCTCGTCACTGGTGAGCTTGTGTTCATACGCCCTCTCAATGCATGTTTGGATTTTCTTCGTGCATTCATACGCCCGATGGTATTTTTCTTTCACTGTCTCCAGCAAAAAATCGTCCTGGCTTTCGATATGTGTGCCGTTAAAAAGACGCTGCGCGAAAAACTTTAAGTGGGTGACAAACCGATAATAGTGAAGTGATTCCTCGTTGAAGTCAATCTTAAAATGGTATTTTACGATACTCAAAATCTCTTGCATGACTTTTGTAATGTTGATGATATTGGGCATCTCTTCATTCAGCTCGGCATTGACAATATGCAGCGCAATAAAGCCTGCTTCATCCTCCGGCAGAGACACGCCAGTCTTGTTTTTTACCATGGCCAACGCTTGTTTGCCGATTGCAAATTCGTCTTTGTACAGCCGTTTCGTTTCCCACAGTAAGGCATTTTTGATATCCAGCCCTTTTCGGTTGCGCTGGATGGCAAAGTTAATATGGTCGGTCAGCGACACATAGATGCTGTCATTGAGCTTTTTGCCGAGCTGTAATTTCGCATAGCTGATAATCTCTTCGGATACTTCCATACATTCGATCGGGATATCATACAAAAGGGTTTTGAACTTTTCGGATACATCTTTGTTATCGAGCGTGAACACTTTCTCAATGCGGGCTTCATCTACCGGGTCTCCCGTTTTCTTTTGAAAAGCAATGCCCCGGCCCATGATGACCAATTCCTGATTGCCTTCTTTGAGCACACTGACGACATTATTATTAATGACTTTCGCAATCTTCAATTCTGTCTCCCTCCCGCCTGACCATTTACCTGCTACACCTTGATTGTACATTCTTTTTGAACTAGGTCAATATCTCCATGTCAATCAGAAAACGCCGTTCAGAAATCTTTGTCCAACGATGAGGCAGCGGCGCATATAATGCAGAGAACCGGTTTTTGGGAAGGAGCGTGTGTGATGAAACGGTTTTCGAAAGAAGAAAGCAGCTGGATGCTGTATGATTGGGCCAATTCAGCTTATTCGGTCATTATTATGACGGCGGTGTTCCCCTTGTTTTTTAAAGCCGCGGCAGCGGAAAACGGTGTCAGCGCGGCTGATTCTACCGCTTATTTTGGCTATACGATTGCCGCCGCGACTTTTATTTTGGCGATGCTCGGCCCCGTCTTAGGAACGATTGCCGACTACAAAGGATGCAAGAAACGGTTTTTTGCCTTCTTTCTTCTGGTCGGTGTGGCGGGCACAGCCGCGCTGGCTTTGATTCCCGGCGAATCTTGGATGCTGTTATTAATTTGTTATACGATTTCCACGATCGGCTTTGCCGGGTCTAATGTGTTTTATGATGCGTTTCTCGTTGATGTGGCCGCAAAGGAGCGGATGAATATGGTGTCCGCCAGGGGATTTGGACTGGGCTATATCGGCAGCACGATCCCTTTTCTCCTCAGCATTGCCGTCATTCTTTCAGCACAAGCGGAGGTGATTCCGCTGTCCGCCCAGGCTGCCGGCCGCATTGCCTTTTTGATTACGGCGGCATGGTGGGGGCTGTTTTCGATCCCGCTCCTTCTCCGCGTCCGCCAGCGCTATTATATCGAGAGGGAGCCGCGGCTTGTACTCAGCAGTTTTATACGGCTGGCCGGCACGCTGAAGCAGATCAGGAAGCACCGGGCGCTGTTTTTGTTTCTGCTCGCCTATTTCTTCTACATCGACGGGGTCGGCACCATCATTACGATGTCCACGTCATACGGGGCTGACCTCGGCATCAGTGCGGCAAAGCTGCTGATTGTTTTATTTGTCACACAGGTCGTCGCCGCGCCTTTTTCGATTTTGTACGGACGGCTGGCCGAACGGTTTAAAGGAAAAACGATGCTTTATGCCGGAATCGGCGTGTATATGATTGTCTGCACGTATGCTTATTTTATGAATTCCGCTTTTGATTTCTGGGTCTTGGCTATGCTTGTCGCCACTTCCCAAGGAGGTATTCAGGCGCTGAGCCGCTCTTACTTTGCCAAGCTTGTCCCCAAACAGAACGCCAATGAGTTTTTCGGCTTTTATAATATCTTCGGCAAGTTCGCTTCGATTATCGGCCCGCTTTTGATTGCCGTGACCGCCCAGCTGACCGGAAATTCGTCAGCCGCCGTGTTCAGCCTGATCATTTTGTTTGTAATCGGGATTGGCATCCTTGCGTTCGTCCCCGAGGAGACGGCGTAAAAAAAGCCTGCGCGCGGCAGGCTTTTTTTTTTATTTCTTGGCTTTATGGACTTTCAGTTTTTTGCCTTTGACCGTCGTATTTTTCATGATGTCAAGAACGTGCGGGCCTTTGCCGTTCAGAATTTCGACGTACGATGCGTTGTCCAAAATCGTGATAATCCCGATATCATCGGCTGAAACGCCGTCGATTTTCGCAATCGTTCCGACAAAATCGACCGCTCTGAGTTTTTTCTTTTTCCCGCCGTTAAAGTACAGCTTCATGATGTCTTTGTTTAACTGTTCGCTTTTGTCTGTTTTGACATCGGGGCGGGCGTTCAGTTTTTCCGCAAAAGCCGCTTTCCGTTCCGCTGTTTCTTTCTCAGACGGCGCCTCCCGCTTCTGGATGCGGAAACCGATATATGTCTCAATGTCATTCAGAAACCGCGATTCAGACGGTGTCACAAACGTGACGGCCCGTCCGCGGTGTCCGGCGCGGCCCGTTCTGCCGGTGCGGTGCACATAGCTTTCTTTTTCAAGCGGAATATCATAATTGATGACGAGGCTGATGTTTTCAATATCAATTCCTCTGGCGGCAACGTCGGTCGCAATGAGATAGCGGAACTCGCCGCGCTTGAATTCATTCATGACGTCAAAGCGGTCTTCCTGCACCATTCCGCCGTGAATTTTATCGCAAGGGTAGCCCAGCCTGTCCAGCTCATCGGTTAACTGGATGACTCTTTCTTTTGTCCGGCAGAATATGATGCAGCTGTCCGGGTTTTCGGTGATCAGGACATCACGCAGCAATGATGATTTATCCTCTTCTTCTGTTCTGGTGACAAAATGCTCAATGTCTTTTGTCGTCAGGCCTTCCGCTTTTACTTCAATCAATTCAGGGTCTTTCATATATGTGCGGCTCAGCTTCTCGACGTCATCCGGCAGTGTCGCTGAAAACAGCATGGTGACTCTGTTTTTCGGCAGATGCTGAATGATGGCTTCCACCTGTTCAATAAATCCCATATTCAGCATTTCATCCGCTTCGTCAATCACCACATACGCCAGCCGTTCAAGCGGCAGCGTCCCTTTCTCTATATGATCAAGCACACGCCCCGGCGTTCCGGCAATGACGTGGCTTTTTTGCTTCAGTTCGGTTTTCTGTTTGTCAAAAGAAGCTTTTCCGAAAACCGCCGTGGCTTTTATCCGTTTGAAACGGCCGATATTCGTGATATCTTCTTTAATCTGCGCCGCAAGCTCGCGGGTCGGCGTTAAAATCAGGGCCTGCGGTTTGTTTTCCTCCCATTCCGCCAGCTCACAGATCGGAATGCCGAAAGCCGCGGTTTTGCCGCTGCCCGTCTGCGATTTGACGACGAGATCTTTTTTTTGCAGCGCGGCGGGGATGACGCGCCGCTGCACTTCAGTCGGCTCGGTGTATTGCAAGCCATTCAGCGCCCGTCGGATCTCGGGGCTGATCGCATATTCATTAAACTCATTCATGACTAAACTCCTTCTCTGTCCGGTTCCCCTCATTATACGCGAAATGCCGCCGCTTTACCCTGACGTTTTGCCGGGCCATTCGGGGGACTGCTTTTTCTTCATGTCAAGCACGACCCATTTGGCGCAATAAAAGCTCATGCTTCCTTCCACGTCATCGACATAATAGCGTATCGATTCCCAGCCGCCGTCGACCGGGCTGATATCCAGACGGATGTCGGTGATGCTTTCAAGATCATCCAGACGGGCAGAGCACACACCTTCAAACCGCAGCACAGCATCATACTGTCCATCAGTCAGCTTCAGCTCAAATACCGGGATTTTATCATAATACTCGTTATACCCGGTAGAGAACGTAAACTCCGTCAATTCAAAACAACCCGGCGAATCCGGCCTCAGCAGAACTGCTTTCTCATGTTTGTGCCACTCCATTTTGTGCCTCCTTTTTTTCAGCTGAATCGGCATGTCTGACTCAAATGAATTTTCTTTACAAACCCCCCATAAATTTCTTTATATGTCTGCATCCAATCTTTTCATTCTTCTAACGTATACAGATACGCATCAGGCGAATCTTTCAGATCAAACCCGCTCAAATATACGAGCATCTCCCAAACGGTTTCGTCCTCAACCGCCGGATCATCTGCAGCCACATACTCAGACGCCCAATCTGACACTTCTTCCCTCGCCGCTTGACCGTTCAGGATCAGACCAGCCTTCTTCAGACATTCTGCTCTTGTGGGTTCTTTCACGTTAGAAGCCTGCCTTTCATTTCTTGTTTAAAATGCTGACTAACAGCCTCCTGGCCCGTTCGTGCCGCCCGATTTCCCGGCTGAGCTCCGGATAATCTGTTAAAGCGTTTTTCAGCTGCACATATTGCGGATAAAGCTCAAAAAAGGATTTATATAACGCTTTACGCTGCCGCGCAGGCATTTGTTTATTCGCCAAAACAAAATCTAAGCTGCCGCAGATAAGCGCAAAATACTCATAAAAATCCCCAGCGCAGGCGGCACCCTCAAAGTCTTCTTCAAATCTTCCTGCATCTGAAGGCAGCGGACCCTCTAATTCTTTTTTGTGTAATTTCAAGCTTCTGATGACGTCATTATTTAAAGAATATCTGTTGGATCTTAACATCTCATTTAGCCGCTTTCCCATTACTGATATCCCGCTTATAAATCCCTGAATTCGAGACCGCGTAAATGGCATTGCTAGTCAGCTTCAGCTGATGCCCGGAAAGCTCATCGCCATCCGCATCACAGCACGTTATCTCTTGCACCGGCAGACTGACATCAGCCGGAATGAGAGACAGTGAATGATCATCTTTGCATATCCAAAACCCGTCATCTGAAATCGCTAGCTGGTCGTAAACCCCGGAATATGTTTTATCAGAAATAATCCAAACTCGTTTCACGTCGGTTTCATCAAACGCAGCAATGACTGTATAAGCGTAATACAGCATGTAGATCAGTCCGTCTTTTTCTGCAAGTGCATAGCAGTCATCTGCCGCGGGTGCATATATTTCTGAAAGCTGCTGATCAATGTGAATTTTCTTTAGCTGCCCGTCTAAAGTGAAGCACAGCACACTGTGCCCTTCATGATTTTCATCACTATAAATACCTTCATCACTTAAACCGATCCACAGGTTTTGTTTTTCGTCCAAAAGACTGCATGAAACCCCTGAAGGCAGAGAAAATGCACTTTGTTCTGTTCCTTCTGCTGAAAATACTTTCACTTTATACTCATGCGATTCAAAGAAAATCAACACATACCTGGCAGCCGAACTCTGTTGAAACAGCATAATATCCTCACACGGAATTTGTTCATCGATATGAACCTCTCGGGTATCGCCGGATTCCTCCGTGATCGTAAACGAAAGACTGCCATTCTGATGCTGACCAAGATACTGACGTCCGCAGTTGTCAAAGTGACAAAAACATCCTTTTACTGATTCATCGTGTATCTTGTTCATTTTTATTTTCATGTCATTGCCCCTTGTATTTATAATGCGCGGCGAGCTTTTTTTGAAATTCATCCGGAACGATCTGATTCGGGAATACAACTGATATCCAGTCTAAAACATGATCATCTAACAGCCTCCATGATTCTAACGTTTTTCCCGCAATCTCCTGATCAATGCCTAGAATACAGATCTCAAAATCTCTCTCTCCGTAAATCGCCCACTTTAAAGACGGTGAAGCCCATACGACGCGGGATGCAATGTTCAATATACAGTCATTTTTACTGTGCTTTGGATAATCAGTTAAGATTGAAAGATATTCATCTGCAGTTATATGCAAAGGGATCTTTAACCAGTTAAAATATCCGAATGTCTCGTAAAACCGATTCATATCATCCGAGTGTTCCAGAACAGCCATTAAGATAAAATCATCGTGATGATGATGCGCCAAACTTTTGAGCATCTCCCAGCCTTCTTCAGACAAGACCTAGTGGAATTCCTCGAATAGATAATAATGTTTTTGTTGTTTAAATACTTGTTCGGGCAACGTTTTGTTTTCATGAAGTAAGGAATATATTTGGGATTGAAAAACCGCCAATTCCTTTGTGTTCTTTATAAAAAAGGGATGCATTTTGTACCTCTTTCGGCGGTTTACACACAAGCTCACAGCCGTATTCTGTGTGAAATAAACAGACAGCAAATGAGAAGGACGGCTCAACTACAATAAAGCTGTTAGAAAGCAGCCGGCCTTCAATATCTTTACTCCCTAGATCACATGAATAAATCGAATTGTATTTAAGCGGATTAATCACATCCAGATTCCCTATAGCCCCCAATGATTCTTTTTGTAAATGTAAAGGAGTGCTCATATTACCTCCGCAAACGGTTTCCCGCGTAAAAGCGGTTTTGTTTGTAAGAAAAGAGAGGCAGGGAACCTCTCTTATTTGTTTATTTATGATTTCGAATGATACGCATAAAATGATTGATCATCAAAGCGAACTGTTTCAGCTTCTACAGCAATCAGCATTCTGTTCATGTCAATGAGAAAATTAGCATTTGATTGATACTCAGGAATTACAGCATTTGATAGATTACCGATTCCTTCCGGGTGGTAACTCATCTCAAATACTTGCCAATTGTATTCTTCAGGGTGAAAGCTCTTTTCTAAACACATGAAAGTCAAAATGAAGGACAGCGCACCCTCCATCTATGTAATCTATCCATTCATTAATTGTTTTGTGCATCGTATCTCCCCAATGAAGTTTTGGAGTCTTTGAGATCTGATTTTAAAGTCTTCACGAAAAGTTCTAGCTTCTCTTCATTACAGTTCACTTTATAGAAAGTCGTATTTAAGTGATTTTCCACAAATCTAATGATAAATCTGTAATATTCGTTTTCTTTATCAATACTCAAAATAAAAAATGGTTCAATTGTTTCTAAACGTATCCTGTCTTGATTCCCCGCTAATAATGCTTCAATCCCTGATGTCAGCATTTTATATTCACTTTCTAATAAAACGGCAGAGTAATCGCGGGCGATTACTTTATTAGGTTCCAACAGTTCAAACATTGTTGAGATAAAAGGATCATCCTCCGCCTCGTAATACCTTCTCGGTGTTATTTCAAGTTCCAGACAGCCGTCTCCAATTCTGGCCATGCTGTCTCCTCGTTCTCTACTTAATAGCTTTAATTTAGTAGTAAATGATTTGAATGACGCTCTGAAAGTCAAGCTAAGTTTCAATCGATTGTTCACCTTTTACTGTCTCGATTCTAATCACCAACCCGCTTATATTTTTTTTAAAAAAAGAATCCGCAGGCTCACCTATTTTTTATTTAATGCCATTATTTAATAATGTTTATAATATTTTCTCTATAACTAGATCCTATTCTGATTGTCTCGGAATCTGTTATTTCTATATGATAAAGAACATAATCCAGTAAATCTTTAATAATTGTTTTCTCTGCTAAAGGAGCTCCATTTAATATATCTTTTAACTCAACATCTTTTTCCAATAAGATTATATTTTCATGCGCAACTATTGTATTTTTGTACTCTTCTGCTGAGGTTTTCATAAAAGAGATTTTTTTATTAAACAAAGTATTTGTTTTTAAGCTCGCTGAGAATATACAAGTATCACTATCTTTATTTGAAAGAGAGTAAGAATACATTGCATATTGTTTATTTTCCATATTTTTTAATATAACAAATATTAAATCCTCTATTGTTTTATACTCTTTTTCAACCCAATCATAGTCATTGAGAGTTGATATTTCATAAAAATAGTACATTTAATTCTCTCCTTCTATCTTTTATACACTGTAAACCGCCATTGTGCACTGCCCCTTTTCCATTTCCCTTTATATATAGAAAACTTATTACTTTGTAAATGATAACCATGATTATTATGTGGTGTATGCCACTCTAGAGATCTATATATAGACCTCCCAGTCTTTTTCTTTCTCGAATAGATTATTCCCCAATAACCTCTTCCTTTTTCTCTATCCCCTTTTATACGGCCTACTTTATGAATTCTATATGGAATCCTTTTCGCGATTTTTTTTGCGCCTTTTTTAATAACTGATTTAGTCCATTTCTTTGATGCATTATATGCCTTACCAACATTCCTCTTTGCCCACTTTCCTGGAGCACCATTCCATGACCTTTTTATTACTTCCCATAGAATTCTGGCCCAATGCCCATCTGGGTCGACCTTCATCACCGGATTGTTATTGGCATAAGTATACCCATTCTGATCTAAAGAATCCCCATCACTGCCCGGGTCTGGGTCTAGTGATAAGAATACGCCGTTTCTTGGCTCGTAGTAGCGGGCCATGAGATAGTACAGGCCGGTTTCTTCGTCGTATTGGTAGCCTGCGTAGCGGTAGCGGTTGTCTTTTACTTCGTCGCTTGCTTCGGTTTTTGTCGGATTTCCCCATGCATCGTACTGATATTTGGCAACGGTTTTTCCGGTGCTGTCTGAGATCGCGGTGACGTCACCGTGTGCGTTGTAGTGATAGAAATATTTCTTGCCGTTCTCTGTATAGGATAACAGCTGGCCGCTGTCACCGTACGTGTATGATTTTGTGACGTTATTGTCGGCGTCTGTTTCATACAGGACGTTCAAGCTGTCTCCGTCGTAGAAGTAGTTTGTGACGTTTCCGTTGACGGTTTTTTGGATTCTGTTTCCTTTTTCATCGTATTTGTATGTTGCGAACGGCTTGTCTTCGCCTTTTTTCGTGACGGCGGTCAGGTTGTCTTCCGCGTCCCACGTATATGTGTATTTGCCGTCAGATGTGCGGTTGCCGTTTTTATCATAGGACAGGTCTTCGTCATTCACCTTCGTCAGCTGGTTCATGATGTTGAAGGATGCGTTGACTGATTTGCTTGCGCCGTCCTTTGTGGTGGTGACGTTTGTCCGGTTGCCGAAGCCGTCGTACGTATATTGAATGACGGTGCCGTCTTCATGAGTTTCTTTGACGAGCTGGTTGAGCTTGCCGTATTCGTACTGCACCTTTCCGCCCGCTGAGCTGTCGATGACCGTGCGGTTGCCGTTAGCGTCATATTCATAGCTTTCCCGGAAGATGCTGCCGCCGTTTTTCGCTCCGATATGAAGAGAGCTGACGAGATTCCGCTCATCATATGAAAAACTCGTGCCGACTTCATTGCCGCTGATGAATGTCTGGACATTGCCGTTTTCATCATAATCAAATGTATAGGCTGAAGTGCCGTCTTTCATTTCAATCATTTGATCAAGTTTGTTGTACGTAAAGCTGTTTGTTCCTTTTTGGCCGCCGTGGCTCCATGAGAAAGTTTTCAGCTTATCCGAATCAGCCGGATACGTCCAGCTTTGGCTGCCGCCGCGGTCGGTTAATTCGGTCAGGCGGTTTTTGTTGTCATAGGTGCGTTTTTTCGTTGTATTTTGTTCTTTGTTTGTGACCGACGTTTCATTACCGTTTTTGTCATAGGTAAAGTTGTATTTTTCAGTGCCGTTATACGCTTTTGTCTTAACCCGGTCGGTGCCGTCATAGGTCAGCGACACTTCATTTCCGTTGGCGGAAACGGTTTTCGTCAGGTTACTGTTGGCGTCATATTCACTCTTCAGTACATTGCCGAGCGGGTCGGTTGTTTTGACGAGCTTGCCCATGACGTCATATTCATATTGATAGGTCTGATCTGCGTCGGCCCGAATCGTTTTTGTCAGCTCATTTCCTTCCTTGTCATAGCTGTGAAGGATGGATGTGCCGTTTGACAGGGTCAGCTTTGTCAGCTGGTCGCCCTGATCGTATTCGTAGGCGGTTGTTTCGCCTTTCGCGTCGGTTTCAGATGTTTTCTTGCCAGTCTCGTCATATGAAGCAGTGCTTGCATAACCTAGTTCGTCTTCTTCTTTTGTGACGTAGTTTCCTTTTTCGTCATAGGTGTTTTTCGTCAGGATGCTTCCTTCGATTAAACGGATATCATCAAACCACGCCGTTCCTGTGGCGCTTTTTTGGAACAGAATGCTGATTTCGATTTTATTGATCGGCTTTGTTTTCGGAATGACTGCCGCTGTCCGGTTCCATTCTTGGGTCCCCTGCGGGAATTTGGCGGTGTAGACGCCCGTCGTTCCGTCCGCATAAGTGACGCCGGCCTGAAGAGCGTAATCATTGTCGTTCGTTAATTTTACACCGTCAGCCTTGGACATTCCTGTCAGCGTGATATATACCGGCTTATCGTCCGCGCTTTGGCCTAATGTAACGGTTTGTTTTGCGGCCGCATTGGCTTGTGATGCATTTGTGCGGGACGCTTTTAATGAGCTGTCATCATCGAAGCCTTCATCAAGGTCAGCGGCGGCTCCGCTTGTGCTCCAGCCGTCTGCTTTAGCCGTGAAACTGCTGTTTTGCACCGGGTTATAGCTTGAAGAGACTTCGCCTTTTTCCAGCTGAACCTGATCAAACCACGCTTTTCCTTTGCCGTCCTTGTCGTTATGGTCCACTTCCATATAGACGATGGCTTTTCCTGCATTGGCCGGTGTTGTAAAGGTGATCTGCCGTTTCGTCCAGTCATTCTTTCCGGCTAATGCGCCTGATTCATTGTGAATCCATTGAATGCGTTTTTGGTCTTTGTCACGCAGATCAATGTTGAAATACGCTCTTGCCTTTGTCAGATCCGTTTTGATCTGGCCGCTGAGTGTATACGTCGTATTCGGCTCAAGCTGCACTTCCTGCGTTGCGGACGCATGGCCGTGCTCTGTTCCGGCTGAAGCAGATTGTGAGGAGATCTCCAGTGCTTTTTGTCCGGACAGCGCGCCGCTTCTTGCTTTTACAGATGCAATACTTCCGCTGTCTCTCGTAGCGGTGAGATTCCAGCCCAGCTTTGTTCCTTCAAAGCTGCCGTCTTTCAGCAGGCTTGCCGAAGCTGCCAGCTCTTTGCTTGATTGAATGAGATTTCCATACTTGTCATACACGGCGGCGGATGAGGATTTTCCGCTTTGATCCGTCTCAGAAACGGCATCAAGTCCGTCGTACGCAATATCAGTGACGTTCCCCTCGGTGTCCTTCATTTTCGTTACGTCATTGTTTTTGTTGTACTGATACGTTTCGGTGCCGTAGTTGTCTTTTACGGCTGTGACGTTGCCGTCTTTATCATATTGATAGCTTTCTGTCGCTTTGCCCGCATCCGCGTCGTTCGGATCGGTGTCCTGAATGACGTTGTTGCCTTCGTATACAGTGTTGGTCGTGATTTTCAGCCCTTCGGCATCATCGATCATCTGAATCGGGTTGCCCGCCTCATTATAGCCGTACTGCACTTTGCGGCCGTTCGGCTGCGTCATGAGCAGCGTTTTTTTGTCCGCGTCATAGCTGTAGTCGTACGTTTCTTTTTTCGCATTGACGGCTTTGGTCAGGCGGTGGCCGCTATATTGGTATTCAGTGAACAGCGGTTTGTCATCCGTGCTGTTTGCAGAATACTGCTTGACGAGGCGCCCCTCGTCATCGTAGTCATAGCTTGTGACGCTGCCGTCAGTATCCGTCACCTTTTTAAGAAGGTCTTTGTCATATGAATACGAAATCTTTTTGTTTTTCGGCCCTGTAAGAGATGTGACATGGCCGTTTTCATCATAGGTAAATGTCAGCTTGCGCCCTGATGCGTCTGTTATGGCGGTCAGCTGATTGCTGTCGTTATACTCGTATACGGTTGTGTTGTTGTGTCCGTCAACGATTTTTTGGAGCTTTCCGCCTTTTTTGCTGAAATAAGCGTTCGTCTGATCTTTTGTTTTTAATACAAATTGATCGCTTGTTTCCGTCAGTTCGAGATAAACACCCGTCGGCGGCTGATACGTGCCGTCAGATTTTTTCGTGAAGATATGTGTTGTCGCGTCCTCATCAATATAAACGGCTCTGCCGTCTTCAGAAAGAATCGACGTTTCCGCATCGGCATACCAGCCTTGGCCGAACATATGGTCAGAGCTGTCAAGGCTGTTGAAGGTCCGGGAGAGTCCGAGCCCCGGTCCGCGTCCGTCGATTGACATATCTTCTTCATTGACGATGACATTTCCCGTTGCGCCGTTCAGCTGTCCGTCCGGAATGTCAATAATGGACCAGAATTCTTCCGTTCCGAGGAATTCCGCCCCTTCATGGAAAACAGGGTTAAAAGGTGCCGTCGGTATGCTGTCACCGTTTGCGTCATAGGCGGTCAGCGTAAAGGAATAGTTCTTCTTCCCTTTGTAATTGCCGTTTGCGTTTTCGTAAACAGGTGAAGGGTCAAGCGCCAGTTCGCCGCCCTTTCCGTCCGTGTGAAGCTGGAATCTTCCCGCTTTCACTTCATCGGCTGAAGGCCAGATGTGTTTGTTTTGGGTCGTCCAATGATCGGTATCACCGACATCGAATGATTGATAGTCTTTTCCGTTGTAGATGTTGATTTTGTAGCCTTTGGCGTTTTTGACTTTATCCCATATGAGATTGACATAACCCGTTTGGCTCGATTTCGTGTTCGTATAGACGTAGCCTGTCAGATTTTTCGGCTTTGCGATATCAGGCAGCGCCGGACTCGCTTCCGGTGAGGCGATCGCTTCTCCGTCTTTGTTATAGGCAATGACTTTAAATCCGTAGGTTTTCCGGTTCGCATCTCCGCCGGCGTTTTTATAAACAGAGCCCGGGTTGATCGGCAATTCCGCGCCTTTTTTGTCTTTCAGGTGAAGCGCATATTTTCCGGCGCTGATTTCCGCCTTTGTCGGCCAGATATTTTGATCTTTTGTGGACCAGGATGTTTTATTTCCGAGGTCAAGCGTTTCAAAGCTTTTGCCGTTAAAGACTTGCATTTTATACCCGGCTGCGCCTGATACGGCTTTCCAGGAAAGATCAAACCAGCCTGTGGCGTTGTTGTTATTAAAGCCTTTCGTACTTGGTTTCTGAACTCTGCCAATATTCGGAATGACGGGCTTGGCGGCCGCAGACATGGCGCCTTCTCCCTGGTCAAACACCGCGCTGACCGCGACCCAGTAATTTTTACTTGCCGGATAGCTGCCGCCGGAGTTTTTATAGACCGGCGAAGGATTAAGCGCTAATTCACTTCCGCCTTTTCCGTCTGTATGCAGCTTATATTTGCCGGAGTCGATTTCCGCTTTTGTCGGCCAAATCTTTTTCCCTCTTGTGCTCCAAGAGGTTGCATTGCCGACCGGAATGGCTTGATATTCTTTCCCGTTATAAAGCCACACTTTATAGCTTTTGGCGCCTTCAGCTTTTTTCCAGCTGATATTGAAAAATCCTGTCGAATCTCCGTTATGATACGCTTTGACAGACGGCGTGTCCGCCTTCGGAATCGTGTATGTCACTTCAATGTATGGTTTTTTAGCAGAGTTTGCTGATGACATCAGCTTCTTCCAATATTCTTTTCCGTTGCCGTTTGCGTGAAGCTTAAAGCCGTAATTGGCGCCGCCGCTGTTCCACGACTTGACTGCGGAGGTGACATCGAAGCTTGCCCATTGGCCTTTATAGACCTCTGCTTTGCCGATGTTTTTGGAGCCCGGTTTGTTCTTCCACGTAATCTTGGCATTGTCGTAATTGCTGTTAACGGTGTCGAGCCAAAGCCCCGTCGCCTTTGATCCGTAATAGGAGTGGGCTGTGTATGCTTTAAGCGTCGCTTTCGTCACCGTCATGTTTTTGATCGGCTTTAGATTATCAAACTTCATAAAAGCGTAGTTCGTTCCGGTTGTGCCGTCATAATATCCAGTTTTCAGCACGTACGCTTTCAATCCGGCGTCCCATTTCTGCGAAGCGGCAGAGTAGTTTGTCGTCGGATACGCGCTCATGACAAAGGTATCGGATGACACAGATACTGATGTTGACGGGTCAATAGATACCGGATAAACCCGCTTGGGATCTTTCAGCCATTTTTCATCGGCCGTTACATGGAGCAAGTAGCCTTCGCTGTTTTTTTCAAGCTTGAAGCTGACATCTTCTGACCTGCTGACTTCACCTGACTTTTCATCGAGATCTGAGTCGGTCATAAAAGGCTTCGGCACGGTATAGACGACATTGTCTTTATCATCAGAAAACGCGATCGAGCCGTCTTCCTGTTCTTTAGCCTGAAGGTCAGTTTTGATTTGAAAGGTGAAGGAATTGTAGCCTTCATATTTGTGAAGCACAAGGTCTTCTTTTATGTTTTCGTTAAATGTGTAGGTTTGTAAATCAATAGCAGGAAACACTTGCTGATACGTAAGCTCGTTGCTGTCTTCCTTGACTTTTGCTGAGGCATCTGTCGGAGTGATTGCAGCCTGATCGGGGCCTTTTGCGCCGGTTAATGAGTATGTGAGCTTATGATCATCATGTTCAAATGTGGCGTATAATCCGTTTTTCATTTGCTTCAGAAAATCGGAATTCAGCACTGTATTTTCCGTTCCGACTTCCTTTGAGCCGGTTTTCAATTCAGGGGAAACGTCTTCCCAGTCCGCATTGGCGGTTTCTTTCGTATGAATGGGGTCTGTGTAGATTTCCTGTTTGTACACACCCTCGCCTTCATAGTAAAGCTTTGAATTCTCAGTTCTTTCAGACGTGATCTCACCGTCTTGATTGATATCTTTTTGATCAAAAGGCATCTGCTCAGATGCTTTTTCCGCCGGAAGATCTTTTTCCGGGTCTGCGGCCGGAATGGCGGCGGTTTTCGCTTGATCTTGTTTTTCACGCGTTTCTGCCGCAAACACATCGGCAGGCGCAATGGAAATCATCAGCGTGGCCGCAAGAGTGCCGGCCAACCACTTTTTCCACTTGTTCTTTTTTCCTATTTTCATAGGTTTCCCTCCTCCTTTTGTAATATAGGCTTAACAATAGTAATATTATTGAAATTGTTTATCAATATTTTCCTAGGTATTTAAGGTTATTTTAAGGATTATAGGTATTTTGAACCTTTTATTCATATAAAAAAACCGCCGGCTGCCGGCGGTTTTTCGTATTATGGATAGCGGAGATTTGTATTTTGCGCTCCCGCGTAGGATTGGGCGAAGTTTTTGGCGTCCTGGGCTGAAAGGGTGCCATAGCTGTAATTTGATCTCGGATTCCAGCCGGTGCGCGGTGATTTCGGGGCTTTGAGCGACGGGAATGAACCGGTGTCAGTGAATTGGGCCGTCCCGTAGTCGTCTATCATTCCGCCTTTTTCATTTCCGTTACCGAAATAGTTGGCTTCTGAGAAGACAGTCGCGTTTGTATGAATGGTGAATCCTAAATTGAAATTGGTCACATAGTTGTTTTTCGCATGAAAATAGCCGTATCTCATCAGGCCCGGTGAACGCACATAGACGTTATTAAAATAGTTGTTGGTGATCGTCATATGCGGATAGCCGATATAATTGCGCCCTTCGTTATCATCATTCGGATAACCGAGAATCAGGCCGTACAGATGGTCTGTGAATTTAGAGTTAGACAGCGTCACAAAATCCGCTTTGGCGCCGACATACAGAAGCTTTCCCAAATCGCTGCGGCTGTTCGGATTGTAGCTGTGTCCTTCAAACCACACGTGGTCAATCCAGTAATTCTGTCCGTTCGCTATGTACATCGGAATGTCGTTGTTGCCTGTAATGGCGGCACTATGGCTGATAATGAGATTTTTGAAAATCACATTGTTTGAGCCGGATCCGGTGGTCAGATAGATGTTGGTCAGCCTGTGGCTGGTATAAGAGCCGACGATGGTTTTATTGGCGCCGACTGTCACAACGGCTTTACCCGGGGAAGAAATATCACTTGTGATGACGATGGTTTTGCGGTCCGTTCCGCCCGCATTGTTTTTCAAATCATTGAGATTGCTGACGTAGACGACGGGGCCGCCCTGGCCTCCCGATACGGCGGATTTTGCTTTTCCGTTATGATCCTTCGCATTTCCCGCGAACCCGGTAAGTCCCTGCATCACATCCGGATAAGCCGCTGCCGCTTCTGCCTGCTTTGATACGGAACATACGATGGCCAGACAAAGCGCAAAGCCGAGCGCAGCCAAGAAAGCGAGATGACGCGTCTTGTTTATCATGCCCTTCACTCCTTTAATCTCTTAAATTGTAAACACAAGAAGTATTATACAATTACTATCCTCTTTTTCCATGATCTGTTTGTCTGCTTTTTCGTTACGGCTGAATAGCCCCAAAATAAAAAAAGCAGTCGGTACGGCCGCCTATATACGGGTGCTGTCTGCCTGAGTTTCCGCCGGCACGGCTTTTTGCTTTCGAATCAGGGACAGCGCCATTCCCGCAAAAATCAATACAATCCCCAAAGATTGATAAAGGTCGGGGCGAAATCCCGTAAATACGGTGTCAAGCACAATCGCCACCGCCGGATCAAGAAATACGATGATTGAAATAAACCGGGTGGATAAAAACCGCAAGCTGTCAAAAAAGAGCAAATACACAATTCCCGTATGAATGATGCCGGTCGACACAATCATGATCCAGTTCACATGCGACAAATCAGAAAAAGCGCCGAAACGGACGAACGGAAGAAGAATGATGACGCCCAATCCGGTCTGCAAACAGGTGACGGCGTATGGGCTGAGGCTGTTGATGCCTTTCCCGGCCAGTGTCGTAAAAGCATAAAAAAGGGCGGCCAGCACGGCCCAAATAATACCCGATCCCATCAGCTGAGAAAATGATGTACTTCCGTTGATGCCGGAAATCAGGGCGGTGCCCAGAAAACAAATCACGATGGAAGTGACGGACACAATATGCAGTTTCTCCCGGTATATAAGGCTCCCTAGAAGAAGGACGAGAACCGGAGCCAGATGATAAACGGAAATCGCTATCGTCACTGATGTCTCCTCAAATGATTTAAATAAAAACACCCAGTTCAGCACGAGAAAAAATCCGCAGGCCAGTGTCTGCAGCACCTCACGCCGGTTCCATTGTTCGGTGCGGTACCGTCCGGAACCAAACCAGCAAACGCCCAGAAACAATGAGGCGCACAGACATCTCACAAAGACCAGTTCAATTGAAGGCACATTCGTATGTTCCGAGAAAAAGCCGATTGATCCGAAAATGACCATGGAAATGACCATTTTGATGACGGCATTTGATGTTTGTTCAGCTTGCATTGATTTGCTTCCCCCATATCATTGACTGTTTATTCAGACAAATACTAACAGCCATTTTACTTGATTCAGAGGAAGATTTCATCCTATTTTTCGAAAGACGGCGGTCTTTTCTCATTAAAAAAACCCCGCATCAGCAGGGTCTTCCGTTTAATGAACGATCAGTACAGGACAAGGAGACAATTGTGAGACCTTATGGCTCACGCTTCCGAGCATCATTTCTTTAAATCCGCTGATTCCGCGGCTTCCGACGACAATCAGATTGAAATGCTGTTCTTTCGCTATGTTTAAAATTTGATGCGCAGGTTCGCCTTGGACGTACAGGCTTTCCGCGTTTACTCCGCTTTCTGCCGCTTTCTGCTTGGCATCTTCCAGAATGGCCGCTCCTTTTTGCTCGACTTCATGTTTGATGTCTTCAATGAAGTTTTCCGGAACATAGACAATCCCTGTTAAGGCTGATGTGGAGACAACGGCTTCACGTCCCGCATAGAGAATGGTGAGTTCAGCCTGCTGTTCTTTCGCCAGATGGATCGCTGCGTCCAAAGCTTTGCTGCTCATGTCTGAACCGTCTACTGCTGCAAGAATTTTTTTAAACATATGAATCCCGCCTTTCTGCTTTTATTGTCCTCCTCTCTTTGCTGAATGTCAATTTTGCCGGCTTGCTCCGGAACATTGCGCTTACAGACTTTCTCCGTTTGTGGCGATGACGTCTTTATACCAAACCAAACTACCTCAGCGTTATTTTTTAAGCGCTTAATAAATAGGACTTTATTCTCTTCTTTTTAGTATTACCTATTGGTAAGAGTAGTGATAAAATGGAATTATTGATATAAAAAGGAGATTATGATGAGAAATCATAGAGGCTTCCATGAGGAAATTCAGCAACAACAAAAACTTTATCCAACATCACATCGCATTCAACCGGTCAGCCCAAAAGAATATGCAGAGGTTTTGACTTTACATACGGCAAAACAACTGAGCGAGACATTTCAAACACTTGTGGATCAAGATCAATATGAACAAGCGATTCAGCTGAGCGAGAAGGTTGCCTCTCAGCTTGGACAACATACGAATTTTTCATTACCACTTTCCACAGTGCTTTATAGTTTAAACGAAATGGAACTTCCTATTTCAGAGGAATTTTCTCTACATCGTCTGAAACTGCTAGGAAATCATCAAACTCATGATAACTTTTTCAAAGCATTAAAACACGAGATGTTAACGGCGGATCGGGTAGACTTTATGGTTAGTTTTACAAGGTGGTCTGGTGTTCAACTTTTGATCCCTCCGCTTCAGGAGCTTGCGAAAAGACATGTCCCTGTACGCATCATTACATCTACCTATATGGGTATTACAGAACCGAAGGCGTTAAGACATCTTCTTCAATTTGAAAATGTTGAGTTGAGAATTGTAAATGAATATAAAAAATCTTTCCATACGAAAGCATATTTATTTGAACGCTGTTCTGGACAGCATAGTGTCATTGTAGGATCTTCAAATCTATCACAAGCTGCACTTACGACTGGGTATGAGTTAAATGTTAGACTACCTGAAACCAGATATCTCCCCGTTTATCAACAAACAAAAGATTTGTTTGACACTATTTGGAATGAAAAGACACAGCCTGTTGACGAACAATTTTTACAAGCCTATGAGGAATTCCAAGCAGGAAGCCAAAAGGTAAGTGCTTCCTTTGCTGCTCAAAACTCTCTTTACAAAACGAAAATGTCCCCGAATGCCATGCAAAAGGAAGCGTTACGAAACCTTAAAAAAACAAGAAACGAAGGGGAGACAAAAGCAGTCATCATCGCCGCCACTGGAACCGGAAAAACATTTTTAGCAGCATTTGATTTTGAACAATTTAAACCAAATAAATATCTTTTTCTTGCCCACCGGGAAGAGTTACTTACAAAAGCAATCGAAACATTCCAGAAAGTCACCAATAATCATGAAGATTTTGGTTTATTGACTGGAACCAAAAAAGAAAGAGATAAACGTTTTCTATTTAGCACAGTACAAACGTTACATAAAAAAGAAACATTGGAATCCTTTTCAACAGATGAATTTGACTACATTGTGATTGATGAATTCCATCATGCAGAAGCATCTACTTATCAAGCTATATTAAACTACTTTACACCAAAGTTTTTATTAGGGTTAACTGCAACACCAGAGCGCCTTGACGGTAAAGACGTGCTTCAGATTTGTGATCATAATGTTGTTTATGAAATCAGACTCCGCGATGCACTAAAGGCAGAGCTACTTGCGCCATTTCACTATTTTGGAATTTCAGATCATACTGTAGATTACGAAAAAGTAAAAGTGAAAAATGGGCTGTACGAAGAGAAATCGCTAGTAGATCATTTAAAAACTCATAAACGAGTAGAATATATCATCAAAATGATCAACATGTATGGATTTTACGGCGAGAAAATGGTTGGCTTAGGTTTCTGTACAAACGTCGAACACGCAATATACATGAGTGATGAATTTAACAAATTGGGTTTTTATACAACTTACTTAACAGGCAATGATTCTCCTGCAAAAAGACAAGAGGTCATTCGTCAATTGGAGGATCCGCACCACAGTTTAGAACTTATATTTACAGTAGATATTTTCAACGAAGGAATAGATATTCCAAAGCTCAATCTACTATTGTTCCTTAGACCAACAGAATCGCCAACGATTTTCATTCAGCAATTAGGACGGGGACTTAGAAAAACTGACGACAAAGAGTTTGTAACGATACTGGATTTTATCGGAAACTATCAAAAGTCATTTGTTATTCCACTCGCACTATCTGGACAAACAAGCCAAAAATCGTTTGATAAAGATTCCCTCCGAGTGGCTGTGACGCATGAGTTTTCAGATTTACCTGGAGGATCTTATGTTGACCTTTCAGCCGTAACGAAGAAAGAAATTTTAAATAAGATCGATCATATTAAACTAAATTCAGATGCCATGCTGAAAACGTTATACAAGCAATTTAAACAAGAGCTAGGACGCTCTCCAGAATTAATTGATTTTCTATACTCTGAACAGGCACCTGGGCTTACCTTTTTTATAAAGAAATACAAATCGTGGGTACAGACCAAAAAGAAAATGGACGATTTGAATGTTACAGATGAAGGGATTCTCAATAACCCCTTGGTTGTAGGGATAGTAGCAAAATTAGAACAGCAATTACCTATTAAATGGCCTTATGAATGGTTAATTTTACAGAGCGGTTTTCACAAAAATATCATCACAATAGAAGATGTAAAAGAATCGTTAGAAAAACAGTTTCATATTCAAATCACAACAGATACACATGATGACCTCATTCAGCGAGCAATGGAGCGTTTAACGAAATCAGATCAAAAACAGAATTGGCGCTTTGGTACATTACAAGGTGATACATTCAATTTAGATACAGAAGTGAGCGAGATATTAAACGATCCATTATTCGGACCGTATATTAAGGAGCGCGTCCACTATGGACTGATTGAATTTAGACGTATGAACAATATAGAAGCCCTTGCTTCAAGAGAGATTAAGCTTACAATGTATCAAACCTACACAAGAAATGAGCTCATTTATCTTTTTCAGTCAACTGACCAGGAAGGGACTTGGCGAGAGGGCTTAAAAAGAGTCAAAAATCAGTATTTAATTTTTGTCACTCTTAATAAATCAGAGGATGTTGAAGACCATCTACTTTACAAGGATTATTTTATTGATCCTAGTCACTTTCATTGGCAAAGTCCTAACCATACCTCTCATGAAACTAAGGGTGGTCAAAGTATAACTCATCATAAACAAAAAGATTATTGTTATCATTTGTTTGTAAGGAAATGCAAGAAAATGCATAAAATCACCTTGCCATTTACTTATTTAGGAGAGGTAGACTATGTGTCAAGCCACGGAGACAAGCCAATGAATGTCAAATGGAAGCTCCATCAGCCTGTCCCAGAAAACTTGTATGTGGATTTAACGAATTAAAGCAGATACGGTCGGAAGATCAGCGGGTGCCCACTCTAGTGATTCTAGCTCACGAATAGGCACCCATCTGAATTCCGCATGCTCTTTCGCTACCGGCTCTCCTGATACAATCTTCGCTTTTATTGAAATTAAATTGACGATGACCTTCTCATATTCATGATGAATATCGGCTATCACATCGTCCGCAACAATTTTACAATCAAGTTCCTCTTCAATTTCTCTTACAAGTGCTTCCCGAGCATTCTCTCCTTCTTCAAGCTTTCCACCAGGAAACTCCCACAGATTAGGAAGAGACATTGTTGGAGAACGTAGAGCACATAGAATTTCATTGTTTTCATTTTGTATGACTGCGGCGGCTACTTTTATTGTTTTTTTCAAAACTAAACTTCCTTTCTTAGTCGGTAGATCAGTTAAATTACGATTTAATTATAATTCATGTTAGGACAGCTTTTTTCTATTTTCTGAAAGAGTTCAGTTGGTTAACAAAATTCTCACATCTTAAATATCTTGTTAGTTCACTTTTATTATATTAAAAAATAGCACTTTTTATAAGGAGATTAAAAATGTGATTATCCTCATTTATCAAGGTTGTTTTCTTATAAATGCTTATTTAAAAACTGTTTTATACGCTCAGGCTCTCTACTTTCGTTAGTTCTCAATCTAAGGATAGGTATTCCTGCTTTATCTAAAATTGTGTTTTTAATTCTATCTCGTCTCTTTTGATCTTTTGAGTGATGGTATGCAACACCATCTACCTCAATTACTCCAAGAGGTTCATTACCCATCTTATAGTGAAGAAGAAAATCAACTCTTGCCGCTGTTTTAATAAATTGTTTTTCGTCTTCATGTAGGTGACTTGTATCATTCACCAGATCTTTCAAACGATACTCTCTTTTAAAGTTGATTTTTTTAAATTTTTCTTCTGAAAGAATATCCCTAAGTAAGCTGGCTATAATTCTTTCTGTCTTGTATTTTGAATCACTTTTCCGAAGTTTATTTTCTCTTTCAATAAGTACTTCAGAGAATTCTTTATAAAGTAAGTCAAACACTGAAATTACTTTGCTTTCATGGTATAAACTCGATTCAGTATAGTATTCCATATACCTAATAAGTTCGGAAATTTCTTTGTTGCTTTTTTTAAATACTTCAACATCTGATACTAAAACAAAACGCTTTTTAGCTCGTGATATAGCAACATTTATTAAATTTGCGCTATCAACGAATTGAACATCATTCTTACTTCCTTTTTTATCAAGCACAGTAGAAAAAATAATACCATCGCATTCTCTTCCCTGGAATTTATGAACTGTATCTTTCAAAATCTCCTCAGGTAAACGCTGTTCGGCATGATTAATCTGTTCTCTATAAGGAGCAATAAAGCCTGTTTCATAAGATTCAGGAAACACAAGATTTTTAATCGAATCCTCATCAAGAGAATCTAATTCACGAATATTATGTTTCCCACCCTGAAACCGCATATGATTACCTTTAACAGTCTTAATGAGTACGATGGAAGGTTCATTATCACTTTTTTGTTTTGTCAAAGGAATAAGTTTCCCATCATAATATTGTTCATTACAAAATTTAATTATCATTGGCTCACATCGATAATGTTCTTTTAGAAGAGTAATCGGTATTCGATTCTTATATACTTTTATAATCGAATCAAGCATACTATTTTTAACATAATTAAAGCATGATTCTATTTCAAATTGGGAAAGCTCGGCTGATGTATCGGGAATGTGGGGGAGCTGATTCCTATCTCCTACTATCACCACATTCTTAGCACACCCAAGAGCAAGTATCCCTGGCATTAATTCTAATTGCGAGGCTTCATCTATAATTAAGTAATCAAACAAAAAACCCGCAGGTATAGACTTTTGCAAAGAAAAAGCAGTACTCAATATAATGGGAAATTGATCTATAAACGATGAAAAATATTTAGACTTTTTGAAATTCTCCTGAGTATAATGCGTTTTTCTGTCGAAATTCCCCTTTTTATTCAAATAACTCTTAAAAAGTTGTTTTGAGGTTAATTGAATTCTTTCCGTTAAATCATTGAAGTTTTTCATTTCTAGAATGTCTTCGATTCTTTTTAATTCACTTTTTAATTCCTCAAGCTTCAGTCGATAAAAATGATATTGAAGCTGTGTAATGATTTTTTCTTTATGAGATTGATCTTTTATTTGTTTCGGGCTGTATAACCCATAATAAAAAAGATATTTTGTTTGTTTAAACAATGTCATTCTATTCTTATGATTTAATGCCTCATCAACCAAAAAGTCGATGATCTTACTTTTCGTGAATTTGTAAAATGGTAGAAGTTTTGGTTGAACAGCTTCTAGTGATTCAAAATGTTTTGTATAATATTTCTGTTCCATTTCAAGATCTTTTATTTGCTGCTTTATGACTGCTTGTTTGTTTTGTAATTCAAGTAACTCTTTCATTGATCTAATATTGTTCCACAAAATTTGTTCCATTTCTACTTCAACATCCATATTAATTTCCCAGCTATTGAAGTCTTGGGGAAGCTTTGGAGGATTCTCAAAAAATTTCTTCTGATTCACCTGACTCCCTAATGATGCAAGAAAAAAACCTAGATCTGACTTCATTAATTTCTCACTGACATTTGCGACGGCAGAATTATTACTCGATACAATAGCAGCATTTTTTCCTTGCATCACAATGTTAGAAATAATATTTAGGATAGTTTGTGTCTTACCGGTTCCTGGCGGTCCTTCAATTACGCTAACCTGAGAAGAAAAAGCAGATTCAACCGCTTGAATTTGACTAAGATTCAAACCAAACGGATATATAAGCTTTTTTTCCTTATTGAAAGATTGACTAGTTTTTGTAAAATAAGCATGAAGAGCACTTTCTGTTCTTAGAGGAAGGTTATGAATTTGCCCTTCTAAAATAGCAGGTATACCATTAACTGTTCTATCCTTTATCCCAGCTATGAAAGAAAAATAATTTAACAGGTTTTTGAATTTAGTATTCTCCAGCCTTACTTTCTTAACCGCATCTTTTTTATAAATATATCTGTGCTTACCACCCCTGAAAGAAACAACTGCATATTTATCTCCATAAATAACAGAAGACTCGATGTTCTTACTAATCTCACCATTTAATTCAAAAACTTCATCTTCACTTAACGTAAGTTGTTCAAATGGATATACTTTGCAATAATCTAGCTTTTTGACTATTTTCGTTTTATCATTTAACACCATATGTATAGTGAGGTCGCCATTTTGACTGTTCAATTTCCATGTTTTAATTTGTTCAGAGTATATTGCGTCTTCTATCTGAATGATTGTACGTACCAATTGAGTACCCCCGTGTCCCAAAAATGTGTGTTAATTTATGTTATAGTATACAAAATTAATGAACTATTTACAAAATAGTGCAAAAATAGAACCCTCTAGAAGCAGGAGGGTTCTAAAAATGTTTCACTTCACTCCCCAAACAGCCTCCCCATCACCGCTCAGCACACTAAACGTCACAACTTCTTTCTCTCTCGCTGAGTCCCATTCTTTCAGGAAGACGCCGTCATAATTTGTGCCGTTCAGGTTGATTCGGGCTTTGCTGCTGTCCGTTATTGTCCAGGTTCCAGTCATTTCCCCGGAAATGGTGCCGTCGTTGTTAAGCCGGATGTTTTTTGGGGTTTTGATCGTAGCTGTGATGTCTTTTCCGTGCTGGATGAGTTTGTAGGTTCCGGATGCGGCGGCCGGCGGAATGTGTGTATCCGGTTCTCCCGCATAGCGGTATGGCGCTGCAACGGGCCATCCGTCTTTGTTCATGTACAGCCGATGCACTCTGACTTCATGCTCTTCTCCTCTGTTCGGGAAACGGGTGTGGAAAATGAGGTATGATCGTTTCGTTTTCCCGTCGTAAAACACGGAGTTGTGTCCCGGCGATACGTAGCCCGTGCCTTTTTCAGATTGTGAGGCGAAGCTATAGCCGCCCATGAGTTTAACCCCGTACGGTTCAATTGCTTTGTCGTCGAAGAAACTGCCGTCTTTTCCTTTAGCATCAAGCATGTTATGACCTGCGGCGTCATAGTACGGACCGTCCGGATTTTTAGAGCGCGCCACACGCATATTGTAACCGCCGGCTGTGTCAAGTCCGCCGAATGACAGATACAGATAGTAATATTTCGTTTCCGGATTGTAGCTGATGTACGGGCCTTCGATTCTGCTGTGATTTCCGCCGAGCAGTTTTTTTCCGTAGCCTTGGTTAGGGAGCGGGAAACCGGTTTTCGGATTCATTTCCAGTATGAAAATTCCGCCGGAGTAAGAGCCGTACACCATCCAGAGCTTGCCTTTATGGTCAAAAAACGTTTGCGGATCTACGACGTTCGGGTGAACGTTTGCATTATAAGTGGTGCCGTCTTCGCTTTTTCCTTCCATGCCTGATTTCAAAAAGATGCCTTTGTTTTTGTAGGGTCCTTCGATTTTGTCACTCACGGCGACACCGAGAGCGGATCGCGGCGAGTCTCCTTTACAGGCGTTATAGTACATGTAATATTTCCCGTCAGACAGCTGGGCGACGTCCGGCGCCCACAGCGTATCAGACTGGGCCCAGTCGAATGTCTCTTTTAATTCGGTGTAGACGTTCGGGATCAGGGGATTATTGGGATTGACGCTTGAAGATATCTGCTGCCACTGCATCAGGTTTTTCGACTTGGCGGAAGCCAAATGCGAGCCGAATACATAATATGTATCTCCTGTTTTAATGACGGACGGATCATGCACGCTGACCTCTGAAAAAACCGGATGCTGGGCTTTTGCCTGCGGCAGAGTGAACCCGATGACCGCTGCTGAGACCAGGCACACACGAAAGAAACTGGTTTTCATTTTCTGAAATCTCCTCGCTCTCTTCTTTTCTTAAAACGCTTTCAAGACAACGCTCCATTTTATGATGCGGATGGCGGAAATATGTGATCAACAGCGCCGGCTTCACGATGTACCGCTTTACTTCGATAGCAATCTGATTTGTGAAAGACTGGAAAAAAAGTTTTGACTTCTGATTCGCAAACACTTAATATAAAAAACAGTTACTAGTTATCAGAATATTTAAGAATTGAGTGAAGCATATATGACCTTACACAAAGACCGCCGCATCGGGCGACTGTCCGTCCTTCTTCTGCTTCATGAGACTGAAGAAAACCAGCAGATCAGCCGGCTGGAACGGGACGGCTGGAAAGTCTGTCTCGGCAGGGTGGGTTCAATGGATGCGCATAAGGTGGTAGCTGCAATTGAAACCGCTTCCAAAAAGAGCGGCGTCATTCAATCTGAGGGTTATCGCGAATCACATGCGCTGTATCATGCCACAATGGAAGCTTTGCACGGAGTGACGCGGGGCGAAATGCTGCTTGGCTCGCTGCTTCGTACCGTGGGCCTGAAGTTTGCCGTCTTGCGGGGAAATCCGTATGAAAGCGAGGCGGAAGGCGATTGGATCGCCGTTTCACTTTACGGCACGATCGGAGCTCCGATTAAGGGGCTTGAGCACGAAACATTCGGAGTCGGTATTAATCACATATGAATCAGCCCATAGATTTCAGATGATAGGGGGCTATGCGTGAAACATCATTTTCATGGCATAGCTCCTTTTTGTATGGGCGCTTTACCAAAGTAAAGGAAAAGGGGTTGAAATGATGGTAACGTTAGACGGTTCCTCACTGACAACCGCAGATGCCCAGCGTGTGCTGTTTGATTTTGAAGAGGTTCAGGCATCTGCCGAAAGCATGGAACGTGTGAAAAAAAGCAGGGCGGCGGTTGAACGGATCGTTCAGGAGGAGAAGACCATTTACGGGATTACAACGGGGTTCGGCAAGTTCAGCGATGTGCTGATTCAAAAAGAAGACGCCGCGGATCTGCAGCTGAATCTGATTCTTTCTCACGCGTGCGGCGTCGGTGATCCGTTTCCGGAATCTGTATCGCGGGCCATGCTGCTTTTGCGAGCCAATGCCTTGCTGAAAGGCTTTTCCGGCGTGCGGACTGAGCTGATTGATCAACTGCTCGCGTATCTCAATCATCGCATTCACCCGGTCATCCCGCAGCAAGGGTCACTAGGGGCGAGCGGAGATTTGGCGCCGCTTTCTCATCTTGCACTGGCGCTTATCGGGCAAGGCGAAGTCTTTTACGAAGGGGCCCGGATGCCGACAGCTCATGCTTTAGAAAAGACAAACCTTCAGCCGGCCGTCCTGACCTCTAAGGAAGGGCTCGCGCTGATCAACGGAACGCAGGCCATGACCGCAATGGGGCTGATCGCTTACCTCGAAGCCGAAAAACTGGCCTATCAATCGGAACGGATCGCGAGCTTAACGATCGAAGGCCTTCAGGGCATTATCGATGCGTTCGACGAGGACATTCATGCCGCCCGCGGTTATCAGGAACAGATGGATGTCGCAGAGCGAATCCGCTATTACTTGTCAGACAGCAAACTGACGACCGTCCAAGGGGAGCTGCGTGTCCAGGACGCCTATTCGATCCGCTGTATTCCTCAAGTCCACGGCGCATCATGGCAGACATTAGCGTATGTAAAAGAAAAATTAGAAATTGAGATGAATGCCGCGACAGATAACCCGCTCATTTTCGAAGACGGCGCCAAAATCATCTCAGGCGGAAACTTTCACGGACAGCCGATCGCCTTTGCCATGGATTTTCTCAAAGTAGCGGCGGCCGAACTTGCGAATATTTCTGAACGCCGTATCG
The DNA here is from genome assembly GCF_002843505.1 of Bacillus sp. SJ-10. Taxonomy (NCBI): domain Bacteria; kingdom Bacillati; phylum Bacillota; class Bacilli; order Caryophanales; family Bacillaceae; genus Bacillus; species Bacillus sp. SJ-10. Next base: position 843,068 of record NZ_CP025258.1, on the reverse strand, counting down.
AACGGCTTGTGAATCCGCAGCTGAATGACCTGCCGCCCTTTCTGAGCCCTCAGCCCGGCTTACAATCCGGAGCGATGATCATGCAATATGCGGCGGCCTCCCTCGTGTCAGAAAATAAAACCCTGGCCCATCCCGCCAGTGTCGATTCCATTCCTTCATCGGCAAACCAGGAGGATCACGTCAGCATGGGAACCATCGCCTCAAGGCACGCCTACCAGATCATCGCGAATACGAGACGGGTGCTTGCCGTTGAAGCCATTTGCGCGCTGCAGGCCGTGGAATACCGGGGTGCGGAACATTGCGCCTCGTACACAAAACAGCTCTATCTTGAAATGAGAAACATCGTGCCGTCCATACAAGAAGACCGCGTGTTTTCTTATGACATCGAGCATCTGAGTGACTGGCTGAAGAAGGAGTCTTTTCTGCCGAATGAACATCACCAAAAACTGATGACCAATGAAGGAGGACTGACAAGATGACTGATGTAAAGAAATCAATCCGCGCCGGCCGCGGCACCGAACTTGAATGCTTAGGATGGGAGCAGGAAGCCGTGCTCCGCATGCTCCGAAACAACCTTGACCCGGAGGTTGCCGAAAAGCCGGAGGATCTGATCGTATACGGCGGCATAGGCAAGGCCGCACGAAACTGGGATGCTTTTCACGCGATTGAGCGTTCCCTCAAAACGTTAAAAGATGATGAAACACTGCTGATCCAATCCGGAAAACCGGTCGGACTGTTCCGCACGCACAGCCGCGCGCCCCGCGTCCTGCTGGCTAATTCGGTTCTCGTGCCAAAATGGGCGGATTGGGAACATTTCCATGACCTTGAGAAAAAAGGGCTGATGATGTACGGGCAGATGACGGCCGGCAGCTGGATTTATATCGGCTCACAAGGCATTTTGCAAGGCACCTATGAAACCTTTGCGGAGCTTGCGAGACAGCATTTCGGCGGCAGTCTGAAAGGAACCCTTACGCTGACGGCCGGTCTTGGCGGAATGGGAGGCGCCCAGCCGCTGTCCGTCACGATGAATGATGGCGTCGTCATCGCCGTTGAAGCGGATGAAACACGGATTGATAAACGGATGGAAACAAACTATTGCGACCGTAAAACCGCATCAATTGACGAAGCGCTGCGCTGGGCCGAAGCAGCCAGACAAGCCGGAGAGCCTTTATCGATCGGCCTTCTCGGCAATGCGGCTGAGGTGCATCATGAGCTTTTGAACCGCGGCGTCCATATTGACATCGTGACCGATCAGACTTCCGCTCACGACCCGCTGATCGGCTATATTCCGGCAGGATACTCACTTGAAGAGGCCGGGCGTCTGCGCCGGGATCAGCCCGATTTATACGTAAGGCTATCCAAGCAAAGTATGAAAAAGCACGTGGAAGCCATGCTTGCCTTCAAGAAAAAAGGGGCTATCGTCTTCGATTACGGCAACAATATCCGTCAAGTTGCCAAAGATGAGGGTCTCGCCGATGCTTTTGATTTTCCGGGATTCGTTCCCGCCTACATCCGGCCTTTATTTTGTGAAGGAAAAGGGCCGTTCCGCTGGGCTGCGCTGTCGGGAGACCCCGAAGATATATACCGCACGGACGCTTTATTAAAAGAGCTGTTTCCAGAAAATCAAGCCCTTCACCGCTGGATTGACATGGCACAGAAAAAAGTCACATTCCAAGGCCTGCCGTCCCGTATTTGCTGGCTCGGCTACGGTGAACGGGAAAAGATGGGGCTCGCCATCAATGAATTGGTCAGAAACGGCGAGCTGAAAGCCCCGATCGTCATCGGAAGAGACCATTTAGACTGCGGATCTGTCGCCTCTCCGAATCGGGAAACAGAAGCGATGAAAGACGGAAGCGACGCGGTCGGCGATTGGGCGGTGCTGAACGCGCTGATCAACACGGCCTCAGGCGCAAGCTGGGTTTCTTTTCACCACGGCGGGGGCGTCGGCATGGGGTATTCCCTTCACGCGGGAATGGTCGCGGTCGCCGACGGCAGCATCCTTGCGGAACAGCGGCTTTCCCGCGTTCTGACAAGCGATCCGGGAATGGGCATCATCCGCCATGCGGACGCAGGTTATGAAAAAGCGGCTCAAGTCGCCGAGGAACAAGACATTATGATACCGATGAAAAAGGAGCGGTAACATGCCGAAACAAATAGATACCATACTCACCAACATCGGCCAGCTGCTGACGATGGAATCCGGCGGCCCCCGATCAGGCGGAAGCATGCAGGATCTTCATGTCACGGAAGATGCCGTCATCGGCATTCACGACGGGCGCATTGTTTTTGCCGGACATCAAGGAGCGGAGGAAGGATACGAGGCAAGAGACATCATCGACTGCGGGGGACGGCTCGTCACCCCCGGCCTCGTCGATCCCCATACCCATCTTGTATTCGGAGGGTCCCGGGAAAAAGAACTGAATTTAAAAATTCAGGGCATGTCCTATTTGGATATTCTGGCGCAAGGCGGCGGTATTTTGTCAACGGTCAAAGACACGAAAGCCGCCTCCGAAGAAGAACTGATTGAAAAAGGGCTTTTTCACCTCGGACGCATGCTGTCATACGGCATCACGACCGCGGAAGTAAAAAGCGGGTACGGACTCGACAAAGACACGGAGCTGAAACAGCTGACCGCAGCGAAAAAACTGGGCGGGCGCCAGCCGGTCGACCTTGTCACGACCTTTATGGGGGCACACGCCATTCCGCCTGAGTACCGGAACAGCCCTGACGAATTTCTGAATCGCATGCTGCAGCTTTTGCCTGAAATAAAAGAAGAAGGCCTCGCGCAATTTGCCGATATTTTCACAGAAACAGGCGTCTTTACCGTCAGCCAGTCGCGGAACTACCTGAAAAAGGCGTCTGAAGCTGGTTTCGGCCTGAAAATCCATGCTGATGAGATTGACCCGCTCGGCGGCGCGGAATTGGCGGCAGAACTGCATGCTGTTTCTGCCGATCATTTGGTGGGGGCGTCTGACGAAGGCATCGAAAAGCTAGCGGAGTCCGGAACGATCGCCGTCCTGTTGCCGGGCACGACTTTCTATCTCGGCAAACACACTTATGCGAGAGCCCGGGAGATGATTGATGCGGGCGTACGGGTCAGTTTGGCGACTGACTTCAACCCGGGCAGCTCACCGACGGAAAATCTCCAGCTCATTATGTCGATTGCCGCGCTTCATTTAAAAATGACCGCAGAAGAAATCTGGCATGCTGTCACCGTTAATGCCGCGTATGCGATCGGAAAAGGCGAAGAGGCCGGACAAATTAAAGCCGGACGGGCGGCTGACATTGTCATTTGGGAAGCGCCGAATTACATGTATATCCCGTATCATTACGGCGTCAATCATGTCCGCCGTGTCATCAAGAACGGAAAGACGGTCGTTTCAAGGGAGGGAGCCGCTCTTGGATAAGTATCCGTTTCTGCAAAAAGCCGGCTCCCTCTTCAACGACCGCCATGTGACAAGGATCGGCGATGTGACGGAAGCGTGGGCGGGACAAACGATCAAAGGGCCGGCTTTGATCGGCGTTCCGCTTTCTAAGTCGTCAATCAGCCATTCCGGCGCCTGCTTTGCACCCGGTGCGATCCGCCGGGCGCTCGGCGGCATTTCCGCATATTCCGCGGAGCTGCGGGAGCATGTCATTGACCATCTGTACGATATCGGCGATATTCAGATTCACGTCACGGATGTCGTCACATCTCACGAACACATTTATCGGACCATTTATGATATTCTGACGGATCAGCCTGACTGGGTGCCCTTCATTCTCGGCGGCGACAACTCCATCAGTTATTCCACCATTAAAGCCATTGCGGAAACGAAAGGAACAACGGCCGTCTTTCAATTCGACGCCCACCACGACGTCCGCAACACAGAAGACGGAGGGCCGACAAACGGCACGCCATTCCGCCGGCTGTTAGATGAAAATATCATAAGCGGACAAAACCTGATTCAGCTTGGAATCAGGGAGTTCAGCAACAGCTTGGCATATGAACAATATGTAAAAGAGCGGCAGGCAGACGTGCATACAATGGAGATGATCCGGGAGAAAGGGCTCCTCCGAACGATACAAGAGGTCTTGCCGGCCGTTCAAAAAAGAGCCGACGCCATTTTTATTTCGGTTGATATGGATGTGCTGGATCAAGCTCATGCGCCCGGCTGTCCTGCGATCGGCCCCGGAGGTCTGTATACCGAAGAACTGCTTCAGGCGGTCAGGTTTTTGCCCCAAGAGGCTGACATCTCAGGTATTGAGATCGTTGAGGTTGATCCGACACTTGATTTTCGCGATATGACAAGCCGGGCAGCCGCACACGTTATTTTACATGCATTAAAGGGATTTAAATTGTCACGTTAAAGTCAAATCCGGCACGCGTGCTCTCGGCTGCCGGAAGATTCTCACGCCACGCAAAAAGGGGGAGATCACGATGGATGTTGATCAAGGCGGCAATCAACTAAAGCGCACGATGAAAAGCAGGCACTTATTTATGATTTCATTGGGAGGGGTCATCGGCACGGGGCTGTTTTTGAGCACAGGGTATACATTGAGCCAGGCCGGGCCGGGCGGGACGATCGCCGCCTACTTAATCGGCGGCTTGATGATGTATCTTGTCATGCAGTGTCTCGGAGAATTGTCAGTAGCCATGCCTGTGACCGGTTCATTTCAAACGTATGCGACAACGTTTATCGGGCCGTCCACGGGTTTTATGGTCGGTATCATGTATTGGGTGAATTGGGTGGTGACGGTGGGATCGGAGTTTACAGCTTCCGGTATCCTCATGCAGCGCTGGTTTCCCCACAGCAGCGTCTGGATGTGGAGCGCGATTTTCGCGGCTCTCCTTTTTGCCGCCAATGCATTCTCCGTTAAATTGTTTGCAGAAACGGAGTTTTGGTTTTCCAGCGTCAAAATCGTTACCATCCTTTTATTTATCATCTTAGGCGGCGCCGCGATGTTCGGTTTGATTTCATTGCACGGTTCGGGTGAAGCTCCGATGCTGTCGAATTTCACCTCACACGGCGGACTGTTTCCGAACGGCTTTCTTGCGGTTTTCATCGCAATGATTTCCGTAAGCTTCGCCTTTTCAGGGACGGAGCTGATCGGAATTACCGCGGGTGAAACCGCCAATCCGGCAAAAGATATTCCGCGTTCGATCCGAAATGTCGCCTGGAGAACGGTCATCTTTTTTATCGGCGCCATTTTTGTGCTGTCCGGACTGATCTCCTGGAGGGAAGCCGGTGTGATTGAAAGTCCGTTTGTCGCGGTCTTTTCCCAAATCGGTATCCCATACGCCGCAGATATCATGAACTTCGTGATTTTAACGGCTTTGCTTTCGGTCGCCAACTCCGGACTGTATGCTTCCACCCGGATGCTGTGGTCTCTTGCGAATGAAAACATGATCAGCGCCCGGTTCAAAAAAGTCACGCCGAAAGGCATTCCGCTGAATGCGCTGCTCGCCAGCATGGCCGTTTCCTGCATATCCTTGATCTCAAGCATCGCCGCCCCGGGCACGGTCTACGTGGTGCTCGTGGCAATAGCCGGATTTGCCGGCGTCGTGGTGTGGATGAGCATCGCCCTGTCTCAGCTGTTATTTCGAAAACATTATGTGAAAAACGGCGGACGCGTCTCGGATCTGACCTTCCGCACACCGTTATACCCTCTCGTTCCGATCGCCGCCGTGATCTTATGTTTCGCTTCATGCGTAGGCCTTGCATTTGATCCCAATCAAAGAATCGCCCTCTTCTGCGGAATTCCTTGTATGATCCTGTGCTATCTCATTCGTTTTTTGAGAAAGAAACAGCCGAAACAATCCGTCCGTGACATTCATTTGGATAAAACCATGCCATAAAAAAGGCACATACTGATGAGGTATGTGCCTTTCTTCTCTTATTCCGTAATCAGCGTATGAATCAGTTTCGGCTCTTCCGCTTTTTCTGAGATGCGGATGTTGTCATAGACTTTGGCGGTCACGTCTTCAACGTTTTCGCGGTTGGCGTAAAGGGTGACGAGCGGCTCGCCTTTTTCGACGTTGTCACCGACTTTTTTGCGGAGCATAATGCCGACGGCAAGATCGATTTCGTCCTCTTTTGTCGCACGTCCCGCGCCCAACAGCATCGCTGCGACGCCGATTTCGTCAGCGACGATTTCTGAAACGACACCCGCTTCTTTCGCCGGAACGTCAATTTTGTACGCCGCCTGCGGAAGTTTGGACGGATCGTCAACAACAGAAGCGTCTCCTCCCTGATTGCTCAGGAACTCTTTGAACTTTTCAAGCGCTTTGCCGTTTTTCATGACTTCCTGAAGCTTCGTTCTCGCTTCTTCCAATGTCTCAGCTTTTTTCGCCAATACGACCATTTGGCTGCCGAGCGTGAGGACGAGTTCGTTTAAGTCTTCAGGCCCTTCCCCTCTTAACGTATCAATGGCTTCTTGTACTTCCAGGGCATTCCCGATCGCAAAACCGAGCGGCTGCGACATGTCAGAAATCACGGCCATCGTCTGGCGGCCGACGTTGTTTCCGATGCGGACCATTGCTTTGGCGAGGTTCACGGCGTCTTCATCCGTTTTCATAAACGCGCCGGCTCCCGTTTTGACGTCAAGCACGATGGCATCTGCTCCGGCGGCGATTTTTTTACTCATAATTGAGCTTGCGATCAGCGGGATGGAGTTCACCGTACCCGTTACATCACGCAGCGCATACAGCTTTTTATCGGCAGGCGTCAAATTGCCGCTTTGTCCGATAACGGCTACCTTGTCGCGATTCACAAGCTTGATGAATTCATCTTTTGATAATTCCACGTGGAAGCCTTCGATCGCTTCCAGCTTATCAATGGTTCCCCCCGTATGGCCAAGACCGCGGCCGGACATTTTAGCGACGGGAACGCCGAGCGCCGCGACAAGCGGTGCGAGTACGAGAGTTGTCGTGTCGCCGACCCCGCCCGTAGAGTGCTTGTCGACCTTAATGCCTTCAATGGCGGAGAGATCAATCGTTTCCCCTGAATTCACCATCGCCATTGTCAGATCTGCGCGCTCCTGATCTGTCATATCCTGAAAGTAAATCGCCATAGCCAGTGCGCTTGCCTGATAATCAGGGATGCTTCCGTCCGTGTATCCTTTTACGAAAAATTCAATTTCTTCTGTTGTCAGTTCTTTTCCATTTTGTTTTTTTACAATAAGATCTACCATTCTCATGATCTATCACCTGTCCTTCATTTATGTTCAGTGAATCAATCCGACGATCGCCGCTGTCAAGAAGCTGACGAGTGTTGCGCCGTACAGCAGCTTCAGCCCGAACCGCGCGACGACGTTTCCTTGTTTTTCATGCAGCCCTTTCACCGCACCGGTAATGATTCCGATAGAGGAGAAATTCGCGAATGAGACAAGGAATACAGATACCACTGCCTGTGTATGCGCACTGAAATGGAAATCGCCGGATGAGAGTGTCTGCATCGCCACAAATTCATTCGATACCATTTTCGTCGCCATAATGCTTCCGGCGCTCACCGCTTCATTCCACGGAATACCGGTTAAAAACGCAAACGGCGCGAATACATATCCGAGCAGCGCCTGGAATGTAATGCCGAAGACCGCGTTAAAAACGCCGTTGACCAGGGCAATGAGTGCGACAAATCCGATCAGCATCGCCGCTACGACGACGGCGACTCTGAATCCATCCATTATATACTCACCGAGCACTTCAAAAAAGGATTGCTTTTCTTCTTCAGGAACGACGATCAAATCCTCTTCTTTGCTGACGGTGTACGGGTTAATGATAGAAGCGATGATAAATCCGCCGAATAAGTTCAGCACAAGCGCCGTCACGACGTATTCAGGCTTCAGCATCATCATGTAAGAACCGACGATCGACATTGAGACCGTCGACATTGCGGACGCGCAAAGCGTATATAAGCGCTGTTCAGTAAGATAACCGAGCTGTTTTTTCAAACTGATAAAGACTTCTGATTGCCCTAAAATCGCGGATGCAACAGCGTTGTAAGATTCGATTTTCCCCATTCCGTTCACCTTGCTTAACGCAAGACCGATATACTTCGTGATGAAGGGAAGGACCTTCCAATGCTGCAGAATTCCGATTAAAGCGGATATAAAGACGATCGGCAGAAGCACGCTCATGAAGAACGTCGTCTGTTTCGCATTCACAAGCCCGCCGAATACAAAGTTAATCCCTTCTGATGCATATTCCAGCAAGTAGTTAAATCCTTTTGCAAAACCGCCGACAAGAAAATTCCCGATACCGGTGTTGAGGAGAATATAACCGAGAATCAGCTGCAGCACGAGCATGACGGCGATCGGCCGGATTCTGATTCTTTTTTTGCCGTTGCTGGCAAGCCAGGCAAGACCTAAAAACACAATGATTCCGATAATTCCGATGAGATACTTCATATGTGTTCTCCTTTTATTTGTATTCGCTTACAATTTTTTATGCATCAACAAAGAAAGAGGATGGCGGAAGCTTTCAGCTTCCGCACTGCTGATTAATAGTCGCTGCTGCCGCTGTCTCCGCCGCTCACGATAGAGACGCCCGCACTTGCGCCGATCCGGCTCGCGCCCGCAGCGATCATGCTGTCAACATCAGCTTTTGTTCTGATGCCGCCTGATGCTTTGACCCCGATGTCCGGTCCGACTGTTTTTCTCATGAGAGCAATGTCTTCAGCCGTTGCCCCGCCTGTAGAAAAACCGGTAGACGTTTTGACGAAATCGGCGCCTGCTGATACCGCTAAGCGGCACGCGCGCTCTTTTTCTTCATCTGTCAAAAGGCATGTTTCGATGATCACTTTGACGAGCGCTTTTTTATCAGCTGCTTCAACTACTGCGCGGATATCAGCTTCAACCGCTTCATCATCGCCGTCTTTTAATGCGCCGATATTGATGACCATGTCAACCTCAGTGGCTCCTTTTGAGATGGCATCCTTCGTTTCAAATGCTTTTGTTTCCGATGTCGTTGCGCCGAGAGGAAATCCGATAACGGTGCAAACGTCAACTCCCGTGCCCTTCAGTTCCTCCGCTGCGAGTTTGACCCAAGTCGGGTTTACACAAACGGAAGCGAATTTATATTCTTTTGCTTCTTTTATCAGTTGTAAAATATCTGCTTTTTGTGTATGCGGTTTCAAAGCAGTATGGTCTATTTGACTTGCAATTGACATTGTATGCACTTCCTTTTTCCTAGGATACGTTTAGAATAACCGAATTTTGAACATATGTAAATTGGTAATTGAAATTATGTTCATGAATTGTCACAATTCTTGAATGAGTTTTTTGGCCGTATGCTGATCGGTAATCAAAACGTTGGCGTACTTTCCTTTGAGGGCACCGTGAATGGCCTTGCATTTTCTGCTGCCGCCCGCCACCAGAATCGAACGCTCTTTCATTTTCAAGTCGCTGAGCTCGACTCCGATCGTCCGGCCGTTAATGCTGCTGCTGCAAATCCTGCCTTCCGCGTCAAAAAAGCGCGAACAAATATCCCCGACCCCGTGCGCTTTCAGCAATTGTTTCTCTTCTTCCCGGAAATAGCCGAGTCTGAAAAGCAGCGCCTCATCCCGGACGGTTCCGACCGTAAACAGGGCGATATTGGCTTGTCTGCCCATTTCAATGATCCGCTTAATATGTCTGTCCCGCTCGACCATCTGTTTCACATCGGCGCTGTCAAATATAACCGGCAGCGGCAAATACCTCGGCATCGTCTGAAATGCTTCGGCGAACAGCTGAATCGTTTCTGACGAATACGTATTGACATTGGAATGACTGATGCCGCCTTTCAGCTGCACAACTTCAACGCTCTTTACCTGCTTCGGCTCCATGCGGCTTGCGATCTGGTACATCGTCGTCCCCCAGCTTACGCCGAGTATATCGCCGTCCTTTACGGTTTTATGCATATAGTCTGCGCCATAGCGGCTTAAGTAATGTGTAATGGCCTGGTAATCGTCGCTTGGAGAAAAGACGACGTGCGCCTCAAGCAGCCCGTATTTTTCTTCCAGCTTCGCGCCTAGTTCGTCCAGATCCTCAAATGGGTCCATGACGCGAATTTGCACATACCCTTTTTCCTTTGCGTACTGAAGCAGCCTTGAAACGGTGGGGCGTGACAGATTAAGCCGTTCGGCGATCTGCTGCTGGCTGTAATCTGATTGATAATATAGTTTTGCCGCTTCTATGCTGAGCTGCTGTTTTTCACGATCCATGTCGCGCCTCCCCTCTCCGCTTATCATATCACCAAAATACGCGGTAAAAAAGCACCCTCTGATGGGGTGCCTATTTTTTCAGCACAAGCTCCTGAATCGCATGCGCCACGCCGTGTTCGTTATTTGATTTCGTTTCAAAATCGGCAATCTCCCTTACTTCCGGGATGGCATTGGCCATTGCCACACCGCAGCCGGCCCACTGAATCATGGACATGTCGTTGCCGTTATCGCCGATTGCCATGACGTCTTTCTGTTCAATGCCGAGTTTTTCGGCCAGCAGCTTAACCGCGTTTCCTTTACTGACTTTCGGGTGAAGAATCTCATGGAAGAATGGCGCACTTTTGACCATTGTGTATGTTTCTTTGAATGATTCCGGAATGGAAGCGATCGCTTTCTCCAGCTTGTCCGGATCGTCAATGAACATGACTTTCGGAATCAGAATATCCTTCGGCACTTCATCGATCGTGCGGAAATGAAGCGGCACTTTCGTAATGTATGATTCGTATACCGTGTATTCACTGATATCCCGGTTCGGCGTGTACAGATTGGCTGTGTCAAAGTAATGCATCGGAGTATCCAGCTGTAAGCTCAGCTCGTAAAGCGACTTCAAATCCTCAAAGCCTAATGACTGCTCGGCCACGACACCGTTTGTATACGTATTTTGGACGAGTGCGCCGTTATAGGCAATCACAAAGTCGCCTTCTTCCTGTAAGTTCAGCTCTTCCAAATACCGACGCACGCCGCCGATCGGCCGGCCCGTGCACAGGACGATATTGACCCCTTCCGCTTTGGCGGCATCAAGCGCCCCGCGGACTTCAGCCGTCACTTCATGATGATCGTTTAATAGTGTTCCGTCCATATCTATTGCGATTAACTTGTACATCCTGCATCTCCTTTGTGTCCTTTTCTTCTTATGCTTTCATCATATCGTTTTTTCGTTTCAATGAAAAATCAAACGGACGAGTTTCTCCGCCTTCTCTTCGTATAACGGGCCTGCCTCCGGATGCGGGACCGTCTTTTCCCCTTGTCAGCTTGTTCGCCGCCGTCGTCTGTTTTCTGCTTCAAGAGCATCAGCCCCGCCGCAAAGAAAGGGACGGCCGCTATGTCCAGAAGGGCAAGCTTTATTCCCATCGCTGCGGGAAAGTATGCCCATAATGAACGGCTGTTCCGCCTGATCATGATATAAGAAACGATTTCCAGCAGGATAAACAGAGCGTTCACCCACAAGTAAATGAGCATTGCCGCAAACAGAAACAGCAGAAGCGTATTCCGCAGCGTGCCGGAAAACAGAAGAGCGCGCATCATATCAAAGAATGAAAAAGACTGCATGCTGCCGTTGACGACATTGGGATTGTAAATGGTAAAACGCCCGAACTGATCAAAAAGCATAAAAAATAACCATAACAGTGAAAACCATTGAATGATATGTACGATGACACCCGTCAAAACGAGTCTGTCGGCAGCCTTATTTCTCATGTGCATCCTCCCCGCCGGTTTTTATTCTTGTCATTGTTTTTGTTTCTCCGTATATCTTCCAAATGAGCGTACCGTTTTTTCCTCTTTTCAACGTGCTTTTGACGGGATGCGGATGTCCGAGGTATTCAATCTCGATCGTCCCGTCCGTGTTTTGTGAGATCACCTTGTACACATCTGAGGGCATGGCAACCTCGCCGCGGCCTTGAATGACCTGCTTTGTCAGCACGCTGTCTTTCGTAAACGTGACGGTTTCAGATCTGACCCCGTCCATCGGGCCCGGTTTCAGCCCTGCATCCCATGTCCCGTAATAAAAAGGGGTATCGTCTGCTTTCTTTTGCGAGCAGCCTGTTATCATGACGCATCCGAAAACAAGAACCGTCATGATGAAAATCCGTATGTTCCGCAACATGATCACCTTCCTTTGAAGCTTTTTTACGCCTGTAACTTAGGCAGATGCCGTGGCACTGTGCAATTGACTACATAGTGTATAAAGACTTCACTAGATAAGGAGAATGATGAATGAACCCATATCAGTACTACACCCCGCCTGCCTATTTCCCTCAGCAGCAGGAATACGAAGTGAACCGCGTTGAGTATGAGCCGTATCAGCAGCAGGAAAGCTATTATTATGCGCCCCCTCAGTCTGAAGAGCGGCAGCCGACGGCTTTAGAACGGAGAGTCGCCCAGCTTGAAAGACAAAACGCCCAGCAAACGAGAGAGCTCACCCGCCTCTCACAAGAAGACCAGCGCCAAAACCGGGAAATCACGCGTATGAATGAGCAGATCAGACGGCTGAGCCAGTCCATTGAAATCCATACCCGCCGCTTAAACCGTTTGAATCAGCGCCTGCGCGCAGTCGAAAACAGACTCAATATTCCTTTTCACGCTACAGAAGGCGGCTTCTGAGAAAAAGGGCCGGAATACAAAGCTCGACAGGCCATCCCGAGCCTTGTATTCCGCTCTGTACATAACAGGTAAATATTTGAATCCTTTTCTTGCATGAATGCCTCTCCTATTCTTTCACATGATAAATGTGTAAAATCAATCACTCCAGGAGGTCTTCATGATGTATCAAAACCAATACAGCGGAAATCAGCTGCAGCAATGCCGCCAAACAGCACAGCAGCTTATTCAGCAGACACAGCAAAGCAGTCAGCAGTACAAGCAAATGCTCCAGCAGGAACAGCAAAACATTCAAATGCTTCAGCAGATGCTTAACCATGAACAGCATGCCGTTCATACCATTCAGCAAGCGCTGCAGGGGCATGAAGCGGCCATTCAGAAATGCCAGCAAATCGTGAATGTGTGCAATCAGCTTCAGCAGGAAGTAAGCGGACACATGCCTGCACCGATGGCAAACGCTAATGTTTCTTCATTCCCGCAAACACAGCATCACACACCGTTTCAGCAGCACTCATACCAGCAATAGGCCGGTCATGCAAATGACAAAGCGCGAGATACCGGCTTTGTCATTTGTTTTTATCTCTGTTTTGTCAGATCAATGCGATGAGCGGGTTTTCCGCCGAATTTTGCTTCCGCCTCATGCCTTACCGCTTCAAACGCTCTTGCTTCGACGTTTTGTTTAAACACATCAAGCTGTATCAAATAAGCCGCCCGCACTTTCAGCCCGTGGATGATGGAGATGACCCATAAAGGCAGCACGATATACACGCCCGGCGTGCTCGGCAGCACAAAAGCAATTGCTAAAATAATAAAATAGATAAGTCCGTATTTCAGCCATTTTTTGTTCTTGGCCCGGTAGCCGATATAGAAAAAGGCCAAGAAAGCGGTCAGCGCAAACGGCGCAAAAGTCAGCAGCAGCCACCAGCTGTGCAGCACTTCCCACCAAGTCCCTCTTTTCGTAATCAACATTCATTCCTCCTCCTTTACTACTATAACATGGATAATCAAGGAAGGTTTTCTATAAAAAACATAGACGGAATGACGTCTTCCTGCTATATTAATAATGATAATCATTATCACCGAAATAGGGGGATCATTATGAAGAAACAATCATGGCTGATCGGCCTGGCACTTCTGCTTGTTTTCGCATTAAGCGCTTGCAGCGGCGCGAAGGAAAACAACGGATCGGCATCAGGCAAAGGAAAGACAGACATGCGTACATATGAATCAACAAAAGGAAATATTGACATACCCGCACATCCGAAACGGATCGTCACTGACTTTTATGCAGGTGAGCTGCTGTCCGTTGACGCAAATGTCGTCGGGGCGGGCTCATGGGCTTTCAAAAATCCGTTTATCAAAAAACAGCTGAAAAACACCACGGACATCGGCAATCCCGTCAATGTGGAGAAAGTGATGCAGCTGAAGCCTGATTTAATCGTGCTGATGAAGGATGACCAATACGAAAAACTATCGAAAATCGCACCGACGATTGTCATTCCTTTTAACACCGCAAAGAATACGAAAGATACGGTCAGCCTATTCGGCGACATTGCCGGGGCGAAGGATAAAGCCAAAAGCTTTATGGCAGACTTCAACAAAAAAGCCGAAGCGAATCAAAAGCGCCTCAAAAACGTGATCGGCAAAGACGAGACAGTCGGCCTTTATGAAACGACGGATAAAGGCGAAATCTGGATTTTCAATGACAATTCCGGCCGCGGCGGCCAAGCCGTTTATAACGCGCTCGGATTGAAAGCGCCGGCCAAAATCGAAAAAGACATCATGAAAACGGGCGCCATGAAACAGGTTTCCCAAGAGGTCATCCCTCAATATGCGGCTGATTATATGTTCATTACCGATTACAATCCGAATGGAGAAAGCAAAACATTTGAGCGTCTGAAAGAGTCATCCGTTTGGAAAAATCTCGATGCCGTAAAGAACAACCGTGTCTTTATCAACGATTTCAACACCTTCTATCCGTATGACCCGATTGCCGTCAGCAAACAGATGGATATCATCACCGACATGCTGATCAAACGGGCTGAAGAAAATAAAAAATAAAAAAAGCGGCACAGTCATGACACTGTGCCGCTTTTCATGTTCACTTTAATTTTGACTGTACGGAGCCCGGCATATCTTCAAATCTGACTTCTTCCCAGGTCTCGACATACTTTCCTTTCGCCTTCACCTTCAAATACGCGTTCTTCCGAAGGTCTTTCCCGGCGAAAAAGGTCACTTCTTCTTTTTTCCCGGATGCGTTATATCCGTCTAATGTATACTCAGTACCGCCCGGGCTAAGATGTTTGCCATCTCGATCAATCTGTACATAAACATCTTGCTGGTGAATAAACGGATTAAATCTGTCTGTAACATCATTATGAAAAAAGAGAAGTCCGTATATGACGGCAGCGGCCGCCAAGACGGCCAGGATTGCCAATGCTTTTTTCATCTTTGCACTCCCCTTACTTGTTCATTTTTTTCAAATAGCTTGTCCGCACCGCGAGGAAGAACAGAAGCTGAAAGATGAAAAACCCTCCGATGGTCAGACTGAGCGGCCCCGCTACATCGGAATAGCCTTCCACAGCCAATGTTCTCAAGGCAAACAGCGTATGCATGACGGCAATGACAAATGGAAAGAAGAAAAGAATTGCCAATTGTATCGTCACGCTTTGTGCCATTTCACGCTCACTCAGGCCGATTTTGGCCAATGAACGGTAGCGCTCCCGGTCCTCATCTAAATCGGTGAACAGCCTGAAATATAAGAAACTTGCTGCCGCGACAAAGAATACAATTGCGATAAACAGGCCGATGAATAAACTCAGGCTCGGCAGCTGCACCGTATCATAGTACGTCCCGGCTTTTGACATAAAATCAGAATGCACGTCGATATAGTTGCCGTAGATCTCATCTTTCAGAGATTGGCTGAACCCAAGACTGTCTTTCCAATGATCGTAGCTGTAGCCGTATAATGACGCTTTATCACCGAGTGATTTGAGCTGATCAAAGGTTTGATCGTTCACCGCGATGATGGCATTCAATGAGATCAGCGGTTTTTTGACTTCTTTTACCGTCAGTTTTTGGTCAGACGGCTTGCCTTTTTGGTTCAGCAGCTTCAGCTGATCCGGCGCTTCGTTTTTGAAATTGCGGTCATACGTGCCCGGGAAATAGACAGCCTCATCATGTTTCAGGCCGCTCAGCTTGACATGGAAGTATTTTGATACATCCGATTTGCTGATCATGTAAACAGGCGGAACAGTATCTCCTTCCTGATAGCGGACATAGGAAACATTTATTTTGTCTTTCTTATACGTAAAGCCGTGTGTTTTCAGTTCATGGTCAATATCTTTCAAATGAGTCTTTTCTTTTGAATTATTGCTGAAAGATACATACTCCATCTCATAGGCGGACTCTTCCGCCCCGACGGTCGATTTGTACATTGCGAGCACGCCTGTCGCAGTAAACGCAACCGCGGAAATAATGCTGACGATAAAGAACAGGCGGGCGTTGTCTTTTAAACGATAAACAAGGTCAGAAACCCAAATGACATTTTTCCCGCGCAGATAAAAGGTTTTCCACTTCTTCAGCGCGCGCAGAATCCAGATGCTGCTTTGGCTGAAAAAGAAATACGTGCCGATGACGGTAAGCAGTAAAATGATGAACGGTTGAGTCCCGTGGACATTGCCTTTCAGAACCATGCCGTACCCGCCGCAAAGACAGGCGATACCGAATAAGGACAGAAGCACGGACGGCTTCGGCTCCGGCTTGATCTTGTCAGTGCCCTTTATTAATTTGATCACCGTATTTGATCTGACAAAAAGGATCGTGAACTGCGATAAAAGGAAAAATAAGAGCAGAAATCCGCCGGCCGTAATGCCGAGCGCTTTCCAAGGCATGTACAGAGGCAGCGCGTCCATTTCTAAAATATAAGCGCCGACCGTAAAGAACGTTTTCGAAAAAATGAATCCTCCGATAATCCCGGCTGCGATCGACATGACGCCGATGATCATGTTTTCCGCCGTAATGAGCTTTCTCAGCTGCACCGGCGTAATACCCTGCATCAGCAGAATACCGAATTCTTTATTTCTCGATTTCAAAAATGCGTTAACCGAATACAGAACAAATAAGAAAGAAAAAACAAAGATCATCCATTCCGCGGCGGTTAAGCCTTTTCTGGCGATGTTATTCAGGTAGCCTTCTTTTAGTGCCGGATGAAACAGGAACATCGCAAAGGTAAAGAAAATCAAAACGGAAAAAGCGCTGCTTAAAAAGAAAGCAAGATAGGCCCTTTTGTTTCTCGTGACGTTTTTATAAGCGAACTGAAGAAAGGTCATTTGCGTTTCCCCCCAGCATAGACAGCACATCAAGAATCTGTTCATAAAAGACTTGGCGGTTTTCCCCGCGGTAAATCTCATTAAACAGTTCGCCGTCTTTTATAAAGATGACGCGGCGGCAGTAGCTTGCCGCAACCGGATCATGGGTCACCATCAAAGCCGTGATATGATCATCCTGATTCAGGCTCTGCATCGTTTCCATGACGTCTTTTGACGCTTTGGAATCAAGGTTGCCCGTCGGTTCATCGGCCAGAATGAGTGACGGCTTATGAATGACCGCTCTTGCGATGGCGGCCCGCTGGCGCTGTCCGCCGGATACTTCAAACGTCCGTTTGTTGAGCAGGTCTTCGATTCCGAGCTTTGCCGCGATGCCGTGCAGTTTTTCTTCCATGACAGACGGCGCTTCTTTTTCAAGCGTTAACGGCAGCATGATATTTTCACCGATCGTCAGCGTGTCCAGAAGGTTGAAATCCTGAAACACAAATCCGAGCTGCTTGCGGCGGAAATGAGCGAGCTTTGTCCGCTTCAGGCGGTGCGGGTTTTCTCCGTGAATCAGGATATCGCCTGAATCCGGACGGTCAATCGTTGAAATGATATTCAAAAGCGTTGTTTTTCCGGAGCCGGACGGTCCCATCACCGCCGTGAACCCGCCTTCTTCTATTGAAAACGAAATTTGTTTTAAAGCTTGATAGGACACTTGTCCTTTATAGGTTTTATTTATATGTTTGACTTCAAGCATATTCGCCATGAAAATCCTCCTTATGGTTTTATTCTTGTTGGTCTGGGCTGCTTTCATGTAGTGCCGGGGCATTTAACATAAAAATCCCCTTGACATAAATCCATGTTATCAAGGGGAAACAAAACGAGCTATGTTGTTTTCTTAACGCAGCCTTACATTTTTGTAAGAAATGAAAATCGGACCGATGTCCCTTCACCGGGGGACGAGCTGATGTCCACCGTATGATTGAGCTTGCCCGTAATTTCTTTGACGAGATGGAGGCCGATCCCCGTAGATTCTTGGAAACGCCGCCCGTTTTCGCCGGTGTAATAAGGGTCAAACACCCGCTTGATATCTTGCGAGGGAATGCCGACACCGTAATCTTTGACTTCAAGCACCGTCCTGTCTTCATCGCGGAAGACATTCAGCTCAAGTCTGTCACTCTTGCCTGCCGAATACTTGACCGCATTTGTGACCACTTGGCCGATCGCAAATTTGAGCCATTTCGCATCGGTGTAAATCTGATGATCATCGCGAATGTCCATTTTCGGATAAACGCGGTATTGAATAAAGAATCGTTTATAGCTTTGAATGACTGATTGGAGAAGCTCTGATAAGGAAACCGCTTCGACTTTAAAATCCCGCTCAAACAGGTCAAGCCTTGATGAATAAAGAAGCGTCTCCAGCCCGAATTCAATCTGCCGAACCTCTTTTTTGATTTGTTCAAAGACGGGCTCATCTTCTTCCTGAATGATTAAATTAATGACCGACAGCGGCGTCTTTACTTGGTGCACCCATTGATTCATATACGTCACCCGCGCGTCGAGCTTGGCTTCGGTCTCATGGAGCTTCTGGTGCTGCAGCCGGGTCAGCTCCATCTGCTTTTCATACAGCTCTGAACAGAACACCGAAGAACCGAGATACGGGATGTCCGTCCCTTCCTGCTCCGAGCTGAGCCAATGATACACGCCGCGGTCTTTGTACCAGCGATAGGCAAGATAACCCGCCAAAATAAGAAGCTGCACGCCCAATATGTAAAACAGGTGGGAAAAAGAATGAAGACCCGCAAACCAGTAATAAAAGAAGACAAACAGCCCTTGAAGGAGAAAAAGCAGAATCAGCACGGCATGAGACCGGAGAAACAGCTTCATGACAGCGCCCTCAGCTGGTAGCCTTCGCCCCGCACCGATTCAATGGAAACAGGCGCATTCAGCTCCCGCAGTTTTTTTCTGAGCCGCGTGATATACACGTTAAGTGTATTATCATCGACGAAAATGTCGGTGTCCCACGTTTTTTCCATGAGCCGGTCTCTTCCCGTCACCTTTTCTCCCCGCTCAAGCAGCACTTCCAAAAGCTTGCTTTCTTTTTTAGAAAGCTCGCTTTTTTCGTCCTGAAAGCGCAGTTCAAACCGTTCCACAAAGAGCTGCACACCGGCATATTCAACCACTTTCTCTCCCTGCTTGGCAGCGTACTCTCCGTATGCCCTGCGGATCTGGCTTTTGATTTTCGCCAGCACAATATCATAAGAAAACGGTTTTTCGATATAATCATCTCCGCCGTTTTCAATCGCCATCACCTGATCCATTTCCCCGCTTCTGGCTGAGATAAAAATGATCGGGCTTGTAGAATGCTGGCGGATCTGGCGGCACCAATAATAGCCGTCATAAGACGGCAGATTGATATCAAGCAGCACCACATCAGGCTTTTCCCGCAAAAAAACATCAAGAACAGCCGTGAAATCCGCGGCGGCCACTGTTTGATATCCGTATTTTTCAAGGTAATTCTGCAATAGTCCGCGAATGTCTTCACTATCTTCCACAATCATGATTTTATTCATGCAACCATCCTCCAAAAGGATACGGCTTTTCGGAGCCCTCATTATTTGATGCCCCCATCATAATGCTTTCATCGTTTCTCTGCAACATGAGAAAGCGGGCCTTTATAAAAGACCCGCTTCTCCCTTTCTCAATGTAAGATCGATTATTTCTAATTGACATTGTTATACTTAGATGGCGGACTCGGAAAGGTCATTTTAAATCTTGTGCCAACTCCCGGCTGACTATATATATCAATATTTCCCCCATGTGCCTTGATAATTTGTTGAGCAATAGCCATTCCTAATCCAGTCCCTGAGTTATTTGACGAAGCGCTTATCCCTCTGAAATACCGATCAAATAAACATTCAACCGTCTCTTCGTCCATTCCTATCCCATCGTCTTCTATTATAATTTGTATTTCATTGTCATGTAACACGTCCTGATATAATATGACCTTTATTTTAGTGCCCGGAGGATTATGTTTAATACAATTAGCAATCAAGTTTTCAACTGCGCGCTTTAGGTACCTTTCATCCATATTAAAAAGTATCTTATTGTGACTGGATTCTAAAGCGAATCTCTTATTTTCTGACTCCGGTAGCAGCTTCATTTTTTCTAAAGTGTCATGAATTACTTTCACTACGTTTTTTTCTTCAAGATGGATTGGAAGCGACTCATTTTTCAATTGAAAAGTTAAGTTGAAATCTTCAATCAGCTTTTCCATATATTCGACACGTTCTTCCATTATTAAGGAAAAATCACGCACTTGCTGATTTTCCCACTCATATTCATTTGAAGATAAAAGAACCGTATATCCCTTAATAACCGAAAGAGGGGTTTTTAAATCATGTGAGACACCGGCCATCCACTCTTCTCGTGTCTTTTCCAATAATTCTCGCTCAGCCTTATTCCTTTGAAGCGTTGAGGTAAGTTCAGACAGAGCCTGCATTAATTCTTGATAGGTCTTATATCCAGATTTATTATGTCTATATTTGCTTGAATGAAACTTCCAATCATAAGGTTCTTCATATTTTTCTTTAGACAAATTCTCAATCCAAGATACAATAAACAGCAGGGGAGCACCTAGTTTTTTTCCGTAAAATATTGCAATGACAATCCCTGCCATAATAATAGAAACAATCCACAAGTTATTCACCCAATAGAAAAAAGGGTTATTTTTTTCCATCGGCTTTCCCAATACCCATGTTAAATCCTGATTGTTTTTCGTTTCGTACCACGTAGATAATTGATAACCTTTTTTGGCAGGATACATGTAATCTGATATTAACTCTCCAAGAATATAATGCTTAGGTATATTTTGAGGTTTATTAAAAGAAAAAACCTCATCTCCTTGTTCATCTAAAATTTGAATCCACATCCGGTTCTCTAATAAATCTTCTTTTGCTTTCGTATTTATTGAAAATTGTTTATCTGCAACAACTGTTTGGTCAACAATTTTTTTTAAGGATAAGTGCGGCGTTTCCATTTTATTCTGACCTAAGACGAGGCTGAAAAATATGATACTGCCCACAATGAGCACACCCCAAATAAACATGAGTAAAAAAAGTCTCGATACGAAGTAAAATGCTATCCTATTTCTCAGCTTCAAAATAAATCCTCATCTATAGGCTCTGCTTCAAATATATAGCCCTGTCCTCGAACCGTTTTAATCCATCTAGGTCTGCTCGGGTCTTCCTCTAATTTTTCACGTAATCGTCGTACATGTACCATTACAGTACTATCTCCGCCATAAAACTCCCCCCACACATCTTTATAAATTTGGTGTTTACTTAAAATTTGATTGGGATGTTCACAGAAATAAATCAGAAGTTTCATTTCCTGAGCAGGGCAATCTATTCTTGTCCCGTTAACAACAAGTCTTCCGGTATTGGGATCTATTTTAAAATATTCATAATCGTATACCTGTTTTAGAGGGTAAGAAGAAGAGAGTTGAGTCGTTCTCTTTAATTGGGCTTTTACACGAGCTACAATTTCTAGTGGATTAAATGGTTTAGTAATATAGTCATCTCCCCCAAAACTAAACCCTTGCAATTTATCTAAATCTGTTGTTTTTGCCGTTAAGAAGAGTATCGGCACATTTGTATGCGAGCGTATTTTGCTGCATAAGGTGAAGCCATCAGTGTCCGGAAGCATGACATCTAATAAAATAATATTTGGAAGTTCCTGATCGATTTTCAGAAGGGTTTCGCTCCCTGTCATAGCTGTGGAAATATTGCTGAAACCTTCCTTTTCAAAGCAAGTTATTAATAAGTTTAAGATATGTTCGTCATCATCCACCATGAGGATTTTGTTCTCTTCTAACGTCATAAGTTACCCTCCTTTTTATTTCTTATTTTATATGAGATCAATGACATAAAGGTCAGAAAAGGAAAGAATTTAACTTTCGTTAAGGGTTCAGAATATTCTTTCGAATTTTTAACCTTGATATTCAGGTATCAATATAACTACATACAGAAAATAAACCAGGGATGTCGTTAAGTGAATGTTTAGGAAGAGTTTCGTTTGTGTTTAAAGAACATCGCTTATGATAAAAGTGAGGTGAGAGACAAATGAATGATCAAATAGTGGTAACACACGATCTGACTAAAAAGTATAAAAAGCATACTTCTGTTGATGGATTAAACTTAAGGATTAGGCGTGGCGAAATTTATGGTTTTCTTGGACCGAATGGTGCTGGTAAAACAACAACCATCCGAATGTTATTAGGTTTAATTAAACCAACAAAAGGAAACATCGAAATCTTTGGCCAAAACCTAAACAAGAATCGTTTGCAGATATTGCAAAGAATCGGGTCACTGGTAGAATCTCCAACTTATTATGGTAATTTAACAGGTTACGAAAACTTAGAAGCTGTTAGGAGGTTACGAGGACTTCCGGAACAACAGGTCAATGAAGTATTGGAAACTGTAAGGTTATCTAAAGTAGCAAATCGACTGACTAAGGAGTATTCCCTTGGAATGAAACAACGTTTGGGAATTGCAGTTGCCCTGTTAAGCAGTCCTGATTTATTAATTCTGGATGAACCGACAAATGGTTTAGATCCATCCGGTATCCAAGAAATAAGAGAGCTAATTAAAGAATTGCCTAAATCGGGAATGAGTGTTATTGTATCCAGCCACTTATTGAGTGAAATAGATCAAATGGCTACTCAAGTGGGAATTATCAACAATGGAAAAATGATTTTTCAGGACTCGATTGCAAGTTTACATCAAAAAAGAAAACCACTATTAAAAGTCGGTGTTAGTGACGTAATCGAAGCAAAAACAATATTAAACAGGAAAGGATTAAAGGTTGATTTACAAAAAAATTATTTGTGGCTGTCTCAAACAGAACCGGAATTCGTTTCAGAAATCAATTCCATACTTCTTCATTCAGGGCTGTCTGTATTTCGACTTGAAGAAAAGACACGATCACTTGAGGATATTTTTTTAGAATTAACCGGTACAGAGGGAAGTCTATGAAAAAGTTATTATGGGCAGATCAATTAAAACTGAAACGTTCGTCGTTATTGATTGTAGTCTTATTGGTTCCCTTACTCATTATAGCATATGAGTTGGTAAATCTTACTTATCGATCTGAATACGTGGAAAAACAAGCTGAAATGTTCCATGCTGGATCAATGTGGATGTATTTACTGTATGATAACAGTTTGTTATTTGGTCTGGGTTTTCCATTAGCCGCCACACTTTCTGCGTCAATAATAGCAAATATAGAGCATCAAGCAAACGGATGGAAGCAAACCCTTTCTTTTCCTGTATCTAGAATGCGAATTTATGTAAGTAAATTTATTTGCTTAGTAGTCAGTTTATTTATTTCGTCAACAATCTTCTTGCTCGGCATGGTACTGCTGGGCAAACTGGTAGGATTCGAAGGTAGTGTACCTTGGGGACTTTTGTTTGGAGATAGTTACAGCATGTTAGTTACAGTACTGCCTATAATGGCATTCCAGATATGGTTATCTATGGTGTTTAGCAACCAAGCATTCTCAATTCTTGTAGGATCAGTATCATCTATAATGGGTTTGTTTTTGGCAGCTGCTCAATCAACGAGATGGTTTCCGCTGGCTTATCCTAGTCAATCTTCGACAGTCATTCTGCAGTATGAAGGTATAGGATATAACCCAGATCTTTCATCTTACCTTTGCATTAGCCTTTTCTTAGGGATAATTATATTATTTCTAGGCTCTATTCATTTTGCTAAACGGGATGCTTTGTAAAAAGGAGGCGAAATACTTGAAAAACATTTTATTTGTAGAACGTTTAAAGCTTAAGCGATCAAAGTTATGGATCATCTACTTATTAGGGCCTTTGTTAGGTGTATCCCTGGCATACACTAACTTTATTAAAAACTATAACCTTTTTATGAATCCCGGAGACAATCCCTGGGTAGAGGCTTGGACACAAGTTGCCTTATTTATGGGCCCTTTTGTATTGCCTATCGTAGTGGGAATTTTCGCCGCCCTTGTTTGCAGGGGGGAACATGCAGGAGGCGGTTGGAAACAGCTTCTAGCCTTACCAGTCAAACACTCAGATATCTTTCTGGGAAAGTTTCTAACAGTGGTCCGCATGATATTCATTAGTATGTCCATTTTAATCCTCTTATTTATTGGATTCGGTTATATGTTAGGCATAAGCGGGAGTCTTCCTTTACTTACAATTCTAGGTTATGGAATTAGAGGGATCTTAGCTTGTTTACCATTAATTTTATTGCAGCTTATTGTTTCAATCAGGTCTAAAACATTTGGCATACCACTCGCTGTTAGCATTGTTTTTACATTACCGGCCATTATTATTGCCAGTACACCATTAGGTCAAGTATATCCATGGACACAGCCTATGTTAGCAATGTCACCCGAAGATGAATCACCGATTCAATCAAATTTCCTGTTTTACTCAATTATGGTAATAACGTGTCTCGGTCTCCTGGTTTACGGAATAAGAAGTTTTACTAAACGAGACCTTACGTAGGGTATATGCGGTATAAACTTATGAGAATTCGAGACAAGGTAAACTAATTTGACTAGCGCTATGTAAAACAGAAATTTATATGAAGGTAAGACTAAATCTTTTTGGTTGTATTCTTTGAAACTAAACGACTAATGGAAAAGGTGATGTTTCAAAGCATAAGACATAAGAAATATAAAGATATCTTAAGACTCTTTATTTAAACATTTTTTACATTTAATAATATCTCTTCCATTTTTTTGATTATGAGTTAATATAATACTATACTTAATAAGGGGGTGAATACAATGAGTCAAGAAGCTATCATTCGTTCATGGAAAGATCCTTTTTCCCGTGAAAATTCTACACAAAATCCAGCTGGTAACCCATTCAGTGAGCTGAAAGAAGCACAAATGGATAAGTTAGTAGGTGCGGGAGACATGGAAGCAGCATGTACTTTTACATTGCCTGGTGGCGGCGGTGTTTGTACTCTAACTTCTGAATGTATTTGTTAATTTGATTTATATAGGCTGTTTCCCTTCAGAAGGAACAGCCTATATTTTATTATATAAACTATTAGAAAATTCTTAAAAAACAGGAGGGTAAATCATTGGGGAAAACTCTCGTTTGTTCAGAAAATAGCTATTTCCAAGCATATATGAATCATTTATTAACGCCAGATAGTAATGAAATAATAAATGTTAACACATTGGATGAACTAAAACAAATAATATCCAAAGAAAATTTTTCCTCTGTAATCATCGATACTTGCCACCCTAATGACTTAGTGTTGCAACTGATAAAATCGATATCTTGCCCAGTCATAATACTTAACTCCTTAGAAACTAACGTTTCAGATTATAACCCTGGTCCAATATTAAATCAAATAAATAATGTTTCAACCCTAAAACATAATGTTTTTCAATTGTCTTTCACAACTTTTTTCGACGTTGGAAAGCATTGTATTTGGAAAAAGAATGAATATATCCCTCTAGCAATACAAGAATTTAAAATTTTATATTTGCTTTATTTAAATTCAAATAAAATAGTCTGTTCTGAAGAACTTATTGAATATGCTGACCTTACTGGTAGGTCAAGTCTTTATGTACACATTAGTTCTCTTAGAGAAAAAGTAGAGGATAACCCTGGAGATCCAAAGATTCTTCAAACAAAGTTTGGAAAAGGGTACCTCTTATCTGACAGTACATATATTTGTCTTGAAAAAAAAGCAGACTCAAAAAATGTCGTGTAAAAAGGATGACCCAAAAATCATTTTAAAATGACTTTTGAGTCATCCCATTTATGTTAGTGAGGGGTGTTTTGTTCTTTCTTTAAAACCTTTTTCTATTGCTAATAAAGCTTTGTCGGGTGTAATTAGACCACGATTAGGTTTTCTTGTACCCGTCGCAATCTCAAACGCCATAATTTCAACTGGTTCAATAACAATATGCCCATCTTTTCTTAATTGTTCAATATTCCTGGAAACAACTGTTTTATTCCACATTAAATCGTTCATATTAGGAAAGAAAATAGTGTTATGTGGATGAGCTAATACAGTAGTTGCAACTAAATTCATTGCTACACCATTAGCAGTTTGTCCTAAGATGTTCGCTGTAGCTGGAATAATGCAATATATGTCCGCCCAGCGGCCAATTTCTACGTGGCTATGTCTTTTTCCGTTTTCCCCATGTTCTGAGTATACATGGTCACAAAAATAAGAAACAGTATGAGCTGGAATAAGGTCTTCCGCTGTTTTTGTCATAACAACCCTTATTTCCTTAAAGAAGCTTTTAAAATATAAGAGATACGAGGAGATGCCGACAGATGAGATTGATCCGCAAATCCCGATCAATAACTTTTTATCTTTTAATATTGAAATACTCATTTTTTTCTCCCCCTGTAAATTTTAAACAATCATACTACACAATTATTCTTTTTGTGGTGTTTATTCCAAATATTAAATATTCTTAATAAACACATATAAAATAAACCTAAACTTCTTTTAAAATTCTTTTAACTTTTAAATGGCTCTGCTATATTTATGGATAATTAAGGAATATTAATTGTTCAAATTTATTAAAAATGAGGTGTTCAATATGCATACAAAATTCAAACGGAATTCGGTATGGAATAGGTCTTCTTCGATAAGTGAAAGAAAAGTAAGGCGTTCACTTAATACTAATTGGGATGAACTAACAAACAGACGCTTCGAAAGATGGAAAAGCCTTGTTGAAAGTGATGAGGGGATTCGAATTGAGGATGTATTAGCCACCCAAAATATTGACGAAGAAACCCTAAAGCATACTATCAATGCAAAAGAAGTGGAATTTATTAATGAAGGTGATCATCAAGGATGGCTTGAAATTATTCAGCTAGTTGATGAACAATCCTATAAAAATGTAAATATAGAAGTTAGAAAAGATATTCTCTTCTTTAGTTTTATAAAACCATTTTTGAAAATAGCAAGAGGCAAATTAGAGGAAGTATTATATTCTCACTCTACTAAATCTCTGATAAAGGAAGAACTTAGTCCGTCGGTAATTGATGATTTACTTAATAATCTTGGTGAAACTTTATCAGCTATAAGTAGTCGGATATTAATATTGGAGTTAAATGTAGCAAGGGTATCAGGAAAGCTGCGGGGTGAAACTTCTGAAGAACGAGCCTCTTATTTCAATCAAGCCCTTTTAAATGACCCGGCATATGTTCGATCAATTCGAGAAGAATACATAGTTTTAACAAGGCTGTTAGCAACAAAAACAATGTATTGGATTCAAAATACTTCTGATCTCCTTGTAAGATTTCATCAGGATAAAGGGATATTAGAATCTGAGTTTAGTAATGGTCAAAAATTAGGGAAAATTATTTCCATCGATACAGGAAGTGGCGTCTCAGATACTCATAACAAAGGAAAAACAGTCGCCATTTTAAACTTTGAAACTGGAATTAAAATTGTGTATAAGCCTCGTTCATTAGAAATAGACGTAAAATTTAATAAATTTGTAAATTATCTAAATGGTAAAAATTTAAGTTTTGACTTAAAAACTGTACACACACTTAACAAAAAATCTTATGGATGGACGCAGTTTATCTCTTATAAAGAATGTCAGGAAGAACTGCAAATTGGAAAGTTTTATTGGCGTATTGGAAGTTATTTGGCTATCTTATATGCAATGAATGCGGTAGATTTTCATATGCAAAATTTAATTGCTGATGGAGAATATCCTATTTTAGTTGATTTAGAATCTTTATTTCATAATAATTCTACGTATACAGATACCAGTGCTTTTAGTCGCGCACAAGAACATATTGAACGGTCAGTTTTACGAATTGGGTTATTACCGAGAAAAATAAATAGTAAAGCTGGATTTGAAGGAATTGACCTTAGTGCATTAGGTGCACAAGAAGGACAAGTATCTCCGCATAAAACCAGTACAATAGTTGATCGAGATAAAGATACAGTCAGGATAGAAGAAAAAAACTTTCCAATTCCAGTTAGTCAGCATAGACCTATGCTGCATGGACAAATCATTAATACTGTTGCTTACGAAGGAAATATTATAAAAGGATTTGAAGAAACCTACTTCCTTTTCATGAAATATAAACAAGACATGCTCGAACAAATAGATTCTTTTAAAGGGGTTACTGTAAGACAAATATTGCGTGGTACATCTCGCTATGCAAACCTTCTGAAAATAAGTTTACATCCAGATTTCATGAGAGACGGCTTAGATCGTGAAATGATTTTAGATAAATTGTGGCTAGATACAAAATTGAATCCACGATTGAACCAAGTTGTAAATAGTGAAAAGGAAGGCTTATTCCTTGGGGATATCCCATATTTCACAAGCAAGCCTGAATCTACAAATATGTGGGATTCCAGCGGTCGAAAAATCAACAATTTTTTTAAAACAAGTGCCTTAAATGAGACAAAGGAAAAAATAAATGAAATGAATGAAAGTGACTGTCATGAACAAGTAAGCTTTATAAAAACAGCTATTTTAGTAATTAAGGATTCTTATCGTAAACATAAAGTATTTGATATAAATCCTCGATTACACGTTTTTAACCCAAAAGATTTTTTTCAAGAAGCTATTAAAATCGGAGACTTTCTTGCTAGTAGGGCGATTGAAGGTGAACAGTTAGATGGACAAGAGGATGTATCTTGGATCGGATCGTTTGTTGACAATCAACGAGAGGATCAATTCAAGATTTCAGCTGCAAATAGTTCATTATACGAGGGTGTAGGTGGTATTTCTCTCTTCCTTGCTTATTTAGGTCGCCTCTCTAACAATGAAAAATACACCAAACTATCTAAAAAAGCTTTAGTGGCAGTACACAAAAATATGTCTGCATCTAGTGATTTAGGTGCCTTTGGGGGAATTGCTTCTTACCTTTATTTGTTGGATCATTTATCAAAATTATGGAATGATGAACAACTATTGAAAAACGAACTTTATTCTGCCCTCAACAAATTAGATTCTTTGATCGAAAGGGATGAAAACAACGATATTTTAACAGGGGTGGCTGGGACAGCAGTTATTTTAATAAATTTGTTTAAACGGTATAAAGAAGAACAAATCTTAAACTTGATTACAAAATGCGGAAATCGTCTTATTCAAAATATAAACGTTATGGAAAAGGGAGTTGGATGGAAAGTCCCGGCAAACCCAACGCCAGCCTCCGGATTTGCTCATGGTGCCTCAGGAATTATATGGGCTCTTTATGAGATTTACGCAATTACTGAGCAAACTGTATTTAAAGAGGTAGCTGAAAAAGCGTTAGAATTTGAAAGAACTTTGTTTATTCCGGAAAAAAACAATTGGGCAGATATTAAACTTGAAAACGGACAGTTTCGAAATGATAATTTTGTTGCTTGGTGTAATGGCGCAGCAGGCATAGGATTAAGTAGGATATTGATCCTGCCACACAATCAAAATGAATTGATAAAAGATGAAGCACATGTCGCAATTAATACAACCCTAAAATATGGTTTTGAACATGATCATTCTTTATGCCATGGTGATTTAGGTAATCTGGACATCCTTATGTACGCAGCGGAAAACTTTAATAAAAAGTTAAGCGTAAATGTAACAGAACTAAGCCATAAAATTTTAAATGATATAAAGCTCAGAGGATGGTTAACTGGATTTGAAAAAAATAACGAATCCCCATCCTTAATGATGGGGTATGCAGGTATAGGACTTGGATTGCTTAAGATTTTTGCACCGACTGAAGTGCCATCAGTTTTGAGACTCCAATCACCTTTAGAACTAAAATTGTAAAATTAAAATGAGCCTTACTTTGTTAAGGCTCTATTTCTTAGGAGTGATCCAATGAGAAGAAGAGTTCCTCTAGTAAGGCAAATGGGACAATATGAGTGTGGGCCCGCCTGTCTCACCATGATTTTAAGTTATTATGGGAGTACTATATCTCTAAATAAAATAAGTGAACAATGTGATGCCCAAAGAAATGGCGTATCTGTATCCATTTTAAAATCAGTATCAGAATATTATGGGCTTAACTGCAAAGTATACCAAGTTTCGTTTAAAGATTTGAAAAAATATATCAATTCATATCTTCCCTGCATCATATTTTGGGATGAACGGCACTTTGTGGTTTTAGAACAGATTAAAAAAGGTCTTTTTCATATAATTGACCCCAACAGAGGAAAATTGAAATTATCCGAAGAAGAATTTAAAAGACATTATAGCAAGGTAATCTTGACTTTTAAGAAGTCAGATAAATTTAAAGAGATGATGCCATCACCCGCAGCAAAGTATTATTTACGTTATATAGTTAAAAGCCGTACTATTGTTTCACTTATCATTTTCTTTTCACTGATCACACAAGTAGTCTTCTTAGCCGTTCCTTTTTTAATTAAATATTTAGTGGATCATTCTTTAATAAGTAAATCAACAAATTCTTTTCTATTTTTAGGAATTGTAGTCATCATAGCAGTTTTTATATTGGGACTTGTTATGTTTATCCGCAATTATTTCACAATTAAACTTCAAGCTATTATAAGTAAAAGCATCTCAAACGATTTTGTGGAACATTTATTAAAATTACCTCTCAATTTTTATGAAAATCGAACAACCGGTGATATTGCAATGAGAGTAAGTAACATTTCCATGATAAGGGAGATTATAGCTAAGAATGGAGCAACAATAGTACTAGATATTATTACTTTGATTTCATTTTTTATTGCTATGTTAACTCAATCATTTAAACTTGCATTTTTTGCTATTGGATTGGCAATTATTCAATTCTTACTAATGATGATTTTGATTCCAAGAATAAAAAATTTAATCCATAATGACTTATCAATTCAAACAACCACACAAAGTTTTTTAGTGGAAGCTCTAAGAGCTATCACTTTTATTAAATCAAATGGTTTAGATCATTCTATCCTAACAAAGTGGTCAAATTACTATGATAAACAAATCGAAGCATTTTCACAGCGATACCACTTAGACGCTATAATGGATAGCATAAGTGTAAGCATCCGATATTGTGCACCCCTTCTCTTATTATGGTTTGGATCAAAAGAAGTTATCACCGGAAATTTAACACTCGGAGGCTTATTAGGGTTTAGCAGCTTAGGAACATCTTTCTTGTTGCCGATTGCTTCTTTAATAACAGGCATGCAACAATTTCAATTGGTCGGTGACACTTTTGAACGAATGCAAGATGTTATGGAAACTGAGCCCGAACAAATCAACCAAACTTCAATAATTGAAACTGAACTATCAAAACAAGATATAAAACTTGAAAATGTCACATTTACACATCATAGCTTACATATTCTTAAAGAAGTTTCATTAAACATTAAGTCAGGTACTAAATTAGCTCTCGTAGGCCGTACAGGTAGTGGAAAGACAACTTTATCAAGAATTATACTGGGGTTATACAAACCCACTAAGGGAAAAGTATTTTATGGTGAACAGGACTTGAAGAATTTAAACCTTTACGAGCTCCGAAAACAAATGGGGGTCGTATTACAAGAAAGCTTTCTTTTCAATGATACTATTGCAAACAATATAGCTGGATTTAAAAGCTTATCTCAGGATAAAATTGAACAAGCAGCAAAGAGAGTGCAGTTACATGAAGATATAATAAGAATGCCAATGGGATATAACACAATTATCGGGGAAAATGGCAGTATGTTATCAGGAGGGCAGCGTCAGCGCATAGCAATAGCAAGAGCTATCGTCGATAACCCTTCTGTAGTCATTTTAGATGAAATAACAAGTAACTTGGATACATTAACAGAGCATGAAATTGACGAATACTTTGCAAAATCAAATATTACCCGTATTGTAATAACTCATCGTCTTTTAAGCAGCCAAGACTCTGATTTAATAGTGGTATTAGATCAAGGAAAAATAGTCGAAAAAGGAAAACATCAAGAGTTATTAGAGAAAAAGGGATATTATTATGACTTATGGATAAAACAAGTAGGGGATAGACAGAAAGCTACGCTGGAAAAGCCCTTTTTCCTCAATGAGCCAACTGGAAAAACTTGAGGCTGCTGACTTTATTTTATTTCAATAACACTTGCTATACCCTTTATCTCCATGTCCGCAGACTACAATTTGAAAGACTGAAACAAAACAAGCCAGAGCAATCCCCCATTTAGAAAAAATCTTGCCGCTGTCGAACATAACCATGTGTTTATCAATGACTTTGACACCATCTACCTTTACCAATCCGCTCTCAGTCAGCAACAGGTTGATTTGATTGTGATACTTTGGTGAAACGCGAGAAGGAAATAAACGGAAAGACGAAAGCACTCACGATGTTGTGAGTGCTTTTCATCAGCCGACCTGCTGTTTTACGGCTTTACCGGCTGATCCGAACTCTCTCATTTTGCTTCGCACTGTCTCTTCCACGGCTTCAATGCCGGGTGACATGTAGCCGCGCGGTTCGTACAGATCGCCGTTTTCCTGAAACATGCGGCGTGTTTCGTCTGTCCAGGCTACCATACATTCCGTGTTGATATTGATTTTCGCGTGGCCGAGCGTGATGGCTTTTTTGACCTGATCCTGCGGAATCCCGGATGCTCCGTGGAGAACGAGGGGAATATCAGTCATGCGGGAGATAGCCTCCATTTCTTTAAATCCGAGATTCGGTTCACCTTGATATTTGCCGTGGACGGAGCCGAGGGCGGCGGCCAGCGCGTCGATATTGGTTTCTTTGACGATCCGCTCACATTCGGCGATATCGGCATAGCGGACCCCGCCGACCAGCCCGTCTTCCATGCCGCCGACCGTGCCGACTTCTGCTTCTACTGAGACGCCTTGCTTTGCCGCATAATCGGCGACTTCTTTTGTCATCGCGATGTTCTCATCAATCGGATGATGGGAGCCGTCAATCATCACTGAGCTGAATCCGGCGTCAATGGCCTGTCTGCAGCGTTCCGCACTGCTTCCGTGATCAAGATGGAGCACAACGGGAACGGTAATCGCCATTTCTTCTATTAACGCGCCGACCATGGCGGAAATCGTTTTAAATCCGCCTAAATAGTCGACCAGACGATCGGAAGCCGCGGCGATGACCGGCGATTGCTCCTTTTGCGCCGCTTGCAGAATCGCCTTCGTCCATTGGAGGCCGTTGATATTAAATTGGCCGACTGCATAATGCTCCCGTTTCGCTTCTGCAAGAAGATGTTTCATGGTGACAAAAGCCATGTTCACGCCTCCTTCATGAAGTATTTTGATACGACGGCTTCCGTTGTTTCCTTTGCCGTTTTGATCGTTTCCTCCGCAGTCAGCTTATAATATTCAGGTCTGAACAGCTCTACGGAGACAACATCATTGAATCCGATTTCTTTTAACGCTGACAGATGGGCGTCTAAGTCAATCGCACCCTGTCCAGGCCAGACGCGGTCTTCATCCGTTAAAAAGCCGATCGGGAAGTCTTCTGTATCGTCGATATGATAGATGAAAATTTTCTTTCCGTCCGCCTGCTTCAAACTCTCAATATTGGAGCCCATCGCGTGGAAATGGAAGCTGTCAAACACCAGTCCGACATTATCGCGGCCGACAGCGTTCACGATGTCATACGCCTGTTCAAATGTATTGACCGTACATTGCGGGTGCCCGACAAATTCAAGGGCAATGTTTACGCCGTACGGCTCCGCGATGTCCGAAAGCTCAGTCAGCACCTCTATGCTGCTCTTTTTGATCTCTTCTTTCAAGATTTTCCGCTCTGTCACAAGCGGCACGGCCACCACATATTTCACGCCGAGCGTTCTGCAGGTTTCCATCATGCTTTTGAATTCCGAAATGATCTCCCTATAGCCCTTCTCATCACGGTTGTTGAAGAAAACCAGTGCGTTCAGGGCAAGCGGTTTAATGTGATGGGTTCGAAAATATTCCGCCAGATCGGCCAGTGAATGGTCTTTTAAGTATTCCGGCAGCTTATCCATTGTGCGGATTTCAATATAATCATAGCCGTGCTTTTCGCACAGTTCTAAATCCTGTTTCAGGTTTGAATTCTCCAGCGTAGTCGCTTCATTAAAGCAAAGTTTCATGTCAGCCTCTCCCATCCGCGTTTTCGATATGAAGGGAGTCCGGCTGGAGGGCTTTTTTGCCCCGCTCCGCCGAACTCCGTACTCAGCTTATGCCATACCCAGTTCTTCCTTTAATTTCTTAAGCGTGGTCCGGCTTGATTCATCCGCTCTTTCGCCGACCCAAGCAAAAACGGCATTCGTCGCAATTCCGTCGAATTTCATCTCTCTCATCTTTCTGAAAATCGTCTCAAAATCGACCTCGCCTTGCCCGATGTCCAAATGTTGGTGAACCGTTACTTTCGCATCAGGCGGGTTGACGATGTAGCGCAGGCCGTGCGCCGCTTTATGATTAAAAGTATCTGCAAATAAAACATGTGTAAGGCGGTCGCCGGCTTCATCAAACATGGTCGCAATATCGCCTTTTCCGTCATCATAGAAGAACGTATGCGCAGTCGAGTAGACAAGATTGATCCAATCCTTATCAAGCGCGCGGATCATATCCATCGCACCTTTGTGCGTTTCGATAAAATCATACGGGTGAGCCTGAAGATTGAGTTTAACGCCTTCTTTTTCAAAAACGGGCAGCAGTTCATCCATGGATTTGATGAATTTTTCTTCACTTGTCAAAGGATCATATTTTGAACCGCTGAATTCACTGTTCATCAAATCCACTTCAAGTTCAACCGCAATTTCGATCGCCCGTTTCCAGTTGCGCACGGCGGCCTGTCGGCGGTCTTCATCAGGACCCGCCCAGTGGTAAAGCGGAAGAAGAGAGGACAGCTTCACACCTGTATCCTTTAAAAGGCGCTTCAATTGTTTGATTTTTGCTGAATCGACTTTCGGATATTTGTAGAAAGGACAAAAATCCTCGCGCGGGGACAGTTCGATATATTCGTATCCGAGTTCCGCCGTTTTATAGACCATTTCTTCTAACGTTAAATCATCGCGGTACATGGATGGATCTAAGGCCAGTTTCATTTCTTTCACTCCCGATCTATTATTTGTTCACAGTCGTAAATGATTGGTAGAATGCCGGTTTCTCTTGCAGCGCCACAGGCTCTTTCTGCCCGGATTCCTGAGCTTTTACGCACGCGTCAGTTGTCACTGCGGCAATATAACCGTCCCATGCCGTCGGACCGCTGACTTCGCCTTTTTTCCGGATCGAATCAATGAAGTCTTGAATTTCCACATCATACGCAGCCACAAATCGGCGCTGCCAGTCCATCAGGATATCGGTGCTGAATGTCCCTTCTTTTCTCAAACTGATGCTTGACGGTTCCGGAAGCTTGATGACGCCGTCTTCCCCGACGATCTCACATTGAATGTCATAGCCGTATTTACAGTTCACGTAGATTTCGGCATTGATGACGATGCCGCCTTTTGTTTCGATGATGACCATCTGCGGATCTTTCAGATGCGGCAGCGCATTTTTTGATTTCTTCGGATAGATGACCTGTACGGATTCATAGTCGTCATTGACGAGCCAGTGGAGGACATCAATTTCATGAACGAGCGTATCGACGACGGCCATGTCCGTTGAATAATTCGATGCGACTGTCGGGTTGCGGTGCGCACAGTGAATCATCAGCGGCTCGCCGACCACGCGGTTGTCGATCGCTTCTTTCAGCTGAACGTAACCGCTGTCATATCTGCGCATAAAACCTACCTGCACCAATCGTTTTCCCGTCTTCATTTCTTCCTCGACAATGCGCATACAGCCTTCTGCCGTTGTCGCAAGCGGCTTTTCACAAAACACGTGCTTGCCGTGCTGAATCGCTTTCAAAACGCTGGACTCGTGAGCCGGGCCCCAGCTTGTCACTAAGACGGCATCCACATTTTCAGCAGCGAGGAGGCTGTCGTCATCAGGATAAACGGAGGCGTTCAAATTGAAATCCTGAACGGTCTGCTGCGCGGCCTCCTGATTCACATCTGTGACAGCGGTAATTTCCGCACCGGACAGCTTATTTGTGATGCGGTTGATGTGCTCTTTTCCGATAGCACCGGTTCCGATAACACCTATACGTAAATTCATTGATCGCCACTCCTTCTGATAATCAAATAATGGTTCTCGTCTTTCTTTTCTCGCTGCCGTCCTGAGGAGCGCCGTACAGTTCCTCCTGTATCTGTTCAAGCGACTTGCCGGACGTATTCGGCGCGAAGACAAGCCCGATGATCATACTGGCCGTCACACATATGAGCAGAATACCGGCCATAAAACCGATGCCGAATTGTGACATGATGACCGGCACAAATAAACTCCAAATGCCGATTGAAATACGGACCAGAAAGAACATGAGCCCTTGTGCTGACGCTCTGTATTCTGTCGGGAACAACTCGCTTGCCCACAGCTGGTAGTTCGCCTGCTGGCCGGCTCCGTTATTGATGCCGATCGCTAAAACAAACAAAAGCAGCATCGGGAGTCCCTGAAAGGGCAGTAAAAACAGCGACCAGCCGACAACGGCCATACATGCGCAGATTCCGAACACCGTTTTCCGATATTTATCTGCAAAAGGCATGAAGATACAGACGACGCCGAGCCCGGTGAAGATAAACAGGGCCATCTGCAGAATGTTGGCCGTATTTGCGGATACGCCGCCGACCTGCTGGTAGATGTACGGCATGAAGAATCCCATGACGCCCGCTGCGAGATTCCATACGAGAAACACACCCATTAAAAACAAAATGTTCTTGAAAAATTTCGGCTGAAGCAGGTCAAAATAAGATGTTTTTTTCACGGCGGCAGGCCGCTCTTCACTGTTTTTCCAGGCATCCGACTCAGGTAAACGCTTTCTTATCACATATGTGATCAGGGCGATCACCAATAGATGCGCAAAGACAATTTTATTTCCTAAAAGCCCGAGGTCACCGACCAAAACGGATAACAGCAGAACCACAACGGCTCCGGCGGCCCACGCCACCTGCGCCACTCCGCAATGCCTCGCCCGGTTTTTCTCGGGGGCGTTTTCCGCGATAATGGTCCATGAAGCCGTAATATCCGCGCCTACAGAAATCCCAATAATCATGTATCCGCATAACAGCATGGGAAAGTTGAATCCAAACAAAACCAAACAAATTCCTAAGGCGTAGACGAGCATACTGTTTGTGTATACAGCTTTTCGGCCGACCTTATCAGCCAAATACCCGCCGAGCAGCGCTCCGACGGCCGCTGATATCGCATTTGCGCTGAAGGCGCTGAGCAATCCGATCTGACTGTCGGACAGCTTCAAGTAGCTGACCCACATAGATAAACCCGCTGATCCTGCCACGATGGAACCTGCATCAATGTAATTTGCTAATGCTGCGGCGATGGTCCTTTTGCTGAAAGCTGATTCCGCCTTGGCACTATTCATATAAGTCCCCCTCTAATTTGCAGGATCAAGCAGTTCACTGTCGATGTACTTTCTCGCAATCAGCGCGTACTCAAGCGGATTGGCGACTGCCGGGTCTTGTTCGGCTTCGATGACGATCCAGCCTGAATAATCATGACGGACGAGCGCTCGGTACACTTCGGTAAAATCGATGCATCCGTCTCCGGGAACCGTAAAAATGCCTTGTAAAAACGACTGCCTGAATGACTTGCCTTCCTGTCTGCACCGCTCCATAATGTCAAACCGCGCATCCTTGAAATGAACGTGTCTGATCCGATCCATATGCTTGTTGAGAATCGTCATATAGTCTCCGTCCGAGATATAGGCATGGCCGGTATCATATAGTAAATGAACATACCGCGGGTCCGTTCCATCCATCAGCCGATCAACTTCTTCCGCCGTCTGGACGCCTGTGCCGAGATGATGATGAAACGTGAGATCCAGCCCGTATTCGTCAGCGATTTTCCCGAGACGGTTCAAGCCTTGGCACAGCGTATCCCATTCTTCATCTGAGAAGTGCGGTTTTTTCTTAAATACATCAATGTCCAAGCCTTGAACACTGTACGTCTGTTCAGAAACGGTGGCGACATCCGCTCCGACTTTCTGCAAATAATCACAGTGTTCTGTAAATTGTTCAGCCGTTTTTTCAATACCGTCTTGTATGATAAAGCTGCTGAACCATTTCCCCGCAATCCGCAAGTTCCGGAGAGCCAGCTCCTTATTGAGGACGGAGGGTTCAGGGAAAAACCCTCCCACTTCCGTACCTTGAAAGCCGGCGACAACAATATCGCTTAACAAATGCTGCAGCGTATTCCCGGCTCCGATTTCCGGCATATCGTCATTGCGCCACCCAATGGGAGCGATGCCCCACAGAATATCTTGTTTGCCCATCGTGATGCCTCCCCTCTAGTACTGCTTCGCAGACTTCAGCTTCATCTCTTTCGCTTCGTATGCCCGCTGAACGCTTTCCTGCTCAGACACTTCCGCCACGCCGACATGCCACCAGCTGTCATAGCCGTCCGTCATCGTTTTCGGCAGAACCTTCATTTCAATTAAAGTGGATACGTCTTGCGTTTTCGCATCTTCAAGCGCCGCTTTCAGTTCTTCAACCGTATTGGCTCTGTATGTTTTAGCGCCGTAGCCCTCTGCCACCTTCGCGTAATCAACGTTTAAAATCTGATTGTCCTCGGTGCGGAACTCGCAGAAATAACTGCCGCTCCCGTGATCCATCTGCAGGTTGTTGATACAGCCGAATCCCGAGTTGTCAAAGAGCAGGACATTGATTTTTTTGTTATATTGAAGCGCGGTAATCAGCTCTGAGTGCAGCATCAGAAAGCTTCCGTCGCCGACGAGTGAATAGACTTCTTTGTCGGGATGGGCCAGCTTGAGGCCGAGCGTGCCTGATACTTCATATCCCATGCAGGAATAGCCGTACTCGAGGTGGTACGTATTCGGGACGCTGGAATGCCACAGCCGCTGCAAATCTCCCGGAAGAGATCCCGCCGAACTGATGACGACGCTGTCTTCAGGAATCGTGTCATTGATGGTCAACAGCGCCGTTGTTTGCGGCAGCTCAGTCTCGAGCGCGTCGGCATACTCGTTTAACACATCCTGTGAGAAATGGTTCTTAATTTCCGGTTCGAACGCATCACGTGTAAAAGTGACCTTGCCGAGCCGGCCCCGTTCAGCCAGCCATTCATCTTTCCAATCTTTAATCGCCGTGCCGAATGCACTTTTATATCCGTCTAATAAGCCGTACAGCCTGCCGAGCGTGACTTTCGCATCGGCTACGACCTGAAACGCGTCAAGCTTGTAAGCCTGCATGCGGCTGACGTTGATATTCAAAAATTTTGCTTTGTCAAAATCAAACGCCGTTTTCGAGGATGTCGCAAAGTCCGTGTACCGTGTGCCGACACCGATGATCAGATCAGCCTGGCGGGCGGCTTTGTTTGCGGCGAGTGTGCCCGTGATGCCCATGCCGCCCAGATTGTTGGCGAAATCGGCTTCAACGGTTGACTTGCCGGCCTGCGTTTCGACAAGCGGAATGCCGTATGTTTCAGAAAGCGCGATTAATTCCTCACGCGCGCCGGAGTACTTCGCGCCTCCGCCCACTAAAATGACGGG
Organism: Bacillus sp. SJ-10; assembly: GCF_002843505.1. Lineage (NCBI taxonomy): Bacteria > Bacillati > Bacillota > Bacilli > Caryophanales > Bacillaceae > Bacillus > Bacillus sp. SJ-10. The sequence goes on along the minus strand of NZ_CP025258.1, from coordinate 803,669 downwards.
ACGGCTGCTCTCCTTAATTCTCTCCGCGGCGCCTTTCAGCTCACGCTCGCTTGGCTGCATCCGGTCAATGTAATGAACGCGTTTTTCAAAGAAGCTTTCATCAAAATCAAATGCTTCTCCCTCTACATCCTGAGATATGCAGATGGTCGCCGGACCCGCTTTTGCCGGATCTGTCATCACTTCAAATGCCCGGATTAAGCTGCTCATCAGCTGCTCGGGGCGGGTAATGCGGTCCCAATAGCGGGACACGGGCTTTAACGCATCGTTTGTCGTGACGGCGGCACTGTATTCCTGCTCCACCTGCTGAAGCACCGGGTCAGGCTGCCTCGTCGCAAAGGTATCGGCCGGAAGCAGCAGCACCGGGATATTATTGGCCAGCGCCGTACCCGCGGCAGCCGTCAAGTTAGCGGCACCCGGACCGACCGATGTCGATACCGCGTAAATTTTTCTTCTCAGCATCTGCTTGCTGTATGCCATCGCGGCATGCGCCATGCCTTGTTCGTTTTTGCCTTGATAGACTTTCAGGTGCCCGGCGTCCTGCTCAAGCGCCTGCCCGATCCCCAACACATTTCCGTGGCCGAAAATCGTGAAGATGCCCTCAACGAACGGCTCTTCTTTTCCGTCAACATGAATGTACTGCCGGTTCAAGAATTTAATCAGCGCTTGTGCTGTCGTTAAGCGAATTGTCTTACCCACAAACGATCCCACCTTTTATACGTTCTATTTACCGTTAAGACTGTGCTGCGCTTCAATCAGTTCGATGATTTCACCGGCAGCCGGCATTGCTTCTGAGGAGCTGTGTTTGCTGACGACGATGGAAGCGGAAGCGCTCCCGTATTTTAAAGCCGTTTCAATATCCCGGCCGCTGACAAGTCCGTAGATGAAGGCTGACGCATAGGAATCACCCGCTCCGAAGGTCTTCAGCACCTTTGTTTTATAGGCATGCGCCCGGAAAACTTCTCCCGATCTGCTGTATGCGTATGATCCGTCAACGCCGTGCTTAATGACGACAAGGTCAGCGGAGTGCGCAAACAAATGGCGGACGGTTTCATCGTTATTTCCGCCGCTGCGGTTTTCCATTACGTCAAATTCGTCACGCGTACCGATGACGATATCGGATTGTTCCGCCACCAGCGTGTAGTACACGGCTGTTTCTTCTGCCGATTGCCATGTATACGGACGGTAGTCGAGCTCAAACACGACTTTTACGTCATGTTTTTTTGCGATATGCACCGCTTTTAAGACGGCTTCGCGCGACGGGCTTTTCGCAAGCGCCGTGCCTGACACCAGCAGCATTTTCGCGTTTGCGATGTAACCTTCATTGACTTCGGACGGCTCAAGATACAAATCCGCCACGTCATCCCGGTACATCAGAATGCTGCACTCTTCGGGACTGAGAATTTCCGTAAAAGCGAGCCCGGCTTTGCGCCCTTCTCTGTCAACGGTCATTTGTGACGTATCAACGCCCTTTCCCTGCATATAAGAAACGATGAATCTGCCGTGCTGATCATCCGGGATTTTGCCGATAAAACCGGCTTTTAATCCGAGCTTGGCGCTGCCGATCGCAATATTTGCCGGGGAGCCTCCGACATATTTAGAAAACGTCATCGTTTCTTCCATCGGCCGGTTGTATTCCGCCGCGTTCAAATCAATACACGCGCGCCCGATCGCGACAATATCAAACTCTTTTTCTTCATTAAATGTATATTTCATCGTTATCTGCCACTCCTCACTTGTTAGCGTTCCAGGATCCATTCATGGGCCGGATCATTATGAAACTTCCATTTTCGTGTCGGTCCCGCCATTACATTCAGGTAGTAAGAGGTATACCCGTCCGGAACACCAACCGGGTGATAGCCCGCCGGCACGATGACAACGTTTTCATTTTCTGCGGTCATCGTCTCGTCAATCGAGCGGTCGTCCGTGTACACACGCTGGAAGACAAACCCCTGCGGCGGGTCCGTTTCATGGTAATAGGTTTCTTCTAAAAAGGATTCAGCCGGCAGATTGTCTTGGTCATGTTTATGAGGCGGGTAGCTCGACCAGTTGCCGCTGTCCGTGTAAACTTCAACAACGAGAAGGCTGTTTGCCGATGGATCTGAATCGGGGAGAATATTATGAACGGTTCGTTTGTTTGCCAGCTTGCCGCGATGTTCCACACCGTTGTCTTCCGCTTTAATCAGCTTTGTCGGAAGCTGGTGTTCGGACGGAGAATAGCACAGCGCGACCCTCGCCCCGCTGACGGCTGTGATTCCAAAAGAGCGGTCATTGGACACATAAACGCTGTCCGTCGGTTTTCTTTCAAATACGCTTTCACGGGTGCCGATGCTTTCAAATGTCTGATCATAATCAGTGACGGTGATTTTTCCCGTTACCGCAACGATGCAGCACTCCGTCTTTTTCAAATCTTCTGTATATGTGGAACCGGGAGTGAGGTCAACGACTTTGAATCCGACGTATTTGAGGTCTGAATTGGCTGAAGTGACGTCATGTATGATGTTCACGCCTTGAGACATCTCATCGGCCTGCGGTTTGCGCAGCAAATGACTCATGTTTATTCCTCCTTAATTGATGGTAAAAGAAAACCCGGACGGAATCTCGAAGCCGTCCGGGCCGGCTGTCAGATCAATTGAAGTCAGGAGACGGGTATCGTGCCGTCACGACTTTTTTACGTGTATAGAAGTCGACGCTGTCTTTTCCGTTTGCGTGCAATGTGCCGAAGAAAGAAGACTTCCAGCCTGAGAACGGGAAGAATGCCATCGGCGCCGGCACGCCAAGGTTGATGCCGAGCATCCCCGCGTCAATATTTTCACGGAAGTAGCGGATCGCGTTCGCATTTGAAGTGAACAGACACGCGCCGTTCGCAAATTCAGACTGGTTGGCGATGTCCACCGCTTCTTTTAAGTTTTTCACGCGGATGACCGACAGAACGGGCGCAAAGATTTCATCTTTCCAGATCGTCATATCCGTCGTCACGTTGTCAAAAATCGTCGGTCCGACGAAATAGCCGTCTTCCGTTGCGTTTTCACGTCCGTCACAAAGAAGTCTCGCTCCTTCTTCGATGCCTTTTTCAATATAGCTGTGCGTGCGTTTTTTGTTGTCCTCGCGGATGACCGGGCCTAAGAACACGCCGTCATCCAGTCCGTTTCCAATCTTGATGTCCGCTGCTTTTTCCTGTAATTTCGCCATAAACTCATCGGCGATTCCCTCTTCAACCGTCACAACCGCGCATGCCATACAGCGCTCTCCTGCCGAACCGAATGCCGCGCCGATAATGTTTGTCACCGTATCTTCAAGGTGGGCGTCATTTAACACGATCGTATGGTTTTTCGCGCCCGTTAACGCCTGCACGCGTTTCAAATGTTCGCTGCCTTTTTTGAAAACATACTCGCCGACAGGTTTTGAACCGACGAATGAGATGGCTTTAATCTCCGGATGTTCAAGAACGCCGTTTACGACGTCATGCGCGCCGTGCACGACATTGAAGACGCCCTTCGGCAGACCGGCCTGTTCAAACAGCTCTGCCAGTTTTTCCGTTAACAGCGGCGTGCGCTCAGACGGCTTCAGAATGAACGTGTTTCCTAATGAAATCGCCATCGGGAACATCCAGCACGGAACCATCATTGGGAAGTTGAACGGTGCGATACCGCCGACCACCCCGATCGGATAGCGGTAATTCGCCGCCTCTACATCCGTCGCAATAGAGGCAAGTGAATCGCCCATCATGAGTGACGGCGCGCCCGCTGCGAATTCGACGTTTTCAATTCCGCGTCCCACTTCACCGAGTGCTTCTGTCGTGTTTTTACCGTTTTCCAAAGTGATCAGACGGGCAAGCTCTTCTTTGTTCTGCTGGAGAAGCTGCTGATAGTTAAATAGAATTCTCGCACGGCGCGGCACTGCCGTCTTTGACCATGTTTGAAACGCCTCTGACGCTGAGCGGACGGCGTATTCCACATCCTCCCGCGTAGAAATCGGAACCTGGCACATCACTTCTTTTGTAGCCGGATTGACAACGTCTTCATATTGATCTGTCTTACTTTCAACCCATTCACCATTGATGTAGTTTTTCAGTTTTCTGATCTCTGCCATTCTCATTGCCTCCTTAAATAGTAAACATCCTGTTCAGCTGGATAATAACGGATGAATATATTCATCTTTTACATATAAAAGACATGAATTAAACGCTTACAAATGCTAAAATGATGGTGACTCCCAATCTTCCCATGTAAAAGTTGGTCATGTACCGGAAAAAGCAAACGGTTACATCTTTCACTTTTGATTTTACAGGTTATATTTTGGTCATTTCTTGGTTACATTGTAAGCCCAACACATCTTCAAGTCAATCTAAAAAATCAAAATTTTTTCATTATTTTTATCATACTTTTTTGATCGGGAAAACAGGAACTTGGAGAACCGTGTCGAATCGTACGGTGTGAACCCTCTTTTTTATCATTTGTTAAGTAACTATTGATTAACTTCTGGTGTTTATTATATATTTTAATTACTTTAAGAATTCTAGAAGGAGTTTTTTTATGAAACTGATGCGGATTCAGGAGATGGAAGAATACATTCTCAAACACGGAGCCACTTCGCTGGATGAGCTGTGCGAGGTATTCAATGTCTCTAAAAACACGGTCAGACGCGATATTAATAAGCTTGCGGAAAAAGGGGTTATCAAAAAGGTGTACGGCGGCGTGACATCAGCCGAAAAATCTGTGCTCGTCCCTTTTGAGAACCGCACCATTCAACATCAGGATGAAAAAATCAAAATCGCCCGCTATGCGTCACGGTTTATCGAGGATCACGATCTTGTGTTTATTGATTCCGGCACGACGACCAAATCGATGCTGGAGACGCTTGATCCCGATAAGAATGTAACGGTTTTGACGAACAGCCTTGATATTATTAACGCGGCTTCATCCATGAAAAATATCGACCTGATCATCATCGGCAATAACTACAAACGGAAGACAAGGTCGTTTGTCGGCATTGATGATCCGAGCACACTCAATAAATACAACATTAACAAGGCGTTCATGTCCGCTACCGGGACAACGATCACCCACGGCCTGACGAATTCCGACTTACTGGAATACGAGGTGAAAAAGAGAATTTCCGAAAAGGCGAACGAAGTGTATCTGCTCGCGGATCATTCCAAATTCGGCAAATCCACGCTTTTGACATACGCGCCTTTCGACCGGCTTCACAGCATTGTCACTTCTCAACATCTCGATGAGGAATATACGAAGTATTGCCAAGAGCATCAAATCGACATTCACTTGGCATAGCGTTATAGTTAATAGAGAACGCTGCCGTATTTTTCCGGCAGTCGCTATGATATCCAATTTTTTCAGGGGGCGAAAACATGAGCAAAGTAACAATCGGCAAAACTGACCTAAAGGTATTTCCGATCGGTTTGGGAACAAATGCGGTCGGCGGACACAATCTCTATCCGAATCTGAATGAAGAAACGGGAAAAGAATTGGTCCGGGAAGCGATTAAAAGCGGCGTTACCATGTTAGATACCGCCTATATTTACGGTGTGGGCCGTTCTGAAGAATTAATCGGCGAGGTGCTGAAAGAATGCAACCGCAAGGATGTCTTCATCGCCACAAAAGCCGCTCACAGAAAAGAAGGCGATGACTTTGTTTTCGACAACTCACCGGCCTTTTTGAAACAATCGGTCGAAGACAGCTTGAAACGCCTGCAGACTGATTACATCGATTTATTCTACATCCATTTCCCGGATGAGCACACGCCGAAGGACGAAGCCGTTCAAGCGTTGAATGAGCTGAAAAAAGAAGGAAAAATCCGTTCCATCGGCGTATCCAATTTCTCTTTGGAGCAGCTGAAAGAAGCCAATAAAGACGGCTTAGTCGACGTGATTCAAGGAGAATACAACCTGCTGAACCGTGAGGCGGAAAAGACTTTCTTCCCTTATACGACGGAACACGGCATCTCATTCATTCCGTACTTCCCGCTCGTATCCGGACTGCTTGCCGGCAAATACGACGAGAACACAACCTTCCCTGAAGGCGACCTGCGCAATGATCAGGCGCATTTCCAAGGGGAACAGTTTAAAGAAAACATCAAAAAAGTCAACCAGCTCAAACCGATTGCCGAAAAGCACAATGCCGATACGGCGCATATCGTGCTTGCCTGGTACTTGGCGAGACCTGAAATCGATATCCTGATTCCGGGCGCCAAACGCGCGGATCAATTAAAAGACAACATGAAAGCAGCCTCCATTACGCTATCTGCTGAAGAAATCGCGTTTATCGACAAGCTGTTTTCCTAAGAAAAAAAACACGCCTTTTAAAAGGGGCGTGTTTTTTTTATGTTTATATTTTTCTCTTCGGGGAATGAAATAGTTATCTAAATAAACTATTATGCGTTCCAAAAGATGAGGAGGATCATCTGTGAAGAAAAGTACCAAAAAATACCTGATTTACTTTTTCGGAGCATTAGGCGGGCTGCTTTACGGCTATGACACCGGTGTGATTTCAGGGGCTTTGTTATTTATTAACAATGATATTCCTTTAAACACGCTGACCGAGGGATTGGTCGTCAGCATGCTGCTGCTCGGTGCGATTTTCGGGTCCGCCTTAAGCGGGACATGCTCTGACCGATGGGGCCGGAGAAAAGTGGTTTTCGTCCTTTCACTCATTTTTATTATCGGCGCGCTTGCGTGTGCGGCTTCGCAAACCGTCACTATGCTGATTATCTCCCGTGTCATACTCGGGTTAGCCGTCGGCGGCTCAACGGCGCTGGTTCCCGTTTATCTATCTGAGATGGCGCCGACAAAAATACGCGGAACGCTCGGCACATTGAATAACTTAATGATTGTAACCGGAATTTTACTCGCATATATCGTGAATTACATATTCACCCCGTTTGAAGCTTGGCGCTGGATGGTCGGTCTCGCGGCAGTACCGGCGGCGCTTTTATTAATCGGAATCGCGTTTATGCCGGAATCTCCGAGATGGCTCGTCAAACGCGGCCGTGAGCAGGAAGCCAGACAAGTCATGGAAATGACCCACGACAAAGAGGATATCGCTGTTGAATTGGCGGAAATGAAACAAGGTGAAGCTGAGAAAAAAGAATCTACACTCGGCTTGCTGAAAGCCAAATGGATCCGCCCTATGCTGCTGATCGGGATCGGCCTCGCCATCTTTCAGCAGGCGGTCGGTATCAACACGGTGATTTACTATGCGCCGACCATCTTTACAAAGGCCGGACTCGGCACTTCGGCGTCCGTTCTCGGCACGATGGGCATCGGTGTCTTAAACGTCATCATGTGTATCACCGCCATGATCTTAATTGACCGGATCGGCCGGAAAAAACTGCTGATGTGGGGAAGTGTCGGCATTACCTTGAGCCTGGCGTCACTATCAGCCATTCTCCTTCTGGCCGGCCTGTCAGCTTCAACGGCTTGGCTGACCGTGCTGTTTCTCGGCATCTATATCGTTTTCTACCAGGCGACATGGGGTCCCGTTGTGTGGGTCCTGATGCCGGAGCTGTTCCCGTCAAACGCACGCGGAGCCGCAACCGGATTTACGACATTGATTCTGTCGGCAACCAACCTGATCGTTTCACTGGTATTCCCGCTTATGCTGAGCGCCATGGGCATCGGCTGGGTATTCGGAATATTCTCAGTCATTTGCCTCTCATCCTTCTTCTTTGCCGCTTACATCGTTCCCGAAACGAAGGGCAGAAGTTTAGAAGAAATCGAAACGCACTTGAAAAAACGGTTCTCCTTAAAGAAGCGCAGCAAACAAAATCAAATTCTTAAACAGCGCACACTGTAATAAAAAAAGGAATCGCCCCCGCCGGGCGATTCCTTTTTAGCGTCATACCATGACTTTGCAGATGTCATTCGTAAACTCGACCGGATCATGGATCGGCAGCCCTTCAATCAGAAGCGCCTGATTGTACAGCAGGTTTGTGTATAATGCCAGCTTTTCCCGATCTTGTCCGTGCGCGTTCTTTAACGTCTCAAACACTTCGTGGTTCGGGTTGATTTCCAGTACTTTTTCCGCTTTGACCTGCTGGCTGTCAGGCATGGCATTCAACACTTTTTCCATTTCGATCGTCACTTCGCCGTCTGTCGCAAAGCAGACCGGATGAGATTTTAAACGTTTCGATGCTCTGACGTTCTTTACTTTATCCGCAAGAATCTCTTTCATGCTTTCGAACAGGTCTTTATATTCGTTCTCTTCGGCTTCAGTCTGCTTTTCATCTTCGTCACTGTCGATGCCTAAGTCGGCGCTGGATACGGATTTGAACTCTTTTTCCTCATAGCTTGTCAGCATTTTGATCGCGAATTCATCAATATCTTCCGTGAAATATAAAATCTCGTAGCCTTTGTCCGCCACCATTTCGGTTTGCGGCAGCTTTTCAATCCGCTCATATGAATCGCCGGACGCGTAATAGATATATTTTTGATCCTCAGGCATTCTGGACACATATTCGTCCAGAGTGACGAGCTTTTTCTCCTTAGATGAATAGAAGAGAAGCAGATCTTTTAATACGTCTTTATTCGCGCCGAAATCATTATAGACGCCGAATTTCAGCTGTCTGCCGAAAGATTCATAGAAAGATTCGTATTTTTCCCTTTTGTTCTTCAGCAGGCTCTTCAGCTCGGCTTTGATTTTTTTATTGATGTTTTTCGCAATCAGCTTCAGCTGGCGGTCGTGCTGCAGCATCTCTCTGGAAATGTTCAGCGACAGATCCTCAGAATCCACCATGCCTTTTACAAAGCTGAAATGATCCGGAAGCAGGTCGGCGCATTTGTTCATGATCAGCACGCCGTTGGAATACAGCTCCAATCCTTTTTCGAATTCCTTCGTATAATAGTCAAACGGCATGTTTTCCGGAATAAACAAAATCGAATTGTAACGCACCGCTCCATCGACGCTGATATGCACATGGGTCAGCGGTTTATCAAAACCGTAATGCTTCTCGGCGTAAAAAGCCTCGTAATCCTCATCCGTCAGCTCGCTTTTGTTTTTTCTCCAGATCGGCACCATGCTGTTGACCGTCTGTTCTTCCTGAACTTCTTCAAATTCGTTCTCGCTGCCCTCTTTCGGCTTGTTGACCGTCTCTTCCATTTTGATCGGGTAGCGGATAAAATCAGAGTACTTTTTCACGATCGCTTTGATGCGGTAGTTTTCTAAAAACTCATCATAGCTTTCATTTTCTGTGTTTTCTTTTATTTTCAAGGTGATTTCCGTACCGACGGTTTCCTTGTCACACGGCGCGATCGTGTAGCCGGCAGCCCCTTCCGACTCCCACACATACGCCTCGTCACTGCCGAGCGCTTTACTTTTCACCGTGACTTTATCAGCCACCATAAACGCCGCATAAAATCCGACGCCGAACTGGCCGATAATGTCATGGCCGTCTTTCGAGTCATTTTCTTGCTTGAAAGCGAGTGAACCGCTTTTCGCAATCGTGCCGAGATGCTGTTCAAGCTCGTCTTTTGTCATCCCGATACCGGTGTCTGTGACGGTGAGCGTTCTTGCTTCTTTGTCCGCCGTCACTTTTATGTAGTAATTGTCTTGATCAAACGTTAATGAATCATCGGTTAACGCCTTGTAATAGATTTTGTCAATCGCATCGCTCGCGTTGGAAATTAACTCGCGGAGAAAAATTTCCTTCTGCGTGTAAATGGAGTTAATCATCATGTCCAGCAATCGCTTGGATTCTGCTTTAAACTTTTTTTTCCGCACTTCAGATCTCTCCTTTAATTATGCTTTGATGTTATGTAAAATCTTTTCAGCATCTATTTATCATATACAGTGACAATTGTCAACTAGCATTAGCAGATGCATATATTGTAAATTTAACATGTTAATGGATTCATTTCACCCATTTTATCAATAAAAAAGAGAGAATGTTGATCATCCTCTCCTCTCTGCTTCTTTCCGGCGGCCGAATTCCTTCTTCATCCATATGTATGACGGGTAGAAAAACAAACTAAATAAGATAAGAGATCCCAAGTTTCGCAAAGACTCATGCAGAACATTTCTTACAGTGAGAGGAAATGTGATGTCCTGAAATAGAATAGAGATAACGGTGTAAATCACAAATCCCATAGGAACAATGGCATAACAATAAAACGCTATCTCCTTCTTATGCTGTATCTTCAAAATATGCAAACCTCCAATGATGTGTATACATAATATTAACATATTTAATAGGTATTTAGAAACAGACCTCCGTATGTTTATCCCCCTATTCAGCGGGAACAGATATAAAAAAAGGAGGAATCGTAATATGGGAAGATTAACAGACAAAACCGCAATCATCACAGGGGCCGCGACAGGTATCGGACAAGCGACGGCACGGGTTTTCGCCGATGAAGGCGCCCGCGTGATCTGCGGTGACATCAATGAAAGCGAACTGAATGAAACCGTCAGTGCCATCAGAAAAAACGGCGGGGAAGCAGAAGCCTTTCACCTTGATGTATCAGACGAAGAAAACGTAAAGTCTTTTGCGGACGGCATTCAGCGAAAGTACGGAACAATTGATATTCTGTTTAACAATGCCGGTGTTGACCAAGAGGGCGGAAAAGTCCATGAATACCCGGTCGACCTGTTTGACCGGATCATCGCCGTCGATCTGCGCGGCACATTTCTGTGCAGCAAATACCTGATTCCGCTCATGCTCGAAAAAGGAGGCTCCATCATCAACACCTCCTCCATGTCCGGCCGGGCCGCAGACCTTGACCGCTCAGGCTATAACGCCGCAAAAGGCGGAATCACGAACCTGACGAGAGCGATGGCCATTGATTACGCCAGAAGCGGAATCCGCGTCAATTCCTTATCGCCGGGGACGATTGAAACGCCGCTCATTGATAAATTGGCAGGCACGACAGAAGACGAAATGGGCGAAGCGTTCCGTGAAGCCAACAAATGGATCACGCCGCTCGGCCGGCTCGGAAAACCGGAAGAAATGGCAGCCGTCGCGCTCTTCCTCGCTTCAGACGACAGCTCTTACGTCACGGGAGAAGACATCACCGCAGACGGCGGCATCATGGCATACACTTGGCCGGGAAAAATGCTGATTGATAAGAAGTGGAAGGAAGAGACGGAGTGACGGTGAAAAAGAAACAAGCCAGTGCAAAAACACTGGCTGAACAAGCTGAGGGCGGGTTACTTAAACCAGCCCTTTTCCTTTGATCGGGTAATGGCTTCAATTCGATTTTTCACTTCTAATTTATCAAGGATCATCGAAACGTAATTGCGGACTGTGCCGCTTTTAATGCTGAGGGCGCTTGCGATTTCTTTCGTGTTTTTTCCGTCTGCGACAAGCTCGAGCACCTCTTTTTCCCGTTCGGTCAGCGGGTTTTCTTCACTATAGATGTCCTCCATTAATTCAGGTGCGTAGACGCGTCTTCCTTTCATGACGCTGCGGATGGCGCTGACGAGCTCATCGCTCGGGCTGTCCTTGAGCATGTACCCGCTGACGCCTGCTTTTAGCGCCCGCTGAAAATAGCCGGAGCGGGCAAAGGTCGTCAAAATGATGATTTTCACACCGCTGTCCTTGAGTTCTTCTGCCGCTTCAAGGCCTGATTTCCCGGGCATTTCGATATCCATCAGACAGATGTCGGGCGCATGTTTTTCCACGAAATCGATGGCATCCTGGCCGCTTGTGCCTTTGCCGACAACCGTCATATCCTCTTCTAAATTCAACAGCGAACCGAGTGCACCGAGCAGCATTTGCTGATCCTCGGCAATGAAGATGTTGATCATCTGCTACCATCCTTTTCTTTTGATTTTGAATCATTCGGGATTCTCATGGTCAGCTTTGTTCCGGCGGCTGTATCGATGGCTAAACTGCCGTTTGCGAATTCAAGACGTTCCCTCATTCCAAGCAGGCCGTGCCCCTTTGAAAAAAAGCGGTCTTCTTTGCATTGAAAGCTGCCGTCATCTTCTACCGTAATGACAACCTCTTTCCAAAGCTGCTGAATGGTGATGCGGCATACTTTGGCGCCGCTGTGTTTCACGACATTGGTGACGGCTTCTTTAATGCACATGCTGACGATGTTTTCGTTCAGCAAAGAGATATGTTTGGGCGCTTCTTTTTCTTCATACACAAATTCAATTCCTGCCGCTTCAAGAATTTGCCGAACATTGCCGAGCTCATCCTTCAATCGGATGCCTTTCATCGACGAGACAATTTGTCTGACCTCATTTAAGGAGGTGCGGGCCGTCTGCTGAACGCTTTTCAGCTCAGTGCGGGCCTGTTCAGGGTCCTTGTATATCAGCTTTCGGGCGAGGTCGCTTTTCAGTCCGATTAAGGAGAGCTTTTGTCCAAGTGTATCGTGAAGGTCCCGGGCGATGCGCTGCCTTTCTTCCAGCTTCACAAGATCGGCGATTCGCTCATTTGCATATTCTAATTTCTCCTCAAGGCGCTCTCTTGCCTTTCTGCTTCGAATGGTGAGCGGGAGCAGGATGGCACTGATCAGTGTAATGACGATAAACGGAATTTGTGTCAAAAACCACCCTTTTTTCAGAACAAGGCTGAAGTTGACGGCAACCGCCGCACTGATGATATGAATGTAATATAAGATGTAAAAAGGAACTTTGTCTCGGATATGGCCGATGAAGTAGGCGATAAAGAAGGCGAAATAAATATAGCTGAACAGCATAACTGAGCCGGTCGAAATGCCGATCAGAAGAAGCGCCCATAAGTAAAGCGGCCAGCCTTTTGCAACAAATGCAAAGCGGTATGCGCCAAAGAAAACAAGTGTGAAAATGATGCCGGCCACGATGACAAAGGTAGAAGAGCTTTTAAAAATAAAATAAAAAGGCAAGATGAAAAAAATCGTCCATATATAAGGAGAAATCCCATTCAGTTTTTGAAATTTAAAATACTTCTTCATCTTTGTTCCACCTTCTGCTGCTTGTGTCTACCATCACTTTATCAAAACACCGCCTTCATTGCATCCTCACGCATGAAGAGAAGGCCCTTTCTGATAAGAGAAAGAGCCGCGCGCCATATCAGGCATTTTTCTTTAAAGGTTCTTTCGGTACCGGTTGGGGCAGCGGTGTTTTCCGCGCCTCCCGAAAGGTGACAAATTGCTTTTCGTCCTCATCCCACAGACGGAATTTCATGGATTCAAGACTTGTTTTAAGCGTAATGGTCGGTACGTTTTTCAAAGGCTCGTGCCCCTCATGAGCGGCTTCCAGCTTGTAGTTCGGTACTTTCGGGCTTAAGTGGTGGACATGATGGTAACCGATATTGCCCGTCAGCCATTGCAAAAGCTTCGGAAGCTTGTAAAAGGAGCTTCCTTCTACCGCGGCCTGCACATAATCCCAATGCTCATCGGCTTCAAAATAAGAATCCTCAAACGTGTGCTGAACATAAAAGAGCCAGACGCCGATTGACCCCGAAATAAGGAAAATCGGACCCTGAACAAGCAAAAAGTTTTCCCAGCCGACAAGCAGGCACGTCGCAGCAGCCAATAAGACAATCGCCGCGTTCGTGAAATAGGTGTTCCAGCGCTCCTTGCGGCGGGCGCCTTTTACATTGAAACGGTTTTTAATCAGAAATACGTAAATCGGGCCGAGAATAAACATAATAAACGGATTGCGATAAAGTCTGTAGCGTACTTTTGTCCAAGCTGACGCTTCGTTATATTCCTTGACGGTCATCATCCAAATATCGCCGGTGCCCCGTTTATCTAAGTTGCTGCTCGTCGCATGATGAATGGAGTGGCTGCGCTGCCATTGAAGGAACGGAAACAGTGTCAGCACACCTGAAATAAACCCGAACAGCCGGTTCAGCTTCTTTTGTTTGAAAAAGGATTGATGGCAGCAGTCGTGGAAAATAATAAAGATTCTTGTCAAAAATCCCGCTGCTATAACAGTAAAGGCGAGGGTCAGAAGATAGGAGACATTGAGGCTGAAGTAAGCAAGAAACCAAAGGGCAAAAAACGGCACAAACGTGTTGAAAAGCTGAATGACACTATGCTTTGTATCGGCGCCGGAAAATGCGGCAACCTGCTTTTTTAAAGACGCTTGTTTTTGAGTTGCGGCGTGATTGATCATGAATGTCATGTCCCTTCTTTTTCATTATGATCCCAAGTATAACGGGGCGCCAGACGCTTTTGTAGTAGCAGCCATCATGCCTCGAATATGACATTTGTCATGTTTGGCGGCAGAATGCTGATCAGGCATCATATGGAAGGTATCTTTTTTATAAGAGATAAAGCCGGACACTTCATATCGGCACTTCTCAAAGAAAACAGCAAAAAAGAACCCCGCCTGTTTTCGGAGTTCTTTTTCATCATCCTCACAGCAAAATCACCCGATACTTCTTCACATCCAAAAACTGCAGAAACTCCCGGGCCAGCATGTCCGGCGCGTGGTCTTTTCCTTCATGAAGACGATATTGAATCAAGCCGACGAGCATGGACGCGACATAGTATGCATAGAGCTTTTTCCCCGCCTGAATGTGCAGAGGCTGATGAAGATAAAACGATTGCAGCGCTCTGAACATTTCTGGAATGACGTCAGGCACTCCCGAACCCTCTCTCAGAAAATGAACGAGCGGCAGGCCGTCCGACAGTGCCGAAAAGAGACGGACGAGCGCGGCTTCCGCTTCTTCCATGGAGCAATCGGCAGGCTCTCCTTTTACCGTCAATAATCCGATCAGATCCCGGCATGATTGATGGATGATCGTTTTCAGCAATGCTTCTTTGTTGGCGTAATGGTCATAAAAAGTGGCACGGCGGAGGTTGCTTTGACGGGCAATATCGGAAATCGTAATCGCCGCGTACTCTTTTTTTTCCGCCATTAAGCCGATCATGGCTTCTTGCAAGGCCTGCCTCGTCCGGGTCACCCGGCGGTCGGCGGGCTTTTTTTCTTCTTGTTCCGGCACCCGGCGGCCAAACAGCCAGTAAAATCGTTTTTGAGAAATTAAATCCCACACCTGTCCGCTGATCGCTTCCGGGGATGCCCCGGGCTCCTCATTCAGCCAGTACAACACAATGGCATACGTGTATAAAGCGCGGTAATGAATGTACATATCCTGTTCAGTCGGTGAGAAATCCGCATTGACCGGTGACAGCAGCACATCATGCCGGAACACATCTTTTAAAAAAGCATGAAAGTGAAAATACGGCATTTTATGACGGTCCATCATCGTTTGAAAAAACTCCCGGTGCCGGTCAACAAAAGACAGGGTCGGATGCACTTTTTGCCATCCGCCATGTAAATGAAGCACATCTTTATTCTTCAGCGAATCATACAGCGCTTCGCTCAGCCCGTCTTTCATTTCTTCCTCTATATCCTCTAAAATCGCATATTTATCCTCGTAATAAAGGTACAGTGTCCCCCGGCTCACATGCGACCGTTCGGCAATGTCCTTCATGGTCACACGGCGGATATCCCGCTCTCCAAGCATGGCCAAAAGCGCTTGTTTGATGTCAGTTGTCACAGAATCCGGCATAAGAGACACTCCTTTCATTAGACAGATCACCGCAATATGTACGGTAACGTATAGATGTGTTTACGCTGTCTTTGCCCCAAAAACACATCACATTATAATAGGCCCTGAAGAAACAAAAAAGCAACCAGAGGAGGAAGACCGATGGATCAGCATATAAAAGCAGACATCAAACGCGTCTTTGAGCTTCAGAAAAAAAATCAAAAAACGCTGCGTGCTTCAACAGCCGGGCAGCGCAGAGAAAAGCTTCAGCGCTTTTTAGATGCCGTCACCGCACATGAAGAAGAAATCATCGAGGCGATCAGACGGGACGTCCGCAAGCCTTATCATGAGGTGAAAAGAGCGGAAACGCAGGGAACGATCAAGGCGATTAAAGATAATATGAACAATCTCGACACCTGGATGGCGCCGAAACGCGTCGGCTCATCCGTCAGCCCCGACGCTGACGGCGTATTAATGTACGAGCCAAAAGGCGTCACCTTAATTCTCGGCCCATGGAATTATCCGTTTATGCTGACGATGGCTCCGCTTGCGGCTGCCATTGCGGCCGGCAACAGCGCGATTGTGAAGCTGTCCGATTTTACGATGGAGACGAGCCATATCGCCGCGACAGTTATTCGCGAGGCATTTCAAGAAGAAGAAGTCGCCATTTTTGAAGGTGAGGTCGATGTCGCCACAGAACTGCTCGACCAGCCGTTTGACCACATTTTCTTCACCGGAAGCACGAATGTCGGTAAAATCGTCATGACGGCAGCGGCGAAGCACTTGTCGTCCGTCACGCTTGAGCTTGGCGGAAAGAGTCCGACGATCATCGACAGCGGCTATGATTTGATGGACGCGGCGAAAAAAATCGCCGTCGGCAAATTTGTCAATGCGGGGCAAACATGTATCGCACCTGACTATCTCCTTATGAAGAAAGAAGTGCAGAGCACCTTTACAGATCTCCTGCAAACCATTGTCAATGCAGGTTTTATGGAGGATGATCATACGGTTGACCGCAACAAATTCACGCAGATTGTCAACGACCGCAACTTTAACCGTGTCAAAGCCCTGTATGATGATGCCATTGAAAAAGGGGCGAAAACGGCGTTCGGCGGCGTATTCGATGCGCATGACCGCACGATTTCTCCGACCGTGCTGACAAACGTCACGCCTGATATGAAGATCATGCAGGAAGAAATCTTCGCACCGATTCTGCCGATTATGAATTACGAAGATATCAGTGAAGCCGTTGATTACATCACTGAACGGGACAAGCCCCTTGCCTTGTATGTATTCAGCCATAATCAGGAGCTGATCGATTATGTTCTGCAGCATACGACGTCCGGCAATGCTTCTGTCAATGATGTCGTCGTTCATTTCACTGACGTCAACCTTCCGTTCGGCGGTGTCAATACGAGCGGGATCGGTTCATATCACGGTGTGTACGGCTTTAAAGAATTTTCTCATGAAAAAGGCGTATTTATTCAAGCCTCTAAATAAAAAAAGAATCCGCGCAGACGACGCGGATTCTTTTTTATTATTTTTTTGCTCCGAATGCGAGCAGTTTCGTATAAGTGCCGACATAGAGCGTGCCGTCTTCAGCCAGAACCGGGGAGGAAATGACATTGCTGTCTGTTTGATAGCGCCATTTTTCATTACCGTCAGCGTCAACCGCATAGACGTTTTTATCGTCAGAACCGAAGTACACATTGCCGTCCGCATCAATCAGCGGCGCCGTTCTCACAGGCCCGTCCGTATAGAAAGACCAGTTCATATTGCCGGTTTTGCTGATGGAAAACAGCTCGCCGCTTCCGGAACCGATATACACATTGCCGTTATGGTCGATCGCTAATGAAGAGCTGGAGAAACCGTTTAACGGGAACGTCCACTTTACAGCACCTGTTGATGTATAGGCGTATAAGTTGCCGTCCTGGTTTCCGGCGTAAACGGTGCCGTCTCTATCAATAACCGGATAGCCTTTAAACCCGTTGGACGTCGTTTTTGACCATTTCACTTGGCCCGTTCCGGAATTGATCGCGTAAAAGATATTATTGTACGTTGCCGTATACAGCGTGCCGTTTGACGCTAACACGGGAGCGGAGCCGACCACGCCGTTTGTTTTAAACTTCCACTTTTGCGTCCATGTCGAAGGCGACGTCGGTTTAATCGCATAGATATAGTTATCCAGCGTCGACACATACAGCGTGCCGTCAGAGCCGATAGCCGCATCGGAACTAGGCGCTCCGCTCAGCGGAACCGATGTTAAAATGTTTCCGGTTTCTTTGTCGATGAAATATAGTTTTTTATCGTGAGAAGGAAGATAAATGACACCGTTTGTTCCGAGCACCGGAGTCAGCGTATAGGTCGTCCCGAGGTTTTCCGTCACCCATTTCACAGTACCGTCCGGATGATACGCCGTCAGCTTCCCGTCTTTTGATTGAATAAATACGGTGCCGTCCCCGTCAACCGCGGCTCCCGCACCGTTTTGAGGATTGGCCGGAACATTCTTTTCCCATTTTAATGCGCCATCGGCAGTGCTTGTAAACCGGCTTTCTCTTGACCAGTTGAACATCGTCGGAGACATCGCCTGCGCGTCATACCGTCCCGCCAAGAAACCGGATGCCGCATGATTTTGTTTAAATACCGTTTCCGCAGCTTGAGCAGCCGCCGGATGCAGCCATTTTGCCCCCGGCAGATCAGAAACCGCTCCCACAGATAAAGCCGCAGCAACCGCAGCGCCGGCCGCCAATGTTTTCATTCGCAATGAAGCTGTCTTTTTTTTCAATGTCAGTTCCTCCCGTTTCTATTAAAAGCTGCTATATCACTTTGATCATACCATAATTAACCTATGAAATATTTGTATTTTCGGCAGATTTATAGAACAAATGTCACATAGCCTGCTGATGCTTCGGGGATGATCGAAACGCGGCAATATACCACACCACGTTGACGATAAAAGCCGCGCCTGACCAAACGAGAAGACCGTAATAAAGAGACAGCTCCTGCCCTAAGGAAATTGCGGTCAATAACGTCACCAACAAGACAGCCGCGCAAATGATAAACCCGATTCCGCAAAAAACGGCCATGATGATTTTCATGACACGAATACCGAGAATATACATAATGAGCGGGACCGCATATATAACAAGGATCTGGCCGACGGCGGCCCACATGCCCGCGGAATTAAAACGATTCGCGTTCGGCCCCGTTTCCGCAAGCGGAGAAAGCGAGACGAGGACCGGCAATAAACAAAACAGCAGAGCGGAAAGCAAGGTCACCGCAACCGTATTTTTTTCTTTTGATTCATGTGAATATCCTCCTGACAATAACCCGGCTTTTTTACCGGTAATCTGATAATATGTTATATTTTAGCACGGTTTTTACTTAATTTGAGAATGTTTTGTCAAAAACGAATTTACAAATCCAGAAAAATAGATATAATAAACGTTATGGAACCGATATTGATTCATAAAGCGTTATCTAACAAAACACGAAGTGATATTATGACGTGGCTTAAACACCCGGAGGACCATTTTGATGAAAAACCTTACCTTGATCAGGGACTCAGCTTCCGCACCGGAATTTGCGTCGGTGATATTCAGGCAAAGTCGGGGCTTGCGCAGTCCGTCATCTCCAGCTACCTGCTGACCATGCAAAAAGCCGGCCTGCTGGAATCCGAACGAATCGGAAAATGGACCTATTACAGAAGGAATGAAAAACAAATTAAAGCCTTTGCTGACTATGTTCAGCACCAGCTATAACCATGAAAGGAGGTTTTTTTTGTTCTAACATATCTATTTTTCTGTATATGTAGTTATAAAAGGAGGCATACATAACAATGAAAAAAAGCAGCTCCATCTTCATTCTGTTTTTGGCATTAGGGGTTTTCGGAACTATCACGACTGAAATGGGCATTATCGGCGTTCTTCCGCAAGTGGCGGACAGATTTCATATTTCTGCTTCAAAAGCGGGGTGGCTTGTCAGTATTTTCGCGTTCATCGTCGCTGTGTCGGGACCGTTTTTAACCTTGCTTGCTTCAGGTATAAACCGGAAATACATTCTGCTTTTGGCGGTGCTGATGTTTGCCGTTTCAAATGCGGTCTACGCGTATACGGCGCATTTCAGTGTCATGCTGGCGTTTCGGATCATTCCGGCTTTATGCCACCCGGTGTTCTTTTCTGTAGCGCTTGCGGCCGCGGCCCGGCTTGTCCCCGCCGGCCAATCCGGAAAAGCCGTAACGAAAGTCTTTTCAGGCATCACCGCCGGCTTTGCGTTCGGCGTGCCTTTCACGTCTTATCTGGCGGATCGTCTCTCCCTTGAATCAGCATTCCTATTCGGCGCTATCATCAGTCTCATCGCATTCACAGGTATTCTTCTCTTTTTGCCATCCATGCCGGTCACAGAAAACATGTCTTTCAGAAGCCAGCTCGGCATCCTTCGCAAGCCGGTCTTGTGGCTTAATATCGCTGCCGTCACCTGTCTCTTTGCGGCCATGTTTTCTGTCTACAGCTATTTTGCGGAGTACCTCGGACGGGTGTCCCATATGAACGGCACATGGGTCAGCTTCATGCTGATGAGCTTCGGAGTGATTATGATAGCCGGGAATTTCGTCTTCGGCGCTTTGTTATATAAAAATATGAAAAAGACCGTCATCCTGTTTCCGCTTCTTTATACAGCCGCCTACTTGCTCATATACGGGTTTGGGACGTCTTTCGCGCCGATGGCCGTCCTCGTCTTCGTATGGGGCGCCGTTCATTCCGGCGGGCTCATTGTCAGCCAGACATGGCTTACTGCGGAAGCAAAGGAGGCCCCCGAATTCGGCAACAGCCTGTTTGTCTCTTTTTCCAACCTCGGCATCACCATCGGAACGGCGGCGGGCGGCTGGTTTATTTCCCATTTGGGAATCCATCAGCTGATGTGGTGCGGCATCATGTTTGCCCTTCTGGCTTTCGGACTGATCATGGGACGCTTGGCATGGGGAAAGAGGCTGCTCGCAGAAGCTTAAGCTCCGTTGCAAAATCCGGAATGATTACGTATAATATTCCAGATTAAAGCAAGGGAGAGAAAAAGATACATGGAAAGACCGGCAGGATTTTGGATTCGGTTTCTGGCTTACGTCATTGATCAAATCATCATAGGAATTCCGATTTTTATCATTCAATTTATGGTCTCTTTTTTATTTGCGGCAGGCGTTGCGGCGGCTGACCCCTTCATGACCGAAAATCAGTTTAACATCTCTTTTCTGGTGTTCGGCGTCATCCCGATTCTTGCGAGCTCTTTTGTGATCAGTATCTTATATTTCAGCCTGCTCACGGCCTCAAAGATGCAGGGGACACTGGGAAAAGCATTGCTAGGCCTTAAGGTCGTCAATGAAGATGGCGGACGCATTTCCATCGGCCAGGCCTTCGGACGCGCTTTCGCATATATCATATCTAAGCTCATTCTTTATATCGGATTCATCATGGGCGCCTTCGGAGAGAAAAAAACGCTGCACGACATCATGTGCAGCACCCGTGTTGTCTATAAATAATGACCTCAAGTCCGGGCCTTTTGAGCCCGGGCTTTTTTATGACGGCTGTGCCCGCCTGATGTCAATGCCGCCCTTTCCGTCAGCCTCAATGCGGATCGTCCCGTTCACAATAACAGACAGCGGATGGAACTCCGCATGCTGATCAGAAAAAATCCAGCGGCGGCCGCTCGGCCCTAAAAGCAAAAACGCCCCGTCATTGTAATCACCCATAAAATGAAACCCGTTTTCACTAAGAGGCGCATGCTTTCTCACCGGAATGCCGAAACGCTGCAGCTCCCTCCCGGTTGATACGACCTCGGCAGCCGTCAGATTCACCTCACCGATATTCAGAATGGACTCAATCGAAAAACGTTCCGCGCTTGGCGGCGATGTGTCTCTCGCGATGAATTCCGCCAGATTGTTGGACGGATCTTTGAAATAAAAGGAACGCGCCTGAATATGAGAGAAATACACCTCATCCTCCCCATCTTCCGTTTGAAAAACGACTTTATCCTTTATCCACGCCTTCGCCTCATCAAAACGATTATTCGGAATGTTAAACGCAAAATGATACGTCGGTTGAGAGTGAGAATCGGCGCGCCTGAATTCCAACTCACTTTCTCCCGCCTTGATGGTAAACGAATCACCGGACTCATCAATTAAAGGAAAACCTAACACCCGTTCATAGAAGTGTTTCGTCTCCTCCAACGCACAACTGTACAAAGTAATGTTATTTATTTGCATGATCATACCCCCTTTGGTTTATACTGCCATATAGAAGGGTTGATTCCTACTGTTTCGATTCACCAATTGAGAATCCCCCTTTCGCCCGGCGCTAAACATGACAAACAGCGCCAAACCGCTTATACCAGGCGTTTTTTAACGTCTGAAGCAAAAAAAGCAGAAAATAATACCCCATATAGCTTGACAAAAAATAAATGTTATTTAATAATCTATATATAATTAGAATTATTATTGAAAGATAAAGTGAATGCTTTGTCTTTTTAATATATTTCAAATCACATTTCAGGAGGAAGATATTATGTCTTTAATCGGAAAAGAAGTACTGCCATTCGAAGCAAAAGCTTTCAAAAACGGTGAATTCATCGATGTAACAAACGAAGATTTGAAAGGTCAATGGAGCGTTTTCTGCTTCTACCCAGCGGATTTCTCTTTCGTTTGCCCGACTGAACTTGAAGATCTTCAAGGACAATACGCTGCACTGAAAGAATTAGGTGTTGAAGTATACTCTGTTTCTACAGATACTCACTTCGTACACAAAGGCTGGCATGACAGCTCTGAAAAAATCGGCAAAATCACTTACGCAATGATCGGTGACCCATCTCAAACGATCTCCCGCAACTTCGACGTTCTTGACGAAGAAACTGGTCTTGCTGACCGCGGAACATTCATCATCGATCCTGATGGCGTCATCCAAACAGTTGAAATCAATGCAGGCGGTATCGGCCGTGACGCAAGCAACCTTGTAAACAAAGTAAAAGCAGCTCAATACGTTCGTCAAAACCCAGGTGAAGTCTGCCCGGCTAAATGGGAAGAAGGCGGCGAAACACTTACACCTAGCCTTGATTTGGTAGGTAAAATCTAAGGAGTGCATTCCATTGGTACTTGACGCAAATATCAAAGCACAATTAAATCAATACATGCAGCTAATTGAGAACGACATTGTTCTCAAAGTAAGCGCCGGTGACGATGACACTTCTAAGGACATGCTGGCTCTCGTTGACGAGCTGGCTTCCATGTCATCTAAAATTTCAGTTGAAAAAACTGAATTAAACAGAACACCGAGTTTCAGCGTTAATCGTACCGGAGAAGACACAGGCGTTACATTCGCCGGTGTTCCTCTCGGCCACGAATTTACATCATTAGTGCTGGCATTGCTTCAAGTCAGCGGCAGAGCGCCTAAGGCTGATCAAAAGGTCATTGACCAGATTAAGAACATCAGCGGAGAATACCGCTTTGAGTCTTATATCAGCCTGACGTGCCACAACTGCCCTGATGTCGTCCAAGCATTAAACATGATGAGCGTGCTCAACCCGAATATCACACATACAATGATTGACGGCGCGGCATTCAAAGAAGAAGTAGAAAGCAAAAACATTATGGCTGTTCCGACTGTTTTCTTAAACGGTGAATCTTTCGGAAGCGGCCGTATGACCATCGAAGAGATTCTCGCGAAAATGGGCAGCGGCGCAGATGCGTCTGAGTTTGCCGACAAAGAGCCATTTGACGTTCTTGTTGTCGGCGGCGGACCTGCCGGCGCAAGCGCGGCGATCTACACGGCGCGTAAAGGCATCCGCACCGGTGTCGTCGCTGAACGCTTCGGCGGCCAGGTACTCGACACCATGAGCATCGAGAACTTCATCAGCGTCAAAGCGACTGAAGGACCGAAGCTCGCCGCAAGCCTTGAAGAGCACGTGAAAGATTATGATATTGACGTCATGAACCTTCAGCGTGCGAAACGCCTTGAGAAAAAAGACCTCTTCGAACTTGAACTTGAAAACGGCGCTGTACTGAAAAGTAAAACAGTGATCCTTTCAACAGGTGCCCGCTGGCGCAATGTCAACGTACCTGGTGAGCAAGAGTTCAAAAACAAAGGTGTTGCATACTGCCCGCACTGTGACGGACCATTGTTTGAAGGCAAAGACGTAGCGGTTATCGGCGGCGGAAACTCCGGAATCGAAGCGGCGATTGACCTTGCAGGTATCGTCAATCACGTGACTGTGCTGGAATTCGCGCCTGAACTGAAAGCAGACGAAGTCCTGCAAAAACGTCTTTACAGCCTGCCAAACGTCACTGTGCACAAAAATGCACAAACGAAAGAAATCACTGGCGATCAAAACGTAAACGGCATTACGTTCGTTGACCGTGAAACAGGCGAAGAAAAACACGTTGAACTTCAAGGTGTATTCGTCCAAATCGGTCTCGTGCCTAATACAGAATGGTTAGACGAAACTGTCGAACGCAACCGCATCGGCGAAATCATCGTCGATAAGAGCGGCGCGACAAGCGTTCCCGGCCTATTTGCCGCAGGGGACTGCACAGACGGCCCGTACAACCAAATCATTATCTCCATGGGATCAGGTGCAACTGCCGCTTTAGGCGCATTTGATTATTTGATCCGGAATTAATGTGAAAGCCGCCATTCATATGGCGGCTTTTTTAAATATGAATTAAGAAGGCAGTATCTCCTCTAAACAATCCTCGCTGATTTTATAAGATTTTGGCCTTCTGCTTACCAGCTCAACAAATCCTTGCTGTTCTAAATAATCCATTACTCTGTTAATTTTATGTCTCGATTTATTTGAGAGCTCCATTAAATCTTGCACCGACAGCGTAACCTGATCATTTACAAATACATTAATCGTGATAATGATATTAAAAATATCACGTTCATCCTTATAATCAGCCCATTGATCACTATCAATATAGTTCCTAATTCGTTTCAGTTTCATTAAATTAAATTCAAGATCCTCAATAATCCCTTTTTGTCCTGACAGAAGCAATTCCAGCATATCCATTAAATAAAAAGTCAGCTCTCCCCGGTTTAAAGGTGCGGGAATTTCCTCTAATGCCTTATAATACTTATCTTTGTTCTTATTAACTGCGTAAGAAAAAGTGATGGCTGAATATTTTTCTAAGTATCGGGACAAATAACTCCCAACGATAAGGCGTCCTGTTCTTCCATTGCCGTCATAAAAAGGATGAATGTATTCATAGTAGTAATGAGCTGTCATGTAACGATACAGCTGGGGATGTGTTTCATCATGAAGATAAGCAATTAAAGCCTCAAGCGCTTCTGTTATCTTCTGTTCAGAATTAACGCCGATATGGGTGGTCATGTTCCCATCGTTCACTTCAACATAGCCTTTTCTGAATAGCTCACCATCCGGCGCATCTTCTGCTCCGATTTCATCTGCGACCAGCTCGTCATATAATTCCCTAAAGTCATGAATGCTTGTAAACGACGGAATTCGGTCTATAAATTGATATGTTTTCATCAATCCGACAAACCGCTTATGTGAGGGCTCGGATTGTTCTAACGCTTTAAGAGCCTCTTTCAATTCTTTTTTTGTACTGCGGATTCCTTCAATTTCATTATTACTCTGTGCTTCATTAATAATTAATTTATCAAAATAAGGTTTGACGGCAAATTCGGGGAGCTGACTGATAAGGGATGAAATTTTGGAACTGTTTAACAACACTTCATTATTCAGCTTCATGAGTTTATGTGTATTCACATAAAATAGCTCAAATGAATCGCCCGTGGGTCGGCCTTTTCGGAACCCCCGTATGTTTAATGATGTTGAATAACTGCCATAGCTGCTTGTTCTCTTTTTACATTCTTTCTCATATGAATCAGCATCCATTTTATAAAAAAGCTTAGATAACTTCTCATACTTCATATTACCACCTCGCTTAATTTAAAATTATACACTTTTTTAAAATTATACAATCATTATAGCCTGATTTCTAACAAATATTCCCGCTTTCCAATCAAAACAAAAAACGGCGTACTGCATGGCAGTACACCGTCTGAAGCAATTCAATCTGTCTTTCTCCCTCTCGCCCGATAGATAAGAAATAATCCAATAAACCACAGCGGCGTCAGCAGCAAAGCCGGGCGCGTTGCATCCGCAAACAGCATAATCACCAGAATGACGGCAAACAGCGCCAACACGGCGTAATTGATAAACGGCGCAAACGGCGCCTTGAAAGACGAGCTTGCATGTAAGTCCGGACGGGTTTTTCTGTATCTGATATGACAGACAAGAATCACGCCCCACACCCAAATGAAACAAATCGCGCTGATGGTTGTCACGATGCCAAAGGCCGCTTCCGGTATCAATTTGCTTAAAAGAGCGCCGGCTGACAGCACAATAACCGATATCCATAATGCGCGGCTCGGCACATGATTTTTATTCAGCTTCGCAAAACTTGCAGGCGCTTGTTTCGTTTTGCTTAAGTTATACAAAATCCGGCTTGTTGAAAACATCCCGCTGTTACAAGCAGAAGCAGCAGACGTTAATACGACAAAATTAATGATTCCCGCGGCTAACGGGATGCCGACCAGACTGAAGGTCTTCACAAAAGGACTTTCCGCCGCATTCAGCTGCATCCACGGGTTAATACATAAAAGAATGAGCAATGCCCCGACGTAGAAAAATAAAATCCGTAAAGGAATTTTATTGATAGCGGACGGAATATTTTTTTTCGGATTTGACGTTTCCGCCGCCGACACACCCACTAATTCCACACCGACATAGGCGAAGATCACCATCTGGAACGAAAGCAAAAAACCTGAAAGTCCGTTCGGAAACAAGCCGCCGTGCTCCCACAGATTCGCCGCTGAAACCGTTCCGGTATGCGTTTTGAACCCAATCACCAGCAGAACCACACCGATGACAATTAACGCGAGAATCGTGACTACCTTAATTAAGGCGAACCAAAACTCCAATTCTCCAAAAATCTTAACCGTTAACAGATTAAGCCCTAATAAAATGAGCAAACAGATAAGTGCCGGAATCCACTGCGGAATATCAAACCAATATTTCACATACACACCGACGGCGATCACATCCGCCATAGCCGTCATAATCCAGCAAAACCAGTAGGTCCAGCCGGTGACAAACGCTGCACGCGGCCCTAAATACGCCTCGGCAATATCCGTTAATGATTGGTAGCCCGCTTTAGATAACAGCAGTTCTCCCAGCGCCCGCATGACGAAAAAAAGCGCAATACCTACAATAAAATACGCAAAGATGATAGAAGGACCCGCCAGCTGAATCGCCTTACCGGACCCTAAAAACAATCCGGTGCCGATCGTACCGCCAATGGCGATCAGCTGCACGTGCCGATTCGATAAGTCCCTCTTTAGCTCTCGCTGCTCCACATCTGACTCCTCCTTACCTCTCTAGTGAACGACGAGCAAAAAAAGCCAATAAAAAAAGAGATTGGATGCCCTCCAATCTCATGGTCATAAGAATATCAAATTATATTTGCGCCGCTGACAATCAACAGCATGACAAATACATATTCGGTACTCTTCTGTCCTTTTGCCTGAGATTGTGAACCCTTCGGCGCCGCGGAAAACCCGCGGTCTCTCCAGAAGCCGCTCCTGCTGTAGTGCGACCCACAGCAATCATAGCCTGCTACGTATTGAGTTTCTGATAGGAATACCTATCAGCTAACTTTTTATTTTAATGGAAGTTGAATTCATTGTCAATAGGGGGATGAGCTCACGGCGTTATCCCGGTCCAATTTTCGATGCCTGAAGCGCCGTATTTTCCGTTTTCATTGTCTCAAAAAGGTGTTATGCGGTACTATCATATAAGGTCTAATAATGTAAACATTATGTCATACTTTAAATTCACCTTATCATACAATTGCTCGTAAATAAAAAGGGGATGGACGAGATTGGAAACGAAATATTTAGATCTGCTCGCACAAAAATACGATTGTGAAGAAAAAGTGGTCACGGAAATCATTAATCTGAAAGCGATACTGAACCTGCCGAAAGGAACCGAGCATTTCGTCAGTGATCTGCACGGGGAGTATCAGGCATTCCAGCACGTGCTGCGGAACGGTTCAGGAAGGGTAAAAGAGAAGATCCGCGATATTTTCAGCGGTGTCATTTACGATAGAGAAATTGATGAGCTGGCGGCTTTGGTCTATTATCCTGAGGACAAACTGAAACTGATCAAACATGACTTTGATACGAAAGAGGCATTAAACGAGTGGTATAAAGAAACGATTCATCGGATGATTAAGCTCGTTTCTTATTGTTCTTCCAAGTACACCCGCTCCAAATTGCGCAAAGCGCTGCCCGCCCAATTTGCTTATATTTCCGAAGAGCTTCTGTACAAAACAGAACAAGCCGCCAACAAGGAACAATACTATTCCGAAATCATAGAACAGATCATTGCGCTCGGCCAGGCCGATAAGCTGATCACCGGCCTTGCCTACAGCACGCAGCGATTGGTGGTCGACCATCTGCATGTTGTCGGCGATATTTACGACCGCGGACCGCAGCCGGATAAAATCATGGAAGAGCTGATCAACTATCATTCAGTGGATATTCAATGGGGGAATCACGATGTTCTCTGGATAGGCGCTTATTCCGGCTCAAAAGTATGCCTGGCAAACATTATCCGCATCTGTGCCCGCTATGACAATCTGGATATTATTGAAGACGTTTACGGCATCAATCTGAGACCGCTATTGAACCTTGCCGAAAAATATTACGATGATAACCCGTCTTTCCGCCCGAAAGCGGACGAAAACAGACCGGAAGATGAGATTAAACAAATCACAAAAATTCATCAGGCGATCGCGATGATCCAATTCAAGCTTGAGAGCCCGATTATTAAGAGACGGCCGAACTTTAATATGGAGGAACGGCTGTTACTGGAAAAGATCGATTATGACCGCAATGAAATCACGCTGAACGGAAAAACATATCAACTGGAAAACACCTGCTTTGCGACGGTGAATCCTAAACAGCCTGACGAGCTGTTAGAAGAAGAAGCGGAAGTCATGGACAAGCTGCTGTTCTCTGTTCAGAACTCCGAAAAGCTGGGCCGCCATATGAATTTTATGATGAAAAAAGGCAGCCTTTATTTAAAATATAACGGCAACCTGCTGATTCACGGCTGTATTCCCGTCGATGAAAACGGCAGCATGGAAACGATGATGATAGAGGATAAAGCTTATGCGGGCCGTGAGCTGCTCGATGTATTTGAACGGTTCTTACGAGAAGCCTTCGCCCATCCGGAAGAAACCGATGATCTGGCGACAGATATGACGTGGTACTTATGGACAGGCGAATACTCTTCCCTCTTCGGAAAACGCGCCATGACAACCTTTGAGCGATACTTCATTAAAGAGAAGGAAACGCATAAAGAAAAGAAAAATCCGTATTACTATTTGCGTGAAGACGAAGCAGCCTGCCGAAACATCCTGAAGGAATTCGGCCTCAACCCGGATCACGGCCATATCATCAACGGCCATACACCGGTAAAAGAAATCGAAGGCGAAGATCCGATCAAGGCAAACGGAAAAATGATCGTCATCGACGGCGGCTTCTCCAAAGCCTACCAATCCACAACAGGCATCGCCGGCTACACACTCTTATACAACTCTTACGGCATGCAGCTCGTCGCCCATAAACACTTTAACTCTAAGGCCGAAGTGCTGAGCACCGGAACCGACGTCTTAACAGTGAAACGATTAGTCGACAAAGAGCTGGAGCGGAAGAAAGTGAAAGAAACAAACGTCGGTGAAGAACTGATGAAAGAAGTGGCGATTTTGGAGAAACTGCGGGAGTATCGGTATATGAAGTGAAGAATATGGAGTTCAGAGATGATTCTCTGAGCTCTTTTTTTTACGGTTACGGACTAATGAGTCCCTTTCCCTGTACGTAAAACGGATTTAACCGCTTCTTCAATCTCCCTATAACCCGTACATCTGCAAATATTGGACTCCAGCCAATTTTTTATCGTGTCATCACTTGCATTCGGCTCAGTATTCACTAAAGCATGACAATTCATGAGAAACCCCGGTGTGCAATAACCGCATTGAAACGCGAATTTTTCAATAAAGGCCTTTTGAATCGGCGTATTGATCAGTCCTTCAATTGTCGTAATGTCCTTTCCTTCCCCTTCTGCCGCAAGCATTAAACAAGATTTCATCGGCACCCCGTCCATTAATACCGTACAGGCGCCGCAATCCCCATTTAAGCAGCCCGGCTTTGCACCAGTTAATCCGAGACGAAGACGAAGAGCAAATAACAAAGTATCAGCCGGTCTGACCGTAATCTGTCTTTCCTCGCCATTTACTTTCAACGTAATAGGATCAGACATTTGGACCTCCTTCTAATTCCCGTAAGGCATCTAAAATTGTATGTTGCAAGACAAATATTCGGTATTCACTTGAGCCTTCTGCATCATCAAGAACAGGTTTGGGTACATATTGTAAAGACCTGCGTACTCTTTCTTCGGCTGATCGGCTTTTATCGTTAAGCACAGCCTCCATTTCAGCAGAACGAAACGGAAATGGACATACGCCGCTGAAGGCCATTCTGATCTCATCATCTTTTTTCAGCGCACAGACTGTCACCAATGGATACCCGACATTCCACTGCTGTCTTCTTTTGATACTGACAAATGGCAGGTCAACGTACGCTCGATCGACAACGACATGAAATAAAAAATCTCCTTTTTGCAATTGTATTTCCTTGTTAAATACTTTATTTATGGGACGGTAATGAATCCCCGCTCTCCCTGCAATCCCTAGCAAACTATCAGAAATCAGCAAAGGCAGCACGGCCTCACGGTAATAGATGCCCCCGCAAATGTTTCCGCCCAGGCTGATCTTATTTCGAGTCGTCCGATCGGCTATTTCACTGACTGTTTTACTTAATAGCGGAAATGGATTTTCTTCCTCCAGTTTCGTTAATGACACGCCCGCTCCGATCACCAGATCATTTTCATAAAAGCGGATGGTTTGAAACCCCGGAAGCGCGTTCATATCTATCACCGCATCCGTATAGATGATATTCAGCCTTCCTAACGTGATAATTTCCGTGCCGCCGGAATAATACATTGGTGTTTTCTTTTCGGCCGCAAGCGAGTGAAATAGATTGATTGTTTCTTGAATGGTCTTCGGTTTAAAATAGTCAAAATCAAACGGTATCATCTTTCCACCCCTCTCGCGTCCTCCATAATTGTTCGGGAATGAGAGGAAGTTGATTCAATTGGACACCTAAAGCGGCGGAAAGGCAATTTCCCAATGCTGCCGGCATCCCCAACAGTCCGTGTTCCCCGCCGCCGCGCGCTCCATAAGGCGCAATCACATGCGGGGTTTCAACAAATTCAATGATATATTCAGGCTGCTCTCCATAGTGAAGGGGGCGATATGTTCTAAGCTGAGGATTTAATACTCTGCCATATGAATCAAAGACAAAGGTTTCTCTTCCTCCAAATGCGATTCCCATACTCATCGCCCCCATCACTTGGCCCCTTGCCGCTTTTTCATTCAGTACAGTTCCCATATCCACAACAGAATAGGCTTTTGTAATTCGATACGTATAATCCCGTTTATCCAACTCAACTTCAATTCCCTGAGCACCGACAGCCCACTCGGGTCCCGGCTTTCCTCTTCCCGTTTCCCGGTCTAAATTCGTCATCCGGGTTAATGTGTAATTGCCGCTCGCAATGATTTGGCCGCCAATGGTATTTCCATTCGGAAATGTATATCCGTAAGCAATGTCTTTTATTTCAACATGTACAGAAGGATGATCTATAAAATAAACCTTTCCGTCGGCAACTTCCAATTCCTCGACAGGAACCCGCAACACACATGATGCCACGTCCTTAAGCTTTCGAATGGCTTCCTCCGCTGCATTCAGTACGGCATTTCCGGCCATTAACGTCCCTCTGCTCCCCACGGTTTTCCAATGCTCGGGTGTTGTTTGTGTATCTATAAGCATTTTTACATGAATTTTGCTTATATCCATTTTCATTCGTTCCGCCAGGATTTGAGCTAGCACCGTTTTTGTCCCTGTTCCAATTTCCACTACCCCTGACATCAAATTAATGCTTCCATCGGGATTAAAGGTTAAAATCACCCCGGACGTTGCATTTGTATCAAATGTTGAGGTTTTCCAAATGCAGCTGATTCCCTTCGCCCGTATCTTCCGGCCGTCGATTTCAATTCGCTGTCCCTCGTCCCAATTCATTAATTCCTTCAATCTTTCAATGCATTTCGGCACATTTCCGACCGTGCTTGAATTGAGAAGAACTTGAGTAGGTGTAGTGTCACCGGGACGAATGGCATTTTTATAGCGGAGTTCTAACGGGTCCATGTTCAGCTTTTCCGCCAATACATCCATCGTCCGCTCAAAGGCAAATAACACTTCAGCATGGCTGTAGCCCCTGAATGCACTTGGATATGGATGATTCGTATACATACAATATGAATCACACCGTATATGATCGATAGCGTACGGACCCGTACAATCAACCACCGCAGCCCGGCTGATGTCCACTCCTTTATCAGAATACGCTCCGCCATCAAATAAAAACTGAATGTCTGCCGCCTTTAAGATTCCATCCTTTGCAGCCCCTAATTTGACAATGGCATCCAACCCTATATGAACGGGAGATGTGATCATATCCTCTTCTCTCGTATTAAACAATTTGACGGGCCGGCCTCCAACCGCTTTTGATGCCAAATAGGCAATCACCTCTAACTGAACGGCTGCTTTTCCCCCGTACGCTCCTCCTACTAAAGGCGTTTTGACGATAACCTTTCCGGGTTCGATTCCAAAATACCACTGCATTAATTTTTTAATGGCAAAAGGAGCTTGAGAGGATGTGGTAATGATAATCTCCTCATCCGCGCGAATTTCAGCGATCGAGCATCTTGTCTCCATCGCAGCGTGATCAGAAGGGTTAAAGGAAATCTGGAATTCTGCTGTCACATCACTTTCCCTAAACCCGTCTTCAATATTTCCTTTTCTAACTTTATCCAGGTTTGCGATATTTGTCTTCGGAACCGGGAATACACCTTTTGTCTTCTCATAGCGGTCC
Organism: Bacillus sp. SJ-10; assembly: GCF_002843505.1. Classification (NCBI taxonomy): domain Bacteria; kingdom Bacillati; phylum Bacillota; class Bacilli; order Caryophanales; family Bacillaceae; genus Bacillus; species Bacillus sp. SJ-10. The sequence goes on along the minus strand of NZ_CP025258.1, from coordinate 771,113 downwards.
GCATGTTCATGGACGAGTGGCGCATCCTTTTGAAAGGCCTCACGGGGGGAATTGACGACGGGAAGAGGTTTATAGGATACTTTGATGGCATCCGCTGCCTTTTTAGCTGTGATCGGATTTTCCGCAACAACAACAGCAACCGGCTCACCATGGTATCTGACCCTTTTATAAGCAATCGGCGATCTGTCTTTAATTTCCTCACCTGCAAGCGGAAAAGGTTCATCCCCCAATATCGCTCTCACGCCGGGAATCTTCCAAGCTTCTGAAAATTCCATAGACACAATATCGGCATGCGCATATGGACTGGTCAGCATTTTTGCGTGTAATGTGCCTGTTTCTTGAAAATCATCCGTATATTTCGCTTTACCCGTCACTTTTTCAAAGGCCTCTTTTCGAATGACACTCTTCCCGATATACTCCAACTCATTCACTCCCCGAATTTATTCAGCAGCAGCGTATAATCTTCAGCTGTATCGACGTCATAAAAAAGCAAAGGGTCTTGAAAGCTGATCATTTTTCCCGTCTTGATCATACTTTCACGGATCACATGCCGGGCGCCCTGATCTCCCTTTAACTGATGCAATACCGGAAAACATTGATTGGAGAATAAAATGGGGGGCATAGGAAGATGTTGATTTTCAGCGGCGATAAATGAATAACGGCGCTCCTTTTGATAGGAATCAATTAACGTATTGATGATATCTGCGGTGACAAACGGCTGATCTGCAAGGAGAATGATAACGGCGTCAGCCTCATACTCTGCCGCTTTTTGTAAACCGCATTGTATAGAATGGCCTTGGCCCTTATCCGCTTGCTCACATTCTGCCTGACTCCACTTATTTGATATGGGATCTAAAAAGAAAAAATCCGAAAGCCAATGCAGTGAATCTCCCTTTCTCGTTATAACGAAAATATGATCTAATTCAGATAACAAGGCATTTTTAAGAGCTATACTTCCCAGAGAGACGCCATTGAGAAATAAACTTCGCTTATCCGTTCCCATGCGTCTGCTTGTACCGGCTGCCAGGTAAATGGCTGCTGTTTTCATAAGCGGGACCTTTGTTTTCGCATTTCTTTAATCATCTCGCCGACAATGCTTACAGCAATCTCTTCAGGTCCTTGTGCCCCGATGGGAAGTCCGATAGGGGAATGAATATCTTCCGGAATCTCCGCTCCGCCTAATAGCCGCTCCGTGCGCCTTCTGGGGCCTAAAACGCCTTTATAAAACACATTCTCGTTTTTTAATGTATGTAAAATGATCTGATCTTTTTGAAAGCTGTGCGTCATAATGACAACAAAATCCCTTTTTGTCATGCTCAGCCCTTCCATGACTTCTTCCGGTGCTCCTGTAATCAAATGGCCGGCTTCAGGAAAATGTCCGTGATGACATAAAGCGGGGCGCCAGTCAATCACCGTCACATGAAAACCCGTACCGGCTGCCAACGAAACTAACGGCTTCGCATCTTCCCCTGCTCCGAAGACATATAAACAAGGTTTTGGCACCATCTGATGGATAAAAAATAAATCAGATGTATGTTCATCCCTTTTGATTCCCTTTTCTATCTGTCTCAGTTTTTGAATACGGCCTTGTTCCATAACATCCCCGGTTCCAAACACGCTGCCGTCTTCAGCTATATACAGATCTTCCTTCGGCTCTAACGTTTCAGTGAATCGTTTCACTCGGGTCACAGACTTTTTTTCATCTAAGCATGTCTTGACTGTCATCAGATTTCGTTCCAATTCTCCTTTTACAGGCTCAAGTAAAACCGTCAAAACACCATTACAGCCAACGCCCTGTCCCCAGGATAAATCGTCTTCCGCGCTCATATCAAAGCGGACAATCAACGGCTGTCCTGCAGCCCAGACCTGTTCTGCCCGTTCAACGAGATCTTCTTCCAGACAACCGGCGGATAACATTCCGACTCTTGTTTTATCCCCTAAAATCAGCATCGAAGCCCCTTCTTTCTTATAAGCGGACCCCTCTGTTTTAATGATGGTAGCCAGTACCTTAGCTTTCTTAGAATTGGCGATGACATCCAAAATCCGGTGTATATCATCCATCTCATGTCCCCCGCTTTTACCTGATCATATCTGCATCTGTATATCCGTATTCTTTATTTCCGGAAAACATTACAAACGCTTCAGCAATTTCTTCGTTTCTAAAAAAAAAGAGTCTTTATAGACCTTATGACCGGGCGGCGGGTGCGACAGCATGTCGGAGCGGAGAGATTCCAATAACATGTCCTGTTCCTTCTGTTTCCAATTGTCTGTTTCACCCTGCTGTATGCCTTTAAAACCCGCAAAGTATTCACTTAACACTTGTAAATCATTCCCCAGCTCCCTTTTGTCACTTGAAGATAAAGCTCCTTCTTTTTCCCATTCTTTTAACGTTTTCACTATATTTGATAGATACTCAAATCCGGCGCTCAACTTTTGCATCTCTATTTGATAGCTTGAAATGATGTTTTTATGTTTTTTTCTGACGGGGTTGAATTTTAAGCTGTCAGAGGCTGTTTGCAGCATCTCTTTTGCCGTATGCAGCTCCCGCAGAAGATGGTTCATTTTATATTCCATAAGGTTCCCTTTTCCTTGTCCCCACTCTGATTGCACCCATTTGGAGAGGTCTGAAAGTGTGCCGGAAAGCTGACGAGCCAATGTTTGAAAAGAGTCCGCTGCCTTTTTTGTGTAGTCCGGCGGAAAAAGGAACATGTGAACCAGAATGGCGATGATGACGCCGATCACCGTATCGATGATTCGGTCGAATGCATAATCTTTAGAGTTTCGTTCAAACGTAAAGACCAACAAAATGGTGAGCGCTGCCTGATGTAAAACCGTTACATCTATTCGCAACCACTTGGCAATATAGGTTCCGCCTAATAGCAACAGCCCCAGCATCCAGCCATTCATTGGCAAGTGACTGACAAGATAGGACGTTAACATGATCCCAATCGCAGTTCCCGCAATACGATGAAAAGAAAAGCGAATCGACTGATCTATCGTTGGCTGCAAACATAAGATAACAGACAGCGGCGCTAAATAGGGGTGATCAGAGCCCGCCAGTTTTGCCGCTTCCCAAGCAATAGCAGATGCAATCGCCATCTTCCAAACCAAAGATGTTTTGTTTTGAATTTTTTCACTTTTCATCATACGCCCCCTCCTTTCAGAAACCTTTTCCACTAGGTTTCCGTTTCGCAAAGGGATTTATACTGTTGTAGGGAAAAAGCGGAAGAAGCTGTGATTCAGAGGGGGATTCTTGAATGACGGCTTCTTTTTTTGGGGTTGGGGAAGCATTGGGAAACGATGCATTATTGAGGACTCGTTGCAGTAAATGCGCTTTAAGAAACGTGAGGTGAAGTTTTGGCTAGCGGAGAAATGTAGTCAATTAAAAGAAAGCAAAGGAGAAAATCCGATCAAGGCAAACGGAAAAATGATCGTCATCGACGGCGGCTTCTCCAAAGCCTGTCAATCCACAACAGGCATTGCTAGCTACACGCTACTGTACAACTCCTATGGCATGCAGTTCGTCGCCTATAAACACTTTGACTCAAAGGCAGAAGTTCTGAGCATCGAGACTGACGTCTTATTAACAATGAAAAGATTAGTTGACAAAAAGCAGGAGCGGAAGAAGTTAAGGGAACGAATGTGGGTGAGAAACTGCTGAAGGAAATGGTTATTTTGGAGAGGTTGCAGGAGTATCGGTATATGAAGTGAGGGCTGTGGGGTCCAGAGATTATTCTCCGGGCTCTGTTTTACAATCGATTACAAATCATCAAAAACCTCTCAAATAAAGTTTGAGAGGCTCACTATCAAACATGAAAAGTATTCATATTGCGATCAGACCTTATGATTCCGTCTACATTCTCGGCAATCGATTTATAATTTTGTTTTTTTGATAAACGATCATAATCCCCAACAATATAAAACTCTTTTTTTGCACGTGTAACTGCAACATTAATTAAATTAGGCTTTGAGCACGACCAATTTGCCGCTCCATCACTATTTTGATCCGTCCCCACTACAAAATAAACAGTGTCGGCTTCCTTTCCTTGAAAAGTATGAATAGTTCCTATTGAACTGCGAGTCCAATCATTCACCATTTTCTTTGGTACGCCCAATTCTGCCAACCGCTTTTTAATCGTTTTTTTGAGGCCATCTTTTACTGCTGTAAAAGGAGTGATAACATATATATCAGGAGCATTTGATGCATTTTTCCATTCAGAATAAATTTCCTCCGCTACTAAATCTGCCTGTTCTTTTACAAACTGTTTATTAGTCGCTACTCCCTTACAGTCAAACCATCCGCTTCTCCCTTTTTTCTTTACAGCTAAAACCATTTTATTATCATAAGCAATTTGATTGGAGATTGTAAACATCGGATCTAAGCATCTCCTGTGAACCCATAAAGGAGCGCCTACCCACTGTCCTTTACTGCTATACATTCCAAATGGATTCGCCATATCCGCCAGTGATTGTACAGAACTCCCTATTTCAATAAACCTATCTTCAATACCATAATATTTTTTTATATCTCCTAATATTGTTCGATCAATGGTAACAACCGGTTCTATCTGGATTGGATCACCAACAACGATAGCTTTTTGAGACCTCCATAATGCACCTGCCGCTTGTTGTGGAGTAGCCTGCCCCGCTTCATCAATAAACAAGTAACGAATAAAATCGCGTCCAATTCCTTTATACATTGTTCGAACACTGGCAAAGGTTGTACTGATTACTGGTGTGATTAAATGAATTACTCCCCACATATGTTGTAAACACGTTCTATGCTCAGTCTGATTTAAATCTAACTTACTTCGATAATTTAACAAACGCAGACTTGATTTTATCGCGTTATAATTAAATATCAAAAACATTTTGTGAATCTTCATACCCTTCAAAAAAAGAAGTCCTCTTTCAAAATTCAATTCATCTGTTAGCCAGGGAGTATTTAATTGCCTATATTCGTATGTACTTTGAGTATCACTCCAATAATGATCATCGGGTATCACTAATCCCTGTTTATTGTATTTATTGTTGATAGAATCCCAAAAGCTGTTTAACTCTAACCTCATTTGATTTGATCTCTTTTGCAAGAGACTCAATTCTTTCTCTTCAATTTTTATTTTCATAGTTAGTTCCTTCAATTGACCCTCTAGCTGTAATCTTTTATCTCTCTTTTTGTGAAAAATTCTTTGAAAAAAGGTTGGTTTAGATAGTGATAACGCGTAAATTTCTTGCTCTAATAGCTGCTTCTTCTGTTTATAATGATCTGTCTTTAACACCGACTTTTCCTTTTCTACCTCTAACAACAATAGCTGATTATCTACCTCTCTAATTTTCGCAAAATTTTCACATAAAGATTGCAGCTCTGCTTTTTTCTTTTTTACTGACTTCAATGTTTGTCGGAAATCTGCTACAGCATCTTTCCAATCTTTCAAGCTTATTTTTTTATATTCCTGTTCCAATTGTTCAATGAATGACAGTTCACACTCGTCATTATTTCTATAATAAAGTTTTTTAAAATAATGCGATATATTCCCTGACTTTCCTAAAGATGCCGAAAATAAACCCCAAGTATCTGTATTTTCTTTGAGAAGAGCTTTTGCAGCAAAGGGATACAATGATAATTCCTCTGCTTCTAATGCATATGCTTCTTCATAAGAAGAAAATTCACTTTTATCCGTAACTTTTCGTATTATTTCCTCTTTTTTTGGAAGGTCGTTTGAAATATTTTCAACCGCACCATTATTACTTGAAGCCACTACCATAGAATACTGATTAATAGATTCATTTATTTCATAAATAGTATATGGATAGCCATCTAAATCTAGTTTCTTCACCTTTTTCAAAGCTTTTTCAGGATGTTTAAAACACGCCATTTTTTCTGCTTTTTCAACCATAAGATTTGCAAAAATATCTTTTAACAGTGTCGTTTTTCCTGTTCCTGGTGGGCCATTCACAGAACTTATCTTTTGATTGTTATTTATAATTTGATTTACAGCTACTTGCTGCATTAAGGATAATCTATGTTCTACAGGGGACGGCCACCTGCCGTTAGGTACATTTTTAGGTTGCAAAACATCTTCAATTACAACTCTATTTTCATCAATGTTCGTTCTATTATCGACCCCTTCAATAAATTTCCGTAGTGTTTCATTTTCTCCTTGCGTGATGATGTCACTCAAGTCATCTAAGAAAAAACTATGAAAATTATTTACCCCTCCCTCTTGTCCAACCTTTAAAATTTCTTTCTCAAAATAGTGAAGTGCCAGGTTATCTATTCGTAAAAAATAACGCTCGTAAACTTCTAGTACTTTCTTAAGGGCTTTCTCTGTTACTCCATTCACAAAAATAACATCAACCTGTTCCTCAAATAGCTTCAATTGATCTCGAAATGTAATCATTAAATCATCATATGTTACTTCAAGATGTTCGGTTATTAATTTCATCACATACATAAGTACAGGAACAAAAACAGAATCCTTTACATAATTGCCTGTTTGGTCAACTAAAAAAGACACGCTAAATAGCATTTTCTGGTCTCTATTTATCATTTCTTCATTATTTCGGAATAGATCACGTAGATAACTAACAAGTTTATGTTGCTCAAAGCAACCTAAATAGTAACGAAATTGAATAAATTTTTTATCAGAATCCTTTAAATGATGCCTCTCCCAAGGCCTTTCAGAAAAAAGAACTTGTTCTGTTTTCTTTCGTTGTTGACCATCTAAAAAATAGTTTCTGCCCAATTCATCTCCTATACCATTAACTACGCTTGGTGATAGAGCCTCAACTAAGTGCCATGCCTTTAATACAGAATTTACATCAATCTTTCCCATAATTCCCTCCTATTTTGTCAACGTCAATCGGTTATTATTCTTTATTGATCCAAATGGAACCATTCTCTCTTCTCTTTTTTCGACACAATTGAATATATATTGAATAAATACTACATCTTACTTTTACTCTAAGATTACCTTGTCAATTTATGATACGATGGAGTAAAAAGACATACAGGGGTAGTCATATGAGTGAACTTGTTTTTTTAAAAAAAGATTTTAATACAGAACAAATCCTCGCCTTAAAGGAAACTCAATTAGATAACAAACCGGTTGTATACATTCTTTATAACGAAAAAAAGAAACCGACTGCATATATTGGGCAGACTGTACAGGCCACACGACGATTGAAAAATCATTTGAGAGACAAGAAGCGAAAAAGTTTAACGCAGACCATTTTCATTGGTCATGAGAGATTTCACCAGTCCGCATCCTACAATATTGAGACAAATCTTATTAATTACTTTATTGCTGAAAATCACTATCAATTGCAAAACGTTAGTCAAACTAGATCGAGAGAAATGCATCATTATTATCAAAAGAATTTTTATAACGAACAGCTTTTTGAGGAGATATGGGATCAGCTTCGGAAAGAGAACATTGTCAGTGACACTCTTGAAAACCTCAGAAATAAAGACATTTACAAACTATCTCCGTATAAAGAGCTCTCTCCCCAGCAGGTAGAGATCAAAAATGAAATTCTTGATTTTTGCAAGGTGCATATTGACAAACCAGGTAACCATGTCATTTCTATAGAAGGAGATGCCGGAACAGGGAAAAGTGTCTTACTGAGCTCGCTGTTTAACACGATTCAGGATTTATCTAAAGATGAAAGTTCACATTTAAAAAACAAGAACAATTACTTACTTGTGAACCATGGTGAAATGCTGAAGACGTATAAAAGCATCGCAAACAGCTTACCAAATCTAAAGAAAAAAAACTTAATGAAACCGACCTCCTTTATAAATCAAATGTCAAAAGCAGGGGAAACAGCTGATATTGTATTAGTAGATGAGGCTCATCTGCTTTTAACGAAAGAGGATAGATACAATAACTTCCACTACCAAAATCAGTTAGAGGAAATCATCAAACGCAGTAGAATCACTATTGTCATCTTCGATCCTAAGCAAGTGTTAAAAATTAAAAGCTATTGGAATGAAAGATTGCTTGAAGAGATCACCAATCATTATCATGCAAAAACCGTAAAGCTCACGGAGCAAATGAGAATGAATGCAAATCCAGACACACTAAAGTGGATTAACCACTTTGTCTCAAAACAATTGCTCCCTCTGCCGCAAGAAAATAAGGATACCTTCCAGCTCAAAATCTTTGAAGACCAGGCCGATTTTAAAGCTGCAATTGAGAAAAAGAATAATGAGGTAGGTCTATCACGTATTGTCTCGACCTTTGATTATATTCATAAAAAAGATGGTGCTACTTATATGGTTGATGAGGAAGGCATTAACATGCCATGGAATTCTACAAATGACAAATGGACTTGGGCAGAACATGCAGATTCAATTAAAGAGGTCGGTTCCATCTATACTGTTCAAGGCTTTGATCTAAATTATGTTGGCGTCATTCTAGGGCCTTCAGTCAGCTATGATAAGGAAAAGGATGAACTTTTCATTGACACCTCAAAATATAAAGATACAGGCGCATTCACCTCACGAGATGACATGTCTGTTGATAAAATCAGGAGAATAAAGGAAGAAATTATTCTAAACTCTATCAACGTCCTCATGAAACGAGGCATCAACGGTCTTTACATATACGCAACGGATATTAAATTAAGAAATAGATTGCTAGAGTTAAAAAGGAGCAGAAAAAAATGAGCGAAATCAAAAACTTAATTAACACGATTAATGAATTTAGAGACGCACGCAACTGGAGACGATACCACAACCCAAAGGATCTTGCCATCTCCATTTCAATTGAAGCAGCTGAGCTGTTAGAAGACTTCCAATGGAAAAGCAGCGAAGAAGCACTCAAAGCAAACGAGGAAAACATTCGTGAAGAAATTGCCGATGTTCTTATCTATTCGCTGATGCTTTGTTCAGATCTTAATATGGATGTGAAGGAGATTATTGAGGAGAAGGTTGTGAAGAATGGTCGGAAGTATCCGGTTCAAGGGTAATTATATTTCTTACAATAATTAAAGCAATCCTCACTCCTCCAAAAATAAAAGTGCATGACCATATATTTTTGGAGTGACTATAGATCGATTCTTCTAAAAATATTGCAGCTCGGCTTACTGCTGAGGGACAGAAATTAATCATAGATACTGAGTTTAAAATGTGCTTTGGATTTACTAATGTAAATTATTAAACTTAGGATTTTATACAGGCATATTCTAATATGCCTGTTTACTACTTTAAGAAAGAAGTAACCTCATTCACTTATGATAAGGCTCACCGTGTAATTTAAGAGGCAAAAATTAAGCATTGGTAAACTGATTTTACCAATGCTCTTTCATCTTAGTGATTATTTAAAATCAACATTAATTACGTCCATTTGAATTGTTTAACGCCTGCATTCTCCAACATTTGATAAATGTCATTTATCTTAGACCTTTCTTGTCCGTAGAAGCGGTTTTCACAAAAGGTAAAGATCATTCGAGTTTTTGCTCTAGACATTGCAACGAAAAATGTAAATGTTTCATCTTCTGGGGAATCCTCATAATTCCAAAAAGCTCTATCTTCTAGTCCCAATAAAATCACAGATTCAAACTCAAGACCTTTGCTTTTATGAATAGACATAATTGGAATTGAATAGATTCCCAAAAAATCCTCTATTGCTTTATTCCAAACTTTATGCTTTTCATATGAATAAAAAAGAAATTCAGATGTAAGTTTTACTTTTCTTTCTAAATAATTTCCTTTTCTATACTCAGGGTAGCTACTTTTAATTATATCTAACCCTATCAAAGTTAAAATTTCGTATAGCAATTGCTCTACTACTTTTTCTGTCACTTTCATTGTCTCATCTTTAAGAATCTTTTTAAAGTCAACTATAAAACTATTAATTTCTTTTTCTACTTGATAAGATTCTGTTTCATTATCGCCACGTAAACTTAAAACATTCGATATTAAACTGGACCAAGCTTTAGGGTCACGATCTGTTGTGGCTAAAGAAAATACATCGATTATATATTTCATAAAATTTTCCGCTAGTAAATCTTGCCATTGATCCTCTATCCTAGAGTGTATTCCTAAATTTCTTAATTCATCTATAAGCATGTCACAATACATATCTGCCCGTTGCCTAACTAAAATACCTATATCTCTTCGTTCAAGTTTTTCTTGATCAATCCACGTTTTGATTTCTAATGCCAGTGTTTTTGCTTCTTCAGAAGCATAGGTGAAGTTCCATATTTTGCATATTCCCTCATCCTTATTCTTCCATTTGTCAGATGGTATTACTACTGTTGAACCACCCATCATATCATTTATTATAGATGTTTGAATTCGGACTAAATTAGGAGCAGACCTATGATTTAGAACCATCTCAAATTCTTTAGCATTAAAGTCTTCCTTAAATTGTGTAAATACTCCCTCCATAGCACCTGCCCAACCCATAATCTTTTGTTTAAGATCACCCACAGCGGTCACTGAAACATTTGAATCCATAAAAATTGTTCTAACTAAGTCGTACTGGATTAAAGTCGTGTCCTGAAATTCATCTAAAAAAACATGACTATATGTAGCTCTGATTGCTCTTAAAATCTTGGGATTTGACCTAAATAAGTATTCAACAATTCTTGAAATCATTGGGAAGGTTAATCTTGAATTTTCTTTTTCGTTAATATAGGTTTTCCAAAGTTGAAACCTATACCAAGATTCCACTGAATTTATTCTGTCCATATGTAATGGTAATCTTTCAACTGCATATGTCTTGGCAAAAAGCTCATAATCAAAGTAGTAATTCCACCCATTTTCTTCACTAGGTTCTTCTGCTTCTTCTCTGAGAATAGGTACATCCCTTTTATTAAAATTTACTATTTCATATTCCAATGATGGTCTATAAAATTCAGGAATAGCTAAACGAAACCTATCCATTATTTGCTTAGCAAATGAATCAAATGTTAAGGATACAAACCTATTTGCAAATTCTTTTCCTGATCGTTTTTCAACACGTTCTTTTAAATTCTTAGCTGCATCTCTCTTGAAACTTATAGCTAGTATTCTAGCAGGATATGCGCTTGTATTTGTTTCTAACAAATAACATGCTTTCTGAGCCAACAATTCCGTTTTTCCTGCTCCGGGACCAGATAACACATAGGCGTTTTTCTCATACTTTACCACTTCTTGCGCAGCTCTCTCTAAAACAACTCCGTCTTTTGGAATCCAAGATTCTTTTTTTACATAGTTACTCAGATAAATCACCATCAATAAATGATTTTATTCCCTTCGTTAATTTTTTAAGAGGAATTGGTAATTTTCCATTTAATAATTTCGTATCTATATTTTCTAATGCCATAATATGAGTGCCGGGTTTACCTCTGCCTAAGAAAAAGTAATCATACCAAATCATTAATTCTTTCTGTTCGTCCGAATAGGTAATTCCTGAACCGCCCTCAGTTTTTAAGGTTGCTCTTACCCCTTTTTCTAAACGGTCCATATATTCAATAGAATCCTTCTCTTTATCTACACCTTTTGGACCACCATTTTTTGGAACTGTCTTTTTATATGCATCTAGGAAACTTTCAATCATCATGAAATCAATATCTAATGGAGCCGAATAGTAAACTCCATAGTCTTCTAAAAACTCAACCCATGAATAGAGATTTTCTCTTTCATCTTCCTTTTCTATAGACCATGTATGCATACGAGAGAATTCGTCATCGCTTAGTACTCCATTTTGTACAGAAAGTAACTCACGCTTATCGTAGCCTAATTGGATCAACTGCTGTAATGCATATTTAATTCGACCCCATCCTCCACCATTTCGTTCTAAATCTAAATCCAATAGAGTTAGATAAGGGATATTCAACTGATGTAGTAATTTCCAAAAATGATTTACGTGTCTTCCACCCAATGGGACGATCGAAATATTGCTTTGATCTAAATCGGTATCTAGAAGGTTAATTATCTTTGGAAGTATAATCTCTTCACTATCCCCTTCTCCTAAAACAACAAATTGTGAAAAATAAAGTTCTGGATATGCCATAATAGCAGCTTTTATATATTTATATTCCTCTTCCTTATCTTTTTCAGGAAGTATTATTGAATTTACGATAGTTCTTATTTCTTTTTGATCGATTCTAAAATGAAGAATTGATTTTGGATCAACTCTTTTTATCATCGAGGGTGAGTGGGTAGCAACTAAAACTTGTGCATTATCATTTTCAGAAACGTCAGTTAAGGCCTTCATTATTCGACCAAGTAAGTGCGGAGAAATATGATTTTCTGGCTCTTCAACGGCTAGCAACGTCAACACTGGTGGTTGAAGATTATACACTTTTTTATCTTCCTCAGCGTCATCTTGTAATGCCTCATTCTCAATTTCTAAAAAAGAATTTACTAGAGTTAAGTAAAAAATTGATCGTAGCCCATCACCTAATTGATCCACCTTATATTTGCTTCCTGTTTCAGTTGGTTCAAAGTAAACTTCTACCTTTTTTAGAATTGAGTCTAAATCTGCATGGTTGAAAGCAACCATAGTTGAGCCGTAGCGAAAATCATTATGGTATTTTCTCCATTGACTATTAAGTATTTCTCTTAACCGTTTAACACCATTTACTTCATCAAAAATCCCATCAACTTGCTTCATTTTTTCTTGTATGTCACTGTTAATTTCTTTAGGCCAGTTAATCCCTTTTAAAATCCTCCCTAAGATTGTTCCTGATGCATTTTTTAATTGTACGGCCGGGTCTCTTGTTGCAGGTATATATATCATTTGAACTTGGGAACGCTCACTAGCTTTAACCGGCTGTAAATCTTCATCTTCTGCTTTTGTTCCTAATGGAGATAAGACATAATATAATCCTTGCTCAATATTTCCTTCTAAAGTATATCCTTCTGATAACTCAGCTTTTAGCCTTATACGTACATAAGGACTTCCATCAACTTCACCTGCAACCATATGATTAAAGTGCGGGGGGATAGTAGTCCTTACCTTCTCAGCATCATTTTCAAGTTCATTAAAATCAATTATAGCCTCTATAGAAAGTGAAGACTCATCATAATCTAATGGATTTTCATTAGCAGGTATATGGAAATCTGACCTTTCTATTAATCTATCTCTTTGATAAGGACTAAAAAGTTTTAATAGAGCTTGGATTGCAGAAGTTTTACCACTACTGTTTGCTCCAATTAGAACTGATAATTCTTCTAATTCTATTTCAGTATTAGTTGGTCCAAAGGATCGAAAGTTATTAATTATTAATTTCGTTATTTTCAAATCAAATTAACTCCCTTTTTATAATCATTTATAAAAAACACTCCATTAACCAATCTTGTACGATTAACTTCTAATCGCTTTTGTCACCAAAAGCTCGATATCCCATCAAATTAAGATCAATAATTAAAACTAACCCTATTTACAAGTTTTATTTTTGGCTTAAATGGAACAAAGATCTCTTCATACATATACTATTTAATAATCATGTAAAACCTCACTACTTTTAAGGTATATATTTCCGGTCTGTGCTGCATGCCTTCTCTTTCTTATAATTAAAGATACAAAATCTATTTGATTTTCCAGTACAGCCATAAGATCGGTGCCATCCATTAACAGTATGGTACTACGACTTACGGAATGTATTCTAACAGCATCTTCGGAAAATCCATTTATAGATAGGAATAAACCTAAAGTATTATCAAGTTTTCTATTAATCTTTCCAGCAAAACTATCTAAATCTGAGGCATCTGATAATTGATTCCTCCACTTGGCTTCAAACAAATAATCAGTACCTTCTAGAGAAAAAGCTCCATCAATTTGTTCCCCAGTATTTCTAAATGAAGCTTTAGGATCTAAATCAAATAGTTCAAATAGGTCGTATAGAACCTTCTCAAGTTCAAAACCTCTCTTTTGATAATCTCGAGAAGTAACAAGTCTAAAATAATTTGTCTTGATTTCATCTAGTTTACTCAATACAGCTTGACTTGATCTGATTTTTTTTAGGTTTTCAAGTCTTTTTCTTTTAATTTCTTCTTCTTCTTTAATTCTCTGTGTTTGATCTTCTATTACCCTTTTAAGGTCAGCAACAGCTTGCTTTGCTCTCTCTGCCTTTCTTTTTCCATCTTCAAGTTGTTCAAGGTGACGAAAACTATCCATCTTGATCACTTCGTGTATTAGTCTTCTGATATCACCTAAGTACTTTTCCTGATCACTACATAGTTCATCAATAATATCCGAGACAATTTGTCTTTTATATCCGTTCCAGTCTGAACGATTAATAATAGTAGGATCATTTATACAATTACTTAAAAAGCTCCTTAAATTACTTTTATACCAGTATATACTGCATAGTGCCTCTTTTAATAATTCAATTACGACAGCTGAAAACTTCTTCCTCATTGCAAAAACCTCCATCAAAATATCCTTCAAATGTAAGGCATCCCATAAAATTCTCTTCACATAACCTTTACAATAAATGACTGACATCCGCTCTTATAAACAATATTCATCTTTTATTCTACTACTTCTTGTACTACCCAGCCCTTATTTTGGTATATTATATCATCAACTTCATATAATGTTACCTTATACCTCTGACCGCAATGTCTTATAAACATCTTCCACTACTGAAATATATGCATAGACAGTTTTAAAGTACGAATCGTCAGCTCCAATTAGCTTTTGGTAGGCTTCTGAATTCTTAGTTTACTCATCCATTACTCGATCAAGGAATATATCTTTAAACAAGCTATTTCGATCATTTCTTGGCTATTGTTTTTAGCCATGTTTTTACTTTTTTGCATCTACTTCTTGAGTTAATGCCTTGTGTTATGTTTCCACAATTACTCGATCTTGTGGTGAAAAATCATCTGGGAATCGCTCGTTAATTCGATGAATAATCTATTCTAAACGCATCACGCCCATCCACTGGTTTTACGTTTGCATTAAATTCTTCGGGATGTTTTAATTCGCCACCCTTTTCATTTTCAGCAACAAGCCATGATTTCGCCTTCAAAATCCTTTTGTAGCTTATAGTATTCAAGCTTCACTTTTTCTGTAATATAAACTTTCTCACGTTTTTCTTTCGGGATAAATTTCAATAGATAGCTCGTATAAATATTTTCTTCTAATAATTCCATATCAAATGTACGATCTAGCTGCGCGACATAGTTATACCATTTACCGAAGTTACGCAGTGTTACTCTAAATTCATATTGTGTATCTTCTACTATGTCATCATCATTATAAAGAGCAAATTTACGTAATTTGCTTTGCGTATCGTAAATTAAATTAAGATTCACTTTCTCTTTTAGCGTTGTTGCTTCGAAAAAAAGTTTGGAACACGTCTAATATTTCTTCCTCAGTATTAACAAAATCTAAGATAAATGTATCTTTCTTTCCCTGCATAGTTCTATTTAATCGAGAAAGTGTCTGTACTGCCTTAACTCCATGTAATTTTTTATCGACAAACATTGTATGAAGTAGCGGCTCATCAAAACCAGTTTGGTATTTCCCTGCTACTATCAATAAATTAAAATCATCCCCATGGAATGTTTCTTTTAATTGAATCTCTTTAACCCGCTCACCATTTTTTGTGACGTTCATACTCGGCACTGTGTATTCTTTATCGTCATCAGTAACTGTATAGCCTTTCTCTTTAATGAATTCCTTCATATACCGAACAGCATGAAGACGGGATGGGGTAACGATCATTGCTTTTGCGCTGCCACCAATAGCCTTTTTGGTTACTGCTCTAAACTGTTCAATCATAACTTCGTTTTTTTTCTTAATATCCAAGGATGAAATGATTGATAACATGCAAAGGAATGGTTCATTCCATTACAATTACACATTAAAAGATGGGACGAAACGAAAACATCGTTATTACGTCTGTTGCGATTTTCATAATAGAGGATCTGCTGCTTGTAAAGCTAGTTCCGTTAAAACACACGAAGCAGAGGATGCTGTTATCCAATAAATTGTACAATTTAGTTCTAATATGAAGAAGCTATCTAAACACTTACAGATATTAGTTCTAGTTCTGCTCATACGATAAGTCAGCTTAATAAAGAACTTGAAGAAGCTGAAAAAAAGTTAAAGGAAATTGAAAAATAACAGGAAAAGTATATGGAGGCCTTTGAGAAAAATATTCTTCCTTTAGATATTTTGCAAGAAAGATTACAAATGGTTTCTAATGAAAAGAGAGAGTTAGAACAAACAAAAAATGAGATTATAATTCAATTAGGTTCTGTCGATTCAAAATTAATCGAACCAGAGTTAATCGAGAAACCACTAAAAAAATGCCTATTGATTTATAAGAAGACACTCAGAGAAAATTGAAAGCAATTGCTACAATTGTTAATTGATGATATTTCAATTAAACAAATAGATATATCCAGAACCATAAGGACATAGAATTGGAATTCGATTTTACCGAACTACACATATGTAAAACTTTTACCTTAATTCACTTGTTATATCGGGAAACGGATAATGAACACACGTTTTCAATACCCGCTTCCGATAAAGAATTACCACCTTACCTACAACAATTTTTGCCTCTATTTATGATAAGGCTCCCCACGGTTAATCCGAAAAGCCCGATAAATCTGCTCTACTAAAATCAACCTCATCAGCTGATGAGGAAACGTCATTTTCGAGAAAGACAACTTTTCATCCGCCCGCTTCATCACGGCGTCGCTTAGGCCGAGTGAGCCGCCGATGACGAAGGTGATTTTGCTTTTTCCATATGTCGCCAGCTTATCTATTGTATCGGCCAGTTCTTCGGATGTTTTCATTTTTCCTTCGATGGCGAGGGCGATGACGTGGGTGTCCGGGCTGATTTTGGCCAGGATGCGTTCGCCTTCTTTGTCTTTGACGATTTTCATGTCTTGGTCGCTCAGGTTTTCCGGGGCTTTTTCGTCCGGGAGTTCAATGATGTCGATTTTTGCGTAGGCTGAGAGTCGTTTTTTGTATTCTTCAATGCCTTGCTTGAGGTATTTTTCTTTTAGTTTTCCGATGGTCACAATATTGATATTCACAGGTCATCCCCACTTTAGAAACAAGTTATTCATATATATTGTCCACAATTGTGGATATCTTTTCTGTATTTTGTGTAAGATCATTCGTTCCCTACTAGATATGTTGCAGTGTCCCCACATAATTCACAGGCTGTGGATAAACTGTTAGTATGTTCGATTTTTCTGATTTCGGGCGGAAGCTCATGATCATCTATGTACATGTCCAGCACGGTTTCGATATGTTCTTCACAAGAATAATAAGCGGTTTTCATAGTTACGTCCTCCGGTTTTCTTTTGCGCGCGGCAATTGTTCTCTTTTCAATATAACCTATTTATACACATGTTAGTAGTGCTTCGGGCTGAGTTTTATCCACAATTCGGCAAATCACGCGCAAAAAGAGCCGGTGTTTTCAGCATCCGGCTCTTTACGTGTTTTCTCTTTTTTCTAAGCGAAGGACGAACAGAATTCCTAATAGACACGCCAGCAGCGTACAGCATACATCAATCCCGTCCGGCTTTCCGTCATTTAAAAACGCGGCAAGCTTTTTCTTCATCGGCTCCCTCCTAAATTCCTCTATCTCTATGTTCGATCGGCTTTTTTCTTGTTATATAGCCTTATCATGGGGGTCACAACGATATATACAATCATAATCAATGCCCCGTTACTCACATCAGGGTATCCAATCAACATATTCATTATGACAAAAACAATGGTTATACAAATGACGGACAACAATAAGAAGAGACTGAATGATTTCAAATGAACACCTTCTTTCTTGCAGTAACATTTCATTATAAAAAGCTTACCAAAAGCGGCAAGCTCTTCCGAAATGTTTATACTCTTCAAAACCTCCCCATCACCTGCACATCATACAGCTTGAGATGGCTTTTCGGTGTGACGATGTTTTTTAAATTTGGGATGGTCAGGTCGTTCAGCTTTTTGCCCGTTTTCAGGTCGAAGGATTCGATTTTGGCGGGCTTTTTGTAGCTGTATGTGAACAGATACAGCTTTCCGTTTTGATGGGTCAGCTCCTTGAAGTCGGCTTTCATTCGGGATGCGGGGAGCGTGAAGGCCTTTTTGCTTTTTCCGGTCTCAGGGTTGATGCGGTAGACGGTTCCGAAGCCGTCAACGAAATAGAAGCTGCGCTGCTCCATGAAAAAGCTTTTTTTGAAGCTGAACGGCATGGAGTCATAGATCGTCTGTTCGTCATTTTTATAAGCGGCGATGTCATACGTTTTGATGGCGCCGCTATTTCTCATAACTTTCACCATTTGATAGATGTGATCGGCTTTTTCCCCTCTGGTGACAAAGCAGACGGCGCTGTCGTCCGCGGCGAGCTGGGATTCGACAGACGTGCCTTCTTTATACGGCCATGTCGCGATTGATGTTGTATGGAGCTTTTCTTTATCGGCCTGAATGTCTTGGACGTGATAGCCTTTTTCGTCATCTGTCGGCGTGAGTGCGAAAAGATGATCTTTAAAAAAGCCTGAAGCGCGGATATAGTGCGGGATGACGTCTTGCTTCCACTTGCCGTCAATCTGGCGGTACAGCTCTGAGCGATAGCTGCCGCCGCTCTTGTCGTAGCCCGAATTATACAGCGTGTAAAAGCCTTTCGCCCGCTCGATATATCCCGCGCTGTCTCCCGTATGCTGGTACGCTCTTTTATACGTGTGAAGGCCGTGCTGAACGGTGTAGATTCCTTTTTTGTCCTCCAGCAGCACGCTTTCGTCATGCACTTTGGCCGATCCGAGCTCAAGCCCCTTCATGTGATAAGAAGAAAGCCGTCCTTTTTCATCGGCGAAGAGGGCGTAGCTTTTTCCGCCGCCGAACGTGTCTTGGTCAGCTGCAGTGGAGAAATACAGCAGCGCCTCTTTATCTTTCAGAAAATCAGGGTCATTTAATGTGTCTCTCGCAACCTCCGCAGGATCTTCCGTGCGAAAATAGAAGAAGCATAAGACCGCTGCGGCGGCGATGATCACTAAGGGTATCCAGATGATTTTTTTCACGTTGTTCTCCTTAGTGAATGGTCAGAATCGTGGTTGTGTACGACGAGCTTGTGATGTCGCGCGGGTATACGCCTAAGCCGCCGTTAGAGTCGATATCAATCCCGGCTTTTAAGAGGAATGCCGACCACAGCAGTTTTGAGCAGTTTTTGGCGCCATCATGGCCCGTATTTCTGTTATTGACGAAGTTGAAGGAGTACTCATCACCCACTCTTGATACGGCCCAGTCAGCGGCGGCTTGTTTTTGGGCATCAGTGACTTTCACGGTCTGAACGATTGAATTGTCTTCGACTTCTCTGCCGTTATAAGCAATCTGGCGGACGCCGTCTCCCGGCACGGATTCGACAATTTTATCAGCGGATGAATACATGCCGACATGCCCGTGGTTGTAATAAGCCGTGTATGAGTTCGTGTAATAAATATTGCCTTTTGTGCTTTTCGGAAGTTTTTTGGTTCCTGACGATCCGCCCATCGCAGAGATCCCTTCTTTGGAAGCGATTACATTCCCTTGCACCTTGTCTGCCGTGATTTCTTGATGAAACTGCTTGAGAATTGCTTCTGTTGAAACGTGCTTCTGTTTGGCAAGCTCTTTGGCGGATTGGAGAACGTCTTGCGGGGTCGTGCCCTGCTGAAGGTCTGCGATTTCTTTTGCGTAGCGGGCTGCTTCTGTTTCTTTCGCTTTTACATTCAAACCGGAGAACGACAGAACCATGGTGAATGACAGGGCAAACGGGAGAACGGCTTTGAACAGCTTTTTACACATTGACTTCGCCTCTTTTCTTTGAGTATAATTTTTCCACATTTTCATTATATGACGAAATTGTGATAAAAAAATATACAATTTACAGATTTTTAAAAATTTTATAACAATATGTAAATCATATGCATAAATCATTTTCAAATATCAGGAAATCCGGTTATCATACAAGAAAGGGGGAGGACATATGAAGGACAGAACGATCGGTTCGATGCGGGTTTCCGCAATGGGGTTAGGGTGCATGGGCATGTCGGAATACTATGGCAGCCAGAGTGAGGAAGAGTCGATTTCCACACTGCATCATGCCGTTCATCTCGGCGTGAATGTGTTTGATACGGCTGATCAATATGGATTGGGTGCGAATGAAGAACTTGTCGGCAGAGCGCTCGCCCCATTCAGAAAGGAGCTGTGCCTCGCGACGAAATTCGGTTATGTCCGAAGCGAAAAGGGTGAGTTTATCGAAATTAACGGACGGCCCGATTATGTGAAAAAAGCGTGTGACGCCAGTCTGAAACGCCTTGGGACGGATTATATCGACCTATATTATCTGCACCGGGTTGATCCGCGGGTGCCGATTGAAGAAACCGTCGGCGCCATGAAGGAGCTGATAGACGAAGGAAAGGTGAGGTATATCGGATTGTCAGAGGCTTCCGCAGAAACGATCAGTCGCGCCGTCCGCATTCATCCGATTGCCGCGCTTCAATCGGAATATTCTTTATGGAGCAGGGAAGCGGAGGAGCATGTGCTGCCCGCCTGCCGTGAGCTCGGCATCTCATTTGTGCCTTACAGTCCGCTCGGCAGAGGTTTTCTTTCCGGAAAGATGACGTCGACCGAGCAGCTGGATGCCGATGATTACAGAAGAAGAACGCCGAGATTCCAGGGAGACAATTTGGCGGTGAATATAGGGCTCGTCCAAAAACTTACCGCCATTGCCCGGGAAATGAATATCACCGCGCCTCAGCTTGCGCTCGCATGGGTTCTTGCAAACGGCGATGACCTCATTCCGATTCCGGGTACAAAAAAGAAACACTACTTGGAAGAAAACCTCGCCGCTCTCGACATTGTGCTTCCCGAGGATGTGAAGGCACGATTGGATGAGATGTTTCCGATCGGCACGGCGGCCGGCGAGCGTTATCCGGAACACATGATGACATTGTTAGATGAATAACAAAAGAGGCCCATCGTGCGGGCCTCTTTTCATGACAGCTTTTTGCTCATGATGACATCCGTCTCCAGAAATCCGGTCTTCTCATACAGCTTCCGAGCCGTTTCGTTATGGGCGAACACATGGAGAGAAATCTTGCGGACACCCAGGTCTTTGGCTTTGTCCTCCAGCCTTGCGAGCGCCTCTTTCGCATAGCCGTTGCCGCGGAAAGGCGGGTGAAGGCCGAAATCATAAATAAATGCGTCCTGCTGCGGGTGGTCCGGATCGGCGTGCAGCCACAGCCAGCCGGCATTTTCCTTTCCGTCCAATGTCAGCGTCCATAAATAGTGATCGGCCGTCTCCAAGCCGTCAGGAAGCAGGTCTTCAAACGCCAGCTCCGCTAACTCCGGCGCTTCGTCAGGCAGCCACGTTCCCGCTTTTACCTTTTCTTCAGCGTAATGCTTGGTTGAATGGGCGAGATAGGACTGAAATTCTTGTCCTGTCATCGGCTGCAGCGTGATAGCCATTGAATCACTCCTTACAAAACACGGACCGAAAGCGGTATCATGAAGTATTATCCGAAGGCTCCGTTTTCCGCCGGTTTTATGATTTGTTCGGCTTGTGCCGTTGAACCAGTTTGCGCAAATAATCCAATCGAAATGAGACTTGCCAAGGCTGCTGAGAGTACAATGAATTTACATGTTTTCATTACGAATCCCCTCCGTTAATCTCAAAATTTGGTCATTGGCATCAATTGATTCCTGAAAATACTTCGCCGCCAGTTTGTAATTCTCCTGTTTTTTAAAATGCGCAGCGGCCTGATACGACAAATCGGAAACGTCACTCCACAGCTCTTTCCTTCTTAACTCGGCGAAAGCTGATTCAAGCGCTTCTTCATTGCGGTCAATAAAGACATGCTGTAAGATGCGCAGCTTTTCGGTGTATACGGGCTCGTTTTTTTCTTCAGCGGCATTCAGCGCTTTATGCAGCCAAAACCGGCCCTCATCCGTCTGTTCCTGCTTCAATAATACTCTGGCCAGCATGTACAGACTCCGGACCGAATATGCTGATTGCAAATGCTCCTTTTGATCGAGAGCCGTTTCAAACTCGACCCGCGCCTCCTCAAGCTTTTCCTGTCTTTCATAGCAAATACCTGCGTTAAAGTGGGCGAGCGCCTCAATATGCGGATCGCCCGCTTTGGCGGCTTGATGAACCGCCGTCTGCAGGAGCTCTTCGGCTTTCTGGTAGTGAAACAAGTCCATTCTGTTACAGCCGATCACCATGAAACACTGTGCTTCTCTGACCGCGTACATTTCATTGGCTTTGTAGATCTCCAACGCTTTTTCCGCGTGGTTCATCGCAAAGTAGTTTTGGCGGATTTCATAGTAGGCAATCGCCACTTGATAATTAAACTCGGCTCGTTCAATCTCATTCGGTATGTGCCGGAGCCTGCTTTCAGCAATCCGGTAAAAATTAATGGCGTTCATAAACCGTTTACGGTAAAACTCGTGCATTCCGGAAAAGAAATAATAATAGTATTGAATCATCTGGTCTGTTTTTTCTTTATCGGCGTTCAGCTGGATCGTTTTTAAAATGCCGTCTGTTTTCTCATACTCTTCCATCAAAAGCTTATAGCGGGAATCAATTAAATTAAAATAAAGGAGCACCGTTTGATTTTGTGTCATATTTTGCAGATCCGTAAGCAGTTGTTCTCTTAACGCCTCAGCCGATTCAGTGTTGTGCTTTTTGATTTCCTCATACCAGTCACTGATTTTTTTCGCAACTGTTTCGTGGGCCATCACCTCAGCCATCTGTCAGGACACCTCCCTTTCCCATTTTGTGTAATAAATATATCATATTTACAGTTCTGAAAAGAGGGTGAAAGCCTGCTAGTTTCCTCGTGGCAACAAAAAAACCCCCGCAAGTGCGGAGGCGCATATTTTATAATAGTTTTTTTCCCAATAAAGATTCTACCAGCTCGACCGCTGTTTTGCCGGTTTTGTTTTTGTGATCGAGGATCGGGTTGACTTCGACAAATTCAGCTGAAGTGATGATGTCGGCATCATACAGCATTTCCATTGCCAAGTGGCTTTCACGATAGCTGATGCCGCCGACGACAGGCGTGCCTACGCCGGGTGCGTCGCTCGGATCAAGGCCGTCGAGGTCAAGGCTGAGATGAACGCCGTCACAGTCTGACAGGTAGTCAATGGTTTCTTCAATGACCTTTGTCATGCCGAGTCTGTCAATCTCATGCATCGTATAGACCTTCATGCCTGTTTCCTTAATGTATTCACGCTCGCCTTCATCAAGCGATCTCGCGCCGATGATGACGACGTTCTCCGGCTTGATTTTCGGGGCATAGCCGCCCAGATTCACCAGCGTGTCGTGCCCGACGCCGAGGCTGACGGCCAGCGGCATTCCGTGAATATTGCCTGACGGCGATGTTTCCAGGGTGTTTAAGTCGCCGTGCGCGTCGTACCAGATGACGCCGAGCTGTTTATAGTGCTTTGCCGTTCCTGTCAGCGTTCCGATCGCGATGCTGTGATCGCCGCCCAAGACGAGAGGGAACCGCTCATTCTCAATGACGCTGTCCACCTTTTGGGCGAGCTGCTCGTTCCCCGAGAGCACAGAGTTCAGATTTTTCAGCTCTTCATCATTTTTGAGTTTTTCACGATTGACGGGGATGTCGCCTAAGTCTTCCACCGCATACCCCATGTCAGATAACCGTTCAATGAGATGCGCGTAGCGGATGGCGCTCGGGCCCATGTCCACTCCGCGTCGTGCTTGTCCTAAATCCATCGGCATTCCAATAACTGAGATATTCTTGTTCATCCGTTTTTCCACCTCAACATGTTGTATGTTGTCCTGTGCGGGTTTCTCAAAGATGACTTGGACACGAAAAGATTTAAAGCTCTATCTGTTTTTCTGACTGCTTATGCTTTTTTACATACAGATGATAGACGATAACGCACACCGCCATGAACGGGATGCCGCAATAAAGGGCGAGCCGCTGTTCTGAATCAAATGCGAGGCTGATCAGAACAACCGTGTTTAACGTCAGCCCGATAATAGGCAGCACCGGGTACAGCGGTGTTTTAAACTTCAGGTCTTCCACTTTGCCGCCTTCGCGGATGTATTTCCGTCTGAACATCAGCTGTGACAGGGAAATCGTGATCCAGCCGACCTGCGCGCTTAGTCCGGCTAATGATAAGAGAAACATGTAAACGGTTTCCGGCGCTGCTACTTTAGACAGCAGTGACAGGCAGGCGACGGCCAGCGTCACGATCAGAGCGTTCATCGGCACCCCGCGTTTATTTGTTTTGCCGAGCGATTTAAAGGCTTGTCCTTCGTTCGCCATGGCATATAAGATACGCGTCGATGCAAACAGGCCTGAGTTGGCCACTGAGAGCAGCGCAATTAAGATAACAAAGTTCATAATATCGGCGGCATATGGAATACCGATTTGTTCAAACACCACGACAAACGGGCTTTCGACCACTCCCGCCTGCTTCCACGGAATCATGCCGGCAATGACGATAATGGAGAGAACGAAAAAGACAAGCGTTCTCCATACCGTCTGCCGGATAGAGCGCGGAATCGTTTTCTCGGGATTTTCACTTTCTCCCGCGGCAACCCCGATCAGCTCCGTTCCCTGGAACGCGAAGTTTACGGTAATCATCGTAATAAGCATAGCCTTAATGCCGTTCGGAAACAATCCATCCTCATAAAAATGAGAGAAGAAAGGAGCCTGCTCGCCGTGTTTCATGTCAATCAGGCCGAACATGGCGGCGCCGCCCAAAATAATAAACAGCAGAATGACTACAATTTTAATGCCGGAAAACCAAAATTCCGACTCAGCGAACGCTTTTGTGGTAATGGCGTTCAAAAGAAACATCAGTCCGACAAACACGAGGCACCACACCCACACGGGAACATGCGGAAACCAGCGGAGCATCAATTGTCCCGCAGATAAAAACTCAATGGCGCATGTCACCGCCCAGCCGAGCCAGTACAGCCAGCCGAATGCGAAACCGAAAGCGGGGCTGATGAATTTGGTTGCGTACGTCTGAAACGACCCTGATACGGGAAGGGCAACCGCAAGCTCGCCTAAGCAGAGCATGGTCAAAAACATAATAAAGCCGCCGACCAGATAAGACAGAACCGCGCCCAGCGGTCCCGCCTGGTTAATTGTAAATCCGGTACTCAGGAAAAACCCGGTGCCGATCACTCCGCCTAATGAAATCATAAACAAATGGCGTGATTTCATTGTGCGCTGAAGCTGATTCTCTTTTTGATTTGTATTCACTATTCTGCACCCCTTCAGCAACTTGTATTGGAACCAAGCCGGTGCTTTGAAACCGATTTGCTGTCCAAAGAGCCTCTATTTGTATATGAATGTTATATTAAATTCATTTTCGTACATAAAGATACATTATACTAAAATACTGTCGCCGCGCAAATAGAGTGTGCTGAATTTTTTATTTGTAAATTCCATACAAGCCGAGGGAAAGCATTGCCGCATCAAGGTTTTACGCGTTTTGAAGCACGTTTGTGATCTTTTGGATCGCCCAGTCCAAGTCTTCCTTGGAAATCATTAACGGCGGTGCAAAACGGATCACGGTATCATGTGTTTCTTTGCATAAAAGCCCTTCGCCTTTCAGCTTTTCACAATAAGGGCGGGCCGCTTCTGTCAGTTCAACGCCGATAAACAGGCCGCGTCCGCGCACGTCTTTTATGATCGGGTTATCAATTTTCTCAAGCTCTTCTTTAAAATAACGGCCAAGCTGAAGGGAACGCTCTGCCAGCCCTTCTTCCTCAAGGACTTCAAGAGATGCGAGCGATACCGCGCAAGCGAGCGGGTTTCCGCCGAATGTCGAGCCGTGGGAACCCGGGTTAAACACGCCGAGAATGTCACGGTTCGCCGCGATGCACGAAATCGGGAAGACGCCCCCGCCGAGTGCTTTGCCTAAGATGAACATATCCGGTACGATATTTTCCCAGTCAACCGCGAATGTTTTCCCTGTGCGGCCGAGTCCCGTCTGAATTTCATCAGCGATCAGAAGTACATTTTCTTCCTTACAAATGGCTGCCGCTTCTTGTAAAAATCCTTCCGGCGGAATGACGATGCCCGCTTCTCCCTGAATCGGTTCGAATAAGAAAGCGGCTGTGTTCGGCGTAATCGCCCGGCGCAGCGCTTCTGCGTCTCCGTATGGAATTAATTTTATACCCGGAAGCATAGGTCCGAAACCGCGTTTATACTCATCTTCTGAAGAAAGGGATACCGCAAGCATCGTTCTGCCGTGGAAGTTGCCGATACACGCAATGATTTCCGCCTGGTTATCCGCTACTCCTTTGACCTCATATGCCCAGCGTCTCGCCGCTTTGACAGCGGATTCAACGGCTTCCGCCCCCGTATTCATCGGCAGAATCATATCTTTTCCGGTCAGCTTGGCTGTTTTCTCATAAAACGGACCGAGCTGATCATTATGGAACGCGCGTGACGTCAGAGTGATTTTATCCGCCTGATCCTTCAGCGCCTGAATGATCTTCGGATGTCTGTGCCCCTGGTTCACCGCAGAATAAGCACTCAGCATATCCATATATTGATTACCTTCAGGGTCTTTTACCCAAACACCCTGCGCCTCGGAAATAACAATCGGCAGAGGATGATAGTTGTTCGCGCCGTAATGTGAAGTTTGGCTGATAATTTCTTGAGATTTTGTGAAAGCTGACATAATCTGATTCCCCCTTGTTTTGTAATCATTCAACATTAGATCTTGCTTTCCCTTTTTATAAAGCAAGTTCCGTGCCAATCCGAAAAAACGGGATGTTTCGCCAGCATTCTTTCTTTTCCCGCAAAATTTTCCGGCAGTTTGCGTGCAAACTTCAGCCAAGCGCAAAATTTTTTTGCGTTTTCCGCTGACAAAATAGGAGCAATCCAATTAGATTGCTCCTACTCAACAGTTATTTATTCAATTGTCTCTGATATACAATGTAAGAATATAGTAAAGATAATATAATACAGCCGATTGCCGCAATGAAAATGACTGACACTCTATACACCGGCGGCAAAAAAGCTGCAAGCATCATGAGTATGCCCGCTAAGACAAAAATTTTCGAACTAACCCTGTGTGTATCCTTCCAAACTCTTTCACTGCTCAGCGTCCAAGGCGTTCTTATCCCTAAAAAGTAATTAGGCTTAACTTTCTGAATAAAGTTTCCAAACACCATGAAAATGACTCCCACTATAAAGTTTCCTAAATAAGATATAGGGAGATCATATCCCAGGCCGGTCAAGATGGTCATCAGATTAATGACAAACAGAACCGCAAACAATGTATTAAATATAGCCATATATGGCCGGATAAATGTTTTGTAGTTATTTTTAGGATCAATCTTAGGGATGATAACCATTAAAATATATTGAATAATCATGATGCCAATAAGCATCACCATTGCATTAAATTTAGAAGTGTAATCATTTGCGCTTCCGTTTAATCCCCAGTGTGTCGCCAAATTGTCCGGTAAAGATGAATATGTGAAAGCCCATGTGAAAACAGTTAAAACTATGATTCCTGCTGAAAAGAAATATTTTTTCATGATTCCCCGCCTTTCTTATTATCATGTTCTGAATCAGTCAGAGAAAAGAACCAGCCTATAAGATCCTGTAATACAGTGGTATTTAATGAATACATAATAAATTGGCCTTTCCTCTCATCGTGAACCAAATCAGTATTTTTCAATATGGTAAGGTGATGAGAAATACTGGGTTTTGACATGTCGAAGTGTTCCGCAATTTCACCAGCTGTCATGTCTTGTTTCTTTAATAAGTCCAAAATTCTTCTCCTTGTAGGATCGGCCAGTGCTTTAAAAGCTTTATTCAAAAACTTTCCCCCTCTCATACGTACATGATTTAGATATTTAAGTATATATCTAAATATCAACCATTTTCCTAAAAAATTCAATGGTTTTATTAACTAAATTTCCATTTATTTTTAAATATCGTTCAAGCGCAAAATTTTTTTGCGTTTCCTGTTCGATTTATTTTAAAATAATGAATGTTAAGACGATTGAGAGGGGGAATTGACCTGCACACAACCAGCGAATTTTACACACTCGTGTTACAAAGCATTCTGGAAGAGATTGATGTCGGGCTGCATGTGGTGGACGAGAAGGGCAGCACCGTCATTTACAATAAGAAAATGATGCAGATTGAAGATATGGATGAACGGGACGTCCTGCATAAAAACCTGACTGATGTATTTATGTTTTCCAATCAGCAGGACAGCACGCTCGTTCAGGCCCTTCAAGAAGGCAAAACGATTAAAAACGTGAAGCAAAGCTATTTTAATAACAAAGGCCAGGAAATCACGACGATCAACCACACCTTCCCGATTGTGCAAAACGGCGAGATCAAGGGCGCCGTGGAGATCGCCAAGGACGTCACCAAGCTCGAACGGCTGATCAGGGAGAACATGCACAGGAAAGAACAGAACAGCTACACGTTTGACAGCATTCTCGGCAACAGCCCGGTCATTCGGGAAGTCATCGAAAACGCGAAACGGGCAACCCGTACGTCATCGTCCGTTCTTTTGGCCGGCGAGACGGGAACGGGCAAGGAACTGTTCGCCCAAAGCATTCACAACGGCAGCCAGCGCTCAGGCGCCCCGTTCATCTCACAAAACTGCGCCGCCCTGCCGGATAGTCTGGTCGAAAGTATTTTATTCGGCACGAAAAAAGGCGCCTTTACCGGAGCCATCGACCAGCCCGGCTTATTTGAGCAGGCGCAGGGAGGCACCCTGCTCCTTGATGAGATCAACTCTCTCAATCTCAGCCTGCAGGCAAAACTGCTCCGCGCCCTGCAGGAAAAGAAAATCCGGCGCATCGGATCAGCTCAGGACAAACCGATTGACGTCCGCATCATCGCCACGATGAATGAAGACCCGATCACCGCCATTTCAGAAGAGCGGCTGCGCAAAGATTTATACTACCGCTTAAGCGTTGTCACGCTGATCATTCCCCCGCTCCGGGAGCGCAAGGAAGACATTCTGCCTCTGGCCGAAGTGTTTATCCAGAAAAACAACCACCTGTTCCAAATGCATGTCGATTCGATCAGTGACGATGTGCAGCGATTCTTCCTGGAATATGACTGGCCGGGCAACATTCGCGAGCTTGAACATATGATTGAAGGCGCCATGAACTTTATGACGGATGAAACGACGATTACGGCGGCCCACCTGCCTTACCAATACCGGATGAAAATCAAACCCGCTGACACGGAAAGCAAAGCCGCCGCAAGCACCCAGCCCGGCACCGATTTAAAAGACAAAATGGAAAACTTCGAAAAATACATGATCGAAAAAACCCTGAGAAAACACGGCAATAACATATCCAAAACGGCAAACGAGCTCGGAATCAGCAGACAGAGCCTGCAATACCGCCTGAAAAAATTCGGTCTGGACCGGATGAAATGAATCCATACAAAAAAAGGCTGAGATGCTCCTCAGCCTTTCGTCAGGTTATATCTGATTGGCAAGCCGCTCTCCGGTAAACCAAAAGTTCTCACTCACTGCCAATGTATGTTCCGTATTCTCGACTTGATGCCACCAATGGCGCGGCGCGTAAATGATTTCTCCCGCCTTTTGTCTGAAGCGGATCGGAGACGCCTTTTGCACCAGCGGTTTTTGCTCAATGTCTTTTTCATCAAAGACATTGATATTTCCTTCGTACAAATACGGAGAGTCGTCCGGATGATAGAAGATCCATTCCTTCTCCCCGAAGATGACGCCGTTCCACGCGTGCGTGTTGTTAAAATCCTGATGCAGCGGCGTGCCTGTCTGCTTAGAACCGAGAAAGAACCATTTCCAGTCCCGTCCCGTTTCTTCATCCGCTCTCAATGTGTCTTTTGTAAAATACTCGGGTGCGGAATAGACAAGGTCTAAGTCATTTTGGTTCAGCTGCGTAAAATTCCAGTCACAGTACCATTTGTCATCATTCTGATCAATGTACTCGATATAGTTGGAAAGCTTTACTTGTTTAAACGTTTTGACCCCTTCGATATCTGATTTCCGGATGGTGACCATTCTGTCTCCATAGTGTTCATCAATGTATTCAAGCGTCCACGGCCTGCATTCCCAGTGATCCATTGCCCCCGTCAAAATAAAAGGTTTCTTATCAGCATACTCGCTTACAAAAAGATCGTACGATAACTCATTGATTGTCAGTCTGTCAATGGTCATATCCATTCCCCTTTTATTCGGCAATCTGCCGTTTTTTTTGTTTGGCGTAACTGTATGGACCTGAAAAGATGGTGACGTTTTGATTCTCAAGCCAGAAAATCTTGTTGAACTTCTCCAGCAGGTTTCTGTCGTGAGAAACGCAGATGATGGTGCCTTGAAACTGCATCAGGCTGTTTTCGAGAATTTCCTGAGATTCAATATCCAAGTGGTTGGTCGGCTCATCCAGGATCAGGACATTCAGCTTTTTTTCCATTAAGATGGACAGCTTCAGCCTGATTCTTTCACCGCCCGACAGGACGGAAAGTTTTTTAAAGACCGACGACCCGTAAAATCCGTACTTGGCCAGCATATTCCGGGCCATGCCCTCTTCAGTCAGCAGATTTTCTTTAAAGAATTGCAGAATCGTCTGACTCGAATCTCCGACGTGGCTCTTTTGATCAATGTAGCCTATCTTAAGATTTTCCCCCACTTTAATGGTGCCGTCCGACAGTTCTCTTTCCCCGATGATGCAGCGGATCAGCGTTGTTTTGCCGACGCCGTTTCTGCCGACGATGCCGATTCTGTCTTTATGCTTTATGCGCAGGTTCACATTTTGATATAAAAGGGAAGATCCGTTGGTCACCTTTCCGTTTTCAATGAACACAATATCTTTTGAACCGGCGCCCGCTTCCTGAAATGCGTTTTTTAATTTTTGCTCCGTCCGGACCGGCTTATTGATCAGCTCAATCCTTTTCAGCGCCTTTTCCATATTATTCGCGCGTCTGTGCAGGCCGACAGACGGCGGATTCGAGCGGTTGGCCCAATCTCTCAGCTGGGCGATGGATTCCTTCATCTTCTGTATTTTTCTCTGCTGTTCTTCATATTTCTCAAACTGGGCGATGATGAATTCTTCCCGCTTTTTCAAGTATTCGCTGAATCCGTAAGGCCAAATCTTCACCTCGGTATCGTCAATCTCGAGCACCTTCATCGCCGTTTGATCGGCAAACGTTTTATCGTGGGTCGTAAACAGAATGGTTTTGTTCGATTTTTTAATAAACCCTTCAAGCCACTCAATCGCATGGACGTCCAAATGGTTGGTCGGCTCGTCCAGCAGTATAACGTCGTCGTTGCGGATTAAAATTTCAGCAAGGCCGGCTTTTGTCTTTTCGCCGCCGCTCAGCTTTGAAAACGGCTGATCCTTTAATTCGCTGAGGCTGAGCCCATTGCATACTTCATCAATCATCGCATGCATCTGGTAGCCGTTGTTCCGCTCAAATGTTTCCGTGTATTGACTGTACTTTTCCAATAAAGCAGTCAGCTCGTCATCACTCATCGGTTCCGAAAGCTTCAGCTCAATGGCCTTCATTTCCTTCTGGATCGCCGCGAGAGCTTCAAACGATTTTTCCAGATATTGATACAACGTCAGATCCTCATGGGGATCAGCGATCTGCTTCAGCAAACCGACCTTCGCCCCTTTGTTGATCGCAATCGTTCCTTCATCTGCCTCAAGCTCTCCGGAAAGCACCCTGAACAGCGTGCTTTTGCCGGAACCGTTCGGCCCGGCCACGAGCACTTTTTCGCCTTCATTGATGAAAAAAGAAACTTGTTTGAAAATGGTATCTCCCGCTAAATTTACCGTAAGATTATGAATATTCAGCAACTCACATCATCCCTTTGTCATTCTGGTTCAAAGCTCGACTTTATTCTGGATGGCGACGCTCGCTTTCAGTTTGTAAAAGCTGAGCATCATAAACAGCGACAATAAGATGGATAATACCCCGATTGCGGTCAGCAGCAAAGCTGAATCAAAATAGTCCGTTAAGAATCCGATAAACGGAAAGGCAATGAACATGAAGAGCGAGGTCATCAAACTGATAATGGACAGCAGCGTTGCTCTCGTTCTGGACGGAATCTCATTATTCACCACCTGACTGGATACGGGTTCTATCACATCATAGAGCGCGTTAATGACGACAAAAGCTGCAATCGTCACGTACAGACTGCCCGAAGGTATAAACAGATAGGCCGCCCCGATGATGCAGAATGTCAGCAGAAGCACGCGCCTCGGCGTGAATTTTTCCGCCGGCTTTGAAGAAAAGATGGAGCACAGCGCCTGCAAGATGGAGAGTCCCGCAAAAATAATGGATATATTGCGCACGGACAGCCCTTCCTGACTTAACAAATCTTGTCCGTACATATAAAAAACCGATGTAATCGCAAAGAAAACGGAGAGTGACAGCACCAGATATTTAAAGGCTTTGTTCAGCCTGAAGAAATCTTTGACTTCTTTTAAGATGTCACCGACCGTCTGCGTTTCGTGTTCACTGTTTTCAAATTTGATTTCCGTCAGCTGTGTAATGACCGCCATCGCAATCAGCTGAGTGACAATCCCGGCGATAAACACATACGACCATGATATTTCCTGCAAGTAGCCGCCGATGCCCATGGCAATCGCAAGACCGAGTATGACAAGTCCGTTATAATTTCCGATGGATTTGCCGTACCACTTTTCTTTCCCTTGTTCTTTCAGTGAATCAAACAAAAAGGCGTGATCCGTTCCTGATATAAACGTCAGCCCGATACCGTATATAATATGGGCGATGAAGAGGGCGATGAAGTTATGGAAGCTCAGGAACATCACCAAATAGATAATGACCATAAAATGGCCGAGCAAGAGCGATTTTTTTCTCCCGATTCTGTCCGAGATGACGCCGCTCGGCACTTCCGCCAGAAACATCGCCAAATTCAGGACCGATTGCAGGATGCCCACAAGAAACAATGAATAATTCATGCTTGTTAAATATAAAATCCAAATTCCCCGTTCGAAAAAGAAGTTTCCGAAAAAACCGGAGAAGTAAAGCAAATTTCGATTCCGCAAATGAATACCCCTTTCCAGCTATCTGCATTTAACATCATGAACAGAAAGGAGCCCGTCAGTCTTTACACTAAAACCCTCTATACATGGATCTTGCAGATACAGACTTTTCCCAAAACAAATTGGGCAATAATGAGTTGTATTCTCGAATAACCCAAAAAGTTCCTTCTTTTTTTCAGATCCTATGGCATCAATGATCGTTTTTTTCTTCTCTGGATCGCTGATGTCGCGGATGAAATATTTGATATAGCTCAGCTCATGCATGTAAGCCGGCAGGAACAAATGGAGCTCAATATCAAACCCGCTTTTATCCATATGGTAATAATCATTGAAATGACTGACGCGGGAGACGGATACGTCCGCTCCGGCCCGCCGAAACAGATCAGCCAGCCTTTCAATGATCTCTCCGTTGGGATAATAATCGGCATAAACGATTCGGACCGGTTCTTCTTTTGTCAAAAGGGGCGGATCTTTCTGCGGTGTCCTCCCGCTTTCCCATATACCGATCAGTGAATCAGTCGGTGTGATGATATGCCCCAAATCCCCGGCCAGCTTTTGTTTATCAAAATAATGCTGAATGAAAGTTCTCAGCATGTCGTCCTTTACCTTGAAGGTAAATAACATCGGCAAATGATTTTCTTTAAAATCAGCATATTGCCGATACCTCATGTTTAAATGATGAAACTGGGTGTGGCAGGTCACGTCCGTTTGATTCGTTTCGTACAGCCCGATGCTTTTTTCCAGATCATCATTCAAAATAAATTGGATGGTCTGAACCGTGCGGTGATCCGCGGGCGTCATTTTATATTGCGGATTCCGCTCAAATTCCAGCCCCTTCTCAAACGTTCGCTTGAATCGGTACGGGCCGTTTTCCGGCACATCGCCCCCGGCGGTCGCCGGAATCAGAAAGCTGCTCTGCAAAACGGATTCTATTTCATCAGACGGCTCGTCTAAGGTGACTTCAAAGCGTTTTTCGCCCGTTACGTTCACCCCGAGCTGATCGGATGAGACGAGGCCTTTTACATACGGAACGGCCTGTTTTATGTTCAGGAAACTGCCGAGATGGGGGCTTTGATTTTCTTTCGTCAGATGATAGATGATCGTTTGAACCACACCCTCGGCGTCACCTAAATAGTCCGGGTGAATGTCCACCTGACAGGTGCGGGGATCTTTGCGGATAATCCGGCAGTTATAGCCGTCCTGCAGGCTTTCATACATAATGCTGCAAATCATCTTGCTTGTGTAATCCTGCGTATCTAATGGGTTCAAGCGTATCGGGCTTGTGTCGATTTCTATTTTCAGAGGGTCGCCCGGTTTTCTCGCCGTACGATGCATCGTCTTCATAAAGCGCTTTCCTTTTGAGAAAGCTTCGTTTCTGTAATATGAAGGCCGTCAAAGTCCAGGCCGATGCGGGTATTCAGGGATTTCGGGCTTCCGCCTGCAAGGTATGTGATAATGTCATGAGACATAAACGAGGATATAATACCGTTTGTCGCTCCTAAGGAACCTTTGATCGGTTCATCGGGGTAACAGTTCAGAAGTCCGGCCGGCATGTTTTTTTCATAAGTGACGCCGGATTGATAGGATTCAGGCGTGAGCAGAGGCCCCCATTGGCCGCTGAAGCTGCCGACACCCCCGGTCATAAACGCGATATTCCGCTCCTTACAATACCGGTAAACCCATTCAGAAATGTTATGGGGTTTGTCAGCGGCATTTATGACGATATCAATTTCGTACGGATCTAACACACGCAGGTCCTGCGGCTGTGTAATTTCCTGATGGTAAAGTGCTGCGTCCGCATGGGGATTGATACCCGCAATATAATCTCTGCATTCTGAGATCTTTAATTTGCCTACAGAAGATTTATTATAGACGAATTGTCTGTTCAGGTTATGTACTGATACGGCATCGAAATCAATGAGAATAAAATGCTGCATGCCCGCCGCCAAAAGATTTTGAAGAATGATCGTTCCGACGCCCCCCAGACCCACGATCGCTGCCCTGCTGCCGTCTAATCTCTTTTGGATCAGATTGGGGTTTTGGTTGTATTTCTCAAAATGGTACAGCTGCTTTTCAGTGATGCGGCCTTCACGGCCGTTTTGCCATGGCTCTATTAAAGCATCCAATTTCATTAACGCATCGAAAAACTGGTTTCCCGCTTCCTCTCCCAGAAGATCAGAAAGCTCTTGTTTTTCACAGCCGGTGATCAGCCGTTCAACCGCCTCTTTGATCTCACTCGTATGCGCAAGCTTAATCGCCTTTCGATATTGAATGATAATATGCGCCGTGTAGATCAGCACCTGCACGCTGTCTTTAAACTTCCAGCGCTTACAGTCCGTTGACATCATGACATACCCCCTGAAAGATAATAACTCCCCAATGAGGGGAGTCACGGCTTTACTAGCAGCGATGCACCAAGCTTGCTGTTTCTGTATCAAGATCAAGTTCTTCAATCTTCATCAGTACACACCCCCTTTACCAATAACTAGATATTATCATCAATATTGGAAAAGGACAAGTTATTTTTTGAAAATTTAGAATTTATATATAAATTGTGATATTTCTTCCTGCTTCCCGGTTTATCCCGGCAGCCGGATGATGAACACGGAGCCTTTTCCCTGCTCACTTTTCACTTCAATTGTTCCGTTATGGCTGTCGATAATGGTTTTGGTAATGGCAAGACCCAGCCCCGCGCCGCCGGATTGACGGGATCGGGAGGTTTCCGCCCTGTAAAACCGGTCAAACAAATGAGGCACATGCTCCGGAGCGATTCCCGTTCCGTTATCCGCAATCATAAGCATGATTCCTCCGTCTTTCTGCAGGGAGACGGTGATGACACCCGTGTCTTCATCCGTATGTTGCACCGCATTGTAAAATAGATTGAGAATGACCTGCTTCATTTTGTCTTTGTCAAAAACGGCTTCTATCTTTTGATCGACAAAGAACTCGAGCTTCCGGTTTCTCGCGAGCAGCTTCAGCTGAGCCTCCATTTCCAAAATGACGTCTCCCAATGCGCCTTTTTTCATTTCAAAGATCGGCACCCGGTCAATCTTCGCGAGAAATAACAGATCCTCTATCAGCTTATTTGCCCTGGCGGATTCTGTGTACATGCTTTGAAGCGCTTTTTCTTTCTGCTCCGGCTTCTCCGCCGCTCCGCGCATTAAAATTTCGATAAAGCCGTGAATGGAGGTAAGCGGCGTTCTCAGCTCATGTGATGCGTCTGATACAAACTGCCGGATTCGTTCCTTCGCTTCTTTTTCCGCCTGAAAAGAGGTTTCAATCCGTTCCAGCATCTGATTGATGGAGATGCCCAATGACTCAATTTCGGCCTGCTTCCTATCGATCGGCAGCCGTTTATCGAGACTGCCGGCATTAATGTCACCCATCATACGCACAATGCGGGACAGCGGCTTGAGTGTGAGCCGGATCACCGGCAAGAAAACAAACAGTCCGATGACCAAAGCCGCAAAGGAAAGCACCGCGAAAATGCTGATCTGGCGGAAAAGCGAATCATTCAGAGGCTGGGTCAGCGTGCT
Source organism: Bacillus sp. SJ-10 (assembly GCF_002843505.1). Lineage (NCBI taxonomy): Bacteria > Bacillati > Bacillota > Bacilli > Caryophanales > Bacillaceae > Bacillus > Bacillus sp. SJ-10. The sequence continues at coordinate 734,601 of NZ_CP025258.1, read as the reverse complement.
CATCTGCACAACTCCCGCCTGCCTGCCGTCAACGGAAATCGCCTGAAACACGACGATGATTTCCTCACCCGCCTTATTGTGAGCCACCTGATAGTGAAGCGCCATTGTATCTGTCAGCGCATCCTGATACACTTTTTTCGGAAAAGAAGGAGCGGCCCCCGCGTGCGGGTCTTCTGATAAAACAGACATCTTGTATGATTGATTGATAAAAGCAACCGTCACCCCGGGGTAAATCAAATTCGGATGAGCCGATGTTTCGGAACGGGCAAGGGTTTTGATTGACCTCCATACGCTTTGATCCATTGAATTGATATAACTCTGAATGCTGATCGCCTGATTTTCATACATCGTCCGTGTCATAAACATGTACTGAGTGCCGCCGATGAAACATAACAGCAAGGCCAAAATCGCCAGTGACCTGAACAGGAGCTGGAATCGCAGGGTTCTGTACAGCCGTTTCATGCCAGATCCACCCTGTACCCGGCGCCCCGAACCGTGCGAATCACCTTGTGTTCTTTGTCCTTCAGCTTTTCGCGCAAAGAACGGATGTACACCTCGACGATATTGTCTTCCCCGTAAAAATCATAGCCCCATACCTGATCGAGAATCCTCGTTTTGCTGAGAACCGTTCCGTGGTGGAGCACTAAACATTTCAGCAGTTCATATTCGGTGGCGGACAGCTTCAAAGGCTGTTCATTGTAAAAAATCTCTCTGCTCCGGTCATCGATTCGGAAGGGGCCGAGCACCACCTCATCGAAAAGATGCGGAAACTGGTTGCGGATTCTTGCGTAAATTCTGGCAAGCAGCTCCTCAAAGCTGAACGGTTTGATCATGTAATCATCAGCGCCTTCAATCAGCGCCTTTACGCGAAACTCTACTTCATCCTTCGCGGTCAGCATGATGATGGCGGTATTGCTTGTTTTCTTAAGCATCCTTGACAGCTCAAGCCCATCCATTCCCGGCATCATCACGTCCAAAACGGCAATATGAGGCTGAAATGTTTTCACAAGATTCATCGCCGACATCCCGTCTGCCGCGGACATCACTTCAAACCCTTCATTGACAAGCCCCATCGTTAAAAAATCAATGATGGCGGGCTCGTCGTCTACAATCAGCACCTTGATGCCTTTCAACTTATCCATGATGCAGTCTCTCCTTAGATGTATCAGCCTGTGTTTATTTTTTTCGCTTCCCCTTCTATTATTCGCTTTTATCTGAAACAAAACTGAATCTAAGCTGAAAATCCGCTGAATTCAGGAAGTTTTCAGCTTAGATTCATGTTGTTTTCAGTTTGGGTCTTTACAATAAGCCTTAGTTGGGAAGCCAACAATGAAATGTTTAAGGAGGAATATATGATGGGAATTACAAAAGTTTTATCAGGAGCTGCACTGGGGACCATACTTTCAATCAGTTCTTTAACTTCAGCGCATGCGGCTGTCATTCATAAGGATGACGCAGCGCAGACGAAAGTGGAAACGAAACAGCAGGCTTCCGTTTCTATCTCTAAAGCGAAAGAGACCGCATTGAAAAACTGCAGCTGCAAAGGCGCCGTTCAATCAGCGCAAATGAAAAAAGTCAACGGCGCTTACGTATATGTTGTCAACGTCCTTGACGTAAAAGGAAAGCAGCACACCGTCAATGTCAACAGCTCCAGCGGAAAAGTCGTGAAACACCAAATTGAAAAGAAACAGCAATTCATTTCAAAATCCGGCGCTGAAAAAATCGCCGTGAAGAATTGCAAAGGAACAGTGAAGTCTTCTGAGCTGAAGACCGAACATAACGCTATGGTTTACGTGGTTCAGGTGTCAGGACAAGACGGGAAGCTTCACACATTCCATATCAATTGTAAAAACAGCAAAATCGTCAAACATGATATAAAGAATAACCAGCAACACATGACCCGTGCAAAAGCGGAATCGTTCGCACTCAGCCATTGCAAAGGCGCTGTGAAATCCGCTCAAATGAAAAAAGAAAACGGCGTATCAGTCTATGTTGTCAGCATATTCGGCCAGGACGGCAAGCTTCATACGCTCCACATGGACGGCAAAAGCGGAAAAATCCTGAAAGAAGAAGTGCAGAAAAAACAAGTGATGATCGCTTCTAAAAAAGCGCATTCCATCGCGCTCAGCCATTGCAAAGGCGCTGTGAAATCGTCTGAAATGAAGAAAGAAAACGGCGTCTACAAGTACATCGTGAAAATCACTGCCCAAAACCATACGGAACAAACGGTGAAAGTAAACGCTCAAAACGGAGCCATCTGTAAATAACAAAAAATAAGCTGCCGGCAGTTTCATCTGCCGCTTCAATTCAGCAGCACCAGTCTGTTTCAATCACAAAGTTCTAAGTTCATGTCTACCTTTTCTAAATATACCCATTTTTAACTGAACGTGTTGTGACCCACGTTCAGTTCTTTTTTTATGGCTTCTGAAAAAAGGCATAAAAAAAGCGCCCTGAAAAAGGACGTTTGATATGACATGTTTCATTTTCTTAAATTCTGCATTCTAAAATAATTCTTCCTTCACATTCACCTTCAATTTCATTCAATACGATGATCACATCAGCCGTTTTCATGTGTTTCACCTCCCCGTTTTCATAATAGTATAATATTAACAAATAAATCAATAAAAAACAGCCCGGAAATCCGGGCTGTTTTTTTATTTCTGTAATCGATCCGCTTCTGTCAGTTTGACTTCCGCTGTTTTTTTCTTTCCCGAACGGTAGAACGTGATGTTCACACGGTCGCCGATCTTTTTGCGATACAGGCGCTCACGGAGATCCACAACGTCATTGACCTTATGTCCGTCGAACCCGGTAATCACGTCGAGCTTTTTCAAACCCGCTTTTCCGGCCGGTGAAAACGCGTCGACACCCATAATGACCGCCCCGGTTTTAATGCCTTTCGGAAGTTTCAGCGTCTGGCTCCAATGGTAGCTCGCAATATCCGTTAAGGATTTCATCTCAATACCGAGGAAAGGCCGTCTGACTTCTCCGTATTTTTCTAAATCCTGAATAACGGGAATGACAAGCTTTGACGGGATGGACAGGCCGATGCCTTCAACGGCGGATTCAGCGATCTTCATTGAGTTGATGCCGACCACCTTGCCCGATATATCCATCAAAGCGCCTCCGCTATTGCCGGGATTAATCGCGGCGTCGGTCTGCAGCACTTCCGCATTCCAATCCGGCTGTCCGTCGCCGTTTGAGTCAACGGGCACTGCCCTTTCCGTGCCTGAAATGATCCCCTGTGTCACTGATCCCGCAAATTCAAGCCCGAGCGGATTTCCGATCGCAATGACCGGTTCTCCGACTTTGACTTGATCAGAATTGCCGAACTGGGCGGCCGATTTGATTTTATCAGACTTCACCTTCAGCACGGCGAGATCCATCAGACGGTCGCTCCCGATCAGCTCAGCAGGCACGCGTGAGCCATCCTTCAGGCTGATCTCAATTTCAGTCGCACCTGCAATGACATGGTGATTGGTTACGATATAAGAAGTGTTTCCGTTCTTTTTGTAAATGACGCCCGATCCGCTTCCCGCTTCGCCGCCCTCTCCCCAAATATCGGTCTTTTGGATATTGAGAACACCGACTACCGAACCTGATACACGGCTGACCATATTCGTGACAGCATCGTTGACATTGACGTTGACTGTTTTCACCTGTTCGCTGCCGAGACGCTGGCTGGTGCTTTTGCTGCTTTCTCCATGGTCTCCGCCTGTCCAGTACGGCAGCAGGAAAGCCATGAGCGCGGCCCCGACGATGACGCCGATCAGACTTGATAGAAAGTACCCTCTCTTGCTGCGGCGGGGCTGTTCGGAGGCGTACTGTTCATCATCGCGATTATAATCCACCCTATTTCAAATCCTTTCAAGAGTACTCGATTTGCTTATAGTGTGGGTCAGATCGCGGATTAATAATCATGATTCATTTGGAAAAATTACACGGCGCACAGCGGCGTCGGGATTTTCGGATCGGTATCAAATAACTGAAACGTTTCCCCGGCGACAAATCCTTTCGCAGCCAATGTCTGCTGCACGGACATTCTCGCCAGTTCCTTCATATTGTTGTCCTGGCTCAGATGCGCCAAATAGATGCGCGATGTGCCGTCGCCGATGACATCAGTCATGGCGAGCGCCGCGTCTTCATTCGAGACGTGGCCGACATCGCTTAAAATCCGCCGCTTAATGCTCCAAGGGTATCTGCCCATTTGCAGCATGCCGACATCATGGTTGCTTTCAAACACAAACACATTGGCCGAACGGATAATGCCTTTCATTCTGTCGCTCACATACCCGGTGTCCGTCATCAGCGCGAGCTTTCTGCCTTGGTAGTGGAAAACATAAAACATCGGCTCGGCCGCGTCATGAGAGACGCCGAATGACTCAACATCAAGCCCGCCGAAGGATTTCACGCTTTCCATCGGGAACAAAAACTTTTGTCCGGTATCCAGCTTGCCGATCTGATTCTCCATCGCTTTCCACGTCTTTTCATTCGCGTAGACGGGAAGACCGTACTTTCTCGCAATGACGCCGAGCCCTTTAATATGGTCGCTGTGCTCGTGAGTGACAAAGATGCCGTCGACGTCGTCTATCTTGCGGCCGATTTTCTCCATCAGCCCGTCCATCGCTTTACCGCTCAGGCCGGCATCCACCAGAAAAGAGTGCTCCTCTGTCTCCAGATAAAACGCGTTTCCGGTACTCCCGCTCGCAAGCACGCTAAATTGCAAGCCCATTGTGTCTCACTCCATTATTTATTTTGATTGTTATCAATGACTGTGCTTTCCAATGCGTTCACAGTGTACGTTTGCAGTGTCTTTTTCTTCGTCCCTTTTGACTTATCTTCAATTGTAATTCTCCATACCGGCGCCAGCACCTGCGTACTTGTCAGCGGATATTGGGCAATATAGCCGAACTTAACGCTTTTAACGGCGCAATTCGCTTTTAAGTAATTTTGAGAATACAATAATTCGACCGCATCCAGCTCAGGAATCAGGCTCTCCGTCTGGATTCGCTTGAATGACTCCAGCATGGTCTGCTCGTAAGATACGACCTCGTTTTTATCGTTCAGATGCAGAATCACCTGTCCGATCGCATCCGTGGACGAGTCAAAATCCTGATAAATAAACTGGCCGTCATACATCTGGTAAAAAATGATCTGTTTTTTATCCTTGTCGACTTTCCACAGTTTATATTTTTCACCGCCGGTTACTTTAGAGCTGACGAGCGATTCCGCATCCTCCTGCGTTTTTTGCTTCGATAAACCGACCGGATCGGTAAATTTCATTTTCAGCGTCGTAACCTTGTGATCATCCGCCGGCATCTCCATTAAAGGCTTTTGATCTTTCAAAGCATCAATATCTTCGGCGGTAAATACCTTTTGGCCCGCCGTCAGCCGGTAGCCCGTCGCGGAATCAGAGGACAGGTTGCCGAAAGTGATATGATCCATCTCCATGTCTTTTTCCACATTTGAATTTTTAATCACTTCGTATTCACTGCTCGAGCGTTTTTCAAAAAACTGATAGCCGAGAAAAATATCGAGGATGAGGAAGGCAATGATGAAGATCGTTTTTGTCTTATTCCACTCCATTATCGTCCTCCTCCTTCCCCAGCAGATCTTTCGTAATCGGGACGATCTTCCCGTTGATTTTCATACTCCAGACGGGTTCCAGTTCAACGAGATCATTCGTTGATGAAGAGACCATTTGATAGGACAGGAAGATCTGGTCGATTTTATTCACGTCGTATTTATCCTGCTGCTCCAGCAGAGACACAACCTCATTGCCGTTCATCATTTTTACGTCTTTTGTTTTAATCGGATTCGGTCCGAGAACATAGTTCGGCCGCTTGTAGCTGAGAACCTCGTCATTGGCCCATTGCAGGGTCAAAACAGGTCCGGATCCGAAAGGCTTAGACGTGCTGTTGATCACGGGCATTTGGTCTTTAAACATGTAGAAACTCAGCTGCTGGTTATCACTCACATTGAAAAATTGATAATGATCCGTCCAGCTTCCCGTATCCTCTAAATATTTATAGCTTTTCTTAATCAGCTCGCCTGTTTGATAAGAAGCGCTTTGTGCCAGGTTCCGATGCTGGAATTGAATCTGCCGCTGTGTCGAATTGATTTCCAGACGGCTGATTCCGTCAGTCAGCACATTCCGATTGTAATTCGGGTCTTCTCTGACCGTGCTCGGATCATTAAAAAGCGTCTGCTTAAACAGGTTCGTCTTAATGGTTTCCGTGATAAATTCTTTTTCCTTCATATTAAACCGCGCATTCGGCATGAGAAATTCTTTGCTTTTTCCGACCGAATAGAGGTGGTATAACGGCATACTCGACTTTTTGCTGTACAGCTCATTCATCAGATTGCGGTAATTCGCCGATTCCACAGTCACTTCCAAAATCAGCTGCTTGCTGTATGAGACCATGTAAATCTTCTTATTCGTCTTATTCTCATTAAACGGAATGACAATATGGTCAAATGAGCTGTATTCCATTGACGGATTCGACCATTTAAACATCGTTTGGAAGAAATCAATCGGAATGGTGTCATTGAATTGCAGATCGAGCTTTGCCGAATTGCCGTTTCTGCCGTAAAGCCAATTTTTAAAACCGAGCTTGTCGTATTGATCGGAAATATCCTTCATCCCTTTTACTTCCCATTGCGGCAAATCCGCCCACAGGTCATTAAAGAGCGTCTCATCATTCACTTTGTAATGAGAGCCGTTTGTATGAATAAACATATCCCGGGGTTTTACCGTTTGTGACACTTTTTGGCTCGTTTTATCAATTTTATGCTTTTCCCGGACAGTCGATTTGGTTGAGGCCGTGCCTTCTGAAAAATTGGGCTGGAATGTCCAAATTCCCCATGTTAAAACAAGACTAATGACGACCAGCACTGACAGTATGACTGTTTTTATATTTTCACGCCTCATCCCAATCATCCTCTTGCTCTTCTTTATATGGAAGAGTAAATGTAATCTTCGTTCCTTTGCCTTCTACACTGTCGGCCCAAATGTCTCCGCCGTGAGCCTGAACCATCTCTTTTGCAATCGCAAGGCCGAGCCCGGTGCCGCCGAGTTTTCTCGTGCGCGCTTTATCCACTCTGTAGAAACGGTCAAAGACTTTTTCCACATCTTTTTTCGGAATGCCGATACCTTCATCTTTTACGCTGATATAAAGCAGCTCTTCTTTCTCATTCACATCGACTGAGAAAGTGACATGTCCGCCTTCCGGTGAGTATTTCAGTGCGTTAGAAATGATATTATCGAGAACCTGCGTCACTTTATCCTGATCAATCTCCACGTACAGATTTCTGTCCGGAAGCTCGCGGATAAATTCGACATGCTGTTCTTTCGTCATTTCAAAACGATCGATAATCAGTGACATAAAGCGGATCATATGAATCCACTCCCGATTAAACTGATAATCTTTGCTGTCGAATTTAGAAAGCTGAAGCAGGTCGTTCACCAATCTGATCATGCGCTCAGTCTCATTTTGGGTCACCATTAAGAAACGCGGAGCGATATCTTTGTTTTCCCACGCGCCTTCTGCAAGCGCCTCTAAATAGCTTCGCATGGTCGTCAGCGGTGTCCGCAGCTCATGAGACACGTTGGCAACGAACTCTCTGCGCTCCCGATCGAGTTTTTCCTGTTCGGTGACATCATAAAGAACCGCGATTAAACCGTCGATTTTTCCGTGCTCTCTCTGAATAACGGAAAAATTCACCCGCAGTACAGTCGTTTCATCGTCACGTTCGATCTCCAGCAGCATTGAATCCTGCTGTTCTACTAAATCCTCAAATGTAAAGTTCTCTTTTATGCCCAATAAAGACGTAATCGGCATCTCTAAAGCCGTTTCACGTGAAACATTCAGCAGCTCAAGCGCAGGGCTGTTTAAAAGAATAATAGCCCCGTTGCGATTCGTTGCGATGACACCGTCCGTCATATACGCGATAACGGAAGAAAGCTTTCTTCTCTCCCCTTCCGTCATGGCTTGGGCATCTTCAAGCTCTCTCGTCAGATGGTTGAATGTCGTTGCGAGCTGACCGATTTCATCATGCCCGTATTTCCGCACCTTTCTGGAGAAATTTCCTTTTGCCAGTTCCATCGCCTGCTTACGCATATCTGACAGCGGATGGGTAATGGTGCGGGCGAGAAAAATACCGAGAAGAGCCGTCAGAACAAGGGCTAAGCCTGTTCCTGAAGCAAGAATAGAGTTGACGGTTTTCATCTGGTTAAAGGTATCTTCCATACTGGCCACGACATAAATCGCGCCGACAACTTCCTGATTCTCTGTGACGACAGGTTTTGCTGAAATCAGCACTCTGTTTTTGCTTTTAGGATCATAATATTTTTTTGAATAGGCCTGTTTTGTTGAGAAAATCCGTTTAAAAATCGGGTCAGTCGTCTGTTTCCCCGCTATTTCCTCGCCATAAGGCCTCGAAGAACCGACGACCTCATAGCTTTTATCAACAAATGTAATCTCCCGTATTTCATTATTCTTCGTAAAATCATTCAAAATCCGTTTGACATCATCTTTAATAACGGTGCTGTCATTATCTCCTTTATATTCCTGCTCAATATAATAGGATAGATTGTCAATCCGCTGATTTAACGATAATTCATAGGACTTGAGAAGAGAATTCTCCACCTGTTTCACAAAGTACACGCCGATAATCTGCATGGCGATGATAATGAGAAGCACATAGATCAGCGTGATCTTAAACTGAATCGACCGAAAAAAACCAACCTTATTCATCGCCGGTTAGTCCTGTTCAGGGTTTCTCAAGTAATAACCGACACCCCGTCTTGTGACGATCCAGTTCGGATGGCTCGGATTATCCTCGATTTTCTCACGGAGACGGCGCACTGTTACATCCACCGTTCTCACGTCACCGAAATAGTCATAGCCCCACACAGTCTGCAGCAGATGCTCACGCGTCATAACCTGTCCGATATGTTTGGCTAAGTAATGAAGCAATTCAAACTCACGATGGGTCAGCTCGATCGTTTCTTCTCTTTTTGATACGACATAAGCGTCAGGGAAGATGACGAGAGAACCGATATGAATGTCATTAGAAGCTGATTCTTCCTCAGCCGGCGCAACCGTAAGCTGGCGGCGCAGGTTCGCTTTGACGCGGGCCAGAAGCTCACGCGTGCTGAAAGGCTTCGTGACATAGTCATCCGCTCCGATTTCAAGCCCGATGACCTTGTCAATCTCCGAGTCTTTTGCCGTCAGCATAATAATCGGCATATCATATTTTTTCCGGACTTCCCGGCACACTTCAACTCCGTCTTTATTCGGAAGCATAATATCTAAAAGAATTAAATCAGGCTGAAGCTCCTCCACCATTTCCACGGCTTCGTTTCCGTCGTACGCACAATGCACGTCATAGCCTTCTTTTCTTAAATTAAACTCTAATATATCTGCAATCGGTTTTTCATCATCGACTACAAGGATTTTCTTATCCATCATCTTGATTTTCCTCCTGCCAGAATGACTTCATTTCATCTATTGATGTTTCATGATGATCACAATTCGGATCGTGAAAAACGTTCCCCGTCTATTATAACGGTTTCAGGTCAAAAGATAAAAAAATTAAAGAGAACAGCGCAAAAACGTATTGAACTGCCATCCTTTTGTCATGTTTTTTATTTTCTTTTAAAAAATAATATTTTTTTGAAACCTCACGAAAAAAAACGCCGTCTAGTGTTTGACGTCTTCTTCTGGGCCGGCTGAAAAGCCGGCTCTCCCTTTTTTATAACAAAAGAAAAAACGCACCTACTATTGCAGATGCGTTTGGGTAAGTGGCTCGGGACGGAATCGAACCGCCGACACACGGATTTTCAGTCCGTTGCTCTACCAACTGAGCTACCGAGCCAGATGTTTCTTTTCTATACTATAAAGTAAAGTAAAATGGCGGTCCGGACGGGACTCGAACCCGCGACCTCCTGCGTGACAGGCAGGCATTCTAACCAACTGAACTACCGGACCTTACAGTAATTTGTCCGGAGAGCCGTATCGTGGCGGCCCTCCGAGGACAAATAAGGAGTTAGCAATAACGCTAAAGTAAATCAATGACCCGTACGGGATTCGAACCCGTGTTACCGCCGTGAAAGGGCGGTGTCTTAACCGCTTGACCAACGGGCCATAAAAAGTGGTGAGCCATGAAGGACTCGAACCTTCGACCCTCTGATTAAAAGTCAGATGCTCTACCAACTGAGCTAATGGCTCTTGATGTGTCGGATTATGTATCATAGAGCATTCAGACAAAAGCTTTCTTGCAGTACTCTATTGAAGCTGTTCCGTAACAACGAGATTTATAATATCATAGAACATTCGAAAGTGGCAACTACTTTTTTGAAAAAAAACTATTATTTTTTTCCTACATAAAAAAACAAGCCTCCGTGACCGGAGGCTTGTTTGCTGCAAATTCTTAGTTAGCGCGGTATACACTGCGGATGACGTTCGTTTGTGAACGGTCGGGACCGACAGAGAAAATAGAAAGCGGAATACCTGTCAGCTGAGATACGCGTTCCAGATAATGGCGCGCATTTTCAGGAAGATCGCTTAATGTTTTTGCGCCTGTGATATCTTCCGTCCAGCCAGGCATTTCTTCATATACCGGTTCACACTCTGCGAGAGCTTTCAGACTTGCCGGGAATTCTTCAATCACTTCACCTTTGTAGCGGTAAGCGACACAGATTTTCAATGTTTCAATGCCAGTCAGCACATCGATTGAGTTCAGAGAAAGATCTGTGATTCCGCTGACGCGGCGAGCATGGCGGACAACAACGCTGTCAAACCAGCCGACACGGCGCGGACGGCCTGTCGTTGTGCCGTATTCGCGTCCGACTTCACGGATTTGATCCCCGGTTTCATCTTTCAGCTCAGTCGGGAAAGGACCGTCACCGACACGGGTTGTGTACGCTTTAGATACACCGACGACGTGCTGGATTTTTGTCGGGCCTACGCCTGAACCGATCGTCACCCCTCCGGCGACCGGGTTGGATGAAGTGACAAACGGGTATGTCCCTTGGTCAATATCAAGCATAACCCCTTGAGCGCCTTCAAATAAAACGCGGCGGCCTTCATCCAGCGCGTCATTTAAGACGACGGATGTATCGCATACATACTTTTTAATCTGCTGGCCGTATTCATAATACTCATCCAGAATATCTTCAATTTTGAAGCCTTCCGTTTCATACATTTTTTCAAGCAGACGGTTTTTCTCTTCAAGGTTCCGTTCAAGCTTTTCTGCAAACACGTCACGATCTAGCAGGTCTGCGATCCGGATGCCGATCCGCGCCGCTTTGTCCATATAAGCAGGTCCGATGCCTTTTTTCGTTGTGCCGATCTTGTTGGCCCCTTTGCGTTCTTCCTCTACTTCATCCAGTTTCAGATGGTATGGAAGAATGACGTGGGCTCTGTTGCTGATTCTCAAGTTATCCGTGCTCACATTGCGCTCATGAAGATACGCAAGCTCCGTTACGAGCGCTTTCGGATCAACAACCATTCCGTTCCCGATGACACACGCTTTATCTTTATAAAAAATTCCTGATGGGATTAAATGAAGCTTGTACGTGACTCCATCAAACTTGATGGTATGTCCTGCATTGTTTCCGCCTTGATAACGTGCGATCACTTCTGCATTTTCTGATAGGAAATCTGTAATTTTACCTTTTCCTTCATCGCCCCACTGCGTACCTACTACGACTACTGAAGACATATATCCGTGCACCTCCGTTAACCTTTCAAAACGATATCTCATTCAAACAAATTAAGTGTATCAGTGCCGAAACAGAAAGTCAATCGTAAATCCGAACATTTAAATCTTATCAATCTATATTTGTTCGCCTTAAACATGATTAAAAGCGTTTTCTATTTCATTTGCTATCTATTACTCCCGAAACTTTCATGCTTTAACAAGAAAAAGAACCCGTAATCAGGGTTCTTCAGACAGTCATTTATATGCTGCTTGTATTCATCAGGACGACCCGCCAGCCGTCAGGATCTTCGATGGTCACGCCTTTTTCTTCCCAGTACGGATTTTCGGGTGCTTTCTCCTCATATCCCATCTGCTTTAATTTCGTGCTGATGCGAATGACCTCCTGCTGATCCTGGATGTAAAAGACAAGCAGGCTGTCGCCGTGCGGAACGGGTGCCGGCTGAGACGAACCGGTTTCTTCGGTGAATTCTAAGTGGTATTGCGTATGGGGCAGGCCGAACATGACACCGCTGTAGCCTCTATGTCCGGAAAAGCTGCCGATCCTCTTCAGTCCGAGGCCCTCTTCATAAAACCTGATGATTTCTTTGAGCTGTCCGGTCGGCCGGGCAATCCGGATTTGCGCCGCTTGAAATTGCGGAAATTCCATTGTCATCATCATTCCTCCCTTAATGCCATTATATAAAAGCGCTTTCTTTATTTCGTCTGCCGAACGGACGGCATTCTCTCATTCTTTCGGATGAAAAAAAGCCTCAAGACATTGCTTGAGGCTTTACGCACCTGCCGGAACACCGCCGTCATCAAAGCGCCGTTCCAGGTTTACGAACTTATTGTATTCTTTCACAAAAGCCAGTGAGACGGTGCCCACCGGGCCGTTACGCTGTTTGGCGATAATGATTTCGATGATGTTTTTGTTTTCGGATTCTTTATCATAGTAATCATCACGATACAGGAAGGCGACGATGTCGGCATCCTGCTCAATACTTCCCGACTCACGGATATCTGACATCATCGGACGTTTATCCTGCCGCTGCTCAACACCCCGGGAGAGCTGAGACAGGGCGATGACCGGGACTTCAAGCTCCCGCGCCAGCGCTTTTAGCGCCCGTGAAATTTCCGATACCTCTTGCTGGCGGTTGTCGCTTGAACGGCCGCTTCCCTGAATGAGCTGCAAGTAGTCAATTAAAATCATGCCCAATCCGTTTTCCTGCTTCAGCCGGCGGCATTTTGAACGGATTTCGCTGACGCGGATGCCGGGGGTGTCATCTATAAAGATACCGCTGTTTGACAGGCTTCCCATCGCCATCGTCAGCTTGCCCCAATCTTCTTCCGTCAGATTTCCCGTTCTGAGATTTTGGGCGTTAATATTCCCTTCGGCGCAGAGCATACGCATGACAAGCTGCTCGGCACCCATCTCAAGACTGAATATCGCGACGCTCTCATCCGTTTTGGTGGCCACGTTTTGCGCAATATTTAAGGCGAACGCTGTTTTCCCCACAGACGGACGGGCCGCGACAATAATCAAATCATTCCGCTGAAACCCCGCTGTCATCCGGTCAAGCTCGATAAAACCGGTCGGAATCCCGGTAATATCGCCTTTCCGGTTGTGAAGCTGCTCAATGTTGTCGTATGTTTGCACAAGCACGTCTTTAATATTTTGGAAGGCGCCCGAATTTTTTCGCTGCGCGACCTCCATAATCGTTTTTTCCGCATCGCTTAATAAATCTTCAACTTCATCCTCGCGCGTATACCCGTCTTGAGCGATCGAGGTCGCCGTTCTGATTAAACGGCGGAGAATGGATTTTTCCTCAACGATTTTCGCATAATATTCTATATTAGCCGCTGTCGGAACGGAATTCGCGATGTCCGTCAGGTAAGAGACGCCTCCCACCTCTTCTAACAAATCGGTATTCGCAAGCTCTGACGTTACCGTGACCAAATCAACCGGTTCACCGCGGTCTCCGAGCACGAGCATGGCATTGTAAATTTTTTGATGTGACATTCTGTAGAAATCATCCGGAATCAACACTTCAGAAGCCAGTGTTAACGCAGACGGCTGTAAAAAAACAGCACCTAACACGGCCTGCTCAGCTTCTATGTTTTGCGGCGGCAGCCGATCATTCAGAAGGTCTGTCATGCTAAGCACCGTCCTCTCCTTAAAAAATATCCAAACTCCATTTTACCATTTCTCAAGAAAAAGAATAGAAAAATATCGCTTTCCCTGTATTTGTTAAACAGCGGCTGCGTGTTTCGCCATTCTGAATGCCGGGAAACTGATAAATAAATCGAAACCAGGAGGTAAGAAGGATGAAAACATATGCAGTAACACCCAGTGTTGATGCGGACGGATGGTTTGTGAAGGTGGAAAATGTGGCGCCGACGGCTCTTTATACATCGAAGGACGCGGCGATCGAGAAAGCGGAGCAGACGGCTAAAGAGAACAGTCCGTCTAAGCTTGTCATTTATGATCAGCATAAAAACATTGAAGAAGAACGGTCCTTTTAAGAAAAGCCTTCGCCCGAGCGAGGGCTTTTCTTATTCGATGAAACGGATGTGCAGCACCGTCTGCGCCATGAGATCGGCCGTTTTTTGATACAGCTCCCATTCTTCACAGGCGGCGAATACTTTCATCATGTCCTGCAATGTCTGTTTCAGTATGATAAATTCGTCAATTGTCCGCAGTTCTGCGGCTTTTTTCTGATAATCAGCCAGCTTCAGCTGTAATAACATCAATGGCGATTGCATAAAAAACCTCCCCCATTCTGTTATAAAGCCCCGCTTTTCAAACCTCCATTCCTTTGTCATATCCTCTTACGATAGATTTCTGATTTTAGTACAATAAAGAAACGGAAGGAGTGATCACATGAAACCGCTGCAAATTTCCGCCGAAACGGCGCAAAAACTCGCAGAATCACTGAATATGCCGCTTGAGAGAATCATGCACATGCCTCAGCACATTCTGCTTGCCAAATTAGCTGAAATCCAAAAAGAGAACGATCACAAATAAAGGCTGCTCTCTCATATATATGTGCGGGAGGCGGAAGCGATGGCTTTCCGCCTCTTTTTTTCGTGAAGAAAATTTTGGTAAAACATTCTTTGAATCGTTATCATTTATTCATAACTTTTTCATATTTATTTTTTACAATGGGGTCACAAAAGAGGTGAAACCATTGAAAACAAAACGACTGGACATCGTTCTTATCGGTATTTTATCAGCAGCGGCGGCTTTGAATATGTACGGCATTTGGCAGGATGATGCCGCCAACCAGTATTATTTGGCTGCCGTCAAAAGCATGACGCAAAGCTTTCACAACTTCTTCTATGCATCCTTTGACCCGTCCGGCTTTGTCACGGTAGACAAACCGCCTGTCGCTTTATGGATTCAAACGATTTTCGCTTTGGTCTTCGGCGTACATACATGGAGCGTGATTCTTCCTCAGGCTTTGGCGGGGCTCGGTTCCGTTCTGCTGCTGTATTTCATGATAAAGCCTTCGTTCGGCACGGGCGCGGCCAGAATCGCCGCTTTTGTCATGGCGCTGACGCCGATTGCGGCGGCCGTCAGCCGGACGAATAATCTCGACAGCATGCTCGTCTTTACACTGCTTCTCGGTTCCTGGTGTTTGATGCGCGCGGTGAAACGCGGCAAAATCATTTGGCTCTTATCCGCATTCGCACTTGTCGGTCTTGCCTTTAATATGAAAATGATGCAGGCCTACATCGTGCTTCCGGCTTTTCTGCTTTTTTATCTCATTGCATCACACACATCCATTAAGAAAAAACTGATCTCACTTCTCGCTTCTTCAGCCGTTCTCCTGGCGCTCTCCGTCTCATGGGCAGCAGCCGTTGATTCCATTTCCGCATCAAGCCGCCCCTATATCGGCAGCAGCCAGACAAACTCCGTGCTGGAGCTGGCATTCGGGTATAACGGGACGGAAAGGCTGCTCGGGCAGACGACGGGCCTCTCTCACGGCAGCATGACCGGCGGAAAAAGCGTGATGCAGGAAGGGATGGGCATGCAGCCTCCGGGAACGAACAGCCCGGCAATGGGCGGCAGCGCTCCTCAGGGAAAAAACGGGCAGGTTCAAATGCCCCGGCAGCCATCCGGACAGAACGCGGCCTTACCGCAAGGGAGCGGAACTCCTCCGGCACAAAACGGCGGCTCACAAGGCCCCGGCGGCGGAAAAAGCATGAGTATGAACATGTACGGCAACGGTACCCCGGGTGCGCTCAGGCTTTTCCAATCTGAATTATCGGGGCAAATCAGCTGGATGCTGCCTTTTGCGCTCACCGGTTTGTTCGGCGCCGTCATAAGCTGGTACAGAAACCGCCGGAAAAAAGCGGAGGAAATGAAAGAAACGATGTTTTGGACAGCATGGCTTGTGCCTGCCGCCGGTTTCTTCAGCATCGCAAGCTTTTTCCATCCGTACTACTTAATCATGCTGGCGCCTCCGATCGCAGCCCTTTCCGGAATCGGCTGGCGGGCCTTATATGATTTATACAAGCATAATAAAGGCTGGACGGGCTGGCTGCTGCCTGCGGGTGTCTTTCTCACCGCCGGTTTTCAAGTCTTCATCGTAAGCGGGTATACAAACCAGATCGGCAGCGCTTGGATGTACATCCTCGGACTGTTGGGGCTCGGCACTGTCATTGCCCTCATTGTGATGAAACACAAGCCGTTCGGAAGACAACTGACCGTGATCACCATGTGTGTGTTGATGCTCACGCCGCTGTACTGGTCAGCCACGCCGATCCTTTACGGCGGAAACAGCGTCATACCCGAATCCGGTCCGCAGCTGAAAAGCTCAAACGGCGGCAATATGTTCACCTCTGAAGTGGATACAGGCCTGCTGTCTTATTTGAAAAAGCATCAGACAGGTGAGGAATATCTGTTTGCAACGCTCACCACGGTGACTGCGGCGCCTTATATCATCCATACGAATGAATCAGTCATGGCACTCGGAGGCTTTAACGGAACCGATCCGATTTTAACCGTCTCACAGCTGAAAAAACTTGTTGATGATGGAAAAGTGAAGTATTTCTTATTATCCGGAAACAGTTCAGGCAACACAAAGCTTGTCTCATGGATTAAAAAGAACGGCACAAAAATCTCAGCTGACCAATACAGCACCGGAAAAACAACCTCAGCCCGGCAAGGAATGACAGGCGGCCCGGGCGGACAAAGTCAGCAGACTCTGTATGAGATGAAAAAATAGTTCGCAAAGAGGCTGGATAGTTAAACACCGGCCTCTTTATTTTGCTCTTGGAAGCACCTGCCATGCGGCGCCGGTATCATTCAGAAAAATGATTGATAAATACTTTCTATTTTTGAAACCATCAGTTCCTGACGCAGATGACGGCCGGCATAGGAGCGCGCTTCTTTTCCAAGCCGTTCCCTGAGAGACTGATCCGTAATCAGCATTACGAGAGCATCAGCAAGTTCGCGGCTGTTGCCGGGCTGACAGATAAGCCCTGTGTCCTCATGCCGGATCATCTCAGGGATTCCTCCGCAGTCAGTTGCGACAATGGCTTGACCTGAGAACATCGCTTCGATGATCGCTATAGGGAAATTATCATTCAATGTCGGCAGGACAAATATAGATGATTCAGCCAAAAGCGCCGGCACATCACGTCGTTTTCCGAAGAAAAACACATTTGAGAGGCCCAGTTTCCGTTTCTTTTCTTCCAGAAACCCTCTCATGTTTCCGTCTCCGATGATCCATATATCAACTCCGGATAAATGGTGCCGGATGCGGGCGAGAGCGTCCAGCAGCACATCATGTCCTTTTCGCTCGGTCAGACGGGAAACGCACGCAATCACGAGCTTTTCAGCACATTTGGACTCAGGGGCATCCTGAATGTCAATGCCGGTATGAACAGTCGTCAGCTGAGCCTCCTTCGCTCCGTACTCCAGCAAGGGCTCGTGAAAGGAGTCGCTGATTGTAATGATTTTATCCGAAGCCCGAATACCCTGCCTTTCTATTTCACTGAAATATGCCTCTTCTATTGAACCCTTTTGGATTTTATGAAACTTCATCCGGCTTTTCGTAAAATGTCCGTGCGGCGTGAAAAAAAGAGGACGCTGATACGTTTGATTAAGGTATCCCAGCAAAAATACCGCAAATAAATCCTGCGCGTGAAACAGGTCATATTGTTCTAAGTCTTTCTCCTTCAAAAATCTTTGAAAGACATGTAAATAGCTGAGATTCTTCACAAACTTCTCGTTTGCGGCGCCGTATCTGCCAACAAGAAACGCTCTGATCTCGTCAGCGGCCCGCGGGATATCTTCCTGAAAAAAAGATGGCGGCATTTGGAGCGGCGAGATGACATCCGCCTGATGACCGATGCGCTCAAAACCCGTCTTAATTGATGTGATATAACTCGCCAACCCTCCGACATTCGGGTAACGGAGAAAGGTTGCGTACAGAATACGCAATGGCTTTTTTCGTTTGGGGGAGCTTTTTCCTTCCGCACAGAACGAATACAGCATCTCTGGCTCACCTTGATATTCGATCCCGTAAAATTGATCCATGACGCGCAATAAGGCAAGAGGCACCAGACCGTTCGGCTTGCCGATCTCTTCTTTCACATCCGCTCCCCCTCTCTCAAACTTATAATCCTAATTCCCGTCCCCATTTTGACACTTTGTCAACATGATACGGCAGCAGTTCTCCTCCCCGATTGTCGAAGATTCTCCGCAATTGGGTATGAAGCCCTTTCTCAAGTGTTCTCTGCAAATAAGCCATTTTATAAAGCGTCATAGGAGGGGTCTGAAAATGAATGCCCCGCTTTTTCATTTCTTTCGTATACACTTTTACGCAATACGTCCGAATATCTTCTGCGTGCCGGCTCCAATCTTTTCTGAAACCAAGCAGAATTTCAACCAGCACCGTCATATCAAACCAAACCGGCGCGTATTTTGCGGATTCCCAATCGATGAATTGAATATCCCACGGTTCATGTCCGGACGCATCGTGGGTGCAGATATTCTGCATATGAAGATCACCGTGTGTGATGGCTGAGCCGTTTTGTATCAATTCAGGGAAAAAATCCGGCTCCTCTTGCTCAAGCAAGTTTGTGATTTGCCGATAATGAGGCTTCACGATATCTTTTGTGCGCTCATCTTTAAGAGCTCTATCCAAAAATTCCGCTGTCTTTTTGATCTGCTTTTTACGCCCTTTTCTCATGGTTTCCGATTCATATACCGGCAGCCACGACCGCCATTTACCGTCAGAAATATTCTTGTTTTCAAAGGTGCGGCTGTGCAGTTCTGCGACAGACGGAATAATATACTTGAAATGCTTCGGGTGAAATGTAAGCTGTCCCCTGATCTGGCTGACAAACTCCATAAATATCCACGTTTCATGGTCACTTTCTTCTATAAGATAGATATCCGGCAGCAAATCCCCTAAAACAGAACGGGCTTTCCCGTATATATTAATCTCGACCTTGTTTTTTTCACGGGAAGATTTATATACCTTCAATATCAGCGGAACAGTGCCGGATTTTTTCTTTACAAACAGTTTATAAATGGAGCTTCTGTCCGTCGATTTCAGGCATGTGATGTCATCCGGATTCACCGCAGCCCTTTCACCGAACGAATACGACAGTTTTTCGTCAATTCTCAGTTTTTGAAATGCGCCATACAAAATCTCCTTTTCATACATGCCGATCTTCCTTCCGCTTCCGTTTCCAGCTGTTTTTGAGATGAGACCAAGTGTTTCTGATAAATGGCATCGGGTCATTCCAAGCAAAAAGAGCGTACTCTTTTTTTCCTTTACACCCTTTCCAAAAATCCCGGAACGTCATTTCTCCTCTTTTTCGTTTCTTCAAAAACGTTAAGAAATAACGCACCTCATAAATCCAGTTGATTCCGTCTTTTTGTTCGAGCTGGGGCTTCACATGCTGCCCGGTCAAATACAGATAGTACATGTAAACGAAATGAACGCCTGCCGGTTCTGTCAGGCTATGGCTGAGCCAAAAGCGCGGATTAATTTCGATAAACTTGTAGACATTGTCCCGGGGATCCTTTTTAAATTCCGCCATGCCTACTCCCTTCAGCTGAATCGCTTCAAAAAACGGCAGGGTCTTTTCGATTAAATCAGGAAGCCGTTTGCTGACGACGTGGGCCCCCGCGCCAAAATCAGCAGGGAATTGATGGTTCTTTTGCAGAGAGAATAGGCCCATTAATTTCATTTGGTCATCATAAAAAGTGGCGACTTTATAAAAACACTGGTTGTCTCCGGGGATGATCTCCTGCACGAGCAGTTCTCCATTTTCTCTGTAGGAGCTGAACTCCTTGCGCAATTGTGCTGCATCCTTCATTACAATTGCTTTTTTGTTTACTTTTTTTCTGTATTCATGGCCGGCCACCGGTTTTAAAATACACGGGAAGTCAATATTGGCGATGGCTTCTTCCAGCTCATCCTGGTTGTTCGGAAAAAAGGTTTTCGGGCAGGGGATGTGATGCTTGACCGCTAATTCATATGCTTTGCTTTTATCTAAGACCGTTTCTAACAGAGAGTGGCTCGGGAGCAAAAATAAAAAAAAACCGGCTAATGTCTCGCGGAATTTAGATATAAATCCCGCATAATCATCAGATCCTGCGTACAGAACCGGCTTTGCTTGGAATCGCTTCCCGAAATCAGTCAGAAATGTCAGCAGTTCTTCCTCTTCTGTTAAAGGGCTGGGACATATCCCGCAATCTGCCAATCTTGATTTTCCGATACGATAAGGTCCCTCCGTGTCAAACGCGTAAACATCGATTCCTCTTCGGGCAAGACTGCGAATGATCCCAATCCCGTTTGCACTGAAATCAAGTACAACGGCTGCATGTTCATGTTTCATGATCTCCCTCCGAGCTGTTGGTATTTTGATAAATCGATTCGATATTTTTTATCATCGTCTCACTGCTTAAATATTTCTCCGCGTAGGCCTTTGCGTTTGAAGCAGCCTTCTCCCGCGCAGATTTGTTAGAGATAAAAAACGCTAAAGCCCGGGCAAGAACCTTTGCATTTCCCGGCTCGACAATAAGTCCCGTTTTGTTATGGCGGATCAGATCCGGAATACCCCCGCAATCGGTCGCGATGATAGCCGAGCCGCTGAACATCGCTTCAATAATCGAAATCGGCAGACTATCATTAATGGTCGGCAGTACGAATATATCCGTCATATTCAAAATAGCGGGAACATCATCTCTTTTTCCTAAAAAGGAGACCATAGATAGATTCAGTTTTCGAGCCTGTTCCTCTAAGGCGCTCCTCATCTCTCCGTCGCCCGCGATCAGCACTTCAACATGTTCAAGTACATCAGACGGAATTCTCGAAAGTGCGTCCAGTAAATATTTGTGACCTTTTCTCGGGCCTAATCTTGCAATACACGCGATGATGGTCTTATTTTTCGGTATCGGGGTTTTTCTTTTCCCGCCTGTTTTTGCATCGTAATCGATTCCTGTGATCACCGTTGCCATGTCTTCCTGTTCGGCTCCGAGCTTCATGAGCGGGCTGCGGAACGTATCGCTGATAATAATCAGGCGATCTGCGTATTCAATGGCTTTCATCTCTAGTTTTTTATAATAAAACTCTTCTACCGATCCTTTTTTAAAAATGTGAAATTTTAGTCTGTTGAAAGTAAACATGCCATGCGGTGTAAAAAACAAAGGTTTTTTATAAATACGGTTGAACCTGCCCAATATATTGGCTGTAAATAAATCTTGAGCATGAAACACATCATATTTTTCCAAATGAATCTTTTGAAGCATTTGCTCGTATATAAACATCAGCCGATTATTCTTCAAAATATGATCACTGTAATCCCCGTATCTGTCACTAAAGAAATCTTTTAATTTCGGAACAACATCCGCCCGCAATTCTTTTACCTGTGCGGAAGGAAACTGATTGGGGGATATGACATCCACCTTATGACCTCTTTTTTTCAGTCCTTCACTAAGCGTTTTAATATAGTTTGATAAACCGCCCGTGTGCGGGTAGTCCCAAAACGTGGCAATCAAAATGGATAACTTCTGTTTTTTTCCGTATAATCGCGGAATATGATGTGCATGTTTCATCTGAGTCTTTACTGCCGTCTTTTTTTGCGGGTGCGCTTTGACCCCGTAATAGCGGTCAAGCGTCTGAATCATATACGGATACGGGACGGAAAATGTCTTGATCATTTCCAGATCCTCCGCACGACTTCAAAAGCTTCAGCGTATTCCACACCCGCCGTCATCCCTCTGACTCTTCCTAAATGTGTAACGCCTTCATATGAACGGGGATGAGGGTAATCCCTCATTTCTACGTCATAGTGGTGAAGCGCCGCGAGTTTGGCATCCATTGTGTCTGTGATATTAACGAAGTAATTAGGCTTGAAGAGTTTATCAGCCGTATTCCTCTCCCACTCGCTTGAAGATAGCGTTTCAAACGTAAGCAGTTCGATAGGCTTTTGATTCGGAAGCGGTCTGGCGGCTGTTAAAACTGCTTGGAACGTTCTCTGGTGGTCCATATTGACATCGCCGTAATGATGTGTAAAGATTTTTTCAGGCTGATAGACGCGAATGAGCTGTTCTAATTCTTTGACAAGCTTATGAAGAGGGATACATTCCAGCTCTAAATTCGTATGCTCCAAAAAGATGACTTTCTCAATTCCTAGCTCTTGATTCGCGCGTTCGCCCAATTGTTTAATATGATGAGCTTCTTCTTTTCTTCCTAATGCTGTAATAATGGAAATCACTTTATATCCTTCATTGATCAGCCGTTTTATGGTGCCCGCTGATCCCAATAGTTCATCGTCGGGATGAGCGCCGATAACCATAATATATTCTCCCATTTTTTCCACACTCCACCAAACAAATGTTACAAATATCATATGACGACCCTAAAAAAAGGAAACTTACATATGCGGATTTTCAGAAACTTACAATTCCCTTCGCCATTCCCGGTAGCGTGACGGATTTAATTTTTTTATGGTGTTCAAAAACTCATCCGTCAAGCCGTATTTGTCCAGTCCTTTTAATAGTTTTACGGGAACTCGGGTAACGGTCGAAAAGGCTCTTTTATGGTCGATCACTTTAAGTTCACCTTGTTCGTTGATCAGAATATGCCTGATTTCGGCATCCCATCTGGCAAAACCGATATCTTTTAATTCATCCAGCATGTTTAAAATATCAGCTGTCAGTTTGACGGACAGGGATTTTTCTTTTTTGATATGGCGCGCAAGGGAGGTGCCTTTGACGTATTCCATCACAATATAATGATCTCCGTATTCATACAGTTTCGGGATCACCGGTGAACCATATCCGAGCTCTAAAGCTTCCAATTCCTTCTTACATGTCTCTTTTTTAAAAAAATATTTTACGCATTTGTTGTGTGTTAAGCGATAGACCTCCCCATCTTTTCCGTCTCCGATCAGCGGATATTGATTCAGCGCTTTTTTATTCTCCGGATAATTAAAATATGTTTCAGAAAAAAATCGTTTCATACCGACACATCCTTCGTCATGATGTAATATAATATTCAATCCGTAACGATCGGAAATGAAACAATCTCCTCATTTTCTTGCGCTGCGACGTCTGCTGACATGAAAAAAACCCGCCGGATCGGCGGGTTTTTCATTGTGTATTACGCTTCTTCTTTTACGTGAACCTTCAGCACAGCCTGAACTTCAGGGTGCAGCTTTACGGGAACGTTTGTATATCCCAGTGTGCGGATACCGTCTTGGAGCTCCAGTTTCCGTTTATCCACTTTAATCTTATGCGTTTTTTGCAGCGCTTCTGCAATCTGTTTACTTGTGACAGATCCGAATAGACGGCCGCCTTCACCGGATTTGGCACTCAGCTCAACAGTCAGCTGTTCAAGCGTTTCTTTCAAATCTTTCGCTCTTTCAAGCTCGGCAATCGCTTCTTTTTTCTCTTTTTCTTTCTGTCCTTTCAATGCGCTGATGTTTGTCGCATTTGCTTCGACAGCGAGGCCTTTTTTAATGAGAAAGTTATGTGCATAACCGTCTGCTACGTTTTTCATTTCGCCTTTTTTTCCTTTACCTTTTACATCTTGTAAGAAAATAACCTTCATCTCTGAACGCCTCCCTCAAAATATTCATCAATGGCTTCCTTCAGCCGGACGAGCGCTTCTGAGACAGAAATGCCCGATAACTGGGTTGCCGCATTGGTTAAATGCCCTCCGCCATCCAGCGCCTCCATAATAATCTGCACATTGACCTCGCCCAGCGATCTCGCACTGATGCACACCGTATGCTCATCCCGTCTGGCTACCGCAAATGAAGCTTCCACTTCACTCATCGATAAGAGGGAATCAGCCGCCTGCGCAATCAGCACCTGGTCAAAGTACTCCTCTTCGTTCTCAGGAAGAGAAGCAATCGCGATATGTTCTTTATAAAGAGACGTATGCTGGATCAGTTTCGCCCGCTTGATATAAGAACCGACGGATTCTTTGAGAACTTTCTGCACCAGAACCGTATCTGCGCCTTTCGCTCTCAAATAAGATGCGGCGTCGAACGTCCGCGAGCCCGTGCGAAGGGAAAAGCTCTTCGTATCCACTATTATACCAGCTAACAGGGCCGTCGCTTCAATCATATTGATTTTGAGCCGCTTCGGCTGGTATTCAAGTAGCTCCGTCACGAGTTCTGCGGTGGATGAAGCGTATGGCTCCATATAAACGAGCAGCGGGTCTTTAATAAATTCCTCGCCTCTGCGGTGGTGGTCAATCACAACGATGTGCTCGATTTTGTTCACGAGACGCTCTTCCATCACAAGGGACGGTTTATGTGTATCAACGACGACAAGCAGCGTGTCATCATTTGAAATTTCCATCGCCTCTTCCGGCGTGATGAACCGCGACCACAGCTCTTCATATTTTTTAATTTCTTCAATCAGGCGCTGAACGCTTGATCCGATCTGGTTCGGATCAATGACAATGTAGCCTTCTTTGCCGTTGGCCTGCGCCACCTTCAATATTCCGATTGCGGCTCCGACTGCGTCCATATCAGGAAATTTGTGCCCCATGATAATGACATTGCTGCTTTCTGAGACAATCTCCTTGAGCGCGTGAGAAATCACCCGGGCGCGCACCCTTGTGCGCTTCTCCATCGGATTTGTTTTGCCGCCGTAAAATTTCACCTTGCCGTTCGGCATTTTGATCGCCACTTGGTCGCCTCCGCGGCCGAGAGCCAAATCGAGGCTGGACTGCGCCAGATCTCCAAGCTCCTTCAAGGAAGAAACCGATGCGCCGATCCCGATGCTGAGGGTCAAAGATACAGTGTGAACGGCTGTTTTTTCTCGGATTTCATCCAAAATCGAAAATTTCGCGTTTTCAAGCTCCGTTAAAATGTGTTCATTTAACACCGCGATAAACCGCTCCGAGGACGTCCGTTTCAGGAAAATGCCGTACTCCTGCGCCCACGCATTTAATAATGAGGTGACCTGGCTGTTCATCGTACTTCTCGTTTGGTCATCCAGCCCCTGTGTGACGTCATCATAGTTATCTAAGAAGATATATGCCAGCACGGTTCTCTCATTTTCGTACTGCTTTTCAATCTGAATCTGTTCTGTCACATCAAAGAAATAAAGCAGGCGCTCATCTCTTTTAATCACTACTTTAAACTTCCGCTCATTCAAGGTGATCGTTTCCGAATCGACCTCCTGCTTGATCAGCGGCACGACGGCCTCGCATGTGTCATACAGCGAGCGTCCGACGAGCGTGCTTTCATTAAAACAGGAAGACAAAAACGGATTCGCCCACTCAATGTAATATTGGTCATTAAACAGCATAATCCCGATAGGCATTTCCATTAATGCCTCTTCGCCTACTTTTTTCAATCTATACGATAACGTGGAGATATAATCGTCAATTTCTTTTCTGATCAGAGAATCCGCACGCTTAATGAAAAACAAGATCACGGCGAGCAGCACAACGCCGATGGCTCCTATCAGCCAGTTAAAGTAAATGCTGATGAGGATTATGATGATTGACAATGCAATCAATGCATAGATGGGATACCGAAACAACGGTTTTTCATAAAAACTAGGCATTTCTATCAACTCCCCACCTGTAAGTCACACTCAATTTCGCGTCACCTTATTTCTTATGTTAAAGCCTATGTCAATGATGCCTAAGAGGAGATACACGGACAAGATGAGCGGAAAAAGCACACCCAGCACAATTGCTAAAACAGGAACGGCTTTCGGCATCTCCATTTCGCGGCAATAGAAAAAAATAAACGCTAACCCTTGAATACAAATCAGCAAGCTGAGAATAAATCCCCCATTCAATGAAACCGAATACAGCATATGCCCTTTTTCTAAAGGCAGAAACCCTAATATCGTCACAATAAAATACAGAATGACAACGCTTTGCGGGAGTTTGAGCTCTCTAAAAGGCTTCATCTTCGGAAGATCAGGGGAAAATCGCCGTAAAAGCGGCCTTGCCATAGCATAACTGAGGAAAGAAAAAACGATGCCGGTCAATACGAGCACTGTCGGAAAAAGATATTGAACCGTGCTCAGCTGACTTTCCATCAGCTTGATCTGCTTCCCGAACTGATCTCCGTAACCGAGCTGCTTTGACATGGTTTCTGCTAAAGACATCGACTCCCGAAGCTGGGACATGGTGGTATCGATCACATTCATATTAAGAAACACGATGCTGACCACAAAAAAAACGACGCCGCACAGCACATACGCCATAGCGCCGGCAGCAACCGCATAGCCGGGCTGTTTCTTTTTAAAATAATATCCCATGGCGATTCCCGTACAGGCTGCCGTAAAAGCGCCTGTAAGCCCGGTAAACGAACTTACAATAAAGCTGACAGGAAGGCTGGCAAGCCCCATCCATACCCCGGGCTTCAGACCGTGCCGAATGGTGTAAAGAATGATCGGCAGCGGCAAAGCAAAGAGAAGAATTGCTCCCAGTAAAGGAAGGTACACGACCAAAAGGGAAATGATTGCAAAAATACTGATCAAAATGGCGCCTTCTAATAGAGCCCTTGTATTTTTCACTTACTCACCTCAAACCTTGTATCATTCGAACATACGAATAGAAAAGAGCAGCTTAGACGACTGCTCTTTTGACGCCGCAATGTCTCTTTCAAGACCTGAATTTTCCATAAACTCTCCAAAATACACGTATATATTTTAACATAAGTCGAAATCGCAAGTAAAATGAGCGCGGACAGCCGCAATGTTCCATGTGAAACATGAAAACAGACAAACGGACATCCCAGTGAAAGAATGCCCGTTGTATCAGTGATCCTGATCATCCATGAAACCAGAAGTATCTCTGTTTTTCTTTTTGGTTTTTCGTACATATAACAAGACGATAACGATAAGTAAGAGAGTGGTCGCCTGCAAAACCCCGCTGCTGAAAAGGAAGAAGTTCTTTATCATGTCCCACATATAGTTTCACCTCTATTTCGTATTTCCTTTACATTGAGTTTCCCTTTCTGGAAACTTCAAAACATCAGGAACAACATCGGGACCGGGGCATATGCTGAAAGTGAAAATGAAGGATAAAGGAGATTCTTACACCATGACTGAGCGGAGAACATTAGCATGGCATGAAACGTTAGAACTGCATGAGTTAGTAGCTTTCCAGGCAAACGGACTTGTGAAATTAAAAAGAACAGAGCGGGACGTAAGCGATGCCAGATTAAAACAGCTTTACAGATTTTCCATCCATTCGCTCGAACAAAATCTGCGTGAACTGCTTCCTTTCTTCCCTGAAGCTCCCGCTTTTCGCGAGGATGAAACAGAAGAGCGCGCTGATTCTTCCTTTTACAGCGGCGGCCTGCTCATTCTGGCCAAAACGTCTGTCCGCAATTACGCCGGAGCCATTACAGAGACGGCCACACCTCAATTAAGACATGTTTTCGTCAAGCACTTAAACGCGTCCATCAAGTGGCACCAAATGGTCTTTGAGTATATGGAAGAACGCGGTCAATATCCGGCTTACAACCTGAGCGAATTGCTGAAGAATGACGTGCGCAACGCCAGAAAGGCCATCGCGATGAAATAAAAAAAAGCAGCAAGGAATTTAATCCTTTGCTGCTTCTTATTTTTGAGCGGACTGATCTTGAGGAGACGTTTTTTCCCGGTATGCCTCGAGAAACTCCCGGTTGGCATCTCCCCATTTCTTCATTTGCAAAACGATCGGTTCCAGCGACCTGCCGAATTCGGTAAGAGAATACTCCACCTTTGGAGGCACCTGCTGATATACCTCGCGATGCACGATGCCGTCCGCCTCGAGCTCGCGAAGCTGAAGCGTAAGCATACGCTGCGTAATGCTGGGACAAATGCGCCGAAACTCATTAAACCGCTTTTTTCCGCCGATCATATGATAAAACAAAATACCCTTCCACTTTCCGCCGATAACGGAAAGCGTCAGTTCAACCGGACAACCTTCTTTATTCGGATATATGTTCATTTTTCATCCTCCATAGTACCTTTTTTGATACTATATGCTGATTAGCATCTGACTTACCCAGTATTTTACTCGCAACCCTCCCCAACTCTCAACAAAAATGCTTCTTTTTCACATCAATTTTTAAGGTTTTGAAGATTACACCCTCCTCAAGACGTGTTAAACTATAAAAAGATTGTTTACACTACAAAAAAGGACAAGGAGTTATTATGGAAAAAATTCTTATTTTCGGACATCAAAACCCAGACACAGATACCATTTGCTCTGCCATTGCCTACGCTGATCTAAAAAATAAACTCGGCTTCAATGCTGAGCCCGTCCGCCTCGGACAAGTCAACGGCGAAACACAATACGCGCTTGATTATTTCAAGCAGGAAAGCCCGCGTTTGGTGGAAACAGCCGCAAACGAAGTAAACGGCGTCATCCTTGTTGACCACAATGAACGCCAGCAAAGCATCAAGGATATCGAAGACGTTCAGGTTCTTGAAGTTATCGACCACCACCGTATCGCCAACTTCGAAACAGCGGAACCTCTTTACTACCGTGCTGAGCCGGTCGGCTGTACGGCTACGATTTTAAACAAAATGTACAAAGAAAATAACGTGAAAATCGAGAAAGAAATTGCGGGCCTCATGCTGTCAGCAATCATTTCCGACTCTCTGTTATTTAAATCTCCGACTTGCACGGAGCAAGATATCGCAGCGGCAAAAGAGCTTGCTGAAATTGCCGGCGTAGATGCGGAAGAGTACGGCTTAAACATGCTGAAAGCGGGCGCCGACTTAAGCAAAAAAACGGTGGAAGAACTGATTTCTCTTGATGCGAAAGAGTTCACGCTCGGCAGCAAAAAAGTCGAAATCGCCCAAGTCAACACAGTTGATATTGAAGATGTGAAAAAGCGGCAGCCGGAATTAGAAGCGGCCCTTTCAAAAGTAATTGCTGAGAAGAACCTTGACCTGTTCCTTCTCGTGATTACGGATATTCTGGAAAACGATTCCCTTGCGCTTGCCATCGGTGATCAAGCGTCAAAAGTGGAAAAAGCATTCAACGTGACTTTAGAAAACAACACGGCTCTTTTAAAAGGCGTCGTATCCAGAAAGAAACAAGTCGTTCCTGTTTTAACAGACGCGATTGCAGAATAACCAAAACACCCCGGAAACCCGCCGGGGTGTTTTTTTATTGCTCATTCATCAGACGGCCGTTTCGTAAGCGCTTTCTCCGAAAATCATTTTGACGGGATTTGATATACAATATATAATATATCACATGAAAGGCGTTCGTTTTCCTAATTATTGTAAGTCGATATCACAACATCAGAATCGGGGGGGGTCTATCCTGGAAAAACACGCTGCTCATTCTTATTCACGAACAACAGGCATTTGGCTTGTGCTGACAGGAGCTATCTTATGGGGGGTCTCGGGAACGGTTGCCCAGTATCTGTTCCAGCACCGCCATTTTAATACAGAATGGCTGACTTCGGTGCGCCTTCTGGTGTCAGGGGCGCTTCTGCTCGGCATCGCGTACCGCAAAGAAAAAGGACGGATATGGGCTGTTTGGAAAGACAAACGGGACAGAATTCCCCTTCTTTTATTCGGGGTTTTCGGAATGTTAGGCGTTCAATACACCTACTTCGCGGCAATTGAGTACGGCAACGCGGCCGCTGCTACCGTTCTTCAGTATTTAGGGCCAGCGATCATTACATGCTTTTTAGCGATTCGCGCAAAGAGAATTCCTTCAGCAAAAGAGCTTCTCGCCGTCTTATTGGCGGTTGCCGGCACATTCATTTTGGTCACGCACGGGAATGTCGGAAGCCTGTCCATATCCGGTCTGGCTGTCTTTTGGGGCATCAGTTCGGCGTTTGCACTGGCGTTTTACACCCTTCAGCCGCATCGTCTGCTGAAGAAATGGGGATCGGCCATTATTGTCGGATGGGGCATGCTGATCGGCGGAGCCGCCCTCAGCTTGATCCGCCCGCCCTGGAAATTTGAAGGCGAGTGGTCCTTGCCGGCATATGCCGCGATTGTGTTTATCATCATTTTCGGGACGCTCATCGCTTTTTATTGCTACTTGGAAAGCCTGAAATATCTGAGTGCCTCTGAAACCAGCCTGCTCGCCTGTGCGGAGCCGCTGTCGGCAGCTTTTTTAGCTGTTATCTGGCTGCATGTTCCCTTCGGAATATCAGAATGGCTGGGTACTTTGCTGATTTTAGCCACCATCGCTTTATTATCTATCAAGAAAAAATAACCTCTCTTTTTTAGAGAGGTTTTTTCCCAGGCTCAGAGCACACCTTAGTCTCAATTACCCATAAATTAAAAGGTCTTTTTTCATTTTACTATCATCCAAAAGAGGAAAATAGACCAGTTGTCAATAGAATCAGACTCTAATAGAATGATGTCGACAAGTAAATCATGCAGGATTGTTACTGATAAAGCAGGCAAGACCTAAAATGTGTTAAGGGCAAAGTGTATTCTTTGGCGTCACCCCTTACATATTTTAGGTCTTTTTTCTGTAACAAACCTGCCATCCATGGATGCAGGAGGATCGAATCGGCAGATCGCAAAAAAAGGTACATACAAAAGGAGACATGAACATGAACATCAAAAAATTTGCAAAACAAGCCACAGTTCTAACTTTTACGACTGCACTTCTGGCAGGGGGAGCGACTCAAGCCTTCGCGAAAGAAAATACCCAAAAACCTTACAAAGAAACGTACGGCGTCTCTCATATCACACGCCATGATATGCTGCAGATCCCTAAACAGCAGCAAAGTGAAAAATACCAAGTGCCTCAATTCGACCAATCAACCATTAAAAATATCGAGTCCGCAAAAGGACTGGATGTGTGGGACAGCTGGCCGCTCCAAAACGCTGACGGAACAGTAGCTGAATACAACGGCTATCACGTCGTGTTTGCTTTAGCGGGAAGCCCGAAAGACGCTGATGACACATCCATCTACATGTTTTATCAAAAAGTCGGCGACAACTCGATCGACAGCTGGAAAAACGCGGGCCGTGTCTTTAAAGACAGCGATAAGTTCGACGCCAACGATGAAATCCTGAAAGAACAGACACAAGAATGGTCCGGTTCTGCAACCTTTACATCTGACGGAAAAATCCGTTTATTCTACACTGACTTTTCCGGTACACATTACGGTAAACAAAGCCTGACAACGGCGCAGGTAAATGTGTCAAAATCTGATGACACGCTCAAGATCAACGGAGTGGAAGATCATAAAACGATTTTTGACGGCGACGGAAAAACATATCAAAACGTTCAGCAGTTTATCGATGAAGGGAACTATACATCCGGCGACAACCACACGCTGAGAGACCCTCACTACGTTGAAGACAAAGGCCATAAATACCTTGTATTCGAAGCCAACACGGGAACAGATAACGGATACCAAGGCGAAGAATCTTTATTTAACAAAGCGTACTACGGCGGCAGCACAAACTTCTTCCGTAAAGAAAGTCAGAAGCTTCAGCAAAGTGCTAAAAAACGCGATGCTGAATTAGCGAACGGCGCCCTCGGTATCGTAGAGTTAAACGATGACTACACATTGAAAAAAGTCATGAAGCCGCTGATCACTTCAAACACGGTAACTGATGAAATCGAGCGCGCGAATGTTTTCAAAATGAACGGCAAATGGTACCTGTTCACTGATTCACGCGGTTCAAAAATGACGATCGACGGTATTAACTCAAACGATATTTACATGCTTGGTTATGTATCAAACTCTTTAACAGGTCCTTACAAGCCGCTGAACAAAACTGGTCTTGTACTGCAAATGGGTCTTGATCCTAACGATGTGACGTTCACTTACTCTCACTTCGCAGTGCCGCAAGCCAAAGGCAACAATGTCGTGATCACAAGCTACATGACAAACAGAGGCTTCTTTGAGGATAAAAAGGCAACATTTGCGCCAAGCTTCTTATTGAACATCAAAAACAAGAAAACATCCGTTGTCAAAAACAGTATCCTTGAACAAGGACAGCTTACGGTTAACAACTAATAACAACAAAAAGAAAATGCCGATACTTCATTGGCATTTTCTTTTATTTCTCAACAAGATGGTGAATTCAATCATGGTACGAAAATGGCCCATTGTAATATTGATCTTTTTGGGTGCGTTCCTGTTTGTCGGCTTACTGCCGAACAAAACCCACAATTCCTCTGACACAAACACGGAGCATAAGAAGGATTACCGGGCGGCGTATCATTTTACGACCCCGGACAAATGGAAAAACGACCCTCAAAAGCCCATTTTTTTCGAGGGGAAATATCATTACTACTATCTTTATAATCGGGATTACCCGAACGGCAACGGCACAGAATGGCGGCACGCCGTATCAGAGGACTTGGTGCACTGGACGGACGAAGGCACGGCTATTCCGAAATACACCAACGAAAACGGCGATATATGGTCCGGTTCTGTCGTCATTGATAAACACAACACGGCGGGCTTCGGCAAAAACGCGCTGGTCGCCGTCACAACGCAGCCGACAGCCAAAACAAAAGCCCAGGAACAATATTTATGGTACAGCACGGATAAAGGAAAAACGTTTACTTCCTATAGTGATCAGCCCGTGATGAAAAATCCGGGAACTAAGGATTTCCGGGACCCGAAAGTGATCTGGGATGAACAGGATGACAAATGGGTGATGGCCATGGCCGAAGGCGAAAAAATCGGTTTTTATGAATCACCCGATTTGAAAAATTGGACTTACACGGGCGGTTTTATCACTCAGCAGATCGGTCTCGTCGAATGCCCCGACCTTTATATGATGCGTGGAGATGACGGAACAGCCAAGTGGGTTCTAGGCGTAAGCGCAAACGGCAAACCCGCAGGCAAACCGAATACGTACGCGTATTGGACCGGAAACTTTGACGGGAAGGAATTTACCGCCGATCAAGAAGAACCACAATGGCTCGATTACGGCTTTGACTGGTACGGCGGCGTCACATTTGAGGACGGTAAAAGCGAAGATCCGCTGACAAAACGCTATGCGCTGGCATGGATGAACAATTGGGATTATCCGAATGAAACACCGACACTAAAAAACGGCTTTAACGGCACGGATTCTATCGTCCGTGAAATCCGCCTTCAGCAGCAGGACGGCGGCACATACAGCCTTGTGTCAGAGCCGGTTGAAGCATTGAACCAATTAACCTCTTCAACTGACAGCATAGAACACAAACAGGTGAACGGTTCAGAGACACTGCCGATCAAAGGTGATACATATCAGCTTGATATGGATATCGCTTGGTCAGATATCAAAAATGCAGGCGTCAGACTCAGAGAATCGGCAGACCAAAGCCGGCATATTGATGTCGGTATTTCAGCAGAAGGCGGCTACGCCTATGTGAACAGATCGTTTACAGGCCAGCCTGATAAAACCGGCGCATACGCCGAAAGCAAAGCCCCATTTGACGGAAACAAAGGGCGCGTCCATCTGAAAATTCTCGTAGACAAAACAAGTATTGAAGTATTTGCAGACGACGGAAAAACCGTTCTGACAAATGAAGTGTTCCCAAAACACGAAGATCAGGGAATCACGCTCTTTTCTGAAGGCGGCTCCGCTGACTTTCAGCATATTGAGATGAAGCATCTCGGTTCGATTCATTCTTAGACGTCCCTCTTCATTTCTAACCAGCGCCCGGACTGTGGTAAAATGCAAATATGTATACTACGATTCATGAGGTGTTCCATTGGATAATCAAAACAAAGAACCTGTGCTGAAAAGAACCATCATGCGGGACGAAGTGTATCGCACACTCAGAAACTGGATCATAACGGGCAAGCTCAAACCGGAAACAAAGTTAAAGGACAAGGATTTGTCGGAAACATTGGGAATCAGCCGCACCCCGATACGGGAAGCCTTATTGCGGCTGGAAGATGACGGCTTGGTGATAACAAAAGCGAACAGATGGACGCTTGTCGCTCCGATTGAGTTAAAAGAAGCGGAAAACTTGTATTCCATCGTCTGGACGCTTGAAAAACTCGCATTGCAGCAAGCTCTCCCGCATGTGGACGATGCCGTGATTCAGGAATTGAAACAGCTGAATGAAAATCTTCTTCAAATGATGAAAGACGGCGATAAACTGGCCACCCTGGAAGCGGACAATGCATTTCACCATCGCATCATTCTGCTTGCGGACAACGCCGAACTTCACAAATTGCTAGTAAGCCTGAAAGTCAAAATTCAGAGAATGGAAATCCGCTATTTCAGTGAAAACGGCGCTTTAAACAGATCATATAATGAACATTCTGATATCATTCACGCATTAGAACAGCAAGATGCCGCCGCTGCTTTTACAGCGCTTGAAGCGAATTGGAAAAACAGTTTAGAACGGCTGCAGAACATGGCATAGCAAACGAAAAAGCCAAATCACTCATATGATTTGGCTTTTTTACTGATATCACAAGACAGCCGCGTTGGCTGTCTTGTTTACTTTTTGTTTATATATAAATAAATACCGTAATCCGTAGGCACAGAAGCATACCCCATCTGTCTGAGCATGGCTGTTATATTCCCGCGATGATACGTTCCGTGGTTCACAACATGGAGGATCATATCGGCCGCTGCGGTTTTCATGATGTCACCTGACGGATGCTCTATTTCAAGGGGGAGACTGATATTTTCTTCCTTTTGCAAAAATAATTGATACCGGTCTGATAATTCCGAGAACATATCTTCCAGCTCTTCTATCTCTTTAGACAAGATGTCCTCTTTTTGCTGTTCAGCTGATTTCAGCGTATCCTCCAGACGCTCTCCGGAGAACACATCAAACCACCCCTTATCCGACAGATACACATGAGTCAATACACCGGCTATCGACGGAAAGACACTTTGAATCTCCTTACGATACACATCCTCCGGAAGCTCTTTAAGCCGGGTGAATATTTGCTGATTTGCCCAAAGATGATAATCATACAATTTCAGTGCCAGATGTCCCACATTACCCTCTCCTCTCTCGATATAGAACGTACGTTCCTAATTATACTACACTACATGCGGCTTTGTACCATCTTCTTCATTCGCAGCTGAGAAAATCCGATAAAAGCCGAAATTAATAAGAGGAGGCCTGCGCCAATATAAATAAACCGCACGCCGAATACATCCGAGATAACCCCCGTTCCGATAATGGAAAACATAAAAATGAACTGAACTAAAGCTGATCTCGCCGCTAATATATTGACCCTTGTCTTTTCGGTCGTGATGTTTTGAAGTAATGTTTCCTGCGTGAGATCTCGTAATACACAAGCCGGCCCCATACACAGCACCAGAAAAAGGGCCGTAACGGCGCTTGTGATCAACCCATAAATAAACGTGAACATTCCATATGCCAAAGCTCCCGTCAACATAAGCGGAATGAGATGATGCTGAAACTTACCGGATAGCTTATAGATGATCAGTCCGCCGATCATCGTCCCTGCATAATAGACTCCGTTGACATACCCCCACCAAGCCTCTCCTTTATGAAGGACGTCATGCACATAAGTTAAGGACACAGACCCGATCCATATCATGCCTGCCCACGATTCGATCACATCCATCACAATGAGAACCCTGAGCTGTTTTTGCTGAAATAAATACACCCAGCCGCTTGCCGCATCTGCAAAAAGGGAACGTTCCCTGACTGCTGCCGGCGCACACATGCGTACTTGAAGAAACAGAATGATGCCCAAAACCGAAGAAACCAATAACATGACAGTGACGATCATTGTATCGCTCTCTCCCAAGAACGCTATGATGACGCCGCCGAGAGACCACCCCGCAAACTGAACGGTTTGATCCGCCGCAGATAATAAACCGTTCGCTTTCGCCCTTCGATCAGGAGGAATGATTTCCCCAATCAGCGCGCTTTTTATCGGAGCAAACCATCCGTTGCAAAAAGAAATGCCTCCGATCAGACAAAACAGCAGAAAAAAGAATGCAGATGAACCAACTTGGATGACAAAAAACAAACAGACTAACAGTGTGATCTGTATCAATTGAGAACTGATTAACAAAGAACGAAGCGTGAACCGGCCGGTGACCAGCGGCAAAACGGCGCTGCCCAATACGCGACATACAATGCTGACGAACGTCATAAGAGAGGCCATCGCCGTCGAACCGGTTTTTGTAAACAAAAACAAGATGACAGCCATCGTATAAAGTGAGAACCCCAAGTTGATAGCGGTCTGGCTGTATAAAATAGCATAATACGCTCTCTTCATATTCATCCTCAGCAACCTCACTCCCCAAAGCCGATGCGCGCAGGCATCGGCTTATTTTTTCGTTTACTTTCTCTCCTTAGTGGGAGGCTTTCGTATGTCAGGCTCTCAGCTTTAATTTGATCTTCCTGCCTTCCGAAAAAGTAATCATGCTTAGGACAATGAAACAGCCTATCCACTGTATCCATGTTAAGCGCTCGCCCAAGAAAAAAGCGCCAAAGATGATTGTGATGATCGGGCCCATCATTGAAATCAAAGACCCTCTTACTGCCCCAATCCGTTTGATACCTTCCAGCATAAATAAAAAAGGAACGACTGTTGTAAATACAGCAATGATAAAAAAAAGGAAATATACGGGTGGCTGAAACGACCATAGCTCTGTCTGATAACCAAAACCCTTTCTTGCGATTAAAAAAAGCACCATGGCAATGCTTGCTAAGGACATCCCATATGCATTCATACGGATACTCCCTACTTTGCGAACAAGCTGACCGGATAAGACCAAATAAAGTCCGTAAACCGCGGACGACAGAAGAACGAGAAAAGCGCCAAATATATTAGCACTCAATTCGTGCAGGTTCCAGCCGCCAATGGAAAAAAAGATTCCTATGCTGACCACAACGACAGAAATGATGTCTGCAGCGGTTATTTTCTCCATTTTTCCGAAAAACGAGATAATCATGACAAAAATCGGATAACTCATAACGAGCATCCTTTCTACAATAGCTGAAACATAATGCAGCCCGATAAAGTCCAACAGCGGAGATAGAAAAAAAACGAGCAGACCCGTGATCCCTGCTCTGACTATATCAGCCTTTGCCGGTTTTTCAGATAATTTTGCACGATACATAAGAAAAATGATGCAAAAAAGAGGGGTTGCAATCATTTGTCTGAAAAATAGCGTTGACTCCGGGGTGGCTCCGAATGTGTAAGCCCACTTAATAAAGATCGATTTTGAGGCAAAACACAGCCTACCAACAATCATAAACAACATTCCGGCGAGAAACGGATGGTTTAGTTTTGGCGGAGTATTCACTTAGACTTTGCTCATAGATTTACACCTTTCCTTAGTGCGAATATTATTTATTTCGATTCTGTGAGCAGTTTCCCTTTTTGTTTTATATACTAAAATGTATTTCTATCACCCGAAAAAAAGCCGATGCGCGCAGGCATCGGCTTTCAAATTAATCTATCATCTTAAGAACAAGCGACCGGAATCACCCATTTATCAGGAATGATTTTCAAAACAGAATAAAAAAAGAGGGCTCCCATTCCGGAAGCCCTCACTCCGTCTGCTACGCCGCTAAAAGAAAAATAAGCGCTAAAACAGCCGGAAGTCCTTGTTTTACGATAATTGATTTGTTTGAAGTAAAGCCTCCGAAAATGGCCGCGATGACCACACAGATGACGAAAAACAGTTGAATCATATGGCCCATCGGATCAGCTCCGAGGATCAGCCCCCAAATGAGACCGGCAGCCAGAAATCCATTATACAGACCTTGATTTGCAAACATGACCGCTACATTCCGGTCACCTTCTAAATGCTTCGGCAATTTGAAGGACCGCTTAGCTGCCTTCGAATTGATAAAAAACATTTCAAGTATCATGATAAATATATGTTCTAAAGCTACAATTCCGACGAAAACAGCCGCAATTATGTCCACTGTCCCTCTCCTCTCAGCTTTACCTCAACCTTATTTCCATTGTGCGATTGTTTCGATAGGAAGACGGTAGGAAGCATATCCTTCGTCTGCCGCTTTTCCGATTGATAACAGCATGACCGGTACATAACGCTCTTTATCCATTCCGAAAACCTCGGCGATCTTTTCTTTATCGTAGCCGCCGATCGGGTTTGTGTCATAGCCGTGCGCGCGTGCCGTAAGCATCAGCTGCATGGAAACGAGGCCTCCGTCGATCAGAATCGTTTCACGGTTCACTTGCTCCGGAAGTTTTTCAAAGTGCGCCGTCAACGCAGCGATTTGTCTGTCTTTTACTTCCTGCGGCATGTAGCCCAGTTCGACCGCTTTCGAATAGATTTCTTCTAAATAGTCATCATTGTTCATATCTGCGAAAACCGCGATCACCGCAGATGATGTGCTGACTTGTGTTTGGTTAAAGCTGGCAAGCGGCGCGAGTTTTTCTTTTCCTTCAGGGCTGTCAATGACGAGAAAACGCCACGGCTGCGCGTTGACTGAAGACGGTGCTGTCGTTGCTTCTTCCAGAATTTGAGTCATTTCTTCTTTGCTGATTTTAACAGCCGGATCGTAATTCCGAATGGAACGGCGGCCTTTCATAATGTCCATAAAGTCGTTTGTTTTCAGTTCTGTTTTCATGTGTAATACACTCCTATGCTTTCATATTTTCTATATTATTCTGCATCTGCGACAATACGTTTTTTAACATACTGCGTTCTTCCTCGCTGACACCGGCAAGCATTTCCTTTATGAAACGCTCCTTCTCCTTTTTGGAAGCCTCAATTCTCTCCCGCCCCTGATCAGTAAGCCGGACAAGTATAATTCGGTTGTCCTCGGGCTTCCGCCTTCTTGTGACCATTTCTTTGGCTTCAAGCTGTTTCAAGTGTCTTGTCACGGCTGCGCCATCAATATTCACCTTTTTCTGAAGATCGCTTTGGCTGATCTCGTCGACGTAAAAAAGCACGGCGAGAAGCTCAAGGCGGGATTGGCTGATTCCGGTGCACGCTTCAAACTTCGTGCCGATCACTTTGTGCAGTGATTGGAGCTGATATAAAATCTCGCCTTCCTCTGAACAACATGCTGTCAAAACCCATCCCCACTTTCTTTTGCGCAATTAATTGACTAGTCAATATTTGATATATCAATAATATACAGCCGCCATTCTTTTTTTGCAAGTTTTTTCTCCTTTTTTAAAAAAAGCTGCCGGTTAACGGCAGCTCTCTACTTAATGATTATGGACTTTTCTGAAATTACTGCCTTTTACTTCTGCGACATCATATACCGTCACAAAGGCTTGTTTATCAATGTCATTAATAATTTCTTTCAGTTTGGTTTCTTCCAAACGGTTGATGACACATGTGATTTCTTGGAATTTTTCATGAGAAAAACCGCCGTATGCTTCTTTATAAGTAG
Source organism: Bacillus sp. SJ-10 (assembly GCF_002843505.1). Lineage (NCBI taxonomy): Bacteria > Bacillati > Bacillota > Bacilli > Caryophanales > Bacillaceae > Bacillus > Bacillus sp. SJ-10. The sequence continues at coordinate 695,131 of NZ_CP025258.1, read as the reverse complement.
CGCTCCGGCCCAATTCTTCACGAATGGTCTCTACCATTAATGCAGGCTCATTGGTGATAATCTGAAATGTTTTAGAACCGCTTAAGCCTTCCTCAACCACATGAATCACCTTAGATGCAATGTAGTAAGCAATGACCGAAAGCAATGCGCCTTGCAGCCCAAATACAAAAGAAACAAAAATAAACACAAACATGTTTAAAAATAAAATGAGGTCGCTCGTGCCAAACGGCAATTTCCGTGACAGAAGCACAGCCAGCATATCAATTCCATCTAATGCGCCGCCGTTGCGCAATGCCAATCCCATTCCAAAGCCGAGAATAATCCCGCCGACAACGGTGATTAACAGGGTGTCTCCCTCGATGATAGCCGGTGTGTGGTGGAAAAAACTCGTGCCCGCGGCAAGTGAGACAATACCGATAATTGATAGAAACGCAAAACCTTTCCCGATTTGCTTATATCCTAACCAGACAAACGGTATATTGATCACCGCAATTAAGATCCCAAGAGGCAAATGAAACAGCTGTGAACCGACAATGCTGAGTCCGGTTACACCGCCGTCAGATACACTATTCGGAATCAATACGGTTTCCAGTCCATACGCGGCAATAATTCCGCCGATGATGACCATGATGGCCCGTACGATTGATTTCACTCTGAATTTCTTACGTCTTTGTTTTTCGATTGTACTCATATCATTCCCCGCTTCAATTATTTTTTCTTATTTAAATATACCATAATTGATACTTTTCGTTAAAAATAAGCCTATCGGCTATGTTGAAGCAGGAACCGAGGAAGGAGATTTCACAGATAACGTATCCATTTATGACTTTAATCATTCACCAAAAGGAATTAATAACCATCAATAATCTCTTTTATTCCCCTTCTTCACATATTCCCAATCATGTTCTATATTTTTTCTCACCCGCTGAAGAAGGCTGAAAATGGTTTCTTTTTCCTCAGATGTAAAGCCGGACAGGGCTACCTCCCCAGAATGCTCTCCTTCTCTTTGCAATAACGGATAAACCTTTCTCCCTTTTTCAGTCGGGAACAGTTTTTTTATTTTTTTATTTTGATCATCAGGACGCTTTTCAATAAACCCTTGTATTTCCAATTTTTTGATTGCTCTCGCCGCTGTTGTTCGGTCTACTTTAATCATTTCCGCCACTTTTTCCTGTATCACTCCCGGGTTTTCACATATACGCACAAGATAGAGATACTGCCCTTTTGTTAAGTCTAATTCCTTAAATTCAATATTGCTGATGGAATCCAGTGCCCGTGCGATCATACCGATTTCCCGCAAAATATCAGTCATATCTTTTCAAACCCTTCATGTTTTTGTTGCATTTGCAATATAATTGTTTTATCGTTACTTCTATAAGAACACAAGCAAGCCGTGCAGTCCAGACTAACATGTGAAAAGGATTGGTTGATCATGCAGATAAAAAGGATAACAACGGAAATTGATTTACAAGCAGCGCTTGAGATTAGAAAAGCAGTATTCATTGAGGAACAGCAAGTACCTGAATCCGATGAATTTGATCAGTTCGATACACTTGAGGAACAGTGCGGGCATGTCTTGGTTTATCATGAAAATCAGCCTGCCGGCACAGGACGCGTCCGCATCGTAAACCATACAGGCAAGCTCGAACGAATCTGCATCCTGAAGCCTTACCGCAAATATGGGTTGGGCAAAGTCATCATAAGCGAATTAGAAAACATGGTAAAAGAAAAAGGCATCACCCAATGTAAACTGCATGGACAAACACATGCGGAAGGCTTTTATCACAAACTGGGCTATCAGACAGATTCACCGGAATTTATGGAAGACGGCATCCCGCATGTCTTGATGACAAAAGAGCTGTGAGCTGTCACTGAATGAGCAGCCAAACGGCTGTATGAATTATTTACCGAAAGCCTTGTATAAAGGCTTTTTTTCTTAGCCTGAACGCCTTAAAAAAATCAAACCCAGGATAAAACTACCAATTTATAGTGTTTTCATTTCTTAAATAGTCCGATCAAAAGCTTTTAATCTATTAAAAATTAACAGTTAAAGAGATTATAAAAAGGGAATGAAATCCTGAATTATGCAAGAAAGGCTGATTCTCTCTAATATGGACTGCTGACGCGTTACATTCTTTCTATCTTCACATATCTTTAATACTAAGTACGTTATAAATAGATTCCAGGAGGAGATATGAAGTGGAAGAAACGAGTATGGAGCCATCACGGCTCTGCAAAGAATTTGCTAGAATTCTCAATTCAACGCCAAGTGTCGTAAATGGCGTATGTACGGCGACAAGATTTCGAAGCAACATTCATCCGGTGGTACTCGGAAGAAGAGCCGAGGCATTTCCTTTTATTCCTCAGGCCTTTTCATTTGAAAGCATGGATCGGGAAGGCAGAGCTTTATGTTTAGGTGAGACTGTTTTACTGCAAGAAGAAGTGAACCCGTTAATGAGTGAGCTGCGCAAATTCGGTATCATCGTAACTGCCGTTCATAACCATTGGCTGTTTGATAAACCGCGTCTGATGTTTATGCATTTTGAATCAATTGATAAACCTCTCAATTTTGCAAGAAAAGTGAGAGAGGCCCTGAGAGTTCTAACTACTAAAACTGTGCGTGCGGTACCAAAAACTGACGGGGAAATGATTGAACGGCATGGTCTTTGTGACGAATTCAACGATATTCTAGGCGGAACCATGCATACGTTTGAAAATGGAATTTGTACAGTAATGAGATCCCGAACGAATATAAAACCAGTAGTACTGGGACGGCCCGGAAGATCATTTTTGCTCATTCCGCAAATGTTTTCATTTGAATCAATGACAAAAGACGGCCGTGCTCTTTGCAGCGGAGAAACTGTAATTCTGCAAAAAGAAATCAATCCATTTATCAGCATCCTTCGGAAACATGATCTGACTGTAACGTCACTTCACAATCACTGGCTGTTTGATAAACCGAGACTGATGTATATTCATTTCGAATCGATTGATAAACCTGTCAACTTCGCCTTAAAAGTGAGAGATGCTTTAAGAGTGCTTACTGATAAAGAGGTCAAAGCTTAGCATGTTTTGAAGTATCAAAAAGCGATTAAAATAATCGCTTTTACATATGATCAACCGAAAACAAAAAAGATTTACTCTTCAAAAACCAAGCCTATGTGCCTCTAGGAAAGACATAACCATACAGATTGAAGTTTGAATAAAACAAGGAGAGCAGAGGTTAGCCTTTTTTTTATATTTGGCATCTTAACTTAAGAAAAGCCGCTTTGTCGGCGGCTTTTTTATCCTGAATCCTTTAATGTGAGAATGTTAAAAAGCAGCGGAATAGTTTTTGTCTTGCAGAATCCGAAGAAGTTGATGGGGTTCTTTTACAAAGTATGTCGGTGAAGCTGCAGATAAGTGTGTAAGATTCCCCTCTCCCCATAATGCGCCCGCACTTTTCATATCAGCAGCATGAGCTGCCTCAATATCTGTCATTTGATCTCCAATATATAAACAATCGCTTATATCTGCATGTAAGTGATTTATCGCTGTTAGTAATGGCTTAGGACTCGGTTTGTACTCATCACAATCTTCAGCCGTGAGAACGACTTTAAAAAACCCATCTAATTTATTATTGATTAACTCGCCATAAGCAAATTTTTTCAATTGTGAGGTCACAATCCCCAAACCATATCCTCTTTCACTTAAACTTTCCAGCAAAGAGATAACACCCGGATACGGTCTGATTTGATGGATTTTATTTTCGAAATACTGCAATATCGAGGAACGTATTTGCTCTGCCTCGTTTGGAAATCTTCTCAAAAAAACCGCAATAGGCTTACCGACAAGAGACTCTCTCTCTTCATTCGTTAATTTTCTCTTTAATACTGTTTCAATTCCATGATTATAAGCCTCTTTTGCCAACCATTCACTATTTACCAAGGTTCCATCTAAATCGAATAAAATTGTATGCATTTTTATTTTCTCTGACTTTCAAATTTATTAAGATAACTCTCTAAAGCATTTTTAGTAGTTAACGTTAAGGGATCAGGCAAATTTTGAAGAGAAAACCAGCCAACATCAATTATTGCATTTAACTCGCAGTTTCTTACAGTCCCAGTTTGAATACTGCATTGATACGTCGGACATACCCAATGAGTCTCCTCATCATGTAAAATATGGTTTGTGACACAAAGTAAAGAATCAACCTGAATAGTGACCCCTACTTCCTCTTTTATTTCACGGATAACTGTATCTTCTGCCTTTTCCATCCACTCAACTTTACCGCCGGGTATACTCCAATGATTAGCTTCGGGGTCCTTCTTTCGTAAAACTAATAGTAATTCCTGTTCCTCATTCAGAATAAATGCTCCGACTCCCACTCTTGGGTGCTCTGTTTTTTCCACTGTTAGTCCTCCTTTTAGACAGTAGATGTCAGCTCCTTATCGCAAGGTTTTTTACCATTAAGAATATCTCTTGCAATAACGATTCCAGTAGTCGCTGCTTGAATAATTCCGCGTGCCCATCCAATGGCATCTCCGGCAACATAGAATCCAGGTACATTGGTACGAAGACCCTCTTCTGCTTGAACACGATCCCAGCATAGTTCCCATACCGGAGCGTGCAGTAAGGTATCACCATTAATAAGGTCTTCAGATAATAAAGACAAATGATTTAAAAATTCCTCCACTGCTTCTGTTACATATTGAGGAAGAACCCAATGCAGATTTGTTGGCGCTGCATCCGGCAGAGTAGATTTAATGCTATTCTGCTTCAATTTTTCTTCAATTGTTGGTATTCTGGCAACGAAATCTTCATAACGCTGGAATTGGTCAAACGGTATACTTAATTTTCCGGATACATATATAATCAACTTGAAAGAACGTTAGAAATAGTCGAAGAAAAAGCTGCAGCTGTAAACATACAATCTAAATGGACATTGATGGAGTATACGTCGACAATATAACAATTAAATTAATTCAATTCGGTTCCTCTTTCCCTAAAGAAAAACTTGTGCCTAAAAATCAGTCACATCATCCATCTTCAGCCTCCAAACATTATCAAGCCTTGATGAGGCAAGCAAACACGGAGTATCATAGTTAGACACAACAAAAAAGATCTCATTATCCAAAGTCAGATTGAGTATTTTAGTTGTATAAAATAAAGGAGGAAATAGATTGACTTTACATCATTTTATTGGGGCTGACAAAGAACTTCCTATTGGTGAGTATGGCAGGAATCCTACACTTAAGCCCATTTCCGAACTAGAAATAAAAGGAATTGATGTCAACAAACGCTCTCAATTTAAAAAAAATCGAAAGAACAGCGAAAATTCACTTGTAAAGGTTTATGACACAGAAGAAGATGCATACGGAATTGATATTGTTCATTTAGATCCTGGATATGAAGCAGTCAGAAACAAATTCACACATCCTTATATATATGAATTACAAGGGTACTTACACGCCAACAATACACCTGGCCAACGTAAATCTATTAAATCACTTTTTCTTTTCATTGAAAAACACTTGTCAAAAGGTGAATCAGTTGAAATATATTCCTGCTTAGATGGATATGAAGATGAAGATAAAGATGACAGTATGGATGTAGTTATCAATTTAAATACTTTACAATTTGGAAAACATATAAAGTTTAAAGATATAAATCACCTTAGTCATATATTCTATTTGGAAGATAAACAATATGTATTAGTCAAGAAATAAACAAGAAAAATCCCAATTGAATAATGTTAGTTTAATAAGTAAGGAAACCATTCTATACGGTTTCCTTACTTATATATATTATTATTCACTAAAAACCATGCAACTCTTTTATAAAAAGTTGAATGGTTTTAATCCCATTTTTCAAAATGCACTTTTAATCCTGGTATACTCAATATTCTTTGTATTTCTTTATCATCTTCAGTATCGATATAACTTTCTTCTTCATGAGAGCATGTTACCAACCACTCCTTTCCATCTTTGAAAAAAGACAAGTCTTCTGGTAAATGTGGCTGCTCCCAAGCATATAAAGAATTTGCGGATTCTTTCAGAATGTTTTTTGCGTTTTCATCTGTATAATAGTAATAAACTTTTGCTTTTTGATTGTCTCCTAGAATAGTACTGGCCCATTCTGATTGCTCTTTCATTACTTTCAACGAACTTTCAAGTTTTTTTAACAGAGGATCGAATGATTTTAAAGATCCCATATCTTTTCTTAAAACTAAATGAAATTCGTCGCAAATTTCGAAAGCCAAATCAATTAACTCTGAATACAGCTGATCCTTTGGGTTGTGATCAATAATTAACATAGTTACCTCCTTCTCCTATCTTTTAATTACTTTAAAGTTAGATGTTTATAAATTAATCTATATTATCTTGCTGCACCATAGAAAGCATGAGCTTTCATACGGACACCTTTTCCATGTTTATACCTAGAGATCGAGTGATAATGATAATGTTTACCTTTACCCTTTTTATCTATCTCCGGACCAACTATTTTTTTAATCGGACTTGCGGCTTTAGCAATAGATTTGGCATTGTTCTTCGACGTAGACCAAGTGTCATCACCCCTTTTAAGGCGTGCAATTGCAGCAGGTCTTTTCAAACCATTACCGATAAATAATCCTTTAGACTTTCTTACTGCCATATAATGAGAATAGGTTCTTTTACGCTTCCTAAACTCAGAATAGGCAACATAAGTCACTCCTGAAATAGTCACAGCTAATCCAATTGAAATTAAATGCGCTAAAAGTGCCTCTCCAATAACTATTCCTATAGGTATAAACCAAACAAAAGAAGCTGTTACCTCATCTGAATTAATCTCATATTTTTTATTTGTTTCCGTATCAGTAAAAGTTGCTTCTATCTTCTCATTTGTAGCATTTTCAATATTAACTTTATATTCTTTACCTTTTTCACCAGTCTTCTGCGAAATTTCATCGGTTATTAATGAAAGTTTCATATTTTCTTTATCTAAAGTCATTAAACCTTTAACTCCGCCTTTTTCCGCTGTGATTACTAATTTCTCTTCATCGTTTGTTACAATTTGGTAATCCTTATTGTTTAAAGCCTCAGCTTTTGATTCATTATGTAAAATAAAAGTGAAAGTTAATACTAGGCTTAAAATAACTGCAATACTCTTTTTAAAACATTTCATTCAAATTAACCCCTTTACTTAAAAGATAAAAAACCTTTTCCATAAATTTCATCTCTTCCTTTCTTTCCAAGATCGATGGACAATTTGGACAATACATGGTTAACCTGATTATAAATATCCTCTTTTGAATTAATTCCGAATTTATCTCTATTTTGTAAAATTAATGATATTACACCGGTAACATGTGCAGCTGCTAAAGATGTACCACTTTCAGTTTTATATCCATTATTGAGGGATAGTATCGGTATATCTACACCAGGTGCAGAAAAGTCAATCTTTCCTTTAGGTGAAAAGTTAGCTATTTTATTATTTCTATCTACAGCATTAATAGAGAGAACTTTTTCATAAGCTGCTGGATAATCAACATCTCCACCATAATTGTTACCTGCGGCCGCAACGATTATGATCCCACTGTTTACTGCTTTATCAATTGCACCTCTTAACAACGGTTTATCTTTGGATAATCCAAAACTCAAATTTATTACCTGAATATTATTATCAATACACCACTCTATAGCTTTAACAAGGTTATCTAATGAACCTTTTCCTTTTGAATTTAGTACTTTAACTGAATATATTTCAGTGTCTGGAGCAATTCCAACTAATCCAAAACTATTATCTTTAGCTGCTATAATGCCTGCAATAGCAGTTCCATGCCCCACATCATCATCTGAGGTTAAAGTCATGTTTATTGGATTAAATTCTCCTTTAACTTTCCCTTTTAAATCTTTATGCTCTTTATCAATACCACTGTCTAATATAGCAACTTTCACTTTCTGTTTCTCTCTTGAAGTCCATATTGAAGCAGCATTGATTTTTTTCACCCCCCACGGTACTTCTTGTACACGGTTATGATTAATTTTTTCTGTTCCATTTCTCTCTATATGCTTAAAAATGAATAAAAAGCACGCAAAAAAACCTAATGTAAAGATTAATATAAATAATAAAATATGAGGTTTTTTAATTGCTAACACCACTTTTTGAAGATTTGAAAATATTCTCATCCTTGGCCAAGAATAACAAAACTATTATATCAATCTACAATTAAAAATCAAAGTTTTTTTAGGAAATATTTCATTGATACATTGCAGTTATAAAGTAGTGTATTTCTTAGTCACTATAAAGAAAATTGACCTTCAAATACATATTTAAAACAAATCTCAATAACTGGCATATTAACTTAAATAATTTTGAAGACTTCTGCTAGTGACGGTTTTAAAGATAATCTTTCTCTTACGGTTCTTTGAATATCAAGTTCTCCTCATTATTTTTAAACCAGTACCCCAACCGTAGTCAGCGAACAATTCGCCATTTAACTTAATCGAATTTGATCACCGGAGTTTTCTCTTTTTATCTCGAAAACTTCCCAGGATCATGAAAGCAGGTGAGCCCATGCCAATTAACAACAAACCCAATAGATTAATCGATGAGATGTCTCCATTTACTCCAACACGCCCACACCCCCGTAAACTGGCACCCGTGGGGAGAAGAAGCATTTGAAAAAGCGAAACGCGAAAACAAGCCGATTCTTGTCATTGATAGCATGTCTCTTTCTATTAAAGTAATCATTATATATTTATCTGCTTGCCAATTCCTTAATCATCAAACCCAATTCATAAATTCCCTTTTGAAGGTCTTCAAGAGATGCATAAGCATATGATAAGCGAATATAGTTCCCTTTTTCTTGAGCATAGATACTGCCGAGATTGAGAAGTATCCCTTTTGTCAAAGCTTTTGTATAAAGTAATTTCATAGATAGTGAAGGCAATATTTTTACCCAGACAAAGAATCCTCCCTTCGGCATATTCCATGTAGCGACATTCTTCAAATTGGTTTCTAAGAGACTCATGACCAATTGTCTTCTCACCTTTAATTGACTTCTCACCTGTTCTAGATGCTGCTGGTATTCACCGGATGTAAACCACTCTGCCGCTACTCTCTGGGATAACGAACTGGAGCCGTAATCTGTTTGCATTTTTATGTCGGATAAACGTTCAATCACTGGTTCCGGCCCGACGATCCATCCAATCCTTAAGCCCGGACTTAATGTTTTCGATAAACTGCCTATGTAAAGCACATGCCCATTTTTATCAATTGTTTTAATAGGATCTGGAGGAATCTCATCTATCCATAACTCACGATAAATGTCATCTTCAATAATGGGAAGCTGTGCATTCTCACTTGCCGCAAGGATTTCTTCTCGTCTCTTTTTTGACATTAAAATACCTGTCGGATTATGAAAACAAGGATTTGTATATAAAATAGCCCTTCCCCGTTCCCCCCTTGCCATGTGGATATGTTCCGGCAAAAGTCCATCATTATCCATAGGAACTCCAGTCAGCTTCATACCGGCTGATTGAAATACGTGTAATGAATAAAGATAGGAAGGCTGGTCAAGATAAACGGTCGATCCCCTTTGCAAAAGCCCCATTGATATCAGCTGCAAGGCTTGCAGTGCGCCCGAAACAATAAGAATGGAAGAAGATGAAGCTTGAATACCGATTGTTCTTAAATAGCCGCTTAATGCCTCTCTCAAAGGCAAATATCCTTTTGGTTCCTCATACCCGAATGCCTCTATGTTTTGAGATACCTTTCCCATCATCTTTTTCATAGCAGCTAAAGGAAAAATCTCATGTGAAAGTTCTCCTTTACTGAGCTGTATAAGATCGGAATTTGATTCTGATTTATTGATCTCTTGAACAATTTTTTGGCTTGGCTGCTGGATTCCGGAGGTTACATACTGATCCCAATCGGGGGCGGAATTCTTAGCCAAAAGTGTCCATGTATTGTTCGTAACAACTGTCCCTTTGCCCATTCTGCCTTCGATTAATCCATCCGCCGTCAATTCCTCTAAAGCTGTAATGACTGTGCTCCTGTTCACCTCAAAGTGTTTGGCAAGCGTGCGCTGGCTTGGAATCTTACTTCCAATCGGCCATTCTCCATTTCCTATTTTCTCTTTTATAAATTGAATGATTTGTATGTACTTAGGAAGCTTTTTCATCTTTTTTTCTTCTGGAGCGCTCATAAAAAGTATCCTCCTTAAAGTGGTTGGGTCAAAATCTATTTAACTGGTTGAAGTCATATCATCAAATCTTTATTAATATAGAAACACATTAAATAACTGGTTGGTTTTTGTAAAGAGGAGTGAGAAAGATGCGAAAGAAAACAGTTCGAATCGGTATATCTTACAGTCTGATGATTGGGTTGTGGGCATCCGCTTTCCCGGGAATTCGCGCGGGTTTGGAGAGTTACACACCGGAACACCTCGCTTTGTTTCGCTTGTTGATTGGGTCAATGGCACTGCTGGTTTTTGCTGTTTTGACTCATATGCGTTTACCTGACATGAAGGATATCCCTGCTATTTTATCTTTAGGATTTTTAGGTTTTGCACTATATCACATTTTGCTGAATATCGGAGAAAAAACAGTCAGCGCAGGGGTAGCAAGCTTACTCGTGACCATGACACCTATTTTTTCTGCAATGTTATCTCGTCTGTTTTTTGGTGAACAGTTTGGGCTTTATAAATGGATTGGCTCTATCATAAGTTTATTAGGTGTGTTGATCATTACATTTGGGGCAGGAAACTATACACATTCAGTGAACGGCATTTTGTTAATCCTGCTGGCAGCTTTTTCGGAGAGTATTTATTTCGTTTTTCAAGCCCGCTATATAAAAAAATATGGATTTATTCCATTCGTTACATTCACTATTTGGGGCGGGACAATGCCTATGCTTGTATTTCTGCCTGGCTTAGGGGAAGAGTTTTTGAACGCTTCAATGAACTCAACATTGTCTATCGTTTACTTAGGTTTATTACCAACGGTTGTGCCTTACTTTGCACTTGCATATGTAACTTCACTCGTCGGTGTTTCAGAAGCAGCCATTTCACTTTATTTAACACCAGCCGTAGCCTTGGCCATTTCTTGGGTGTGGTTAGGTGAAGTACCTGCGTTTATTGCACTGACAGGCGGGATGGTTACAGTCGCCGGGGTGTGTTTCACTTATCTGAAAGCAAATAAAATTAGGCTCAAATGAAATGAATTTTTCAGAATTGTGATATGTTAAGTATATCAATATTAAAAAGAAGAAAATCCATGATGCGATAGTTTACAACTTCTTTGCCTGCTTGACTTTCAGTTTCTGCAATTAGCGCATCAAAGGGGTGTAAGGAAATGAAGATAACAGATAGTATTTATGGCGATGATGAAATAGATGGAATTCTTGAAGAGCTTATTTTCAGTCATCCAGTACAAAGACTAAAAGGGGTTTACCAAGGAGGAGCAAGTTATTTTGTGAATCAAAAGTGGAATGTCACGAGGTATGAACATTCCATAGGCGTAATGCTCCTCATAAAAAAGCTTGGCGGTTCTTTAGAAGAACAAATCGCAGGTTTACTTCACGATGTATCTCATACCGCATTTTCACACGTTATTGATTTTGTGTTTGAAAATAAAAATGAGGATTATCACGAAAACATTTATCATCAAATCATAACTGATTCAGAGATCCCGCATATTCTTGGTAAGTATGGATTTAATTACAAAGACATTCTATTAGACAACTCTAATTGGAATTTGCTCGAACAGCCATCTCCTGAGTTATGCGCTGACCGGATAGATTATACCTTAAGAGATATGTATCGATACGGAAACATCCTAATGGAGGAAGTTGATCATTTCTTAGATCATCTAATCATTAAAGAAGGAAAAATATACTTAAAAGATATAAAAACTGCTGAATGGTTTGTAAGAACCTATTATAAAGAGGTTATTGATTTCTTTATGAATCCTCTTAATATTTACGGTTATGATTATTTGGCTAAGACTTTAAAAACCGCTTTGGATAAACAAATCATTAACATAAACACACTGCTTGGAACAGATGAAGAAGTAATGAACATCTTGCGTTCTTCCGGGGATATAGATGTTAAAAATCTTATTAGTCGCTTACATCGAAAAGTCATTGTTAAAGAAGATAAGGCTGATTATCATTTGCATCGTAGGAATAAAATGAGGCTTATTGATCCGTCTGTATTCTATGATGACAAACTTATCCCTTCTTCTGCATTATCAAATGAAATTAAAAAGATGAACGAAAACGCTAAGAAAAAAGCTGAGGAAGGGATGTATGTAAAAATAATTTTAAACTGATTTACCTCTTATGCCTGCTTGATAAAAAACCAATACAGTTTGACAAAGCAATCATTAGGCAGACGTAGGGAACAGTCGATCGTTAATGAAAAAGTAAAACACGAAAACAAGCCGGCTCTTATCAGCATTGCTATTTCGACGTGTCACTGGCGGCATAACTCTTAGAATAACCAATAAAGGCAACCAGTTTCGGCTGCCTTTTTAATTATTTTTTAGAAACCCAAGTTTAAAAACTTTTTCTCTTCTAATTTAATGACTGTTATCTTTTCTTTGGATTCATTCCATGTTACTCTGACCTCTAATTTATGACCCTTAATATCCTCCTCGGGCATATAATCAAAGGTTGAAATGTGGTCAGGTCTTTCTCCACCCTCTTTTAAGCTTTCACCATTATATTCAGATAGAGAGTAAGGACCATTCTCTTGATAAACTTTTCCGTCGACCATCAATTCAATTTGTTTGATAGTGATTTTTTTCTCTTTATTTTTGCTACCTTGCCAGTATAAGTTTAAAAAATAGTTTGGCCCAATTGATGTTTTATCTGACTTTTCGATGGAAACCTTCCACTCATTGTCATTACTTGTCCCTTTATAAAGATCTTGTTGATCGTATATTGAATATAAAACAACAAATACCCCCAATAAAATTACAATCGGAATGATTATTTTCATTATCTTTCTTTTTTTCACATACTCCACTCCTATATTTTTATAGGAAAAAATTAAATTTAACCCAAAAGAATGATGTGGCAAAAAAAGGTTTCACTAGTGATTATACCAAATTAGCTTATTATCTAAAAAGCAATAAGGCGGATGAAGTTTAACCCTGAAAATAGAGTCATAAGCCGTTCTCCTTTTTAATGACTTGGGTGTGGTTCACAAAGTTGAGTGTATGAATTTTTTTAGAGGATTGTGGTATGTTAAACGTACAAATAATAAGAGAAAGCAGGTGAGCCCATGCCAAACAATAGTAAACCCAACAGTCTAATCACGGAGAAGTCCCCCTATCTGCTCCAACACGCCCACAACCCCGTAAACTGGCACCCTTGGGGAGAAGAAGCCTTTGAAAAAGCGAAACGCGAAAACAAGCCGGTTCTTGTCAGCATCGGCTATTCGACTTGTCATTGGTGCCACGTAATGGCTCACGAGTCCTTTGAGGACGAAGAGATCGCCGGTATATTAAACGATCAATTCATAGCCATCAAGGTTGATCGTGAAGAGCGGCCTGATGTGGATTCCGTGTATATGAGAATCTGCCAGCTGATGACGGGGCAGGGCGGGTGGCCGCTGAACGTGTTCGTCACACCAGATCAAAAGCCGTTTTATGTGGGGACGTATTTTCCGAAGACGAGCAAATATAACCGTCCGGGCTTTATCGATGTGCTTGAACATCTGTCCGAAACGTTTGCGAATGACCGGCAGCATGTCGAGGATATCGCCGAAAACGCCGCCGCTCATCTTGAAGTCAAGGTTCACCCGGCTGAGGGCATGCTTGGCGAACAGGCGGTTCATGACACGTATCGCCAGCTGGCCGGCGGGTTTGATACGGTGTACGGCGGGTTCGGCCAGGCTCCGAAATTTCCGATGCCGCATATGCTCATGTTTCTGCTTCGCTACTACAGCTATACGGGCAAGGAACAGGCTTTGGCCGGCGTAACCAAGACACTCGACGGCATGGCGAACGGCGGGATTTTTGACCACATCGGGTTCGGATTCGCCCGCTACTCGACTGATAATGAATGGCTCGTGCCGCATTTTGAGAAAATGCTGTATGACAACGCCCTTCTCCTGACCGCATATACAGAAGCCTACCAAGTCACGGGCAATGAGCGCTACAAACAGATTGCGATGCAGATCGTAACGTTTATTCAGCGGGAAATGATGCATGAAGACGGCAGCTTTTTCTCAGCTTTAGACGCCGATACTGAAGGCCGTGAGGGGAAATATTACATATGGTCCAAAAAAGAAATCATGAATCTTCTCGGTGATGAACTCGGCCCGCTTTACTGCAAGGTGTATAACATCACAGATCAAGGCAATTTTGAAGGCGAAAACATCCCGCACCTCATTTTCACGCGGCGTGAGGCCATCCTCGAAGAGACCGGCCTCACCGGAAATGAGCTGGCCGAACGCCTTGAAGAGGCAAGAACAAAATTGCTGGAGGCGCGTGAAAACAGAAGCTATCCGCATACAGATGACAAAGTGCTGACCTCATGGAACGCGCTCATGATTGCCGGGCTGGCAAAGGCCGCAAAGGTATTTCACGAGCCTGACTTTCTCAGCATGGCGGAAACAGCGATCCGCTTTCTCGAACGGCACCTCATGCCGGACGGGCGCGTCATGGTCCGCTATCGCGAGGGCGAAGTGAAAAACAAAGGGTTTATCGATGATTACGCTTTTCTCATCTGGGCTTACCTTGAACTGTATGAAGCGGGTTTTCATCCGTCTTATCTGCAGAAAGCGAAAACGTTATGTACAAGCATGCTGGAGCTGTTCTGGGATGAACGGCACGGAGGCTTCTTCTTTACGGGGAATGATGCCGAAACCCTTCTTGTCAGGGAAAAAGAGGTTTATGACGGGGCAGTGCCTTCCGGAAACAGCGCGGCTGCCGTACAGCTGCTTCGTCTCGGCCGCCTGACGGGTGACATATCACTGATTGAAAAAGCCGAAGCGATGTTTTCCGTGTTCAAACGGGAAATAGAGGCCTATCCGAGCAGCAACGCTTTCTTCATGCAAAGCGTACTGGCACACACAATGCCCCAAAAAGAAATCGTTGTTTTCGGAAGGAAAGATGACCCGGACAGAAAACGTTTCATTGAGGCGCTTCAGGAGCATTTCACTCCCGCCTATACGATTCTCGCCGCAGAACATCCGGAAGAGCTTGCCGGCATTTCTGACTTTGCCGCGGGTTATCAAATGATCGATGGGAAGACAACTGTCTACATTTGTGAAAATTTCGCCTGCCGGAGACCGACGACGGATATTGATGAAGCGATGAACACCTTACAAATCAGCAGCAGAGCCTAGGCGGCCTGCTGCTTTTCTTTTTTCACAAAACGGAACGCGAGCCATGCAAAGATGATATTGATCACCAGAGTCGATATGCAATCATATATTTCATAGCCGCCGGCTGCTGTTGTAAATATCGACGGAATGCCGCCATACACCGAATGATCCTCTGTGAGAAAGATAAATAAAAACATATTATTGGCAGCGTGACCGCCAAGGGACATCTCCAGACTGCCCGTTTTAATCGTGATAAAGGTCCAGATCATGCCAATGGTGACATATCCGATTCCCGCCCAGAGAGCTCCATTTTCCATCTCCGGATTTCCGAAATGAAGTGCGCCGAATAATCCGCCGATAATGACTGTCAGAACCACCGCGTTTGCCGTCAATTTTCCGGCGAACTGAAGCAGAAAACCGCGAAAGAGAAATTCCTCCGCAGAGGTTTGAATCGGCACCAACAAGACGGCCGCCGCTAACAGCAGCAGAAAACGTGAAGCATGGAATTCCTGAAGCATGAAACGATCCGGATGAATTGTAAAATCAATCAGCCCCGCGACAAACATCAACACAACATATGTGCCGAATCCAAAGAAAATTCTCTTCCAGTTCAGCGACTGATTCGGTGTGATGATGGATAAAAACCGCCGCTTCATAATGAAACGAACCGCTATCCAAATGCCCGGAATCGCTATGAAATAGACGATATGCTGTAAATAAATATCCGCCAGCGGGTCACTTAATGCCGCCTCATCCCAATTTATCGTCAGTGAAGGGTTGAAAGCGGACGTGAGAAACATATAAAACACGGTCAGTATGCTTCCAAAAAAGAACAAACCCACAATGACCAACAGAGAAAGAAGATATCTCGATACACTATTTCTTCCCTCTGCGGGCCGTACAAACGTATTCATATTTATGCATCAACTTCCTTTCCTTCAACATTTTACAATATAAACAGAAACAGATATAGGAAATGTTATATATTTTAAGAAGAAAGCGCTATGCCGTTTCCTTTGGCTCTGGTTATTTACACTCTGTTTTTGCCAAAAAAAGACCTTTATAATGTATTCGTCAGATAAATTTACAGTATTTTCTGATTACAATTGCAAAGTCAGGGGGTTTTTTATGAAACATCAGACATTCTCAAATGTAGCGAACCGATTAGACCGTCTCCCCATTTCGCGTGTGCACTATCAAGTATTAACCGCTCTCGGAATCATCTATTTTTTCGATCTCGCTGATCTGTTTACGCTCAGCAACGTGGCTCCGGCGCTGATTGAGCATTGGGGCGTGAAGCTGTCCACCATTGCCGACATTACGGCCGCATCCTTCCTGGGCATGTTTTTAGGCGCGTCCATCGGCGGAAGGCTGTCCGATCGGATCGGCAGGAAAAAAGCGCTGAATTGTTTTGTCCTTGTCTTTTCGATCTCATCTTTTCTGAATGCGCTGGCATGGGACATTCCGTCCTTAATGATTTTCCGCTTCTTGACCGGGCTCGGCGTCGCGGCCGCCATGATTGTGACGAACAGCTATTTGGCGGAATTTTTTCCATCCTCCGTACGGGGAAAATACATCTCCCTTTGCGCCATGATCGGACTGATCGGCGTTCCCGTCACAAACGTTGTTTCCGCTTTTGTCATTCCTTTAGGCTCATGGGGGTGGCGGCTCGTATTCGTATGGGGGGCGGCCGGTCTCATTTATTTCTTTTTTATCCGCCGGCTTGAGGAATCGCCGCGCTGGCACGAAAATCGGGGCGCATATAATCAGGCAAACACCATTATGAACCGTCTTGAAGCACGTATAGAGAAAGAAAAAGGCCCGCTTCCCGCGCCAAAAGAGGCGGCTGAAGTACATACAGTGAAGCACGCAGGCTACTTAGGGCTGTTTCAGGGCAGGAATTTAAAGATCACCATCATCCTGTCAGCGGTATGGATTCTTGAAACCTTTGGCTTTTACGGCTTTGCTTCATGGGTGCCCAGCCTGCTGAAAAGCAACGGCATCACCATGGAAAAAACGCTGTGGTACAATGTGCTTCACTCTGTCGGCGCGCCGCTTGGCGCATTGCTCGGTTCCATGATATCCGAGACGTTCCAAAGGAAATGGATTCTGGCCGCAAGCGCTTTTCTGACTGCCATTGCCGGACTGTTATACGGCATGACGTTTATTCCCGTCATGATTATTGTGTTTGGATTTGTCGTTAACGTCACGGAACGGATCTTCACCTCAAACTTATACGCCTATACTTCGGAGCCGTATCCTACGGAATATCGCTCGGCCGGGAGCGGGCTGGCGTACGGGCTCGGCCGTTTTTCCAACATATTCGGCTCCCTGCTCGTCGGATTTATTGCCGTTAAGCTCGGCTACATCAGCGTCTTTTTGTTCATCGGTGGCTGCTGGCTTCTATGTTCCGTTTTGTTAATCCTCTTCGGCCCGAAAACAAATGCTCAGCAAATTTAATCAAAAAAACAGTGCGGGTTCCCCCGCACTGTTACACTGTGATTTCTATCAAATTGCCTTCCCAATCCTCTATCACACTCTCATAATATCCGTCACCCGTTACGCGCGGGCCGCTTACAACCTGAAATCCGTCGTTTTTAAACGTCTCCGTCAATTCATTCACCCGCTCCTTGCTGCCTGTAGAAAATGCGAGATGCGCCCATCCGGTCATATTCTGTGACGGAGCTTCATCAATGCCGCCTTTTTTCATAAGTTCCAGCCTGCTTCCGGAGTCAAATGTCAGAAAATACGATTTGAAATCTTTTTTCTCATTATGATAAAGGTCATTGGCCT
Organism: Bacillus sp. SJ-10; assembly: GCF_002843505.1. Lineage (NCBI taxonomy): Bacteria > Bacillati > Bacillota > Bacilli > Caryophanales > Bacillaceae > Bacillus > Bacillus sp. SJ-10. The sequence continues at coordinate 677,040 of NZ_CP025258.1, read as the reverse complement.
TGGCGCCGAAGTATGTCTCATAAAACTCTTTCATCCGTTCTAAATCTTTCACCCATATCGCTGCATGTTCAATTCGCATATGTCCGCCTCCTTTTTTTCTCAATCTAGTTATAAAGCATGAAACCCATTTCAGCTCAAGACTTTTTCCGCTGAAATTGATGCATAATTTGTTTTTTAGCCGTTTCTTCGTGAAAAAACAATAAAAATGCTTCCTTTCCGACCCGTTCCAAATGAAGTTCCAGAGATGGAATATTCAATGCCCGGCTGACGCTCAGATTTCCCTCGCCGATGATCTCCGCGTCCCATTTCTGTTCTTTCGCAAACTGGTACAAGCCGGCAGCCACGTCATCACTGTGCGCATAGATGGCCGTCGGCGCCTTGTCGAAACCCCGGAAGTGCTCACCCGCCCGCTTTCCGTCGTCCATATCATGGCATCCGACCAGAATGCGGGTTTCATCAAGAGAGCCGAAAACCGCCTTATATGCGGTTACCTTGTCGGCCGTACTCGGGCTTTTTTCCGCTTCCCGCACACATGTAAAAGCAACGTCTTGATGCCCGCGGTTCTTCAAATACAAAAAGCTTTCTCTGTATGCTGCCTGCCTGTCATTATAAGCGCAGGGAATCTCTTGATGCTGTGTATATTCACAAGCGACAATGGGACCGTATTCCAGGTAAGGTACGGCGGTTTCCCATTCATTCGCACGGGACGTGACAATCAGTCCGTCAATCTTTTTCATTTTCAGCAGTTCGAAATATGTCAACTCTATAGCGGGGTCATAGTTGGTGGGGAGAAGGGTTGTCACGTAATCATGGGCAAACGCTTCCTTCGTGATACCGTTTACAATTTTGTCAAAGCAGGGATGGTCGCTGTACGGCAAAATCACGCCGATTGTATTGGTCTTTCCGCGAATCAGATCAATGGCGGTTCGATTAGGGGTATAATCCAGCTCCTTCATCACTTGATTCACAAGACGCCTTTTCTCCTCAGATACGTACGGGTGTCGGTTTAACACGCGTGATACGGTGGCCACCGACACATTCGCCAGTTTCGCAATCTCTTTTATATTTGCCATGTGCTCCTCCATTTTCAGTGATAAAAAAGCAGCAAGAGTGGATTTCTCTTACTGCTATCTCATCATAAATCCACTGTCATTTCAACAGGGCAATGGTCAGAACCCATGATATCGGCACAAATGGCCGCTTCGCTGATCCGCGGCTTCAGTCTGTCTGAAACAATGACGTAATCAAGCCGCCAGCCGATGTTTTTCTCACGTGCGTTCGTCCTGTAAGACCACCAGGAATAGGCGCCTTCCCGATCAGGCGATCTGAATGTCGCACACAGGGAGATAGACTTAAAAAATCCGAAAGCCAACCGGAAGAACGCCGGTTTCTCGGATCAGGAGCGGGAAGCGTTCAGCGCCCTGCTGAACGCCGGATTTACCGATTCATTCCGCTATTTATATCCATAGAACACGTGCAGCGGCTTTTCTTTCGAAAAAACAGCCGTGCCTGAGTAGCCTTTTTTCACCGCATAGTTCCAATAGGCGTGATATCCTTCAGGCTGTAATGATACTTGTCCGTCCTGTACTTTTGTTTCTTGCAGACATAGAATATCCGCTGCCGTTTCCTGAACGTAAGTATTGATATCTATCTTTTTCATCACGGCACGCAAGCCGTTTACATTCCAAGAAATCAGTTTCATGTGTTCCCTCCTGTCCGGCTCAGCCGGTATTCCAGTGTTTCAATGTTTCCGCCCTCTAATGCCAGCAGCTGCTTTTTCATTTCTAAACCGCCTCTGAATCCGGTCAGTTTCCCATTTTTTCCGATGACGCGATGGCACGGAACCGTAATCAATACCGGATTTCTTCCAATTGCGGCGCCCACGGCTCTTACGGCTGCCGGTTTCTGAATCATTTCTGCTATATCCGAATAGGAGTATGTCTCGCCGTACGGTATGTCCATAAGCGCTTTCCATACAGCAAGCTGAAATTCTGTGCCGTAAAGATCCACCGGCACTGAAAAAGCTGATCTGCCATTTTCAATGTACTCGGACAGCTCTGCCGTGTAAGATGCCAGCTTTTCATCATTACGTGCCAATCGGTATTGCGGTATTGCTTTTTTTGCCCACTGCTCAAGCTCTTCAAAGCTTCCATGATTTGAACCTATAAAGCAAAGCCCCTTAGATGTGGCGGCTGTATACAGGCTCCAATCATTCCGTGTGAAGAGTGTCCAATAGATCATAGGCTCTTTACTCATATTGAACCTCCCTGTCCCATTTTGGCCGTTTTTCTGTATTCTGTGGGCGAACTCCCGGTTCTCTTTTTAAAAAGAATCGCGAAATGCGCTGTGTTTGGAATTCCGACAGTCAGAGCGATCTCCATGACTGTCATATCAGTATGCTTTAAAAGGTGTTCCGCCTTCGACAATCTTATTTTCTGTATATACGCAATCGGGGACATTCCCCTGATTTTTTTAAATGTCCGCTGTAAATGATAGGGGCTGCCGTGACACATTTCGGCCAGTACACTCAGAGTCAGGGATTCGTGATAATGGCGTTCAATGTATTCAATGATTTGAGCAATCCATTCTTCATCAGGAAGACGAAGACCGTTCGGCCGGCACCTTTTACAGGGACGAAAATGTTTATCGAGCGCTGCATCAGCCGTATCAAACACCAACACGTTTTCTTTATTCGGAACTCTCGATTTACAAGAAGGCCGGCAGAAAATCCCCGTCGTTTTTACTGCATAATAAAATGCCCCGTCATAAGAAGCATCATTGTGTATGATTGCGCTCCACTTTTCATCAGTCAGGATATTTCTGTCTGTCTCCATCTCAGCCACCCCCTGTTTTTCAGTATAAACAAATTCATTGCATAAGTACGCGTTTTTGAATAGAGGAGCAAGATAACAAAGATATAGGTGTCAGGAGCACTTCCATGTTTCATGTGAAACATTTCGGCAGGATGGAGGGGGACTGATATAAAAAAAGAGCAGGAGCCCGCAGGCTCTTGCTCTTTTCTTTCGGCTTACTCGCCAGTTACGTATGGAAGTAAAGCCATTTGACGTGCGCGTTTGATCGCGATAGTCAATTTACGTTGGTATTTCGCGTTTGTTCCAGTTACACGGCGAGGTAAGATTTTACCACGCTCAGAAACAAACTTTCTAAGAAGATCTACATCTTTGTAATCGATGTGCGTAATGCCGTTAGAAGTGAAGTAACAAACCTTACGGCGTTTCGCACGACCGCCTCTGCGTCCTCCTGCCATTGTCATTTCCCACCTTTCTCGTTATGAATATAGCGATAATCTATTAGAACGGAAGATCATCATCCGAGATGTCAATCGGCTTGCCGTCGTTGGCAAATGGATCATCATTAAAGCTGTTCCCTTGATTTCGTCTCTGGTTGTTCTGATTTCCGCCGAACGGATTATCATTTTGGCCTCCGCCAAAGTATTGGCCTCCGCCGCTGTTTCCTTCGTTGTATCCGCCTGATCCAGAACCGCCGCTGTTTTTAGGCTCAAGAAATTGAACACTTTCAGCTTGGACTTCTGTCACGAAGACACGCTGTCCCTGCTGATTTTCATAATTTCTTGTCTGGAGTCGGCCGTCTACGCCGGCAAGGCTTCCTTTTTTAAGAAAGTTTGCAACGTTTTCGGCTTGTCTTCTCCAAGTGACACAATTAATGAAATCGGCTTCACGTTCTCCGGACTGGTTCGTGAATGTACGATTCACAGCAAGAGTAAACGTGGCGACAGCCGCACCGCTTGGCGTATAACGAAGCTCTGGGTCTTTTGTCAGTCTTCCGACTAATACAACTCGGTTAAGCATATGAAAGACCACCTTTTAACATTATATATTTCAAATTGCTTATTCTTCTTCTTTAACAACGATGTGGCGAATGATATCGTCACTGATCTTAGCTAAACGGTCGAATTCAGCAACCGCTGCAGCTTCAGACTGAACGTTTAAGATTTGGTAGAAACCGTCACGGAAATCATTGATTTCGTAAGCAAGACGACGTTTACCCCAATCTTTTGTTCCAGTGATCTCCGCTCCGTTAGAAGTCAATACGTTGTTGAAACGCTCGATAACTGCCTTCTTTGACTCTTCGTCAATGTTCGGACGGATAATGTACATAACTTCGTACTTTTTCATCTGTTTGCACCTCCTTTTGGTCTAAGCGGCCCTATAATGGGCAAGGAGCAATAATTCTATTACTCACAAGTTTATATTATACCAAAGCTCTTGTCCCTTTACAACTGTGTCCTATACATTAAATCGGAAATGAATGACATCTCCGTCTTGGACTACATATTCTTTACCTTCCAGACGCACTTTTCCGGCTTCTTTCGCTCCGGACATTCCGCCGCCTGCCAAAAGGTCTTCATAAGCAACCGTTTCAGCGCGGATAAAGCCGCGTTCAAAGTCAGTGTGGATGATACCCGCACACTCAGGAGCTTTCATGCCTTTTCTGAATGTCCATGCGCGCACTTCCTGTTCGCCCGCCGTAAAGTATGTCGCAAGGCCGAGAAGAGAGTATGACGCTTTAATCAGCTGATCAAGACCTGACTCTTCGATGCCGAGCTCCTCAAGGAACATTTGCTTTTCTTCGCCTTCCAATTCAGCAATTTCAGACTCGATTTTCGCACAGACGACGATAACTTCGGCGTTTTCACCCGCGGCGTACTCCCGGATTTTCGCAACATATTCATTATCTGAAGGATCAGCCACTTCATCCTCGCTTACATTTGCCACATAAAGCACGGGTTTTGACGTAAGCAAATGAAGCTGCTTCACAAGCTTTTGCTGTTCTTCCGTAAATTCAACGGAACGGGCAGGCTTTTCTTGTTCGAAAGCTTCTTTTAATTTAGACAGAATGTCAAATTCAAAAACCGCTTCTTTGTCTTTTTGCTTCGCAAGCTTGCTTACACGCGTGATGCGTTTTTCGACTGTCTCCATGTCGGCAAGAATCAATTCAAGGTTGATCGTTTCAATATCGTCAATCGGATCGACTTTCCCTGACACGTGCGTAATATTGTCATCAGCGAATGCCCGTACAACGTGACAGATCGCATCTACCTGACGGATATGAGAAAGAAACTTATTTCCGAGTCCTTCACCTTTAGATGCGCCTTTTACGATCCCCGCGATATCAGTGAATTCAAACGCTGTCGGCACCGTTTTTTTCGGGTTCACCAATTCAGTCAGCTTTTGCAGACGTTCATCCGGCACTTCCACGATTCCCACGTTCGGATCAATTGTACAGAACGGGTAGTTGGCTGATTCGGCACCAGCCTGGGTAATTGCATTAAATAACGTCGATTTTCCGACATTCGGCAAACCGACAATTCCAGCAGTTAAAGCCATTCTTTCATCTCCTCTATATCAAACCATCATCGTATAAACGTATTGTAAACCTAGAGCAATTATAAGGAGGTTCATAGGAAAAGACAAGCTGAGAAAAAAGCATTTCCCGCCCTCTCTCTCCTTAGATTATCCTTTTTTAACCGCTACCAGACAGTCAAAAAGCGTACTTCCCATTCCATTATCGGAATTTGAATCCTTTGTGAGCATGTTGACGGAGCCTCCGAATGCCGCCCACATGCCTTCATCTATATTCACCGTCTTCGGGTGAGCCTGCTTCATGATTTTCACCCTGCCGCGCAGACTGCCGCGGTCATTGTATACCTCTGCCGTATCTCCGTCTTGAAGTGAAAGCTCCTCGGCGATATCCGGCGACAGATCCACCTGAATCTGCTGAAGCTTTTCAATAAACGGCACGTGCTGTGAATGATTGGAGCGCTGCGGGTGAATGGACAGCAGCGTATACGGGTATTTCCCGGCAAGCCCGGCGTCATGATAAACAGACTCCTCCGGCACCTCCAATTGAGGGAGGCCGCTGTATCCTTTCTCTTCTGCCAGTGACGAGACGAATTCAAATTTTCCGCTCGGGGTTAAAAATTGAAAATCACTCCACGGAACCTTTTTGACCGGAAGCGGCATATGTCCTTTTTCCTTTAATTGCTCAAGGGTGATTCCTTCTTTCTCCAAAGAAGAGAGCCCCATTTTTAAGAAATCTTCCGTACTGTAATCAAACAGCTCCCCGAATCCGAGACGCTTTGCGAGTTCCGTCCAGATCCAGCGGTCTGATTTTGCCTCTCCCTGCGGTTCCGCAAGCTTCTTGCCATATTGAACATAGTGATGATACATGCTGGAATAATAAATATCTTCCTCTTCGAAAACAACGGCCGTCGGCAGCACATAGTCACAGAGCTTCGCCGTATCGGTCATGACCGAATCAATGGCCACTGTGACCGGTGTTTTTTCAAACGCTTCCTTCACTTTTTTTGTATTCGGCACCTGTGTCAGCGGATTGCCGCACGTCACGATGATCATCTCAATCGGCGGATCGGCTGCATTCAGCGCCTCTTCAGCTTGAGTCATCATCGAAAACGTTCTCGAACTTTTCTTCAGATCAGGACGGGTGAGCTCGGCCTTTGCAAAGCTTTCACCGACTTGCACATTTCCGAAGTTTGCGCCGCCGCCTTTGATACCGACATTTCCGCTCGCCGCAGCTAAAGCGTCAATCCACCGTATCGTCCCGCCCCCGTTTTTATATCTCTGCATCCCAAGACCCATAAAAGTGGAGGCGGGACCGTCAGCATATAAATCAGCAAGATATTCAAGCACTTCTAAAGACGTTTCTGTTTTCTCAATGATCTCCTCAAAAGAAATCGTCTTCAGAAGCTTTTCTATTTCTTCAAAACCGACCGAATGCCTTTGAATGAAATCGGAATCGGTTCTGCCGGTTTGGCATAATATTTTTAAAACACCCGCCGCAAGCCAGCCATCCATGCCGGGTTTGACGGATATATACCGATCGGCAAGCTTTGCAGTCGGGTTAAAAATAGGATCAATGACCGTCAGTGTCGCTCCTTTTTTCTTCACCTGCTGCAGATGATGATAGAGGTGCATATTCGTCCGGGACACGTTTCTGCCCCATACGATCACATGCTTGCTGTGATAAATATCAAGCGGTCCATGCCCGTAAGAACGCCCGAAATCCCAGCGCTGCGCTTCAATGCCGGAACCCCAGCAAATGCTGCCCGCAATCTCCGTTGCACCGCCGTATCCATTGAAAAAACGCTGGTCGAGCGCCTTCAAAAGACCGTTATTGGCGTAATCATGACTGTGCAGCACTGCGGCAGTGCCCAACGTCTCCTTAATCACCGCCATTTTTTCCGCGATTTCATCTAACGCCTGCTCCCAGGAAATGCGGACAAATTCGCCGTCTTTCTTTTTTAAAGGAAAACGAAGCCGTTCCGGCGCATTCGTTTTCGTCTCCAGCATTCTGCCCCGGCCGCAAATTTTTCCTTCCGTAATGGGATGATTCGGGTCTCCGTCTACTTTCGTCACCTTTCCATCCTCAACTGTCACCAAAAAGCCGCAGCTGTCCCAGCAATTCAGCGGGCACGCTGACTGATGCACTTTGCTCATCGGGCCTCTTCCTCTCCTCTATATGAAAAAGCATGAGCGCCAGCCCTTATGATGTAGGCTCCTCATGCTTGACGAGTACTTTTTTCAGCTTTCTCTCAAAATCTCTTCTCGGAATCATGACACTGTGGGAACAACCCGTGCATTTGATCCGAATATCCATTCCCATCCGAATGATTTTCCACCTGTTTTCACCGCAAGGATGCGGTTTCTTCATTTCAACAATATCATTCAGGCCAAAGTCTTTATCCGCCAAGACCCTTCACCTCTCTCCATAGACTGCTTTATTTATTGTACAAAAAAAGACAGGATAAGAGCAACGGCCGCACTCAAAATGAGCATTATACTTTTTTCCATCTCCCTAAAATAGGGTAAAGAAGAAGACATACCAGCAAATAAAGACTTAAAAGCCCGTAAATGGGATATAAAATGGCGATCAAATCTGAAAAACCGATTGTCGTAAAAGGCACCATCACAGCTAAAAGAAGAGATACGAGCGTCCATCTCGGCAATTTCACAAATGCAAGCATGCGGCTGGAAAGCCCGAACAGACCGGTCACGGTTGTCGTATAGATGGCTAAAAAAAGCACGGCGGCCATACAAAGAAATAACGGATAAGGAGCGCCTTCAAGGACGGCGAAAAGAGGCATCTCATATTGTGTAAGACTGCCTGAAAGCTGCACAAGTGTTTCATTGTAAACAAATGAAATCACACCGAAAATCAGCCCGCTTGCAACGCTTGCGATTTTCGCTTCTCCCAGTCCTTTCATATCTTTCCCGATTGAAGAAAGAACAGCGACAACAGAAAGGATGTTTAAGGACGTGAAGGTAATGCTTGCCGGCCAATTATACTGGCGGGTCAAATCTATCGTCCACGTGTAATGATGGGTTGTCTGAAAAAAGACCAATGCATATAACAGCCCCGCTACAAGAATCGGTATCAAAATACTATTCAGAGATAATATTCCTTTTATATCCCAAAAGAATAAACCGACGGTCACAATGCAAAGAAGAAAAATACCGATCCAAAACGGCAGCTTGTACATTTGCAGCGTCACACCGCCGCCGGCAATCATAACCATCGTCATTGAAAACAAATAAAACATAATAAGCACATCATAGACTTTAGCAAGAGCCGGCCCCATCAGATGCTCAAGCACAGGTAAAAAGTGCGTTGATTGAACCCGATAGCTGATCTTCAACACAATATAAGCCGAAATCGTAAACATGACTGTAAACAATACAATAGCCAGTCCGCTTTCGACACCGAAAAACTGCCATATTTCCTGCCCGCTTGCATACCCAGCCCCAATCTGGCTGCTTAATATGAGCAGCATCCACTTCATCCCGGCTCTCCACACCCTCATCACCTCATAAAATTTCTGATAATCTCCGCATATTGCTACTATATTGAGTGACAGCGGCAATCATTCATACAAATGGGACAAATATGGTATGATAACGACGATTGACTATTCAGAAAATTTTATTTATATAAGGAGCTCAAATCGTGTACATCAGGCGTTTAACCGCAAATGATACCAAGCCTTACACCGATATCAGGCTCAAAGCTTAAAAGATCACCCGGACGCGAGGCTTGAATCCGGTAATGCCATCGTGCTTGGCGCCTTTGAAAAAGACAGACTGATAGGAATCCTCAAGATCTCCAAGCATTCGCTGTTTAACCTAAGACACATTGCGGTTATCGGTTCTATGTATATTTCCCCCAAACATCGAAGGTCAGGCGCGGGAAAAGCGTTACTGACGGAAGCCATCAGCCAGGCAGCAAAAAAGATGAAAGACACAGAACAGCTCCCTCTCTCTGTTACTCAACAAATGAACCCGCAAAAAAACTCTACGCTCAGTTAGGATTTACCCTCTTTTCTACAGAAAAAAGAGCGCTGAAATTAGATCATCAGCAATATGTAATGTAGATCAAATGGTCTTATTTCTTTCATGAACTTAAAGAATAACTGCTCTGAGTTCTTTTTTCTATCCCGCTCTTTTCAAACAACCGGCATGCTGATCATGACATAAGCATAAAAAAAGGCAGCGCTGGATATACTGTAAACAACCTACATCACCAAAAACAACAATGTAATACTCGTATGACATGACAAGGAAGTGAACCTTATGAATCGAAAAGGCGGGCTTTTTTCTCAAGAACGGGCAAAACAATATGTATCTCATACGGATTCTTCTGCTGCGAATCAAATACAAGCGATCCTTACTTCATCTTTACGTAAAGCAGCCGGCAGACCGTTAGTCACCGTGTGTATCGGTACAGATCGGTCGACCGGAGATTCATTAGGTCCGCTCGTAGGAACAAAGTTAGAAAAAATGAATTTAGGCAGATTGCACGTTTACGGCACGCTGTCAGATCCTGTTCACGCCGTCAATATGAAAGACAAGCTGAAAGATATTCAACATCTACATAAAAATCCGTTTATTATAGCGGTTGATGCTTGTTTAGGCCGCGTCAAAAGCGTAGGCTCATTTCAAATCGGCGATGGGCCGCTGAAGCCCGGAGCAGGTGTTCAAAAAGATCTTCCCGAAATCGGTGACGTCCATATCAACGGAATCGTCAATGTCAGCGGGTTTATGGAGTATTTTGTCCTGCAGAATACGAGGCTTCATCTTGTTATGAGCATGGCAAATGTTTTAGCAGAGGGGTTACAGCTGACAGATAAATCAGAAGGCCGGCAGGAACGGCTCAGTCCGTTTCATAAGCTGACAAGACGTATATAAAAAAACCATCTTTTTTTAAAAAGATGGTTTTTACGCTTCTCTTTCAGACAATAGTTCTAGGATACGTTCAAGATCTTCATTTGAGAAAAACTCAATCTCAATCTTCCCTTTTTTCTTTTGTCTCTTAATATTTACTGTTGTTCCGAAGTAATTTTGCAAATACGATTCCCGCTCTTTTAACACAACATCTTGAACAGGTTCTTTTTTCTTTGTTTCACGTGGAACATTGTTGTTTAACTGCTGAATCAGCTGCTCAAGCTGACGGACGTTCAGCTGTTCTTCAACCACTTTCTTCACAAGCGGTTCAAGCTTGTTTTTATTTTTCAAACCAAGCAAGGTTCTGCCGTGTCCCATGGATAACGTACCTTCTGCAATGAGGTTCTGGATGCTTTCCGGCAGCGTCAGCAGTCTTAAATGGTTGGCAATATGAGGCCTGCTTTTCCCGAGCCGTTTAGCGAGCTGTTCCTGGGTTAAATCCAAATGCTTCAGCAGTGAGTCATATGCCAGAGCTTCTTCAAGCGGTGATAAGTCTTCACGCTGAAGGTTTTCCAAAAGAGCGATTTCCCGCATCAGTGATTCAGATAAATCCCGCACGATAGCCGGCACTGTCTCTTTACCGGCAAGTTTTGCGGCGCGGTAACGGCGTTCGCCGGCTACAATATCATAGCCCTTTAATGATTTTCTCACGATAATGGGCTGAAGAATGCCATGCTGAATGATGGATTCCTTCAGTTCATCTAATGACTCATCGTCAAATTGTTTTCTTGGCTGATAAGGATTGGGGCGCAAATCACTGATTTTAATCTCTTCCACTGTCTCTTCAGACAAATCAACCTGATTAAACAACGCGTTAATCCCTTTTCCGAGCCCGCCTTTAGCCATTCGCTGCCACTTCCTTTGCTAAATCTAAATATACTTCCGCACCTCTCGAACGCGGATCGTATAATATGATCGGCTTGCCGTGACTCGGCGCCTCACTTAAACGGACATTGCGAGGGATAATGGTTTGATACACTTTATCTCTAAAGTATTTCTTTACCTCCTCTATCACTTGAATGCCGAGATTCGTTCTGGCATCAAGCATCGTCAGAAGCACTCCTTCTATCATTAAGTCGGTATTTAAATGTTTTTGCACAAGCCGAACTGTATTTAATAATTGACTCAATCCTTCAAGAGCGTAGTATTCGCACTGAACCGGGATAACGACTGAATCTGAAGCGGTAAGCGCATTAATCGTTAATAACCCGAGAGACGGAGGACAATCAATAATCATGTAATCGTAATTTTGTTTCACTGATTCTAATGCTCTTTTCAGCCTGACCTCCCGTGAGATCGTCGGAACCAATTCGATTTCCGCTCCCGCAAGCTGGATCGTGGCCGGAATGACATCTAAGTTCTCTACTGAAGTCGGTTTAATAATATCTGTAACATCTGCATCATCTACTAAAATGTCGTACACACAATGATCCACATCGGCTTTTTCAATCCCTAATCCGCTCGTTGCATTGCCCTGCGGATCAATATCAACAAGAAGAACCCTTTTACCTATGTAAGCCAAGCAAGCCCCCAGATTAACAGAAGTCGTCGTCTTCCCGACTCCGCCTTTTTGGTTCGTAATTGCTATGATTTTTCCCACGATGTCACCTACCTTCACATGAACATGTACTGTCTTGTTTCTATCTTATCAAAAAAAGAGTAAAGCGTTTTATTTTTTTCATAATTTGTTTATCAGCAAGTGAAAAAAATGTAAACGAAAAAGACACTTTCTAATATAAGTTCTCCGATAAAGTGACTTTTTTGACTGTAAAAAGACAATTCACGACACAAAAAGATAAAATTTTACATATACAATGTATAGTGCACAATAAATCTATCATTATCTCAAAATAGTTTTTTGATTAAAATAAAAACTCCCCTGCTCATCAGGAGAGTTTTTATTTAGGTATCCGAATGGTAAGCTGGATGTACTCTTCGAATTCTTCTTCTTCAGTATTCAGTCTGACGCCGCTGTCTTCTACCATGGACAGTGACTGACGAATCGTATTCATCGCAATTCTTGTATCCCTGCTGAACGCTTTGCGTCTCGGCTTTGGTTTCTGCTTATTCTGTTCAAGCATTTTCACCACTCTGTCTTCCGTCTGCTTGACGTTTAAGCTTTTCTCAATGATTTCCGCAAGCAATGTGACCTGAAGCTCCGGCTGTTTGAGCGGAATCAGTGCTCTTGCATGACGTTCCGTAATTTTTTTCTCCATAATCGCATCCTGGACCGGTTCCGGGAGCTTTAACAATCGGAGCTTGTTCGCAATCGTTGACTGGCCTTTTCCTAAGCGCTGCGCCAAGGCTTCCTGTGTTAAATCATGAAGTTCTAACAGCCTTGCGTACGCATGAGCTTCCTCAATGGAGGACAATTCTTCCCTTTGCAGGTTTTCAATCAAAGCGACAGATGCTGTTTCCGTATCAGAAAAATCTTTAATAATTGCGGGAATCTTCTCCCATTCAAGCGTCTGTACCGCTCTCCAGCGCCTTTCACCCGCAATGAGCTCATATTGTCCTTCATCTTCTGTATGTCTGACAACAATCGGCTGAATGATGCCGTGTGTATGGATAGTCATTGCTAACTCTTTGATTTTTTCATCTGAGAAAATGGTGCGTGGCTGAAAACGGTTGGGAACGATAGCATGTACCGGTATTTCGAGTATCTCTTCTTTGTTTGTATCATGCTCAGCTATCTCCGGTTCCTCTTCCTTCTCACCAAACCCGAAGAAACGAGAGAATGAATGCTTCATGTACCTACACCACCTTTAAAAACTGCCATTTTTATAATTCTATTTTCTCATGGTTTTTCCTGCTGTATCTTCATCAATTTTGCAGAAAATATGATGGAATTGTCACATCAGGCTGTCTAAATTACCCTTCAATTGGCGATTTATTTGGAGTACCCGGTTTTCTCGGATATTTTTTCGGAGTGCTTTTCGTCTTGCGAATGATCATAATGTTCCGTTCACTTTCTTCAACAGGAAGTGTAAAGGAATGAACTTGTTCAAGCTCTCCTCCCAATACTTTAATCGCCTTTTGCCCCGCTTTCAGCTCTTCATCAGCGGCTGCTGCTTTCAGTGCGGCAAATACGCCGTTTTTCTTGGCCAGCGGCAGACAAAGCTCACTCAGGACCGACAGACGCGCCACCGCACGGGCCGTCACGAGATCGAAGCTTTCCCGTACGTCTTTCCGCTGTCCGAATGTCTCCGCTCTGTCATGGACAAATGTCGTATGCTCTAATTGTAAAGCATCAGAGAGAGTTTCCAAAAACGTAATCCGCTTATTCAGTGAATCGACGATGGTGACATGCAGATGCGGGAAGCAGATTTTGATGGGCAGGCTTGGAAAACCGGCGCCGGCGCCGACATCACAAAGAGTGGTGACCTTTTCAAAATCAATATAAAATGCCGCCGTTATCGAATCATAAAAATGCTTGAGATAAACTTCCTTTTTCTCAGTGATGGATGTCAGATTCATTTTTTCGTTCCATTCCACGAGCATCCGGTAATACAACTCGAATTGCTCCAGCTGGCGGTCAGAAAGGGAAATCCCTTTCTCCGCTAAACTGGATGTAAATTCCTCTATATTCATGCCGTCATCCTTTCTATTCAGCTACCTTGGCAATACGGCCCTGCTCCAGGTATACCAGCAGGATTGAAATGTCTGCCGGATTGACGCCGGAAATACGGGACGCTTGAGCAACTGATAAAGGACGCACTTCTTTCAGCTTTTGACGGGCTTCAGTAGCAATTCCTTTAATGGCGTCATAATCAATCCGATCAGGGATTTTTTTGTTTTCCATTTTCTTCAGCTTTTCCACTTGCTGCAAGGATTTTTCGATATATCCTTCATATTTCACCTGAATTTCCACTTGTTCCGCCACATCTTGCGGAACCGGAGAATCTGCAGGTGCAAGTTTTGTCACTGTTTCATAGTTCATTTCCGGACGTTTCATTAAATCTGTGCCGCGCACTCCGTCTTTCAGCTCGCTTCCGCCGAGTGAACGGATATATTCCTGATTCTCAGGAGACGGCTTGATAATAACAGACCAGAGACGTTTTTTCTCTGCCTCGATCGCCGCTTTTTTCTTCTCAAACGCTTCATAGCGCTCATCAGAAATTAAGCCGATATCGTGGCCGATTTCCGTCAGACGAAGATCGGCGTTGTCGTGACGGAGCAGCAGTCTGTATTCCGCCCGTGAAGTCAGCAGACGGTACGGTTCATTGGTTCCTTTCGTTACCAAATCATCAATCAATACACCGATATAAGCATCGGAACGGCTGAGGATCACTTCTTCTTTTCCAAGCGCTTTGCGGCCTGCGTTGATCCCTGCCATAATTCCTTGCCCGGCTGCTTCCTCATAACCTGATGTACCGTTAATTTGACCGGCTGTGTACAGGTTAGGGATTTTTTTCGTCTCCAGTGTAGGCCAGAGCTGCGTCGGTACAATCGCGTCATACTCAATCGCGTATCCGGCTCTCATCATCTGCACCTTTTCCAGTCCCGGAATGGTCGCCAGCATCCGCTGCTGCACGTCCTCAGGAAGACTCGTGGATAAACCTTGAACGTATACTTCCTGCGTATTTCTGCCTTCCGGCTCAAGGAAAATCTGATGACGCGGTTTATCATTAAACCGAACGACTTTATCTTCAATCGAAGGACAGTATCTCGGTCCCGTTCCTTTAATCATACCGGAATACATTGGCGAACGATGCAGGTTGCTGTCGATGATCTCATGAGTCTCAGGACTCGTGTAAGTCAGCCAGCAAGGCAGCTGATCGGTAATGTATTCAACCGTTTCATATGAGAAAGCGCGCGGAACCGGGTCCCCCGGCTGGATTTCTGTTTTGCTGTAATCAATGGAATCGCTTGAGACACGAGGAGGCGTGCCCGTTTTAAAACGGACGAGATCAAAACCGAGCTCCTCTAAGTGCTCAGAAAGTTTAATAGACGGCTGCTGGTTATTCGGACCGCTTGAGTAAGACAAATCACCGAGAATGATCCGTCCTCTTAAATACGTTCCGGTTGTCAGCACGACCGTTTTTGCCTTATATTCAGCACCGGTTTGCGTAATGACACCGCGGCACTCTCCGTCTTCAATGATTAAACGCTCGGCAATCCCTTGAAGAAGTGTCAAATTCGGTGTTTTTTCCAGCGTATGCTTCATTTCGTGCTGATATTGGAATTTATCCGCCTGCGCACGCAGCGCCCGTACGGCCGGACCTTTTCCTGTATTCAGCATTCTCATTTGAATATGAGTTTTATCTATATTTCTAGCCATTTCTCCGCCGAGCGCGTCAATTTCGCGGACGACAATCCCTTTCGCGGGGCCGCCGACAGACGGATTACATGGCATAAACGCAACCATATCAAGATTAATCGTCAAAACAAGCGTTTTGGCTCCCTGGCGCGCGGATGCGAGGGCAGCCTCAACACCGGCATGCCCGGCGCCGATGACAATCACGTCGTATTGGCCTGCTTCATACCCCATGGTTTTTTCCTCCCTTTTATTTACCTAAACAAAATTGTGAAAAGAGCTGATCAATTAAGCTTTCGTGGACGGCATCACCGATGATTTCGCCCAGCAGCTCCCAGCACCTTGTCAAATCAATTTGGACCATATCAATCGGAACATCCTGTTCAATTCCGTTCAGCGCATCATCAATCGCTTGCTTTGCCTGATGCAGAATCGAGATATGACGGGTGTTGCTGACATAGGTGAGATCTCCGCTTTCGATCGCTCCTGTATAAAATAGCGACTGAATCGCTTCCTCTAAATCTTGAATGCCTTCTTCTTTCAGCAATGAGGTCGTGACGACAGGCCGGCCTTTCGCCAGTTCCTTGACGCGCTCAGCGTCAATCTTAGCCTCAAGGTCCGTCTTATTCATAATGACAATGACGTCCATTCCCTCAACCGCTTCAAACAATTTCACATCTTCTTCAGAAAGCTCTTCGCTGTGGTTAAGCACAAGCAAAATGAGATCCGCTTCCTTCAGAACCTGCCGTGACCGTTCCACACCGATTCTTTCGACGATATCTTCTGTCTCACGGATTCCGGCGGTATCGACAAGCCGAAGCGGCACGCCTCGCACGTTGACATATTCCTCAATCACATCACGCGTCGTTCCCGGAATATCGGTTACGATCGCCTTCGTTTCATGGACAAGGCTGTTAAGCAGAGAGGATTTTCCGACGTTCGGACGGCCGATGATCACGGTAGACAGTCCCTCACGCAAAATTTTCCCCTGCTCAGACGTACGGAGCAGCGCCTCGATTTCTTTCTTCACGCCGCCTGCCTTCTCCACTAAAAGCTGATGCGTCATTTCTTCGACGTCATCATATTCCGGATAATCTATATTAACCTCAACATGGGCAAGTGTTTCTAACAACTCATCACGCAGACGGCGGACAAGCGCGGAAAGCCGTCCTTCCATCTGGTTCATGGCGACATTCATGGCACGGTCCGTTTTAGCCCTGATCAGATCCATCACCGCTTCCGCCTGTGAAAGGTCAATCCGTCCGTTTAAAAATGCGCGCTTCGTAAACTCACCGGGTTCTGCCAGTCTCGCACCTTCTCTTAAAGCAAGCTGGAGCACCTGATTAACCGTCACAATACCCCCGTGACAGTTGATTTCAATGACATCTTCCCTTGTGAATGTTCTGGGCGCTCTTAAAACAGACACCATGACTTCCTCAATAATCCGTCCCGTCGTGCTGTCCGCGATATGCCCGTAATGAATGGTATGCGATTCTGCCGAACTGAGCGTTTTGCCTTTCGGACCCTTGTACATTTTGTCGGCGATCTTTACGGCTTCCGGGCCGCTCAGCCGAACGATCGCGATCGCGCCTTCACCCATCGGAGTTGAAATCGCTGCAATTGTATCCATGCTGTTCACCTCTCTTTATCTCTGTTTCCATCTATATAAAAAATTTTATTTACGCCAAAATTAAAAGATAACATAGTTTGGTTTGAAGTGGAAGATACGTTATCCACAAAGGCAGAAATTCATCCCTTATTACTTTAACTTATCCACATGTGAATAACAATTAATTTTATTTCCTAAAACCTTTTTTATCAACAGCATAGACCGAAAAAGAAAAAACTTAAACGCTAAAAATGCGATTCTGCTTAGGAATAGAGCCATTTTTGCCAATAAAAAAACCGAAGTTCCGATTTTAGCCGGACTTCGGTTTTCTGCTATCTTTATGGGAAATAACGAGATGGCGGTACCGGCCTTCACCGGTAGAAAACGTTTTGATATTTGGATGCTTTGACAGCGCGTCATGGATGATTTTTCTTTCACCTGACGGCATCGGTTCTAAATGCACATCTTTTTTCGTTTTCGACACTTGCTTGGCCAGCCTGTTTGCCAGCTGATCCAGAATTTCTCTTCTTTTCCGCCGATAATTCTCAGCGTCGACAGCGGCTTGGCGATACTGGCCGGAGCCGCGGTTCAAAACAAGCTGCGTCAATGTTTCCAGGGCATTGAGTGTTTGTCCTCTTTTGCCAATAAGCAGCGCCGCTTTTTCACCTTTAATGTGAAAACAGACTGTTTTCTTGTTTTCTTCCGTAACAATCTCAGAAGGCCCGGCAATGGAATGGATGATTTCTTCCAAATACGCTTTCGCTTCCTGAACAGGATTTCTTTTCTCTTCCAGTTCTACGATCGCATTCTTTTTTCCGAAAATACCCAAAAACCCTTTATATTCTTCTTGCACCACCGTTATTTCTACTTGATCTTTCGTCAGTTGAAGTTCCTGAAGGCCTGATTGAACTGCTTCTTCGACATTCCGTCCCGCAGCAGTCACCTTCTTCACTTTTTCTTTCCTCCCGCTTTCTGCGTTTCCGGATCGTGTTTAATGTCAGGTCCTTTAATAAGGAATGTCTGAGCAATCATAAACAGGTTTCCGACTACCCAATACAGAGAAAGCGCGCTCGGGAAGTTGATCGCAAATACGATGATCATGATCGGCATAATCCATACCATCATTGCCATTTGAGGATTCTGAGTCGGATTTCCGGCCATCATCAGCTTCTGCTGGACAAAAGTGGCCACACCGGCAACGATAGGAAGAATATAGTAAGGATCCTTCTCTCCTAGGTCAAACCATAAAAAGCTGTGCTGTGAAATGGCTTGCGTACGCATAATGGCGTGGTAGAATCCGATCAAAATCGGCATTTGAATCAGGATCGGGAAACATCCCGCCAGCGGATTAACCCCGTGCTTTGAAAACAGGGCCATCGTTTCCTGCTGAAGCTTCTGCTGCGTTTTTTGATCTTTAGAGCTATATTTTTCTCTGAGCTTCTGCATTTCAGGCTGCAGCGCCTGCATTGCTTTTGAGCTTCGAAGCTGCTTGATCATCAGCGGCAGAATCAGCAGACGAATTAAAATCGTAACGATGATGATCGATAAACCATAGTTATCGCCCGTCAGTTTAGCTACGTACGTAATAACTTCTGACAATGGATACACAACATATTTGTCCCAGAAATGCGGACTATTCGCCGTAATCGGCTCTTTCACACTCGAGCACCCGGCCAGCAGCACGAGCAGACCGACCATACTCAGTAGTAACCATATTCTCCTTTTCAAGAACGTTTCCTCCTATACCAATCTTTATAAACCTTGTATGTATTTTAGCATCTTTCAGTTTCAAATGGCGTTCATTTTTCGCCAAATAAAAGGAAGCGCTTTTAAAAACGTGAAGAAAACAAAATATGAGCTATTTTGACGAAGATTTCTTATATAATGAGGTTTTTCTGAATAAGTGCTGCAGACTCTTTTTCGTTTCTTCAAAACTGAGGTCGCCGGCGGGTTTTCTTGCGATAATAATAAAATCTTTCGGCTTGAGCAGCTCTTTTTCCTCCTGAACAGCCTGCCTTATTAACCGCTTCACCCGATTGCGCACGACGGCATTGCCGATTTTTTTACTGACAGAAAGCCCTACCCGGAGCTCTTCCTGTTTCGGCTGATCAAGCGTATACAGCACGAACTGGCGGTTTGCCATAGACGTTCCGCGTTTAAACACTTTTTGAAAATCTTCATTTTTCTTTAACCGATTTCGCTTCTTCACTTTAATTCACTCCGATATTCACTCGCAGAAACTTTTATTTCTATCTAAAAAAAACGGGCCGCCGGAATACTGAAGAAATTTCTCCAGTACCGGGCGACGCATGACATCTCACTCTCTTAATGTGAAAAAAGACCACTGACATTATTCAGTGGCCTAAGCTGATAATACTTTTCTGCCTTTGCGGCGACGGCGTGCTAATACTAGACGACCGTTTTTTGAACTCATACGGCTTCTGAAGCCATGAACTTTACTGCGTTTACGGTTATTCGGTTGGAATGTTCTTTTCATTTATGACACCTCCCTCGAGGAATAGCTGTTAAAGACAGTCTTACTTATTATATTTGTGCTGCCTATTCATTGTCAACTTCAGCAGTGCTTTTATTTCTTACAACCATAATAGGATAACATACCTTAACCAGTTTAGAAACCTTATTTTTCATATTCCTTTTTTTAACGCACAAAAAAAAGCCGCGCTCCCTCGAAAAAACGACATGTGGATAATTTTTCGGTCTTTTTTTAATATCCACAATCGTTATCGACAACATTTTCACATTGCTAACCCCTGTGGACAAAGATTTTTCAACAAGTTGTCAGGTTTGTGGATAAGATTACGAGAACCATTGCAAGTCCTCGCTTAATTTGATATTATATTTGTGTTTTAACTCTTAATTACTTATCCAGTCCATTCTCTTTATCCACAATTTGTGGATAAGTTGTGGATTGTTTTCACACAGCTTGTGTAGATTGTTGTCCACAACTTGTGGAATTTGTCGAAAAGCTGTTTTTCTACTATACTATATGTTTTCAACATTTCGTGTGTACGAATGGTCAGAGCCATATGCTCTTTTTTTGTGTTCTATAACAGGGAAAGGGCGCTGATTTTTAAAGAAAAGGAGGGCTGTGCCGGATAATGGAGAATATATTGGATCTTTGGAATCAAGCTCTAGCTCAAATTGAGAAAAAGCTAAGCAAACCGAGTTTCGAAACTTGGATGAAGTCGACGAAAGCCCATTCGCTGCAAGGAGATACCTTAACCATCACCGCTCCCAATGAATTTGCCAGAGACTGGCTGGAGTCCAGGTACTTACATCTCATTGCAGATACCATATATGAATTAACCGGGGAAGAATTGAGCGTCAAATTTGTCATTCCTCAAAATCAGGACGAAGAAGACTTTTTACCGAAACCGCAAGTGAAAAAAGCGGCAAAAGAGGAACCGTCTGATTTTCCCCAAAGCATGCTCAACCCGAAATATACATTCGACACATTCGTCATCGGATCGGGAAACCGATTCGCCCATGCAGCATCACTGGCTGTGGCGGAAGCACCCGCTAAAGCGTACAACCCTTTATTTATATACGGGGGAGTCGGCTTAGGAAAAACCCACTTAATGCACGCGATCGGCCATTATGTCATTGATCATAATCCTTCAGCCAAAGTGGTGTACCTGTCTTCTGAAAAATTCACAAATGAATTCATCAACTCAATCCGCGATAACAAAGCCGTTGATTTCCGCAACCGCTACCGGAACGTTGATGTACTTTTGATAGATGATATTCAATTTTTAGCCGGAAAAGAACAAACACAGGAAGAGTTTTTCCATACATTCAACACGCTTCATGAAGAAAGCAAACAAATCGTGATTTCCAGCGACAGACCGCCGAAAGAGATCCCGACCCTTGAAGACCGCCTGCGTTCGCGGTTCGAATGGGGATTGATTACGGATATCACACCGCCGGATCTGGAAACGCGGATTGCCATCCTGAGAAAGAAAGCGAAGGCGGAAGGCCTTGATATTCCGAACGAGGTCATGCTTTACATCGCAAATCAGATTGACAGCAACATCCGCGAACTGGAAGGGGCATTAATCCGGGTTGTCGCCTATTCATCCTTAATCAATAAAGACATTAACGCAGACCTGGCTGCGGAAGCATTGAAAGATATTATTCCGTCTTCAAAGCCGAAGGTCATTACGATAAAAGAGATTCAGCGGATTGTCGGACAGCAGTTCAACATTAAGCTTGAAGATTTCAAAGCGAAAAAGCGCACGAAATCCGTGGCGTTCCCAAGACAAATTGCGATGTATCTTTCAAGAGAAATGACGGATTCTTCTTTGCCTAAAATCGGGGAAGAATTTGGCGGCAGAGACCATACAACCGTCATTCACGCCCACGAAAAGATTTCAAAACTGCTGATTGATGACGAGCAGCTTCAGCAGCAGGTGAAAGAAATAAAAGAACTGCTTAAATAATAGTGCCCTCGGATGAATCGGGGAAAGTGTGAATAACTTTTTCATAGCCATACACAGTCTGTCCACATGTGGATAGGCTGTGTTTCCTGTCTTTTTCACAACTTATCCACAAATCCACAGGCCCTACTATTACTACTGCTATTTTTAAAATATATTAATTATATTATCCGTTAGGAGGATAAACATGAAATTTACGATTCAAAAAGATCGTTTAGTCGAAAGTGTACAAGACGTTCTAAAAGCCGTTTCATCCAGAACCACAATTCCCATTCTCACCGGTATTAAGATCGTCGCCTCAGATGAAGGAGTATCTTTCACAGGAAGTGACTCTGATATTTCAATCGAGTCATTCATTCCGAAAGAAGAAGATGATAAAGAAATCGTGACGATCGATCAGCCGGGAAGTATCGTGCTGCAAGCGCGTTTCTTCAGCGAAATCGTTAAAAAACTGCCGATGGCGACTGTTGAAATCGAAGTTCAAAATCAATATTTAACGATTATCCGTTCCGGAAAAGCCGAATTTAATTTAAACGGCCTTGATGCAGATGAATATCCGCATCTACCGCAAATCGAAGAGCATCACGCTATTCAGATTCCGACGGATCTTTTGAAAAACCTGATCCGCCAAACCGTGTTCGCTGTGTCCGCCTCAGAAACACGCCCTATCTTGACAGGTGTAAACTGGAAAGTCGAAAACGGTGAATTATTATGCACTGCCACGGATA
The DNA here is from genome assembly GCF_002843505.1 of Bacillus sp. SJ-10. Classification (NCBI taxonomy): domain Bacteria; kingdom Bacillati; phylum Bacillota; class Bacilli; order Caryophanales; family Bacillaceae; genus Bacillus; species Bacillus sp. SJ-10. The sequence continues at coordinate 654,709 of NZ_CP025258.1, read as the reverse complement.
GCCACCGACTCGCTTTAAGAAAGGCGAAGCTTGATATTCCGGAAGACAGCTCTTATAACGTGGTCATTCCCGGGAAAAGCTTAACCGAGCTGAGCAAAATTCTAGATGACAACCAAGAACTGGTTGATATCGTCATTACAGAAACCCAAGTGCTGTTCAAAGCGAAAAACGTTTTGTTCTTCTCAAGGCTGCTTGATGGAAACTATCCGGACACGACCAGCTTAATTCCGCAGGAAAGCAAAACGGAAATCGTCGTAAACACGAAGGAATTTTTACAGGCGATAGACCGTGCTTCTTTATTGGCGCGAGAAGGCCGAAACAACGTTGTAAAGCTTTCTGCCAAACCGGCGGATTCGCTGGAGATTTCATCAAATTCTCCGGAAATCGGGAAAGTGGTTGAAGCTGTGCTGGCTGACCAGATTGACGGCGAGGAATTAAATATTTCATTCAGTCCAAAATATATGATGGACGCACTGAAAGTACTTGAAGGAGCGGACATCCGTATCAGCTTTACGGGAGCGATGAGACCGTTTCTTATCCGTACGCCGAATGATGAAACCATCGTTCAGCTCATCCTTCCGGTCAGAACGTATTAATCAAACAGAATGTGCTGCCGGCTTAGTTCGGCAGCTTTTCTATTCATCAGCCGCTCCCTCAAGTTTTCCCTTTCCTTATTTCAGGATTTTTTAGTACAATTAGATATTAGTGATATTTGAAAGAGGTCGATAATATGGCAAATCCGATTTCGATTGATACAGAAATGATTACGCTTGGCCAGTTTTTAAAATTAGCCGATGTGATTCAGTCCGGCGGCATGGCGAAGTGGTTTCTGAGCGAGCATGAGGTGACTGTCAACAATGAACCTGACAATCGCCGCGGCAGAAAGCTTTACGTTGGAGACGTGGTCGCGATTGAAGGATTTGGTTCATTTCAAGTCGTCAATTAAAGCGGGTGACAGCGGTTGTATATCCAAAATTTAGAATTAACATCCTACCGTAATTATGAGCGCGCTGAGCTTCAATTCGAAAACAAGGTGAATGTGATCATCGGGGAAAATGCCCAAGGCAAAACCAATCTGATGGAAGCCATCTATGTCCTTTCGATGGCAAAATCACACCGCACCTCAAATGACAAAGAACTTATACGGTGGGACGAAGACTATGCTAAAATAGAAGGAAGAGTGATGAAGCGCAACGGGGACATCCCGATGCAGCTTGTCATCTCCAAAAAAGGTAAAAAGGGCAAGGTCAATCATATAGAGCAGCAAAAACTCAGTCAGTATGTCGGAGCGCTGAACACCATTATGTTTGCCCCCGAGGATTTAAATCTCGTCAAAGGAAGCCCTCAGGTGAGGAGGAGATTTCTCGATATGGAGATCGGGCAGGTTTCTGCCGTTTATCTGTATGATTTATCTCTTTATCAAAAAATCCTTTCACAGCGGAATCATTTTCTGAAACAGCTGCAAAGCCGGAAACAGACTGACCGGACTATGCTTGACGTTCTCACTGATCAGCTGATTGAAGCAGCCGCAAAAGTTGTCGCCAAACGTCTGCAGTTTACGGCGCAGCTTGAAAAATGGGCGCAGCCGATCCATTCCGGCATTTCCCGGGGACTTGAAGAACTGACGCTTAAGTATCACACGGCGCTTGATGTATCAGATCCCAAAGATTTGTCGAAAATAGGTAACAGCTACCAGGAGTCTTTTTCGAAATTAAAAGAAAAAGAAATAGAACGAGGCGTCACATTATTCGGACCGCATCGGGATGATGTCCTTTTTTATGTGAACGGACGCGATGTGCAGACGTACGGTTCGCAGGGACAGCAGCGTACGACGGCTTTGTCTTTGAAGCTGGCCGAAATAGATTTGATTCATGAAGAAATCGGAGAATACCCCATTTTACTTTTGGATGATGTACTAAGCGAGCTGGATGATTACCGACAGTCCCATTTGCTTCATACGATCCAAGGCCGTGTGCAGACATTTGTCACCACGACAAGCGTGGATGGCATTGACCACGATACCTTACATCAAGCAGGAATGTTCCGTGTGGAAAACGGTACGTTAGTGAAGTGAAGAAATGAGGTGAGCGATTGTATATTCATTTAGGTGACGACTTTGTCGTTTCAACACGCGATATCGTCGGCATTTTTGACTGCAAGGTCAATGTATCGCCGATCGTTGAAGAATTTCTGGACAGACAGAAAGAAAAAGTAGTGCCGTCCGTAAACGGCACGCCAAAGTCTATCGTAGTCACGACTGAGAATATATATTACTCTCCCTTATCTTCCGGCACACTGAAGAAACGTGCGCAATTTATGTTAGAAATAGATTCTTAGCGGATCTTTACAATGAATATATCGTTTAAGAAAAGTGTAGGTGAATGTGCATGGCTATGGAACAGCAGCAAAATAGTTATGATGAGAATCAGATACAGGTATTAGAAGGTTTGGAAGCTGTTCGAAAGAGACCGGGGATGTACATCGGATCAACTAACAGCAAAGGCCTTCACCACTTGGTGTGGGAAATCGTCGACAACAGTATTGACGAGGCCCTGGCCGGTTATTGTACAGATATTAATATCGAGATTGAAAAAGATAACAGCATTACCGTTAAGGACAACGGGCGCGGAATTCCGGTCGGTATCCAGGAGAAGATGGGCCGCCCTGCGGTTGAAGTCATCATGACCGTTCTCCACGCCGGCGGTAAATTTGACGGAAGCGGATATAAAGTATCCGGCGGTCTTCACGGTGTAGGGGCGTCCGTCGTAAACGCCTTGTCGACCACTCTTGACGTTACGGTTCATCGTGACGGAAAAATCCACTATCAGGCGTACGAGCGCGGTGTGCCTGTGGCCGATCTTGAAGTGATCGGTGATACTGATAAGACCGGAACGATTACGCACTTCGTTCCGGATCCGGAAATCTTCAAAGAAACAACTGTATACGACTATGATCTGCTTTCAAACCGTGTCCGGGAATTGGCCTTCCTGACAAAAGGCGTAAACATCACGATTGAAGACAAACGTGAAGGACAAGAACGGAAAAACGAGTACCACTACGAAGGCGGAATCAAAAGCTATGTTGAGTACTTAAACCGTTCCAAAGAAGTCGTTCATGAAGAGCCGATTTATATCGAAGGCGAGAAAGACGGCATAACGGTTGAAGTTGCATTGCAATACAACGACAGCTATACAAGCAATATTTATTCTTTCACAAATAATATCAACACATACGAAGGCGGGACGCACGAGGCCGGATTTAAAACTGGTCTGACCCGTGTCATAAACGACTATGCAAGAAGAAAAGGGATTTTCAAAGAAAATGATCCGAATTTAAGCGGGGATGATGTGAGAGAAGGGCTGACTGCCATTATTTCAATTAAGCACCCTGATCCGCAATTCGAAGGGCAGACGAAAACCAAGCTCGGCAACTCTGAAGCGAGAACGATCACTGACACGCTGTTTTCTTCTGCGCTGGAAACATTCCTTCTTGAAAATCCGGACTCAGCCCGCAAAATCGTTGAAAAAGGTTTAATGGCCGCAAGAGCGCGGATGGCAGCGAAAAAAGCGCGGGAATTGACCCGGCGCAAAAGTGCGCTTGAGATTTCCAATCTGCCGGGCAAACTGGCGGACTGTTCTTCTAAAGATCCGAGCATTTCCGAGCTGTATATCGTAGAGGGTGACTCTGCGGGCGGATCAGCGAAACAGGGACGGGACCGTCATTTCCAAGCCATTCTGCCGCTGCGCGGTAAGATTCTGAACGTTGAGAAAGCCAGACTTGATAAGATTCTCTCAAACAATGAGGTCAGATCAATGATCACGGCCCTCGGAACAGGAATCGGCGAAGATTTTAATCTTGAAAAAGCGCGTTATCATAAAGTGGTCATCATGACGGATGCCGATGTTGACGGCGCCCACATCAGAACGCTTTTATTAACGTTCTTCTACAGATACATGCGGGAAATCATCGAAAACGGCTATGTCTACATTGCCCAGCCGCCGCTTTATAAAGTGCAGCAGGGAAAACGGGTGGAATACGCTTATAACGATAAGCAGCTTGATGAGCTGTTAAAAGAGCTTCCGCAATCACCTAAGCCCGGCCTCCAGCGTTATAAAGGTCTTGGAGAAATGAACGCGACTCAGCTTTGGGAAACGACAATGGACCCTGCGACCAGAACGCTTCTGCAAGTCAATCTTGAAGATGCAATGGACGCTGACGAGACTTTTGAAATGCTGATGGGTGACAAAGTAGAACCGCGGAGAAACTTCATAGAAGCAAACGCCAGATACGTGAAAAATCTTGATATTTAACCAAGAAAGCCTTATTTTCGTTAAGAAATAAGGCTTTTTTCTCAAAGCGGCTTCTAAAGCCTCTGAAAACCCGCAAAACCCGTATATTCTACTAAATTAATGTGTATAAACACAAGTTTATTGATATAATGGAGAATAGTGAAATCGTATTGAAGATCATAATGGACAATCTACTCCCACATTATTTCATGTGATACTTCAGGGAGGTTTTTTTAATGAGTGAACAAAACACACCACAAGTACGTGAAGTCAATATCAGTCAGGAAATGCGGACATCCTTTCTGGACTATGCAATGAGCGTTATCGTATCCCGGGCGCTTCCGGATGTGCGTGACGGTCTGAAGCCGGTTCACAGACGGATTTTGTACGCAATGAATGATTTAGGCATGACCAGTGACAAACCATATAAAAAATCTGCCCGTATCGTCGGTGAAGTTATCGGTAAGTACCACCCGCACGGTGACTCAGCGGTTTACGAATCAATGGTCAGAATGGCGCAGGATTTTAACTACCGCTACATGCTTGTTGACGGACACGGCAACTTCGGTTCGGTTGACGGCGACTCAGCGGCCGCGATGCGTTACACAGAAGCGAGAATGTCAAAAATCGCAATGGAAATTCTGCGTGACATTACGAAAGACACGATTGACTATCAAGATAACTATGACGGTTCAGAAAGAGAGCCTGCCGTCATGCCTTCGAGATTTCCGAATCTGCTCGTAAACGGGGCTGCCGGTATTGCGGTCGGAATGGCGACAAACATTCCTCCCCATCAGCTTGGAGAAGTCATTGAAGGCGTGCTTGCCGTAAGTGAGAATCCTGAGATTACAAACCAGGAGCTGATGGAATACATCCCGGGCCCGGATTTTCCGACTGCTGGTCAGATTTTGGGCCGGAGCGGCATCCGCAAGGCATATGAATCCGGACGGGGATCAATCACAATCCGGGCTAAGGCTGAAATCGAAGAGACATCATCAGGAAAAGAAAGAATTATTGTTACGGAACTTCCTTATCAGGTGAACAAAGCGAGATTAATTGAAAAAATCGCAGATCTTGTCCGGGACAAAAAAATCGAAGGAATTACCGACCTGCGAGACGAATCCGACCGTAACGGAATGAGAATCGTCATTGAGATCCGCCGTGACGCCAATGCTCACGTCATTTTGAATAACCTGTACAAACAAACGGCCCTGCAGACGTCTTTCGGAATCAACCTGCTGGCGCTCGTTGACGGACAGCCGAAGGTGCTGAGCCTGAAACAATGTCTGGAGCATTATCTTGATCACCAAAAGGTTGTGATCCGGCGCAGAACGGCTTACGAACTCCGCAAAGCGGAAGCGAGAGCTCACATTCTGGAAGGTTTAAGAATCGCTCTCGATCATTTAGATGCCGTTATTTCTCTTATCCGCAGTTCCCAGACGGCTGAAATTGCGAGAACGGGTTTGATCGAACAATTCTCACTGACTGAAAAACAAGCGCAAGCCATTCTGGATATGCGCCTTCAGCGATTAACCGGTCTGGAGCGCGAAAAGATTGAAGAGGAATATCAATCACTTGTTGCGCTTATCGCCGAGCTGAAAGATATTTTAGCCAATGAAGAAAGAGTTCTTGAGATCATCCGTGAAGAGCTCAATGAAATCAAAGAGCGTTTCAATGATGAGAGACGCACTGAAATCGTGACGTCCGGTCTTGAAACAATTGAAGATGAAGATCTTATCGAGAGAGAAAATATCGTCATCACACTGACCCATAACGGCTATGTTAAACGTCTCCCGGCGTCCACATACCGCAGCCAAAAACGGGGCGGAAAAGGCGTACAGGGAATGGGAACGAATGAAGATGACTTTGTGGAACACTTAATTTCCACATCAACGCACGATACGATCCTGTTCTTCTCTAATAAAGGGAAAGTATACCGTTCTAAAGGATATGAAATCCCTGAATACGGCCGTACGGCAAAAGGCATTCCGATTATTAACCTTCTGGAGGTTGAAAAAGGCGAATGGATTAATGCTATTATTCCGGTCAGCACGTTTGATGAGGAGCAATACCTATTCTTTACGACCAAACAAGGGGTGTCGAAACGTACGGCACTGTCCCAGTTTGCGAATATACGGAATAACGGGCTGATCGCCCTGGGTCTCCGGGAAGACGATGAACTGATGGCCGTCCGCCTGACTGACGGCAAGAAACAAATCATCATCGGAACGAAGAACGGTTTGCTGATCCGTTTCCCTGAAGAAGATGTAAGACAAATGGGACGAACAGCTGCAGGTGTTAAAGGCATCACGCTGACAGACGATGATGTTGTGGTAGGCATGGAGATTCTTGAAGAAGACTCCCACGTCCTCATAGTGACAGAAAACGGCTACGGCAAACGCACACCGGCTTCAGAATACAGAGTTCAAAGCCGGGGCGGAAAAGGCCTTAAAACATGTAAAATCACTGACAGCAACGGTCCGTTAGTAACCGTGAAAGCAACAAAAGGCGAAGAGGACTTAATGATTATTACGGCAAGCGGCGTGTTAATCAGAATGGATATTAATGATATCTCCACTACGGGACGTGTAACACAAGGCGTCCGTCTGATCCGCATGTCTGATCAAGAGCATGTAGCCACTGTGGCGCTTGTGGAAAAGAATGAAGAAGAGCCGGAAGAAACGGAAGAAGTATAAAGTAAAAGCGCAGCTGTAACAGGCTGCGCTTTTATTATATAAAGAAATGAAAAAAAGCTTTGACACATAGCGATGATACTGATATAATTCTTTTTGTTGTCTTTTTAATAGAAAGGCAAGCCTAGCGAAAATATTTTTAAAAAAAGTATTGACCTAGCAAACTGAAAATGTTATGATTAAGAGGTCGCTTCGAGAGAAGCAACAAAGTTCTTTGAAAACTAAACAAGACAAAACGTACCTGTTAATTCAAAGTTTTAAATAAATCGCACAGCGATGTGCGTAGTCAGTCAAACACTTTATCGGAGAGTTTGATCCTGGCTCAGGACGAACGCTGGCGGCGTGCCTAATACATGCAAGTCGAGCGGACAGATGGGAGCTTGCTCCCTGATGTTAGCGGCGGACGGGTGAGTAACACGTGGGTAACCTGCCTGTAAGACTGGGATAACTCCGGGAAACCGGGGCTAATACCGGATGTTTGTTTGAACCGCATGGTTCAGACATAAAAGGTGGCTTCGGCTACCACTTACAGATGGACCCGCGGCGCATTAGCTAGTTGGTGAGGTAACGGCTCACCAAGGCGACGATGCGTAGCCGACCTGAGAGGGTGATCGGCCACACTGGGACTGAGACACGGCCCAGACTCCTACGGGAGGCAGCAGTAGGGAATCTTCCGCAATGGACGAAAGTCTGACGGAGCAACGCCGCGTGAGTGATGAAGGTTTTCGGATCGTAAAGCTCTGTTGTTAGGGAAGAACAAGTGCCGTTCAAATAGGGCGGCACCTTGACGGTACCTAACCAGAAAGCCACGGCTAACTACGTGCCAGCAGCCGCGGTAATACGTAGGTGGCAAGCGTTGTCCGGAATTATTGGGCGTAAAGGGCTCGCAGGCGGTTTCTTAAGTCTGATGTGAAAGCCCCCGGCTCAACCGGGGAGGGTCATTGGAAACTGGGGAACTTGAGTGCAGAAGAGGAGAGTGGAATTCCACGTGTAGCGGTGAAATGCGTAGAGATGTGGAGGAACACCAGTGGCGAAGGCGACTCTCTGGTCTGTAACTGACGCTGAGGAGCGAAAGCGTGGGGAGCGAACAGGATTAGATACCCTGGTAGTCCACGCCGTAAACGATGAGTGCTAAGTGTTAGGGGGTTTCCGCCCCTTAGTGCTGCAGCTAACGCATTAAGCACTCCGCCTGGGGAGTACGGTCGCAAGACTGAAACTCAAAGGAATTGACGGGGGCCCGCACAAGCGGTGGAGCATGTGGTTTAATTCGAAGCAACGCGAAGAACCTTACCAGGTCTTGACATCCTCTGACAATCCTAGAGATAGGACGTCCCCTTCGGGGGCAGAGTGACAGGTGGTGCATGGTTGTCGTCAGCTCGTGTCGTGAGATGTTGGGTTAAGTCCCGCAACGAGCGCAACCCTTGATCTTAGTTGCCAGCATTCAGTTGGGCACTCTAAGGTGACTGCCGGTGACAAACCGGAGGAAGGTGGGGATGACGTCAAATCATCATGCCCCTTATGACCTGGGCTACACACGTGCTACAATGGGCAGAACAAAGGGCAGCGAAACCGCGAGGTTAAGCCAATCCCACAAATCTGTTCTCAGTTCGGATCGCAGTCTGCAACTCGACTGCGTGAAGCTGGAATCGCTAGTAATCGCGGATCAGCATGCCGCGGTGAATACGTTCCCGGGCCTTGTACACACCGCCCGTCACACCACGAGAGTTTGTAACACCCGAAGTCGGTGAGGTAACCTTTTAGGAGCCAGCCGCCGAAGGTGGGACAGATGATTGGGGTGAAGTCGTAACAAGGTAGCCGTATCGGAAGGTGCGGCTGGATCACCTCCTTTCTAAGGATTTTAACGGAATATAAGACCTTGGGTCTTATAAACAGAACGTTCCCTGTCTTGTTTAGTTTTGAAGGAACTTTGATTCTTTCATATGGTAGATGGGCCTGTAGCTCAGCTGGTTAGAGCGCACGCCTGATAAGCGTGAGGTCGGTGGTTCGAGTCCACTCAGGCCCACCATCTTTACCCAATACGGGGCCTTAGCTCAGCTGGGAGAGCGCCTGCTTTGCACGCAGGAGGTCAGCGGTTCGATCCCGCTAGGCTCCACCAACGTGTTCTTTGAAAACTAGATAACAGAAGTAATTCACATTCAATTAGTAATGCAAGATATCACGTAGTGATTCTTTTTAACGGTTAAGTTAGAAAGGGCGCACGGTGGATGCCTTGGCACTAGGAGCCGATGAAGGACGGGACGAACACCGATATGCTTCGGGGAGCTGTAAGCAAGCTTTGATCCGGAGATTTCCGAATGGGGAAACCCACCACTCGTAATGGAGTGGTATCCATATCTGAATACATAGGATATGAGAAGGCAGACCCGGGGAACTGAAACATCTAAGTACCCGGAGGAAGAGAAAGCAAATGCGATTCCCTGAGTAGCGGCGAGCGAAACGGGACCAGCCCAAACCAAGAGGCTTGCCTCTTGGGGTTGTAGGACACTCTGTACGGAGTTACAAAGGAACGAGGTAGATGAAGAGGTCTGGAAAGGCCCGCCATAGGAGGTAACAGCCCTGTAGTCAAAACTTCGTTCTCTCCTGAGTGGATCCTGAGTACGGCGGAACACGTGAAATTCCGTCGGAATCCGGGAGGACCATCTCCCAAGGCTAAATACTCCCTAGTGACCGATAGTGAACCAGTACCGTGAGGGAAAGGTGAAAAGC